>CAVWJJ010000002.1:0-1535000 GCA_963755395.1 uncultured beta proteobacterium | reverse complement strand
GAAAAGCTGGTTGCGGGGAGAGGATTTGAACCTCTGACCTTCGGGTTATGAGCCCGACGAGCTGCCAGACTGCTCCACCCCGCGCCCGAGTGAGACGTAGATTATAGCGACCCCGCAGAATCCGTGTCAACAAACTTCGCGAATAATCGCCCGCCTGGTAGCCCCACTAGAGACGCTCGCTGTCCCCGCTTCGCGGCTGCCACACCATCAGGCGCCGCTCGACCAGGGAAACGATGCCGTCCAGCGCTAGCGCGAACGCGGTCAGGACGACGATCCCCGCCACGACCGTATTGATGTCGAACACTCCCTCGGCCTGCTGAATGAGGTAGCCCACCCCCTCCGACGAGCCAAGATACTCACCGACCACCGCGCCGACGAAGGCGAGACCGACTGAATTGTGCAGGCTGGCGAATACCCAGCTCATCGCCGATGGAAGGTAGACGAACCGAAGCAGTTGACGCGGCGACGCGCCGAGCATCCGGGCGCTGGACAACACGACCGGGCTGACCTCGCGCACGCCCTGGTAGACGTTGAAGAAAACGATGAAGAACACCAGCGTCACGCCGAGCGCAACCTTGGACGCGATTCCAAGCCCGAACCATACAAAGAATACTGGCGCCAGAATGACCCGAGGCATCGCATTGGCCGCCTTGATGTAGGGGTCGAAGATCGCCGACGCGGTCGGTGCCAGTGCCAGCCAGATTCCGACCAACACCCCGGACACGGTTCCGATCGCGAACGCCAGCAAGGTCTCTATCAGCGTCACCCACAAATGCCGGTATATGGTTCCCGAAATGAACCATTGCCAGATCCGCTCCGCTGCCTTCAGCGGCTCGCCGAAGAAGAAGGCAGCCTTGTTCGGGTCGTCAAAGTAGATCGGCGGCAGCAGCGTCGGACTGGTCGCGACGTGCCATAACACGACAAGCGCCACCGCAAGCAACAGCTGGTACGTCCTCAACCTGCGAGCGCTGAGCTTTGTAGCCGCTCTCCTCCCTACTTCACTTTTGCTGCTGCGCATAACCCTTCAGCACTTCACTCTTCATGCGGTGCCATATCTCGCCGTGCAGTTCGATGAAATGCGGCGTCAGCCGGATCTCGGACACGTCCCGGGGGCGCGGCAGATCGATCGCGAACTCGCCGATCGGATGGGTCTCGGGCCCCGCCGAAAGCACGATCACGCGATCGGATAGTGCGATCGCCTCCTCCAGATCGTGCGTAATGAAGACCACCGATTTCCTGTCAGCGGACCACAGCTCTAGCAGTTCGTTCTCCATCAGCTGCCGCGTCTGGATGTCGAGAGCGGAAAACGGCTCGTCCATCAGAAGGATCTGAGGTCCCAGGATGAGCGTTTGCGCGAGCGCCACCCGCTTGCGCATGCCACCCGACAGCTGATGCGGATAGCGGTCGCCGAATCCCGACAGACCGACGCGCTTGAGCCATTCATTTCCCTTGGCCAGCGCCTGCGGACGCGGCAATCCGCGAAACTCGAGTCCGGCGACGACGTTATCCAATGCGCTCCGCCAGGGCATCAGCGCATCGGCCTGGAAAAGGTAGCCGGCGTGACGGTTGATGCCGGCAAGCCGCTCGCCATTGACCGTCACGGTGCCGGCGAACGGTTCCAGCAGCCCTGCCGCCACGTTCAGCAGGGTCGACTTGCCGCACCCGGTCGGACCGACGACCGAAACGAATTCGCCGGGCGCAACAACAAGCGTCGTGTCCTTTACCGCCGTGTAGCGCCCGCTTCGGTCCTCGCGCGCGGCAAAAATGCAGGTAATGCGCTCGAGCGCGAGGGCCGGTGTCACTTGTACTTCGCGTTCGCCTTCTTCGCGAACCGATTGGTATACGTCTTCGACAGGTCGATTTGAGCCGCCTTGACCGAGGGAACGAAATTCCGCAATGCCGCCAGTGTTGCCTTGGCGCCGCCCGGCGAGATGACCCCGTCAGGCGAAATCGCCTCCTTCACGTTGTTGAAGGTCGACATGTACAACTCTCGATCGCCCAGCAAGTACGCTTCCGGCACGACCTTGGCCACGTCCGCCGCGCTGGCCTTCGCGATCCACTTGTCGGCCCGAACGATGGCATTGGTCAGCGCCTGCACAGTATGCGGATTGTTCCGTACGAACTCGATCGGCGCATAGAGGCATCCCGCCGGCAGCGGCGCGCCCCAGATCTCCTCGGTACCCTTCAGCGTGCGCGTATCGGCGACCACCTTGATCGCCCCTTCGCGTTCCAGCTTGGTCATCACCGGGTCGACGTTCGAAAGCGCGTCGATTTCTCCGCTCTTGATTGCCGCAACAGCTGTCGCGCCGGTTCCGACCCCGACGATCGCGACGTCGTTGTTGGGATCCAGGCCGGCCTTGCTCAGCAATTGCTTGACCAGATTATTGGTGCTCGAGCCCGGGGCGGTAACCCCGATCTTCATCCCTTTCAGATCCTTGAAGGAGTGAAAGCTAGCCGCCTTCGCGGTCGCAACGCCCAGCACGATCTGCGGCAACCGCCCCTCCAGCGCGAAGGCCTGGAAGTATTGCTTCTTGCTCTGCAGGTTGATCGTGTGCTCGTAGGCCCCCGACACGACATCGGCGCTACCACCGACCACGGCCCTGAGCGCGGCCGAACCACCCTTGAAATCGCTGATCTTGAGGTTCAGCCCCTCGTCCCTGAAATAGCCGAGCTGCTCCGCGATGGTGAGCGGCAGGTAATAGAACGCGGCCTTGCCCCCGACTGCTATGTGCACGTCGGGTTTTTCCAGCTTGTTCTGCGCGTGAGCACATAGCGCGGTTCCCGCGAGCGACAACGCAGCGACTAGTAACCGGACGACGGCTTTCATGTATTCCCTCCTCCTAGGACGATCGATTATGTTAGCTATTGCCTGAGCTTCGATTCTCACACGCGCCCGCCGCCACATTCAAGCCGGTCGAATGCGCAGTTTCCCTCACAGTCCTCGACGATCGAGAATAGCCTGAGAGATCGTTCCGACATCCACGTACTCGAGCTCACCTCCCAGGGGAACGCCGCGCGCAATGCGGCTGGCCTTGATATTGCGCGCCCTCAGCATCTCGGCAATGTAGTGTGCGGTCGCCTCACCCTCGTTGGTGAAGTTTGTCGCCAGAATCACCTCCTGAACTTCGCCGTCGCTGGCGCGCGCAAGGAGCCGATCCAGTCCGATATCGCGCGCCCCGACGCCGTCGAGAGGCGAGAGGCGTCCCATCAGCACGAAATACATGCCGGAGTAGCTGAGCGTCTGCTCGACCATCGCAAGGTCTGCCGGCGTCTCAACCACGCAAAGCAACGACGGATCGCGCCGCGACGAACGACAAAGGCCGCAGATCTCGTCTTCGGTGAAATTGTTGCATCGCGCGCAATGTCGAACGCTCGTAAGCGCGGCTGTCAGCGCATGCGCCAGGAGATCCGTGCCGGCGCGATCGTGCTGAAGCAGGTAGTAGGCCATGCGCTGAGCCGAACGCGGGCCGACACCCGGCAGTACGCGCAGCGCTTCCACCAACCGCTCGACCCCCTTCGCAGTTGGTATCGGTTCCTTTGCCACCGGAAGTCAGTCTAGAACGGAAGCTTGAATCCGGGAGGTAGGCCGAGGCCAGCGGTCATGCCGCTCATCTTTTCGGCCACCGTCTCGTCCACTCTGCGCGCCGCGTCATTGAACGCGGCGGCCACCAGGTCCTCAAGCATTTCCTTGTCATCGCCCACCAGGGACGGGTCGATCGAGACACGCTTCACATCGTGCTTGCACGTCATCACCACTTTCACCATCCCGGCGCCGGACTGACCTTCCACCTCCACGCTCGCAAGCTGCTCCTGCATGCGGCGCATGTTCTCCTGCATCATTTGCGCCTGCTTCATGAGCTGGCCGATGTTTCCTCGCATTGCGCTCTCCTGCGGCACGCCGGGGGCCGCGTTCCCTAGTTCTTTGGCGTCACCCTGATCGACGAATCTACGACCTTGGCATCGCACAGCTTGACCAGATCCTGGACAAACGGGTCGCCTTGGACGGCGCGAGTCGCCTCCGCCTGCCTGACTTCGCGTTCGCCGGCTTCGATGGCCGCAGCCGACAGGCCCTTGACCTCGCCGACCGTGACCTTCACCGTCGCGCGCCCGCCAAAGTGCTGCTCGAGCGCCGCTCTGAGCTTGTCCTGGTATGACTTCTCAGCGAGATAAGCTTTCGATTTCGGCACCACGAGCTCGAACGCCGCGCCATCTTGTCGTGCCAGCTCGGCGTTTCGCGCCAGTTCGCGCGCCGCGCCGGTCACTTGAAGCTTTCGCACCAACTCCGGCCAGAAAGCTTCCCCGGTCGACGCTCGCCCAGGGCCATTGACAGCGGCTCCTGCCTTGGGTTTGGCGTCCGTGAGGGACACCGCGCCCTCGCTCGCGCCGTTGGCAATCGCCGAGCCCTCCGGTCGAAACGCGAGCATGCGCAGCAGCGTCATCACGAAGCCGGCATGCTCGTCGGGTGCCAGGGAAAGATCCCCCCTTCCTTGCAGCGCGATTTCGTACTGCAGCTGTACGATCTCGGGGTCGAGCTGCACAGCCAATGCCTGAATCCGGTCGCGCTCCGGCAGGTCCTCGTCGAGGGCGCCAGGTACGCTCTGCGCAAGGGCGACTCGCAACAGCACACCCGCGAGATCGGCCAGCGCAGTATCGAAGGACAGACTGCGCGCCTGCATGTCGCCTGCAATCGTTATTGCGTCCGCCGCCTCATTCCGGGCAATCGCCTCCAGCAGACCTAACAGGTAGGTTTCATCGATGGCGCCGAGCATTTCCCGCACGTCCGTGGTCGTCACCTTACCTGCGCCATGTGCGATCGCCTGATCCAGCAGGGAAAGAGCGTCGCGCATGCTGCCTGCCGCCGCGCGTCCGATCAGTGGCAGCGCGGACGCCTCGAACGCGATGCCCTCTGCCTCCAGCAGCTGCTCCAAATGAGCGGCAATGGCGGTGCGCGGCATCTGCTTGAGATTGAACTGCAGGCAACGGCTCAGCACGGTTACGGGGATCTTCTGTGGATCCGTCGTCGCCAGGATGAATTTCAAGTGTTCCGGCGGCTCCTCCAGGGTCTTCAGCATCGCGTTGAAGGCTGAATTCGAAAGCATGTGCACTTCGTCGATCACATACACCTTGTAGCGCCCGCGAGTCGGGGCGTATTGCGCGGTGTCGAGCAACTGGCGCATCTCGTCCACACGGGTGTTGGTTGCGGCGTCCACTTCGAGCAGGTCGACGAAGCGTCCTGCGTCGATCTCCATGCATGCGCTGCACTTGCCGCAGGGCTCGGGCGTGATGCCGGTCTCGCAGTTGAGACATTTGGCGAGGATTCGTGCCAACGTGGTCTTGCCGACGCCGCGTGTGCCGGTGAACAAGTATGCGTGGTGCAGGCGCTTGTGCTCCAGCGCGTGGCGTAAAGCCCGCACCACGTGCTCCTGCCCGACCAGGCTCCCGAAATCGCGGGGCCGCCACTTACGGGCAAGAACTTGATAGCTCATGGAATGATTTTATCAGGCGACCCTGCCCGGGCACTTAGCCCGGGCAGGGACGATTGGTGGCGAGCCTGAACCCCGGCACTTGCAGTAACCAGCTGTGGCTGCTTCCTTCCGGACCTGACCAGATTCACCGGGCCGCAATGCGGGGAGGCCCGCCGTAGCCCATTGCCTTCTACACGACCATTATGCCCGAAACGCCTTGCGCAAGCCTGCCACGCGCAAAGCGTCTTCATTCGTGGCGGAGAGAGAGGGATTCGAACCCTCGATGCGCTCATCACGCATACACACTTTCCAGGCGTGCGCCTTCGACCGCTCGGCCATCTCTCCGTTCTTCGGACGCCGCGAATTTTAGCAGAGCCGCGCGCGATACCTACCGACGGCAGCGGCCCGGCCCGATTCATAGCGATTGGTGCCTGAACCGTCCGGGGCCTGGTCCCGGACGACGCCCCCCGTTCAACCAGATTCCTTATTGGCGTCCGATGCGTCCCAGCGCTAGTGCATTCGCTCAGGTGGCCTGCTTGAGCTGATCCAGGATCGCGGGATTCTCGAGCGTCGAGACGTCCTGCGTGATTTCCTCGCCCTTGGCAAGCGAGCGCAGTAGGCGTCGCATGATTTTCCCGGAGCGCGTCTTCGGCAGGTTGTCGCCGAAGCGAATCTCTTTCGGGCGCGCGATCGGTCCGATTTCCTTCGCCACCCAGTTACGCAACTCCTGCGCGACCTTCTTCGCCTCCTCCCCGCTCGGCCGCGGACCCTTGGTCACCACGAAGGCCACGATGGCCTCGCCGGTCAACTCGTCCGGGCGCCCCACTACCGCGGCCTCGGCGACCAGCTTCGAGTTGGCCACCAGCGCCGACTCGATCTCCATCGTGCCCAAACGGTGGCCCGACACGTTAAGCACGTCGTCGATTCGGCCGACGATCCTGAAGTAACCCTCGTCGTCGGTACTCGCGCCGTCGCCGGCGAGATAGAGCTTGCCTTTAAATTCGTCGGGGAAGTAGGTCTTCTTGTAGCGCTCTGGATCGCCCCAGATCGTGCGCACCATCGAGGGCCAGGGGCGCTGTGATCACCAGGATCCCTCCCTTGCCGCGGCCTACCGGATGACCGGTCTCGTCAACGATGTCGGCAAAGATCCCCGGCAGTGGCAGGGTCGCGGACCCGGGCTTGGTCGGCGTCGCCCCGGGCAGCGGCGAAATCATGTGCCCTCCGGTCTCGGTTTGCCACCAGGTGTCGACGATCGGGCAGCGGCCGCGGCCGACGGTCTCGTGGTACCACATCCAGGCCTCGGGATTGATCGGCTCGCCCACCGTGCCGAGGATGCGCAGCGACGACAGGTCGTATTTCTTGGGCAGATCGCCGCCGGCCTTGATCAGAGAGCGAATCGCCGTCGGCGCCGTATAGAAGACGTTCACCTTGTGGTCCTGGATCAGCTTCCAGAACCGTCCCGCGTCGGGATAGGTCGGCACGCCCTCGAACATCACCTCGGTGGCGCCGACCGCGAGCGGCCCGTAGGTGATGTAGCTGTGGCCCGTCACCCAGCCGACGTCGGCGGTGCACCAGAAGACGTCGCTCGGTTTGTGGTCGAACACCCACTTCATGGTGAGGATGCACCACAGCAGGTAGCCGCCGGTCGAGTGCTGGATGCCTTTCGGCTTTCCGGTGGAGCCGGACGTATAGAGGATGAACAGCGGATGCTCGGCGTTGACCCAGGTCGGCTCGCAGCTGTCCGCCTGGCCCTTCACCACGTCGTCCCACCATTTGTCGCGTGGCGCCTGCATCGGTACCTTGCTGCCCGAGCGCTTGTAGACGATGACGTTCCTCACACCCTCGCAGCCACCCATGCCGAGGGCCTCGTCGACCACGGGCTTGAGCGGAATCTCCTTGCCGCCGCGGAACTGCCCGTCCGCGGTGATTACCTCGGTGGCGCCCGCGTCGATGATGCGCTCCTGAAGGCTCTTGGCCGAGAAGCCGCCGAACACGACCGAGTGAGTGGCGCCGATACGAGCGCAGGCCTGCATCGCGACCACGACCTCGATCGACATCGGCATGTAGATCAGCACCCGGTCGCCGGTCTTGACGCCGTGGCTCTTGAGGGCGTTGGCGAAACGGCAGACCTCATGATAGAGCGCCTGGTAGGTGATCTTGGTCACCTTCCCGTCGTCGGCCTCGAAGATGATCGCAACCTTGTCCGGCTGCGACTTGAGGTGCCGGTCGAGGCAGTTGTAGGACGCGTTCAGCTCGCCGTCGTAGAACCACTTGAAGAAGGGCGCGTTGGATTGGTCCAGCGTCTTGGTGAACGGCTTGCGCCACAGCAGGTGTTCCTTCGCCAGCCTGCTCCAGAAGCCCTCGAAGTCCTTCTCCGCCTCGGCGCACATCGCGCGGTAGACCTGCATGCCCGACACGTTCGCCTGCTTGACGAACTCCGGGGCGGGGGGAAAGACCCGCGTCTCCTGCAATACCGTCTCGATGTTGGACATCGCTTCGCTCCTTGGTTTATGGCGTCTTCTTGAGGAGAAATAGAAGCACCAAATCAATGCGATGTAAAGGCCGCCGGCGCGTCGCGGCGCTATGCTACATTTGTTCGCCTTACGTTCCCTCAATGCAATCTTGCCGCAAGCCATGGCCACGATCCGCCAGGAAGACCTGATCCAAAGCGTCGCCGACGCGCTGCAATTCATCTCCTACTACCACCCCGCCGACTACATCCGTGCCCTGGCGCGCGCCTACGAGCGCGAGCAGTCGCCCGCAGCCAAGGACGCGATCGCCCAGATTCTCACCAATTCGCGCATGTGCGCCGAGGGCCATCGCCCGATCTGCCAGGACACGGGGATCGTGAACGCATTCGTGCGCATCGGCATGGACGTACGCTGGGAAGCGGAGATCGGCGTTGCGGACATGATCAACGAGGGCGTGCGGCGCGCCTACCTCAACCCGGACAACAAGCTGCGCGCGTCGGTGCTCGAGGACCCGGCCTTCGGCCGACGCAATACGCGCGACAACACGCCGGCGGTGATCCACATGCAGGTCGTCCCCGGCGACAAGGTCGAGGTCGACGTCGCCGCCAAGGGCGGCGGATCAGAGGCGAAGTCGAAGTTCGTCATGCTCAACCCATCCGACTCGATCGTCGACTGGGTGTTAAAGACCGTGCCGACCATGGGCGCGGGCTGGTGCCCTCCCGGGATGCTCGGCATCGGCATCGGCGGCACCGCGGAGAAAGCGATGCTGATGGCCAAGGAGTCGCTCATGGCGCCGATCGACATGGCCGAGCTCAAGGCGCGCGGCCCGAAGGACAAGGTTGAAGCGCTGCGCGTCGAGCTTTACGACAAGGTGAACGCCCTCGGCATCGGCGCCCAAGGGTTGGGCGGACTGTCGACCGTGCTCGACGTCAAGATCCTCACCTACCCGACGCATGCGGCCAACCAGCCGGTGGCTCTGATCCCCAACTGCGCTGCAACGCGCCACGCGCACTTCGTTCTCGATGGCTCCGGTCCGGCGGAATTCGAGCAGCCCAAGCTGTCGGACTGGCCGGACGTGACCTGGCGACCGGACGCGAACGCGAAGAAAGTAGACCTCGACGCGCTCACGCGCGCCGAAGTCGCGGCCTGGAAGCCGGGCGAGCGCCTGCTGCTCTCGGGCAAGCTGCTCACCGGGCGCGACGCCGCGCACAAGCGCATCCAGGACATGCTCTCCAAGGGCGAAAAACTGCCGGTCGACTTCACCAACCGCGTGATCTACTACGTCGGCCCGGTCGACCCGGTGCGCGACGAAGTCGTCGGCCCCGCCGGCCCCACCACCTCGACGCGGATGGACAAGTTCACCGAGACGATGCTCGCCCAGACCGGGCTGGCAGCGATGGTCGGCAAGGCCGAGCGCGGGCCGGTGGCGATCGAATCGATCCGCAAGCATAAGGCTGCCTATCTGATGGCCGTCGGCGGCGCCGCCTACCTGGTCGCCAAGGCGATCCGCAAGTCGCGCGTGCTCGCCTTCCAGGATCTCGGCATGGAAGCGATCTACGAGTTCGAGGTGCGCGACATGCCGGTCACGGTCGCGGTGGACTCGAGCGGCAGCTCGGTGCACCAGAGTGGACCGGCCGAGTGGGAGAAGCGGATCCGCGAGTTCAAGCTGCCCGTCACGGCGGCCTGAGCGCGGCGCCTTGGACGACCGTCCCGCTGCCCGCTGGCCGGCCGTCTGGGCGGTGTTTGCCGGCGGACTGGTCGCCGGCGCCTACATCGGCAAGGTTCCGCCCGCGCTTCCGCTGCTGCGCGCCGAGCTCGGTCTGACGCTGGTTCAGTCGGGATTCGTCGCGACCATGTTCAACTCCGTTGGCGGGCTCGCGGGAGTGCTGGCCGGCGTACTCGCCGACCGCTTCGGCCCCAAGCGGCTCGCGCTCGGTGGGCTTGCGATCCTGTCCGGGGGCGGCTTCCTCGGCGCCGCCGCGGGGAGCTTCGCCGCGCTGCTGTTCGCACGCTTCCTCGAGGGTGCCGGCTTCATCCTGTTCACCGTCGCCGGCGCAGCGCTGATGACCGCCGCGGCGCGCGAGCCGCGCGCGCGCGCAAAGGCGCTGTCACTGTGGAGCGCCTACATGCCCGCCGGCGGCAGCCTGGCACTGCTCGCGGCGCCCTGGGTCATCGCCGCAACAGGCTGGCGCGGCCTGTGGGTCGCGCTGGCGCTGATTGCCGCGGGCGCCTTCGGACTGGTCGCGCGCTACGCGGTGGCTCCCGGCGCCGGCAGCGTCGGATCGCTGCGCCTGGCGCTTGAGTCGCTCGCGCAGCGTGGCAGCCTAGTCCTGGCGCTGATGTTTGCCTTTTACGTCGCGCAGTGGACCTCGGTCATGGTCTGGCTGCCGACTTTCGTCGTCGATGAGCGCGGCGCCTCGACCGCCACCGCCGCGCTGCTCACCGCGCTGATGGTACTGATCAACGTGCCCGGCAACCTGGCCGGGGGCTGGCTGCTCGCGCGCGGCGTGCGGCGCGGCAGGATGACCATCGCGGCATTCGCGATCATGGCGCTATGCGCGATCGGCATGCTGCTCGACGTGCTGCCGAACACGCCGCGCTTCCTGCTGGTGCTGACCTTCTCCGCCTGCGCGGGCGTGATCCCGGCGGCGGTGTTCTCGGGCGTGCCGGTGCACGCCCGCAGCCCGCTGCACGTTGGCACCGGCAACGGCCTGGTGATGCAGTCGTCACAAGCGAGCCAGTTCATTGCCCCGGTCCTGCTGGCCTGGATGGCAACGCGCTTCGGCGGCTGGGGCGCGTCGCTTTCGGCGATGCTCGCCTTCGCCGCCTGCGGCGCAGCCTGCGGTTTCGCCCTCGACGCCATCGAGGCGCGGCGCGGGCGCTAGAATCCCCTCCTGAAGGGAGACCCTCATGCGCGACATTCATATCTGCGAGGTCGGCCCGCGCGACGGGCTGCAGAATGCCCATCACATGATGCCGACCGAGGCCAAGAAACGCTGGATCAGCGCGCTCGCGGCAGCCGGATTGGAGGAAATCGAGGTCGGCTCGTTCGTGCCGCCGAAGCTGATCCCGGCCATGGCCGACACCGGCGAGATCGTGGCGCACGCAGTCACCATTCCCGGGCTTCGAGTGGTTGCTCTGGCGCCGAACCTGAAGGGCTTCGAGCGAGCCATGCAGGCTGGCGCGCACAAAATCACTTTTCCGGTCTCGGCCAGCCGCGCGCACAGCCTCGCCAACGTGCGCATGACGCCGGAGCAGATGGTGCAGGAAGTACGCAAGTGCCGCGATCTGCGCGGCGCCGGCGGCCCGCAGATCGAGGGCGCGGTGTCGACCGCGTTCGGCTGCACCATGCAGGGCGAGGTTCCGGAGGACGACGTGCTGCGCATTGCCGCCGCGCTGGCCGAGTTCTGCGACTGCGTGGCGCTCGCCGACACTGTCGGGTACGCCAATCCGGCGCAGGTGCGGCGCATCTTCGGCCGCGTCAAGAAAGAGATCGGCGACAAGCTCGAGGGCGCGCACTTCCACAACACGCGCGGACTGGGCCTGGCCAACGCGCTCGCCGCCTATGAGGAAGGCGTGCGCGCCTTCGACAGCTCGCTGGGCGGCCTGGGCGGCTGCCCCTTCGCGCCCGGAGCGAGCGGCAACGTCGTGACCGAGGACCTGGTGTTCATGTTCGAGAGCATGGGTCTCGCCACCGGGATCGATTTCGACCGTCTGCTCGCGGCGCGCGAAGCGCTGGTGAACGGCCTGCCCGAGGAGCCGGTCTATGGCCACACCCCGCAGGCAGGACTGCCGAAGGGCTTCAAGCGCGCGGCATGAACCGGCTTCCGCTCGAGGGCGTGCGCGTAGTGGAGTTCGCGCACATGGTGATGGGGCCAAGCTGCGGGCTGGTGCTGGCCGATCTTGGCGCCGAGGTGATCAAGGTCGAACCGCTGGAGGGCGACAACACGCGCCGCCTGGAGGCCGCCGGGGCCGGCTTCTTTCCGGTGTTCAACCGCAACAAGAAGAGCCTTGCGGTGGACCTCAAGCGCGCGGAGGGCCGCGACCTGGTGCTGCGCCTGCTGGACGCGAGCGACGTGCTGACCGAGAACTTCCGTCCCGGCGCGCTCGACAAGCTCGGCTTCGGCTACGAGGCGCTCGCGGTGCGCAACCCGCGCCTGGTGTACTGCTCGCTCAAGGGCTTCCTCGACGGCCCCTACCAGCACCGCCCCGCGCTCGACGAGGTGGTGCAGATGATGGGCGGCCTGGCCTACATGACCGGGCTGCCCGAGCGCCCGCTACGCGCCGGTTCGTCGGTAGTCGACATTCTCGGCGGCACCTTCGGCGCGGTCGCGGTGCTCGCCGCGCTGCGCGAGCGCGAATCGACGGGACGCGGCACGCACGTGACCAGCGCGCTGTTCGAGAGCACCGCCTACCTCGTGGCGCAGCACATGGCGCAATACGAGATCACCGGCGAAGCGCCGCCGCCGATGTCGGTCAAGCGGCCGGCATGGGGCGTGTACGACATCTTCGAGACCGGCGACGGCGACCGCCTGTTCGTCGGCGTGGTCACCGACACGCAATGGGAAATCTTCTGCCGCGAGTTCGGCGAGACCGATCTGGCGGCCGACGCGCGCCTGAAGACCAACGGCGCGCGGGTGCGCGAGCGCGCCTGGCTGATCCCGCACCTGAGCGAGGCGATGAAGCGGTTTTCGAAGGCCGAGCTGGAAGCCAAGCTCGAGCGCATCGGCCTGCCCTTCGCACCGATCGCCAAGCCCTGGGATCTGCTCGCCGATCCGCACCTCACCGCCTCCGGCGCGCTGCACGCGACGCGGCTGCCTTCGGGCCGCACGATCCACGTTCCCGGCCTGCCGATCGCCTTCAGCGGCGAGCACCTGCCCAAGCGCCTGGATCCGCCGCCGGTCGGCGAAGGCGCACGCGACGCGCTGCGCGGTATCGGCTACGGCGAGGCGCAGATCGACGCGCTCGCCGTCGCGGGGGTTATTTCCCTGCCGCCTGCTTGAATTCGATTTCGACGAACACGTACTCGTAGTCGTTGGCGTTTACCACGTCGTGCTCGACGCCGGCGTTCCGGAAATAGGGCACGCCCTTCCTCAGCTCCGAGAAGCGCTCGCCTCCGGCCTCGACCAGCTTCAGGCGCCCGTCCAGCATCGGCACCACCACGTAGTCGTGTTCGTGGCGGTGCCAGCCCGTCGACGCGCCCGGTGCGAAATGCCATTCCGCCACGCGCGTGCGCTCGTTGTCGACGAACACCTTCGAGGTGGCCTTCGCGTCGGCCATGTCCTAGCCTTTGAGCAACGCGTCGATGCCTGCCTGCACGATCTGCTCGTCCTCGTGCGACGCCACGCCGGAGGCGCCGATGCCTCCGACGCAGGTGCCCTGCACCATGATCGGCAGCCCGCCCTGCACCGGCAGCACGGGCATCTTGAGCATCGACATGCGGCCTCCGGCGACCCTTTCCTCCCACGACTTGCTGGAGCGGCGCGTCGTCGCCGCGGTGCGCGCCTTCTCCACCGCGATCGCGGAATTGGCCGGCGTCGCGCCGTCCATGCGCACCAGGTGCAGCAGATGCCCGCCGTCGTCCAGGATCGCGATAACAACGTTCCAGTTGTTGCGCCGGGCCTCGGCCTCCGCCGCGGCGCTCATCTTGCGGCAGTCGTCGAGAGTCAGTTCGGGTCGAGTTCTCATTTCGTTGCGCTTTCCTTGAGTGCGTTGCGAATCTGTTCCAGTGCACCGGGATCCTCGATGGTGGTGAGGTCGCCCGGGTCGCGCCCTTCCGCCAGCGCCTGGATCGAGCGCCGCAGCGTCTTGCCCGAGCGCGTCTTCGGCAGCAGGGTCACGAAGTGCACTGCGCGCGGCCGCGCGATCGCGCCCAGGTGCCGGTCGACGGTGTCCATGACTTCCTTTTCGAGCTTCTTCCTGTCCTCCACCGCGGCTTTCGCCACCGCAAAGGCGAGGGGCATCTGGCCCTTGAGCGGATCCGCAACCCCGACCACCGCGCATTCGGCGATCGCCGGGTGCATGCTCACCGCCTCCTCGATCTCGCGCGTGCCCAGACGGTGGCCCGCGACGTTGATCACATCGTCGGTGCGCCCGAGGATGAAGTAGTAACCGTCCTCGTCCCGGATTCCCCAGTCGAAAGTCGAGTAGACCTGCTTCTTGCTGAAGGTCGAGTAGTAGGTCTTCACGTAGCGCTCGTCGTCGCCCCAGACCGTGGTCATGCAGCCCGGCGGCAGCGGCGGCGCGATCGCCACCACCGCCTTCTCGTTCGGCGCCGCGTCGCTGGCATCGGATTCGCGCAGCAGCCGCAGATCGTAGCCGTAGACCGGGAACGACGGGCTGCCGAACTTGATCGGCGTCTCTTCCACCCCCGGCACCGCGGACAGGATCGGCCAGCCGGTCTCGGTCTGCCAGTAGTGGTCGACGACCGGCATTCCCAGCGCCTCCGTGATCCAGACGTGGGTCGGCTCGTCCAGCGGCTCGCCGGCCAGGAACAGGTACCGAAGCGACGAAACGTCGTACTTCTTCAGCAACGCCGGGTCCTGCTTCTTCAGCACCCGGATCGCGGTCGGTGCCGAGAACATCACCGTCGCCTTGTGCTCCTGGACGATCTTCCACCAGATGCCGGCATCCGGCCGGATCGGCACGCCCTCGTACATGATCGTCGTCATGCCCGCGATCAGCGGACCGTAGATGATGTACGAATGCCCCACCACCCAGCCGATGTCCGACGTGGTGAACATCGTCTCGCCCGCCTCGCCGCAGTAGATCATGCTTCATCGAGGATGCGAGCGCCACCGCGTAGCCGCCGACGTCGCGCTGCACGCCCTTCGGCTGTCCGGTCGTGCCCGAGGTGTAGAGGATGTACGAAGGCTCGCTCGACTCCAGCCAGACGCAGGGCACCCGCGCCCCTGCGTGGCGCTCCGCGAGCTCCTTCCATTCGACGTCGCGCCCCGCGACGACGGGCATGTTCGGGTCGAGGCCACGGCGGTAGATGAGTACCTTGGCGGGAGGCTTCTTGGCCAGCCTGAGCGACTCGTCGACCAGCGACTTGTACAGCACCGCCTTGCCCATGCGGCTACCGCCGTCGGCGGTGATCATCAGGCTCGGCCGGGCGTCGTCGATGCGCGCCGCCAGGCTCGCGGCGGCGAAGCCGCCGAACACGACCGAGTGGATCGCCCCGATGCGCGCGCAGGCGAGCATCGCGAAGCAGGCCTCGGGGATCATCGGCATGTAGATGAGCACCCGGTCGCCCTTCTTGACCCCCAGCGATTGCATCATCGCCGCGACGCGTTGCACCTCCTGGTGCAGCTCGCGGAAGGTGTAGCTGCGCTCCTGGTCGACTTCGGTCGAGATGTACACCAGCGCCTTCTGCTCCGCGCGCGCCGCGAGGTGGCGGTCGATCGCGTTGTGGCACAGGTTGGTCTCGCCGCCGACGAACCATTTGGCGAAAGGCGGCCGCGAGTAGTCGAGCACGTCTCGGAACGGCTTGTGCCAGTCGACCAGCTTCGCCTGCTCGGACCAGAACGCATCGCGCTGCTCGATCGAGCGGCGATGGAATTCGCGGTAGTTCCCCATGGCAGCCTCCTCCTCTCCCCCGGATACTAGGCGCTCAGGTCGACCACCACCCTGCCCCGGATTTGCGCGCCGATAAACTTGTCGAACACGGACGGCAGCTCGGCGAACGGGATCGTGCGCGTGATCTCCTTCAGGTGGGCCGGGCGCATGTCGCCCGCCAGGCGGCGCCAGACCTCCTGCCGCAATGGCATCGGGCAGTTCACCGAGTCGACGCCGAGCAGGCTCACCCCGCGCAGGATGAACGGCAGCACGGTGCTGTTGAACGCGGTGCTCGCCGCGAGCCCGATCGAGGCAATGCAGCCGCCGATCTTCATCGTGCTGGCCATCCAGGCCAGCGTCTCGCCGCCGAGGTTGTCCACGGCTCCGGCCCAGGTCGCCTTGTCGAGCGGCCGAATCTTCGCCAAATCGAGCTCGCTGCGCAGCTTCACCTCGCTCGCGCCGATCCTCTTCAGGTACTCGGCCTCGCCTGCCTTGCCGGTGAGCGCCACGACCTGATAGCCGAGACGCGCCAGCGCATCGATCGCGATCGACCCCACGCCTCCAGTGGCGCCGTCGACGATTATCGGTCCGCTGGCTGGCTTAAGACCATTCTGCTCCATGCGCACGATTGCCAGGCCGGCGGTGAAGCCGGCCGTACCGAATGCCATCGCCTCCCACAGCGTCAGGCCCTTGGGCGCCTTGACCAGCCAGTCCGCCGGCACGCGCGCGTATTCCGCGTAACCACCGTGGTGCTTGACCCCGATGTCGAACCCCGTCGCCAGCACGGCGTCGCCCTTGGCGAAACGCGCGTCACTCGATGACACCACCGTGCCGGAGAAGTCGATCCCGCCGATGCATGCCGGGCGCAGCAGAATGCGGCCTTTGCCGGTCGCCGCGAGGGCGTCCTTGTAGTTCACGTCCGAGTACGCCACGCGCACCACCACCTCGCCCGGATCCAGCTCATCCAGCGTGCACTCGACGAACACGGCCTGCACTTTCTTGTCCGCCTCGGTGATCTTGAATGCCTTGAATTTCTCCATCGTCCTTCCTCCAGTGCGAAGTTTAACGCCGCGTGCGCTCGGCTTGCAGGTATTCGGCGGATTGCATCTCGTGCAGTCGGCTGACCGTGCGCGCGAACTCGGCGCTGTTCGCGCCCTCGACGAACAGGTCCTCGGGTTGCGCCTCGGCCGACGCGAACAGTTTGACGCCGTCGTCGTAGAACACGTCGAGCAGCCAGGTGAAGCGGCGCGCGGCATCGGCGTTGCGCGCCGACATGCGCGGCACGCCGGACAGGATCACGCTGTGGAAGCGCTTGGCCAGGTCCACGTAATCCGCGTACGAGCGCGGCCCGCCGCACAGCACCCTGAAGTCGAACCAGACCAGGCCGCCGGCGCGCTTGCGGTAGGGGATCTGGCGTCCCTCGACGTCGAGCGGATGTCGCTCCTCTTCAACGTCCTTGAGCGCGTGGAAGATCTGCTCCAGCGCCTGGTCGCCGCCGGGGCCGACGTGGTAAGCGCGCAGCCGCTCCATCTTGCGCCGCCGGTAATCCACCCCGCTATCGACCTCGAGCACGTCCAGCTGCGCCTCCAGCAGCGCGATCGCCGGCAGGAAGCGCTCGCGCTGCAGGCCGTTCGGGTACAGCGCGTGCGGGGCATAGTTCGAGGTCATGCACAGCACCACGCCGCGCGCCATCACCTGCTCGAGGAAACGCCCAAGGATCATCGCATCGGCGATGTCGCCGACGTGGAACTCGTCGAAGCAAATCAGGCGGCTGCGCCGTGCGGTGCGCTCGGCCACCGCGGCGATCGGGTCCTCGGTGCCCTTCATCTCGTCCAGCTCGCGGTGGATCTCGCGCATGAAGTGGTGGAAAGTGCACGCGCCGCTTTCTCACCAGCGGCGCGCAGAGAAAGAATGCGTCCATGAGAAAGCTCTTGCCGCGCCCCACGCCGCCCCATAGGTAGACTCCCTCTGGGCAGCGGCGGCCTGTACCAGCATGCGCCGCAGCGCGGTGCTGCGGCGCGCCTTGTAGGACCGACCATTCCTCGTACAGGCGCTGCAGCCGCTCGACTGCGCGCCATTGCGCCGGGTCGGAAACGAAGCCGCGCTTCGCGAGCTGCGTGCGGTAGGCGGAAACGACGTCGACCACCCTCAGCGCCCCGTCGCGTTGTAGCGCGCCGCCCGATCGACTAGAGTTTGCATTCGTTCCCGTTGCGAATTTCCCGACCGCTCAGGAGTCACCCGATGCCCAAGCGTTCCGCGCGTACGATAGCAGCATTGATCATTTTCGTTGCGTGCCTGCCGGCCTGCACGACGATGCAGACCACGTACTTCCGGGCCGGCTACCACCAGATCGTGAAGGCCGAGAGCCCGCAATTGCAGGCGCACCAAGGCGCGCCGTCGTTCTCCCAGGTCGAGGACATGGCGAAGACGTCGCACGCGTTGTACGGCGAGGGCTACGCGATGCTGGGCTATACGCACTTCGTGAGCCCTTTGCTCACCAGCCTGGCGCAGGACTATTCGATCAAATGGGGCACCGAGGTCGGCGCCACCCGCGTGGTGCTGGAGACGCCGCGGGCCGGGGCCAGCAACCTGCACTACTTCCTGGTGACCTACTGGGCGCGCGTCAAGCCGCAGCAGTTCTCCTTCGGCGGCTACCTGTCCAATCTCCCCGACGAACTGCTCAACAGGATCGGCAAGGAAATGAACATGGTGATCCTCGAGCAGGTGGTTCCCGGCACGCCGGCGGCCGCCGCCGGCTTCCGTGCCGGCGACGTGATCGTCGCGGTCGCAGGCAAGCACGTGCCGGATACGGCGGCCTTCATGGCGCGCGTGGACGACAACGCCGGCAAGGAGGTGCGGATGAGTATCTTGCGCCAGGGCACGGCGCTGGAGATACCGGTCCATCTCGCGGCGGCCGTTTCGCTGCCGGTGCCCGAGGGCATGGGCACCGTCGGCTACCTGGAGTCGCCCTGGGAGAGCACCCAGCCGGCCGACTTCAGCGGACTGAGCGCCGCCGCCATCGCGTCGGCCACCACGGCCATCGTTCAGGACATGCAGCGGCAGCAGCGCGAGCAGGAATACGAGCGCGCCCGCGCGCGGGCGCGGGCGAATCTCGAATATCTGGATTCGCAAAGCGCGGACGCCGCTGGACGGGGCGGACGTCGCGGCCGCGGCAACGGTGTTCCGACTTCGCGCCGCGGCGGCGGCGCACCGCAGGCAGGCCTGGCGGGCGGCAGCGTTCCCTACGTGGACCAGAAGCGGGCCATGCAGCAGATGCAGGACTTCGGCCGGTCGTGGGGCGCTCAGATGGATCGGCAGAATCAGCAGAACGTCGGGATATGGCTCGATAACGCCCCGAACGCTTATGCCTCGTGGGGGCACTGGTGAGACACAGTGCGCGCCTCCCGACTCGGTTCCCTTGAGCCCGCCGAGCTCGCGCTGGATATCGCGCGTGAAGTGATGGTAGTGCACGCGGCACGCGCCGTCAGGTCGCGGCTTCCCGCGGCCGCGCGGCGCGCGATTCGTGCCGCGCCAGCAGCAGCGTGCTCGCCAGGATCACGGCGCCGCCGAGGACGGTGGCGCTGGCCGGCACGCTGCCGAACACGAGGAAGCCGAGGATTGCCGCCCACACCAGCTCGAGGAACTTGACCGTCTGCACCGCCGAGATGTCGGCCACGCGGAAGGCCCGCATCATGCAGTAGTGGCCGCCGGCGCCGAAGAAGCCGCAGGCGACGAACAGTGCCCACTGCGCCGCGTCCGGCGGCGTCCAGCGCGGCAGCGCGAGCGGCGCGAGCAGCACGACCACCCACAGGTGCTGCCACAGTACGATCACCTCCGAGCGCTCGCGCCCGGCAAGCGCCTTGGCCACCAGGTAGGAGCCGGCGAACACTGGCTGCGAAGCGAGCATCAACAGCATCCCGGCCGAGATGCCGGCGAAGCCGGCGCCCGCCCCGGGCTTGAGCACCAGCAGCACGCCGCCGAACCCAACCAGCACCGCTGCCCAGCGCGCCCCGGTCATGCGCTCGCCGAGGAACAGCACCGCGCCGAGGCAGATAAAGATCGGGCCGCTGAATGCGATCGCGGTGAGCTCGGTCAGTCCCACCATCGGCAGCGCGGCGAACCACAGGATCATTCCCCCGGCATGGAACAATCCGCGCACGAACTGCAGCCGCGGCGCACGAGGCCATAGCGTGCGCGGACCGAGCCGCAGCGCCGCCGCCGCGATGACCGCCGCGCCGATCGCGTAGCGCAGCAGACCCACCAGCCAGGGGTCGAGCTGACCCGCAAGCCGCTTCATCATTGTGTTGAGTACGATGAACAGCACGCCGGCGAGCATCATCCAGAGCATGCCGCGGACGGTCGCGGCGGGAGCTCGGCGCAGCCGCAAGCCGGTCAGCCGTTCAGACTGCGCTTGTCGACGGCGAGCGCGGCCTCGCGCATCACCTCGGACATGGACGGATGCGCGTGGCAGATGCGGCCGATGTCCTCCGAGCTGGCGCCGAACTCCATCGCCACCACCGCCTCGGCGATCAGCTCAGAAGCCTGGCCGCCGATCGCGTGCACGCCCAGGATGCGGTCGGTCTTGGCGTCGGCGAGCATCTTGATGAAGCCCTCCGGCTCGTCGCGCCCGAGCGCGCGGCCGTTGTAGGCGAACGGGAACTTTCCGGAGCGGTAGGCGACGCCTTCTTCCTTCAGCTGGCGCTCGGTCTTGCCGACCCAGGCGATCTCGGGTGCGGTGTAGATCACCCAGGGTATGGCGTCGTAGTTCACGTGCCCGCGCTGGCCGGCGATGATCTCGGCCACCATCACCCCCTCGTCCTCGCCCTTGTGCGCGAGCATCGGGCCGCGCACGACGTCGCCAATGGCGAACACGCGCGGCAGTGCGGTGCGGCAGTTCTTGTCGACCTCGATGAAGCCGCGCGAATCGATCTTCAAGCCGACGTTTTCGGCCCCTAGGCCGTCGCTGTTGGGCACCCGGCCGATCGACACGATGAGCCGATCGCACTCGAATGTTTTACTTGAGTTATCATTCGTAATATACTGAACCGTAAGTTTTTTCTTTGATTGAGTAATCTGGCCTATCTTCACCCCGAGCTCGATTTCCAGGCCCTGATCACCAGTGAAGATCTTCCACGCCTCCTGAGCGATGGCCTGGTCGGCGGCGCCGAGGAACTCCGGCAGCGCCTCGAGGATCCGTCACCTTGGAGCCCAGGCGTCGCCAGACGCTCCCCAGCTCGAGTCCGATCACACCGGCGCCGATCACGCCAAGCCGCTCGGGCACCGCCTCGAAGGCGAGCGCCCCTTCGTTGTCGCACACCAGCGTGTTGTCGACCGGCAACCCGGGCAGCTGACGCGGCTTGGAGCCGGTGGCGATGATCACGTTCCTGGCCTCGACCGTCTCGGCGCCCTTTTCGCCCTTGACCTCGAGCTTCCAGTTCGTGCCGCCCTGCATCAGCCGGCCATGCCCCTGCAGCCAGGTCACCTTGTTCTTCTTGAACAGGCAGGCAATGCCGCCGGTCATCTTCTTCACGATTCGGTCCTTGCGCTCGAGCATCGCCGCCAGGTCGAGCTTTACGCCGGTGGCGGTGATGCCGTGCACCTTGAACCGGTGCAGTACCCGCTCGTAGTTCTCGGACGACTCGAGCAGCGCCTTGGATGGGATGCAGCCGACGTTGAGGCAAGTGCCGCCGAGCGCGTACTGGCCGCCCGGTTCTTTCCAATTGTCGATGCAGGCGGTGGAAAGCCCCAGCTGCGCGGCGCGGATCGCGGCGATGTAGCCGGCGGGCCCGGCGCCGATGACGACGACGTCGAAGCTTTGCATGCGCTAGACCTCCAGCACCAGGCGCGCGGGGTCCTCCAGCGCGTCCTTCATCGCGACCAGGAACAGCACCGCCTCGCGCCCGTCGATGATGCGGTGGTCGTAGGACAGCGCAAGGTAGTTCATCGGCCGCACCACGACCTGCCCGTTCTCGACCACCGGGCGCTCCTTGGTCGCGTGCACGCCGAGGATGGCTGACTGCGGCGGGTTGATGATCGGAGTCGAGAGCATCGAGCCGAACACGCCGCCGTTCGAGATCGAGAAGGTGCCGCCGGTGAGCTCCTCGATGCCGAGCTTGCCGTCCTGCGCGCGCTTGCCGAACTCCGCGATCTTCTTCTCGATTGCGGCGAACGAGCAGCTGGTCGGCAGTCGCGCACGATCGGGCACCACCAGACCGCGCGGGCTGCCGACCGCGATGCCGATGTCGAAGTAGCCGTGATAGACGATGTCGTTGCCGTCGATCGAGGCATTCACTACCGGGTACTTCTTCAGTGCGGCGACCGCGGCCTTGACGAAGAAGCGACATGAAGCCCAGCTTGCACGCCGTGCTCCTTCTCGAAGCGTTCCTGGTATTTCTTGCGCAGCTCCATCACCGGCCGCATGTTGACCTCGTTGAAGGTCGTCAGGATCGCAGCGGTCGACTGCGACTGCACCAGCCGCTCGGCGATGCGCGCGCGCAGGCGCGACATCGGCACGCGCTGCTCGGGGCGGTTGCCGAGCAGGCGCTCGACATTGACCGGTGCCGATGGCTGCGGCAGCGCGCTCTTGGGCGCGGTTACGGGCGCTGCGGCAGAGTCCACCGCGGGCGCCGCGCCGGCGTAGGAGGCGGGCTTGTCGACGTGCTCCAGCACGTCGCCCTTGGTGACGCGGCCGTCGCGCCCGCTGCCCTGGATCCTGCTGGTATCGATGCCCTGCTCGGCGGCGAGCTTCTGCGGCCGCAGGCATCACCGGCGCACCGCGCGCCGCGAGCGGCGCTTCGGCAGGGCGGTGCGGCAGGCGCCGGCGCCGCCGCCGGCTTGGGCGCCGCGCCGGCGGCGGGCTTGGCATCGGTGTCGATCGTGGCGATCACCTCGCCCGAGACGACCGCGACGCCGTCGGCCTTGACGAACTTTGGCGAGCACGCCGTCGGCCGGCGCCGGCAGCTCCAGCACGACCTTGTCGGTCTCGATGTCGATCAGGTTCTCGTCCCGCGACGACCGCCTCGCCTGCCTTCTTGTGCCAGCTCGAGCAACGTCGCCTCGGAGACCGACTCCGACAACTGCGGCACTTTGACTTCGACAATCACTTCGATCTCCCGTTCGATTTTTCCCCGGGTCCGGCTAGACCTCGCCCGAGTTGACGAAAAACCAGCGCGCAACGCGCCGGGCTGATGCCTGAATCGTTACTTGAACTTGCCGAACGCCATGCTCGACCAGCGCCGCCTGCCGCGCGTTGTGCTTGGTCAGATAGCCTCCCGCGGGCGACGCCGAGGGCGGACGGCCGGCGTAGTCCAGCTTCTGGTCGCCGCGCATGTTCTCGCTGAAGTAATGCGCCGTCTCGTACCACGCGCCCTGGTTTTGCGGCTCTTCCTGGCACCAGACGACCTCGTGCGCATTCGGGTAGCCTTTCATTTCAGCGGCGAAAGGCTTGTGCGGAAACGGATAGAGCTGCTCGACGCGGATGATCGCGACGTCGATCCAGGCGCCGCTCGCGCCGCGCGGCCAGAAGGTCGTAGTAGACCTTGCCGCAGCACGCGATCACGCGCGTCACGGCCTTCGGGTCGAGCGTCGTCGACTTCCGGCGATGACGGTCTGGAACGCGCCCTTGGCCAGGTCGGTCGAGCGGCGACCGCCGCTTCCTTGTTGCGCAGCAGCGACTTGGGCGTCATGCACGATCAGCGGCTTGCGGAACGGGCGCAGCATCTGGCGCCGAGCAGATGGAAGATCTGCGCCGCGTTGGACGGCACGCAGACCTGCATGTTGTGCTCGGCGCACAGCTGCAGGTAGCGCTCCAGCCGCGCCGACGAGTGCTCCGGCCCCTGGCCCTCGTAGCCGTGCGGCAGGAACATGGTCAGGCCGCAGACCCGGCCCCACTTCGCCTCGCCCGAGCTGATGAACTGGTCGATCACGACCTGGGCGCCGTTGGCGAAATCGCCGAACTGCGCCTCCCAGATCACCAGCGCGGTCGGCTCGGCGGTGGAATAGCCGTACTCGAAGCCGAGCACCGCCTCCTCCGACAGCACCGAGTCGATCACCACGAACGAGCGCCTGGTCCTTCGGCGATGTTCTGCAGCGGCACGTAGGTGCCTCGAATCCCAGCGCTCGCGGTTCTGGTCGTGCAGCACCGCGTGGCGATGCGCGAAAGTGCCGCGCGCGGATCCTGCCCCGACAGCCGCACGCGTAGCCGCTTGCCACCAGCGAAGCGTAGGCGAGCGTCTCGGCCATGCCCCAGTCGACCGGCAGCTTCCCGGCCGCCATGTGCGCGGCGCGCCTGCAGCACGCGTTCGACCGTCGGATGCACCTTGAAGTCCTCCGGCACGCTGGTGACGCGCTCGGCCAGGCGCTGCAGCTCGGCCAGCGGCACGTGCGGTGTCGGCGGCGTCGGTCCACTTGGTGTTCAGGTACGGCGCCCAGTCGACCGCGAACTTGCTCTTGAAGTTCGATATCACCGGATTGCTGCTGTGCTTGCCGGCGTCGAGGTCGGCGCGGAACTTCTTGATCATCGCCTCGGCGTCGTCGGCCTGGATCACCCCTAGCGTCGCCAGCTTGTCGGCGTAGAGCTTGCGCGTGCCCGGGTGCTGGGCGATCTTCTTGTACATCAGCGGCTGGGTGACGAACGGCTCGTCCTGCTCGTTGTGGCCCGAGCTTGCGGAAGCAAACCAGGTCGATCACCACGTCCTTCTTGAACTGCTGCCGGAAATCGAGCGCCAGCTGGGTCACGAACAGGACCGCCTCGGGGTCGTCGCCGTTGACGTGGAAGATCGGCGCTTCGACCATCTTCGCCGACGTCGGTGCAGTAGATGCGTCGAGCGCGTGTCGCGCGGATCCGAGGTGGTGAAGCCGATCTGGTTGTTGACCACGAGGTGCACCGTGCCGCCCGTGCCGTAGCCGCGGGTATGCGACAGGTTCAGGGTTTCCATCACCACGCCCTGCCCCGCGAACGCGGCGTCGCCGTGGATCAGCATCGGCAGCACCTGGTCGCCGGTCTTGTCGTCGCGCCGGCGCTGGCGCGCGCGCACCGAGCCCTCGACCACCGGGTTGACGATCTCGAGGTGCGAGGGATTGAACGCGAGCGAGATGTGCACCGGGCCGCCGCCGGTGGAAATATCGGACGAGAAACCCTTGTGGTACTTGACGTCGCCCGAGCGGCAGCTCGTGCGCGTGCTTGCCCTCGAACTCCTGGAACAGCTCCTGCGGCATCTTGCCCAGCATGTTCACCAGCACGTTGAGGCGCCCGCGGTGCGCCATGCCGATCACGATCTCCTGCACCCCCGCGGCGCCCGCGCGCTGGATCAGTTCGTCGATCGACGGAATCAGGCTCTCGCCGCCCTCGAGCGAGAAGCGCTTCTGCCCGACGTAGCGCGTATGCAGATATCGCTCGAGCTGCTCGGCCTCGGTCAGCTTCTGCAGCAGGCGCTTCTGCACCTCCGGCGTGTACTTGGGCGTCGCCCGGACCGACTCGATGCGCTGCTGGATCCAGTCCCGCTGCGCGCGGTCGCCGATGAACATGTACTCGAAGCCGATGTTGCCGCAGTACGTGTCGCGCAGCGCGTGGATCAGGTTCCTGAGCGAGGTGCGGTCCAGCCCGACGAACGAGCCGACGCTGACTTCGCGGTCCAGGTCCGACTCGGTGAGGTCGTAGTAGGCCGCCTCGAGCTCCGGCACCGACGGGCGCGGCATGCGCTTGAGCGGGTCGAGCGTCGCCCAGCGCGCGCCGGCGATGCGGTACGCGGTCACCAGCAGCAGGGCCGAGACCTGCAGCCGCTCGTGCGCCACGTCAATTTGCGGCGCCGCGCGTCCCGCCAGTTCTCCCGCCTTGCCGCGCTGCACGAAGGACTGGATCACGGGCGCGTGCGCCACGTCCTTGCCCGCGCTGCCCGCCGCGTCCGGCATCAGCTGCATCTGATCGAAGTACTCGCGCCATTCGTCTGGCACGGCGCCGGGGTTGGCCAGATACTGCTCGTACAGCTCCTCGATGAACGGCGCGTTGCCGCCGAACAGGTAGGAACTCGAGAGCAGCTGCTTCATCATGGCGTTCACCTCTTGTCGATGGGCAGGACGTCGCGGCGCGTGGCGCCTCTGTAGAGCTGGCGCGGGCGGCCGATCTTCTGCTCCGGATCGACGATCATCTCGTTCCACTGCGCGATCCAGCCCACGGTGCGCGCAAGCGCGAAGATGCAGGTGAACATGCTCACCGGAATGCCCAGCGCGCGCTGCACGATCCCGGAGTAGAAGTCGACGTTCGGATACAGCTTGCGCGACACGAAGTAGTCGTCCTCGAGCGCGATCTTCTCCAGCGCCATCGCCAGCTTGAACAAGCGGTCGTCGTGCAGCCCCAGCTCTTCGAGCACTTCATAGCAGGTCTCGCGCATCAGCTTGGCGCGCGGGTCGTAGTTCTTGTAAACGCGATGACCGAAGCCCATCAGCTTGACGCCGGAGTTCTTGTCCTTCACCTGCTTGATGAACTCGCCAATCTTGGACACATCGCCGATGTGATCGAGCATCTGCAGCGCGGCCTCGTTGGCGCCGCCGTGCGCAGGCCCCCACAGGCAGGCGATGCCCGCCGCGATGCAGGCGAACGGGTTGGCGCCCGAAGAACCCGCACAGCCGCACGGTCGAGGTCGATGCGTTCTGCTCGTGGTCGGCGTGCAGGATGAAAATGCGGTCGAGCGCGCGCACCAGCACCTCGTTGCTCTTGTAATCCTCGCACGGCATCGCGAACATCATGCGCATGAAATTCGCCGTGTACGACAGGTCGTTGCGCGGGTAGATGAACGGCTGGCCCATGTTGTACTTGTAGGCCATCGCCACCAGCGTGGGCATCTTGGCGATCAGCCGGAACGCCGCCATCTCGCGGTGGTGCGGGTCGTTGATGTCGAGCGAGTCGTGGTAGAAGGCCGACAGCGCGCCGACCACGCCCACCAGCACCGCCATCGGATGCGCGTCGCGCCGGAACCCGCGTGAAGAAGCTTGCATCTGCTCGTGACCATCGTGTGCTTGGTCACCGTGCTGACGAATTCGCCCTTCTGCGTCTGATTCGGCAGCTCGCCGTTCAGCAGCAGGTAGCAGACCTCGAGAAAGTCGCAGTGCACCGCGAGCTGCTCGATCGGGTAGCCGCGGTAGAGCAGCACGCCCTTGTCGCCGTCGATGTAGGTGATCGTCGATGCGCAGCTGGCGGTCGACAGGAATCCCGGGTCATAGGTGAACTATCCCGGTCTTGCCGTAGAGCGCGCGGATGTCGATCGACGTCGGGCCCGACGGATCCCGACAGGACCGGGAAATCGATGCTGCCGCCGTCCGGCAGCTTCAGCGTGGCTTTCTTGTCCAAGATCTTCGTCCTTATCAACGACGCCCGCAGACGGGCCACGACATCGCCGAGGCGGGCCGCGTAAAGGTCACTGCGCCCGCTGACGATGTCCCACAAGTCGTTGTCCGGCAGCTCGAGCAGCTCGCCGAGGCGTGCCAGCTCGCGTTCGCCCATCCCGCTCGCGTTGCGTTCCACGAACCTTCCCAGCACCAGGTCGAGCTCGAGCAGCCCCCGGCGGCACTTCCAGCTTCAGTCTATCGTGCGCAACGCGGTCCATCACACGGCACGCCGAACGATCATCTCCTTGATCTTGCCGATCGCCAGCGCCGGATTGAGGCCCTTCGGGCACGACGTCGACGCAATTCATGATCGTGTGGCAGCGGAACAGGCGGTACGGGTCTTCCAGATTGTCGAGCCGTTCGCGCGTGGCCTGATCGCGGTGTCGGCGATGAAGCGGTAGGCCTGCAGCAGCCCGGCCGGGCCGACGAACTTGTCCGGGTTCCACCAGAATGACGGGCACGACGTCGAGCAGCACGCGCACAGGATGCACTCGTACAGCCCGTCCAGCTCTTCGCGCTCTTCGGGCGATTGCAGGCGCTCGCGCTCCGGCGGCGCGTCGTCGTTGATCAGATAGGGCTTGATCGAGTGGTACTGGTTGAAGAACTGGGTCATGTCGACGATCAGGTCGCGCACCACCGGCAGGCCCGGCAGCGGCCGCAGCGTCACCTTCTCGGGCAGGTCCGCGATCTTGGTAATGCAGGCCAGGCCGTTCTTGCCGTTGATGTTCATCGCGTCCGAGCCGCACACGCCTTCGCGACAGGAACGGCGGAAGCGACAGCGAGTCGTCCTGGGCCTTCAGGCGCACCAGTGCGTCGAGCAGCATGCGGTCGGTCGGCTCGAGTTCGAGCTCGTAGTCCTGCATGCGCGGACGCGCGTCCTGGTCGGGATCGTAGCGGTAGATCGAGAAACGCATCAGTAGGTCCGTACTTTGGGTTCGAAGGTTTCCACCGAGATCGGCTTGAGATGCACCGGCTTGTACTCCAGACGGTTGCCATCCTTGTACCAGAGGGTGTGCTTGAGCCAGTTCTCGTCGTCGCGGTCGGGGAAGTCCGCCCGCGCCTGGGCGCCGCGGCTTTCCTTGCGCGCCTCGGCCGAGACGATGGTCGCGAGCGCGGTTTCCACCAGGTTGTCGAGCTCGAGCGCCTCGATGCGCGCGGTGTTGAACACTTTCGACTTGTCCTGGATCGACATCCTCGCCGCACGCGCGGCAATCTGCTTCACCTTGCTCACGCCCTCGACCAGCAAGTCCGGAAAACGAAATACGCTGCAGTGCGCCTGCATTGTCTTCGCTGCAGGTCGGTGCCGATCTCGGCCACGCGCTCGCCTCCGCTCGCCGATTCGAGCCGGGCCAGGCGCGCAAGCGGCCGCTCGGCGGCGTCCTTGGGCAGGTCCTTGTGCGCGGTCGGCATGGCCCGGATGTCGACTACCGCCTGCTCGCCGCCAGCCTTGCCGAACACCAGCAGATCGAGCAGCGAGTTGGTGCCAAGGCGGTTCGCGCCGTGCACCGACACGCAGGAGCACTCGCCCACCGCGTACAGACCGGGCACCACCGCCTCCCTGTCGCCGCCGCGCGGCGCCACCACCTGGCCGTGGTGGTTGGCGGGTATGCCGCCCATCTGATAATGCACCGTCGGCACCACCGGAATCGGGTCCCTGATCGGGTCGACGTTGGCGAACTTGATTGCGATCTCGCGGATTCCGGGCAGGCGCTGGTTGATCACCTCGGGTCCCAGATGGTCTAGCTTGAGCAGGACGTGATCGCCCTCGGGGCCGCAGCCGCGCCCTTCCTTGATCTCGGTCGCCATCGCACGCGAGACGACGTCGCGGCTAGCCAGGTCCTTGGCGTTTGGCGCGTAACGCTCCATGAAGCGCTCGCCGTCCTTGTTCAGCAGGTAGCCTCCTTCGCCGCGCACGCCCTCGGTGATCAGCACGCCGGCCCCGGCGACGCCGGTCGGGATGGAACTGCCAGAATTCCATGTCCTCCAGCGGCAATCCCGCGCGCGCCGCCATGCCCAGCCCATCGCCGGTGTTGATGAAGGCGTTGGTGCTGGCGGCGAAGATACGCCCTGCGCCGCCGGTGGCGAGAATTGTCGCCTTGGCCTGCAGGACCATCGCCTCGCCCGTTTCCATCTCGAGCGCCACAACCCCCAGCACCGCGCCCTCAGCGTCGCGGATCAGGTCGAGCGCCATCCATTCGACGAAGAACTGCGTGCTCGCCTTCACGTTCTGCTGGTAGAGCGTGTGCAGCATCGCGTGACCCGTGCGGTCCGCCGCCGCGCAGGCCCGCATCACCGTCTTCAGCTGCCGTAGTCCTGGCGTGTGGCCGCCGAACGGGCGCTGGTAGATCTTGCCGTTGTCGAGCCGATCGAACGGCATGCCCATGTGCTCGAGTTCGATCACCACCTCGGTGGCGCGGCGGCACATGTACTCGATCGCGTCCTGGTCGCCGAGGTAGTCCGAGCCCTTGACGGTGTCGTACATGTGCCAGTGCCAGTTGTCCTCGGACGATGTTGCCCAGCGGCGCGGCGATGCCGCCCTGCGCCGCGGCGGTGTGCGAGCGCGTCGGAAACACCTTGCTCAGCACTGCGACGCGCAGGCCGGCGCGCGCCAGCTCGAGCGCGGCGCGCAGCCCCGAGCCTCCAGCCCCCACCACGATCGCATCGAACTTTCTGGCCTGCAGCCCCACGCTCATCTCCAGAGGATCTGCACCGTCCAGCCGAGGTAGCCGGCGACGGTCAGGATGACGAACACCTGCAGCGCGAGCCGCAGGCCGACGGGCTTGACGTAGTCCATCAGGATGTCGCGCACGCCGATCCACATGTGCCAGGCAACGCTGACCGCGAACAGCAGCGTCGCCACGCGCATCCAGCCCTGCGCGAACAGCTCGCGCCAGACGCCGTAATCGATCGGCGCGCGGCGCAGCAGGACCACCGCGAGGATGACGCTGTAGACCGCCATGATGACGGCGGTGACGCGCTGCGCTAGCCAGTCGCGCCAGCCGTAATGGGCCCCGACCACGATGCGGCTTACCACAGCTTCGCTCCGAACAACACGGTCAGCGCAAGGCCGGCCACCAGCACGATGATGCTGGTGAGGCGCGCGGTGGATTTGTCCCAGCCGCGCTGCGTCTCGAGCAGCAGGAAGCGGATGCCGGCACAGAAGTGATGGCAATAGGCCCAGATCAGGACCAGCAGCGCCAGCTTGACGGGCACCAGGCCGAGGTAGTGCTGCACGAACGCGAAATCGCGCGCCGAGGCGAGACTGCGGTCGAGCATGAACAAAAGCCAGAGCGTGGCGAGGAACAGCAGCGCGCCGCTTATGCGGTGCAGGATCGATACCCAGCCGGCCAGCGGCAGGCGGATCTCGAACAGGAGCGCGCTCAGGTTGAGGTACTTGGGACGCTTCTTGCTGGAGGCCGCATGCGACATAAATCAATTATATCGCTGCAATGCGTCATTTACCCCAGTTCACTGCGATAGAAGTGGTGATCCGTCTTGTACAGCCCACGCCGCCATTCAACGGGACGATCGCCGTAAGTGTATGAAAGGCGCTCGACTTCGAGCAGCGCGTGGCGCGGTTCGACCGCCAGCAGTTTTGCAGTTTCGGCGTCTGCCGATCTGGCCTTGAGCTTCTCCTCGGCGCGCACCATGCGGGTGCCGTACTGCGTTTCGAACAGGTTGTAGAGCGCGCCCTCGTGCTCGGTGATCGCCGCCGCGGTGAGTCCGCGAAACAGCCCCGCCGGCAGCCAGACCTCCTCCAGCACGACCGGATCGCCGGAGAACATGAGCAGGCGCGTGAGCACGATCATGCTGTCGCCCGCGCGCAACTCGAGCAGTCGCGCGATCTCGGCGCTCGCGCGCGCGCGCCGAAAATCGAGCAGCTTGCGCTCCGCGGCCACCGGGCCGCCCGCGTCAGGCGCAAGGCGCAGGAAACGGAACCGGACCTGCGGCTCGCCGTGACTCGCGACGAAGGTTCCCTTGCCCTGGCGGCGCACCAGCAGGTTCTCGGCCGCGAGCTCGTCGATCGCCTTGCGCACGGTTCCCTGGCTGACCCGGTAACGCGCGGCGAGCTCGATCTCGCTCGGGATCGCGTCGCCTGGACGCCACTCGCCGCCGCGCAACCCGTCCAGCAACAACTCCTTGATTTGCTTGTACAGCGGCCTGAAGGTGGGCGACGTCATGAAAGTCATTTCAGCACAGTTCGCGGTGGTCGTCTATATTGTGTCTTATGTCTTTTATAAGACATAAGACACATTGACTTCGCGCTGGGGGCCGCATAACATGGCGCGCGCAGCCGGGTCACCGGCCTAGAATCACCGACCACCTCAAGAACGCGCCCTTCCGGAGCCAACATGTCCAAAGCCCCCGTACGCGTCGCCGTCACCGGCGCCGCCGGCCAAATCGGCTACAGCCTTCTGTTTCGCATTGCCAGCGGCGAGATGCTCGGCAAGGATCAGCCCGTGATCCTGCAGCTGCTCGAGATTCCGGACGAGAAGGCGCAAAAGGCGCTCAAGGGCGTCATGATGGAGTTGGACGATTGCGCCTTTCCCCTGCTGCAAGCAATGCAGGCCGCTTCGGACCCGATGGTCGCCTTCAAGGACGTCGAGGTCGCGCTGCTGGTCGGCGCGCGCCCGCGCGGCCCGGGCATGGAACGCAAGGACCTGCTGGAAGCCAACGGCAAGATCTTCGCCCCGCAGGGCCAGGCGCTCGATAGGGTCGCCAAGCGTAACGTCAAAGTGCTGGTGGTCGGCAACCCGGCCAATACCAACGCGCTGATCGCGATGAAGAACGCACCCTCGCTCAAGCCTACTCAGTTCACCGGCATGATGCGCCTGGATCACAATCGCACCCTGTCCCAGATCGCGCACAAGCTCGCCAAGCCGCTGGCGTCGATCCGCAAGGTCACCGTCTGGGGCAATCACTCGGCGACCCAGTATCCCGACCTGTTCCAGGCCGAGTGCGAAGGCAAGAAGGTGTGGCCGATGATCAATGACCAGGAATGGCTCGAGAAGACGCTGATCCCCACCGTGCAGAAGCGCGGCGCGGCAATCATCGAGGCGCGCGGACTATCGTCGGCGGCGAGCGCCGCCAACGCCGCGATCGACCACGTACGTACCTGGGTCTTCGGCACGCCCCAAGGCGACTGGGTCACCATGGGCATCCCGGCCGACGGCAGCTACGGCATCGCCGAGGGCGTGCTGTACGGCTATCCGGTCACGTGCAAGGGCGGGCAATACCATATTGTCAAGGGTATCGAGATCAGCGACTTCAGCCGCAAGCGCATGGACGCGACGCTCAAGGAGCTGCACGACGAGCGCGACGGCATCATGCATCTGCTGGGCTAGGAGCGACGCGATGAACCAGACCTCCCCCGGAGCGAAATTCCGCCTGGCGCTGAAGCAGGAATCGCCGCTGCAGGTGATCGGCGCGATCTGCGCCTACCATGCCCTGCTCGCCAAGCGCTCGGGCTACCGCGCGATCTACCTCTCCGGCGGAGGTGTCGCCGCCGGCTCGCTCGGCATGCCTGACCTCGGCATCTCGCAATCTGGACGACGTACTGACCGATATCCGGCGCATCACCGACGTGTGCGACCTGCCGCTGCTGGTCGACGTCGACACCGGTTTCGGCGCGAGCGCGTTCAACGTCGCCCGCACCACCCGCTCGCTGATCAAGTTCGGCGCCGCGGCGATGCACATCGAGGACCAGGTCGGCGCCAAGCGCTGCGGCCATCGGCCGGGCAAGGAGCTGGTGTCGAAGCAGGAGATGTGCGACCGCATCAAGGCCGCGGTCGACGCCCGCAGCGACCCCGAGTTCGTCGTCATGGCGCGCACCGACGCCCTGGCGATCGAGGGCCTCGAGCGTGCGCTCGAGCGCGCGCAGGCCTACGTCGACGCGGGCGCCGACATGATCTTTCCCGAAGCGATCACCGAGCTCGACATGTACCGGACGTTCGTCGAGCGCGACCAAGGTGCCGGTGCTGGCCAACATCACCGAGTTCGGCAAGACGCCGCTGTTCACGCTCGACGAGCTGCGCTCGGCCGGCGTGGCGCTGGCGCTCTACCCGCTGTCCGCGTTCCGCGCCATGAACAAGGCCGCGTTGAACGTCTACCAGACGCTGCGCCGCGACGGCACGCAGAAAAGCGTCGTCGCAACCATGCAGACGCGCGACGAACTGTACGACTGCCTCGACTACCATGCATACGAGGAAAAACTCGATGAGCTGTTCTCAGCCCGCAGCAACGCCTAAGCCCAAGAAATCCGTCGCCCTGTCCGGCGTTCCCGCCGGCAATACGGCGCTGTGCACCGTCGGGCGCAGCGGCAACGACCTGCACTACCGCGGCTACGACATCCTGGATTTCGCCGACAAGGCCGAATTCGAGGAGATCGCCTACCTGCTGGTGCACGGCAAGCTGCCGAACGCCGCCGAGCTCGCGGCCTACAAGGCCAAGCTCCGGGGCCTGCGCGGCATCCCGGCCGCGGTGCAGGACATTCTCGAATGCATCCCGGCCACCGCGCACCCGATGGACGTGATGCGCACCGGCGTGCTCGGCGCTCGGCTCGCTGCTGCCCGAGAACGCAGGACCACAAGTCGTCGGAAGCGCGCGACATCGCCGACCGCCTGATGGCCTGCTTCGGCTCGATGCTGCTGTACTGGTACCACTTCTCGCACTCGGGCCGGCGCATCGACGTCGAAACCGACGACGACTCGATCGGCGGGCACTTCCTGCACCTGCTGCACGGGCGCAAGCCGAGTGAGCTGTGGGTGCGGGCGATGCACACCTCGCTCATCCTGTACGCCGAGCACGAGTTCAACGCCTCGACCTTCACCTGCCGCGTCATCGCCGGCACCGGCTCCGACATGTATTCCGCGATCACCGGCGGCATCGGCGCGCTGCAGGGGCCCAAGCACGGCGGCGCCAACGAGGTCGCGTTCGACGTCATCGGCCGCTACGACACGCCCGAGCAGGCCGAAGCCGACATCGTGCGGCGCGTGGCGGACAAGCAGGTCATCATCGGCTTCGGCCACCCCGTGTACACGATCGCCGATCCGCGCAACGAGGTGATCAAGGCGGTCGCCAAGCGCCTGTCGAAGGACGCGGGCGACACGAAGCTGTTCGACATCGCCGAGCGCATCGAAAAGGTCATGTGGCGCGAGAAGAAGATGTTCCCCAACCTGGACTGGTACAGCGCGACCAGCTATCACATGATGGGCGTGCCGACCGCGATGTTCACGCCGCTGTTCGTCATTTCGCGCACCAGCGGCTGGGCGGCGCACGTGATCGAGCAGCGCATCGACGGCAAGATCATCCGCCCCAGCGCGAATTACACCGGGCCCGACAACCGCAAGTGGCAACCGATGAAGGAAAGGACCTGAGCATGGCCCAGTACGAATCCGACCTCACCAAGTTCATGCGCCAGTTCCTCGCGCAGCATCCGGAGGAACTCGAGTCGCAGCGCATTGGGCGAGACGCGTGGTGGGACAAGGACGCTTCCACACGCACACCGCCGCCGCCGCCGCGCCACCCCGCCTTGTCCGGCGGCGCCGAGTACACTTTCAAGCCGCTCACCGAAGCGGACAAATAGATGTCCGGCCACATCTCGAACGTCCGGCGCGCGCCGGACAAGGTACTGACCGACTGATCGCCGACTACGTCACCAAGCACAAGGTCAACGAGCAAGGACGCGTACGAGACCGCGCGCTACTGCCTGATGGACACGCTGGGCTGCGGCCTGGAGGCGCTCGAGTACCCGGCCTGCACCAAACTGCTCGGGCCGATCGTGCCGGGCACCGTGGTGCCGAACGGCGCCAAGGTGCCCGGCACGCCAGTTCCAGCTCGACCCGGTGCAGGCCGCGTTCAACATCGGCGCCATGATCCGCTGGCTCGATTTCAACGACACCTGGCTCGCCGCCGAGTGGGGCCACCCGTCCGACAACCTGGGCGGCATCCTCGCCGCCGCCGACTGGCTGTCGCGCAACGCGCGCCGCGGGCAAAAGCCGCTGACCGATGCGCGACGTGCTCACCGGCATGATCAAGGCGCACGAGATCCAGGGCGTGCATCGCGCTGCGAGAACACCTTCAACCGCGTCGGCCTCGACCACGTGCTGCTGGTCAAGGTCGCCACCACCGCCGTCGTGGCGCAGATGCTCGGCTGCACGCGCGACGAGATCGTCAACGCGGTGTCCCAGGCCTGGGTCGACGGCCAGAGCCTGCGCACCTACCGCCACGCGCCGAACACCGGCTCGCGCAAGAGCTGGGCGGCGGGCGACGCGACCAGCCGCGGCGTTCGCCTGGCGCTGATCGCGAGGACCGGCGAGATGGGCTACCCGTCGGTGCTGACGGCCAAGACCTGGGGCTTCTACGACGTCTCGTTCAAGGGCAAGCAGTTCAAGTTCCAGCGCCCGTTCGGCTCCTACGTGATGGAGAACGTGCTGTTCAAGATCTCCTTCCCGGCCGAGTTCCACTCGCAGACCGCGGTCGAGTGCGCGATGCAGATCCACGAGGCGCTCAGGGTCCAGAACCGCAAACCCGAGGACATCAAGAAGATCACCATCCGGACGCACGAAGCCTGCCTGCGCATCATCGACAAGAAAGGGCCGCTCAACAACCCCGCCGACCGCGACCACTGCATCCAGTACATGGTGGCGGTGCCGATCCTGTTCGGCCGCCTGACCGCCGGCGACTACGAGGATTCGCATCGCCGCCGACCCGCGCATCGACGCGCTGCGCGCCAGGATTAGCTGCGTCGAGGACAAGGGCTTTACGCGCGACTATCACGACCCGGACAAGCGCTCGATCGCCAACGCGCTGACGGTCGAGTTCAGGGACGGCAGCAAGCTGAGTGAATTCGTGTGCGAATACCCGATCGGCCACAAGCGCCGGCGCAAGGAGGGCATGCCGGTCCTGGTGGAGAAATTCAAGCGAAACCTCGCGCGCCGCTTCCCATTCAAGCAGCAGAATGCGATCCTCGAGGTCTGCATGGACGCCGGCCGGCTGCATTCCATGCCGGTGGACGAATTCGTGGACCTGTTCGTGATCTGAGGGGGCGCCGTGCCTCGCGCCGACGAAGACCGGCTTTTGCTGATGCGCAAGTTCGACGATCTCTGTGCGCAGGTGCGCGAATACCCTACGCCGATCGCGCGCTGCGACGAGCAGCTCGCCGCGCTGCTCGAGGAGCGCGGGCGCGTGCTGGAGGAGCTGAACAAGAATGCTTCGTGAATTGCGCAGCCTGTGGCTGCTTCTGCTGTGCCTGCTCGTGCCGGCCGCAAACGCCGCGCCCGCAGCCGCGTACCGCGACCCGATCGACTTCTTCTTCCACCCCTTCCTGGGCGACCTGAAGGCCGAGGCGGCGGACGCGAAGAAAGCGGGCAAGCAGGCAATCGTGGTGATGTACGAGTTCGACGACTGCCCGTACTGCGCGCGCATGAAGCGCGAGGTCCTGTCGCGCCCCGACGTGCAAGCCTACTTCCGCAAGCACTTCCAGCTGTTCCAGATCGACACCCGCGGCGACCAGATGATCACCGGCTTCGACGGCAAGAACCTGATCGAGAAGGAGTTCGCGCGCGCCGCCGGCATCCGCTACACGCCGACCTTCATCTTCTACGGCCTGGACGGCACGCCGCTGGTGACTCAGCGTGGCGCCCTCTACGACCCGAAGGAGTTCCTGCTGCTCGGCGAATATGTCGCCAGCGGCGCCTACCGCAGCCGCAGTTTCGCGCAATACCTGCAATCGAAAAAGGGATCCTGAACATGCCGCACAACCTCCACGACACCCTGCAGCCGCTGAAGAGCGGGAAGTTCTACTCGCTCAAGCAGCTGGGCAAGGCGCTCGGGCTGAAGATCGAGCGCTTGCCGGTCTCGCTGCGCATCGTGCTCGAATCGGTGCTGCAGCAACTGCGACGGCAAGAAGATCACCGAGGCGCACGTGCGCCAGCTCGCCGGCTGGCAGCCAAACGCGCCACGCACCGACGAGATCCCATTCGTTCTGGCGCGCATCGTGCTGCAGGACTTCACCGGCGTGCCGCTGCTCGTCGACCTCGCCGCGATGCGCAGCGTGGCGCACAAGATGGGCAAGGACCCGAAAACGATCGAGCCGCTGGTGCCGGTCGACCTGGTGGTCGACCATTCGGTGCAGATCGACCACTACGGCATCGAAGAACGCGCTCGACCTCAACATGAAGCTGGAGTTCAAGCGCAACCACGAGCGCTACCAGTTCATGAAGTGGGGCATGCAGGCCTTCGACACCTTCAAGGTCGTGCCGCCGGGCATCGGCATCGTGCACCAGGTCAACCTCGAGTACCTCGCGCGCGGCGTGCACAAATCGGGGGACGGCGTGTACTACCCCGACACGCTGGTCGGCACCGACAGCCACACCACGATGATCAACGGCATCGGCGTGGTCGGCTGGGGCGTGGGCGGCATCGAGGCCGAGGCCGGCATGCTCGGCCAGCCGGTGTACTTCCTCACCCCGGACGTGGTCGGCGTGCACCTCAAGGGCAAGCTGCACGACGGCGTCACCGCAACCGACCTGGTGCTGACCGTGACCGAGATGCTGCGCAAGGCCAAGGTGGTGGGCAAGTTCGTCGAGTTCTTCGGCGACGGCGCCGCCTCGCTCAAGGTGCCCGACCGCGCGACGCATCGCCAACATGGCGCCGGAGTACGGCGCGACCATGGGCTTCTTCCCGGTGGACGACAACGACGCTCGACTATTTCCGCGGCACCGGCCGCACCGACGCCGAAATTGACGCGCTGCGAAGCCTATTTCAAGGCGCAGGGCCTGTTCGGCATGCCGGCCGACGGGCAGCATCGACTACAGCCAGACGCTCGAGCTCGACCTGGCGCACCGTCATGCCCTCGCTCGCCGGGCCCAAGCGGCCGCAGGACCGCATCGAGCTGGAGCGGGTGAAGAGCACTTTCACCAGCCTTTACGCCAAGCCGGTGGCCGAGAACGGTTTCGCCAAGAAACCCGAGGATCTCGGCAAGCGCTTCAAGACCTTCGACGGCATCGATATCGGCTCGGGCGACGTGCTGATCGCCGCGATCACCTCCTGCACCAACACCTCCAACCCCGGCGTGCTGCTCGCCGCCGGCCTGCTGGCCAAGAAGGCAGTCGAGCTCGGGCTGAAGGTCAAGCCGCACATCAAGACCTCGCTCGCGCCGGGCTCGCGCGTGGTCACCGAGTACCTGACCAAGGCCGGGCTGCTGCCCTACCTTGAGAAGCTCGGCTTCTACCTCGCCGGCTACGGCTGCACCACCTGCATCGGCAACGCCGGCCGCTCGCGCAACCGATCGAGGAGGCGATCGTCAAGAACGACCTGGTGTGCGCCGCGGTGCTCTCGGGCAACCGCAACTTCGAGGCGCGCATCCACCCCAACATCAAGGCCAACTTCCTCGCCAGCCCGCCGCTGGTGGTGGCCTACGCCATCGCCGGCACGATGCTGAAGGACCTCCGCACCCAGCCGCTCGGCAAGTGAAGGACGGCCAGGACGTCTACCTCGGCGACATCTGGCCGTCGCAGCGACGAGGTCGCAGGCGCTGATGAAGCTCGCCATGGATCCCAAGACCTTCCGTCGCCTGTACTCGCGAGCTGGGCGAAGCCAACCCGCTGTGGAAGAAGATCTCCGCCCCGTCCGGCCAGGTCTACCACTGGCCCGCGTCGACCTACATCGCCGAGCCGCCGTTCTTCGAGGACTTCCGCATGCAGCCGGCAAAGGTCGCGGGGATCGCCAACGCCCACATCCTGGGGATCTTCGGCGACTCGGTCACCACCGACCACATTTCAGCCCGGCGGGCTCGATCAAGCCGACCTCGCCCGCAGGCAACTATCTGCAGGAGAACGACGTGCCGGTGGCGGACTTCAACAGCTACGGCGCGCGGCGCGGCAACCACGAGGTCATGATGCGCGGCACCTTCGCCAACGTGCGCATCAAGAACCTGATGCTGCCGCGGCAGCCGAAGCCGCGTGAAGGCGGTGACACGCTGTTCAAGGGCGAGAAGATGCCGATCTACGACGCGGCGATGCACTATCATTGCCGAAGGCACGCCGACGGTGGTGTTCGGCGGCGAGGAGTACGGCACCGGGTCCGTCGCGCGACTGGGCGGCCAAGGGCACGCAGCTGCTCGGCGTCAAGGCGGTGATCGCGCGAGCTTCGAGCGCATCCACCGCTCCAACCTGGTCGGCATGGGCGTGCTGCCGCTCCAGTTCATGGGTTCGGATTCGGCGCAGTCGCTCGGCCTGCAGGGCGACGAGACGGTCGACGTGCTCGGCATGGACGACATCCGGCCGCAGCAGGAGCTGATGCTGGTCATCAAGCGCAAGGACGGGACCAGTCGCCAGGTCAAGGTCAAGTCGCGCATCGACACCGCGATCGAGGTCGACTACTACAAGCACGGCGGGATCCTGCCCTACGTGCTGCGCGAGCTGATGAGCGCCGGCGGCCCGGCCGCCGCCGTTGCCGCCTGATCCCGGGTCCGCCCGATGCCACCGCGCGGCAGCCGCCTTGCATGCTCGTTGCGCAGCCAGGACGGCTGCCACGGCTCGTTCGACGTCTTCCCCGGCGAGCAGCCAGGCTCCATCTCGCGCGTCGATCCGGTCAAGTGGGACAAGCCGCCCCAAAAGCCGGTCCAGGAGGCCCACTTCACGGTGATCGGCGACCTCGGCATGACCGGCCAGGTGATCCTGGTCAACCAGTACCAGTGGCGGGCACTCAACGACGCCAAGCTCGAGACCTTCTTCTACGGCGCGATCCTGTGGGGCAGGAGCCCGTTCAAGGTCGTCGACGACGCCCAGACCATGCTCAAGAGAAAATAGGGCGGGACGTCAGTCGCCGCGCCGCAGACGCTCGAGGTTGCGGCGGTCCCTCTTGGTCGGTCGCCCGTGAAGTTCGCGCGCCGGCTCGACCGTCAGGACGCGCTCGGCGCGGCGCGCCTCACGCCGGCGCGCGCTCTCCTCGCTTTCCTCGTACAGCGTGCGTGCCTGAGCGGCCGGGCCGCGCCGCTCCGAAAGCGCGCGCAGCGTGACCTCCCATTCGGCATCGCCGATCCGGATCGAGAGCCGATCGCCGGGACTTACCTCCTTCGCCGGTTTCGCGCGCTCGCCCGCGAGCCGCACCCTGCCCGCTTCGATCGCCTGCTGCGCGAGCGAGCGCGTCTTGAAGAAGCGCGCGGCCCAGAGCCACTTGTCGAGCCGCATCAGGCCTTGGCCAGCATTCCCGTCGGGCAGGAAACGCCGGTGCCGCCCAGGCCGCAGTAGCCGTTCGGGTTCTTGCCCAGGTACTGCTGGTGGTAGTCCTCGGCGTAGTAGAACGCCGGCGCGGCGCGGATCTCGGTCGTGACCTTGCCGAAGCCCCGCTTGAGGAGCTCCTTCTCGAAAGCCTGCTTCGAAGCCAGCGCGGCCCGCAGTTGATCGTCGCCGTAGGCATAGATTGCCGAGCGGTACTGCGTGCCGGCATCGTTGCCCTGACGCATGCCCTGGGTCGGATCGTGCCCCTCCCAGAACACCTTCAGTAACGCGTCGTACGAAACGACGCTCGGGTCGAACACCACCAGCACCGCCTCGGTGTGGTTGGTGCAGCCGCTGCACACTTCCTCGTAGGTCGGGTTCGGCGTCTCGCCGCCGGCGTAGCCGACCGCGGTCGCATATACACCCGGCGTTTGCCAGAACAGGCGCTCCGCACCCCAGAAGCAGCCCATACCGAACACCGCCTGCTCGAGCGCCTGCGGAAACGGCGGCTTGAGCCGATGACCGTTGACGAAATGCGCGTCGGGCACCGGCATCCTGTCGCTCCGGCCTGACAGGGTGCGTCCGGCGGGAAGCAGCTGCGTCATCTTCTTGAATCCGAACATGGCTTGGCTCCTCGGGTTGCGTACGCCGATTGGTCGTCCGGCGGCGCGGATCCTGACACGAGGATAGCACCCGGTCGGCGCGCCATGGCTTCGTTCGATTCGAATGAGCCCAGTCGATAGAGACACCGTTCCGCTTGCCTGCGTTTGCTGAGAAAATGCAGCCTACAGGTAACCTCCGGGGGATGGCCATGGTTCGGGGCAAGATTACGTTCGCTATGCTGTACCTCGCAGCGGCTTGCGCGTGGGCGGGCAACCCGGTCGTGCAGCCTGTCACAGGGTCAAGCATGCAAGCCCACCCTTGGCAACCGCCTTCGCCAAAATCGTACGCGCCCGCAACGCGTGTCCTCGCGCCAGTGATTCCTGCGCTCACGCTCACGCAGCCGTCGAGCAACCCCTACGCGTCGACCAACCCGAGTCTCGTGATTTCGGGGACGTACCTGGGCGATAAATACCAGTTCCCGCTTCTCTACAAGACGAAGGCGGCCACCTACACTTACGCCGTCTTCGCCAACGATGCCCATGGCAATCTGGTGAAACGATTCTATATCACTTGAATCTACAGTCAGGGGTCCGGCGGCGTACAGCCGCGCTAGGAATAGTCCCCCAGATGGAATGAAGATCTGCATCTACGGCGCGGGCTCGGTCGGCGGACTGATGGCCGCGTGGCTGGCCGAAGCGGGGAACGAGGTCGGGGTGGTCGCGCGCGGCGCGCAGCTCGAGGCGATCCGGCAACGCGGCCTGCGCATACGCAGCCGCGAGAGCGGCGCGACGCTCACCGCGCACCCGCGCGCCGAGGCCGATCCGCGCGAGCTCGGCGCGCAGGACTACGTCATCGTGACCGTGAAGGGCCACAGCCTGCCCGAAGTCGCGGCCTCGATCGGGCCACTGCTCGGCCCCGAGACCTCGATCGTCACCGCCATGAACGGCGTGCCGTGGTGGTTCTTCGACCGCCTGCCCTACGGCGGCGGCAGGCTCAGGCTCGAGAGCCTAGATCCCCGTGGGGCGCTCGCGCGGGCCATGCCCACTGAGCGCATCGTTGGCTGCGTCATTCACCTCGCCGCCTCGACCATCGCGCCGGGCACCATCAGCCACAACCAGGGCCGGCGGCTGATCCTGGGCGAGCCGGGCGGCCGCAACACCGGGCGCACCGAGCGTCTCGCCGAAGCGCTCGGCAGCGCCGGCTTCGAAGTGCTGCGCAGCGATGCAATCGAAAAGGAATTCTGGGTCAAGCTACTCGGCAACGTCAGCTTCAACCCGGTCTCCGCCCTAACCCTCGCCACCGCCGATCGGCTGATCGCCGACCCGCTGGTCAAGGGCTACATGGTCTCGATCATGCGCGAGGTGCTGGCGATCGGGCGTGCGGTCGGGGTCGACGCCGACATCGACCCGGAGGCGCGCATCGACATGGCGCGCGTGCTGGGACGCTTCAAGACCTCGATGCTGCAGGACCTCGAGGCGGGCAAGGCACTCGAGATCGACGGCCTGCTCGCCGGCACGCTCGAGATTGCTGGCAAGGCCGGCGTCGCCGCGCCCTTCACCGAGAGTCTGCTCGGCCTGTTGCGCCTGCGCGCGGGGACGAACGCCTAGCGACTGCGCAGCTTGGGATCGAGCGTGTCGCGCAGCGAGTCACCGAACAGGTTGAAGGCGAACACCGCGAGCGTGATGGCGAGCCCGGGGAAGATCGCGATCCAGGGCGCGCTCTCGGCGTACTCCTCCGCGCCACCCTGCAGCATCAGGCCCCAGGCCGGAGTCGGCTCCTGCACTCCGAGCCCTAGATAGGACAGCGTGGCCTCGAGCAGGATCGCCTGGCCAAGGAAGGTGGTGAGCATGATCAGGAACGGCGCCATGCAGTTCGGCGCCATGTGGCGCAGGATAATCCGCATGTGGCCGAAGCCGAGCGCGCGTGCCGCGTCGACGTAGGGGATTTCTCGGATCGCGAGCGCGCTCGAGCGCACCACCCGCGCGCAGCGCGGGATGAGCGGAATCGTGATGGCGATGATGACGTTCTGCGCTCCGGTGCCGTAAATTGCCACCACTGCGAGCGCCATGATGATCAGCGGGAAGGCGAGAAAGACGTCCATCACGCGCTGGAAGATCAGGTCGAACCAGCCGCCGAAGTAGGCGCTGGTCACGCCCAGGACCAGGCCGGCGAACGACCCGATGAAGGCGCAGGAAAAGCCGATGAACAGCGCCGTGCGGGCGCCCCAGATGATGCGCGACAGGATGTCGCGCCCGAACTGGTCGGTGCCGAGCCAGAATTTCGCGCTCGGCGCAAGCTGCATGAACTCGTAGTGATTGGCGACCGGATCGTAGGGCGCGATCTGCCGCGCAAACACCGCCATCAGGATCATTCCGATCACCATCAGCGCACTCACCGTGCCGAGCGGCTGCTGGCGCATCAGGGTCAGCGCGGCCTTGCCGAAAGGTTGCCGCGCCGCGGCAAGCTGCGTGTCGATGTCGGCGCTGGTGACGGCCATTGCGGATTGCCCTTCTAGCGGTAACGGATGCGCGGGTCGAGCCAGGCGTAGAGGATGTCGACCAGCAGGTTGACGAACAGGAAGATCATCACCACCAGCATCACCAGCGCCTGGGTCATGGAATAGTCGTTGTTGGTGACCGACTCGACGAACAGCTTGCCCAGGCCGTTCAGGTTGAACACCTGCTCGGTCACCACCAGGCCGCCGATCAGGAACGCGAACTCGATCCCGATCACCGTGATCACCGGCAGCATCGCATTCTTGAGCGCATGGCGCCGGATGATGAGCTTGTCCCACAGGCCCTTGGCGCGCGCGGTGCGCACGTAATCCTCGCGCAGCACCTCGAGCATGGCCGAGCGCGTCATGCGTGTCGCCACCGCCGAGTAGCGGTACCCGGTGGCGATCGCCGGCCAGACAATCAGCGCCAGATTTTTCATCGGATTGACCCAGATCGGGACATAGGTAATCGGAGGCATCCACGGCGTGCCGAGAAAGTGTTGCGTGCCGATCAACAGGCCGAGAATGATCAGGATGCCGAGCCAGAACGACGGCATGGCGATGCCGGCGATGCTGATCGCGCGCACCATGTAGTCGATCCAGGTGTTCTGCTTCACCGCCGAGATCGTTCCCAGCGGCACCGAGACCAGGATCGCCACGATCGTCGCGACGATCGCTATCTCCATCGAAAGCTGGAAGCGCATCGCCATCTCGGACACGATCGGCTGCCCGGTCCACATCGACTTGCCGAAGTCGAAACGCACGATGCCCCAGATGAAATTCCAGAACTGCACCAGTTTCGGCTGGTCGATTCCCATGTCGTGCCGGCAGATGTCGAGCGCCGACTGGTCGAAGTAGCCACCCGAGCCTGCCAGCCGCAGCTCGCAGGTATCGCCCGGGATCAGGCGCAGCAGGGTGAACACCAGCACCGCCGCCCCGAACAGCGTCGGGATCATCAGCAGCAGGCGCTTGAGGATGTAGCGGTACATCTTCGGGTTCCCAATACGACGCCGCCCGCGGCCTTGGCCGCGGGCGGCGCGTTCCGGCTAGCGAGCTCTACAAGTCAAGCCAAACATTGTCCAGCGACTGGTTGAGGTAGTGGCTCGGGCTTATCTTCCAGCCCTTCACGTAGGAGCGGTGCGGGATGATCCGATACCACCACAGGGTGATGAACGCATTGGCGTGCGTATCGAGCGTCAGCTTTTCCATCTCGCGCATGTATTTGCGCTGCTCCGCCGGGTCGGCGGTGCGGTTCATCTTGTCGAACGCCGCGTCGACGTCCCGGTCGATGTAGCTGCCGTAGTTGTTTCCCGCGCGGTCGTCGGAGATGAACTTCGACACGTCGACCAGCGGGTTGACCACCGACTGGCAGTTGAAGTCCAGCGACACGTCGTAGTCCTTTTTCTTGCGCAGCTCGGCGTAGAACGGCCCGGTCGGGAACACGTGCTGGTCGAATTTCAGGCCCACCTGCTTCCACTGGTCGAGCAGCCAGGTGCCGACGATCTTGTACGGCTGGTCGACTGCGCGGTTGTTCAGATAGTAGGTCTTCGACAGGTCGACGCCGGCTTCCTTCAGCAGGCGGCGCGCCTCGGCGCGCGACTTGTTGAGGTCGGGCCAGTAGCCGGCGATCTGCTCGAGCTCCTGCTTCGTCGCCGCGAGCGGAGAGCCCGGGAAGGCGATTCCGCCGACGGTCTTCACGATCGCGATCCTGGACAGGTACTTCGAGCCGCCCCAGCGGTCGACCGCCAGTGTCAGCGCCCGGCGTGCGCGCACGTCGTCCCAGGGCTTCTTCTTGTGGTTGACCGTCATCAGCAGCACGCAGTTCCAGTCGCTTTCCTCGACCGTGATCTTGTCGCCCAGCGCCGCGACCAGGTCGTCGCGCGACTTCGGCGGAAAGCCGCGGAACTCGATCGCCGCGCGGTCGCCTCGGATCGCCTGCACCCTGAGCGACTCCTTCTTGGCGAAGATCGCCTGGAAGCCGTCGAGATAGGGCCTGCCCTTGACGTAATAGTTGGGATCGCGCTTGCCGCTGATGAACGCGCCCGCCTCCCTCTTGTCGAACATGAAGGCGCCGGAGCCGTCGATGTGGGTCTCGTACCAGTGAATGTCCTTGTCGAGCTTTGCCTTCTCGTAGATCCAGTTGAACGGCACCGCGAGCGCCGGGATGAACGCGCCCGACGGGTATTTGAGCTTGAACACGACCGTGTGGTCGTCCGGCGCGCTCACGCTCTCCACCATGGAGAAGAATGCCTTGCGCGCGCTCGGCTCGCCGGCGGGCGGGAAGATGATCTTCCGGTAGGTCGCGAGAACGTCCTGCGCGGTCATCTTCTCGCCGCTGTGGAACTTGACGTCATCGCGGATCTTGAAGGTGTAGAGCTTGCCGTCGTCGGTCGGCTCGGGCACCTTGCCGACGCAGACGTCGCACACGAAGTCCGTCGTGGACGACGGATTCTCGGGATTGACCTTGATCAGGACGCTGTAGAACGGCCTGACCGGATGGATCAGGGCAAAGGTCGTTTCAATATGCCCGTCGAAGCTTGGTGGCTCGTCGGGCACCACGTATTTCAGGATTCCCCCGTATTTGGGCGTCTCCGCTGACGCTTGGCCCGACGCGCCGACGCCGATGGCGACGCCGGCGACGATTGCGCACAGCGCCTTGACTCGAATGCCTTTCATTGGCCTCCCTCCTCTGTTGTCTTGCATCTTTCTGTTTTTTTCTTGCAGCCAGTCTATACCAGCCTGACGCACGCCTCCAAGCACCAATTCCTGGGGCGCTAGACCCTGGGGCAGGCGACCCAATGCCCGGGCCGCAATTCGCGCGATTGCGGCATCTCCCGCTTGCAGCTGTCCACCGCCAGCGGGCAGCGCGGGTGGAACACGCAGCCGCGGGGCGGGTTCATCGGGCTGGGTACTTCGCCCTGCATGATGCGGTGCACACGTGCCTTTTCGAGCGTGGGGTCCGGGATCGGGACCGCCTCGAGCAGCGCCCTGGTGTAGGGGTGCTTGGGGTGCTCGAACAGCTCGTCCGAGTCGGCCAGCTCGACCAGCTTGCCGAGATACATCACCGCGACGCGGTGGCACAGGTGGCGCACCACGCTCAGATCGTGCGCGATGAAAAGATAGGAAAGATTGAACTTGTCGCGCAGGTCCTCGAGCAGGTTGATCACCTGCGCCTGGATCGAGACGTCGAGCGCCGACACCGCCTCGTCGCAGACGATGAACTGCGGGTTGAGCGCCAGTGCGCGCGCGATGCCCACGCGCTGGCGCTGGCCCCCGCTCATCTCGTGCGGGTAGCGGTCCATGAAGTTCGGGTTCAGGCCGCACACCGAGAGCAGCTCGGCGACGCGCTCCTGGCGCTGCTTGCGGTCGGGCAGGATGCCGTGCACCTTGATCGGCTCGCCGATGATCGAGCCTACCTTCATGCGCGGATTGAGCGAACTGTAAGGGTCCTGAAAGATCACCTGCATCCGCTCGCGCTTGGCGATCAATCCCTTGCGGTTGAGCGTTGCCAGGTCCTCGCCCTCGAAGATGACCTCCCCTGCGGTAGGCTTCTCGAGCTGCAGGATGCAGCGACCCGTGGTGGTCTTGCCGCAGCCGGACTCGCCCACCAGGCCGAGCGTCTCGCCCGGCTGCAGGGAAAAGCTGACGTCGTCGACCGCCTTGACCGTCGCCACGACCTTGCGAACCATCACCCCCTCGGTCACCGGGAAGTGCATCTTGAGGTTCTTAACTTCGAGCAGCGGCGCCGCGCTCACGACGCCACCTTCAGCAGCCGCTCGAGCCGGCCCTTCTCGAAGCAGGCCGCGTCATGTCCCGGGCCCACCGCCTCGCGCACCGGATCCTCGTGCGCGCAGCGCGCTGTCGCCATGTTGCAGCGCGGCCGGTAGGCGCAGCCCACGATCTCGCGCGTGAGGTCCGGCGGCTGGCCCTCGATCGGAATAAGCTTCTCGCCACGCGGCCGGTCCATGCGCGGCACGCTGCGCAGCAGTCCGAGCGTGTAGGGGTGCATCGGCCGGTGGTAGATGTCGGCCGCGGTGCCGCTCTCGACAATGCGGCCGGCGTACATCACGTTCACCCGGTCGGCGTAGCGAGCCACGACGCCCAGGTTGTGGGTGATGACGACCAGCGCCACGCCGAAGCGCTTGGTGAGGTCCTTCATCAACTCCAGGATCTGGGCCTGGATCGTCACGTCAAGCGCGGTGGTCGGCTCGTCGGCGATGATCAGCTTCGGCTTGCACGACATGGCGAGCGCGATCATCACGCGCTGGCGCATGCCGCCGCTCAGGTGGTGCGGGTACTGGTCCAGTCGCCGGCCCGGCTCCGAGATGCCGACCATCCCGAGCAGCTCGACCGCGCGCAGCCTGGCCTGCGCGGGGGTCAGCTTGAGGTGGAACTCCATTGTCTCGCACAGCTGCAGCCCGATCGTCAGCACCGGGTTGAGCGAGGTCATCGGCTCCTGGAACACCATCGCGATCTGCCCGCCGCGCACGGCGTGCAGCTTCTCGTCGCTCATCGCCAGCAGGTCCTCGCCTCGGAAGCGGATGCTGCCGCCCACCACGCGCCCGGGCGGATCCGGGATCAGGCGCAGCACGGACAGCGCGCCGACCGACTTGCCGCAGCCGGACTCGCCCACGATGCCGACTGTTTCACCCTCGTCCACCGTGTACGAAACGCCGTCGACCGCGCGCACGGTCCCGGCCGAGGTCTCGAACTGCGTGCGCAGATCTCGTACTTCGAGCAGCGTCGTCATCGTTGCGCGTCCTTCTCGTCGTCCCAGGCCTTCTCGGGCAGCGGCAGCCCGGCCAGGTCCTCGGCCGTGAGCCTGCCGTCGGGCTCGATGCCGAGCTCGTCCAGCAGCAACATCAGCTGGCGCGCGTGCTGCGCTGGGTGCCACGCGCTGCGTTCGAGCACCTCGTGCACGCGGTGGCGGCCGAAGTAGGTGTCCATCATCTGCCCGCAGCTGCTGTCGGGGTAGGTCTTCCACCACCGCTTCACCGCCGCGCGCACGCCCTCGCCGTAGCGCGCGATGTCCTCCTGAGTGCGCAGCCCCTCGCCTGGCGGCTGCATGATCAGCTCGTAGGTCAGCTCGCGGCGCTCCTGCATCGCCTCGACGAAGGCCTCGGGAATGCGGAACACGTGGTGCGCGAGCAGGCGGATCGGACGGTTGCGGTTGCGAAACGGTTGCTCGAGCTTGCCGGCCGGGATCTGGCGCACGTAGCGCGTCGCCGCGGAGAGCACCAGGTCGAGCTTGTCGATCAGCTGCTGCGGGGAGAGCTTGTCGTGCAGCTTGATGTCGAGCTCGAGGAAGCGCACCACGTCGGCCAACGACTGCGCGAAAACGAACTCCTTGCCGCGCGCCACGATCGGCACGCTGCGCGCCCCGAGCTCGCGCAGCGCCTGCATGCCGGCGTCGTTGCCGTGCACATTGATCGACTCGTAGTCGACCCCGTGACGGGTGAGAAACTCCTTGGTTCTCAGGCAGCTCGTGCAACCTGGCTGCCAGAACACCCTGACGCGCTCCATGGATTCCATGATCTTCCCTCCTCTATCCGAATTATGATCCCGATATGGCCATCGCGAACCACCTTCTGTGCGCAGCCCCGATGATGGACTGGACCGACCGGCACTGCCGCTATTTCCTGCGCCAGTGCGCGCCGCACGCGCGCCTGTACACCGAGATGATCACCACCGGCGCGCTGCTGCACGGCGACGCCGCGCGCCATCTCGCCTTCGATCCGGCGGAACATCCGCTCGGGGCGCAGCTCGGCGGCAGCGAACCCGACGAGCTCGCCGCCTGCGCGCGCATGGTCGAAGCCGCCGGCTACGACGAGGTCGACCTGAACATCGGCTGCCCCAGCGAACGCGTGCGGCGCGGCGCCTTCGGCGCCTGCCTGATGGCCGAGCCCGCGCTGGTGGCCGACTGCGTGCGCGCGATGCGCAAGGCGGTCTCGATCCCGGTGACGGTAAAGCATCGGATCGGAATAGACGAAATTCAGGACTATTCCTTCGTACGACGTTTCGTCTCCGAAGTCGCCGACGCCGGCTGCGCGACGTTCATCGTTCACGCGCGCAATGCGGTGCTGAAAGGCCTCTCCCCCAAGGAGAACCGCGAGATCCCGCCGCTGCGCTACGAGGTCGTTCATCGCCTGAAGCGCGACTTCCCGGCGCTCGCCTTCGTCGTCAACGGCGGCCTCGCCGACTGGGCGGCGATCGAGGCGCAGCTCGCCGCGGCCGACGGCGTGATGCTGGGGCGCGCCGCCTACCACCAACCCTGGTTGCTGGCCGAGGCCGACGCGCGCCTGTTCGGCGACGGCGCGCTGCCGAAATCCCGCGCCGAGGTCGCGCAGGCGATGGCGGCCTACGCCGCGCGCGAGGTCGCCGGCGGCGTCGCGCTGCGCCAGATCACGCGCCACATGCTGGGCCTGTACCACCACGCGCCGCGCGCGCGCCTGTGGCGCCGCATGCTGTCCGATTCCGCAAGCTTGGCGCGCAACGACCCCGCGCTGATCGGCGAAGCGCTCGAGGCGGTCGAGCTCGGTCTGGAGCAGGCGGCCTGAGGCCGCGTATGATGGCCACTCCCAAGGAGACCCGGATGACGGCAAAACTCAAGAGCGTGGAATCGCTTTCGGCGCGCGACCGCGTGAGCGGCGAGGAATGGCAGGTGCGCGTCGACCTCGCCGCGGCCTACCAGCTCGCGGCGCAGCTGCGCTGGACCGACCTGATCTACACCCATTTCTCGGCGCGCATTCCCGGCACCGCGCACCTGCTGATCAACGCCTACGGCCTGATGTTCGACGAGATCACCGCCTCCAATCTGGTCAAGATCGACATCGACGGCGAGATCCTGGACGACCCGCTCGAGTACGGGGTCAACCAGGCGGGCTACGTAATCCACAGCTGCGTGCACAAGGCGCGGCCCGAAATCGCCTGCGTGATCCACACCCACACCCGCGCCGGGGTCGCAGTCTCGGCCATGAAGTGCGGCCTGCTGCCGATCAGCCAGCACGCCATGCGGGTGCACGGCGAGCTCACCTACCACGACTACGAGGGCATCGCGCTCGAGCTGGACGAGCAGGCGCGCATGGCGCGCGACCTCGGAAAGACGTCGAAGGCGATGATCCTCAGGAACCACGGCCTGCTCGCGCTCGGCGAAAGCGTGCGCGAGGCCTTCGAGGTGATGTACTACCTCGATTGCGCCTGCCAGATCCAGGTCGACGCCGTGGCGGGCGGAATGGAGAACGTGCAGCTGATGTCAGAGCGCGCAGCCTCCAGCGCGCACGAGCAGTTCCACCGCGAGGATCGCAGCTCGCAGCATAAGGACTGGCCGGCGCTGCTGCGTATGCTCGAGCGCAAAGGCATCCGCTACCAATAAGAAGAAGGCAGGAAAGATGCTCGCAGCTCAATTCTCTTCCTTCGGCAGGCCCGACGCCGTTATCGAGCTCGTCGAGCAGCCCGACCCCGGCGAGCCCGGGCCGGGCGAGGTGATCGTCGACGCCGAGCTGTTCCCGATCAACCCCGCCGACCTGCTCAATTTCGAAGGCCAATACGGCGCCACGCAGCCGACGCTGCCGATGATCCCGGGCGCCGAAGGCGTCGGGCGCATCGCCAAGGCGGGAGCCGGGGTCACGCACGTCAAGCCGGGCGACCGCGTCATGCTGCCCGGGCCCGGTACCTGGCGCTCACGTTTCAGGACGTCCGCGAAGGCGGTATTCGCGCTGCCCGAAGGGATCGACCCGGAACAGCTCGCGATGCTGCGCGTCAATCCGCCTACCGCATGGCTGATGCTGCACGATTTCGTCGCGCCCAAGCCCGGCCAGTGGCTGGCGCAGAACGCCGCCAACTCGGGCGTCGGCCACTGCCTGATTCGCCTTGCGCGCGAGGCCGGTGCGAAAACCGTGAACGTGGTGCGCCGCGCCGGGCTCGCCGATGAGCTGCGCGCGATCGGCGCCGACGTGGTGCTGACCGATGGCCCCGACCTCGACGCCCGGGTGCGCGCGGCGATCGGCGGCGGCGCGCTGCCGCTCGCGATCGACGCGGTCGGCGGATCGGCCACCCAGCGCCTGGCGCGCTGCCTCGACGACGGCGGCACGGTGGTCAATTACGGCGCGCTGAGCGGCGAGGCCTGCATAGTAGACGTGCGCGAGACGATATTCCGCAACGTCAGCCTGCGCGGCTTCTGGCTGCGGCGCTGGTTCATGCAGACTCCGCCCGAGAAGATCGCGGCCCTCTACCGCGAACTCGCGGCGCGCCTCGGCGACGGCCGCCTCGCGGTCGGGGTCGAGACCGTCTATCCCGTGCGCCGCATCAAGGAAGCGCTCGCCCACGCCGCCCGCGGCGGGCGCGGCGGCAAGATCCTGGTCTCGTTCGAGGCCGCCTAGCGGCGGCGCTTCAGAAGATCGTGTAGGCGCCGTCGATCACGAAACTGTCGCCGGTGTGGTAGCTGCTCGCGTCGCTCATCAGGTAAACCGCAATACCGGCGAAATCCTCCTTCGCACCCCAGCGCCGCAGCGGGATGCGGGGCATGACCGCGCCGGAGAATTTCGCATCGCCCATCGCGCGCGCGGTCATGTCGGTCTCGATCCAGCCCGGCAGGATGGAGTTCGCGGTCACCTTGTAGCGCGCGAGCTCGACCGCCAGTGCGCGCACCATGGCGAGCATCGCGCCTTTGCTCGCGGCGTAGGCCTGCGCGCGCGCCGCGCCGTGCACCGCGGCGGTGCTCGCCATCCCGACCAGGCGCCCGCCGGCGTCGCCCGCCTTGGCGCGCTCGACCATGTGGCGCGCCGCGGCGCGCAGCGTGTAGAACGCGCCGTCGAGGTTGACGCCCAGCACGCGCTTCCACTCCGCGCTTTCGAGCTCGTGGAACGGGCCGTGCTTTTGCGACACGCCCGCGTTGGCGAAGCAGCCGTCGATGCGGCCCATGGCCTGGAGCGCGGCGGCGAACGAGGCTTCGACCTGCGCCTCGTCGGCGACGTCGCAGCGCTGCGCCAGCACGCGCCCCTTGTGAGCCCTGAGGATCTTCTCCGCCGCGGCGTTCTTGTCCGCGTTGCTGCCCCAGATGACGAGATCGCAGCCGGCCTTGGCCAGCCCTTCGGCCATGCCCAGGCCGATGCCGCCGTTGCCGCCGGTGATGAGCGCCACCTTGCCGCGCAGCTGGCTCACGGCACGGCCTGCGCCTGGCGCGCCTTGCCGGGCAGCTGCAGCACGGTGGCGATGGTGAACATGAGCGCGACGAAGACGGTCAGGAACACGCCTTGCGCGAGGCCGCGGTCGAGCAGCCAGCCGTAGAACACCGGGGTGACCATCGCGCCCAGGTCGAGCCCCGAGTAGACGAAGCCGTACACCTTGCCGGCCGCGCCGCGCGGGGTGGCGCCGCGCACCAGCAGGTCGCGCGAGGGGTTGGTGATGCCGGAGCAGAGGCCCGCCAGCGCCAGCACCGGCGCGAGCAGCGCGGGGGTGAGCACGCCGAGCGCGAGCGCGAGCACCAGCGTCGCGGCGGCAAGCATGCCGCCGGCGGCAACCAGGTCGTGGCGCGCGGTGCGGGTGGCGACCCAGCCGCCGGCGAGGATGCCGGCCGCGCCGCCGAGCAGGAACGCGGTGAGCGCCGAGGAGGCGAGCGCCACCGGCACGGCGTACAGCGCGCTGAGGCTGGCGACGCCGAAGGTCTGCATGCCGGTGAGCCCGACCGAGAGCAGGAAGAAGAAGAAAAAGCACATCAGCACCGGCCTCGCGCCGAGCACCCGCAGGTCGGCGGCGAGGGTGGCCGCAGGCGCACCGGCGGCCGGCAGACGCCGCTCCGCAGTGATCGCCTTGCGCTGCGTGAGCAGCACGCCGATCATGACGATGCCGAGCGAGGCCGCGGCGAGCAGCGCCGCGTGCCAGCCGTAGATCGCCGCCAGGCCGCCGCTGAACAGCGGCGCGAGCGCCCAGCCGAGATTGCCGCCGATGCCGTGGAAGCTGAAGGCGTAGCCAAGGCGCGCGCTGTCGACGCGCGCATTCAGGATCGCGAAATCGGCCGGGTGGAACACGCTGTTGCCCACGCCGGCGATGAGCGCCGCAAGCAGCAGCACCGGGTAGGCGTGCGCCAGGCCCGCGAGCAGAATTCCGCCTGAGCACAGCGCGAGCCCGCCGACCAGCACGCGGCGCGCGCCGAAGCGGTCGACCGCGAATCCCGCCAGCGTCTGGCACACGCCCGACATGACGTAGTACAGCGCCGAGGCTGCTCCGAGCTCGGCGTAGGACACCCCCAGGTCGGCCTTGATGAGCGGGAACAGGACCGGGATCACGAGCTGGTAGAAGTGCGACAGCGAATGCGCGCCCGCGATCAGGCCGATGACCTTCACATCCTCGCGTAATGGGCGGATGGCGGCGTGCATTCGCCTAGGCTACCGCAATGCGGCGCACGAAGTGCGAAACGGCTTCGAGCGTCGCTTCGGGCTGGTCGCGGAACGGGCTGTGGCCGCAGCGCTCGAGCTCGACCAGCTCGCATGCGCCCTTGACCTTGAGCGCGATCGAGCGCAGCTGCGCCATGGTGCCATAGCGGTCGTCGCGGCCCTGGATCGCCAGCACGGGGCAGGTGATCGTGGGCAGATACTCCTCGATGTTCCAGTCCAGGAACTCGGGGTCGAGCCAGACGTCGTTCCACAAATAGAACGAGCGCCGCGGGTCGCGATGGTACTTGCCCAGGCGCTGCGCCAGGTCGGTGGTCTCGAACTCGCGCCTGGCCTGCTCGATGCTGCGGATGCAGATCTCCTCGACGAACACGTGCGGCGCCATCAGCGCCAGCGCGCGCACCGGATTGCCCGCGCCGGCGTAGATCAGCGCGATCGACGCGCCATCGGAATGCCCGACGAGGACGGGCGCACGGATTCCGGTTTCGGCCAGCACCGCCGGCAGCGCCTCGAGCGCCTCCTCGTGCATGAAGCGCACGCTGCGGCGTGGCTCCGCCAGCACGTCCGAGTGGCCGTAGCCGTAGCGGCTGTAGACCAGCGCCGGGCAGCCGGTGGCCCGCGCCACGCGCAGCGGGAAATCGCGCCACTGGCGGATCGAGCCGAGACCTTCGTGCAGGAACACCAGCGCCGGCCTGCCCGGGTCGGTGACTTCATGCCATTCGTATTCGAGCTTGTGCCCTGCGGCGGTGAGAAACGGCATGCGCGCGAGAATATCATTCGCGCATAATGCGCGCTCGATGCGTGCCGCCGCCTATTTCGTCCTTCTCGCCACCCTGACGCTGTGGTCGGGCAACTGGATCGTGGCGCGTGCGGTGCGCGCCGACATCGCGCCCGGCGTCGCCACCATGGGCCGCCTGCTGCTGGTGCTCGTCGTGCTCGCGCCGCTGGTGTGGCGCACGCTGCCGGGCAAGCTGCGCGCGCTCGGCCCGCGCGACTGGCGCGTGCTCGGCGCGCTCGGCTTCTTCGGCGGCGGGCTGCACCTGGCGATGCAGTGGCTCGGGCTGCACTACACCACCGCCACCAGCGGCACGCTCTACCTTTCCACCTCGCCGATCTTCATCCTGCTGCTCGCCGCGCCGCTGCTGGGCGAGCGGATCCGGCGCCGGCAGTGGACCGGCGTCGCGATCTCGTTCTTCGGCGTGACCGTGATCGCCACCCGAGGCAACCTGGCAGGGGTCGCGACCCTGTCGTTCAACGTCGGCGACCTGCTCGCGCTCGGCTCGATGGCGATGTGGGCTTCGTACACCGTATTCCTCAGGCTGCGGCGCGACGCGCTCAACACGCTCGAGTTCCTCACTGTCGTCTGCACTTTCGGCCTGGCCTGGATGGCGCCGTGGGTGCTGTGGGAGGTCGCGCACGGCACCGAGGTGCTGCTGTCGGGGCGCGGCATGCTGGCGGTGGCCTACTCCGCGATCGGCTCGCTGCTGCTCGCCTACGCCGGCTGGAGCTACGTCGTGACCCGGCTGGGCGCCGCGCGCGCCGGCGTCACCATGCACCTGATGCCGGCGCTCGGAGTGCTGATGGCGGCGCTGTTCCTGGGCGAGGTACCGCACTGGTTCCACTTCGCCGGCATCGCGCTGATCCTGTCGGGCGTCGCGCTGTCCTCGTCGCGCGCGCGCGCCGTGGCTCCCGCATGACGCCGTTCGCCTTCGATGCCGCGCTGCGCGCGCGCCTGAGCGAGAACCTGGCCCGCAGCGAGCACGCCCCGCTGCCCGAGCGCGGCCTGAAGCGCGCCGCGGTGTGCGTCATCGTCGCCGACGACGGCCGCGGCGAGGCCTCGTTGCTGCTGACTCGGCGCGCCGAGCAGCTGAGCACGCACGCGGGTCAATTTGCGCTGCCCGGCGGCCGGGTCGACCGCGGCGAGAGCGCGCTCGAGGCGGCGCGGCGCGAGGCGCGCGAGGAGATCGGCCTCGAGCTCGCGCCGGAAGATTTTCTCGGACGGCTGGACGACTACCCGACGCGCTCGGGCTACCTCATCACCCCGCTGGTGGCATGGTGCGGCAAGACGTCCGGCCTGCTCCCCAACCCGGCGGAAGTGGCGAAGATCTACCGCGTTCCGTTCGCCGAGCTCGGCCGGCCCGGCTCGCCCGAGTTCGTCGCCATCCCGGAGTCCGAGCGCCCGGTGGTGCGCTACCCTCTGCTCGGCACCCTGATCCACGCCCCGACCGCGGCCGTGATGTACCAGTTCATGGAAGTCGCCCTGCACGGCCGCGCGACCCGCGTCGCGCACCTCGAGCAGCCGGTGTGGGCCTGGCGCTAGGCTTCGGTTAGGCTTGTATCCCACAATACTATGATTGAATCCATCCTGCTCACCGCGGCGCGCGTCGTCACGTTCGAGAATCAGCGCCGGCTGACCAACGCCAGCAGCTTTTTCTTCGAGCGCGACGGGCGCCTGTTCCTGGTCACGAGCCGGCACGTGATGAGCGACGAGTCGAGCAAGCACTTCCCGAACCGGATCGAGATCGAGCTGCACGTCGACCCGGACAACATGGCGCAGTCGATCGGGTTCTCGATTCCGCTTTACCGCGACGGCAAGAGCCTGTGGCGCCAGGGCCTCGACAGCGCGGGCGAGATCGACGTCGCGGTGATCGAGCTCGAGCGCGCCGCGCTGCCCGAAACCGCGGTCTACCGAGCGTTCACGCCGGCGCACCTGCCCGACCCGAACAACCAGGTCGAGGTCGGCTCCTCGCTGCTGGTGGTCGGATTTCCGCTCGGCTTTCACGACACGCTGCATCACATGCCGGTGGTGCGGCAGGCGGTGATCGCGTCCTCGTTCGGGCTTCGCTTCAAGGGCGAAGGCTACTTCCTGACCGACGCGCGCACCCACCGCGGCACCAGCGGCGCGCCGGTCGTGATGCGGGCGCACGATGGGCAGCCGCCCGAGGGCGACCTGCCGTGGATCCTGCTCGGAGTGCATTCGGCGCGGCTCGACGTCGGCACGCGCGACCTGAAGCTCGACGAAGCACTGGGCCTGAACTGCGCCTGGTACGCCGACATCCTGCTGACCCTCACCGAAAGCTGAGCCCGGCGCTAGGCGTTCAGCAGGTCGCGGCGCAGGAACTGCGCGACGGTTCGCGCGGAGGAGATGCGCGCCGAAAGAACGGCGGGCCAGGCGTGCGCAGTTTCCTCCATCGCCTTGGCCGTCCATTGCAGCTGGCGCAGCGATTCCTCAAGCTCGTCGAAGGCGGCGTTAATGTCGTCGGTTGGGCGTGGCATGGCCGGCTCCTGCTTCACAAAGTGAACAAGGCGCCGACGCTGATCGGGTCGGCGCGTGCGTCCCCCATGTCTCATCATTGCTTGTTGCGCAGGTGCGTTGTCAACCGGATTTGCGCACTCGTCGCCAGCGGCCGACAGTCGACTGTCTCTTTTGCGCCATTTCGCGCCGCCCTCTGTCGCCCGCTCACGACAGAAGTTAGGATTGCTTTATGCACGGTCTCGCACTGGCCGGATCGGTCGCACTGCTCAGCGCGCTGGCGCCGGGCACGAGCTTTCGCGACTGCGACGTCTGTCCGGTGATGATCGTGCTGCCGGCGGGCAGCTTCGAGATGGGCTCGGCGGCGAGCGATCCGGCGCGGACCGAGGACGAGCAGCCGCGGCACCAGGTCAGCTTCGCGCGCCCGTTCGCGGTAGCCAAATACTCGGTCACGCGCGGAGAGTTCGCGCGCTTCGTCGCCGAGTCCGGCTACCGCGTTGCGCCGGGCTGCCTGATCCGCAGGAGCGGGGGCTGGGTCGACGACCGCCGCGCGGGCTGGCGCCACCCGGGCTTCGCCCAGACCGATCTCGACCCGGTGGTGTGCATGAGCTGGAACGACGGCGAGGCCTACGCCGACTGGCTCAGCCGCAAGACCGGCCACGCCTACGCGCTGCTCACCGAGGCGCAGTGGGAATATGCCGCGCGCGCCGGGACCACCACGCCATACTACTGGGGCGCGCAGGCGAGCCGCGCCTACGCCAACTACGGCGCCGAGCGCTGCTGCGCCCCGGCGGCCGCGGGCAGGGACCGCTGGCTGCACACCGCGCCCTCGGGCAGCTTTCCGCCCAACGCCTTCGGCCTGTACGACATGCATGGCAACGCCTGGCAGTGGATGCAGGACTGCTGGCACCACAATTACGACGGCGCGCCGGCCGACGGCAGCGCCTGGCTGAGCGGCAGCTGCGTCGACCGGGTCATGCGCGGCGGCTCGTGGAACTGCGGCACCTCGACCATCCGCGCCGCGGAGCGCGAGGTGCACGACCTCTCGGGCCGCTACGCCGTCACGGGGTTCCGCGTCGCGCGCACGGACTGAGCGCTAAGCCGGCGCTCGAGCGCCGTCCAGCGCGCGCCGCAGCGCCGCGCGCGCGAGCAGCCGGGTCGAATCGAGCGTCGGCAGGGGCGAATTCGCGTCGCTCATGAGCAGGGGAATCTCGGTGCAGCCGAGCACCACCGCGTCGCAGCCCTGCTGCTTCATGCGCCCCATCACACGTTGGAAATACGCCGCCGCCTCGGGGCGGAACACCCCGCGCACCAGCTCGTCCATGATGATGCGGTTCATCTCGCCGCGCTCCGCCTCGTCCGGGCGCAAATGCTCCAGGCCGAACGCGGCCAGCTGCTGCGGATAGACCTCGCTCTCGACCAGCCAGCGCGTGCCGGTCAGGCCGATGCGGTGAAACCCCCGCGCGAGCGCATGCTCGGCCACCACCTGCGCGATGTGCAGCCACGGCAGCGGCGAGCGCGGCAGCACGTAAGGCAGCGCCTGGTGGATGGTGTTGTCGGGGCAGATCAGGAACTGCGCGCCGGCTCGCGCCAGCTTGTCCGCCGCGCTGAGCATCAGCTCGGCGACGCCGCGCCAGTCGCCGCGGTAGATGCATTCCATGTAATCCGCGAGCGAGTGCGTGTGCAGCGACACCTCGGGATGGGCGTGCGGCGCGCCCAGCAGCGCCGGTCCTTCGACGCAGATTGTCGTGTAGCACAGCGCGGCGCCCTCGGCCGAGCAGGCGACGATTCCGATGTGCTGGGGCATGCAAACCTCTTCAAACCGTTGGGCCGGGGCTGTAGAGTGCGCCGTGTGAGCGCACCCGATCAAGACGGCTTCCGGCAGCTCTGGCCGATTCTATTCCTGCAGCGCGACCTGCCTTCGGCCGGTCCGGCGAACGCCGAGCTCGAGCGCCTGATCCTGGCGCGCGAGCGCGAGCGCCCCGAGCTGACCACCGCCTACCGCGACGGCAATCTGTTCGCGCTCGACAACCCGGCGCTCGCCTGGCTGCGCCAGTGCATCCACAAGACCGCGAACGACTACTGCCGCCGCGCAGGCATGGGCTACCCGATCGACTGGACGCTGCACGGCTGGGCCAACGTCAACCGCCTGGGCGACTACCACGACCCGCACAACCACCCCCACGCCTACCTGAGCGGCACCTACTACGTGCGCGTCCCGGCAACGCGCGCGACGACGCGCAACCGCGCCGACGTGCGCCCGGGCCGCATCAGCTTCTACGACCCGCGCCTGGCCAACATGGGCGCGATCCGCGACGACCCGCAGTCCGAACCCGAGCTGACCGTCGCGCCGGCAGCCGGCATGATCCTGCTGTGGCCCGCCTTCCTGATGCACTTCGTGCACCCGAACCTGTCCGACGAGCCGCGCATCAGCATCAGTTACAACCTGATGCTGAAGGATCCGGAGCAATACCTGCCGGCTCAGTAGTGCCGCGTGTGCAACGGCGGCCAGGACAACTCGTCCCAAGCTTCGTTATGCTCCGCGTCAATGCGCTGCGGGGCTCGCGGCCTTCATGTCGGTCATGAATTCGCGCGTCCGGTTGCCGTGCGAGCTTCGCTTCCGCGCAAATAGCGGATCATGATCAAGAGCGGAATCGCGAACAGCGCGATGACCACGACGCCCACCGCCGCGCCCATGATCGTGAACATGTCCGCGCCGCCGGGAACCGGCGCGCCGGGCGGGATCTGGCTGCTCATCGCCAGCCACATGTAGAGCCACAGTGCGCCGAACCCGGCGCAATCGCGACCGCCAGCCACAAGACTTAATCGCGGTCCTGGCCCAGGCCTTGAGCCTGAGCAGGCCGAAACCCGCCCGAGCGCCAGCCGGCGACGATCGATTGGAGCAAGATCAGAACGCCGAAGTGGCGAAATATCGTGGTCATCACCGCGAATCCGGGGGGCATGCCGGCCGGAAGCTCCGGCGGCGGGCCAATCTGCCCCATCGCGAAGTACCCGATCGCGGCCATCGCCCCGCTCAGGATCATCAGCCCGCCGGTCGCAATCCACAGCCATGCGGTGACCGTGATGCCGGTCGGTCTCATATTCGCCGCCACAGCGCCGCCGCCCTCACGAGAATCGCCGAAGCCATCCTGGTTCGCCGCCCTGATCTAACCGCCACGACACCGCCACGCGCGCTGCTTGAAATCGTAGTCGCAAAAGCCGAATGGCGTGAACGTGGTGTGGTAGCCCAGAAACGGCTCGCCCTTGAAGTTCCGTACTCGCCCATCGCCCCCAGCTTGTCCCGGACGCGCTGGCGGGCCAGGCCGAACTCTTGGACTTGCCGGGTAGCGCCCTGTGCGCGCCCGAAGGCCTCGACCCCGGCCACTAGCTGGTCGACGTTGCGCCGCCCGGACTGATCGCGAAAGTGCTGGATGCCGTAAGGAGCGGGACGAGACAGACCCAGTGCCGACGGGGCGAGCCGCCACGCCCTTTCATCGGGCCTTCTCGCCATCCTGAAGACGGCGTACGATCCCAGATCAGCAGGCCCGCGACAACGACACGATCATGAAGCCCGCGCCGGGCAGCGCGAGCAGGAACACCCGTTCGCCACCGCGAGCACGAGGATGCGCGCCTTACAGTCGTCCCGGTGGCCGCGTCCGCCCCCCGCGGGTCAGACGTCGCGGCGCTCATGCGCGCTTATGTAGCACCGCATGCGTGGCGCGCTCGCCCGCGACCCACTCGGCGCACTCGTAGCCGAGCGCGCGCAGGTCGAGCCCGCGCATCAGGTGCTCGCCCGCGCCGAGCAGCACCGGGCGCAGCGCGAGGTGCATCGAGTCGACCAGCCGCGCCTGCAGGTACTGCCGGATGGTCGCCACCCCGCCGCCCAGGCGCACGTCGCGCCCGCCCGCGGCGGCTGTTGCCCGCTCGAGCGCGGCATGGATGCCGTCGGTGACGAAATGGAACACGGTGCCGCCTTTCATCTCGAGCGGCTTGCGCGCGTGGTGCGTCAGCACGAACACCGGCACGTGGTACGGCGGCTCCTCGCCCCACCAGCCCTTCCAGCTTTCGTCCGGCCAGGGACCGCGCAGCGGGCCGAACATGTTGCGCCCGAGGATCCAGGCGCCGATGTTTTCGAAGCCGCGCTCGGCGAAGCCGTTGTCGACACCCGTCTCGCCTTCGCCCGGCAGGCCGTGCATCCGCTTCCAGACTTCGGTCTGGAAGAACCACTCCATCAGTTCCGGCCCGCGCAGCCCGAGCGGGTTCTGCAGGCTCTGCTCGGGCCCGGCACCGTAGCCGTCGAGCGACAGCGCGAAGCACTGGACGCGCAGTTTCGTCACAGCACGCAGCCGTAGTGCGCGGAGGACACCATGCGCGCGTACTTCTCCAGCACCGAGCCGGGCCGCAGCGGTTCGGCGCGCGCGCGCGGCTCGCGTGCGGCCATCCTGCGCGCGATCTCCGCCGCGTCCACGGCGAGCTCCAGCGTGCGCGCGCGCGGGTCGATGACGATGGTGTCGCCTTCGGCCACGATGCCGATCGGGCCGCCCCGCGCCGCCTCGGGTGAGATGTGACCGACCAGGATGCCGTGCGAGACGCCCGAGAAGCGGCCATCGGTGATCAGCGCCACGTCCTTGCCGAGGCCCCGCCCCTGGAGCTGGAGCGTAAGGTGCACCATCTCCGGCATCCCGGGCGCGCCGGCCGGGCCGACGTTGCGCACCACCACCACGTCGCCCGCGACGATCGCGCCGGCGCGGATCGCGGCAAGGGTGTCGGCTTCGCTTTCGAACACCCGCGCCCGGCCGCGGAACGCACCGCCCGCGAGCGTCTTGCCGGAAAGCTTCAGCACGCAGCTCTCGGGCGCCAAATTGCCCTTGAGGACGCTGATGTGGTTCCCCGGCGGCGCGACCGGGCGCGCCAGCGGCCGCACGATGTCCTGCTCGCCGAGCGAGCCAAGCGACGGCGCGTCGCGCAGGTTCTCCGCCAGTGTCCTGCCCGTCACCGTCATCGCATCGCCGTGCAGCAAGCCGTGCTCGAGCAGCTCGCGCATCACCACCGGCACCCCGCCGATCTTGTGCAGCGAGACCATCGCGTACGGCCCGTGCGGCTGCAGGTTGGCGATCAGCGGCACCCGCTCGCCCACCGCCTGGATGCGCTCGACCGTCAGCGGCAACCCGGCCTCGCGCGCGATCGCGAGCAGGTGCAGGTACATATTGGTCGAGCCGCCCATCGCGTAGGCGGTGGCAATCGCGTTCTCGAACGCCTCGAGCGTCATGATGTCGCGCGGGCGCAGCCCTTTCGCCATCAGCCCGTAGAGCGCCTCCACGCTGGCGCGCACCTGCGCCTTCACGTCGGGGTGGACGTCGCTCGCCGCGTCGACGTCCGCCGGCTGCGACGCGCCCCGCGGCAGCATCATCCCCATCGCCTCGGCGATCGTGCTCATCGTGTTGGCGGTGAACATCGCGCCGCAGGTCCCGCTGCCCGGCATGATCGCGCGCTCGATCTGGAGCAGCTCCTTCTCGCCGATCTTCCCTGCCTCGAACGCCGCCTGCGCCTCGCCGTGATCCATGATCGTGAGGTTCGCGCCCTTCGCCGCCCATGGCCCGAAATCCACCTGCCCGGGCGAGCTGGTGCCCGGGTACACCACCAGCCCGAACGCGTTGGTGCGCGCAAGTGGCATCATCGCCGCCGCGCCGCTCTTGTCGCAGCCCGAGATCACCACCATCGCCTGGCCGTGGTGCGCGTAGTGCCCGGTCTCGAGACAGTCCGCCACCAGCTCGCGCGACGGCAGGCTGTAGCCCGCGTTCACCGAGCCCTGCGTCAGCGCGTCCGACACCGCCGGCGCCCCCACCAGCAGCCCCTGCCCGCCGTGCTGCGCGATTGCTTCAACCACCAGCTCCGCCACTCGCCGCACCCGGTTGTTGCAGCGGTGCGCGTTCGTATATGGACTGCCCACCGTCACCACCGCGTTCGCCTTCGCCGCCTTCGCCGGCTCGAACCCCGCCGCGCGCAGCTCCACCACGCGCAGGCTGACGCTGGTGTCGTTCCAGTAGCTCTTATTGGAGTCGGTCATTCTTCATCTTTCCGCGAGTCGAGGTATCCCTCGATAGCAAATTCCCTTGAAACTATCCATGATCATCGCTCTGGCATTCAGTGACGCGACGAACCTCTTGTCGCCGAACTCACGCTGCGTTAAGAGCCACGGCGGCGCAGACGAGCGCCATGAACGCCTCCTCGTCGATCTTGTCGCCTTCGTGGATGTCGATGGCGCGCCTGGCGTTGCCCTCCAGGCCGGAGTTGAAGAGCTGTGAAGGGTCTTCAAGCGCGGCGCCCTTGGCGAAGGTGAGCTTGACGTAGTCCTTGTATTTCTCACCGGTGCAGATGATCCCGTCGTGAGACCAGACCGGGACCCCTGACGGATTGGATGGCTTGCTCCATTTCAGCTCCTCGACCACGTCTGGGTCGGCCCGCTTGATGAGAGCGCGGACTCGAGAGAGAGTCTTGCTCCGCCAGTCGACCCGCTCTTTGAACCTCGCGTCCGTCAGCGCGGAGGCTGACCCGGCGGACGCCCTCTTCGCGGCGGGACTCTTCGCTGCCCGGTTCTTGCCGTGCCCATGCTGGCTCATTGGTCGTTCCCTGTGATGGCTAAGTTTCGCGTTGAGCGGCGCGCTTACAAGCGGCCCGCACGGGACGAGGCAAATCGCATGGCGAACACGCACCCGCGCCTGCGCTCGAACGCGCGGTCAGACGTTTTCCCCCTCTGCTTGAGCTGACGGTTTGAAGACTGACGCCGATACGCGGAGTCATCGCGAATCTTCGGCCATCCAAGCGACCGTTTGTCTCGCTTTCGCCAGAGCCTCCTGGTCGGTAGCGAAGACCTGGCTCGAGTACCGATGGAGCGGAAACCATCCTCTCATGTCCTCGGGGTCTCTACGGTACTCCTCGAAGCCGAACGTGCCATCGTCGCGCACAAAGATATCAACGCAATGGTCGCCAGCAGGACTGTTGATGGATGATACGACTCGAGCAGCCATGGCGACTCACATGAAGCGTCTAACCAGTGATTAGCCTGCATGCCGAGGATGCTAGAAGCATCCATATATGGGTGCAAGCTTATGTATGTGGATGGACAGATAAGTCGACGCTCGGGAATGCTCGTTGCGCGCTTGCTTTGGAGCGGCCTACAGTACGCCATGACTCACATTTGGCTGCGCAACTCGCGCCGTATGGCGCCGCTGACGGGAAGCCACTAGGCGTTTGCCCCAGGCCTTCACCGTCGCCTGTTTGGCCGCAGTCGCCGGGCTGCTACTCGCGGAAAGGCTGGCGCGGCCGGTCGCGCGCGCGGTTTTCAAGCTGGGCGCGAGCGCGGCGTTCGTGCTGGTTGCGCTGTCGCTCGATGCGGCCGCTTCGGGGTACGGGCGCTGGGTTCTCGCGGCGCTGGTGCTGGGCTGGGTGGGGGACGCCGCGCTGCTGTCGAGGCGGCGGGGAGCGTTCCTGGCGGGGCTGGGGGCGTTTCTGGTCGCGCATCTTTGCTATGCGCTGGCGTTCGTGAGCGGGGCGTTTTCGGTTGCGGCGTTCGCGATTGCGCTCGCTCCCGCGCTCGGGGCGGGGATCGTGATCTGGCGCTGGCTGTGGCCGCACCTCGTGGCGGCCTACAGGGGGCCGGTAGCGGGTTACGTGGCGGCAATCCTTTTCATGTGCGCGGCCGCGGCCGGGTACGGGGCGGCGACGGGGCGCTGGCAAGTGCTACTCGGCGCCGTGCTGTTTGCGGCCTCGGACGTCGCGGTGGCCCGCGACCGGTTTGTCGCGAAGGGTTTTCGCAACAAGGCCTGGGGATCGCCCGCCTACTACCTTGCGCAGCTGATCCTGGCCTGGTCGGTCGCCTCAGCAGCGTGACCGCGTCCTAGACGCCCTGCGGGATCTTCGCGGCCATCATCTTCCTGCGGTCCAGGCGCCGGCCGTCGACGATGAAGGTGCCGTCGCCGACCGCGTGCAGCGTCCGCTTTTCCCTGCGCGCGGGGTCGATGTGGGCGGCGACGCCTTCGAGCACGACGATGTTGTGTTTCCTCACGATGTCGAACACCTTGCACTCGATGTTCGCCAGGCATTCCTTGATCAGCGGCGCCTTGACCCGGCTCGCGCGCACGGGAGTGAGCTTGAACCTGGCGAATTTGTCGGTGTTCTCGCCGGAGCAGGTGCCGATCCCGACCACCTTGTCCAGCATATCGACCGTCGGAATGGCGATGACGCATTGCCGGGTCTTGCGCAGCGCGGCGTAGGAGTGGTTCCACTCGCCGGTGCAGATCGCGAACACGGGGGTGAAGTCGAGCACCATGGTCCAGGAGAGGGTCATGATGTTGTTCTTCTTACCGTCGCAGGTCGTAACGAGGACGACGGGGCCCGGTTCGATCAGGGTGAAGGCCTTGCTCAGCCTCAATTGACGCATAAGGGTGCTTCCCCGCCTGCCTGTCTCCTGGCCACACCTCGATCAGCAACGGCTACCAGGAATTCCCGCTCAGAACTGCCATGTCTGTGCTCTGGAGTACGTCGCGCCGAGGCCCAGACCGGCTGCGGCGCCGACGGTCGCCGTGATGCCCTGAAAGCTGCCGACGTGGCCGCCCGCCGCGCGATCGAACCAGACTCCTATCACCAGGTCGGGATGCACCTCCTCGAGCTGTTTCAAGTCGTTCACCAGTTCCGCGAGGTCCTTCAGGCCTTTCACGACCTGTATCACGGAAGCCACGCTCATCTTGTATCCGAGCGACCTGCCGCCCTGCTCGTTGTATGCGTTGGTCGACAGCCCGGCGGTGACGCCGCCCGTGGCTTCGATCCCGAGCTGAAAATCCGTACTGAACTGCGTAAATCCCTTTTGGCCCCCGCCTGCAAGAGGAAATGCCAGACCGGTCTCGACACTCACCCCGAGCCCCACGACGGCATCCCCGCCGGTCCCCAGCGTCCAGCTCATGAAGCCGCCGCCACTGCTGCCATGGAGACTCTTTGGGCCGGCGGCGCCATGTAACACCAGAGGCTGGACGGCGGTAGCGGTCCCGCTCCCCGGGCTGACTTTCTTTCCCTTCTTGTAGCTGCCCACCGACGCGCGCACGCTCGACTTATGCGTGCGTTCGTTTATCGCCCTGATCGCGATATCGACGATGGCCTGCAGATTTCTCATTATTTCTTCGGTTGCCCGTCTTTTGAGCTCGCTTTCAATCCCGGTGTCGAGAACGCATTGGTCCGAGTTGCCGATCTTCTTGGGCTTCAACCCCTCCGCACACGCGGGACCTTTTCGCGCGGCCTCGCAACTGGGCTGATTGAGCTCTCCGCAGGCGGTGCAATATCCCTTTCTATTCGGGTCCTTCTGGTATCCGGGCTTGCAGTCGAAGCCTATGAACCCCAGGCCTTTCTTGTATTGCTTCTCCCCCTGTCCGCCTCTGGCTTCACAGATGCCATTGATCTTTTGGGTGTAGTCAAAACACTCCGGACCTTTGCGCAAAGCCTCGCAGGCCGGCTCTCCCTTGTGCCCGCAGGGCACGCATTTCTTCTTGTTATGCGGTAGCGGAGCCTTGCCCTCTGCGCAGGCAAAGCCGAATGCGTACGCGGTGTTGATGCCCAGCAAACCGAGCATCAGGCCAACGAAGACCGCCCTGATCCCGGGAACGATTCGAGCCTTGTATCTGTTGTTCATGGCGCCATCTCCCCGCTTTGGTTTCGAATCAGTCGCTGCACACGATCTTGCCCGTCGCATCGATACCGAGCTGCTTGCATTTCGACAGATCCGTCCCTCGTGCCGCGACCCGCCGGCGCAGGCCCGTGCTGCGCGACCGGCTGAGGCGCCGATGCGGCAGGCGCCGGCGCGGGATTCGGCTGCTGGGCGATGCGCCTGCCCTGACGCCGGTTGCACGTACTGGCCCGAACGCTCCAGGGCGAAGCTTTGCGGATCGTCCAGTCGATCCGGGATCAGGCTGTATCGGCTGGTACCCATTGCGCCGGCGACGCTGACGCTGAGCGAGCCGTCCGGCCCGAGGGCGGCCGTGAGCGGGCCCATCAGCGGGAGGTCCTGGCCGCTGTACCGACCCGGCCCGGTTCGCTGAATGTTCTCCAGCACGACCATCAAGCGGCTCGATCTTCAGCACGAACAGGTGCACCCAGGGATCGAGCGCATAAGCGCGCCCACCCTCGATGCGAATGCGCTTGTGGATCGTGCTGATGATCCAGTCGCCGTCGATGGGAAGCTTCTGCCCCATCGGTACGTCCGTCTCGTTCGGCAGGAACGCCGGCACCTGCGGAACCTGGCCCTGCGCATGCGCCGAAGTGAACGACGCGCTCAGCAGGAGCGCGCACATCGCCACGATCGTGTGACTGGCTCGGTGACAGGCAGGCCTGTTCATTTTGGTGTCCTCGCCGGAGGATCTGCCGAAGCTTAACCGATTCAACGCGGCTCGACCCGCAATAGTTCCGAACCTGGGGCGGCTTCCGGTTGTCGAGGCGAGGGGCGCCGCGCCGCGTCGTCAGCTCGTGTATTCGCCCCTGCCCTTGGGATACTCCTTCTCCCACTCGCGCCCGTTGGTCTGGCGCACGCTCATCTGCTCGACCGTGCCCGCGTCGAGGCAGCGCGCGTTGACGCTGAAGCCGTCCGGGTGCGAGCGCGGGACGTAGAACGACTTGATGCCGCACACCGAGCAGAACAGGTGCTTCGCGGTGTGCGTGTTGAAGCTGTAGCTGGCAAGCGAATCGCCGCCCGAGAGCAGCCTGAATCGCTCCGCAGGAACGACCAGGTGCAGGTAGCCCGACTTGGAGCAGATCGAGCAGTTGCATTCCGAGACGGTAATCTTCGCCGGCGCAATGACCTCGAACCTGACCCGGCCGCAGTGGCAACCTCCGCGATGAGTGATCATGCGCCCTTCTCCCGTTGCTCGGTTTTCTTCCCGACTCGCCGCGTGCGCCGCGCCGCCAGCCAGTCGCGCAGCGTCCGCGAGCCGAACAGCAGCGCGCCGCCGCCGACCTGCGCCAGCGCGAGCGCGGCGAAATCGGCGGCCGGGACCGGATAGCCGGCCTTCAGCATGGCCAAGGCCTGCCAACCCAGCGCGGACGCGCCGAGGACGACGCCGGCCAGAACGAGCCAGCGCACGCCGAGGTAGCCCAGGTAGAGGAAATAGACGGCTCCGCCCCAGAGGATCAGCCTGAAGAACAGGATCGGCGGCGCGGCCGCGCCGGTCGAGAGATTCACGGCCAGGCCGAAGATGTGAGGCGCGAGGACCCCGAGGGCCATCAGGCCGAACAGGATCGACCCGCGACGATCGGCCTTTCCCTTTTGCGGCGTCTCTTCAGGCATGCCGTTCAGTTCCATCCGCGCGCGTACCGGCGCAAGCTTACATCTCGAGCGGCTTCCAGTACCCGGTCAGCTCGAGGTAGCCGCGGCCGGCTTCGCGGCCCCCTCGCATCGCGCGCACGGCGCCTTCCCAGTAGATGGCGCCGGTGCTGGCGCGCGAGTCGAGCTCCTGGTCGTTCATCAGGGGCTCGAGGTCCCAGGACTCGGTGCCGGCAGTGACGCGCATGGCGACGGGGTATTCGACATTGGTGCGCGGCGAGCGCCAGGTGCGCAGCGGCGCGAAGGCGACCTGCGGCGGGGCTGAAGACGGTTTTGCCGCGCTCGGTGTTCAGGGTGCCGCCGGCCCAGTACGCGCCGCCGGTCTTCTTTCTGATTCGGAACGCCATCAGAGCGCCACCGTGCTCGAGGTTGATGCCGCACCAGTCCCAGCCGGCGGCTTCGGGGGCCAGGTAGTCGCTCGACCACTCGTGGTCGAGCCAGGCGCTGCCGCGACGCTTTCCGTTGCCCTTGCCGCGCTCGATCGTGCCGAGAACTTCGAGCTGCGGGCGGCTGTAGTAGTAGCTCGCCTCGCCCGGGCGCGAGCCCTTGCGGCTGTAGCCGTCGTCGCCTTCGAGCAGCGGCGGCGCGTGGGCAGTGAGGTGCGAGATCGAGCGCGAACTCGCGCGCGGGGACGGTGGCGCGGTAGCTGTCGCCGTCGAGCGCGAAGCGCCAGTCGTCGATCCACGACGTCGGTGGTGGCTTCGGACTGCGCCGGCGAGGCCGAGCGCCTCGCGCGCGGCGCGCTGGTCCTCGCGCAGCCGGCCGAACGCCGGGTCGGAGAGCGCGGCGTGGGCGAACACGATCTGGCGCGGCGTAAATTCGCTCGGATTGTCGGTCGCGAACGGGAGGCGCGAGCGGAAGAACGTCACCTGGAAGCCGAGCGGCTCGTTGCCCGCGGCGAGCCAGCCGGTGGCGTACCACCACTCGGTGCGGAATTCCGGGTGCGCACCGTGGTCGCGGGGGAAGCGAAGTACGCGGCCGGGAACGACGGAAGGAAAATCGATTTCCTCGGATGAAGAATCTCGAATGAACAATGACAAACCCAACCCGGCGATGAAGTCTCTGCGCCTCACCAGTCCTCCCGCACCGCGCGCACGGCGCCGACGCCCATCGCCTCGCGCCCTGAGAGGTACGCGGTGAGCGCGGCAAGCGCGATCAGGACCGCGGTGAGCGCGCCGAGCATTCCATATGGCAGATGCGTCTCCATGCCCCAGTTGAACGACTGGCGGTTGACGACGTGGATCAGGATCTCGCCGATCGCGAAACCGACCAGCATGCCCGCCGCGGCGCCGAGCAGCGCGAGCAGGCCACCCTCGGCGGCGAGCATGGCGCCGATCTGGCCGCGCGTCATGCCCAGGTGCCTCAGCATGCCGAACTCGCGCCGGCGCGCGAGCACGATCGCGCCCAGGCTCGACGAGAGGCCGAACATGCCGACCAGCACCGCGACCGCCTCGATCGCGTAGGTGATGGCGAAGCTGCGGTCGAAGATGCGCAGCGAGCTGCGCGCGGATCTCGCCCGGGGTCGAGATCTCGAGGTTGCGCGCCGCCGGGCAACGCGCGCACCGCGCCGATCGCGTCGCCGACCTTCGTTGCCGGCGCTCAGCCACAGCGCGGCGTCGTTCGCGCGCGCATCGCCGGTGAGCTTCGCGTACTCCGGCGCGTCGATGATGATCGCGCCCTGCTGGCGCGCGTAATCGCGCCACACGCCAGCCACGACGAACGGCCGGCGCGCGCCGGCGAGCGGCAGCTCGATCTTCTTGCCGGGCGTGTAGCCGTAGATCGCCTCGACCGCCTCGTTGACCCAGGCCGGCGGCGGGTCGCCGGGCTTGGGCGCGTAGCGCGGGCCGACCAACGGGTAGGTCTTCACCACCCCGGCCTGCGGCAGGTCGCGTGCCAGCAGCGCCACCGGCGGCCGTCTCGAGTCTAGCGCGATGCGGGTGGTGCGCATGAACTCGGCGCGCGCGATCTGCGGCAGCGCGAGCACCGCGCGCTCGAAGGCAGGATCGAGGAAGGCGGTGTCGCCGCTCTGGGTGGTGCGGAAGTAGAAGTCCGCCGGCAACACGCGGTCGAGCCAGTCGCTCACCGACTCGCGGAACGACGCCACCATGATCGCCATCGCCACCATGAGCGAGAAGCTGGCGACGATCGCCGCCAGGCTTACCATCGCCTGCCCCGGCGCGCCGCGCAGCTGCTCGAGCGCGAGCAGCGCGGGCACGCGCCGCGGCGGCGGCAGCCAGTCGAACACGCCTTGAGCCAGGCGCGGCATCAGCGCGATGCCGCCCAGCAGCACGCAGGCGATCGCGGCGTAGCCGAACAGCGGCAGCCCGCCGACCGGCCCGAGCTGCGTCATGCCCGCGCCGGCCGCGAGCAGCGCAAATCCCGGCCAGGCCGACACCAGCGAGCCGAACATCGCCTGCTCGTCGCCCGCCTTGAGCGCGCGCGCGGGCGGCCGACGCGCGGCGTCGAGCGCCGGCAGCGCCGCCCCCGCGAGCGCGATCGCGCTGCCGGCGGCGAGATAGACGAGCGCCGTTCGCGTGTCGAACACGAGCTCGGGCGACACGCCGCGGAAGAAGCCGGCGCCGAGGTCGGCGCCGGTGAAGCGCAGCGCAAGCTTGGCCAGGCCCCAGCCGAGCGCGAGCCCGAGCGCGCTGCCCACCAGCCCGACCGCGCCCGCCTCGATCAGCACCAGGCGCGCCACGCCGCGCCGCGGCAGGCCGAGCACCCGCAGCAGCGCGTGCTCGCCGCGCCGGCGCGCGACTTCGAGCGCCTGGGCCGAGAACACCAGGAAGCCGCCGGTGAACAGCGCCACCAGCGCCAGCACGTTCATGTTGACCCGGTAGGCGCGCGAGGGGTCGGCGCTCTCGGCCGCCGCGGTCTCGACCGGCACGACGAAGCTGCCCGCAGGCAGCAGCGCCGCGATGCGTGCGCGCATTGAGGCGCGGTCGACACCTCGCGCGAGGCGCAGGTCGACGCGGTTCAGCTCGCCCAGCCGCGCGAGCCGCCACTGCGCGGTGGCGACGTCGGTGAGCGCGACCTGCCCGGGCAGCGCCGCTGCCGGCAGCACGCCCGCCACCTGCAGTTCGACGCGCGCAAGACCCACCACCAGCGCGAGTCGTCCGCCCTTTTCGAGGCCCAGGGCGCGCGCGGCGCCCGCCGAGAGCAGCACCCGGTCCGGCTGGAGCAGCGCGAGGCGCTCTCCCGGCGGCAGCGCGGCGAACAGCTGCGGATGCATGCGAGCCGCGCGCAGCGCGTCGAGCCCGAGCACCCGCAGCGTGTGCTCGGTGCCGGCGACGCCGGCGCACAAGTCGAGCGCGGGGCTCGCGAGCGCGACCCCGGGCAGGCGTGCGATTTGCGCGTACAGCGCTTCGGGAAAGCCGGTCCGCCCGCCGCGCACCTCGAGATCGGCGATGCCGGCCAGCGCCCGCACCCCGGCCGCGAGATCGTTCACCGCGGCACGGTTGACCAGCTGCACGCCGAAGCCGAGCGCGACGCCGAGCGCGATGCCCGCCACCGAGAGCAGCGCGCGCCCGCGCTGGTGCGCGAGGCGGGCGTTGAGAACAAGGAACAGGCGCAGCATCGGATATATCAAAACAAAGCAGCTGTTGTAGGCGATAGCTTCGCTGCAATCGCACAACCAAATATTGTCGACGCCGTAAGGCAAATGTGCTATCCCTTCGCGCCCTATCATCGCTCAGGGAGGAGCCATGATCACGCTGACCGTCAACGGCAGAAAAGTAAAGGCCGACGCGGAACCCGATACCCCGCTTGCTCTGGGTGCTGCGCGACACGCTCGGGATGACCGGCACCAAGTTCGGCTGCGGTGCGCAGCTGTGCGGAGCCTGCACGGTTCACCTGGACGGCAAGCCGGTGCGCTCCTGCGGCACGCCGGCGGCCGCGGCGGCCGGCAAGCGCATCACGACCATCGAAGCGGTCGGCAAGACCGAGGCCGGCAGGAAGGTCCAGGCCGCGTGGGCCGCGATCGACGTGCCGCAGTGCGGCTACTGCCAGTCAGGCCAGATCATGAGCGCCACCGCCCTGCTCGCGCAAAACCCGCATCCGACCGACGCGACATCGACGCCGCGATGGCGGGCAACATCTGCCGCTGCGGCACCTATCCCCGCATCCGCGCGGCGATCCACAAAGCCGCCGGCGCCAAGGGAGCCTGATCATGACACCGCTCAAAAATCCCTCCCGCCGCGCCTTCCTCAAGACTGGCGCCGCCGCCGGCGGCGCGCTGGTGATCGGCGTGACGCTGCCGGAAGCAGTGGCCAAGATTTCCGTGACCAGCTCGATGCCGAACGCATGGGTGCGCATCGGCAGCGACAACAGCGTGACGATCCTGTGCGCGCGCTCCGAAATGGGCCAGGGCGTGGTGATGGCCATGCCGACGCTGGTGGCCGAAGAGCTCGAGGTCGACCTGCACAGGATCAAGGTCGACTTCGCGCCGCCGAGCGAGGTGTACATCAATAACCTGCTCGGCGCGCAAATTACGGGCGGCTCGACTTCGGTTCGCGACGGCTGGGAGAAGCTGCGCGTCGCGGGCGCGCAAGCGCGCACGATGCTCGTACAGGCTGCGGCGGACAAGTGGAAGGTCGATCCGGGCAAGTGCCGCGCGCACAGCGGCGTGGTGACCGGCCCCGGCAGCAAGAGGGCGACCTACGGGCAGCTTGCCGAGGCCGCGTCGAAGCTCACTCCGCCGAAGGACGTGAAGCTGAAGGATCCGTCCAAGTTCCGCTACGTCGGCAAGGCGCTGCGGCGCAGGGATACCCCGGACAAGATTCATGGTCGCACCGTATTCGGCATCGACGTCAAAGTGCCGGGAATGCTCTATGCGTCGCTCGCGCAATGTCCGGTCACGGGAGGCAAGCCCGTTTCCTTCGACGACTCGAAGGCCAAATCGATGCCCGGCGTGCGGCACGTGGTGCAGATCTCCGACGGCGTCGCCGTGGTGGCCGACACATGGTGGCGAGCCAAGAAGGCGCGCGACGCGCTTGTCATCACCTGGGACGAGGGCCCGAACAAGAACCTGAGCTCGGAAGGCATGCGCGAGCAGCTGAGCGAGGCGGTAAAGCAGCCGGGCGCGACGATCAAGCAGCAGGGCGACGCCGCCGCCGCGTTGAAGAGCGCTGCGAAGACCGTTGACGCGACCTACGAGATGCCGTTCCTGTCGCACTCGCCGATCGAGCCGATGAACTTCACCGCGGACGTGCGCAAGGACTCGGCGACGCTCATCGGCGCGATCCAGTTCCAGCAGGCGGCGCTCGGCATCGCGGCGAAGATCACCGGGCTCAAGCCGGATCAGATCACGGTGAAGACGACGTTCCTCGGCGGCGGGTTCGGCCGCCGCCTCGACCTCGACTACGTGACGCAGGCCCTGGAGATCTCGAAGGCGGTCGAGGCGCCGGTGAAGCTCGTCTGGACGCGCGAAGACGACATGACGCACGACTTCTACCGGCCGGCGAGCCTGACGCAGATGTCCGGGGGCCTGGATGCGAGCGGCAAGCCCGTGGCGCTCACCCTCAAGATGACCGGACCTTCGATCACCTCACGTTTCGTCCCGCCCGCGGTGAAGGACGGCGTCGACCCGTTCATGACCGAGGCGATCCTGGTGCCGTACGACATCCCGAACCAGTCGGTGGCGACGGTCATCCACGAAACCGGGCTGCGCGTCGGCTACCTGCGCTCGGTGTCGCACGCGCTCAACGTCTTCGCCAACGAGACCTTCATCGACGAGATGGCGGTGACCGCGGGAAAGGACCCGTACGAGTTCCGGCGCGGCCTGCTGAGCCAAAAGCCGCGCTTCCGCCACGTGCTCGACCTCGCGGCCAAGAACGCGGGATGGGGCAAGGCCCTGCCCAAGGGCCGCGCCCGCGGCATCGCGCTGATGGAAGGCTACGACACCTACATGGCGCAGGTGGCCGAGGTGTCGGTGAAGGACGGCAGGCCCGTCCTGCACCGCGTCGTGGTCGCGGTAGATCTCGGGCACATGGTCAACCCGAACATCGTGCGCCAGCAGCTCGAAGGCAACATCATCTTCGGACTGCAGGCCGCGCTGTACGGCGAGATCACGCTTAAGGACGGGCGCGTGCAGCAGACCAACTTCGACAAGTACCTCATGCCGCGCATGCCGGAGACGCCGAAGATCGAGCTGCACATCGTCAGCAGCAAGGAAAAGCCCGGCGGCATCGGCGAGCCCGGCACGGCGGTCCTCGGGCCGGCGATCGGCAACGCGATCTACGCCCTCACCGGCCAGCGCCTGCGCAAGATGCCGTTCCGTCTTGCCTGACGCGCGTCGGTCCACGCGGAAGGCCCGCCTCGGCGGGCTTTTCGCGTTCTGCGCCCTGCTCTGCGCGCTGCCGCCGCACGCGCGGGCGCAGGACTACGAGCGCGAGAAGCGCTGGTCTGACCAGATCCTCGAGTCGCTCATGGTTGGCGACGCGGTGTGGCTGTCGCAGAGCAACGGACACCGTTTCCTCGGCCTGTACACCGTGGCGAAGAGCCCGCGCGGCGCGATCATCGTCGCGCACGGCCGCGGCTGGAGCCCTGACTACGGGCTGTACGGCCAGCTGCGTACGAAGCTCGCCGACGCCGGATACACGACGCTCTCGATCCAGCTGCCGGTCCTGCCCAGCACGGCGAAGTTCGGCGAGTACATCCCGCTTTACCCGGACGCGCGCGAGCGCTTCCAGCTCGCGGTCGACTTCCTCAAGGCCAAGGGCTACCGCAAGATCGCGATCGTCTCGCACAGCCTGGGCGCGACGATGGCCAACCAGTACCTGATCCGCACCGACGACACGAGCGTCGGCGCGTGGGTGTTCATCAGCATCATCCAGGGACTCGAGGAGATGTACCGGATCAAGATCCCGGTGATGGACATCTACGGCGAGAAGGACTGGGACGTGACGCGCTGGGGCGGTCCCGAGCGGGCCAAGGAGATCGCCAAGGTGCCGGGCTCGGAGCAGGCCGTCATCCCGGGCGCCGGGCATTTCTACGAATACCGGGAAGACGACCTGGTGAAGGTCATCGTCCCGTTCCTCGACAAGAGCCTGCGCTAGCGCGGCGGCTCGCCAGCGAGGGTGATCCGGTGCATCAGGCGCCGGTGGCCGTGGTAGCCGTTTGCAAGTGAGCCGGCGACCTCACGTCGACAGAACGTGACTCGTGGTGACGTCCGCGACGACCTTGTCTCCGGCGCCGTAGACGGTCGTGCGCACGACGCTCACCGTGCGGCCGCGCTTCACGTAAGTGGAGACAGCCTTGAACGAGCCCTCTTTCTGATTGCCGAGGAAATTGGCATTGAGACTGATGGCGAGCGGGAACCCTTTCATGCCTTCCGACGCCTGCTCCGGTCCCATGGCCAGAATGGTCGCGGTCACGTCCGCGAGCCACAGCATTGCGCCGGCATGCACAACGCCGAACGGATTCCTGATCCCTGCGGTGACGGGCATCTCCGAGACGACGCGGTCCCTGGTCCGCTCGGTGACGGTAAATTCAATCGAACCTTCCATCTTCATGACAGTAAAGTCCTCGCTCAGATCGGTAGGTTGTTGTACTTCCGCAGGGCCTTATCGACCATGGATTCGGGGAGAAATCGGCGCAAGAAACGGACTTGGCCTGCCTGCCTGCCGGCGGTATAGCGCCTTCTCGGCGCTGCGTCGGTGGCGGCCTTCAATACCGTTCTTGCCACGACTTCGGGGGCGTCGCCTGCATTCGCCCCCGTGCGCATCAGCGCTTCCATGTCAGCGCGCACGGAGTCATAGACGGCAACCGGCCGATCGGGCCTTGTTATGCTCGCTTCGAACGAGGTCCGAGTAAGTCCCGGCTCGACCACCACAACCCGAATTCCGAATGTGCGCAGTTCGTGGTCGAGCGATTCCGAATAGCCTTCGACGGCATGCTTGGTCGATGCATACAGAGCATTGTGGGGAGACGGTATCAGACCCAATATGGAACTCAAATTGACGATTCTGCCCTTCCTCTGGCTCCGCATCGTCGGCAACACGGCGTTTGTCACGCGGGTGATGCCAAACACGTTCACATCGAACAACGCCCGAGCCTGCGCGGTAGAGGACTCTTCCGCACCGCCCAGCAAGCCGATGCCGGCATTATTGACAAGCAGGTCGATGCGCCCCGCCTGTTTCAAGACCTCGGCCACCATCTTCGCTACCGATGCATCGTCGGTCACGTCGCAGATCAGCATTTTGATGCCGTCGGAGCCTTCGGCTACCGCCTTGCGACTGGTTCCGAACACGCTGTAACCCGCGCGCGCGAGCGCCTTGGCCGTTGCCTGTCCAATGCCTGAAGATGCCCCGGTGACCAGGGCGACGCCATTGTTCTTGCTCATGATATGGATCTCCATGTTGTTCCGGGCCGTGGCCGGACGGCGCGCTACCCGATCAGGCGGTCCTCCGACGACATCGCCCGGCCATCTCATCTCCTTCTCAAAGCCGGAATCGCCGGACGCGGCCAGGCGATGCCGCCGAACCACGCTCTGCCCGCGACTGCCGCGGCGTTGATGAGGCCGAAGGCCGCGAGCGCCGCGCTTTGCGCGAAGAACACGTACCCCATCTGCGCCGTCCAGCGCAGCGCCAGCCATCCCCCGCCCGCCGCGATGAGCAGGCGCACCAGATTCGCGAACAGCGGCCAGAGCAGCCGGCCCGCGCCCTGCGAGGCGAAGTAGAGCGACAGCGCGAGCCCGATGAAGCCGTAGAACGGGCCGACCGCGTGCAGGTAGCGTGCGCCCGCGTCGAGCATCGCCGGATCGGTGTCGAACAGTGAAAGCCAGGCGCGCGGATACGCCGCCGCGCACAGTCCGATCAGCTCGGTCAGCGCGCTCGCGATCGCGGCCCCGATCCAGGCCACGCGCAGGGCTCGCTCGCGATCCCCCGCCCCGATGCTGGTCCCCACCATCGCCACCAGCGGCCCGCCCAGCCCGAACACGAGCGGCACGAGGAGGTATTCGAGCCGCGACCCGGTGCCGTAGCCCGCGATCGCGGCCGCGCCGAATTCCCCGACCAGGCCGGTGCAGACCATGATCGTGATGTTGGTGGAGACCGTCACCAGCGCCCCCACCAGTCCCACCCGCAGGATGTCGCGAAACAGCGGCCAGCGCAGGCGCAGCCAGGCGAGCGACGGGCGCAGCACGCTGTGGCCCGACCAGAGATAGGCTGCGAGCGCCAGGTTGCCTGCGGCATAGTAGACCAGCAGCGCGACCGCGCCGCCCGCGATGCCAAGGGCCGGGAACGGGCCCCAGCCGAAAATCAGGGCGGGAGACATCGGCACCAGGAAAAAGACACCGGCGCAGGTCACGATCGCGGGCACGTGCATGTTGCCGGTGCCGCGGATCACGGCCGCGAGCGAGTTGAACATCCAGATCAGCACCGCCCCCGCGAACACGACGCCGGAGTAGGTCAGCGCGGCGTCGAGCGAGCGGCCCGCGCCCCCCATGGCGCCGTAGAGCGCCCGCCCACCCGCGAGAACGCCGACGGTGAAGGCGAGGCCGAACGCCAGGGCGATGACCAGCGCGTGCAGCGCGAGCGCGTTGGCCTCGGCGCGGCGCGCGCCGCCCAAAGCGCGCGCGATCGCCGAAGAGATACCCCCGCCCATGGCGCCGGCGGACATCATCTGCATCGTCATCACGACCGGGAACACGAGCGCCACGCCGGCCAGCGCATCGGTTCCCAGCTTGCCGATGAAGTAGGTCTCGACCAGGCCGACCGACGCCTGCGCCCCCATGACCAGCATGTTGGGCGCGCCCAGGCGCAGCAGCGTGCGCGCGATCGGCGCCTCCAGCAGCATGCGCGTGCGCCGGTCGATCGGCTCATCGCGGGTTTCAGCTCCGGGCGCGCGGCTTGACATAGGTGTATATGCGCATATAATGCGAGGATATACTCCTAATGTCAAGCAGGAGGAACCTATGGCTTCCGAATCGGAGTCAGGACCGCAGCTGTGCAACTGCCTCGCGCTGCGCCAGGCGGCGCGCCAGGCGACGCAGCTCTACGACCGGCACCTCGCCCCGGCCGGGCTGCGCACGACCCAGTTTTCGGTCCTGGTGAATCTGCGCCGCCTCGGTCCTATGACCATCAACCGGCTCGCGCAGGAAATGGCCATCGACCGCACGACCCTCGGGCGCAACATCCTGCCGCTCGAGCGCGACGGCCTGATTGCCATCAGGCAGGGGACGACGGACAAGCGCAGCAAGGAGCTCGCTCTCACCGAGGAAGGAATCGCGCGCCTGCGCCGCGCGGCGAAGCTCTGGTCCAACGCGCAGGCGGATTTCGAGGCGCAGTTCGGCGCCGGGCGCGCCGCCGCGCTGCGCGCGGAGTTGCGCGAGGTGGCGTCGATCGGCTTCCGGCAATGAACCCGGAATCGACCCTCGCCCGCTGGCGCGCGGAAGAGGCGGCGGTCACCGCGCGGCTGGCGGCCGGCGTCGGATGGGCCAGCCCGGAGCAAGTGAGCGGCCTGTCCGGCCTCGAGGTGTTCGAGGCGATATTCGCCGGGCGGCTGCCGCCGCCCCCGATCGGCCACACGCTCGACTTCGTCCTGATACGCGTCGAACACGGGCTGGCGGTGTTTCAGGGACGGCCTGGCGTGAAGCACTACAACCCCATGGGCAGCGTGCACGGCGGCTGGTTCGCCACGCTGCTCGACTCGGCGGTCGGCTGCGCGGTGCATTCGACCCTGCCCGCCGGCAAGGGCTATACCACGCTCGAATTGAAGCTCAACCTCGTTCGCGCCCTGACTGATGCGGTGCCGCTGGTGCGCGCGGAAGGCCGCGTGCTGCATGCGGGCCGGCAAGTCGCCACGGCCGAAGGCCGGCTCGTGGGACCGGACGACAAGCTGTACGCCCATGCCACCACGACCTGCCTGATCTTCGATCGTCCGGGCTAGACGGGCCGGTCGCCCGCGAGCGTGATGCGGTGCATCAGGCGCCGGTGGCCGTGGTAGTCGTTGACCGGGTTGTGCTGCGCGCAGCGGTTGTCCCACAGCGCGATCGAGCCCGGCTGCCAGGCGAAGCGGCAGGTGAACTCGGGCCGCACCTGGTGGCGGAAGAGGTATTCGAGCAGCGGGCGAGACTCGTCCTCGCTCCAGCCCACGAAGCGCGCGCTGTGGGCGACGTTCACGTACAACGCCTTTCTGCCGCTCTCGGGGTGAGTGCGAACCACCGGGTGCTCGGCGTTGAACTGCTTGCTCTCTCCGCCCCCGCCGTCCGACTTGATGCGGTCCTCGCGCGTGCGCGTCACGTCGGCGCGCGCCGATGAATTGACCGCGCGCAGGCCCTCGAGCGTGCGCTTGAGGCCCTCCGAGAGCGCGTCGTAGGCGAGGTACATGTTGGCGAACTCGGTGTCACCGCCGAAGGGAGGCAGCTCGCGCGCGAGCAGCATCGAGGCCATCGGCGGCATATCGAGGTACGCCGTGTCGCTGTGCCAGATGCCGCCGAAGTTGATCGTCTCGTGCTCGAGCTTCTTGACCTCGATGATCTCGGGAAAGCCATCGATGCCGCGCACGAAGGGGTACTCGACCGGGGTGCCCCAGCCGCGCGCGAACGCCATGTACTGCTCCGGCGTCAGGTCCTGGCCGCGGAAGAACAGCACCAGGTGCTCGAGCCAGGCCCGGCGCAGCTCGGCCGCGACCCCGGCCGGCAGCGGCCGCGACAGGTCGACCCCGCTCACCTCGGCGCCGAGGGCGCCGGCGATGCGCCTGACTTGAATTGCGGAAGCCATGAATCAATTTATCATACGCGCCGCGATTCTTTGCAGGAGGCAGTCATGAGAGCACACAAGGAAACGCTCGGATTCCAGGCCGAGGTGAAGCAGCTGCTGCACCTGATGATCCATTCGCTGTACAGCAACAAGGAGATCTTCCTGCGCGAGCTGATGATCCAACGCGTCGGACGCCTGCGACAAGCTGCGCTTCGAGGCGATCGGCAACGCCGGAGCTGTTCGAGGGCCGAGCCGAGCCTGCGATCCGCGTCGGCTTCGACAAGCAGGCGCGCACGCTCACCATGTCGGACAACGGCATCGGCATGTCGCCGCGACGAGGTGGTCGAGCACCTCGGCACCATCGCCAAATCGGGCACGCGCGAGTTCTTCGCCAGCCTCTCGGGCGACCAGCAGAAGGACGCCCAGCTGATCGGCCAGTTCGGCGTCGGCTTCTATTCCTCCTTCATCGTCGCCGACCGCGTCACGCGTCGTCACCCGCCGCGCCGGGCTGCCGGCCGAGGAGGCGGTGCGCTGGGAATCGCGACGGCGAGGGCGACTTCAGCGTGGAACCCGCCGAGCGCGACGCGCGCGCGGCACCGACGTCACGCTGCACCTGCGCGAAGGCGAGGACGAGCTGCTCTCCGACTGGAAGCTGCGCGAGATCGTGACGCACGTACTCCGACCACATCTCCTGCCGATCCTGATGAAGAAGTGAGTGGAAGGACGGCGGCGAGGTCGCGACCGACGAGGACGAAACCGTCAACCAGGCGAGCGCGCTGTGGGCGCGGCCAAGGAGCGAGATCAGCGACGAGCAGTACAAGGCGTTCTACAAGCACGTCGCGCACGACTTCGAACGAGCCGCTGGCCTGGACCCACAACCGCGTGGAAGGCCGCACCGAGTACACCCAGCTGCTGTACATCCCCGCGCGCGCGCCGTTCGATCTCTGGGACCGCAACCAGCGCCACGGCATCAAGCTCTACGTGCGGCGCGTGTTCATCATGGACGACGCCGAGCAGCTGATGCCGGCCTACCTGCGCTTCGTGCGCGGCGTGATCGACTCGGCCGACCTGCCGCTCAACGTCTCGCGCGAGATCCTGCAGGAGTCGCAGGACGTCGAGGCGATCCGCGAAGGCTCGACCAAGCGCGTGCTGGCGCTGCTGGAAGACCTGGCCGAGAACCAGAAGGACAAGTACGCCGACGTTCTGGAACGAGTTCGGCCAGGTGCTGAAGGAAGGCGTGGGCGAGGATTTCGCCAACCGCGACGCGCATCGCCGAACTGCTGCGCTTCGCGTAGCACCGCGTCCGACACGGACGCGCAGACCGTCTCGCTCGCCGATTACGTCGGCGCGCATGAAGGCCGGCCAGGACAAGATCTACACCATCACCGCCGACAGCTTGGCGGCGGCGCAAGCACAGCCCGCACCTGGAGATCTTCCGCAAGAAGGGCATCGAGGTGCTGCTGCTTGTCGGACCGCGTCGACGAGTGGATGCTCGGCTTCCTGACCGAGTTCGAAGGCAAGCCGCTGGTGTCGGTCGCGCAGGGCGGGCTCGATCTCGGCGCGCTCGAAGACGAGGCCGAGAAGACAGGCGCAGGAAAAGACCGCCGAACGAGCACAAGGCGCTGGTCGAACAAGGTCAAGGCCGCGCTCGGCGAGCGCGTGAAGGAGGTGCGCGTCACGCTGCGCCTGACCGATTCGCCCGCCTGCCTGGTGGCGGACGAGCACGACATGAGCGGCAACCTGCAGCGCCTGCTCAAGGCCGCCGGGCAGAAAGCGCCGGAGTCGCGGCCGATCCTCGAGATCAACCCGTCGCATCCGCTGGTCGCGCGCATGGCCGCGGACGAGGCGCGGCTTCGCCGACTGGGCCAATCTGCTGTTCGATCAGGCGCTGCTCGCCGAAGGCGGCCAGCTCGACGATCCGGCCGCGTTCGTCAAGCGCGTCAACCGGCTGCTGCTGGAGTAGTCAGGCCTCGAATCGGTCGAGCACCTGACCCGGGCCGGACATTAGGCGCGGGTACTCGTTGCCGTCGAACACCTGCTGGCCGTTGACCCACACGCCGGCGACGCCCCTGGGGCGGCGGATCACGCGCGTGCCGCCGCCGGGCAGGTCGGCGACGCGCTCGAGCGGCGACACGCCGACCGCGAGCGGATCGAACAGCAGCAGGTCGGCTGCAAAGCCCGGCTTGATCCGGCCGCGCCTGGCGATCCGGTACTTCGTCGCCGGGTCGCTGGTGAGGCGGCGAACGCCCTCCTCCAGCGTCAGGGTCTCGGTCTCGCGCACCCAGTGCGCGAGCAGGTGCAGGCCGAAGCCCGCGTCGCACAGGAAGATGAGGTGCGCGCCCGCATCCGACAATGCGACCACCCCCGCCGGGTGCCTGAGCAGCGGCGCGACGCCCGCGTCGTCGTTCTGAAACAGCTTCGCCACCAGTGGCGTGTCGATCGAGAGGTCGAAGAAATAGTCGAGCGGGTCCTTGCCCGCTTCGCGTGCGAGGTCGGTCAGCGGTGCTCCCAAAGCGTCGACCTTGTCCCAGTCGCCGTAGAACAGAATCCCTTTGCCCGGGCGCGCCAGGTTGTCGCGGAAACGCGCGCGGAATTCGGGGTCGGCGTAGATCGCGGGCAGCTGTTCCGGTTTGGCCCGTCGCACCGGCTCGAACGCGTCGTGCGAGTACATCAGGTACGGGTCCCTGAGCGTGAAGTCGAACGACAGCGGCTGGCAGCTAGTATGGATGTAGACCTCGTGCCCGCGCGCGATGGCCGCGGCGCATTTCTCGTAGTAGGTCAGCGCGCGGCCCGGGTCGGCGTGGTTATGCATCGTCAGCACCGTGACCATGAACGAGGGGCGGCCGGTCTCGGCCGCGATCGATTCCATGATCTCGGGCGTGGCGCGCGAGCCGGTTGCCATCACGAACACGCCGCGCCGCGCCTCTCCCAGCGCGCCGGCGAGCGCCCGCAGCTCGTCTTCGGTGGCGATGGTCGAGGGCATCGGCCGCCCGCCCCAGCCGCTGTGGTTGGGCGAGAACGACGAGGCGAAGCCGATTGCGCCGTTGTCGAGCGCCTCGCGCACCAGCGCGCGCATGAGCGCGATTTCGTCCGCGCGCGCCGCCGAGCGGGTGGAGGCTTCCTCGCCCATTACCGCGGTGCGAATGGTCGAGTGCTGCGCCAGCACCGCGACGTTGGCGTACAGGTGCGCGCGGCGCAGCTGCGCCAGGTACTCGGTGAAGGTCTCGAATTCCCAGCGCGTGCCCCCGAGCAGTGCGCCGAGATCCATGCCCTCGACCACCGACAGGTTGCGCACCATCGTCTCGCGCATCGGCGCCGGGCACGGCGCGATGCCAAAGCCGCAGTTGCCGAGCACCGCGGTGGTCACCCCGAGGGCGGTCGAGGGCGAAAGCGTCGGGTCCCAGGTCGCCTGCGCGTCGTAGTGGGTGTGCACGTCGACGATGCCGGGCATCAGCGCCAGACCTTCGGCATCGATGATGCGCCGCGCGCCTTCCTTCACCCGCCCCACCGCGGCGATGCGCCCGCCCGCGACCGCGACGTCGGCGCGGCGGCCCGGTGCGCCGCTGCCGTCGTAGAGTGTCGCGCCGCGGATGAGCAATTCGTGCATGGCCCGTCAAGGTTACCGCAGCTCGCCCCTGGCCCGCATCCACCAGGCGCTCGCCGCCAGCCCCGCCGCGCACGCGGCCACCGGCAAGAACGCCAGCGCGGGCTGCCCGGTGAGATCCCAGGCGGCGCCGCTCAGGACCGCGAGCAGCACCGCGGCGCCGTAGCTCAGCGCGAACGTCCCCGCAGCGGTGGGCGCGACGTCCTCGGGCGCGCACAGCAGCGCCGGCAGGGTCAGCCCGACGATGAGCGCGGAGGAATCCGAGAAGCCGAGCAGCGCCGCCCACCAAGGCGTCGCCGCGCCGACCATGAAGACCAGGCCGCCGACCGCGACCAGCGACACGATGCCCGAGGCGACGTACGGCCAGGCGCGCCGCTCGATCCTGCCCGCCACGGCGAGCAGCAGGAGCGAGGCGGGAATCTGGCCGAAATTGAGCCCGGTAAGCGCCGCGCTGATGAGGTCGGGACGGCCCGCGCTCTTGAGATAAATCGGAAGGAACGAGTTGGTGCTGAAATAGATCGCGTTGACGCAGCAAAAGAGCGCGCCGAGGCGCCACACCAGGGGATGGCGCCAGTCCGGCAGCCATCCGGCGCGCGGGAGAGACGCCGCGGCCCTGCGCGGCGGCGGATGCGGCCCGAACAGCGCGACTGCGGCGGCGATCGCCGCCACCGGCAGCGACCAAGCTGACCAGCGCCGTGCGCCAGCCGCCGCCAAGCCACGGCAGCAGGAAAGGAAGCGTCAGGACCACCGGCAGCACCTCGCCCGCGAGGAGGCCATTGGTGTAGATCGCGGTGCCGAGGCCGATATGGCGCGGCAGCCAGAGGCGCACCGCGCTCGGCATGATCGGCTGCATGATGGCCACGCCCACCGACATCACGACCGTCGTCACCAGGAGCGCGGCGTAGCCGCCGCTCAGGCCACGCAGCGCCGAGCCGACGGCGACGATCAGCAGGCCGCCGACCAGCGCGCCTTTCACGCCCAGGCGCGCGACGAGCAGCGACCCGAGCAGCGCGGCGATCGCGAACAGCGCGGGCGGGATGCTGCCGAGCAGGCCGACCTGGGTCGCGTTCAAGGTGAACTCGTCGCGGATCAGCGCGATCACCGGCGGCACCGCCAGGATAGTGAGGCGCAGGCCGCTGCCGGCGAGCCAGAGCAGCGCCGCCGCGCGCCAGGTTTGCTCCTTCACCGCGTCAGTCCCCGGTTGGCGAGATGCGGAACTCGATCACCCCCGGGGTTCTCATCAGCGCCTCCGACAGGCGGCGCAGGTTGTCCGGGTCGAGGGTGCGGATCATCATGCGGTACTCGAAGTGCCGCCCGTCGTCGCTCAGGCGGTAGCTCAGGTTGGCGATGGTGAAATTGAAGCTCGCCACCAGCGCGCGCAGCTCGGCGGCGGACATCGGCGCCTCGCGCGCGAAGCGCAGCGTGAAATGCGCGTAGGACTGGGTCGGCATGCGGCTCTCGAGCCAGCGGAACACCGACAGCGTGCCGAGCGTCATGGCCGCGGCGAGCGCGGCCGGGAAGTAAAAGCCGATCCCGACCAGCGTCCCGATCGCCGCGGTGACCCAGATCGACGCGGCGGTGGTCAGGCCGCGCACCGACAGGCCCTCCTTCATGATCACGCCCGCGCCGAGAAAGCCGATCCCGGTCATGATGCCCTGCGCCATGCGGGTCGGGTCGATCGTCGCGCGCCCGGTGGCGTGCGACCCGAACCACTGGCTCTCGTACACCGTAACCAGCATCAATAGCGCCGAGCCCAGGCACACCAGCGAGTGAGTGCGGAAACCCGCCGGGCGGCCGTGGTAGCTGCGCTCCAGCCCCACCAGTCCGCCGAACACGAGCGCCACGACGAGGCGCAGCGTGATCTCCGGATAATCTCCCATGCGGCCAAGTGTACGCTCGACCGCGCACCGGGCGCAGACTAGGCCGCGTCGCGCTCCTGGTCGGGGCGGCCGTGGATCGGCCAGCTCGGGTTGCGCAGCTTGAAGCGCGGTCGCGCCCCGAGGACGTCCTTGCGCGCCGCGATCAACGCCACCAGGGTGCCGACGTCGCGCCAGTAGGCCGGCTCCTCGTAGGGCCGCACCCCGGGCAGCACGTTCTCGGCCAGGTCGTAGGCGAACACGCGATAGCGTCCGGGCAGGCGCGGCATGACGTCGTGGCCGAAGTCGGTACCGCCGCCTTGCTCCATCGCTCGCAGCGCCTGCGCCAGCACGCCGGGCTCGAACAGGTAGTTTCCCATCGACGCGTAGGCGTGGCTCGGGTCGCCCGGCAGCGGCCGAGGCCGCCGCGGCTTTTCCTGGAACTCGCTCACCATTCCGTCGCCCCGCGCGACGATGATACCGAAGGAGTGCGCGTACTCGATCGGCACCGCCACCGCCGCCACGCTCACTTGCGCCCGGCGCGCGCGGTGGAATGCCGCCATCTGCCGCACGTCCATGCGGTAGACGTGATCGGCGGCGAACACCGCGACCAGGTCCGGCTTGCCGTGCGCCACCACGTCCATGTTCTGCTGCACGGCGGTAGCCGTGCCCGTGTAACCGTGGCGGTTGTCCGAGCGCGGCAACAGCACTTTGACGCGCGACCCCCAGGCCGCGGCGATGTGCTCGAGCACGGAGTCCGGCTTGTATTGGGCCAGGACGTAGATCTGGTCGACGCCCGAATTGGCCAGATTGCTGAGAACGAAATCGATCAGGCGGTAGCCGCCGGCGAACCCCAGCGCGGGCTTGGCGCGCTCGCGGGTCAGCGGGTGCAAGCGGGTCCCTTCGCCGCCAGCGAGGACAAACGCCACAATCCGCTCCGAGGCCATCGGTACGACCTCCGCAGCACCACAGTAGACCAAAATTCGACTTCAGGGGGGCGAAAGCCTTTGATCCTGGTCAAACGTCGCGCGTCGCGCGCAAGCTCAGAGCTGGAACCCGAGCCAGAGCAGCAGCCCCTCGGCGACGTCGCGCGCCAGGCCCGGCGGCCGCGCACGGTAGGCCGCGGCGCCTTCACGCTGGCGCTCGATCCAGGCCGCGAAGCGCTCGATCGCGGCCGGGTCGTAGAACGCGACCATAAGCTCGTAGTTCAGGAACAGGCTGCGCTCGTCCAGGTTGGCCGAGCCGGCCAGCGCCAGGTCGTCGTCGATCACCACGGCCTTGGCGTGGATCATGCGCGGCAGGAACCAGATCCGCGCCCCGGCGGCGGCGAGATCGCGCAGCGCCCGGTGGCGTGCCATGTCGGCCAGGAGGTGGTTCGATTTCGCCGGCATCACCAGGTCGACCGTCACCCCGCGCCGCGCCGCCAGCGCGAGCGACATCAGCAGGGTCGAGTTCGGCACGAAGTACGGCGTGACCGCCAGGATGCGCCGGCGCGCGGCGAAAAAACCCGAGACGAGCAAGGTGTACACCGTGTCATCGGCCTGGTCGGGGCCGCTTGCGATCAGCTGCCCGCGCGGTGCCTGCGCCTCGCCGGGCGCCTCGGGCGCGGCCCCGGGCGCAGGGCGCTCGGTGGCGAAGGCCCAGTCCTGCTCGAACTGCTGCCGACCCTGCGCGGCGAGCGGCCCGCGCAGGTCGAAGCTCAAGTCGATCCAGGGCTTCGCCCTGCGCGCGCTCGGCGGACCGCCGTCGAAATATTCCTGCGCCAGATTCCTGCCGCCGCACCATAGCCAGTCGCCGTCGGCGATCGCCATCTTGCGGTGATTGCGCAGATTGGTGCGGCCGCGCAGCGACGAGCGCAGCGGCGGCACGAACAGCGCGGTCTGCACCCCCGCCTCCTTCAGGCGGCCGAAATCCGGCAGGCCCGGAAGGTAGGCCCCGATTCCATCCACCAGCAACCTCACGCGCACGCCGGCGCGCGCGCGACGCTCCAGGCGCTCGGCGATCTCCCGGCCGACCGCGTCCTTGCCGATCAGGAAAGTGCAGATCTCGAGCGTGCGCGCCGCGCCTTCGATCAGCTCGCGCAGCGCGGCGAGCGCCTGCGCGCCGTCCTGGTGGATGTTCAGCTGGCGGTACGACGCGGCGCGCGGCAGCGACATCGCCGCGGCGAGCTTGCGCAGGTGCACCTCGGGCGCGTCCGGGTCGCCGGCGATAAGCGCCGGGTGCGGCTGCGGCCCGGCAGCCTGGCGCGGGTCGACGATCTTGCGCGTGCCGAACACCATGTACAGCGGCAGCGCGACGTAGGGCAGCAGCAATAGCGCGATCACCCAGGCGATCGCCGCCGACGGGCGCCGGCGCTGGCGCAGGGTGCGCGAACCGACCACGTAGATCGCCAGACCGAGCACGACCAGCGCGCCGTGCAGCGTCAGCCAGTGGCGCTCGAGCAGTACGGTGACCATCCGGGGCTTTCGCGCCGCGTGCTCAGCGCGTGGCGCGCGCCTCGATCAGCTCGCGCAGCGCCGCGGGCAGGATCGCGCGCAGCCGCTGCGACCATTCGCGCTCGTGCCGCTGCCAGAGCACGCCGAGCCAGATGATCGCCAGCCCGATCAAGGTCAGCGCAAACGGGAACATCAGGCTGTCGCGGAACACGCGCCACGACAAATGGCCGAGGTAGCCGGCGACCCCCATCCCGCCGAACACCGCGAACACTCGCCGTCCCAGCGCCGCGCCAACCAGGATCATCGCCAGGTTGATGGCGCAGTAGGCAAGTTTGCCGAGCTCGCTGCCGGAGTTGAGTAGAGACAGCCCGCCCCAGAAAGCAAGCACGCCGAACAGGTAGAGCCAGAACGCGTAATCGCGCGAGAAGCGCGAGCGCAAGTCGACCCAGAACGCGAGCAGCACCGTGGCGAGCCCGAAGTAGAGCGAGATGAACTTGCGCATCTCGAAGTCGTAAGCGGGGGCGCCGAGCAGGATCGGCACCAGGTCCATGCTCATGTACCACAGCGTGAGCGCGATCGGCATCAGCATGAAGGGAAATCGGTAGCGCCACAGCAGCACCGCGCCGGCGGCGAGCGTGCCGAACTCCATCATCAGCCAGCGGCCGTCGATGAACGCGTGGAAGTCGCGGTAGGCCTTGCTGGCATCCCAGTAGCCGAGCGCCATCTGAGCGAAGAAGATCGCCAGCGGCACCATCACCACCGCCAGCGTGGCCATGATGCCGGCCGGGATCGCGAGCTGCCTGCGCTCGAGCAACCAGTGGGTAAGCGCGAGGAACAGCACCAGATAGCACAGCGCGGTGACGAAACCGCCCCAACCGCCGAGCGAATTCCAGCCGAGCGTCATGAACAGCGACATGGCGCCGATCGCGATCATGCCGCCCAGGTAGTACAGCACGTGCACCAGAGTGAAACGCGGCCGCTCGTGCTCGTGGGCGAAGAACTCGAGCAGGCGTTCGGCCTGTGAGGCGTCGATGATCCCAGCCTGCACCGCCTCGCCCAGCCGCTTGCGGTCGTTAGCGTCCATGTCCGGATCATACCGTCCGGCGGCGCCGGGCGCGGCTCGCGCCCCGTATCCGGCGCTTCGTCGCGATCCGCTGGCGAGCGTGCCGCCCGGCGCGGAGACTGGCGCTTTAGGGGACAATCCGCCCTCATCATGCGTACCTTCGCCACACTGCCGCGCAATGCGGCAATCGTCGCCGCGTTCAACACCCTCGTCGCGCTCTCAATCACCCTGGTGCAGCGCGACTCGAGTCTTCTGGACAACTTCGTGTTCAGCCAGTGCATCGGGATGCTGGTGTACCTGACGGTCGACCTCCTGCGGCGCGCCTTCTGGCCGCGCGGCATGGGCTCGTTCGGCGTTCTGCTCGGCGTTGCCGCGCCCGGCATGCTGGTGGGCTACTTCGGCGGCACGGCGCTTGCGGCGGCGATGCTCGGCTATCGCTGGCAACCGGCCGTCCTGGGCGGGCCGGACGCAGGCAAGACCGTCGTGCTCACGCTCTGGGGAGGTCTGCTCGGATCCTGGTTCTTCTGGAACCGCGCGCGCCTCGCCACCGCCCGCGCACACGCGGAGGCGGTCGAGCGCCGTGCGCTCGAGGCGCAGCTGCGCGTGCTGCAGGCGCAGATCGAGCCGCATTTCCTGTTCAACACCCTCGCCAACCTGGACGCCCTGATCGCAAGCGATCCGGCGCGCGCGCGCGAGATGCTCGGCCACCTGAACGACTACCTGCGCGCTTCGCTCGCCGCGGCGCGCAGCGAGCGCCACACGCTGGGCGGCGAGTTCGCGCTGCTCTCGGGGTACCTGGAGCTGCTCGCGATCCGCATGGGCCCGCGGCTTAGCTTCGCGCTCGACATGCCGGCGGCGCTCGCGCCCGAGCCACTGCCGCCGATGCTGCTGCAGCCGCTGGTGGAGAACGCGATCAAGCACGGCCTCGAGCCGAAAGTGCAAGGCGGTCGCGTAACGGTGCGCGCGCGGCGCGACGGCGCGGTGGTGGCGCTGACGGTCGAGGACGACGGCCTCGGCCTGGATGCCGCGCGCTCCCCCGGCGCAGGCGTCGGCCTGGCGCACGTGCGCGAGCGGCTCGCGGCGCTGTACGGCGGAGCGGCCTCGCTCGAGCTGCGCGCCGCGGCGGGCGGAGGCGTCGCCGCGACCATTACCATTCCCGGAGCAAGCGATGCTCGTTGAAATCCTGCGGACCGCCCGCGCATGAACCCGCGCGCGCTGATCGCCGAGGACGAGCCGCTGCTCGCGGCGCAGCTCAAGGCGATGCTGGGCGAGGCCTGGCCGGAACTCGAGGTCGTGCACGTCGCGGCGAGCGGCAGCGAGGCGCTGGAGAAGCTGCTCGAGCTCGCGCCCGAGGTGGCCTTGCTCGACATCCGCATGCCGGGACTCACCGGGCTCGAGGTCGCCGAGGAGCTCGCCGACCGCATCGCGCCCGGCGCGTGCCCGCCGGCGATCGTGTTCGTCACCGCCTACGACGAGTTCGCGCTCAAGGCCTTCGACCTCGCCGCAGTCGACTACCTGCTCAAGCCGGTCGCGATCGACCGGCTGGCGCGCTGCGTGGCGCGCCTCAAGGGCGTGCTGGCGCGGCCGGCGGGGCTGGACGCGCTGCTCGTGCAGCTGCGCGCGCTTGCGCCGCCACCGCCCGGTGCCGAGCCGCTGCGTCATATCCAGGCCGGCGTCGGCAATGCGGTCAGGGTCATCCCGCTGGAGGAAGTGTGCTACTTCCGCGCCGGCGACAAGTACACCGCGGTCGCGACGCGCGACGGCGCCGAGGCGCTGATCCGCACCCCGCTCAAGGAGCTGCTCGCACGCCTACCCGCGGAGCGCTTCCGCCAGGTGCACCGTGGCAGCATCGTGAACATGGACGAAGTAGCCGAAGCGCAGCGCGACGACGCCGGGCGGCTGTCGCTGCGCCTGAAGCACCGCAAGGAAACGCTGCCGGTCAGCCGCCTGTACGCGGAGCTGTTCCGCCAGATGTAGCCGGCGCCGCGCTAGCGCCGCGCGAAGACCTGCTCCCAGTCGATGTGCGGATCGGGCGTGCGCGAGAGTGCCTCGCGCACCCACGCTGCGTGCGCCTGCTCTTCCTGCGCCATCTCGGCCGCGAGGTCGCGCAGGCGCGGGTCGGCCGCGCGGTCCAGCACCTGCTCGAAGAAGGTCTGCGCGCGCAGCTCAGCGGCGAGCGCGATCTCGAGCGCGTCGTGCGGCGTCATGAGCTGGAACAGCAGGTCGTGGGCCGCAGTTTCGGGCGCGCCCGTATCCAGCCAGGCGAATTCCGCCGGCGCAATCGGCGGCAGCGCCATGCCGTCGCACTCGCGCTCGAGCGCCTTGGCGTGCTCGCCCTCGAATCCGGCCAGATCGGCGAACAACCGCGCCACCGCGTCGTTGCCCTCGTCGGCCATGCGCGCGGCGAATTCGCCGTAGCGCTGCGCGGCCTCGCGCTCGATCGCAAGCGCGTGCGCATACAGCGCCGCCACGCCCCCGCCTAGCTCCGCCTGTTCGGCCATGACGACGAACCCTCCCGTTAGTCCTTCTTACGCGCACTGGCGAGGCGCGTCTTGATGGGAGTCAAACAGGGCTCAATCGACGCCGTGCAGCGCCGCGCCGCTGACGCCCGAATGGTGCAGCAGCTCCCAGTCGAGCCTCGGGTCGGGGGTGACCCGCAACGCGCGCTCGATCTCGGCCACCCGCCGGTGCTCCTCGAGCGCCATTTCGACCGCCAGCTTGATTCCGCCCGCATCGCCGATGCGGTTGGCCGCCACCAGGAAGAACTCCTCGGCGCGCCGCTCCACCACGCAGGCCAGCGCAAGCGCATCGCGCGGGGTCTGCGGCATGAGCGGAAAGGTGAGCTCAAGGTCGGCGGGCGACGAGGTGAAGAACCAGGCGTATTCCCAGGGCGAGATCTCGGGCAGCTCGAGCCCCGCCGCGCTGCGCTCGAGAGAATCGAGGTGCGCCCGCTCGCTCTGCTCGAGCTTGCGGAACACGCTCTCCACGCGCTCGATCCCCAGGTCCTGCATCCAGTCGGCGAGCTCGTGGTAGCGGGACAAGGCCTCGCGCTGAATCGCGAGCGCGTGGGCGAATAATTCGGCCGAGGAGGCGGGAATGAGCTGCTGAGCCATGGAAGTTCTCCTTTCGAGAACGGACGGGAGCGTGAATTGCACGCGAGGCTAGCGGCACATTCTTAAACCTTCATTAATCTCCGACCGGAATTTGCCTGCGCACTGTCGTGCGCCGGCGACTCAGACCAGCGCGGCGACCAGCAGCCAGACGCCCCAGGCCATGAGCGCGGCGCCCACCGCGCGGTCGAACGCAGGTCCCAGCGGAAGCAGCCGCTCCGCCAGCACGTAGGCCGAAATCCCGAGCGCCCAGCCGAAGCTCATCGCGCCGGCGACGAACAGCACCGCCATCACCAGCCAGCAGCAGCCGACGCACCACGCCGCGTAGCGCAAGCCCATGCCGAACGCGCCGCCTGCGCCGTCGCGCCACTCGTTCATCATGAAGCCGAGCGGCGAGCGGCAGCGCGCCACGCAGCTCGCCTTGAACGGCGACCACTGCCACGCGCCGGCGGCGATCAGCAGCGCGCCGCCGAGCGGAGCGCTGCCGAGCTTCATCCCCATGCCGATCAGGCCGGCCGCCTGCAGGCCCCAGTGCGCGAGCGCGTAGGCGACGCCGGCCGCGGCCCAGGCGCCGAGGTAGCCCGCGAGGTAGGCCGCCGAGGCGAGCGGGCGCTTGGACATCTTCGCGTGCAGCAGGTACGAGGGCGCCGCTGCAGGCACCATCATGGCCGCCATCATCACCGCCCACATCAGGGCCAGCGCGCCGACGCCCATCTGCATGTCCGGCATCGCCACCCGCATCGCCGACATGCCGCGCCCGATCTGCACGAACCAGGCCCAGGCCAGCAGTCCGACGACCCCGATCGAGACCAGCGGCAGCGCGCGGCTGTTCATGCGGCGTACTGGAACGGCGAGAAGAACCCGTTCTTGCCCGAGAGCTCCCAGCTCATGCCGTGATCCTTGTAGCTGAGCTTCTTCGAGCGCGCGCTGACCGCGGGATTCCCGGGTGCGATGCACAGCGGGTGATTGGTGATGGTAATCTCCGCGCCGCCCTGCCCTTCGAGCGCCTCGATGGAGACTTCGGCGATGTTCGGGATCGACAGGCTGCGCTGCTTGCCGGCGGCCGTGTACTTGATTGGCACGCTCGCCAGGCCGAGGATCTTGCCTACGTGCGAGGCGAGCCGCTCGGGGTGCCCGCCCGCCTGGCCGGCGAAGATCTTGGTCAGCGCGCCTTTCTGCTTGTCGTTCGCGCGCTGGTCGAGGTACACCGCCGCGTCCCATTTCACCTGCGCCATGTGGCCCGGCGAGCGCACCGCGAAGGCGACGTTAAGTCCGTCGAGCGCCACGTCGTTGAATTTCCCCTTGTCGATGTGCCAGGCGATCAGCACGCCGCATTCGTCTTCGGTCGGCTTGCTCAGGAACACGCAGGGGCAGGCCGCTTCGCAATTGCAGCTTTCGAAATAGGTTCCTTCGATCTTCCAGCTCATGGCTCTTCCTCCGTTTGAGATGAAGCGCCTTCATTGAGCGCCGGCACGCGGCGCCCGTGGTCGCGCTAAGCGGGACAAAAATCGGGACAAAGCGCCGATGCGCTGCGGCCGCTAGAGTAGAATTCCCTTCTTAAACCAGCGCTTATCCTTGAATGGCCCCACCCTCGAGCAAGACCCCGAACGCCCCCTCGGGATCGAATTTCATTCGCCAGATTGTCGAGCACGACCTCGCCGGCGGCAAGCACCGATCGGTGCGCACGCGTTTTCCGCCCGAGCCCAACGGCTACCTGCATTTCGGCCACGCCAAGTCGATCTGCCTCAACTTCGGCCTGGCGCGCGACTACGGCGGCGTGTGCCATCTGCGCTTCGACGACACCAACCCGGACAAGGAAGAGCAGGAGTACGTCGACTCGATCATCGACGCCGTGCGCTGGCTCGGCTTTGACTGGGGCCGGCACCAGTACTACGCCTCGCGACTACTTCGACAAGCTGTACGGCTTCGCGCGCAACCTGATCGAGCGCGGCCTGGCCTACGTCGACTCGCACACCGCCGAGGAGATGCGGGCCCACCGCGGCACGCTCACCGAGCACGGCCGCAACAGCCCTTTCCGCGACCGCGCGGTCGATGAAAATCTGAAGCTGTTGCAGGAAATGAAAGAGGGAAAGCATGCCGACGGCAGCCACGTGCTGCGGGCCAAGATCGACATGCAGAGCGGCAACATCAACCTGCGCGACCCGGCGATCTACCGCATTCGACACGCCGACGCATCACCGCACCGGCGACGCGTGGTGCATCTACCCGATGCTACGACTACGCGCACGGCGCGTCGGACGCGATCGAGCACATCACTCACTCGATCTGCACGCTGGAGTTCGAGGACCAGCGCCCGCTCTACGACTGGCTGCAACGAACGCCTGGCCGAGGCCGGCCTGCTCGAGCAGCCGCTGCCGCAGCAGATCGAGTTCGCGCGCCTCAACCTCACCTACGTCGTGCTCAGCAAGCGCAAGCTGATCCAGCTCGTGGACGAAAGCCACGTCGACGGCTGGGACGACCCGCGCATGCCGACCCTGGTCGGGGCGCGCCGGCGCGGCTACACGCCGGAGGGTTTCCGCCTGCTTCGCCGATCGCATCGGCGTCGCCAAGGCGGATTCGTGGATCGACTTCTGCGATCCTCGAGGATTGCATGCGCGAGCACCTGAACGAAGTCGCGCCGCGCCGCATCGCGGTGCTCGACCCGCTCAGGCTCGTGATCGAGAACTACCCCGAGGGCAGGGAAGAGCTGTGCGAGGCACCCAACCATCCGCAGAAGCCCGACTGGGGCGAGCGCGCAGGTTCCGTTCACGCGCGAGCTGTGGATCGAGCGCGAGGACTTCGTGGAAGCCCCGCCCAAAGGCTACTTCCGCCTCTATCCCGGCAACAAGGTGCGCCTGCGCTACGGCTACGTGGTCGAATGCACCGGCTACGACAAGGACGCAGCGACAGCGTGCGCTGCCGGGTGCTGCGAGTACTTGCCGACAGCAATCGGGCACGCCCGGGGCCGACGCCTACAAGGTGAAGGGCAACATCCACTGGCTGAGCGCGAAGCACGCGCACGCGGCCGAGGTCCGCCTCTACGACCGGCTGTTCGCGACGCCCCAGCCCGAAGGCGTCGCCGACCTCAACCGCGATTCGAAGAAAGTCATCACGGCCCGGCTCGAGCCCGCGCTGCGCGAGGCCAAGCCCGAGGAGCGCTTCCAGTTCGAGCGCCACGGCTACTTCGTCGCCGATCGGGAAAACCCTTCGGCCTTCAACCGGACCGTGACGCTGCGGGACTCGTGGGGCGCCGCAAAGTAATCACCCTGGTAAGCGTTGCCGTGCTGGCGCTCGGCCTGTGCGGCGCGGCGCTGATCTACCTGACTGCCGGCGAAGAGTCGGACGGCGCGGTGACCTACGAAGTGATCAACGGCATCGCTTATCCGGTCGAGCCGGGAGACTCCAAGGCTTACCAGCGCGAGCTGGAGCGCTTCGGCGGCAAGGCCAACGTGCTGGCGGCGCAATTCACGAGCTGGTTCGTCGGCCTCTGGCGCGGCAAGACGCTCGCGTTTACGGTCGCCTTTCTGAGCATCGTGGCTTCGCTCGCGCTGTACCTGTACGCCAAGTACCTGGAACCGGAATGATGCGGCTGCTGATCGCCGCCGTCGCCTGCTGCGTCTCGCTCGCGATCTACGCGTTCGACCTGGAAGGTCATCGCGGCGCGCGCGGACTGGCGCCTGAGAACACCTTGCCGGCCTTCGCCAGGGCGCTGTCGCTCGGGGTCAGCACGCTCGAGCTCGACGTCGGGGTGACGCGCGACGGCGTGGTCGTGGTCTCGCACGAGCGCGGGCTGGTGCCGAACACCGCACGCGGGCCGGACGGCAGGTGGCTGCAGGCGCCGGGGCCGGTGATCCGCGCGCTGAGCTACGCCGAGCTCGAGCGCTACGACGTCGGCCGGCTCAACCCGGCGACCCGCTACGCACGGCAGTTCCCGGACCAGGTGCCGGCCGACGGGACGCGCATCCCGCGCCTGGCGGACCTGTTCGCGCTGGTGAAGAAGGCGGGCAACGCCTCGGTGCGCTTCAACATCGAGACCAAGATATCGCCCGAGGCGCCGGAGCAGACTCTGCCGCCGGAGCCGTTCGCCCGCGCGCTGATCGAGGCGATCCGGGCCGGCGGGATGGAGCGGCGCTCGATGATTCAGTCGTTCGATTGGCGCACGCTCAAGGTCGTGCAGGCCGAGGCGCCTGACATCCCCACCGTCTACCTCAGCGCGCAGCAGCGCTGGCTCGACAACATCCGCGCCGGCGATCCGGCCGGATCGCCCTGGACCGCCGGCCTGACGTTCGCCGACTACGGCTCGGTGCCGAAGATGGTGAAGGCCGCCGGCGGCGCGGTCTGGTCGCCCTGGTTCGGCGACCTCGACGCGGCCAAGGTCGCCGAGGCGCACGCGCTGGGCCTAGAGGTGATCCCGTGGACCGCGAGCACGCGCGCCGAGATCGACGCCATCCTGGCGCTGGGAGTGGACGGACTGATAACGGACCGCCCGGACTGGGCGCGCGATGCGATGCAGCATGCGGGCATCCCGCTGCCCGCCCCCACCCCGGTCGCTCCCTGAGCGCGAACGGGTGTAACGTTGGCGTTGCAGGCTATGCCGCCATGGAACACGACACCCTTCCGGGGATCGAGGAGTTCTGCGCCGCGCAGTACTACGCGTTCGACGCCGGGGCCTGGCTGGCGCGCGCGCGGCGCGACGGCGCGCACGTCGCCGCCGCAGCGGAATATCTTGCGCTGACGAGCTGGTACGGCCACGAGGACGAGCTGGCGGCGGTTGCCGCCCGCATCCGCGAGCAAGTCGGCCGCGACGACACGGCGCCCATCCCTCTGGCGCGCTTCTCGGCCCGCACCCGCTACCTGCTTGCCCAGCGCCAAAACCGCGCCGACAAGTAAGAAGCCGGTTTCTGCTTTATCCTCGCGGCTCTGCCTCGAGGAACCGCGATATGAGCAAGCGCAGCATCGACGTCGACGCCGCCAGGAAGCTGGTGGAAGAAATATCCGACAACCTCGGCCGGTTGCCGGCCGACACCAGCCACGCCGCGCTGCGCGCGGAAGTGAACGAGCTGAAGGACATGCTCGGCCCGGGCGGCGCCGAGCCGCCCGAGCTGGAAGTCAAGATGAAATCGGTGCACGGCATGTTCGAGCGCGCCAGGACCGAGCTGCAGGCCGACGGCGTGCGCGCGGGGATGTTCCTGAGCGCGATCGGGCGAATGATCGGGCTCGATTGAGCGTGGCTGCCGACCTGATCCGCCTCACCGCGACCGAGGTGGTCGCGCTGCTGCGCCGGCGCGAAGTTTCGCCGCTCGAGCTGATCGAGGCGCTCGGCGCGCGCATGGAGCAGGTCGAGCCGAAGGTGAACGCGCTCCCCGTGCGCTTTCTCGACCGGGCGCGCGAAAAGGCGCGCGCGTTCATGGCGCGCAAGCCCCCTGCCGACCCGCCCGCGGGATGGCTCGCCGGACTGCCGGTCGCGGCCAAGGAGTTCAACGACGTCGCCGGCCAGCCGACGACTTTCGGCTCGCCGATCTTCGCCGACGCGATAGCCAAGGAGAACGACTACACCGTCGCCACGCTTGAAGCGAGTGGCGCAATCTTCGTTGCGAAGTCGAACGTGCCGGAGTTCGCTGGCTCGAACACCTTCAACCCGGTGTACGGCAAGACGCGTAATCCATGGAATCTCGCGCTGACCGCGGGTGGCTCCTCCGGCGGCGCGGCGGCGGCGCTCGCCTCGGGCACGCAATGGCTCGCGATGGGGAGCGATCTCGGCGGCAGTCTGCGCATCCCGGCGAGCTACTGCGGCATCGTCGGGCTGCGGCCGTCGGTCGGGCGCGTGCCGCGCGGCGCGGGCTTGCTTCCCTTCGATCCGCTTTGGGTCGAGGGGCCAATGGCGCGCAACGTGTCCGACCTTGCGCTAATGCTCGACGCGCAGAGCGTTCCGCACCCGCGCGACCCACTTTCGTGCCCGGCGCCAGCCGTGCCGTTTACCGAGGTCCTGCGCGAGCCGAAGCGGCCGCGGCGCATCGGTTTCACGCCCGACCTCGGCCTTTCGAGCGTCGACCCCGAGGTGGCCGACATCTGCCGCCGCGCCGCCGAGCGCTTTGCTGCGGCCGGATACGACAGTCGAGGACGCGGCACCCGATTTTTCAGGCTCGATCGAGACGTTCCAAATCCTGCGCGCGGTGCTGTTCGGCACCCTGCGCGGCGAGCTGCTGCCAAAGGAGCGCGCCCGGATCAATCCGGCGATCGTGTGGAACATCGAGAAGGGTCTCAAGCTGACCTCGGACGAGGTACTGCGCGCGGAGCGAGAGCGCGCGAAGCTCTATCACCGCGTCGCGGGTTTCTTCGAGCACTATGACCTGCTCGTCTGCCCCACGGTCGCGGTGCCCCCCTACCCGGTCGAGCAAGCCTATCCGACCGAGATCGGTGGCAGGAAGCTCGCCACCTACATCGATTGGATGTTCCTTACATTCGTAATCACGCTCACGGGCTGTCCCGCACTTTCGCTTCCCTGCGGCTTCACCAAAAACGGATTGCCGGTGGGGCTGCAGCTCGTCGGCCGCACACGCGGCGACGCCGAGGTGCTGTGCGCCGCGCATCTGCTCGAACGCGAACTCGCCATCGCACCGCAGTTGCCGGTCGATCCGCGCCCCTAGGCGCGTTCAGGCGAACGACAGATCCGGCTCCAGGCCCAGAAGATACCGTCCGACGGTCTCGAAGTGCGCGCGGCGGCCTTGCAGCTGTTGCGCGACAGCGTGCAGGTCGCGAAAGCGCCGTTCGAAGGGGTTGCGCTCGAACACCGCGGTGGCGCCGGCGGCGTGGTAGGCCGCGTCGCCCGCCGCGACCGCTTCCTGCAGCGCCTGGCTCGCGGCGAGCCGCAGCGCCATGCGCTGCTCGAGCGTCAGGCGGTTGGTCCGCTCCACCTCGCGCCAGACCTCGCCGAGCGTGCCGAGCAGGTACGCGCGCGCCGCGCGCAGCCGGGCCTCGGCCTGCGCGAGATCGAGCTGGAACAGCGCGCTTTCGCGCAGCTTGGTCTTGTAGCCGCGCGGCGTCTTCTCCAGCGCGAGCGCGACCAGCGCATCTACCAGCGCGCGCGCCAACCCGATCGCCACGCCCGCGAAGCCTGCGGCGTACATCGACCCGGTGGGCAGGCAGTACAGCGGCCCCTGGCAGCGGCGCTCGGACTGGTCGTCGCGCGAAACGCTGAAGGCCGTCGGCACGAAAAGGTCGTTCACCTCATAAGCGTCGCTTGCCGTGCCGCGCAATCCGATCACCTGCCAGATGTCGCTCATTTGCGCCTGGTCGGCGCGAAAGAGCATGGTGCGCCCGATGGCGGCGCCCTCGATCGCGCAGTAGCCGCCGAGCCAGTTGGCGTGCCGGCCGCCGCTCGCAAAGGCAAACGAGCCCGAGATGCGCCAGCCGCCCTCCACCGGCAGCGCGCGCGCGTTCGGTCCCGGCCCCCAGGCCAGCACCGCGCGCGGGTCGCGGCCGTAGATTTCCCCGGCGACCTCGGGCGCGACGAATGCTGCGACCATCGAGCAGACCGAGTTCTGGCACAGGCACCAGGCGGTGCTGGCGTCGTGGCGCGCGATCTCGGAGATCGTCTCGACGAAGCCGATCGGGTCCGCCTCGCCGCCGCCGTAGGCCTTCGGCAGCAGCAGGCGCAACCAGCCGCCCGCGTGCAGCGCCTCGAGCAGCTCGGGCGGCAGGCGCCGCTCCTTTTCGATGCGCCCGGCCGAGCGCGCAATCAGTTCGGTGAGCGAGCCTAGCCCGCTCACGAGCGCTCCGCGCGCGGCTGCGCCGGCTGCACGGCGTCGTAGCCCGGCACGTAATCGACGTTGCTCTGCGCCGGGTCGCGGTTCACCAGCGGCCGCGCGTAAAGCGGGTGGCGCATGCTGCGCACTTCGTGCTCGAGCGTGAACAGTTTCCTGCCGCTCGCCGGGTCGACCAGGTCCCTGAAGCGGTACTGGTGCTGGTCGCTCTCCTCGCTCGACCAGTCCGCGCTCGAGCAGCCGGCGGTAGGGCCCGGAGAAGTCGGCCAGGTACACCTGGATGTGGTGGCCGTCGTAGGCCGGCGGCTCGCGCTCGGTCTCGCGGTAAAGGAGCACCTGGTCCGGCCCGACATCCACCCGCGCCGCGCCGTCGTCCAGGCGCGCCGGCGCGCCCACGATCTCGCGGTAGAAGCGCACGATCCCCTCGGCGGCTCCGGGCGGCACGTCGAGCTCGACGTAGGGCATGCCGAGCCGCATCCGGCCGAAGCGCGGCTGCGGCTCGTGCACGCGGATCACGTTGCCCCAGGGGCTCACCGCCTCGACGAAGCCTTCGTGCTCGGCAAACGCGAAGCGAGTGCCGCCGAGGGAGTTCTTCGCGCGCGCAAGACGCGCGAGCAGCGCCTCGCGCCCCGGAATCACGACGCCCACCCGCCCGCGCAGCACCTCCGGCTTCGAGGTCGGCAGGTGGAACTGGCTGCGCCCGACGTTGACCCACATGTTGTCGGTGCCGGTCATCAGGTAGGGGTCGCGCGTGAGGCCCAGCGCGCTGACGTAGAACGCGGTCGCGAGCTGCTGGTCGGGAATCCGGGTGTTGACGTGCTCGAGCGCGACCACATTGCCCAAGTCCTCGGCCGCGCGGTCGAAGCTGTTCTGCATGGCCTGCTCCCGGAGAACGCTATTTCGCCGGCTGGCTCGAGTAATAGTCGGCCAAGCTCTCGATGATGGCGTCGCCGTACGGCAGGCTCATCGTGTGCATCATCGAGCTCTTGCGCCGGTCGTCGCGGTACGCCCGCAGCGCCATGATGAGGTAGTCGCGGTCCTCGCCGTTGATCTTGGGGAACACCACGTTGGGGTTGTCCGCTACGTCGGGGCCGTGGCAGCGATTGCACTTGTCGGTCAGGTCCCGGACCAGCGTCTGACCGCTCTCGGCGGGTTTCGATTTCTGGATCGAATAGAAGGCGGCGATGTCCTCGATCTGTTTTTCGTTCAGCTCGCTGACGTAGAGGCGCATGTTCGGGCGCTTGCGGGTCGTGCGGTAGGCCTTGATCGCATCGACCAGATAGCGCGGGTCCTGGCCCGCGAGCCGCGGCGTCGCCGAATCGGCGCTCACCCCGGACGGGCCGTGGCAACCGCCGCACACCGCGCTCAAGGGCTCGCCCGCCTTCGGGTCTCCGATCGGCGGCGCGCCGCGTTCGGCGGGGGTCTGCGAAGCGAAGTAGAGCGCCACGCTTTCCATCTGCACCGTGTTGAGGCTATGCAGCATCGGGTGCATCGGCGAGCGTGCGCGCTCGGCGTTGAGGTATTCCTGCATCGCGGCGACGAGGTAGCGCGGCTGCTGGCCGGCGAGTGTCGGGATGCCGGCAGTGGTGCTGTTGCCGTCTGCGCCGTGGCACTGCGCGCACTCGGCCGTCAGCTTTTTGCCTTCCTCGTACGGCGAGAAGATGTGGGGCGGCTTGTCGGCCCGGGAGACCGGGGGCATGCTGGCGTAGTAGGCCAGGACGTCATGCTCATCCTTCTCGGTCAGGCCTTCGGCGATCTTCGTCAAGACGACATGAATGCGCTTTCCCTGCCGGTAGTCGTCCATCGCGGCGACGAGGTAGCGGTAGCGTTGCGCGGCCAGAGTCGGAATTCCGGGCGCTATGCCCTTCCCGTCCAGCCCGTGACAGCCCTTGCATTCGCGCTCGGCGATCGCCTTTCCGGCGGTGAGATCCGCTGCGGCCGGCGCGCCTCCTGCAGCCTTGGACGAAGTTTCCTCCTTGTTCGAGCAGCCGATCAGAGCCGCGCACAGCGCCAAACCCAGCAGAACGCGCGCCTTCATCACAGACCTCCAGAGATTCCAGACTGCATTTTACTCCGTCGCATCGCCGCTCACGCGAGACCCGCGCTCCCCGTATAGCCGATGACCACCAGGATCAGCAAAGTCAGGCCGATGGCAATCAGCGTGAAGCCGAGAATCTTGGAGCCGAGCTTCATCGGGTCCGACGGAACGTCGACCAGATGCTTCTCCAGCTCGCCCGACGCGACCAGGCGCTTATATTCCGCCGCGTGCTCGCGCTTGAATTCCTCGAGCGAGACCGCGCCGGTGAACATCACGATGTCGAGCGGGAACTTGTCGGGCCTGAAGTGATTGTTGAAGAAGTGCACCGTGAACAGGAACACGGCCGCGAGAATGGCTTCCTCGCCGTGCACCAGGGTTGCGACGTTGAACACCCAGCCCGGGAGCACCGACGCGGTGAGGTTGGGAAACCAAAGCATCAGACCGCTGCCGCCGATGATCGCGAAACCCCAGAACACCGCCCAGTAGTCGAATTTCTCCCAGTAGGTCCAGCGGTCGAACGCCGGCCGGGGCGCCTTGCCGAAGAACCACATGAACATCGCGACCATGTCCTTGAGATCCTGCCAGCGCGGCACGAGCGAATTCGGTCCGAACCACTGGAACGAGCTTCCCTTGCGGGCGATGTGGACCAGGAAGTAGACCAGGTGGATGGCGAATATCGTCAGAAAGATGGACGCGAACGTCCGGTGCAAGATGGCCGCGACCTTCGGGCTGCCGAGCCAGTGCATGACGACCGGCGCCCACGGGCTGCTGCCGTACAGCACCGACATCCCGGTCAGAACCAGACCCATGACCGACAGCGCGAGCAGCAGGTGCGCGAGGCGCCAGATCGGCCCGAAGCGCTGGATATACTTGCCCTCCTCCGCCGGCTGGGGCTCGGCGGTCTTGACGTAGGGCCGGCTCTTGCGCTCCTTGCGATCCTTGTACTCGCGGTAGAACCAAAGCGCCATGTGCGTCCAGAAGAACGCGAATACGCCCGCCAGCAACGCGACCATGAAGCGTGCCGCGATCCACAGATAGGGATAGCGCTTGAAGTCGTGGGCGTTGCCGTGCGGCTCGAAGGTGGCGAATCCTGCGGTCGCATCCTTGTGGCACTGCTGGCAGGTCTTCACCCGGTTGGTCGGGAACACGCTCGACTGCGGATCGTCGACCCGCTTGATGCCGTGGCTGCCGTGGCAGTCGAAGCACTTAGCGGTGTAGCCGTAGCCGAGCTGGGTTATCTGGCCGTGGTAGGTCCCCAGGTAGGTCTTCAGGTTCTCGACGTGGCACTTGCCGCAGTTCTTGGTAATGAGGACCCTGACCGACGCAGTCTTCGGCGACTCGATGTCGTGCATGGTGTGGCAGTCGGCGCACACCGGCGCCGACTGGATGCCGTACTTCAGCACCAGCTCGCCATGTATCGACGTGCCGTACAGGGCGCGCTCCTTCGTGTGGCACTTCCCGCAAATGTCGGGCACCGTCAGCCGCCACTGCTGCCACGCCGGGCTGCCCTTTGGAAAGACGGCGTGCGCATCGTGGCAGTTGTAGCAGGTGGCGTTGGTGCGGGACTGGTCTGCCCGGCTCGGTTGGGCGTGGATCGATTTCATGTACCCCTTGATCTGCTCGACCACGACCCCCAGCCGGGCGAACTCCGCGGTCTTGCCTTCGCGCTGCGCCTTGGCCCACAGGTCCTCGTGGCACTCCACGCAGCTGACCTTGCGCTGCACGCCCGGACGGTGCGGGATCTCCGTGATGTCCTTGTGGCACTCCACGCACAGCCGCTTGCCGTGCACGCTCCTGCCGAACTTGTCGGGATTGACGTACAGGGCACGCATTTTCCCGTCCGGGCCGGGCATCGCGAACCCTTCGCTGCCGTGGCAGCCGAGGCAGACGTCGTTGGTGGGTCTGTCGTCGGCCTGGCCGGACGCCTGGGCGTCGGCCGCCGCAGCGGAGGCAACCGCCGGCACCGTCAAGCCGGCCAGGCATGCCGCACCCGCCAGCGCCCAAGCGGCCATCTTTCGCCTTATCTGCATTTGCGTCCCCTGAGCTCTGGTTCCGGTTGTTTTCGGTGCGAGACAATGGCCTTATGCTTGGTTGGGGAGGTTATATGGACAGCCCCCCCTGCGGATTTGACCTAGATCAGGGCGCGGTAACATATGGCGTGGGAAATTGACCGACAGGTTGTATAACCCGGTGCAGCGCCGGTCAAGGCGCCTCGCCCAAAGTGGAGGAAATGCAATGAAGATCGTCAAGAACATGCTGGCCGTTCTGGCCGTTGCGGCCATTGCCGCGTTCAGTGTAAGCGCGACAGCCGTGCCGCCCGGGAAAGAGCTCGAGTTCGACGGCGGACCGATGGGCAAGGTCGTGTTCTCCGGCAAGATCCACGCCGACCACGGCGTCAAGTGCAATGAATGCCACACCAAGATCTTCAAGATGAAGAAGGGCGCCGACAAAATCACGATGGCCGCCATCAACAAAGGCGAGTTTTGCGGCACCTGCCACAACGGCGAAAGGGCGTTCAAGGCGTCCGACCCCAAGAATTGCAAGACCTGCCACAAGAAGTAATGCCGCAGTCCTGACCGGCCCCGGCGAGCCCGGGGCCGGGGTATTCAACGCTTGAATCCGCGCGGCGCAGTGCGCTCAGCCGAGGAGTACGCGCGCGTTTGCCTCTGCTCTCGCGGCAACCGCCCGAGGGGGCCGTGAAATCCACATCTGGTACAACGACACGACCCACATGTAGACGAACGACAGTGCCATCAGGGCGCCGGCGCTGATCACCACCCCGGCGAACGGATGGTAGAGCTTGGTGAAGTACCAGGAGCTGACGTCGAGCACCAGGCCGAGGAACGGCGCCGCCACCACGGCGCACTTGAACCATACCGGGCGCACGAAGGCGTGGCTGAAGATCAGCCCCATGATGAAGAACACGAAGGTGAGGCCAAACAGGTGAATGTGCGACACGCGCACCAGCGTGAATATCCCGGTGCCGGTGTCGATTTCGGTCACTTTCTTCAGATTGTCGTAGCCGTTTAGGTTCGGCAGGTGCGGATTGCTGCCGTCGTGACAGGCCATGCAGCGCTGGTCGAGTATGGGCTTGATGGTACTGTCGTACTGCGGGCGGCTCGAGCCGCGCTCCACCCAGGAGATCACCGTGCTCATCTCGTCGCCCGGCAGCATGCTCGACATTGGCCCGCGTAGCGCCGATTCCAGGCGCGAAGTCTTGCCGCTGCCGCTGTAGGCAACCACGATGTCCTCGTAAGTCAGGATCAACGGGTTTCCCCCCGCGCGCCCGGCGTAGGTGTGGTAGAGATAGATTCCCGCGAACAGATACCCCAGGGCAAGCACCAGCAGCGCGCAGGTGTACAGGACGCGCAGGCTGTAAGGCAGCTCCGAATAATGCAGGTAGAAGCGGTGTACGGGGGAAGGCGCGTCGGTCATCATCGGTTCCTTTGGCTCACTGGCCCGGCAGCGTCACGTACACCACTGGGTGCGCACGCTGGCCGGCATAGTAAGCCGCCAGCGCCTCGACATCCGCCCGGGTAAGCAGCGCGGTCATCGCCGACATGATTTCGCTCTTGCGCGCGCCGGTCTGGTAGGCGCGCAGCGCCTGCTCCAGATAGTCGAAGCGCTGTGCGGCGAGCTCCGGGATGCGCGGGTCCTTGCTGTTGCCGTTTTCGCCGTGGCAGCGGTCGCAGCGCGTCACCCACTGCGCCGGCGTAAGGGGCGCGCGCACGTTGGCCGGCTGCCGCGGCTCCAGCGCGGCATAGTATGCGGACAGATTCTGCATCGTGCTCCCATCGAGCCCCTCTGCGATGCCGCTCATTGCAGGATCGCCCCGCGCTCCGCTCTTGTACGCCTGCAGCGCCTTCAGGAAATACTCGGCGTCCTGACCCGCGAGGCTAGGCGTGGCCGGATTCCCGCTGACGCCCTGTTCGCCGTGACAGCCGACGCAGTTCGCGGCCGCCTTCTTGCCCGCCTCCCGGTCCCCTTTGGCAGGAGTCTTCGCGCGCACGGGCTTCTGCAGAGCGAAATACAGCGCAATACCCTTGATCTGCGAGTCGTCGAGCGACCCGACCATCGATTTCATCATGTCGTCCTTGCGCTGCCCCTTCTTATAGGCGGAGATTGCCGCAGCCAGGTACTGGGGGTCCTGGCCGACGAGATTCGGCATGCCGGGCGTGCTGCTGACGCCGTTCTCGCCGTGGCAACCGGCGCAACTGCCCGCAGCCGCAGCGGCAGTCTGCAGCGCAGAATTCTTGGCGGCTGCGGCGGCTGCTCCGCGCAGCACAGCGGGCGGCGCCGGCTCGAGGCTCGCGTAATAGGCCGCGACCTGGACCAATGCCTTGTCGTTGAGGAACTTCACCGCGCGCGCCATGGCCTCGTTGCTTCGCCGCCCATCCTTGTACGCGTTCAGCTCTGCGTAGAAGTAGGCTGCGCGCTGACCCGCGATGTGCGGAATTCCCGGGATCGAGCTTTGCCCGAGCAATCCGTGGCAGGCCGCGCATGATCCCTCCGCGACCGCCTTGCCTTCCGCGACATCGGCGGTGCCCGCGTACACGGCACGGAAATCGTCGCCCTTGCGCGGGGTCACCGTCGCCACCTGGCCGGCTGCCTGCAAAACATGAGCCGCTAGCGCGAAACCTGCGCAAGCGGCGAGAAACGCCCGGATTGCAGCATCGCTCCCGCGCTTCATGAACCCTTCCTCTGAAACGAAAGACTTGAAATTTGGAGCACGTAGTTTAACTTCCGCAAACCCAGCAGCCTAATGACCCCGAGGAAAGCGCGCTTGATGCAAGTCAAATGGAGCCCGCGTCAGGGGCCGCCGGATGGTACGACAGTGGAACGCGGCCTGGCAATCGGGCGATAATCGCGCGGCCGAAGGAGCCAGTGCTTGAACGCAACCGCCATTCCCGAGGGATTTCGAACCCTCAACCTGCCGCGCAATCCCTTCATCGAGGGCAACGGCCCGCTCTATGGGCGGCTGGAGGGCGGGAATTTCGTCATGGGATTCCTGTGCCAGACCAAGCACTGCAACCCGATGATGGTGTGCCATGGCGGGATGGTGGCGACGCTCGCCGACATGCTGCTGCTGCTCGGCACCAACATCCAGACCGGGCTCGGCCAGTTCCTGCTCACCGTAAGTCTGGACGTCGATTTCGTCGGACCGGTGAAGGTCGGCGACTGGCTCGAAGGCCGCACCGAGGTGCTTCGCGCGGGCAAAAGCATCATTTTTTCCCAGGGGCGCATGACGGTGCGCAGCGAGACGGTGGCGCGGGTCAATGCGATCTTCAAGCCGAGCGGCAAGCCGCTGGCCGATTTCACCCCCGGACGTTACTTCGGCGACTAATGCCATGCTCTCGCCCCGCAACCATCGCGTCGTTGTCATCAAGGGCGACGGCATCGGCCCCGAGCTGGTCGACGCCGCCCTGCTCGTCCTGGAGGCGGCGCAGGATGCGCTCGGCTTTCGGCTCCAGATCGACCTGCGTGAAGGGGGCGCGGGCTACTACCAGAAGAGCGGCACCAGCCTTGCGCCAGAGACCTTCGCGGCGATCAAGGCCGCCGACGCCGCGCTCAAGGGTCCGGTCGGCCTGCCCGGCGTGCGCCTGCCCGACGGCACCGAGGCGGGCCTGCTCGGCGGCGTACTGAGAACCGGCCTCGATGCCTATGCCAACCTGCGCCCGGTGCGCCTGCTGCCCGGAGTCGAGGCGCCGCTCAAGGCCAAGGCGGGCGAAATCGACTACGTCATCGTGCGCGAGAACACCGAGGGCCTGTACCTGTCGCGCGGAAAGGGAATCGGCACCAGCGAGGCGATGGCCGACACGCTGCTGGTGACGCGCAAGGGCGTCGAGCGCATCGCGCGCTACGCGTTCGAACTCGCGCGGCGGCGCAGCCGCGCAAAACAGGTCACCTGTGTCGACAAGGCCAACGTGCTGGCCTCGCTCGCCTTCTTCCGGCGCGTGTTCGACGAGGTAGGCGAATCCTACCCGGACGTGCGGCGCGAGCACCTGTACGCCGACGCCGCAGCGCAGGCGCTAGTGCTCGAGCCGCAGCGCTTCGACGTGCTGGTAATGGAGAATTTCCTGGGAGACATCCTTTCCGACCTCGGCGGCGCCACCGTCGGCGGCATCGGCCTGTGCCCCTCGGGCAACATCGGCGACAAGCACGCCTATTTCGAGCCGATCCATGGCAGCGCGCCCGACATCGCGGGCCGGGACAAGGCCAACCCCGTGTCCCAGGTGCTTTCGGTCGCGCTCATGCTCGAGCACCTCGGCGAGCACGAGGCCGCCGGCTTGATCCGGCGCGCGGTGGACACGGCGCTGGCGCAGGGGAAACTCGTTCTGGGCCGCTTCGGCCAGCCCGAAGGCGGCACCAGACGCGCCGCCGAGACCCTCGCCGCCACCCTGCGTGCGCTTGCGCTGCGGTAGCATCGAGCGCGCAGTGTTGACGCGGATTGCCCGGGGAAGTCTGGTCGGCCTGGTCGGCGGTGCAGTGTTCGGCGCTTTTACCGGAGGAATCGCCGCGCTGTTCGCTCCGGAGCAGTTTTCCAGCACGGGGCTTATGGAATTTGTTCTGATCATGGCCGGCGCCGGTACTATCGCGGGCTTGATCCAGAGATCGCTGCAATGAGCGCGAAAGGTCCAACGGCGCCCCTTGGGCATAAGGAAGAGCGATGAACACGCGTATTGCCGTTCTGCTTCTGGCGTTGGCCGCTGCTTTCGGCAGCGCTGCCCGGGCGACGCCGCTGGATGAGCTTGGCGGAACGCCGGTGTCCAAGCTCGAGTTCGGCAGTTTCAAGCTTGAGGTTGCGCTCACGTCGATCAAGGACTGGCCATCGCCCATCGAAGGCGCGAGCGTGTCGTACCGACGCGATCCGGACCAGATCGAAATGCTCATCGCCCTCAGGGAAGTTGACCCCGATTCGTTTCGCGCCGCGTGCGCCAAAACCGTCCGGCGGGTGCGCGAGTTTCTGTATGTGGACGCCGATGGAGTCGCCCCGATGGGTCGGTCGTTCCTGGGCTCTTACTTCCGCGGCCGGTGGAAGGGAGCCCAACGAGAAGCCGCGTTGCGCGCGTTGGATGCCGATACGCTGATACGAGTGGATGTCGTTGGGCGAGGGAGTTGCCAAGCCGCGCTGATCAAGGCTCCAATCACGTTTGAAGCGCTGTCCCCGAGACAAAACCATTAGGACGAGACATGGCGGACACCCTTACCCTGGTCGGGCTGATGCTGAATTTCGCCGGCGCGCTGCTGCTCGTGCTGCACCGGTTTCCGGCGCTCGAGGTGACCGACGACGGGCGCGGCGTGGCGACGCAGGTCGAGCCGTCGCCGGAGGAGCGCGCACGCAACCTGCGGCGTTACTGGAGAAACGCGGTCGCCACGCGCGCCGGGCTGCTGTGCCTGTGCGTGGGCTTCGCGTTCCAGCTGCTCGGTTTCATCTACCCCGACTACGGGCCGGGCGAGAGCAACACCGCGACGACGCTGCATCAGGCCAGGTCGAGCGCTACTTGCGCGCGGCCTTCTTCGCCGCCTGCCTTTCCTTCTCCAGGCGCGTGACTTTCTCGAGCTCGCGCTGCTTCGCTTCCCGCCGCTCCTTCACTTCCTGCAGCCGTTGCTCCTCCGTCGGCGGCTCCCAGTCGAGGAACTTGGGCCGCGAGCGGCGGAAGTATTCGGCGGAAGACTCGGTCTGCCGCGCCTTGCCCTTGTTCGCTTTGCTCACGTGCGCCTCGGCCATGACGTCCGCTTGGGTGCTCTGCCCGCGCGCTTTGGCTCGGGCGGGCGGCATGCGGTATACGCGCCCCTGACGGTGCGCACCTCGGCGCCGGCCGCGACGGGCCGCGCGTCGCATTCCAAGACCCCGCACCAAAATGCCGAACGCGTCAACTTGTCGTCGCGCGCATCCATCGCCCTTCCCCCTTCAGCCAGCTTGCAGCTACTCTAGACCTTTTTGCCGCATTCCGAACAACTTTTGCCGAGGTACAGCATGCAATCGCTCACCGCCCTGGGCAGCGCCGTCGGCGAACTGCTCAAGTCGCGCAAGCAGACCCTTGCGATCGCAGAGTCCTCCGCCGGCGGCCTGATCAACGCGTCGCTGGTCGCCGTTCCAGGCGCCTCCGCCTACTATCTCGGCGGCCTGATCGTCTACACCCGCGCCGGGCGCGAAGCGCTGCTGGGCATCAGCAACGAACAGATGAAAGGCCTGCGCTCGGCGACCGAGCCTTATGCGCGGCTCGTGGCGCTCCGCGTGCGCGAGGAGCTCGGCGCGAGCTGGGGCCTGGCGGAGACCGGCGCGAGCGGCCCGAGCGCAAACCGCTACGGCGACGCGCCGGGACACGCGTGCATCGCGGTCAGCGGGCCGGTGGACGCGGCGGTGACGCTGGAAACGGGGCGCGACGCGCGCGAGGCGAACATGTGGGCCTTCGCGCAGCGTGCCATCGAGCTGCTGCAGCGATGCCTGCGCGAGGCGGGCGGCTAGTGCTTGCCGAGCAACTCCGAAATCTTGAAGTTGGCGGTGAAATCGAGGTCGCGATCGGCGGCGACGGGCGAGGATTCGAGCAGGCGCAAAGTCTCCAGCTGCGCCAGCCAGTTGTCGATCTGCGCGTCGCTGTAGCGCCGCAGGCCGCCGCGGATCGAATCGGAGTGGGTTTCGTCGACGACCAGGCCCAGGATGCGCCGGCATTCGGCCGACAGGCCGGGATTCTCGTTTTGCCAGGCTTTGAGTCCGGCCTCGGTGCGCCGGTAGACCTTGTCGCTCGTTGCCATCTGCGCCCCCCGACCGCGCGGTCCATTGAGGACTGCTTGCCATATTTGCGCCGCGGGCGGCTCCGGCGCAAGGGGTTTAATGGAATTTGACGTAGGTGTTTGACATCGGTGCTCATCCCCCGGCCCGCAGCACGCCGCGGCGCAGCTGGTCGCGCTCCATCGACTCGAACAGGGCCTTGAAGTTGCCCTCGCCGAAGCCGTCGTCGCCCTTGCGCTGGATGAACTCGAAGAACACCGGCCCGAGCAGCGTTTCGGAGAAGATCTGCAGCAGCAGCCGCCTGTTGCCGCCCTCGGTGCTGCCGTCGAGCAGGATGCCGCGCGCCTGCAGCTGCGCCGCGTTCTCGCCGTGGCCCGGCAGGCGCTCCTCAAGCATCTCGTAATAGGTCGCCGGCGGCGGCGTCATCAGTCCCACGCCGGCGCGCTTCAGGCTGTCGACCGTTTTCGCCAGGTCGTCGCACAGCAGCGCCACGTGCTGGATGCCCTCGCCGTTGTACTTCATCAGGAACTCCTCGATCTGGCCGGTGCTCTTCGGCGCCTCTTCGTTCAGCGGGATACGGATTTTGCCGTCCGGCGCGGTCATGGCGCGCGAGGTGAGCCCGGTGTACTCGCCCTTGATGTCGAAGTAGCGCATTTCCCGGAAGTTGAAGATGCGCTCGTAGAAATCGGCCCAGTACGCCATGCGACCGCGGTAGACGTTGTGCGTCAGGTGGTCGATGACTTTGAGCCCGTGCCCCTTCGGCTGTCGCTCGGCGCCGACGACGAACTCGAAGTCGATGTCGTAGATCGACTTTCCGTCCTCGAAGCGGTCGATCAGGTACAGCGGCGCGCCGCCGATGCCCTTGATCGCGGGCAGGCGCAGCTCCATCGGGCCGGTGGGAATGTCGATCGGCTGCGCCCCGCGCTCGAGCGCGCGCGCGTAGGCCTTGTGCGCGTCGCGCACGCGGAACGCCAGGCCGCAGGCGGAAGGGCCGTGCTCGGCGGCGAAATATGCGCCGACGCTCTTCGGCTCCCGGTTGACGATGAAGTTGATCTCCCCCTGCCGGAACAGCGAAACGTCCTTGGAACGGTGCCGCGCCACCTCGGTAAAGCCGAGCTTGCGGAAAACGGGCTCGAGTACGCCGGCCGCGGGCGACGCGAACTCGACGAACTCGAAGCCCATCAGGCCCATCGGGTTTTCAAACAAGTCAGCCATTGCGCGCTCCGGTCGATGCCCCGCGGATTATTCTAGGGTAGCATCGGCGCGGGAGGCGCAAGCGAGAGGAGGCCGCGAATGGACATGAAACCGAGCTACGTGCACGGCGCGTCGTCAGCCCCCCTGATCGGCGACACGATCGGAGCCCACTTCGACCGGGTGGCGGCGAAGCACGCGCCGCGCGAAGCGCTGGTGGTGAGGCACCAGGGCGTGCGCTGGAGCTGGGCCGAGCTCAAGCGCCGGGTCGACAACCTGGCCTGCGCGCTGCGTCGACTGGGGCTGGCGCCCGGCGAGAGGATCGGCATCTGGTCGCAGAACTGCGCGGAATGGGTGCTGACCCAGTTCGCGACCGCCAAGGCCGGCCTGATCCTGGTCAACATCAATCCCGCCTACCGCAGGTCCGAGCTCGAGTTCGCGCTCAACAAGGTGCAGTGCAAGGCGCTGATCCTTTCGCCCGGCTTCAAGACCAGCAATTACCTCGAGATCCTGCAGTCGGTCGCGCTCGACCTGAAGAGCCTTTCGCTCGTCATCCGGCTCGGCAAGGACAAGGCCTCCGGCATGCTCAACTTCGACGACCTGCTGGCGGACGCGAGCGACGCCGAGATCGAGCAGCTCGAGGCGCTCGGCGCCACGCTGCAATTCGACGACCCGATCAACATCCAGTTCACTTCCGGCACTACCGGCGCGCCCAAGGGCGCCACCCTCACCCACCACAACATCCTCAACAACGGCTACTTCATCGGCGAGGCGATGCGCTTCGGCGACAAGGACAGGCTGTGCATCCCGGTGCCGCTGTACCACTGCTTCGGCATGGTGCTCGGCAACCTCGCCTGCCTCACCCACGGCGCGACCATGGTCTATCCCGACGGCGGTTTCGACCCGAAGAGCGTGCTCGAGGCGGTGCAGGCCGAGCGCTGCACCGCGCTGCACGGCGTGCCGACCATGTTCATCGCGGTGCTCGACCACCCGGACTTCGCCAAGTACGACCTGTCGAGCCTGCGCACCGGGATCATGGCCGGCTCGCCGTGCCCGGTCGAGGTGATGAAGCGGGTGGCGGACAAGATGAACATGCGCGAGGTGACCATCGCCTACGGCATGACCGAGACCTCGCCGGTGAGCTTCCAGAGCTCGGTCGACGATCCGCTCGAGCGGCGCGTTTCGACCGTCGGGCGCATCCAGCCGCATATCGAGGTCAAGATCGTCGACGTCGAAGGCCGGGTGGTGCCGCGCGGCGAGAAAGGCGAGCTGCTCACGCGCGGCTACTCGGTAATGCTCGGCTACTGGAACGACGAGGACAAGACGCACGAGGCAATCGACGCGGCGGGCTGGATGCACACCGGCGACCTGGCCACGATCGACGCCGAGGGCTACTGCAACATCGTCGGCCGCTCCAAGGACATGGTGATCCGCGGCGGCGAGAACATCTACCCGCGCGAGGTCGAGGAGTTCCTCTACCGCCACCCCAAGGTGCAGGACGTGCAGTGCGTCGGCGTGCCGGACGACAAGTACGGCGAGGAGCTGTGCGCCTGCGTGGTGCTGCGCGCCGGAGTGAGCGCGAGCGAGGAGGAAATCCGCGAGTTCTGCCGCGGCCAGATCGCGCACTACAAGATTCCGCGCTACGTCAGGTTCGTCGACGGCTTCCCAATGACCGTCACCGGGAAGATCCAGAAGTACCTGCTGCGGCAGAAGATCGCCGACGAGATGGGCCTCAAAGCCCAAAAAGCCGCTTGACCGTGAAAAATTTCCTTATGTAGGATCAATTAGTTGGGAAATTCTATTCATAGTTGAAATGAAGTAACTTCCAGCATCCGGGGGTGAGGCTTGAAAAGTCTTCTCGCCGTGATCCTTCTGACCCTGCCCGGCCTTGCCGCCGGGCAGCGCGTGCTCGAGTTCCGCAACGACTTCGCCTTCAGCGCGGCCGAAGTAAACAGCCTCGCCGCGCACGCCTACGGCGCGCGCCTGCGCACGCTCGCGCTGGCCGGCAGGCTCGACCCAGACCCTGCGCTCAAGGCGCGACTGCAACGCATCGTGCCGCGCCTGCTGCGCGCGGCAGTTTACGAGCGGCCCGCGGCCGCGAGCCTGCAGTGGGAGATCCACGCCTGCCGCGGGTGCGACGAGAACGCCTCGGCCATGGCCGGCGGCAAGCTCCTGCTGTCGGCCGACTTCGTGCACCGGCTCGCCCTGAGCGACGACGAGCTCGCCTACCTGCTCGCGCACGAGATGGCGCACGTGCTGGCCCAGCACACGCGCGAGTTCGCTTCCGCCGCGCGCTACTTTGCCGACAACGGCCTGAGGCGTGACTATGCCGACCTCAGGCACGAGCTCTCCGAAAGCATTCCGCTCATGCTTAGCATGCATCAGCTCTCGGTGCAGCAGGAGCTCGAAGCCGACTACATGGGCTTCGTGCTGGGCGCGCAAGCAGGGTTCCGGCCAGAGGCGATGCTCTCCCTGCTGGCCAAGCTGGGCGACAGCAGCGACTCGATCTTTGCCACCCATCCGACCGCGGCGCAGCGCATGCAGCAGGCGCGCACCATGCTGGAAAGCGCGCAGCGCCTGTACGCCGAGGCGCGAGCCAGAGGCTTGAAGTAGTCGGCGCAGGCGGGGCATACTTCCGGTATCCCGCCGGAGGCAATCCCATGCAGATACTGCCCCACGATCTCGACCACGAGTTTCCCGAGTTCTCCGGCCTGATGCACGATCTCAGGGCGCACGACCCGAAGCTCGGCAACCTGTTCGAGCAGTACGACAGGGTGAACAGCGCCATCGTCGACATCGAGGAGAACGACAAGCCTTACCAGGACATCGAAATCGAGCAAATGAAGAAGCAGCGCCTGCGGATCAAGGACGATATCTACCGCGCGCTCCAGGCGCACAAGCGCTAGCCGCGCGCCCCGGCCTGCTCGCAGGCCCAGCCGATGCGCAGCGCCGTCGCCTCGTCGTTGCCGCGGCAGGCGATCTGGAGCGAAGTCGGCATCCCCGCTGCGCCGCTGCCGTTGGGTAGCGCGAGTGCGCACCACTCGATCAGGTTGAAAGGCCGCGTGAAGCCGGCGGCGGTGCCTGACTGGTCGATCGCCGCGATCGGCGGCGCGACGGTCGCGGTGGTCGGCGTGAGCAGCGCGTCGACCTCGGCCAGCGCCGCCTCGAATTCGCGCATGATGCGGTCCTTTTCGCGCAGCGTCAGCAGGTAGTCCTCGGCGCTCATGCCGCGGCCCAGCTGGATGCGCGGGCGGACGTCGTCGTCGACCGGCAGCGACGGGTCGTCCACCAGCTCGCCGACGAAGGAATAGCCCTCGGCGCCGATGATGCGCCCCACCACCGCGCCCATCTCGGCGAAGGCGCGCGGCAGCGGCACGTCGACGATCGTCGCGCCGAGCCCCGCCAGCCGCTCGAGCGAAGCGTCGTAGGCGGCGAGCACCTCGGGCTCGCAGCCTTTGCGCTCGACTGCCGGCATGCGCGCCAGGCGCAGTCCGCGCACGCCCGCCTTGAGCCGCGGCGACGCGTCGTCGCCAGACAGCACGTGGTACAGCAGCGCCGCGTCCTCCACCGAGCGTGCCATCGGGCCCGGCGTGTCGAGCGTGGTGCTGAGCGGCAGCACGCCGTGGCAGCTGACGCGGCCGATGGTCGTCTTCAGGCCCGTGATCCCGCACCAGGACGAGGGAATGCGCACCGAGCCGCCGGTATCGGTGCCGATGCCCCAGGGCGCCATGCCAGCCGCGACCGCGACGCCAGTGCCCGAGCTCGAGCCGCCCGGCGCGCGGTGCGTCGACCGGTCGCGCGGGTTCCATGGCGTCCCCATGTGGCGATTGGTGCCGAAGCTGCCCATCGCGAACTCGACCGAGTGCGTCTTGCCGAGCACGATCATGCCGGCGGCGAGCATGCGCCGCACCAGCGTCGCGGTGACGGGCGAGACGCGCTTATCCCACACCTTCGAGCCGCCGGTGGTAACGCGGCCTTCGATGTCGACGATGTCCTTCACCGCGACCGGGATGCCGTGCAGCGGGCCCACCGCGTGGCCGGCGCCGCGCGCGGCGTCGGCCGCGGCCGCCGCAGTCCGCGCATCGTCGGCGTAGACCGAGACGAAGGCGTGCAGCTTCGCGTCCTCGCGTGCGATGCGCTCGAGCAGGCTCTCGACCAGCGCTGCCGAGCTGAGCTCGCTGCGGGCGAGCGCGCCGCAGAGGATGTGAACGGGTGTCAATTCGGGGGGCATGGACTCAGTTTACCGACGCGCGAGCGATTATGATTCGAGTTTCGCGCTAGCGGGATCACCGATGCGTTATCTGCTTTACTACTGGCCGTCGATCCAGGGCCGCGGCGAGTTCGTGCGCCTCGCGCTCGAGGACGCCGGCGCCGACTACGTCGACGTCGCGCGCAGGCCGGGCGGCATGGCGCGCATGATGCGCCTGATGGAGGGCCGCTCCCTCGCGCAGCCACCGTTCGCGCCGCCCTTTCTCGCCGCGGGCAAGCGGCTCATCGCGCAGACCGCGAACATCCTGCTCTATCTCGGACCGCGCCTGGGCCTCGCGCCCGGGAGCGAGGCCGCCCGCCTGTGGCTGCACCAGCTCCAGCTCACCATCGCGGACTGGGTGGTCGAGGTGCACGACGTGCACCATCCGATCGGCAGCGGCCTGTACTACGAGCAGCAAAAGCGCGAGGCGAAGCGCCGCGCGGAGGACTTCAGGATAAACCGGCTGCCGAAGTTCCTCGATTACTTCGGCGCGCTCGCCGCGCAAAAGCAGCGCGCGCGGATCACTTACGTCGATCTGTCGCTGTTCCAGATGATCGCCGGGCTGCGCTACGCCTTCCCGCGCGCGATGACGAAGCTGGAGCGCCGCCGGGCCTGGACTGCGGCGCTGCACGACCGCGTCGCGGTGCGCCCGCGCATCGCCGCCTACCTCGCCTCGCCGCGGCGCATCCCGTTCAACGAATCCGGGATATTCCGCCACTACTCCGAGCTCGACCGATAGATAATCCGCGCATGATGCAGACGAACGACGGCGCGCCCGCGTCGGTGCTGGCGAGCGTGGTGGTACTGGGCATGGCGGATTTCGCGCACAGGCGCGCGGGGGAGCAGGCCAGCCTGCACGCCCAGCTCGAGGCGCTCACAGGCGTAGCGCTGCAGCCGCTCGCCGCCGCCCACCGGATCGTGCTCGATGCCGACGACGCGCTCGCGGTGGCGGTGCTGGAGGGCCCCGTTGCGGCGATGGCGCTCGCCGAGCGCGCACGCGCAGCGGCCGGAGAGCTGCCGCTGCGCGTCGGCCTCGACTACGGCCCGCTGGCCGGCGTCGAGGACGCGCAGCGCGGCTCCTGCCTCGAGGGCGACGGCCTCGACGGCGCGCTCGCGCTCGCCGAGCAGGCCGAACCAGGCGCGCTTCTCGCTTCGTCCCGCTTTCGCGCGGCACTCGACGCTTCGACCGCGGCGGCCGGCGCGGCGCGGGCGCAGCGGCGCTGGCGCATGACCCTGTTCGCGGCCGCCGCGAGCGTTCTGGTCGCGCTCGGCGCCGCGGCGCGCGCGCTGCGCCCGCTGCCCGCGCCCCCGGTCAAGCCGGCGTTGCTGCAGTTCGAGATCAAGCCGCACGGCGAAGTCTACGTCGACGGCAAGATGAAGGGCCCGACGCCGCCGCTGATGCAGATCGAAGTCGCCCCCGGGCCGCACACGCTCGAGGTGCGCAACGGCGCCTTCGCGCCGCTGCAGCTCGAGGTGACCCTCGCCTCGGCCGAGCAGATGACGATTCGGCACGAGTTCGTCGCGCCCAGGCCGCCGCCCGCGCCGCCGCACCGGAAGCCGAAGCGGGAGCCCAGGAAGGAGGCGAAGAAGGATATCAAACCCGAACCCAGGAAGGAGGAGAGGAAGGAAGAGGTCGACTGGGGCAAGAACATCAGGAGCGATTTCGAGAACGTGAAACGCAAGATGGGCTTCTAGGGCATGGACGAGCCGCTGCCGGAGCAGATCGGACGTTACCGCGTGCTGGGCGAGCTGGGCCGCGGCGCGATGGGCGTCGTCTACCGCGCCGAGGACCCGATGCTCAACCGCACGGTGGCGATCAAGACCATCCTGATGTCCTCCGACCCCGGGGTGCGCGCCGAGTACGAGGCGCGCTTCCGCCAGGAAGCGAAAGCCGCCGGCGGCCTTAACCACCCCAACCTGATCACGATCTACGACATCGGGCGCGAGGGCGACATGGCCTACATGGCGATGGAGCTGCTCGAGGGAGTCGAGCTGCGCGACATGATGAAGCGCGGCGGTCTCGAGCTGGCGTTCGTGCTCGAGATCCTGGCGCAGGTCGCCGACGGCCTCGCATTCGCCCACGAGCGGGGCGTAGTGCACCGGGACGTCAAGCCGGGCAACATCATGATCGTGGGCGCAAGGCGCGCCAAGGTGATGGACTTCGGCGTCGCGCGCATGCGCGCATCCGACATCGAGACCCAGGTCGGCGCCGTGCTTGGCTCGCCCAAGTACATGTCGCCCGAGCAGGTCACCGGCGCGGCCGTCGACGGCCGCTCGGACGTGTTCTCCCTCGGCGTCATCCTGTACGAGCTGACGGCGGGCGCGCCGCCGTTCTCGGCGCCCGACGTGCAGCAATACATGCTGCAGATCGCGGGCGCGACGCCTGCGCCGCCCAGCGCGTTGAACCCGGCCCTGCCGCCGATGCTCGATCTGATCGTCTCGCGCGCGCTGGAAAAGGATCCCGCCAGGCGCTACCAGAGCGCGGCCGATCTTGCGGCCGACCTGCGCGCCTGCCTGGAGCAGCCCGGCATGGCGGCCGCCGGCGCGCCGGCGGCCGCGCCCGCACTGGATTTCGAGCTCGAAGGAACCGTCGTCTCCGCTCCCGCCGCCGGCCGTCTGCCCCTGTCGCGCCGATTCGAATCCGGCGACGGGCTCGAGCACCTCGCGGCGCTCGCCGCCGCCGGATGCAGCGCGGACGGCGCGCCGCTGCTTTCGCTCCGGCGCCTGAACGAGGACCCGCAGCTGGCGATGCTCGCCGCGGGCGTCGCGCTCGCTGCCGTCGCGGCACTCGTGCTCGCGCTGGTGTAGGCTTCCGGCGCCGCCATGCCTCGCCTCCTGCGCGATACGCTGATCTCGTTCCGCGACCTCGTCGCTACCGCCGGGCCGCTGCTGCTGCTGACCCTGGCGCTGCTCACCGGTGCCTACCTCGTGCTCAAGCCGCAGCCGCCCAAGCACGTTGTGCTCGCGACCGGGTCCGACCAGAGCAGCTACGCCGAGCTCGGCGCGCGCTACGCCGCCGAGCTCAAACGCTACGGCATCAGGGTGACGCTGTTGCCCACCCTCGGGTCGCTCGAGAACCTGCGCGACCTGCGCGACCCGAAGCAGACGGTAGACTTCGGCTTCGTGAAGGGAGGCTCAAGCGCGGCGGCGCGCGTCGCCGACGAGGAGCACGGCGGCGTGCCGCTGGTGTCGCTTGGCAGCCTGTTTTTCGAGCCGCTGTGGATCTTCTACCGCACGCCGAAGCCGATCGTCGACCTCGCCGCCTTGCGCGGCCTGCGGGTGAACTTCGGCGCGCGCGGCAGCGGCACGCCGGGGCTGATGCGCAAGCTGCTCGAGGCCAACGGCATCGACCGCGACAGCCTGCGCGGGACTTATCTCGACCTGACCCCGGCGGTGGTGGCGCTGCTCGGCGGCGAGACCGATCTCATCGCGTTCACCTCGGCGCCGGAAGCCGCGATGGTGCAAATGCTGCTCCAGACGCCCGGCGTGCGGCTGCTGGAGTTTCCCCAGGCCGAGGCCTACGCGCGGCGCTTTCCGTTTCTCAGCGCGGTCGTGCTGCCGCGCGGCGTGGCCGATCTGGCGCACGACGTGCCGTCGCACGACGTGCCGCTGATCGCGACCACCACCTCGCTGCTCGCGCGCGCGGACACGCACCCGGCGCTGATGCAGCTCTTCGTCCAGGCCGCGGCGCGCATCCACGGCGGCGCCGGCTGGATCGTGCCGGCGGGCCGCTTTCCTTCGCCGCAGAGCACCGAGTTTCCGCTCGCACCGGAAGCCGAGCGTTACTACCGTAGCGGCCCGCCGCTGCTGCAGCGCTACCTGCCGTTCTGGCTTGCGAACCTGATCGACCGCATGTGGGTGGCGCTGTTCTCGATCGTCGCGGTGCTGATCCCGCTCTCGCGCGTGGTGCCGCCGGTGTACCGGTTCCGCATCCGCTCGCGCATCTTCCGCTGGTACCGGCAGCTGCGCCAGATCGAGGACCGCCTGGGCCGCGCCGATGTGCCGCCCGCGGAGCTGCTCGGCGAACTCGACCGGCTGGAAGCCAAGGCGCGCGGCATCACGATCCCGCTGTCGCACACCGATGAGCTGTACGAGCTGCGCAGCCATATCGCCCTGGTGCGCGCGCGCCTGCAGCGCGATTCAAACCCATAGCCACGGAGCAGAGGGATGTTCGATCTCAGCGGACGGGTCGCCGTCGTCACCGGCGGCAACGGCGGCATAGGCCTGGGGCTCGCGCGCGGGCTGGCCGGCGCAGGCGCGCGGGTGGTCGTCGCCGCCCGCAACGCAGGGAAATCCGCCGCCGCGGTCGAGGCGCTGCAGGCGCTTGGCGCAGGCGGCGCGCTCGCACTCGAGGCGGACGTGCGCGATGAGCAGTCGGTCGACGCGCTGTTCGAGGCGGTCGCCGCGCGCTGCGGCCGGCTCGACATCCTGGTCAACAACGCCGGCACCAACATCAGGAAGCCGCCGCAGGCGCTGACGCTCGCCGAGTGGCGCGAGGTGATCGACACCAACCTCACCAGCGCCTTTCTGTGCTCGCACGCGGCCTATCCGCTGCTGAAGCAGGCCGGCCGCGGCAAGGTGATCAACATCGGCTCGATGCTATCGATCTTCGGCGCCAGCTTCGCCCCCGCCTACGCCGCGAGCAAGGGCGGCATCGTGCAGTTCACCAAGGCCTGCGCCTCGGCCTGGGCCGCCGACCATATCCAGGTCAACGCCATCCTGCCGGGCTGGATCGACACCGAGCTGACAGTGAAGGCGCGCGCGCAGATACCAGGCCTGCACGACGGCGTGCTCAAGCGCACCCCGGCCGGACGCTGGGGCGTGATCGACGACTTCCGCGGTATCGCGGTTTTTCTCGCCGCGCCGGCGTCCGACTTCGTCACCGGCGCGGCGATTCCCGTCGACGGGGGCTATTCCGTCCAGGCTTGAGCGCGCTGCGGCGCGCCGTGCGGACTCACTGGACCACGATGCCATCGTGCACGTCGCGCACGCCGTCGACGCCCATGGCGATCTTCACCGCACGCGAGCGCAACTGCGGGCTGCTGACGAACCCGGACAGCAGCACCTGGCCGCCCTGGGTCTCGACGCTGATGTCGAAGCCCTTGAGATTCTCTTCCTTCACCAGCGCGGCCTTGACCTTCGCGGTAATCACGCTGTCGTCGACGTAGTGACCGAGCCGGATCCGGTCGTAGATCGCGCCGGCCTTGACGAACTCGTCGCGGTCCAGCCTGCCGTCGTGATTGGCGTCGGCCTCGTCGAACGCCTTGTCGAAGCCCTTCATACTGCTTGTTTCGCTTTTCGACAGATAGCCGTCGTGGTTCGCGTCGAGCGCGGCGAAGTCGCCGGCCCGGCCTGCGTTCGCCGCCGCTGCCGGCAGGGCGAACAGGACGAACGTCGCGGCGAGGACGGCTTGCTCAAGTAGACCTTTTTTCATCGCTTGCTCCTTTCACGAGTGGATACAGCGCGGGGGCCTTGTGGGCCCCCGCAGCGCAATCCCCGCAATCGCCGTGCCAGCAGCACCTAAGCGGTGCTCGATCAGTGACTTAGATCGGATTCAGCTTCTTGCCGCGCGGTGCGATTGTGTCGCCTCGTGACGACGCGCAATGCGCCCCGCGCTGTAATTCAAGCGTTATATGCGTCGCAATTTGCCGACAGTGCGGCGCTAACCGAGCTCGGCGATGTCCTGGGCCGAAAGCTCGAGCCCGGCGGCACGCGCGTTCTCTTCCAGGTGCGCGAGCGAGGCGGTGCCCGGGATCGGCAGCATCGCCGGCGAGCGCGCAAGCAGCCAGGCGAGCGCGACCTGGGCCGGCGTCGCGTCATGGCGTGCGGCGACCTTCTTCGCCCGCGCCGAGCGCAGGCTGCTTCCCGCGCCGAGCGGGTACCAGGGCAGAAACGCGATGCCGAGCCGCTCGCAGGCGGCGAGCACGTCCTCCGAACTCCGGTCCCCCAGGTTGTAGCGGTTCTGCACCGACACGATCGGCGCGATGCGGCGCGCCTGCGCGAGCTGCGCCAGCGATACGTTCGACAGGCCGAGGTGGCGGATCTTGCCCGCACGCTGAAGCTCGGCTAGGCAGCCGACCGACTCGGCGAACGGCACCTTGGGGTCCGGCGCGTGCAACTGGTACAGGTCGACGCGCTCCAGCTTGAGCCTCGCCAGGCTGCCCTCGAGCGCGCGGCGCAGGTGCTCCGGCCGTCCGTCCGGGTCCCAGGCATGGCGCGTCGGGCGCAGCAGCCCGCCCTTGGTCGCGATCACCAGGCCTGCAGGATACGGATGCAGCGCTTCGGCGATCAGCGTCTCATCGACGTACGGACCGTAGCTGTCGGCAGTGTCAATGAAATCGATTCCGAGCTCGAGCGCGCGCCGCAGCACGCGGTGCGCCGCGGCGCGGTCTTTCGGCGCTCCCCACACGTTGGGGCCGCACACGCGCATCGCGCCGAAGCCGAGGCGGTGGACACCCAGGTCGCCGAGCTCGAGCGTCGCGTGCATTGCCCGCGCTCAGCCGCTTTTCGCCGGTGGCTGCGCGCCGGTGACCTGAAGCGTCGAGACCACCTCGCGCACGCCGTCGGCCTCCAGCGCCAGCAGCATCGCCTTGCCGATCTGGTCCGCCGAGGACACCTTGCCCGACAGCGTCACGCGCCCGCTGGTGGTGTTGACCGAGACGTCGAGCGCCGACAGCGCCGGGTCGGCGAGCAGCTTGCGCTTGACCTCGGCGGTGATGCGCGTATCGGTGGCCGCGTCGGTGGCGGCCTGGCCGATCTCGCGCGCCTTGCGCCGCACCACCTCGCCCGTCTGCTTCAGCTCGTCGCGGATGTCGTCTGCACTCAGCTGCAGCGCGTCGAGCTTCGCCGCCAGGGCCTGCCGCGCCTGCGCGGCGGCATCCGAAGCCGCCTTGGCGGCCGCGGCGGCCTTCTGCTGTGCGGTCTCTCCCGCATGCTGCACCGGCTGCTGCAGCATGAACCAGTAGCCTGCCGCCCCGACGATGATTCCGAGCAGGAAGGCAATGAACATGTTCTTCATGCGTGACCTCCTTCGGACCAATCTTACAGATCGTTGATTACGCTAGCCACCAGAGCGCGCTCCACCGCCGGCAGGCGAATTCGGCCGGTCGGCGACGATCCGCCCGTCGACCAGCTCGATGATGCGATCGCAGCGCTGCGCGAGGCGCGGATCGTGGGTGACGATGAGGAAGGTCGTGCCGCTGTCGCGGTTCACCTCGCGCAGCACCTCGAACACGCCGTCGGCGGACTGCGTGTCGAGGTTGCCGGTCGGCTCGTCGGCGAGCACCAGCGCGGGCTTCATCGCCAGTGCGCGCGCGACTGCAACGCGCTGCTGCTGCCCGCCCGAGAGCTCGCTGGTCTTCTTGTCGCGCCAGCGCGCCAGACCCACCTTTTCGAGCAGTTCCGCCGCGGTGGCGCGCATCTCGTCGTCCGGGCGCCCCCGCGCGGCGAGCACCGGCAGCATCACGTTCTCGAGCGCGCTGAAGGCCGGCAGCAGGTAGTGGTATTGGAACACGAAGCCGATGGCGCGCCCGCGCAGGTGGGTCGTCTGTGCGTCATCGAGGCTGCCGGTTTCCCTGCCTTCGATCAGAAGCCGGCCTGCATTGGGCGGATCGAGCAGCCCGATCACGTTGAGCAGCGTGCTTTTGCCCGAGCCCGAGGGCCCGATCAGCGCCGCGAACTCGCCGCGCGCGAGCGCGAAGTCGATGCCGTGCAGCACCTCGGTCTCGAGCGCAGTGCCGGTGTTGTACGACTTGCGCACCCCCTCCAGGCGCAGCGTCTCGGCCGGTTCAGCCACGGATCGCCACCGCGGGATCGAGCCGCGCGGCGCGTCGCGCGGGCGTCACCGCCGCGAGCGTGCCTACCAGCGTGGCGCCCGCCGATGCGAGCAGATAGAGCGATGGCTCCATCTGGATGATGAACATCGGCGTGCCGTCGGGGTTGACGGCGATGCTGCGGAACACCACCAGGAACACGTACGCCAGCGCCGATCCGAGCAGCGACCCGACCAGGCCCATGAACGCGCCCTGGATCAGAAACACGCGCAACAGCTGCCCGCGCGAGGCGCCCATCGCGCGCAGGATGCCGATTTCCTTGGACTTCTGCACCACCGAAACGACCAGCACGCTGGCGATGCCGAGCGCCACGGTGAGTCCGACGAAGACGCGGATCAGCGTGTTGGTGACGATCTGCGCCGACATCGCGGTGAAGAACTGGGCGTTGGTCTTGATCCAGCTGTCGGCCTCGAGGCCCGTGCGCGCTTCGATGTTCTGCGCGATTTGCTCGGCATCGAAGGGATCGGCGACGCGCAGCTCGATGCTGGAGACCCCGCCCGCGAGGTCGAGCAGGTTCTGCGCCAGCCGCAGCGAGACGTAGACGTTGCGCTCGTTCACCGCCTTGTTGCCGAAGTCGAAGATCGCGGCCACGCTGAGCGTCTCCGAGCCGCCGGTCGCGGTACTGAGGCGCAGCTTGTCGCCCACGCCGGCACCCAGGTCCTTCGCCAGCTCGGTGCCGATGACGATGTCGCTCGCGCCGAGCGCGAGCGTGCCGGCGACGATCTTGTCGCCCAGGCCGATCACCCGCAGATAGGTGTCGGGCTCGATGCCGACAATGTTGACCGATTTGTTGGCGTCGCCGCGCAAGGCGAAGCCCGGGCCGGAGGCGACCGCGGTGACCGTGGTCACGCCGGGCACGCGCTCCACCTCTTGGCGAAACTTCTGCCACTGGTCGATCGAGCGCAACTGCTGCGCGCGCGGCTGCACCAGCGCTGCCGTGTCCGCGCCGCCGCGCTGTGGGCGGGCCACCTGCTCCGGCGGAATGATCACGATCGGCGCCATGTAGTTGAGCGTGCGGCGGATGATGTTCGCCTGCAGCCCGGCGAGCGCGGCCGACATGAAGATGATGACGCCGGCGCCCAGTCCCACGCCGAGGACGATGAGCAGCGTCTGCACCAGCCCTTCGCGCATGAAGCGGAAGGCGACGATCAGCTCGAACCGCGCGAGGCGGTTCATCTCGCCGCGCGCACTCGCTGGCCGGGCTTGACGAGCGCGTCGCTGGCCGGGATCAGCAGGTCGCCGGGCGCCACTCCGGCCAGGATCTCGATCCTGCTGTCGCCGCGCAAGCCGAGCTTGACCGGGCGGCGAACCGCACGGCGGCCGTTCAGCGCGAGCACCCACGGCTGCGCGCCGGTCGCGTCGCGCACGGCGTCGGTCGGGACGGTCACCGCGTCGCTGCGGTGCGCGACCTCGATGTCGACCGAGACCGTCATGTCCTGGCGCAGGAAGGCCGGCGGCTGCGGCACCTTGAGCTTGACCTCGACCGAGCCGCGCAGCGGGTCGACACCGGGGTTGATGTAGATCACCTCGGCCGCGAAGCGCTTGTCCGGAAATGCATCGGCCGAGGCAAGCGCCTTCTGCCCGAGCGCCAGCAGGGACAGGTTCTTCTCGTCGATCTGCACCACGATCTGCGTCTCGCCCGAGGGCGCGAGGGCCATCAGCTCCTTGCCCGGCTGGACCACGTTGCCCGACTCGACGCTGCGGCTGATCAGCACGCCATCGGCCGGGGCGTAGATCACCGTCTGCGCCAGCTTCGCCTGCGCCGCCGCCAGGCTCGCGCGCGCCTGCTCGAGCGCCGTCTGCGCCATAGCATAGTCGCTGCCCGTGGGGCGGTTGGAGGCCACCTGCAGCTCGGCCGCGCGCAGCTGGCTGTCCGCCACGTCGCGCGCGCGGCGCGCGTCTTCCAGCTGCGCCTCGCCAACGAAGCCCTTCTCGCGCAGCGCGCTGGTGCGGTCGTAGTTCTGGCGCGCCTGCACTGCGGTCGCTCGCGCTTGCGCGAGCGCCTGCTCGGCCGCCGGCAGCGCCACCTCGCGCATCTGGCGCAGCTTCGCCTGCGCCTGCGCCACCGCGGCCTGCGCCTGCGCCAGCGCGGCGCGCTCGTCGGTGTCGTCCAGCTCGATCAGGATCTCGCCGCGCTTGACCGTCTGGCCCTCCTCGACCGGAATGCGCGCCACGCGCTCGGTAATGGTCGCGCCGACCGAAACGCGCTGCGGCGTGATGAGTCGTCCGCTCGCCACCACGGTCTGGGTCAGCTCGCCGCGAACGGCGGTCACGGTCCGGGCTGGCTTGCCGAGGATCAGGTTGCGGGCGAAGAACGCCGCCGCACCGAGCACGGCGACGACGAGCAGCGCGCGCGCGAGGCGCGCGCGGCGGACGTCGGGCTGGGAGTCGTTTGCGGCCATCTATCGATCGTTGCGGGCGAACTGACCCGCAACCGAACAATAGACGCGCGGCCGCCGGCCGCCGTTGACCTGGGTCAAACCTCCGCCCGCGCTCAGCGCGATGGGGGCGGTGGCGGAGGCGGGGGCGGCGCGCTGTAGCCGCGCGCAGGGGCCTGCTGCATGCCGCCGTAGACCGGCACGCGATTGCCTTTGGCGTACATGCACTGCACGTAAGCGGTGTCGTAGCGCTGCTGCAGGTTGCCCGCCGAGCTTTGCGCCGCGCCGCTGCCGGCGAGCGCGCCGACCGCGAGCCCGGCGCCTGCGCCCGATCCGGCGCCTTCGTGCCCGCCCATCAGGGCGCCGGCGGCAGCGCCGACTGCGGCGCCGACCGCGGCGCTCTTCAGCCCGCTCTCGTTCGCGGCCTGCTGCGCGTTGCTGCCGCCGATCGACGCCTTGGCGAACTGCTTGCAGGAGTAATCGTCGAGCTGGAACTGGTCAAAGTTCTTGCCGCTGCCCGGCAGCACCATCACGCTCGGGCCCTCCGGCACCGTCACGCAGGCGCTGAGCAGGAGCGCGGCGCCGAGCGCCGCATGTCTCGATCTGAGCTTCATCGTTGTCTCCGGGTCACTGCGCCGGCGGCTGGGGGCTGACCCGCTCCCACCCGGCCGGGCAATGCTTCACATACGGATAGTATGCATTCGATTCGCGGCAAAAGTACCACCAGCCCTGCGCGGCTGGCGCCTGCCCGCTCTGTTCGCCCTGCTCGACGTACACCGGCGGCGACTGCGGCACCACCACGGCAGGCGGATAGTAATAGGGCGGGTAGTAATACGGCGCGCCCCAGTAAAGCGGTCCGCCGAAATAGAGGCCGAAGCGCACACCGCCATGGCCGTGCCAGCCACCGTGCCCGTGGTACGCGTACGCCGGCGCCGCCAGCGCGACGGCAGCTGCCGCCGCAGCAACGATCAGGCTCGCTTTCACGCTTCGCATCGCAATCCTCCAATGCGTTATCACCCGTTGAATCATAGACCGGGGTCCGCCCGGATGGTTCTGTCCCAAAGTAAAGATACGTTTCTGCCTCTGCCCCTGGATTACATCCGGTTGCATTTTGTCAATACTCGCCTGCGTACGCCGGGTTAGATTGCGCCATCGACAAGAGGAGAGTCTCCATGCAAATACGTCTCGTTCGGTGGCTGCTTTCGCTGCTGCTGGTGTTCGGCGGGCAGGCGGCGTTCGCGCAGGCAGCACCGGCTCCGGCGCAGGGCTATACGCAGGCTCAGCTCGACCAGATGCTTGCTCCCATCGCGCTCTATCCGGACCCGCTGCTGTCGCAGATCCTGATGGCGGCTACCTATCCGCTCGAAGTGGTCAAGGCCGCGCGCTGGGCGGACGTGCACCCCGGCTTGCAGGGCGACGACGCGGTACGCGCGGTCGAGGCCGAGGACTGGGATCCGAGCGTGAAGTCGCTGGTGGCGTTCCCGCGCATCCTGTCGATGATGGACGAGCGCCTCGACTGGACGCAGTCGCTCGGCGAAGCCTTCCTCGAGCAGGAACCGTACGTGATGGACACGGTGCAGCGCCTGCGCGAGCGTGCGCTCGCCTCCGGCAACCTCGCCAGCGATGACGGCATGCTGGTGTCGCAGCAGGCCGGAACGATCGCCATCGAGCCGGCCAATCCGCAGCTGGTCTACGTGCCCTACTACGACCCGCTGCTGGTGTACGGCGGCTGGTGGTGGCCGGCGTATCCGCCGGTACGCTGGGCGCCGTGGCCCGGCTACCGGGTGCGTCCGGGGCTCTCGGTCGCCATCTACTTCGGCGGTGGCATACGCGTCTCGACCGGATTCTTCTTCGGCGCCTTCGACTGGCGCGAGCACCGGGTGAACATCGTGCGCCAGAGCTACTACTACCGGCCGACGACCGCGATCGAGCGCCGGCACGTGCAGGAGCTGGGCCGCGGCGCGCCGGTCACGTGGCAGCACGAGGCCGCGCATCGCAGGGGCATCAGCTACCGCAGCCCGCAGCTGACCCAGCGCTACCCGCAGCGCGTCCGGCCGGCGCCGGTGCAGCGCGACACGCGCACACGCACCCAGGCCGCTCCGGTACAGCGCGACACGCGCGAGCGCACCCAGGCCGCTCCGGTACAGCGCGACACGCGCGAGCGCGCCAAGCCCGCTCCGGCGCAACAAGAGACGCACGAGCGCGTGAAGCCTGCTCCAGTGAAAGGCGACACGCGCGGCGATTCCCGCCAGGCGAGCCCGCGCCAGGACGATCAGTCCCAGCAAGGACGCGGGCGGCGCGACAACTAGGCCGCGAGCCTGAGCGGCAGCGAGCGCAGGCGGCGGCCGGTCAGGCGGAAAAGCGCGTTCGCCACCGCCGGCGCGATCGGCGGCGTTGCCACCTCGCCCACCCCGCCCGGAGGCGCATCGCTCGGCACCAGGTGAGTCTCGATGCGCGGCGTGGCGGCCAGCGTGAGCATGCGGTACTGGGGGAAGTTCTGCTGCTCGACGCGGCCGGCGTTGATCGTGATCTCGCCGTACAGCGCGGCGGTGAGCCCGAATACGATGCCGCTCTCCACCTGCTGCGCCACGATGTCCGGGTTCACCGCCGTGCCGCAGTCGAGCGCGCACACCACCCGCTGCACGCGGATCTCGCCCCCCCGCGCGAGCGACACCTCGGCGACCTGCGCCACGATCGAGCCGAAGGACTCGTGCAGCGCGATGCCGTGCGCGCGTCCCGGGCCCACCCTTCCCCACTGCGCCTTGGCCGCGGCGAGCTCGAGCACGCGGCGGTGGCGCGCGTGGCGCGCCAGCAGCCGGCGCCGGAAATCCAGCGGATCGCGCCTGGCCGCATAGGCCATTTCGTCGATAAAACACTCGCAGAAGAACGCGTTGTGCGAGTGCCCGACGCTGCGCCAGAAGCCGATCGGTACGGGCGTATGGTGCGTGACGTGCGCGCAATGGCGGTGCGGGAACTCGTAGGGCTGGTCGAACAGCCCTTCGACGGTGGTCTTGTCGGGCGTATCGAGCGCGAACGCGGGGTATGTGCGCCGCACGTACTGCGGCACGATCGCGTCGCTTACGCTCTTGCTCACCCACGCGAGCGGCGCGCCGTTCGCGTCCAGGCCGCCCTTCATCTTCGCCACCGCCGCCGGGCGGTAGAAATCGTGCGTCGTGTCCTCCTCGCGCGACCAGATCAATTGCACCGGGGCCGGGGACACGTCGCGCGCCAGCCAGACCGCTTGCGGCACGAAGTCGACCTCGAGGCGCCGCCCGAATCCGCCGCCGAGCAGCGTGACGCTGACGTCGACCTTGTCCGCGTCGATTCCCGCCGCGCGCGCCGCCACGTGGCGCAGCACGCTCGGCACCTGGGTCGGCGCCCAGATCGCGAGCCGCCCGCCGGCCATGCGGGCCGTGCAGTTGATCGGCTCCAGCGCGGCGTGCGCCAGGTGCGGCGCGCGGTACTCCGCTTCGATCAGCTGCACCGCGCGCTTGAGCGCCGCCTCGCCGTCGCCGCGCTCGTAGAAGGTGAATCCGTCCTCGGCGTCGAGCGCGCCGCGCATGCGCGCGTGCAGCAACTCGGTCGACATCTCGGCGTTGGGGCCCTCGTCCCATTCGATGCGCAGCATTTCCAGCGCGCGCTGCGCGGTCCACCAGCTGTTGGCCACCACCGCCACCGCGGGCGCGCCGCCGGCCGCTGCGGCGAGCGTCGAGACGCGCACCACGCCCGGCCGCGCGAGCGCGGGCGAGGGATCGACGTAGCGCAGGGTGCCGCCGATCGTGGGGCAGGCGCGCAGCGCCGCATAGAGCATTCCCGGCAGCCGCACGTCGATGCCGAAGCGCGCTTGCCCGGTCACTTTGTCGGGCACGTCGAGCCGCGGCGCCGGCTTGCCGACCAAAGCGAAGTCCTGCGCCGGCTTGAGGCGCACCTCGCCCGGCAACGGCACCTCGCGCAGCGCGCCGATCAGGTCCCGCAGCGCAAGCCTGCGGCCGTCGAGATGCCTGACTACGCCGTCGGAGACGCTGCACTGCGCCGGCGCGGCGTTCCACTGCTTCGCGGCGGCCGCGATCAGCATCGCGCGCGCCGCCGCGCCGGCCTCGCGCATCGGGCGCCAGGCGTCGCGCACGCTGGTGCTGCCGCCGGTGACCTGCAGGCCCAGCTCGCGCCCGAGCTTGGCGACGATCCATTCGCTCGCGCGCGCGAGATCGCCGTTCTCCTGGTCGGGATGGAACGGCAATCCCGTGACCAGCACCGCGACGTTGCCGTAGATCGCGTCGATCGGCGCCTGCTCGACCAGCACCTGCGCAAGCGGTACCCCGATTTCTTCGGCCACCAGCATCGGCAGCGCGGTATAGACGCCCTGTCCCATCTCCGAGCGCGGCACCGCCACCACCACCATTCCGTCCGCCGCGATGCGCACCCAGCCGTTGAGCGACACGGCGCCGTACAGCGGCGGCAGCGTGCCGCGCCCGCCCAGACGGCTGCGCGGCGGCAGCACGCCCCAGCCGACGATCAGCGCGCCGCCCAGGCCGATGCCGCCGAGGATGAAGCTGCGCCTTCTCACGTCGCGTCCCGCAGCGCCCGCGCCGCGGCGTGGATCGCGGCGCGCACCCGCGGATAGGTGCCGCAGCGGCAGAGGTTGGTCAACGCGGCGTCGATCTCGGCGTCGCTCGGGTGCGGGCTCTGCGCCAGCAGCGCGGCCGCGGCCATCAGCATGCCGGGCTGACAATAACCGCACTGCGGCACCTGCAGCCCGATCCAGGCCCGCTGCAGCGGGTGCGGGCGCCCGGCGCCCAGCCCTTCGACCGTGAGGATTTTCCTGCCGCTCGCGGCGCTCGCGGGGAGCACGCAACTGCGCACGGCGCGGCCGTCGACCAGCACCGTGCACGCGCCGCAAGCGCCGATGCCGCAGCCGTACTTGGTGCCGGTCAGCCCGAGCAGGTCGCGCAGCACCCACAGCAGCGGCATGTCCGGGTCGAGATCGAGCTCGGTCCTCTGGCCGTTGACATTAATAACAGTTCTCATTATCGTTCGATAGCCATTCTCATTAGGAGGAACTCGTGTTCAGGCTCGCCAGACTCGCATCCCTCTCTTTTTTCATGATTTCTTCCATCTTCTCGTTCAATGCGGCGGCCCTCGAATACCCGATTGGCACGCCCCAGCAACGCTATGGCATGGAGATTGCCGCCGTCTACCTGCAACCGGTGACGATGGAGCCGGAAGGCATGATGCGCCCGGTCGAGCAGTCCGACGTTCATCTCGAAGCGGACATCCACGCGCTCGCCGGCAACCCGCAGGGCTTCGACGAGGGCTTCTGGATGCCCTATCTCGTGGTCAAGTATGAACTAAGCAAGGAAGGCAGCGACAAGAAGCTCGCCGGCGACCTGATGCCGATGACCGCAAGCGACGGGCCGCACTACGGCGACAACGTCAAGCTGATGGGGCCGGGCAAGTACCACTTGAAGCTCCTGCTCCAACCGCCGTCGATGAACCCGCACGCGCACTTCGGCCGCCACACCGACCGCCTCACCGGCGTGCGTCCGTGGTGGAAGCCGTTCGAGGCCGAGTTCGATTTCGTGTTCGTGGGGCTGGGCAAGAAGGGCGGATACTGAAATGGCGCGCGCCTGCCTCCTCCCCCTTCTCGCCGCGTCGCTCATGCTGCCCGGCGTCGCCTTCGCCGACACCGAAGTCGAGCAGCTGAAGCAGCTTGTAAAGCGCCTCGAGCAGCGGGTGCAAGAGCTGGAAAGGCGCGACGCGCGCATTGACAAGGGCCTCGAGACCGACACCCTGAGCGAGAACGAGCCCGAGCTCACCGCGCGCCTGAAGGCGCTCGAGCATCAGTCGGTCAGCACGTTGAAGGCGGCGCGCACGGTGGAGTCGCTGGAAGGGATCAAGGTCGGCGCGAGCCTGACCACCGTGGCGCAGCATCCCGGCGGCCTTCCGGCCGGCTCGGCGGCGAATCAAAGCGAGCTGAACTACCGCGGTGACGTCTTCATCGGCTTGCCGCTGGAGCACATCGGCGACACGGAGCAGCAGCTGTTCGCCCAGTTCCGCTTCGGCCAGGGCAACGGCCTGAACGACCTCGCCGCCTTTTCGCGCCCCAACGCCAGCGCCTTCCGCGTCCTCAGCACCAAGCCCGACGACAGCGTCGCGGTGCTGGGCCAGGCTTGGTACCAGGCCTCGATCCCGCTGCCCTTCGGCGGCTTCAAGCCGCGCTCGCACGAGACGCTGGAGCTCAACTTCGGCAAGATGGATCCGTTCGTATTCTTCGACCAGAACGCGGCGGCGAACGACGAAACGCGCCAGTTCCTCAACACCGCCTTCGTGCACAACCCGCTGCTCGACGCCGCCGGCGACATCGGCGTGGACGCGAACGGCTTTTCGCCCGGCTTCCGCGTCTCCTACCTCAACCGGCGCGACAATCCGGAGACCTGGCGCCTTTCGCTCGGTGTGTTCGGCGCCGGCGAAGGCGCGAACTACAGCCGCTTCTTCTCCTCGCCTTTGGTGATCGCGCAGGCCGAGCGTTCGCTCAAGCTGTTCGAGGGACTGACCGGCAACTACCGCGCGTACTACTGGCGCAACGGCCAGGCCGCGGACCTAACCGGCCTGGTCGAGCGGCATTCCGGGGTCGGTCTATCGGTCGACCAGCGCTACGGCGACGCGGTCACGCTGTTCGGCCGCTACGGCCATCAAGTTTCGGGCGACGTGCGCTTCGACCGCGCGCTGACGCTCGGCGCCGAGCTGGGCGGCTCGTATTGGCAGCGCGGGGCCGACGCCGTCGGCGTCGCGCTCGGCTGGCTGCGCACGAGCCCGGAGTTCACCGCAGCCTCGCCGGCGCTGGACGCCTACGCCGCGAGCGGCGCCGAGCGCGTGCTCGAGCTCTACTACCGCTATCGAATCAGCAAGCAGTTCGAGCTCACGCCCGACTTGCAATACATCGCCGCTCCCGCCGGCAACCAGGACGCCCCGGCAGCGAGCGTGCTGGGTCTGCGCGCCCAGGTCACGTATTGAGGAGGGTTGCGCCATGCCACATGCCATCGCCCGCGTGATCGCGCTTGCAGCACTGCTCGGCGCGTCCGTTGTCGCGCGCGCCGACGACATGCCTAGCTTCGAGCTGCGTATCCTGGACGGGCGCTTCGAGCCCGCCACGCTCGTCGTTCCCGCGAACACCAGGTTCCGCCTGCGCATCCGCAACGACGGCCGCGGACCCGAGGAATTCGAAAGCAACTCGCCACGCAAGGAGAAGGTCCTCGCCCCGGGCGCTGCGAGCTTCCTCATCTACCAGCCGCTCGCGCCGGGCCGCTATCCCTTCTTTGGCGATTTCCACCCCGACACGATGCGCGGAGAGATCGTCGCGAAATGAACGCCGCCGCACCGGCAGCACGGAGCTGGCTCGCCGAGCTCGGCGAGGCGATGCGCCGGCACAGCCGCGCGATCGTCGCGCTGCAGTGGACCGTCGTGATGGTCTACTTCGGGCTGCTGCTGGTTCCGCCATTCATGCCGCTGCCGGCGCGCGACGCGCACATCTACGACAACCTGCGGCTGTTCGCCCAGTTCGCCTTCTGGGGCATCTGGTGGCCGTTCGTGATGCTGAGCATGATGGCGATGGGACGGGTATGGTGCGGCACGCTGTGCCCGGAAGGCACGCTCACCGAATTCGCCAGTCGCCACGGCCTGGGCCGCGCGATCCCGCGCTGGCTGCGCTGGGAAGGCTGGCCGTTCATCGCCTTCGTCTGCACCACGGTCTACGGCCAGCTAGTGAGCGTGTACGAATACCCCGAGGCGGCCGCGCTGGTGCTTGGCGGCTCAAGCGTCGCGGCGGTCGCGGTCGGCCTGGTCTACGGCAAGGGCAAGCGCGTCTGGTGCCGCCACCTTTGCCCGGCCAACGGCGTGTTCGCGCTGCTCGCGCGCCTCGCGCCGGTGCACTTCGCGGCCGACGAAGAAGCCTGGCGGCGCCAACCCGGGCAAGTGCCGAGCATCAACTGCGCGCCGCTGGTGGATCTGCGCCACCTCAAGAGCGCCGCGCCCTGCCACGCCTGCGGGCGCTGCGCCGGACACCGCGGCGCGATCGCGCTCAAGGCGCGCGCACCCGGAAGCGAGATTCTCCAGGCGCCGATCGCGCAGATAACGGATGCGGAAGCGATGGTGCTGGTGTTCGGCGTGATCGGAATCGCGAGCGCCGCCTTCCTCTGGTCGCTCAGCCCTTGGTTCGTCGCCATGAAGCTCGCCGCCGCGACCTGGCTGATCGATCACAACGCGTTCCTGCTGCTGCGGGACAACGCACCGTGGTGGATCCTGACCCACTACCCGAAGTCGCAGGACGTGTTCACCTGGCTCGACGGGCTGTGCATCGTCGCCTTCATCCTCGGCGGCGGGACCGCGCTCGGCGGCGCGGTGTACGCCGCGCTGCGGCTCGCGGCGAAGCTGGCCGCGGACGCGGCGCTGCCGTGGCGGCGCATCGCCCTCGCGCTGCTGCCGCTCGCGGGTTTCGGCGTATTCCTCGGTCTGTCGATGCTGACGCTCGCGGACCTGAAGGCAGAGCGCGTGCCGCTCGGCTGGGTGCCCTGGGTGCGCGCCGCGCTGCTCGCCGTGGGCGTCGCCTGGTCCGCCTGGCTCGGCTGGCGCATGATCGTGCCGCGCGACGCCGGGCGTCGCGCCGCGGCGCTCGCCGCCTACGCGACCGCGCTATGCTTTCCGACGCTGCTCTGGTTCATCGCCGTGTTTCGCTGGTAGCCGCGTGCGGCTGCGGTAACATCCTCGTTCCAGAAGAACGGAGGGGAACGAGCCATGGCTGCTACGAACAAGGTCGCGCTGGTCACCGGCGCGGGCACCGGAATCGGCAAGGCGGCGGCGCTGGCGCTGCTCGGCGACGGCTGGAACGTGGCGCTGGTCGGCCGGCGCAAGGAGCTGCTCGACAAGGCGGCGACGGACTCGGGCGCCGGCCCGCGCGCGCTCGTGCTGGCGGGCGACATCGGCCAGCCGGAGACGGTCAGGGCGCTGTTCGCGAAGGTGAAGCAGGACTGGGGGCGCCTGGACCTGCTGTTCAACAACGCCGGCATGGGCGCGCCGGCGATCCCGATGGAAGATCTGACGTTCGAGCAGTGGAAGGCGGTGGTGGACGTCAACCTTACGGGCATGTTCCTGTGCTCGCAGGAGGCGATCCGGATCATGAAGGCGCAGTCGCCGCGCGGCGGGCGGATCATCAACAACGGCTCCATCTCGGCCCACGCCCCGCGCCCCTTCTCGGCCCCCTACACGGCCACCAAGCACGCGGTCACCGGCCTCACCAAGTGCATCTCGCTCGACGGGCGCGCGTACGACATCGCCTGCGGCCAGATCGACATCGGCAACGCCGCGACCGAGATGACCGAGCGCATGACCAAGGGCGTGCCGCAGGCCAACGGCACGACCGTGGTCGAGCCGCGCATGGACGTGGCGCACGTCGGCAGCGCGGTGTTGTACATGGCCAACCTGCCGCTCGAGGCGAACGTGCAGTTCATGACCATCATGGCGACCAAGATGCCCTTCGTCGGGCGCGGCTAGCGCATGCACGTTCTCGGCATCGACGTCGGCGGCAGCGGCATCAAGGGCGCCCCGGTCGACACCGTGAGCGGCAGGCTGCTGGCCAAGCGCAAGCGCATCAAGACGCCGGACCCCGCCACCCCGCAGGCCGTGGCGCGCACAGTGGCGAAGATCGCGCAGCACTTCGAGTGGGACGGGCCGATCGGCTGTGCGATGCCGGCGGTGGTGAAGGGCGGCAGGCTGCGCACCGCGGCCAATATTTCGCGCACTTGGCTCGGCGTGAACGCGGCCGCGCTGCTGCGCAAGAGCACACGCTGCCCGGTGAGCGTGATCAACGACGCCGACGCGGCGGGCTACGCCGAGATGCACTTCGGCGCCGGGCGCAACCGCGAGGGGCTGGTGATCATGGTCACCCTGGGCACCGGAATCGGCAGCGCGCTATTCATCAACGGGCACCTGGTCCCGAATACCGAGCTTGGACACCTCACGCTGCGCGGCCGCGACGCCGAGACCTGGGCCGCCGAGAGTGTGCGCGAGAAGAAAGTTCTCGGCTGGAAGAAGTGGGCGCGACGCGTCGATGCCTACCTGCGCCTGCTGCAGGGCTATTTCTGGCCCGACGCGTTCATCATCGGCGGCGGCGTGAGCAAGAAGTGGCGCAAGTTCCTGCCGCACCTGAAGCTGATCACGCCGGTGGTGCCGGCGCGGCTGCGCAACGAGGCCGGCATCATCGGCGCAGCCCTGGCCTACGACCACGAGCGCCGGCGCGCGCGACAGAAGCGGTCATTGGGTTGAACTTTTTGCGAGTGGAGTCTTGACGATGCACCCAAAGACAAAATTCATCTTTATCGCCAGCATGGACGTCGCGCCGGACAAGGAGGCGCTGTTCAACGAGGTCTACGAGACCGAGCATGTGCCGCTGCTGCTCAAGGTTCCGGGCGTGCTCGCGGTGACCCGCTCGACCACCGCGCCGCTCGAGATGATCATGGGCGGCGAGAAGAAGACCATCGTCGCCGAGGGCGAGCCGCGCTACAGCGCGCTGTACGAGCTCGAGAGCGCCGAGGTGCTGCTCAGCCCCGCCTGGGCGGCGGCGATCGACTCGGGCCGCTGGCCGGGAGAGGTGCGGCCGCACACGCGTAACCGCCGCCATGTGCTGAAGCAAGTGATCGGCGCGCGCGGCGGCTGAGCGGTGCCCGCCGCCTGGCTCTGGATCCCGATCACCGTCTGGGCGGCCTTCGCGCAGACGCTGCGCAACGCCGCGCAGCGCCACCTCAGCGCGGAGCTCGGCACGCTCGGCGCCACGCTGGTGCGCTTCCTCTACGGTTTGCCGTTCGCGCTCGCCTGGCTGTGGGGCGTGCAGGCCGTCACCCGGCTGCCGCTGCCCGCGCCGGCGCCCGCGTTCTGGCTCTGGGTGCTGGTCGCGGGCGTGAGCCAGATCATCGCCACCGCGCTGCTGCTGCGCGTGATGGCGGAGCGCAACTTCGCGCTCGGCGTCGCGTACTCGAAGACCGAGATCATCCAGGTCGCCGTGTTCGCGTTCGTTTTCCTCGGCGATCGGGTGAACGCGGTCACCGGGATCGCGATCGCCTTCGGTACGCTCGGCGTGCTGCTGCTGTCGCCGGCCGACAGGGCGCGGCCGCTGCGCACCATGCTCAGCGGCTGGACGTCGCGCAGCGCGCTGATCGGCCTCGCCTCGGGCGCCGGCTTCGCGCTCGCGGCGGTTGGCTATCGCGGCGCGGCCCTCGCGCTGCACGCCGAGTTCCTGATGGCCGGCGCCGCCACGCTGGTCGCTGCGCAGCTGGTGCAGACGCTGCTGCTCGGTGGCTGGCTGCTGGCGCGCAATGTCGAAGCCGTGCGGCGCGTGCTGCGCGCCTGGCGCGCCTCTCTGTTCGCGGGCTTCATGGGCGCGGCCGCCTCGGCCGGCTGGTTCACCGCGATGGCGATCGAGCCGGTGGCGCACGTGCGCACGCTCGGGCTGATCGAGCTGCTGTTCAGCTACGTCGTGTCGCGACGCGTGTTTCGCGAGCGCCTCAGCCGGCTGGAGCTGGGCGGCATCGCCCTGCTGACGCTCGGGCTGGTGATCGTGACGCTCGCGCACTGAGCCGCTTCAGACGCCGCCCCAGACCTCGCGCGCAACCCTCACCAGCAGCTCGAGCTTGCGCTTCTGGTCGTCGGCCGTGAGCGGCTGGCCCGCACCGGGCGCGGAGCTGAAGCCGCACTGCGGCGACAGCCCGAGCCGCTCGAGCGGCACGAACTTCGAGGCTTCCGCAATGCGCCGCTTGAGCTCGTCGGCCGACTCGAGCCGCGGAGTCTTGGTGCTGATCAGCCCGAGAACCACCCTCTTCGGCGCCGGAACGAAGCGCAGCGGGCGGAAGTCGCCCGCGCGCGGCGTGTCGAACTCGAGGAAGAACGCGTCGACGTCGATGCCGCCGAACACCTTCTCGGCGATCGGCTCGTACCCGCCCTCGGCCATCCAGGCGCCCTTTAGATTGCCGCGGCACATGTGGGTCGCCCTGGCCATGCCGGGCGGGCAGGACGCGAGCACGTCGTTCACAAGCCGCACGTAGCGCGCGGTGAGCGCATTGGGGTCCTCTCCCCTCGCGCTGACGTCCGCGCGCGCGTGGACGTCGCAATTGCACGGCAGCGCCGTGTTGTCGAGCTGCAGATAAGTGCAGCCGAGCGCGGCCAGCTGCTCGATCTCCGCGGCGTAGATCGACACCAGATCCGCGTAGTACTGCTCGATGTCCGGATACACCGCCTGGTCGACGCTGCGCGGCCCCAGGAAATAGTGCATCACGTCAGGCGAGGGGATGGTGACCTTGGGCAGCCCGGTGTTCGCCACGCTCTTCAGGAAGCGGAACTCGTCGGTGGCGATGCCGCGCGTGCGCTTGAGCCGGGCCTTGGCGTAGGGCGAGGCGGCACCGCCCCTGTCGCCTTTCTCGTCGCGGAACCCGAGCAGCGTGCCCTCGCGCAGCCCGAATCCTTCGACCGCGTCGATGAGGCCGGCCGACCAGCCGCGCCGCCGGAATTCGCCGTCGGTCACCGACGACAGGCCGATCGCCTCCTGCGTCGCCACCAGCTCGCGGATGCACTGGTCCTGGATCGCGCGCAGCGCCTCCCGCGCCAGCTTGCCGTCGCGCGCCTGGCGCACGGCGGCCATCAAGCGGTCGGGCCGCAGGAAGCTGCCGACGTGCTCGGCGCGGAAAGTGGGCTGTCTGCTTGCGGGCACCGGCGGTCTCGGGAATCGAGTCCGCGCGAATATACCGCGTCAGGCGGGGAAGCGCTCCGCGCGCTGGAATGAATCGCAGCAGGCGTCGGCCGAAAGGTACAGGTCGTGCAGCAGGCAAATGCCGTCGTTGCTGCGCACCGAGCCGTACGCGGAGCCGAGGATATTCATGCCCTTGAAGACCGACTCCAGATAGCGCGGACCGTTACGGAAGTGGCGGCAGGTCAGGCATCTTTGCCGATCGGGGGGCATGGCCTGCGAATCTCCCTCCCGAGAAAGGGAAGGCGCCGCCCCGGACAAGGGGCGGCGCCGTTTCCATATCGCCATAGAACCCTGCGGCTTAGTGAGCGCCGAGTTTGGCCCAGAACTCGTAGAAGACCACGACCGACATGATGAAGCCGAGGATCACGTTGACCACCGCACCCGAGCTGAACGCCCAGAAGTTCTTGCCGCCGGCGGCTGCCAGCTCGCGGAAGCGGGTGGTAAGGCCGATCGAGAAGAAGCAGAACACGAAGGCCCAGGTCCTGAGGTCCAGGATCGGAATGGTCAGGACCGGCTTCACCACCTTGTTGTACTGGGCCGGGCCGTAGTAGCTGGCGATGGCCGTTATCAGGATCGAGGCGATGGCGAAGCCGATGACGAACTTCGGGAAGCGCCACCAGATCTCGCCGAGCTGCGGCTTCTGCCCCGTCTTGACCTCCCAGCGCGTCGTGGCGATGAACGCCATGACGAACGCCCAGATGCCGATCCAGATGTCGCGGCCCACCACCTTCATCAGGGTGAAGGCCTGGACCGCCTGCTCCGGCGTGCCGGTGACGCCCTGGACGTGCCCGGCGAGATCGCCGTAGGACGAGGCGGCGGCAAAGCCGGCGGCATCGGCGAACTCGGAAGTGCCGATCCACGCCCCGGCGACGCCGGTCGGCAGGCCCAATGCCCGCGACGCCAGGGGCAGGAAGAAGACCATCGCAATGGCCCAGATCACCACCAGGGTGATAGCGATGGGCGCATGCTCCTTCTTGGCACCTACGGCACCGGCGATGGCGATGGCGGCGGAAATGCCGCATACCGCGCCGCCGGCGCCCATGGTCGCGCAAAGCTGCCGGTCAATGCCCAGTTTGCGGCCGACGAAGTAGATCACCAGGAACGTGACGATCGAGATCGTCGACGCCTGGAAGATGGCGACCGGGCCGGCCCAGACGATCAGGGTGAACGGCAGAGTGGCGCCGAGCAGCACGATACCCGTCTTGATGTAGTACTCGACCCGGAAGCCGGCATCCATCCAGCGCGGCAGACCAACGGTATTGGAGATGATGAGGCCCAGCAGCAGGGCCACCAGGGGCGGTTCCAGGTTGTAGGTGTGGGAATATTTCCACCCCCAGAGAATCATTATCGCGATCGAAATGACGTAGATGAAGAGAAAGGACGGGATGAACTCCTTCAGCTTGTAGCCCATCGCTTTCACGCTGATGCAGAAGATGATCAGCCACATGACGAACTGCGCGATGTAGCGGGGGATCTTCGCGACGAAATCCGCCCACAGTTGGTCGAACGACGTCCAACCGCCCGGCGTGACGGCGATCCACTTGATGCTTGAGCCGCTGTAGAAGAAAAGGGTCGCGACGACGATGATCCCGAGACCAAGCCAGATCGCCCACCAGTCCTCCTTCAGGTAGAGCTCGTTCCAGCCTTTCGCCTGCGTCGCGCGCGGCTCCTCTCCGCCCTCGTCCCATGCTTCTTTGATTGTCATTTTCCCCTCCCTTTTTTTGTCCCCCTCCCTTGGGGGTGTGCGGATCATTCCATTAAATCGGCCGGATGTCCTTCTGCAACGCATCAATTCGGTGCAAGCTGACATCAAGCTGACAGGAGGACTTAACCGCAAAGAGAGGCGCTCCGAACACCCTGCGCAACCTGTTCAGCGCGCCGCTCCAGCCCGGCGGGTTCTGCGCCGGCTGCATACAAGTGGGACCGATGTCCGGCGCTAGTCCTGGTCGACGACGTTCCAGTAGCGTTGCATCGCCAGGTAGGTGAACGACGCCGACCAGCCGACCAGCAGCAAGCCGTTGAGCGCCTCGATGCCGGTGATAAGGCGCAGCGGGCCGAGAGGGTAGATGTCGCCCAGGCCGATCGAGGTGTAGCTCTCGGCGGAAAAATAGAAGTAGGTCGAGAAATTGTCGGCGAACTTGCCGCCGAAGCCGCCCAGCCCGAAATGATCGTGCAAGTAGTAGTAGGCGAGCGCGTAGCAGGCGATTTCGAGCAGGTGCCCGACGAATACGCCGAAGATCACTCCCAGCAGCCGCGCGCGCGGCCTGATTCTCAGGTGCGGCAGCCAGGCCGAAAGCAGCCGCAGTGCCTCGTAATGCAGCAGCGTGCTGGCGACCACCAGCAGCGCCACGAAACCGAACGCGTACAGCATCTCCTGTCGGGAACGCGGGCAGACGTGCAGTGGACAGCGGCTCGCGCCCTTCGTTCATGAGCGCGGTACCATCGGGCTGCGGACGAACCATGCCCAACATCGACCACGAGCCTTGGTCGGTGCGCGCGTCCGACTTCCCCGCCAGGGGATCGCTCGACGCGCGCCTGACCTTCCTGCTGCGCTATGCGATTCTCGCGCCGTCGGCGCGCAATGCCCAGCCTTGGCGCTTCAGGATCGCCGGCGGCCGCATCAACCTGCACGCCGACCTGGAGCGCTGGCAGCGCGTCGCCGACCCGAACCAGCGCGAGCTGCGCGTCAGCCTCGGATGCGCGCTCGAGAATCTGCTGATCGCGGCCGAGCACTTCGGCTTCGGCCACGAGGTCAGTTATTTCGGCCGCGACCAGATGCACTCCCTGGCGGCCACGGTCGATCTGAAGGACGCGCACAAGCCGGCGCCTTACCGCGCGGCGAGCCTGTTCCCCGCCATCACGAGCCGGCGCACCAGCCACGCGCGCTACCGTTCGCGCAGCGTCTCGGCCACCATGCTCGGCAAGCTGCGCGCCTGCGAGTCGGACCTCAAGATCAACCTGCTGCTGACGCAGGACGCGGCGATCAGGCAGGCAGTGGACAAGCTCATGCTGCAGGCCGACGCGCTGCTGCTGGCCGACCCGAAGTACCGCAACGAGCTGGCGCAGTGCATCGGCGGCGGCAATTTCGGCGGGCCCTGGCTGCTGTCGACGCTGCAGCAGTTCGCCGTGGCACACCTGCGGGTCGAGGGCCTGCTCGCCAGGCGCGATCACGCGGCGCTGATGAGCGCGCCGGTATTCGGCCTGATCAGCGGCCGCGTCGCCGGCCCGGAGTACGAGCTCAAGGCGGGCCAGCTGCTCGAGCGGCTGTACCTGGCGGCAAGCGGGCTCGGGCTGTGCCTGCAGCCGGTGAGCCAGCTGCTCGAGCCGGAAAGAGTGAAGACCCGGTTCGCCCGCCTGTTCGGCGCAGGCGGCGTGCCGCTGCTGCCGTTCCGGCTCGGCTACGGCGACCTGCCGCCGCATCCGACGCCGCGACGCGCGTTGGACGACGTGCTCGGCTGACTTACTTCTTCTCGTCCAGCGCCGCGGCGCGGGCTGCGAACGCGTCCAGGTCGCCATCGAGCTTGAGGCTGGGCTGCGGCTTGAGCTGCGCCGCCGGCGCGGGCGCGAGCGCAGGCGCGTGTCACGGTGCAGTGCCGCCGGTAAATCTGCCGATCGCAATCCCGGCCGCGAGCACTGCCAGCAGCGCCAGCACGAGCAGGGATGCCGCGAGCGCGAGCAGGCCCTTGCGCGGCGCCCAGCGCCGCGCCCGCTGCTGCGGCGGGCCGCCGATCGGGGCATCGCTGTCCAGCGCCGCCAGCGCCGCGTTGGCCTCCTCTTCGGTGCGCGCCTGCGCCGCGCGCCTGAGCTCGAGTTCCGTCACCAGGCGCTCGCGCTCGATGCGCCCCGCCTCGGCCGTCGCCTCCATGCGGGCCTGCGCCGCGCGCTGCGCCGCGCGCTCCGCCGCCAGGCGCGCCTGCGCGGCCTCGAGCGCCCTCGCTTCCGCCGCGGCGCGCTCGCGCGCCTTGCGCTCGGCCTCCTGCTCCAGCAAGCGCTGCTCTTCCGCCAGGACCTTGCCGAGGCGCTCCGACGCCAGGCGCGACTCGGCCTCGGCGAGCCCGGTACGGTCGAGCTCCGCCTGCTTGAGATTGTCGAGGATCTTGCTCATCGCCCGTCCCCCCGGCTGCAGCGCAAGCATAGCCCAGACCGGGACGCCGACGCACCAGAGAGCGGCGCGGGGCCGCCGGCGCAGGCTACAGCCGCGGCTCCCCCGGATGGACGTGGGTCTTCTCGTATATCTCCTGGCACTTGATGCAGCGCATCGCAGTCGGGTAGGCGCGCAGCCGCTGCAGGCCGATCTCGCCGTCGCACTCGGCGCAGGTGCCGTAGCTGCCGTCGGCGATGCGCGCCAGCGCGGCATCGAGCTCGCGCACGGTGCGCATGTCACGGGCGACTTCCGCGTTGTCCAGATCGGACAGCAGGTCGGCCAGCGCCTCGTCGCCAAGGTCGGTCACGCCGCCCGCCAGGTCGGCGTAGCTCTCGTCGCGCGCGCGCGCCACGTCCTCCAGCAGCTCGGCGACCAGATCCTTCCGGCGCTGCCTCAGCAGGCCTTCGAATTCTTCGAGCTGTTTGCGGGTCAGGGCCATCTGCGTTCTCCAATACTGGCGCTCATCCCGATTAGGCGCGGCGGCGCGGCCGCGGCCCTTGATCAAGGTCAAACTCCGAGCGCGCCGCTCCTGCGGCAGAATACGGAGACTCGCTCGATCGCATAAACTCCGTCCGGTGAAAGTCGACCTCGCCCTCAGCCAGCAGGGATACCGCCGCTTCGCGCCGCTCTACGACCTCATCTTCGGCGCCAGCCTGGCGCCGGGGCGCCGGGCCGCGCTTGCGGCGCTCGCCTGCCGCCCCGGCGATCGGGTGCTCGAAGTCTGCGTCGGCACCGGAATGTCGCTCCCGCTCTACCCGCGGCAGGTTCGGGTCACCGGCATCGACGCCTCGCGCGAGATGCTCGCGCGCGCGGCCGCACGCGTCGCCGCGCGGCGCCTGTCGCAGGTCGAGGGGCTGGTGCGGATGGACGCCGGACGGCTCGCGTTCGCCGACGCCAGCTTCGACAAGGTAGCGCTGATGTTCGCGCTTTCCGGCCTGCCCGATCCGCTGCGCGCGGTGAGCGAGATGCAGCGCGTGTGCCGTCCCGGCGGGACGATCGTGATCGTGCAGCACTTCCGCACCGGCAGCGCGCTCATGCGCGCATGCGAGGTCCTGCTGCAGCCCACCTATCGGGTGATGCGCTACCGGGCCGACATGAATCTCGAGCGTTTCCTCAGCGCCGCAAAACTCGACGTGGTCGAGACGCGGCGCACCAACCTGTTCGGCTACGCGACGCTGCTTAACTGCGTCAACCGGGCGCCGCAGGTTCGCCTCGAGCCGCACCGGGCCGCCGCGCGCGGCCGGCGCCATGAGACTGGAAATCGGCCCGCTTGAGGCCGCCTCGGCCGCCTCGCTGCCGTTCGAGATCGTCGAGCGCAAGGGGCTCGGGCATCCCGACACGATCTGCGACGCGTTGGCGGAGAACCTGAGCCGGGCGCTGTCGCGCGTCTATCTCGAGCGTTTCGGCGCGATCCTGCACCACAACGTCGACAAGGCGCTGCTGTGCGGCGGCGCGGCGCGGCCGGCCTTCGGCGGCGGCGAGGTGACCGGGCCGATCGACATCTACCTCGCCGGGCGCGCGACCGCACAGTTCCGAGGCACGAAGATTCCGCTGGACGAGATCGCGGTCGAGGAAAGCCGCCGCTGGCTGCGCGAGAATCTGCGCCACCTTGACCCAGAGCGCCACGTGCGCATCCATCCGCGCGTCCGTCCGACCTCGCCCGATCTTGCCGCGCTTTTCCTGCGCCAGCGCGAAGCCGGCGCGCCCCTGGCCAACGACACTTCGCTCGGGGTGGGCTTCGCCCCGTTCGACGCTCTGGAAAGCGCCGTTCTCGCGGTCGAGCACAAGCTCAACTCGCGCGAGCTCAAAGCGGCGCAGCCGGAGATCGGCGAGGACATCAAGGTCATGGGCGTGCGCAGCGGGCGCGATCTCGCCCTCACCGTCGCCTGCGCCCTGGTCGGCCGACACGTCTCGGACATCGACGAGTACAGGCGCAAGAAAGCGCACATTTGCGCCATCGCATCCTCGGCGGCCGGCGCCGGCGCCGAAGTCGCGCTCAACACCGCCGACGGCGACAGCGCCGACAGCGTCTACCTCACCGTCACCGGCCTGTCCGCCGAAGCGGGCGACGATGGCCAGGTCGGCCGTGGCAACCGGGTCAACGGCCTGATTACGCCCTACCGCCCGATGAGCCTGGAAGCCGCCGCGGGCAAGAACCCGGTCACCCACGTCGGCAAGCTCTACAACCTGCTCGCCAATCGCATCGCGCGCGCGCTGGTAGCGCGGGTCGAAGGCGTGCAGGAGGCCTACTGCTACCTGGTGAGCCAGATCGGCCACCCGGTCACCGAGCCGCAGCTATTCGACCTCAAGCTGCGGCTCGAGGACCCCGCCGCTCTCGCCGTACTGCGGCCGCGCCTCGAGGACGTGGCGCGCGGCGAACTCGCCGGCGTGACGACGTTGTGGCGCGAGCTGCTGCAAGGACCGCAGCAGGTGTGGTGAGCTCCTACGTCGCAGGCGCTCGCACGAGCATGACCGGCACCGGCGCCGTCCGCACGATTTGTTCCGCATCGCTGCCCATGATCAGCCGCCTCAGGCCGCGCCGGCCGTGGGTGCCGATGACGATTAGGTCGGCGCCCGACTTTCTCGCGTGCCGAACGATCAGGTCCGCCGCGGAGCCGGTTTGCGCTTCGAGCAGGACGGCGCTGCACTTCAATCCATTTCTTCGCACCAGCGCCTCCGCATTGCGCAGCACCTGGCTCCCGCGTCGCCTCAACTCGAGCATCAGCTTCACCATGTAGGGCCCCACCTCCGCGCCACTCACCAGCACGGTGTGCTCGTCTACGACGTGCACGAGCTGCAACCTGGTCGCCGTCTCTCCCTTGGCCATTCGGATTGCTTCGCGCAAGCCGCGATTCGAAGCGCGGCTTCCGTCTATCGGCACGAGAATGCGTTTGTAGGTCATGATTTCCGGTCCTTTCGTGTCGGCGCTGGTTGATCTGCGCCGGCCACCATCTTCGCGCCGCGGGCGCGCAAGGCGGTTTGATCAAGGTCAATGCCGGCACCGGCGCCGCGGCTATGGTGGATACAGCATCCTGTCCTTGCAAAGGCCGTCCACCATGCAAATCCCCCTTCAGATCACCGTGCGCCATATGGCGCCCTCCGACGCGCTCGAGGCGCGCATTCGAGACCAGGCCGCCAAGCTCGAGGAATTCCACCCGCACCTGGTCAGCTGCCGGGTCACGGTGGAGGAGCTCGCGCGCCACCATCAGCAGGGCCGGCAGTACCAGGTGCGCATCGACGCGCACGTGCCGGGGCGTGAGATCGTCGCCAACCACGACCATCACGAGGACGTGTACGTCGCGCTGCGCGACGCGTTCGAGTCCGTGGCGCGCCAGCTCGAGGAAGACGCGCGCGTCAAGCGCGGCGACGTCAAGTCACACAAAGTCCCCTAAAGGTCGATCATGAAACAGGATCACGGCGGATTCCGCATGCTGCGCAGGGACGAGCTGCGCGACGAGCTGGTGCACGATACCTACAAGGCGAAAGGCAAGCTGCCCGAGCCGACGCGCTGCCCGGACTGCGGCGCGACCTACCACCGCGGGCGCTGGACCTGGGAGCCCGCGCCCCCGGGCTATCACGAGCATCTGTGCCCAGCCTGCCAGCGCACGCGCGACAAGTTCCCCGCCGGCTTCGTGTCCCTCGGCGGCAAGCTGTTCGCCGCCCACCGCGACGAGATCATGAGCCTGGCGCGGCACTGCGAGACGAACGAAAAAGCGCGCCATCCGCTCGAGCGCATCATGACGATCGAGAACAATGCCGATGGCGTGCTGATCTCCACCACCGGCACGCACCTCGCGCGCGAGATTGCGGAGCGCGTGCACGACGCCTACAAGGGCGCACTTGAGTTCCATTACAACAAGGCAGAAAATCTGCTGAGGGCGACCTGGCACGACTGATCCGGCGCCACGGAGGAACCGCGGCATGACCGAACGTCGGCGCCAAAGCGTCAAGGCCTACAGCAACCAGGCATTCCTCAACAGCAAGGACGCGCGCGCGCTGCGCATCCTGGCCGAGTACCTCGAGCCCAAAAGCCGCTTCGAGTACCACAAGGTAGACGACACCATCGTCTTCATGGGCTCGGCGCGGATCAAGCCGCGCGAGCAGGCGCAGGCCGAGCTGCGCCAGGCGCAGCTGGGGGAAGGCGACCCCGCGCGGGCGCAGGCCGCGCTGCGCATGGCCGAGTACTACGAAGCCGCGCGCGAGCTCGCGTTCCGGCTCACCGGATGGTCCAAGGGGCTCGACTCGAAGGAGCGCCGCTTCGTGGTCTGCACCGGCGGCGGCCCCGGCATCATGGAGGCCGCCAACCGCGGCGCGGCCGATGCGCGCGGAATGAACGTCGGCCTGACGATCTCGATCCCGATCGAGGAGTTCGACAACCGCTACGTGACGCGCGAGCTTGCGTTCCACTTCCACTACTTCTTCATGCGCAAGTTCTGGTTCACCTACCTCGCCAAGGCGGTGATCGTGTTTCCCGGCGGCTATGGCACGCTGGACGAGCTGTTCGAGCTGCTGACGCTGGTGCAGACGCGCAAGATGACCAAGCCGCTGCCGATCGTGCTGTTCGGCACCCGCTACTGGCGCGAAGTGATCAACTTCGACGCCCTGGCCGAGCACGGCACGATCGACGCCAAGGACATCGAGCTCATGCACCGCACCGACTCGGTGGACGACGCCTACGAGTGGGTCGTCGCCCGGCTGAGCGAGGGCGCGATCGACCGGCCCGGGGCGATGCTCTAGACCCTCAACGCCTTGTAGCGGATGCGGTGCGGCTTGTCGGCGTCGTCGCCGACGCGTTTGCGCCAGTCGGCGACGTAGTCGGTGAAGCCGCCCTCGAACCAGACCGCGCGGCTGTCGCCCTCGAACGCGAGTATGTGGGTCGCGACGCGGTCGAGGAACCAGCGGTCGTGCGAGATCACCACCGCGCAGCCGGGGAAGTCGAGCAGCGCGAGCTCGAGCGCGCGCAGCGTCTCGACGTCGAGGTCGTTGGTCGGCTCGTCCAGCAAGAGCAGATTGCCGCCGCTCCTGAGCACTCGAGCCAGGTGCACCCGGTTGCGCTCGCCGCCCGAGAGATCCCCGACGCGCTTCTGCTGGTCGGCGCCGCGGAAATTGAAGCGCGCGACGTAGCCGCGGCTCGGAGTCGAATAGGCTCCGACCTGGATATTGTCGGCGCCGTCCGAGATTTCCTCCCACACGCTCTTGTCCGGGTCGAGGCTGTCGCGGCTCTGATCGACGTAGGCGAGCTTGACCGTGTCGCCGATCCTCAGCGTTCCCGCATCGGGCTTTTCCTGCCCCACCAGCATGCGGAACAGGGTCGTCTTGCCCGCGCCGTTGGGGCCGATCACGCCGACGATGCCGCCGCGCGGCAGCCGGAACGACATGTCCTCGAACAGCAGCTTGTCGCCAAAGGACTTCTTCAACCCCTCGGCCTCGACCACCAGGTCGCCCAGCTGCGGGCCGGGCGGGATATAGATCTCGTTGGTCTCGTTGCGCTGCTGGAATTCCTGCGACGAAAGCTCTTCGAAGCGCGCCAGCCGCGCCTTCGACTTCGCCTGGCGCGCCTTCGGGTTGGAGCGAACCCACTCGAGCTCGTCCTTCATGGTCTTGATGCGCGCCGCCTCCTGCTTGGCCTCGATCTCCAGGCGTCGCTCCTTTTGCTCCAGCCACGAGGAGTAGTTGCCTTCCCAGGGGATGCCGTAGCCGCGGTCGAGCTCGAGGATCCAGCCCGCGACGTTGTCGAGGAAGTAGCGGTCGTGGGTGACCGCCACCACGGTGCCGGCAAAGCGTTCCAGGTACTGCTCGAGCCACTGCACCGAGAGCGCGTCGAGGTGGTTGGTGGGCTCGTCCAGCAGCAGCATGTCGGGCCCCGAGAGCAGCAAGCGGCACAGCGCGACGCGCCGCCGTTCGCCGCCCGAAAGCTTGGTGACGTCCGCGTCCCACGGCGGCAGGCGCAGCGCGTCGGCCGCGACCTCGAGCGTGCGGCCGACCTCCCAACCGTTCGCGGCATCGATCTTCGCCTGCAGCTCGCCCTGCTCTTCCAGCAGCCGGCTCATCTCGTCGTCTTCCATCGGCTCGGCGAAGCGCTCGCTGATCGCGTTGAAGCGATCGACCAGCGCAATGGTCTCGCCGAGCCCTTCCTCGACGTTGCCGCGCACGTCCTTGTCCGGGTTCAGATGCGGCTCCTGCGGCAGGAAGCCCACGCGCAGGTTGGGCATCGGGATCACCTCGCCTTCGATGTCCTTGTCCTCGCCCGCCATGATGCGCAGCAGGGTCGACTTGCCGGAACCGTTCAGACCGAGCACGCCGATTTTTGCGCCCGGGAAGAAATTCAGCGAAATATTCTTGAGAATTGCGCGCTGCGGCGGCACGATCTTGCCGACCCGGCGCATGGTGTAGACGTATTGGGCCATGCGCGCATTTTACGGGATCGGTGGAGCGTGTATCCTTTGAGAGCGATGGCATTTGTCCAGTCTCCGCCGAGCCTCGGCAATCAGTATTCCGACGACCGCGTCCTGCGCGCCTACCTCGAGCGTACCCTCGGCACCGAGGCGCTCGCGGCGGTGCGGCCGCAGCTCGAGCGCATGGGCGCGCTCGCCGGCGGAGAGCTCTACGCGCAGCAGCTCGCCGAGCGCGCGCTCGAGCCGCAGCTGGTGCAATGGGATGCCTGGGGCAACCGCGTCGACCGCATCGAGCTCACGCCGCTGTGGCAGCGCGCCGAGACAATCGCGGCGCGCGAAGGTCTGATCGCACTGCCGCACGAAGCGCCGCTGGGGGCGCTTTCGCGCGTGCTGCAGTTCGCGCTGGTGTACCTGTTTACGCCCTCGACCGACGTCTACGCCTGCCCGCTGGCGATGAGCGACGGCGCGGCGCGCACGCTCGCGGCTTGCGGCAATCGCGCGCTGATTGAGCGCGCGCTGCCGCACCTGGTGAGCCGCGACCCGGCCCAGTTCTGGACCAGCGGCCAGTGGATGACCGAGCCGATCGGCGGCTCGGATGTCGGCCTGGCCGAGACCGAAGCCCGCTTTGCACCGGGCCTAGGCTGGCGCCTGTACGGGCGCAAGTACTTCACTTCTGCGATCGCGTCCCAGATGGCGTTGACGCTCGCGCGCCCGACCGACAATCCGCCCGGCGGCAAGGGCCTGGCGCTGTTCTACCTCGAGACGCGCGACGCGGCCGGCCGGCCCAACGGCCTGAGCGTCGACCGGCTGAAGGACAAGCTCGGCACACGCAAGGTGCCGACCGCGGAGCTGACCCTCGACGGCGTGCCGGCGACGCCCGTGGCCGAGCTCGGCAACGGGGTGCGCGCGATCAGCACCGTGCTGAACATCACGCGCGTGTGGAACGCCGTTTCCGCGGTTTCCTACATGCGGCGCGGGCTGGCGCTCGCACGCGACTACGCCGCGCGGCGCGTCGCCTTCGGCGCGCCGCTGGCGCAGAAGGCGCTGCACGCGGACACGCTCGCCGGCCTGCAGGCCGAGTTCGAGGCCGCGTTCCAGCTCACCTTCTTCGTCGTCGAGCTGCTCGGGCGCGCCGAGAGCGGCGCGGCCGGCGAAGCGCAGCAGGCGCTGCTCAGGATCCTCACGCCGGTGGCGAAGCTCACCACCGGCCGCCAGGCGGTCGCCGTGCTGTCCGAAGTGCTGGAAGCGTTCGGCGGCGCGGGCTACGTCGAGGACACCGGGCTGCCGATGCTGCTGCGCGACGCGCAGGTGTTCCCGATCTGGGAGGGCACCACCAACGTGCTCGCGCTCGACACCGTGCGCGCCATCGCCCCGAGCGGCTTGGCGCCGTGGCGGCGCGAGATCCATGCCATCGTCGCCGAGGCGCGCGAGCCGCAGCTGCTCGCGCTCTCCGCCCGACTGGAGGCGGCAGCCGAGGCGGCCGAGGGGTGGCTGGCGGCAAACGCAGGGCGCGACGAGGCCATGCTCGAGGCTGGCGCGCGCCGCTTCGCGCTCACCCTGGGCCGCATCACCGCCGCGGCGCTGCTCGCGCGCCAGGCACAGTGGTCGCTAGAGCACCGCAAGGATCCCGTGCCGCGCGCCGCTGCGCTGCGCTTCGGCGCCGCCGGCGTGAACCTGCTGCAGGATTTCGACCGCGAGCTCGCCCGCCTGCTCGCCGACGGATGACGAGCTGGCGCAGCCGCGCGCGCAGAGCGCTGTCGGCCGCGCTGCTGCTCGTGACGCCGCTTCCCGCCTGCGCCGCCGGCGCGCCGGCGGTACCCGTCGTCGTCGAGCGCCGTGGCGCAGCCTTTACGGCCAAGTTCGATGCGCTGATCGATGCGCCGCCGCGCGCGGTCTACCGGGTGCTCACCGATTTCGCCGACCTGCGCGCGCTCAATCCGGCCATCGTCTCGGTGAGCGTGCAAGCGGCGCCCGGCAACCTCGGCAAGCGCGTGCGCATCGTCCTGAGCTCGTGCGTATGGTTCTTCTGCCGGAAAATCGTTCAGGTCGAGGACGTGCTCGAACCCGATGCGCACACGATCGTCACCCGCGTCGTCCCCGGGCTTGGCGATTTCAAGAGCGGCTGGAGCACGTGGCGTGTGATCGCGCTCGGCCGGCGCACGCAGCTGCACTACGAAGCGAGCCGCGTGCCGGACTTCTGGATTCCGCCGCTGATCGGACCGTGGGCGGTCGAGCACAGCTTGCGCGCGCAGCTCGAGGGGAGCCTCCCCGTGCTGGCGTGCCTCGCAGCTATTGCGGGCCCGAACGCGGACGCAGCAGGATCGCAACGCCGATCGCGAGCGGGATCAGCGGCCAGAGCTTCCACAGCTGGCGCAGGATCTCCCTGTCGACCAGGTTGAAATTGGCGAGCAGACCGACCACGCCCACCAGGATAAGTACCAGCGCGCCGAAGCGCCCGCCCCGTCGGTACCTGCTCATGATCGCTTTCCTTGCGCTTCCACCAGCTTGACGAGCGACCATAGCACACGGTTGGCCGGCACCGGGATGCCGAGCGCGTCGCCGCGCCGCACCACGTAGCCGTTGAGGTGATCGATCTCGGTCGGGCGGCCGCGCTGCAGGTCCTGCGCGGTGGACGAATACTGAGTCGGCATCCAGTCGGCGATGCGGGTCACGTTGTCGACCAGCTCGGGCGCGGTGCGAACGCCGCTCGCCGTGGCGACCGCGAGGCACTCCGCGACCACGTCGCGCATCACTTCGCGCACGCCGGCGCCGCGGATCATCTCGCCGTAGGGCAACTGCGAGATCGCGGAGATCGCGTTGTAGGCGCAGTTCACCACCAGTTTGGCCCAAAGCTCGCCCGCGACGTTGTCCGAGATCGTCACCTGCACGCCGGCTTCGGCGAACCAGCGCTGCACGCTCGCGAGCGCCTCGTCCAGCGCCGCCGCGGGCGCGCCCTCGGGCGCGCCAATCACCAGCTCGCCGCGGCCGTGATGCTTCAGATGCCCAGGGCCGGCCATTTCGGTCGCCACGTACACGACCGCGGGGATCACCTGCTGCGCGACCCTGGCCCGGATGCGATCGGTGTTGTCGACCCCGTTCTGAAGGTTGAGCACGAGGCTGCCGGGATCGAGAAACGGCGCGATCTGCGCCGCGCCCGCCTCGGTGTCGGTCGACTTGACGCAGAACAGCACCAGCCGCGCGCCGCGCACAGCCTCGGGCGAGGTGCTCGCGGTGACGCGGATGTGCTCGTCGAACTGCAGGCCCTCGAAATGCAGCCCCGCCTGCTGGATCGCCGCGACGTGCGCCGGCCTGCCGATCAGCACCACGTCGTGCCCGGCGCGCGCCAGCATGCCGCCGTAGAAGCAGCCCACCGCACCGGCGCCGAACACCGCCACCCGCACCGGGTCGCGCGCCATGCGCCGCCAGCTGCCGCTAGCCGCCGCGGCGGCGGCGCGATTTCTTGAACGCGCCCCTGCCCCCCGGCCTGCCGCCGCCCTGGCCTTGGGGATGCAGTCCGCGCCCCGGGTCCGGGCGACGCCCGCCATCGCCCTGCGGCCCGACCGCGCGGTTGCCCGGCGCCAAGGTGATTTCCAGCTCGATGATCTCGTCCCAGACCGCGTCGCTGCGGTCGCGCTCGGGGATCGCGAGCAGCTCGCGCAGGCGCGGCTGCCCGCGCCGCTGCTCGGCTTTGTGCGCCTCGTCCGCGTTTCCCGCCCCCTGCTGCTCAGGCTTGGGTTGCTCGGTCGCCGGTTGCTCGGGTGTGGGTTGTTCGCTGTCCGGTCGCTCTGTGCTCATGCGCGCATTATCGCCCAGACTGGGGGCGGGTCGCTACGATAACGCCCACGAGGATGGTGGCGATCCCGGCCGCGTGGAAGGCGTGGAAGCTTTCCCCCAGGAAAATCATCGCCAGCACGGTGCCAAACGCCGGCAGCAGGTGCAGGGTGAAGCCGGCGGTGTTCGCCCCGACCACCGCCACGCCGCGGTTCCAGCAGATGAACGCGCCCACCGAAGCGGCGAGCGAAGTGTAGAGCACCGCGGCGGCCGCCTGCGCGCCGGGCCATTGCGGCGGCGTCTTCAGCGCGTCGAGCGCGGCGAAAGGAGCGAGCAATATCACCCCGATCACCGAGATGACGAACAGGAACACCACCCCGCCGACTTCCGGCGGGCGGCGCTTGAGCAGCACCGAATAGATGCCCCACACGGGCATCGCCAGCAGGATCCACGCGTCGCCCGCGTGCAGCTCGAGGTGCAACAGATTCGCCGTCTCGCCGCGCGACAGGATGACGAGGATTCCGGCGAGCGAGATCAGCATTCCCGCCACCTGCCGCCGGCTGCCGTGCTCGCGCTCGATCGCCCACGAGCACATGAGCATGAATAGCGGCGCGGACGAGTTGAGCAGGACCGCGTTGACCGCGCTGGTCGTCCTCAGCCCCAGATAGACCAGGCTCTGGAACAGCGCCACGCCGGTGAACGAAAGCAGCACCAGCACGCCGGCGCTGCGCCGGATCGCGGCTCGCGACTCGAGCGCGCCGCGCCAGGCGAACGGCGCCAGCACGATCGCCGCGCCGCTCCAGCGCAGGAAATTCAGCGTGACGGGCTCGAACGCCTCGCGCAGCATGCGCCCGACGACCCAGTTGCCGGCCCAGAAAAGGCTCGCCAGCGCGAGCAGCGTGAGCGCGAATGCGCGCGTTCGGGCAGAGTGCATGGCGGGCGCAGTTTAGATCGGTTCGCGCGGCTGGCGTACACTGCGGCCTGCAAAGTTTCACTGCCATGAAAATTTCGATCCTCGACGACTACCACGACACCGTCCGCACACTGGCGTGCTTTCGCAAGCTCGAGGGGCACGAGGTCACGATCTGGAACGACCACGTGCAGGACGTGGATGCCCTCGCCGCGCGCTTGCGGGACACCGAGGCGCTGGTGCTGATCCGGGAGCGCACCGAGATCCGCGCGCCGCTGATCGAGCGGCTCGACCGCCTGCGGCTGATCAGCCAGCGCAGCGTCTATCCGCACATCGACGTCGACGCCTGCACCCGGCGCGGTGTCGTCGTGTCCTCGAGCCAGCACCCGGGCACGCCCTCCTACGCCGCCGCGGAGCTGACCTGGGCGCTGGTGCTGGCGGCGATGCGCCAGATCCCGCAGCAGATGGCCGCGCTCAAGGCGGGCAAGTGGCAGATCGGCGTCGGCGGGGGCCTGCGCGGCAAGACGCTCGGCATCTACGGCTACGGCCGCATCGGCAGCACGGTCGCGAGCTACGGCAAGACGTTCGGCATGAAGGTGCTGGTGTGGGCGCGCGAGCACTCGCTCGAGCGCGCGCGCGCCGACGGCTGGTCCGCGGCGCCGAGCAAGGAAGCGTTCTTCTCGGCCTGCGACGTGCTGTCGCTGCACCTGCGGCTGGTCGATGCGACGCGCGGCGTCGTCACCGCGGCCGATCTCGCGCGCATGAAGCCCACCGCGCTGCTGGTGAACACCAGCCGCGCGCCGCTGATCGAGCCCGGCGCGCTGCTGGCCGCGCTCAGGGCCGGGCGCCCCGGCATGGCGGCACTGGACGTCTACGAGAAGGAGCCGGTGACCGATCCGGCCTTTCCGCTGTTCGCGCTCGACAACGTGGTCTGCACGCCGCACATCGGCTACGTGACGCGCGACGAGTACGAGATCCAGTTCAGCGACATCTTCGACCAGATTCTCGCCTTCGCCGCCGGCGCGCCGATCAACGTCGTAAATCCCGGTGCGCTGAAGGGCTAGAGCAGCAGTGTCTGTCCGATCGCGGGAACGGCGAGGCGCTGCTGCGGCATGTTCCCGCGCTGCCAGGCCTCGGCCAGCAGCCGCGGCGGCTCGGCCAGGTCCTCGTCAGTCAGCTTGAAAGTGCCCCAGTGCATGGCCACGAAGCGCCGCGCGCCGAGTGCGGCGAAGGCGCGCACCGCGTCGAAGGGATCCATGTGCTGCCGCTGCATGAACCAGCGCGGCGCATAGGCACCGATCGGCAGCATCGCAGCGTCGATCGCGCCGCACTTCTCGCCGATGAGCGCGAAGCCGTCGAACCAGGCCGTGTCGCCCGAGTGGTATACGCGCAGCCCGCCGCGCTCGATCACGTAGCCGCCCCACCAGGACTCGTTGGTGTCGAGCAGCCCGCGCCGGCTCCAGTGCTCGGCGGGGACGAAAGTCAGGTCCAGGCCCGCGATCCGCTCGCGCTGCCACCATGCCATCTCGACCACCCGGGGCAGGCCGGCGCGAGCGAACCAGCGCCCCAGGCCCTGCGGCACGACGTAAACCGGGTCCGGCCCGAGCCGCCTGAGCGTCGGCGCGTCCATGTGGTCGCGGTGGTTGTGCGTGACCAGCACCAGGTCGATCTTCGGCAGCGCCTGCCAGCCGAGCCCCGGCGCCACGTTGCGCGGGATCAGGCCGCCCACCAGCGCCGGCGACATGACCGGGTCGATCAGCGCGCTGCTGCCGCCGAGCTGGACCAGGAAGCTCGCGTGCCCAACCCATGTCAGCGCGTCGGCCGCCGCCTTGCGCAATTCCCGGCCGTCGTTCGCCTGTACCGGCACCGGAACCCCGGTCATCGGCGCCGGAGGGCGCTTCTCATCGTGCCAACCGGCCTTCCACTTCAGTACCCGCAGCAGGCTGCCGCCGACCTTGTGGCCGTCGAGATTCGAGTATCGCATCGCGTGTCGTGTGCCGTATTTTGGTACAGTGGCCCAAAACGGGGGGCTGCCCCTTAGCTCATGAGCAAATTCAGGGTCGTCCAGTTCAACATGCAATTCGGGCGGATCTGGCGCGAATCCAATCCGGATCACGCGCCGATCGAGCTCGAGCGGACGATTGCCGAGATCCGCAAGCGCGACGCGGACGTCGTGCTGCTGCAGGAAGTCGAGCAGGCCCGGCCAGGCGGCGCCCAGTCGGATCCGCCGCCGAACTATACCCGGCTGCGCGCGGAGTTCCCGCACTACGACGGCTGCTTCCACTATCCGAAGGCCGATCCGCGCGAGCTGCCGTTCGGGGTCGGGTTGGCGATCCTGTCCAAGACGCCCCTGCGCGAGCAGCGCCACTGGGACCTGCCTTCGCCGCCGATCGAGTTCGAGTTCCAGGGCAAGAAACTGACCCCGACCGACCGGCTCCTGATCGGCGCCGCGACGATGATCGAGGGTCGCAAGCTGTTCGTGTTCAACACCCACCTGCTCGCCTTCTTCATGCTCAAATCGAGCAGCGAAATACATGAGGCGCAGCGCAAGCTGGTGCTGGAGCAGATCGCCAAGGCGCAAGGTCCGGCGCTGATCGGGGGCGACTTCAACGTGCGCAAGCACGAGTCGCTGGTGCGGCAGTTCTCGCGCGCCGGTTTCCGCCCGGTGCAAACGCAGGAGTACACCTGGCGCCGGCACCCCTACGTGCTCGATCACATCTTCTACAACTCGGGGCTGCGCGCTCTCGACCACGCGGTGCATCCGACGCCGGCCTCGGACCATCATGTGCTGGTGGCGGAGTTCGAGTTCGCCGTCGCGCGCTAGGCCAGCTCCACGACGAAGCAGCTGCCGCCGCCATCGCGCGGCAGGCAATGCGCGTCCCCGCCGTGCCGGCGCGCGATCTGGCGCACCAGGGCGAGCCCAAGGCCCGCGCCGGCGCGCTCCCTGCCGCCGGGGCGGCGGAAGAACGGCTCGAACACTCGCTCGCGGTCGGCCTGCGGCACGCCGGGCCCGCGATCGCAGACCGCGATCTCGGCCGCGCGCGCCCCGCGTCCGACGCGCACCTCGACCGGCGGCGCGCCGTGGCGGGCGGCATTTTCCAGAAGGTTGCGCAGCATCCGCCGCAGCAGGCGCGGATCGCCGCGCAGCACGACCGGCTCGCCGTGCAGCTCGGAGCCCTCGTAGCGCGCGCACTCCTCGGCCGCGAGCGCGAGCAGGTCGACCTCCTCGTCGGCCTCGCGCGCCTGCACCGCGTCGAGCCGGCTGGCGAGCAGAATCTCGTCGATAAGCGCGTCGAGCTCGGCGATGTCCTGCTCGAGCTGAAGCTTCCTCTTCGGCTCGGCGCCATCCTTAATCAGCTCGAGCGCCATGCGAATGCGGGTCAGCGGCGTGCGCAGCTCGTGCGAGGCGTTGGCGAGCAGCGCCTTGTGCGCGGCCAGAAGCTGCTCGATGCGCGCCGCGGCGCGGTTGAAGCTCTCCGCCAGGCGCGCCACCTCGTCGCCGCCCTCGACCTTGACCCGCGCCGCCAGATCGCCGCCGCCGAGCGACTCGACGCCCGCCTGCAGGTTCTCCAGGCGCCGGGTCAGGCGTCGCACCACGGGATAGGCGCCCACGCCGACGCCGAGCGCGAGCATGGCCAGGGTGAAGAAAAGTCCCCACGCCGGATGGCGCCTGGTGCGCGGCACGCGCGCCACCAGCCAGCGACCGTCGGCCAGCTTCAGGCCCCAGGTCGGCGCCCCAGCGTGCCGGCGCAGCCAGCCGCTTTCGCTGCGCTCCGCGCCCGGCGCCGCCAGCGCCTCGCCGACCCAGGCCTGCGCCGTATTGTCGGCGCCGAACAGCGTGACGTCGGCATGCAGCCCGGCCGCAAGGCGCTCCAGCGCGGCCTGTTGCGCGGCGAGCGGTGCCTGCGCCGGAGGCAGCGCGCTCTGCGCCAGCACCGCGGCCATCTCGGTGGCCGGCCGCACGATGCCGGTGTCGGCGAACTGGCGCCAGAGGAATCCCGCGGCGAGCGCGAACACCGCCAGGCTGGCGACCACCGCCAGGTAGATGCGCAGATATAGCCGTCGCATCAGTCCTGGGCCTTGGCGAACACGTAGCCGGCGCCGCGCACGGTGAGAATGCGGCGCGGATGCTTCGAATCGTCCTCCAGCGCCTGGCGGATGCGCGACACGTGAACGTCGATCGAGCGATCGAAGGCCTCGAGCGGCTCGCCCTTGAGGCGATCCATGAGCGCGTCGCGCGACATCACCCTGCCGGCGTTCTCCGCCAGCGCCAGCAGCAGCGCGAACTGGTAGCCGGTCAGGGGGCGCTCGGCACCGTCCAGGCGCAGCGCGCGGGCGCCGCGGTCGATCTCGACTCGGCCGAAACGCAGCACGTCCCCGGCCTCGGCGCCGCTGCGCCGGCGCAGGATGGCGCGCAGCCGCGCAAGCAGCTCGCGCGGCTCGAACGGCTTGGGAAGATAATCATCGGCGCCGAGCTCGAGCCCGACCACGCGGTCCATCGCGTCGCCGCGCGCGGTGAGCATCAGCACCGGCGTGTCGGCGCGCGCGCGCAGCTGGCGGCAGACCTCGAGCCCGTCGATGTCGGGCAGGGTGAGGTCCAGCACCAGCGCGTCGAACGGCTCGCGCGCGAGCCGCTCCAGCCCTTCGTTGCCGCTGCCGGCAACGGACACGCGAAAACCCGCCTGGCCGAGATATTCCGACACCATCTCGGCCAGGCGGGGGTCGTCTTCGATCAGCAGGATGCGCGCGGCCACGCGCGCAGTTTACCTATCCCCTGCCGTGCCAGCGACGACCGCCGAAGCGGTGCATACGCTCCGACAGGAGCTTGCGCTGCAGCGGCGTCAGCACCTCTGCGGCGTCGGCCAGTGCCTCGGTCAGGCGCTTCGAGGCCCGATCCGCGAGCGCCATCTGCTCCGCTCGCAGCTTCTCGAACGCCGCGCGGTCGACATGATCGCGGGTGAACAGGTCCATCGCCTTCAAACGCGCCGCGCGCATTTCCTTGCGCATCGGCATCAGGTCCTTGGCCGCGCTTTTGACGATCGGCCCGAGCTTCTGCTGCTGCTCCGGAGTGGCGTCGATTTCGACGTAAAGGTGCTTCAGCATGCGGTCCAGCCGCTGGTCGAGCTCGGCCGGGTCCAGCGCTGCGCCGCTCCAGCCGCCGGGGCCACCGCGGCCGCGGGCAAAGGCGCCCAGGCCGAGCCCACCCAGGCCGGCAAACGCGCCGGCGATCGCGGCCCGGCGGAAAAACCGGCGCCGCGGGGTTTGCTGTGCGTTGTCTTTCATGACTGCTCCTTGGTTATCGCAACGTCCGGAGTGTGCACTCTGCCCGTTAGCGTGCCTTCTCCCTAGCGTAAAGTTACGTAAACCCGGGCACGCGAGGTGCGCCGCAATGAAGTCCGGTGTTCGAGTCCCGCCGTCCGATACCGGACTGCTGACGAAATCGCCGGCCGAGATCATGCGCGTGCTGGTGGCGCTGCGCGACCGTGGCGAGGCGGTGAGCGTGAGCGTGGAAGGCGGCAAGCCGCCCTTCCTGTCGCGCCTGCTTTGGATCGATCCGCAGATGCAGTTCATCGTCGTCGGCCGCAGCGGCGACCGAGCGGCCGACGCCGCGCTGCTCGCGCGCCCGCGCTGCGTCTTCACCTGCGCGCTGGCCGCCTGGCAGGTCGAATTCGTCGCCGCCGAGCCGAGCCTGTTTCGCCACGGCGCGCAGGAAGCGATCCGCTTGCGCTACCCCGAGCTGATGTCCGGCCACCAGCGAAGGAGCGAAAAGCGCTCCGCGCCGGTACGCGACCTGCCGCTGCAATGCCTGGCCGACGCCGCCGGCGTGATGTCGTTCGACGCGCACGTGGTCGACATCAGCCCGGCCGGGATCGCCATGCTGCTCTACCACCCCGCCATCACGCTCGAGCCCGGCACCGTGCTCAAGGGCTGCATCATCGAGCACCCTGCGCTCGGACAGGTGAGCGTCGACATGGAAGTCAGGTACTCGGAGCCGGTGCGGCTCAAGGACGGCCGCCGCGCGCGGCGCGCGGGCTGCCGCTTCGTCGATCCGCCGGCGGCGCTCAAGGCTCTGGTGCGTCAGGTGACCGGCCGGGCGCTCGAGGAAGACGCATAATGCGCCCGTCACGACACCCGGAGGATTGTGCGCCATGCGAATCCTGCTCGTCGCCGCGCTGCTCGGCGCGGCCATCGCTGCCCCTGCCCTCGCGCAGGACAGGCCGCAGCGCCTGCTGATCCAGATCAGCGACGAAAACCCGAAGGTGTGGGGCCTCGCGCTCGCCAACGCGCGCAACGTGCGCCACGACCTCGGGCCTGACAAAGTGCAGATCGAGATCGTCGTCTACGGGCCGGCGATCCGCATGCTCGAGGCGGAATCGGACTGGCGCGACCGGGTCACCGAGGTGATCGACGAGGGCATCCGCGTGGTGGCCTGCGAGAACACGATGGCAAGCATGAAGCTCGGCCGCGACGATATGCTGGGCGGCGTCGAGTTCGTCAAGACCGGGCTGGCCGAGGTCATGCGGCGCGAGCTCGAAGGCTGGGCCTACGCGCGGCCTTGAACCGCGGGCCGCTTAGGCCCGGATATAGACCCAGCCTTGCTGCATGCGCTTGACGATCTCGTCCAGCGCGGTGGGCGCGAACTGCACCCCCGGCAGCAGCGTGACCTTCACGCCCTTCTCGCGCAGCCGGTCAGCGGTCTGGTGGCAGGCGATGTAGGTCAGGTTCGGGTAGGCCGCGTGCAGCCGCTCGAGCCGCTTCGCGTAGGCCGACGTGTCGCTGCGCAGGATGTCCATGCCGGTCTGGTTGGCGACGATTTCGACCTTCACCTTGCGCCCGGCGGCGCGCGCATCGCGCAGATAGTCCTCCACTTCCTGCAGCGCCGTGTCGACCACCTCGCCGCGCGACGAGGCAACGTGCACCACGATGCCGTCGGCCTGCACTCCGTGCAGCTGCGCCACGGCGCGGCCGCGCTCGGTCGCGTCGTGCCCGAGCCAGCCCGCCAGCGCGAACACCAGCGCGAGTCCGGCCACCAGCGCCCAGCCCCGCCGGTTCGCCGCGGGCGCCGCGCGGCGCGGACGCGCGTCGGCGTAGGCGCCCTTGACCATGTCCTTCAGCGTGCGCAGCTCGCACAGCTGGCGCCGCAGCGCCTCGTCGCCGCCCATGCGCTCGACCAGCGCGCTCCAGTCGGCGGCGTCGAGCTGGCCGTCGACGAACGCATTCTGGATCTCGCGCGAAACTTCCCGTTCCCGGCTCATCGGATGCTCCTCAGCTTGTTCTCCTGCCCGGCCGCGAAGTCGATCAGCCGCGCCCTGAGCGCCTCGCGCGCCCGGCACAGCCTGCTCATCACGGTGCCGATCGGCACTTCGAGGATCTCGCCCACCTCGGCGTAGGAAAAGCCCTCGAGGTCGACCAGCGTCACCACCTGGCGCTGGCCGAGCGGCAGCCGCCCGACCTCGGCCCGCACGCGCGCCGCGAGCTGGCCGCTCGCGCTCGCGCTTTCCGGCGTCTCGCCTTGCGACGGTATGTCCTCGTCCAGCGGCTCGAGCGGGCGCGCGCGCCGGTAGTGGTCCTTGAGGCAGTTGGCGAGGATCGCGCACAGCCAGGCCTTGAGCCGCTTTGCGTCGGCGAGCTGCGCCCCGCGGTCGAGCGCGCGCAGCATCGCTTCCTGCACCAGGTCGTCGGCCAGCGCCGCGTCCCGGCACCAGGAATACCCGAGCCGGTAGAGCGGCTCGCGCTGCGCCTCGACCCCGGCGCGGAACTGCGCCGATACGCCGAACAGGCCCCTCATCCTCATGCCTCCAATGACGTTCCGGGGGGCCAGTTTATTCCATGGAATAAACGCGCCAGGGTCTGCGTCTTATCCGGGTCGCGGGCGTCTCTTGCGCCCGAGCAGGCTATTAGAGAACAGAGAGGAGATGCCATGAAACAAGCACTTGCAGCAATCACGCTGGTTGCCGGCCTGGCCGGCTTCGCCGCCGCCCCCGCGGCGCTGGCGCAGGGGGAAAAAGCGATGACGCACGCCGTCATTCAGGTCAGCGACAACGATCCGGCGAAGTGGAACCTCGCGCTCAACAACGCCGAGAACATGCAGCAGGCGCTGGGCAAAGACAAGGTAACGATCGAGATCGTGGCCTACGGCCCGGGGCTGAATATGCTCAAGGCCGACTCGAAGGTGGCCCCGCGCCTCAACGCCGCGCTCGACAGCAGCGTCGAGCTGGCCGCCTGCGCCACCACGATGAAGAAGATGAAAGTCACCAAGGCCGACCTCGTGGGCGGCGCGACCGTCGTGCCCGGCGGCGTGATTGAGATCATGAAGCGCCAGTCCGAAGGCTGGTCGTACATCCGGCCCTGAGCCGGCGCGGAGTCAGTCGGTCCGCAGCGCCTCCGCGCTGAGCATGATCACCTCGATCTCCTGGGTGATCTCCTCCTGGCGGTAGACGTTGGCGCGCCGCGCCAGAATTGCGGTGGTTTCGTCCAGGCGGCGCAGCGCGCCGTCCATGTGATCGAGCCGGCGCCGGTTCTCGGCGATCAGCGAGAGCGAGAACGCCCCCTGCAACGACATGAGCAGCGCCTGCTCGGCGAGCGCGGCGAAGAATTGCGCCGGCGGCAGCGTCAGCCGCGGCGGGTAGCCGCGCTCGCGCGGCGGCTTGTCGGGCAGCGGCAGCGGCGCGATCATCCTCGCCGTGGGCGCCAGCGCGTCGGGATCCTCGTACAGCACGCTGACGCGCAGTGGCGCCGAGGGCGCCTCGCGCTGTGCGCGCTCGAGCCAGGCCGCGACGCGCTCGAGCACCGTCGGCAGCTCCTCGGCCACGCTCGCGCCGGGCAGCACGTCGGCCTCGACCTGCTCGCCCAGGCGCTCGGCCAGGCGCGTGCCGACCAGCAGCAGGGGCTCGCCGCGCGCGCGCGCCGCGCCGGCCAGCGTTTCGTTGAACTCGCCGCAGAAGCCGCGCTCCGAGCCGATCGCGACGCACACCCCGCGCCCCATCGCCGCCGCTCCGGGCGGGGCGTAGAAGCGCGCGAAATCGCCCGCCGCGCGCTCGATGGTCGCCATCGCGCGCCGCTGCTGCTCGAGCTGGCTGCCCAGCTTGCGCAACTCGGTGAGCGCGATGTTCTTCATCGCCGAGAGAATCGCGCGCACGTCGCCGTAGGCGGCCACCCGCGCCTCGATCTGGTGCCGCCGGCTCATAGGGGCGACGCGGTGGCAGCGAGCCGGTCGAGCTCTGCCCGCAGCGCCTCGCCCTCGAGGCCGTCGAGCCGGCCCTCGTTGTAGGCCCTCATCCACGCCAAGTGCGCTTCGGGCGGCAGCGGGCTGAGCGGCTCCTGCTTGAGCACGCTGCGCAGCAGCCGGCCATGCGCGAGGCGCGCGCGCAAGCCCGCTTCCAGCCGCGAGCCGAAGCGCGAGAACACTTCCAGCTCGAGGAACTGCAGGTAATCGAGCTTCATCCGGGCCGCCTCGCGCTTGATCGCCTCGGGCTGCGCCTTGCCGCCGATGCGCGAGACCGAGCGCCGCACGTCGATCGCCGGCAGGACGCCCGAGGCGAACAGCTGGCGGTCGAAGTAGACCTGGCCGTCGGTGATCGAAATCAGGTTGGTCGGGATGTAGGCCGCGATCTCGCCCTGCTCGGTCTCGACGATCGGCAGTGCCGTCATGCTGCCGCCGCCGCGGGCCGCGGCGAGGCAGGTCGAGCGCTCGAGCAGCCGCGCATGCAGGTAGAACACGTCGCCCGGGTAGGCTTCGCGCCCCGGCGGGCGGCGCAGCAGCAGCGACAGCTCGCGGTAGATGCGGGCGTGGGTCGACAGGTCGTCGTACACCACCAGCGCGTGCCGGCCGGCCTCCATCCAGGCCTCGGCGATGGCGCAGCCGGCGTAGGGCGCGAGATACTTCAGGCCGGGCGGCGCGGTGGCCTCGGCCACCACCAGCGTGGTGTACTCGAGCGCACCGAGGCGGCGCAGGGTGTCGGCCACGAACGCCACAGTGGAGCGCTTCTGCCCGATCAGGACGTAGACGCAGCTCACTCCGCGCCCCTTCTGGTTGAGCACCACGTCGAGCGCGAAGGTCGTCTTGCCGGTGCCGTTGTCGCCGATCAGGAGCTGGCGCTGGCCGCGGCCGATCGGGATCATGGTGTCGGCGATCTTGTTGCCGGTGTACAGCGGCTGGTCGACGAACTCGCGCGCCAGGATCGGCGGCGAAGGCCCGTCGAGCGGCCGTCGCGTCGCGCAGCGCGGGGCCGCGCCGCCGTCGAGCGGAAGGCCGAGCGGATCGACCATGCGGCCCAGCAGCTCGTCGCCCACGCCGAGCGCCAGGCGCTCGCCGGTGAGCATCGCCGCGGCGCCGGCGCGCAGCCCCGCTGCCTGCTCGAGCAGGATCGCGCCGACGCGCGCGCGCCCGAGGTGGAACACCAGCGCGGTGCTGCCGTCCTCGGTACGCAGCAGCTCGTCCATTGCGGCCGAAGGCAGGCCGTCGATCCACACCACGCCGTCGCCGACCGAGAGCACCCGCCCGCGCTCGGCCACGCGCAGCGCGAAGCGGTAGCCGCGCAGCCGTGCCGCGCTGCGCTCGATCGCCGACGCGGGCACGGCCTCAGCGGGCATCGCGCGCCGCGCCGGAAAAAAAGCGCAGCTCGTCGTTAAGGTCCGCCTGCAAGAGCCACGATCCGAGCGCCACGCGCACCCCGCCCAGCAGCGACGCGTCGACCGCGTACTGCGCGCGGCACTCGACGCCGAGGCTCTGCGACAGCGCCTGCTCAAGCCGCGTGCGCACGGCCTGCGGCAGCAGACGTGCGCTTTGCACCGCGACGCTGCCGCCTGCCGTGCGCGCCGCCTCGGCCAGCGGCAGGCGCTTCTCGTCCGGCAATGCGGCGAGGTCCGCCGCCAGCAGCTCCACCAGGCGCGCGTCCAGCTCGGGGCCGGAGACGCGCTCGAGCAGGCGCGCGGCGAATGCCGAGGCCTGCTCGAGCGCGCGCTGTTGGTCCGCGTTGCGGCGCTCGAGCTCCTGCTTGGCCTGCAGCGCGGCGAGCCGGGCGCGCTCCTGCTCGGCGGCGCGCACCGTCTGCGCCAGCGCCTTCTCGCGCTGCGCCGCGAGCTCGGCCGCGAGCTTGCCCTTGGCCTCGGCACGCTCGCGCTCCCAGCTCGCGAGCCGCTGCTCGACCTGCGTCTTGAGCGCCGCGGCCTCGTCGCGCGCCGTCTTGGCTTGAGCAAGCGAGCCTTCGACCGCGGCGCGGCGCCGGTCGATCGCGGCCAGCACCGGCTTGTACAGGAAGCGGTGCAGGATCCACACCAGCACCGCGAAATTGATCAGCTCGAGGACGAAGCTGGTCAGATCGAGTTGCATGGCGTCACTTCAGCAGGTATTCGAGCATGGGGTTGCGGAACAGCACGATCAGCACGATCACCAGCACGTAGATCGCGAGCGACTCGATCATCGCCAGGCCGATGAACAGCGTGCGGGTGATCGAGTTCTCGAGCTCGGGCTGGCGCGCGAGCGCGTCCAGTGCCTGCGAGATCGCGCGCCCCATCGCGATCGCCGGGCCGATCACCCCGATCGCGATCGCGAGCAGCGCCGCTGCGCTTGAAACGATGACGAGCCATCCTGTTGCGGTCATGTTCGAGACTCCTTCTTTTCCTTGGTCAGTTCCTGGGATTGGATGCCGCCCGCGATGTACACCAACGCGAGCATGCCGAAGATGTAGGCCTGCACCAGCGCCTCGATCACGTGCAGCAGCAGAACCGGCACCGGGACCAGGAAACCGGCCAGCAGCAGCACCATCAGGGCCGCCATTTCCAGGCTCGCCATGTTGCCGAACAGGCGCACCGCGAGCGCGACGGTGCGCGACAGCTCGCTCATGATGTGGAACGGGACCATGATCGGGTTGGGCGACAGGTAGTGGCGCAGGTAGTTTCGCAGTCCGTCGGAGCGGATGCCGTACCAGTGCACCGAGAGGAACACCAGGACCGCGAGCGCGGCGGTGAGCGAGAGGTCGCGCGTCGGCGAGTGCAGCCCGGGCACGATGCCGAGCAGGTTGGCCGCGACCAGGAACACCCATAGCGTGCCGACGAACGGCAGCAGCATGCGCGGGCGCTGCGGGAACACGGACGCGATCGCCGCCTCGAGCGCGAGCACCGCGCCCTCGAGCGCGCTCTGCAGCGTGCCCGGATCGTCGCTCAGGCGCCGGGTCGCCAGCACGCTGAACGCGCCTAGCGCCAGCATGATGCCCCAGGTCGTTGCCACCGTGAGGCTGATGGCGAGCGGCCCGAGGTGGAACAATGCGGATTCGCCGCTTCCCATCAGCGTCGCTCGCGCACGAAAAGGTAGACGTTCAGCGCGCCGACCGCGACCCCGAGCACGATCAGGCTGACGGTGAAGCGGATCGAGTAGCCGGCGAACAGGCCGTCGATCCAGCGCCCGAGGTAGGCGCCTGCCACCACCGGGACGACCAGCATCAGCGCCAGGCTGCCCAGGTATACCGTCTGCGCGATCAGGCGCGAGCGCTCGCGCTCGGCGCGCTGCAGCTGGCCTGCTTCGCGCTCGACCGCCTTGCGCAGCTGCCTGCCGTCTCCTTGGGGCATCGCCTCAGGCCTCGCGCCAGTTCAGGCGCCACAGGCGGCGCAGCATCTCGTGCTCGAGCCGGTTGACGCTCTGCTTCAGGCTCTTGAGCGCCTCCTCCTCGGCGAGCAGGGTCTGCCCCACCGCGGCGGACACCGTGCGATAGTCGTCGCCGAGCACGAAGCGGCGCGTGCACACGAAGAGCTCGCCGTCGACGAAATACGCCACCCCGCCTGGCAGCGCGACATAGTGCCAGGCGCCTGCCGTGCTGCAGATTCGCGCCAGGCCGAAGCCGAGCGCGGTCATCATGCGCTCGTGGCGCGCCAGCAGGCCGAAGGCGCCCGAGGCGTCGCGCGCGACGAAGCTCCCGACGTCGTCCAGCTTCACGTACTGGGTGGCCGACTGCAGGTGAAGCGTAAACGCGGTCACGCCATCGCTCCCCGCATGTAGCACTTTTCCTCGGGCGTCGCGTCGTGGTCGCCGCGCAGAAACGCCTCGCAGTCGGTTAGCGTCTGCCCGAGCGGGACTGAGACCCCCTGCATGCCGGTGTGCTCGGCGACGACGTGGAACGGCTGGCTGAGGTAGCGCTGCAGGCGGCGCGCGCGCTGCACCACCTGCCGGTCGTCTCCCGACAGCGCCTCCAGGCCGAGCATGGCGATGATGTCCTCCAGCTCCTGGTAGCGCGCCAGGTGCTCGCGCACCGCGCGCGCGACTTCGTAGTGCCGGTCGCCGACCACGCGCCGGTCGAGCAGGTGGCTTTGCGACTGCAGCGGATCGACCGCCGGATAGATGCCGCGGCCGGTCTGCTCGCGCGACAGGATCACCAGCGTGTCCAGGTGCGCCAGGATCGCGCTCACCGCCGGGTCGGTCATGTCGTCGGCGGGCACGTAGACCGCCTGCACCGCGGTGATGGTTCCGGTGCGGGTCGAGGCGATGCGCTCCTCCAGGTCGGCAACCTCGGTCAACAGCGTCGGCTGGTAGCCCACCGTTGCCGGCATCCGCCCGAGCAGTCCCGAGATCTCGCTCCCGGCCTGCACGAAGCGGAACACGTTGTCCATCAGCACCAGCACTTCCTTGCCGAGCGTGTCGCGCAGGTACTCGGCGTAAGTCAGCGCGGTCGCGCCGGCGCGGAAGCGCACGCCTGGCGACTCGTCCATCTGGCCGAACACCAGCACCGTGTTCGGCAGCACCTTGGCGGCCTGCATCTCGCGCCACAGCTCATGCGCCTCGCGAATGCGCTCGCCCACGCCGGCGAACACCGATACGCCCTGGTGCAGCGACGCGATAGCGTGCATGAACTCCATGATCAGCACCGTCTTGCCCACACCCGCGCCGCCGAACAGGCCGGTCTTGCCGCCCTGGACGAACGGGCATAGCAGGTCGATCACCTTGATCCCGGTCTCCAGGATCGCCTCCGGTCCCTTGACCTCGGCGATCGGCGCCGGCGGCTGCGACACCGCGCGCAGCGTATCGCGCGGGAGCGCCGGCCCGCCGTCGAGCGGCGCGCCGAACACGTCCAGCACCCGGCCGAGACAGGCCTGTGCGACCGGCACCCTGAGGGGGCCGCCGGTGGAGTAGACGGCGCAGCCGCGGCGCATCCCCGCGGTGGCGTGCAGCGCGACCGCGCGCAGCCGCCGGGCATCGAGGTGGTGGCGCACCTCGAGCACGCATTCGCCGCCGTCGAGCTCGACCCTGAGCGCGTCGTGCATCCCCGGCAGCGCGCCGCTGCAGGCGATATCGACCACCGGTCCCGATACCTCCTCGACGACCCCGATCGGCACCGCCGAGGCTTGCACTTCGTTCATGGCCAGAGCCTAGGTCAGGCCCGCAGGACGCTATTGATCTAGCGCAAATTCCCGACCTTCGCGCTCGGCGAGCGCGGCGTCGTACACCAGGCGCGCGGCGAGCGCGTCCTCGACCGCCTGGCCGAGCGACTTGAAGATCACCGTCGCGCCCGCCGGCGGCAGCGCGCGGCGGCCGAGAATCAGCTCGCCGATCTCCGCGTAGACCTTCGCGCCCGACAGAATCACGTCGCCCGATTCCTTCTGCGCCGCCTCGCGGCTGTCGGCAACGACGACGTTCGCCATCGCCTGGTCGTCGAGCTCGCGCCAGCCGGGCCGCGGCGCGCCGACCGCGGCGACGAACGCGCCGCGCTTGAGCCAGGCGCCGCGCAGCACCGGCTCGGAGGCGTTGGTGACGGTGCACACGATGTCGGCGCCGCGCACGGCTTCCTGCGCGCTCGCGCAGGCAACGCCGCCCGTGTCGGCGGCGCAGCGCGCCACGTTGGCCGGATCACGGCTCCAGACGCGCAGCTCGGAGAGCGGCCGAACCGCGCGCAGCGCGGCCGCGTGGCTGCGCGCGAGCGCGCCGCTGCCGAGCAGCGCGACGACTTTCGGGCCGGCGGGCGTGAGCAGCTCCGCGCCGACGGCCGAGACCGCCGCGGTGCGCTGCGCGCTGAGCCAGGTCGCGTCGATCAGCGCGAGCGTCCGGCCCGTCTCCGGGTCGAGCAGGACGATGGTCGCGAGCATGGTCGGCAGCCCGCGCAGGGCGTTCTCCGGCATCTGGGTGATCAGCTTGGTGATCAGCGCGCCTCCCGCGAGCGCGGGCTTGACGAACAGCAGGCTGCCCGGCTGGGGCAGCTCCATGACGGTACGCAGCGGCTGCAGCACCCGGCCGGCCGAGAAGTCGGCCAGCGCGCGCCGCATGGCCGCGAGCAGCGCGCCCGGCCGCAGCAGGCGCCGAACCGCCGCGTCGTCGAGGATCAGCATGGCGCGGCGCGGCGGCGACGCTGCGCGCTCAGTTGCCGCTGCGCTTCACCAATTCCCCCAGGGCGCCGAGCAGGTTGACCGGCACCGGAAAGACGATCGTGTTGCTCCTGTCGTTGGCGATCTCGGTCAGAGTCTGCAGGTAGCGCAGCTGCATCGCCTCGGGCTGGGTGGCGAGCATGGCGCCGCCTGCAGCAGCTTCTCGGCGGCCTGCAGCTCGCCTTCGGCGTGGATCACCTTGGCGCGCCGCTCGCGCTCGGCCTCGGCCTGGCGGGCGATCGCGCGCACCATGCTCTCGTCGAGGTCGACGTGCTTGATCTCGACGTTCGCGACCTTGATGCCCCAGGCGTCGGTCTGCGTGTCGAGCACGGTCTGGATGTCGAGATTGAGCTTTTCGCGCTCGGCCAGCATCTCGTCCAGCTCGTGCTTGCCGAGCACCGCGCGCAGCGTGGTCTGCGCCAGCTGGCTGGTGGCGCCGAGGTAGTCGGCGACCTGGATGACCGCCTTCTCCGGGTCCACGACCCGGAAGTACACCACCGCGTTGACCTTGACCGAGACGTTGTCGCGCGAGATGACGTCCTGGCTCGGCACGTCGAGCACCACGGTGCGCAGGTCCATTCGCACCATCTGCTGGATGCCCGGAATGACGAGGATCAGTCCCGGCCCCTTCACCTTCCAGAAGCGCCCGAGCAGGAAGATCACGCCGCGCTCGTACTCGCGCAGGATGCGCAGCGACGCAAACGCCAGCACGATGACAATGATCAGCACGCCGTAGACGAAATTGAAGCCGAGACCGAATGGCATCGCTATCCTCCGTTGCCGTTACCGGGTTCCGCCACCACGTTCAATGTCAGGCCCTCGATTGCGGTGACGCGCAAGCGTTGGCCCTTGACCAGCGGTGCGCTCGAGCGCACGCGCCAGGTTTCGCTGTGCACGCGCGCCCAGCCCTCGCCCTGGATGTCCTCCAGCGCGATGCCGCTCGCGCCGATCATCTCCTCGCGCCCGCTCACCACCGGGCGGCGGCGGCCCCTGACGAGCATGCCGACCACCAGGATCAGGAACGCCGCGCTCGCGGCGGCGATGCCGCCGATGAGCGCATAGGGAATTGCGAACCCCGGCGCGTCGCTGTCGATCAGGATGATCGAGCCGATCACGAACGCGATCAGCCCGCCTATGCCGAGTGAGCCGAACGCGGGCAGGAAAGCCTCGCCGACCATGAACGCGATGCCCAGCAGGATCAGCCCCAGGCCGGCGTAGTTCACCGGCAGCAGCTGGAAGGCGTACATCCCGAGCAGAATGCAGATCGCGCCCACCACGCCGGGCAGCACCAGCCCGGGATTGGAAAACTCGAAGATCACCGCGAGAATGCCGAGCAGCACCAGCAGGTAGGCGACGCTCGGATCGGTGATCACGCCCAGCAGCCGGGTGCGCCAGCCGAGCTCGAAGCTGTCGATCCTGGCGCCGGCGAGATGCAGCGTGCGCTCGACTCCCGCCGCCGTCACCTTGCGCCCGTCGAGCTTCCCGAGCAGCGCCGGGACGCTGTCGGCGATGAAGTCGACCACGTGCATCTTGGCGGCCTCGCTGGACGACAGGCTCACCGCCTCGCGCACCGCGCGCTCGGCCCACTCGGCGTTGCGCCCGCGCATCTGCGCCAGCCCGCGGATGTAGGCCGAGGCGTCGTTCACCATCTTGTGCTCGAGCGTGCTGCCGCCCTGCCCGCCCTTGCTGCCGCTCTTCCCGTTCGCCGGCGCAGGCGCCGACGGCGCCCCGATCTGGATCGGGGTGGCCGCGCCCAGGTTGGTCGCCGGCGCCATGACCGCGAAGTGGCTCGCGTACAGGATGTAGGTCCCGGCGCTCGCGGCGCGCGACCCGGAGGGTGCGACGTAGGCCGCCACCGGCACCGGCGAGGCGAGGATGTCCTTGATGATCTCGCGCATCGCGCTGCTCAGGCCGCCGGGAGTATCCATCTTCAGCACCACCAGCTGCGCGCCGTCGTTCTGCGCCGCCTCGAGGCCGCGGTGGACGTAGTCCGAGGTCGCCGGCCCGATCGCGCCGTCGATCGTCAGCACCATCACCGGCGCGGCCGCGCGCGCGAGGACCGGCAGGCACAGGATCGCCGTTAAAAAGAAGAGCTTGCGCAGCTTCAACGCGTCGTCCTTGCGTGGTCTTCGCCAGACCATAACAATACGCCTCCTCCAGGCATTGCGTATCCGTGAAACCCGAATCCTTTCCGGCCGAGGCGATCGTCGTCCGCGGCGCCCGGCAGAACAACCTCAAGAACCTCACGCTTTCGATTCCGACCGGCGAGCTGGTGGTGGTCACCGGCGTCTCGGGCTCGGGCAAGTCGTCGCTCGTGTTCGACACGCTTTACGCCGAAGGCCAGCGCCGCTACGTCGAGACCTTCAGCCCCTACGCGCGCCAGTTCCTGGACCGCATGGACAAGCCCCGGGTGGACGCGATCGAAGGCATACCGCCCGCCATCGCGATCGACCAGACCAATCCGGTGCGCACCTCGCGCTCGACGGTCGGCACGATGACCGAGCTGAACGATCACCTCAAGCTGCTCTACGCGCGCGCGGCGACGCTGACTTGCCGCGGCTGCGGCAGGCCGGTGACGCGCGACACGCCGGATTCGATCTACGGCGCGCTCGAGCGACGCTGCGCCGAGCACGGCGACCCGCGCCTGGTGATCGCCTTCCCGGTGCCGGTGCCGAAGAACTTCAGCGAGCAGGAGGTGCTGCAGCTGCTCGAGCGCCAGGGCTACAGCCGCATCCACGCCCGCTCCAAGGCCTTGCTCGAGGTGGTGCAGGACCGCTTGCGTCTCTCGGGCGCCGGGCGCGCGCGCGTGATCGAAGCGCTGGAGGCCGCGCTGCGGGTCGGCCAGGGAAAGGTCAACGTTCACACCGATGATGAGACCTGGAGGTTCTCTTCCGACCTGCACTGCGCGGAGTGCGACATTCACTACGCCGATCCGGTGCCGGCGGCGTTCTCGTTCAATTCGCCGCTCGGCGCGTGCGAGACCTGCCGCGGCTTCGGGCGCGTGATCGGCGTCGACTTCGGGCTGGTCATCCCGGACGAGTCGAAGACTCTGCGCCAGGGCGCGGTGCGTCCGTGGCAGACCGCGAGCTTCAAGGAGTGCCAGGACGACCTGGCCAAGTACGCGAAAAAGAGAGGAATCCCCCTGGACGTCCCATGGAGAGAACTCTCTCAGGAACACAAGACCTGGGTCCTCGAAGGCGAGCCCGAATGGGTGAGCTGGCGCAAGAGCTGGCCCGGCACCTGGTACGGCGTGCGGCGCTTCTTCAAGTGGCTCGAGTCGAAAGCCTACAAGATGCACATCCGCGTGCTGCTGTCCAAGTACCGCGGCCTACACGCCGAGTGCCCGGCCTGCGGCGGCGCGCGGCTCAAGCCCGACGCGACGCTGTGGCGCATCGGGCCGCACTCGATCCACGACCTGATGCTGCTGCCGATCGAGCGCGTGCGCGGGTTCTTCGACGCGCTCGCGCTGCCCGCGCCGGTGGACGAGGCGACCGCGCTGCTGCTCATCGAGCTGCGCTCGCGGCTGCGCTACCTGTGCGAGGTCGGGCTCGCCTATCTCACGCTCGACCGCCAGTCGCGCACGCTCTCGGGCGGCGAGGTGCAGCGCATCAACCTCACCACCGCGCTCGGCACCTCGCTGGTGAACACGCTGTTCGTGCTCGACGAGCCTTCGATCGGCCTGCACCCGCGCGACATGGGGCGCGTGATCGAGGTCATGCGGCGCCTGCGCGACGCGGGCAACTCGCTGGTCGTGGTCGAGCACGACCCGCAGATCATGCTCGCCGCCGACCGCATCCTCGACATGGGCCCCGGCCCGGGCGAGCGCGGCGGCGAGATCGTGTTCTTCGGCGCGCCGCAGGAACTGAAGCAGCGCGACACCCTGACCGCGCAGTACCTGTCCGGACGGAAGCGTGCTGATTCAGGCATCTACCAGACTGAATGATTCAGGCGACAAGCCTCGCTGATCGAGGGCGCAACCGAGCACAACCTGAAGAACGTCGACGTCGCGATCCCGCTGCAGCGCCTGGTCTGCGTCACCGGCGTCTCGGGCTCGGGCAAGTCGACGCTGGTGCAGGACGTGCTCTACCGCGCGCTGCTCAAGGCCAAGGGCAAGCCGACCGAGGCGCCGGGCGCGCACCGCGCGCTGCGCGGCGCGGAGCGGGTGGCCGAGGCGGTGATGGTCGACCAGTCGCCGATCGGCAAGACCACGCGCTCCAATCCGGCGAGCTACGTCGGCGCCTTCGACGCGATCCGCGCGCTGTTCGCGCGCGCGCCGCTGGCGAAGGAGCGCGGCTACACCGCCGGCACGTTCAGCTTCAACGCCGGCAACGGCCGCTGCCCGACCTGCGGCGGCAACGGCTTCGAGCACGTCGAGATGCAGTTCCTGTCCGACGTCTACCTGCGCTGCCCCGACTGCGACGGCAAGCGCTTCCGGCGCCGAGGTGCTCGAGGTCGCATGTGCGACGGCAGCGAGCTATCGTCGCGACGTGCTCGAGCTGACGGTCGCCGAGGCGCTCGCCTTCTTCGCCGGCGAGCGCGAGGTCGAGCGCGCGCCTGCAGCCGCTGGCCGACGTCGGCCTGGAGTACCTGCGCCTCGGCCAGCCGGTGCCGACGCTGTCCGGCGGCGAGGCGCAGCGCCTGAAGCTCGCCGGCCACCTGGCGCGAGGCGCGAAGAGCGGCCAGCTCGGCAGCCGCTGGCGCGCAAGGGCAAGCTGTTCCTGTTCGACGAGCCGACCACCGGGCCTGCACTTCGACGACATCGCCAAGCTGCTGCGGGCGTTCCGCCGCTGATCGCGGCAGGGCATTCGCTGGTGGTGATCGAGCACAACCTCGACGTGGTCCGCGCCGCCGACTGGGTCTCGACCTCGGCCCCGAGGGCGGCGAGGCCGGCGGCGAGCTGGTGTGCGAGGGCACGCCGGCGCAGGTGATGGAGCACGCGACCTCGCATACCGGGCAAGGCGCTGCGCGAGTACGAACAGCGCGCTTGGCCACGACGGCAAATTCCGCAAGCGAGACGGCAGAGCAGCCTCCGCGGCGCGCGCTACCGTCGGCAACGAGCGCATCCGCATCCACAACGCGCGCGAGCACAACCTCAAGAACATCGACGTCGAGATCCCGCGCGACCGTTCAGCGTGGTCACCGGCGTGTCGGGCTCGGGCAAGTCCACGCTCGCGTTCGACATCCTGTTCGCCGAGGGGCAGCGCCGCTACCTCGAGTCGCTCAACGCCTATGCGCGCCAGTTCGTGCAGCCGGCCTCGCGCCCCGACGTCGACGCGATCTGCGGCATCCCGCCGACGGTCGCGATCGAGCAGCGCACCAGCCGCGGCGGCCGCAAGAGCACGGTCGGCACGCTGACCGAGATCTACCACTTCCTGCGCCTGCTGTTCGTCAAGCTCGGCACCCAGCACTGCCCCGATTGCGGCGTGCCGATCGAGCCGCAGAGCGTCGGACGCGATCGCGGCGCGCATCCTGCGCGAGCTACCGCGGCCAGCGCATCGGCCTGCTCGCGCCGCTGGTGATCAACCGCAAGGGCGTCTACACCGATCTCGCCAAGTGGGCCAAGGCGCAAGGGCTACACCACCTGCGCGTGGACGGCGAGTTCCTGCCGCTCGATCCGTGGCCGCGCCTCGACCGCTTCAAGGAGCACACGCATCGAGCTGCCGGTGGCCGACCTGCGCGTGGCGCCGGAAAACGAGGCGCGAGCTGCGCGCGGCGCTGGCGACGCGCGCTCGAGCTCGGCAAGGGCGTGCGTGCACCTGCTCGCCGACCTCGACGCGCTGGCCGAAGCGGCCTGCAGGGCCAAGGCGCGCGGTCGAGCTCGACGCTGCACGCAGGCGATTTCTCGACCAAGCGCGCCTGCCCGTCCTGCGGCGCGCAGCTTCGCCGAGCTCGACCCGCGCCTGTTCTCGTACAACTCGCAAGCACGGCTGGTGCCCGGGCTGCTACGGCACCGGCCTGAAACTCGCGCGAGCAGTCGAGCTGGGACGACGGAACGACTCGGCGCAGCCGGCGACCGAGGACCAGCGTGCACGACTTCGTCGGATCGAACAGGCTCGAGGTGCGACGAGCCCTGCCCGGACTGCGGCGGCAAGCGCCTGAACCGCGAGGCGCTCGCGGTGCGCTGGCGCGGCAAGATCGATCGCCGACTACGGCGCGCAGCCGGTCGGCGCGACTGCGCGCGGCTGCTTCGCGCGAGCTCGGCGCTCGAACGGCCGCGAGGCGCGAGATCGCGCGCGACCTCGTGGCCGAGCTGCAGAGCCGCGCTCGGCTTCCTCGACGAGGTCGGCCTGGGCTATCTCACGCTCGACCGCGTCGGCGCCGACGCTCTCCGGCGGCGAGGCGCAGCGCATCCGCCTCGCGGCGCAGCTCGGCTCGCAACCTGCGCGGCGTGTGCTACATCCTCGACGAGCCGACCATCGGCCTGCACCCGCGCGACAACCGGATCCTGCTCGACACGCTGGAGAAGCTCGAGGCCAAGGGCAACACGCTGGTGGTGGTCGAGCACGACGAGGACACGATCCGCCGCGCGCGACCACGTCATCGACCTCGGCCCCGGCGCCGGCAAGCGCGGCGGGCGCGTGGTGGCCGCAGGGCACGGCCGCGGACCTGATGGCGACTGCCCGACTCGCTCACCGGCCGCTTCCTCGCGCACCGCTGCGCCACCCGCTGCAGCCGCGCCGCGCCGGTGAGCGCGCGCGGCGCCGGCGCTCGAGGTCATGGGCGCGACCTGCACAACCTGAAGCACGTCGACCTGCGCCTGCCGCTCGGGCGCCTGCGGTCGTGACCGGCGTGTCGCGGCTCGGGCAAGTCCACGCTCGCGCGCGACGTGCTGCTGCGAACCTGCACGCCTCGTGCAGCAGCGCGACCGCCAGGCCGGACTGCCGCGCGGCTGCAAGGGATCGAGGGCTGGACACGTCGACCGCGTGCTCGAAGTCGACCAGACGCCGATCGGCAAGACGCCGCGCTCCTGCCCCGCCACCTACGTCGGCTTCTGGGACGCAGATCCGCCGGCTGTTCGCCGACACCGCCGAGGCGCGCATGCGCGGCTAGACGCCGAGCCGCTTCTCGTTCAACACCGGCGGGCGGCCGCTGCGCAGCCTGCGAGGGCCAGGGCGATGCAAGACGATCGAGATGAGCTTCCTGCCCGACGTGAAGGTGCCCTGCGAGGCCTGCGGCGGCGCAGCGCTTCAACCCCGAGACGCTGGCGCCGCGCTGGCGCGGCAGGAACATCGGCGACGTGCTGGCGATGAGCGTCGACGAGGCGGTCGAATTCTTCGCCGCGCATGCCGTCGATCCACCACGCGCTGCGCCTGCTGCAGGACGTCGGCCTGGGCTACCTCACGCTGGGCCAGCAGAGCCCGACGCTCTCCGGCGGCGAGGCGCAGCGCATCAAGCTCGTGACCGAGCTGCAAGGTGCGCGACGAGGTGCCGCGGCGCGGCCAGAGGCGCCGCACACGCTGTACGTGCTCGACGAGCCCACCGTCGGGCCTGCACATGGCCGACGTCGAGAAGCTGATCCGCGTGCTGCACCGCCTGGTCGACGCCGGCAACACGGTGCTGGTGATCGAGCACAACCTGGACGTCATCGCCGAGGCCGACTGGATCATCGACCTCGGCCCCGAGGGCGGCGACGGCGGCGGGCGCGTGGTGCTGCAGGGCGCGCCGGAGAACTTTTTGCCCGGAACAAAGTCGCACACGGCGCAGGTGCTGTCCGCGTTCCTCGCCGAGCGCTCCAACCCGGTGTAAGGTGCCGGCATGAAACTCATGCAGACGTTCCTGTTGGCCCTCGTCCTGTCCGTCCCGGCCGCCGGCGCCGCCGAGCTCGGCCCGGACGCGCTGGTGCGCCAGATCACCGACGACGTGATGAATGCGATCCTGAAGGACAAGGCGCTGCAGGCGGGCGACAAGCAGAAGGCGCTCGCGCTGGCCGAGCGGAAGATCCTGCCCCACGTCGACTTCCGTGCCATGACGCAGCTCGCGCTCGGCCGCAACTGGTCCAAGGCCAGCCCCGCGCAGCAGGAGCAGGTGGTGAGCGGGTTCCGCAACATGCTGATACGGACCTATTCCAACGCCATCGGCACCTACCAGGGGCAGAAGATGGAGGTCAAGCCGACGCGCATGGATCCGGGCGACACCGACGTCACCGTGCGCAACAGTTACCTCAGTCCCGGGCGGCCGGCGGTCCAGGTCGACTACCGGATGGAGAAAACGCCGGACGGCTGGAAGATCTACGACATCGTATTCGACGGCGTCAGCCTGGTGGCGACCTACCGCAGCGAGTTCGCGCAGCAGGTGCGCGATGGCGGCATCGAAGGCCTGATCGCGCGCCTGGACCAGAAGAGAGACGCCGCCGCCGCACAAAAGTAATCTGTGCGCGCGTCGTGCCGTCCCGACAGTCCCGGGACTGCACGAGCATCGAACCGCGACTCGACGCCGCGCCGGAGAGTTGCGCATAATCCGCATTGCCTGAATTCCTCTCCACGCCGACCAGAGGGACATCCCGCGCATGATTTCGCTGACCATCAACGGCAAGAAGAAAAACCTCGAGCTCGACCCCGACACCCCGCTGCTGTGGGTGCTGCGCGACGAGCTCGGCCTGACCGGCACCAAGTTCGGCTGCGGCGCGCAGCTTTGTGGCGCGTGCACGGTGCACATCGACGGCAAGCCGGTGCGCTCCTGCGGCACGCCGCTGTCGCAGGCGGCCGGCCACTACGTTCTGACCATCGAGGCGCTGCACTTCACCCACGTCGGCAAGGCGGTGCAGAAGGCCTGGCTCGCGCAGGACGTGCCGCAATGCGGCTATTGCCAGAGCGGCCAGATCATGAGCGCGACAGCGCTGCTGACGCAGAACAAGTCGCCCAGCGACGCCGAGATCGACGCCGCGATGAGCGGCAACGTCTGCCGCTGTGGCACCTACAACCAGATCCGTGCCGCGATCAAGGATGCCTCGGCGGCGCTGGGGGGGCGGCGATGAAGGCGGCATTCAGGCCCGCGCGCCGCAGCTTCCTCAAGGCCACCGGCGTCACGGGCGGCGGGCTGGTGATCGCCTTCGTCCTGCCCGCCGCGGGCCGCCTGGCCGAAGCCGCGCAGGCGTTCAGCCCCAACGCCTACCTGCGCATCACCGGCAACGGGCGCGTGACCGTGGTTTGCGGCCTGTCGGAAATGGGCCAGGGTGTGCTCACCGCGATCCCGATGCTGGTCGCCGAGGAACTCGACGCCGACTGGAGCAAGGTGCGCGTCGAGCAGGCGCCGGTGGACAAGGCCTACGCCAACCCGATGTTCGGCATGCAGGCCACCGGCGGCTCGGCCTCGATACGCGGTTTCTGGGAGCCGATGCGCAAGGCCGGCGCCGCCGCGCGCGAGATGCTGGTCGCGGCCGCGGCTGCCTCCTGGAAGGCGAAGCCGGCCGACTGCCGCACGCACAAGGGCGTCGTGATCCACAAGAGCGGCAGGAGGCTCTCCTACGCCAGGCTCGTCGCCAGGGCCGCGCAGCAGCCGGTGCCAGCCGACCCCAAGCTCAAGGACCCGAGCGGCTTCACGATCCTTGGACAGGACCTGAAGCGGCTCGACACGCCGCCGAAGGTGAACGGCAGCGCCAAGTTCGGCCTCGACGTGCGCCTGCCCGGGATGCTGACAGCGGTGCTCGCGCGCCCGCCGGTGCCCGGCGGCAAGGCGCTCTCGTTCGATGACGGCAAGGCGCGCGCGGTCCCCGGCGTGAAACAGGTGCTCGAGACCCCGCACGGCGTCGCGGTGCTGGCCGACGGCTACTGGGCGGCGAAGAAGGGCCGCGACGCGCTCGAGATCAAGTGGGACGACGGCCCGAACGCCGGGCTATCCTCCGACGACATCTCGAAGCGCCTCACCGAGGCGACTGGGCTGCCGGGAAAGGTCGGCCGAAACGAGGGCGACATCGTCACCGCGCCGGTGCCGGCCAAGACGCTCGAAGCGGTGTACGAGGCGCCCTACCTCGCGCACGCCTGCATGGAGCCGATGAACTGCACCGCCTGGGTCAAGCCGGGCGAGGTGGAGATCTGGGCCGGCACGCAGTCGCAGGGACCGACCCAGGGGATCCTCGGCCAGGTGGCGAGCGTCGACCCGGGCAAGGTCAAGGTCCACACCATGTACCTCGGCGGCGGCTTCGGCCGGCGCTTCGCGCCCGACTTCACCATCGACGCGACGATCCTGTCCAAGATGTCCGGCCAGCCGGTGAAGCTGGTCTATTCGCGCGAGGACGACATGCGCGCCTACTACTACCGCCCGGCGTCGGCGGCGCGCTTCAAGGTCGGGCTGGACGCGGCGGGCAATCCGCTGAGCTTCAGCGCGCGGGTCGCCTCGCCTTCGATCATGGAGGGCTCCGGCTTCATGAAGCTGCCGCCCAACGGCGTGGACAAGTTCGCGCTCGAGGGCGTGCAGGACCTGCCGTACGACATTCCCAACCTGCGCGTCGAGTACTCGCGCCAGGAACCGGGCGTGCAGGTCTGGTTCTGGCGCTCGGTCGGACACTCGCAGAACATCTTCTTCAGCGAGAGCATGATCGACGAGATGGCGCACGCCGCGGGCAAGGACCCGTTCGAGTACCGCCGCGCGCTGCTCGGCAAGCAGCCGCGCTACAAGGGCGCGCTCGAGCTGGCGGCCGAGAAGGCCGGCTGGGGCTCGCCGCTGCCCGCCGGCGTTCAGCGCGGCATCGCGGTGGCGCAGTCCTTCGGCAGCTACGTGGCGGAGGTGGTCGAGGCCTCGGTGGCCGACGACGGGCAGGTGAAGGTGCGACGCGTGGTGGCCGCGGTCGACTGCGGCATGACGGTCAACCCCGCGATCATCCGGCGCCAGATCGAGAGCGCGATCGTGTACGGCCTGAGCGCCGCGCTGTACGGCCGCATCACGTTCAAGGACGGCAAGGTCGAGCAGGGCAATTTCGACAGCTACCCGGTGCTGCGCATGGACGAGATGCCGATCGTCGAAGTGCACATCGTGCCCAGCCGCGAGAAGCCGGGCGGCATCGGCGAGCCCGGCCTGCCGGCGCTCGCGCCGGCGCTCACCGGCGCGATCTTCGCCGCCACCGGAAAGCGCGTGCGCCGCCTGCCGATCGACCCCGAGATGCTGAAGAAGGCGTGATAGCGTATAATCCCGGTCAAGGTTTCTGTTGCGCGTGTTCCGGTTAGCGTCTCAGTGGTTTCCCGGCCCGTCCTGGGCTGCGAATCAAAAAAACCTGAAACCAGATCTGCCTGAGCCGGTTCCTTGCAGGCCGATCGTCAGGAGATCGCTATTACTACGTCATTCGAAGGCCTCGGCCTTGCCGCAGAGCTTGTGCGCGCAGTCGCCGACCAGGGCTATACCGAGCCCACCCCGATCCAGTTGCAGGCCATCCCGGTCGTGCTCGCGGGCCGCGACCTGCTCGCCGCCGCGCAGACCGGCACCGGCAAGACCGCAGGCTTCGTGCTGCCGATGCTGCAAAGGCTCGGCGCGACCGGCGGCCGATCATCGTCCAATCAGAGCGCTCATCCTCGTTCCGACGCGCGAGCTCGCGGCCCAGGTGCAGGAAAGCGTGCGCACCTACGGCGCTCACCAGCACCTGCGCTCGACGGTGATCTTCGGCGGCGTCGGCATCAACCCGCAGATCGCAGAGCTTCGCCGCGGCGTCGACATCCTCGTCGCGACCCCGGGCCGGCTGCTCGACCACGTGCAGCAAAAGACCGTGGACCTGTCGCCAGGTCGAGATCCTGGTGCTCGACGAAGCCGATCGCATGCTCGACATGGGCTTCATCCCGGACATCCGCCGCATCCTCGCGCTGCTGCCGGCGAAACGCCAGAACCTGCTGTTCTCGGCCACCTTCTCCGGACGAAATCCGCAAGCTCGCGGCCGGCTTCATGCACGACCCCGCGACGGTCGAAGTCGCGCGCCGCAACACGCCGGCCGACCTGGTGGCGCAGGTCGTCCACCCGGTGGATGCCGCGCGCAAGCGCGAGCTGCTGGCGCACCTGGTCAAATCGAACGACTGGCGCCAGGTGCTGGTTTTCACGCGCACCAAGCACGGCGCCAACAGCCTGGCCGAGCAGCTCGAGCAAGCGACGGCATCCAGGCCGACGCGATCCACGGCAACAAGAGCCAGAACGCGCGCACGCGCGCGCTCGGCGACTTCAAGGACGACGAGCTCCGCGTGCTGGTGGCGACCGACATCGCCGCGCGCGGCCTCGACATCGACAGTCCTGCCGCACGTGGTGAACTACGACCTGCCGCACGTGGCCGAGGACTACGTGCACCGCATCGGCCGCACCGGCCGCGCCGGCAGCACGCGGCGAAGCGGTGTCGCTGGTCGGGCACGAGGAAAAGCCGCTGCTGGCCGCGATCGAGCGGCTAATGAATCGCGCGGTCGAGAAGAGAATCGTCCCGGGCTTCGAGCCGGGGACCGCGCCCAGCCGTCCGCGCGAGCCCGAGCGCCGGCCGCGCCAGGGTCAGCCGCGCCGCGATCAGCCGCGGCGCGATGCGTCGCGGCGGGAGCAGCCGCGTCAGCCCCGCAACGCGCAGCCGCGCCGCGAGGCGCGCGGCGCCCAGGGCCCGCATCGCGCCGGCCGCCCCGGCGGCGGCCAGCGCGGGATCCCCTACCCGAACGACGAGTACCAGGCCCAGCTCCAGGAAGCGCGCCGCCGCGCGCGCGAGGAACCACGCGAGGAGCACGAGCAGGCGCCGCGCCAGGCCGAGCCGCAGGCGCCGCGCGAGCCGCGCCGCCCGGTGGTGACGCACAAGAAGCAGCGCGCCGTGCTGCTCGGCGCGCCGCGCCGGGAAGACAACGGTTGAGGCCGCTGATTCGTAACATGGCTTCGGCTAGACTGGGCGGCTAGATGCGCGAACCTCAGCCGCAGACGATCTACCTCAAGGACTACGCGCCGCCCCCCTTCCTGGTCGAGCACGTGGCGCTCGACGTCGACATCCGCCAGGACGACGCCCTGGTGCAGGCGAAACTTCGCATCCGGCGCAACCCGAAGGCAGCCGATCCGCGGGCGCCCCTGGCGCTCGACGGCGAGGAGCTCGAGCTGATGTCGGTCGCGATCGACGGCACGCTGCTGCGCGACAACGCGTATTCGCTCGACCCGGAGCGGCTGGTGATCCCCGCGCTGCCCGACGCGTTCACGCTCGAGACCGTGTCGCGCATCCTGCCGCACAAGAACACCAAGCTCGAGGGGCTGTACGCGACCAAGAGCGGCTTCGTCACCCAGTGCGAGGCGCAGGGCTTCCGCCGCATTACCTGGTTCACCGACCGCCCCGACGTGATGGCGCGCTACCGCGTCACGATCCACGCCGACCGGGCCGCCTATCCGGTGCTGCTGTCGAACGGCAACCGCGTGGCGGCGGCCGACGAGCCCGGCGGGCGCCACTGCGCGACCTTCGAGGACCCCTTCCCCAAGCCGTGCTACCTGTTCGCCCTGGTGGCAGCCAGGCTCGAGCTGCTCGAGGACCGCTACCGGGACAAGAAGCTGTTCGTCTACGTCGAGCCGGGCAAGCTCGACCAGGCCGGCTGGGCGATGGACTGCCTCAAGCGTGCCATCGCCTGGGACGAGCGCCGCTTCGGCCTCGAGCTCGACCTGGACGAGTACAAGATCGTCGCGGTGGGCGACTTCAACTCCGGGGCGATGGAGAACAAGGGCCTCAACATCTTCAACACCAAGTACGTGCTGGCGCGCGCCGACACCGCGACCGACGGCGACTACCTCGCCATCGACCGCGTCGTGGCGCACGAGTACTGCCACAACTGGACCGGCGACCGCGTCACCTGCCGCGACTGGTTCCAGCTCTCTCTCAAGGAAGGCCTGACCGTTTTCCGCGACCAGGAATACGGCGCCGACAGCTACTCGCGCGCGGTGACCCGCATCGCCGAAGTGCGCATGCTGCGCGCGGCCCAGTTCCCCGAGGACGCCGGCCCGATGGCGCACCCGGTGCGGCCGCAGTCGTACATGGAGATCCGCAATTTCTACACCATGACGGTGTACGAGAAAGGCGCGGAAGTGGTGCGCATGCAGCACACGCTGCTGGGCGAGGAGCGCTTCCAGCGCGGCATGAAGCTCTACTTCGAGCGCCACGACGGGCAGGCGGTGACCTGCGACGACTTCGTGCAGGCGATGCAGGACGCGAGCGGCGTCGACCTGGCCCAGTTCAGGCGCTGGTACGACGTCCCCGGCACGCCGGTGCTCGACTGCAAGGGAGACTACGCGAACGGGACCTTCAGCCTGACGGTGAAGCAGTCGATGAACCCGCCCTTCCACATTCCGCTGGCAGTGAAGATCGGGGATCAGGAGGAAGTTCTTTCGATTCGTTCTCTCGAAGAAAAATTCGAATTCAAGAATTTGAAATCAAAGCCGGTTCCGTCTCTCCTGCGCGGCTTCTCCGCGCCGGTGATCCTGAACTACCCGTACACCGAGGCCGACCTGATCCACCTCATGGCCGGGGACGACGACGCGTTCAACCGCTGGGAGGCGGGCCAGCGGCTGATGGCGACCATCGTCCTCGAGCGCGCGGGCGAGCCGTCGCAGGATTTCCTCCGCGCCTGCGCGCGGGTGCTCGAGCACAGCGCGGCCGACCCGGCATTCGCGGCCGAGGCGCTGGCACTGCCCTCGGAGCCGTTCCTCGCCGAGCAGATGGCGCTGGTCGACCCCGACGCGCTGCACGCCGCGCGCAACCTGCTGCGGCGGCGCATCGCCGGGGCGCTGCGCGCGCCGCTGCTCGCGGCTTACCGCGCGAACGAGACCAAGGGCCCCTACTCACCCGACGCATCTTCCGCCGGCCGCCGCGCCCTGAGGAACCTCTGCCTCGGCTTGCTGATGGAGCTGGCCAACGACGAGATCCGCTCCATCTGCCTCGCGCAGTACGAGCGCGCGGACAACATGACCGAATCCTTCGCCGCGCTCGGCCTGCTGGCGAACTGCGACTGCCCCGAGCGCGTGCCCGCGCTCGAGCGCTTCTACCAGAAATGGCGCGACGAATCGCTGGTGGTGGACAAGTGGCTTTCGGTGCAGGCCGCCTCGCGCCTGCCCGGCACGCTCGCGCGGGTGCGCGAGCTGCTCTCCCACCCGGCGTTCGACATCCGGGTGCCGAACAAGGTCTACGCCCTGATCCGCGCCTTCGGCGCCAACCACGTGCGCTTCCACGCCGCCGACGGCGCGGGCTACGCCTTTCTCGCCGACCAGGTGCTGGCGCTCGACAAGCTCAACCCGCAGGTCGCGGCGCGCATGGCGCGCGGCTTCGACCGCTGGAAGCGCTTCGACCCGGCGCGCCAGGCGCTCGCCAAGGCTCAGCTGACCCGCATCCGCGACGCCGAAGGGCTGTCGCGCGACGTGGCGGAAATCGTCACCAAAGCGCTGGCCTGATTCGCTACTTCTCGGCGCGCGCGATCGAGCGCCGCACGTAGCGCGCTCCCAGCGCGGCAAGCGCCGCGAGCGGCAGGATCGCGATTCCCATCGCGAGCGACGGGTCGACCCGCAGGCCGCCCGCCTCGAGCGCCTTCGCGCCGTAGCCGACCAGCCCCACCGCGTAGTAGGTGATCGCCACCACCGACAGCCCCTCGACCGTTTCCTGCAGCCGCAGCTGCAGGCGCGCGCGGCGGTTCATCGACGCGAGCAGCTCCTGGTTCTGGCGCTCGCGCGCCACGCCGACCCGGGTGGAAAGCAGATTGCTCGCGCGCGCCACGCGCTCCGAGAGCTCGAGCAGCCGGCGCGCGGTCGAATCGCAGGTCGCCATCGCCGGGTCGAGTCGGCGCTGCATGAACTCGCGGATCGTCTGTGTGCCCGGCAGCCTGCGCTCGCGCAGCTCGGCGATGCGGCTGTTGACCAGGTCGTGGTAGGCGCGCGTCGCGCCGAAGCGGTAGCGCGACTCGCCCACCGCGCTCTCGACCTCGGCCGCCAGCCGCGTGAGCTGGTCGAGCAGCGCGTCATCGCCCGCGCCGCCCTGCGCCAGCGCGGCGGCGACCCGCGCCAGCTCGCGCTCCATCGCCGCCAGGCGCGGCGCCAGCGTGCGCGCCACCGGCAGCGCGAGCAGCGCCATCATGCGGTAGGTCTCGATCTCGAACAGGCGCTGCAGCGTGCGCCCGGCCTGGAAGCGGGAGAACTCGCGGTCGATCACCAGCACCCTGCCGCAGCCGTCGGCGTGCACCCGGAAATCGGTGAACGCCGCGCCCGCCCCGTCGCCCACCCCCGCGCCGACCACGTAGTTGCCGCCGAACGCGGCCGCGATCTCGGAGCCGCCCGGCATCGGCTTGGCCCGCTCGACCAGCTCGGCGTGCAGCGCGACCACGGTGCGGCCCGGAATTCCCGCCAGCCACTCGGACGGCAGCGCGGCCGCCGCCGGCTCGGCGAACGGCCTGGCGCCCGCTCCGCGCAAATAGAAGGTGTAGCTCGAGAACTCGGTGTGGCGCTCCCAGCGCAGGCGCAGCGGGCCGAGGTCGACCGAGAAATGGATCGTCTCCGCCGGCGGGGGGGGCTTGCCGTAGCGCTCGCACAGCGCGGCGACGTGCGCCTGCTCGCGCTCGCGCGCGGCGGCGTCCACCAGCAGCGCGAGGTAGAACGCGCGCTCGGGCGCCTTGAGCGGCTCGTGCGGACGGGCGTGAACCTCGTTGGCGAGCTGGAAGCGTTGCGGATGATTGTCGGGCAGCTGCATCGGTCGATCCCGCTTGTCGGCAGCCGAGAGCATCGCATATCCTCGTTTCTTTTTGGACCCTCGCCATGGATCCGATGCTCAACCTGGTCCTCGCCTGCGCCGCCTTCCTCGCGCTGCACGTGCTGCCGAGCACGCCGCTGCGCGCGGCGCTGGCCGGCCGCCTGGGCGAAGGTCCCTACAGCGGGCTGTTCTCGCTCGCGACGCTGGGCGCGATCGTGTGGATGGCGCTCGCCTACCGCGCCGCGCCGCTCGCGCCGCTATGGCCCGGGCTGCGCTGGCTGCCCGCGGCGGTGATGCCGTTCTCGTTCATCCTGCTCGCCTGCGGCGTGCTGACGCCGAACCCGACCGCGGTCGCGGCCGGCAAGCTGCTCGCGCGCCCGCACCCGGCGCAAGGCATCATCCGCGTCACGCGCCATCCCGTGATGTGGGGCATCATGCTGTGGGCCGGGGCGCACATCCTGGCGCGCGGCGAGCTCAAGGCGACGGTCTTCTTCGGCAGCTTCCTGCTGCTCGCCGCGGCGGGCACGCGGCTGCAGGACATGCGCAAGGCGAAGGCGCACGGCGCGGACTGGCAGCGCTTCGCCGCACTCACCTCGAACGTCCCGTTCGTCGCCATCGCGCAGGGCCGCAACCGCTTCGCCGCGGGCGAGATCGGCCTGGTGCGCACCGCGTTCGGCTTGCTGCTCTACGGCGGCTTTCTGGTCTCGCACGCCTGGCTGTTCGGCGTCCGCCCCTACTAGCTAGCGCGGCGCGAGCTTGGCCTGTACCCGCTGGTCGAACTTGGCCACGTTCACTACCACGCGCTCGTGCGCGCCGTCGCCGATCAGGTCGCGCTCGTCGTGCGCCTCGAGGCGAAAGAAGATCGTGCGGCCTTCCACCTTCGTCACCTCGGCGCGCGCGCGCACCTTCATTCCCACCGGCGTGGCCGCGATGTGGCGCACGTTGAGCACCGTGCCGAGCGACTGGTGGCCCGGCGGCAGCAGCCGCTCGCAGGCGGCGAGCGCCGCGGCCTCGAACAGGTTGATCATCACCGGCGTGGCGAGCACGTGCACCTTGCCGCTGCCGACGCGCGGCGCGGTGTGCTCTTCGCCCACGATCAGCTCGGCATGGCCGGCGAGGCCCGGTTTCAGCGCGGCAGGCAGTTCCATGCGTTATGTCCTCTTCCGATGCGATGTGCGGATCCTGAACCACCACAGCGCGGCGCCCGCGGCGATCAGGATCAGCGCGAGCCAGTGCTCGACCCGCTTCAAATCGCCGAGCCACATCTGCAGCACCTGGCCGAACGCGTAGCCCGCCGACGCCACGACCACCGCCCAGATCACGGCGGCGGCGAAGTCTAGCGCAGTGAAGCGCGCCCAGGGTACCGGGCTCATGCCGATCGCGATCGGCCCGACCGTGCGCAGGCCGTACAGGAAGCGCAATGACAGGATGACCGGAAGGTGATGGCGCACGAGCAGCGCACGCACGCGCTCGGCGCCGGGCGAGAGGCGCGGAAAGCGCTCGAGCAGCTGCTCGCCGTAGCGCCGCCCGACGAGGAACCAGATCTGCTCGCCCGTCACCGCGCCGGCCCACGCGGTCGCAATGACCCACTGCAATTCGAGATAACCTCCCTGCGCGGCCAGGCCCGCCAGCAGCAGCACCGTCTCGCCCTCGAGCAGGGTGCCCAGGAACACCACGGGATAGCCCCAGGTCTGCACCAGCTGCGCGAGGTCCATGAGGCCGCATTGTGACGCAAAATGCGCGCATGACGGCCGATCGTCCCCACGTGCTGATCCTCGGCTGCGGCTTTGGCGGCCTGTTCGCCGCACGCGCGCTCGCCCGCGCGCCGGTGCGCGTGACCGTGCTCGATCGCACCAACCATCATCTGTTCCAGCCGCTGCTGTACCAGGTCGCGACCGCCGGGCTCGCCGCGCCGGCAATCGCGGCGCCGATCCGGCAGATCCTCGCCGCACAGAACAACACCACCGTGCTCTACGGCGAGGCCGCGCTCGTCGACGTCGCGCGCAGCGCCGTGGTGCTCGAGGACGGCGGCGAGATCCAATACGATTACCTGATCGTCGCCACCGGCTCGACCCACAGCTACTTCGGGCGCGACGACTGGGCCGCGCACGCGCCCGGCCTCAAGACTCTGGACGACGCCTTCGAGCTGCGGCGCCGCATCCTGCTCGCCTTCGAGCAGGCCGAGCGCGAAGCGGACCGCGCGCGGCGAAACGCCTGGCTTACCTTCGTGGTCGTCGGCGCCGGCGCGACCGGGGTCGAGATGGCAGGCACCTTGGCGGAGATCGCGCGCCACACCCTGCGCGGCGAATTCCGCCATTACGACCCGCGCAACGCACGCGTGGTGCTGATCGAGGGCGGCGAGCGGGTGCTGCCCGCCTATCCGCCCGACCTGTCGCAGAAAGCGCGGCTGCAGCTCGAGCGCCTGGGCGTCAGCGTCTGGCTCGGCCACCAGGTGAGCGGCGTCGACGCCGAGGGCGTGCAGGCGGGCGCGGAGCGCCTGGCCGCGAAAACCGTCATCTGGGCCGCCGGCGTCGCGGCATCGCCGCTGGGCGCGACGCTCGGCGCGCCGCTCGACCGCGCCGGGCGCGTGACCGTCGAGCCCGACCTCTCGCTTCCCGGCCACCCCGAGATCTCAGTCATCGGCGACCTCGCCGCGCTGCCCTGGCACACGCCCCCTGTGCCCGGCACCGCCCCGCCCGCCAAGCAGATGGGCCGCCACGCCGCGAACAACATTCTCCTTCGGCTGCGCAACCAGCCCACCAGACAATTCCGCTACCGCGACTACGGGTCGCTCGCCACCATCGGCCGCAGCAAGGCGGTCGCGCAATTCGGCCGCCTTAAACTCTCCGGCTACCCCGCCTGGCTGACGTGGCTCGGCGCGCACATCGTCTACCTGATCGGCTTTCGCAACCGCATCGTGGTGCTGATCGACTGGGCCTGGGCCTACTGGACCTTCCAGCGCAGCGCCCGCATCATCACCGAGCCGCCCGCCAGGAAGCGCTCGTCTACTTGAGCGCCCGCGCGAATTCGTCCGGCTCGAACCCCACCAGCAGCTTCCCGCCCGCCTCCACGATCGGCCGCCGGATCGCGCTCGTGTTGGCCTCGAGCAGCGCGAACATCTTTGCCTCGGTGAGGTTCGCGCGCTTCGCCTCCGGGATCTTGCGCCACGTCGGCCCGCGCGTGTTCGCCAGCGCCTCCCAGCCCGCCTGCTTCGCCCAGGCCTTGAGCTTGCCCGGCGGCACGCCGGCTTTCTTGTAGTCGTGCAACTCGTACTCGACGCCGTGCGCGTCGAGCCAGGCGAAGGCCTTCTTCATGGTGTCGCAGTTCCTGATGCCGTAGATCTTTATGCGCATGTCCTGCCAGGCTAGCCGCCGGCCACGCCCTGCGTGTTGACGTAGAGCGCATAGAGCGAGGTGGTCGCGGCCATGAACAGGCGGTTGCGGTGCGCGCCGCCGAAGCAGACGTTCGCGCAGCGTTCCGGCAGGTCGATGCGGCCGATCAGGCGCCCGTCCGGATTGAACACGTGAACCCCGTCCAGGCCCTCCTCGCCCATGCCCCAGCCGCACCAGAGGTTGCCGTCGATGTCCACCCGAAAGCCGTCCGGCGTGCCTTTCGGCCCCGCGTCGATCAGCACGCGCCGCCTCGCGAGCGACTTTCCGCCGACCACGTCATAGGCGAGGATCTTGCGCGGCTCCGAGCGCGACTCGACGATGTAGAGGATAGCCTCGTCGGGCGAGAACGCGAGCCCGTTGGGCTGGTTGATGCCCTCGGCGACGACCGCGAGCGCGCCCGCGGGATCGATGCGATAGACGTTGGTCGGCAGCTCGGCGGGCGCCTTGTAGCCCTCGTACCAGGACAGGATGCCGAAGCTCGGGTCGGTGAACCAGATCGAGCCGTCGGACTTGCAGACGATGTCGTTCGGCGAATTCAGGCGCTTGCCCTCGAACCGGTCGGCAAGGACCGTGATCGCCCCGTCGGCCTCGGTGCGCGTGACGCGGCGCGCGCCGTGCTCGCAGGTGAGCAGCCGCCCCTGCCGGTCGCGCGTGTTGCCGTTGGCGTGGTCGGACGGCTTGCGCCAGGGGCCGACCGCTCCGGTCTGCTCGTCCCAGCGCCACATGCAGTTGCCGGGCACGTCGCTCCAGAGCAGGCAGCGCAGGTCGCCGAAATACACCGGCCCCTCGGCCCAGCGCGTGACGCCCGCCGCCAGGCGCTCGACCTTGGCCAGCGGCAGCCGATAGCGGGCGAAGGAAGCGTCCACGTCCCTGACCGCGACGTCGGGAACGCGCATGCTGGGTGTCCAGTCGGGCATGAGCGAACTATACCGCGTCGTTGCTAGGCCTTCTTTTCCTTCGCCGGCTGCGGATGGGCGCGGCGCATGGTCGGCGACATGACCTTGGCGGAGACGCGAAAGTCCCACACCGCGGCGCCGCCGCCCGCGGCGAACTCCGCCACGCGCTCGGGCAGCCCGTCCAGGCTGGTGAAGGTCCTGCCCGCGAGCCCGAATCCGCGCGCGATGCCGGCGAAATCGCAGTAGCCGAACACCGACCCGTCCTCGGGCATCCCTTCCGCGCGCAGCTTGTGCAGCTCGGAGCCGTACGCGGCGTCGTTCATGACGACGATCAGGACGTTCATCCCGTGGCGCCTGATGGTGTCGAGCTCCTGCACGTGCATCATCAGGCTGCCGTCGCCGTCGAACAGCACGACGGTGCGGTCCGGGCGCGCCGCCGCGACCCCCATCGCGAACGAGATGCCGTTCCCGATCGCGCCGAACTCCCGGATGGTGAGGAACCTCTCCTGCGGCCGCGAGGGCATCTGGCCGAAGAACCACGAGCTGTGGCCGCCCGAGTTCACCATCTCCCAGTCCTGCGGCAGCACCTTCTCCAGCGCCTCGACCACGTCGCGCGGATCGAGCAGCCCGGGCTCGATCTCGAACGCGTGGCTGTCGGGCTTCAAATCGCGCATGCGCGCGGCCATCGCGTCGCTGCGCCACTTGCGGCTGCGCGCCGGCAGCGCCGCCGTCAGCGCCTCGACGCCCAGGCGCGCGTCGGCGCGCAGGTGATGGCGCGCGGTCTCCTGGCCCTGGCTCACCGCGACCGGGTCGAGGTCGATCTGCAGCATCTGCGCCTTCGGCCAGAGCTGGCCGCCGCCGCCCGCGTGGTAGGCGAGCGAGCAGCCGACCGCGATCACGAGGTCCGCCTGCGCGAGGTACTCCAGCCCGACCTCGGGCGTGAAGCTGCCCGAGATGCCGAGGCAGTAGGGGTCGTCGTGGAACAGGCCGCGCGCGGGAAGCGTCGTCGAGAGCAGCCCGCCCGTCTTCGCCGCCAGCGCGCGGCAGGCCTCGCCCGCCCCGGCTTCGGCCGCGCCCAGGCCGGCCAGCACCACGACCCGCTCCGCGCCGGCGACCAGCTGCGCCGCACGGGCCACGTCGTCGGGATGCGGCGGCATCGGCGAGACGCGCGGCAGCAGCGCCTGCGAGGGCGCGGGCAGGTCCGGCCGCCCTTGCCAGGGCCTCGCCTGCAGATCGAACGGGATCCCGATCACCACCGGGCGGCGCTCGCGGCGCGCCTGCAGGAACGCGTCGCGCACCGCGACCGGCATGCGCTCGACCATGTGCAGGCGGTGATAGGCCGCGCCCGTCGCCGTGATGAGCGGCGCCTGGTCGATCTCCTGGTTGTACCAGCCGCTCTTGAGCGGCGCCTCTCCCGCGAACACCACCACCGGCAGGTGCGCGCGCACCGCCGCGGGGAGCGCCGTGATCAGCTGCGTCACGCCGGGCCCGCAGGTGACGGTGGCCAGGCCCACGTCCCGGTTCTTTCTCGCGTACGCCATGGCGGCGGCGAGCGCGCAATGCTCGTGCCGCACGTAGATCATGCGGCAGCCCGCCTGCGCCAGCCGCTCGGCCCAGTTCATGTTCGCGTCGCCGAGCAGCGCGAAACAGGTCCGCACCTCCTCCTGCGCGAAGGCCCTGGCGAGCATGTCGTAGACGCGGGGTTTGGCTTCATTCTTCATTGTTATTCCTTCGTGGGTTCCAGCCTGCAGCCACGCACGCCTCCCCTTCCATTAGCTCGGGATGTTCACTTTATCGAACGAGGTTCCGGTCCGGGTGAGCGAAGGGTTGGGCCGCACCGGCGAACTACGTGCCCGCGCGGCTCGACGCCCGGAAGAGCTGCCGCCCGGCCTTGAACAAGCCCGGAATGGCGACGACCAGTGCAATTGCCACTGCCGGGCCTGCGATGACCATGCCTGTGACGCTGACCCAACCTTCCGATACCGCGCGGACCAGGAGAACCACGCCCAGTGGCAAGTTCAGCAGCACGCCCGTCGCCGTGCCCGGCATGTACTCCCCCAGCATGACGGACGCAAGCGCGTGGGGAACGACCGCGTTGGCCGCCATAGCGAAAACATACCCGAAGAACACGTATGCAACCACCGAGCGAGGTCCTGCGGCAAACGCCAGGACCGCCAGGCCCACGAGCAAGGCCGTGAGCACACTGACCGCAAAGCGAAACTCCGCCGGCCCCACTTTCGGGTGCCAGCGCCCCGCGTGCGCCGACCAGGCGGGAAGAAGGGCTGCTTCCTCCGAGTTGTGTAGGACAACAGCAATCACAAAGGTGGTGGCAAGAGCCCAGGTCGGCATCTATGCAGCCTAACGTCGGAAATCGGCGCCGCGCGGCCGTAGCGCGCGTCCGCCTGGACTGAGGGACTAGGTTGCACTCGGCGCCAGGTTAATCCAATACTTCTGGAGAACTTCATCTCTTGGAGGATAGTAGGCCTCCGACTCCAGTACACCGCCGTTCGCAACAATTACCTTGGCCGACGCAATATTATTCTTCCCGCACGTGAGAAGGACTTTCGTCAATCCAAGAGACCTTGCGCGCAACAGAGTCTGGCGAAGAACTTCCGAACCGAAGCCCTTTCCTCTAAGGCTTGGCCGCACACTATAGCCGATGTGGCCGCCTTCAACGCGAAGTGCGGGCGTGAGCTCGTGTCTCAAGTTCGATACTCCCACGATCTCGAATTCGTTTTGCACCAGCCAAAATGACGAATGCGCAACGAAGCCTTCGGGTAGTCCGAACCCCATCGAATTGTCTTTCAATCGCCTTAGTAAGTCCTCAAATCCGTCGTACTTGAAACCCAGCGTGAATGGGACGGGCCTTTCTTCACCGGCGACGATCTCTTGAATCAGGCGACGATAAGAGTGCTCATACTCCCTACACGGCTCTACCAATGACACATTGCCAATCGCTTGTGTTGCCATTCCTGCAACCTAACGTGGAAACCGCTGGCGCGCGAGCCAACAGTACCGCAGCGTGCCGCGCATCGCGCGCGTCCGGTGCGTTGCCATGTTAGCCGTCAATTTCACGACCTGCGTACGATCGCGGTGGCGGTAGCCGAAGCCACAAGTTCGCCTTCCTGGTAGAGCTCGGCGGCCAGGAAGCAAATCTCCTTGCCACGCCTTAGCACGCGACCTCTCCCTTGAATGGTGCCCACCTTCGCTGCACGGCACGAATGAGACATTGAGATTCAGCGTCGGCGCGAACTCGCCCTTCGCCAACATTGCCGCGAGCGCAGGGCCCATGCTGTCGTCGAGCATAGCGGCCAGGAATCCCCCTTGGACATTACCTGCGGGATTGGTGAATTCCGGCTTACCCTGAAACTCGACTTCGATGGTTCCAACCTCCGCATCAACCTTCTTGATGGAAATGCCCAACGTCGCAGCGGCCTTCGGCGCAGGCAATTTGCCATTCTGGATTTGCCAAAAGAATGCGTCTTGATCCATGGCTTTGACGGCTAACGTTCCGCATTACCGGCGCGCGCGGATCTTGCGAGCGGGGTCTTCCCCCGATTTTGTTGACACCTGGTTCATTGGGTCAGCTGTTCAAACGTCGCTGGCGACACGTAATTCAACGATGAGTGCAGTCTAGCGCCGTTGTAAAACGGCAGGTAGATCTTCAGGGCAGCTTGGATGTCCTCGTCCCGGTGGTATCTGAGGCCGTGATAGATCTCGGACTTCATCGAGTGGAAGAACGATTCGATGAAGGCGTTGTCGGTCACCTTGCCCGGGCGGTTCATGCTCTGGGTGATGCCTAACTCCGAGAGCCGCGCTTTGAAGGCAAGCGCCGCGTACTCGATGCCCCGATCGGTATGGAAGATCAGCCCGCGCTGGGGCCTGCGACCGTGCACCGCTCGATTGAGCGCCGTCAGAGTGAGCGCCACGTCCTTGTGTTTGCCGTAGGCCCAGCCCACCACCCGGCGCGAGTACTTGTCCATCACCACCGCGAGATAGCGGTAGATCCCGCCCACCTTCAAGTAGGTAATGTCACCCACCCAGACCTGGTCGGGCCCGCTGAGCTCAAGGCCCAGCTGCTCGTTCCTGCCGCCATCGAAGAAGCTCTGCAGCTTGTGATTGGTGTAGCGGATCTTGGCCACCCGCGCCTTGATGCGATGCGCTCGCATCAGCCGCGCCACCCGGTTCTCGCTCGCCATCTCGCCCTCCTCGCGTAGCGCACGGTGCACCCGCGGGCTGCCGTAGATGCCGCGGCTTTGCTCATGCACCCGGCGGATGCGCCCCAGCAGCGCCTCGTTTCGGCGCTCCCGCTCGCTACGCTCGCGCGAGCGCCACTGGTAGTACCCCGCCCGCGTCACCCCGTAGAGCCGGCACATCAGCGTCAGCCTGTGCTTTGCCCGGTTTGCCTCTATGAACTGGAAGACCTCTTCCTTTGTTCCGAAGCAAACCGGATGGCTTTTTTTAACAGCTCGTGCTCCTCCTTGAGCACCTTGTATTGCCGCTCGAGCTCCTTCAATCTCTTCAGCTCGGCCTTGGTCTTCACATCGAGCTTCGCACTCTTGGCCACGATCACCCCGTCGCGTACTTGCTTGCGCCACAGTGACAGCATGAACGGGTGAATGTCCAGCGCCGCAGCCACGTCCTTGATCATCACTCCAGGCAGGCTGCCCAGCTTCACCGCAGTCGCCTTGAATCGATCTCCGTATCTCTCGACCTTCCTCGGTCCTGCTCTTGCCACCAAACACCTCCAGGCGGTTAGCCCGAGATGTCAACTAATTCGGGGGAAGTTTGGCGTCCGCGTAGATCCAGTGGTTAGACCGCAATCTACAATTTGGATAGCAGGCGCTCGTACTCGCTGTGAGGACCGATCCAAAACCAAATCACGACACCTTGCTTCAGAACGCCCAATGCTCGCCAGTCCAGGTCGATTCTCACTGAATAGATCGGAAGCGTGTTGTGGACCTTCTTGAATCGAAGCGACGGGTGCGCGGGATTTTCGGACCACAAGCGATAGGCATTTTGAGCCTTCGCCTGAACCGCAGCGGGCGCCGCGGCGAGGAGCGAGCGGAACTCCTCGGTGGTTTGGGACTGCACTGCCGCTAAAGTGGCTTAGTGCGCCCAGCGGCGTGATCAGCCAACGCCTTTTCAGCAAGCTTGGCAAGAAGATCCTGGGATTTTGAAAAGGACTCCGACCAACGCTTCTCGGACGCGAGTTCTTCAAGGACGATAGCCGCCACGGCATCCTGCTCGGACGCTGGAAGCTTCGCCACCTGGCTCAATGCCTTTTCGAGAAGCTGTGTCATTTCGGTTTCCTCTAGCAATGGACGAATATTACCCTTGGTCGCAGTTGCGGTCTAACGTTCGTGTTGAGCGGCGCGCGGCCTTATCGCGCGTCCGCTCTCGAACGCGTTGTTAGGCCGGGCGTGCACTTGCAAGCGGACACTAATCACCTGTGAGTTGCCTAGAACATAATAGGTCATCCGCCAAGCACCATTGCTCGATAATTCGGCCTTCGCCAATACGATAGATTGAGATCTCTTCGAATTCCACACGTCGACCAGTCGGCGCTATCCCGGCAAAATCACCATGATGCGTACCGGTAGATAGATATCGACTCACGACCCGATCCGTAGAAACAATCAGATCGAGAATCTCCTCGTTCCAGTCCGGAAATGCGGTTCGAATTCGAGCAATCGCCGTCCGAACTCCCTCGTGTCCATGACTGTCACCGGTTCGCCATCCCTTGGGCCAGTGGCCTATGAATTCCTCTGAGTACACTGAGGGAATGGCGTCCGCGTCGCCTTGATTTCAAAATGCGATGAAGCTCCCGGACCAAGTAGAGCATCGTTTCTGCGTCATCGTCATTGAGGCCTAACGTTAAATAGTCAGATTGCTTGCTGAATAACATGGAGGCAGAGGGTTTGGGGAGGTGTCGACGCACTTTTGAATCAACGCGTTAGCAGTTGGAGGGGCATGTGGGCTCCCTTGATATCCGACTTGGGAGGGGACAAGTGGCTGATTCGACCATCGAATCTTCGAAGCCAGGAGGACAAAGCCGCGCCTGATCGAGCTGTTGCGGGCCGCGATCCGGTCGCGGCACTACAGCCGCCGCACGGAGAAGTCTTATTGGTACTGGATCCGCTGGTTCATCCGCTTTCACGGCATGCCGTCAATGATTTTCACGCACTTGATGAACAAAGGCGGTCGCGGGGTCAGCAGCCCGCTCGATGCCTTGCAGAACTAGGTCCGCGCCGGCTCCCAGAGCCACGCCGCGCCGCGCACGCCGCTGGAGTCGCCGTGCTTCGGCGGCAGGAGGCGCGTGGCGACGCGGTCGGAGAAGACGTGGCGCGGCCACAGCTTCGGCACTTCCTGGTACAGCCGCGCGACGTTGGACACGCCGCCGCCCAGCACGATGACGTCGGGGTCGAGGATGTTGATGACGCCGGCGAGGGCGCGCGCGAGGCGCTCGCAGTAGCGCTCGAGCGCGGGCTCGCCGCCGTCGCGCTCCAGCGCCGGGCCGCTCAAGTAGGTCTCGATACAGCCCGCGCGGCCGCAGTAGCAGGGGCGCAGCGGCATGTCTTCGGCGCGCGGCAGCGGCAGCGGGTTGTGACCCCATTCGCCGGCGATGGCGTTGGCGCCTTCGACGATGCGGCCGCGCACGACGATGCCGCCGCCGACGCCGGTGCCGAGGATGACGCCGAACACGACCTCGGCGCCGGCGGCCGCGCCGTCGGTCGCCTCCGACAGGGCGAAGCAGTTGGCGTCGTTGGCGAGCCGCACTTCGCGCCCGAGGGCGCGCTCGAGATCTTGCTTGAGCGGCTTGCCGATGAGCCAGGTCGAATTGGCGTTCTTCACCAGACCCGTGGCGTGCGACAGCGCGCCGGGAATGCCGACGCCGACGCTGCCCTCGCCCGCCTCGGCCACCAGCGCGGCAACGGTGCGCAGGGTGCCTTCGTAGTCGCCGCGCGGCGTCGGCACGCGCTTGCGGAAAGTCTCGCGCCCCGTCGCGTCGAGCGCGATGCCCTCGATCTTGGTGCCGCCCAGGTCGATTCCGATCCTCACCGTCACATCGAAATCGATCCTTCGCGGAAGTCGGTCTTGTCGAGCCAGACGTTGACCAGCACCGGGCGGCCGGCGGCGGCGGCCTCGCGCGCGCGGCGCAGGGTCCACTCCAGGTCCCTCTGGTGCTCGACCACGAAGCCCTCGGCGCCGAAGCCGCGCGCGACTTCGTGGTAGGCGGTGCGCGCGAGCGCGGTGCCGACGTCGTCGTTCAGCAGCTTCACCTGCTCGCGCGCGATCTGGGACCAGCTCGCGTCGTTGCCGACCACCGCGATGACCGGGATGCCGTGGCGCACGAAGCTGTCGAACTCGGAGAGACCATAGCCGCTCGCGCCGTCGCCCCACAGCAGCCAGCGCTCGGAGGCGGGGCGCGCGAGCGCGGCCCCCATGGCGAAGCCCGCGCCGACGCCGAGGGTGCCGAACACGCCCGGGTCGAGCCAGGACAGCGGCGTGCGCGGGTGCAGGATGTAGGACGCGGTGGCGACGAAGTCGCCGCCGTCGGCGACGAACACGGCGTCGTCGGCCGCGATCCGGTCCAGCGCGCGGAACAGCGCGACCGGGTTGACGTGCTCGCCGACTTGCGCCGCGCGCGCGTCGATGTCGGCCTCGCGCTCGGCGTCGCGCGCGCGCAGCTCGCCGATCCAGTCCGGCCGCCGCGCGCGGCCGCCGGCCTGCGCCGCGAGGCGCTCGATGAACTCGCCCGCGTCGCCGATCGCGGCGATCGTCGGGCTGCGGTTCAGGCGCGCCTCGCGCGCGCTGCGGTTGGCGGCGATCAGCGTCGCCGAGCGCCGGATGTGGCGCCCGTAGTCGAGCCGGAAATCGCACGGCACGCCGGCGAGCAGCACGCAGTCGGCCGCGCGCAGCGCCTGGCGCCGCGCGTGGCGCAGCTGCAGCGCGTGATCGCGCCCGAGCAGGCCGCGCGCCATGCCCGACAGGTACACCGGCACGCCCAGGCGCGTGAGCGCCGCCGCCAGCCGCGCGGCGTTGGTGGCCTGCGCCAGCGCCTGGCTGCCGACCACGATCAGCGGCCGCTCGGCTTTCGTCAGCGCGGCGGCGGCGCGCCCGAGCGCGCCTTCGCTCGCGCGCGGCAGGCGCACCTCGTTCGCGCGCACCACCGCGGGCTGCGCGCTGTCCTTGAACAGGTGGTCCGCGTGGCGCTTCAGGTACCAGCGCAGCAGGCGCTCGGGCACGCTCTTGCCGCGTCCGGCAGCCTCGGCGTACCACTGGCGGATGACCTCCTCGTCGTACAGCAGGTCGACCGGGCACTCGACGAACGCCGGCCCGGGCACGCCCTCGCGCGCCGCGGCGAAGGCCTCGGTGAGCGCCGGGCCGAGGTCGACCACGCGCCGCACCTGGCGCACCAGCTTCACGTGCGGCGCCACCAGCGGGCGCTGCTCGATGTCCTGCAGCGCACCGCGCCCCTGCAGCGCGGTCGGGGCCGCGCCGCCGATCAGCACCAGCGGCGATTGCGCGAGCTGCGCGTTCTTGAGCGCGGTGATGGCGTTGGTCAGGCCCGGGCCGGCGGTGACCGCCGCCACGCCGGGCGCGCCGGTGAGGCGAGCGAGCGCGTCGGCCGCGAACACCGCGCTGGCCTCGTCGCGCACGTCGACCACGCGCATGCCGCGCGCCTTGGCCGCGACCAGCAGCGGCGAGATGTGCCCGCCGCACAGCGTAAACAGCGCCGGCACGCCGTGCGCCTGCATGACCGCGGCAAGCCGCTCGCCGCCATTCATGCCTGGCCCCTTGCGCTCAAGGCGCGGTAATCGACCTTGCCCACCCGCGTCCTGGGCAGCTGGCGCCGGAACTCGATCTCGCGCGGGCACGACCACTTGATCAGCCGCTCGCGGCAGTACGCGATGAGTATCACCTTCATCTTTTCAGTCTCTTCTTTTTCGATCCTTAAGCACAATGTAGGCCTTTACCTGCTCCACCTGCGCAAGGTCCGGAACGCCGACCACGCAGGCCTCGGCCACCGCCGGGTGGGCGTGCAGCACGCTCTCCACCTGCGTCGGGTAGACGTTGAAGCCCGAGGACTTGATCATGCGCTTAAGCCGCAGCACGAAATAGAAGAAGCCGTCCGCGTCGCTCCTGGCCAGGTCGCCGGTATGCAGCCAGGTCCGGCCGTCGGCGTGCACGCGCAGCGCCCGCGCCGTGGCCTCGGGGTCGTCCAGATAGCCCAGCATCACCGCCGGCCCGGACACGCAAAGCTCGCCCTCCTCGCCCGCCGCCACCTCGCGCTCGCTTCCCGGCTCGCACAGCTTGGCCGCCATGTCCGGGAACGGGATGCCCATCGAGCCCTCGCGGTATTCGTCCATCGGCATCGCCATGATCGCGGTCACCGCCTCGGTCAGCCCGTAGCCTTCGAGCAGCCGCACCCGTCCGCCGCGCGCCGCGACCAGCTTCTCGAAGCGCTCCTTGACCGGCCGCGGCAGGGTGTCGGCGCCGCAGAAGCAGGCCTTGAGGCACGACAGGTCCGCGCGCGCGAGCGACGGGTCGTCGGCGAGCGCGTGGAACAGTGTCGGCACCCCGACCAGCACGCTCGGGCGCTTCTCGCGCACCAGCTTGGCGGTGGTCGCCGGGTCGAACAGCGGCACCAGGATCGATTTTCCGCCCGCCATCAGCGCCGCGTTGACGCACACCCCGAGGCCGAAGCCGTGGAACAGCGGCAGGATGGCGAGGATCGAGTCGCCCTCGTCCAGCCCGCCCCAGGCGGCGGCCTGCATGCCTTCGGCGATGAAGTTGCGGTTCGACAGCACGATGCCCTTGGGCGCGCCGGTGGTGCCGCCGGAAAAGAGGATCGCGGCGGGATGCCGAAGGGCCGGTTTCTGCAGGTGGAATACTTTGATACGACTTCTTCATCGCGTCCGACCACCACACGCACCCGCGGATCCGGCGGGCACGCGCGGGATCTTGCGGCCCTTGGTGAGGCGGAAGCCCAGCGCCTTGAGCGGCGGAAGATAGTCCGGGATGCGCGCGAGCAGGATTTTCTCCAGCGGGCCCTTCGGCCGCGCCGCGGCGAGGGTGCCGTAGAAGGCGTCCAGCGCGAGCGCGAGGCGCGCGCCGCTCGCGTCGAGGTAGTGCGCGATTTCGGGCGCGGCCGACAGCGGATGGATCAGCGCCGGTACCGCACCGAGCCGGTTCGCGGCGTAGAACGCGATCACGCCCTGGGGCGAGGTCGGCATCGAGATCAGCAGGCGCTCTCCGCGCCTGAGGCCGAGCGCGGCCAGCAGCGCGGCGCAGCGGTCGATGTCGGCGATCAGGCGGCGGTAGCTCGAGGTCGCGCCGAAGAAGTCCCAGGCGACCGCGTCCGGAACGCGGCTTGCCGTTGCCGCCACCGCCTCGTAGAGCGTGCACTGCGGGTAGTCGAGCGTGGCCGGCACACGACCGTAGAACCGCAGCCAGGGAAATGTTAGAGGGGAGCTCATGTTCAGTAGTTGCGGCGCAGTTTCTCACGCGCCCGCTCGCGCAGCTCGCGCTCGTCGCGCGCCAGCCGGTACGCGACGTAGTACTTGTAGATGTTGCTCACGTACCGGACCGTCTCGCGCCCGATCTTCTCGGCCGCGACGCGCTCGACGTTGTCGAACCAGACGTCGGGGTCAAGGCCGCGCCTGGCCGAGATCCGGCGCAGCGCCGCGATGCGGGTCGGCCCGGCGTTGTAGGCGGCGAAGGCGAACAGGTTGCGGTTGAGCGGGTCCAGCTTCGCGCCGTGGAAATACCTGTCCAGCATCCGGCGCATGTACTTCACGCCGGCGTGGATGTTCGGCTCGAGCTTGTTGATGTCGCCCACGTCCATCGCCCTGCCGGTGGACGGCATGACCTGCATCACCCCCACCGCGCCCGAGGGGCTCCTACGCTTCTGGTTCAGGCGCGACTCCTGGTAGCCCTGTGCGGCGAGCATCAGCCAGTCGAAGTCGTAGCGCCTGGCGTACTTCTTGAACAGCGCCACGGTGCGCTCGAAGCGCGCCATGTCCGCGCTCGACGTCGAGTTGCGCACCCACTTGGTGCTCTCCAGGTACTTGGTGAAGGTCGTGTTGCCGAACAGCGTGCCTTTGCGCGCGTGCCTGACGAACAGGTCGACCGCGGCCTTCAGCTCGGGACTGCGGTGGCGGAAGGCCCAGGCAATCTCGCCGCCGCGGTTGAGCGCGATGTTCTCGTGTACCTCGAGGTGCTTGAAGATCTTGGCCCAGAACCTCGCCTTGTGGCTGTCGACGATGACGTAGGGGATCAAGCCCGCGTTCACCATCTCCAGCAGGTCCTCGTCCTCGAGGTGCTCGGGCGCGAGCTCGATCTGCACCCGCGGCTTGCCCTCCTTCTCCAGCCGGACGTTCAGGCTTGCCAGGTGCTCGAAATAGCTGCTCGAGCCGCGCACCAGGATCTTCCTGCCGGAGAGGTCCTCGAGGCTGCGGATCTCGGGTGAGCTCGGACCGGTGACCAGCAGCTCGCTGATGCCGGTCCAGAAGGGGTCGGAGAAATCCACCAGCCTGCTGCGCGCCGGGGTGATGGTCAGGTTGGCCGCGGCGATGTCGCCGCGCCCCTCGAGCAGCGCCGGCAGCAGCTGGTCGCGCGCGACCGGGATGAACACGACGTGCACCCGCAGATGGCGCCGCTTGAGCTTGCTGTTGAGGAACGCCTCGAACGCGCTCAGCGTGTCGTAGCTGGTGCCGTGCGGCGCGCCGCGATCGATGAAATAGAAGGTCTTGCTGTAGACCACCAGGGCGCGGATCATGCGCCGCTCGATCATGCCGTCGAGGTCGCCGCGCCACTGCTGCTCGACGTGGCGCAGCGCGGGGACCGGAGGCGGCGCCGGCGCGGCGGTTGCAAGCAAAGGGACAAGCGCGAGGAAGGCGAAAGCGCGCACCGGCTGTTCTCTTGCTGACGGACCGGGCTATCATATCCAACTGGTCGGGATCGCGCGCCGCGGGGAGGACAATGCCGCAGGGCATCGAGTTGAGGAAGGTCACGCCGCACTGCGGCGCAGAGGTGGCGGGCATCGACCTGTCGCAGCCGCTCGACGCGGAGGGCGCCGCGGCGCTCGAGCGCGCGCTGGCCGAACACTGCGTGCTCTTTTTCCGCGACCAGAAGATGACGCCCGAGCAGCACAAGGCGCTCGGCCGGCGATTCGGCGAGCTGCACCTGCATCCGGCCTGGCCGCGCCTGGTCGAGGGCCACCCGGAGATCATGGAGATCTACGCCGACGACAAATCGAAGCGCGTGGCGGGCGAGGACTGGCACTCGGACGTCTCCTGCGACCCCGAGCCGCCGCTAGGCACGATTCTTCACATGCACGAGGTGCCGCCGGTCGGCGGCGACACCCTGTTCGCCAGCATGTACGCCGCCTGGGAAGCGCTCTCGGCGCCGATGCAACGCCTGCTCGAGGGCATGAGCGCGATCCACGACGGCGAGACCGTCTACCGCGGGCGCTACGAGGGCGCGATCGAGGAAGGCAAGGTCTACCCGAAGTCCGAGCACCCGGTGGTGCGCACCCACCCGGTTAGCGGGCGCAAGGCGCTGTTCGTCAACCGCACCTTCACCACCCGCATCGTGCAGCTCGCCAGGCACGAGAGCGACGCGGTGCTCGGCATGCTGCTCGAGCATCTCGAGCGGCCCGAGTTCCAGTGCCGCTTCCAGTGGCAGCCCGGCTCGGTCGCGTTCTGGGACAACCGCTGCGCGCAGCACCACGCGATGTGGGACTACTACCCCAACCGCCGGCGCGGGCTGCGGGTCACGATCAAGGGCGACCGGCCCTACTATCGACCTTGACGCGCTCGGATGGGCGTAGCATGTCCCTTTGCCCGAGGGAGTGCCAAGCCCGTGAGCGCGAATGAACAGCCCGGCGACCCGGTTCGCGAACTGGCGGAGAAGATTTACGTCGAGCTCGTCGGGCGCGCGTTCCGCGGCGCCGACGGCACCGAACAGTTCAAGCCGGACCCCAAGGCGATGACGATCCTGTGCTTCAAGCTGGCCGACATCTTCGTCGCGGGCGCCGTAGCGATCAAGAAGGCGGGGCCGGAAAAGTTCGAGAATTACCAGGCGCAGGACGCCGACGTCCTGCGCTGGCTCAAGTAGGGCGCGCGCATCAGCGCGCGTTGAGCGTCCACTCGAACTCGGCGTAGCGCAGCTTCACCCTTCCCTGCCGGCGGTCGATCAGCTCGATCGCCGCGTCGTCCTCGAGCCGCGCCAGCACGAACTCGAGCGCGCCGGACTCGCCGCCGAAATCTTTCGCGTACCAGCGCAGCTGCGGCGGCGCGATCACCACCGCGCCCTCATGCTCGACCCGCACGCCGCGGCGCAGATAGTCGCGGCTGGCCTGCTCCAGCTCCGCTTCAAGCTGCCCGGCGTGATAGACCCGCAGCGCCGGCGTCGAGCGGCAGGCCGAATAGAGCGCGAAATGGATCCGTTCGTCGAAAATGAGCGGCGTGAACGCGAGCCGCGGATCGTCCTTCGCCAGCGGCCCGAACAGGCGGCCGTGCTTGTGGGCGTTGCCGCGCAGCAGGCCGTGCTCGATGTCGTCCAGCGAATAGGCCTGCTCCGTCACGCACACGCGGGCCCGCTCGAAGAAGCGCTCGACGCGGTGCACTTCCTGGCCCGGGGAGGCTTCCAGCGCCGCGAGCAGCGCGCAGGCGTTGTAGGCGTTGAGCCAGAACCCGATCGGGCCCGGGATCGACGCGCGGCGGGGATCGAAGCGCTCCAGCCCGGCGAGCGCCGCGCCGAGCGCCTCGCGCTCGGGCGAGCGGCGCAGCCCGGCGTAATCGCACAGCAGGCCCTGCGCGTCGCAATGGCGCTCGCGCGCCGCCTGCAGCGCCCGCGACAGGGTCAGGGCGGGTGATTCGGGCTCGTTCATGGTCTCGTCAGTCGTCGATTCTAGCGGCTCGCTAGAATAGTCGGCCACGGAGAGGGTCCATGACAGAGCGATTCGGAGCCTACGACTACGTCATCATCGGCGCCGGCAGCGCCGGCTGCCTGCTGGCCAACCGCCTCTCGGCCGACCCGTCGCAGTCGGTGCTGCTGCTCGAGGCCGGGGGCCGCGACGACTGGTTCTGGATCGACGTCCCGGTGGGCTACCTCTACACCATCGCCAACCCGCGCACCGACTGGTGCTACAAGACCGAGCCGGACGAGCACCTCGCGGCGCCGCTCGATCCACTACGCGCGCGGCCGGGTGCTGGGCGGCTGCTCGTCGATCAACGCCATGATCTACATGCGCGGCCAGAAGGAGGACTGGGACCACTGGGCCTCGCTCGGCAACCGCGGCTGGTCGTGGAACGAGGTGCTGCCCCTGTTCGAGAGGCTCGAGGACTACCAGCACGGCGCCGTGGACGGCTACGGTAGCGGGGGCGAGATGCGGGTCGAGGACCCGCGCGTGCACTGGGAGATCCTCGACGCCTGGCGCGAGGCGGCCGCCGAATGCGGCATCGCGCCGATCAAGGTGTTCAACCGCGGCGACAACGCCGGCTGCGCCTACTTCCAGATGAACCAGAAGCGCGGCCGCCGCTGGAGCGCCACCAACGCCTTTTTGCGGCCGGTGATGCAGCGGCCGAATCTGACGGTTTTGACGAATTGTCTTGTCACGAAGCTTCGATTGAAAGACCTCGCCGCCGGAAGGCGTCGAGTTCCACCATGCCGGAGCACGGCGAGTGCTTCGTCGAGGCGAAGCGCGAGACGGTGCTCGCCGCGGGCGCGATCGGATCGCCCCAGATTCTGCAACTCTCGGGCGTCGGTCCCGGGCCTTTGCTCCAATCGAGCGGGATACAGCTCCTGCACGAGCTGCCGGGCGTGGGCGAGAACCTGCACGACCACCTGCAGATCCGCATGCAGTACCGGGTGCACGGCGTGCCGACGCTGAACGAGCGCGCCAACAGCCTGTGGGGCAAGGCGGCGATGGGGCTCGAGTACCTGCTGTTCCGCAGCGGCCCGCTCACCATGCCGCCGTCGCAGCTGGGCGCCTTCGCCCGCAGCGACCCGTCGCAGCCGACGCCGAACATCGAGTGGCACGTGCAGCCGCTGTCGCTCGACAAGTTCGGCGACCCGCTGCACGGCTTCCCCGCGATCACGCCGAGCGTGTGCAACCTGCGTCCGTCGTCGCGCGGCTGGGTGCGGATCAAGTCGCCCGATCCGGCCGCCCACCCGGAGATCAAGCTCAACTACCTCTCGACTCCCGAGGACCGCAAGGTCGCGCTGGACGGGATGCGCTTTACGCGCCGCATCATGGCGGCCAAGGCGCTGGCGAAGTACCGGCCCGAAGAATTTCGCCCGGGCGTCGAGGTTGAAAGCGACGCAGACCTGGAACAAGCCGCAGGAGAGCTCGGCACCACGATTTTTCACCCGATCGGCAGCTGCAAGATGGGCCGCGACCCGCTCGCGGTGGTCGACGACCGGCTGCGCGTGCACGGCATCGCCCGCCTGCGCGTGATCGACGCCTCGATCATGCCGCGCATCACCTCGGGCAACACCAACGCGCCGACCTATCTGATTGCCGAAAAAGGCGCAGCCTTCCTGCGCGAATAGTCGCGTTGCGGCGACAGCCAACTATGTCGCAATGACGCTTCGATTGCGCGCACCGTGGCGCACGATCGAGGTATCGTGGAGCGATGGACATGACGGACAGCTCGGGGTTCGTCGCAGCCGCCCCGTCGCCCGCCCAGACCGCGCGCGCGGCGTGGGAAACTTTCGCCCTGCCGCTCGCCTTGCTCGCGGCCGCCGCGCTGCTGATCCGCGCCACGCCGGCGCTGCCCGGGCTGCTTGCGCCGCTGCGGCTGTTCGGCCCCTGGCTCACGCTGGGCGCCGGGCTGATCGTGAGTCTCGCGTTCAAGCGCGGGCGCGCACTGATCGCGCTCCTTACGCTGCTGCTCGGCTATGCCGGATTCACCCTGTTCCTGGCGCGCGGGGCGGAGGGCTTTCCCGCCCGCACGATGTACGCCGCGCTGTGCCTGTTCGTTCCGTTCAATCTTGCACTGCTGTCAGTGCTGCCCGAACGAGGCACACTCAACAGCTACGGCGCGCGGCGGCTCATCCTGCTGCTGCTCGAGATCAGCGCGACGCTCGCGCTTCTCGCCGGCGACTACCGCCAGATCACTGACGCGCTGTATCGGCCGCTGCTGCACGACTTGGTCGCATCCCGGATGCCGCAGTTCGGCATCGCGGCCATCGCGCTCGCGCTGGTCGTGACGGTCGTGCGCGCGGTCACAAGGACCGGCACGATCGAGGCCGCGTTTGCCGGCGCGCTCGCAGCATTCGCCGCCGTGTGCAACGCGATCGGCACGCTCGAGCCTTTCGGCTGGTTCACCGCGGCCGGGGTGATCATCACCGCGGGCGTGCTGCAGGACTCCTACCGCATGGCGTTCCACGACGAGCTGACCGGTCTGCCCGGCCGCCGCGCGCTGAACGAAAGGCTGATGGGCCTCGACGATCACTACGCGATCGCCATGATCGACGTGGATCACTTCAAGATCTTCAACGACAGCTGGGGCCACGAGGTCGGCGACCAGGTGCTCAAGCTGGTGGCGTCGCGCCTGCACCGAGTCGGCGGCGGCGGCAGGGCCTACCGCTACGGAGGCGAGGAGTTCACGATCATCTTTGCCGGCCTGCGCCTGCCCGAGGCGCTGTCCCACGCCGAGGCGCTGTGCAAGGACATCGAGCATTACAGGTTCGAGATCCGCGCCCGCCGCGACCGGCGGCAGTACGGCGACGGCGCGCCGCGCGAGGCTTCCGTCACCGTGAGCATCGGCGTGGCGGCAACCAGCGAGTGGCTTGCCGCGCCGGACGCAGTCGTGGGCGCCGCGGACGCGGCCCTCTACCGGGCGAAGAACGCCGGCCGCAACCGGGTGGCGCACTGACGCTCAGGCCTGGCGCGGCCTGACGTTCAGGCTCTGGGTCGAGCGACCGATCAGTCCGGAAGTATCGAAGATGCGCGCCTCGGCGATGCCTCCGCCGCCCGGGCCGAGCAGGGTGCGGGCGTCGATGCAGATCCACTCCCCTCTTGCCGGGCGCAGCAAGTTGATCGTCAAGTCCGAATTCACGAATAGGTAGCGCTTGAAGTCGAGCACCGCGCTGATGCCGTTGCCGGAGTCGGCCGCGACCGCAACGCGCTCGATCGAGCCGGGCGCCTCGCCCTCGACTAGCGGGTGGCGCAGGCGGAACCAGACCGCGCACGGCCCGCGCGTGAGCGTGCCCTCGGCCACCCGCAGCTCGACCAGGTCGTGGTAGCCGATCGTGCCGGCGCGATGCGGAAAAACGATCGGCTCGAGCTCGCCGGGCGGCCTGGGCGCCTGCGGCAGCAAAACGGCGGGCAGCTCGAGCGCGAGCTCGCGCTGCGCCACCGCGGTGAGGCGCGCCACTTCCCGCCCTTCGCCGTGGATGCGGGCCGAGAAATGCGCCACGTTGCGCCCCGCGTAGTCGGTGGCGAGCTCGATGCGCAGCGGACCGAGCGGCACCGGACGCAGCAGGTTGGCGGTCAGCCGCGCGAGGTGGGTCATGCCGAGCGCCCCGGCCGCGCGCGCAATCTCGCGCCCGGCGAGCGCGACCGGCGGGCCGGCGTGCTGGTGGCCGGGATCCCAGGGCCCGCGCGTGAGCTCGCTCGATTCGTATCGGTGCGCGTCGAGCGCGGCGTAGGCGCTGGAATTCGTTGCGGACATGGCGGGGCGTGCCGATTCTAAACCTTGAGAGTGCTAAACTGACTCGACCGCAAAGAATCACGTGCTGCAAACCCCGCTCATCGACGCGCACCGCAGGGCCGGCGCGAAGCTGGTCGAGTTCGCCGGCTGGGAGCTGCCGCTGCATTACGGCTCGCAGATCGAGGAGCACCACGCGGTACGGCGCGCCGCGGGCATGTTCGACACCTCGCACATGCTGGCCCTGGACCTCGAGGGCGAGGGCGCGCGGGCGTTCCTCGCGCGCGCGCTGGCGAACGACGTCGGGCGCCTGAGGCAAGCGGGCAAGGCGCTCTACTCCTGCATGCTGCGCGAGGACGGCGGCATCGTCGACGACCTGATCGTGCACTTCGTGCGCGGCGATTTGTTCCGCATGGTGGTGAACGCCGCGACCGCCGACAAGGACCTGGCCTGGCTCGCCTCGCTCGCCCCGACCGGCGCGGCGCTGCGCCCGCGGCGCGACCTGGCGATGATCGCGGTGCAGGGCCCGCAGGCGCGCGAGCGGACCTGGCAGGCGCTGCCCGCGCTGCGCGCCGCGAGCGAGCCGCTCGAGCCCTTCTTCGGCGCGCAGGCGGGCGCGGCGTTCGTCTCGCGCACCGGCTACACCGGCGAGGACGGCTTCGAGCTGCTGCTGCCGGCGGCGCAGGCCGAGGACGCCTGGCAGCGCCTCGCGCGCGCCGGCGTGCGGCCGTGCGGGCTCGGGGCGCGCGACACGTTGCGCCTGGAGGCCGGGCTGAACCTTTACGGCCAGGACATGGACGAACACACGACGCCGCTCGAATGCGGCCTCGGCTGGACGGTGGACCTGGAAAGCGCAAGAGACTTCGTGGGCAAGCGCGCGCTCGCCACGCAACTGCCCGCGCGCGCGCAGCTCGGGCTGGTGCTCGCCGGGCGCGGCGGCGTGCTGCGCGCGCACCAGCGCGTGCACCTGGCGCAGAGCGAGGGCGAGATCACCAGCGGCAGCTTCTCGCCCACCCTGCAGACCTCGATCGCGCTCGCGCGCCTGCCGGCGCGCGCCGCCCCGGGCGACGCGGCCGAAGTCGAGGTGCGCGACAAGCGCCTGGCCGCACGCGTCGTGCGCCCGCCGTTCGTGCGCCGCGGCCGCATCCTCGTTTGAACGCGGAGAACCTTCATGAACGTGCCCGCAGACCTCAAGTACACCGCCTCCCACGAATGGCTGCGCGCCGAGGCCGACGGCACGGTAAGCGTCGGCATCACCGACCACGCCCAGGAATCACTCGGCGAGCTGGTCTACGTCGAGCTGCCCGAGGTGGGGCGCAAGCTCGCCGCCGGCGACGGCGCGGCGGTGGTGGAGTCGGTCAAGGCCGCCTCGGACGTCTACGCCCCCCTCGCGGGCGAGGTGGTGGCGGCGAACGGCGCGCTGAACGATGCGCCGGGCGAGCTGAACAAGGATCCCTACGGCGTGTGGCTGTTCCGCCTCAAGCCGGCGGATGCCTCTGCGCTCGACCAGCTGCTGGACGCCGCCGCCTATAAGAAAAGCTTCAAGTGAGCGGCGCGGAATTCCAGTCGCGCCACCTCGGCATCGATGCGCCGTCCGAGCGCGAGATGCTCGCCGCGCTCGGGCTCGCCACGCGCGCGGCGCTGCTGGACGAGGCGCTGCCAGCGTCGATCCGCCAGCGCGCGCCGCTCGAGCTGCCAGCGCCGCTGGATGAGGCGGAGGCGCTGGCCGAGCTGCGCGCGATCGCGGGCGAAAACGAAATCTGGCGCAACTGCATCGGTGCCGGCTACCACGCCTGCCACACGCCGCAGGTGATCCAGCGCAACGTGCTCGAGAACCCGGGCTGGTACACCGCCTACACGCCCTACCAGGCCGAGATCTCGCAGGGCCGGCTCGAGGCCCTGCTCGCCTTCCAGCAGACCGTGATCGACCTCACCGGCCTGCCGGTGGCGAACGCCTCGCTGCTGGACGAGGCGACCGCCGCGGCCGAGGCGATGGCGCTCATCCGGCGCGCCGCCAAGAGCAAGGCGCAGGTCTTCTTCGTCGACGCGCGCTGCCACCCGCAGGTGATCGCCGTGCTGCGCACGCGCGCGAAATGGATGGGCCTCCCGCTCGAGCTCGACGAACGCCGCGCACGCTCGACCCCGCGCGCGGTCTTCGGCGCGCATCTTCAGTATCCCGACACGCACGGCAGACTTCGAAGATTGGTCCGGACTTCATCGAGCGCGTCCACGCCGCACCGGCGGCCTCGTGTCGATGGGCACCGACCCGCTCGCGCTGGTGCTGCTGAAATCCCCCGGGGCGCTCGGCGCCGATGTCGCGCTCGGCTCGGCGCAGCGCTTCGGCGTGCCGCTCGGCTACGGCGGGCCGCACGCGGCCTACATGGCCTGCCGCGCCGAGCTGGTGCGCCAGATGCCGGGCCGCATCATCGGCGTCAGCGTCGACGCCGCCGGCCGCACGGCCTACCGCATGGCGCTGCAGACGCGCGAGCAGCACATCCGGCGCGACAAGGCGACGAGCAACATCTGCACCTCGCAGGTGCTGCTCGCCAACATCGCCGCCTTCTACGCGGTCTGGCACGGCCCCGAGGGCCTGCGCCGCATCGCCCGGCGCTGCAACGAATTCGCGCGCGTGCTCGCGGCCGCCTCGAAGATGAAGCCGGTATCAGAGTCCTACTTCGACACGATCACCTTTGAAGCAGGTGACATTTCTCGACTGATACGGCAGCGGGCGGAGCAAAAGCAAATCAACCTGCGTTACGAGGGAACGCGCGTCGGCGTGGCGCTCGACGAAACCACGACCAGGGAAGACATCGCCGATCTGGGATGGGTTCTAACAGGCAAAGAATTCCACTCTGACCCCGATTCCGCCGCCCCTGAAAGCATTCCTTCCGGCCTTCTTCGCGAGGACGCGATCCTCTCGCACCCGGTGTTCCAGCGCCATCGCAGCGAGAGCGAGATGATGCGCTATCTCAAGCGGCTGGAGAACCGCGATTACTCGCTGGTGCACGGCATGATCCCGCTCGGCTCCTGCACCATGAAGCTGAACGCCGCGGCCGAGATGGCGCCGATCTCCTGGCCCGGGTTCGCCGCGCTGCACCCGTTCGCGCCGCGCGAGCAGGCGCGCGGCTACGCCAGGATGCTGGGCGACGTGTCGGCCGCGCTGTCCGCGATCACCGGCCTGCCGCGCGTGGCGCTGCAGCCGAACTCGGGCGCCAACGGCGAGTACGCCGGGCTGGTGACGATCCGCAACTACCATGCCGCGCGCGGCGAGGGCCGGCGCAACGTCTGCCTGATCCCCTCGTCGGCGCACGGCACCAACCCGGCCTCGGCGCGCATGGCCGGCCTCGAGGTGGTGGTGGTCGAATGCGACGCGCAGGGCAACGTCGACCTCGCCGACCTCAATGCGAAGCTCGTCGCGCGCGCCGGCCGGGTCGCGGCGCTGATGATCACCTACCCCTCGACCCACGGCGTGTACGAGGAAGCGGCGGCCGAGATCTGCGCCCTGGTGCACGACGCGGGCGGCCAGGTGTACATGGACGGCGCCAACCTCAACGCGTTGGCGGGACTCGCGCGCCCGGCCGACATCGGCGCCGACGTCTGCCACATCAACCTGCACAAGACCTTCTGCATTCCGCACGGCGGCGGCGGCCCCGGCATGGGGCCGATCGGCGTCGCGGCGCACCTCGCGCCCCACCTGCCCTCGCACCCGGTGCTGCCGGAGCAAGGGCTGCCGCAGGCGAACGGAACGGTGAGCGGCTCGCCGCTGGGCAGCCCGCTGATCGTCGCCATCTCCTGGATGTACCTGCGCATGATGGGCGCCGACGGCGTGCGGCGCGCGACCGAAACCGCGATCCTGTCCGCCAATTACGTCGCGGCCCGCCTGGCGCCGCACTTTCCCGTTCTCTACCGCGGGCGCCGCGGCCGGGTGGCGCACGAGTGCATCCTCGACCTGAGGCAGCTCAGGCAGCAGGTCGGGGTGGGCGCCGAGGACGTCGCCAAGCGGCTGATGGACTACGGTTTTCACGCCCCGACAGTGTCGTTTCCGGTAGCGGAGACCCTGATGGTCGAGCCGACCGAGAGCGAATCCAAGGCCGAGCTCGACCGCTTCTGCGAGGCGATGATCGCCATTCGCGCCGAGCTGGAGAAGATCTCCTCCGGCGCCTGGGAGCGGGACGACAACCCGCTGCGCAACGCGCCGCACACGGCCGAGGAGCTGGCCGGCGAGTGGCGCCACCCCTACACGCGCGCCGAAGCGGCGTATCCTCTTGCCGCGCTGCGCGGCGCCAAGTTCTGGCCGGCGGTCAAGCGCGTCGACGCGGTATACGGCGACCGGCATTTTCGTGGCAATCTGCCGCTTGAAGGAGAACCCGCAACATGAAGCGCATCGTCCTGTTCCTCGCCACCAACATCGCCGTGCTGCTGGTGCTGTCGCTGGTCGTCAACCTGCTGGGCGTGGGCCAGTTCCTGAGCCAGCAGGGCATCGACTACGGCACACTGATGGTGTTCTCGGTGGTGATCGGCTTCGGCGGCGCGTTCATCTCGCTGCTGATGTCCAAGCCGATCGCCAAGTGGTCCACCGGCGCGCGCGTGATCGACGGCTCGGAAGGCCCGACCGAGTCCTGGCTGGTGCAGGCGGTCAAGCGCCTCGCCGAGCGCGCCGGCATCGGCATGCCCGAGGTGGCGCTCTACGAGGGCGCGCCGAACGCCTTCGCCACCGGCGCGTTCAGGAATTCGGCCCTGGTGGCGGTATCGACCGGGCTGGTGCAGACGATGGGCCGCGACGAGGTCGAGGCGGTGCTGGGGCACGAGGTGACGCACGTCGCCAACGGCGACATGGTGACGCTGACGCTGATCCAGGGCGTGCTCAACACCTTCGTCGTGTTCCTGTCGCGCATCGTCGGCTACTTCGTCGACCGCGTCGTGTTCAGGACCGAGCGCGGAGTCGGAATGGGCTACTACATCACGGTCATCGTGTGCCAGATCGTGTTCGGGGTGCTCGCCTCGATCATCGTCGCCTGGTTCTCGCGCCGGCGCGAATTCCGCGCCGACGCCGGCTCGGCGCGCCTGCTCGGTACGCCGCAGCCGATGGTCGCCGCGCTCGCGCGCCTGGGCGGGCTCGAGCCCGGCGCGCTGCCCGAGAGCATGAAGGCCTCCGGCATCAGCGGCAGCGGCGGCGTGATGGCGCTGTTCGCCACTCATCCTCCGATCGAGGAGCGCATCGCCGCGCTGCGCGGCGCCGGCAACTGAGCCCGCGCGGGTGCGCCTGCCCCTGGTCGTCCTGTTCACGGTTCTCAACCACCTGGCCTACGCCGGCAGCCGGGTGACGGTGTCGCTGTTCGCGCTGCACGAGGGCGCCAGCGCGCTCTCGGTCGGCGTGCTGATGTCGCTGTTCGCGCTGCTCTCGGTGCTGATCTCGGTGCCGATCGGCCGCCTGGTCGATCGCATCGGCGTGTTTCGTCCGATCGCCGTCTCGGCCGCGTCGGTGTTCGTCGGGCTGCTGCTGCCTTTCGCCTGGCCCGACCTGCGCGCGCTGTTCCCCGCCGCGCTGCTGATCGGCACCGGCTTCGGCGTGTACTTCGTGGTGATCAACAACATGGTCGGCGCGCTCGGCGGACCCGAGGACCGGGCGCGCAATTTCAGCTGGCTCGCGCTCGGTTTCTCCACCGGCGGCTTCTGCGGCCCGATGCTGGCCGGCTTCTCGATCGACTCGGTCGGCTATCGTGCCGCGCTTGTCGTGCTCGCCGCCTTTCCCGCGATCGCGCTGGTGCCGTTCGTCATGCGGCGCCACGCCCTGCCGCAGGGCCACCGCGGCCTCGGCATGGTGTCGCCGGGCGGGCTGCGCGAGCTGCTGCGCGAGCCGCGGCTGCGCGCCATGTTCCTGGTGAGCGGCCTGCTGGCGATGGGCTGGGACCTGTTCAGCTTCGCGACGCCGATCTACGGCACGCGCATCGGCCTGTCGCCGACGACGATCGGGGTGGTGATGGCCGCGTTCGCGGGCGCGACCTTCGCGGTGCGGCTGGCGATGCCGGCGTTCGCGCGCCGGGTGAAGGAATGGAGCGTGATCAGGGCGGCGCTGCTGATCGCCGGCGCCTCGTTCCTGTTGTTTCCGCTCGGGCGCAGCCTGCCGACGCTGATGTCGCTCTCGTTCCTGCTCGGGCTCGGCCTCGGCTGCGCGCAGCCGATGATCATGGCGCTGCTCTACGCCGCCTCGCCGCCCGGGCGCCAGGGCGAGGTGGTTGGCGTGCGGACCATGATGCTCAGCACGAGCAGCACGCTGCTGCCGCTGGTGTTCGGCGCGCTCGGCGCGGCGCTCGGCATGGCGCCGGTGTTCCTGGCAATGGCGGCGGGCATGCTCGGCGCCGGCTGGCGCGCGCGCCTGCGCTGAAGGCCGCGATCGAAAAGGGGAAGGGGTCTGAGGATCTGCTGTCGCGCGGCTCGCGGGCCGCGGCGGCGGCTGCCGGAGGCTTCGCCTCCGGCAGCAACCATAACCGGTGACGTTATTTCAGGTGCTTGTTGACCAGCTTGGTCATCTCGAACATCGAAACCTGCGACTTGCCGCCGAACACGGGCTTGAGCTTGTCGTCGGCGTTGATCATGCGGCGGTTCTTCTTGTCCTGCAGATTGTTACGCTTGATGTAGGCCCAGATCTTCTTGGTCACCTCGGTGCGCGGCATCGCGTTGCCGCCGATTACCGCCGAGAGCGACGCGCTCGGGTTCATCGGCTTCATGAATGCCGCATTCGGCTTGCGCTTTGCTGCGGACTTCTTCTTTGCTGGTTTCTTCGCGGCCTTCTTCTTTGCCATCTTCATCTCTCCTCTGAGCGATTCTGAACTCTTGTTCGATCGGAACTGCCTCCCGCTGTCTCGCAGCAGGTGACGAGAAGATGCCGAATCCCGGGGAGCATGTCAACGCTTTTCAGAGGGAAATGCCGACTTTCATCGTGCGGTGTTGCGCGCCGTCGCGTCGAGCCAGGCTTCGAGTCCCAGCGCATTGAGCTCGACATCGAGCGCGAACACCACGCGCAATTCGTCTTCGGACAGCCTCCAGCGCTGCCGCGCCGCGCTCGGCGCCGGGCTGATGGTCGGGAACGAGAACTGCATGCCGTCGCGCTCCAACTCCCGGTAAGACAAGCCGAATCCGTCGCCGACGAAGACGTCGCCGCCAGGAGACGGCTCGGGTCGATCATGTGGCGCGCACAGCGCCGATACCGCGGCCGTAGTCGTACACCCCCCCTGCTTTCAGGATGGGTCGCGCGCCAGGCGGATGCCGCTGAACTGCCAGCGCGCCGCCGCGGGAAAGAAGTTGCGGTAGCTGGCGCGGATGTGCGAGCGCGGCGTAGCGCAGGAGCCGCCGCGCAGCACGTACTGGTTCACCATGAATTTGCCGTTGTACTCGCCCAGCGCGCCCTCGGGCGCGCGGAATCCCGGGTACGGCGCGTAAGCGCTCGAGGTCCATTCCCAGGCGTCGCCATAGAACTGGCCGCCTGCGCCCGGTCCGGCCGGCGCGGGGTGCAGCCGCCCGCTGTCGAGGAAGTTGCCGGCCGGCTCGCGCACGGCGGCCACGACCTCCCACTCGGCCTCGGTCGGCAAGCGCGCGCCGCGCCAGCGCGCGTAGGCGTCGGCCTCATAGTAGCTGACGTGCGTCACCGGCTCGTCGGGCTCGAGCGCGCATGCGCCCTCGAGCGTGAACTGGCTCCAGCCGCCGTCGCGCGCGAGCCAGTACAGAGGCGCGTCCCAGCCCTGGGCGCAGCGCAGGTCCCAGCCTTCGGCGAGCCACAGCTCGGGGCGCCGGTAGCCACCGTCGGCGACGAACGCCAGGTACTCGGCGTTGCTCGCGAGGCGTTCCGCGATCTCGAACTCGCCCACGAACACGCGGTGGCGCGGGCGCTCGTTGTCGAACGAGAAGCTCTCGCCCGAGTGGCCGATCTGGCGCACGCCGTCGGGCAGCGCGCTCCAGCGCAGCGGCGCCGGCGCCGCGCCTGCGCGCGCGCGCGCGGCCTGGTAGGCGGGCAGCAGCGGATTGCGCGACAGCGCGTGCTTGAGGTCAGTCAGGATCAGCTCCTGGTGCTGCTGCTCGTGGTTGACGCCGAGCTCGATCGTGTCGGCCAGGCGCGCGACCTGCTCCGGGTGGCGCGCGAACAGCGCGTGCACGCGCTCATCGACGCTCGCGCGGTAGGCCAGCACCTCTTCGAGCGGGGGGCGCGCCAGCAGGCCGCGCTCGGGCCGCGGATGGCGCCGGCCGAGCGCCACGTAATACGAGTTGAACAGCTCGCGATACGCGTCCCGGTAAGGCGCGAAGCCCGGCAGCGCCGGCTCGAGCACGAAGGTCTCGAAGAACCAGCTGGTGTGCGCGAGGTGCCACTTGACCGGGCTCGCGTCGGGCATCGACTGCAGCATGCAGTCCTCCGCCGACAGCGGCGCGGCCAGGCCCAGCGTCAGCGCGCGCGTGCGCTGGTAGGCGTGGTAGAGGTTTTCCGGACTGGGGCTCGATTGCGTGCCGGCCAGCGGCCTGGGCGCGAACTGCATGTAGCCTCCTCGCATTGCGTGCACAGTGCCTTGCGATTACACCGCGCATCGGGACGCAGCGCAACCGCCGTCTCGGACTGTAGAATGGCGCGCCATGAAGTTCTCGCACCTGAGGCACGAATACATGCACGCCGGCCTGTCGGAGGCTGACGCGCACGCAGACCCGCTGGAGCAGTTCCGGCGCTGGTTCCAGGAGGCTCTGAACGCGCACCTGCCGCTGCCCAACGCCATGACCCTCGCGACCGTGACGCCGCAAGGCGCGCCATCGGCGCGCATCGTGCTGCTCAAGGGCCTCGAGCAAGGCGCGTTCGTGTTCTTCACCAACTACGAGAGCCGCAAGGGACGCGAGCTCGCCGCGCGCGCCGACGCCTGCCTCCTGTTCCTGTGGTCCGAGCTCGAGCGCCAGGTGCGCATCGATGGCAGGGTCGAGCAGGTTTCGGCACAGGAGTCCGACGCGTACTACGACTCCCGCCCGCTGGGTGCGCGCCTGTCGGCCTGGGCCTCGGCGCAGAGCGCGCCGGTGCCCGATCGCGCCACGCTCGAGCGCGCGCTCGCGGAGGCCGAGCGCCGCCACGGCGACAAGCCGCCGCGCCCGCCGCGTTGGGGCGGCTACCGCGTGATCCCGTCGGCGATCGAATTCTGGCAGGGGCGCCCAGACCGGCTGCACGACCGGCTGCGCTACCGCCCGCATGGCAGCGGCTGGGCCATCGAGCGCCTCGCTCCCTGAGCCGGTGCTCGCCTTCCTGCGGCGCAGCCGGCTCGCGGCGCAAGACGAGTCGCCCGCGGCGCAGGCGCTGAGCGGCGGCGTGTCGTCCGACATCTGGCGCGTCGCGCTCGCGCGCGAAACCGTGTGCGTCAAGCGCGCGCTGCCGCGCCTGCGGGTGGCGCAGCGCTGGGAAGCACCGATCGAGCGCAACCGCTACGAGCGGCGCTGGATCGAGACCGCGAACCGCATCGTGCCCGGCGTCGCGCCGCGCGTGCTCGCCGCGGACGACGTCGCCGGCTGCTTCGCGATGGAGTACCTGGGCAACCTGCCGCTGTGGAAGGCCGAGCTCGCCGCGGGACGCGCGGACGCGGGCTTCGCGCGCGCCGTGGGCGGGCGCCTGGCGCGCATCCACGCCGCCACCGCGGGCGATCCGCTCGTCGCCGCCGAGTTCGCGACCGACGCGAGCTTCCGTGCCATCCGGCTCGAGCCGTATCTGCTGGCGACCGCGCGCGCGCATCCGGCGCTCGCCGCGCCGCTGGAGGCGCTTGCAACCCGCACCGCGGCCACGCGCATCGCGCTGGTGCACGGCGACGTCAGCCCGAAGAACATCCTGGTCGGCCGCGCCGGCCCGGTGCTGCTGGACGCCGAGTGCGCGTGGTACGGCGACCCGGCGTTCGACCTCGCGTTCTGCCTCAATCACATGCTGCTCAAGTGCCTGTGGGTGCCGGCGGCGAGCGATGCATTCCTGCAGTGCTTCGACTCTCTTTCGCATGAATATCTGAAGAACTGTTCATGGGAACCTCCATCAAGCCTGGAACAGCGCGCCGCTTCCCTCCTCCCGGGGCTGCTGCTCGCGCGCGTCGACGGCAAGTCACCGGTCGAATACGTCACCGAAGATTCGCAAAAGGAGCGCGTGCGGCGCGTCGCGGGCGCGCTCCTCGAAGCGCCGCCGGCGCGCCTGGCGCAAGTGCGGGACGCATGGCGAAGATCCTGAACGTGCGCGGCCGGCGCGTGTGGGACTCGCGCGGCCGGCCCACCGTCGAGGCCGAGGTGGTGGTCGGCCGCGGCGCGACCCCGCTCGCGAGCGGGCGCGCAATCGCGCCTTCGGGCGCATCGACCGGCTCGGGCGAGGCGAAGAGCATCGACGTGCGCCAGGCGGTGGAGCACGTCAACGGCGTCATGCGCAAGGCGCTGCTCACCGCCCGGGTCGAGGACCAGGCCGCGATCGACCGCAAGCTGATCGAGCTCGACGGCACGCGCGACAAGGCCCGCCTGGGCGCGAACGCGATCGTCGCCGTCTCGCTCGCCTGCGCGCACGCTGCCGCCGCGGCGGCGAAGAAGCCGCTCTGGCGCTACCTCGCCGGCAACAAGCCGGTCGCGCTGCCGGTGCCGCAGATCCAGATCTACGGCGGCGGCGCGCACGCGCGCGGCAGCGTCGATGTCCAGGACTACATGCTGGTGTGCGTCGGCGCGGGCAGCTTCGCCGAGGCGCTCGAGTGGACCGCCGAGGTCTACCGCGCCGCCGGCGCACGGCTGGCGAAGGGCAACCGGCTCGCCGGCGTGGCGGACGAGGGCGGCTGGTGGCCCGCGTTCAAGTCGAACGAGGAAGGCCTGGCCGAGCTGGTCGGCGCGATATCCGACGCAGGCTTCGAGCCCGGGCGCGACTGCGCCATCGCACTCGACGTCGCGGCGACCCAGCTCTGGCGCGGCGGGCGATATCAGCTCTCGCTCGAGAACAGGTCCCTGTCCGCCGAGCAGATGCAGGCCATGCTGCTGCGCTGGCTCGAGGCCTACCCCATCGTCTCGATCGAGGATCCGTTCGCCGAGAACGACATCGCCGCGATGCAGGCCTTCACCAGGGCCGCCGGCGACAGGCTGCAGATCGTCGGCGACGACTACTTCGTCACCAGCGAGCAGAAACTGCGGGCCGCCGACGGCGCCTGCAACGCGATCCTGCTCAAGCCCAACCAGGTCGGCACCCTGACCGAGACCCGCGCCGCCTGGGACGCGGCGCGCGAGCTCGGCTACCGCGCCATCGTCTCGGCGCGCTCGGGCGAGACCGAGGACGTCTCGATCGTCCACCTCGCGGTGGGCTGGGGCGTGCCGCAGCTCAAGGTCGGAAGCTTCTCGCGCTCCGAGCGCATGGCGAAATGGAACGAGGGCCTGCGCATCGAGGAGGCCCTAGGCGGCAAGGCGCTGCTCTACCCCGCGCGACGCCTGTTCGGCCGGCGCAAGAGCTAGGGCGGCGAGCCTACTTCGGCGGCGACTTCTTGCGCTGTTTCCTCTGTACCCGCAGCTTTTCCTTGATGCTCTGCTTGCGCCGGCGGTTTTGAAGATTGCGGTTGGTCGATCTGCCCATTGCGCCTCCCCTAAGCGGGAACCTTGTACACGATATCGTTCTCGCGCGCGTGCTCGGTCACCTTGAGCCCGATCTCCTGGCCCGGCAAGGCTTCCGAGACGGCCTCGTGCTCGATCTGCATCGATTCGACGCGCTGGCGGAAGTCGCTGGTGTGGCCCACCACGTGGATCGTGTCGCCCACGCGCAGGAGAAGCGTGTCGATCGTCACCGCCGCCACCGAAAGATGGCCGTAGTAGTGCGTCACGATGCCGACGCGCTCTTCGCCGACCAGCGGGGCCGGCGCCGGCGGCGCGGCCGGCGGCGCGGGCTTCTTTGCTTGTTTCCTTACGACCGGCCTGACGGCTGGCTTCTTCTTCGCGAGCGGCCTCTTTTTCGCGACCGGCTTCTTCCTCGCGACCGCCTTCTTCCTCGCGACCGTCTTCTTGACCGCCCGGACCTTCTTGCGCGCAACCGGCTTCGCCGCCGGCTTCCTGGTCCGCTTCGCCTTCGCCTTTTTGGCCTTCTTCCTGGTAGCCATGCGCGTGCCCTCCACGGTTCCGCTATAGCTTACTCCTGCCGCGCCAATGCAACGTATCATCGGCGGGGATGCAGCTAAAGGGAGCACGGCGGTGGCGGATTCCGAATGGACGTACCGGAGCGCGCGCGAGCTGGCGCGGGCGCTACAGGCGAAGAAGGTCTCGGCGCTGGAACTCGCGCAGGACGCGATCGCCCGCATCGAGCGGCACGACGGCGAAATCAACGCGATCTGCGTGCGGGACTTCGAACGGGCGCTGGAAGCGGCGCGCGCGGCCGACGCCGCGATCGCCAAGGGCGAGCTGCGCCCGCTGGGCGGGATCCCGCTGACGGTGAAGGAGTCCTTCAACGTCGCGGGCTTGCCCACGACCTGGGGCTTCGTGCCGCAGAAGGACTTCGTGCCGAAGGAAGACGCCCTGATCGTCGCCCGGGTCAAGTCCGCCGGCGCGGTCGTGCTCGGCAAGACCAACGTTCCCGTCGGCCTGGCCGATTGGCAGAGCTACAACGACATTTACGGCACGACCAACAATCCGTTCGACCTCGGCCGCACCCCCGGCGGATCGTCGGGCGGCTCGGCGGCGGCGCTCGCGGCCGGCTACGGGGCGCTTTCGCTCGGCTCCGACATCGGAGGGTCGCTGCGCTCGCCGGCGCACTATTGCGGCGTGTACGCCCACAAGCCGACCTACGCCCTGGTGCCGGCGCGCGGCCACACGCCGCCGCCGCTGCCGCCGCTGCCGTACGCGCGCGATCTGGCCGTGGTGGGCCCGATGAGCCGCTCGGCCGGCGACCTGTCCGATCTGCTCGACGTCATCGCCGAGCCGGACGAGCTCGAGGCCGGGCGCGGCTTCCGGCTCGCCCTGCCCGCCGCGCGCCACGCGCAGCTGCGCGATTTCAGGATTCTCGTGCTCGACGCGCATCCGCTGCTGCCGACCGCGGCGAGCGTGCGCGCGGCGATCGACCGCCTCGCGGGGCAGCTCGCGAAATCCGGCGCGAAGGTCGCGTGCGAGAGCGGCCTGCTGCCCGACCTCGCCGACTCGATGCGGCTCTACATGCGCCTGCTGTTTTCGGTCATGACGGCGGGGTTTCCGGCCGACGTCTACGAGGGGATGAAGACCGCGGCGGCGAAGCTCGACCCGAAGGACATGAGCCTCGCGGCCGAGCGCCTGCGCGGCTGCGTGCTGAGCCAGCGCGACTGGATCGCCGCGGACGCCAGGCGCGCCGGACTGCGCGCGCAGTGGCGCGCCCTGTTCCGCGAATTCGACGCGGTGATCTGCCCGGTGATGCCGACTGCGGCCTATCCGCACGACCATTCGCCGGATCAGGAGACCCGCCGCGTCATGGTCGATGGGCGCGAGGTTCCCTACGTCGACCAGCTCGCCTGGCCCGGCGTCGCGACCTGCCCCGGCCTGCCCGCGACCGCGATCCCGCTCGGCCTGTCGCCCGAAGGCCTGCCGGTCGGCGCGCAGATCGTCGGGCCGTGGCTGGAGGACCGCACTGCGCTCAGGCTCGCGGAGTTGATCGAGCAGGCCCACGGAGGCTTCGTCCCGCCGCCCGCCTTCGCTTGATCGTCGTCAAGCCGCACCGACGGCGGTCGGTTAATGTGGACCGATGCGGCCGAGGTACCTGGTGCTGGTGCTTGCGCTGCTCGCGGCGGGCGGCGCTGCCGTGCTGCTCATCGCGCGCGCGGGCCGACAGCCGCAGGACCCCGCCCGCGGACTCCGGGACGTCGTCTCGGAGCTGGTGAGAAAAGATCCTTCGATCAGGAATTGCGTCCTCGCCGTGTCGAAGGGCGACGGCTCGCTGACGTGGGCGGGTGCGGCCGGAATCGCCGAGCAGCGGGGCCGCAAGCCGATGACGCCCGACACCCCTATCTATATCGCGAGCGTCACGAAGCTGTATACCGCGACGGCGATCATGCTCCTGTACGAGAAGGGAGCGCTCGCGCCGGGCGACCCGATGGCGAAGTACCTTGCGCCGCAGCTCATTCGCGGCATCAACGTTTACCGGGGGAAGGACTACAGCGGCGAGATCACCATCGCGCAGTTGCTGTCGCACCGCTCGGGCATCGCCGATTACTACGATGAGAGGGCGAAGGACGGCAAGACCCTGGCCGAGCTGCTGCGCGAAGACCCGGCCCGGCCGTGGACCGTCGAGCAGGAGATCGCCAGGGCGCGCGACGACATGCGGCCCGATTCCGCCCCCGACGCCATGACCTCGTACTCGGACACGAATTACCAGCTGCTGGGCAGGATCATCGAGGCGGTGACCGGCAAGCCGCTGCACGTCGTATTCGAGGAATTCTTCTTCGTCCCGCTCGGCCTCGAGCACACCTGGCTGGTCGGGCATCCGAGGCCCGGCCTCGCACAGTCAGGCCGGCCCGCCGACGTGTTCCACGCCGATTCGAACATCACGCGGTCGCGCGCCAACGCAGCGTACTGGGCCGACGGAGGGATCGTGTCCACGGCGGGGGACATGATTCTGTTCCTGAAGGCGCTCAACGAGGGGCGGATCGTTCACCGGAACACCCTGCAACTGATGCATCGGTGGCATCGCTGGAAGTTTCCGATCCGCTACGGCTACGGCACCATGTACTTCGAGATGCCGCAGCCGATCCGGGCGCTCGCGAATTTCCCTCCGCTGTGGGGCAACTCCGGCTCGACCGGCTCGTTCCTCTACTACTCGGCCGATCTCGATCTCTACCTGGCGGGAACGATCGATCAAACGGAGTCCAAGATGAAGCCCTTCAGCCTGATGCGGCGCGCCATGGGACTGGTGCGGCGGTGAGCCGGAGCGGGTTCGACGCGATCGTCGTCGGCTCCGGCATCGGCGGCCTTGCCGCCGCGGCGGCACTGGCCAAGCGCGGCCGGCGCGTGCTCGTCCTCGAGCGCCATTTCCAGCTCGGCGGCCTGACCCAGACCTTCCGCCGCGGCGACTACAGCTTCGCCACCGGGCTGCACTACCTCGGCGGCCTGGGCGACGGACCGGAGCCCGAGAACCGGTTCGGCCGGATGCTCGGCTGGCTGAGCGACGGGCGGCTGCGCTTCGCGCCCGTCGGCTCTCCGTACGACATCGTGCGGCTGCCGGGCTTGGAGTTCCCGGTCGAAGCGCCGCGCGCGGCCTTTCTCGGGCGGCTCAAGCATGACTTCCCCGGCGACGCCGAGCCGATCGAGCGCTGGTTCGCCGCCTGCGACGAGGCGCAGAAGGCGAGCATGGCCCTGTTCGCGGCGCGGGGGCTTCCTGCGCCCGTGGGCGCCGCACTCCGCTGGCTCAACGCGGGGCGCATCCGCCGCGCGCTCGGCACCACCACTGCCGACGCGGTGCGCGGCATGCGAGATCCGCGCCTCGCGGCGCTGCTCTCGGCGCGCTGGGGCGACTACGGCATCCCGCCCGAGAGCTCGCCGTTCGCGGTCCACGCCCTGGTCATGGGCAGCTACTTCAGCGGCGCCTACTACCCGGTCGGCGGCCCGGCCCGCTTCGCCGAGGCGCTGGGCGAAACCGTCCGCGCGGCGGGCGGGGAGCTGCGCACCAACGCGGCCGTGGCCGAGATCCGCGTCGTCGGCGGACGCGCCGCCGGCGTGCGCCTGTCCGGCGGCGAGTCGATCGACGCGCCCAGCCTCGTCTCGGCGATGGGCGCGCGCAACACCGTCGCCGCGCTCGCGCCGGGCGCGGCGCCCGAATGGCGGCGCGAGATCGAAACGCTGAAGTCCGGCCTCTCCTACATCAGCCTTTACCTGGGATTCCACGGCGACATCCGCGCCGCGGGCGCGACGCCGGCCAACGTGTGGCTGTACGCCACGAACGAGGTCGGCCGGCTGTGGGAGAAGCCCACCGACGAGGACGCTCCGTGCCTGTTCGTGTCCTTTCCCTCGCTCAAGGATCCGTCGCACGCCGACCCCGAGCGCCACACGGCCGAAGTGGTCGCCTTCTGCGGCTGGGAGCCGTTCGCCGCCTGGGCCGACAGCGCGCCAGGCCATCGCCCCGAGGAGTACGAGGCGACCAAGGCCTGGATCGCGGAGAGCCTGCTGGCGCAGTTCAAGCGCCACTTCCCGCGGCTCGCCCCGCTGATCGACTTCCACGAGCTCTCGACGCCGCTGTCGCAGGCCTCGTTCGTCGCCGCGGATCGAGGCTCCGCCTACGGACTCGAAATGTCGGCCGAGCGCATGGCCCACCCGGCGCTCAGGGTCCGCACGCCGGTGCCGGGACTGCTGCTCGCCGGGCAGGACGTCGTCAGCCTCGGCATCGGCGGCGCCTTCATGGGCGGATACATGGCCGCCGCAGCGCTCGAGCCGCGGCTCTGGGGGCAGATGACGCGATGAAGCAGGCGCGCGCGGCCGTGCCGGCTCACGCCGGCAGCACGTAATTCTTCTCGCGGAACAGGCGCAGGCAGGCGCCGACGACCTGCGGATCGAACAGCGTGCCGCTGTGCTTCTCCACCTCGGCGAGCGCGAGGTCGATGCCGAGCGCGGGCCGGTAGGGCCGGTGCGATCCCATCGCCTCGATGGTGTCCGCCACCGCGAGAATGCGCGCCGGCAGGATGATCTCCTCGCCCTTGAGCTTGTGCGGGTAGCCGCTGCCGTCGATCCGCTCGTGGTGCTGCAGGACCGCCTGCGCGACCGGCCACGAGAAGCGCACCGACTTCAGGATGTCGTAGCCGAGCTGCGGATGCGCCTTGACGATCTCGAACTCGAGCGCGGTCAGGCGCGAAGGCTTGCTCAGGATCTCCGCCGGACAGGCGATCTTGCCGATGTCGTGCAACGCGCCGGCGATGCGCAGGCCCTTGACCACGTCGTCCGCCAGGCCCATCTCGTGGCCGATCGCTCCCGCGAGCTCGGCGACGCGCCGCTCGTGGCCCGAGGTATAGGGATCGCGCAGCTCGACCATCGCCGACACCGCGTCGATGGTTCCCATCATCGCCTGCTCGAGCTGTTCCGTGTACACCTTCGCCTGCTCCTCGGCCTCCCTGCGCGCGGTGATGTCCTGCAGCAGCCCGATCACCGCAGGCCGCCCGCCGAACAGCGAGCGCGAGCCGTGCACGCCGACGTCGAACCAGGACCCGTCCTTGCGCCGGCCGCGGAAGCTGTACTGCATGCTCTCGGTCTCGCCCGCGATCCGCCGGCGCACGTTCTCCTGCACCAGCGCGCGGTCCGGCTCGGCGACCAGTTCGCCGAATCCCATGCCGACCAGCTCCTCCGTGCGATAGCCGAAAAGCTCGGCGAAGTGCGGGTTGACGTAGACGAACCGCCCGCCCTGGATGATGTAGATGCCGGTGAGGTTCTGCTCCACCAGCCCGCGGTACTTGGCCTCGCTGTCGGCCAGCGCGGCCTCGGCCTCGTGGCGGCGCCGCTCGCTGTCGAGCGTTTGCAGCGCAAACGACACGTCGTCGCCCAGCTCGATCAACAGGGCCTGCACGTCGGGCGTATAGAAGCCCTTCTTCGCCGAGTACAGGTTGATCACGCCGACGGTTGCGGACCCCAGGCTCAGGGGGACGGCCGCCGCGGACGCGACCCCGAAGTCGAGGCAGAACCGGCGCCACGGGACGGCGGCCGAATCGCTGAACACGTCGTTGCTGAAGTACGCCGCGCCCGAGCGCGTGGCGATCCCCGAGGGGCCCTGGCCCTGCGGCAATGCCGGGTCGACGCTCACCGCCAAGGCGGCGACCGCTCCCGCCATGGAGTCGGTCCAGGCCTGCGGCACGACGCGCCGGGTGGCGGGGTCCACGATGCCGATCCAGGCACCGATCCATCCTCCGTGTGCGGCGATCACCTTGCACACGCTCCGCAACAGGTCGGCGCGCGAGGTCGAGCGCACGATCGCCGAGTTTGCGCCGCTCAGAGTGGCGTAGAGCAGATTGAGCCGCTGGACGCGCTCCTCGGCCTGCCTTTGCGCGGTGATGTCGCGGAAGTACCACACTCGCCCGTAATAGCGCCCGTCGGCACCGATGACCGGGGACGTAAAGCGGTCGACGATCCTGCCGTCCAGGCACAGGATCTCATCGCGTGCCTTTTCCTCGCGGTGCTCGTACAGGTGGCGGACGCGCGCCCGAAACGCCTCGGGATCGGCGATCCTGTCGGTCACCCACCGCAACAGCGGCGCGTCGTCGCCCAAGCGCGGGATGGCCGGCGGCACCTTCCAGAGCTCGAGGAACTTCTGGTTGTACGAAACGATGCGCGCGTTCTCGTCGACCAGCAGGATCCCGTCGAGCGAAGTTTCCTGCTGCGTCTCGAGCACGGTCGCCTGCACGCGAAGCTGCTCCTGCGCCCGCGTGCGCTCGGAGAGGTCGCGCGCGTTGAGGACGATGCCGGCGATGGTCGGCTCGTCGAGCGCGTTCTTGGCGACCGCTTCGAGCCGCACCCAGCGCCCGTCCTTGTGCAGGAAGCGCTTCTCCTTGACCTGCACCGATTCCGTCGTCTGCAGGATCTGCTCCAGCTCGGCGAGACATTCCGCGCGCTCCTCGGGATGGAGGAACTCCAGGTAGCTGCGCCCGACCAGCTCCTGCGGCGCGTAGCCGCCGATCCGCGTGATCGACGGGCTGACGTACTTGATGATGCCGTCGCGGGCGACGATCGCCACCATGTCGCCGACGTTCTCGATCACGCTGCTCGCCCACTGCTGATGCGTATGCGTCTCGCGGTCGATCAGGACCTTCGCCTCCAGCATGCGGTTGAACTCGCGCGCCAGATCGTGTAGCTCGGCGGGTCCGGCCGGCTCGAGGCGGACGCTGCCGTCTCCGGCGGCTACCGCGCGCGCCGCCGCGCCGGCCCGCCTGATCGGCCGCGAGATGCTGCGGCCGAAGAAGTAAGCCAGCAGCATCACGACGACCAGCAGCGACGCCGCGAGCGCCAGAGCCGGCTCGACCTTTTTCCGCGCGGCGTCGACGATGATCGCCTTGTGCACGCCGGCAACCAGGACCCAGTCGGTGCCGGGAACCTTCGCCGCCGCCCGCAGCCGCACTACCCCGTCGACGCCCCGCATTTCGCCGACCCCGGGTACGCTGCGCCGCTCCGCCGCCGAGTTGTCGTCCGTGGCGACGCTCTTTCCGACCCATTTGTCGTGCTCGATCGAGCGCATCAGGAACCTGCCGTCGGCGCCGATCACCGACGCCGCCCGGCCCGCGGGCAGGTCGGCCAGGTTGCGCTTGCGCAACTCGTCGAGATCGATCGGCAAGGCGAGCATGCCGACTTGCGTGCCCCCAGCGTCGCGCACCGGGAAGGTCAGCACCGTCACCCAGCGCCCGGTGTTGCGCCCGAGCCAGGCGTCGCTCGCGGTGAAGGTCCCGCGCTCGAGGCCCAGCGCGAACCACGGGCTCGACGTCGGAATCTTCGCCCGCGCATTGCCGAGATACGAGCACACCAGCCTGCCGTCGAGCGTGCGCAGCCCGAGCTGATCGATCAGCGGATCGATCGAGGGAATGACCGCGAACGCCGGGCCGCACTGCGCCGGGTCCATTTTCCCGGTGCCCGGCAGGGACGCAATCCGCGAGAGGGTAAGCCTTGCGTCCCTGATATCCCTTCCGACCCTGCCCGCGTACTGATTCGCCAGGTTCTGGAGATTGTTACGCCCGTCGTCGACCGCGGCCTTCAGATACGCAAGCGACAGGAAAATGAGCATCGCCGCGACGGGCAGCACGACGCCGAGCACGAGCATCGACAGTCGCGCACCGATGCTCATCGGTGAGCGCGGATCGCCCGGCGGACCAGCATGCTTCGGCATCGTTGACCTCTGGCAACGAGCGCCCCGCAATCAAGATAGCACGGCGGATCGCGCGACAACAGCAAACGAGCCGCTCAATCGGCCGCTCGATGCGGGAACCGTCTGCCTAGTCAAGCTGCCTCAGGCCTTCGGTGCCGAGGCGGTAGCGCCGGTCGCAGCCCGCGGCGGCGGCCTCGGAATGGGTAACGAGGATCGCCGCGGCGCCTTTGTTCTTTACCTGCTTGCGGAAGAGTTCCAGCACCTGGCGCGCGTTCACCGGGTCGAGGTTGCCGGTCGGCTCGTCGGCCAGCACCAGCTTGGGGTCGCCGACCAGGGCGCGCGCGATGGCGACGCGCTGCAGCTCGCCGCCGGAAAGCTCGCGCGGCAGGCTGTGCTCGCGCCCGGCGAGGCCGACCGCGGCGACCAGCATGCGCGCGCGCCCGGCGATCTCGGCCTCGGGCACGCCGCGCAGCAGCAGCGGCAGGGCGACGTTGCGCTCGACCGTGAGCTGCGGCAGGACGTGGAAGGCCTGGAACACGAAGCCGAAGTGCTCGCGCCGCAGGCGCGTCGCCGAATCGTCGTCCAGCGCGCCGACGTCGGTACCCTCGAACACGACCCGGCCCTCGTCCACCGGCTCCAGGCCGGCGACGACGTTGAGCAGGGTCGACTTGCCGATGCCCGACTCGCCGATGACCGCGACGTACTCGCCCGCGGCGAGCTCGAGCGAAACGTCGCTGCAGTACGACCCGTTCGCCGAATTGCTTGCCGACGCGTTCGAGCTTGAGCATCACTCTCGGCGCAGCTCGCGGCGGGCGCGGATTTCGGCCGCAGGTCCGCTCGCGAGGACGGTGCCGCCGTCCATCAGGCTGAGCACATCGGCGACCGCGAACACCGCGTCCAAGTCGCGCTCCGCCAGCAGGACGGCGTGCCGGTCCTTCAGCGCGCGCATGAGCGCCAGCATTCGCGCCGCCTCCCCGGCCTCCAGGCCGGCGAGCGGCTCGTCGAGCAGCAGCACGCGCGGCGCGGTGGCGAGCACCATCGCGATCTCGAGCCGGCGCTGCTCGCCGTGCGACAGGGCCGATGCGCGCAGGTCCCCGCGCTGCCCGAGTCCCGCGGCCGCGAGCGCGCGCGCCGCAGCCGCGTTCACCGCGTGGTAGCGCTCCACGCGGCGGAAAATATTCATCCGGCTCGTCAGGCGCGACTGCGCCGCGAGCCGGCAGTTCTCGAACGCGCTCAGGCACGGGAAGATGCTGGTCTTCTGGTAGCTGCGCCCTACGCCGCGCTGCGAAATGCGCTCCGGCGGCAGGCCGGTGACGTCCTCGCCGAACAGCTCGACGCGCCCGCGGTCCGGCGTCAGATCGCCCGAGAGCATGTCGAGCAGCGTGGTCTTGCCCGCGCCGTCGGCTCCGATCACCGCGTGCAGCGAGCCGCTGCGGCATTCGAGCGACACGCCCGAGACGGCCGCCACCCCGCCGAAGGAGCGGCCAAGCGCCTCGGCGCGCAACGCGACTTCAGCCATGACCCGCCCCGCCCGGGAGCGCGAGCTCGATCAGCACTAGGGCGCCCGCGGCGAGCGCCGGGCCGGCCAGCGTGCCCCTGCCGCCCAGGATCACCATCACCAGCGCCTCGCCCGAGCGGCGCCAGCCGAGCTGCTCGGGCCTCGCTACCCCGTCCTGCAGCGCGCTCAGGGAGCCCGCCAGGCCGGCCAGCGCGCCGGCGAGCGCGAAACTGGCGAGCTTGTAGCGGAAGGTCGGAAAGCCGAGCGAGCGCATGCGCCGCTCGTTGTCGCGGATGCCGATCAGCACGCGCCCGAAGGCCGAGCTCACAATCATGCGCAGCAGGACGTAGGTCGCCAGCGCGAGACCGAGCGTAAGGTAGTAGCGGTGCAGCATCGGACCGGCGTTTTGGTAGTGGCGCTCCTGTTCGCCGAAGAATTTCGAATCGCGGACGAAGAAATACATCGTCTGGGCGATGGCGAGCGTTGCCATGGTGAAATAAATCCCGCTCGCGCGCAGCACCAGCGCGCCCACAACCAGCGCGGCGACCGTCGAGAGCAGCATCGCCGCGGGCAGCGACCACCACAGGCTGAGCGCGGCGCCTCCGCTCGCCATCACGAGCGCGTAGCCGGCGATGCCGTAGAACAGCGCGTGGCCCAGGCTCACCAGCCCGGTGTAGCCGACCAGCAGGTCGAGGCTCATGGCGAAGATCGCCATGATCATGATCATGCTCGCGTCGTGGAGCCAGAAAGGCTCGCCCGCCAGCGGGAGCAGCGCCAGCCCGATCGCCGCGAGGGCGAGCGGCAAGCGCAATGCGCGCGGGGCTTGCATCACGTGCGCCCGGCAAGATAGTTCATCCCTGGAAGTTTACCGGGTCGGCCGTCTGGACACTTCAGCCGGCGCGTTGCTAGACTGGCTTCGCCCCGGCGCCTCGCCGCAGGCGAAAACGACAAAGAGGGGGAAACATGTCGCATACCGTGATGCGTACGCTCGCCGCCGCGGTTCTGGCGCTCGCCTTCGCCGCGCAGCCCGCGGCGGCGGCCGACAAGCTGAAAATCGGCTTCATCACCACGCTCTCCGGGCCGGCCGGCATCATCGGCAAGCACATGAAGGACTCGGTCGAGCTCGCGCTCGAGCACCTGCACGGCAAGGTCGGCGGGCTCGACACCGAGGTGATCTTCGGCGACGACCAGTTCAAGCCCGACGTCGGGCTGCAGGTCGCCCAGAAGATGGTGAAGGACGACAAGGTCCAGTTCGTCTCCGGCATCATCTGGTCGAACATCATGCTCGCAGTGGCGCCGACGGTCACCGAGCAGGGCGTGTTCATGGTCGGCACCAACGCCGGGCCGCACCAGCTCGCGGGCGACCAGTGCAACCGCATGTTCTTCACCACCTCCTGGCAGAACGACCAGACGCCCGAGGCGATGGGCGAATACCTGCAGAAGAAAGGCGTCAACGACGTCTACCTGATGGCGCCCAACTACGCCGCCGGCAAGGACATGCTGGCGGGCTTCAAGCGCTACTTCAAGGGCCGCATCGTCGACGAGGTCTACACCAAGCTCGGCCAGCAGGATTACCAGGCCGAGATCAGCCAGCTGCGCGCCAAGAAGCCGAAGGCGGTGTTCGTGTTCCTGCCCGGAGGGATGGGCATCAACTTCATCCGCCAGTGGGACCAGGCCGGGCTGCACGGCAAGATCCCGCTCTATTCCTCGTTCACTGTCGACCAGACCACGTTGAAAGCGCTCGGCGACAACGCCATCGAGCTGTGGTCGTCCGGGTACTGGAGCTCCGAACTCGACAACCCGGCCAACCGCAAGTACATCACCGACTTCCGCAAGAAGTACGGCTACACGCCATCGTTCTACGGCGCCGAGGCCTATGACGGCATCATGCTGATCGACGGGGCGATCCGCGCGGTCAAGGGCAACCTCGCGGACAAGGAAGGCCTGATCAAGGCGATGGAATCGGTGCCGTACAAGTCGACCCGGGGCCACTACGCCTACAACGTCAACCACTTTCCGATCGAGAACTTCTACCTGCTGCGCGCCGAAAAGGGGCCGAACGGCATCGTGATGAAGGTCGAGCGCACGGTCTTCAAGAACCACAAGGACGCCTACTACCAAGAGTGCAAGATGAAGTAGCGATGGCGGAGCTCATGTCGATGCAGGGGCGCGGCTCGGTCGCGCCCTCTTTTTTTGGCCACGCCGCGCGATGAACCTGCAACTCGTCCTCGAGCAGATTCTGAACGGCGCGCAGCTCGGCGTGACCCTGTTCCTGATGGCCGCCGGGCTGACGCTCATCTTCGGCATCATGAACCTGGTGAACCTTGCGCACGGCTCGTTCTACATGGTCGGGGCGTACCTCGCAGTCACGTTTTACCAGTGGACCGGATCGCTCGTGCTTGGCGTGCTGCTCGCCCTGCCCGCGACCCTGCTCGTCGGCGCCGTGATCGAGGTCGTTGCGCTGCGCACGCTCTACCAGCGCGACCATCTGGACCAGGTACTCGCCACCTTCGGCCTGATCCTGTTCTTCAACGAGTTGATGCGCGATCGATCTGGGGCCGGGTCGGCGCTGTTCACCGAATGCCGCCAGCTGCTCTCCGGCAGGTCGATCTTCGGCCAGGCGTTCAGCTATCCGCTCTACCGCCTGGTCATCATCGCGGTCGGCGTCGGCGTCGCCGCGGGACTGTGGTTCGTCGTGGTCGCGCACGCGCCTGGGCATGCTGATGCGCGCCGGCGCCTCGAACCGCACCATGGTCGCGGCGCTCGGGCGTCAACATCCGGCTGCTCTACACGCTCGTGTTCGGTCTCGGCGCGGCGCTCGCCGGCCTTGCAGGCGCGATGGCTGCGCCGATCTACGCGGTGCAGCCCGGCATGGGCGACCGGTCCTGATCCTCGCCTTCGTGGTGATCGCGATCGGCGGCATCGGCTCGATCCGCGGCGCGTTCGCCGGCGCGCTCATCGTCGGCATGGTCGACACGCTCGGGCGCGCCTTCCTCAGCCGGCGCTCGCCACGCTGATCTCGGCCCCCGCCGCGCAGAGCGCCGGCCCCGCGCTCGCCTCCATGCTCATCTATCTGCTGATGGCGGGCGTGCTGGCGCTGCGTCCCGCAGGGCCTCTTCCCGGCGCGCGGGCGCTGACATGAAGCTCGTCGAGCGGCGTCGCGCGGCACTGATCGCGCTGGTCCTGCTGCTCGCGGCGGCGCCGCCGGTGGCGACCCTGCTCGGGCAGCCCTTCTACGTCGATCTGCTGCGCCGCGTCGATGATTTTCGCGCATCGCGGCGGTCAGCCTGGATCTGATTCTGGGCTACGGCGGGATGGTGAGCTTCGGGCACGCCGCCTACCTCGGCGTCGGCGCCTACGCGGTGGCCATTCTGGCGGTCGCCGGCGTGCACGACGGGCTGCTGCAGTGGGCGGTGGCGATCGGCGCCTCGATGCTGGTCGCGCTCGTCGATCGGCGCGATCTCGCTGCGCACCAGCGGCATCTACTTCATCATGATCACGCTCGCGTTCGCGCAGATGCTCTATTACCTCGGCGATCTAGCCTCGACGCGTACGGCGGCGACAACGGCATGACATCTGCCGACGCGCAGCCAGTTCGGCGGCCTGATCGATCTCGGCAACGCGAACGCAGTTCTACTACCTCGTGCTCGCGCTGCTGGTGCTGCGTCGTGCTCCTGGTGCGCCGCGCTGGTCGATTCGCGCTTCGGCATGGTGCATCCGCGCCGCGCAAGTCCAACGAGCGCGCGCATCGCGCGCGCATCGGCTTCCCGACCTTCCGCTACCAGCTGGCGGCCTTCGTGATCGCCGGCGGCGATCTGCGGGCTGGCCGGCGCGCTGCTGGCCAACCACACGGTCTTCGTCACCCCGGCTTTCATGCACTGGACGCGCTCGGGCGACATCCTGTTCATGGTGATCCTGGGCGGCATCGGCAGCTCGGTCGGGCCGGTGCTCGGCGCGCTCGTGCTATCTGCGTGCTGGAGAACGCGCTGTCGGACTGGACCGAGCACTGGCAGATCATCCTCGGGCCGCTGCTGGTGCTGGTCGGTGCTGTTCGCGCGCGCGCGGCCTGTTGCCGGGCTGCTCGTCGCGCTGACGGGAAACGACGATGGCTGAGCCGCTGCTCGAGGTCCGACGGGCTGCGCAAGTGCTTCGGCGCGCTGCGCGCCACCGACAGGTCTCGCTCGACGTCGACGCGGGCGAGATGCACGCGATCATCGGCCCCAACGGCGCCGGCAAGACGACGCTGATCAGCCAGCTCGCCGGCGAGCTGCGCCCGGACGCGCGGCGCATCCGCTTCGCCGGCGACGGACATCACCGCGCTCGCCGCTGCCGCGCGCGCGCGCGCTGGGCTTCGCGCGCTCGTTCCAGATCACCAGCGTCTTCCGCGACTTCACCGCGCTCGACAACGTGGCGCTCGCGGTGCAGGCGCACGCCGGCCACAGCTTCCGCTTCTGGCGCCCGGCGCGCGGCGACGAGGCGCTGCGCGCGCCCGGCGCGCGCGGTGCTCGAGCAGGTCGGCCTCGGCGCACGCGCGACGTGCCGGCCGCGCAGCTCGCGCACGGCGAGCAGCGCCAGCTCGAGATCGCCATGGCGCTCGCCACGCGCGCCGCGCCTGCTGCTGCTCGACGAGCCGATCGCGGGCATGGGCGCAGAGGAATCGCAGCGCATGGTGCGCCTGCTCGGCGGCCTGAAAGGCCGCGAAACCATGCTTCTCGTCGAGCACGACATGGACGCCGTGTTCGCGCTCGCCGACCGCATTTCGGTGCTGGTCTACGGCCGCGTCATCGCCACCGGCACGCCGGCCGAGATCCGCGCCGATCCCGAGGTGCGGCTGGCCTATCTGGGCGAGGACGATCGACATGCTCGAGGTCGAAGCGCTGGAGACCGCCTACGGCCAGAGCCAGGTCCTGTTCGGCGTGTCGCTCGAGATCGCCGAGGGGCAGGTGGTGAGCCTGCTCGGGCGCAACGGCATGGGCAAGACCACCACCGTGCACTCGATCCTCGGCATCGTGCAGCCCCGCGCGGGCTCGATCCGGCTTCGAGGGGCGCGAGCTGCGCGGCGCGCCGGCTTACCGCGCCGCGCAGGCCGGCATCGGCCTGGTGCCCGAGGGGCGGCAGATCTTCCCCAACCTCACGGTGTACGAGAACCTGGTCGCCACCGCCGCCAACCGCGCGCGCGCGGCCGAGCCCTGGACGCTCGAGCGCGTCTTCGCCCTGTTCCCGCAGCTCAAGGAGCGGCGGCGCCACTCGGCAACCAGCTCTCCGGCGGCGAGCAGCAGATGCTCGCCATCGGCCGCGCGCTGATGACCAACCCGCGCCTGCTGATCCTCGACGAGGCGACCGAAGGCCTCGCGCCGCGCATCCGCGCCGAGATCTTCGCCTCGCTCGAGCGGCTCAAGGCCTCTGGGCTGTCGATCCTCGTGATCGACAAGGACGTCAAGGCGCTGACGCGCATCGCCGACGCGCACTACGTGCTCGAGAAGGGCCGCGTGGTGTGGAGCGGCGCCTCCGCCGAGCTCGCCGCCAACCGCGACATCCAGCACCGCTACCTCGGGGTCTAGCGCCGCGCCGCCCCGCCTGCCCGGGCGCGCTCGACGCTCTGCATGAAACGCGGCGCCATCTCGCCCAGGCGCGCGTCGCTCATGCGCCCGCTGCGCATCATGTAGTCGTAGGCGAGATCGAGCGGCGCGAGCGCCAGCTTGGACGGGAAGTCCTCGTACCAGAAGGAGCTCAGGCTGGCCGCGAGCAGCAGCTTCTCGGCCACCGGGCGACGCGCGCGCTCGAACGCCGCGAGCGCCGCAGGCACGTCCTCCCCCGCCTCGGCAAGGGCGCGCTCGAGCGCGATCGCGTCCTCGAAGGCCAGGCGCGTGCCCGAGCCGATCGAGAAGTGCACCGTGTGCAGCGAGTCGCCGATCAGCACCGCGTTGCCCGCGCTCCAGCCGCGGCAGGAAAGCAGCGGGAATTGGCGCCAGATCGACTTGTTCGACACCAGCGGCCTGCCGCCGAGATCCGGCGCGAACACGCGTTCGCAGTAGGCGCGCGACTCCGCGTCGGACATGCGCTCGAAGCCGGCGCGGCGCCAGCTGCCCGCGTCGCACTCGACGATGAAGGTGCTCATGTCGGGCGCGTAGCGGTAGTGGTGCGCGACGAAGGCCCCGTCGGCGTTCTCGCGGAAGGTCAGCGTCAGGCAGTCGAAGCGCTGCGCGGTGCCGTACCAGACGAACTTGTTCGTCAGCCAGCGCACGTGCGGCGCGAACTCGCGCTCGCGGTCGCGCCGCACGATCGAGTTGACGCCGTCGGCGCCGACGATCAGGTCCGCAGCGCCGAGCTCTTGCAACGCGGCAAGGGCACGATCGAAATGGATTTCGACGCCGGCTTCTCCACACAGCTTCCGAAGAAAGCGGTTGAGCTCGAGACGCGAGATGGCCGAGAAGCCGTTGCCGTCGATGTCGACCCGCTTGCCGCGGTGCACGACGCGCTGCATCGGCCAGCGCTCCATGCGCGCGCCGAGCTCGCGGTGCAGATCGGGCGCGTCGCGCTCGAGGAACGCGAGCGCGCCCTGCGAGAACACCACCCCGAAGCCGAATGTGGCGTCGGCCGGATTCTGCTCCACGACCTCGATGCGCCAGGCGGGGAAGCGCCGCTTGGCGAGCAGGGCAAAGAGCAGCCCCGCGGGTCCGGCTCCGACGACGGCGATGCGCATGCGCGTACTGTAAAGTAAACGCGTGCAATCAAGGAAATGCTAATGCCGGCGCAGGCGCTCGCCGCGCTCGCGGCCGGCATGGCCGGCGCGCTCGTTTTCAGCTACGCGCACCTGCCTGTGCCGTGGCTGCTCGGTTCGATCGCGGGCACGGCCCTCGCCGCGATGCTCGGCGCGCGCGTGCGCACGCCGGGCTGGCTGCGCGACCCGGTGCTCGCGGTGCTGGGCCTGATGATCGGCTCCACCCTGCGCGCGACGGATGCCGCGGCCTACGCGCGCTGGCCGCTGACGCTCGCCGCGGTGGCGCTGTACGTGATCGTCGTGACCGCCACGCTGTACTGGTTCCTGCGCCGCTTCGCGGGCTTCGACCCGGTGACGGCCTACTTCTCCGCCGCGCCCGGCGGCTTCATGGCGATGACCGTCATCGGCGGTGCGTTCGGCGGGCAGACCCGCAACATCGTGCTCGCGCATTCGATCCGGCTGGTGCTGGTCGTTTTCACGCTGGTGACCGCGTACCACGTCGCGCTCGGCGGCGCGCCGCCGCGCTGGATTCCGCTCGGCGCGCTTGGCGCACGCAACGCGGCGCTGCTCGCGCTGCTGGGCGGCGGCGGCTGGTGGCTCGCGCGCCTGGCGCGGCTGCCGGCGGCCGCGATGCTCGGCCCGATGCTCGCGATGGGCGCGGCGAGCCTGGCCGGCGTCGCGCCCGCGCCGCTGCCGACCGCGCCGCTGCTCGCCGCCGAGCTGGTGCTCGGTGCCGGCATCGGCGCCCAGTTCAGCGGCGTCGGCCCGCGCGAGCTGCTGCGCGGCGGGCTGATCGCGCTGCTTTCAACCGTCTACATGCTCGCGCTGTCGCTCGCGTTCGCCTGGGCGCTGGCGCCCCTGACCGGCATCGCCTTTCCGGCGCTGTTGCTCGCGCTCTCGCCGGGCGGCATGTCGGGGGTGTCGCTGGTCGCGCTCGCGCTCGGCGTCGAGCCGGCCTTCGTCACCTTCCACAACGTGTTCCGCGTGTTCCTTATCCTGCTCGCGGGGCCGGTCGTGTTTCGCTGGACCCGGCGCAGACCCGGGGCAGCAGCTCGCCCAGCGGACCGTTGAGCACCGCGTCGGCGAGATCGTCCATCGGCGTGGGCTCGGCGTTCATGATCACCACGCGCGCGCCGGCGGCCTTGGCCGCCGGCACCGCACCCGCGACCGGGTAGACCTGCAGGCTCGAGCCGACCGCGAGCAACAGGTCGGCCTCCTCCGCCGCTTGCATCGCGCGCGCGATCACCTCCGGCACCAGCTGCTGCCCGAACGAGATGGTGGCGCTCTTGAGGATCCCGCCGCAGGTCTCGCAGGCCGGGTCCTCCTCGCCCGCGCGCACGCGCTCGAGCACCGGCTGCATCGCGCCCTTCCAGCCGCAGCCCCAGCAGGTCACGAAATGAATCGTGCCGTGCACCTCGATCACGCGCTCGGGCGAGTTGCCTGCCTTCTGGTGCAGACCGTCGATGTTCTGCGTGATCAGCGCGTGCAGCTTGCCGCGCCGCTCGAGCGCCGCGAGCGCGAGGTGGCCGGCGTTCGGGCGCGCGCTCCAGGCCGGCGACTCGAGCCGTCCGCGCCAGGACGCGCGGCGCACTGCGGGATCGGCGAGGTAGTGTTGCAGCGTGGAGAGCTTCTCGGCGGCGGGATTCCTGGTCCACACGCCGTTCGGCCCGCGGAAATCGGGGATGCCCGAATCGGTCGAGATGCCGGCGCCGGTGAGGACGACGATGCGCCGCGCGGCGTCGATCCAGCCGCGCGCGGCGGCGAGCTGGGCGCTATCCGTCATGCCGAAACCGGCTCCGGAGGCAGCGGCCGTTCGTCGCTCGCGTCGCCACCGAACCCCGTCAGGGCCTGTTACCGCTCCAGTAATTCTGGCAGTCGTCTGTGTTGACCTTCAGTCCGCGATTCTTCGCGAAACTGCTCAACTCACAATACGCCTTCGAATTGTGGCGCGCCAGATAGCACCAGTAGCCCCAGCTTCCCGCAGTGGCGAATTTCGCTGCCGGCACCGAGAAGCTCAGGCTGACGGTCTTCGAGAACTTGCCGCTGGAATCGACCAGCAGCGGCTGGGTGGCGGTGGCGAGCGGTGCCACCATCGGAAGGTACGTCGGATTGGCGATCTTGCCGTCGTAGATGTTGCAGGTCACCTGGGGCGCGCCGTCGCTGAACGCCTGCGCCACGTCCGAGTCGGGCCAGGAAATCTCGATCGGCACGTTGAGCGTGACGACTTGCATCTGGTCCGCCGCGCGGGCGGCCGCGAGCGGCAATGTGCTGACGGCAGCCAGCACGATGGTTCCGACACGTGATGCGATCATTGTGGTCTCCTGGTTGATTCGAGGACTTGGTTACTCGTCGCGCTTCGGTCGGGACCCGAGACGTCCAGCTTGAGCGGCGGCGTACCGGCCGAGAGCGGTTGCAGTGGCGCCCCCGCGGCGACAATCACCTTCAGCGCCGGAGCCGTAACCGCGATCGGCGCGCTCGGCGGAGCAGCCGCGGTCACGATCCGGAGCGGCGCGGTGTTTGCCGACACCGCCGCCGCGGCCGGCTTTGCGAGCGCGATTTTCGCGGAAGAGAAAGGACGCGCGACTTCGACGCGCAGCGGCGGGACGCCAACCTCGAGCGCCCGCGGCGAGTCTCCGCCGACGACCACTATCCTGAGCGTCTCCGCGGTGGCCGCAATTGGCTGGAGCGGCGCGGCCGCTGCGACTTCGATCCGCAAGGCGGCCACCGTGGCCGTAATCGGCCCACTCGGAATGCGAGCGATGCCGAGCGTCGGGGACGCGGCGCGGATGCCATTCTGCGCCGGCGACGCGAGACGGATGCCGGGTGTTACCGATTGGACTGCGCCCAAAGCGCGCGCGCCGGGCGCGGCCGCGGCCGACACGCATTCGAGGCCGACAACCGAAAAGGATTCGCGCGCGGGCGCTTGCGCGCTCGTGGCCGCGCTCATCGGCATCGGAGACCCGATCGCCGCATCGTGCAGCGTCCGGCGTCCTCCGGGCCCGTCCACCGTGACCTCCGCGCGGCGCCGGGCGCTCGCCATCGCGGCGATCTGCGACGACGACGGATCGACAAGCTTGACCGCCGAGAGGACGAACTGGCGGCAGCCTTCGCCGCCCGGAACGGCCCCACGGTCCAGCCAGCTCGCGCTCAGCAGCTCGATCCAGCCCCGGTGCGCGATGTCGGCGCTCTGGCCCGTCACCCCGGCTACCTGCATGAATGCCTGCGGCGCGGACCGAACGCCAACGGCCTCCGGTAGCCGCAGCGGGGCAGGTGCAATGACTCCCGGTTTGGCGGGCACGACCGATCCGGAAACGGCCGGTGGCGTGGTCAGGGCGGCAGGCGCCCGTACCCCAAGCGGCGCGCCCGCCGCGTGCCCTGCCACCGTCAGCAGGACGTACAGACCGGTGCCGCGGCGGAAACCGTTCAAGGGCAATAGCTGCCGCTGAGCGACACCGACTCGCGCGGAAGCTTGTCGCCGACGCCGCCCCCGGCCGGCGCGACCGACGAGACGACGGCGTTGCCAAGCGTCCTGCGTCCCCCGGGGCCGTCGATCGTGACTTGATTCGGACTGCCCGACACCGTCAGGCTCGCAAGCTGCGGCGACGCCTTTTCCACGTACATCGTCGCCGTGACCGAAACCGGGCGGCAGCGGCCGTCGCCGCCGTTCGCGGCGCGGTCCTGCCAGCTCACGGACAGCAGGTCGATCCAGCCGCGGTGCCCCGGGTCCTTGCTCTCGCCCGCCACGCCGGAGACCAGCATGAACTCGTGCGGGCGCGGGCGCGCGATGCCGATCCCGCCCGAGGGCGCGATGCCGCCTGCGCCCGGCGCCGGAATCTGCGCGGCCGGCGCGCGCATCTGCGGTACGGTGCCGAAGCCGCAGCTCGCGACCAGGTTGACCGCGAACTGCCTGTTCAGGTGCTTGCGATCGACGACCAGGTGATACACGTACGACCCGGGCGAGACATCGAAGGCCCAATTCCAAGTGTAGCTCGCCCCCGGCGCAAGCGACGGGTTGCCGAATCCGTTGGACGCGATCTTTCCGACTTGAGGGCCTTGGGGCTGATCGACCCATACGTCGATGTCCACGCCGTCCGCCGCCCTGCCCCCGGCGTTCTTGATCGTGAAGGAGTTGGTGAAGTGACAGGCCTGCGGCACCCTTTTTGCGCGCTGTATCGGGGTCAGCGGCACCATCGCGGTCGAGACGATCCCGGCCGTGGTGCCGAACGTCGCCAAGCGGCCGCCAATCTGGACCCCGTTGCCGTCGACGATCAGGTTCGAATTCAGCGCAGGCGGCGGGGACGTGACCGTGGAGCGCGTCGGCGGCGCCGCGGATGCGGTGGCAAACGCCAGGCCGAGCGCGGCGGCGCAGGCAAGGCGAGATCCCGGGAGCATGCTAGGTAGCGTGTTCATGTGCGGTAGCTTCCTTCTAGTGATTCGTTACGCGGGCTTCCTGTGTCGGTGCAACCATGACCCAGGTTCAAACCGCTTCACGGCGCGATATCGCCGCGCACGAGCGTGACCGAATTCCATTACTGCAGCGGCCCGCCGACCTGCTGCAGGATCGTCGCGCCCAGGGGAATCGACTTGACGCCGTACATCTTTCCCGAAGCGCCCGAGCCTAGCCCTCCGCCCAGCGTGGACTTCGTTTCGACCACCAGCGCGCAGCGATAATTTCTGATCGCGCCGGCCTCTTGCGGCGTGTAGGTGACCTTGACATGCGTGAACCCCTGCCGCGCACCGTTGTGAACGTTGACGACAGTCAGGAAGGCCTCGATCGGCTGGTCCTGCGCCGAGCGCAGCTCGCACCAGACTTCGACGTTGGGGCCGGGATAGGAGGTCACGTTCAGAGGCACGTTGAAATCCACCGTGCCCGCATACGCAAGGCCGGAAGCGGCACCGAGCACGGCGCAGGCAAGAAGCGAGACGGCTTTTTTCGCGTTCATCGAAGTAGTCCTCATGAAGTTCGATCCTGAGCTCAGTGCAGCGGAATGCGCTCGAGCGCCGGGCGCGCCGCGCCGATGTAATGCAGTTCCGGCGTGGTAACCCGGTCCGGAATCGCCTGGCCGGCGTACTGCAGCGTCGGCGTGCTGAATTGCGCTGGCAGCGCCGCACCGGCATAGGCGAGCGTCGGGGTGGTCAACGAGCCAGGCAGCGCGTTGCCCTGGTAGGAGAGCGTCGGCACGCTGACCATCGACGGCAGCGCCGGCAGTGCCATGCGCTCCGGCGCGTGCTGCATCGGCGGCACCTGCTGGATTGGCGACATGAGCTGCGTCGGCGGTGCCGGCCGCCTCGGCATCACCTGCGCGCTCGCCAGCCCCGGCCCGAGCGCTCGACCACGATCGCGAGCGAGATGCGCATGGCGGATCGACCCATGCGGGCTACGGCTGCTTCACCGCCGGGACCAGCTCGCGGCCGCCGGGACCGTTGATCACTTTTCCCTGCCCGGCCCCGGCCCTGTCCTTGTCTTGCGTGGCCCCGATCCGGCTCTTGCCGCTGATCGTGATGCCGGAAGCGGCGGGGCTGATCGGATGCACCCCACGGCGATATACCTTGTGCTGATTCGACTCGTACTTCAACTGCGCGGCGCCCCCTTTCCGCAGCGGAGTTGTCTTGTCCTGGACCGCGCCGATCTTCCCTTGCTCCGATTGCGCCAGCGCATGCTCCATCGTCGCGCCGACGGAGGTGCCGAGCGCGGCGACGGCGGCCGCAAAGGCGAGGGTCTTGTGCAGCGATTCCGATTTCTTCATGACGCTTCTCCTGGGTGAATTTGCCGCGGCGTTACTTCTTCTGCACCACCGGCACCTGCGCGCCGGGCTTGACGACGACGATGATCCCTCTGCTCTCTGCGGGCGAAGGGGTCTGCGACTTCCACGACTTATGTTGACTTGCGCCCTTTTCGATCTTGAATTGCGTCGTGCCGATCCCTTTTCGAGCGGCTGGTGCGGAACCGTCGCCGATTGCCTGCTGCTGGCCGGCGGGCGCCGCCTGCGCCAGGGGAACGCCCACTGAGGCGCCCAGGGCGGCGACCGCGGCCGCAAGGGCGAAGGTCCTCTGCAACGACGGATTGTCGGATCTGTTCATGGTGCCTCCTCCTCGTTTAACTGACTCGCTCACGCCGATCGCGCATGCCCGGAGCAGGCTGACGAAAGAAGTAACGGACTTCCGAAGCGCCCGACTTTCGTGCTTTTTCATGGTGCTTCCCCCAGGTTTAGACCGCTCGACCACGCCGCCATCGCTTCCAGGTGCATCTCCATCAGCCGCGAAACCGCCTCCGGCTTCGCCACGCCGCGCTCGCGGCAGTATTCGTCCACCGTGCGATCGATATCGAGCCAGGCCTGACCCGGCCCCGCGTCGTCCGCCGGTCGAACGAACGTCCGCTCCACCGCTTCGCGCTCCGGCTCCGCGAGGCGCTCGAACCGTTCGCTCAATGAGTCGGCCAGAGCGCGGAAAAGGTTCAAGTAGCGGTCGGCCGCCTGCATGAAGGGCTCCGCGCCCTGGGCTTCGAGGTAGTCGCCGACCGTGCCGTCGGTGCCGTAGCGCCCCTCGGTCTGCGGGTGCGGCTCGAGCTCGGTGAAGGTTTCCGCGTCCTCCGGGCTGATGTGGCGCGCGAGCGGATAGATGCGGCACACCAGCGGCCGGTCCGCATGCACGCCGCAGCCCGCGGCCGTGAGGAACACGCACGATCCGTCGGGCTTCTGCGCAAGGCGGGTGCCGGCCCGATCGGTGTGGCGCGCAATGAACTGCGTCGTTGTCAGGCCCCGGTTGCGCGCCAGGCGCAGCACCTCGTAGGGATTGAGCATGATCCCCTTGTTGCGGCAGCAGCGCGAGCAGCGGCCGCAGGCGTAAGAGAACGGCGTCGCGCGCGTCATGGCGCCATCAGCCATGGCCGCATCCCCCGGCCTGGAGCAGTCCCCAGCCGAACATCGGGTCCCTGCCCGGCGCCCGAGATCCTTCGCGCGCGAAGCGAGCGTCTGCTCGAGCGTACCGCGGCGCCGCCCCGGGCTGCGCCGCCTTCGCCGCGGCGAATACGGCGGTCGGCGAACGGCACCGCGTACGAGGTGCCCGATTCGTACTTGCCGCCGCCGCCCGGCAGCCGCGGCCCACACGTCGACGCCCGGCGCCGCGAACGCGATGTAGTCGCCACGGTTCGCGTGCGCGTAGGGCCGCAGCTTCGCGTCGATCGCGGTTACCGCGACCACGCCGTGCTGCGCCGCGGGGTAGACCGGCGGCGCGTCGGCGCCGCCGTTGCCCGCGGCCGCGAGCACTACGACGCCGAGCTGCTCCACGCGCAGGACCGCCGCCTCGAGCATCCGGTTGCGCGGCCCGCCGAAGCTCAGGTTGACCGTGCTCACGTGCTGCCCGACCAGCCAGTCGAGCGCGCGCACCGCCAGCTCGGCGTCGGTGTCGGCGCCGTCGTCGCCGCGCTTGCGGAACACGGCGGCGGCGTAAAGGCGCGATCCGGCGAGCAGGCCGAAGCCGCTCCCGCCCACCAAAAGCGACGCGACCGCGGTGCCGTGCCCGGCGGAGGCGGCTGCGATGCCTGCCGGCAGGAACGAGCGCAGCGTCACTTGCCCGCCCTTGAATGCCGGATGCGCGAGGTCGACCGCGGTGTCGACCATGCCGAGGGTCGCGCCGCGGCCGCAGCCGCGGGCCGCGGGCGGCCAGCCTACGAGCCGCGCGCCGTAAGTCGCCGGGCCAGCCTCGAGCGCGTAGCGATGGTTGGCGTCGGACCACAGCTGCGGCAGCGCCTGGCGCAGCTGCGCAAGCGCGGCCTGCACGCTCACGCCCTGCGGCACGCGGAACACGCTGATCACCAGTCCGAGATTGCCGAGCACGGCGCGGCGCTTGATCGCCAGGCCGAGCGCCTGCGCCTGCTGCAGCACCTGTTGCGCGTCCTGCAAGCTCGCCGACGCCACTACCACTTCCCCAGGCTCGACCGCGACGTCTTCCTTCAGCGCGTCGCCCGTCGCCTGCGGTGCGGCCGGCGGCGCCGGCAGCGGCGCGCCGATCAGGGTTCCGCCCGAGCTGGGCAACGTGCCGAGAGGTTGCGCCGCGGGCGGCGCGTCTGCGGCAGCCGGATGCCGGCTGCGGCTCCTGCGCCGGCTGCTGGACCGGCTGCAGCGCCTGGAGAAGGCGGCCGAATCGTAAGGTTCCGGTTCGGCGGCGGTGCCATCAGCTTGCGATCGAGGGTCCGGATCTGCGCCGGCGCCGCGCAGGCCCACGCGAGCAGCGCCGCAGCGACGCCAGCGCGCGCGCCGGGTTCATTGCAGCTCCGCCTGCACCACGACGCCGCGCGCGGCGCGGAACTCCGCCAGCGCCTTCGCCGCCGCCTCGCGGTCGTCGGCGCGCAGGCCGCGCAGCCGCACGCGGTACACGCCGAGCGCGCTCGGGCCGTCGATCACCACCGCGTCGTGCTCCTGCAGCAGCGCGCGGATGCGCGCCTCGCTCGCCGCGGGTTCGAAGCGCAGCTGCAGCACCACGCCCGCCGGCGCGCGCTCGCCGAGCGGCTCGATGGCCGGTTCGCGCGTCGCCAGCCACCCGATCAGCCCGGCCTGCACGACGATCACCAGCGCCGCGGCGGCCGCGAGCGCCATCCTGCGCTGCGGACGCGCGCGCTCACGCCGCACGTCCCGCAGCAGGCGCCGCAGGCCGACCTCGTCGGTGACCTGCGCCGGCGCGGAGCGCTTCACTCCTTCGCGCAGCGCGCCGAGGAACTCGAGCTCGGCGCGGCAGCGCGCGCACTCGCGCAGGTGCGCCTCGACCGCGTCGTGCTCGGCGCCCGCGAGGCTGCGGTTCGCGTACCAGGGCAGCAGTTCGTCGGGATGGAGCGCACCGTTCATGGCGTGGCGCCCAGGCAGCGCCTGAGGCCCTCCTTGGCGTGGAACATGCGCGTCTTCACCGTGCCTTCCGGGCAGTCGAGGATCTGCGCGATCTCGCCGTAGCTCAGGTCCTCGTAGAACGCGAGGTGCACGACCGCGCGCTGCACTTCCGACAGGCGCTCGAGGCAGCGCCGCAGGCGCTCCGCGTCCTGCGCCTGCGCGAGCAGCTCGGCGGCGCCGGCCCCCTCGCCGGCGAGCGTGTCGGGATCGAGCTCGACGGCCTGCGGCCGCGCCGCCCGGCGCCGCACGCGGTCGAGCGCCTTGTGCTGCGCGATGCCGAGCACCCAGGTGAGCGGACGCGAGCGGCCCTCGAAGCGCGCCGCCCCGCGCCAGACCTCGAGCATCACTTCGTTGACGGCCTCGGTTGCGTCGGCAGCGTCGCCCAGCCTGCGCAGCAGGAACGCGTAGATCCTGCCGTGGTAGCGGCGGTAGAACTCGGCCAGGTCCTGCTCCCGGCCCTGTGCGATTCCCGCGATCAGCATCGCTTCCTCGCTGGCGGCATTCGCGGACATGGCGGCGCCGCCGCGTGCCTTAGGGAACCCTGAGCTGCCGCACCTGCGCCGCGCCGATGACGCCGCCGTCGGCGCCGATCGCCTGCACGCGCCAGTAATAGCTGTGGCGCGGCTGCAGCCGCGCGCGCGTCGCGGAGGTCAGGGCGACCTGCGTCTGTGCCCCGGCCACGATCATCCCCGCTGACGGCGGCGAGGCGAGCGCGGCGCGCACGCGCGCAGGATCCGCCGCGGCCGCCTGCTCGGCGATATCGGGCAGCCCGAACTTGTCGCTCTCCGGGCTGGCGAACAGCTCGATCTTGTAGACCTTCGCGCCCGCGACCGGCTGCCAGGCGAAGCGGGTCCCGGGGTCGAACAGCGCGCCGTCGCCCGGCGAGGTGACGACCATCTCGGTGAACGCGCCGCGCCCCCCGGCGCTGGCCTCGCCCACGTAATACGCCAGCATCGGCGGATCGAACCCCGGCAGCGGCTGGGTGATGCGCAGGCGCAACAGGTAATAGCCCGGCGTATCAGTCGGCAGGTCCGGGCTCTTGACGATCTCCGGCCCCTGCCCGATCAGCCCGCGCGTGACCGGCTGCAGCTCGCGGTACTGGGGCTGGCCGACGGTGGAGCTCGGCCCGGCAATCTCCCACACTCCGCTCATGCTTCCGCTGCCGGTGAAGTCGATTTCGGCGCGCGCCGACAGCCTGTCGCCCTTCTGCACCACGCGCACCGCCGCGCCGTCGTCGAACGAAAGCGCCTCGCGCGTGATGCCGAACAGGGCGGAGCCCGATCCGCCGACAACGATCAGCTCGCTGCCCTGCATCGGCGTGGTGCCGTCGGTGAATACGCGCACGTAGCTGATCGTCTGCGCCCCGAGGCGGTTGGCCTGCACCGTGACGCTCGGCGGCACGATCACCGATTCCGCCAGAGAGACCGTCGAGGGAACGCCGCTCACCATGCTGCCGTTCGCGCTCAGGACGGTGTTGACGGTGGCGAGCACGGTCCCGCCGACCCTGAACTGACCCGAGGTGGAGGTGATCGTGTAGGGCAGCGTGCCGGGGAAGCCGACGGCCAGGCTGACGACCTGCCAGTTGAGCACCAGCGAGTGCGCCTGGCCGATCGCGATCAGGCTGTTCGCCGGGATCGGCTCGACCGAATTGATCGCGGCGCGCGCCGGCAGCGCCGCGAAGGCGAGGCCGAGCGCGATGCCCAGGGTACGAAGGAAGGTGCGCATCATAGCGGCGGTGCTCCTGTGCCTCAGAACGACGGCATCCATGAAATGCTCATGCGTGCGAATGCCTGGTAGCTGTTCACGCATACGGTGCCGAAAGAGGACGCTGCGAGCTTGTCGCGGCAGGAGTGGTAGCTGCCGTCGAGCCCGAGCGACATGCCCGGGCGCTGGCCGTTCGCCGCGACCACCACCCAGTTCAAGCCCAGCGTGGTGTCGCTGGTGATCTGGTCGCTGGCGGGAACGTCCGACCAGGCGTGGCGCACGTTGTAGGTCAGGTTGCTCGAGATGCGGTCGGTGAACGGATAGGCCAGCGTCGCGCCGCCGATCATCGCCTGCGCGCGCGCGACGTTGGTCAGGTCCTCGGTCTTGTCATGCTCGAGGCTCGCGCCGAGGTTGAGCTTTTTCACCAGGAACGCCGCCTGCAGGCGGTCGGCCGTGGTGGCCGTTTCGGGCGTGTAGCCGGCGAAGTCCCGGTCCTCCACCCGCGTGTGCGTGGCGCCCCAGCTCCAGGTCGCGTGCTGGAACTGCGCGCCGAGCATCAGGTTGGAGGTCTCGTGCAGCGGCCCGACCGCGAGCAGGAACGAACCGGCGTTGTCGGTCAGCTCCTTGCTCAGCGTCACATAGGAGGCCGACAGGCTCGGCGTGCCGTACCAGGGCGCGGCGGGCGCCGCGCCCTGCACCGGCACGTAATTGAGCGAGAACGAGTGCTGCGTCGTTCTCGTGCGCGGAACCAGCGCGAGATCGTCGACGTTGTCGTGCTCCTTGGCGGCGGCGGCCTGCACGCTCAGACCGTACCAGTTCAACCCGCTGAACACCTGCCCCATGTCGCGGTCGGCGACCGCACCTGGGGTAGCCGGGCTCTGGAAGAAGGTGCTCAGGACCTTTTTCTGCGCGCCGACGTTCCACACCAGCGGCTGGCCAAGCACGTTCAGGCTGTGCCAGGGCGTCCAGTTCGCCAGCCCAGAGTAGGCGTGGCCCGACTGCGGCTCCAGCCCGACGCCGACGCCGTCGAAGTCGTAGCTGCTATGCGCGGCCTCGGCGCGCAGCCGCAGCAGCTTGTCGAACAGCTGCGCGTCGGCGGCCAGGCTGCCCGCGTGGCCGCCGTAGGCCTCGGCGGGCCCCCCCACGCTCGCGCCCGTCAGGCCGGTGCTTTCACCGTCGACGTAGGTGCCGCTGACGGCGAGCGCGTCGGGGCGTCCAGGGAGAGGAAACAGGGTCGCGACCATGCCGTCGATGCGGTTGCGATCGTCGTTCGTGCCGCTCAGATTGCGCGAGCCGACGAGCGGGGCCGCGCTCATCGAGAAGCCGGTGACGTGCGCGGCGCTGCCGGCCGAGAGATCGACCGTCACGCCGCGGCGGGCGAAGTTCTGCATCACCAGGCTCTGCGGCCCGAGCGCGGGGTGGTCGCCGACGCTCGCGGCCACGCGCCCGCTCTGCACCGACAGCAGGTACTGGGCGATGTCGAGGTGGCTTCCCTGCAGCGGCATCTGCGCAGTCTGGCTGCTGCTGATCAGGCTCATCGTGCCGTTCGCCTGCCAGGTTTCGTTCGCCACCCGGCCCTGTATTTGCGCCGAGCCGGTGCCCTGCAGCGGCCCCGCAGTGGCGTCCACGTTGTGGTTCGCCACGCGCTGGGTGGCATTCAGGGTCACGTTTGCCTGCAGCTGAGACTGCAGGAACGCGGCGCTCTGGCGGATCTCGAACGCCCACTCGCCGCGCTCGGCGATGCCGCCGTCGGGCGTGTTCTCGATCAGGCGCAGCGTGTGCTTGCCGAAGGCGATCGGCTGCGCCGGCGTAATGACGATATCGGAACCGTCGAGCGCCGCGAGCGCGGTGACGTCAATGTCATCCAGCTCAACCGCCAGGCGCTGCGGAACGTCCTGCGGGATTCCCGCGACGTGAATGCGCAGCGGCGCGCTCTGCGCGGCGCTACCCGCCTGCGGCGGAACGAACTCGGGCTTCCAGGTCGCTTGCTGCGCGAACGCGAGCGCGTGAGCCAGCGCCAGCGCGCTCCCGCAAACCCAGACGCCAATGCCAGCGTACCTCATCGCTCCCTCGACATGTGAGCAGCCGCGCCGGCTCTTGGGGCAGATCGCCGGCGTCGACCACTGCGTCGCTGCGACAGCACAAACGGTTCAATCGCCGTTTACGGAAAAGTGCCCGATAGCCTAGGAAAAAGCAACGGACACATTTGGCACCGATTCGCATTTCCTCGATGTCAGCTTCGCGTCAGCATGTTTCCGCGCGGCCAGGATATGGACGAACGCTTCGCACGCGAACACAATCTCGCAGAACGCGCCACCCTCAAGGGAGATCATGCAAATGAAGAACGCGCACACTGCCGCCGCAGTGCTCCTGTGCATGTCCGCCGCCTTCGCCACAGGAGCATCCGCCGCGCCGATGGACGTCAAGACTGGGCTGTGGGAAACCACCCTCACCAACCGGATCAGCGGCGCGCCGGTCGGCTCGAACACGGTGACTTACAGGACCTGCCTGACCAAGAAGCAGCTCGCCGAGGATCCCATCGCACAGCCGCCGGAAGAAGGCCAGAAATGCACCACTAAGATGACCTCTCAGTCGCGTACGGTGTGGGCCGGCAGGCGCGCCTGCAGCGGAGGATCACAGGGCGACCAGGATATTTCCGGCAAGATTACTGCGCTCTCGCGCGAGCACGTCAAGGGCAATCTTCTGATCAAGATGAGCTTTGGCGGCGGCATGATGACCAACCACGCCAGCTACGACAGCAAGTGGCTCGGGTCCGACTGCGGCGACATAAAGTAACGCAGCCGTGAGCGCCTTCGCGCAACCCGACGCGCACGACCCGGCCGCGTCACGCGCCTCGCTGGCTGCGGTCGCCGCGCGACTGCTGCTGCACGGCGGGTTCCTTCTCCTCGCGGTGGGTTGCTTCGCGGCCTACGCGCACTTCAAGGCCGAAGGCAATACGAACGCGTCGCTCGCGAGCCTGGTTGTGGCCGCGGGCTTCGGCTTCGCCCCGGTGCGCGACGTGGCACGCATCTTCTTTGCGGTCGAAGGCAAGGCGCTGCACCTGGTGCACGCGCTCGGCGGCCTGGCGCTGATCGGCCTGCCGCTCGCCGGTGCGGTCTCGGGGGGGCCGGTGCTGACGCACGCGGCGCTGGCGCCGTTCGCGATCATGGGCGCGGCGCAGGCGGTGATGCACCAGGACCACCCGCGCAACGCGCAGCAGGCGGCGGCGCTGCGCCGCTTCGCGCAGAGCCTGCCCGAGGTCGCTCAGTTCACCAGCGCGAAGAGCCTCGCGTCGCCCGAGAACGCGAAACGCGCGGTCGTCGTGCTCTCCGACATCGTCGCCAAAGCGCAGGCGCTGGGCGAGACCGAGCTCAAGTCCGATCCCGGGTTCCAGAGTGCGCTCAGGCAGGTGTCGACACGATTCGGCGCGAACCTCGGCCTGGACGCGGTCGACCTGGCGCTCGCCAAGCTCGCCGCGAACCCCGCTACCGCAGGCGCCGTGCCGGCGCTGCGCAAGCAGCTCGCCAAGGCGCGCGGCGCGCTCAACCGGAGCGGAACGACTGCACGTAAAGCTCAACGTAGCGCTGCGCCAGCGACTGCGCGCGCTTGAGCTGCCCGTCCGGCATCTCCCTCGCCAGCCGGTCGAGAACGTCCTGGCCACCCGGCTCGCCGCTCGCGGCGGCGGCATCGGCCCAGGCGTAAGCGAGCACCGGGTCGGCCTGCACGCCGCGCCCCTTGAGATAGAGGTTCGCCAGGTTGAGCTGCGCCGCGCCGCTGCCCTGCAGCGCCGCTTCGCGGAACAGTTTCGCGGCACGCACGGCATCCGGCGCGACGCCCAGGCCGGCGTCGTACAGCGCGCCAAGCGCTTCCTCGGCGCGCGCGTCGCCGCGCGCGACGAGCGGCCTGAGCTGGCTTGCGGCGACGGAATAGTCGCCCCGCTCGATGTCCTTCTGCGCCTGCGCCATGCCAGCCGCGAAGGCCGCCGCCGGCGCGAGCGCGGCGAGCCCCATCACGATGAGGGGTTTTGGGATGCGCATGGATGGTTTCCTCCTCGACGCGACATTTACACAGCCTAGCGCGGCAGGCTTATGTCAGGCTTAACGGCCGCCGCCCCGAGCCGGGTCGTCCTGCGGCAGCGCATCATGGAACGGTGCGCGCTTCTTCCACTCCGGCACCGGGACCGCGCGGTCCTGGCAGGGAACATAGGGCGAGGCTTCGGTCATCTGCATGCGGTGAACGTAGCGCGGGCAGTTTGGGAATGCGAGCTCGACCGCAACCTGCACCGCCAGCTGGGCGCCGGGCCAGGTGGCGAGCAAGGCCGCATCGTCCGAAAGCGCGGCGCGGCCGGCGATCCTGAGCCGGCGCGGGCGCTCGAAATCGATGAACAGCAACGCCACCCGCGGGTTGCGCGTGACGTTGCCCAGGCTGCGGAACATGCCGTTGCCGTCGTAGCTCGGAAAGGCGAGCGTTGCGGCATCCAGCGCTCGGACCAGCCCGGGGGCGCCGCCCTTGTAGGAGCAATCCGGCTGGCCCCCGGCATCGGCAGTAGCGAGGAAGAAGAACGCCCTGCTCTCGACGAACTCGCGCTCCTCGCCGCTCAGGGCGCTTCGAGTAAGGGTTGCTTCCAGCGCGTCGGCCAGGCGTCGCGTGTCGAAGCGGTCCTGCAGCGCGCGCGAGCCTTCGTGGTACAAGGCGCTACCCCAGGTCCTGGTGCAGGCAAAGGATGTTGCCCTCGGGGTCGTTAAACCAGGCCGCCTTCTCCGAGCCGAGCACGCAAACGTGGTCCACTGTCTTCAGCCCGGGCAGATCGTAGTCGGAAAACCTCACGCCGCGCGCCTCGAGCTCGCGGATCGCGCCGCCGATGTCGGCCACGCTGAAGCTGAGCGCGGTGTGCTCAGCCTTGGTGCCCTCGGGCTTTGGGAAAAGAGCAATCTCGGTCCCGGCGCAGTGGTACACGAACTTGCCGTCGGGCCTGGCACCGCGCGGCTCCAGGCCGAGCTGGCGCTCGTAGAAGGCGCGCGCGCGGGTCATGTCCTTCACCGGCAGCATGCAGGTCACCTGTGCTGTGTTCATGGCGCTCTCCAATTAACAGTTGTTCAGCGCCTATACTGTTGCGCCCGGCCCCGGTCCGCGTCTATACGCAGGATTGCGTAGGCCGGCGGCGAGAACCGATGGAGTCCCTGCGCGGAAACGATTTGCGCCGCGGGATGCGCCTGCTGCAGGAGGTTAGCGCAGCGGCGGGCGGCGTGACGCAATTCGCCCGCCGCGGGATCGAGGAACTGGTGCGACTGGCCCCATCCGAGATGACGACGCTCTCGGTCTGCGACCTGGCCGCCGGAAGGCGCGGAATCGCCGCCGCGCTGGGCGATCAGCTGAGCGCGGAAGACCGCGCCGCCTTCGACCGCCACTTCCACGAGCATCCGTTGGTGCGATACCACGGCGCGCGCGTAGGAAGCGGGGTTCAGCGCATCAGTGACTCGGTGCCGTTCGAGCGCTTCCGGCGTAGCGCGCTGTACAACGAGTACTACCGCCGGGTCGGAATCGACCATGCCCTGGCGCTGCCGCTGCACGTCGACCCGTCGCTGCTGGTGAGCATCGTGTTCAATCGCACGCGGCGTGACTTCAGCGAGCGCGAGCGCGCGCTGCTCGAGTTGCTGCGGCCCGCACTCGGCAATCTCTACCGCCACGCGCGGGCGCTCGAGCTCGCGCGCTCGCCCACCGCGCAGATCGAGTTGCGCGTCGCCGGCCTGCCGCTCACGCCGCGCGAGCGCGAGCTGGTGCTCTGGCTCGCCCGCGGAAAGACCGACCGCGACATCGCCGTCCTGCTTGGCATCAGCCCGCGCACGGTGCACAAGCACCTTCAGCGCGCCTACGCCAAGCTCGGGGTCGAGACGCGCACCGCGGCGGTCATGCGCGTCCTAGCGCATGAAATTGAGCGCTAGGCCCGACCCGGGCCAGTCGAGCGCGACGAGCCGGCCGGACGAGCTGAGCGTGACGTACGCGGTGCGCAGGTCCCGCCCGCCGAAGCAGATATTGGTGGTGTAGTCGTCCGGCAGCGGCAGGTGCTCGATGCTGCACCCATCGGGTGAGATCAGCGTGATGCCGCCGTTGAACAGGGTCGCGACGCAGATGTTGCCTAGCGCGTCGAGGGCAAGCGAGTCGAACAGCTGGAAGCCCGGCAGTCCCGCCACCAGCTCGCCGCCGTTGGGCGAAGGGTAGCGGCGGCGCTTCACCACGCCGGGCGCCTCGAGGTCGAACGCCCACAGCCGCCCGGTGTGCGTTTCGGCGACGTACAGGCGCGTCTCGTCGGGCGACAGGCCGATGCCGTTCGGCGTCAGAAGCGGGTAGACCGCCTCGCGGATCGAGCCGCCGTCGGCGCTCGCGTAGTACACCCCGCCACGGTCCATGTCGCGCGCGCGCGCCTTGCCGAGATCGGTAAACCACATTCCGCCCGCGCGGTCGAACACGATGTCGTTCGGACCCTTGAGCGGGCCGTTCGGGCCGGCGTCGTACAGCACGCGCGCTTCGCCGCTCGCCAGGTCGACGCGCTCGATGCGCCCGCCGCTGTAGTCGTCGGCCTGTCCCAGCGGACGCAGGCCGTGCTTGTCCTCGTGCCAGCGAAAGCCGCCGTTGTTGCATACGTAGACCGCGCCGTCGGGCCCGAGCGCGGCGCCGTTCGGCCCGCCGCCGAGCTCGGCCACCACCTCGACCGCGCCGTCCGGGCGCACGCGCGAGAGCGTGCCGCGCGCGACCTCGACCAGCAGCACGCTGCCGTCGGACATGGCGATCGGCCCTTCCGGAAAGCGCAGTCCGCGCGCCACGATGCGGATATTCAGCTTCGCGCTCATCTCATGTTGCGGCGCATCTCCTGCAGCCAAGATAGCAGCGCGGCGGATTCACCGCAAAGAGTCCGCGTCGCGGCTCTCGCCGCCCCGACGGTTCGGGTTGCGCCGCCGCGCTGCGTGCGCATACACTGGAACCCGTGCCGGGAGCATGCGCCGGCCGTCCATCGCCATCAGGAGGGGAATGCCATGAAGAGAATCGCCGTCTGGGCGGGTGCGCTTGCGCTCGCGATCACCTGGGCCGGAAGCGCCTTCGCCCAATCGACCCTGGCCGCCGTCAAGGCGAAGGGCTACTTGCAGTGCGGCGTGAATACCGGCCTGGCCGGGTTCTCGCAGCCGGATTCGAAGGGGGTCTGGCACGGTCTCGAAGTCGACGTGTGCCGCGCGGTTGCGGCCACGGTGTTCGGCGATGCGAGCAAGGTGCACTACACGCCGCTTACCGCGCAGCAGCGCTTCACCGCGCTGCAATCGGGCGAGATCGACATGCTCTCGCGCAACACCACCTGGACCTATACCCGCGACACCAACCTCGGCCTCACCTTTGCCGGCGTGGACTACTACGACGGGCAGGGCTTCATGGTGGCGAAGAAGCTCGGCGTGAAGAGCGCCAAGGAGCTCAACGGCGCCACCATCTGCGTGCAGCCCGGAACCACCACCGAGCTGAACCTGGCGGACTACTTCCGCGCCAACAACATGACCTTCAAGCCGGTCGTGATCGAGAAGCTCGAGGAGGTGACGAGCGCGTTCTTCTCCGGCCGCTGCGACGTGTTCACCACCGACGTGTCGGGCCTGGTCTCGACCCGCGGCTCGCGCGCACCCAATCCGGCCGACTACGTCATCCTGCCGGAAGTGATCTCCAAGGAGCCGCTCGGGCCGGTGGTGCGTCGGGGCGATGACGGCTGGCTCGCCGTCGTGAAATGGTCGCTGTTCGCGATGATCAATGCCGAGGAGCTCGGCCTGACCTCGAAGAACATCGACCAGGCGCTGACCAGCACCAATCCCGCGATCCAGCGCTTCGTCGGCACCTCGGGCGACCTGGGCAAGATGATGGGGGTCGACAACCGCTGGGCCTACAACATCATCAAGCAGGTCGGCAATTACGGCGAGTCGTTCGAGGCCAACCTCAAGCCGCTCGGCTTCGAGCGCGGGATAAACGCGCTCTGGACCCACGGCGGCATCATGTACGCGCCACCGATTCGCTGAAGTGCCCACCGCGCCCGGGCGGCGCGCAGGCTGGTCGCTGTACGACCTGCGCGTCCGCGCGATCCTGTACCAGGTCCTGCTGGTGGCGGTGGTCGGCCTGGTCGCCTGGTTCCTGATCTACAACACCGCGCATAACCTCGAAGATCGCCACATCGCAAGCGGCTTCGGCTTCCTCAAGCGCGAGGCCGGCTTCGCGATCGGCGAAACCACGCTCATCAGCTACAACGCCGCCGACACCTATCTGCGGGCGCTCACGGTCGGCGTGCTCAATACCTTGCGCGTGTCGGTGGTCGGGGTCATCGCCGCCACGCTGCTTGGCACCCTGATCGGCCTGGCCAGGCTGTCGCACAACTGGCTGCTGTCCAGGCTGGCCGGCGGCTACGTCGAGACCTTGCGCAACGTGCCGCTGCTGGTGCAGCTTTTCTTCTGGTACACGGTCATTTCGGACAATCTGCCCGGGCCGCGCCAGGCGCTCGCGCCGCTGCCGGGGGTTTTCCTCAGCAACCGCGGTATCGCCCTGCCGGTGGTGCATTCGCACCCGGCGCACGCCTGGATGGCCGCGGCGCTCATCGTCGGCATGGTCGGCGCCTGGCTGCTTGCGCGCTGGGCGAAGCGCCGCCAGGCGCTCACCGGCCAGCCCTTCCCCACCCTCAGCGCCGGCAGCGCGCTGGTGTTCGGCCTGCCGCTGATCGTGTTCCTGGTAGCCGGAGCGCCGCTGCACCTGGAGCGCCCGGTGCTGCAGGGCTTCAACTTCGCCGGCGGCATGACGCTCACGCCCGAGTTTGCCGCCCTGCTCGGCGGGCTGACCACCTATACCGCCGCCTTCATCGCCGAAATCGTGCGCGCCGGCGTGCTGGCGGTCGACCGCGGCCAGTTCGAGGCCGCCTACGCGCTCGGCCTGCGCCCGCGCCGCGCGATGCGGCTGGTGATCCTGCCCCAGGCGCTGCGCGTGATCGTGCCGCCGATGACCAGCCAGTTCCTCAACCTGACCAAGAACAGCTCGCTTGCGGTGGCGATCGGCTATCCCGACCTGGTGTCGATCGCCAATACCTCGATGAACCAGACCGGCCAGGCGATCGAGGGCATCGCGATCATCATGGCGGTCTACCTGACCATCAGCCTGTCGATCTCGGCTTTCATGAACTGGTACAACAAGCGCATCGCGCTGAAAGGCGCGACCCGGTCATGAGCGCCGCCTCCGATAGCGCCGCACCGCGCCGCCTGCCGGGCGGGCGCGCCGTCGAATGGCTGCGGGCGAACCTTTTCTACAGCGTTCCGAGCGCGCTCGCCACGCTGGCGCTGCTCTACCTGGCTTGGCGGCTCGTGCCGCCGCTGTTCGACTGGGCATTCGTCAACGCGGTCTGGCACAGCGGCGGCGCGGCGGCCTGCCGCGTCGCCGCGGGGCACGGCGCCTGCTGGGCGTACATCGTGGAGAAGCACCGCTTCATCCTGTTCGGCCGCTATCCCTACGCGCAGCAATGGCGGCCCGGCCTCGGCATCCTGCTTTTCATCGCGCTTTACGTGCTGAGCTCGCGGCGCGCGTGCTGGCGGCCCTGGCTCGCCTGGGTCTGGCTCGGCGGGCTGGCGCTGATCTTCGTGCTGATGTGGGGCGGCGTGCTCCGGCCTGCCCTACGTGGGCGACGAGCGCTGGGGCGGCCTGCTGCTGACGCTGATCCTGGCCACCTTCGGCATCGCGGCTGCGTTCCCGCTCTCGATCCTGCTCGCGCTCGGCCGGCGCTCCAACATGCCCGCGGTGCGCACGGCATGCGTGATGTACATCGAGCTGATCCGCGGCGTGCCGCTGATCAGCCTGCTGTTCATGGCCTCGGTGATGCTGCCGCTGTTCCTGCCCTCGGGCGTGTCGATCGACAAGCTGCTGCGGGCGCAGATCGCGATGGTGATGTTCGCCATGGCCTACCTGGCCGAGGTCGTGCGCGGCGGGCTGCAGGCGATCCCGGGCGGGCAGTACGAGGCGGCCGAGGCGCTCGGCCTGTCGTACTGGCGCAAGATGCTGCTGATCGTCCTGCCGCAGGCGCTGCGCATCTCGATCCCGCCGCTGGTCAACACCTTCATCGCGTTCTTCAAGGACACCTCGCTGGTGGTGATCATCGGCCTGTTCGACCTGCTGAGCGCGGTCAAGGTGGGGCTCGAGGAGCCCGCCTGGAGCGGCTACGGCATCGAGGCCTACCTGTTCGCCGCGCTGATCTACTTCGCGTTCTGCTTCTCGATGTCGAGGTACAGCCAGAGACTGGAGCGCGACCTTGCGCGCGGCCGCAAACACATCCTGCGGGAGGACTAACTTGGCCAACGACAGCGGCACCAACGACGGACCAATCATCGAGATGCGCGGCGTCGACAAGTGGTACGGCGAATTCCACGTACTGCGCGGGATCGACTTCTCGGTCGCGCGCGGCGAGAAGATCGTCATTTGCGGCCCCTCGGGCTCGGGCAAGTCGACCATGGTGCGCCTGATCAACCGGCTCGAGTCCCACCAGCGCGGGCAGATCCTGGTCGACGGCATCGAGCTGGCGGACGACGTCAAGGCGATCGAGGCCATCCGGCGCGAAGTCGGCATGGTATTCCAGCAGTTCAACCTGTTTCCGCACCTCACGGTGCTGCAGAACCTCACCTTGGCTCCAACCTGGGTGCGGCACATGCCCAAGCGCGAGGCAGAGGAACTGGCGATGCAGCTGCTCAAGCGCGTGCGCATCGCCGAGCAGGCCGACAAGTACCCGGCCCAGCTCTCCGGCGGCCAGCAGCAGCGGGTGGCGATCGCGCGCGCGCTCGCCATGCGCCCCAAGGTGATGCTGTTCGACGAGCCCACCTCGGCGCTCGACCCGGAGATGATCAAGGAAGTGCTCGACGTGATGATCGAGCTCGCGCGCGAGGGAATGACCATGCTGGTGGTCACGCACGAGATGGGCTTCGCGCGCACCGTCGCCGACCGGGTGGTGTTCATGGACCGCGGCGAGATCGTCGAAATCGACAAACCGCAGGATTTCTTTTCTGCCCCGAAAACCGAGCGCGCGAAGCTGTTCCTGAGCCAGATCCTCGGCCACTGAGCGTCAGAACCGGACGCTCGCCCGCAGCCCGACGACCCAGGCGTTGGGTATGTTCGTCCCCCGCTGAACGACGTACTGCAGGTCGGGCTGCAGGCTGAGCCGCGGCGTCGCCTGCATGTGGTAGCTCAGCTCGATCACCGACTCGGCGCCGTCGCGCCGCTGCGCGTGCGCCGCCCCGAGCACAAGCAGATCGTCCGGGCGCGAGTCGAGCAGGCCCCGGTAGCGCAGGCCGGCGTCGACATAGGACTGGACCGGGTTGCGGTCCGCGGGCGCACCGCCGACGCGCAGGAAGGCGTTCAGCGCCCGCCCGCCCGCGTGCCACAGCGTCCGGTCGGCGATCGCATACAGTCCACCGTTGCCGCGCCGGTCCGCGAAAGTCCCGTTCTGGTACCAGCCGCCGAGCTTGTATTCGCCGCCGGCGAGCTGCAGCTCGCCCATCCACAGCGTGCCGCCGCTGGTGCTGAACGTGGTGCCGTAGCGGTTGCAGATCTGCCCGCCGTCGACGCAGCCGCCGCCGGCCGGATCACCCGCGAACGCCGCGAGCAGCAGCGCGGCGTCGTCGTTCGGTACCAGCCGCAGGCGGATGCCCGGCGCGGCGAGCGGGTACGCCGGCCCGCCGCTGGTCATGTCGGCCGCCACGACCGGCGCCCAGCCGAAGGTTCCGTTGAGCAAGGTCGATGCGGTCTCGCTCACGAGGAACTCCTCGTCCGCGCCCAGTTGCCCGGCGCGCAGCGACGCGCCGCCGCCGAGCGCCTTCTGCAGCCAGAGCGAATACAGGCGCGTGGTCGGCCTGGCCTCGATGTTGCTCGCCGTCATCACGTTGCCGAGGTAGTTCTGCGACACCTGGTAGCCGTGGATCTGGTAGGCGCTCGCGTGCAGCACCGTCTCCTGCCAGCCGGCGAGCTCGGCCAGATCGGCGTCGAGCGCGAAGTCCGCGCGCCCCTCGTAGCCAGCCCCGCGCCGCATCCCGCCCGACACGACCCCCATCACCTCGCCGGTGTAGCGCAGCTCGAACTGAATGGCATCGGCGTGCGCCGGCAGAGCGTTCAGGCAGGCCAGGAACAGGCCAGCGCAGGCGGCGCGCGCCCTGTGAGAAACCGTCCCTATTTCGCCTCCAGCTGCGCCAGGGAACCGGGCGCGAGGAACAGCGTGGGATCGACCCGCGCGTTATTCAGGCTCACGCCCCAATGCAGGTGCGGGCCGGTGGCACGGCCGGTCTGCCCCACCAGGCCGATGACCTCGCCGCGCGCCAGCCGCTGACCCTTCTTCACCAGGATCTTCTCCATGTGGCCGTACATCGTGACCAGGCCCTGGCCGTGGTCGATCAGCGCCATGTTGCCGTCGAAGAAGAAATTGCCGACGGCGGCCACGCGCCCCGGCGCGGGGGCGCGGATCGGCGTGCCGGCAGGCACCGCGATATCGATTCCGCTGTGCGGATTGCGCGGCTCGCCGTTGAAGATTCGGCGCAGGCCGAAGGGGCTGCTCACCGGGCCGAGCACCGGCAGATCGAACTGCAGCGGCACGTTCGCCTTCGCGTGCCAGGCGGCGAGCGCCGCCTTGATGATCTTCGACTCGCGCCGGATGCGCTCGAGGTCGAGCGGCGTCGGGTCGACCTTGCGCTTGTTCTTGATCGTGACGCGCTGCACCGCGTACTGCTTGTCGCGCACGCTGAAATCCAGGCTGCGCTCGCCGACCCGCAGCGCGTAGGCGCCCGGCTTGGCGTCGAGCGGGATGCCGACCACCGCCAGCCACTTTCGCTCGTCCCTGAGCACCATCACGCGCTCGCCGTTGAAGGTCGCGCGCGGCGCCTGCCCGCGGTCGGGACCGAGCGGCACGATCGCGACGCCGCCGGGCACCGGCTCCGCATGCGGCAGGGGCGCCGCCTGCAGGGCGCCGCTCGCGCAGACTAGCAGTAGCGAGAGAAGATTTTTCACGTCCCGAGTAGTTTACTCGAGAGACTGCCTCGCGATGCGCGCTCGCGTGGCGCGCATGTCGTCGCCGCGCAGCTCCCTCAGCGCGTAGCCGGCGAAGGCGCCGACGACTTCCTTGCGCCAGTACAGGTCGAGGTCGGTGTTGTCCATCGGCTTGGCGCGCGAGGCGACGCTGGCCGCCGCTTCGGCGATGACGTCGTCGCTCAGCTTCTTGCCCGCGAGGTAGGCGCCGGCCTTGTCGACCAGGAACGGGCGCGACGCGACCGCGCCGAGGGCGATGCGCGCTTCCTCGATAACCTGATCTTTTCCGAAACGCAGCGCGGCTGCGACCCCCAATACGGGAAAATCGAACGAGCCGCGGCGGCGCAGCTTCCAGTAGCTGCTCTTCCAGCCCTCTGAAGGCGGCAACACGACTTCGGTCAGGATCTCGTCCGGCTTGCGGCTAAGATAATCGATGCCGTCGTTGCGGTACAGGTCCGCGAGCGCAAGCTCCCTTTCTCCGCCCGAAGAAACGAGCTTCACTTTCGCCCCGAGCGCGATAAGCGCGGGCGCGCTGTCGGTCGACGACACCGCGACGCAGCGCTTGCTCGCGGTCGCCACCCAGCAGGTCTCGCCTTCCTTCTTGAGGCAGAAGTCGATCGCCTGGCGCCATTCGTAGTTCTGGTTGTAGTAGGTGCAGCGCGTGTCGAGGCACAGGTTGCCGCCGAGCGTGCCCATGTTCCTCAGGTGCGGGGTGGCGATCTGCGCCGCGGCCTGCCACAGGCCGGGGTACGTGGCCCGCAGCTGGGCGGAGTCGACGACTTCGGTCAGCGTCAGGCCCGCGCCCAGGGCGAGCCCCGAGCCGTTGGCGAACTTCTTCAGCTCGGGCACGCGGCGCAGGGAGACCAGCGTCGCCGGCGTCTGGTGGCGGCGCTTCATGTTCGGCACCAGGTCGGTGCCGCCCGCGATCAGCATCGCCCGCGGGCCTTCGGCGGCGAGGATCTTCGCCGCCTCCGCGACCGTGCGCGGCGAGCGGAACTCGAACCACGGCATGCGCATCATGCGGATTTCTCCTCGCGCTTGAGCTCGCTGCCGTCGCCGCCCTCCCAGGGCGGCAGCACGAAGGTCGGCGCCGGATACGGCACCGCGGGGAAGCTCTCCGGGCCGACGCGCGCTGCCTCGCCCTTGGCTTTCCTCTCCAGCGCGTGCAGCACCTTGTCCGGGGTGATCGGCACTTCGTCGATGCGCACCCCGACCGCGTCGAAGATCGCGTTCGCCACCGCCGGCATCACCGGCAGCAGTGGCCCCTGCCCGACCTCCTTCGCGCCGTACGGGCAATTCGGGTCCGGGTCCTCGATCAGCGCGACCTCGACCTCCGGCATGTCCAGCGACGTGAGGCTCTTGTACTCGAGCAGCGAGGGCGTGCGGTGGACCAGCGCGCCCGAGAGCTTGGCGGGCAGGCGCCGGAACGCCTGCGCTTCCATCAGCGCCTCGCCCAGGCCCATGTACACGCCGCCGATCACCTGTCCGCGCGCGAGCACCGGATTGAGCGCGCGCCCGATGTCGTGCGCGATCCAGATCTTGGGCACGTGCACCCAGCCGGTCGCGGCGTCGACCTCGGTCTCGACCACGCAGGCCGAGAAGCTGTAGGCCGGTGACGGCCCGACCCCAGCGCCCTTGTAGCGGCCCGGTGCCTTGGGCGGCGAGTAGGAGCCCACCGCCGAGAGCGTGCCGAACTTCTGTTCCGCCAGCGCCACCGCCTCGACGAAGCTCATCGACTTGTTGGGGTCCTCGGCGGCGAACGCCCGCCCCTGCGAGAACTGCACCCGGTCAGGCAGCGTGTCGAGCGTCTCCGCGGCGGCCGCGGCGAGCTGCTCTCGCACCCGGCCCGCGGCCTGCAGCGCGGCGTTGCCCATCATGATGGTGACCCGGCTCGAGTACGAGCCGAGGTCGATCGGCGTGATGCCGGTGTCGCCGGTGACGCAGCGAATGAACGACGGGTCGATTCCGAGCGCCTCGGCGACCAGCGCCGCGAGCACGTCGTCCGAGCCCTGGCCGATCTCGGTCGCGCCGCAGTAAACGGTCACCTGGCCGCTGCGGTCGAGCAGCAGCTGGACGCCCGAGTGCGGCAGCTTGTTCCAGTAGATCGATACGCCCGCGCCGCACATGTAGGTCGAGCAGGCGAGCCCCAGCCCGCGCCCCGGCGGCAGCTTGCGGTGCTTGTCCTTCCAGCCGGACATCTCGACCACCTTGCGAATGCACTCGGCCAACCCAGTCGAGCCGACGCGCAGCCAGCTCGCGGTGAGCGAATCCGCCTTGGTCACCATGTTCAGGCGCAGTTCGGCCGGATCGAGCCCGAGCTTGTCTGCGATCTTGTCCAGCTGCACCTCCTGGCCGAAGCGCGGCTGCGGCGTGCCGTGGCCGCGCTTGGGCCCGCAGGCCGGCTTGTTGGTGAAGGTGCGGCAGGCCTCGAACTTGAAGCGCGGCAGCTCGTAGGTCACCGGCGTCAGCACGCCGGTGTAGAACGTGCTCGCCGGGCCGTGCGAGCCGTAGGCGCCGCCGTCGAGCAGCGTCTGCAGGTGCATCGCGGTCAGCTTGCCGTCCTTCGTCACCCCGGTGCGGAACTTCATCAGCACTGGATGGCGCCCGCGGTGCTGGTAGAACACCTCCTCGCGCGTGAGGCAGATCTTGACCGGGCGGCCGAGGATCAGCGCTGCCTTGCACACCACGAACTCGTGGTTGCCCGGGTCGCACTTGCCGCCGAAGCCGCCGCCGTTGGGCGTCGCGATGACGCGGATGTGCGCTGCCGGCATCTGTAGCACGCGCGCAAGCTGGCGGTGCAGGTAATGCGGGTTCTGGGTGCTGCTATGGACCAGCAGCTTGCCGTCGCCCTCGATTGAGGCGAGCGAGGCCTGCTGCTCCATCGCCAGGTGCGTATTGCCCTCGTAGAAGAACAGGTCCTCGAACACGTGGTCCGACTTCGCCAGCGCCTCGTCGACGTCGCCGAACTCGTAGGACTGGTTGCGGTGGATGTTGCCCTGCTCGCCGTAGTCGTGGATGCGCGGCGACGGGTTGGCAAGCGCCTCTTCCGGCTGGCGATGGTCGCGAGCTGGCGATACTTCACCTCGATCAGCCCGAGCGCCTCGCTCGCGGTCTGCTCGTCGGTGGCGACCACCGCCGCCACCGGGTCGCCGACGAAGCGCACGCGCCCGACGGCAAGCGCGTTTTCGTCCTGCGACACCGGCATGATGCCGTAGGGAATCGGGAAATCCGCGCCGGTGAGCACCAGGTGAACGCCCGGATGCGCCTGCGCGCGCGAGACGTCGATCGACCCGATTTCCGCGTGCGGGTGCGGCGAGCGCAGCAGCTTGCAATGCAGCATGCGCGGCAGCGTGAGGTCGTCGGCGAAGCGCAGCTGGCCGGTGACCTTGGCGCGCCCGTCGACGCGCCGGCGCGGCTTGCCGATGGTGTCGAAGCGTTTCTTGGTTGGCAGCTTTTCGGGTGCGTTCACGGCTTGGCCTCCCGCATCACGCGCGCCGCCTGCTCGATCGCCTCCCAGATCTGCTGATAGCCGGTGCAGCGGCACAGATTGCCCGCGATCGCCTCCTTGATCCGCTCGCGGCTCGGCGCCGGCTCGCGGTCGAGCAGCGCCTTGGCGGTCATCAGCATGCCCGGCGTGCAGTAGCCGCACTGCGAGCCGCCGACGTCGGCGAACGCGGCCTGCAGCGGGTGCAGCTCGTTGCCGCTGGCCAGGCCCTCGACGGTCTGGATCTCGCGCCCCTCGCAAGCCACCGCGAGCTCGAGGCAGGAAAGCAGCGGCTCGCCGTCGACCAGGACGGCGCAGGCGCCGCACTCGCCCAGCTCGCAGCCGTGCTTGGTGCCGGTGAGGTTCAAGTCCTCGCGCAGCACCTCGAGCAGCGTCTTGTAGGGCGCGAACGACAGCGGCAGGTCCTCGCCGTTGACTCGCAGCGTCATGTGCACACGATCCGGAACGGCGCTCATTTCAGCAATCCTTTTACGAGGTAGTCCGAGAGCGACTGCGCCACCGCGGCCGAGGTTTGCGGACCGTCGGGGCGGAACCAGCGCGCGCTCCAGTTGACCGCGCCGAGCATGGCGCGGGTGACGAGCGCGGCGTCCGCCTTGGCGAACTCGCCGCGCTTGATGCCTTCTGCCACCAGCGCGCGCACCGCGCGCTCGTAGCGGTCGCGTTTTTCCATCACCGGCGCGCGCATCGTCTCGGGCAGCGCCTCGACCTCGAGGTGCGCGGTGGCGCCCTCGAGCTCGTCCAGCATGGCGTGCACGTGCGCCTGCAGCACGCCGCGCAGGCGCTCGGCGCTCGAGGCCGGCAGCGCTCGCGCCGCTTCGACCGCGGCGAGCATGTGCTCGAGCGTGCGCTCCTGGCAGAAAAGCAGGATCTCGTCCTTGCCGCTGAAGTAGTAGTAGAGGTTGCCGGGCGATACGTCCGCCTCCTCCGCGATCTCGCGCATACCCGCCGCGGCCAGGCCACGGCGGCGGAACACGCGCGACGCAGCGCGCAGGATTTCCGTCCGGCGCGCCTCGCTGCGGCGCTGGACCCGGCTCGAACCGCGATTCAAAACTTGAACCATGGTTCAAATTGTAGGCTCGGCAAGGTGATCCGGCAATGCCGGAATCTTGCCGCCCGTCAATGCCCGCTCAGTGCAGCTGCGGCTTCTTGAGCAGGTCCGTGCGGTCGATCGACCCGATCCTGACTTCGACCCGCTTGCCGTTTCGTGCCAGCGTGAGCGGGACCTCGACCCCGGCGGCCCCCAGGCGCCAGATCTTGCGGAACAGGTCCGCCAGCCCCGCTACCGGCTCGCCCGCCACTTCCGCCAGCGTGTCGCCGACCCGCAGCCCCGCGCCTGCGGCCGGTCCGCCCTGGGCCAGCCCGGCCACCACCAGCCGTCGCTCGAGCTCGGTCGCGTACAGTCCGAGCCATGGGCGCGGCGCTCGCTTGGCCCGCCCGGAGCGCAGCAGGTCGTCCAGAATGGGCTCCAGCAGGTCGACCGGCACCGCCATGTTGCCCTCGATCTTCCGCTCGCCGACCATCTCCTCGACGAACAGTGAGCCGACGCCAAGCAGGCGGCCGTCGGCGCCGATCACCGCCGCCCCGCCCCACAGCGGATGCGCCGGCGTGGTGAACAGCGCTTCCTCGAGCAGGTATTCCCAGTAACCCGCGAACTCGCGCATGGCGAACACGCGCGCCTCGAGCGCGTGCGCCCGCCCGCCGTGGCCGGCGACGATCACGCGATCCCCCACTGCGCAGCTCGCCGCCGCGCCGCGCGCAAGCGCGGGAGCGTCCAGCCGGCCGAGCGCCTGCACCAGGCCGAAGCCGCTCGGCTGGTCGTAGGCCAGCGCGTGCCCGCCGATCACCTGCCCGGCGTTGGTCGTCAGCCAGATCGTGCTCGCCTCGGTGATCAGGTAGCCGATGGTGAGCACCAGGCCGTCGCCGATCACTACCCCGCTGCCGGCACGCTCGGTGCCGAGGATCTGCGCCGTGAACGCGTCCTCGGGCACTTCGCTGCGCAGCATCACCACCGCGTCGAGCACGGCGTCGAGATCGAAGCGCAGCTCGGACGGCCGCGGCTGCAACTCCTCCGGAAAGGACCACTGCTCGGGCTCGCTCATCGGACCTCCGAAATGGGCATGCCAATGTTGCGCGCAGCGGCGCCGATCGCGCAAGGCGTCCGTGCATCGTGTACCTTTGCGCCATGAGGCGCCTGCTTGCATGCGCGTTGCTCGTCGCGGCGCCGATTGCGCACGCGCAGATCGCCGGCACTCGCCCGGCCTACAGCGCGCGCGAGCCCGCCGAGCCGCCGAACGCCGCCGCGATCCGTGCCCGCACGTGGGCGCCCGAAATCGATCTCGGCTACGTGCCGCAGGGCGTGACCGTCGCGGGGAGTTCGGTCCTGCTTTCGGCTTACAACGGCGAGGGCGGATCGCCGAAGTGCCGCCTGTTCCGCATCGACCGCCAAACGCTCGCGGTGACCGGGCGATTCGACTTGCCGCCGACTTGCGCCCACGCCGGCGGCCTCGCCTATGCCGGCGGCAAGCGCCTGTTCGTCGCCGATACCGGACATCTGTTCGAAATCGATCTGACGCAGGCCTTTGACGCGGCGCACGCCGGTAATGCGGTCGTGCGCGCCCTGTCGCTCCGCTTTCCGCTGCGCGGCTCGTTCCTCGCCTACCGCGACGGGGCGCTCTGGATCGGCGAGTACGCGAAGCCCGAGCCGGGCCGCATGCTGCGCTTCTCGCTCGAGCTGATCGACGCGGCGCCGCCGCCGGCCGAGCTGCGCGAGGAGCAGGCGAGCGCCAGCCTCGAAATCGCGCCGCGCTCGCAGGGCGCATCGTTCGACGGCGAAGGCTTTCTCTGGCTCAGCCAGAGCAGCAGCCAGTTCGGCACGCTGCAGAAGATCGATCCGACGAGCGGCAAGGTCCTGGCGAGCTATGCGATGGTGGCCGGGATCGAAGACCTCGGATTCGACGCCGACGGCGCCCTGTGGGCCGTGAGCGAAGCGGGATCGAGACGCTGGCACAACTGGCCGACCTACTACCCGATCCTGTTTTCAATCGACGTGCGGGCCCTGCGCTGACCGGCTTTGCGGAATTTCCGACGTCACTTCCTCGACTTGGCGAGGAAGCGCCTCGCCCGCCGAACCTTGTCGATGCAGTTCGGCCACTTGTGGAATTCCGACTGAACCTTGGCGCCCGCCAGCAACGTCGCCGCCTTGCTGAATTCCACCGTGCCGCCGAAACCTTTCGCCTTGGCGAAATCCAGCTCCTTGTTGGCCAGGCTGAGGCCGTTCTCGCACTCCGCCGCAAGCGACGGCTCCGCTGCGCCGGCGCGACCCGCCGCCACGGCAACGAGGAACGTGAGCGCCAGACCGGCAATCGAGATGGATCGCATGTCACCTACTCCCGCATAAGACGAGGCTCATATGGACAGAATCCCGCGCCTGTCGCCGCTTCCAGATGACATGACGAAGCACAGCAACGCGTCTACGACGCTATCGTAGCCGGTCCGCGCGGCGGCGTGCGCGGGCCTTTCGACGCGCTGCTGCGCAGCCCCGAGCTCGCCGACCGGATGCAGAAGCTCGGCGCCTACGTGCGCTTCGAGAGCTCGCTGCCGGCGCGCCTCAACGAGCTCGCGATCCTGGTCACCGCGCGCCACTGGGGCGCGCAGTACGAGTGGTGGGCGCACCGCAAGCTCGCGGAGCGGGCGGGGCTCGCGCCCGCGATCGCGGACGACATCGCCGAGGGCCGACGCCCCGGCGCGCTGGGCCCGGACGAGGCCGCGGTGGTCGACTTCTGTCGTGAGCTGAACGAGACGAAGCACGTGAGCGACGCGGCGTGGCGCGCGGCGCTCGAGCGCCTCGGCGAGCGCGGCGTGGTCGACCTGATCGGGACCTGCGGCTACTACACGGTGGTATCGATGGTGCTCAACGCCACGCGCCACCCGTTGCCCGAAGGCGTCGCGCCGCCGCTGCGCCCGCTCAGCTAGCGGCGGCGATCTGGTCCAGCACCGGCAGCAGCTCCTCGATGAAGGCCGGCGGGTTCTCGCTCATCGGGAAATGGCCGAGCTTCTTCATGATGCGCACCTTGGCCCCCGCGATAGCGGAGGCGGTCTCCTGCGTGTCCTCGGGGCTGCACGAATAATCGTATTCGCCGGTGAGGAAATAGTACGGCGCCACCTTGGTGTCGATGTCCTTGACCCGGCCGCGGTAGTCGCCGTCCACCTGGTAGAAGTGCAGGTCGCCGGAGAAGATCCCGGGCCCACCCTGCATGTAGTGCCAGAGCGTCTCCCAGCGCTCGGCCTCGGGGCTGTCGGGGCACATCAGCCCCATCACCGTGGCAGCGCTCGCAACCTGGCCGTTGACCTCGGGGTGCGTCAGCCACGACGCATCGTAGTAGCGCGGCGTGTTGGCCGCCGACTGCAGGCCGACGATGGCGCGAAAGCTGGCCGCGTGCTCGAGCGCGAGATTGAGGCAGATGCGCCCGCCGATCGAGCAGCCCATCACCACCGGCCGCTCGAGCCCGAGCGCCTGCATGAACGCAAGGATGATGCCGGTGTAGGACGCGCTGGTGAGGCGATAGCGCTCGTGCTGCCAGCCCGCGGGCGGCGAGCTCTTGCCGTGCCAGGGAAGGTCGAAGGCGACCACGCGATATCGGTCGGTGATGCGCGGCTCGTTCAGCAGGCCGCGGAACTGGCGCGTGTCCGAGCCCGCGGTGTGCAGGCATAGCAACGGTATTCCCTGCCCCGCCTCCTCGAAGTACACGCGCTGTGCGCGGCCCTCGAAATCGAAGCGCAGGTAGCGCCCGCTGACCGGCTCGAGCACGCCGCTCACTGGCGTGCCCCCGCGCCGCGCAGGTTGGCCAGCATCAGCTTGAGGCACAGCTGATGGGCGTAGAACTTGCGCGTGTCCCCGGTCAGCGCGATTTCGCCCCGCCGGAAGAACGCGAACAGGTCCTGGTCGCGCGGCGCGGGCTGGGGATGGGCGAAGCGCGCCCAGGCGTCGTCGCTTCCCGCGAGCGCGAAATCGCACTGCGGCATCACGAACGGCCCCGTGCGATGCTCGGCCAGCCGCCCGTCGTCGACCCGCAGCAGGTGATCCTCGTCGCCCCAGCCCAGCAGCAGCCTGAAGCTCGAGCCGGCGCCGTGGCGCGCGACCAGGCGATCCTCGTTGACGCGCCGAATGAACAGCTCCCAGTCCATCTCACCCCCCCGGACATTGCGAACGTCGCTCGACAGCGCCTCCGCGATGCGGTTCTTGAATCTCGACCGATCCGCCGGCGATCATCCAGCGCGGCAGCGGCGCACGCAATACTCGACCAGCGACTCGCGGCTGTAGCCCATGCCGCCCATCACCTGCAGCGCCTCGTTGGCGACCTCGAACCCGGCCTGGTTGCAGAACGCCTTGGCGATCGCGGTCTCCTCGGCGGACGGAAAACCCCGGTCGGCGTTGGCCGCCGCGCGGTACAGCAGCAGCTGCCCTGCGTCGAGCTTCATCTTCATCTCGGCGAACTTCCATTGCAGGCCCTGGAACTCGCACAACAGGCGCCCGAACTGCCGGCGCTGCAGCGCCCACTGACGCGCCTCTTCGTAGGCGTAGCGCCCGAGCGCGAGCGAGCGCGCGGTGTTGCCGATGCGCTCGACGTTGAAGCCGGCGATCTGCTTCTTGAACCCGCCCGCGCCGAGCAGCACCCGCTGCGCGGAACGTAGACGTCCTCGAAGTACAGCTGCGACCACTCCTCGCCCGACATGAACTGCGACGGCGCGCCGCGCCGCACGCCCGGCGACTCGCGCTCGATCAGCACCGAGCCGATGCCGCCGACGCCGGGCCCGAAGCGCACGTAGGCCAGGTAACGTCGGCATAGGCCGAATGGGTGGTGAACACCTTCGAGCCGTTGATGCGCCAGCCCTGTCCGTCCGCGTCGCGCTGGTCTTCAGGTCGGTGACCGCCGAGCCCGCGTCGGGCTCGTCATGCCGACCGAGATCACGCCTTCGCCGGCCAGCAGCCGGTCGAGGTAGGCCTTCTTCTGCTCCGGCGTGCCGTACTCGGCCAGTACCCGATCGCGCCGAAGTTGCCGCCTGCACCACGTCGGCGCTGCGCGGGCAGCTTGCTGCCACCGTCTCGATCGCGATCACGCTCGATCAGGCTGCCGCCCTGCCCGCCGTCGGCCTCGGCGATGGTGATGCCGAGCAGGCCCTGCGCGCCATGCGCTGCGCCACATCCCAGGGTACTCCGCGCGTGCGCGCGCCCGCGCGCGCCGGCGCGAGCTCCTTTTCGGCGAAGCGCCGCACCGAGTCGCGGAACTGCTCCTGCTCCGGGCTGAAACGGAAGTCCATGACGTGCGCTCCCCGGCCCGCATGGTACCTTTCCGGCGTCGGGTTTGAGCCACGTCAATTGAGCGTTTCGCGCAAGAGCGTAGCGTTTCAGTGCTCATCAAGATGAAACAGACCCTGACCCGTATCCTGCGCAACCGGTGGTTCCACATCGGCGCCGGGCTGCTCGCGGCTTACGCGCTGTTCGGGTTCCTGCTGTTGCCGTGGCTGGTGCAGCGCTACGTGCCCGAGTACGCCCGCGACACCCTGCAGCGCCAGGCGAGCATCGGCAAGGTCAGGATCAACCCGTTTCTGTTCACGTTCGAGGCCAACGACCTGCGCCTGGCGGAGAGCGACGGAACCCCGATCGTGGGCGTGCGGCGCCTGTTCGTCGATTTCGAGACCGTCAGCCTGCTGCGCTGGGCGTGGGTGTTCGCGAACGTCGACCTCGACGCGCTCAATCTGAACCTGGTCACCCTGCCGGACGGGCAGCTGAACCTGATGCGCTTGGTCGAGGCCGCGCGCGGCGACAAGCCGCCTGCGCCCAAGAAGGAGGACGCAGCGCCGGTGCGCATGGTGCTGCGCCACGTCGTGCTCAGCGAAGGCAGGCTGAGCTACACCGATCGCTCCGATCCCACCCCGGCAAGCGTGACGCTGACGCCGGTCAACCTCGAGTTCGACGACGTGTCCACGCTGCCGGAGCGCAAGGGCCCGTACTCGATTCAGGCGCTGCTCCCGGGCGGAGGCACGGTGCGCTGGCGCGGCGAAGTCTCTCTGCGGCCGGTCGCGTCGGAGGGGGTTTTGAGCATCACGCAGTTCAGGCCGGCGAACGTATGGCGCTTCCTGCAGAACGAAGTCCGGCTCGGCCTGCCGGAGGGTAGCCTCGATCTCGTCACCCACTATCGCTTCCTGCTCGCGGGCGGGAAGCCGCAGCTGCTGCTGGACGACGCGAACCTGTCGCTCGCCGACCTGTCGCTGCGCCTGCCCGGCGCGAAGCGGCCCCTGCTCGACTTGCACAATGTCGAGGTCAGCGGCGCTCGGTTCGACCTTCAGCGGCGCGAGCTCGACCTGCCCAAGGTGGCCATCAGCGATGGCCATGTGGCGGCCAGCATCGCCGCCGACGGCACGCTCGACTGGCAGGCGATCGCCGTGCCGAAAGTGAAGCCGGCGAGCGCGCCGGCGCCGGCCGGGCCGGCTGCGGCCGCCGAGCCCTGGCGCATCCGGCTCGACGGGGTGCGGGTGACCGACGTCGGCGTCCAGGTGAGCGACCTGAGCCGGGCGACGCCGCTTGCACTTGAGGTCGGCAAGGTCGCGTTGCAGGCCAAGGCGCAGCTCGAGATCGGCGCGGCCGGTACCCGTGTGAGCTCGAACGACCTTCACCTCGAGCTGGACGAGATCGCCCTGGCCCGGCCCGTGGACAAGACCCCGTTCGCGACGCTCGACAGCGTGACGCTCGAGGGCAACTCGATCGACACCGGCAAGCGCGACATTGGGTTGGGCGAGCTGGCCGTGCGCGGCGGCGGCATGAAACTGACGCGCGACGCGAAGGGCAACATCGATCCCCTGGCGTCATTGGGTACAGGCGAGCGCGCCGACCGGCCCGCGACAGGCACCGGCTCCGCGTGGCATTTCCGCCTCGGCACGTTCAAGCTGAGCGGATTCAAGCTCGCGCTCGCCGACCGGGGCTTCGAGCCCGCCATCGGCTACGACCTGGCGGACGTTTCCGCGACGCTGAAGAACCTGAGCGACGACCTGCGCGCTCCGGTTCCGTTCGAGGCCGCGCTGAAGGTGGCGCAGGGAGGACAGCTCGAGGCGGCGGGCAGCTTCATGCCGGACGGATCGGGCGCGGACGCGCAGCTCAAGCTGACGGGGTTCAACCTGGTTCCGCTGCAGCCGGTCCTGGCGCACTACGCGGCGCTGACGCTCAAGTCGGGCAGCGTCTCCGCGTCCGCGACCCTGAAGTACCAGGCGAAGAAAACCGGCCCGACGCTGCGCGCCGACGGCGCACTCGGCGTCGCCGGGCTCGAAATCGACGAAGCGCAGGGCGGGGACCGCTTCCTGTCCTGGAAGTCGCTCTCGGCGAACGGGGTCCGGTTCCGGCTTGCGCCGGACCGATTGACGATCAGCGAGATTCGCCTGCGTCAGCCTGGCGCGAAGATCACGGTGTTCAAGGACCGCAGCGTCAACCTCGCCACGGCGTTCAAGAAACAGGGCGCCTCCGCCGCTGCCGCCCCGGCCGCAGGTGGCGGCTTTCCGGTGTCGGTCGAACGGGTGCGGGTGGAAGACGGCACGGTCGACTTCGCCGATTTGAGCCTTGTGCTGCCGTTCGCCGCGCGCGTCGGCGAGTTCGGCGGCGTGGTCACCGGCATCTCATCCGACCCGGCGAGCCGCGCCCAAATGAAACTCGAGGGGCGGGTCGACAAGACCGGATTGGCGCGGCTCGACGGCGCCCTGAGCCCGTTCGCCCCCAAGCGCTACATGGACCTGCACGCAGTGTTCCGCAACGTCGAGATGGCTCCGATGACACCCTACAGCGCGACCTTCGCGGGCCGCAAGATCGCCTCGGGCCGGCTTTCGCTCGACCTGGAATACAAGATCAAGGACGGCAAGCTGGAGGGCAACAACAAGCTGCTGCTGGACAAGTTCACCCTGGGCCAGCGCGTCGAGGCGCCCAACGCGCTGCACCTGCCGCTCGACCTGGCGATCGCGCTGCTGACCGATTCGCAGGGAAGGATCGACGTCGCGGTGCCGGTGAGCGGCGACGTGAACAACCCGAAGTTCAGCTACGGCCACCTGATCTGGCAGGCGATCGCGACGGTGATCAAGAACATCGTCACCGCGCCGTTCCGGGCCCTGGGCGCATTGCTGGGCGGCGGCGCGACCAAGCTCGACGCCATCGCTTTCGATCCGGGTTCCTCCCGCGTCCTTCCGACCGAGCTGGACAAGCTGAAGAAGGTCGCCCAGGCCTTGCAGCAGCGGCCCAAGCTCGAGGTGTTCGTGGACGGCCGCTACCAGGCGGCCGTGGACGGCGAGGCGCTGCGCAGCGAGAAGGTCCGTCGCGAGCTGGCGGCCGAGCAGAAAGTGACGCTCGCGCCGGGCGAGGAGCCCGGCCCGGTCGCGTTCGACAATGCCAGGACGCAGCGCGCGCTGGAGAAATTGATGACCGCGCGCGCGGGCAAGGACGCCGTGGCGCAGTTCGCGGCGGAGTTCGAGAAAAAGGCCGGGCGCAAGGCGAGCCGCGTCAATGCCGCGCTCGCGCTGTTCGGCAAGGGCAGCGACGACCGCGAGTTCTACCAGGCGCTCTACCGGCGTCTGATCGAGCTGCAGCCGCTGCCCGAGGCCGAGCTTCAGGCGCTTGGCCGGCAGCGTGCGGCCGCCGTGGCGCAGGCCATGGTCAAGGATGCCGGCATCGACCCCGCGCGGGTCGCGCTCGGCAAGACCGAGGCGACCGGCGAGGCGCCGCAGAACACGGTTGAAACGAAACTTCGCCTTGACGTACTGGGAGCCAAGCCATGACCGCCTACGAAACCCCCGGCTGTGCGTACTGCCCGAGCACGGTTCGCGCCTGCCGCGTGGGCGAAGGCGACCTGCGCGGGCCGGGCTACTGCCCGTCCAAAATGGACGCCGACGGCATCCTCGAGGCGGACGCGTACCGCAGCGATCCGTTCCTCGAGCGCGTGGCCAAGGTCTCGGCGGTGGTCGAAAGCGAGGGCTACTGCAAGTGGACCCGGGTCGAGGAGATCTGCCAGTTCGCCAAGCGCATGGGCTTCAAGCGCGTGGGCATCGCCACCTGCATCAGCTTCGTCGACCTGGCGCGCGTATTCAGCGCCATTCTCGAGAGCCACGGGCTCGAGGTCGCCTCGGTCGCGTGCAAGAACGGCGGCGTGCCGAAGGAGGAGATCGGCTTGAAGGACGAGGAGAAGATCCGCCCCGGCAGCTTCGAGGCGATCTGCAACCCGCTCTCGCAGGCCGAGCTGCTCAACCGCGCCGGCTGCGAGCTGAACGTCATCGTCGGCCTGTGCGTGGGGCACGACAGCCTGTTCATCCGCCACTCGCAGGGACTGGTCACCACGCTCGTGACCAAGGACCGGGTGCTGGCGCACAACCCGGTCGGCGCGCTGCAGCTCGCCGACACCTACTACAGCCGCGTGTGGGGCCCGGACAAGCCACCCAGGCTTCCGACCAAGCCGGTCAGCGGGCGGGCCAGGCCGGCGGATGATAGCCGAGCGGCACAGGCGGCCGCTCCCAGCGCGGCGGCGTCGCCGACATCCCGAGCGCCGGACGCAGGTGAGTGATGCGCCCGTCGGGTGCGTCGGTATCCACGAGTAGTTCTTTCAAGCTTTCTTCCGGCAGCTCGTCCGCTCCGCCCGGCGCGGCCTGCCCCAGGTCGGCGATCCACTTGCCCACCCGCGCCAGCGCGACGCGCACCAGCCAGCTGCCGCCTTCGCGCGCGCGGCGCTCCAGCGCGAGCATCGCGCCGAACGCCATCAGGTCGCCGCTCACGTAGTCGATCGCCGACACCGGCAGCAGGCGCGGCTTGCCGTCGGCGCCGGCTGAAGCCTGCGCCATGCCGCTGACCGATTGCACGATGCTGTCGAACCCGCGCCGCCTGTGCCACGGACCGCTCGCGCCCCAGGCGCTGAGCGACACGCACACGATCCCCGGCCGCAGCCGCGCCAGCGCCTCGGGCGAGAGGCCGCGCGCGGCGAGCGCGCCCGGACGATAAGACTGCGAAAACACGTCTCCCTGCCGCGCCAGTTCGCGCAACGCGCGCAGATCGTCCGCTTGCCTCAAGTCCAGCCGCGCCGAGAGCTTGCCGATGCCGGTATCGAGCTCGACCGCGCCCGAGTCGGCCAGGTGCGCGGCGCTGATCTTCAGCACGTCGGCGCCGTGCTCGGCCAGGCTCCTGGCGCAGGTCGGGCCCGCCAGTACGCGCGTGAGGTCGAGCACCCGCACGCCCGAGAGCGGGCGCGGCGCGTCGGGCAGCGGCTCGGGCGGCGCGTCGCCGATCCGCTCGATCTCGATCAGCGGCTGCACCGCGACCGCCTGTGCCTGCGGGTGGCGCGCCCAGTCCGCGCTGCTGCGCACGTAGCCGGCGCAGCCGCCCGCGGCGTGGATCGCGTCCTCGAGCGCCGCGCCCGCCCAGCCGGCGCTCGCGGCCTCGCCCGCCGCGCGCTCCTGCGCCACGCCAAGCACGGCGTAGGCGGCGTCGCGGTGCGCGGGAAAGTTGCAATGAAAGCGGATCCAGCCGTCGCGCACCGGGTAAAACCCGCTCAGCGGCGCCCAGGCTTCCTTCGCGCTCTTGCCGTTCACGCGCAGGTAAGTGGCGCTGCGCAGCGACGCGGCGGCGGCCGCGACGTCGATCGAGATCGATTGCGCGCGCCCGCCGCGCGCCTGCCACAATCGCGCCGCCGCGAGCCCAAGCGCCGCGAGCGCCGCCGCGCCCGCGGTGCCGACGCGGTAGCGCGTCTTGAACACCGGATCGGCACCTCGAATGTCGAGCTGTTTCCCTTGCAGCGCGCCCGCGCCGGCGGCCCGGAGTATCTGTGCCAGGGCATCGAGCGGCATGATCATTCCTTCAAGGCGACCAGCCCGTCGACCGCAACCACGCCTTCGTGCTTGACGATCATCGGGTTGATCTCGGCTTCGGCCACCGGCCGGCCCGCAACGAGCGCCAGGCGCGACAGCGCCGCGAGCGCCTCGGCCAGCGCGCGCAGGTCGCCGCGCGGCAACCCGCGGTAGCCGCGCAGCACGGCAAAGCCCTTGACGCGCGCGATCATCTCCTCGGCCTGCTCGACGCTCACCGGCGCGAGCGCGAGCACCACGTCCTGGTAGATCTCGGCCATGACGCCTCCGGCGCCGACCAGCGCGAGCGGCCCGACCAGCGGATCGTCGCGATAGCCGATGATCGCTTCGGCAAGGCCGGACTCCATCTTCTGAACCAAGATGGAATTTCCCAACTTGGATAGTTTCTTGGCCTTCAAATCGAACTCTTCGCGATTCGCAATTCCCAGCATCACACCTCCGGCTTCGGTCTTGTGCGCGATTTCGGCCGAAAGGATCTTCGCCGCCACCGGATACGGAACGCTGTGCGCGAAGCGCGGTGCGTGGGCCGCCTGCGACTGCGCCGTTTCGATACCGAGCGAGGCGAACAGATCGAGCGCCTGCTTCTCGTCGAATCTTCCCGGCTCGATGCTCAGATTCAATTCTTCACCAACTGCGCAATCCCTCGGCGCACGCCACGCGAAATAGGCCCGAAACGCATCCGCGCAGGCTTCCGGGGTGCGGAAGGCAGGCACTTCGGCGCGCGCGAGCAGCGCGAGCGACTGCTCGGCGTGCGGGGTGAGAAAGGCGGCCAGGGGCTTCGCCGAGCGCGGCGCCTTGAGGATCGGCTCGACCGCGTGCTGCGGATGGAACATCGCCGACGAGCCGACCACCGCTAGCACCGCGTCGCACTCGGGCGAGGCAAGCAGCGACGCGAGCGTCGAGGCGTACTGGGCCGACGTGCCGGCCATGGTGAGGTCGATAATCGGCGCATCGCTGCCGGGCGCGACGGTCTCGATGCCGTGCAGGCCCAGCCGGTCGACCACGCTCGCCGCGCCGCCGCCGGTGGTGGTCACCACCGCGACGCGTGGCGACCGTCCAGGCTCCAGCTGCGGCGGCGCTCGCCCCGCAACCAAGGGCGCGATCTCGATCAGCGTCTCGAGCATGTCCACGCGCAGAATGCCGCAGTCGCGGAAGTAGGCGTCGAGCGCCGCGTCGCTGCCCGCGAGCGCGCCGGTGTGCGAGCGCGCCAGGCGCTCGCCGAGCGCCGAGCGGCCGAGCTTGTAGGCCACCACCGGCTTGCGCGCGGCTTGCGCGCGGCGCGCCGCGCGCGCGAGCCGCTCGGCGTCGCGCACGGTCTCGAGGAAGAGCAGGATCACGCGCGTCTCGGCGTCGTCGGCGAGCAGCTCGACCAGCTCGCCCACGCCGAGGTCGGCCTCGTTGCCGACCGACACCAGCTTGCAAAAGCCCAGGCCGCGCGCCGCGCCGCGCGAGAGCACGGTGCCGAGCATGGTGCCGCTCTGCGACACGATGCTGGTGCCGCCTGCGGGCAGCGCGTCCATTTCCAGCACCGCGTTGACCGTCAGCGCGAGCCGCCCCGGGATGTCGATCACGCCCATGCTGTTCGGCCCCAGCAGCCGCACGCCGAGCGCCTTCGCGCGCGTGGCGAGCCGCGCCTGGCGCGCCGCGCCCTCGGGCCCGACGTCGGCGAAGCCGTCGCTGAAGATGCTCGCCACCGCGACCCCGTGCCGGCCGCAGTCCTCGAGCGCCTGCTCCACTTCGGGGATCATGATGAAGGCGTGGTCCACCGGCTGCGGGGCGTCGGCCACGCTACGGTAGGCTTTCTTCCCCAGCACCTCGGCGCGGGTCGGATTGATCGGCAGCACGCCGCCGGCGTAGCCGTGCTTGGCAAGAAAGCGCTGCGGCCGCGCGGTGTTCTTCGTCGCATCGCCCGAGGCGCCGATGAGCGCCACTGCGCGCGGCGCGAACAGCGCCTGCGCCAGGCTCGTCATCGGCCCAGGTCGGGCGCGGACTCGAGCGCCCAGAGCCGCGCCAGCAGCTTGCGCGCCGGCGCCTCGCCCAATACCGGGCCGGCGAGCTCGAGGTACTTGTCCTCGAGCTGCCGGTCCGAGAGCGGCGCGTCGGGGTCGCCGATGCGCGTCGGCTGCAGCCACTCGGCGCGTCGCCCGCCGGCGGCGTCGATCGCCACCCGCGCCGCGCGCTGGCGCGGGAACGCCGCGTCGAGCTCGGGGTCGAGCGAGACTTCGATTCTCTGCATCAGCGCGCGCGTCGCCGGATCCGCGAGCCGCTCGGGCTCGAACGCGGCGAAGCGAACGCTGCCGCTGGTCAGCGCGGTGGCGACCACGTACTTGAGCGAGAAGCGCCCCTCTGCCGCCGTGTTCGGCTGCTCGATGCCGGCCACGTCGAGCGCCGCCTTGTAGGTGCCCACCCGCACCCGCTCGATGTCGCGCGCTTCGATTCCCATCTTCGCCTTGAGCGCGAGCGCGCCGTCGATCGCGGCGAAGCTGTGGCCGCAGCAGGTGTGGTTCTTGAACGTCATGCGCGTGACGTGGAACTCGCGCCCCAGCGTGGCGAGCGCCTTGTCCCAGTCGGGCCCCACGGGGGAGCCGTCGTAGCCCATGGCACGCCCGTAACCCGCCTCGCCTTCGAGCACGTCCAGGGACCCGGTCACGCCCTCCTTTGCGGCGAGCGCGGCGGTCAGGCCGGCCTGCGCCGCGTTGCCGGCGTGCAGCGGCTTGGACATCGAATCGCCGCGCATCGCCTGCTGCAGCGCAGCCGAAAAGGTGGCGACCGTCGCCAGCGCGTGCGCGAAGCGCGCCCGATCCAGGCCGAGCAGCTCCGCCGCTGCGGCGCAAGCGCCGAAGCAGCCGATGGTGCCGGTGTTATGCCAGTAGCGGTAGTGCGCGCGGCCCATCGCCGCGCCGATGCGGGTCGAGATCTCGTAGCCCACGACCACCGCGCGCAGGAAAGCCTCGCCCGAGGCACCCTCGCCCTGCGCCAGCGCGAGCGCAGCGGCGATCGTCGGCGCGCCCGGGTGGTAGATGCCGTCGCGGAAGATGTCGTCGACCTCGGCGGTATGCGCGGCGGCGCCGTTGATCAGCGCCGCCGCGCGCACCCCGCCGCGCCGTCCGAGCGCGAGGCGCGCCCGGCCCCGGTCGAGCTCCTCCGCCAGCGCGCGCTCGAGCAGCGTCGCCGGCGCCATCACGGCGCCCGGGTAGAGCGCGGCGTGCCAGTCGATCACCGCGCGCTTGGCGTGGTGCAGGACTTCGGGCGGGAGCGGCCGGGCGCGGAATGTCTCCGCGAAGGCGGCAAAACGCTCGACCACGTGCGATCTATCGTTCATCCTCTCTCCCGGGGGGATTTATACTGTAGGGCGAGACCGTTAATATACCTACAAGCAATAGATGCAGATGCAGACTACCGCATTCGAGTCCGAGCTGGCGGCGCTGATCGTCCAGGCGCTCAATCTCGAGATCAGCCCCGACGAGATCGATCCCGACGCGCCGCTGTTCGGCGAGGGCCTGGGGCTCGACTCGATCGACATGCTGGAAATCGCACTCGCGGTTTCCAAGAAATACGGCTTCAAGCTGCGCTCCGACGACGCCGACAACGAACGCATCTTCGCTTCGCTGCGGGCGCTGACCGCGCACATTGAAAAGCATCGCACCAAGTAGACGTGCGATCGTCGCGGTCTGCGCGGTCGTCCTGTATGCGCTCGGCAGCCGCTTCGCGCTGAGATCGGTGTCCGAAGGCGCGGCGCTCAAGTGGGCCGTGGTCCTGCCGCCGGTGCTGATCGACCTGGCGCTGTGCTGGCTGTTCGGGCGCACCCTGCGCCGCGGCGCCGAGCCGCTCATCACCTCCTTCGCGCGCCACGCGCACGGCGGCGTGCTGCCGCCCGACCTGCCCGCCTACACGCGCCGCGTCACGCTCGCCTGGACTCTACTGTTCGCCGCGATGGCCGCGGCTGCCGCGTGGCTGGCCGCATTCGGTCCGCTGCGCGCGTGGACGCTGTTCGTCACCATCGTCAGCCCGGCGCTGATCGCCGCGCTGTTCCTGGGCGAGTTCGCCTGGCGTCGCGTGCGCTTCCGGCACCATCCGCCCCAGCGCCTGGCCGACATGCTGCAGTACCTACGCCTGCCGGCCACGCAGGCGCTGCCGTTGCTGCGCCTGCATGCGATGGACGACACGGTCGCGCGCCGGCGCGGGCAGCCGATCCCCGCCGCCGCGCTGCTGGCCGATGCGGCGGCGCTCGCCGCCGCGCTGCCCCCCGGGCGGCAGGTGCTCAATCTCTGCCGCGACCGCTATCACTTCCTGGTCGGCTTCGCCGCGGCGCTGGTCGCTCGCCGCCTGTGCCTGCTGCCGCCGGGCAGCGGCGACGCCGCGATCCGCGACATCTGCCGCGACTTCGGCGAGCTGTGCTGCGTCGCCGACCACGACGACGTACCCGCGGGCGTCGCGCTGCTGCGCCCGCTGGGGCACCCGGCCGCGCCGGGGACGCGCGACATGCCGGCCTTCCCCGCCGCGCAGCCGGCGGCGGTGGTGTTCACCTCCGGCAGCAGCGGGCGCCCTGCACCGCACCTCAAGAGCTGGGGCTCGCTGGTGCGCGGCGCGCTGGCGCTCGGGCGGCACCTCGCCTTCGCACCGTCGCTCGCGCCGCAGATCATCGGCACCGTGCCGCCGCAGCACATGTTCGGGCTCGAGGCGACCGTGATGCTGCCGCTGCAGTGGCGCGGCGCGGTCGACGCTGGTCGCCCGCTGCTGCCCTCGGACGTCAAGGCGGCGCTCGAAGCCGCGCCCGCACCGCGCTGGCTGATGACCACGCCGCTGCAGCTGCGCGCCTGCGTCGACGACGCGCTCGAGCTCGGCGGCGCGCTGCGCGGCGTGATCTCCTCCACCATGCCGCTCGAGCCGGCGCTGGCGCGGTCGGCGGAAGAGCTGTGGCGCTGCCCGGTGGAGGAGATCTACGGCTCGAGCGAAACCGGCATGATGGCGCTCAGGCGCAGCGCGAGCGGCCCGACCTGGACGCTTTGCGAAGGGCTTGCCTTCGAAACCGAAAGCGGCGCGACACGCGTGCAGGGCGGCCACCTCGACGCGCCTTTCACGCTGACCGACCGCATCCAGCTCGAGGGCGCGCGCAGCTTCCGCCTGCTGGGACGGATCGGCGACATGATCAAGGTCGCGGGCAAGCGCGCTTCGCTCGCGGATCTCAACACGCGCTTGCGCGCGGTGCCGGGGGTCGTCGACGGCGTGTTCTACATGCCGGACGGGGCCGGCCGGCCGGCGGCGTTCGCGGTAGCGCCGTCCGCGAGCAGGGCCGCGATCCTCGAAGCACTGCGACGCGACCTGGACCCGGTGTTCCTGCCGCGCCCGCTGATCCTGGTCGACGCGCTGCCGCGCGCCGCCAACGGCAAGATCACCCGCGACGGGCTCGAAGCGCTGCTGGGCCGAGAGTCGGCGCGATGAGCTTCGAGCACGAAGACATGATCGACCCGGCGCACCCCGCGCTGGCAGGGCATTTTCCCGGCAATCCGATCGTTCCGGCGGTGGTGCTGCTGGAAAAGGTGGCGGCGGCGATCGAGCATAGCTTCGGTCCGCAGGCCCGCCTCGCGCGGCTGCCTGCGGTCAAGTTCCTCGCGCCGCTGGCGCCCGGCGAGCGGTTCCGCATCGTGCTCGAGCGGAAGAACGCGAGCGTGATCCGCTTCACGCTGGTTCGCGACGGCAAGGCGTTCGCCATGGGAAGCGCGGAGATCGGCGCATGACTGCAGGTAGCGCGGAGATCGGCGCATGACGGCAGGCAGCGCGGAGATCGGCGCTTGAGCGGCGCCTGGCTCGCGCAGCGCGAGCGCGGCAGCCCGGCCGCGCTACGCGCGCTGGTCTGGGTCACGCTGGTGCTCGGTCGGCGCGTGGGGCGCGCCTTCCTGTACCCGATCTGCGCCTACTTCGTGCTGTTCTCGCGCGGCACGCGGCGCGCCTCGACCGCTTACCTGCGGCGCGTGCTCGCCCGGCCGCCGCGCCTGGCCGACGTCATGCGCCACTACCACAGCTACGCCTCGACTCTTCACGACCGCGTCTACCTCCGTACCGGCCGCTACAGCTACTTCGACGTGCAGGTCGACGCCGCTCAGGCATTGCGCGAGGACCTTCGCCGCGGCTGCATCCTGCTCGGCTCGCACCTGGGCAGCTTCGAGATCCTGCGCGCTGCCGGCCTCGCCGAGCGGGCGCCGGCGGTAAACATGCTGATGCGCGTCCAGGGCACGCAGAGGCTCAACAGCGTGATCGACGCGCTCGCGCCCGAAGCCGCGCCGCGCGTGATCCCGCTCGGGCACCCCGGGTCGCTCCTGCGCGCGCAGGAATGCATCGAGCGGGGCGAGATCGTCGGCATCCTCGCCGACCGCGGCCTGCGCGACGAGCGCGAATGCAGCTGCCAGTTCCTCGGCGCGCCGGCGCGCTTTCCGCTCGGCCCGCTGCTGCTCGCAGGGCTGCTGCGGGCGCCGGTGATCCTCGCCTTCGGCCTCTACCGCGGCGGGCGGCGCTACGACGTTCGGCTCGAGCGCTTTGCCGAGCGCATCGAGCTCGATCGGCGCGACCGCGAGGCGTCGCTGCGTCCCTGGGTCGAGCGCTACGCCGCGCGCCTCGAGCACCACTGCCGCGAGGCGCCCTACAACTGGTTCAACTTCTACGACTTCTGGGCGCACGGCGCGGGATCATGAATGAGTTACCTGGGCCGCTACGTCTTCTATAACCGTCCCACGAATCGCGACTTCGAGCGCATGCCGCAGCGTGCGTTGCGCCCGAGCGCTTCGCCCGGACCCCTGCCGCAGGCGCCCGGGCCGATCGATCTTGCGCGCCTGCTAGTGACCGTGCGCGCGGGCGCGCCGCAGGTTGCGCTTGCGCCGCTCCTCGCCGACACCGGAACCACCGCCCTGGTCGTGCTCGACCGCGGCCGAGTTGCCTGGGAGCATTACCCCAACGCAGGAGCGCGCGAGCGGCCGAACCGCTGCTTCTCGGTCGCCAAGTCGGTCGCGTCGGCGCTGGTAGGGATGGCCATCGCCGACGGGAAGATCGGCTCGCTGGAGGCGCCGATCGGGCACTGGCTGCCGGACCTGCGCGACCCGCGGGCGCGCAGCCTGAGCATCGCTCATCTGCTCGAGATGCGCTCCGGCATCGGCTTCAGCGAGGGTGTGCTGCCTTGGCGCGACGAGCCACGCACCTACTACGGCGACGACTTGCGACAGCGGGTACTCGGGTGCCGCGTGAGCGACCCCGTCGGCGCGTTCTTTCACTACAACGACTGGCATCCGCTGCTGCTCGCGCTGATCCTCGAGCGCGCGACCGGAACGCGCGTTACCGACCTGCTACAGACCAGGCTGTGGGATCCGCTCGGCTGCGAGTTCGGCGCGAGCATGATGGTCGACCGCGGCGATTCCGCCGGACTGGAACATCTTGAGAGCGGGCTGACCGCGCGCGCGCTCGACCTGGCCCGGTTCGGCCAGCTCTACCTCCAGGACGGCGTCTGGCTAGGGCGCCGGCTGCTGCCCGCCGGCTGGGTCGAGGCAACGACCTCGCCCGCGGGCGCGCGCACCGACACTGACTGGTTTGCCTACTACCGGGACCGGCCCTGGGGGCGCTTCCTCGCCAGCGGGCGGATCTATTACAAGCGGATGTGGTGGGGCCACCGTATCGATCAGGAGCGCTACGACTACTTCGCGATGGGCGTGCTCGGGCAGCACGTGTACGTTTCGCCCGACACCGGGACCGTCATCGTGCGCCTGTCCGATCGCTTTCCGCCCGGAATGTGGTGGGCGCCGGTCTTGCGTCAGGTCGCCGAAGCCGTCGCCGCCGCGCGAATTGTGACGAAACCCTATGGGACTTCCTGAACGATCCCTGCGCCGCATCAAGATGCATCACGAGAGCGTGCGAAACGACGTTGATGCCAATCCCGCCGAACATCGCCGGCAGCAGATAGAGCGCGACCGACAATTCGGAGCTGAAGACTTTGTCGTCCAGCAGCGATGGCGTTGCCTTTGCCAGTGTCGCCAGACTCTGCAAGAGATAGACATCGACGCCGGCGATTGCGACCAGCGCAAACCCGAACAGAAGTACGATCGCGCGCGAGATGGGCCGCTTCGCGAGCAGAGCGCCATAGATCGAAAAGGGCAGCACTGTCGAAAACAGCACCAGCAGCCAGAACTTCGTGTGGACGAAGACCGTCGTTTCCATGCCGGTGTTGATTCCGGAACCGCCTACTTGAACTTGAGCAACGCCGTTGCGCCAAGCCAGCGCGCGGCGTCCTGGGCGAGCCACTGGCGTGCACGGGCGTCCTGCTTGACGAAAGCGTCGATGAACGCACAGGCAACATCCTCGACCGCGGCGATCTGCCGCAGGTCGTAGGCGCGCTGCCCCTCCGGCTGCGCGCCGGAGCGCCTGCTTTGCGCTTCCCCTGCGCCAGAGGCTTCGGCCAGAAGCATCGGCTCTCGAGCCGAGTCCGTCAGGTTCGATTCATCTCCCGTATTCCCGCCACCTCGCCTGCGGCCGCCGCGGCGCTGTTTGCGCCCTGCACCACCCGATTCGCCGCCCGCAGTCTGCCGGCTGTACGGATCGAACAATCCGTCGCCCGCCAGCATGGCGTGGGTGCCGCCGGCGAGAACCAGCAGATACTTGTCTCCGGGTGGCATCGCATGCCACGGCGCCTGGCGCAGCGCCGGCGCGTCGATCAGGCCGAGCGGGTCCGCGTCCTCGGTGCCCGTGATCGAGAGCACGGGAAGCGAGCCAGACCCGAACCGGGTCGTGCGCACGCCATCCGTGCGACGCGGAACAGGGCTCAGCGTGATCATCGCGCGCAGAGCACTTTGACCGGCTGCGGTTTGCGAGCCAGGCGGCTCGCTCGCCACGAGCGAAACGGTCTGCGCCCCGAGATCGAAGCCCGCCAGCACGATTCGCGTCAAGTCTGCGCTGCGGTACAGCGGGTCGCCGGCTCTCGCGCGCCGCCTCAGCTCGTCGAGCGCAAATTTGAGCGACTCGATTCGATGCACGGCGGAAGCCGCCGAGAATTCCTTCTCGGCCAGCATCCGAAAGTCCCCTTCACGCGCCAGGGGCGATGCCCATATGCGCTGCGTCAGCTCCATCGGCTGAACAGAGAGCACGGCGTATCCGGCCTGCGCCCAGGCCCGGCGCCACACTGCGCCGGAAGAAGAGGACTCGCCCAGGCCCGGCAAGTACACCAGCAGAGGAAAAGGCGCGTCGCCCGACGCTGCGGGCGCAATGAACGATACGTCCAGCTGCTCTTCGCCGCGGCTCCAGACTTCGTGCCGCAGCGCAGTGTCGTACCCGCGCTGGGATCGATATCCCGATTCGGCGAGCCTTTGCAGCGCGGACTCCAGGTCCGGCGGGGCGGGCGGCCGGGTCTGGCAACCGCTCAGGCTCCAGGCCAGCGCCAGCACGAGGCCGAGGCGAACGCGCCAGCCGCGGCAGTGCGTCGCCATGGCGCTCAGCGCGCGCCAGGAGGTGGTGGCGGCGGCGTGCCGGGAGGAGGCGGCGGCGGCGCGCTAAATTGCGACGGCGGCGGCGGTGGCGGCGGAGGCGGCGTGAGCGGCTGCTGGTAGCGCCGTGCGCGCGGCCGCTGGCCGGCTACCGGAACCGCGTTGCCCTTGGCGTACATGCATTGGACGTAGGCGTTGTCGTAGCGGCGTTGCGTGACATAGCCTGAGGACTGCGCGGCGCCGGCGCCGCCTAGCGCGCCGACCAGCAACCCCGCTGCCGCGCCGCTGCCGGCGCCTTCGTGCCCGCCGACCAGGGCCCCGGCCGCGGCACCTACTGCGGTGCCGACCGCAGCGCTCTCGACGCCGGCGTTGACGCTCGCCTGATTGGCGGTCGCCCCGCCCGACTGCTCGAGCGCGAACTGCCTGCACACCTCGTCGTCGGCGCGGAACTCGTCGAAGCTCTTGCCGCTGCCCGGCATTGCCATGACGCTGGGACCGGTCGGCAGCGTTGTGCAGGCGCCGACGGCGGCGAGCGCGGCGGCCGCCAGCAACAGTCCATTTCGGCTCATTATCACTCGCCTTCGCTCAATTGCCGGGCTGCGGCGCGACGCGCTGCCAGCCGCCGGGACATTGCTCGACGTAAGGGTAGTAGCCGTTCGCCTCGGCGCAGTAATACCAGTAGCCTTGGGGCTGCGCGGCGTCGGCCTGCGTCGCACTTTGCTGGACGTAGACCGGCGGGGTGGCGGGCGCCGCAACGGCCACCGGGTAGTCGTAGGGCGGGACCGGATAGTAGTACGGCCCCGGGTAGTAGGCCGGCCCCCACACCGGCACGCCGACATAGAGCCCGAATCGCACGTGTCCGCGGTCGGCCAGCGCACTGCCGCTCGCCGCGATCGCGAGCAGGCCCAGAGCCAGAGGCAGGCCCAGCTTCTTCATGTTCATGATCGCTCCACCTCTTACGAAGGTGACGGCGCGCAGCCTATCAAGCGCCCCGGCCAGGTAACGTTGGGGTTGCGTAAAGTCCGTGCGAGCAGATGTAAAAGGTGTAACAAACTGTAAATTCAGGATTCGCCGGAGCGCAGGCGTTTCGCGACGACGACGTTCGCTGCGATGACCAACCCGGCCCCGACCAGGGTCGCGACCAGACGATCGAACAGCACGTGGCCTGCCGGCGGCCTGCCAGCGTCCATGATGAGGATGATGAGCGGCGTCATGATCGCGGAGTACAGGAGGTAGTTTCGGGCTTGGAATAGCGGTCGCACCGCTGCGAGCAGCCCGATACCCGCGACCACACCCCAAGCCGGCGGCTTGAACGCCACGAGCGTGCCCGCCACGAGCACACCGAGCGCGGTGCCTAGCGCCCGCTGCGTGGTCTTGATCGAGACGGCCTCTGGCTGGCGTTGACACAGCAGCGCCACCGTCAGCCCGATCCAGTGCAGATGATGATCCGGCCAGAGCCAGCGCAAGCCCCCCGCCACGGCAAGGCAGAATCCGAGCCGCAGCGCATACTGCCAGCCGGATAGAGTGGTCAGGGATCTTTTCCATCGCCTGAAACGTTGCGCTCGGGTCGCGGCGGACGGGGTGGCCGCGTGCGCACCCGGATCGACGCGACCAGCGGCGCGAAAGAGCGCGCCGAAGACGAGGTTCAGGAACGCGGCCCAGGCGGCGCCCGCGGCCATCAGCAGCAGGTAGCCCGCGCGGTCCGATACGCCGTCCAGAACGGCAACCGCGATGACGAGGATGAGAATGAAGCGCGTGCTGGCGCCGACCAACGGGCGGCTGTAGCCTCCGAGTGCTGCTGCAGCGGCGGCCAGCAGAACCACCAGCGCGTCCGTCTGCCAGCCGTTGCCGGCCACGAGCGCGGCGGCGAGGGCAGCGACGCACGCCGGCGCCAGCGCGGCAACCGTGTTCCAGGCCTGAGTCCTGACGCTCGAGCCGATGGCAATGCGTCCGGCGGCGAGGGCCCCGAATGCCGCCGCCAACCCGGCCGGAAGCCGCCCCAGCGCGGCGGCAAGCAGGACCGGCGCCGCCATGCCGATGCCGGCGGCGAGAATCCCGGCCAGCTCGGCTTCGGTTCCGCGCGACCAGCGAAGCGCTTGCGCCAAATGCGCTCGCGCACCGGCCTGCCCTCGCTCCGGAGCATCAGACACTATGCGCCGCCCGTTGCGCGCAGCCGCGCGGCGCGCTCGATCGACGCGGCGTCGTCGTAGAAGGGCTTCGGCGCCAGCACCAATCCGACGTTGGCGGCCTCCTCGGTCAGGATGCGCAGGTACTCCTCCATGTGGTGCGCGGTGTAGGTGTTGGTGTCGTGAAAAGTGACCACCAGCGGGATCACTCCGTCGACCGCCGGCAGCGCGCCCGCGGCGATCTTCTCGCGCAGCTCCGCCAGGGTGTTCCGAATGTGGCTGCGCCGCCGGAAGCTCATGTTGAACACGTAGATCACGCCGTCGTTGGCGCTGACGTCGGTCAGCAGCATATGCAGCCCGCGCTTGCGGTAGGCGGCCAGCGTGCGCGCGTCGTAGTCCCAGAACGGCGGCCGCACCAGGTCCGGCGTCGTTCCGGTGACTGCGGCGATGTCGGACTGCGCGTCGACCAGCGTGCGGTCCAGCTCGGCATCGGGCAGCAGCATGTGGTCGATGTGCCCTCGCGGCGAGCCGCTGTGCACCGCGAGCACGTGGCCCTCGGCGTGCTCGCGCCGCATCAGCGTCCTGCCGGCCTCCGAGGCGCCGGCGCGCGGGTCGCGCGTCTGCAGGAAGAACACCGCCTTGATCCCCGCTTGCACCGGGTTGCGCGCCAGCGTGTCGAGGATCGCGCGAGTCGGGTTATATGGCTGCCAGGTGCTCGGCCCGTCGTCGAATGTCAGCAGGAAACGCGCCGGGGTCGCGTTCGGCGGCAGCGCGCGCGCCTGATCGAGCGACGGCCCGGCGCAGCCGCACAGGAACAGCAGAAGCGCGAGCGCCGCCGTCGTTGTCTTTTTGCGCGGGGCATGTTCGAATCGGGCGCGGCCCACATGCGCGCTCGAACGCACCTCGAGGTGGAAAAAGCTCGGAAACATGGCGCCGTGACGTCATTGTACCGGGCGCTCGCCGCCGGCCTTCTGGCGCTCTCCTGGGGCGCAGCGCCCGCGCAGGAGGCCGGGCTGGCGCAGGTGATGCGGCTCCTGTCTGCGGTGCAAGCGTCGACCGTGCGCTTCAGCGAGACGAAGCGAATGGCCGCGCTGAGCGAGCCGCTCGTGCTCTCGGGCCGGCTGACGTACCTGCGCGGCGGCCGGATCGAGAAGGACGTCGAAACACCCTATCGCGAACGCATCGTGATCGATGGCGACTCGATGCGGATCGACAGTCCGGCGCGTCGCGAATCACGCAGCTATTCGCTGCGCGCCAGCCCGGCCGCATGGGCCTTCGCCGAAGGCCTGCGCGCCACCCTCGGCGGCGACCTGGCCACGCTCGAGCGCTATTACCGCACCTCGTTCAGCGGCAGCGTCGAAGACTGGACGCTCGAGCTCGAGCCGCGCGACGACGAGATGGCGCGCTACGTGCGCGCGATCGAGTTTCGCGGCTGCCGCGCGGACATCGCGCAGATCAGCGTGGACGAAGCCGACGGAAGCGCGACCGTGATGGCGATCCGCCCGGACGGCCCTTGACCCGCCGCGCGCGCGCCGTTGTGCTGGTCTGGCTCGCGCTGCTCGCCGCGAGCGCCCTGATCGCCTCGCGCGCGCGCATCACGAGCGATTTCACCGCCTTCCTGCCGGCGCGGCTCGACGCCGACCAGGCGCTGCTGGTACACCAGCTGCGCGAAGGCGTCGCCGCGCGCATGATCCTGATCGGCATCGCGGGCGCCGAGCCGGATGCGCTCGCCGGCGCGAGCCGGGCGCTCGCGCAGCGCCTCTCGGCGTCCGCGCAGTTCGCCTACGTCAACAATGGCGAAGCGCGCTTCGGCGCCGCCGACCGTGCGTTCGTCGAGCGCTGGCGCTACCTGCTCAGCCCGGCGGTCGCGCCGGCGCGTTTCACCGCCGCTGGCCTGCGCGACTCGCTGCAGCGCGCGCTCGAGGCGCTCGGCTCGCCGCTCGGCGGCATGCTCGCCGGCAGCATTGCCTCCGATCCCACCGGCGAAGCGCGCCGCTTTCTCGAGTCGCTCCCCGCCGCCGGCCCGGACACTCGTCACGGCGTCTGGTTCTCGCCCGATGGCGCACGGGCGCTGCTGGTAGCCGAAACGCGTGCCGCGGCGTCGGATCTCGATGCTCAGGCGCACGCAGTAAGCGAGGTACGCTCGGCTTTCGCCGCTGCGGCAGGCGCGAGCGGCGCGTCGCTCACGCTCAGCGGCCCGGGCGTGTTCGCGGTCGAGTCGCGCGCGCTGATCCGCGCCGATGCCTCGAGCCTTTCGCTCATCGCCGGCGCCGCGGTGCTCGCCCTGCTGCTATTCGTGTACCGCTCCGCAACGCTCACCCTCGCCTGCTTCCTGCCGATCGCGAGCGGAATCCTCGCCGGCGTCGCGTTGGTCGCGCTTGCGTTCGGCTCGATCCATGGCATTTCGCTCGGCTTCGCCGCGATCCTGTTCGGCGAGGCGGTGGACTACCCGAGCTATCTGTTCCTGCACAACCAGCCGGGCAACACGCTGCGCACGACGCTCGCGCGCGTCTGGCCCACTTTGCGGCTGGCGGTGCTAACCACCGTGCTGGGCGGCCTGAGCATGCTGCTGTCGAGCTTCGTCGGCCTGGCGCAGCTCGGCCTGCTGCTGATGAGCGCGATCCTGGTCGCCGGCCTGGTGACGCGCTACGTGCTGCCCGAGATCGCACCCGCGCGCCCGGTGGCTCTGGGGCGCCTTGCGCCGCTGCTCGGCTGGAGCGCGCTCGCGCGCCGCCAGCGCCCGCTGCGCGCACTCGCCTGGTCCGCGCTCGCGCTCGCCGTCGTGGCGGGCGTGCTGCGCCCGGGCGCGCTGTGGGACGACGACCTCGGCAAGCTCAACCCGATCCCCGACGTCGAGCGGCGCGCCGACCAGCAGCTGCGCGCCGAGCTCAAGGCGCCCGACGTCGGCGCCGTGATCGTGCTGCGCGCCCCCGTCCGGGAACAGGCGCTGGAGCGCAGCGAGGCGCTCGAGCCCGCGCTGCGCGGCCTGATGGACGACGGATTGATCGCGGGCTACGAGGCGGCGAGCGACATCCTGCCGAGCGAAGCGCTGCAGCGCGAGCGGCGCGCCGCTCTGCCCGATGCGCAGGCGCTGCGGCACGCGCTCGGCGAGGCCACGCAGGGCCTGCCGTTCCGCCCCGGGCTATTCGAGCCGTTCCTGCACGACGTCGAGCAAGCGCGCAGCGGGCCGCCGCTCGAGCCGGACGATCTGCGCGGCACCGGCCTCGCGCTCAAGCTCCACGCGCTGCTTTTCCCGCTGCGCGGCGAATGGGTTGCACTGATGCCGCTGCGCGGGGTGGCCGACCTCGACGCGCTGTCGGCCAGGTTCGAGGCGCTGCACGCACCGGGCGCGAAGCTGCTCGACCTGCGGCGCGAGACCGGGCGCATGATCGCGCGCTACCGCGGTCAGACGCTCAGGTTGACCGCGCTCGGCGTCGCCGCCATGTTCGGCCTGCTGGCATGGGGACTCGGCGGGGCGCGCGAGGCGGCGCGCGTGCTCATGCCCGTGCTGCTCGCGGCGGCGGTGACGGCCGGGATGCTGCCGCTGTCCGGCTCTCCGCTCACCCTGTTTCACCTCGTCGCACTGCTGTTCGTGGTCGGAACCGGGCTCAACTACTCGCTGTTCTTCAACCGCGTGCCACGCGACCCGGACGAACGCCGCCGCACGCTGCTCTCCCTCACGGTGTGCTGCCTCGCGGTGCTGTGCTCGGCCGGCGCGCTTGCGCTCTCCGCCACGCCGGTGCTGCGCGCAATCGGGGTCACCGTGCTGGCCGGCACGCCGCTCGCGCTCCTGTTCTCGGCCGCCTTCGGACGCGACTCCGCGTAGCGCGCGAACAGGCGCCGCGCCAACATCAACGCGATGCGCGCGGCGTCGGCGACGTTGGCAAAGTGGCTCGCCCGCGCCAAACCCCGATAGGACACCGTGATCGGGACCGCGGTACATTCGACGCCCCGTCGCACGGCATCGATCAGCATCTCGCTTTCGAACGCGAAGCGCGCCGACGCGCCATGCTCGACGCGCGCGTTGCGTAGCAGACGTGCCGGATAGACGCGGAAGCCGGACTGCGTGTCGGGCAGCTGGCGGCCGGCGACCCACCCGACCAGGAAGTCCGCGCAGCGGTTGGCCCGGTAGCGCAATGCCGGCGTCTGTCGACGCAGATGCACGCGCGAGCCGATCACGATCGCCTCCGGCCTTTCACGGTGCGCCGCGAGCAGCGCGGAAATGTCCTCCGGCCGGTGCTGGCCGTCGCCGTCGAGCGTGACCACCGTCCGCGCGCCGAGCTCGAGCGCGCGCTGCATGCCGCGCCACAGGCTCGCGCCTTTGCCCAGGTTGACCGGATGGCGCAGCAGCTCGAGCGGCAGGCCTTCGAGCGCGGCCGCGGTGCCGTCCGAGGAGCCGTCGTCCACCACGATCAGCGCGCCGACCTGGCGCAGGGTGCGCTCGGCAATGTCACGGATCGTGGCCGCCTCGTTGTAGGCGGGAATGACCGCCACGCAGCCTTCACTATCGAGCGCCATCATCGCGCCTAGGCCATCGCGCCGTTGACCGAAATAACCTGCCCCGAGAGGTAGGCGGCCTGATCGGACACCAGGTAGGCGACCAGGCTCGCGACCTCCTCGGGCGTGCCGCGGCGCTTCATCGGCACCAGCGCCTCGACCACGCTGTCCGACACGGCGGCGTCGGTGCCCGCCGAGCGGATGATTCCCGGCGCCACCGCGTTCACCGTGACGCCGCGCGCCGCGAGCTCGATCGCAAGCGACTTGGTCGCGCCGTGCAGCCCGGCTTTCGCCGCCGCGTAATTGACCTGGCCGCGGTTGCCGGTCAGGCCGACGATCGACGAAATGCTCAGGATCCGCCCCCAGCGCGTGCCGATCATCGGCAGCAGCAGCGGCCGCGTTACGTTGAAAAAACCCTTGAGCGAGACGTCGACCACCTCGTCCCACTGCGCCTCGGACATGCCCGCCAGCGGCGCGTCGCGGTGCACGCCGGCATTGCTGACCAAGACCTGGATCGGGCCGCCGCGCTCGACCAGGTCCTCGAGCGCGCGCGCGGCGACGGCGCTGTCGCAAACGTCGAACGCGACCGCTTCGGCGCTGCCGCCCGCGGCGCGGATTTCGCCTGCCACGTCCTGCGCGCGCTGCGGATGCGCGTGTCCGTGCACGATCACGTGCAGCCCCGCCGCCGCCAGCGAGCGGCAGATCGCCGCCCCCAGCGCACCACTTCCTCCTGTCACCACGGCGCGCCTCATGGGTCGGTTCCGGCAGCGAGTGCGATCGCGGCGCGCCCCCTGAGCAGGACGCGGCCGTCGCCTTCGACCCGGAAAGCGTACAGCATGTGGCGCCGCTCGACCACGAGCGCCTCGGCGCTCGCAAGCAATTCCCCCGCCACCAGGTCGAGCCGTTCGGCTTGCAGCTCGACCTCGCGCAGGCTCGCGAGCACCCCGGGCCCGATGGCGCGGCCCGCCCGCGCGGCAAGCGCGCCATGCAGCGCAACGGCCTGCGCCGCGTACTCGATTCCGGCCACCGCGTGCAGCCGGCCGCCCGCGCGCAGCGGATTGTCGGGCCGCCTGTGGCTCGCGCTGGCGCAGACGATGCCGTCGGCGTCCCACGACAGCACCCGGTCGAGCAGGCACATCGCGCCGCGCTGAGGGACGAGAACCTCGATCTGCGCCCGTCCGAGCGTCATGGCTCGCAGCGCACCGCGAGCTGGCGCGCGCCCACGGCGCCGAGCCGGACTTCGCCCTGCTCGCGGCGCGCCAGCAGCGCGAGCAGCGGCAGCGCGCGCGCGGCCGGGTTGTCGTCCAGCGCTTCGAACGCGGGCGGCAGTGGGCTCGCCATCACCTCCCGCTCGAGGCGCAGCGCGAGCGCCGCGAGCGCCTCGCCGCGCGCCTCGCGCCCAAGCAGCAGCGCCACCGCGAGACCGTGGCGGCGCGGGCGCATGAGCGCGAGCGGGTGCGGCAGCGGCAAATCGAATGCCACCAGCAGCACCGGACCCGGGTCGAGCGTCGCTTGCAGCGCCGCCTCGAACAGGCCGGCAGCGAACGAGTCCTGGTCCGCGGCGAGGCTGGTCGAAGGGCGCGATGAGCGCGTCGCGATGCCCCAGTAGCCAGCCGCCGCGTTGTGGACCGAGTTGTGGAACTGCGTCGGCGATACGTCGGGCTCGGCTGCCGCGAACGATTCGCACAGCGCGTGCGTCACGGCGCCGTCGCCGTCGGCCGACGCGAACACGGTCGCCAGCCCGGCGGCGGGCCAGGCGCCCGCGCCGATCGCCTGCTCCGCCGCCGCGAGCGCGACGCGCGAGGCGGCGTTGCAGCGCCTGCGCTCGGTCAGCGGCAGCATGGCCGGCACGGGAGCGCGCAGCGCCGCCTCGGTCCAGGGCGCGTGCCCTGCGAGGACCTCGCGGCACGCGTCCCAGCTCTCGAGCCCCGGGCCGATCAGGCCGACGCCGTGCAGGTGGACGCGAATCACGCGGGGCGGCCGAACAGCAGGCTGCAGTTGTTGCCGCCGAAGCCGAACGAATTGCTCAGCACGCGCGCGAGCGGGCGCCTTTCGCTTTCCAGCACGACGCGCATGCGCAGCGCCGGATCCGGCCGCTCGGTATTCAGCGTACCGGGCAGGAACCCGCGCTCGAGGCACAAGACCGAGATCGCGGCCTCGACGATGCCCGCGGCGCCGAGCGTGTGGCCGGTCCAGCCCTTGGTCGAGCTGGCGGGCGTCGCGCCGCCGAACAGCGCATGCAGGGCGGCGTCCTCGGCGCGATCGTTGGCCGGCGTTCCGGTGCCGTGCAGGTTGACGTAGTCGACCTCGCCAGGCCGCGCGCCGGCGCGCGCGAGCGCGTCCGACATCGCGAGCAGCGCCCCCGCGCCCTCGGGATGCGGCGAGGACATGTGGTAGCCGTCGCTGCTCTCGCCGTAGCCGAGCAGCGCGACCGCAGCGTTCGGGCCGGGCTCCTTCTCGAGCAGCGCGAAGCCGCCCGCCTCGCCGATCGAGATGCCGTCGCGCCGCTCGTCGCACGGCCGGCACGGTTCGGCCGACAGCAGCTCGAGCGAGCGAAAGCCGTACAGCGTGGTCAGGCACAGGCTGTCGACGCCGCCGACCACCGCCGCGTCGCAGATTCCGGCCTCGATCAGGCGCTGGGCCTGGCCGAACACCTTGGCGCTCGAGGCGCAGGCGTTGGAAACGGTGACCGCCGGGCCTTCGAGGCCGAGGCGCGCGCGCACGAACTCGGTGAGCGAGAACATGCTGTGCGTGGCGGCATAGTCGCGCGCTGCGAGCAGGCGCTCGGTCTCGCCGCCGCGCCGGTAGGCGAGCTCGGTCTCGAGTATGCCGGAGGTGGTGGTCCCGAGCAGGACCGCAATGCGCGCCGCACCGTGGCGCGCGCGCGCGCGCGCCACGGCCTGCTCGAAGCCGTCCTGCGCCAGGGCCAGCTGCGCCAGGCGGTTGTTGCGGCAGTCGAAGCGCGCCAGCGCGGCCGTGACCGGCGCCGACTCGAGGCCGTCGACGCGGCCGATCCACGTCGCGTGCGGAAAGGGCTCGAAGTCGTTCGGCCGCAGGCCGGAAGTCCCGTCGCGCAGCGCCGCGAAGCTTTGCTCCAGGCCTGCGCCGAGGGCGCTCGCGATGCAAAGACCGGTCACGAACAGCGGACGCATTACTGCCAGTCCGTCAGCGCCATGCCGAAGCCGAAGGTCGTCTGGCGCCAGTTGTAATCGAGCAGGCTTTCGCCGTAGCCGCTGAACAGCCGCACGTAGCCGCGCATGCGGCGCCAGACCGGGAAGCTCCACGATCCTTCGAGCGCGCCCTTGCCGGTGCGCGGGTTGTAGCGTCCCAGCACGGAAAGGGTCTGGCGGCCGACACGGTAGCTCGCGATCACGTCGCCGTATCCCATGTAGTCCACGATGTCGGGGTTGTCGTCGTTCGCCCGCTGCTCCGGGATGCGCCACCACGGCCGCAGCAGAAGCTCGAAGCGGTCGTGCTCGAGGCCGAACTGCACGTAGGCACGGTTCCAGCTGCGCGACAGAGGATCGGATTCGCCGTTCGACTGGTGCACCATGCCGAAGTTGAGCAGCCGCCAGCGCATGCCGAGGATCGGCCGGTCGGGATGGAATGCGAGCATCAACTCGGGCTCGTAGTCGGTCTCGCGGAACGGGCGCGACACGCTCGGGTTGTAGACCTGCCACTGGCTCTGCTGGGTATAGCCCACCCAGAGCGACGCGCCGATGCTGTCCTGCAGGTCGACCACCCTGAACTTGAAGCTAAGCTGATACATCGCCTCGTTCGGACGCAATTCCATCGCCGCAGGCGGCGCGTGCGTCGGGCTCGAGGGCTCGGCATTCAGGCTGTTGCTGTGATGAACCACCAGCAGGTAGGTCGGCTTGTGCGGCAGGATGTCGAACAGCGTGCCCTTGACGCCTACTGCCCAGCGCTCGTCGATCGGCGAGCGCTCGACGGCGCCGGGCGGCGGAGGTTCGCCCGGCGCGGGCCGCGGCACCGCGGCGTCGTAGCAGGCCAGGCGCTGGTCGGGCTGGTCGATGCGCGCGCAGCGCTCCAGGTCGCGCGCGTCGATCGCCGCGCGGGCGGCGCCGGCTGCGAGGCACAGCGCGAGCGCGACCGCCGGGCCGGCGCTTCGCAGCGGTCTCTTGGCAGTGCTCAGCGGAATCGCTCCCGCAGCTTGACCTTCCAGAACTTGCCGGTCGAGGTCTTCGGGATCGTCTCGATGAATTCGAAGCGGTCGGGCAGCTGCCACTTGGCGAAGCGCCCGGCGAGGTGAGCGCGCAGCGCGTCCGGATCCGGCTTGTGGCCCGGCTTGAGCACCACGCAGGCGAGCGGCCGCTCGCCCCACTTGGCATCCGCCACCGCGATCACCGCCGCCTCGGCCACGGCGGCGTGGGCCATCAGCAGGTTCTCCATGTCGACCGAGCTTATCCACTCGCCGCCCGACTTGATCAGGTCCTTGGTGCGGTCGGCGATGCGCAGGTAGCCGTGCGCATCCAGCGAGGCGACGTCGCCGGTGCGCAGCCAGCCGTCGGCGGTGAACTTCTCCGGCTCGCCCGCCACCTCGTGATAGCCGCCGGCGATGAACGGCCCGCGCACCTGGATTTCGCCCACGCTCTTGCCGTCCCAGGGCTGCTCCGCACCTTCCTCGCTGACGATGCGCATGTCGACCAGCGGCACCGGCACGCCGGCCATCGCCGCGCGCGCGAAGAACTCGTCCTCGCCCACTCCCTGCAGTTCGGGCTTGAGGTAGGCCGCGGTGCCGAGCGGGCTCATCTCGGTCATGCCCCAGCCGTGCGTCACCTGCGCGCCGTACCGGGCGAAGGCGCGGATCATCGCCTCGGGCATCGCGGCGCCGCCGACCAGCATGCGGATGCCCTGCGGCAGCGTGTTGCGCACCGGGTCGGCCTCGATAAGCTGCGCCATCCCGATCCAGATCGAAGGCACGCCGAGCGCGTAGCTGGGCTGCTCGGCTTTGAACAGGTCGAGCAGGTCCTGCGGGTGCAGGTGCGGTCCCGGAAACACCATCTTCACGCCCATCATCGCGCAGGTGTACGGCACGCCCCAGCTGTTGGCGTGGAACATCGGCGTCACCGGCAGCACGCTGTCCTTCGCCGACAGGCACCAGAAGTCGGGCTGATTTGCGACCAACGAGTGAATCACCGTCGAGCGGTGCGAGTACACCACGCCCTTGGGCCGCCCGGTGGTGCCCGAGGTGTAGCACATCGCAATCGGGTCGTCCTCGTCGTGCGCCGGGTAGTCGAACTTCTCCGGCGCGCGCTCGAGCAAGGCTTCGTAATCGACGTACGCCTTGTCGACCGCCTTGCCCGAAAACGGCACCACGATGACCTTCTCGAACCGCGCCTTGTCCTTGAACTGCTCGTACAGCGGCAGCAGGATGTCGTCCACTACCAGGAAGCGGTCCTCGGCGTGGTTCGCGATCCAGCCGATGTCCTCCGGCGCGAGGCGCAGGTTGAGCGTGTGCATCACGCCGCCGGCGGCCGGAATGCCGAAATAGCACTCGAGGTGCGCGTAGTGGTTCCAGCACAGCGTCGCCACCCGGTCGCCCTTCTTGAGACCGGCGGCGAGCAGCGCGGAGGCGAGCCTGCGCGAGCGGCGGTAGAAGTCCGCGAACCGGTGCCGCCTGAGCGACTTGTCGGGCAGTCGGCTGACTATCTCCGACTCCGGAAACAGCTTCCCGGCGCGTTCCAGGAAGTGATTCAGCGACAGCGGCACGCGCTGCATGGTGGAGCGGATCATCGTGCGACATCCTTCTCTGGCGGGCGCCGACAATGTACTGCGCGCCGGGTACGGGCGTAAAGACTCGCACGCATCGCGTGGGCTAGGATTGCGGCGTGAGCCCGCGCTTTCCGATCATCGACGCGCACCAGCATTTCTGGGATCCGCGCGCGAACTACCATCCCTGGCTATGTGACGCGGCGCCGATCGCGTTCCGTTACGGCGATTATTCAGCGCTGCGCCGACCCTATCTTCCGGCCGACTATCTAATGGATGCGGCCGGGCACGAGGTGGTGAAGACCGTCTACGTCGAGACCGAATGGGACCCGCGCGATCCGCTGGGCGAGACCAAGTGGGTGGAGCGGCTGCGGCGCGAGACCGGCCTGCCGACGGTGATGGTGGCGCAGGCCTGGCTCGATCGCGACGATGCCGCCGTCGTGCTCGAGCGACAGGCGGAGTTCGCGTTTGTGCGCGGCGTGCGCCACAAGCCGCAGCGCGGCGCAATGCGCGATGCCCGCTGGCGCGCAGGCTACGCCCGGCTCGCGCGACACGGGCTGCGCTTCGACCTGCAGGCGCCGTGGAGCGAGCTCGACGACGCGGCGGCGCTGTGCCGGGCGTATTCCGATACGACGCTGGTGCTCAATCACGCCGGGCTGCCCGCCGATCGCAGCGCGCAAGCGCTCGCCGGCTGGAAGCGCGCCCTGCGCGCACTCGCCGCTTGCCCGAACGCCGCGATCAAGATCTCCGGCCTCGGCGTGCCCGGCGCGCGCTGGAGCGTCGAGCTCAACCGCGAGATCGCGCTCGCGGCGATCGAGATCTTCGGCGTGGAGCGCGCGATGTTCGCCAGCAACTTCCCCGTCGACGGCCTGTGCGCCACCTTCGACGAAATCTATTCCGGGTTCCGCGAGATCACCAGCTCGTTCTCGGCCGTAGAACAGCGCGCGCTGTTCCACGACAATGCGTTTCGCATTTACGCCATGGAGTGACCCGCGCCATGAAGATCGTCCGCGTCGAAGCAGTTCCACTCTCGATCCCGAGCCGCTACGGCGCGGATTCCTGGACCCTCGGCACGGGCGGCTGGAAGGCGCTCGATTTCTGCCTGGTGCGCGTGGACACGGACGCGGGAATCACCGGCTGGGGCGAGGCGTTCTCCTACTCCTGCCGGCGTCCGGTCGCCGCGGCGGTCAACGACATGATCGCGCCCCTGGCTGTGGGGCACGACGCGGCCGACATCGCCGGGCTGCATGCGACGATCCAGCGTCGGCTGCACATCTTCGGCCGCTTCGGCATCGCGGCCTTCGCGCTCTCGGGCCTCGACATCGCGCTGTGGGACATCGCCGGCAAGGCCGCCGGCAAGCCGCTGCACGCGCTGCTGGGCGGCGCGCGCCGCGAGCGGCTCGCGTGCTACGCGAGCCTGCTGCGCTACGGCGACGGCGCGCTCGCCGCGAGCCATTGCGAGCAGGCATTGGGCGAAGGCTTCGGCGCAATCAAGCTGCACGAAGTCAGCGAGCCAGTCATCGCGGCGGCGCGCGCCGCGGTGCCGCGTGAAAAGGCGCTGCTGCTGGACGTCAACTGCGAGTGGAGCGTCGAGGCAGCGATCGCGATCGGCAGGCGTCTCGCGCCGCTCGGCCTGGAGTGGTTCGAAGAGCCGGTGTTCCCGCCCGAAGACGGCGCCGGGCTGCGCGCGGTAGGCGAGGCCAGCGGCATCGCGATCGCGGCGGGCGAGAACTGCTGCTTCGCGACCCAATTCGCCGCGCTGTTCGATGCGCAGGCGGTGCAGATCGCCCAGCCCTCGGTGACCAAAGTGGGCGGCATCACCGAATTCCGCCGCGTGGCGGCGCTGGCTGCGCAGCACAATGTCCGGCTCGCGCCGCACTCCCCGTACTTCGGTCCCGGCGCGCTCGCCACGCTGCACCTGCTCGCGACGCTCGAGGCAAACGAGCGCTTCGAATACTTCTATCTCTGGGCCGAAGCCTCGCTGTTTGGCGCGGCGCTCGCGCCGGAGCGCGGCGAGCTGCGCGTGCCGCGGGGCCCCGGCCTGGGCGTCGAGCCGGACGCCGACGTCATTCGCCGCTACCGCGCGGATTGAGGCGCGGCATCGATTCAGATCGGGGAAAGGATGTGGATCACCCGGCTGGCGATCATGTCCTTCACTTTCGCTGCATAGGCGGCCATATGCGGCGCCGCCGCGTGCGCCTTGAGCGCGTCCATGCTTTCCCATTTCTCGATGGCAACGAAGGTGTCGGTGCCGTACTTGGTCTGCATTTGCGGAGCGGGATCCGCATCGATCGCGCAGCCGTACTCGATGCACCCCTTCTCGGCGCGAACCGCGGGCACGTTCGCGCGGAAATGCTTCAGGATTTCCTCCCGCTTGCCCGGCTTGGCGGTGATGACGGCGACGACGTGGATCATTCGTTTCCCCCTTTCTTGTAAGCTTTCATGCACACTTCTTGTGTTTACCTATGCTTGGCTGCGGTTTACCCTGCGAGGCAGCTGGTGCATCCTGACCTGAAAGTGGATCTTACGCGATCGACCCTTGGCGCGACGTTCCGCGCGCTGCTGGCGGCGGCAGTGTTCGCGCTTGCGGGCATGCCGCTCGCGGATACGCTGCACCAGCTCGAGCACCTGCGCCAAGACCGCGCGCCGGCCGAGCAGCCCAAGCAGGGCCAGGCCAAGCCGATCTGCGTGGTGTGCGCGGCGTTCAGCGCGGCCGGGCACGCGCTTACCTCCAGCCTTCATTTCCCCCTTGCGTCGTACGGCGTCGAGGCCACTGTCCCGGGACTCACCTCCGGCGGGGTCCCACGGTTCGTCCAGCCTTACCTCCAGAGAGCGCCTCCGGCCTTCCTCGTCAGCGCATGAGTCGATCCCCGGTCGAGCCGGGGAGTCCCTTTTCGCACCTTCGAGGAGAAAGCAATGCAACGACCGGCATGGGCGCTGGTCGCGGCAACACTGGCGTGCATCACGCCGGCGGCCGCGCGCGCCGACGAGGCTGCGGATCTGGCACAGATCCGGCAGCAGATCCAGCAGATGAAGCAAGAGTACGAGGCGCGCATCCGCGCGCTCGAGAAGCGTCTCTCCGACGCGGAAGCGGAGGCAGGCAAAGCCGAACAGCAGGCGAGCGCCGCGAAGCAGGACGCGACTCAGGCGCAGGCGAGCGCGCGGCAGGTCGCGCAGCAGCAGCGCGGCAACGCGTTCAACCCGCCGATCTCGATGATCCTGCAGGGGCGCTACGCGAACCTGTCGCAGAACCCGGCGACCTACCGCATCGGCGGCTTCATCCCGAGCGGCGGCAGCGTTGATCCGGGCAAGCGCGGCATGAGCCTGGCCGAATCCGAGCTGGTGTTCTCGGCGACTGCGGATCCCTATTTCAGCGGCACGCTGATCGCCTCGCTCGCGCCCGACGGCGGGATCGATGTCGAAAACGGCTACCTCGAGACCAACAGCCTGTCCGACGGCTGGACGCTGAAAGCGGGGCGCTTCTTCTCCAAGATCGGCTACCAGAACGAGCAGCATAGCCACGCCTGGGACTTCATCGACGCGCCGCTGCCCTACCGCGCTTTCCTCGGCGGCCAGCTCGCCGACGACGGCGTGCAGGCGAAGTGGGTCGCGCCGACCGATCTGCTGGTCGAGCTGGGCGCCGAAGCCGGCCGCGGGCGAAGCTTTCCGGGCAACGACCTCGACAAGAACGGCGCGGCGCTGGGAACGCTGTTCGGCCACGTCGGCGGCGACATCGGCGTGAGCCAGAGCTGGCGCGCGGGGCTTTCCTACCTGCGCACCTCGCCGGACGGGCGCACCTACGACGACGGCGCGGTGACCGACGCCTTCAGCGGCCGCAGCAAGCTGTGGCTCGCCGACGCGGTCTGGAAATGGGCGCCAGACGGCAATCCCTACTACCGCAACTTCAAACTGCAAGGCGAGTACTTCAGGCGCAGGGAAGACGGCACGCTCACCTTCGACACGGCGGGCGCCGCGCTGCCCGGCGCATACGCCTCCAGCCAGTCGGGCTGGTACGGTCAGGCGGTGTACCAGTTCCTGCCGCGCTGGCGGGTCGGACTGCGCTACGACCGCCTGGATTCCGGAACCGCGGACATCGGCCTGGTCGATTCGGGCGCGCTCGCGGCGGCGGACTTCCCGCTGCTGCAACCGTACAGCCCCACGTTGCAGACCGCGATGGTCGACTGGTCGCCGAGCGAGTTCAGCCGCCTGCGGCTGCAGTTCGCGCGCGACAAGTCGCGCCCGGACGCGACCGACAACCAGATCTTTCTCCAATACATCCTCAGCCTCGGCACCCACGGGGCGCACACCTGGTAGGACACTCCCATGAAAACCCGAATCCTGTTGTTCCTCCTGGCGCTGCTGGCGGCGCGACCCGCCTCGGCAGCGCTCAATGTTCTCGCCTGCGAGCCGGAATGGGGCGCGCTCACTCACGAGCTCGCCGGCGACCGCGCCCGGATCTACGAAGCGAGCACCGCGCTGCAGGACGTGCATCACATCCAGGCGCGCCCGAGCCTGATCGCGGCGGCGCGCCGCGCCGATCTCGCGGTCTGCACTGGCGCTGAGCTGGAAGTCGGCTGGCTGCCGGTACTCGTGCGCGAGTCGGGCAACGACCGCATCCAGCCCAATTCGGCAGGCTACTTCGAGGCGGCGCGCTACGTGAACCTGATCGAGATCCCGACCCGGCTCGACCGACGCGAGGGCGACGTTCATCCCGAAGGCAACCCGCACATCCAGACCGACCCGCGCAACATCACCAAGGTCGCCCAGGCGCTCGCCGAACGGCTGGCGCAGGTCGACCCGGCGAACGCGGCCGCGTACCGGGCGCGCTACCAGGCGTTCGATGCGCGCTGGCAGCAAGCGATCGCCAGATGGGAGAGCGAGGCCGCTCCGCTCAAGGGATTGAAGGTGGTGGTTCACCATCAGGCCTTCGACTACCTGTTTCGCTGGCTCGGCATCCAGACGGTCGGTTCGCTGGAACCCTTGCCGGGCGTCGACCCCACGATTTCACACATGACCGCGCTGCTCGAGGCGCAGAAGACCAACCCGGCGAAAATGGTGGTGCGCGCCTCGTTCAACGACCCGCGCGCCTCCGAATGGTTCGCGGGGCGCGCTCACATCGAGGCGGTGATGCTGCCGTTCTCGGTCGGCGGCGATGACGCGTCGAAGGACCTGTTCAGCTGGTACGACGACATGCTCGCGATCCTGCTCAAGGCGGCCGGCAAATGAGCTTCGCCGCCTTCGACCTCAGCCTCGTCTGGCCGGCGCTCGCCGCCGGCCTGCTCGTGCTCGCCACTCACGTGCCGCTCGGCATGCAGGTGCTAAGGCGAGGAATCGTGTTCATCGACCTTGCGATCGCGCAGATCGCCGGCTGCGGCGTGCTCGCGGCGAGCCTGTTCGGGCTGCCTCCGCAGGGTTTTGCGGGGCAGGCCGCAGCGCTCGCGGCGGCCGTGGGCGGCGCGCTGCTGCTCACCTGGACCGAGAGGCGCTGGCCGGAGGTGCAGGAGGCGCTGATCGGCACGCTGTTCGTGCTCGCGGCCACCGGCGCGACGCTGCTCCTGGCCGGCAACCCGCACGGCGGCGAGCACCTGAAGGACCTGCTCGTCGGCCAGATCCTGTGGGTGTCCATGGGCCAGCTCGGCGCCGTCGCGCTGGTCAGTGCCTTCGTGCTGATCCTGTGGTTCGGCTTCGCGCCGCGCCTCGGAAGGGCGGGCTTCTACCTGCTTTTCGCGCTCAGCGTCACCGCCTCGGTTCAGCTGGTCGGGGTGTACCTCGTGTTCGCCAGTCTGATCGTGCCCGCGCTCGCGGTGCGGCGCCGCAGGCGCGCACGGCTTGCGCTTGCCTACGGCATCGGCGCGCTGGGCTACGTGGCCGGGCTCTTGCTTTCGGTCGTCTGGGATCTGCCGGCGGGCCCCGTCATCGCATGGAGCCTCGCGCTGCTCGGTCTGCCGGCCTTCGCCTGGCCGGCGGCACCGGCACAGGCAGCGGGCTAATTACTTCTCGGCGTCGGCCGCCTGCATCGAGCGGTCGGCGTTTTGCTGCAGCTGCTGCGACATGGCGTCGATCTTCTGCTGCGCGTGCTGCATGTCCTTCTGGCCCTGCTCCAGCTCCGCCTTCTTGAGCGAAGCGACCGTGGCCGCGCTGCTGGCGGCGTCCAGGCCGCAACCGGCAAGCGCGGCGGCTGCGAACACTGCGATGAGCACTCTCATGGCGGTCTCCCTATTGGAGGATACGTCCCGACACGTTACGCCCGTGGCGGCACCCGCGCCGTCAATTTGTTCACGCTCGGGCGCTTCATTTCCTTGATTTGACAATGTAAGCCCGCGCCCGCTCGACCTTGTCGATGCAGTTGGGGTACTTGCCGAATTGCTGCTGAACTTTCGCCGCCGTCAGCAGGCCGGCGGCCTTGGAATACTCCACCGTGCCCTCGAAGCCGTTGGCCTTGGCCAGATCAAGCTCCCGGTAGGCCTCTTTCAGGCCACCCTCGCACTGGTCCGCGAGAGAGCTGTTCGGGTTTCCAGCGCAACCTGCCGTTGTAGCCAGCACAAGCGTCGAGGCGATGATGACAAGCGGTCGCATATTGCGCATTCCCTCCTGGTTGAGTCGTTATTTTCCCACCAAGTCGCAGCCGGCGCCCGCCCTGCTAGAGTGACGCCCCGTGTCGCCCGCCCAGGAACTCCTCGGCCTCGTCGAACAGGCTGACGCCGCGCTGCCGCTGCCGGCCGTGGCGCAGGCGCTGTTTCCGCCGCACCGCAAGGCCACCGGCAAGACGGGCGAGTTCTGCGCGCTGCGGCTGGCCGACGGCAGCGTGGGGACTGCGTTCGTGCTGTTGGGCGACACTCTCGCCCGCCTGCAGGAGATCCGGCCCGCCGAGCTCGTCGGGCTGCCGGCGCTGGACCTGGCCCGCCGCTTCGTCGAGGACGACCCAGTCGCGCGCGCGCTCGGTCTCGCTGCGATAAATGCCGTCACCCAGCACGTCTTCCGCCGCGCCGGCTACGAGCCCGACCTCGCCGCCAATTCGCTCGGCTCATTGCAGCTCAAGCCCGGCGACCGCGTCGGCATGATCGGCTTCTTCCCACCGCTGGTGCCGCGCGTGCGCGAGCTCGGCCTGTCGCTCACCGTCCTCGAGCTGCGCGCCGAGCTGGTGAAGGAAGAACCCGGCCTGACCGTCACGCTCGACCCGAAGCGGCTGGGGGACTGCAATAAGATCGTCTCCACCAGCACCGTCCTGCTCAACGAGACGCTCGAGGAGATCCTGTTCCACTGCCGCCACGCGCAGGAGCTCGCGCTCGTCGGCCCCTCGGCGAGCTGCTTTCCCGATCCGCTGTTCGCGCGCGGCGTCACCGCCATGGGCGGCTACTGGGTGCTCGACCCCGCCGTCTTCATGCGCCGCGCCGCCGCGCTCGAGCCGTGGGGTGACGCGGGAAAGAAGAGCAGCGTGCAGCGGTCGACCTTTCCCGGCACGCGGACGCTTCTGCGCAAGGCCGCCAGGTTGCCATGAATCGAATTGCGCACCGAACGGATGAGGTCGCGCCCGATGCTTAACTACAGCGTTCCAGCCTACAACACCGCGCACAGCTCGGAGAACAAGATCCACGACGACGCGGTGGCGCGGCGCCTGGGGTTCAACGGCGCACTGGTTCCCGGAGTCGACGTCTACGCCTACATGATGCATGTTCCGGTACAGCGCTGGGGACGCGCCTTTCTCGAGCGCGGGTGGGCGGAGTGCCGCCTCGCCAGCCCGGTCTACGACGGTGAGACGGTACAAGTGACGGGGCGCGAAGACGGCGACGCGCTTGCGCTCGAGCTGACGTCCCGCGGCCTGCGCTGCGCGAGCGGATCGGCGCGCCTGCCTCGGCTCGCTGCGGTTCCAGGCGAGCGCCGAGCTCGTTGCCGGCTATCTGCGCGACGTGCGCGAGAACCTGGTGCATCCTGGCACGGTTCTGCGCACCTGCAACCTTGCGCTTCTGAGCAACGTTCTGCTCGGACCGTGGATCCACGTCGGCAGGACGGTGCGCAACCACGGCCTCGCGCGCGTCGGGCAGACTTTGACGGCGCGCCCGCGCGTGAGCGCGAACTACGAGCGCAAGGGGCATCTGTTCGTGGAACTCGATGTCCTGGTGCTGAGCGGGCAAGAGCGGCCGGTCGCGCAGATAGAGCACGTCGCAATCTACCGGCCCAGGCAGACGGCTGGCTTCTGAAAGCAGATTCCGGCCGCCGAACGCGATTGGAACCTCAGAGTCTTCGCTGCCAATATTCTCCCACCAGCTCGTGGCCGAAGCCGCGGTGCCGCGCCTTGCGCACCAGCTCGAAGCCCGACTTGGCGTAGATCGCGCGCGCGGCGCTCAAGTTGCTCTGGGTCCAGAGCACGATCTTGCGGTAGCCGCAGCGCCGCGCGTGGCGGATACAGGTCTCGACCAGGCGGCGTCCGAGACCCTGCCCGCGCGCCGCAGGCTCCAGCAGCAGCAGGCGCAGCTTGGCCACCGTGCGCGACTGGCTGACCAGCATGACCGATCCCAGGCGCTTGCCGTTCCGCTCAGCGATCCAGCAGCGCTCGCGCGCGGGGTCGTGGCGGCGGAGGAAGCTGGCGGCGATGTCGGCCACCAAGGCCTCGAATTCCTCGTTCCAGCCGTATTCCTGGTGGTAGATCGCTGCATGGCGCTCGATCACCCAACCGAGGTCGCCGGGTCGATGGCGGCGCAGGATGACGCGCGAGGACGGCGCTCGCCTGGAAGGTTTCATATACTCGCCACTTTCGCATCTCCGCCCGCAGGGACGCAAATATGAGGGTCTTTCAGATCCAGGACGACTGGGGCATGGAGCACCTGAAGCTCGCGACGCGCCCCGACCCGAAGCCGGGCGCCGGGCAGGTGCTGCTGCGCATGAAGGCAGCCTCGCTCAACTTCCGCGACCTGCTGGTGCCGGACCGAGGCTACGGCGCGCACACCGGGACGCTGCCGCTGATCCCCGGTCTCCGACGGCGTCGGCGAGGTAATCGAGGCCGGTGCCGGGGTGACGCGCGTCAAGGTCGGCGAGCGCGCCTGCCCCTGCTTCACCCAGGGCTGGATCTCGGGTCCGCCCGCGCCCGACCGCGCGGCGCACAACCTGGGCGGGCCGCTCGACGGCACTATGGCCGGCCTGATGTGCCTGGCCGAGGACGGCGTGGTGCGCGTGCCGGGCTACCTGTCCGACGAGCAGGCCGCCTCCCTGCCCTGCGCCGCGCTCACCGCCTGGAGCGCGCTGATGGTAGCGGACCATCTCGCCCCCGGGGCGAAAGTGCTGGTGCAGGGTACCGGCGGCGTGGCGCTGTTCGCGCTCCAGTTCGCCAAACTCGCTGGCGCGCACGTCACGCTGATCTCCTCCAGCGACGAGAAAATCGCGCGCGCGAAGGCGATGGGCGCCGACGCGACGATCAACTACCGGACGACGCCCGAGTGGGCCAAGGCGACGCGCGACATCACCGGCGGGCGCGGCTTCGAGCACGTGCTCGAGCTCGGCGGCGAGAAGACGCTGCCGCAGTCTCTGCTTTGCGTGGCCACGGGCGGCACGATCTCGATCATCGGCGTGCTCTCGGGCGGCAATATGAGCGCCCAGCTCGGGCGCATCGTGATGAAGCAGGTGCGCATGGTGGGCATCGGCGTAGGCAACCGCGACGGCTTCGAGGCGATGCTGCGCGCGATGGCGCTGCACGAAGTGCAGCCCGTTGTCGACCGCGTGTTCGCGTTCGATGAGCTGAAGCAAGCGATGGCGTATCTCGAGAGCGGTGCCCATTTCGGCAAGGTCTGCATCCGGCACGGGAGCGCCGCGTGAAGCTCGTGATCGCGCAGATGAAGCACGAGACCAACACCTTCTCGCCGGTGCCGACGCCGCTCGCGCGCTTCGCGCGCGGCAAGTCGACGCCGCTCGAGGGCAACGAGATCCGCGAGGCCTACCGCAACACCGGCTCTGCCATCGGCGCGTTCATCGACCTGGCCGATCGCGCCGGGGCCGAGGTCGTGCTGCCGGTCGCGGGCAACTCGGCGCCAAGCGGCCCGGTCGAGATCGGCGCCTACGAGTGGATGGCGGGCCGCATCCTGGATGCGGTGCGGCGCGGCTGCGACGCGCTGCTGCTTGACCTGCACGGCGCCATGGTCACCGAGCGGCACGACGACGGCGAAGGCGAGCTGCTCGCGCGCCTGCGCAAGCTTGCGCCTGGGCTTCCGATCGGCGTCGCGCTCGACATGCACACCAACCTCTTTCCCGCCATGTGCGACAACGCGACCGTGCTCGCCGGCTACCAGACCTACCCGCACGTCGACATGTACGAAACCGGCTTGCGCGCCGGCAAACCGGTGCTCGACCTGCTCGCCGGCAAGGCGCGGCCCGCCATGGCCTACGGCCACCGGCCGATGCTGCCGCACGTGATGCGCCAGTCGAGCCTCGACGCGCCGAACCTGCAGATCCAGCGCCGCGCGCAGGAAATGGAAAAGCAGGGCGCGCTGGCGGCCACTTTCTTCGTCGGCTTCCCGCACGCGGACATTCTCTGGGCCGGCGCCTCGGCGGTGGCGGTGACTGACGGCGACGCGGCCAGGGCGCGCGCCCTGTGCGACGAGCTGCTCGACATGGCGTGGCAGGCGCGCGCCCAATTCGTCTACCGGATCGAGCCGCTCGAGACTTCGCTCGCGCGTGCGCGCCAGGCCGCGGGCGGCCCAGTGGTGCTGCTCGATCACTACGACAACTGCGCCTCGGGCGGCACCATGGACACCATGGCCGTGCTCGGCGGGATCCTCGACGCGGGGCTCGAGAACGCCGCCGCGTTCGCGATCTGCGACCCGCTGGCCGTGAAGCAGATGAAGCAGGCCGGCAGCGGCGCCAAGGTCACGCTCGATCTCGGCGGCAAGTCAGACATGCCGAGCCTGGGCCTCAAGGGCAAGCCGCGCCAGGTAAGCGGCACGGTGAAGAGAATCATCGACGGCGCCTATCGCAATGAAGGACCGATGGCGCGCGGCGAGCAGATGGACATGGGCCTATCCGCGGTGCTCGACACCGGCAAGGTCGAGATCGCGGTCATCACGCGCCACAGCGAGCCCTACGACATCGGCGCCTTCCGCGCGCTCGGCATCGACCCGGCGAGAAAGCGTTACCTCATGCTCAAGAGCCGCGTGCACTGGCGCGCGGGCCTCGGGCCGCTGGCAAAAAGCGTGATCGAGTGCGCCGGCACCGGCGTGTGCACCTCCGACTACTCGCAGCTCGACTTCCGGCGCGTGCGGCGCCCGATCTACCCGCTCGATTCAATCTAGCGTCAAGGCGCGATGTAGGCGTAGCCGCGGTTCTGGAGCGTCAAGTGCGGCGTCACGCACTTTGCGCCGAGCCCGAGGACGATCGCGGCAACGAGTTGATTCGCGAATTTCTTCATGGCAAACCTCCCCGGCGGTCAGCTCGCCGCTCGCGTCCGGTCGAGCACCGTCATCGCCGAGGCGACGACGCTCGCCACGTCCGAAAGGTTGGTCGGCACGATCATGGTGTTGTTGGTCTTGGCGAGGTTGCCGAGCGCGCCGATATACAGCTCCGCGACCTTCAGGTTCGCCGCCTGCAGCCCGCCTTCCTTGCCAATCGCGTTGGCGACGGCCTCGACCGCCGCCGCAGTCGCTTCCGCCACCACGCGCAGCGCGGTCGCCTCGCCCTGCGCCTTGTTGATCGCGGACTGCTTCTGGCCCTCGGACTTGAGGATCGCCGCCTGCTTTTCGCCTTCGGCCAGGTTGATCTCCTGCTGCTTCTCGCCCTCGGACTTGGCGATAAGCGCGCGCTTTTCGCGCTCGGCGGTGATCTGCGCCTGCATCGCGCGCAGGATCGTCTCGGGAGGGGTCAGGTTCTTCACCTCGTAGCGCAGCACTTTCACGCCCCAGGAACGGCCCGCCTCGTCGAGCACGCTCACGATCTGGCGGTTGATCACGTCGCGGCTTTGCAGCGACTGGTCGAGCTCCATCTTGCCCACCTCGCTGCGCAGCGTGGTCTGCGCGAGCTGCACGATGGCGAACACGTAGTCCGAGGTGCCGTAGGAAGCCAGGCGCGGGTCGGTGACCTGGTAGTAGATCAGTCCGTCCACCGCGAGCTGGGTATTGTCCTTGGTGATGCAGACCTGCTCGGCAACGTCCAGCGGGACTTCTTTCAGCGAATGCTTGTAGGCGACGCGGTCGAAAAACGGGATGATGATGTTGAGTCCCGGCTCGAGCACCAGGTGGAACTTTCCCAGGCGCTCGACGACCCACGCGTTCTGCTGCGGCACCACGCGCACGCCCTCGATCACGAACACCGCGGCCAACGCCACGACGAAGAACGGGATCGCGAACGGGCGGATGTTCGGCACCGCGGCAATGGCTATGGTGGCGATCACCACGGCGACGAGCTTCGCAAACATGCTGCCTCCCTTCGAGCGCGAGAAATCGTTGAGGGCCCGCGCCAGGTCAGGCGGGCCGGGTCTTGGAAACCGTGAGCGTGTTGCCATCGATCGATTCGACGTAGAGAATCTCGCCGCGCTCGCCGGCGATTGCGCCCGCGATGCGCGCGTCCCAGAGCGTATCGCGGTATCTTACGCGCGCCTGGCCGGCGTCCTGGTTGAGCCAGGAATCGAACGCGGCCGGCTGGCCGAAATCCAGGCCCTGCATGCGCTTCGCTCCCGCCTTCTTCTTGTAGCGATGCACCCAGACCACGCCGGCCACGCCAACCACCGCCGCGGCGAGCGCCTGCCAGGCGAACACAGCGCCCGCGTACGCCAGGCCCGCGCCAGCGAAACCGGCAACGCCGAGCACGAGCAGATAGAACGTGCCCGTCACGAGTTCGACGATGACGAGCACGAAGCCGGCGATCAGCCAGACGAGGAAGCCGTCTATTTGCATTTTCGCAAACCCCCGATCCCGCAGCCTATACTAATCCTCGATGGCGAAGGTCAATCCCGCCCTCGCTTGCAGGCGCGAGATGAGCTTGCGGCCCATCGCCGCGCCGGGCGTCCACACCCCGCCGCCGGTCTGCACGCGGTCGACTTCGTTGAGCAGGCAAAGCGCGCTTTCCGAGATCATTCTCGAAGTGGACGCGTAGCCCGGATCGCCCTCGCCGCGCACCGAGGCCCGCAGCGTGCGGTCGTCGGCCGCCTGGCCGATGAACAGCAGCTCGTAACCGCCGGCTGCGCGCTCCTTGGCGTCGGGGCCCTCGCCCGGCTTCGGCAGCGCGAAGCGTCTCAGCAGCGCGCGCGTGGGTGCGAAGGCGATCAGCGCGTTCTGCATCCGGATCGCGCTCGTCATTCTCCTCGCCCGCCTCTCCCCGCTCGGACCGTCCCCGGCCAGCATGCGCTCGTCGTAGACGAAGTCACGGCCCCAGAGGTGCCCGAGCAGCGCGTTGCTGCGATGCACGTTCTTGGTGTTGATCGGTGCCATGATGAAAGGCGCCGTCCACGACCCGGCCAGCCGGTCGTAGAAGGCCGACCCATTCTCGGGCTGCCGCGGCCCTTTGAACCCCGGGGTCAGCGCGAAGGGATCGACCATCGCCCGCCTGGCGGCGGGATCGCGCATCACCTGTTCAATGCTCGCCAGCATGCTGGCGATCGTGCCCCCCGAAGGCTTGCCCTTCATCTTGCGCACCCGCCCATGCACCCTGGTGAGCGGCACGCCGAAGCGCCGCTGCGCTTGGTCCTGAAGGAAGACGACCCCGAGATCGAACGGAATCGAGTCGAAGCCGCACGAGAACACGATGCGCGCGCCGCTGGCGCGCGCGGGCGCGTCGAGCAGCGGGATCATCTGCGCCATCCAGGCCGGCTCGCCGCACAGGTCGACGTAGTCGGTGCCTTCCTGCGCGCAGGCGGTGGCGAGCGCCCGCCCATGCAGCTGGTAGGGACCCACGGTCGTGATGATCGTCCTAGATTGGCGCACCAGGCTCGCCAGGGCGCCGGCGTCGGTCGCCTCGGCGGCGATGAGCGGCAGGTTTTCGCCGGCACCGATCGAGCGGCGCACCTCGGCGAGCTTGTCGGGATTGCGGCCCGCCATCGCCCACGCGAGCTCGCCCCCGATGCCGTAGGTCGAATTCAGGTACTCAGCCACCAGCCGCCCGGTGAAGCCGGTGGCACCGAAAACGACGACATCGAACCGCCTGCTCATGCGTAGACCAGCGTGCCGTCGTCCAGGTCGGCGCGCGGCAGCTCGTCCTTGTCGCTCCAGTAGTCCTGCGTGTGGCGCCAGGGCATGCGGTCGCCCTGCTTGGGCAGCAGGTCGACGCCGCGCATGATGTAGCCGGGGTTGAAGTTCTCCGCGTCGACCCACGGCGAAAGAGCCATGGCGCGGTCGTCGGGCCGCAGCGCCGGCACCACGACGCCGGCGCCGCGCGCGTCCATGTGCTTCAGCAGCCGGCAGACGAAGTCGGCGATCAAGTCGGTGCGCAGGGTCCAGCTGGCGCGGAAGTAGCCGAACACCCACGCCATGTTCGCGACGCCGGTGAACATTGCGCCGCGGTAGGTCACGCTGCGCGCGAAGTCGAGCGGCGTGCCGTCGATCGTGAACGCGATGTCGCCCAGCACGTTCAGGTTGAACCCGGTGGCGGTGACCACCACGTCGGCCTCGAGCGTGGTGCCCGACTTGAGGCGGATGCCGCCCTGGGTGAAGGCGTCGATCTCGTCGGTGACGACCGAGGCCTTGCCGTCGCGAATCGCGCAAAACAGGTCGCCGTCCGGGATGAACGCGATGCGCTGGCGCCACGGGCGGTAGCGCGGGGTGAAGTGCCGCTCGACGTCGAAGTCCGGCCCAAGATACTTGCGCACGCCGGCGAGCAACTCCTGCTTGACCGCCTCCGGCTCGTGATAGGCGCGCCGGGTGAAGACCGCCTGGTCCTTGAGGATCTTGCGCCGCACGATTTCGTGCACCCACTCCTCCGGCAGCTCCAGCCCGCGCAGCGTGTCGGCCAGCTCGTTCGCGTTTCGCCCGGTGATGTAGAACGTCGGCGAGCGCTGCAGCATGGTCAGCTGCGCGCACTTGCCCGCGATCGCCGGCACCAGCGTCGCTGCGGTCGCGCCGGAGCCGATGACAACGACGCGCTTGCCGCTGAGCTCGAGATCTTCCGGCCAGCACTGGGGATGCACGATCCTGCCGCCGAAGGACTCCATGCCGGGCCATTGCGGCGTGTAGCCTTCCGAGTGCCGGTAGTAGCCCTGGCACATCCAGAGGAACTTCGCCGTGAAGCACGCGGGCGCGCCGGTATCGGATCGCTCGGCCTCGATCGTCCAGCACCTGGCTTCGCTCGACCAGCTCGCGGAGATGATCTGGTGGCGGTAGCGGATGTGGCGCGCGAGGCCGTTCTCGTCGATCACCTCGCCCATGTACTTGAGGATCTCCGCCGCGGTGGCGATCGGCGGTCCGGTCCACGGCTTGAAGCGGTAGCCGAAGGTATGGAGGTCGCTGTCGGAGCGAATGCCCGGGAAGCGGTGCGTGCGCCAGGTGCCGCCGAAGCCGTCCTGCGCCTCGAGCACGACGAAGCACCTGCCCGGGCATTGCTTCGTCAGGTGATACGCGCCGCCGACGCCCGAGATGCCTGCGCCTGCAATAAGGACGTCGAAGTGCTCGGCCGCCTTTGCCATGCGGATAGTCTATAACGGCGGCGGGGAAAGGCCCCTGGCGCAGGCAGGGTGCGCCAGGGGAATCGATCGGGGTGCGAACCGGGAGGAGGGTCGGTCGCATCCCATCCGGCGATTTTGCGCCGGACCTGCGTTTGCCTACGCACGCAATATCCGCCGGAACCGCGGCGCGCTCCAGGAACTAGTAGACGCCCCACCGCGTTCTATCGATTTCTTGCAGTCAGACGGGCCTGGGCCCGCTCATCCGCTCGATGATGTCCTGGGGAATGAAGTTCACGAGTTCGGTCTTGTCGGCTTCGACCAGCTCCACGTAGCGCTTGACCACGTCGGCCGGGTCGAGCTGGCCCACGGTGATGCGCTGCACCAGCGAGTCCATGACCGCCACGTCCTCGGGCGCGGCGGTCTTGCGGTCGAACCAGGGTCCCGGATTGTTCGCCATGCGGTCGTTGAAGCCGGTGGCGAACGGTCCCGGGTTGATCAGCGCGACGTCGACCCCGAACGACACGAGCTCGGCGCGCAGCGCACCCCCCAGAGCCTGCAGCGCGTGCTTGGTCATGGTGTAGGGCCCGGATCCCACGCCGGCGCGGACGCCGCCGATCGACGACACGATCAGGATGCGTCCCGCGCGCTTCTTGCGCATTTTCTGCGCGACGCGCTGCACGACGGCAAAAGTGCCGAAGACGTTGACCTCGAACACGGCGCGCAGCCGCTCGATGGGAATGAGGCTCAGGGGCCCGGTCTGGCCCATGCCGGCGTTGGCGACGAGCACGTCGAGGTCCCACTGGTCGAGCTTGGCCACGTCCTTCGGATTCGTGATATCGAGCTTCGCCACGGTCAGCTCGGGATGGGCGGCCGAGAGCTCGGCGGCCTGCTGGTCGGTCTCCACGGTGGCGATCACCTTGTGCCCGCGCTTGGCGAGCTGCACGGCGGCATGACGGCCAAAGCCGCTTCCGGTGCCGGTAATGAGCACGGTCTTGGACATGGGTCTCTCCTTGAATTGACGGTACGATAGGGCGCTGATGCGAAAGCTAGAGAGATTCTTGCATGAATTCTGATTCGCCCGAGTCGAGCCGCAAGGCACAGATCGACGCAGTGCTGCTGCAGCTGCCCGGCGTCGTGGCAAAGAAGATCAACGGCCTCGACGCCTATTTCGTCAACGACAGGATGTTCGCCTGCATCAGCGGTCAGGGCGTGGGGCTGCGCCTGCCCGTCGCAACGGCGACCGAGCTGCAGTTCTCGAGGGACAACGTGGTTCCGTTTCAGCCCGGCGGCATTGCGAGCACGAGGGAATGGATCCAGATCGACCGTGCCGAGGCGGCTGAGTACGAGAAGGATCTGCCCCTGTTCCAGGCCTCGCTCGACTTCGTGAAAGGCGCGCGGACCCGTTAGGTCGTCGCGGCACGTCGATGCGGCGGGGGACGCCCGGCGCGCAGGCAGGCCGCGTGCAGGGTGAACTCGATGATGTCGCGCTGCGCGCGGCTGCCGCCGATGCGCACGGTCTCGGGCAGTGCCGCGCCGAGCAGCTCGATGGCGCGGTTCAGGTCGCGCTTCTCGTAGGCGGCGAAGGCGTCCGCCAGGCCGGGCGCGACGGCGCCGGGCGGCAGCTTGCCCGCCGCCTCGCGCTCGCGCAGCTCGCGCCCGATGCGCGCCAGGTTCTCTCCGTCGCCCGCCGCGGCGCAGGCAAGCGCGACGTGCACATCGGCGAACCAGACGCCGGCCTTGGGAAAGCTCTGCAGCCCGTAGTCGCGCACCTCGCTCCAGAGCCGCGCGTGGCGCGGCTCCCCGGCGAGCTCGGCGCGCCACAGGAACGAAGGTGAATCGGTCGCGACGTTGAGCGGCGGCCCCCAGGCGCCGCCCGCAGGATGCACACCCTCGCGGTAGGCGCGCCACGCCCGTTCGCGGTCGCCGAGCGCAAGCGCCGCGAGCGCAACGTGCCACGAGAGATGACAATGCATCAGTCCGTGCCTGGGGTAGGACGGCAGCCAGTCATCGAGATAGGCGAGCGCCGCCCTGTGATCATCTTGCTCGTAGAGCACATGCGCCTTGATGTGCGCGCCGTGCGGATTGCGCAGATTGGCGGCCATGCTGCGCTCGATCAGCGAGCGCGCCTGGTCCAGCCGGCCGTTTTCGCAGGCGGCGAAGGCGAGCGTCATGTCGAACCACCAGTCCTCGCCGTAGTGGGGCACGAGACCGGAAAGCAGGTCGTACAGCTCGGGCTCGCGCCCCTGGCGACCGCTGAAGCCGATCAGGCCGAATACGCCGGTCGCCGGCGCGAGCACCATCGCATCGCGCGGGTGCTCCGCCAGGTGCGCGCGCGTCGCATCGAGCGCGCCCATCGGGTTGCCCTCGATCGCCAGGGCCAGCGCGTTGACGTGGCTCGATTCGCGCGCCGTGGCGCCGGCGGCGAGCTCGCGCGCACGCGTTGCATGCTCGCGCGCCTGCGGCACGCGGGCGGCGAGGAACAATGCGCGCGCCAGCGCGATTTGCGCCAGCGCGAATCCGGAATCGACCGCGAGCGCGCGGCCCAAGTGCTCCTCGGCCCCCGTGTTCGCGGACAGGATGCAGTCCACGCCGGCGACGTAGGCGTCACGCGCCGCTGCGCTGCTCGAAAGGGGCAAGCCGTAGCGGTCGGCGTGCGCCACGGCGCCTCAGGGCATCTGGATCTTGCCGCCGCCGCCCAGGCCTCCGAGCCCGCCGGGCGGCAGACCGCCCTGCGGAACGACGATCTGGGAGGCGGCCTCGCGCCGCAGCTCCTGCAGCTCGCGCACGGTGCGCTCAATTGCAGTCTTCGCCAGGCCGCCGAACTTGCCCGCGGCCTCGTCGAGCGATTTGGCGTCGATCTCGAACGCGATCGGCAGCGCGCCCATCGGCGTCATCACCTGAGTTTCGCCCACGTAGATCAGCTTGCGCGCGGCGTCCGGGCTGCCGTCGCTCTTCACCGGCGTGAGCCGGCGCAGCGTGCCGACACGCCGGTCGGTGAAAGTCTCCTCGAGGAACATCCCCGCGAGGTCCAGGTTCAGTTCGGTGGTGCGAGGTTCGTTGGCCATCCGGCGCGCGTCTCCATAGCTCGATTTCGACCGATTTTACCCGCTCGCCTCGCCGCGCGACACGCATTCGGCGCGCACCGTCTCGCGCAGGATGCCGGCCAGGCGCTGCACGCCGGGTCCCGCGCCGTCGCGGTCTGCGTACACCAGGTACAGCTGCGCATAGCGCTCGCCGCCTTCGCGCAACGGCAGCGCCTTGAGCGAGCCGGTAGCGAGCTCGGCGCGGATCATCTCCTCCGGGAACCAGGCGTAGCCGTAGCCGGACCGCACCGCATCGAGCGAAGTCGCCGTGTGGCTCACGGTCCAGCGCTGCGCCGCGTCGATCCAGGTCGGCGTCGCGCGCCGCGTGCCCGACTCGCGCACCACCAGCTGGCGCTCGGCGAGCAGGTCCCGCAGCGTGAGCTCGCGACCGAGCCGGTGCAGCGGGTGATCCGCACGCGCGACCAGCAGGAAACGCAGCCGCAGCAGCGCGTCGCCGATGAATCCCGCGGGCACCAGGCCCGATACGGCGAGGTCGACTTCGCGCCTGGCGAGCGCCTCCTGGGTGCCGCCGAGAACCGTCTCGAGCACTTCGATGTGCGTGTGCGGGCTCTCGGCGCCGAAACGCTCGAGCGCCTTGAACAGCAGCCAGCGCGGAAAGACGATTTCCGCCGCCAGGCCGATTTCGGCCTCCCAGCCGGCCGAGAGACGTTGCGCCGAGCGCTCGATCGCGGCCGCCTCGTCAAGCAGGCCGCGGGCACGGCGCACGAGCAGCTCGCCTACCGAGGTGAGGCGCGCCTTGCGTCCGCTGATTTCGAACGCCTTCACCCCGAGCAGCGACTCGAGCTTCTGTACCGCGTAAGTCACTGACGATTGGGTCTTATTGAGCTTTTCGGCGGCGCGCGCATAGCCCCCGGAATCGACCACCGAGACCAGCGCCCGCCATTGTTCGAGAGCAATCATATATTGGTTGTTTCGATGATATCGGTCGTATCTTTCTACTTTTCAATCCAACACGTCAATATTAAATAGAGTCCATCCATGTCAACGGAGGACATCGTGAAAACCCTGCTGCAAATCAACTCGAGCCTGTATGCGGGCGAGGGCCAGTCGAGCCGGCTCGCGACCCGTTTCGTCGACCTCTGGCGCGCCGCCAATCCGGGTGCCAGCGTGCTGCTGCGCGACCTCGCGCGCGAGCCGGTGCCGCACCTCGACGCACAGCGCTTCAGCGCGTTCCTGGCGAAGCAGGAGGCGCGCGACGCGGCGCAGAAAGAGGTGGTCGCCTATTCGGACCTCCTGATCGACGAGCTCAGGCGCGCCAATGTCATCGTGCTGGGCCTTCCGATGTACAACTTCGGCGTGCCCTCGATGCTCAAGGCCTACTTCCACCACGTGGCGCGCGCCGGCGTTACTTTTCGCTACACCGAGCAGGGCCCGGTCGGGTTACTGACCGGGAAGCGGGCCTACGTCTTCGCCGCGCGTGGCGGGCGGTACGCCGGCACCCCGGCCGACACCCAGACCGGCTACGTGCGTGCCTTCCTGCGCTTTCTCGGCATCGAAGAGATCGAGTTCGTCTATGCCGAAGGCCTCGCGATCGGCGAACCGAGCAAGCAGGCCGCGATGGCGCAGGCGCATTCCGTGACCGAGCGCCTGCTCGATGTGCAACGGCTGGCGGCTTGAGGGAGGACAACATGAACGCTGCCTCGCGCAACGTCGCCGACCTCGCCGGGCTGTGGACGCGGGCGGCGGCGCTCGCCCTGGCCGCCTTCTCGGTGCTCGCGGCCGCGATCTTTCATGCTAATTTCGCCGACCAGATGCAGCAGATCCTGTTCCTGTCGGATGTGGCGATCGCGGGCGGGTTCCTGCTGCTGGCGGCAAACGGCGCCGGGGCGTGGAGCGTGGACGCTCGCCGCGCACGGAAATCCAACGGAGGCGCATCGTGAAAAGCAGACAACTTGAACGCGTGATTGAATCCATCCCCGCCTCCGATGGCGCGGGGGTCAAGCTGCGCCGCAGCCTCGGCGCGCACCAGAACCTGCGCGTCGACCCGTTCCTGATGCTCGACGAGTTCTCCTCTGAAAACGCCGACGATTACATCGCCGGCTTTCCGGCGCACCCGCACCGTGGCTTCGAGACCGCGACCTACCTCATCGACGGCCACATGCTGCACCAGGACCACCTCGGCAATCGGGGCGACCTGAAGAGCGGCGGCGTACAGTGGATGACCGCGGGGCGCGGCATCGTGCACTCCGAAATGCCACAGCAGCAGGAGGGCCGCATGCGCGGCTTCCAGCTCTGGATCAATCTGCCGGCGCGCGAGAAGATGAAGCCCGCCGGCTACCGCGACCTGCAGCCCGAGGAGATCCCGTCAGAGGCGCTCGCCGGCGGCGGGCGCGCAAAGGTGATCGCCGGCACGCTGCTGCAGGACGGCGCCTCCACGCCAGGCCCGATCCAGGGCCTGGCGACCGAGCCGCTGTACCTCGACGTCCAGCTGCCCGCGGGAGCGAGCTTCTCGCACCCGGTGGCCGCCGGGCACAACGCCTTCGTCTATCCGTTCGAGGGCAGCGTGTCGATCGGCGCTCGCGAGCTGCGCGCCCACGGCGCGGGCGTGCTGGGCGCGGGCGACGGGGTTGAAGTGCGCGCCGGAAGCGAAGGCGCGAGGTTTCTCCTGCTCGCCGGCCGCCCGCTCGGCGAGCCGGTGGTGCAGTACGGCCCGTTCGTGATGAACACGCGCGAGGAAGTCGAGCAGGCGATCCGCGACTACCAGAGCGGCGAGCTCACGCGCGCCGCTTGAGACCCTGGGCGCTTAGCGCCCCAGGTCGTTGATCGCGTCTACCACCATGCCGGTTCCGGCCGTGATCATCAGGATATCGTTCGCGACCTGCACGTAACGGTAGCCCGCGGGCGGAACGCCGACCTCCACCCTGATCTGCGGCGCGAGGTCGTGGTACACGACGTCGCGCGGCAGCCGCTCGCCGACTTTCCATTTCCTCGCCTGACCGGGCGCCACGCAGCCGTTGTGCTTCTTCCTCAGCCCCGGCGGGCAATGGCCGCGCTTCATCTCGCGCGCGTAGTATTCGTGTACCCGTGCCCTGCGGGCCTCGTCGAAGCCCGGCCGTGCCTGTTCCCGGTCGCCGCGCTCGTGGACGTCGCTCTTGCGTTCGTAAGTGTCGCCGCGGTCGCGCCCGGCCCGGTCCGGCTTGTCTGCGATTGCCGGGCCGGAGACGATCGCGGTTCCGAGCACGAGGACAGATAGCCTGGCAATGCTCTTTAGGGATTGGTGCATGATGGGCCTCCGAAAGGTCGCGCGCAGCATATACCAAGCCGGCGCCGCATTGCAGACACGACTGTCGCCGCGCGGCATCACCCGCGCAACTTGAAGCGCTGAATCTTGCCGGTCGCGGTCTTTGGCAGCTCGCCGATGAACTCGATCCAGCGCGGATACTTGTAGGGCGCGAGCTTGTCCTTGACGTGCTGCTGCAGCGACTGCGCGAGCTGCTCGCTCGGCGACTGCCCCTGCTTGAGCACCACGTAGGCCTTGGGCTTGACCAGCCTGCTTTCGTCCTCGTGCCCGACCACCGCGGCCTCGAGCACCGCGTCGTGCGACACCAGCGCCGCCTCGACCTCGGCCGGCGAGACATAGATGCCGGAGACCTTGAGCATGTCGTCCGAGCGCCCGCCGTAGACGTAGTAGCCGTCGGCGTCCTGACTGTACTTGTCGCCGCTCTTGGTCCACTCGCCGACGAAGGTGGCACGGCTCTTGGCGCGGCTGTTCCAGTACTGCGCGGCGGCGGTCTCGCCGCGGATTTGCAGCTCGCCCAGCTCGCCCTTCTTGACCGGGTTGCCCGCCTCGTCCACCAGCCTCAGCTCGTAGCCCGGCACCGGCTTGCCGGTGGTGCCGTAGCGCACGTCGTCAGGCCGGTTGGAAAGGAAGATGTGCAGCATCTCGGTCGAGCCGATGCCGTCCAGGATCTCGACCCCGGTTTTTTCCTTGAAATTCTGCGCGATGCGCGGCGGCAGCGCCTCGCCGGCCGAGGTGCAGGCGCGAAGGTTGTGTTCGCCGTTCGTCGGCAGTGCCGGGTCGGCCAGCATCGCCGCGTACAGCGTCGGCACGCCGTAGAAGATGGTGGGCTTTCGCTCCACGATGCGCTTGAACACCGCCGCCGGCGTCGGCCGCTCGGCCATCAGCACCGTGGTGGCGCCGACCGCGAGCGGGAACGACAGCGCGTTGCCCAGACCGTAGGCGAAGAACAGCTTCGCCGCGGAGAACACCACGTCGTGCTCGCTGATGCCGAGGATCGGTTTCGCGTAGAGCTCGGCGGTGAGGATCATGCTCGAGTGCAGGTGCACCGTGCCCTTGGGCGTGCCGGTCGAGCCGGAGGAATAGAGCCAGAAGCAGGCGTCGTCGCGCGTGGTGCGCGCAACGGGATATTCGTCCTTGCCCTTCGCCAGCAGGTCGCGGAACGCCATATGGCCCTTGGCGTCCTTGCCCGAGACCACGACGTGTTTCAGGAACGGCAGCTTGTCCAGCAGCGGCGCGAACTGCGGCAGCAGCGCCTCGGACACGAACAGCACGCGCGAGCGGCTGTCGTTGAGCATGAATTCGTAGTCTTTCGTTGTGAGTAGCGTGTTGGCCGCCACCGGCACCACGCCCGCGCGGATCGCGCCCAGGAACGCGGTCGGCCAGTCGACCGAGTCGAGCATCGCCAGCAGAACGCGCTGTTCCATGTCAACCCCGAGCGTCGCGAGCGCCGAGGCGAAGCGGTTGACGCGTCGCGCGAGTTCGCCGTAGCTGTAGGCCCCCAGGTCGTCGAGGTAGGCGGTCTTGTCGGACCGGCCGGCAGCGAGATTGCGTCCGATCAAATCCTCGGCGGCGTTGTAGTCGCGCGGGATGTCGACCCGCGGCGGCGAGACCGAATGGTCAGCCCTGGATAGCTCCATATCCCCTCCCTGCTGCGCTGCGCCTCAGGCGGCCTGCTCGGCGGCCTGGCGCGCCAGTTTAAGCCACTCCTCGCCCCACTCGCTCGCCATCTCTTCCGGCAGCACCCCGGACGAAGCGTCGTGCTTGACCCGCTCGCCGATGCGCTGCGCGCCGAGCTCGGCGAGCAGCTCGTCGAAGCGCTGACCGCCGAAGTTGAAAGTCTCGGCGTAGGTCCGGTCGCCCAGGCCGAATACGCCGTAGCGCAACTGAGACAGGTCCGGGCGCCTGGCCTTGAGGTCCTCGTACAGCGCCTTGGCGTTGTCCGGCACGTCGCCCTGGCCGTAGGTCGAGGTGCAGATCAGGAATACGCCTTCGCGCGCGAACACCGTGCCGTCGAGCTTGTCCATCAGCAGCGTCTCCACCTGGACCTCGCCGTCGTCCCAGGCCAGCTCTAGCTCCTGCGCCACGAGCTGTGCGGTGCCGGTCATCGTGCCGACCAGGATGTTGATCTTCAGGTTCATTCGCCGCTCGGGATCAATTGACAGTCACTATATTGCACCATAGAATTCCGGTCAAGCAGTATAGTTCATTAACCGGGATCAAGTCATGGGCGCCCCTCTGTCCTCACCGTCGCCGCTGGAACCCGCCGAGCAGGCCTACCTCACCCGCCTCGGCGAGCGGGTGCGCGGCTGGCGCCTTGAGCAGGGCGTGACGCGCAAGTCGCTCGCGCTCGCCTCGGGCGTTTCCGAGCGCTATCTGGCCCAGCTCGAGTCCGGGCACGGCAACATCTCGGTGCTGTTGCTGCGCAAGGTGGCGCAGGCGATGCAGGTTCCAATCGAAGATCTGGCGCGCGAGAACGGCGAGCTCCCCGCGGAGCTCGCGCTGCTCACGCGCTTCGTGGCCGCTCTGCCTCCGGACAAGGTCGCCGCCGCGCACCGCCTGCTGCAGGCGCAGTTCGGCAGTCCGCGCAAGCGGCGCATCGCGCTGCTCGGGCTGCGCGGCGCGGGCAAGTCCTCGCTCGGCGCGCGGCTGGCCGAAGCCCTGGGCGCGCCGTTCGTCGAGCTCGACCGCGAGGTCGAGCGCGAGGCGGGCTCGAACCTGGGGGAAGTGTTCTCGATCTACGGCCAGGACGCCTACCGCCGCTTCGAGCGCCGCGCGCTCGAGCGCGTGCTGCGCCAGCACGACCGCGCGGTGATCGCCACCGGCGGCAGCCTGGTCACCGACCACGACAATTACGATCTGCTGCGCGAGCGCTGCTACTGCGTCTGGCTCAAGGCCTCGCCCGAGGAGCACATGTCGCGCGTGATCTCGCAGGGCGACATGCGCCCCTTCAAGGGCCGTTCGGCCGCGCTGGACGAGATCAGGCGCCTGCTGGCCGAGCGCGACCGGCTCTACGCGCGCGCCGACGCCGTCCTCGACACCTCGGGCAAGCCCGTCAGGCAGAGCCTTGCCCAGCTGCGCAACCTCGTCTCCAAGGAGGAGAAATGAACGCACCCATCCCCGCCGACCGCCTGCGCGTCGGCTTCGACACCCATCCCGAGCGCTACAACCACTGGAAGCTCGGCTTCGACGGCCCGCTCGCCACGCTGACGCTCGACGTGGCCGAGGACAAGGGCATCGCGCCCGGCTACAAGCTCAAGCTCAATTCCTACGACCTGGGCGTCGACATCGAGCTGCACGACGCGCTAAACCGCATCCGCTTCGAGCATCCAGAGGTCAAGTGCGTGGTGCTTACCAGCGGCAAGCCGCGCATGTTCTGCTCCGGCGCCAACATCTACATGCTCGGCTTGAGCGCGCACTCGTGGAAGGTGAACTTCTGCAAGTTCACCAACGAGACCCGCAACGGCATCGAGGACTCGAGCGCGCATTCCGGCCTCAAGTTCCTCGCGGCGCTGAACGGCACCACTGCCGGCGGCGGCTACGAGGTCGCGCTCGCGTGCGACGAAATCGCGCTGGTCGACGACCGCTCGACGACCGTGAGCCTGCCCGAGGTTCCGCTGCTCGGCGTGCTGCCCGGCACCGGCGGCCTCACGCGCCTGATCGACAAGCGCAAGGTCCGGCGCGACCTGGCGGACGTGTTCTGCACCACCGCCGAGGGCGTGCGCGCCGACCGCGCCAAAGCGTGGAACCTGGTGGACCACGTCGCCAAGCCGCAGCAGTTCGCCGAGATGGTCAAGGCGCGCGCGCTCGAGCTGGCGAAGAGCTCGGACCGCCCCGGCGGCCAAGGCGTGGCGCTCACCCCGCTCACGCGCCGCGACGACGAGTCCGGCTACCACTATTCCTGCGTCGAGGTGCACCTGAACCGCGCCGCGCGAACCGCGACCATCACCGTCGCCGGGCCCAAAGGCGCGCAGCCACAGACCGCGCAGCAGATGCTCGCCGCAGGCGCCGACTGGTGGCCGCTCAGGCTCGCGCGCGAGCTCGACGATGCGATCCTCAGCCTGCGCAACAACGAGCTCGAGATCGGGCTGTGGCTGCTCAAGACGCGCGGCAGCGCGGACGCGGTGCTGGCGACCGACGCCGTGCTCGAGGCCAACGCCGGGCACTGGTTCGTGCGCGAGACCATCGGTTATCTGCGCCGCACGCTCGCGCGGCTGGACGTCTCGAGCCGCTCGATGTTCGCAATCGTCGATCAGGGCTCGTGCTTTGCCGGCACGCTGGCCGAGCTGATGCTCGCCGCCGACCGCGCCTACATGCTGCACCTGCCCGAGGAAGAGACCGGTGCACCGCACGTTACGCTCTCGGGCGCGAACTTCGGTCTCTGGCCGATGGCGAGCGGCGCCTCTCGCATCGAGGCTCGCTTCTGCGAGCTGTCCGCACCGGTTGAGGCCGCGCGTCAGGCGGTAGGCGAGAAGCTCGACGCGCACGACGCGCTCGAGCTGGGGCTGGTGACCGCGGCGCCCGACGACCTGGACTGGGAGGACGAGATCCGGCTCGCGATCGAGGAGCGCGCGAGCCTGTCGCCCGACGCCTTGACCGGGATGGAGGCGAGCCTGCGCTTCTCCGGGCGCGAGAACATGGCGACGCGCATCTTCGGCCGCCTTACCGCGTGGCAGAACTGGATCTTCATCCGCCCCAACGCGGTCGGCGAACAGGGCGCGCTCAAGGTCTACGGCAGCGGCGCCAAGCCGCAGTTCAACTGGGAACGGGTCTAGCCATGTCGGGCATCGACTACAACGAGCGCATCCCGAACAACGTCGACCTGGCGGGCAACAGGTCGCTGCAGCGCGCGCTCGAGCACTGGCAGCCGGGGTACCTCAAGTGGTGGGGCGAAATGGGCCCCGAAAAGTCGCAGACGATGGACGTGTACCTGCGCACCGCGGTCAGCGTCGAGCCCAAGGGCTGGGCGCACTTCGACTACGTGAGGATGCCGGACTACCGCTGGGGCATTTTCCTCGCCCCCGCCGAGGCAGGCCGCAAGATCAACTTCGGCGCCCACAGGGGCGAGCCCGCCTGGCAGGACGTGCCCGGCGAATACCGCTCGACGCTGCGCCGCATCATCGTCACCCAGGGCGACACCGAGCCGGCTTCGGTCGAGCAGCAGCGCCACCTGGGCCTTACCTGCCCCTCGCTCTACGACCTGCGCAACCTGTTCCAGGTCAACGTCGAGGAAGGCCGCCACCTTTGGGCCATGGTCTACCTGCTGCACGCCTACTTCGGCCGCGACGGTCGCGAGGAAGCCGAGGCGCTGCTCGAGCGCCGCTCGGGCGACGCCGACAACCCGCGCATCCTCACCGCGTTCAACGAGAAGACGCCGGACTGGCTGTCGTTCTTCATGTTTACCTTCATCACCGACCGCGACGGCAAGTACCAGCTCGCGGCGCTCGCCGAGTCGGGCTTCGACCCGCTGTCGCGCACCTGCCGCTTCATGCTGACCGAGGAGGCGCACCACATGTTCGTCGGCGAAACGGGCATTGCGCGCATCATCCAGCGCACCTGCGACGTGATGAACGAGCACAAGACCGACGACCCGGCCAGGCTGCGCGGCCTGGGCGTGATCGACCTTGCCACGCTGCAGAAGTACCTCAACTTCCACTTCAGCGTCACCAGCGACCTGTACGGCTCCGAGATCAGCTCCAATGCGGCCTCGTTCTATACCCAGGGCCTCAAGGGGCGCTTCGACGAAACCGGCATCGGCGACGACCACCGGCTCGAAGCCGCCGAGTACGAGGTGCCGGACGTGGCCGAGGACCGTATCGTCGTGCGCCACGTGCCGGCGCTCACCGCGCTGAACGAGCGGCTGCGCGACGACTGGATCGCCGACGTGCAGAAGGCGATCGACCGCTGGAACCGTGTCCCGGACAGGGCCGGCGTTGCGTTTCGCTTCAAACTGCCGCACAAGGGCTTCAACCGGAAGATCGGCCTGTTCACCGGGCTGCACATCGACCCCGAGGGCAAGGTGATCTCGGAGGCCGAATGGACCCACCGGCACCGCGAATGGCTGCCGACCGAGGAGGACCGCGCCTTCGTGCATTCGCTCATGGGCCGCGTCACCGAGCCGGGCAAGTTCGCCAACTGGATCGCGCCGCCCGCTCAACGGCATCAACAAGCAGTCGGTCAATTTCGAATACGTACGATTCAGCTAGGAAGCCATACATGTCCATCAACTACGCCGAGAAGATTCCCAACAACGTCGACCTCGCCCACGACCGCACGCTGCAGCGCGCGCTCGAGCACTGGCAGCCGCACTTCCTGCAGTGGTGGCACGAGATGGGACCGAGCGACTTCGAGCAGGCCGACGTCTACCTGCGCACCGCCACCTCGGTCGACGCCCAAGGCTGGGCGAGCTACGGTGCGGTCAAAATGCCGGACTACCGCTGGGGCATCTTCCTGGCCGATCAGCAGCCGGGACGCACGATCGGCTTCGGCGACCAGATGGGCCAGCCGGTGTGGCAGCAGGTGCCGGGCGAGCACCGCTCGACCCTCAGGCGCCTTATCGTCACGCAAGGCGACACCGAGCCGGCCTCCGTCGAGCAGCAGCGACTGCTCGGGCACCTCTGCCCGTCGCTCTACGACCTGCGCAACCTGTTCCAGATCAACGTCGAGGAAGGCCGCCACCTGTGGGCCATGGTGTACCTCCTGCACGCCTACTTCGGCCGCGACGGGCGCGAGGAGGCCGAAGAGCTGCTCGCGCGCCACTCCGGCGACGCGGACAAGCCACGCATCCTGACCACCTTCAACGAGCCGATCTCGGACTGGCTTTCGCTTTACTGCTTCACCTACTTCACCGACCGCGACGGCAAGTACCAGCTCAAGAGCTTCGCCGAGAGCGCCTTCGATCCGCTCTCGCGCACCACCCGCTTCATGCTGACCGAGGAAGCGCACCATATGTTCGTCGGCGAAACCGGCATCGGGCGGGTGGTCAAGCGCACGCTCGAGGTGATGAAGGAGCTCGGCACTGACGACCCGGCCAAGGTGCGCGCACACGGCGCGGTCGACTTGCCGCTGCTGCAGAAGTACCTCAATTTCTGGTGCTCCTCGTCGCTCGACCTGTTCGGCTCGGAGATCTCGTCCAACGCCGCGGCCAGCTTCGCCAACGGCTTGAAGGGCCGGCCGGACGAGTCGCAGTACCAGGACCACGTGCTGCGCGACGTCAGCCTCAAGCTCGACACGCCGGACGGCGCGCAGGACGTACCGATGCTCAACGCCCTTAACGAGGTGATGCGCGAGTCCTATCTCAAGGACTGCGAGATCGGCCTCAAGCGCTGGAACCGCGCCATCGAGCGCGCCGGGCACGAATTCCGCCTCACCCTGCCCTCGTCGCGCTTCCGGCGCGCGATCGGCTCCTGGGTCGGGCTGCCGGTCGACCCGAGCGGCAAGCTGCTGCCGAAGGACGAGTACGAGCGGCGCCTCTACGAGTGGGTCCCCTCGCCGGACGACAAGGCCTTCGTGAAGTCCCTGATGCAGAAGGTGGTCGAGCCCGGCAAGATGGCGGCCTGGATCGCGCCGCCGGATCGCGGCATCAACAATCTGCCGCTCGACTACGAGTACGTGCACCTCTCATGAGCGGCGCCGCGCCGGCCTTCGCGCGCGCAGAATGGTGCGCGTTCCTCAACCGCATGCTCGAGGCCGAGCGCGCGGGGGCCCGCGCGCTGCTCGAGTTCCTCGGCGAGTACCCGCGCGACGGCGAGGCCTGGAAGGTACTGCGCAAGGTCCAGGGTGACGAGGCCCACAACTGCGTCGTGCTGGGCGACGTCCTCAAGCGCGCCGGCGAGCCCTACAGCCACGCCACCGGCGAATTCCTCGACAAAGCGCTCGCCCTGCGCGGGCGGCGCGCGCGGCTCGAGTACCTGTGCCGCGGCCTGGGCTGGTCGGTGCGCGAGATCGAGGCCGCGCTGCCGCGCGTCCCAGACGAGGCGGGCGCCCGGGCGCTGACCAGCATCCGCGACACGCATCGCGGCAGCCTGGCGAGCTGCAACGCGCTGCTGAAAGCGAAAGACCTGTGAAGTTCCGCGCGGCGGTGCTCAGGCAGGCCGGCGCCGCGCGACCCTACGCCGCCAGCCGACCGCTTGCGATCGAGAGCGTCGAGTTGCCGCCTCCCGCCGCGGGCGAAGTGCTGGTCCGGATCAGGGCGGCGAGCATCTGCCGCTCGGACCTATCGGTCGTGAACGGCGACCGCAGGTGGCCGCTGCCGATTGTGCCCGGCCATGAAGCCGCGGGGGTGGTGGCGAGCACGGGACCCGAGGTTGCTTCGGTTGCCGAGGGCGACCACGTGGCGCTCATCTTCCTTACCCAGTGCGGCGTATGCGAGCGCTGCGTCGAGGGCAGGTCCTACCTCTGCGCGCGCGGTACGCAGGCCAACCGCGAGGGGCGGCTTATCACGGGCGGGCCGCGCCTGTCGCTCGGTGGCAAGACGCTGCACCATCACATGGGGCTGGCAGCGTTCGCCGAATACGCGCTGGTTTCCGAAAAGTCGCTGGTGAAGATCCCGCCCGCGCTCGGCTTCGTCGAAGCGAGCCTGTTTGGCTGCGCGGTGATGTGCGGCGCCGGCACGGCGCTGTATACCGCGCGCATCGCCCCGGGCGAGAGCGTCGCGGTGGTCGGCCTGGGCGGCGTGGGCCTGGCGGCGATCATGGGTGCGCGCCTGGCCGGCGCGACGCGCGTCGTCGCCCTCGACCGCAACGCAACCAAGGGTGAACTTGCGCTGGCAGTGGGCGCCACCGCGTTTGCCGCCGTGGATTCGATTGATCAAAAGGACTTCGACGTCACCCTCGACGCGAGCGGAACGGTGGAGGGCTTCGAGCTCGCGCTCGAGCTTGCGCGCCGCGGCGGGCGCACGGCCACGGTCAGCCTGCCGGACGCCCGGCGCAAGTTCGGTTTCCCGCTTGCGCGCCTGGTGGCCGAGGCGCGCACCGTGAGCGGCAGCTACATCGGGTCGTGCCTGCCGAGTCGCGACATCCCGGCCTTCGCCGAGCTCTACCGTCAGGGCCGGCTGCCCGTGGAACGGCTGGTCACGCGCACCATCGCGCTGGACGAGATAAACCAGGCCATGGACGAGCTCGACGCCGGCCGCGCGCTGCGGCAGGTGATGACGTTCTGAACCGCCGCCAGGGCTAGTCCATCCCCTCCCAGCTCTCGGCGCTCGCGCCCGCAAGCGCCCGGACCCGCTCCTCGTCCTTGGCGAATTCGGCCGCCGGTCCCTGGTAGACAACCTCTCCGTTGTCGAGCACGTAGGCGCGGTCGGCGATCTCGACCGCCGCACGCACGTTTTGCTCCACCAGCAGCACCGAGATTCCTTCCTTGCGCGCGGCGACCACGACATTGAACACGTCCTGCACGATGATCGGTGCCAGGCCTTGCGATGGCTCGTCGAGCAGCAGCAGCTTGGGATTGAGCAGCAGCGCCCTGGCGATCGCCAGCATTTCCTGTTCGCCGCCCGAGAGCTGGCGACCCTTGTTGTTCTTGCGCTCCAGCAGGCGGGGAAAGAGCTGGTAGACGCGCTCGACGGTCCACGGTCCCGGACGCTCGACCGGCACCTTCAGATTCTCGTCCACGCTCAGATTGGCGAAGATGCGGCGCCCCTCCGGCACGAAGCCCACGCCGAGGCCGGCGATGCGGTACGGCGGCCATTCGGTGGTGGCGTGACCGAAGATGCGCACCACCCCTTCACGCGCATGCGTCAGGCCCATCAGACTGCGCAGTGTGGTCGACTTGCCCGCCCCGTTGCGGCCGAGCAGGGCCACGATTTCGCCCTCGTGGACCTCGAGGCCCACCCCATGCAGGATGTGGCTCTTGCCGTAGAACGTGTGCAGCGCTTCGGCTTCGAGCGCCTTCATGCGGCCTTCCCAAGGTACGCGGCCTGGACGCGCTCGTTGGCCGCAATCTCGTCGGGCGTGCCTTCGGCCAGCACCGAGCCTTCGGCCAGAACCATGATTCGGTCCGCGAGATGGAAGATCACGCGCATGTCGTGCTCGATCAGGACGATGGTGAGCCGTTGATCCTTGTGCAGGCGGCGGATCAGCTTGGTGATGTCGTAGGTTTCCTGATCCCCCATACCGGCGGTGGGTTCGTCGAGCAGCAGCAGGCGCGGTCTGAGTGCAAGCGACATCATGATCTCCGTGGCGCGCTGATCGCCATGGGGGAGTTCGCCCACCAGCCGGTCCGCCTTCTCGGTCAGTCCGCCCATGTCCATCAGCTCGGACACGCGCGCAGCCATCTCCTGCGCGACTTCGCGCGACATCCAAGGCCGCAGACGGTGGCCGGCCGCACCCTCCACCGGGATGCGCAGGTTTTCGCGCACCGTGAGCTCGGGAAAGATCTCCGTGATCTGGAACGTGCGCGCCATGCCGCGCCACACCCGCCGCGCCGGCAACAGCTTCGTGATGTCCTCGCCGTCGAACACGATGCGGCCTGAGGTCGGCGGGAGCATGCCGCTGATGAGATTGAAGAAGGTTGTCTTGCCGGCGCCGTTCGGTCCGATCACCGCCCGCAACTCGCCCGGCTCGACCACCATCGACACGTCGCTCACGGCGACCAGGCTGCCGAAGTTGCGCGAGATTTTGTCGACCTGCAGCAGGCTCACGATGCCACCTTGCGGCGGATGATTCCCAGCACGCCACGCGGGAAGAACAGCACGATCAGCACGAACAGCAGGCCGATGAACGATTCCCAGTTCTGGGTCATGCTCGAGACGTAGTCCTGCAGCACGACGAAGATCACCGCACCCACCAGCGGGCCCCAGAAAGAGCGCATGCCGCCGAGGACCGCCATGATCACGAAATTGCCCGACAGGCCCCAATACAGCGCGCGCGGATCGACGAAATTGTTCAGCAGGGCGTAGAGCGCGCCCGCGATGCTGACGAAGAAGCACGAGATCGTGAACGACAGCCAGATGTGGCGCTCGACCGGAATGCCGAGGAAGCGCGCGCGGCGCTCGTTCTCGCGGATCGCCAGCAGAGTGCGCCCGAAAGGCGAACGCAGCAGGATCGTCATCAGGACGACGGACAGCGCGAAGAAGAACAGGATGAAGTAGTAGAAGAGCTCAGGATTGTGCAGGATATCGAGTTTGGTGAAGCCGAGGTCGATCGGCACCCGTGTCCAGTTGGTCAGCCCGTCGTCGCCGCCGGTAACGTTGTTCCAGCGGAAGGTGATGAAGTAGAACACCTGGCCGAAGGCAATCGTCACCATGGCGAAATACACGCCGCGCAGCTTGACGATCAAGGTGCCGATGATCGCGGCGGCAGCCGTGCCGACCAGGACTCCGACCAGGATGGCGAGCGGCGTGCTCGGGACCAGGTACTTGATGGTCATCGCGGCACCATAGGCGCCGAGGCCGAAATAGGCCGCGTGGCCGAAAGACAGCACGCCGGTGAAGCCGAGCAGGAAATTGAGCGCCATCGCGGCAAGCGCCATCACCAGCACGCGGCTGCCGAGTTCGGTGTAGCCGCCGACCCAATGCATCCAGAAGGGTGCCGTGAGAAGCATCAGCCAGACGATGGCGTTCGCGGCCAGCTTATTGGTCTGACCCATCTAGAATCTCCCTTCCTCGCCCAGAAGGCCGCGCGGGCGCACCAGCAAGACGATACCCATCATGATGTAAATCACCGCCTCGCTGGCCGATGGAAAGAACATGGTAGTGAGTCCCGAGGCGACGCCGATCAGGAGTCCGCCGAGAAGCGTGCCGGGCAAACTGCCGAGGCCGCCGACGATGATCGCGACGAAACTCGGCATGATGAGCGAGGTGCCGATCGTCGGCGACAAGCCGAGCATGCCGGCCGCGAGCACGCCCGCGAGGCCGGCAAGGTAGATGCCGATGCCGAAATTCAGAGTGCGCAGGATTCGCACGTTGACGCCCAGGACCGAGACGGTCTCCAGATCGAGGGTGCCGGCCCGGATGCGCATGCCGAGGCGCGTGCGATTCAGGATGAAGAACAGGCCGGCCACCGCGACGCCGACCAGGATCACCATGAACACCCGGTAACCCGTGAGGAAGAAATACTCGGCGCTCAGCGGCCGCATCAGCCAGTCCGGCACCTGGTAGGGGACGCTCTGGGCGCCCCAGATGAAGCGCGTGCCGTCCTCGAATATGTAGGCAAGGCCGAATGTGAGTAGCAGGCTATAGAGTTGATCGCGCCCGTACAGGCGTCGGATCAGCACGCGCTCTACGATCAAGCCGATGAAGGCGGTTAGAAAGGGCGCGATCAGCAGCGCACCCCAGAAACCGATGAAGGGAATGAGGACATAAGCGAGATAACCGCCGACGGCGAGAAATCCGCCGTGCGCGAAGTTGATTACACCGGACAGGTTCAGGATCAGCGAAAGACCGAGGGCCATGAGCGCGTAGAACGCGCCAATGATCAGTCCGTTGAAGACGTTGAAAAGTATCAGCTGTGTCATTCGGGTAACGCGCCTTCAGGCCTTAACGCTCCGCAGAATACCTTCGACGCGAAACACATGGCGGGGATCCGCACACCGTACGGGAGATTACCCAATTTCCGCCGCGTTCGCGCGCAAGCGCCGGCGCCAGCTTCAAACCTACGGGCGTCGCGCAGCACGCGACGCCCGCCGTCTCGTCGGTTCAGACCGGACCGCGCTTTACGCCGGCCAGGTCATCTTGCATCCGGTTTCTTCGAGCGTACCGGAGACATCGGTGCCCTTGACGACGTCCGTTACCTTGAACAGGTCGTCCGGTGCGCTGCCATGCGCCTGTGCATGGCCGACGTAGAGGTCCCCGATGAGCTGGTTCTGTCCTGCGCGGAAGAACGCGCCGTTCGGCATCAGGGCCACCTCGGGCGGAAGATGGTAGCCTTGGAGGAACTTGGCCATCTTGACCGCATCGAGGGACTTGGCGCCATTTGCCGCCAGCGCGCAAGTCCAGGTTGCGGCATAGCCAAACCAGGTACGCGCGGTCGGCACGCGACCGGACGTCTTCTTGATCGCTTCGACGAACTCCGCAACGTGCGGCACGCCGGGCTGCTTCCAGTACCACTCGAACACCCAGGTGCCGATACGCGCCTCCGGCGGCAGCCCTTCCTGCGGTTCAAGCTCACCCTGGGCGCCGGCAAGATGGAAGCGCTTCTCGAGCCCGAACTGTACCGCCTGCTTGAGCGCGTTTACCTGGTCGTCTCCCTGGACCAGGAAGATGATCACGTCCGGCTTCGCCGCTTGGGCCGCGATCAAATAAGAGGAGAAATCCGTGGTGCCGAGCGGCGTCAAGGCGCCGCCGACCCGAGTGCCGCCGAGCTTCGCGGCGGCCTTGATCATGCCCGCCTCGAGCGTGTGGCCGAAGGCGTAGTCAGGCGTTATGTAGTACCACTTTTTGCCGTAGTCCCTGATCAGGGTGCCGGCGACCGCGTTCGCTTCCGTCTGAGTCGGGTTGCAGATACGGAACACGTTCCAGTGGCAGCTGGTGCCGGTGACCGCGTCGGTATGGCCGCCGGGATCGATCATGAACACGCCCTTCTCGTAGGCGACCGCCGCCATCGCAAGTGCAAGCGCCGAGTTGATGTTGCCGATCAGGAAGTTCACCTGATCGCGATCGATCAGCTTGCGCGCCTTCTGCACGGTCGTGCCGGCATCACCGCTGGTGGAATCCTCGACTCGAAGCTCCGCCTGGCGGCCCAGAATGCCGCCCTTGGCGTTGATCTGATCGATCGCAAGCTGGCAGCCGTAAAGCTCGTTCTTGCCCAGTGCGGCATAGGTGCCGGTCAGTGGATTGTCCAATCCGAGCTTCACCGGCTCCTCGCCCCGCGCCTTGATGATGAACGGCGGCACGAGCTGCAGCGCGCCGGCGGTCGCCGCGGCCTTGAGCACCGTGCGGCGGCTGACCTTCCTGCTGGAAGCATCCTTGACTGTCATGAGTGTCTCCTCGGTACAGTTTGGCGTGGACGGAGCCGATGTCGCGCCCTCAAACCCGGCTCTTTCTTTGAGGAAGCGCTGCGGCAGCGGGCAGACAAACCGGCCCTTGGCTCCCTCATTGCTTCGACGGAGGCCGAGTCTACCGACCGAGTCTGTCCGGACCCTTGCCGGATGCTGACGCGTTCTCCGCGCCGGCGCAGGGTTGGCGCAAGCTTAGGCTAGCGCTCCAGCACGTAGCTGCCGGGGGCGTCGGCGAGCCTGGGAAAGGTCTCGCTCGCGAGCGGCGGGGGCGCGCCGAGCGGGCCGCATTTCTCGGCCAGCCACTCGCTCCAATCCTGCCACCAGCTGCCCTCATGCGCCTCGGCCTTGGCGTGCCAGGCGTCGGCGGTCTGGCCGCGGTGCGCGGCGCCGACGCGGAAGCTGCGCTTGGGTGGCTCGACGGGCGGATTGACGACGCCGAGGATGTGGCCCGAGCTCGAGAGCACGAAGCGCTTGGGCGACGTCACGTAGGCGTTGATGCGGAAGGTCTGGCGCCACGGCGCGATGTGGTCGTCCTCGGCCGCGACGTCGTAGAGCGGCTGATGGATGCGGGTGAGATCGATTGGCTCGCCGGCGATGGTCAGCGCATCGGCCTTGATCAGATTGTTCTTCAGGTACATCTCGCGCAGGTAGTACTCGTGCATGCGGTAGGGCATGCGCGTGGTGTCCATGTTCCAGTACAGCACGTCGAACGGCGCCGGCCGCTCGCCGTACAGCCAGCCGTGCACCACGTAGTGCCAGATCAGGCTGTTCGAGCGCAGGATACGAAAGGTGGTGGCCATCTCGCTGCCGTCGAGGAAGCCGCGCGAGCGCATCAGGTCGCAGATCCAGCGTACGCTGCCCTCGTCCAGGAAGACTTCGACGTCGCCCGGGGACTGAAAGTCGGTGAGCGTCGCGAGCAGGGTCCAGCTCGACACGGGCACCTCCTCGCGCGGGTGTCTGCGGTTGAGCCATGCCATGTAGATCGCCACCAGGGTGCCGCCGATGCAGTAGCCGACCAGATGCGCCTTGTCCGCTCCCGAGAGCTCGCGCGCCACCCGCACCGCCTGGTGCACGCCCTCTGCGAGGTAGTCGTCGAAGCGCACCTCGGCCATCTCGGCCCCCGGGTTCTTCCAGCTGATGATGTAGACGTCGAAGCCCTGCTCGAGCAGGTAGCGCACCATGCTCTTCTTCGGGGTCAGATCGAGCACGTAGAACTTGTTGATCCATGGCGTGGCGATCACCACCGGCGTGCGCCTGACCTGCGGTGCGACCGGTGCGTAGTGGATCAGCTCGATCAGGCGATTGCGGAATACCACCGCGCCGGGCGTGGTCGCCAGGTTCTTGCCGACCTGGAAGTGCTCCGGGCTGGTCATGCGCACCGTGCCGGCCTGCATGTCCTCCATGAACAGCTCGAAGCCGCGCTGCAGACTCTCGCCGTGGCTCTCGAGCGCCTTGCGCACCGCGACCGGGTTGCTGAAGAAGAAATTGGTCGGCGCCATCGCGTTCAGCCACTTGCGCCACCAGAACGCCGCGCGCCGGCGCTCCTTGGGAGACAGGCCGGGGCTCTCGAACAGCGCGTCCTGGATGTGGCGGGTGAAGAACAGGTACCACTGCTTGAGCAGGTCCCACTGCACTTCGTCCGACCAGACCGGGTCGGAAAAGCGCGTGTCGTCGCCGTGCGGCCGCACCAAGTCCCCACCGCGCCGTCCCATCAGCTTCGCCGCCGCATGAAGCTGCAGCGCCAGCAGGTCGCCCGAGAAGCGCACCCACAGCGCGCCGAGCTCCTGCGGGTGCAGCATCCAGGCGGTCTGCGCGTGCGCCAGAGGCGCGATCATGCCGAGCGGGTCGGCGACCGCGTCGAAGTGCTTGTGCAGCGTTTCCAGGCGCTCGGCGGAGGCTTCGAACGCCGCACCTAGCGCTTCTCCGGACGCCGGCGTTTCGGGTTCGCTCATGATGCACACGAGCCTACGCCGGCACGCCGAGGCTGATGTTGCGCCAGATCAAATTCCCGCGGTGCAGCTAGAATAGGGGCGCAATCCTGGGGAGGGCACACGATGGGGGCGCGGCTGCATTCCGACCTGCGCTTCGCGCCGGCGCAGGTAGTGTCCGAACGGCGTTCCGACGGCACGCTGCTGCTGCGCTCGCCGCAGCGGCTGGCGCCGTACGCGCGCGCCGTCGGCGAGTGGCTGGTGCACTGGGCAGCGGCGGCGCCGGAGCGCAGCTTTCTCGCCGAGCGCTCGGGCGAGGGATGGCGCAAGCTCGGCTACGGGGAGGCGCTCGAGGCGGCGCGCCGCATCGGCCAAGCGCTGCTCGAGCGTGGGCTCGGCCCCGAGCGGCCAGTCGCGATCCTGTCGGACAACGGCATCGATCACGCGCTGCTCGCGCTCGGCGCGATGCACGTAGGCGTGCCGGTGACGCCGATCTCGCCCGCCTATTCCCTCATGTCGAAGGACTTCGCCAAGCTCAGGCACATCTTCGAGCTGGTGCGCCCCGGACTGGTGTATGCGGCCGACCCCGCCAAGTTCGGCGCCGCGCTCGACGCGCTCGGCGCCGCTGCGATGCCGGTGGCCGAGTTGCTCGGGAGCGCGCCGACACGGCGCGTGGACGATGCGTTCGCCGCGGTCGGACCGGACACGGTCGCCAAGATCCTGTTCACTTCCGGCTCGACCGGCGTGCCCAAGGGCGTCGTCAACACCCAGCGCATGCTGTGCGCGAACCAGCAGATGCTGGCGCAGGCCTGGCCGTTCCTGGGGGAACGCACGCCGGTGGTAGTCGACTGGCTGCCGTGGAACCACACCTTCGGCGGCAACCACAACTTCAACATGGTGCTCAGGAACGGCGGCACGCTCTACATCGACGGCGGCAAGCCGCTGCCCGGCGTGGTCGAGACCACGGTGAGGAACCTGAAGGAAGTGGCCGCCACGATGTACTTCAACGTGCCACGCGGCTACGACCTGCTGCTGCCCTACCTCGAGCGCGACGCCGCGCTGCGCGCCAATTTCTTTCGCGACCTGGACGTGCTGTTCTACGCCGCGGCCGCGCTGCCGCAGAACCTGTGGCAGCGCATCGAGAAGCTCGCCCTCGAGGAAAAGAACGGCCGCCTGGCAATGCTCTCGGCATGGGGCTCGACCGAGACCTCGCCGCTCGCCACCTCGGTGCATTTTCACATGGACCGCGCAGGCGTCATCGGGCTGCCGGTGGCCGGCTGCGAGCTCAAGCTCGTGCCCTCGGCGGGCAAGCTCGAGGTGCGCGTCAGGGGCGCCAACGTCACCCCCGGCTACTACCGGCGCGACGATCTGACGCGCGCCGCGTTCGACGATGAGGGCTTCTACCGCATCGGCGACGCGGTCAAGCTTGCCGATCCCGCGGACCCGGCCAAGGGTATCGAGTTCGATGGGCGAATCGCCGAGGACTTCAAGCTCGCCACCGGGACCTGGGTCCACGTCGGCGCGCTGCGGATGAGACTGATCGCGGCGGCCAACCCGTTGATCCAGGACGCGGTGATCACCGGGCACGACCGCGACGAAATCGGGGCGTTGGTGTTCCTCAATCCGGCCGCCGCGTCCGGCCTGGCGCCCGACGCGCTGCGCGAGCGGCTGGCGCAGGCGCTGCGCGGCCTGGCGCAGGACGCGGGCAGCTCGACTCACCCGGTGCGTTTGCTGGTGATGGAAGAGCCGCCCTCGATCGACGCCAACGAGATCACCGACAAGGGCTACATGAACCAGCGCGCCGTCCTCGAGCGCCGCGCCACGCTGGTGGAAGAACTCTACGGCGATACGCCTGAAGTCATCAAAACCTGAGGAACGGACATGGCAGATCGCAGCTACCGCATCACCGCCACCGGCAAGGACGCCCGCGCGAGCGACGATACGGCGATTCCCACCGACTACCGCCGCCTGCTGACTCTGATCGAAGCCAAGACGCCGTTCGACGTGATCCGCGGGCGGCTGCGCGAATTCCCCGACCAGCTGCTCGAGGAGTGGCTCTCGGAGGTGGAAGAACTCGGCTTCATCGAAACCCTGCCGACGGAATCGGGCGGGGACCTGGATTTCACCGACCACTTCAAGTCATCGCCTGCGAAGGAGCCCGGAGTCCTGCCGCAGGACGCCGAACGGCTGGCGCGCACCGCCGCGGAAGCGAGCACCGCGCTCGAGCGCGGCGGCCTGTACCTCGCACGCGAGCGGATCGCGAACTTGCCGCCCAGCAAGCGCGCCCCCGCGCAGACCACGGTGCTGATCGTCGAGGACGATCCGGATCAGCTCGCGCTCGCGGACCTGCGCGTCAGCATGGCGGGCTACGGGGTGCGCGTGGCGCGCAACGCCGCGGAGCTGCTGGCCGATCTGCGTACGCGGCAGCCGCCGGACATCATGCTGTTGGACGTGATGCTGCCCGACGGCAACGGCTTCGATATCCTGGCCAAGATCCGCAGCCACCGCAGGCTAGCGATGCTACCGGTGGTGATGCTGACCGCCAAGACCGAGCCCGCGGACATCCAGCGCGGCCTCGCGCTCGGCGCCGATGCCTACGTCACCAAGCCGTACAGCAAGAGCGTGCTGGTCGACGCGATCCGGCAGGTGCTGCGCACGGGCTAATGCCGGCTGGTATCAGGCCGGCCGCAGATCGAAACGCAGATAGTCCTCGCGCTTGAGCTGCTCGACCAGCGCCACTTCCCAGTCGAGGTAGTCCTTCATCGCCTGCTCGATCTGCGAGCGCCGGTCGTAGGGGCGGTAGTACACGTCGTTAGTGGCCGAAGCCATGCGCGTGCTGCCCTGCTCGAGCGGAAGTCCCGCGGCGCGCCACGCCTCTGTGCCCCCCTCGAGCGCAAGCCCGCCCGCCTCAGCCGCGGCGAGCCTCGCGAGCACGCCGTCGGGAGAGGTGAAAGCGAACTTCTTCGCCGGCCCGACCGCGGCGCGCGCCTCGGCCAGCCTCGCGCGCACCGCGAACCAGGCGCCCGGGATGTGTCCGTCACGGTACTGAAGGCTGGTCGCCAAATCGAGCAGCGTCGCCCCGCCCGCCGCGAGCAGCGCCTGCAGCGCGCGTGCGTCCAGCGTCTCGGCGCGCGCCGCGTCGAGCCCGAGCACGCGTGGCCGCGGTGCGCCGCGCTCGGTCATGCAGCCGGCGTCCACGCCTTCGACCGCGTACACCTCGCGCCAGCCCATCTGCGTCAGCCACGAGCCGGTCATGCGGGCGCGCACGCCGTCCGCGTCGGCGAGCACGATGCGCGCGTTGCGCACCGCGGCGTACAGATCGGTCGCCTGCACCAGCTGCCCGCCCGGGGCGCCGGCGAAGCCCGGCAGGTGGCCGGCGCGGTACTCCTCGGGGCTCCTGACGTCGAAGCAGTAGGTCGTGCGCGAGGCTTCTGCGCGCAGTCGCTCGAGCTCCACGAACGTGATTGCGCGCACCTCGCAGCGCTCGGCCACCCGCCCCGCGGCGGCGCGCGCCTTGGCCAGCGCCTCGGCCGATGGCGCCGGCGCTTGCCGCTGCTGCCCGTGCTCGAGCTCGAAGCCGGCCAGGTGCCAGCCCATGGTGCCGTTCTGCAGCGCGACGACCCGGTTCGGCAGGCCGGCGTTGATCAGCGACTGCGCGCCGATGATCGATCGCGTGCGCCCGGCGCAGTTCACCACTACCAGCGTCTGCGGCCGCTTGACCACCTCGTGCACGCGGTAGACCAGCTCGGCCCCCGGGCAGTTGAGCGCGCCGGGGATGTTCATGACCTGGTACTCGCCCATGGGGCGCGAATCAAGCACGACCACGTCCTCGCCCGCGTCGAGCTTTGCCTTGAGCTCGGCCGCGCTGATGCGCGGCGTGTTGCAGTCGTGCTCGACCGCTTCACCGAACGCCTTGCTCGGCACATACACGCCGCTGAATAGCTCGTGCCCGGCGGCCTTCCAAGCGGCCACTCCGCCGGCGAGCAGCGACACGTCGCGCCAGCCGAAGCGGTGCATCGCCGCCGCGGCACGCCCAGCCAGGCTCTCGTCGTCGTCGCACAGCACGACGCGCGTGTCGCGCCGCGGCACCCGCCGCTCGAGTACGAGCTCCAGCTGCGACAACGGCAGGCAGGCCGCGGTGAGCATGTGGCCCGCCGCGAACACGCCCTCCTCGCGCACGTCCAGCAGCGCCAGCTCACGCCCGTCGCCGAGCATCGCGCGCAGCGCCTGCACGCTCAGCCGAGGAGTCGCGGTTTCGCCGTCCGTCATGCCATGTATCTTAACGGTAGGATAATGGGCACCGGTTCCCATTTCACATTCCCCCATGCCGAACGACATCCAGCGCTTCCGCAAATTCGTGCAGGACATGACCGCCCTGGTCGAGCGCCGCGCGGGCGACGAGCCCGCGCTGCTCGACGAGGGCGAGAAGCTGCTGCGCGAGCTCGTGATCCACGACGACTGGCTGCCCGAGGAGTTCGCGCGGCCTTCGCCCGACTCCTACCGCCAGTACCTGCTGCACTGCGACCCGCTCGAGCGCTTCTCGGTGTTGAGCTTCGTCTGGCAGCCGGGCCAGAAGACCCCGGTCCACGACCATACCGTGTGGGGCCTGGTGGGCGTGATGCGCGGCGAGGAATTGTGCGAGGAGTACGCCCCCGGCAGGCCCATGCGCCTGACCGGGTCGCATCGCGTCAGGCCGGGAGACATCGACCGCGTCTCGCCGCGCATCGGCGACGTGCACGTGGTCTCCAACGCGACGCCAGACCGCACCGCGATCAGCATCCACGTCTACGGCGCCAACATCGGCGCGGTCAGGCGCCACACCTTCGATCCCGCGAGCGGCGCACCGCGCGAGTTCATCTCCGGCTACCACAACGGAGTGACACCCAATCTCTGGGACCGCTCCAGGGAGGAGCGCGCCGCTACCTGAACTGGGGGTCGACCTCGATCCGCAGGCCGTTGGTCAGGCGGTTGGTTTCGTTCGCCAGCCCGACCACCGCCATCAGTTCCATCAGCATGGCGTCGCTCATGCCCTTCTTGCGCGCCGCCGCCGTGTGCGAATGGGTGCAGTATTCGCAGCCGTTGGTCGCGCTCACGGCCACGTAGATCATTTCCTTCAGCAGCGGATCGAGCGCGCCCGGCGCCATCACCTGCTTCACGTTCTGCCACATACGGCGCAGCTGGGCCGGATCGTTGGCCAGCGCCTTCCAGAAATTGTTGATCCAGTCGACGCCGCGCGTCTGCATGATGTCCTCGTAAACCGCCCTGACCTCCGGCGTTGCCTCCGCGTACTCGATGAGTCTTACAAGTGCCACGCTTCCCTCCCGCTTCCCTCCGTGGGTTGGCGCGAATATAGTACCCTCGATGCTGAACTGGCTCTCGGGCTTTTCGCCGCAGGCGCTCCTGTTCGGGTTCGCGCTGCTGGGCGTGCTGCTCGCCCTGCCGCTCGAGCTGGCGGCGCTGCGCCGCCTGCGCAGCGCCCGCATCGCGGGCGGCACGCTGCTGATGCTGCTCGGCGCGGCGGTGGTGCTGCTCGGCGTGCTGGCGGCGGTCATCGCGGCCGGCCTGCACTCCTACACCCGCCTGACGCACGAGCAGGAAGCCGCGCACGTGGCGCTGCGCGCGCTCGGGCCGAGGGACTTCGCGCTCACGCTCGGCATCCCGGGCGCCGCGCCGCAGGAGTACGAGCTGCGCGGCGACGAATGGCAGATCGACGCGCGGGTAATCAAGTGGCGCGCGATAGGCAACATCATCGGCTTCGACACGGTCTACCGGCTGGAGCGGCTTTCCGGTCGCTATGCCGACGCTGAACAGGACCTGACCCAGCTACGCACCGTCTACCCGCTGTGGCACACCCCCAGGCTCGACCTGTGGCAGCTGGCGAGGCGGTATCATGACTACCTGCCGTTCGCCGACGCGCTGTACGGCAGCGCGGCCTACGTGCCGATGGCCGACGGCGCGCAGTACGTGGTCACGGTCACGGCGAGCGGGCTGGTGGTGCGGCCGGAGAACGAAGCCGCGCGGCGCGCGGTCGGCGACTGGCGCTAGAGGATCAGGATCCAACATGGACAGCAAGGTCGAAAAGACGGTTGAAAAGTCGGATGCCGAGTGGAAGAAGGAGCTCACTCCGATGCAGTTCAAGGTGGCGCGGCGCAAGGGCACCGAACCCGCCTTCAGCGGCGAATTCTGGGACCACCACGAAAAGGGCACCTACCGCTGCGTGTGCTGCGGCGCCGAGTTGTTCTCCTCGGAGCACAAATTCGAATCCGGCACCGGCTGGCCGAGCTACTGGCAGCCGCTCAAGCCTGAGAACGTCGCCACCGAAGAGGACCACTCCTTCTTCATGAAGCGCACCGAGGTGCACTGCGCCCTCTGCGAGGCCCACCTGGGGCACGTGTTCGAGGACGGCCCGCAACCTACCGGGCTGCGCTACTGCTTGAATTCGGCCTCGCTCAAGTTCGAGAAGGCATGAAGTTTCTCTTCGACCTGTTTCCGGTCATCCTGTTCTTCGTCGCCTTCAAGCTGAAGGGCATTTTCGTCGCCACCGCGGTGGCGATCGCGGCGACCTTCGTGCAGATCGGCTGGCTGTGGCTGCGCGGCAAGCGCATCGACGGCATGCTGTGGGCGAGCTTTGCGATCATCGTGGTGTTCGGCGGTGCAACCCTGCTGCTGCGCGACGAGACCTTCATCAAGTGGAAGCCGACCGTGCTGTACTGGGTGTTCGCCGCCGTGCTGGTGGTCTCCGAGCGCTTCTTCGGCCGCAACCTGATTCGCGCCATGATGCGCGCCCAGCTGCAGCTGCCGGCGCTCGCGTGGACCAAGCTGAACTGGAGCTGGGCCGGGTTCTTCGCCGCCATGGGCGCGCTCAATCTTTACGTGGCGTTCCATTTCCCGACCGACCAGTGGGTCAATTTCAAGCTGTTCGGGGTGACCGGGCTGATGCTGCTGTTCATCCTGGCCCAGGCGCTGTTCCTCGCCCGGCACGTGGAACAGAACGGCGACGAGCAATGAGCGTCGAGGTTCGCATGCGGCAGCGGCTCGCGGCGCTCGCGCCCGTCTCCCTCGAGCTGCTCGACGAGAGCACCAAGCACCAGGGTCACGCGGGCTGGAGGCCGGGCGGCAACACGCATTGGCGACTCACCATCGTCGCCGAGGCATTCCGCGGCAAGCCGACGCTGGCGCGCCACCGGATGGTCTACCAGGCCCTGGGCGAACTGATGGACCACCCGATCCATGCGCTCGCCATCACCGCCCGCGCGCCGGACGAAGGCGGCGCATAATGCGGGCTCGATCACTCTTGGCACAAAGGAAGCAGATGAAGCTACGCCGAATCGTCGGCGCCGCGCTCGCGGCCGCCGCCCTCGCTCTCCCGGCGGCCGTTCTGGCGCAGGCCGCCGCGAAGGATGCGCCGAAGAAGGCCGCCAAGGCCGGCCCCATCGCCACCGTGAACGGCGTCGCGATTCCCGCCTCGCGCGCCGAAGTGCTGCTGCGCGAGCGCGAAGTCCAGGGCGCGCCCGATAACGCGGCGATGCGCGAAGCGGTGCGCGAGGACCTCATCAACCGCGAGCTCATTGCGCAGGAAGCCGCGCGCAGCGGCTACACCAAGAAGCCCGCGCTGCAGGCCGAGCTCGCGCTGGTGCGCCAGACCGTCATCGTGCAGCATTACGTCAGCGACTGGCTGCGCGAGCACCCGGTCAGCGAGGCCGAAATCCAGAAGACGTACGACGAGGCCAAGGCCAAAGCCGGCGGCAAGGAATACAAGGTGCGCCACATCCTGCTCGACACCGAGAACGAGGCCAAAAGCGTGATCACGGCGCTCGACAAAGGCGCCAAGTTCGAGGAGCTGGCGAAGAAGTCCAAGGATGCCGGTACCCGGGACCGCGGCGGCGAGCTCGACTGGATGTCGCCGGGCGGCAACCTGGACCAGGCGTTCAGCGACGCGATGGTCAAGCTCGACAAGGGAAAGTACACCGAGCAGCCGGTTCACACGCGCTACGGCTACCACGTGATCCAGGTCGAGGACGTGCGGCCGCTCAAGTTCCCGCCGCTGGAAGACGTCAAGGCGCGCATCGAACAGCAGCTCAAGCAAGGCCAGCTGCGGGAGCTGGTGCAGAGCCTGCGCGCCAAGGCGAAGATCGAGTAAGTCGCCGGGCGGCAGCGATGGCATGATCCTCGCCGAGCTGCCGTTTCCCGCCGAGCGCATGTTCCAGGTGGTGCGCGGCGACCTGCTCAAGGAGCCGGTCGACGCGATCGTCAATGCCGCCAACGGGCGGCTGGCCCACGGCGGCGGAGTGGCAGGACTCATCGCGCGCGCCGCCGGACCCGCCCTGCAGGCGGAGTGCGATCGCATCGTGCGCGCGCGCGGTCCCCTGCCGGCCGGCAGCGCGGTGGTGAGCGGGGCAGGCAAGCTGCCGTTCAAGGGCGTGATCCACGCCGTCGGCCCGCGCCAAGGCGAGGGCGAGGAGGAGCAGAAGCTGGTGCGCGCGCTCGACGCGGCGTTTCGTTGCGCGCACGAGGCGGGGTGGGCGGCGCTGTCGTTTCCCGCGGTTTCGAGCGGGATTTTCGCGGTGCCGCTGCCCGTCTGTGCCCGCGCCTACCACAGCGCGGTGCGCGCCTGGTACGAGGCGCAACCTGCGGGCCCGCTCAGGCAGATCCGCCTGTGCCTGCGCGATGAACCGGTGATCGAAGCGGTGCTCGCCGAACTGGGACTGCGTCCGTAAGGACGGCCCGTGCGTACAGACTAAGATGAACAACCTGCGGAGTCCCTGACATGACCTTTCGGCACATCGCCGCCCTCGCCCTCGCCCTGGCGTCCGCCGCCGCATCGGCCCAGCCCAAGAACCTCGAAACCGCCATCTTCGCTGGCGGCTGCTTCTGGTGCATGGAATCGGATTTCGACAAAGTCCCGGGGGTGATTTCGACCACCTCGGGCTACACCGGTGGGCATGTCGCGCACCCGACCTACGAGGATGTGTCCTCGGGGACCACCGGCGATGCGGAGTCGGTCGAGGTCAAGTTCGACCCCGCGGTGGTGAGCTATCGCAAGCTGGTGAGCTTCTACTGGCACAGCATCGACCCGACGACCAAGGACCGCCAGTTTTGCGACGTCGGCACGCAGTATCGCACCGCGATCTTCTACCTCGACGACGAGCAGAAACGGATCGCCGAGGCGTCGCTGGCCGAAATCGAGAAGACCAAGCCGTTCAAGGCGCCGATCGTCACCCAGATCGTCAAAGCGAATGTGTTCTGGCCCGCCGAGGAATACCACCAGGACTACTACAAGAAGAACCCGGTGCGCTACGAGTTCTACCGCCAGGGCTGCGGCCGCGATGCGCGCGTGAAGCAGCTCTGGGGCAGCGAGGCCAACAAGCCCTGACCGTGCGCTAGTCTGCCTCGTCGATCCAGGCCATCTGTATCGCCTCGAGGATCTTCTCGCCGCTGTGCTTGGGGTCGTCGGCGAAGCCGGGCAGCTCGAGCACCCAGCGATGCAAGTCGGTGAAACGGATCGCCTTCGGGTCGGTGTCGGGAAATCGCTCGGCGAGCGCGATCGCGATCTCGCGGCTGTCGGTCCACTTCATCAGTGCTCCTCGCGCGCGTAGTTGACGGTGTATTTCGGAATCTCGATCACCAGGTCCACGCCGCGCACCCTGGCCTGGCACGACAGGCGCGAGTTCGCCTCCAGGCCCCAGGCCTTGTCGAGCATGTCCTCCTCCTTCTCCTCCGCCTCGTCGAGCGAGTCGATGCCCTCGCGCACCACCACATGGCAGGTGGTGCAGGCGCAGGATTTTTCGCAGGCGTGCTCGATCTCGATGCCGTTCTCGAGCAGCGTGTCGAGGATCGAGACGCCTTCCTTGGCCTCCAGCTCGGCGCCCTGCGGGCAAAGTTGAGGATGGGGCAGCACTTTCAGCTTGGGCACGTACCGTCCTGCTAGGGTTCGAGACTTGCGATCTTGCGGCCCGAAAGCGCGCGCCGCACGCTGGCGTCCATGCGCCGCGCGGCGAATCCGTCGGTGGCGCGGCTGAGCGCCTCGGTGGCCTGCTTCAGGGCGCGCGAGTCCGCGCCGGAAAGCTTGGTGCGCAGCGCCGCCATCTCCTTGTCGATCGCGGCGCGCTCGTCCGGCTCGAGCAGCGTCGCCGTCGGCCTCGAGCGCCGCGCGGGTGGCCTCGAGCAGGCGCTCGGCGTCGACCCGGTGCTCGGCGAGCGCGCGCGCCTGCATGTCCTCGCGCGCGTGCTGGTAGGACTCGCTGCAGCATGCGCGTCGACGTCCTCGTCGCTCAGTCCGTAGGACGGCTTGACGGTCACCGACGCCTCGACGCCGCTGGTCTTCTCGCGCGCCGACACCGACAGCAGCCCGTCGGCGTCGACCTGGTAGGTGACCGGATGCGCGCCGCGCCCGCCGCCATCGGCGGGATGCCGCTGCAGCTCGAAGCGCGCGAGCGAGCGGCAGTCCGACACCAGCTCGCGCTCGCCCTGCACCACGTGGAAGCTCATCGCCGTCTGCCCGTCCTTGAAAGTGGTGAACTCCTGCGCGCGTGCCACCGGGATGGTGGAGTTGCGCGGCACGATGCGCTCGACCAGCCCGCCCATGGTCTCGACGCCCGAGCGAAAGCGGGATCACGTCCAGCAGCAGCCAGTCCTCGCCGCTCGCGTTGTTGCCCGCCAGCACGTCGGCCTGGATCGCCGCGCCGAGCGCCACCACCTTGTCGGGATCGAGGTTGTTCAGCGGCGCGCGGCGGAAGAACTCGCCCACCGCGCGCTGGATCTGCGGCATGCGGGTCGCGCCGCCCACCATCACCACGCCCTTGATGTCGTCCACCGTGAGACCCGCGTCGCGCAGCGCCTTGCGCGTGGGCCCGAGCGTCTTCTGCACCAGGTTCTGCGTGATCTGGCAGAACTTCTCGGTGGTGAGGCACAGGTCGACCCATTCGCCCGAGGACAGCTTGTCGCTCAGCTGCGCCTCGCCGTGATAGGTCAGGTATTCCTTGGCCTCGCGCGACTCGACCAGCAGCTTGCGCATGTCGCGCGGGCCGCAGCGGCGGCAGCTTCGCCTCTTCGACGATCCAGCAGAACACGCGCTGGTCGAAGTCGTCGCCGCCGAGCGCGGCGTCGCCGTTGGTGGCGACGCACCTCGAACACGCCCTTGCGACAGCCGCAGGATCGAGATGTCGAATGTGCCGCCGCCGAGGTCGTACACCGCGTAGATGCCTTCGGACGCGTTGTCCAGGCCGTAGGCGATCGCCGCGGCGGTCGGCTCGTTGAGCAGCCGCAGCACGTTCAGGCCGGCGAGCTTGCGCCGCGTCCTTGGTCGCCTGGCGCTGCGCGTCGTCGAAGTAGGCCGGCACCGTGATCACCGCGCCGACCAGCTCGCCGCCGAGCGAGGCCTCGGCGCGCGCGCGCAGCGTCTTGCAGGATCTCGGCCGAAACCTCGACCGGGCTCTTCACGCCCGGCGCAGGTCCTGATCTGCACCATGCCCGGCGCGTCGACGAAGTCGTAGGGCAGCGTCTCGACGTGCGCCACGTCCTTCAGCCCGCGCCCCATGAAGCGCTTGACCGAAACGATGGTGTTGCGCGGGTCCTCGGACTGGCGCGCCTGCGCCGCGTAGCCGACCTCGACGCGTGCCGTCCGGCAGGTAGCGCACGACCGAGGGCAGCAGCACCCGGCCCTGCTGGTCGGACAGCACGCTCGGCACGCCGTTGCGCACCGTCGCCACCAGCGAGTTCGTGGTGCCGAGGTCGATGCCGACCGCCAGGCGGCGCTGGTGCGGCGCTGGCGACATGCCCGGTTCGGAGATCTGCAGCAGCGCCATCAGGCTTCCAGCGCCTCGAAGGCGAGGTCGATCTCTGCGCCCAGCTTGTCAAGGAACATCAGCTTGCGGGTCAGCTCGGCGGCGTCCGCGTAGTCGCCGCGCGCGTCGAGCGCCTCGGCAAGCGCGCGCTCCAGCTCGCGCTTGTCGGCGCGCAAGGCCGCGCGCAGCCCGTCGAGCGCGTCCGCGTCGCGCGCGTCGCTCGCCCGCTCGAGCGCCTCGCGCCAGCTCCATCTGCGCATCAGGAACTCGGGCGGCATCGCGGTGTTGGTTTCGAACGCCACGTCCACGCCGGCGAGCTCGAGCAGGTAGCTGGCGCGCTGCAGCGGGCTCCCGAGCGTGCGATAGGCCTCGTTTACGCGCGTCGCCCACTGCATCGACGCGCGCCGCTCGGCGTCGCCCGCACTGGCGAAACGGTCGGGATGCACCTGCGCCTGGATCTCGCGGTCAGGCGCGCTCCAGCCGCTCGCGGTCGAAAGCACGAAGCGGCGGGCTGCAGACCGAAAAAGCTCGAAGATGGTTGTTTCAGACGTTGAACGATTCCCCGCAGCCGCAGGCGTCCTTGACGTTCGGGTTGTTGAACTTGAAGCCCTCGTTCAGCCCCTCGCGCGCGAAGTCGAGTTCGGTGCCCTCGAGGTAGGGCAGGCTCTTGGGGTCGACCACGACCTTTACGCCGTGGCTCTCGAACTGCGCGTCCTCGGGCAGCACCTCGTCGGCAAACTCGAGCTTGTAGGCCAGGCCCGAGCAGCCCGTGGTGCGCACGCCCAGGCGCAGCGCCGACGCCCTTGCCGCGCTTGGCGAGGAAGGCCTGCACATGGCTGGCCGCTTTTTCGGTCAGCGTGATCGGCATGGCGCTCATTCGTTTACCGCCTTGGCCTTGGCTTCGCTGCGCGTCGCCGTAGCGCTTGCTTGTAATCGGCCACGGCCGCCTTGATCGCGTCCTCGGCCAGGATCGAGCAGTGGATCTTGACCGGCGGCAGCGCCAGTTCCTCGGCGATCTGCGTGTTCTTGATCGTCAGCGCCTCATCCAGCGTCTTGCCCTTGACCCATTCGGTGACCAGCGACGACGACGCGATCGCCGAGCCGCAGCCGTAGGTCTTGAACTTGCGCGTCCTCGATGACGCCGTCCTCGCCGACCGGATCTGCAGCTTCATCACGTCGCCGCAGGCGGGCGCGCCGACCATGCCGGTGCCGACGCCCTCGTCGTCCTTCTCGAACGAGCCGACGTTGCGCGGGTTTTCGTAGTGATCGATGACTTTGTCGCTGTATGCCATGAATTCCTCCGGCTCGTTGCTCTCGTTAATGTGCCGCCCACTGGACCGAGTCCAGATCCACGCCGTCCTTGTACATTTCCCACAGCGGCGACATCTCGCGCAGCTTGGCCACCTTGGCCTTGAGCATGATCGACCGTGTAGTCCATTTCCTCCTCGGTGGTGAAGCGGCCCAGGGTAAAGCGGATCGACTGATGCGCCAGCTCGTCGCTGCGCCCCAGCGCGCGCAGCACGTAGGACGGCTCCAGCGATAGCCGAGGTGCAGGCCGAGCCCGACGAGACCGCGATGTCCTTCACCGCCATGATCAGCGATTCGCCCTCGACGAAGTTGAAGCTGACATGTTCAGGTTGTGCGGCACGCGCTGCTCCAGGTCGCCGTTGACGATACACTTCCTCGATCTCCTGCATGCCCTTCGAGCAGCCGGTCGCGCAGCACGCGGATGCGGCTCGTTCTCGGCCGCCATCTCCTGGCGCGCGAGGCGGAACGCCTCGCCCATGCCGACGATCTGGTGCGTGGCCAGCGTGCCGGAGCGCATGCCGCGCTCGTGCCCGCCGCCGTGCATCTGCGCCTCGAGCGCACGCGCGGCTTGCGCCGCACGTACAGCGCGCCGATGCCCTTCGGGCCGTAGGTCTTGTGCGCCGAGAACGACATCAGGTCGACCTTGAGCGTCGCCAGGTCGATCGGGCACCTTGCCGGTCGCCTGCGCCGCAGTCGACGTGGAACATGATGCCCCTGCGCGCGGCAGATCTCGCCGATCGCGGCGATGTCCTGGATCACGCCGATCTCGTTGTTGACGAACATCACCGACACCAGGATCGTGTCGGGGCGGAACGCCGCCTTGAGCTGCTCCAGGTCGATCAGGCCGTCGGGCTGCACGTCGAGGTAGGTCGCCTCGAAGCCCTCGCGCTCCAGCTCGCGCACGGTGTCGAGCACCGCCTTGTGCTCGGTCTTGACCGTGATCGAGGTGCTTGCCCTTGCTCTTGTAGAACTGCGCCGCGCCCTTGAGCGCGAGGTTGTTCGACTCGGTCGCGCCCGAAGTCCAGACGATTTCCTTCGGATCGCAGTTCACCAGCGCGGCCACGTTGCGCGCGCGCCTGCTCGACCGCCTCCTCGGCCTCCCAGCCGAACGCGTGCGAGCGGACTGGCCGGATTGCCGAAGTGCTCGGTCAGCTAGGGAATCATCTTCTCCGCCACGCGCGGATCGACCGGCGTGGTCGCGGAGTAGTCGAGGTAGATCGGAAGCTTCATGTCCGCCACCGCCACTTCGGGTTTGTTCGCCTCGGGCTATGTTCGGCTCGGTCGCGATGCCATCGTGCAGCACGGCGACGTGCTTGCCGTTGCTGGTGCGCGACCAGATCCGCCAAGGTCACCGAGCTCAGGTAATCGTACATCTTCGCGTTCAGCGTCGCCCACAGGTCGTGCGTCATGCAGCGCTTGTCGTCGAGGCAGTTCTCCTTGCCACCGCACTGCGTCGCATCGAGCGGCTCGTCCACCGCGCAGATGATGTCGGCCACCGAGACGCCCTGCGTCGGCCGCGCCAGGTTGTAGCCGCCGCCGGGGCCGCGCACGCTCTCACCAGCCGGTGGCGGCGCAGCTTGCCGAACAGCTGCTCCAGGTACGAAAGCGAAATATGCTGCCGCTCGCTGATCGCGGCCAGCGTCACCGGCCCGCGGTTCTGGCGCATTGCCAGGTCCACCATCGCGGTCACTGCGAATCGTGCCTTTGGTCGTCAGTCTCATGTCTGCCTCGCCAAATACCTGATCGGGACGCTCAAGTATAACAAATCCCGACAAAATTGCTCAACTATATCCACTTCAAATAATCAATCACTTAACAACCCGAAGGGCCTCCGTTTGGGCGGACTCGGCTTCATGCCGCGCAAGCTCCCGCTCGAGCTCGGCGAGCTTGCCCTGGAGGGCCGCAACCGATTGCTCGAGCTCGCGCGAATGGTCGACCAGGGTCTGGATCGCCTTGGCGTAGGGGTCGTCCTGGTTCAGCACCACGGCATAGGCGGCAAAGCGCGCGCCTTCCTTGCTCGGGCCGGCCTCGACGATGCGGCGCCGGAATGCCGACCACGGTCGCACCCTCCGGCACGTCCTTCACCACCACCGCGTTGGAGCCGATCTTGGCTCCGTCGCCGACCTTGATCGGGCCGAGGATCTTGGCCCCTGCCCCCACCACCACATTGCGGCCCAAGGTCGGATGGCGCTTGCCCTTGTTCCACGTCGTGCCGCCCAGGGTCACGCCGTGGTAGAGCGTCGTGTCCTCGCCGACCTCGGCGGTTTCCCCGATCACCACCCCCATGCCGTGGTCGATGAAGACGCGCCTGCCGATCGTCGCACCGGGATGGATCTCGATTCCGGTCAGCCAGCGGCCCACGTGCGACGTCAGGCGCCCGAGCCAGCGCAGCCCGTGGCCCCAGAACCAGCGCCCGAGCCGGTGGAACAACAGAGCGTGCAGGCCCGGATAGCAGGTCAGCACCTCCCAGGTCGTGCGCGCGGCCGGATCGCGGTCGAAAACGCTCGCGATGTCTTCTCGTAGGTGTCTGAACATGCAGTAACTCTAGGTTATCCGAGTAATTCTATCAACTATTGACTATTGCTTCGGATCAAAGTTCTTCTGCAAGGCCTTGAGCAGGCCGCGCAGGATGTTGACTTCCTCGCGCTCTAAAGCCGGAACGCGCGAGAACAGGCGCCGCCAGCGCTCGCGCAGCTTGGAATTCGGCGCCATGAAGCCGCTCTCGGTGGCGGCCTGCTCGAGATGCCCGTAAAGGCCTTCGAGGTCGGCCACGGTGGCCGGCTTCTCGCTGCGCATCGGCGCCACCCCCGCGCCCTGCGCCATGCGCAACTCGTAGCACGCGACCTGCACCGCCTGCGCCAGGTTGAGCGAGGTGTAGGCAGGGTCGGCGGGAATGTGGACCAGGGTCTGGCAGGCGAACATCTCGTCGTTGGTCAGGCCCGCGGTCTCGTTGCCGAATACGAACGCGACCGGCCCGTCCCCAGCGCGCGCGAGCGCGGCGGGCGCCGCCTCCCGCAGCGCGAGCGATTGCGGCGACCATTCGCGCGGCCGCGCGCTGAGCGCGTACGCGGCGACGCAATCGCCGATCGCCTCGCCGAGCGTCGCGTGCACGCGCGCCGCTTCGAGCACATCCACCGCGCTGGTCGCAAGCCACTCCGCTTCGGGCGCCGGATAGCGCTGCGGCGCGACCAGGCGCAGGTCGGCGAGCCCCATGGTCTTCAGCGCGCGCGCCGCAGAGCCGATATTGCCCGGATGGCTCGGCCGGCAGAGCACGATTCGCATACGTTCGAGCGGATTCGGCATGGGCGCAGTTTACGCGCGGTAAAATGCGCGGCCCATGCATCCAATCCTCTCAATCGCGATCAAGGCGGCGCGCCGCGCCGGCTCGGTCATCAACCGCGCCACGCTCGACGGCGCGATCCTGGACGTCAAATCCAAGCGCGCGCACGACTTCGTGACCCAAGTCGACAAGGGCGCCGAGGAGGCCGCAATCGGCGTCATCCGCGCGGCCTACCCCGATCACGCGATCCTGGCCGAGGAATCGGGCGAGAACCTGGGCGGAACCAAGACCGACTACCGCTGGATCATCGATCCGCTCGACGGCACCACCAACTTCATCCACGGCTTCCCGCAGTTCTGCGTCTCGATCGGGGTCGAGTACCGCGGCACGCTGGCGCATGCGGCGGTGTACGACCCGGGCAAGAACGAGCTGTTCACCGCCTCCAAGGGGCGCGGCGCGTTCCTCAACGACCGGCGCCTGCGCGTCACCCGCTGCCAGAAACTGGACGACGCGCTGGTCGGCACCGGCTTTCCGTTCAAGGAGCTCTCGCGGGTCGATCCCTACCTGCGGCAGCTGCGCACGCTGATGAGCACCTGTGCCGGCGTGCGGCGCGCCGGCTCTGCCGCGCTCGACCTGGCCTATGTGGCCGCGGGAAGGCTGGACGCGTTCTGGGAGATGGGCCTTTCGCCATGGGACATGGCGGCTGGCGCCCTGCTGATCCAGGAAGCGGGAGGGCTGGTCGGCGATCTCTCGGGCGACCAAGACTACATGCGCTCGGGCGACATTGCGGCCGCGACGCCCAAGGTATTTCCGCAACTGCTGCGGGCGCTCGCGGCATGAACGTCTCCGAGCCGATCGTGCGCATCGATCCGGCGCAATACGCGGCACAGTTCTAAAAGCGATCAAATCTAAGTGAAGATTCTCGTCTGGGACCTGCCCACGCGCGCCTTCCACTGGCTGTTCGCGCTCTCGTTCATCGCCGCCTACCTCAGCTCCGAGGACGACTGGCTGACGTTCCACGTCACCTTCGGCTACACCGTGCTCGGGCTGGTCGCGTTCCGGCTGCTGTGGGGCTTCGCGGGCACACGCTACGCGCGCTTTGCTTCGTTCGGCTATGCGCCGGCGCGCGCCCTCGCCTACCTGCGCGCGCTCGTCGAGCGCCGCCCCGAGCACCACGTCGGCCACAACCCGGCCGGCAGCTGGGCGATCTACCTCCTGCTCGCGCTCGGCGCGCTCACCGGCGCGCTCGGCTTCCTGACCCTGAACGGCCCGCAGGCGTGGAAATGGGTCAAGGGCGTGCACCAGGTCTTGGGAAACGTGACGCTCGGCGTCGCATGTGCGCACATCGCCGGCGTCATCGTCAGCAGCTTCGCGCACAAGGAAAACCTCGCGCGCTCGATGGTCGACGGCTACAAGGAGGGCGCGCCGGATGAGGGTGTCCGTACCAGCGTGTGGATCGTCGGCGCGCTGCTGCTCGCGCTGGTGGCCGGATTCTGGACCGCCGCCTGGCGCGGCGACCTGCCCGCGGTCACGGCGCCGGCCGCCAAGCTCGCCACCGAGCACGCGCAGCGCAAGCACGAGCACTGATTCCGCGCGACGCGTGGCGGGCCTGCTACCTCCGTTCCAGCACGGTCGCCTTCAGCTCCTCCGCAGGCATCGGCCTGGCGAACAGGTAGCCCTGCGCCTGCTCGCACCGCAAGGCACGCAGCATGCTCGCCTGAGCCTCGGTTTCGACACCCTCCGCCACCACCACGAAGCCCAGTGTATGGGCCATCTCGATTATCGTACGCACGATCGTCGCGGCCCCCTCGTCGCGCAGCGCATCGGCGACGAACGAGCGGTCGATCTTGATTGAAGAGACCGGAAAGCGGGTCAGGTACGACAGGCTCGAGTAGCCCGTCCCGAAGTCGTCGATCGCGAGGCGCACGCCGCGACCGATCAAGGAATGCATGATGAGAATCGCGTGTTCCGGGTCTTGCATCAGCTGACTCTCGGTGATCTCGAACTCGATGAGCGCCGGATCGATTCCGATCGAATCGATCGTCGCACGTATTCTCTGGTCGAGATCACGCTGCCGGAACTGGCGCGCCGAAAGGTTGACTGCCACCGGCATCGCCATCATTCCCGCTGCTTGCCAGTCGCTGATATCCCGGCAGACACGCGTCAGTACCCAATCGCCGACTGCCACGATGAGCCCGATTTCCTCCAGCACCGGAATGAACTCCGACGGCACTACGAGCCCGCGCACCGGATGGCGCCAGCGCAGCAGCGCCTCGACCGAGCAGGCAATCCCATTCTGAAGGGAATATTTTGGCTGGTAGAACAGCTCGAACTCGTCGCGCTCGAGCGCGCGCCGCAATTCGCCCGCCAGCTGCCTTCGTTCGCGCGAGCGTTGGGAGATTTCTGCGGTAAAGAACTGATAGCTGTTGCGCCCGGACTGTTTGGCGCGGTACATCGCAGCGTCTGCGGCGCCCAGCAGCGTTTCCGGGTCGTCGCCGTCGGCGGGGAATACCGCGACGCCGATACTCGCGGTAACAAACGTCTCCTTGCCGCGAAGCTCAATCGGTTGCGACAGCCGGCTGATGATCTTGTCCGCCACGAGCGCGGCATCCTCTGCCCGCGCGAGGTCGCCCAGGATGGCGGCGAACTCGTCTCCGCTGATGCGCGCGACAGTGTCCCCGGGCCGCAGCGCTGCCTGCACCCGCGCCGCGGTCTGCCGCAGCAGCTCGTCGCCCGCGGCATGCCCCAGAGTGTCGTTCACGAGCTTGAAGTCGTCCAGGTCAATGAAGAGTACGCCGAGCTGCGCGCGGCGGCGCCGGGCCTGAACAATCATCTGCGAGAAGCGATCCGCGAACAGCGCGCGGTTCGGAAGCCCGGTCAGCCCGTCGAAACGGGCCATGAATTCCAGCTGCAGCTCATTGTCGACTCGCTGCAGCGCCGTGGAAAGGACGGTCGCAGTGGCGTCGACGAAGTTGAGCTCGTCGTCGCCGAAGGCGTTGGGCCTGCACGCGACCACGCACAGCGCACCAGGCGCGAGCCGCGAGCCGCGGGCGGGCACGGGCACGACTAGCGTACTCGCCATCCCATCGGCCCAGTCAAACGGCAAAATCCGCTCACTACTCACCCGCCGCGCGCCTTGCTCCAGTATCGACATCACCGGGCTGCGCGGCGCGGAGACGGCGCGCGCGCCACCAGCGTCAGCTGGCGCGCCGACCAGCGCCGACACGACGATCTGGCCTGGCTCGGCGCCAGCCTCGACGTAGGCTGCCGCGTCCGCGCGCAAGCCCTCGAACAGGCCCCGCACCGCATACTTGAGCAGGTCCTTGAAATCCTCGCGCGTGCCGATCGCAAACTGGCCGAAGCGCGCGATGCTTTCCTGATAGCGCGCATGAATCGCCTGGCGTTCCTCGGCCCGCTTCCGCTCGAGGAACTGGCCGATCTGGCTGCCGATGATGCCGAGCGACCTAATGAGGCGCTCGTCTGGGCGCGGCATGCGACGGCTGGTGATCGAAATGATACCGATCATCCGCCCTTCGAATCGGACCGGAAAATTGAAATTACCCCGCATGCCCGTCTCCCGCGCCAACTGTGGGTGCGCGACCCGGGTGTCATCCCAGATGTCCGGCACCCATATCGCTTCGCCAGACTGCCAGCAAGTGCCGACCACGCCTTGGCCACGAGCGTACGAAAAGCCGCGTGCCGCTTCGGCGTATCGCTTCGCACCCTCGTGCTCCACGTACCAGCATTCGCCGAACACCACCTTCTGGCGCGCGTAGTCGATCTCGAAATAGCGTCCACAATCGAAGTTCTCCGCCTCGCACAGCGCGCGCATGCATTCTCTGAGCGCGGTGGAAACAGAATTCGCATCGGCCAGGCAGCGCGTTATAGCGTGCTCGAGGTTCAGGAGCTGATCAGTCCGCTTGCGCTCGGTAATAATTCGACCCACACCGCGATAGCCCAGGAAGGCTCCTCGAACGTCGAACATGGGCGCACCGCTCACGCTGGCCCAGATGCGACCGCCATCCTCGGTCGCCCTGTACAACTCGAGATCGTGGAAGGCCTGTCGCGCATCGAGCAGCGCGCGGTGCGCCGCCCAATCCGCCTCCCCCAGGTTCTGGTATCCGCATTCCCAGCGCGGCTTGCCGATAAAGCCTTGGGTGGCGGCAACTAGTTCACTGTTCCCACCGGAGATTCTTGTGAATCGGAATTGCGCGTCCTGCTCCCAATAGATATCCGCTGCCAGGTCCGTCAGACTGCGATAGCGCGCCTCGCTTTCACGCAATTGCTCCTCGGCGTGCTTGCGCTGCAGGAACTCGCCGATCTGACCTCCGATGTTGAGGATAACTTGCAGCAGCTGCTCATCGGGTGCGCGCGTCTCGTGGCTATTGAACGTCAGCACGCCGATCACTTCGCCCTGGCTCTTCACCGGAAAGATGAAAGCGCCGCCTGCACCAAGCCCCGGTGAATACGTCTTGCGCAGTGCGCTCTCATCCTGACCTACATACGGCACCCACTTCGCCTCACCCGAGTCCCATACCTGACCAATGAGACTCTCTCCCGGCAGATATTCGATGTTCCTGGAGCGCTCGAGGAATTGCTGGATCTCGGAGTCCTCGATCCCCCAGGATTCCGCCAGGCGTAGACCGGTCCTGACGCCCAGCCGCTGGAAGTAGCGGCCGCAGTCCCAGCCCTCGGACTCGCAGATCGCACGGATCACCGCGTGGATTGCGTCCGCGCTGCTGTCCGCGTCGGCGATGACGTTCCCCACCAAGAGACCGAGAACACGCAGTCGCTCCTCACGCCTGCGCTCGGTGACGTCGGTCGTGACGGCGAACAGCCCACGGCTGATGCCGTCGCGCCCGATGTGCGGAATCAACTCCACTTCCAGGTAGCGCAACTCGCCGCTATCGAGGACCTGCGTGCGCTTGTAGCTGGTGGGATGGCCCTCAAGAACCTGGTCGAAGTACTGCTTGACCTCCTGAAACGGAACCTCGCCGATAATCTCGCGCAAGTGCCTGCCGACGATGCTCGCGGGGGTGTGACCAAAGCGCTCAGCAAATCGCCGGTTGGCGAACAAGCAGCGCAGGTTCTCGTCGTACGCGACCGACATTGCCGGGATGTTGTCGATGATGAACCGGAGCTGCGCGGCGTTGTCGAACGGCGCCTCGTCCTGCGCCCGCCGCCCCGGCTTCCACATGGTGTGCGTACCTCCTGCCCGATGAGGCAATCGTACGCCGTCCCCCTCGCCTATGCCAGACGAGCGCGCGCAACCAGGCGTGGATAGACCCTTTCGACGTTGCGCTGAAAGATCTTCTCGCGCTCGGCGGCGCCGAGCCAGTCGATCGAGTCGAGGTATCGCTTGGTGTCGTCGTAGTGGTGCCCGCTCTCGGGGTCGATGCCGCGCACCGCGCCGACCATTTCGGAGGCGAACAGGATGTTGTCGGCCGGGATCACCTTCAGCAGCAGCTCGATCCCGGGCCGGTGGTAGACGCAGGTATCGAAGAAGACGTTGTCGAGCAGCAGCTCCCTGAGCGGCGGCCGCCCCATGTCCTGCGCCAGGCCGCGGTAGCGCCCCCAGTGGTAGGGCACCGCGCCGCCGCCGTGCGGGATGACGAACTTCAGCGTCGGGAAGTCCTTGAACAGATCGGAGGTGAGCAGCTGCATGAACGCGGTGGTATCGGCGTTGATGTAGTGCGCCCCGGTGGCGTGGAAGTTCGGGTTGCACGAGCCGCTGACGTGGACCATGGCCGGAACCTCGAGCTCGACCATCCTCTCGTACAGCGGATACCACCAGCGGTCGGTCAGCGGCGGGTCGGTCCAGTAGCCGCCTGAGGGATCCGGATTAAGGTTGCAGCCGATGAAACCGAACTCTTGTACGCAGCGCTCGAGCTCGGCGATGCAATTATCCGGCCGCACCCTGGGGGCCTGCGGCAGCTGGCACACGCCGATGAAGTTTTCCGGGTAGAGCATGCACACCCTGTGGATCAGCTCGTTGCAGTGCTCCGACCAGAAGCGGTTCGCCGTCGCGTCGCCGAGGTGGTGGCCCATCGCGCTCGCGCGCGGCGAGAAGATCGTCAGGTCGGTGCCGCGCTCGCGCTGCATGCGCAGCTGCGCCGATTCGAGGCTTTCGCGGATCTGGTCGTCGCTGATCGAGATTGCGCCCTTCTGCGGTGTCCAGCGCGGCGTGCCGAAATCGGCGAGCTGGCGCTGGCGGTACTCTTCCAGCGCCTTGGGCGCGGTGGTGTAGTGGCCGTGGCAATCGATGATCATAAAAGCCCGTCGACAGTGTAGCGCTGAGCAATCAGCCCCTGGCGCCAGGTCTGCTCGATCGCCAGCTCGAGATTGCGCCGGTTCGCCTCCCAGCCGAACGGGTTCAGCTCCGGCGCGCCCGCCGCTTGCCGGCTTTCAGCCAGCAGGCGGTAGACCTCGCGCACGGCGTCCGGCTCGGAGCGCGCGAGCGATTGCTTCACCACGACCATATGGTTGATCTGCAGCGCGCGATGCGTCGCGCGCCACGCGTCGGCAGCCGCCGCCGGGTCCAGGATCATGCTCGCGAGCCGCGGGTCTGGCAGCGCGCGCTCGGCGACGATCGCCGCGTCGAGCTCGCCCGCGAGCAGCATCGCGAGCATGTCCTTCCCCGCCGGCGCGCGCTCGACGCCGGGCGGGTCGCGGAAATCCGCGACGTGCGCGTCCTCGAACGTCACCCAGTTCACGCGCGCGCAATCGACGCCGTGATCCTCGGCCAGGATGCTGCGCATCCACATTCCGGTGGTGACCGAGTACGAGCGCACGCCGACCCGCCTGCCTTCGAGCTCGCGCGGCGCGAGCGCCGCGCGCGACGCGTCCCTCACCAGCAGCGGGTGCTGGAACCGCGCGACGACCACCGCGGGCAGCAGCGCGAGCGGCGCGCCGCGATCCTTCGCCATCAGGAAGGTCACCAGCGCCAGCTCGGCGACGTCGAACTCCAGACCGCGCACTACGCGCTTGAACGCCGACGCAGGCGTCGCGACCTGGGCGAAATCGAGGCTCACGCTCGGCGAGCGCACGCGCCCCTCCTTCAGCGCGCGCGTGACCGGGTAGTCGCCGAGCAATGCGCTCAGCCGAACCGTCATTTCGTGTTCCGCAGCGACGGGTCGGCGAGCACTGCGTGCTGGCCCGGCGCCGGCCGGTCGATCGCCTCCTCCAGCGTGTGCGCCCAATCCCACTGCGCCTTCGGCCGCACTGCGCCGTCGGCGCCGATCTGGTCCAGACCCCAGTAGATCTCGAGCCAGTGACCGTCGGGATCGCGGAATTCGACCGCGATCTGCACCCCGGCGCGCCGGCGCCCCTCGAACGTTATCGGTACGCCGTGCGCGCGCAGGTGGCGGCGCGCGCGGAACACCTCGTCCAGCGTCGCGACCTCGAACGCGAAGTGGTGCAGCTCGCGCCCCTGCGACGACCCCTCCATCCCGCCGACCAGCGCCACGCCGTGATGGTCCGCCCCGAAACGCATGAATACCATGCCGCCGGCCATCATGTCCTCCGGGTAGACGTCCGACACCTGGAATCCCAGCACCCGGGTGTAGAAGTGGACCGAGCGCGCGAGGTCGGTTACCCGCAGCACCACGTGGCCGATCTTGCGGATGCGGAAGGGCAGATCGGCAGGCGTGAGAAATTCGCGCAGTCGGGGATCGTCGAGCGGCATGGAGCAGGCGGCGTAACGGATAACGGCGTTTATTCTGACAGATACGCCGGCGACCCGACGTGAGTGATGTGCGTGTGAGTCGAGTTGTCGATCCGGGCGACGCCGAAATCCGAGCGCTTGACGTCGATCGATTCGGTAAGCAGGACGTTGGCCGCCTTGACGTCGCGGTGGCTCACGCCATGTTGTTGCGCGTACTCAAGCGCGCGGCTGAGCTTGAACACCAACTCGATCACGCGTTCGGGCGGCAGCAGCTTGTCGGCCGTGGCGAACTGCGCCAGGGTGCCGCCCGGAACGTACTCCATAGCTGGTACGGTGTGTGCCGCGCCTCAGGTCGTGGTCTCTGGGGGCGTGCGTAAACACCTTGACGGCGACCTCGCGCCTGGCGAACGCATCGTGCGCGAGATACACCGTTGCCGTGGTGCCCCGACCCAGCTCTCGCACCAGGGAGTAGTGCCCGACGTTTACCGGCATGCCGTTCAATTCCGACTCCCCTCGAGAGCGGAGGTTGATTATGGGACAGCCGCGATGGCCACACCAGCTTGCGACCCTTCCGCCGCGTACGGGTGTAGGCTTCGTCAGCCGGACCATCGTGCTTCTTGAAGCTCACTGGGGGGCGGTCAATGCGCGCTCGACGCTTGTTTGGGGCGGTCAAGCCTTACCTCGTCGCGGCGGCGGTTGTCGTCATGCTGATCTTGCTGGTGGCGACGATCCTGCTGACTCAACTGAACCTGCAATGGATGCTGTTCCTGACGGGCGTGCTGACCGCGTCAATTCTGGCGCTTACCAGCCGTGCGACCCGGGCGGAATGGTCGAATCTGCGCAACAAGGCGAAGCTGTCCGCGCTGCAGGAAAAGCACAAGCAGGACTTGCGCCTGCGCGAGCGGATGGAAGCGACGCTGGCAAAAGCGGCGCCCCGGCTGAAGTACGTGGACGAACTTCTGCCAGTGATGCTGGCATGCATTGACGTGGAGAGCCGGGTCCAGTACCACAACCAGGCATTCCGCGAGTGGGTCGGCCTGAACGAGAACCAGATCAACGGCAAGAGCATGAAGAACGTCCTGGGCAGCAGGATCTTCGGCGACCTCGAGGGCGTCATCCAGTCAGTGCTGGCCGGAAGAGTAGTAACGCAGGAGAAGACGCGCGCCGTGCGCAACGGGACCGTATACCGGCTGCACGAGCAATATGTTCCGTATAGCGTCAGGAGCGGCGCGCTGGCCGGTTTCTTCGTCCTCTACAGCGATGTCACGGAGCGTAGCGACCTGGCCGGCCAGGGCTCCGTGGCCGCTCCGGCCGCTGCAGCGCCAGACGCGAAAGGCGAAGAGCAGGACCTGTACGTCGACGCCTACTCGGAAGAAGTGGCGGGGTCCAGGCAAGCGGCGCAGCAGATGATGGCCGCGATCGAGAGAAACGACTTCAAGCTCCTATGCCAGCGTATCCAGCCCCTCGCCGCCGATCGTCCTGGAACTTCGCACTATGAGGTCCTCATCCGATTGCTGGACGAGGACCAAAACACGTCGTCCCCTGGCGCGTTCTTCCCGCTGGTAGAGAAATACGGCCTGATGCCGAAGCTCGACCGCTGGGTGGTCGAGCAGGCGGTCAAGTGGGCGTCCTTCCGGACGCCGGCAGTCGATCCTCGCGAACAAATGATGCTGTTCATCAATCTCGCCGAGGCCACGATCGACGATCCGGATTTCGCGCTGTTCGTCGGTCAGCTGCTGCAGGAACACAAACTGGACCCCGGCACGCTGTGCTTCGAAGTCTCCGCGTCGGACGCCTCGTATCGGCACGACCAGATAGGTTTCCTGGCCGGTCGCCTCCGGACGCATGGATGCCGCATCGCGCTGAGCGGTTTCGGCCGCGATCAGGTCTCCTTCGGATTGCTGAAAGACATCAAGGTGGATTTCCTGAAAATCGACGGGTCCATCGTGCTTCGCATCAACCGGGATCCGCTGCAACTGGCGAAGCTCAAGTCGGTGAGCCGGGTCGCAAAGACAATCGGAATTAAAACGGTTGCCGAACTGGTGGAGGACCAGGCGACGATCGCCGTACTCAGGAATCTGGGCATCGATTACGCACAGGGATTCGGCATTTCCGTGCCCGGCCCCTTGGCGGAAATCGCGTAGCCCACTTCGCGCCCGATCGCCGGCCCGCCGCGCTTTTCCCAGCGCCACCGGCGCAGTGGCCGCGATGGGGCTCAGCTCATCAGCGCATTCCCGCCCTGCTCGATTTCGCGCATGCGATGCTCGAGGTCGGCGTGGTCTGTCGCGCGCGATAGATACCGTTCGACGTCGCTTCTGCGCGCACGCTCGACGGCGGCCTCGAACCAGGCCAGCAAACGTCCGAACAATCGGCCCAGCTCTTCGTTGCGCTGGCGCCGGGCACGCTCGATCACGGCCTGAAGATCGAGGTAGGGCGCCGCCAAGGTCTGCTTGCCGGCAGCTTCCAGCAGCGAGGGGTGGGCGACTTCCCGCCCGCTGACATTGCTTCGTTTCACACTCATCTCCTGTAGCGTTATGCTGCGCAACAGAATAACGCTGGCAGCAGTCATGCGTTAGAAATAACGTCACACAATCCAATAGTTAACATTTCATGGACAATTCTTCATAAGTCATAATATTGCATTGCACAAACAATGCCTTGAGCCGCTTGAATGTCCGTAGCGTCCTGTGACTCGCGCTGCATGGCAAGGCGCGAGGCGCGCGTGACGAAGCGCACTAAGTGTTCTTGCCTCCCCACGGCATCATGCACGCGCTGTACGCCAACGCGGGCACGAACAGGATGGCCCACCACGCCGCAATGCCTTCAACACCGTTGAGCGCCTCGCCGAAGGTGACGAAAGCGCGCAGCGAAACGCCGAGCAGCCCGATCGCGAGCACGCCGAGAACCGTAACGACCGGCACGAAGAGCGCCGTGGTAACGACGCTCGCCATCACGAGCATCTGAGGCAGGCGGCGAAGAACCTGGCGCATGAATCGAGTCTATAACATGCCATTTAGGGGCGCGCGGCGGCCTGCCGTCTGACGGTACACTTGCCGCAGAATGCAACAGCTCGACGCTCACACGCCGATGATGCAGCAGTACCTGCGCATCAAGGCACAGCACCCGGACATCCTCCTTTTCTACCGCATGGGCGATTTCTACGAGCTGTTCTACGACGACGCCGAGCGCGCGGCGCGGCTGCTCGACATCACGCTCACCACGCGCGGGGCCTCGGCCGGACAGCCGATCAGGATGGCGGGCGTGCCGTGGCATTCCGCCGAGCAGTACCTCGCCAAGCTGGTGAAGCTCGGCGAGTCGGTCGCGATCTGCGAGCAGGTCGGCGACGTCGCGAGCGCCAAGGGGCCGGTGGAGCGCGAGGTGACGCGCATCGTCACGCCCGGCACGCTGACCGACTCGGCGCTGCTGGACGAGAAATCTGACAACGTGCTGCTCGCGCTCGCCGCCGACAAGGCGACCGTGGGCCTGGCCTGGCTCACGCTTGCGAACGGCGAGCTGCGCCTGGCGGAAGTCGCGCCGCAGCAGCTCGCGGGCGAGCTGCGCCGCATCGCGCCGGCCGAGGTGCTCGCCGCGGATGGCGTCGAGCTGCCGGGCTGCGTCGTGACGCGGCTGCAAGCCTGGAGCTTCGACCTCGAATCCGGCCGCAGGCGGCTGCTCGAGCAGCTCGGCGCCGCTTCGCTCGCCGGCTACGGCTGCGAGGACCTGACGCTCGCGCTGGCGGCCTGCGGCGCGCTGCTCGATTACGCGAAAAAGACGCAAGGCCAGGCGCTGGCGCACGTCACCGGCGTTCGCGCCGAGCGCAGCGGCGAGACTCTGCGCATGGATGGGGCGACGCGGCGCAATCTGGAGCTGACCGAGACGCTGCGCGGCGAGCCGGCGCCGACCCTGTTCTCGCTGCTCGACGAGTGCGCCACCGGCATGGGCAGCCGCTTGCTGCGCCACTGGCTGCATCACCCGTTGCGCGACCGCGGCGCGCTTACGCAGCGGCTCGAGGCGGTCGAGGCGCTCGACGCGCGGGCGGCGGAGGCGCACGCCGCGCTGCGCCGCTTCGCCGACGTCGAGCGCATCACCGCGCGCGTGGCGCTGAAGAGCGCGCGCCCGCGCGACCTCTCGGGCCTGCGCGACAGCCTGGCGCGCCTGGAGGCGCTGCGCGCCGCGTTGCCGCAGAGCGCGCCGCGGCTCGCCGCGCTGGCCGCGGACCTGGCGACGCCGCAGGACTGCCTCGACCTGCTCGCCGCGGCGGTGCAGCCCGAGCCGGCGACGCTGCTGCGCGACGGCGGCGTGATCGCCGACGGCTACGACGCCGAGCTCGACGAGCTGCGCCGCTTGCAGACCAACGCCGGCGAATTCCTGATCGAGCTCGAGGCGCGCGAGCGCGCGCGCACCGGCATCCCGAACCTGAAGGTCGACTACAACCGCGTGCACGGCTTCTACATCGAGGTCACCAACGCGCACGCCGAGAAGATTCCGGACGACTACCGCCGCCGCCAGACGCTGAAGAACGCCGAGCGCTACATCACGCCCGAGCTGAAGGCCTTCGAGGACAAGGCGCTGTCGGCGCAGGAGCGCGCGCTGGCGCGGGAGAAGACGCTCTACGACGCCGCTGCTCGACAAGCTCGCCGCCGCATGTGCCGGCGCTGCAGCGCGTCGCGCGCGCACTGGCGCAATCGACGTGCTGGCCTGCTTCGCCGATCGTGGCGGCCACGCGCGGTTACTGCCGCCCGCGCTTCGTCGACGAGACGCTGCTCGAGATCGAGGCCGGCCGCCACCCGGTGGTCGAAGCCCAGCTCGAGCGCTTCATCGCCAACGACGCGCGCCTTATCGCCCGCGCGCAGGCTGCTGCTGATCACCGGGCCGAACATGGGCGGCAAGTCGACCTACATGCGGCAGGTGGCGCTGATCGCGCTGCTCGCCCACGTCGGGTCCTTCGTCCCGGCGCAAGGCGGCGCGCATCGGGCCCGATCGACCAGATCTTCACCCGCATCGGCGCCGCGGACGACCTTGCCGGCGGGCGCTCGACCTTCATGGTCGAGATGACCGAGAGCGCCAATATCCTGCACAACGCGACCGAAAGGAGCCTGGTGCTGATGGACGAGATCGGGCGCGGCACCTCGACCTTCGACGGCCTGGCGCTGGCCTGGGCGATCGCGCGCCATCTGGTCGAGAAAAGCCGCGCGCTGACCCTGTTCGCGACCCATTACTTCGAGCTCACGCGCCTCGCGCTCGACTACCGCGAGGTCGCCAACGTGCACCTCGACGCGGTCGAGCACAAGGACACGATCGTGTTCCTGCACGCGCTCGAGGAAGGCCCCGCGAGCCAAAGCTACGGCCTGCAGGTGGCGGCGCTCGCCGGCGTGCCCAAGGCGGTGATCCAGCGCGCGCGCCGCATCCTGCAAACGCTCGAGGAGCAGAGCCTCGCGCGCGACAGTCAGGGCGACCTTTTCCTCGCCAAAGACGGGCAGCCGGCCGAACCGGAGCCCGAGAGCGATCCGCTGCGCGACGCGCTGGCGCAGGTCAACCCGGACGAGCTCAGCCCGCGCGAGGCGCTCGAGCTGCTCTACCGTCTGAAGAAGCTCTGATTCCGGGCGCAGCGCGCACCACGAACGGGCGTGAGAGGTTGGCCGCGGCCCGTCTTGGTGCCGGCCCGGCGCAAGCTTTGCGTCAGGCTCGCCGAGCCGAGCTGGTCTACCGTCCGCTCTAGGAGGAGCGCTCGCGCTCACGATCAGTTGATGCGCGCTTGGCACGCGGCTTGCGGGCCCCTCCGTCGTCGCACCACGTCGCAGCACCAACGACCTTCAAACAGCCAAGAGGAGCACACCATGGGACCGAGCGGAAAAAGGAGGGATTTTCTCAAGCAGGGAATCGTCGCGGGCGCGGCCGGCGCGCTGGCCGCACCGATGATCGCCCGCGCGCAATCGGCCAAGACGTACAACTGGCGCATGACCACCGCCTGGCCCGCCGGTCTGCCCCTTTATCAAAGCGGGCCCGGCAGCGCGGAATCCTTCGCCGAGAAATGCAAGCATATGTCCGGTGGCCGGCTGAACATCAAGGTGTTCGCCGCCGGCGAGCTGCTGCCCGCGTTCGGCGGCTTCGACGCCTGCTCGGCCGGAAACGTGGAAATGAACCACGCGGCGGCGTACTACTGGTCAGGCAAGACATTTGCCGCGCAGTACTTCACCACCGTCCCTTTCGGCATGGAGTATCTCGGCCACTATTCGTGGCTCTACTACGGAGGCGGGATGGAGCTGTGGCGCGAGGTGTACAAGCCCTTCAACCTGGTCCCGTTCCCCGCCAACACCTCGGGCGTTCAGATGACCGGCTGGTTCCGCAAGCCGATCCACAGCCTGGCCGACCTCAAGGGGCTGAAGATGCGCGAAGTCGGCATCGCGGCAAAGATCTACGCCGAGCTCGGGGTCGCGGTCAGCTCGCTGCCGGGCGGCGAGATCTTCCCCGCGCTCGAGCGCGGGGTGATCGATGCCGCGGAATGGGTCGGCCCCTTCCTCGACAAGCGCCTGGGACTGCAGAATGCCGCCAAGCACTACTACACCACCGGCTGGCACGAGCCTTCGACCACCGCCGAGATCACCGTGAACCAGAAGGCCTGGGATTCGCTGCCCGATGACCTGCAGGCGATGATCGCGCAGGCCGCCGCGGCAACCAGCATCGAGGGCATCATGTACCTCGAATCGCAGAACATGGCGGCGCTGGAAGAACTGCGCCACAAGTTCGGCGTGAAGACCGCGCCCCTGCCGGCGAGCATCATCAAGGGCCTCAAGACCGCGACCTTCGACCTGTTGGCCACCTATACCGCCAAGGATCCGCTGGTGAAGAAGGTTCACGAGTCCTATTTCAACTACAAGAAGGTACACGACCGCTGGTCCGCCATCGGCGAAACCGAGTTCCTGACTCACGTCCAGCCGGTCTGAGGTACCAGGTGCGGCGCCGCCGTCGCGGCGCCGCCGATCGGGAACGAGGATGCGAGCTTTGCTGCTGAGGGTCTCGCGCGCGCTGAGCGCGCTCATAGACGTCATCGGACGCGTGGCGTCGTGGCTGGTCATCGGCCTCGTGCTGCTGATCGCGGGCGAAGTGCTGATGCGCTACGGCTTCGACAAGAGCAGCATCGCGGCGCAGGAAATGGAGTGGTGGGGGCTTGCCATCATCTCGCTGCTCGGTGTGTCATTCACCCTCAAGGAGGGCGAGCACGTCCGGGTCGACGTGCTCTATCAGTACTACGGCGAGCGGGCCAAGCTGTGGTTCGACCTCGTGGTGGCGCTGCTGGTGATGGCGCCGATCTCGTTCTACCTCTCCTATCTTTCGCTCCAGTTCGTCGGCCAGAGTTTGGCCGACCATGAGGTATCGCAGAGTCCGGGCGGGCTGCCCTACGTCTGGCTGCTGAAGGCGTTCGTGCCGCTCGGACTGCTGCTGCTCGGCATCCAGAGCTGCGCGCTTGCGCTGGCGAAGGCGGCCGCCCTGATGGGACATTCGGGCGCGCAGCGCGATGAATAACGAGACCCTCGCCGGGCTCGAGGTGCTGGGTTTCGTCGTGCTGCTGCTGGCCGGGGTCCCGGTCGGCTTCGCGATCGCGGCCGCCGGTATCCTGTTCGGGCTGCTCGGCTTCGGGCACAACCTCTTCAGCCTCGTTCCTCTGCAGATCTACGGCGTGGCCACCAACTACACCCTGCTCGCGGTGCCGCTGTTCGTGTTCATGGGCGTGCTGCTGGAGAAATCGCGCATAGCCGAGGAGATGCTCGACGTCATGGGACTGATGGCGGGCAGAATCCCCGGCGGCATGTCGGTCGGAATCATCGTCATCGGCATCCTGATGGGCGCCGCGACCGGGATCGTCGGCGCCACGGTGGTGACGGTGAGCCTGCTGTCGCTGCCGACGCTGCTCAAGCGCGGCTACCACAAGGGACTCGCCTGCGGCACGATCTGCGCCTCGGGCACCCTCGGCCAGATTATCCCGCCGAGCCTGATCCTGATCCTGCTCGCCGACCTGGTCGGCGAGTCGATCGGCACCCTGTTTGCCGCCGCCCTCATCCCCGGAATCATGCTCGGCGGACTGTACATCCTTTACATCCTGGTGCTGGCCCGGATTCGGCCGGACCTCGCGCCGCCGATCCCGTTCGAGGAGCGCGCTGGCGTTTCGCGGCGCGATTTGACGCTGCGCGCGATCAAGGGGGTCGCACCGCCGATCCTGCTGATCGTTGCGGTGCTCGGCTCGATCATGGGCGGCATCGCCGCACCGACCGAAGCCGCGTCGATGGGCGCGCTCGGCGCGCTGCTGATCGTGATCTTCTCGGGCCGCTTCAATCTGCAGGTTCTGCGCGGGACCATGCGCAGCACGCTCAATGTCAACGCCATGATCATGCTGATCCTGTTCGGCTCGCGCACTTTCAGCGTGACTTTCCGCGGGCTGAACGGCGACGACCTGATCGACCACCTGCTCGGCTCGATCCCGGGCGGATTCTGGGGCACCATCATTTTCCTCATGGGCGTGCTGTTTCTGCTCGGCTTCTTCATGGAATGGATCGAGATCTGCTACATCGTCCTGCCGCTGTTCCTGCCGTTCTTCGTGCACCAGCACACCGATATGGTCTGGCTGGCGACGGTGATCTGCGCCAACCTGCAGACCTCCTTTCTCACGCCGCCGTTCGGCTGGGCGCTGTTCTTCATCAAGGGCGTGGCGCCGCCCGAAGTCACGACCGGCGACATCTACCGCGGCGTGATCCCGTTCATCGCCGTGCAGCTTGTCGGCCTCGCGCTGCTGATGGCCTTCCCGCAGATTTCTCTCTGGCTTCCGACCGCGATCGGCTGGATCAAGTAAGAACGGCGCCCGCTATACTGCGGGCGTGCTCGTCGACATCGGCGCCAACCTGACCCACGCCGCGTTCGCGGACGACCTGGAGGCCGTGCTCGCGCGCGCGCGCGCCGCGGGGGTGGGCACGATCGTGGTCACCGGCACCAGCGTCGCCGAAAGCCTCGCCGCCGCGCACCTCGCCGAGGCGCACGAGCTGTGGGCCACCGCCGGGGTGCACCCGCATCACGCGCGCGACTGCGACGACGCGACGATTTCCGCGCTGCGCGAGATCGCGGCGCGCCCGCGCGTGGTCGCGATCGGCGAATGCGGTCTTGATTACAATCGCAACTACTCTCCGCACCCCGACCAGGAGCGCTGGTTCGTCGCCCAGCTCGAACTCGGCATCGAGCTCGGCAAGCCGCTGTTCCTTCACTCGCGCGATGCGCATCCGCGCTTTGCCGAGATTGTTAGGTCATACAAGCTGAAAAATGCAGTTGCCCATTGCTTCACCGGCGACCGCGACGAACTGCACGCCTATCTCAAGCTCGGGCTCTACATCGGCATCACAGGCTGGATCTGCGACGAGCGGCGCGGGCGACATCTGCTTTCGCTGGTGCGCGAGATACCCGCCGACCGGCTGCTGCTGGAAACCGACTCGCCCTACCTCACCCCGCGCGACATGCAGCCGCAGCCCAAGGCGCGGCGCAACGAGCCGGCGTTCCTGCCGCACGTGCTGCGCGCGGTCGCACGCGCGCTCGGCCGACCCGAAGAAGAGGTCGCCGCGCAGAGCGCGCGCAATGCCAGCGCTCTGTTCGGCTTTCCTCTAGCGGCATGAACCTCGCGCACCTGCTCCTGCGCAGCGCGCGCTGGCTGCCCGCGCAGCCTGCGCTCGCAGTAGGGAAAACGGTCGTTCGTACATACGGCGAGCTCGCCGATCGAGCGAGTCGACTCTCCAATTCATTGTTGAAGAAGTTCAACCTCACGTCCGGCGATCGGGTCACGCTGGCGATGAAGAACTGCCCCGAGTACTACGAGTTGCTGTTCGCCTGCTGGCACGCCGGCCTGGTGGCGGTGCCGATGAACGCCAAGCTGCACCCGCGCGAGTTCGCTTACATCGTCGGCAATTCGGGCGCGAAGCTGTGCTTCGTCACGCCGGATCTCGAAAGCGCGCTACCCGCCGGAATTTCCGTCTCGTCCGATGACTACGCAAGTCTCTTCAGGGAAGACCCCGCCATTCCGGCGCAAGTATCGCCCGATGCCCCGGCGTGGCTGTTCTACACCAGCGGCACCACCGGGGTGCCCAAGGGCGCGGTGCTCAGCCACCGCAACCTGCTGTTCTCGACCCAGGCCTATTTCGCCGACATCGACAAGCTCGAGCCCGGCGACTCGATCCTGCACGCGGCGCCGCTGTCGCACGGCTCCGGCATTTACGGCCTGCCGCACTTCGCCGCCGGCGCGCTGAACGTGATCCCCGAGTCGGGCCACTTCGAGCCGGAGGAGATCTACACCCTGCTCGATCACTGGCGCAACGTCTCGTTCTTCGCCGCGCCGACCATGATCGTACGCCTGCTGGCGAGCCCGGCCGCTCGCGCGCCGGCGAACCTGAAGACCATCACCTACGGCGGAGCGCCGATGTACGTCGCCGACAGCCTGCGCGCGATCGAGCTGTTCGGCCCGCGCCTGTACCAGCTTTACGGCCAGGGCGAGGCCCCGATGACGATCAGCGGGCTGACCCAGACCATGCACGCCGAGCGGCGCGCGCTCGAGTCATGCGGCATCGCCCGTACCGGGGTCGAGGTGGCGGTTTTCGGCCCCGACGACGCGCCGCTGCCGCCGGGCGAGACGGGAGAGATCGTCACCCGCAGCGACTGCGTGATGGCGGGCTACTGGCACAACCCGGAGGCGAGCGCGCGCGCCCTGCGCGGCGGGTGGCTGCACACCGGCGACGTCGGCAGCATGGACGGCGCCGGCTTCCTCACCCTGCGCGACCGCTCCAAGGACATGATCATTTCGGGCGGCAGCAACATCTATCCGCGCGAGATCGAGGAGGTGCTGCTGCGCCACCCGGCGGTGGCCGAGTGCTCGGTGGTCGGCCGCCCGCACCCCGAATGGGGCGAAGAGGTGATCGCCTTCGTCGTCTGCCGGCAGAGCGTCCCCGCCCGGGAGCTCGATGCCCTGTGCCTCGAGAACATCGCCCGCTTCAAGCGCCCGCGCGAATACCGCTTCGTCGAGACGCTGCCCAAGAACAACTACGGCAAGGTGCTCAAGACCGAGCTGCGCCGCCTGGCCGGGGATGTGGCACAGTAGCGCGTCATGCCAGACGCGCCCACCCAGCCCAAGCCGGAAGCCGCGGCGAAGCGGCCGCTGATCCTGGTCGCCGACGACAGCGAAGACATCCTCCATCTGTTCCGGGCCATGCTCAAGCCGCGCTACGACACGCGCCTGGTGAACAACGGTAACTCCGCCCTCGCCGCCGCCGCGCTCGCGCCCGCGCCCGACCTGATCCTGCTCGACGTCGAGATGCCGGGACACAACGGCTACGAGGTGTGCAGCGCGCTCAAGGCCAACCCGTCCACCGCGCGCATTCCGGTGGTCTTCGTCAGCGCGCACACCACCCCCAAGGACCAGACGCACGGGCTGTCGCTCGGCGCGGTGGACTACATCATCAAGCCGCTCAGCCCGCCGATCGTGCTGGCGCGCATCGCCACGCACCTCGCGCTCGCAAGCCAGACGCGCCAGCTCGAGAGCCTGGTCGCCGAGCGCACCCGCGAGCTGCAGCAGACCCGGCTGCAGCTGATCCAGCGCCTTGCGCGCGCGCTCGAGTTCCGCGAAGGCGGCGGACTCAGCAACCGCGTGCTGCGCATCGAGCAGTACGTCAAGCTGCTGGCGCAGGCGCTGGGGGCCAAGCCCGACGTGTGCGAGCTCCTGGCGCAGGCCTCGGCGCTGCACGACATCGGCACGCTAGGCGTGCCCGAAGCGGTGATCCGCAAGACCGATGCGCTCGACCCCGGGGAATGGAAGGAGATGCACCGGCATCCCGAGATCGGCGCCGCCATCATCGGCGAGCACAAGGACCCGCTGCTGGCGACCGCGCGCGCGATGGCGCTGGCGCACCACGAGCGCTGGGACGGCAAGGGCTATCCCAAGGGCCTTGCCGGCGACTCGATTCCGATCGCCGCGCGCATCCTCGCCGTGGCAGATACTTTCGAGGCGATGACCGCGACGCAGCGCTACCGCGACCCGATCCCGCTCGAGCAGACGGCGCGCACGATCGCGAGCGAGGCGGGCAAGCAGTTCGATCCGGCGCTGATCGCGGCGTTCCGCAAGGCGCTGCCCGGGATGGCCGAAGTGCAGAAGACCGTGCGCGACGAGCTCAAGGGCATCCACAACCTCGACTTCAGGAGCGACGAGGCGGACTAGGCCGGCAGCGCGAATGTGGCGCTCGCGTGCGCCGCGTCGCGCCCGTCGCGCGCGGCGCGCAGCCAGGCCTCGCAGTAGGCGAGCGTCCTGCCGCGGCGCACGACGCGCGCCTCCACGCGCAAGTCGTCGTTCGAGACCGGGCGCAGCAGGCTTATGTTCTGCGCCACCGTCGCCACCGGGCGGAATTCGCCGAACGAAGCCGCGAGCGCGAGCACGCAGGCGGTGTCGGCCGCCGCCATCAGCGCCTGGCCGCAGACCACGCCCCCTACGCGCACCAGGCGCTCCGCGAACGGCAGCCGCACGAGCGCGCTGTCGGGGCCCACCGACTCGACGCGCAGCCCGAGATCCTGCACCCAGGGCGCGAAATTCGCCGCCAGGATCCCCTGCGCCTGCTCTGCGGTGAGCGCCGCCGTGGTCATGGCCTCAGTGCAGCCCCGCGAACGGCGCTTCGCCTTCGCGCTCGTAATCCGTCAGCCGGATCACTTCGCGCAGCACGCCGTCGTCGGAGAACTGAAGCCAGTAGATCCACCAGAACGGCGCCTCATGCACGCGGTAGCCCCAGTCGGTGCGCTTCATCCTGGGAAAGCGAGACACCTCGAACGGGGGGCCGAGCAGCGCTTGCGCGTCCTTCATCGTCGCATTGCCGGGCTTGAGCCTCGCCAGGTTCCCGGCCGTGAGCCGCTGCTCGATGGCGCGCATCAGGCCGTCCGGGCCGATTTCCACCGCATAGGTGTCCCAGCCCATCTTCCCTCCGCGCGGGTAGTACCACTCCTCGCCGCCGCCTGCCCGCGGCAGCCTGAGCGTCGGCGCGCCCATCAGCGCCTGGACCTCGGCCGCGCTCGAGCGCCCGGGCACGAGCCCCCTGCCGCTGTAGGAGGCGCAGCTGGCGAGGAGCACCACCAGCGCAAGCGCCGCGCGCAGCTACTCCCCCTTGCCCGGCTCGGCGGAGAAGTACTTGTCGAACTTGCCCTGCTCGCCCTTGTGCTCGTCGGCGTCGGCCGGGGCGGTTCCCTTGCGCGTGATGTTCGGCCACTTGGCCGCGTACTCGGTATTGAGCGGCAGCCACTTGGCCGCCTTCTCGTCGGAGTCCGGTACGATCGCCGCGGGCGGGCACTCCGGCTCGCACACGCCGCAGTCGATGCACTCGTCGGGGTGGATGACCAGCATGTTGTCGCCCTCATAGAAGCAATCCACCGGGCAGACTTCGATGCAGTCCATGTACTTGCACTTGATGCAATCTTCGGTGACGACGTAGGTCATTTGCGCGCTTGTTCCACGATGCGAAAGGAAATCGGGGCTTGATTATCGCATCGCCGCCCAAAGCTTCGCCATAATCCCGGAGAACCACATGCAAGATATCGCCATGTCCGCGCATGCAACCGACGTCGCCGCACCGGATTTCGAGCGCGAAGTCCTCGAGGCCTCCAAGACTCTGCCGGTGGTGGTCGATTTCTGGGCGCCCTGGTGCGCCCCCTGCCGCGCGCTCAAGCCGATCCTGGAGAAGCTCGCCGCCGAGTACGGCGGTCGCTTCAAGCTGGTGAAGGTCAACTCGGACGAGAACCAGGAGCTCGCCGCCGCGTTCGGCGTGCGCTCGATCCCGGACGTGATGGCGTTTCGCGACGGCAAGCCGGCGGCGCATTTCCTGGGCGCCCTGCCCGAATCCCAGGTGCGCGCCTTCGTCGACAAGCTGCTCGAGGCGGCCGACAACGAAGCACGCCTGGCGAATGCGCAACGGCTGATCGATCTCGGGCGTGCGGACGAGGCCGAGGCGCAGCTCGACGCGCTGCGCTTCGACGTCGATCTCGAGCCGCGCGTGGAGGCGCTGCGCGCCGCGATCGCCTTTGCGCGCTCGGGCGCCGACGAAGGCAAGCTGCGCGAGGAGCTGGCCGCGGACCCCGCCGACCACGGCGCGCGCTTCGCGCTGGCGGGCGCCCTTGCCGCCGCGAAACGCTACCGCGAGGCGCTCGACGAGCTGCTCGAGATCGTCGCGCGCGACAAGGACTGGAACGACGGCGCCGCGCGCAAGCAGATCCTCAACATCTTCAGCCTGGCCGAAAGCGAGCCGGAGCTGGTCGCCGATTACCGCCGCAGGCTCGCGCGCGCGCTCTACTGAGCCCGCCGCGTTGACCGGCCGATTGTAATGCATTATAACAATCGGCCCAGATGAGCCGGGAACCCGCAACCCGCAAAGTTTCGCTCGGCCCGGCCGATGTCCGCGTCGAGCGCGACGCGCATGGCCGCTTTCTGCTGCGGCACGCCGCGCCGCTGGGCGCCTGCCCCGCGCGCCTGACCGACCGCCTGCTGCGCTGGGCCGACGAAGCGCCGGAGCGCAGCTTCGTCGCGCGGCGTGGCAGCGACGGCGGCTGGCGGCGGATCAGCTACGCCGAGGCGCTCGCCACGGCCCGCTCGATCGGCGCAGCGCTGCTCGCGCGCGGCCTGGATGCCGAGCGGCCGCTCATGATCCTGTCGGAGAACGACCTCGAGCACGCGATGCTCGCGCTCGCGGCGCTGCACGTCGGCGTGCCCTACGTGCCGGTGTCGCCCGCCTACTCGCTCGTCTCGCGCGACTTCGGCAAGCTGCGCTACGCGGCCGAGCTGATGACGCCCGGCCTGGTGTACGCGGCCGACGCGCGCTACGCCAGGGCGGTCGGGGCGGCGATCCCCTCGGGCACCGAAGTGCTGTGGGGCAAGGACTACCCGGCGCTCGCGGCGACCCCGGCCGCGCCGCGCGTCGACGCCGCGCACCAGGCGATCGAACCGGATACGATCAGCAAGTTCCTGCTCACCTCCGGCTCGACCGGCTTGCCGAAGGCGGTGATCCACACCCAGCGCATGCTTGTCGCCAACCAGCAGATGATCGTCGACTGCCTGCCGTTCCTCGCCGAGGAGCCGCCGGTGCTGGTCGACTGGCTGCCGTGGAACCACACCTTCGGCGGCAGCCACAACTTCGGCCTCACGCTGTTCAACGGCGGCACGCTCTACATCGACGAGGGCAAGCCGACGCCGCAACTGGTGGGCGAGACGCTGCGCAATCTGCGCGAGATTGCGCCCACGGTGTATTTCAACGTGCCGCGCGGCTTCGAGGAGCTGGCGCGGGCGCTCGACGCCGACCCCGACTTGGCCAAGAGCTTCTTCTCGCGCCTGAAGATGATGTTCTACGCCGCCGCCAGCCTGTCGCAGCCGATCTGGGACAACCTGCACCGCATCGCCGAGCGCACCGTCGGCGAGCGCATCCTGATGATCACCGGTCTCGGCATGACCGAGACCGCGCCGTTCGCGGTCTGCGCCAACTGGGAAGCCGGCCGCGCGGGCGGCATCGGCCTGCCGGCGCCCGGCATGGAACTGCGCCTCGCGCCGGTGGCCGACAAGCTCGAGGTGCGCTACCGCGGGCCGAACGTGACCCCCGGCTTCTGGCGCGGGGAGTCTCTCACCCGCGCGGCGTTCGACGAGGACGGCTTCTACCGCAGCGGCGACGCGGCGCGCTTCGTCGATCCGGCCGACCCGCGGCGCGGACTGGCCTTCGACGGGCGCATCGCCGAGGACTTCAAGCTCGACACCGGTACCTGGGTGAGCGTCGGACCGCTGCGGGCGCGGATCATCGCCGCCGGCGACCCCCACGTGCAGGACGCGGTCATCACCGGCCACGACCGGGGCGAGGTCGGCGCGCTGATCGTTCCGCGCCCTGGCGTGCTCGACACGCCCGAGACGCGGCGCTTCTTCCAGCGCCTGGTCGACGGCCTCGCGCTCGAGGCGAGCTCGAGCTCTCAGCGCGTCGCGCGCGCGCTGCTGCTCACCGAGCCGCTTTCGATCGACGCGGGCGAAATTACCGACAAAGGCTCGCTTAACCAGCGTGCGGTGCTCGCGGCGCGCGCCGCGCTGGTCGAGGAGCTGTACGCGGCGGCGCCGTCGCCGCGCGTCATCCTTCCGTCAACCTAGGAAACCGACATGGCAGGCAAGCACGGCCTCATCACCCGCTACGACGACGTCTGGCTGCTGGACGGCGTGCGCACGCCGTTCGCCGACTACAACCACGAGCTCGGGCAGGCCTCGCCGATCGACATGGGCATCAAGGCCGCGCGCGAGGCCTTCGCCCGCTCGGGCGTGCCCGCCGCCGACGTCGGGCATGTGTTCGCCGGCAGCATGGCGCAGGCGAGCTTCGACGCCTACATGCTGCCGCGCCACATCGGCCTGTACTCCGGCGTTCCGCTCGAGGTGCCGGCCACGCTCACGCAGCGCGTGTGCGGTACCGGCATGGAGCTGGTGCTGCGCGCGGGCGACGCGATCGCGCTCGGCCAGATCGACCTCGGCCTGTGCGTCGGTACCGAGTCGATGACGCGCAATCCGGTCGCCGCGTACACGCATCGCAGCGGCTTCCGCATGGGGCAGGTCGAGTTCAAGGACTTCCTTTGGGAGGCGCTGCTCGACCCCGCGGCGAACGTCACCATGGGCGGCACGGCCGAGAACCTCGCGCGCAAGTACTCGATTTCGCGCCCGGAAGTCGACCGCTTCGCGGCCGAGAGCTTCGAGCGCGCGCTCGCGGCGCAGGCGGACGGCTTCCTCGCCGGCGAGATCGCGCCGGTGACGAGCGAGCGCTTCGAGCTCGAGGGCTACCAGGCGCGCGCCATCCGGGTGCCTTCGCGGCCGGGCCGGGTCGAGCGCGACACGCACCCGCGCCCCTCGCCGTTGGATCAGCTGGCGCAGCTCAAGCCGGCCTTCGGCGGGGTGCAGACCGGCGGCAACAGCTCGGCGATCGTCGACGGCGCCGCCGCGGCGCTGGTCGCCTCGGGCGACTACGCGGCGCGCAGCGGCCGCGCTCCGCTCGCGCGCGTGCGCGGCGGCGCGGCGGTAGGCGTGCCGCCGGAGATCATGGGCATCGGCCCCGCGCCGGCGATCCGGCGCCTGCTCGAGGACCAGGGGCTCGCGCTCGACGCCATCGACCGGTTCGAGATCAACGAGGCCTTCGGCGCGCAGTGCCTGGCGGTGATCCGCGAGCTGGGGATCGACCGCGCCAAGGTGAACGTCAACGGCGGCGCGATCGCGCTCGGCCATCCGCTCGCTGCCACCGGGGTGCGCCTCACTCTCACCGTGGCGCGCGAGCTGCGCCGCAGCGGCGGGCGCTACGGCATCGCCTCGGCCTGCATCGGCGGCGGCCAGGGGATCGCGCTCCTGGTCGAGAACACTCAATCCAACAAGGGGAGCTGAAGATGGAAATCAAAGGCCAAGTGGCGCTCGTCACCGGCGGCGCGTCGGGGCTCGGCGCGGGCACCGCGCGCAAGCTCGCGCAGGCGGGCGCGAAGGTCGCGCTGCTAGACGTCAACGCCGAGCTCGGCGCCAAGCGCGCGGCGGAGATCGGCGGGGTGTTCGTCGAGTGCGACGTCGCGAGCGGCGCCGGCGCCGAGGCGGCGGTCGCGAAGGCGCGCGCCGCGCACGGCCCGGCGCGCATCCTGGTCAACTGCGCCGGCATCGGCGGCGCCAAGCGCCTGGTGGGCAAGGACGGCCCGATGCCGCTCGAACAATTCACGCGCATCATCAACGTGAACCTGGTGGGCAGCTTCAACATGATGCGCCTCGCCGCGGCGGACATGATCACGCTGCCCGCGCTCGCCGACGGCGAGCGCGGCGTGATGATCAACACCTCCTCGATCGCCGCCTACGACGGACAGATCGGCCAGGTCGCCTACGCGGCGTCCAAGGGCGGGATCGTGTCGATGACGCTGCCGCTGGCGAGGGATCTCGCGCAGTTCGGCGTGCGGGTGATGACGATCGCGCCCGGAATTTTCCACACGCCGCTGCTGGGCAAGCTGCCCGAAGAAGTGCAGCAGTCGCTCGCCGCCTCGATCCCCTTTCCCAAGCGACTCGGCACGCCGGAAGAGTACGCCCGGCTCGCGCTGCACATCGTCGAGAACATCCAGCTCAACGGCGAGGTGATCCGCCTCGACGGCGCGCTGCGCATGGCGCCGCGCTAGCCGGCGAGCTTCTCCAGCAGGCGCAGCAGCTCGCGCCGCTCGGCGGCGCTCAGCTTGGCGCCGCGGCGGCGGTCCTCCGCCAGCACCGCGGCCTGCATCTTGTCGAGCGCCTGCGCGCCGCGCGGCGTCAGGTGCAGGCCCCAGGCGCGGCCGTCGTTCGGGCGCCGGCGGCGCTCGACCAGGCCGCGCCCGACCATCCAGTCGGTCAGCAGCATCGCGCCCGAGCGCGCGATGCCCAGCACCGCGCCGAGCGTCGACTGGCTGATGCCGGCATTGGCGCCGACGACCACCAGCGCGGTGAAGCGCGGCGGCGTGATGTGCTGGCCCTTGGTCGCGGAGTGGAAGGCGAGGAACATCGCCACCTGCGCGCGGCGCAGCGAGTAGCCCAGCAGCTCGTCCAGCACCCCGTAGTCGAGCCCCGCCACGCGCGAGATCGGCGCCAGGGCGCGCGGGCGGTGGGGCGATGGGGGCCGCTTCGTCATTGACCGTCAGATTGTAATGGTCTATAACATTCCCGCGCAATCCAGGAGGAGGAGATATGGACCGCAGAACTTTCAACAGAAACGTCGTCGTGGCCGGAGCTGCCGCGCTTTCGCCCTTCGGCATCGCGCGCGCGGCCGGCAAGCTCAAGGTCGGCGTGCTGCTGCCGCGCTCGAGCTACGAGGCCCTGATCGGCCAGTCCTGCCAGCTCGGCGCCGACCTCGCCCCGGCGGTGCTCAAGTCGATGCTCGGGGTCGACATCGAGATCATGAACGCCGATACCGAATCGAACGTCAACACCGCGCGCACCCGCGCCGAGCGCCTGATCCAGGAGGGCGCGCACGTTCTGGTCGGCGCGTTCGACTCGGGGCAGACCGCGGCAATCGCCCAGGTCGCCGAGCAGCGCGGCGTGCCGCTGGTGGTCAACATCGCCGCCGCGCCGCAGATCACCGAGCAGGGATACAAGTTCGTGTTCCGCAACTTCCCGACCGCGGGCGAGCTGGTCAAGAACGGCCTGTCGCTGATTGGCGACCTGTTGCAGGCCACCCACGTCGTGGCGCGCACGGCGGTCTACATGCACGTCAACGACACCTTCGGCCAGGCCATGACGCGCGGCATCAACGCGCTGATGCCGCACCTGACGCAGCTGCCGTTCAAGATCGTCGATACCATCGCCTACGACCCGGCGGCCAAGGACCTCTCGGTCGAGGTGTCCAAGGCCAAGGCGGCCAACGCAGATTTTCTGCTCTTGGTGTGCAGGCTCAACGATTCGATCGTGCTGCGCCGCGAGATGGTGAAGCAGCGCTGGCACCCGATGGGCGTGATCGACCCCGGCTCGCCGGGCATCTACGAGGAGCAGTTCGCCAAATCGCTCGGCAAGTACGCGGACTTCTGCATCGACAACCCGCCCTGGTACAACCCCAAGGGCGCGCTGACCGGCATCGTCGAGGAAGCGTTCCGCAAGCGCAACCCCGGCGAGAAGTTCGTCTACCACGGCCTCAACATCGGCTACACCTTCGAGGCGATCATGATCGCCGCCGACGCCTTCAGGCGCGCCGGCAGCACCGACCCGAAGGCGCTTGCCGACGCGATCCGCGCCACCGACATTGAAAAGCGCGTGATGCTCGGCGGACCGATCAAGTTCAATCCCAAGGGCCAGGTCGAGGGCAACCAGTCCGCCTGCGTCCAGATCCTGGACGGCACGCCGCGGGTCGTGCTGCCCGAGTACGCCGCCGAGGCGAAGCCGGTGTTCCCCTGGCCCGAGTACAAGGGGTCCTGAGCGCGCGCGCCTGAGGAGAAGGCCGGCGAGCGCCGGCCTTTTTTTCGCATGTCCGCCACCCTGGTCGCCAACGTCGTCATCGCAGGCGTGCTCACCGGGCTCGTCTACGGCCTGATGGCGCTCGGCCTGTCGGTCATCTTCGGCGTGGTGCGGGTGGTCAACTTCGCGCACGGCGAGATGATGACCATCGCCATGTACGCCGCGGTGCTGCTGTTCGGCGCCTTCAAGCTTGACCCGATTCTTGCCGCGCTGCCGGTGGCGGCGCTGTTCTTCGCCCTCGGCTACGCGCTGCAGGCCGGGCTGATCAACCCGTTCATCACGCGGCCTGAGCACTCGCAGTTCATCCTGCTGGTGGCGGTGGCGACGATCCTCACCAACGTCATGCTGATGGTGTTCGGACCCGACGCGCGCAACGTGCAGACCGACTACCAGCTCGACTCCTGGGCGATCGGCCAGATCATCGTCGACAAGGCGCGCGTGTACGCCGCGCTGAGCGCGCTCGCCACCACCGCAGGGCTATTCGCGTTCTTCCGCTTCTCGCGCACCGGCACCGCGATTCGCGCCTGCGCCGACAACCACCTTGGCGCGCAAATCGTCGGGCTCGACGTCAAGCACCTGTATGCCCTCACCTTCGGCCTCGGCGCTGCCTGCGTGGCGGTCGCCGGCTGCATGATGACGCTGCTGGTCGAGGTCGCGCCTTCGGTCGGGCCGAGCTACACCCTGCTCGGCTTCGTGATCGTGATCGTGGGCGGCCTGGGCTCGATGCCGGGCGCGCTGCTGGGCGGCGTCCTGATCGGTGTTTCCGAGGCGCTGGCGGGACTGTTCATCGACCCTTCGGCCAAGAGCATGATCAGCTTCGCGCTGCTGATCGTGGTGCTGCTGTTCCGCCCGCAGGGGCTGCTTGGGAGGAAGGCGTGAGGGCCCGGTTGTTGCTGGGCGCGCTGGCCGCGGTCCTGAGCGCGCTGCCCTACATGGCGGGCAACTACGTCCTGTCGGTCGCGACGCTGGCGCTGTATTTCGCCTTCACCGGACAGGCCTGGAACGTGATGATGGGCTTCGCCGGGCAGCTCTCGCTCGGGCACTCGCTGTTCGTCGGGCTCGGCGCCTATGCCGCCGCTGCCCTGTTCGTGAAGTTCGGCATCGGTCCCTGGGCCGGTGTCTGGCTCGCCATGGCGCTGTGCGTGGCCGCTGGCACGGCGATTGGCCTGCTCGCCTTCCGCTTCGGCATCTCGGGCGTGTATTTCGCGCTGCTCACCATCGCCTTCGCCGAGTTCACCCGCATCGGCTTCGACCACATCGGCTGGCTCGGCGGCCCGGGCGGGCTGTTCCTCAAGGTCGGGCAGCGCACCAGCATCGACCTCGCCAACCTGCGCGGCACGCCGACCATGTTCTACTACGTGATGCTGGCGCTCGCCGCGGGCGCGTTCGCGCTCTGCGCCTGGCTGCTGCGCAGCCGCGCCGGCTACTACTGGCAGGCGATCCGCGAGGACGAGGACGCCGCGCGCGCGCTCGGCATCAACACCTTCCGCTGGAAACTGCTGGCGGTCGCGATCAGCGCCGCGATGACCTCGCTCGCCGGCGTGTTCTTCGCGTTCTACTACAACAACCTGTTCCCGGAACAGATCTTCCACATCAGCCAGTCGATCGAGATCATCCTCGGCCCGATCGTGGGCGGCGTGGGAACCCTGTTCGGCCCGATCCTCGGCGCGGCGCTGCTCACCACGCTGGCGGACTCCCTCAACAACCTGGTGAGCGCGATGGGCTGGGACATCCCGGGCGTGAAGCAGGTGTTCTACGGCGTCATACTGCTGCTGGTGGTGATGTTCCTGCCGAACGGCATCTGGCCGCCGCTGGCGAAGCGGCTCGGCCTGGGGCGCAAGGCCTGACGTGGCGCTGCTCGAGATCCGCTCGCTGTCGAAGTCGTTCCGCGGCCTGCGCGCGGTGACGCGCGCCTCGTTCGAGGTCGCCGAGAGCGGGCTGGTGGCGCTGATCGGGCCGAACGGCGCGGGCAAGACCACCATCTTCAACATGGCCGCGGGGGTGTACTCGCCCGACGCGGGCGAGATCGTTTTCGCCGGGCGCAGGATCGACCGCCTGCGTCCCGACCAGGTCTGCGCCGCAGGCGTGGGCCGCACCTTCCAGGTGGTCAAGCCCTTCGCCGGCCTGTCGGTGCTCGACAACGTGATCGTCGGCGCGCTGCATCGCGAGCGGCGCGTGCCGCAGGCCCGCCGCCTCGCGCTGGAGATCCTGGAAAGAATGAACCTTGGCGCAAAGAAGGATCTGCCCGCTTCCTCGCTCACGCTGCCCGATCGCAAGCGGCTGGAGGTCGCGCGCGCGCTCGCCACCGGCCCGCGCCTGCTGCTGCTGGACGAGGTGATGGCAGGGCTGCGCCCCACCGAGTGCGACCAGATGGTCGAAGTGTTCCGCGAGCTCAACCGCGGCGGCCTCACGATCCTTCTCATCGAGCACGTGATGCGCGCGGTGATGGCGCTCGCGCGGCAGGTCGTGGTGCTGCACCACGGCGAGATCATCGCCCATGGCGCGCCGGAGGACGTGGTGCGCGACCCCGCGGTGCTCGAGTGCTACCTGGGCGAGGAGACCGAGGTATGAGCGCGCCGCTGCTTTCGGTGCGGGCGCTCGACGTGTTCTACGGCGACGCGCAGGCGCTCGCGGGCGTCTCGCTCGAGGTGCCGCAGGGCGAAATCGTGGCCATCGTCGGCGCCAACGGCGCCGGCAAGACATCGCTCATCCGCGCCATCGCCGGCATCGAGCGGGCTCGCTCCGGGAAGGTCCTGTTCGGACAAACGGACATCACGAGACTGCAGTCGCATCAGATCTGCAACCTCGGGATCGGCCAGGTGGCGGAGGGGCGGCAGGTGTTTCCCTCGCTCACGGTGGCGGAGAACCTGGCGATGGGCGGCCTGCTGCCGCGCGCGCGCAGCCATGCCGCGCGCACTCTCGACGAGGTGTACGCGTTGTTTCCGCGCCTCGCGGAGCGTCACGGCCAGCTCGCCGGCACGCTCTCCGGCGGCGAGCAGCAGATGCTCGCCATCGGCCGCTGCCTGATGGGCCAGCCCGAGCTGATCATGTTCGACGAGCCCTCGCTCGGCCTGGCGCCCACCGTGGTGCAGGAGGTGTTCCGCACCATCCGCATGCTGCACGCGAGGGGGCTTACCATCCTGCTGGTGGAGCAGAACGTCGCGCTCTCGCTCAAGCTCTCGCAGCACGCCTACGTGCTCGAGAACGGCGGCATCGTCATGTCCGGCGCGGGCAGCGCGCTCTTGCACGACGACCGCGTGCGCCAGGCCTACCTCGGGCTCTAGAACAGCTTCTTGTCGAGCGCGCGGCGCGCGAGCAGGAAGCTCGCCGCGTTCCACGACTGGCGCGGCATGCCGCTCGGCTTGCCGGTCAGGCCGTGGAACCACTCGTTGAACTCCCAGCGATTCACCGCGTTGGCACGGGCGAGCCTGAGCAATTCGTCCCCCGCCTTCGCCTTCATCCCGCGCGCCGCCAGCGCGGCGACCCAGAAGCCACCCACCATCGGCCAGATGCCGCCGTTGTGGTACTGATGCTCGAAGTTCTGCTGGTGGCGGCTCATGTAGGGCCGCCACAGCGGGTCCCCCGGCGGGATCGGCCGGCAGGTGACGCGCACCGGGTGCGGCGCGCCGGCCTGGGCGCGCGCGATCGCGCGCAGCATCGCCGCGGCGCGCGCGCCGTCGGCGAGGCCGAACAGCGCCCCGAGCAGGTTGCCGAACACATCGCCCTCGTCGCCGGCGGCGGCGAGGTTGACGAAGCTCAGGTAGAGGTCGGGAAAGCTTCGCTTGCGGCGCGCGTAGTGCGCCAGCAGGCGCAGCCGCCGGTAGTCCGGCACGTCGCGGTCGCTCGGCAGGAAGAGCTGGTTGAAGTGGCGCCGCGTCGCCTCCGCGCCCGCCAGGCCGTAGAGCCGCTTGACCCGGTACCACAATGCATTCGAGTAGAGCACGAAGCCGGAGCGCGGCATGATGTCGGCCCAGTCGCTCGCCTCGTTCTGCTGCAGCAGGCCAATGCGCGGATGCTCCTGCGCCTGGAGCCAGGCGAGCGCGCGCGCCGCGTGCGGCGCCAGCTTGGCGAGCGCGCGGCGCTGCACGCCGTGCGACTCCAGCCAGCGCAGCGCGACGAGCCACCACAGCGTCGCGTCGATGCAGCCGAGGTACCAGAAGTCGCCGCTGCCCGAGCCGCGGTCGACGAACTTGGGGATCTGCCCGTTGTCGGCCTGGCGCTCGGCCAGCGTGCCCAGCCCCGCGGCCGCGCCGCGCTCGAGCTGCGCGTCGCCCGAGAGCGCCATCGCGAGGGCGCAAACGGCCGCGTCGCGCGCGAACACCAGGTCGTAGCCGCGCCGGCTCGCCGCGGCGCCGCGCCCGGCCGCCACGATTCCGCCCGGCCCTAGATTCTCGCGCAGCAGGGCGAGCGCCTCGCGTTCGCAGTCGGCAACGAGCTCATGCACGGCGCAGCCTCAGTACATCCGGGCGCGGAACAGCCACGCCGCGAGCGTCTGACTCACCACCCCGATGAGCGCCATGGGCCACAGCTCGTGCACCAGGATCGACGCCGGCACGCCCTCGAGGAACAGCTTGCGCAGCACGACCAGGAAATAGCGCAGCGGGTCGAGGTAGGTCAGCAGCTGCACCGCGGCCGGCATGTTGGCGATCGGAGTGGCGAAGCCCGAAAGAATCACCGCCGGGACCATGAACAGGAACGCGCCGAGCAGGCCTTGCTGCTGGGTCGCCGCCAGGGCCGAGATCATCAGCCCCATGCCGACCGCCGAGAGCAGGAACAGCGCCAGCCCGAGGTAGAGCGTGGCGATGTTGCCGAGCAGCGGAATGCGGAACCACAGCACCGCGACCGAAGCGATCACGCTCGCCTCTATCAGCCCGATGATGAAGCCGGGCAGCGCCTTGCCCACCAGCACCTCGAACGGGCGCAGCGGCGTCACCAGCAACTGGTCGAACGTGCCCTGCTCGCGCTCGCGCGCCACGGTCAGCCCGGTCAGCAGCATCGTGATCAGGAGCGTGAGGATGCCGATGATTCCGGGCAGAAAGAACCAGCGGCTCTCCAGGTTGGGGTTGAACCAGGCGCGCGTGTCGAGCCGCACCGGGACGCGCGCCAACCCCTGCGACTCGCTCCAGGCGTCGCTGAAGCGCGCAACGATCTGCCGCACGTAGCCGACCGCGACCAGCGCGGTGTTCGAATTGCGCCCGTCGACGATCAGCTGCAGCGTCGCGGGCCGGCCGCTCGCGAGGTCGCGCCCGAACTGCGGCCCGATGTGGATCACCAGCAGCACCTCGCGGCCATCGACCAGCGGCGCGATCCGCTCGCCCGAGCGGATGCGAGCGGCCTCGCGGAAGCTCGCCGTGCCGCGGAAGTCCGCCTCGAGCCGGCGCGACAGCACGCCGCCGTCCTCGTTGTAGATCGCGTACGGCACCTGTTTCAGGTCGTAGGTCGCGGCGTAGCCGAATACCAGCAGCTGGATCATCGGCGGCAGCACCAGCAGCAGCCGGCTCCTGGTGTCCTTCAGCACCGCCAGGAACTCCTTCTTCATCAGCGCGGCGATCCGTCCCCACATGGCGCTCACTCCAGGCGCTTGCGCGCGCGGCGCCAGGTCAGGCCGAGGAAGATCAGGGCCATGAGCGCGAGCGCGAGCGTATTGGGCAGCACCACCGACCAGACGTCGCCGGCGAGGAACAGCGTGGTGACGATGGCGACGAAGTAGCGCGCCGCGAACAGGTGCGTGATCGCGCGCACCACCGCGGGCATGTTGCCGATCTCGAAGATCATGCCGGAGAGCAGGAACGCCGGCAGGAAGGTGGTGATCAGGGCCACCTGGCCGGCGACGTACTGGCTCTTCGCCACGCTCGAGATCAGCAGCCCCATGCCGAGCGCCACCAGCAGGAACACCGACGAGGTCGCCAGCAGCAGCCAGAACGAGCCCGCGAGCGGCACGCCGAACAGCCAGCGCGCCATCGCCACCGACAGCAGCATGCCGCCGATGCCGAGGATGAAGTACGGCACCAGCTTGCCGACCAGGATCTCGCCCGCCGCCACCGGGGTGACCAGCAGCGCCTCCATCGTGCCGCGCTCCCACTCGCGCGCCATCACCATCGCGGTCAGCAGCGCGCCGGTCAGGGTCATGATCACCACCACCAGCCCGGGCACCAGGAAGTTGCGGCTGCGCAGGTCGGGGTTGTACCAGACGCGGTGCTCGATGCGCACCGGGATCGGCGGGTCGAGGCCCTGCGCCGCCGCGCGCTGCGCGAGCCAGGTCGAGAGCGCGCCGTCCAGGTAGCCCTCGACCAGGCGCGCGTTGTTGGCGTCGACGCCGTTGACGATCACCTGCACCGCCGCGCCCTCGGCGCTGCGCTCGCGCGCGGCGAAGTCGCTGCGCAGGTGCACGATTGCGTCCACCGAGCCCGCCAGCAGCGCCTCGGTGGCGGCGCCCATGTCACTCATGCGCCGCGGCGAGAAGTAGCGCGAGCCCTCGAACGACGCCGCGAAATCGGCGCTGTCGGCGCTCGGCTGCTCGACCACCAGCGCGATCGGCACGTGCTCCACGTCGAGCGAAAGGCCGTAGCCGAACAGGAGCAGCAGCGCGACCGGCAGCACGAACGCGATCGCGATGCTGCTCGGGTCGCGCAGGATCTGCAGGAACTCCTTGCGCACCAGCCCGCGCAGCCGCATCGCCCTGCCGCCGCGCGCGCTCATGGGCCGCACCTCGGCCGCCGCGCGCGCCGCCTCGGCGCCCTCGATCAGGCGGATGAAGGCGTCCTCCATGGTCGGCTCGGGAGCGCCGTCGGCGCGCGCGCGCACCTTGATCTCGGCCGGCTGGCCGGTGGCGAGGATCTCGCCCGCGGCCATGATCGCGAGCCGGTCGCAGTACTCGGCCTCCTCCATGAAGTGCGTCGTCACCAGGACCGTCACGCCCTGGTGCGCGAGCGCGTTGATGCGGCGCCAGAACTCGCGCCGCGCGAGCGGGTCGACGCCCGAGGTCGGCTCGTCGAGGAACAGGATCTCGGGCTCGTGCATCAGCGCGCAGGCCATCGCCAGGCGCTGCTTGTAACCCAGCGCGAGCTCGGCGCTCGCGTCGTCGGCGGCCTCGGCCAGGTCGAACCCTTCCAGCGCCCAGGCCACGCGCTCGGCGCGGCGCGCGCCCGCCAGGCCGTAGGCGCCGGCGAAGAACTCGCACGTTCTGGCGCACGCTCAGGTTGCCGTAGAGCGAGAACTTCTGCGACATGTAGCCGATGCGCGCGCGCGCCGCCGCCGCGCCGTGGCGCAGGTCGACGCCCGCCACGCGCAGGCGACCCGGCGCTCGCCGGCAGCAGCCCGCACAGCATGCGGAACGTGGTCGACTTGCCGGCGCCGTTGGCGCCCAGCAGGCCGAAGATCTCGCCCCGGCGCACCTCGAAGCTGACGTCCTTCACGGCATAGAAGTCGCCGAACCGGCGCTGCGCGCCGCGCACTTCGATCACCACCTCGTCGCGGCGAAGGTTTTCGTGTTCGTCGAGCGACGTCTTGACCGGCTGCGCGCTCGATGATCCGCGCTTGCGCAGCAGCGCGACGAAGGCGTCCTCGAAGCGCGGCGCGACCGGCTCGACGCGCGCGCCTTCCAGCGCCGGCGGTGCGGCGCCGGCCTCGGTCACCAGCCGCACGTCGGCGCCCTGGATCAGCGCGTCGATCACGCCCGGCGCGCGCCGCGCGGCTTCCTGCAGCGCGCGCCTGCCGGCGCTCCCGCCGTGCGCGAGAAAGCATCGCCCGCGCATCGGCGCGCTGAGCGCCGCCGGCTCGCCCTCCTCGAGCGCTTCGCCCTCGTGCAGCAGCAGCACCCGGTCGCAGCGCTCGGCCTCGTCCAGGTAGGCGGTCGACAGCAGCACGCTCATGCCCTCGCTCTTGACCAGCCGGTACACGATCTGCCACAGCTCGCGGCGCGAAACCGGGTCGACGCCGACCGTCGGCTCGTCGAGCAGCAGCAGCTCCGGCGCGCGCACCAGCGTACAGGCGAGGCCGAGCTTCTGCTTCATGCCGCCCGACAGGCGCCCCGCCAGGCGCGCGGTGAACGGCGCCAGGCCGGTCATCTTCATCAGCCCGGCATAGCGCCCGGCGCGCTCGGCGCGCGGCACGCCCTGCAGGTCGGCGTAGAGGTCGAGGTTCTCCTGCACGCTCAGGTCCTCGTACAGGCCGAAGCGCTGCGGCATGTAGCCCAGGCTCGCCTGCACCTCGAGCGACTGGCGCGTGGCGTCGAGCCCGAGCACCGTGACCTGGCCCGAGTCGGGCGCGAGCAGCCCCGCGGCGAGCCGCATCAGCGTGGTCTTGCCGGCGCCGTCCGGGCCGACCAGCCCCATCACCAGGCCGCGCTCCATGCGCAGGCTCACGCCGCGCAGCGCGCGCAGCTCGCGCTTGCCGGCGCGAAACGTCTTCGCCACCGCGGCAAGTTCGAGCACCGCCTGCGGCGCGCTCATGCGCCGCTTTTACAGGGGTCCGGCGCGCGGCCGCCTTCAGCCGGCGCGGGCTGATCCGGCTCGATCGAAACGGTGGCGGGCATGCCCAGGCGCAGCCCGTCGGCCGGCGCGCACGCGAACACGCGCACCTCGTACACGAGCGTGGTGCGCACCTCGCGCGTCTCGACCGACTTGGGGGTGAACTCGGCGCTGGGCGAGACATAACCGACCCAGCCGCGGTAGCGCCGGCCGGGGTGGCTGTCGGTGACGATCTCGGCCACGCTTCCGGGACGGATCCGGCCGAGGTCGGTCTCCGGCACGTAGACGCGCACCCAGAGCGGATCGGTGAGCGCGAGCGTGTAGACGGGCTTCTGCGGCGAAGCCATGTCGCCCGGCTCGAGCACGCGGCTCTCGATCACGCCCGCCGAGGGCGCGTGCAGCTCGGCCTCGGCCAGGTCGCGCCGCGCGACCGCGAGCGCGGCCTCGTTCGCCGCGAGCGTCGCCTTGGCGGCGGCGATGTCCTCCACGCGCGGCCCGAGCACCACCAGTCGCAGCGCCTCGCGCGCGCTGTTGAGCCGCGCTGCCGCCGCCTCCGCCGCGGCGCGCGCGTCGTCGGCCTGCTGCTGAGGCACGAAATGCTTCGCCGCCAGGTCCCGCACGCGCGTGTAGCTGTGCGCGGCGTTCGCCGCATCCACCCGCGCGGCCTCGGCGTCGGCGCGCGCCTTGGCGATCTCCTCCGGCCGCGATCCCGCTTCCAGGCGCGCCAGCACTTGGCTCTGCGCCGCGGCCTGCGCCGCGGCCTGCGCCTCGACCTGGCGCAGGCGCTGCATGTCGAGCGTCGCGAGCAGCTGGCCTTTTTCCACCCGCTCGCCCTCGCGCGCCAGCACCTGGGTCACGCGCCCCGCCGAGTTGAACGCCAGGTCCACTTGCCGGATGTCGACGTTGCCGTGCAGCACGATCGCGCCGCCGGTCGCGGGCGCCTCGCGCTGCGTCCACCACCAGGCTGCGGCGCCGAGCGCGGCGGCCAGCACCAGCACAACGAGGGGGAGTGCCCGGGTCTTCATTGCGGGAATGACAGAATCGTCGGCTGCTAGGATACCGCATGCATGAGACATGCGATCATTGCGCCGGGAAAGGAGACCGCGATGAGACGAAATAACCAACGGCACGGCAAAAGTTTGATCCTGGTCATCACCGCTTCAGGCGCGCTCGCGCTTGCGGCCTGCGGCGAGTCGTCGCCTCCGCCGCCCAAGCCGCAGGCTGCCGCGCCTGCACCCGCGGCGCCGCAGGCGCAAGCGGCGCCCGCGCCCGCCGTCGCGCCGGCGCCCGCGCCGGCCGACAAGCCGGATCCGGACAAGGCGCTGGCAGCGAAGGTACACGACGCGCTGCGCGCCTCGCTCGGCTCGCTCGCCGACGGCATCGACGTCACCGCCAGCAGCGGGACGGTGACGCTGTGGGGCACCGTGCCCGAAGCGGCCAAGCGCCACGTCGCGCTGCGCGCCGCGTCCGGCGTCGCCGGCGTCAAGTCGGTGAAGGACAACATGGCGGTCGTCGCGGGCTCCTGACGTGTTCGGCAACCTGCCGCCCGTCACGCGCGGGCTGATCCTGGCCAACGTCGTCGTCTATCTGCTGCAGCAGATGGTCGGCGACCCGATGATCGTCTACCTCGGGCTGTGGCCGCTCAGCACGGCATCGGTCTACGGCGGCATGCCGGGATTCCAGCCCTGGCAGGTGATCACCTACGGCTTCCTGCACGGCAGCGTGATGCACATATTCTTCAACATGTTTGCGCTGTACATGTTCGGCGGCCAGCTCGAGCGCCTGTTCGGCCCCAAGCGCTTCCTCAACCTGTACCTCGCCAGCATCATCACTGCCGGGCTGTCCCAGCTCGCCTACGCGTCATTCACCGGCGCCGACCCCTACCCGACGATTGGCGCCTCGGGCGGAGTGTTCGGCGTGCTGCTCGCGTTCGCGATGTATTTCCCGCGCCAGACGATCGTGCTGCTGATTCCGCCGATTCCGATGCCGGCCTGGCTGTTCGTGACGCTGTACGGCGTGCTCGAGCTGTTTCTCGGCGTCTCGGGAATGGAGGTCAACGTGGCGCATTTCGCGCACCTGGGCGGCATGCTCGGCGCCTGGCTGATGATCCAGTACTGGCGCGGCCGCCCGCCGTTCGGGCGCAGGCGCTGAGGCGCTATTTCGCCAGCCGCTTGCGGATCGACAGCAGCTCGCGCCGGTGCGCGGCGCTCGGGCGCGGGTAGTGCACGCCCAGGCGCCTGAACGCGTCGAGCACGACCGCGGAAACGATCAGGCGCGCGTTTTCCTTGTCGTCCGCCGGCACCACGTACCAGGGCGCGTGGCGGGTGCTGGTGGCGCCGAGGCAGGCCTGGTAGGCCTGCATGTACTGCTCCCAGTAGCCGCGCTCCTCGATGTCGGCCATGGAGAGCTTCCAGTTCTTGTCGGGGTCGTCGATGCGCGCGAGGAAGCGCTTGCGCTGCTCTTCCTTGGACAGGTGGAGGAAGAACTTCACCACCCGCGTGCCGTTGCGCTGCAGGTGCTTCTCCAGCCCGACGATCGAGCGATAGCGGTCGCGCCACAGGTCGTCCGACTCGAGCGCTTCCTTGGGCAGCCCCTGGCCGCGCAGGATCTCGGGGTGCACGCGCACGATCAGCACTTCCTCGTAGTAAGAGCGGTTGAAGATGCCGATGCGGCCGCGCTCGGGCAGGCGCTGCACCGCGCGCCAGAGGAAGTCGTGCTCGAGCTCGGTCGCACTCGGGTGCTTGAAGCTGTAGACCTCGCAGCCCTGCGGGTTGACGCCCGACATGACGTGCTTGATCGCGCCGTCCTTGCCCGCCGCATCCATCGCCTGGAAGATCAGCAGCAGCGCGTAGCGATTGTGCGCATAGTGCATGGCCTGCAGCTCGGCAAGCTGCGCGACGTCTTGCGCCAGCAGCTTCTCGTAGTGCGCCGCGGAGCGGTAGAAAGGCGCGACCCGCGTCGGGCGCTTCGCGAGCTTTACCCGCTCGTGCGGTCCGACGCGAAATTCGTCCGGGTCGATGCGCCCCGCCTTCACGCGGGGATCACCCAGTCCACCGCGGCCTGCACCGCGTAGGCCGCGCCCAGCGCGAGCGCAAAGACGAGCGCGCTGCGCGTCATGCCGCGCGGGATGTCCATATCATCGAACTGGCGCTTGATGAAAAAGGCCGCCACGAAATAGGCGACGGTCGAAACGACGATGTCGCGCATCGAGAATGACATTGCATTTGCCTCCTTCTGCTACCCTAACGCCTGTTTCGGTCCGGGACAACCTGCTTGACCCCAATTGATAAACGCTTACGCGCGCTTGCGCCCGAGACGCTGGCAGAGATCCGGCGCGGCATCGAGAAGGAGGGCCTGCGCGTCAGGCCTGACGGCTCGCTTGCCGACACGCCGCACCCGGCGGGGCTCGGTTCGGCGCTCACGCACGAGCACATCACGACCGATTTCAGCGAGTCGCAGCTCGAGCTGATCACGGGCGTGCACGCGGGCGTCGACGGCTGCCTGCGCGAGCTGACCGAGATCCACCAGGTCGTCTACCGCGCGCTCGGGGACGAGCTGCTGTGGTGCAGCAGCATGCCCTGCAGGCTGCCGGCGGACGACCTGATTCCGATCGGCCGCTACGGCGGCTCCAACGTCGGGCGCGCCAAAACGGTGTACCGCCACGGCCTCGCGCATCGCTACGGCCGGCGCATGCAGACCATCTCCGGCATCCACTATAACTTCTCGCTGCCTGAAGACGCCTGGCCCGAGCTGCAGCGCGCCGACGCGCGCGAAGGCTCGACCGCCGACTACCGCAACGACGCCTACTTCGGCCTGATCCGCAACTTCCGGCGCCACTCCTGGCTGCTGCTCTACCTGCTGGGCGCCTCGCCCGCGGTGTGCAGCAGCTTCGTCGCCGGGCGCGAGCACCAGCTGCAGCCCCTGGGCGAGGGCACGCTCTACATGCCCTGGGGCACGTCGCTGCGCATGGGGCCGCTCGGCTACCAGAGCGACGCGCAGGCCTCCCTCGCGGTCAGCTTCAACAGCCTCAAGAGCTATGCCGCCTCGCTCAACCCGGCGCTCACCCGGCCCTATCCTCCCTACGAGGCGATCGGAATCCGCGACGGCGACGAGTATCGCCAGCTTTCCACCAGCCTGCTGCAGATCGAGAACGAGTTCTACGGCACGATCCGGCCCAAGCAGCTCATTCGTCCCGGCGAGCGGCCGCTGCACGCGCTGGGCGAGCGCGGCGTCGCCTACGTCGAGGTGCGCCTGGTCGACATCGACCCGTTCCTCCCGGTCGGCATCGACGCGCGCGCGATGCGCCTGCTGGACATGTTCCTGCTGCATTGCCTGCTCGCCGACAGCGCGCCGGACAATTCGGACGAGATCGCCAACATCTCGCGCAACCAGCATCGGGTGGCCGCCTACGGCCGGGAGCCGGGCCTGCAGCTATGCCGCAACGGAGAGCAGCGCAGCCTCTCGGAGTGGGGCCTCGAGCTGGTCGACGCATTCGCCCCGATCGCCGAAGCGCTGGACGCGGCGCATCGCGACCGGATTTATCGCGACGTCCTGGCGGACGCCGGGGCCGCGCTGCGCGACGCTTCGGCCACGCCGTCGGCGCGGGTGTTGCGCGCGATGCACGACGGCTTCGGCGACAGCTACGTCGCCTTCGCCGCCGCGCAGTCGCAGCGCCACCGCGACGCGCTGCTGCGCGCACCGCTCGCGCCCGAAACCGAGCGCCGCTATGCGCGCATGGCCGCCGAGTCGATCGCAGAGCAGCGCCGCATCGAAGCCGCCGATCGCGTGCCATTCGAGACCTATCGACGGCACTACATTTCCCAGGACCTGGTCGGCGGCGTGCAACTGCGCAGCGCCTGAAGCGCCCCGGCTCAGGCCGGGCGGGCGAGCTTCGCCCCCGGCCAGAGCTCCGGCCGGCTGCGCGCGTACTGCGGCGGGTACTCCGCCCTGGCGCCGAGCTTCTCGGCGGCGTGCCAGACCCAGCGCGGATCGTCGAGGAAGCCGCGCGCGAGCGCGACCATGTCCGCCTTGCCCGAGGCGACGATGCTCTCGGCCTGATCGGGGTCGGCGATCATGCCCACCGCGCGCACCGCGATCGGCGCGCCCTGCTTGACCTTCTCGGCGAACGGCACCTGGTAGCCGGGCGCGACCTTGATGCGCTGCTGCGGCACCGCGCCGCCGCTCGAGACGCAGACGTAGTCGAAGCCGATGCGCGCGAGCGCCTTGGCGTAAGCCACCGCATCGTCGGCCTCGAAGCCGCCCTCGGCCCAGTCGCTCGCGGTGATGCGCGCGCCCAGGCAGCGCTCCCTGGGCCAGGCCGCGCGCAGCGCCTGCGCGATCTCGAGCGGGGCGCGCATGCGGTTCTCGAGGCTGCCGCCGTAGCGGTCACTGCGCCTGTTGGAGAGCGGCGAGAGGAACTGGTGCAGCAGGTAGCCGTGCGCCGAGTGCAGCTCGACCACCTCCAGGCCGATGCGCAGCGCGCGCCCGGCGGCCGCGGTGAAGGCCTGCGCCAGGCCGGCGATGTCCGCCGCGGACAGCTCGCGCGGCGTGTGCCATCCCTCGTCGTAGGCGAGCGCGGACGGCGCCACGGTCTGCCAGGGCGACTCGGCCGCGGACAGCGCCTTGCCGCCCAGCCACGGCACCTGCGCCGAGGCCTTGCGCCCGGCGTGGCCGATCTGCACGCCGATCGGGCTGCGGGTCACGCGCCGGCAGGCCTCGACCACGCGCCTCATCGCCGCCTCGTTGTTGTCGCTGTACAGACCGGTGCAGCCGTGCGAGATGCGGCCTTCGCGCGTGACGCCGGTCGCCTCGATCATCAGCAGGCCGGCGCCCGAGACGGCAAGGCTGCCCAGATGCATCATGTGCCAGTCGGTCATCGAGCCGTCGTCAGCCGAGTACTGGCACATCGGCGACACCACGATGCGGTTGGACAGCTCGACGCCGCCGAGCCGGATGGGAGTGAATAGCTTGCTGCTCATCGTTGCGGGTTCCTTTACCTTGCTTTCCTACGGTGCGCCCACCGCGATGCCGCGGCCGGCAAATGCCTGGCGCAGCGCCCGGGCGAAGGCCACCGCGTCGGGCTGGTCACCGTGCAGGCAGAGCGTGTCCGGCGCCACCGGCACGCGCTTGCCCGTCAGGCTGGTGACGCAGCCCTGCTCGACCATGCCGAGCGCCTGCGCCACCGCCTTCGATTCGTCCTTGATCAGGTCGCCCGGCTTGCCGCGCGGCGCGAGCGTGCCGTCGTCCGAGTAGCCGCGGTCGGCGAAGGCCTCGCCCGCGACGCGCACGCCGACCTTGCGCGCCACCTCGAGCATCCTGCTGTTGGACAGCGCGTACAGGATCACGTCGCCGCCGAGGTCCTTCACCGCGCGCGCCATCGCCTCGGACAAGGGCTCGTCGGCGGTCGACATGTTATACAGCGCGCCGTGGCACTTGACGTGGTGTAGCCTGGCGCCCGCGGCGCGCGCGAAAGCCTCCACCGCGCCCGCCTGGTACAGCACCAGGTCGTACATTTCCTGCGGCGTGATCTTCATCGTGCGCCGGCCGAAACCCTGCAGGTCGGGCAGCGAGGGATGCGCGCCGACCGCGACGCCGTGCTCTAGCGCCAGCGCGACGGTCTGGCGGATCGTCGCCGGGTCGCCGGCGTGGAAGCCGCAGGCGATGTTGGCCGAGCTGATGAAAGGCATGATCGCGGCGTCGGCGCCCATCTTCCAGGCGCCGAAGCTCTCGCCCATGTCGCAGTTCAGATCTATCGTCTTCATTTCGCGTACCCCCAGGAAATCGCCCGCAGTGCCGCGTCCAGCCGCGCGCGCGACGCGCGCCCCAGCTCGAGCGCGTCCTCCAACGTGCAGCGCGCGAAGCGCAGCGTTCCGCCCGGCGCGAGCTGCGCCAGCCGCGGCACGTCGGCGCTCGCGATCTCCGCGATCTTCGGATAGCCGCCGGTGGTCTGGTGATCGGCCATGAGCGCGATCGGCGCGCCGTTGGCCGGCACCTGCACCGTGCCGAGGCAGGTCGGCCCGGATAGTAACTCACCCGCCTTGTCCGCCACGAGCGCCGGCCCGCCGAGGCGGAAGCCCATGCGATTCGATTCCGGCGCCACGCGCCACACCGCGTCGAAGAACACGCGCTGCGCGGCGGCGCCGAACAGGCCGAAGTGCTGCCCTTCCATCGCGTGCAGCACGATCGGCTCGCGGTCGGGAAGCGTGAGCGGCGGCGCCGACCAGCGCACCGTCTCGACCCCGTCGCGCCGGGTGGCGCCGGCGGCCAGTTGCGCGTAGCGCGCGGCGGCCAGTTCAGCCGCCTCGGGCGCGAGCGGCAGCGTGTCGCCGGCGCGCAGCGCGCGCCCTTCGAGGCCGCCGAAACGCGCCGGCAGGTAGGTGCTGCGGCTGCCGAGCACCGGCTCGAGCGCGATGCCGCCCGCGATCCCGAGATAAGCCCGGCTGCCGCGCACGGCCCGCCCGCAAACCAGGCGCGAGCGCGCGCGCACCAGCACCGGGCGGTCGCGCGGCAGCTCGCGGCCGTCGAGCGTGGCGCCGAACTCGGCGCCGCAGAGCGCGATCAGCGCGTCGTGCCCGAACACCAGCTCGGGGCCGATCACCGTGAGCTCGAGCGTCGCCGCGTCCGCATCGTTTCCCACCAGCGCGTTGGCGAGCGCGTGCGCGACCGGGTCCATCGCGCCGCAGGGCACGATGCCGAGGTGCTGCAGGCCGTGGCGGCCGCGGTCCTGGACCGTGCTGAGCAGCCCGGGCTTGGCGACGCGCAGCGTCATTGCCGGCGGCGCTCGAACTCGGCGCGGCTGATCGGCACGAAGCGCACCCGGTCGCCGGGCGCGAACAGGCTCGGCGGTTCGCCGCGCGCGTCGAACAGGGTGAGCGGCGTGCGCGCGACCACGCTCCAGCCGCCCGGAATCGCGTACGGGTACACCACGGTCTGCAGGCCGGCGATCGCGATCGACCCCGGCGGCACCACCAGGCGCGGCTCGGCGCGGCGCGGCACCTCGAGCGCCGGGTCGAGCCCGCCCAGGTGCGGCAGCCCCGGCGCGAAACCCATCATCAGGACCTGGTACTCGGGCGCGGCGTGGCGCCGAACGACCTCCTCCGGCGCGAGCTTGACGCGCTCGGCGACCGCATCGAGGTCGAGCGCAAGCTCGGGGTCGTAGCAGGCCGGCACCTCGAGCGACCGTCCCACCGCCTGCGCCACCGGCAGGCCCGCGGCGAGGCAGGCCTCGACCGCGGCGGCCGCTTCCTGCAGCGGCGCCGCGGGGAGCGCCGCATGGGACAGATCGAAATGCAGCGCCACGCCGCCCAGCGCCGGCACCACGTCGCGCACCCAGGGCAGCGCACGCGCGCGCAGCGCCGCCGCCAGGCGCTGCACCGTCGCGTTCACTTCCAGGTCGAGGCTGTCGGAGAACTCGACGTAGGCCGCGCTGTCGCCCAGCGGCACGATGCCGCGCGGCTTTGGGAGCACGTCGCTCAAATCGCGTTCGCCGGCGCGACGCCGATCATCGAGTCGCGCGTGACGATGCCCGCGAGGCGCTGCTCGCTCCAGCCTTCGGTGCCCGCCGGGCGCAGCGGCAGCACCAGGTAGCGCATGTCGGCGGTCGAGTCGTGCACCCGGATCGCGACCTCGTCGGGGATGAGGGTGCCGAACTCGGCCAGCACCGCGCGCGGCTCGCGCACCACGCGGCTGCGGTATGCGCGCGACTTGTACCAGTCCGGCGGCAGCCCGAGCAGCATGCGCGGGTAGCACGAGCACAGCGTGCACACGATCACGTTGTGCACCTCGGGGGTGTTCTCGACCACGACCAGCCTGAGCGCCGGGACGTCCAGCCCCAGTTCCTCGCAGGCCTTGGTGCCGTCGGCGAGCAGGCGCGCCTTGTACGCGGGATCGGTCCAGGCGCGCGCCACCACTTTCGCGCCACGCTCGGGCCCGCGCGACTTCATGTCCGCGGCGACCGCGTCGACCTCGGCGTCGGTGACCACGCCCTTCTCCACCAGCAGCTCGCGCAGGCTCACTTCCATGAGCTGGAAGTAGGTCAGCGGCGCGTACTTGCCGGTATCGCTCATGCCTTGTCCAGCCAGTGCTGGAAGATCTCGACGTCGATCGTGTCGGCGCGCGCGCCGCGGTAGTCGGGCCAGACCTCGGACTGGGAAAAGCGCACGCGGTAAAGCGGCTGCGCCGGCAGGCCGCTGCGCATCTGCGCCAGCTCCTCCGGGTTGGGGAAGGCGCCGCAGATGCGCTCCACGACCCCGCTGCGGCCACGAATGTAATAGGGCGTGCGCACGTGCCCAAGCGGGTAAGCCTTCATGACCTTCACCCGCTCGCCCGGCCGGAATCTTGTTTCAACCGCCACGGCGCTCCACCTCTTCCATCTTGCGCGCCGAGCTCCGCGGTGCTGATCACGCCGCGCTGGATCATGGTCTGGGTGATCGAGGTCACCCAGCGCTCGTAGTAGCTCATCTTGATCGTAGGCCTCGGGCCCGAGCGCCTCGATGTTCTTGCGCAGCTCGTCCACCGTGAGCAGCTTCTGCGCGCCCTTGATGCCCGACAAGAGCACCATCAGCGCGTCGACCCGCCGCTCCCAGTCGGCGTAGTCGTGCTCGCTCCGCTCGACCCTGCCCGCGGGCAGCCCGCCCATGTCGTGATGGCTGCGCTCGATCATGCGGCTATTATTGCACCCGTCCCGTCACGGATAAACACCTTGCCGCAAACCGCCGCCCCCGGCACCCTCGTTCTCGATCACATCGCGCACTTCGTGCCCGAGCTCGACGCCGCCGCGCGCGTGCTCGAAGCGCTCGGCTTCGCCGTCACGCCGTATTCGGAGCAGTCGACCCAGGACGGCCCCGCCGGCACCGCCAACCGCTGCGTCATGCTCGACGGCGGCTACCTCGAATTCCTGTCGCCCATCGCCGACACCCCGCACGCGCGCCGCACGCGCGAGGCCATGGCGCGCTACCCCGGCGTCCACATCCTGGCGCTCGGCACCCCCGCCGCGGCCGAGGAGCACGCGCGCCTCGAGCGCCACGGCTTCGCCCCGCTGCCGCAGGTCGACCTGGAGCGCGACGTCGAGCTAGACGGCGAAACCCGCCGCGCGCGATTCGGCGTCGTGCGCGTCCCGCCCGAAACGATGCCCGAAGGCCGCGTCCAGTTCGTCGAGCACCGCACCCCCGAATTCGTCTGGCAGCCGCGCTGGCTGGGCCACGCCAACGGCGTCACCGCCCTCACCGCCGCCTTCGTCTGCGCCGCCAACCCCTCCGAAGTCGCCGCGCGCTACGCGCGCTTCACCGGCCTGATTCCGAAACGCAAAGGCAGATTCGTGACGCTCGAGACATCCAGAGGCAGCCTCTGGATCGCCCGATCAAGAGATCTCAAAGGCCTGCTCGGTGCCGCGCCCGTAGCGCCCGCCCTCGCCGGCTACGCCCTCGCCTGCGATGACCCCGCCGCCCTCGCGCGCCGCTGCCGCGCCGCCGGCGCGAAGCTCAAGCGCGCCGGATCGCTCTACGCGGCGCTGCTGCCGCCGGCCCTGGGCGGCGCCTGGCTGTTTGGTGCGGCGGACAGGATCAAGCTTGAATGACTGCTTATGCCGTTGGCAGGTGCTTGCGGTGGCGCCAAAAATATTCGCGCTCGGCGCAAGACGCCGGCTATGCCGCCAGTCCTTTGTTCGGGTTGATGAGGTACTTCTCGCCGGTGGAACGCTTGCCGTAGGCGGAGATCGCGTCCGGTTGCAGCGCCTCGGCCAGGGACACGGTCTTCGCGTAGCGGCTGGCGAACGTGGTCTTCAGTTCGGCCAACACGCGCTCGCGCAGCTTCTGCGCCGCCGCGGGCCCGATCTTCTGCAGGAACGGAGTCAACAGCCATCCGCCCACGCCCCAGGCCATCCCGAAGTTGCCGATCAACTCGGTCGGGTTGGTGTCCAGCCGCCCATAGATATAGACCTGCTTGTGCGTCGTCGATCCGTAGCGGCTGTACTCCTTGGCAGTCTTGTTCAACGCCGCCTCCATGCAGCTCAGGATCTGCCCGGCCAGCTTGCCGCCGCCGGTGGCATCGAAGGCGATCGTGGCGCCGGTGGCCACTAGCGCATCCGTCAGGCCCTGCATGAACGCGGGCGAGCTGGCGTTGCACACATGCTTCGCGCCGATGCCGCGCAGGATGTCCTCCTGCTCCTGCTTGCGGACGATATTCACCAGCGCGACGCCATCCTTGATGCAAATCTTGTTGAGCATCTGCCCGAGATTGGACGCCGCCGCGGTGTGCACCAGCGCGCTGTGGCCCTCGCGCCGCATCGTCTCGACCATGCCCAGCGCGGTGAGCGGATTGACGAAGCACGACGCGCCTTCGGCCGGCGTCGTGCCTTCGGGCAGCACCATGCACAGCGCTGCCTTCACGCACCGGTATTGCGAATACATCGCCCCGCCGATGACAGCCACCGTCTTTCCCATCAGTGCCTGCGCCCCAGGGTTCGCGCCCGCCTTCACGACCACGCCCGCGCCTTCGTTGCCGACCGGCATCGACTGGTCCACCCGGCCGGCCATCGCCTTCATCAGCTTCTCGGGAATGGATGCTGTCACCACGGCACTCGCGCCGGTGCCGGAGAACCTTGCGCTGCTCATGTCGGCGGCGCCGAACAACAGCCCCAGGTCCGACGGATTGATGGGCGCGGCTTCGATGCGCACCAGCACTTCGTCGGGCGCGGGCTCCGGGATCGGGATGCTCGCAAGCGAAAGCTCGAGTTCACCGTTGGCGCGCACCAGCGAACGAAGTTGCAGCAAGCTGCGAGCGTCATCGGCGGGCATTGCGGATCTCCGTGAAGGTTGCGTGAAGGCGCAGTCTATCTACAAAACCCGCGAGTCAGCGCTCGAATGACCGCTACCGGCGAGAAGCGGACACTCCGTAACGTCCGCGTTATGCCGCGGCGCGCCGAGCGCGTAGCAGCGAGGAATAGGCGTCGGTCACCAACGCGCTGTTAGGGCACCGTGCTAGCGGACCGATGAAAAGTCTTACGCACATGCGACCTGTTCCAAAAATTCCTTAATGTACGGGTTGACTAGAGCAGGATGACTCAGCGGCGCCATGTGACCAACGCCTGGTACCTCAAACGTACGCACGCACGGGAGGTTTCTGATCAAGAGCTCGCTGAGTGCGCGAGCGGGCGCGTTCGATGTTTCTCCCCTTAGGCAGAGGGCGGGAACATCGATCGAGGCGATGTCTGAAAGCGCCACAGGGTCTCGCAGCAGGGCGTCCCAGCGTTGCCGCAATAAAGGCATACGCGCCAGAATGTCCGCACGGACTTCTTCCCGAGTTTCAGCCCAGGCACCCCGCTTGAACCAGTAGTCGATGAAGTGCTCCGCGGCGGCCTCATGATGCCCGAGGTCCGCCAAGCGAGAAGTATCTTCTGTGTGATCAAGAATCTCTTGGGTCGCAGAACTCGCCGGCGCGGTCGAAACAAGCAAAGTAAAAAGCGTAGGTTCGAATAAGGTCAGCGACAGCACTCGCCCGCGATACCGAAGCGCTGCTTTGATGGCAACGGCGCCCCCGAAGGAGTGCCCAACGAGGTGGAAGGACGCTCCGGCAGCCTCGAAGACCGGCGCAAGAAACGTCACTTCCTCCTCCAAGTCGTAGTTGATTGCGGAAGATATGGCCGGGCTTCTGCCGGAGCCAGACATATCACAGGCGATGATGCGAAACTGACTGGCGAGGGACTCCGTCAAGGAACGCCATTGGCCAGACGAACCATAACCCGCATGAATGCAAATGACTGCGGGACCATCCCCCACCTCGCGATAATACGGACCTACCGGTCCCATCGCACGTCTCCGGTGCCCTAACGTTCGCGGCCACTCGCGCGCGGCCGCACAAGACCAAAGACCTGGCGCGGCGCGTGCCGCGCGTCGGAGTAGGCCGTGGGGTTAGACGGCGGCGAGGACGGCTCGGCGGATTGGCTGAGGGAGCTCAATCGGCGCGAAGAAGTTCTGCGGGTAAAGGTAGTCCTCGCCTGACTCGTCCACCACCCGAACTTGGCGATGCTTCGCCGCCTCAGGGTCCGGAAGCACCTGATAGATCTTCCGGCGCTCCAGCGAAACCTCATACCCCTCGTTTTTCAGGCAAACCGCAAATTGCTTAGCTTTCATGGGATCAGTCGATGTAGCGCTTAATCTTCAGCTCTTTGCGCCCGATGCCGTGGGCTTCGTACCAGTGTACCTCGGCTAGCCGGATCGCGCCGTCCGAAAAGCGCACACGGGCAATACCTTTGCGTTTTCGCCACCGGCCGCGGCCGTAGTACTTTCGGAGCCGAGCAAGTTCTCGAATAGACGAGCCGGTAGCGAATGTTTCGACATGCGTTACCTCTCCGATGATCTCGAAGTACATCAGTTGCCTATCCGCATCGTCTATTGCCGCCGTCTAACGTCCGCAGTCAGCGGCGCACGCCTGCGGGCGGGGTCTTCCCCCGATTTTGTTGACACCTGGTTCATTGGGTCAGCTGTTCAAACGTCGCTGGCGACACGTAATTCAACGATGAGTGCAGTCTAGCGCCGTTGTAAAACGGCAGGTAGATCTTCAGGGCAGCTTGGATGTCCTCGTCCCGGTGGTATCTGAGGCCGTGATAGATCTCGGACTTCATCGAGTGGAAGAACGATTCGATGAAGGCGTTGTCGGTCACCTTGCCCGGGCGGTTCATGCTCTGGGTGATGCCTAACTCCGAGAGCCGCGCTTTGAAGGCAAGCGCCGCGTACTCGATGCCCCGATCGGTATGGAAGATCAGCCCGCGCTGGGGCCTGCGACCGTGCACCGCTCGATTGAGCGCCGTCAGAGTGAGCGCCACGTCCTTGTGTTTGCCGTAGGCCCAGCCCACCACCCGGCGCGAGTACTTGTCCATCACCACCGCGAGATAGCGGTAGATCCCGCCCACCTTCAAGTAGGTAATGTCACCCACCCAGACCTGGTCGGGCCCGCTGAGCTCAAGGCCCAGCTGCTCGTTCCTGCCGCCATCGAAGAAGCTCTGCAGCTTGTGATTGGTGTAGCGGATCTTGGCCACCCGCGCCTTGATGCGATGCGCTCGCATCAGCCGCGCCACCCGGTTCTCGCTCGCCATCTCGCCCTCCTCGCGTAGCGCACGGTGCACCCGCGGGCTGCCGTAGATGCCGCGGCTTTGCTCATGCACCCGGCGGATGCGCCCCAGCAGCGCCTCGTTTCGGCGCTCCCGCTCGCTACGCTCGCGCGAGCGCCACTGGTAGTACCCCGCCCGCGTCACCCCGTAGAGCCGGCACATCAGCGTCAGCCTGTGCTTTGCCCGGTTTGCCTCTATGAACTGGAAGACCTCTTCCTTTGTTCCGAAGCAAACCGGATGGCTTTTTTTAACAGCTCGTGCTCCTCCTTGAGCACCTTGTATTGCCGCTCGAGCTCCTTCAATCTCTTCAGCTCGGCCTTGGTCTTCACATCGAGCTTCGCACTCTTGGCCACGATCACCCCGTCGCGTACTTGCTTGCGCCACAGTGACAGCATGAACGGGTGAATGTCCAGCGCCGCAGCCACGTCCTTGATCATCACTCCAGGCAGGCTGCTCAGCTTCACCGCAGTCGCCTTGAATCGATCTCCGTATCTCTCGACCTTCCTCGGTCCTGCTCTTGCCACCAAACACCTCCAGGCGGTTAGCCCGAGATGTCAACTAATTCGGGGGAAGTTTGGCGTCCGCTGCACTGCGGGGTTAGATGGCTCGATCGTCGCTTAATGAGCCGCACAGTGACCGCACTTTAAACCCCCGAGCAAGCCAGCAATAGAAGCACCTTTGTAACTTCCTGAACTCCAAGTTCTGGCCTACGAACTCCAATGTACATCAGATCACCCACGTTTAACGCGCAAGCCACCGCAGTGCTGAAATAGGGTAATCAGGGGCTAGTCCAGCCGTTGCGTCAATGACCTTCGCGTGCCTGCTTGCGGCGCATAACCATCTCAATTCGATGCGTCTGGCACCATTGAATGAGCTATCCAGCCGAGAAACCGATTTGTCAGAGCACTGCCAGTACCATGGACCAATGCAGGTGGGACGAGTGCGATGGCAAGGCGGTGCGTCATGCCGTAGAGCCGTCTAACGTTCACGCCCACCGGCGCGCGCAGCCGGTCGGCTAAAGTTGCACGCCGCGTAGCGCGCGGCCGCGTGGGGCGGGTGGTTAGAGAGCACCGCTAGGACGAGCAGCATTTGCTGCAGCCCGCTTGGCCGAGTAGAAACACAAATAGCAGAAGATCGCGGTGCCTGCCGTCGAAGTCGCAGCAGTAACCAAATCTACCTTGCTGTCTCCCCGTGAGAGAACGATGGCAATGATGAAGGAAGCGATAGAGAAAACACCGAACATGCCACCAAGCATGCGCCAGCCAACTGGACCAAGAATCGACCCGAAGCGATTTGGTCGATTCAAAAACAGACGCCACCCCACCAAGAGACAGAAGGCACCCACAACCGACAATACACTGACGATACAGAAGATAAAGAGATCCAGGGGTCGGCCGAGCAGAACGATTGGATATAGCGCCCAAAGCAAGAGACCAACAAACGTGACGCCAATCCAGAGCATCGCGCCGCCAATGACCTTCACGAATACAGCGTTGACTTGACGCTCAGCCCTCTCAACTACATCTGGCGGCAGGCTGTCCATCACTGTGCTCTCTAACTAGTATTAGTTGACTTTTTAGTTGCCAATAGTGGTCGGTTTGCAAACCTCACAACATGTAACAGCGGCTCGCCTCCTCCCAGTTGATCAAGACGTTACGCCTCGGGATGGCTCCAAGCAATTCCACCAAGATGTAACGCGGGGAGTGTCCGCGAGCACCCATTACGAATGACTGCTATGGGTCGAAAGCAGTCTTTTGACTGCGCGGAGGGACACCGGGCAAATTTATCGTGTAGCAGTGGACGCGATCTCTCGGCTCAGCCCAGGCTGTTGAGCACCCGGTCGACCATCACGCCCGCGAGGCCGAGGTAGTTCGCCGGGTCGCACAGGCGCGCGAGCGCGGCGTGGTCGAGGTGCCTCGTGATCTCGGCGTTTTCGGCAAGCAGATCGAGCAGCGGGCGATTCTGCTTGATGGCGTCGCGGCACAGGTCGTAGACCAGGTCGTGCGCGCGCTCGCGCCCGAGGTGCTTGCCCAGGCCCATCATCACTGCCTCCGATGCAACCAGGCCGTTGGTGAGATCGAGGTTGGCGCGCATGCGCGCTTGGTCGACCTCGAGGCCTTCGAGCAGGGTGCGCGCCTGGCGCAGCGCGCCGGCGGTGAGGCAGAAGGCTTCGGGCAGGACGATCCACTCGATTTCCCACGGGCCGGTGGAGCGCTCGTGGTCGGCGACCATGGCGTCCATCAGCGCCGCGGCGTGCTGGCGCACGACCGAAATGGCGGCGTGGATGTAGCAGCTCGAGATCGGGTTGCGCTTTTGCGGCATGGTGCTGCTCGAGCCGCGGCCGTGGGCGAAGGGCTCGAAGACTTCGGCGACTTCGGTTTGCATGAGCAGCTTGACGTCCATCGACAGCTTGCCCAGCGTTCCGCCCAGCAGGCCGAGGAAACAGCCGACTTCGGCGATGTTGTCGCGGATCGTGTGCCAGGCGATCACGGGCTGGCCGAGGCCGAGCTCGCGCATCAGGCCTTCCTGGGTCTCGAGCGCGCCCTTTTCGAGCGAGGCCAGCGTTCCGGCGGCGCCGGCGAACTCGCCCACCAGCAGGCGCGGCCTGAGCTGCGCCAGGCGTTCTCGGTGGCGCTCGATCGCGGACAAGAGGCCCGGCCATCTTGTAGCCGAAGGACACCGGCACCGCCTGCTGCAGGTTGCTGCGCCCGGCCATCGGGGTGTCGCGGTAGCGGCGCGCCAGCTCCGCCAGCGCGGCCGAGATCGCGGCCAGGTCGGCCTCGATCAGCTCCAGCGCCTCGCGCAGCTGCAGCACGGTCGCGGTGTCGGTAATGTCCTGGGTGGTCGCGCCCCAGTGGCAGTATTCGCCCAGCCCGTCGCGGCACAGCGCGTTGAGCTGCGACACCACGCCCAGCACCGGGTAGCCGATGCGCTCGGTCTGCTGGCGCAGCTTGTCCAGGTCGATCCGGTCGATGCTGCAATGGCGCACGATTTCCTCCGCCGCCGCGGCGGGAATGAGCCCGAGCCGCCCCTGCACCCGCGCCAGCGCGGCCTCGACGTCGAGGTATTTCTGCGTCCGGTTCTCGTCCGACCAGACCCGGCGCATCGTCTCGGTGGCGAAGATGTTTCCGAAAATCGCTGAATCGACGATGGTCGACGGCATTCGCTTGCTCTCCGGTGAAAAGTCGAGACACATACGTTAAGCTGTAAATTGTTCCAGCACCATTCCCCGGAGCCCATGGCGTCAGACCTGCTCAACCTGTCCGCGGCCGACCTGCTGCGCCTGTACCGCGCCAAGCGCGCCTCCCCGCTCGAGGTCACCCGCGCCGCCCTGCAGCGCATCGACAGGCTCAACCCGGTGCTGAACTGCTTCTGCTTCATCGCGCCCGATGCGCTCGCGGCGGCGAAGGAATCCGAGGCGCGCTGGATGAAGGGCGAGCCGCGCGGCGCGCTCGACGGCGTGCCGGTGTCGATCAAGGACCTGCTGCTGACCAAAGGCTGGCCGACCTTGAGGGGCTCGAAGACGGTCGACCCCAAGGGACCGTGGAACGACGACGCGCCGGTGGTGGCGCGGCTGCGCGAGGCGGGCGCGGTGCTGCTCGGCAAGACCACCACGCCCGAATTCGGCTGGAAGGGCGTGACCGACAGTCCGCTCACCGGCATCACCCGCAACCCCTGGAACCCGGCCAAGACGCCGGGCGGATCCTCCGGCGGCGCGGCGGCGGCGCTCGCCGCGGGCATGGGCCCGCTCACGCTCGGCACCGACGGCGGCGGCTCGATCCGCATTCCCTGCGCGTTCACGGGCGTGTTTGGGCTCAAGCCCTCGTTCGGGCGCGTGCCGGCCTGGCCGCTGTCGCCCTTCGGCACGGTGGCGCACGTCGGGCCGATGACGCGCAGCGTGCACGACGCGGCGCTGATGCTGAACGTGCTGTCGCAGCCGGACGCGCGCGACTGGTTCGCCCTGCCCTACGACCCGCGCGACTATCGCCTCGGCCTGGACGACGGGGTGCGCGGGCTGCGCATCGCCTATTCCGCCGACCTGGGCGGCGCGAGCGTCGAGCCCGAGGTCGCGGCGCTGGTCGAGCAGGCGGCGATGCGCTTCGTCGAGCTCGGCGCGCTGGTCGAGGAGGCGCATCCGGACTTCGGCGGCGTGGACGAGGTGTTCCGCCGCCACTGGTTCAGCGGCGCGGCCTACCTGCTCAAGAGCTTCAGCCCGCAGCAGAAGGCGCTCATGGACCGCGGCCTGGTCGAGGTCGCCGAGCAGGGCGCCAGGATCGGCATGCTCGAGCTGCTCGAGGCGGTGCAAAAGCGCGGCGCCTACGGCGTGCAGATGAACCGCTTCCACGAGAAGTACGACTTGCTGCTCACGCCGGCCCTGCCGCTGGCCGCGTTCGACGCCGGCCGGGAGGTCGCCGACGTGATGAAGGAGAAGCGCTGGACCGACTGGACGCCGTTCTCCTACCCGTTCAACCTGACCCAGCAGCCCGCGGCGTCGATTCCCTGCGGCTTGACTGCGGACGGGCTGCCGGTCGGGCTGCAGATCGTGGGCCCGCGCTACCAGGACGCCCTCGTGCTGCGCGCCGCGCGCGCGTTCGAGTCGCTGCAGCCGATCGCGCTGCCGGACCTGTCGGCGCTCACGCCCGGCGGCTAGCGATGCCGGTCGACCTGCGCCTGATCCGCCCGCACGAGTTCGTGCGCTGCGCCGACGACGGCGCGCTCGACGCCGACGCCAGCCTCGCGCTGCTGGTCGGCGCGGTGTCCGGGATCAACGTCAACCGCGCAAGCCACATTCTGCTCGACCTGCGCCAGGCCGATCCCGAGCTCGACGTGCTCGAGCTGCACGCGCTGGGCGAGCGCCTCGCCGCCCACCCCTCGGTGCGCGGGCGCCGCGTGGCCGTGCTCGCTGCGGCGAACGAGCACTCCGCCAGCCCGCGCTTCGCCGAGCTGGTCGCCGGCGCGCGCGGCAGCGCGGCGCGCGCCTTCGCCAGCCTGGACGAGGCGCTGGCCTGGCTCGGCGGCGGCTGAGGCGCGCTGCCGCCTCAGCCGTGGAAAGCGACGCTGTCGGTCGGCGCCTGGCCGCGCTCGGCGTCGGTGTAGTCGCGCAGCACGCTCGCCACCCGCAGCCGGTAGCCGGAGAAGATTCCGCCGCGGCCTTTGGCCTGCGCCTCGCGGTGCCTGGCGAAGTTGCGCCACTTGCGCACCGCCTCCTCGTCGCGCCAGTACGACAGGGAGACGAAACGACCGGGCGCGGTGATGCTCTCGAAGCGCTCGATCGAGATGAAGCCGTCCGCCCGTTCGAGTTCGGGCGCGAGCGCGGCGGCGAGGTCGAGGTACTCCTGCTTGCGCCCCGGCGCAGGGGTAAGTTCGAATATCACGGCGATCATGGGGGTTCCTCGAAGTTCCGCCGCACTATACTTCGCGGCGATGGAACCGCGCCACTTCCGCTTCTGGCCCAAGGGCCTGCCGCGCTCGCTCAGCTTTCCGCGCACGCCGCTGCACGAGCTGCTCGAGGTCTCGGCGCGCCGCTACCCGCACAAGCCCGCGAGCTGGTTTTTCGGCGCGACGCTCGCCTACCGCGAGGCGCAGCAACAGGCGCTGCGCCTGGCCGGCTTCCTGCAGCAGGCCTGCGGCGTGCGTCCCGGCGACCGGGTGCTGGTCGACCTGCAGAACAGCCCGCAGTTCCTGCTCGCGGCCTACGCGATCTCGCGCGCCGACGCGGTGATGGTCCCGGTGAGCCCGATGTGCGTGGCGGAGGAGCTCGCGCACTACCTCGAGGACAGCGGCGCACGCACGGCGATCGTCGGCCAGGAGGTCTGGCCGAGAATCTCGGGCCTGATCGGACGCACCCCGCTCGAGCGCGTGATCGTCGCCGCCTACTCCGATTACGCGGATCCCGCCTGCGACCTGCCGCGCCCGGAGGCGGTGGCGGCGAAACGCGAGCGCATCGACGCGCGCGGCGTGACGCTGTGGCCGCACGCGCTCACGGTCGGCCACGCCGCGGCGCCTTCGCGCGCGCGGGCAGACGAGCTCGCGCTCATGCCCTACACCTCGGGCAGCACCGGCCGGCCCAAGGGTTGCATGCACAGCCATGCGACGGTGATGTTCAACGTCGCCGGCGCCGTGCTGTGGGAAGGCATCCACCAGGACGCGGTCGCGCTGTCCACCGCGCCGATGTTCCACGTCACCGGCCTGGTGCACACGCTCTACGCCTGCGTCTATTCCGGCGCGACGATGGTGATCCAGCCGCGCTGGGACCCCGAGCTCGCCGCGCGCCTGATCGAGCGCCACCGCTGCACCCATTGGGCCAACGTGCCGACCATGGTGGTCGACCTGCTCTCGCACCCCGCGGCGCTCGCGCACGACGTATCGTCCCTGGACTGCGTGTTCGGCGGCGGCGCATCGATGCCCGAGGCGATCGCGCAAAAGCTGCTCGATGTCTGCGGCATCCGCTACATGGAGGGCTACGGCATGACCGAGACCATCTCGCAGACCCACAGCAACCCGCCGCAGCGTTGCAAGATGCAGTGCCTCGGCATCCCCGTGTTCGACACCGAGTCGCTGGTGGTCGACCCCGACAGTCTCGCCGTGCTCGAGCCCGGCGCGCAGGGCGAGATCGTGGTGCGCGGGCCCCAGCTGCTCACCGGCTACTGGGGGAACGACAAGGCCTACAACGAGTCCTGGATCGAGATCGGCGGCAAGCGCTTCTTTCGCACCGGCGACCTCGGACGCATGGACGAGGACGGCTACTTCTTCATCTCCGACCGCTTGAAGCGCATGATCAACGCGGCCGGCTTCAAGGTCTGGCCGGCCGAAGTGGAGGCCTCCCTCTACCGCCACCCCGCGATCCAGGAATGCTGCATCATCGGCGCGCCCGACGCGCGCCGCGGCGAGACGGTCAAGGCGGTCGTCGTGCTCGCGCCGGCTGCGCGCGGCAAAGTCAGCGGCGAGGAGATCCTCGCCTGGGCGCACGGCCAGATGGCGGCCTACAAGGCGCCGCGCCTGATCGAGTTCGTCGATGCACTGCCGCGCACCGGCTCGGGCAAGATCCAGTGGCGCGAATTGCAGCAGCGTGAGTTCGGCCGCTAGCGGCGTCGGAGGTCGGGAATCAGCAGCAGCGCGGCCGCGCCGCCCACCGCCGCGGCGCCCAGCAGTCCGTGCGCGAGCGAGCCCAGGCGCTCGCCCAGCCAGCCGATCGCCGGCGGGCCCGCCATCTGGCCGATGCCGTACAGCACCGTGACCCAGGCCGCTGTGCGCCGCGCGCTCTTGGGCGCGAGGATGCGCGCTTGCGCGAGCGACAGCGCGGGAACCCCGAGGAAGGTGGCGCCAAACACCATGCCGGCGATGGTCGCGCTGAGCGGGCGCGGGTCGAGCGCCACCAGCAGGATGCTTGCCGCGTGCAGCGCGTTGGCCGCGAACAGCGCGCCGACCGCGCGCACGCGGCGCCGCACCCAGCTCCACAGCCACACGGACGGCGCGGCGAACACCCCCACCACGACCCACACCAGCGCCGCGGCGCGCCGATCACCTGAGGCGATCGCATTGACGAAGAAGGTGGTCGCAGCGCCGAACGCGAAGCCGAACGTGGCGTAGGAGAGCGCCAGGCGCACGAGCGGCGCCGACAGCGGTGGCGCCGGCTCGTCGCCAACGTGGCCCGCGACCGCGCCGCGCGGCAGGCGCAGCACGAAAGGCGCAGCCAGCACGCCAAGCGCGCCGGCGGCGAGCCAGCCGCTGCGCCAGTCGGCGAGCCAGGGCAGCACGGCGGCGCACGACAGCGCGATGCCGATGCCGACCCCGGCCAGCGGGCGCAGGTCCTCCGGCGCGCGCGCCGCGCGCGCGTAGGCGTCGAGCGAGCCCAGGAACAGCAACGCGCCGCCGTATCCGGCCGCGGCGCGCGCGGCGATCCACAGCGGATAGCTCGGCGCGAGCGCCATGGCGAAGGCTCCGACGAGCACCAGCGCGTAGCCGAGCGGCACCGCGCCGACGCGGCCTTCGCGCGCGCGCAGCGCGAGCCAGATGCTGGCCGCGAGGTATCCGGCGAAGTTCGCCCCGGCGACGATGCCCGCCTGCGCCGCGTCGAGCCCCGCCGCGGCGCGCATGTCCGGCAGCAGCGGCGTGAGCACGAACCGGCCGACGCCCTGCGCGGCCGCGTTGGCGAGCAGCGCGCCGGCGAGCAGCAGGCCTGCCGTGCGCTCAGGCCTCAGGCCGGCGCCCATCGTAGGCCGCGCGCAGCAGCGCGAGCACGCCCGCGTATTCCACCGGACGCGGGTTCGGGTAGGGACTCTCGAGCGCGATCTTCGCCGCGCGCTCGAGATCTGCTTCGCGCATGCCGATGTCCGAGAGTTTCATTTTCAGATTGAGTCTTAGTTCGAGATCGTACAGACCGGACGGCGCGTCGCGCGTGCCCAGCGCGCGCGCCACGCGCGCCATCGCCTCGGGCGCGGCGTCCCGGTTGTAGCGCGCGGCGTGCGGCAGCACGATCGAGTGGGTCTCGGCGTGCGGCAGGTTGAAGCTGCCGCCCAGCGTGTGGCACAGCTTGTGGTGCAGCGCCACGCCGGTCGAGCCGAGCGCGACCCCCGCGAGCCAGGCGCCGTAAAGTGCATCGCTTCGCGCTTCCAAATTTGAAGTTTCTCTTGCAACTATCGGCAAGGCCGCGGCCAGCGCGCGGATCCCCTCTTCCGCCATCAGCGAGGTGATCGGGTTGGCATCCGGCGCGTAGAGCGCCTCGACGCAGTGCGCGATCGCGTTCATCCCGCTCGCGGCCGAAGTGGCCGGCGGCAGGCCGAGCGTGAGCGCCGGATCGTAGATCACCGTCCTCGGCAGCACGCGCGCGTCGCGCCCGGTCCTCTTCATCCCGCCCTCGGTCAGGCCGTAAACGGTCGTCATTTCCGAACCCGAATAGGTGGTCGGCACGGCGACGATCGGCAGGCCCGAGGTGAGCGCGATCGCCTTGGCGAGGCCGGTGGTCGAGCCGCCGCCGAGCGCCACGCAGCAGTCCGCGCCGAGCTCGCGCGCGACGCGCCGCGCGTCGTCGGCCACCGCCTGCGGCACGTGCATCACCGCCTTGTCGTACACCCCGGCGGCGCCCGCCCCGAGGCGCTCGGCGAGGCGCCGCGCGCTTTGCGCCTGCCCGGGGGACGACAGCAGCAGCGCGCGCTTGGCGCCGAGCCGGTCGAGCTCCTCAGCCAGCCGCGCCAGCGTGCCGGCGCCGAAGACCACCCGCGCGGGAAGGCCCGTATATACGAAAGGATTCACTATGCCGTATCTTGCCATGCTCCCGGCGCGCAAAATCGAGGTAGCATGCCGCGACCATGCGCGCGACCTTCGCCGTCGTCCTGCTCGCCCTGCCTTGGGTTGCGCTTGCGCAGCAGGCCGCCGACGAGGGCGCTGTCACTGTGACCGCGACCCGTACCGCGCGCCCCAGTCTCGAGGTGCCCGCCTCGATCGACCAGGTCTACGGCGACGAGATCCACTTCGCCCGGCCCGAGGTGAACCTGTCAGAGTCGCTCGGCCTGGTGCCGGGGATCGTGGCGCAGAACCGGCAGAACTACGCCCAGGACCTGCAGATCTCCTCGCGCGGCTTCGGCGCGCGCTCGACTTTCGGCATCCGCGGCCTGAGCCTGCTGGTCGACGGCATCCCGGCAAGCATGCCCGACGGCCAGGGCCAGCTCTCGAGCGTCGAGCTCGGCTCGACCGATCGGATCGAAGTCCTGCGCGGGCCGTTCGCGGTGATGTACGGCAACGCCGCGGGCGGCGTGATCAATATTTTCACGCGCGACGGCTCGGCCGAGCAGGGGGCCGAGGGACGGGTTGAATCGGGCGCCTTCGGCATGCAGCGCGAGTCGCTCGAGGCCGGCGCGCGCAGCGGCAACATGGACTGGCTCCTGAGCGGCGCGCATTTCCAGACCGACGGCTACCGCGACCACAGCGCCGCGAAGCGCGAGCAGGGCAACGCCAAGCTCAGGTTCGGCCTCGGCGGCGACACCACCTTCACGCTGGTCGCGAACGCCTTCGACAGTCCCGACACCCAGGATCCGCTCGGCCTCACGCGCGCGGAGGTCGCGGCGGACCCGAGCCAGGCCGAGACCAAGGCGACCACCTTCAACACGCGCAAGAGCGTGCGCCAGAACCAGGCCGGGGGAACGCTCGAGCACCGCTTCGGCGACAACACCCTGAGCGCGAGCCTCTATTCGGGCCAGCGCAACGTCAACCAGTTCCTGTCCTTCAGCGCCAACGGCGTGGTCGACCTCGCCACCAGCTACTCGGGCGGCGGCCTGCGCCTGACGCACGACGGCGCGCTCGCCGGCCGGCCGCTCACGCTCACCCTCGGCGGCGAATACCAGAGCATGGACCAGCGGCGCAAGGGCTTCGACAACAACGCCGGCGTCGAGGGCGCGCTGCGGCGCGACGAGGACGACACCGTCTCGAGCAGCGCGCTCTATGCGCAGGCCGAGTGGCGCTTCGCCGAGAAATGGATCGCGCTCGCCGGCGTGCGCGCGAACCGGGTCTCGTTCGGCTCGGCCGACTACTACATCGTGCCCGGCAACCCCGACGACAGCGGCAGCCGCGACTTCAGCGCCACCACGCCGGCGATCGGCATCCTTTACCGCCTCGCGCCGGCGACCAGCCTGTACGCGAATGTCGGCCGCGGCTTCGAGACGCCGACCTTCTCCGAGATGGCGTACCAGCCCAGCGGCGCGGCCGGGCTGAATTTCGCGCTCGACCCGGCCAGGAGCCGGCACTACGAAACCGGGATCAAGACGCTCGTCGGCCCGAACCTGCGCCTGAACGCCGCGCTGTACGACGTCGAGACCGAGGACGAGATCGTGGTCAACAGCAACGTCGGCGGGCGTTCCACCTACAAGAACGCCGGCAAGACGCGTCGCCGCGGGATCGAGCTCGGCGCCGGCGCGTCGCTGCCGTTCGGCATCGAAGCGGCGCTCGCCTGGACCGTGCTCGACACCAGCATCCTCAACAGCTACACCAGCTCGAGCGGCAACGTCGCGGCCGGCAACGTGCTGCCCGGCGTGCCGCGCGCGAGCCTCGACGCCGAGCTGCGCTGGCGCCACGTGCCGAGCGGCTTCAACACGGTGCTCGAGGTGCAGCATCGCTCGCGCATCGCGGTGAACGACGTCAACTCGGACTTCGCCGACGGCTATACCGTCGCCAACCTGGCGCTAGGCTTCGCCCAGCATGCGAACGGCTGGCAGCTGTCCGAGTTCCTGCGCGTGGACAACCTCGCCGACCGGCAGTACGTCGGCTCGGTGATCGTGAATGCGTCCAATACCGCCTACTTCGAGCCCGCCCCGGGGCGTAATTCCACCATCGGCGTGCAGGCCAGGCACCCCTTCTAGTTGTAGTACATCCCGCCGTTGACCGCCACCGTCTGGCCGGTCATGTAGGCGTTGCCGGCGAGCATCACCACCACCGCCGCCACTTCCTCGCCGGTGCCCAGGCGCCCGACCGGGATCCTGGCTTCGCTCTCGGCGCGGTGCGGCGCGGTCATGTCGCTCTCGATCAGCGACGGCGCGACCGCGTTCACGGTCACGCCGTGCTTGACCAGGCGCGCGGCGTAGCCGCGGGTGAGGCCTTCCATGCCGGCCTTGGAGGCGTTGTAGTGCGCGCCGACGATGCCCGCGCCGCGCGCGGCGCCCGACGAGATGTTGACGATGCGGCCCCAGCGCCGCTCGCGCATGCCGCGCCAGACCGCCTGGGTGCAGAGGAACGCCGACTTGAGATTGACCGCCAGCGTGCGGTCGAAATCGGCCTCGTTCAGCTCTTCCAGCTCGCGCCGCAAGGCGATCCCGGCGTTGTTGACCAGGATGTCGATCGGCCCGAGCGTCGACTCGACCGCCGCGATCATGCGCCCGACCTGCGCCGCGTCGGACACGTCGGCGCCCAGCGCGACGCTCCGGCGCCCGAGCGCGCGGATCGCCGCCGCCACCGCCTGCGCGTCGTCCGCGCGCGCGCGGTAGTTGACCGCCACGTCGGCGCCGGCCGTGCCGAGCGCGAGCGCGATCGCCTTGCCGATTCCGCGCGAGGCGCCGGTCACCAGCGCCACGCGCTTCGAAAGGTCCGTTGTCACAGCCGCTTCGCCACTTCTTCCAGCATCACCTCGGTCGCTCCGCCGCCGATCGACTGCACGCGCGCGTCGCGCGCCATGCGCTCGATGTCGCTGCCGCGCATGTAGCCCGCGCCGCCGTGAAACTGCAGGCAATCGTACATCACTTCGTTCACCAGCTCGCCGCAGTAGGCCTTCGCCATCGACACCTCCTTCACGCAATCGACGCCCTGGGCGTCGAGCCAGGCCGCGCGATAGACCAGCTCGCGCCCGGCCTCGATTCGCGCGGCGAGCGCCGCCAGGCGCTGGCGCAGCGCCTGCTTGTCCCACAGCGGCGCGCCGAACGCCTTGCGGGTCCTCACGTACTCGAGCGTCAGCTCGAGCGCGCGCTGGCTCTCGCCCATCGCCATCGCGGCGAGCGCGACGCGCTCGTTCTGGAAATTGCGCATGATGGCGTAGAAGCCGCGCCCCTCCTCCCCGAGCAGCTCGGCCGGCGCGTCGTCGAACACCAGCTCGGCGGTGTCCGAGCAGCGCCAGCCCATCTTGTCGAGCCGCCGCCCGAGCGAGAAACCGGGGGCGCCCTTTTGCAGCGCGAACATCGAGATGCCCTTCGCGCCGGCGGCGGGATCGGTCCTGGCGGCAACGAAAACCAGGTCCGCGAGCGCGCCGTTGGTGATGAACATCTTGCTGCCGCGCAGCCGCCAGGCGCCGCCTTCGTGCCGCGCGCTGGTGCGGATCGACTTCACGTCCGAGCCGGCGTCGGGCTCGGTCACCGCCACCGCGGTGATCAGCTCGCCGGCGACGATGCCGGGCATCCAGCGCTCGAGCTGCGCCGGCGAGCCGGCGCGCGCGAGGTGCGGCGAGGCCATGTCGGTATGCACCAGCACGGTGGCCGCGAAGCCGCCGAAGCCCGAGCGCCCCAGCTCCTCGGCCAGCAGCGCGGTGGCGAGCGCGCTCATGCCCGCGCCGTTGTATTTCTCCGGGTAGCGCAGGCCGAGGAAGCCGTAGCGGCCCATCTCGCGCAGCACCTCGCGCGGCACGAAGCCCTGCTCCTCCCACGCCGCGGCGCGCGGCACCACGTCCTTGTCGACGAAGCGGCGCAGGGTCTCGCGCAGCAGGCGGTGGGTGTCGTCGAAATAGGGCGAGCGCATGGCGTGGGACATTATGCGGCGCGCGCCGCGAGGCGGCGGCGGAATTCGAGCGCGAGCAGCGGCAGGCCGAGCGCGGCGACGGCGAACACCGGCCGGGTGCCGTAGTGGTCGACAATGCGGGCCGAGATCCAGACCCCAGCCGACTGGCCGGTGAACAGCGACAGCGCGAACAGCGACACCGCCGCGCCGCGCGCCTCGGGCGCCATCTGGGTCGCGTGCACCTGCAGCGTGTTGTGCAGCATGTAGAGGCCCGTTCCCGCGGCCGTCAGGCAGGGCACGGCCCAGGCCGCGCTCGGCGCGGCGATCATGCCGAGCCAGGCGAGGCCGAGCAGCCCCCCTCCCGCCAGCACCAGGCCGGTCTCGCCCAGGCGCGGCACGACGCGCCCGGCGAGCGCGGCGTAAAGCAGCCCGCCCGCGGCGAACGCGGTCACCAGCGCGCCGCTCGCAGCCAGGCTCAGGCCCAGGTGCTCGTGCAGGTGCAGCGCGACGAAGGCAAGCGCGCCGTAGAACAGCAGCGCCTCGGCGAACACCGTGCCCAGCATCACCCGCACCCAGGGCAGGCGCAGCAGCCCGGCCATGCGGCGGAACGCGTCGGGCACCGAGACCGCGGCGCCGCCGGTGCGCCGGGTGAGCGGGTTGCCGCGCAGCTCGAGCGCGAGCAGCAAGGCGATCGCGAGGTACAGCACGCCGAGCACCACGAACACCGCGCGCCAGCCGAAGGCCTCGCCCAGCACGCCGCCCGCGGTGGTGCCGAGCGCGACGCCGCTCATCTGCCCGATCAGGAAGCGCGCCAGCACCGGCTGTCGCCGCTCGTAAGGCACCACGTCGCCGATCCAGGCCATCGAGACCGGAATCAGCGCGCCGACCGTCGCGCCCGATACGAAACGCGCCGCAACCAGCCAGCCGAGCGACGGCGCGGCCGCGCAAGCGAAAGTGCCGAGCGCCGAAAGCGCGGTGGCGGCGGTCACCACGCGGTACTTGCCTATGCGATCGCCGATCGGCCCGTGCACCACCTGCAGCAGGCCATAGGCGACCGAGAAACCCGTGATCACCGCCGCCGCGGCGCCCGGGCTGACCCGGTATTCGGTCGCGATCAGCGCCAGCAGCGGGTCGGTGACGCGCAGCCCCGCCGCGCTGGCGAGCGCGGCGAGCGAGAGCAGGACGATGGCGCGGCCGGTCATGAGGCCGGCAAGTATCCGCGATTCGCGCGCCCTTATCGAGACTTAAGTCAGTCTTAATGTTCCGCGCAGCAGAATCGGCCCGCTGTTCACGATCGGAATCCGGTTGAAAGCCCCCTCTCACATCGTCCTCGCCGCCTTGTGCTCCATTTGCGCCGGCTGCGCGAGCTACCAGCCGGAGCCGCTCGACACTGCGCCACGCATGGCGCACGACGTCGCGCGCATCGAGGTGGATGCGGCGCGCATGCCGCTGCCCGATCTGCGAACGCACCGCTTCGATCCGGCCGATGGTCTGGACATCGACGAGGTGGCGATGCTGGCGGTGGCCAACAACCCGCAGCTCAAGCTCGCGCGCGACCGGCTCGGCGTGGCGCGCGCGCAGGCCTTCGCCGCCGGGTTGCTGCCCGACCCGCAGCTCGCGCTCACGCGCGACGTGCCGAGCAACGGCGGGCCCGGCAATAGCAGCGCGTTCAGCGCCGGCCTGTCGTACGACGTCAACGCGCTGCTGACCCGCTCGGCGCGCTCGGCGGCGGCGAGCGCGTCGGCGCGCGAGGTGAACCTCGAGCTGCTGTGGCAGGAATGGCAAGTCGTCGGCCGGGCGCGGCTGCTGTTCGTGCGCAACCTGGAGCAGCAGCGCATGCTCGACGTCCTGCATGAAAACCGGAATCTGTCCGCAAGACGCTACCGCTATGTCCAGGCCGCGCTGGCGCAGGACAACGCGACGCTCGACGCGGCCGCCGCCGAGCTCGCCGCGCTGCAGGACGCCGGGCGCCAGATCAACGAGCTCGAGCGCCAGGCGCGGCGCAACCGCGTCGAGCTCAACCGGCTGCTCGGCCTGGCGCCGGACGCGAACCTGAGGCTGGTCGGCGGCGCCGAGCTGCCGCCGCTCGACCCGGCGCAGGTAGAAGCCTCGCTGACCGGGCTCGGGCAGCGCCGCCCCGACCTGCTGGCATTGCAGGCAGGCTACGAGAGCCAGGAGGAGCGCTTTCGCGCCGCGGTGCTGGCGCAGTTCCCGGCGCTCAGCGTCGGCCTGACGCGCGCGCGCGACACCAGCAACCTGTACACCCGGGGCCTCGGCATTGTCCTGACCTTGCCGATTTTCGACGGCAACCGCGGCAACGTCGCGATCGAGCGCGCCACGCGCCGGCAGCTGCGCGACGAGTACCGGCTGCGCCTGAACGACGCCGCCGCCCAGGTCACCGCCTTGCTCGGCGACCAGGCCCTGCTCGGCGAGCAGCTGGCGGGCGTGAAGTCGGCGCTTGCCACGCTCGAGAAGGCATCTGCTTCCGCCGCGGCAGCATTGAAGGCCGGCAACATGAGCGAGCTGGCCTACGCGAACATCGAGTCGAGCCGGCTCGCCAAGCGCATCGAGTCGGTCACGCTCGAGCAGCGCATGCTCGAGCAGCGCATCGCCATCCTCACTCTCGCCGGGAGCATCCCCCAGTGAAACGCCTCCTCGTCGTTCTCGCTTTGCTCGCGCCGGGCCTCGCGGCTGCCGCGGACGCGCCCAGCGTGCTGGTGCGCACCGAGCCGCTGCGCCGGCACGCGATCGCGGAAACCCTGGTCGGCTACGGCACGCTCGCGCCCGACGTCGGCGCCACGATCAACGTCAACCTGCCGCGGCCGGGACAAATCACGGCGCTCGAGGCAAGCCCCGGGCAGGTGGTCAAGAAAGGCGCCACCCTGCTCGAGTTCCGTACCGCCGCCGGCGCGGCGCTCGGCTACCGCCAGGCCGAGAACTCCCTCGCCTACGCGCGCTCGGAGCTCGCACGCACCGAGCAGCTGCTGGCGCAGAAGCTCGCCACCGGATCGCAGCTCGCCGCCGCGCGCAAGGCCCTGGCGGATGCCGAGGCGGCGCTCGCGGCCCAGCGCAGGCTCGGCACCGGCACCGCCAGCGAGCCGGTGAAGGCGCCTTTCGACGGCGTGGTGGTCAGCATCGGCGCCGCGCCGGGCGACCGCATCGCCGCGGGCACGTCGGTGCTGAAGCTGGCGCGCCTGTCGGGGCTGCGCGTGCTGCTCGGCATCGAGCCCTCCGACAGCTACCGCGTGCGCGCCGGCATGCCGGTCCATCTGACCCCCGTGTTCGACGCCGCGCGCAGCGTCGAAGCGAAGGTGGCGACGGTGCACGGCATGGTCGACCCGCAAACGCAGCTGGTGAACGTGGCGGTCAGGATCGACTCCGGCAATCTGCTTCCCGGCACGCGAGTGAAAGGCGAAATCACGCTCGCGAGTCGGACCGGCTGGGCGGTGCCGCGCTCCGCCGTGCTGCGCGACGGCAGCGGCGACTATCTGTTCCAGGTCGAACACGGCGTCGCCAGGCGCGTTGCGGTGCGGGTCGAAAGCGACGGCGACAGGCTGCTCGGGATCAGCGGCGCCGCGCTCGACCCTGCGCTCGAGGTGGTGGTGCAGGGCAACTACGAGCTGTCCGACGGCATGGCGGTGCGCGAGGCGGCGCGATGAATTTCATCCGGTGGGTGCAAGCCCATCGCCGCTCGATCCTGTTCTTGCTCGCCATGCTCGCCCTCGCGGGCGCGTTTGCGGCCTTCAGGCTCCCGGTCACGCTGTTTCCCAAGGTCGACTTCCCGCGCGTGCTGGTCTCGCTCGACGCCGGCGACCGGCCCGCCGACCAGATGGCGCTGCAGGTCACGCGTACCGGTCGAGGAGGCGGTGCGGCGCGTGCCCGGCGTGCGCGACGTGCGCTCGACCACCAGCCGCGGCAGGGCCGACGTCTCGATCAACTTCGACTGGGGCACCGACATGGCGGCCGCGACCTCGCAGGTCAACGGCGCGATCAGCCAGATCCTGCCCGGCCTGCCGCCCGGCACGCAGCTGCGCACCAAGCGCATGGACCCGACGGTGTTCCCGATCCTCGCCTACAGCCTGACCTCGGACAGTCAGTCGCTCGCCGCGCTGTACGACCTCGCGCGCTACCAGCTGCGTCCGCTGCTGTCGAGCGTCAACGGCGTGGCGCGCATCCAGGTGGTCGGCGGCGCGCGCGAGGAATACCAGGTCACGGTCGACCCGGCGCGGCTGCGGCCTACGGACTCGCGCTCAGTCGACGTTTCGGCCGCGCTCAGCGCCGCGAACGTGGTCACCGCGGTCGGCCGGCTCGAGGACCACTACAAGCTCTACCTGGTGGTGTCCGACACCCGGCTGCACGAGCCTGGCGCAGATCGGCCAGACCGTCCTCAGGAGCGGCGCCAACGGCCTGGTGCGGCTGAGCGACGTCGCGACCGTCAGCGACGGCACGGTGCCGCAGTGGATCCGGGTCAACGCCGACGGCCAGCACGCGGTGCTGCTCCACGTCTACCAGCAGCCCGGCGGCAACAGCGTGCAGATCGCGCGCGACGTCGCAGCGCGCCTCGCCGGCTACGCCAGCGCAGATGCCGCCAGGGGTGAAGGTCGCCAACTGGTACGACCAGAGCGAGCTGGTGGTCGCCGCGGCGGCGAGCGTGCGCGACGCGATCCTGATCGGCGTCGTGCTGGCGGCGCTGGTGCTGCTCGCGTTCCTGCGCAACCTGCAAGATCACCCTGATCGCGCTCATCGTGCGTGCCGGCGGTGCTGGCGGCGACGGTGGTGCTGCTGTACGCGCTCGGCATGAGCTTCAACATCATGACCCTGGGCGGCATGGCGGCGGCGGTCGGGCTGATCATCGACGACGCGATCGTGATGATCGAGCACATCGTGCGCCGGCTGCGCGGCGCGCCGGCCGACCATCACGGCCGGGTGATGGCGGCCGCGCTCGAGTTCATCCGCCCGCTGGCGGGCTCCTCGCGCCTCCACCATCGTCATCTTCGTGCCGCTGGCGTTCCTGACCGGCGTCACCGGCGCGTTCTTCAAGGCGCTGTCGCTGACCATGGCGGCGGGCCTGGTGATCTCGTTCCTGCGTCACCTGGCTGGCGGTGCCGCTCCTGGCCGACCACTTCCTCGAACGAGAAGGACGCCAACCAGAAGGAAGGCGGCCGCCTGACCGCATGGATGCACGCGGCCTACGACCGCGCTGATGCGGCGCGCTGCTGGCGCGCCCGGTCTGGCTGCTGGCCGGCGTCGCGCCGCTGCTGCTGGTCGGGCTGGCTGCGCCTACCAGCACGTCGGCTCCGGCTTCATGCCGACGATGGACGAGGGCGGCTTCATCCTCGACTACCTCTCGCCGCCCGGCACCTCGCTGACCGAGACCGACCGCCTGCTGCGCCAGGTCGAGGCCATCATCGCAGCCAACCCCGACGTCGACACCTATTCGCGGCGCACCGGCATCCAGCTGGGCGGCGGCCTCACCGAGGCCAACAAGGGCGACTTCTTCGTCCGCCTGAAGACCGGGCCGCGGCCGCCGATCGAGGACGGTGATGGACCAGGTCCGCAGCGCAGGTCGAGCACAAGGTGCCGGGCCTGGAGATCGAGCTGGCGCAGCTGATGGAGGACCTGATCGGCGACCTGACCGCGGTGCCGCAGCCGATCGAGATCAAGATCTTCTCCGACGACGACAGCCCAGCTCGTCGCGCCTGGCGCGCAAGGTCAGGCGCCGCGATCGGCAAGGTTCCGGGCGTGGTCGACATGCGCAACGGCATCAACCCGGCCGGCGACGCGCTGACATCCACGTCGACCGCGCCAAGGCCGCGCTCGAAGGCATGAGCCCCGACGGCGGTGACCGCAGCAGCTCGACGGCTACATGGCCGGCGTGGTGACGACGCAGATCGCAGCGCGGTCCGAAGCTGATCGGCGTGCGCGTCTGGATGCCGCGCGGTCTGCGCGCCACGGTGCCGGACATCGGCCAGCCTGCTGCTGCGCGCGCCGGACGGCCACCTGTTCCCGCTCAAGCGCGTGGCGACAGCTGCATGACGGTCACCGGCCAGCCCGAGATCACCCGCGACAATCTCAAGCGCATGGTGGCCGTGACCGGGCGCATCAGCGGGCGCGACCTCGGCTCGATCATCGCGCGACGTGCAGCAGGTGCTGGAGCAGCCCGGCCTGCTGCCGCCAGGGCGTGTACTACGAGCTGGGCGGCCTGTACAAGCAGCAGCAGATCGCCTTCCGCGGCCTGCATGCAGGTGTTCGCCGCCGCGGTCGCGCTGGTGTTCCTGCTGCTGCTGTTCCTGTACGAGAGCTTCCGCGTGGCGCTCGTCGATCATGGCCATGCCGCTGCTGGCGATGTCGCGCGGTGTTCATCGGCCTGTGGCTGACCGGCATCGAGCTCAACATCTCCTCGATGATGGGCATGACCATGATCGTCGGCATCGTCACCGAGGTGGCGATCTTCTACTTCTCCGAGTACCGCGATCTCGATAGGCAGCATGCCGCGCGCGCAGGCGCTGATCGAGGCCGGCAAGAACCGCATGCGGCCGATCGCGATGACCACCCTCGCCGCGATCCTGACCCTGCTGCCGCTGGCCCTGGCGATCGGCCAGGGCTCCGCGATGCAGCAGCCGCTGGCGGTGGCGATCATCGCCGGGCTGGCGGTGCAGCTGCCGCTGGTGCTGCTGGTCATGCCGGCGCTGTACGCGCTGTTAAGCCGGGCTTAACTGTTGCCGGCGCAGGATGTGATCCATGTTCATCAACCAGAGGATCACGACCATGACTCACGACAAGACGAAGCTCCTCGCCGCAGCTACGCTCGGCGCCGCTTTGCTCGGCGCCGCGCTCGCGGCACAGGCCTTCAGCGGCGAGCAGTACGCCAAGGAGGCCCGCATCAGTCTCGAGCAGGCGCGCACCATCGCGCTCAAGGCTCATCCCGGCAAGATCGCCGACCAGGAACTCGAGCGCGAGCAAGGCGGCAGCGGCCTGCGCTACTCCTTCGATATAGTTTCGGGCAAGATGCGCCAGGAAGTCGGCGTCGACGCCGTGAGCGGCAAGCTGCTCGAGAACAGCACCGAGGGCCCGCATGCCGACTAACGGCACATGCTCGAGTTTCTGCACCAGCTCGTAGTCTGGCTTGCAGCCCATCCGCACTGGGCCGGCCTGATCGTGTTCGCGATCGCCTGCGCGGAGGCGCTGGCGTTCGTCGGCGTGCTTGTGCCCGGCGCGACGATGATGGTCGGCGCCGGCGCGCTGGTCGGCATCGGCGCGATGGAGTTCTGGAGCACGCTCGCCTGGGCGGTGGCCGGCGCGGTCGCCGGCGACGGAATCAGCTTCTGGCTCGGGCACCGCTACAAGAACGAGCTGCGCTCGCTGCGGCTGCTGCGCGAGCGCCCGGCGCTGCTCGAGCGCGGCGAGGCCTTCATCGAGCGCCACGGCGGCAAGAGCGTGCTGCTCGCGCGCTTCGTCGGTCCGGTGCGCCCGGTCGTCCCGGTGGTGGCCGGCATGCTCGGCATGGCGCCGGCGCGCTTCTACTTCTACAACCTGCTCTCGGCGCTGGCCTGGGCGCCCGCGCACCTGCTGCCCGGGATGGCGTTCGGCCTGTCGCTCGCGCTCGCGGGCGAGGTGGCCGGGCGCCTTGCGCTGCTGCTCGCGGCGCTGGTGCTGTTCGCGTGGGCGACGCTGTGGCTGGCGCGGGCGCTCTACCGCGCCCTGCAGCCGCACGCCGCGCAGTGGGCCGAGCGCGCACTGGCCTGGACGCGCACGCACCGGGTGCTCGCCTGGCTGGTGGGCGACGTGCTCGACCCCGCGCGTCCGCTGCCGCGCGGCCTGCTCGCCTGGGTGCTGGTGCTGCTCGCGGGCGGCTGGCTGTTTCTCGGCGTGCTCGAGGACGTGGTGAGCGCCGACCCGATCGTCTACGCGGGCCGGTCGCTGCAGCAGCTGCTGCAGCATTTCCGCACCCCGCTGGGCGACCGCGCCATGGTTGCGCTCACCGAGCTGGGTGACCCGACGGTCGCGCTGGCGGTGATTGCCGCCGTGCTGGGCTGGCTCGTGTGGCGGCGCGCCTGGCGCGATGCGCGCTACTGGCTCGCGGCGGTGGTCTTCGGCGAGCTGCTGGTGGCGACGATCAAGGCTGCGCTTCAGGTCCCGCGCCCGGAGGGGTTCGCCGCCGTCGCGACCAGCTACAGCTTTCCCAGCGGCCACGCAGCGATGAGCACCGTGATCTACGGCTTCCTCGCGGTGCTGCTCGCGCCGGCGCTGCGCGCCGGCTGGCGCTGGCTGCCGTATGCGGGCGCCGCGCTGCTCGTGTGCGCGATCGCGTTCTCGCGCCTGTACCTGGGCGCGCACTGGCTGGCCGACGTGCTGGCCGGCGTCGGGCTGGGCAGCGCCTGGGTGGCGGTCCTCGCGATCGCGCGCCAGCGCCACGCCGGCGCCTGCGCGCGCCTCCCCGGCCTGGGGGCGGTGGCGGGCCTGGCGTTCGCCGCCGCGGCGTCGTGGCACGTCGCGACCGCGCACGAGCGCGACCTCGGGCGCTACGCCGTGCGCCACGGCGCGCGCGGGATGCCGGCCGTCGCCTGGCGCGAGGACGGCTGGCGCAGCCTGCCGCAGTTCCGCCGCGACCTCGAGGGCGAACGCGTGCAGCCGATCAACGTGCAGGCCGCGGGCGACCTGCCGCGGCTGCGCCGGGAGCTCGTGGCCGCGGGCTGGCGCGCGCCGCCCGCGCTCACGCCGCAGAGCGCGATGCGCTGGCTGCTGCGCAATCCCGCGCTCGATGAGCTTCCGGTGCTGCCGCAGCTGAACGGCGGGCGCTACGAGGCGCTGCTCCTGGTGCGCGACGCCCCGGCCGGCGCGGACCCCGGCGCGCAGTTCGTGCTGCGCCTCTGGCCGACCATGGTGCGCCTCGAGCCGGGTGCCACGCGCCTCTGGGTCGGCACGGTCGCCACCCAGCGCCTGCGCAGGCTGCCGCTCGTCAGCTTTCCGGTGCTCGCCGATCATTTCGACCAGGCGGCCGCCGCGCTCGCGCGCTCGGCAGGCGGCCAGCGCGCGCGCGAGGTGCAAAGCGAGCCCCAGGCGCACGAGCCGGAGTGCCGCCGCTGCGGCGCGCTGCTGCTGCTCGAGGAGACCGCCAAGTGAGGCTGCTGCTGGTCGAAGACGACCCGATGATCGGCGAGAGCCTGGAAGAGGGCCTGCGCGGCGAGCGCTACGCGGTCGACTGGACGCGCGACGGCCATGGCGCCGAGCTCGCGCTCGCGGGCGGCAGCTACGACCTGGTGCTGCTCGACCTCGGCCTGCCGCGCAAGCAGGGCCTCGAGGTGCTCGCCGCCTACCGCAAGCGCGGCGGCGAGGCGCCGGTGCTGATCATCACCGCACGCGACGCCACGTCCGACCGGGTCGCCGGGCTCGACGCCGGCGCGGACGATTATTTGGTCAAGCCGTTCGACCTTGACGAGCTCTACGCGCGCGTGCGGGCGCTGCTGCGCCGCGGCGCCGGCCGCACCAGCCCCGAGCTCTCGTTCGGCGGCGTGACGCTCAACCCCGCCACGCACGAGGCGGCGCGCGAGGGGCGGCAGCTCGGCCTGTCGGTGCGCGAGTTCGCGCTGCTCGAAGCACTGATGGACCGGCCGGGCGTAGTGGTCTCGCGCGCGACGCTGGAGGAAAAGCTCTACGGCTGGAACGAGGAGGTCGAGAGCAACACGGTCGAGGTGCACATCCATTCCCTGCGCAAGAAGCTCGGCGCCGAGTTCATCAAGAACGTGCGCGGCGTCGGCTACAAGGTGCACAAGGCGCCGTGAGGACGATTCGCCGCCAGCTCCTGCTCTGGCTGCTGGGCGGCATGCTGGCCTGCACCGTGGTCGCGGGGCTCGCCGTGTATCTCAAGGTGCGCGAGGAAACGAGCGAGCTGTTCGACTACCAGCTGCAGGAGATCGCCGCCTCGCTGCCGGCCGGCTTTTCGGCCGAGCCGCGCGAGCCCGGCGCGCACGACCCGGAGCAGGACGTCGTCGTAGAGGTATGGGACAGCGCCGGGGCGCTGGTGTACGCCTCGCATCCCGGAATCTCCCTGCCCCGCCTCGCGCACGAAGGCTTTCGCACCATGCGCGCGGGCGACGCCGAGTGGCGCGTGTTCGCGCGCACGCGCCGCGGCCGCTTCGTGCAGGTGGCGCAGGACCTCGATGCGCGCGACGAGCTGGTGTTCGGCGTCGCGGCGCGCTCGCTGGCGCCGTTTCTCGCGCTGATCCCGGTGCTGGCGCTGCTGATCGGGATCGTGGTCGGCAGGAGCCTCGCGCCGCTGCAGCGCGTCGCGCGCGCGGTCGAGTTGCGCTCGCCCGAAGCGCTGCAGCCGCTTTCGACCGAGGGCATCCCGCCCGAGATCCTGCCCATGCTGCGGGCGCTGAACGGCCTGCTCGGCAGGCTCGGCCACGCGCTCGATTCGCAGCGCGCGTTCGTAGCCGACGCGGCGCACGAGCTGCGCACTCCGCTCACGGCGCTGAAGCTGCAGCTGCAGCTCGCCGAGCGCGCGGAGGCCGGCCCGGCGCAGGCGGCCGCCTTTGCGCGGCTGCACGAGCGCCTCGAACGCGCGGCGCATCTGGTGGAGCAGCTGCTCGCGCTCGCGCGCCAGGAGCCTGCGCTCGAGCAGCGCGCCTTGGAGCCGGTCGACCTGGCGCAGCTCGCGCGCGAGGTGGTGGCGGAGAACGATGCGCTGGCCGAGAGCCGTGGCATCGACCTCGGCGTGGAAGCCGCGTCCGGCGCCACGGTGCGCGGCGACCGCGATGGCCTGCGCGTGATGCTCGGCAACCTGGTCGTCAACGCGCTGCGCTATACGCCGCGCGGCGGCAAGGTGGACGTGAGCGTCGGCGCCGAGGCCGGCCGCCCGGTGCTGGGCGTGAGCGACACCGGCCCGGGCATTCCCGTCGCGGAGCGCGGGCGGGTGTTCGACCGTTTCCATCGCGGCGAGGACGCGGCCGTGCCCGGCACCGGGCTCGGCCTGGCGATCGTCAAGCGCGTCGCCGAGCGCCACGGCGCGACCGTGCGCCTGGCCGACGGCCCCGGCGGGCGAGGTCTCGTCGTACGTGCTACTTTCCAGCCATGAAGAGACTGGCCGCCGCGCTGGGACTGATGTGCGCCGCGCTCGCGCACGCCGCCGGCGGGCCGCTGGGGATCGATCACCGCATCGGTTTCGATCAGAGCGGCATCTGGGCACGTCACGACCAGTTGCTGCTGCAGAACCTGACCCTGGCGACGGTCGTCGGCGGAGCGCTGTGGGAAGGAGGCGAGAGCCGGATCGGTCGCACCTATTGGCAGGCGCTCGACGCGTCGGTGCTGGCGGCCGTCTCCGCGACCGCGGCGAAGGAAGTGTTCACCCGCGCCCGGCCGGGCCAGACCGACGATCCGAACAAGTGGTTCCAGGGCAGCGGCCACTACAGCTTTCCGAGCGGCGAGGTGAGCTTCATCAGCGCCGCGGTGACGCCGTTCGTGCTCGAGTACCGCCAGGATCATCCCGCGGTCTACGCCCTCGAGCTGCTGCCCTTGTACGACGGCATCGCGCGCATGAAGTCCCAGGCGCACTGGCAGACCGACGTGCTCGCGGGATTCGCCCTCGGCAGCGCCGCCGGCTACTACGCGCACAAGAGAAAATCGCCTTTCTTCCTCGAACTGCTGCCGGGCGGATTCGAAGCGGGCCTGAAACAGCGCTGGTAACGGAGTACGATCGCGTCGGCAGGTTGAGGCCATGTGGATCGCGCTCAAGATCGCTGTGCTGTACGGTGCGCCCGCGCTCGCGGTGGCGCTTGCGATCGCGACCTTCGCCGTGCTCTGGCTACGCGTGCGCCGCGGCGCGCTGGGCCGCGCCAAGGCAGCCGCGCTCTACCCGCTCGCGCTGCTGCTCGCGCCCTTTGCGGTGGCGCTGGTCTGGGCCACGGCGGAGCTGGCAAGCTATCTCTCCGTGCCCGCGGGCGGCTACGCCTGGGATGCGGGCGAAGCGCTCGCGCTGCTGTACGCCTTGCTTCCGATCGCGGCCTATGTTGGCATACCGGTCGCGGTCCTGACGGTCGGTTTCTGGGCGTTGCTCTGGGCGCAGGGGAGGAAGCGATGGAAGCGGTGAAGGACGCAAGCAAGCTGTACGAGGTCGAGCGCAGACAGTTCCATGCCGAGCGGCCGGGCTTTCGCATCAACGAGCTGCAGATTTCCGCCACCCAGCAGGTGCCGTGGCACTATCACAATAATGTGCAAGACACTTTCTACGTGCTCGAAGGACGGTTGCGGCTGTTCCTGCGGGAGCCGAAAGAGGAAGTGCGGCTCGGACCCGGCGAGACCTACACCGTTGCGCCGCGCCGCCCGCACCTGGTGACCAACGCAGGCGAGCGCTCGGCGACTTTCCTCGTGCTGCAGGGAATCGGCGAGTACGACTTCGTGCCCATGACCAAGAAGAAGGAAGCGCCGTGACGAACATACTCCTGATCCAGGGTCCGAACCTGAGCTACCTCGGCAGGCGCCAGCCCGAGATCTACGGCAAGACCACCGCGGCCGAGCTCGACGCGATGCTGCTTGCGCACGCCAAGGTCAACAAGTACCGGCTCGAAATCTTCTACACCCACTCCGAGCCGGCGGCGATCGAGCGCATCTACCGCGCGGCGGAGGAGAAATTCGACGGGCTGGTGATGAATCCGGCGGCGTTCCTGTTCGCCGGCTACCCGCTGCGCGACTGCCTGCGCGCGGTGCCGCTGCCTTACGTCGAGGTGCACATCACCAACATCGAGCGGCGCGGCTTTCATTCGATCCTGGCCGAAGCCGCGGTCGGGATGGTGGCGGGGTTCGGCGTGCGCTCCTACGTGCTCGGCCTCGAAGCGATGCTCGGGCACCTCGCCGCGGCGGCGCCGAAGCGGCGGCCGCGCGCTAGCGCGCGGCGCCCATGAGGTGGTCCGGCAGCCAGGTGGCGATGCCGGGGAACACGCTCAGGATCACGATCGCGAGGAACATGCACAGCACGTAGGGCAGCGTGCCCCACATGACCTTGGTCACCGGCACGTCAGGCGCGATCGAGCTGACGATGTAGATGTTCAGGCCGACCGGCGGATGGATCAGGCCGACCTCCATGTTGATCGTCAGGATGACGCCGAACCACACCGGGTCGAAGCCCGCGGCGCGTAACGATCGGGTAGAGGATCGGGCTGGTCATCAGGATGATCGCCGCCGGCGGGATGAAGAAGCCGCACACCAGCAGGAACACGTTGATGATCGCCATCAGCACCCAGCGGTTGACGTGCATGTCGGCCATCGACTGCGCCAGCGTCTGGGTGAGATAGAGCGAGGTGAGCACGTAGCCGAACAGCACCGCCGCGGCGATGATGGTGAGGATCATCACCGACTCGCGCATCGTGTCGCGCAGGATCGCCCACCAGTCGCGCGCACGCCACATGCGGTAGATCACGAGCGCGAGCAGCACGCACAGCGCCGCGCCGACTCCCGCCGCCTCGGAGGGCGTCGCCACGCCGCCGTACAGCACATAGATCACGCCGACGATGATGGCCAGGAAGGGAGCGATCTTCGGCACCGAATGGAACTTCTCGCGCCAGCTGTAGCGGAAGTCCGGCGCGTGCGAGCGGAAGCCGCGCTTCCAGATGATGAACAGCGTCCACAGGATGAACAGGCCCGTGAGCAGCAGCCCGGGCAGCACGCCTGCCAGGAACAGCCGCCCGATCGAGGTCTCGGTCGCGATGCCGTACAGGATGAAGGTGATCGAAGGCGGAATCAGGATGCCGAGCGTGCCGCCGGCGCAGATCGACCCGGTCGCGATGTCGTCCGGGTAGCCGCGCCGGCGCATCTCGGGTATCCCCATCTTGCCGATCGCCGCGCAGCAGGCGGGCGAGGAGCCGGTGAGCGCGGCGAAGATCGCACAGGCGCCGAGGTTGGAGATCACGAGCCCCCCGGGCAGGCGGTACAGCCAGCGGTCGAGCGCTTCGTACAGGTCCTTGCCCGCGGGCGAGGAGCCGATCGCCGCGCCCATCATCACGAACATCGGGATCGACACCAGCGTGAACTCGTTCAGTCCCGAGTAGAACGTTTCGGCGACGACGTGCAGCGCGTCGAAGCCCTGGAAGATGAGCAGGAACACGATCGACACCGCGCCCGAGGCCGAACGCGACCGGAACGCCCGAAAGCAGCATCGCGAGCGTGACGATCGAGGACCAGCGCGCCCTGCTGAGTCGGGCTCATTGGTGCAGCCTGTCGGCGCCGATGCCGAAGGGCGGCGTGCGCCCCGTCACCAGGCAGATGAGCTCGGCGACGTACTGCAGCACGAGCAGTCCGAGCCCGATCGGCATCGCGGCGTACGGGATCCACAGCCGCGCCCGCCACACCGTATCGGAGCGCCAGTTGCTCGCCCAGGCCTCGTGCCAGTAGAGCGTGCACAGCACGAACAGCACCGCGCAGAACGAGAACGCAAGCAGAGCTGGTAGCGAGCGCGAGCCAGAAGCGCACGCGCGGCCCGACATGCAGCGGCAGCACGTCGACGTTCACGTGCCCGCGGGTCATGAGCACGTAGGCGCTGCCGATGAAGGTGGCCGCCACCACGCAGTAGGTGACGACGTCGATCTGCCAGATCGGTGTCGCGGCCGAGCAGGTAGCGCTCGATCACCATGTCGCAGATCACCAGTACGCCGAAGGCGATCAGGCCCGCCGCGACCACGCCGGAGGCGCGCGACAGCAGCCGGACGGCCCGGAGGTAGCCTTCTACGGCACCCTCCGGGCGGGCACGCTTGCCCTCATGCGCGCGGCCTTACTTGACCGAGAGCGCCTCGTCGATCAGCGTCTGTCCGTCCGGGACGTCCTTGGCGAATCTGGCGTAGGAGCTCTTCTTCGCCACCTCGATCCAGGCGTTGTAGTCGGCGTCGCTCAGGCTCACCACCTTGACGTTGTGGCTCTCGAACGCCTTGACCGCTTCGGCGTTCACGGCGTCGGCCTTCGACTCGTAGTAGGCCTGCGCCGCCTTGCCGGCCTTGATGATCGCGGCCTGCTGCGCCTTGTCCAGCTTGTGGAAGCTCTTCTTCGACATCAGCACCGGCTCGTACATGAACCACAGCGCGTTGTCGCCCGGCGCGGTGAGGCACTTGGTCACCTCGTACAGGCGCATCGAGGCGAAAGTGCCGAGGCTGGTGTCGGTGCCGTTGACGACGCCGGTCTGGAACGCGTTGTAGATCTCGTTCGACGGCGGGCTGACGATGCTCGCGCCGGCGGACTGCCACATCGCGGCGAAAGTCGGTCCCGCGGCGCGGAACTTGGTGCCCTTCAGGTCGTCGGGCACGGTGATGCAGCCCTTGTTGGAGGCCATGCCGCCGGCGAACCAGGCGTCGGAGAGCACCATCACGCCGTGCTTCTCGATCGCCGCCCGGATGTCCTGCATGAACTTCGACTGGTTGATGCGCTTGGCGCGCTCCTGGCTGCGGATCAGCCCGGGCATGAGCGTGGCGCTGAACTGGGGCACCTTGCCGCTGGCGTAATCGAGCGGGAACAGCGCGATGTCGAGCTGACCGTTGACCATCGCGTTCCACTGGTCGTTCGGCTTGAACAGCGACGCGCCGGGATAGACCTGGATGTTCAGGTCGACGTTCGCCGCCTTGGCGTCCCTGGCGATCATCTGCACCATGTCGTCGCGCACGTCGCCTTTGCCGCCGGGAAACTGGTGCGATGCGCGCAGCACGGTGGGCCCGGCGAACGCCGCGGCGCTGAGCGTGGCGGCCGCCAGCAGCATGGCGGCAGCCAGGGTGGTCTTATAGTTGTTCACGTTTTCTCCTCTCCTGCCCCGGGGTGGAATTTCGGGGTGGCGAATCTTAGGCCCCGGCTGACGCCGCGGCAAGCCTCCGGCTCAGGCCGGCTTGCGCAGCCGGGTTTCGACCAGCCGGGTAAAGAACGCCGCGCCGAGGGGTAGCGCGGCGTCGTTGAAGTCGTAGCCCGGGTTGTGCACCTCGCACGAGGTCTCGCCCGAATCGTTGCCGATGTTGAGATAGCAGCCCGGCACCTTCTCCAGCATGAAGGAGAAATCCTCCGAGGCCATGATCAGCGGCGGGTCGCGCTGCACCCGCTCGGCGCCCACCAGTCCGGCGCACACGCCCGCGGCGAACTCGGCCTCGCGCGGGTCGTTCACCGTCGGCGCGAACTTCCAGTCGAGCTTGACCTCGGCGCGCGCGCCAAAGCCCTCGGCCACGCCCCTGGCGATGCGCCGCAGCGCGGCGTCGATCGTCTCCATCACCGGGCGCGAGAAGGCGCGCACCGTGCCCGCCAGCGTCGCCGTCTGCGGGATCACGTTGTAGGCGTCGCCGCCGTGGATCCTGGTCACCGAGACCACCGCGGTGTCGACCGGCGCCACGTTGCGCGAGACGATCGTCTGCAGCGCGGTCGCGACGTGCGCCGCGACGATCACCGGGTCGACCCCGGCCTCGGGCCGCGCGCCGTGCGCGCCCTTGCCGTGGATCGTGATGTCGAAGAAGCCGCCCGCGGCCATCATCGGGCCGGCGCGCACCGCGAACCAGCCCAGCGGCAGGCTGGGGCGGTTGTGCATGCCGAACACGGCCTCGCAGGGAAAGCGCTCGAACAGCCCGTCCTCGATCATCGCGCGCGCGCCGCCCAGCCCCTCCTCGGCCGGCTGGAAGATGAAATTCACCGTGCCGTCGAAGTCGCGCGCGGCGGCCAGCGCCTTGGCCGCGCCGAGCAGCATGGTGGTGTGGCCATCGTGGCCGCAGGCATGCATCCGGCCGGCGTTGCGCGAGCGATGGGCAAAATCGTTTGCCTCGTGGATCGGCAGCGCGTCCATGTCGGCGCGCAATCCGACCGAACTCGATCCCTTGCCCGCCCGCAGCACTCCGACCACGCCGGTGCGGCCGACCCCGCGGTGCACCTCGAGGCCGAAGGATTCGAGCTTGTCGGCCACGATCCCCGCGGTGCGGGTTTCCTCGAAGCCGAGCTCGGGATGGGCGTGGATGTCGCGCCGCCACGCGGTCATTTCGCCGTGCAGGCGCGCGATTCGCTGGTCGATGGTCATGGTCGCCGGTTCCCGCGGCAACCTTAACCCATGCTGCGCGGCCCTACCAGCCCATGCCGAACGGCGACTGGCGGCTCGAGACCCGGCCTTGGTCGGTGAAGAATACCGACCCGGCGCCGCTGCCGGGATAGTAGTAGTACCAGCCCCGCCGGCCGTCGAGGGTGAACTTCTTGGACGGCGCGCCGAGCAGCGAGGCGACCTCGCTCTCGGCCATGTCGGGCTTGATCCTGGCCCAGGTATTTCTCAGCGCAGCCTCCGGGCTGACGTAACCCGCGCCCGGTGCCGCGGCGGTGATGGCGGCCGGCGCTGCCGAAGACGCAGCCGGTGCCGATGGCGGGGCCAGGCTCTGTGTCCGTCCCTCGAGCCGGTCCAGGCGCTGCTGGAGCTGATGAACCTGCTCGCTGAGCGCTTTCACCTGCTGCTCGAGGCTCGGACCGCCGTCGGCCCGAGCCGCCGGCATCGCGAGGAGCAATGAAACGAGTACCGGAAGCGCGCGGCGCACTGAATGCTTCGTCAAGCTAGCGCGACGCGGCGTAAGTCGCGGCCGCCTTCATCTGCTCCGGGCTCATGCTGCGCACCACGCCGAGCATGATCGGCGCGTTGCTGCGGGTTCCCGACTGGAAACCTTCCAGCTGCGCGATCAGGTAGTCGGTGTGCTGCCCGGCGAGGCGCGGAAACGCGCCTGCCCCCTCGGCAGTGGGGCCATGGCAGCTCGCGCAAGCGGGAACGTTCTGCGCCGAGATCCCCTCGTTGTAGATCTTCTTGCCCTCGGCCATCAATTCCGGGTACTCGGGCTTCTCGTGCGCGGGCTTTTGCGCCGCGTAATAGTCGCCCAGCGCCTTCATCGTCGCGTCCGAGAGCTGCGACGCCATGCCCCACATGTAGGCCTGGGCGTTGGGGTCGCCGCGCGCGTGGCTGCGGAACGCGTCGAGCTGCAGCACGATGTACGACGCCTGCTGCCCGGCGAGCCGGGGGAATACGGGCGAGATGCTGTGCCCCTCGGGCCCGTGGCAGGCCGCGCACACCCCGGTCGCGAGGGCCTTCGCGTCCTGCTGCGCCAGCGCCGCGCCCGTGCCCGAGGCGAGCAGGGCCCCAACTGCGATTGCGATGATTTTTTTCATGGTCGGTTGCCTAGAAGTTGATCCAGCCGAGGAGATAGAGCGTGTTGTTGTCCTTCGCATTCCTGCCCATCCCGTCGTAGTTGGTGTCGCCGCCGTTGAACTTGCTGTACATGGTGTACTGCAGCGCGAACTTGGTGTTCTCGTACGGCACCCAGTCGAGCTCCCCGGTCCAGCCTTTGCTGTCGGGCTTGTTGTTGGCGAAGTCCGTCACCGCCGTGCCAGTGGGCGCGTAGAGCAGCGCGTCCTCGGACCCGGTGGTCGAGAAGTAGCCGAGCGCGGCGCCGTACTTGCGGTGGTAGTAGTAGCTCGCGCCGATCCTGAGCGTCTTCAGCGTGTCGTTCGGATTCGAGGCGCCCGCCTGGGCGCTCGCATCGAGCGTCTGCTTCTCGTCGATGTAGGTCGCCATCACCGACAGCAGGTGCACGTCGCCGATATACTGGAATTGCGTGTCGAACGCGACGTCGCTGTAGTGGTTGGTCGGCCCTGACAGGGCAGCGCCGTTGCCCGGGAAGATCTTGGCGTCGACCCCGTAGGCACCGACTTGCCAGGAATTGCGGCCCCACTGGCGTTCATAGGCGAGCCTCCAGTACGGCGCCATGCCGTCCACCACGTTGGTGCTGGTGCTGTCGATGACCGCTGCGGCGGGGGCCGAACGGTACGCGCCGAACTCCGCGTAGATCGAGTTATTCCACGATCCGTACACGCTGAGCCCGGCAACCCCGGCGTCGGCCAGCCCGCCGTCGATCATCGTCGCGGCGCCGGGCGAGGGCGCGGTCGCGCTGCGCTGGTCGAACGGCGACTGCCACGCGGGCGTCGTGTTCCACAGGTCCTGCACCGTGGGGTTGTTGTTGAAGCTGATCCCCCAGAGGAAATTGTCGCTCGCCAGTCTGGCGTAGCGGACGTCGGTATTGTCCCAGCCGAACTGACCTGCGGTGCCGTCGTAGGTCATCTGCACGAAAGCGCCGAAGTTCGGTGCGATGCGGCCGGCGTAGAACAGGCTCGCCTGCTGCGGGAACAGCACCTGGCCGTTCTTCGCCAATTCGCCCGGAAGCGCGCTGTCGGGCAGCGCCGCCTTGGTGCCGGTGTAGGAGGCCTGCAGCATGAACGACAGCGGCGGCAGCTGGTTCAGCGCCAGGGTCTGCTCCTTGCTCGCGCTCATGCCGCTCACCTGCGGCAGGTTGTCGATGGTGTAGGCGTTCAGCTTGAAGCGCCGCCCGAAAGGCGTCAGCTCCGGGAACACGGTGTGGCAGGCCTCGCAGGCGAATCCCGTCTGGCGCGCGAAGCTCGGCACCGCCTGCGCGCTGCCGGGCGCGAGCAGCAGCCCGCTGCTTGCCATCGCGAGCGCCGCGATGAACGTCCTCAACTTGCCTTGCTGCATGATCGTCTCCCTTGGACTGGATTGAATTCCACGGGAGTGTTCGTCGTCCAGGCCAGTGACGCTTTAATTTAGATCAAACGCATCAATACCTTACGTAATTCTTACGTAATATCTAATAGAACGATAATTGTTCCTTATTTTCAACTCGTGCTCGTCTGCCAGCCGCGCGCTGTGCGCGTGAACACTTCGGGCTGACGCAGGCGCAGCGGCGCGAGCGGCGCCGGATCGAGCTCGATCTGCGCGCCGCCAGCAAAGAGAACCACCAGCGCAGCAGAGCAGCGCGCAGTCGCGTCGCGAGCGCATCGCGTGTCGCGCCACCGCGGTCATCTGCCCCGCGCGCCCGTGCTCCGCCGACAGGGGAATCGCGGAATAGTGAGTAAAATGGCCCGTGGAAGATTAGCAACGTGCCGCGTATTTGACCGACGTCAAAGCAACCGCGCGCGAATGCGCGTCTTCTAGGAAGCAACAACAAGCCGGTAACGGCGCGCAAACGGAATCAGAGGAGATCTGGATGTTCGGCATTGCTAGGACACTCGCGGCGACGGTCGTGCTCGCGGCGCTGATCGCGCCCCAAACGGACGCCCGCGCCTCGGGGCGCAGCGGCGCGGAGGTGGTGCACCAGGTCTGCGCCGGCTGCCACGCGACGGGCAAGGACGGTGCGCCGAAGATCGGCGATGAAAAAGCCTGGAAGGCGCGTGAGGCGCAGGGCCTGAGCAGCCTCACCGAGCATGCCATCACCGGCATCCGCAGCATGCCGCCGCACGGCGGCAGCCTGGGCGTCACCGATTACGAGCTCGAGCTCGCGATCACGTACATGGTCAACCATTCCGGCGGCCATTGGGCCGTGCCGATCAACAAGGCCGCGCCGCCCGCCGCCGAGCGCAGCGGCGAGGAGATCGTGAGCGCGACCTGCGTCAAGTGCCACGGCACCGGGCTCTACGGCGCGCCCATCATCGGCGACCGGGCGGCATGGATTCACCGCGCGACTTACGGCATCGACGCCCTGGTTCGCTCCGCGATCAGGGGACACGGCGCCATGCCCTCGCGCGGCGGCATGCCGGATCTCAGCGACAGCGAGCTGCGCCGCGCCATCGTCTACATGCTGGGAAAGAGCGTCGGACCGGCGAACAAGGAGTCGGCCTCGGAGGCGGCCCCGCGGCCGGCGCCGGGCGGGCCGGTTTCCGCCCAGGCCGGCTGGAACCACAGGATCGTAGAGGGAACCGACGTCTACCTGGGTCTGGTTTCGGCCGCAGACCTGCGCGCGATCCATCCGAAGCCGGACGAGGCGACCGCCATGCTCGGCGGCATACCGAGCGGCCGCGACTACTACTACCTCAACGTCTCGCTGTTCGACAGCACGACCAGCGCCGAGATCAGGGACGCGAAGGTCAAGGCGACCGTGTCGGATCCGATGATGGGCGGCGAAACCAGGACGCTCAAGACCATCGCCTTCAACAACAGCGTGAGCTACGGCAACTATATCCGGATACCGACCAGCGCGGCCAACGCCTATTCGATCACGTTGCGGATCTCCCGGCCGGGCACGTCGCGCACGATCAGAGCCAAGTTCGACATTGCGCGCTAGGGTCGGGCCGAGGGCTTGAGCACGAAATCGTACTTTGCCTGGTAAACGCCGCCGGCGTTCTTCCTGAAGTCGATCACCAGCGAGTCCTTGACGCCGAATACCGCGTCGGAATCGAGGAACTCGTCGCCGCGTACGAACAGGTGCGTCACCAGCGGCTCATACCCGGGCGCCTGGATTTTGAAGTGCAGGTGCCCGGGTCGCATCGGGTGGCGGCCGGTTGCGGCGAGCATCTTGCCCACCGGCCCGTCGTGCGGGACCGGGTAGCTCGCGGGCTTGACGCAGCTGAAGTGAAACTTGCCGTCGGCACCGGCGCGAAAGCGCGCGCGCAGGTTGGTGCCTGCGGGCTTTTGCACGTCGTAGAACCCGTCGCCGCCCGCCTCCCAGATGTCGAGCAGCGCGCCGGCGAGCGGCTTGCCGTCGAGGCCGGAAACGCTGCCGCTCACGTCGCAGGGCTCGCCCGGCGTGCCGGGCCGGGCGATATTCGCGCCGAGCGGCATCTCGGGCGCGCTTTCGACGAAGAACGGGCCGAGCACGGTCGACTCGGTCGCGTTCGCGGTCTTTCCGTAGTTGATGAAGTCCACCAGCATCGATACGCCGAGCGTGTCCGACATCAGGATGTACTCCTGGCGCTTGTCGTCGCACCAGTGGCCGGTGTCGGTGAGGAACTTGATGCCGGTGAACCATTCCTCGGGCGTGGGCCGCACCTCGCGCACGAAGGCGTGCAGGTGCTTCACCAGGCTCGTCATCACCTCCTTCAGGCGCGCATTCGGCGTGCCTTCGATGCGCCGCAGCACCTCGGCGGTCAGCGTGTCCTCGCTGAAATTGCGGATCGTCATGCCCTTCTCCTCGTCTGCGCTCGCCCCGGCGCGATGCTACCATCGCGCGGCGTTGGCACAGGAGGCCGCATGGAGGTCGCGTTCATCGCGCCCGAGGAGGACCCGCAGCGCTGGCTGCCGGGCTTGCGCGCGGCGCTGCCGGCGGCGCGCTTTCACCTCTGGCCGGAGATCCCCGACCCGGCGGCGATCGAAGTCGCGCTGGTGGCGAAGCCGCCGGCGGGAGCGCTCGGCGGCTGCACGGCGCTGAAGCTGATCCAGTCGCTGTGGATGGGAGTGGACGGCCTGCTCGCGGACCCGACCCTGCCGCGCAGCGCGCCGCTCGCGCGCCTGGTCGATCCGGGCATGGTCGCGGCGATGGGCGAGACCGTGCTCGCGCGCGTGCTCGACTGGCATCGCCACCTGTACCGCTACCGCGCGCAGCAGGCCGCGCGCGCCTGGCGGCCGCTGCCGCAGCGCCTCGCCGCCGAGCGCACCGTCGGCCTGCTCGGGCTCGGCGAGCTGGGACGAAGCGTCGCGCAGCGCCTGCTCGCGCTCGACTTCAGGCTCTGCGGCTGGAGCCGGCGGCAGAAGGAAATCGACCGCATCGAATGCTTCGCCGGTCCGGACGGGCTGGACGCCATGCTGGCGAAATGCGGCGCGTTGGTCTGCCTGCTGCCGCTCACGCCGGAAACGCGCGGCATCCTCGGCGCGCGCGCGCTCGCGCTGCTGCCGCGCGGCGCGTGCCTGATCAACGTGGCGCGCGGCGCGCACCTGGTCGAAGCGGACCTGCTCGCCGCGCTCGACGCGGGCCACCTGGCGCACGCCTACCTCGACGTGTTCGAAACCGAGCCGCTGCCGGCGTCGCATCCGTTCTGGTCGCATCCGGAAGTGAGCCTCACGCCGCACGTCGCGGCGCTCACCGACCCGCGCACCGCGCTGCCGCTCGTGATCCGCAATCTGGAGCGCGCGCAGCGCGGCGAAGCGCCCGAAGCGCAGGTCGATCCCGCCGCCGGCTACTAGCCGCGCGGGCCGGCCTCGTCCAGGCCGAAGAAGCCGCGCACGCGCTCGAGCAGCGTCGCGCTGCGCGCCTTGACGTTGGCGGCATCGGCGCGCGCCGCGTCGCTCGCCTGCACCAGCCCGCCCTCACGCTCGGCCAGCACGCGCGACAGGTCCTCGGCGATCGACGGACGCGAGCGGATGATGTCGGCGAAGCCCGCCTTGTCCAGGCGGTAGCACTCGAGGTCGGTCCTGGCGGTGACCGTCGCGCGCCGTGGCGCGCCGGTCATCATGCCCATCTCGCCGAACACGTCTCCGGCCCGCAGCCCGGCGATGGCGCGCCGCCCGCCGGGCGCGTCGATCCAGACCTCGGCCTCGCCCTCGGTCAGGATGTAGAGCCAGTGCGCCACCGCGCCCTGGCGCGTCACCACGTCACCGGCGGCGAACGGGGCGTACACCAGCCGGTCGGCGAGCGCGCGCAGCTCGTCCTCCTCGAGCGCGCTGAACAGCTCCACGCCGCGCAGCGCGGCCAGCCGTCGTCCGATTTCGCGCGTGCGGCGCGCCGCGTCGCGCTCCTCGTTTTCCTTCACCGTGTGGACGATGAATTCCGGGAACGCAAGCTCGATGCCGGCGCGGCGCAGCGCGGCAAACAGCAGCACCCGCACTCGGGTATCGGTCGCGTCGTCCGGCCGCGGGTCGGTGAGGTAGTAGCGCAGCGCGTAGTGGCAGTAGCTCTGGGCGAATTCGATCAGAACGCAGTTCGGCTTCGGCTCGGCGGCGACGTTCGGAATCTCGGCCGCCGCCATCGCCTTGTCGACCACCGTCAGCACGCGGCTCGGCGCGACGCCGTATTCGACGTCGAACCAGATCCAGCGCCGCCAGCGCACCGGCTCCTGGTCCGGATTGCCGATCACCATGAAGCGCGTCTTCATCAGCGCCCCGTTGGGCACCACGACGCGCTCGTTGTTGCGCGTCATGACCAGGGTGTGGCGCCAGTGGATCTCGGTCACGCGCCCCGAGACGTCTTCGAACTTGACCCAGTCGCCGATCGCGATCGAGTCGTCGATCTCGAGCAGCAGCCCGCCGAGCACGTTGCCGAGCGTGTCCTGCATCGCGAACGCGACCACCGCGGTAATCACCGCGGAGGTGGTGACGAGGCTGGCGAGGTCCATCCCCGCCAGGCGCAGCCGCAGCAGGCCCCAGGCGACGTAGGCCGCGACCACGATGATGTCCTCGAAGATGCGCGGCGTCGTGACGCGCACGGTCGGCAGCGCGATGCGGAACAGCGCCAGCCCGGCGAGGCGGATGATCGCGATGCCGGTGGCGAGGACCGCCCCGTCGCGCACGATCTCGCCGGCGCGGCCCACGCCCGCGGCGAGCAGTGCCGCGCCGACCAGCTGCGCGACGATGCAAAGGCACAGGAACACGAGCGTATTGCGCAAAACCGCGCGCTCGCGCTTCAGGTTGCCCACCAGCGCCGCGCCGAAACCGCTCATCGCGCGAGGTAGCCGCTGTCGACCGGCAGCACCACGCCGGTGACGCAGCGCGCCGCGGGGCTGGCAAGGTACAACACCGCCGCGGCGACGTCGTCCGGCTCGGGCAGCACGCCGAGCGGAGTGTGCGCCATCACCCTCGCCAGCAGCTCGGGGCTGGAGAACACCGGCAGCGTGAGTTCGGTCCGGACGAAAGTCGGCGCCACCGCGTTGACCCGGATGCCGTCGGCGGCCCACTCGAGCGCGAGCGCGCGCGTCAGGTTCACCACCCCTCCCTTGGAGGCCTGGTACGAGGCGTTGGGAAAGATCCCGCCCGACAGGCCCATGATCGAGGCCAGGTTGACGATCGCGCCGCCGCCGCGCGCCTTCATGTGGCGCGCGGCGATGCGCGAGGCGAAAAAGAGCGCCGTCAGATTGAGTCCGATGACGCCGTCCCACTCGTCGCGCGAGATCTCGGCCGCGGGCTTGCGGATCGCGCGGCCCGCACTGTTGACCAGGATGTCGATTCCGCCCAGCTCGGCGGCCGCTCGCGCCATGGCGCCTTCCAACGCCGCCGGGTCGGTGACGTCGCAGGCGATGCGCAGGCCCTCGCCCGTGCCCGGCTCGAGGTCGATCAGCGCGAGCTTCGCGCCCGCCCCGGCCAGCCGGCGCGCGCTTGCCGCGCCGATGCCACGCCCTCCGCCGGTGACCACCGCGGCCTTGCCGTCCAGTGCGAAGAGCTCCATTGCGGGGTTAGTATACTTGCGCCGCATGTTCGATCTCCTGATCCGCGACGCCGTGCTGCTCGACGGCCTGGGCGGCGCGCCGCGCGCGGGCGATCTCGCCGTGGCGGGCGGGCGCATCGCGGCGCTCGGGCGCGGGCTCGGCCCGGCGCGCGAGACGCTGCACGCGCAGGGCCTCGCCCTGATGCCGGGCATCGTCGACAACCATACCCACTACGACGCCCAGATCACCTGGGACCCCCTGCTCGCGCCCAGCCCGGCGCTGGGGGTGACCAGCGCCGTGATCGGCAACTGCGGCTTCACCATCGCGCCCTGCCGCCCGGCCGAGCGCGAGCGCGTGATGCGCAACCTGACCCAGGTCGAGGGCATGGCGCTCGAGGTGCTGCGCGCCGGGATTCGCTGGGAGTTCGAGAGCGTGCCCGAGTATCTCGACATGCTCGAGCGCCGCGGGGCGGCGGCGAACGTGGCGGCCTTGGTCGGCCATTCGGCGGTGCGCAGCTACGTCATGGGCGAAGCGGCCACCGAGCGCGCCGCGAGCGACGACGAGATCGCCGCCATGCGCCGCATCGTGCTCGAAGGCGTTCGCGCCGGCGCGGCGGGCTTTGCCACCAGCACCTCGCCGGCGCACAACGGCGAGGGCGGCGTGCCGATGCCCTCGCGCCTGGCCGACGAGCGCGAGCTGCGCGCGCTGGTCGGCTGCCTGGCCGAAGCCGGGCGCGGCGTGTTCATGCTCACCAAGGGCGGCCAGACCAAAATGGAGTTCCTCGAGGCGCTGGCGGCGCTGTCGGGCAGGCCGGTGGTGGTCGCGGCGCTGCTGCACAACAGCACCAACCCGCGCGCGGTGTTCGACGATCTCGAGGCGATCCGTGACGCGAACGCGCGCGGCCACCGGCTCGTCGGCGCGGTGTCGTGCTGCCCGCTGTCGTTCGATTTCACCCTGCGCTCGCCTTACCCGATCGAAGGCCTGGACGCGTGGCGGCCCGCGCTCGGGCTGAAGGACGACGCGCTCAGGGCGATGCTTTCCGAGCACGCGTTCCGCAGCGCCATCCGCGCCGAGCTCGCGCAGCCGGCGCACTTCCGGCTCTTCAACGGCGAATGGGACAAGCTCACCGTGGTCGAGTCGCCACGCCACCCGGAATTGGAGCAGCGCGACATCGCCGCGCTCGCCGCGCAAGGCGGCAAGGACCCGCTCGACCTGTGGTTCGAGCTCGCTCTGGAGGACGACCTGGCGACGGTGTTCGTCGCGCTCACGCTCAACTCCGACGAGCACGCGGTGGGCGAGATGCTCAGGCATCCGTCGAGCATGGTGTCGCTGTCGGACGCCGGCGCGCACCTGACCTTCTTCAACGACGCCGGCTACGGCCTGCACCTGCTCGGACACTGGGTGCGCGAGCTGGCGGTGCTCGAGCTCGAGGAAGCCGTCCAGAAACTCACGTCGCATCCCGCTGTCGTGTTCGGCTTTCAGGGAAGGGGAAGCCTGAAGGAGGGAAACTTCGCCGACCTGGTGCTGTTCGACCCCGCCACGGTCGGCCGCGGGCCGAAGCGGCGCGTGTTCGATCTGCCCGGCGGCGCGCCGCGCCTGACCACCGACGCGCTCGGGGTGCACGGCGTGTGGGTCAACGGCGTGCGCGTGGCCGATCCGAACGGGCTCCTGCCGCTCGCGCGCCTGCCCGGCAAGCTGCTGCGCGGATCCGGAGCGCCGCGGTGAGGCCGAGCGCGCCGCGCATCGCCGCCAGCGTCGCCGCCCTGGCGCTCGGGCTGTGGGCCGACGTGCACCTCGACCTGCCCGGGCAGTGCGCCGTAGGCGCCGCCTGGTGGGCGCTGCTGCTGTGGTGGCTCGCGCCCCTGCCGCCGGTCGAGCGTCGGCCCTACCTCGCCTGCATGCTCATCGCCACCCTGGGCGAGGTGTTCCTGTCCCAGGTCTGGGGCCTTTACGCCTACCGCCTCGGCAACGTGCCGCTGTTCGTGCCGCCGGGGCACGGCTTGCTGCTGTTTCTCGCCCTCGCGCTGGCGCAACGCCTGCGCGCCGCGGCCGCGCGCGCGGTGCTGTGGGGCGCCGGGACGTACGCCGCGGCAGCCGGGCTGAGCGGCCTCGACACGATGGCGGCGCTCATGTTCCTGCTGCTCGCGCTCGCCTGGCTCGCGCTGCCCGCGCAGCGGCGCCTGTTCGCTTCCACCTTCCTGCTCGCGCTCGCGCTCGAGCTCTACGGCACCCGGGTCGGGAGCTGGGCCTGGGCGCGCCACGTGCCCTGGATCGGCTTCAGCAGCACCAATCCATCGCTGTGCGTGGGCGGGGTGTACTGCGCGCTCGACGCACTGGTGGTCGCCGCCTGCGCCGCGCTCGCGCGCGGCTCTTACCGCCGCTTGACCCTCGAGGAGGGAATACGATGAAAAAGCGCATGCTCGGAACGATCGAAGTGCCTGCGATCGGGCTCGGCTGCATGGTGATGCCGGGGTTCTATCTTCCCGGCAGCGAAGAGCAGTCGCTGGCGACACTCCGGCGCGCGGCCGAGATCGGCTGCAACTTCCTCGATACCTCCGACATGTACGGCAACGGCGCGAACGAGAAGCTGATCGGGCGCGCGCTCAAGGGCCGGCGCGAGGCGTATATCGTCGCCACCAAGTTCGGCCAGGCGCGCCGCGCCGACGGCACGATGGAGGTCGACGGCCGGCCGCAATACGTGGCCGAGGCCTGCGACCGGAGCCTCGAGCGCCTGGGCATCGACCACATCGACCTTTACTACCAGCACCGCGTCGACCCCAAGGTGCCGATCGAGGACACGGTCGGCGCGATGAAGCGCCTGGTCGAGCGCGGCAAGGTGCGCCATCTGGGCCTGTCGGAGGCCGGGACGCAGACGATCCGCCGCGCGCACCGGGTGCACCCGATCGCCGCGCTGCAGACCGAGTACTCGCTCTGGACGCGCGACGTCGAGGCGGGGATCCTGCCCGTCTGCCGCGAGCTGGGCATCGGCTTCGTCGCCTACTCCCCGCTCGGGCGCGGCGTGTTCGGCGGCGAGATCGGAGGCGCGGCGAGCCTCGGCGAGGGCGACCGCCGGCGCGACCACCCGCGCTTCCAGGACGAGAACCTGAAGGCCAACCTGGCGCTGGTCGAGCCGGCGCGCCGGATCGCGCAGGAGAAGGGCTGCACCCCGGCGCAGGTCGCGCTCGCCTGGCTGCTGGCGAAGGGGTCGGACATCGTGCCGATCCCCGGCACGCGCAGGATCGAGCACCTCGAGGCGAACGCCGCCGCGGCAGATATCTCGCTCTCGGCCGCCGAGGTGGCCCGGCTCGACGCCGCCTGCCCGCCGGGCGCGGCGCAAGGAACGCGCTACCCCGCGGGGCAGATGAAGCGCCTTGGGCTCTGAGCCGCGGCGCTCAGGCCGCGAAGACCTGCGCCAGGAGCCAAGCGCCGGCGAGCGCGATCGGGATCCCGGTCGCGCGCAGCGCCGCGGCGCGCAACGCGCGCCCGCTGAACACGCCCACGGCGTGCAGCAGCGCGGTCGCCGCGACGAAGCCCGCGGCGTAGGCCGCCGCCGCCGCGCTCGCCGGCAGCTCGGCGGCGTGCGCCAGGCCGTGGAAGGCGCCGAAGGCGGCGATCATGGCGCAGCCCGCACCGAGCGAGGGCGTGCGCGGCAGCGCGAGGAACAGCCCGAGCGCGAGCACCGACCCGGCCACCAGGTGCTCGGTCGCGGGCAACGAGGCGCCGGCGAAACCCGCCAGCCCGCCGGCGAGCATCGCGCCGACGAAGCACGCGGGCGCGAGCCACAGCGCACGGCCGCCCCGGCGCGCAGCCCACAGGCCGACCGCGCCCATCGCGAGCAGGTGGTCGAAACCCGAGAACGGGTGCAGGAAACCGGCCGCGGCGCCTCCGGTGACGGCGTGGAACGGATGCGCGCTTGCCGCGCTGCTGATCAATACAAGGAGAAGACCTATTGTGGCGCGGTGCATAACATGCCCTCCGTTTCGATGAATTGGATGATGGCGTCGAGCCCCTGCCCGGTCTTGAGGTTGGAGAACACGAACGGGCGCTCGGCGCGCATCTTCTTCGCGTCGCGCTCCATCACCTCGAGCGAGGCGCCCACCAGCGGCGCGAGGTCGATCTTGTTGATCACCAGCAGGTCCGACTTGGTGATCCCGGGCCCGCCCTTGCGCGGGATCTTGTCGCCCGCGGCGACGTCGATCACGTAAAGGGTGAGGTCGGAGAGCTCGGGGCTGAAGGTGGCGGCCAGGTTGTCGCCGCCCGACTCGATGATCACCAGGTCGAGCGCGGGGAAACGCTGTGACAGGCGCGCCACCGCTTCGAGGTTGATCGAGGCGTCCTCGCGGATCGCGGTGTGCGGGCAGCCGCCGGTCTCGACCCCGATGATCCGCTCGGGCGCGAGCGCCTCGTTGCGCACCAGGAACTGCGCGTCCTCCTCGGTGTAGATGTCGTTGGTGACCACCGCGATGTCGTAGCGCCCGCGCAAGGCGCGGCACAGGGCAAGCGTCAACGCGGTCTTGCCCGAGCCCACCGGGCCGCCGATGCCGATTCTGAGGGGTTGGGTCGCGCTCATGATCTGAACAGCCTCGAGTACTGGGTTTCGTGGCGGGAGGACAGGATCGCCAGGCGCGGCGCGAAGTTGCCGAGCTCGTCGTCGCCCAGCGCCGCCGCGCGCGCGGCGAGCGGCTCGAGCCGCGCGCCGAGCGCGAGCAGCATCTTCTGCCCGTCGGTCTGGCCCAGCGGCACCGCCTTGAGCGCCGCCATCACCTGGTTCTCGAGCCAGGCCCAGAGGTAGGCCAGCAGCGCCTCGCGCGCGTCCAGCCCCCAGCAGCGCACCGCGTGGGCGTAGGCGAGAGGAAAAGTGATGTCTTCATCCTCGATCGATTCAAGCCCGAGATCCTCGAGCAGCTTCGCGAGCGAATATCCCATCTGCAGCGTCTCCGCGCGCAGCTCGGCGCTTTCGCGGCTGGCGAGCAAGAGCTCGTTCCACACCCGGTCGGGGCGCTCGATCATGCGCAGCATGAGCGGGGCCTCCATGCGCGCCAGCGAATGCTCGAGCACGTCGCCGATCCAGCGCTCGGCGCTCGCGGCGTCGCGCACCGCGCCGGCCTCGATCGCGGCCTCGAGCCCGCCGGAATAGCTGTACGCGCCGACCGGAAGCGCGGGGCTCGCGAGTTGCAGGAGTCTTGCGAGATTCATTCGTGATGGTGATGCTCGTGGATCTTCCCGGGATGGGCGTGCACGTCGTGATGGGCGTGACCGCCGCCGGCGTAGGCGCCCGCCTCGGGCTCGAACGGCGCCTCGATCGTGCTCACCCTGGCGCCCAGCTGCTTCACCATCTCCTCCAGCACGTGGTCCGCGGCGATGCGCAGGAACCCTTCGCCCACCTGCACCGGCACGTGCCGGTTGCCGAGATGGTAGGCGACTTTCGCGAGCTCCGCGGACTCGATATGCAGCAGCTTCTCGGCTTGCGCCTGTACCTCGATCACGCGCCCGTCGGAGGCGGCGACGACGGTCGCCGCCGCGCAGGATCTCGCCGCGCGGGAGCATCAGCGCCACCTCTTCGCCCGACACCAGCCGGGTGCGCAGCCGGCTCTTCTGCCGCGCGCTCGAACGGCAGCCTGAGCTGGCCGCTCGGAGCGCGCGCGCCTTTTTTCAGCCTGGAAGTGATCTCAATCATCAGAACAGGAAATATCGCTGCGCCATGGGCAGCACGGTGGCCGGCTCGCACACCAGCAGCTCGCCGTCGGCGCGCACCTGGTAGGTCTCCGGATCGACCTCGATCTTCGGCTGCCAGTCGTTGTGCACCATGTCCTTCTTGCCGACGCGGCGCACGTCCCTGACCGCCTCCAGCGGGCGCCGCAGCCCGAGCCTGGCGAGCTCGGGGTTGTTCAGCGCCGCCTGCGAGACGAAGGTGAGGGAGGTGCGCAGCGCGCCGCCGAAGCTGCCGAACATCGGGCCGGTAGTGCACCGGCTGCGGCGTGGGGATCGAGGCGTTCGGGTCGCCCATCGCGGCGGCCGCGATCATGCCGCCCTTGAGCACCAGCGACGGCTTGACGCCGAAGAACGCCGGCTTCCACAGCACCAGGTCGGCGAGCTTGCCCGGCTTCGATCGAGCCGACCACGTGCGCGATGCCGTGCGTGATCGCCGGGTTGATGGTGTACTTCGCGACGTAGCGCTTGACCCGGTTGTTGTCGTGCGCTCGCATCCCCCGGCAGCGAGCCGCGCTGCAGCTTCATCTTGTGCGCGGTCTGCCAGGTGCGGATGATCACCTCGCCGACGCGGCCCATCGCCTGCGAGTCGGACGACATCATCGAGAACGCGCCGAGGTCGTGCAGGATGTCCTCGGCGGCGATCGTCTCGCGCCGGATGCGCGACTCGGCGAAGGCGACGTCCTCGGCGATCGACGGAATCGAGGTGGTGGCAGACCATCAGCATGTCGAGGTGCTCGTCGATCGTGTTGACGGTGTACGGCAGCGTCGGGTTGGTCGACGACGGCAGCACGTTCGGCTCGCCGCAGACGCGGATGATGTCCGGGCGCGTGGCCGCCGCCCGCGCCTTCGGTGTGGTAGGTGTGGATCGTGCGGCCCTTGAACGCCGCGATCGTGGCCTCGACGAAGCCGGATTCGTTCAGCGTGTCGGTGTGGATCGCCACCTGCACGTCCATCTCGTCGGCGACCGCCAGGCAGCAGTCGATCGCCGCCGGCGTCGTGCCCCAGTCCTCGTGCAGCTTGAGCCCCATCGCGCCCGGCGCGACCTGCTCGCGCAGCGGCGCCGGGCGGCGAGGCGTTGCCCTTGCCGAGGAAGCCGAGGTTCATCGGAAACGCCTCGGCCGCCTGCAGCATGCGATAGATGTGCCAGGGGCCCGGCGTGCAGGTGGTGGCGAAGGTGCCGGTGGCCGGGCCGGTGCCGCCGCCGAGCATCGTGGTGACGCCCGACATCAGCGCCTCCTCGATCTGCTGCGGGCAGATGAAGTGGATGTGGCTGTCGATCCCGCCCGCGGTGACGATCATGCCCTCGCCCGCGATCGACCTCGGTCCCGGCGCCGATCGGGATCGTCACGCCGGGCTGGATGTCCGGGTTGCCGGCCTTGCCGATCTTCGCAGATGCGGCCGTGCTTGATGCCGATGTCGGCCTTGACGATGCCCCAGTGGTCGACGATCAGCGCGTTGGTGATCACGGTGTCGGCCACCTGCGCCGACGGCAGCTGGCCCTGCCCCATGCCGTCGCGGATCACCTTGCCGCCGCCGAACTTGACCTCCTCGCCGTACAGCGTGAGGTCTTTCTCGACCTCGATCCACAGCTCGGTGTCGGCCAGCCGCACCCGGTCGCCGACCGTGGGGCCGTACATTTCCGCGTAGGCCTGCCTGGTGATTTTCACTTTAGTTTTCCGTTTATTTTCGAGTTGAATCCGTACACCTTGCGCGCGCCCGCGAGCGCGACCAGCTCCACGCTCCGCGTCTGGCCCGGCTCGAAGCGCACCGCGGTGCCGGCGGCGATGTTCAGCCGCATGCCGTAGGCCAGGTCACGGTCGAAGCCGAGCGCCGGGTTGGTCTCGAAGAAATGGTAGTGCGAGCCGACCTGCATCGGCCGGTCGCCGGTGTTGACCACCTCGAGCCGCACCGTCCTGCGCCCGGCGTTGAGCTCGATCTCGCCCGGGGCCGCCTGCATTTCTCCCGGAATCATGCCGTCGCCCTCCCTTTCTCATGGACGTCCTCGCGCAGCAGGAAGCCGCGCACCGCCTCGATCTGCGCCGCATCGAACAGCGCCGGCGCGTGACCGACGCCGGCGAACTCGACCGTCTCGAGGCCGGGCTTGCGCCGGCGCATCTCGTCCACGGTCTTCGGCGTCAGCACTTCCGATTGCGCGCCGCGCAGCACCAGCACCGGGCATTCGACCGCGTTCCAGGTGCTCCACAGGTCGATGCCGCGCAGGAAGTCGGGCCCGAGCGGCAGCTCGGGGTCCGCGCGCGCGGCCAGCGCGCCGCCGCCGCCGATCGCGGGGTCATAGCGCAGCGCCCAGCTGCCGTCCTCGAGCCGGATCAGGCTGTGCGCGAACAGGTGCTCCCATTGCGCCTCGCTCAAGCGGCCGAATCCGGCGCAGGCCTCGCGCAGCCCCGCGCGCGCCTCGTCGCGCGTGGCGAAGGCATGCCGCCGGCCGATCCCTCCCTTGAGCCGGAACAGCGCGTTCCACGGCACGAACGGGCCGACGTCGTTCAGCACCAGGCGCCGGATCGGCGAGCCGCGCTTGGCCGCGAGCAGCATGCCGATCAGTCCGCCCATCGAAGTTCCGACCCAGTCCAGCCTCGTGGCGTCGCTGCGACGCCGCCAGCGCCCGCCGAAGGCGCGCGGCGCCGGCTTGGTGACGCGCGCCACCAGCGCCGCGGCGTCGCTCAGGTAGGTGCTGAAGCTGTAATCGGACTTTTCCTCCAGCCAGTCGCTGTCGCCGCGCCCGGCCACGTCCATGCACACCACGCGGCAGTCGCGCGAAAGCGAGTCGGCGAGGAAGTCGAAGTCGCGGCTGTTGCGCGACAGGCCGTGCACGCACAGCACCACGTGCGGGTTGGCGGGGTCGCCCCGGTCGGTGTAGGCGACGCGGTGAAAGCCGTGCGGCCCGAGGCTGAGGAAGCTCTCCTGCGACATGCGCATGGCGCGGCGCTCAGACGATCGGATTGTGCACCGTGACCAGCTTGGTGCCGTCGGGAAAGGTCGCCTCGACCTGGATCTCCGGGATCATCTCGGGCACTCCCTCCATCACCTCGTCGCGCCTGAGCAGCGTCGCGCCCCAGCCCATCAGCTCCGACACGCTCCTGCCGTCGCGCGCGCCTTCCATGATCGCGGCGCTGATCAGCGCCACCGCCTCGGGATAGTTGAGCTTGAGGCCGCGCGCCTTGCGCCGCTCGGCGAGCAGCGCGGCGGTGAACACCAGCAGCTTGTCTTTTTCGCGCGGCGTCAGTTCCATCCAGGGTCTCCGGAGCCGATTCAGCTCATGCAAGGATAGTGCCCGCGATCCGGCCGTGCGGAACAGGGCTCATGATGCACCAAAAATGTGACAATGCGGAACGCCTGCACCAGCTTGGCGCGATGGAATCGGCGGCAAAGAGGAGACCCCGTGAGTCGAATGAAGCTTTACGCCCACCCGTTTTCGAACAACTCGATGCGCGCGCAGCTCGGTCTCGACGAGAAGGGACTGGACTACGAATACGTGAAGGTCGACCTCTTCAAGGGCCAGCACAAGCAGCCCGACTTCCTGGCGATCAATCCGCGCGGCCAGGTGCCGGCGCTGGTGGACGGAGACGTGCGCATCTACGAGAGCGTCGCGATCGTCCAGTACCTCGAGTACCGGTATCCCGATCCCCCGCTCATCCCGAGCGAGCCGAAGAGGATGGCGGCCTGCCTGCGCCTGATCGCCGAATTCAACCAGAAGCTCGACCCGACCAACATCTTCGGCTCGGTCAAGTTCGGCCGCAAAAGGCGCGCCGACCTCGGCGACCGCGTCGACAAGCTGCTGGCGGAGTGCCGCGTCTGGGAAGGCTACCTCGCCGCCGGGCCCTATTTCACCGGAGAAACGTATTCGATCGCCGACATCGTCGTGCTGCCGTTCTTCGGCACCATCATCGACGGTCTCGGCCTGCCGCAAGCCGACTACCCGCGGCTGCACGCCTGGTACGAACGCTGCAAGTCGCGGCCCAGCGTCGCCAAGCAGCCATGGTTCGAAGCCTTCGCCGGGGAGAAGAAGAATCCACAGCAGCGCATCCTCGCGACCGCGAGCTGAATCGCCGGCCACCCTAGGCGCGAGAAGTTGCACGCCAAATAGCGCTCGTGACCGATTTTTCCTCCACAGCGTGATGCCGGAAGGCATCCACGACGAGCTGCACAGCTCGGCCCTCGCGCATGTCCGCTTCTCGGCCAATGCCGACGGTCAACCGTACCGGTGTGGATGCCGGCTCACGACCCATTGAAGCCGCTCGCGAACGTCTGCTTTACGGCGTTTATTTGCAGCTTTTGTTGGCCGGTGACGGCGCTTAAGGACGCAACAAGGCCAGGCAAGAAGCTGCCGGCCGAGACCGTTGCCCATTCCGATAAGTTGCCAAACGAAAAGATGACTGCGCGAAATCGTGGGACGGACTGACTAAGGCGACGCGAATCTGCCTTTCTCCGGACCGTGAGTGGGGCCGTTGGTTGGCCAATTCCAGCCTCCGAACTGCGTATCTTGGTAGTCAGAAAAGGCGCGTCGAATCTCGTCAAGCGTATTCATGACGAATGGCCCGTGCTGCACGATGGGTTCGCCAATGGGGCGTGCTTGAAGCATCAAAATCTCGGCTTCTTCCGAACCATTGGCGAGATCAACGGTGACAGAGCAATTGACCTCAATCGCCGATCCAACGTCGACTACCTCCCCGTCGATGGTTAACGTGGAACCGCTGAAGAAGAAAAGCTGTCTTCGCGTGTTGCCGCCTGACGCGGGCGGTAGCTGCCAAGTGGCGCCAGGCGTCATCTTCATCGTCCATATGGCCAGATCTGCATTCGGGTCAGTTGCCCAAGACTTGGGAGGCGGAGCGGGAGGCGTCTCTGGTCCGACACCATTCAATGCTCCTGCAATGCAGGTGATCTCCGTACTGCCGTTCGCGTCGCGCACGACGTGCCTCGGAATGTCCGCTGCCCAAAACATGGCGAGGTTCGGGTCGACCATCTTGTTGCGGGCGGGCAAGTTGAGCCAGACCTGAAACAGTTCCATGGTGTTCGGCTGGTCGAGGTTCAATAACGGAAACATCTCAGCGTGGACGATGCCTTGACCAGCAGTCAGCCACTGAACGTCGCCTGCACCGAATCGAGCGCTTGCGCCCAGGGAGTCAGAGTGGTCCACGATCCCCTGGCGAACGATGGTGATGGTCTCGAAGCCCCGATGCGGGTGGGCGGGAAAGCCCGGCACCGTCTTACCAAAGTACATGGACCAGTCCTGTCCGCCAACCGCAGGGTCGGTCCGAGGAACACTGGGTCCCAAGTTGGCGTTTCCCGGCGGATAGTTGTCGACGTGGTGCGCGCAGACGAGGAAAGGATCGATCGTCTCCCAGGGCGTACCGAGACGGGTGACTTTAATGATTGAGCTGGACATGGAATGGTTCTTTGAGTGGATGATGGTATAGCCAGCTCAGGCACCGAGCTTGACGAGATTCTGCAGAACCAGCGGGCCGCGATATCGCAACAGACTTCCACCCTCGGCAACCTTGCCGAGCACGATGGGTGCGAATCCCAGCGTCGCAATGAGAGACGCCACCTCGTTGTTTGCCTCGTCGTCGTTGCCGGCGACGAACATCACGCGTTTGCCACCATCGTCGGCAGGCTCGCTTGCCAACAGTGCCGCCGGCAGCTGATTGAACGTCTTGACGACCTTCGCGCCGGGCAACGAGCGCGCCACAAAGTCGCTGGACTGGAGTCCACCAAGCGGCGCCAGGCTGGGCTCGCGGAAGTTCATGGCGTCAATGACAATCTTCCCACGCCAGTCCGCGATGGTTCGAGCCACGTCCTGATGCGCCGCGAACGGCACGGCCAGGATGATGATGTCCGCAGCCAAGGCGTCTTGCAGCGAGCCCGCGATGACAGCCGGGCCTAGTTCCAGCGCGAGCGCAGCGAGGGACTCAGGGCCACGCGTGTTGGCAATGGTCACGGGGACGCCACTGCGCGCGAACCTCTGCGCGAGAGCCTTTCCGACATGGCCTGAGCCGATGATGGAGTAGTTCATTTCGGTATATCCAGTTCAGAGACGTGCTTGCCGCACGGGCTGCGGGTTCAGCCTTGCTTGATGAGGTTCTGAAGAATCAGCGGGCCGCCCATGCCAATCAGCATTCCGCCTTCACTGACCTTGCCGAGCATGACCGGGGCGAAGCCCAGGTCGCCCACGAGCTTGGCCATCGAGGTCTGCGCTCCCTCGTCGTTGCTCGACACGAACATGACGCGGCGCCCGCCGTTGGCAGCGGGGTCCTGCGCCAGTAGCTTCGCCGGCAGCTGGTTCAGCGTCTTGACCACCTTGGCTCCCGGAAAGGCCGAGGCAACCACGTCCGTAGATGCACGTCCCGCGAGTTCCTCCGGCGAGACGCCGTAAGTGTTCATCGCGTCGACAACGACCTTTCCCGCCCAGCTCGAGAGCGCGCGGGCTACGGTGGTGTGGGCGCGGAACGGTACGGCGAGGATGACTACCTCGGCCTTGAGCGCTTCTTCCAGCGTCAGCGGAACGACCTTGTCGCCGAGTTCCTGGGCAAGCGGCGCGATGGAGTCGGGCCCACGCGTGTTGGCGATGCCGACGGTAATGCCGCTGCGGGCGAATTGACGAGCCAGGGCTGTGCCGACGTTGCCGGAGCCGATGATGGAGTAAGTCATGGTGAATTCCTTGGAGATAGAGATGGGTTGAGAGGTGTGATTCGCCGACCAGTCAGTCACGAAGCTGCGGAAACCAGCTTCGGGAGGGTCAGACACGACGCGGCCGGGCGTACGTCGTGCTGGCGCATTCGCTACTGCTGCATGGCAAGTCCGAGCGTGTGGCCCATGAGCAACTGCTTGGTTCGCAGGTACGCCTCGTTCTCGGCGTGGGGCGTCGACGTGAGCGGCACCCGCTCCAGGATTTGCAGACCGAAGTCGGCGATGCCATCGTACTTGCGCTGGTTGTTCGTCATCAGACGCATCCTTGAGATACCGAGGTCGCGAAGGATTTGCGCGCCGACCGCATAGTCGCGGCCGTCGACCGGAAGGCCGAGGCGCACATTGGCTTCGATGGTGTCGGCGCCTTGGTCCTGCAGCTCGTAGGCACGCAGCTTTTGCAGCAACCCGATACCTCGGCCCTCGTGGTCGCGCAGGTAGACGATGACACCGCGGCCTTCCTTTGCGACTCGCTGCATGGCCGTGTCCAGCTGAGTCTTGCAATCACAGCGAAGGGAGCCGAAGACCTCGCTTGTCAGGCACTCCGAGTGAACACGCACGAGCGGAGCCTGGTCGCCACTGAAGTCCCCCATCACAAGAGCCAGCTGTTCCTTGCCGGTTTGCAGTTCGCGATACCCGATCAGCGTGAACACCCCGAACGGAGTCGGCATGCGGGCGCTGGACACTCGCTCGACCAGTCGTTCGGTGCGGCGTCGATAGGCAACCAGGTCCTTGATAGTGATGATGGGAAGTCCGTGAGCGCGAGCGAAGTACTGCAACTGAGGCCGCCTTGCCATCGTGCCGTCGTCGTTTACGATTTCTACCAGGGCACCGCCAGAGCGCAGCCCTGCCAGACGAGTCAGGTCGACAGCAGCCTCCGTATGACCCGCCCGGGTCAGGACGCCGCCAGGGGCAGCCCGCAACGGGAACACGTGGCCCGGTCGATTGAAGTCGCTCGCGTGGGCAACGGGGTCGACAAGCGCTCGAATAGTCGCAGCGCGGTCGGCAGCCGAGATGCCTGTCGTGGTGCCGTGGCGGTAGTCGACCGTCACGGTGTATGCCGTGGCCTGGGACTCGGTGTTGAGCGCGACCATGAGCGGGAGGTCCAGCGTGTCAAGCCGCTCGCCGGGCAAGCCCACGCAAATCACGCCACTGCTGTGTCGAACCATGAACGCAAGTCGCTCAGGCGTCGCATGCTCGGCGGCCAGAATCAAGTCGCCCTCGTTCTCGCGGTCGTCGTCATCGACGACGACGACCAATCGGCCCTGCACAAGGGCGGCCAGGGCGTCCTCAATCCGGTTCGACTTCATTGCGCTTCCCCCTCAGTGATGGGTGCCAGGCTTGCCGAGATGCTCGCGCCGGTCAGTTAAGCGGCGATGGCCGCGATGTCTTCCAGTGCATGGGCGATGGCGGCCTCCCTGGCTTCGGGCCCAAAAGCAATGCCTTCGGCGCGCACCACCTTGACGTCCGTTACGCCAAGGAACGCCAGCAAGCTGATCAGGTAGCTCTCCTGATGCTCGAATGCCGCACCGGGGCTGCCCACCGAATATACGCCGCCTCGTGCCGAAGCAATGAAAGCCTTCTTGTTTTTCAACAGACCTTCAGGCCCAGTCGCGGTGTATTGGAATGTCTTGCCGGCCACAGCGATGCGATCGATCCACGCCTTGAGCGGTGTCGGAATCGAGAGGTTGTACATCGGTGCTCCGATGACAATGATGTCCGACGCGAAGAGCTCGTCCATGTAGGCGTTGCCCTTTAGCAGGTCGGCGTTAATGATCGCGTCCTCGCTGGCTGACCCTTGGAAAGCGGCCAAATGGGTGCCGGACAGATGAAAGGCCGGGTCGCTGGCCAAGTCACGGTAGACAACGCTGACACCCGAGTGCAGGGCTTTCTGCCTTGCGACGATTTCGGCGGAGAGCTGGCGGCTGACAGAAGCCGTGCCGAGGACGCTGGAGTCGAGATGAAGAATTTGCATGGTGAACCTCATTCGTAGTCAGGGAGGTGAGCCACCTATGCCATCTGCGGATCCAGGTGGCGGGGTGTGCGGGAATGATGATCACCAGCAATCCTTCTGAGAAGACGGTATATTGAGATGCAAACCATCTGTTTTTGAGATACAAGGACTCTCAAATGCTTGACGGCGTCTCCCTGGACCAGCTCAGAACCTTCATTGCCGCGGTGGATGAAGGCAGCTTTTCAGCTGCGGCTCGCAAGCTCAACCGCGTTCAATCCGCTGTGAGTGGCTGGATCGGCGGGCTCGAGGCGCAAGTTGGCGTCACACTGTTTGATCGCACAGGTCGATTCCCAAAGCTCACGCCTGAGGGCGTGCTGTTACTCGCGGATGCCCGCCATATCGTGTCAGGAGTGGACACGTTGAAGGCGCGCGCGAAGTTGATGTCGTCGGGCCTCGAGACTGAACTCGCGGTGGTAGTCGATGTGTTTTTTCCGACAGCCATCGTTGCGGCGACAGCGAAGGCGTTTGCAAGCCGGTTTCCGTTGACGCCGCTGCGCCTCTTCGTTGAAGGCCTAAGCGCCGCCTACCAGCCCGTGCTGGATGGCCGATGCAGCTTGGGCATCCTGGCGACACTGCCGCTGACATTCCCTGCTTTGGTCAGCGAGCCACTGGGAGAGGTGTCGTTGATCTCGGTTGCTGCTCCAGGCCACCCGCTCGCAAAATTCGGTCGTCGGATACCAAAACGCGAGTTGCGAAAGCACGTTCAACTAGTGCTAACCGACAGATCCGACCTCATGGCCGGTCGTGATTACGGCGTCGTATCGCCGTCAACCTGGCGGCTTGCAGACCTGTCTACCAAGTATGCGTTCCTGAAGGACGAAGTGGGCTGGGGAGGCATGCCGTTGCACATGGTGGAGAACGACATTGCTTCAGGCACCTTGGTGGTTCTGGATGTCGACGACATGCCGCGTGGAGGATTCATGCTGACGATGTCTGCGTATCACCAGTCTTCGAATCCGCCAGGACCTGCAGGCAGATGGTTTGTTGACCACTTGAAGCAATTGTGGGAGCAGACCAGTGCCGTCAAGGCGACTTAGAGTTGTATCCCACGCTCAGTGACTAGTGAGCGCCTTCTGGTCGGTCGGTGAACATTATTGACGGCACTTGCCCGACGATCGGCATGCGACCGCTTTTTACCATAGCGAAAGGCTGCTTCGCGGCAGCCATGTACGACGGGTGACGGTCTCTTGTTGGCCGTTAGCTGACGCAGCTAACGGCCCGCACGAGCGTCCGCAAAGGCCGAATAGCGGCCAGTGACCATAGCCACAACAGGTCCGTAATCAGGTCCGCCAGATCCTCGGCTCTACGGCCTCCCGCCCCGCGAGCGCGGGGCGCAGCACGGCCCACAGGCGCGCGAACAGGTGCTTGGCGCGTTCGCTCGAGTCGCCGAGGTAGCGTGCGACGAGCACTTGCGGCAGCTGGGTGACGGCGAGGTCTTCGATCGCGCGGCAGGCGGCGAGATCGAAGTGCGCGCCGGCGGCGATGAGCGTGGCGCAGACCGGGTGCGACTGCAGACCGGCGGGCGAATCGAGCAGCGCGCCGCCGCCCTCGATGCGGCCGCGCTCGAGCCACGCGAGCTTGCCGTCCAGGTAGAGCCTGTTGTCCAGCCGGACTTCGCCCTTGCCGAAGCGCTCGCCCGAGCCGGTGCGGCCGAGGCACAGCACCTCCCAGCCGATATAGCGCGCGTCGCCCGCGAGGCGAACCTCGCTCGAGAGCCGGGCACGCGCGCCGTCGAACACGATCGTCTCCTGCGGCAGCCATTCGAGGACGCCGCCCGGCGCGACCTCGAACGCGAGACTCTGGCTCGCCCACGGTCCCGCCGTGCGGTACCACTTGGCGGCGCCCGGCGTGGTCAGCAGCGCGTGCGCGCCGGCGCCCGCGCGCACCTCGAGCGCGAGTTCGTCGCCGCCGGCGATTCCCGCCGGCGGGTGGACGACAATTGCGTGGCACACCGCGCCGCCCTCGGGATAGAACGGCTTCTGCACCACCAGCGGGCCGTCGTGGCGGCGCGCGGCGAGCACGGTCCTGTCGAGCGCGCGCTCGAAGCGCAGCGCGAGCTCGGCCTTCCACGGCGCAGCGACGGGCTCGGCGATCCGCATGCGGCGATCATACCGCCAGCAGCTTCTTGACGCCGTCCTTCTCCATGTCGGCGCCGGCGCCGCGCGCGATGATCTCGCCGCGCTCCATCACCAGGTACTGGTCGGCGAGCGACTGCGCGAAGTCGTAGTACTGCTCGACCAGCAGGATCGCCATCTCGCCGCTCGCCGCCAGCGCGCGGATCACGCGCTCGATGTCCTTGATGATCGAGGGCTGGATGCCCTCGGTCGGCTCGTCCAGGATCAGCAGCCGCGGGCGCATCGCCAGCGCGCGGCCGATCGCGAGCTGCTGCTGCTGGCCGCCCGAGAGGTCGCCGCCGCGCCGGCCGCAGCATGCTCTTGCAGCACGGGGAACATCTCGAAGATGCGTCGGGCGCGGCACCGCTTGCGGCGCAGCCCCATCAGCAGGTTCTCCTCCACCGTCAGGCGGGGAAAGATCTCGCGCCCCTGCGGCACGTAGCCGATGCCCGGCCCGCGCGCGCTGATAGGGCTTGGCACGCGTGATGTCCTTGCCGTCGAAGCGCACCACGCCGGTCGCGGCCGGCACCAGCCCCATCAGGCGTCTTCAGCAGCGTGGTCTTGCCCACGCCGTTGCGCCCGAGCAGGCGTGGTCACCTTGCCGGCGGGCACCTCGAAGCGACAGGTCGCGCAGAATGTGGCTGCCGCCGTAGTACTGGTTCAGGCCCTCGATCGCGAGCATGCTCAGCGCCCCAGGTAGACTTCGATCACGCGCGGGTCGTTCTGCACCTGCTCGTGCGGCCCTTCGGCCAGCACGCTGCCCTCGTGCAGCACCGTGACCTTGCGCGCGATGCGCGCGATGAACGCCATGTCGTGCTCCACCACCACCAGCGAATGCTTGCCCGCGAGCGTCAGGAACAGCTCGCGCGGTGCGCTCGGTCTCGTCGTCGCGTCATGCCGGCCACCGGCTCGTCGAGCAGCAGCAGCCTCGGCTCCTGCATCAGCAGCATGCCGATCTCCAGCCACTGCTTCTGGCCGTGCGACAGCAGCCCGCGCGACGCGGTCGGCCGCGCCCGTCAGGCCGACGCGCTCGAGCATCGCGGCGATGCGGTCGCGCTCCTCGGAGGTCAGGCGCGCGAACAGCGTGCGGCGCACGCGCTTGTCGGCCTTCATCGCCAGCTCCAGGTTCTCGAACACCGTGTGCTGCTCGAACATGGTCGGCTTCTGGAACTTGCGCCCGATGCCGGCCTGCGCGATCTGCGCTTCGCTCAGGCGCGTCAGGTCGATGGTCTGGCCGAAGAACGCCGTGCCCGCGTCGGGCCGCGTCTTGCCGGTGATCACGTCCATCATGGTGGTCTTGCCGGCGCCGTTGGGCCCGATGATGCAGCGCAGCTCGCCCGACGTCGATGCTGCAGCGACAGCTTGTTGAGCGCCTTGAAGCCGTCGAAGCTGACGCTGATGTCGTCCAGATACAGGATCGCGCCGTGGCTGGTGTCCAGGCCTTCGCTCGCCATGCGGCCGAACGTCGCCTCGCCCGAAGGCGGGGACGAGTCCAGCGCGCTCGCGTAGGCCATGCTGCTCATGCGCTCGGCGCCGGCTTGCCCAGGCGCAGCAGGCGCAGCGCGCCGACCACGCCCTGCGGCAGGAACAGGGTCACCAGGACGAACAGCAGCGCCGAGGAAGTACAGCCAGATCTCGGGAAAGGCCTGCGGTGAAGAAGCTCTTCGCGCCGTTCACCGACGAACGCGCCGAGCAGCGCGCCGACCAGCGTGCCGCGGCCGCCGACCGCGACCCAGATCGCGATCTCGATCGAGTTCGCGGGCGACATCTCGCTCGGGTTGATGATGCCCGACCTGCGGCACGTAGAGCGCGCCGGCGATGCCGCACAGCACCGCCGACAGCGTCCAGACGAACAGCTTGTAGTGCAGCGGTGTTGTAGCCGCAGAACATGACGCGCTGCTCGGCGTCGCGGATCGCGGCCAGCACGCGGCCGAACTTGGAGCTGACCAGCCAGCGCGCGAGCAGCAGCGTGACGAGCAGCACCGCGGCGCTGAGCACGAACAGCGCGACCCGCATCTGCGGCGTCGCGATCGGGATGCCGAGGATGCGCTTGAAGTCGGTGAAGCCGTTGTTGCCGCCGAAGCCGGTGTCGTTGCGGAAGAACAGCAGCATGCGCGGCGTAGGTCAGCGCCTGGGTGATGATCGAGAAGTACACGCCCTTGATGCGCGAGCGGAACGCGAAGCAGCCGAACACGTAGGCGAGCAGCCCCGGCACCAGCACCACCAGCGCCGCGCAATACCAGAAATGCTCAGTGAAGCTCCAGTACCAGGGATACGCCTTCCAGTCGAGGAACACCATGAAGTCCGGCAGCTCGCTGTGGTAGACGCCGTCGCGCGCCGATCTGGCGCATCAGGTACATGCCCATCGCGTAGCCGCCCAGGGCGAAGAACAGCGCCGTGGCCCGAGCGAGAGGATGCCCGCGTAGCCCCACACCAGGTCCATCGCCAGCGCCACGATCGCGTAGCAGATGATCTTGCCGCACAGGCGCGACCCAGTAGTCGGACAGGTGCAGCGCGCTGCCCTCCGGCACGGCGAGCGCCAGCACCGGCACTACCAGCAGCAGCGCGAGCGCGAACGCCGCGAGCGCGATCCAGCCGCGCGCGCTGAACCTGAACAGCCGGGTCATGCCTCCACCGCCCGGCCCTTGAGCGCGAACAGGCCCTGCGGGCGCTTCTGGATGAAGATGATGATGAACACCAGCACCGCGATCTTGGCCAGCACCGCGCCCGACCACGACTCGAGCAGCTTGTTGACCAGCCCGAGGCCCATGCCGGCGTAGACGGTGCCGGCGAGCTGGCCGACGCCGCCCAGCACCACCACCATGAACGAGTCGACGATGTAGCCTGGCCGAGCGTCGGGCCCGACGTTGCCGATCTGCGACAGCGCGCAGCCGGCCAGCCCGGCGATGCCCGCAGCCGAGGCCGAAGGCCAGCGTGTCGACGCGCGCGGTCGGCACGCCGACGCAGCTCGGCCATGGCGCGGTTCTGGGTCACGCCGCGCACGAACAGCCCGAGGCGCGTGCGCGTGAGCAGCAGCCAGATCCCGCCCACCACCGCGGCTGCGAACAGCGATGATCACGATCCGGCTGTACGGCAGCACCAGGTTGGGCAGCGCCTGCACGCCGCCCGACATCCAGCTCGGATTGTCGACCTGCACGTTCTGCGCGCCGAAGAGGGACCGCACGCACTGCATCAGGATCAGGCTGATGCCCCAGGTGGCGAGCAGCGTCTCGAGCGGCCGGCCGTAGAGCCAGCGGATCACGCTGCGCTCGAGGACCATGCCGACCACCGCCGGAGACCGCGAACGCCGCGGGCAGCGCCGCCACCAGGTACCAGTCGAAGGCGCCCGGCGCCTAGGCATGGAACAGGTTCTGCACCACGTAGGTGGCGTAGGCGCCGAGCATCATCAGCTCGCCGTGCGCCATGTTGATCACGCCCATCAGGCCGTAGGTGATCGCCAGCCCGAGCGCGGCGATCATCAGGATGCTGCCCAGGCTCAGGCCGGCGAACAGCAGCCCGAGGCGCTCGCCCCAGGCCAGCCGCCCGCGCACGTCCGCCAGGCTCGCCTGCGCCGCGGCGCGGATCTCCGCGTCCGGCTCGGCCCAGCTGCCGTCGGGCTTCTTCGCCACCAGCGGCAGCAGCAGCGTCTCGGTTTTCGAATTGCCCGAGCTCGCGAGGATGCGGATCGCGGTCAGGCGCTCGGCCTTGGGTCCGGCGTACAGGTGCACCGAGGCGGCGACGATCTCGAGCACGCCCTTGATCTCGGGATCGGTCTCGAGCGCCAGGGCCTTGTCCACCACCGGCAACGCCGCGGCGCGCGGATCGTCCGCCAGCTCGCGCGCGGCCTTGAGGCGCGTGGCCCGGTCGTGCGAGACCAGGCGCAGCGCGGAAACCGCCGAGTCGAGCACGCCGCGGATGCGGTTGTTGAGCACCACGTCGCTCGCGTCCTCCGGTATCGGCGACACCCTCTCGCCGGTCAGCGCGTCGATGGCCGAGTCGCCCTGGACGATCAGCACCCGGTCGCCCGAGGTCTGCACCGATCCGGCCAGCAAAGCCTTCAGCAGCGGCTCGGCCCGCTCGTCGCCCGATTCGAGCAGCGCGTTGATCGCCGCGATCTTGTCGTCGCTCGTGTCGCCGAGCGCCAGCTTGTGCACCGTCGCGGCGTCGAGTGCCAGCGCCGGCGGCGGGACGAGCGCCGCCAGCGCCAGGAGCGCGGCCAGGAAGAGGCTGCGCACTACTTGCTCAGCTCTTCTTGGTCATCTTTACCGCGATTTCCTTCTTGCCCTTGTCCTCCGGCAGGTACGGGCTCCACGGCTGCGCCTTGATCGGCCCCTTGGTCTTCCACACCACGTTGAACTGGCCGTCGGCGCGCACCTCGCCGATGAACACCGGCTTGTGCAGGTGGTGGTTGTTCGGGTCCATCTCGATCGTGAAGCCGTCCGGAGCGTTGAAGCTTCTGGCCGCCCATGGCGGCGATCACCTTGTCGACGTCGGTAGCTCTTGGCCTTCTCGACCGCCTGCTTCCACATGTGGATGCCGATGTAGGTGGCCTCCATCGGGTCGTTGGTCAGCGGCTTGTCGGCCGACGGGAGGTTCTTCTTCTTGGCGTACGCCGCCCATTCCTTCTTCCAGGCGTCGTTGACCGGGTTCTTGAGCGACATGAAGTAGTTCCAGGCCGCGAGCTGGCCGACCAGCGGCTTGGTGTCGACGCCGCGCAGCTCTTCCTCGCCGACCGAGAACGCGACCACCGGCACGTCGGTCGCCTTCAGGCCCTGGTTGCCGAGCTCCTTGTAGAACGGCACGTTGGAGTCGCCGTTGATGGTCGAGACCACCGCAGTCTTGCCGCCGCCGGCGAATTTCTTGATGTTGGCGACGATGGTCTGGTAGTCGCTGTGGCCGAACGGCGTGTAGTCCTCCTCGATGTCGGCGTCGGTGATGCCCTTGGAGTGCAGGAAGGCGCGCAGGATCTTGTTGGTCGTGCGCGGGTAGACGTAGTCGGTGCCGAGCAGGAAGAAGCGCTTGGCGCCGCCGCCGTCCTTGCTCATCAGGTATTCGACCGCCGGGATCGCCTGCTGGTTGGGCGCGGCGCCGGTGTAGAACACGTTCTTGCGACAGCTCTTCGCCCTCGTACTGCACCGGGTAGAACAGCAGGCCGTTCAGCTCCTCGAACACCGGCAGCACCGACTTGCGCGACACCGAGGTCCAGCAGCCGAACACCACCGCGACCTTGTCCTGCGTGAGCAGCTGGCGCGCCTTCTCGGCGAACAGCGGCCAGTTGGAGGCCGGGTCGACCACCACCGGCTCGAGCTTGTGGCCCATGACGCCGCCCTTGCGCGTTGATTTCCTCGATGGTCATCAGGTCGATGTCCTTCAGCACCGTCTCGCTGATCGCCATCGTGCCCGAGAGCGAATGCAGCACGCCGACCTTGACCGTGGGCTTGGCGAACAGGCTGGGCGATACCAGCCCGCCCGCGGCGCTAGCGGCCCCCAGCGTCAGGCCCTTGACGAATGTGCGACGTTTCATGCGTGTCCTCTCTTAAGTGAGATTGTTTGGGATCCCGGCGGCCTCACAGCTGCCTCGCCCCGGGACCTCGCAACGAACGTGCCATGGCGTCGCAGCGCGGCGCAGGCCTGCGGCGGCGCGCGGCGGTGCATGGTTTCAGTGCGCGCGGCGGCCGTGCCGCACACTTTTGAGGCGCGCCAGCGCTTGATCCTCGTCAAACCGGAGCGAGTCGCGCGCGCTAGCCTGAGCCGGTTGTCATCCGGAGGCGCCATGAAGATCAAGGAAATCTGCAGCCGCGTCGTGGTCGTGGCCGAGCCCGAGACCGATCTGCGGGCGGCCGCGCGCCTGATGCGAGATCACCATGTCGGCGCCCTGGTCGTGATCGAGAAGCGCGACGGGGCCACACGCCCGATCGGAATTGTCACCGACCGCGACATCGTGGTGGCGGCGGTCGCAGACGCGGGCGTCAGTCCGGAATCGCTTACGCTGCGCGACCTGATGTCGGGCGAGCTCGCACTGGCGCAGGAGAGCGACGGCGTGTTCGAGGCAGTCGACAGGATGCAGGACAGCGGTGCGCGCCGCCTGCCGGTGGTCGACACCGAGGGCAGGCTGATCGGGATCCTGTCGCTGGACGACGTGCTGCGCATGCTGGCCGGCGAGCTGACCGCGCTCGCGCTCGCGTCGCAGCGCTCGATCGCGCGCGAGGCGCGCGCGCGTTCGCCGCTCGCCGACCGCCCGGGCTAGCGCCGCGGGCGTCGGTCCAAGGCGACACTCGCGCCCCGCCGCCGATTTATAACCGCCTGTTTCTGAACGCTTTCGTCGCCGGCATGCAACGTGCGTGGGATCAGCGCCGTTCAACCACTCACCAAGGAATCCACATGCTGCAAAAAGAAGGTCTGTTCCGCCGCCGCGACGAGTCCTTTCCGGCGCGCACGCCTGCCGTGCCCGCGCCGCAGGCGAGCGCCCCTGAGCGCGTTGCGGCACCCCCGCCTTCACCCGCGCCAGCGCCGCACGCCGAGGCCGGCAAGGCCGCCGGCAAGGGCGAGGCGAAGCTGATCGTCGGGCCCGACATCAAGATGAAGGGGGTCGAGATCACCGACTGCGACACGCTCGCGGTCGAGGGCCGCATCGAGGCCACGCTCGACGCGCGCGTGCTGCAGATCGCGCCGCAGGGCATCTTCAGCGGCACCGTCGCGGTCGACAACGCCGAAATCCACGGCCGCCTCGAGGGCGAGCTCACGGTGCGCAAGCAGCTCGTGATCCACGCCACGGGCAAGGTGTCGGGCAAGATCCGCTACGCCAAGATCAAGGTCGAGGAAGGGGCCGAGATCGCCGGCGAGATCAGCATGCTCGAGTCGAACGCGGCGCCGCTGCGCGCCGCGCGCCCGCTGGGAGCCTAGCCTAGCGCTAGTGTAAGCTGCGCGCGCAGATGCACGCGCGCGCAGCAGCCCGTCCCGCCGGCCCGTCCGTCGAGCGCTGGTCGCTCGCGGCGGCGCTTGTCACCATGGTCGTGTGGGGCGTCAACTTCACGATCATCAAGTACGTGCTCGAGCAGATGGGCGTCGGGCCGTTCTTGTTCATCCGTTACCTGATCATGCCGCTGCTCGGCCTCGGCTTGCTCGCGGTCGTGTACCGGCGACACCTGCGCAAATCCTGGCCGCAGCGCGAGGACCTGCCGCGCTTTGTCGCCTGCGGCCTAGTCGGCCACACCGCGCACGTCGGCCTGGTCACCTGGGGCATCAGCCTGTCGACGCCGTTCTCGAGCGCGCTGGTGCTCACCAGCGGGCCGCTGTTCACGCTCCTGATCCTGGCCTTCGCCGGCGTGGAGAAGCTGCGCGCGCGCCAGCTCGCCGGCACGACGATCGCATTTGCCGGCATCGTCATCTTCCTGTCCGACAAGTTCGTGCGTGGCGTGGCGCTGGCGGGCGCCGGCGACCTGGTGCTGCTGTTCGCCGCCTCGCTGTTCTCGCTCTACACCGTGATCGCGCGTCCGATCACCGCGCGCTACGGGCCGCTGCCGGTGCTCGCCTACACGCTCGTGTTCGGCGCGCCGCTGCTGATACTCGCGTCGGCGCCGTCCTTCCTTGCCGCGCCGCTCGCGCACCTGCCGCCGCTGGTGTGGCTCTGTGTCCTGTGGGCGATCCTGATCTCGGCCTTCCTCGGCTGGCTGGTGTGGGCCTGGGTCAACGCGGTGCGCGGCGTGGCGCGCACCGCGCCGCTGCAGTACCTGATTCCTCCGATCGCCGGGCTGGTGGCCTGGCTGTCGATCGGCGAGAAGTTCACCGCGCTCAAGCTCGCCGGCGCGGCAATCACCATGGCGGGCGTGGCTTGGGCGCAGTTCGGCGGCGGCCACCCGCCGCCGCGCGAGACCGCGCAGCCCGACACGCCATGAGGCCCGCCGCCTCGCGCCGCTCGCTGCCGCGCACGGTGTGGGCGCTCGGCCTGGTGTCGCTGCTGATGGACAGCTCATCGGAACTGGTGCATGCGCTGCTACCGCTGTACCTGACCTCGGTGCTCGGCGCGAGCATGCTCGAAGTCGGCCTGATCGAAGGCATCGCCGAGGGCACCGCCGCGATCACCAAAGTGTTCTCCGGCACGCTGTCGGACTGGCTCGGGCGCAGGAAACTGCTGGTCGGGATCGGCTACGGCCTCGCCGCGCTGTCCAAGCCGCTGTTTCCCCTGGCCAACAGCATCGCGCTGGTGGCCGCGGCGCGCTTCATGGACCGCGTCGGCAAGGGCATCCGCGGCGCTCCGCGCGACGCGCTGATCGCCGACGTGACCCCACGCGAGGCCCAGGGCACGGCCTACGGCCTGCGCCAGGCGCTCGACTCGGTCGGCGCGGTGCTCGGGCCGCTCGCGGCGGTCGCGCTCATGGCGCTGTTCGCCGAGAGCCTGCGCGCGGTGCTGTGGGCGGCCGTGCTGCCGGCGCTCGCCGCGGTGCTGGTGATCGCGTTCGCGGTGCGCGAGCCCGAGGGCGCGCGCGCGGCGAACGCGAGCAGCCCGCTGTCGAAGGCGATGCTCGGCCTGCTCGGCGCGCGCTACTGGCTGGTGGTCGGGCTGGGCGCGGTGCTGACGCTGGCGCGCTTCTCCGAGGCGTTTCTCGTCCTGCGCGCCGCGAACGTCGGCCTGGCGCAGACCTGGGTGCCGCTGGTGATGGCGGCGATGAGCCTGGTCTACGCCCTGGTTGCCTACCCCGCCGGGATCGCCGCCGACCACGGCCGGCAGCGCGCGCTGATCGGCTGGGGGCTTGGCGCCCTGATCGCGGCCGATCTCGCTCTCGGCGCGGCGCACTCGGTCGGCGCGCTGTTCGCCGGCGTCGCGCTGTGGGGCGTGCACATGGGGCTCACGCAGGGCCTGCTCTCGGCGCTGATCGCCGCCGCCGCGCCGGCCGAGGCGCGCGGTACCGCGTTCGGCATCTTCAATCTGGTCACCGGCGTGGTGCTGATCGGCGCCAGCCTGCTCGCGGGCTGGCTATGGCAGGCCCACGGCCCGGCCGCGACTTTCTACGCCGGCGCCGCGTTCACCGCCATCGCGCTCGCCGGGCTGCTGGCGGCGGCGCGCCCGCGCGAGGGTGCTGAGGTTGCCGCTCGCGGGCGGAAGGTGAAACAATCTTCTTGAACCGAAAGGAGCCGTGACAACGACATAGTCGCGACCAGCGAACGCAGGACCTGTGGGGGGGCAGTCATGAGCCAGCCGGCGCCGCATGCGATCGAAACGCGCAATTCGTCTTCCGTACCCGTCATCCTGAGCCTGCTCCTGGGCGCGCTCGCGCTCGCGGCGCCGGCCCTGGCGCCGTGCGCCACGCCCGTCACGTCCGGCGCCGCCGCGCCGGCCTCGCTCGCCACGGCGCAGGTGGTCAAATTCAAGCCCGGCATGCGCATGTCCGCGCTTGCCGGCCGCGCGCCGTCGGACCTGGTCGAATTTTCCGACGGCAGGCGCATGCACGTGGGCCAGCTGCAGCGCCTGCAGGCGTGGGCCAGGCGCGCCAGGGGCACGCCGCGCCGACCCATTCCCGCGGCGTTTCGCGCGCGGCCCGCCGCCACCGGGCGCCGGGTGGGCGACGCGAGCGAGCTGCTCGCGGCGCTCAAAGGACCGGACAGCCGGACCGTTCGGCTTCCTTCCGGGCGGCTGGCCACGGTGGGCCAGATCAGGTTCGTCATGCCGGAGGTCGACAAGCGCCTCGGGCGACCGCTGACGGCAGCGGCACTGCCGAATCTTTCCGGCCCCGCGCTCAAGGTCGGCCCCAAGTCGGACTGGAAGTCGCTGCTGAACAAACCCGACGACACGATCGTCGAGGCGCCCGACGGCAAGCGCGTCACGGTGGGCATGATCAAGCAGGCGCTCAAGGCGAGCGCCTCGCCGCAGCGGGCGAGCCTGCAGCGGTGAGCGCCATGACCTCCGCCTCTGCGATGCGCCGGGTGCTCGCGTCGCTCGCGCTGGCGTTCGCCGGCTTGCTCGCCTGGCAGCCAGCGGCGCAGGCGAGCTTCTCCGATTTCGTCAAGGTGTATAAGCAGATCGAAGACGCGGCGCCCTCCGGTACGCTGCCGGTGTCGAGCCACGACATCGAGGCGTACGAGTCGCTGTTCGATTGCATCGCGGACGGCCACGACGTCGTCGTCTGCTCCGACCAGTTCCACAACACCGGCGCCGGCCAAAACGCCTCCAACCAGGCCGACATCCCGGAGACGGTCTGGCAGGTGGTCGACGCCTACGTGGCGTGGAAGGACGGCGACGTCTGGGGCGTGGTCGAGCACCTCGGCGCGGCGGCGGCCTGCGCGGTGCTGCAGGTGCTGGCCGGCGGCTACAACGTCTGCGGCCTGATTCAGGACCTGTATCAGGCCGCCAAGGACGTGCTCGACGCCGGCAAGGCAGTGGCCGAGTTCTTCGAGTCGATCGGCGAGGACACCTGGAGCGCAGTGAAGTCGGTCGGCTGCGCGCTCGGCCTCGGCGGCTGCAGCGACGAGCCGCCGCCTCCGCCGCCCGAGGTGTCTGCCTACAACCAGTTCTTCGCGCCCAAGGTGAAGGACAAGTCTGCGCTCAAGGCGCGCGAGCGCTCGAACCAGAACGCGTTCGGCACGCTCGTCCTCCAGACTTCCGACGCCGCGCACCAGAAGTACGCCTACGACGCCGTCGCGAAGGCCGCGGCGGCGTTCACCGCGGCGGTGAACAAGCAGTGGTCGGGCGACATGCCGAACGTGCTGCCGGCGCTCGCCGGCGCGCGCGACGCCTACAACGCGCAAAAGGAGCAGCACGCCGCCGCCGCCGCGGGCGACGCCGCCGCAGCCTACCTCTCGCACGGGACCGATCCGCGGCAGCGGGCGCAGGCGCACTGCGTCAACGACTTCTCCGGCTTCCTGCACTTCGACTACTGGGCCGCCGACCCGCAGTTCCAGGTCCTGTGGCAGCAGCTCGGCAGCACGCCCACGAACGCCGGCTGGTGCTCGCACTTCTGGTACCAGAACCAGGCGCTGTTCGCGCAGGGCTTTCACTCCGCCATGGCGGCGTCGTGCCCGAGCTCGGGCTCGGCGCTGCTGTGCGCGAGCAGCAAGAGCTACGAGGACTGCCTCGGCCTGATGGGCAGCGTGGGCCAGAGCGCGCAGTGCGTCGCCAACGTGAAGGCGGTCGGCAACGATATCGCGAAGGAAATCGTCGCGTATTTCAAGAACAACGGGTCGAAATACACCTGCGACGCGCCGATGCTGAGCACGCCGGGTTCCACCGCGCCCGCCGTGCTGCGCTGCTACCGTCCGACCCAGCAGTACTATTGCAACAAGTACTACCACGACCACTACGACAGCGGCCCGAACAAGCTTCCGGTCAAGGTCCTGCAGTGCGCGCTGGGCACGCCGCGGCCCGCCGGCTATCAGGCAAAGGTGACCCATACCTGGCAGCAGACGGTCCCGGCGATGCTGAGGGATTTTCCGTCGCTGCAGACTTACGTCGCGCAGCAGGGGCCCGACCCGCTCGTCATCCCGGTCGGCAATGCTCAGCTCTACTCCGCGCTCGCGGCCGAGGCCACGAAGTACGGCGTCGCAACCAAGGTCGTGCTGGTCCCGGAGCCCACGATCGACGGCGTGGAGACCGCGACGCTGGAAAGCAGCATCGGCGGCAGCCTCAATCAGCTCACCAAGCCGGCGGCGCCAGGGCTGGGCGGGGTCAATCCGAAGGGCGGCTTGACCGGCAAGCTGACGCTCGGGCAGAGGACGACCCAATCGGCCGAGCTCGGCGGCGCGCCTGCAGCCCTCGGCGGGCCGGGCGCGCCGACCAAGCCCATGAGCGGAAGCATGCAGCCGGGATTCGGCACGCCGCCCGACAGGCTCGGCCGCGCCCCCGTCAAGGCCTCCACCCGCGCCGCTCCGCCGGCGCCGATCCTCGCCGTCGTCGGCGCGACGGCGCAGGTCGAAGCGAACTGCCGGGCGCCGCTCGCGGCGCTCACGCTCGAGGTGACGGTCAGGAATTCGGGCGGCCCGCTGGCGGCGGGCGGGGGCAGGCTGTCGGTGCGGGAGGTCGGCGGCGCAGGGCTGGCAAGCGCAGACGTCGCCCTGCCTGCGGTCGGGAGCGGCCGCATCAGCGCGCCGCTGCGGATCCCGTTGGCGTCCTCGCAGCCGTACGCCGCGCTCGCGGGCAGCCACACGCTCGAGCTGGGCGTCGAGCCGTCCGCGGCGGGCGCCCGACCCCGCACGCTGGCGGTGAACTTCCCTTCCGGCCACTGCGGAACCAGGGTGCTGCGCGGAGGCACGATCGGCCAGCCGCTGCGCTAGAATCCGCGCCCTGTTCCTGCAACGGGGGAAGCGCAATGTCGGGCGCGCACATCGAATCGCACGGAGAGCACAACAAGGGCATTGCGCTGCTGATCGCGCTGCTCGCGCTGGTGCTGGCGTTTTCCGAGACGCTCGGCAAGTCGGCCCAGACCGAGGCGCTGGACGCCAACATCCAGGCCTCCAATCTGTGGTCGTTCTTCCAGGCCAAGACCATCCGCCAGACCACGCTCAAGACCGCAGCCGAGCAGCTCGAGGCGCTCGCCGCGGGCGAGGCGGCGAAGAAGCAGGTCGAGGCATGGAAGAAGAACGCCGAGCGCTACCAGTCCGAGCCCGAGACCGGCGAAGGCCGCAAGGAACTCTCGGCGCGCGCGAAAAAGGCCGAGCAGCGGCGCGACCGCGCCATGACCGCCTACCACCACTACGAGCTCGCTTCGGCCGCGGTGCAGATCGGGATCGTGCTCGCCTCGGCCTCGATCATCACCGCCATGCCGGTGCTGGCCTGGATCGCCGGCGCGCTGGGCGCGATCGGCGCCGCGCTGTGCGTGGTCGGGTTCTGGTTCCCCGCCGCGCTGCACCTCGTCTAGCGCGGCGCCGCGCTCAGTTCAGCGCACAGCGGGCGCGAGCTTCACAGTCCCGCCAGCGCGAGCAGGCCTCGCAGCTCTTTGCTTTCGCGCGCGTCGGTCAGCGGGTAGCTCTCGAGCCAGCGCGGCAGCGCGAAGCCCGGGTCGACGGTGCGGATCTGATCGGCTTCCCATTCGGCATCCGGCCGGTCCTCGGCCGCGACCAGCGCCGCGGCCAGGTAAAGGCGCGTTTCGAGGTCGGCCGGGTTGCGCGCCGACGCCTGGCGCAGATTGATCAGTGCCTGCTCGGCGTCGTGCTCGAACAGGTAGGCGCGGCCGAGGATCAGGAAGTACAGGTGCCCGCCGTCGGGGTTCAGGCGCATGGCCGTGCGCAGCATCGCGATCGACTTCGCCGGTTGCCCGATATAGGTGTAGATGCCGCCCATGAGGGCGTAGGCATCGGCGTATGACGGATTCAGCTCGATCGCTCTTTGCAGCGACTCGATCGCCTGCCGGTGGCGGCGCGACTGCGCGTCGACGAAGGCGAGCGCCCAATAGACTTCTGGAATCTCCGGATCGATCTGGCGCGCGCTTTGCGCCAGCTCGGACGCCCGGGCGAGCGCGGGCGACGAGCCTCCGGTCGGGCGCAGGCGATAGTCCATGGCGTAGGTCATCGCCAGTCCCGCGTAGGCGCGCGCGAAGTTCGGGTCCAGTTCGAGCGCCTTGCGGTAGAAGTCCCGCGCCTGCTCGTTGTCTTCGCTGCGCCTGACGAGAAACAGCGCCTGCCCGCGCAGGAAATCGTCGTAGGCCTCCAGGCTGCGGGTATAGGGCCTGGCGAGCCGCTGCCGCACCGCGTCGGAGAGCTTGCCGGGCAGCACCTGCGTCAGCTTGCGGGTGAGCTCGTCCTGGACCTTGAACAGATCGCCGTAGGGCCGCTCGTAACGCTCCGACCACAGCTGTTGGCCGCTGCCGGTGTCGATCAGGCGGACGTTGATGCGCAAGGTTCCCGCTTGGCGCTGAACGCTGCCGGACACCAGGTAGCGGGCTTTGGCCGCGCCGTCCGGCGCCGCACGCGACGCGGCGATCAGGCGCAAGCCGGGCAGGCGCGAAAGATCGGTCATCAGGTCGTTGCTGATGCCGCGCGCCAGATACGCCTGCTCTCCCCCGTCGCCCAGCGATTCGAACGGCAGAACGGTGAGCGTGAGGTAGGTCGCCTGGCGCCCGGCCGAGACGTCGACCATGTTCCTGCCGGCGACCGGTCGCGCGACCAGATGGGTCACGTAGCCGACGACCGCCACCAGTGCGACCAGCGCGCCGGCAGCCAGCGCGCGCGAAGGCAGGCGACGGCGCGCCGGCACGGCCGCGGCGTCGCCGCCCTGCCGCACCGGCGCGATCAAGCGGTAGCCCCGCTTCGAGATGGTCTCGATGTAGGACGGCGTGCGGGGATTGTCGCCGAGCGCGCGGCGCAGCTTGATAATGCTCTGCGTCAGCGCCTCGTCGCCCACCACCACGCCCGGCCACACCGCTGCCAGCAGCTCTTCCCGGCTCACGACCTGGCCGGCGCGCGCGGCCAGCGCCATGAGCACTTCCATCGCCTTGGGCTCCAGGCGCAGCGTTTCGCCCGCCCGGCCGAGCTCGTTGGTGCTGCGATCGGCCCACCATTCACCGACCAGAAGGCGCGCGAGCATTTCCATAGGAAAAGCGTTGTCAATCCGTCGGGATTTCCCTGCCCTGTGGAGATCATGTTAGGCGCCGGGTGCCAATTCGGCAATTACCCAAACAGGAGGCAGCAGCTATGAAACGGTTTCTGGTCTGGATGGTCATTGCAGGCGCAGCGGCACTTTGGCTGGCGCCGCCCGCGGCGCTGGCGCAGGGAAAGTTCGTCATCAAGAAACTTGCCGAGAGGAAAGTCGCGCAGTTGCCGCCCGGGGAGCTGTACTGGCGCATCGAGCGCTTCAGCAACGGCCTCTACGGCAGCGGCGTCGACGAGCACGGCAACTGGGTGGACGACGCGCTCAGCCACGCCAAGGCGGCGGCCGGCCCCTGGTCGCTGGTCGCCGAGGCGGCGGGCGACGTCTGGCTGTTCACGCTCGGCCCCGCGGGAGGGTCCACGCTGGAAGGCACCAAGGTCGCGGAAGTGGGGCCGATCGCGCGCCCGGCCGCGAAGGAATACCTGCTGCGCATCAACGAGGCGAGCGGCGCGCCGGGCAGCATCACCAAGACCCACTCGCACCCCGGCTCCGAAGCGTTCTTCGTCCTCTCCGGGGAGACGACCAGCCTCACGCCGCATGGCGCGATGCGCGTCGCCGCGGGCCACGCCAGCGCGGGCAATGTCGCCGGCACGCCGATGCGGGTCTCGAGCAGCGGCGCGACGCCGCTTCATTCGCTGGTGATGTTCGTCGTCGATGCCGACAAGCCGTTCTCGTCCCCTGCGAAGCTTGACTCGACGCACGCTGACGCAGGAAAGGAGCTCAAATGAAGCGCCTGATAGCGGCAATGGCCGTCGCCGCGGCGGGGTGGTTCCTCTTGCCGTCTCCGGCGGCTGCGCAGCAAAAATTCGTGGTCAAGCCGGTGGCCCAGAAGAAGATCGGGCAGCTGCCGGACGGGCCGCTGTACTGGCGGGTCGAGAATTTCCCGACCCTCGCCCAGGCGCAGGCCGTCGCGGACGCCAAGCGCTGGAATCCGGACACGGTAAGCAATGAGGCGAGCCCCTCGCTCGCGGCTGAAGTCGACGGCAAGGTCTGGCTGTTCACGCTCGGGCCCAAGGGCGGCGCGACGCCCGGTGGAACCTGGGTGGCCGAGATCGGGCCCGTGCCGCGCATCACAGCTCACAAGTACCTGCTGCGGATCAACAGCACGGGCGGGCCGCCGGGCGTCAAGACTCCGGCGCACATGCATCCGGGCTCGGAGACCTTCTACGTGGTGAGCGGCCGGCTCGGGCAGAGGACCCGGTCGGGCGTGGGCTACGTCGATGCGGGCCACTCGATGCGCGGGCGCGGCGCCTACACGCCGATGGAGGTCTTCAGTGCCGGGAGCAGCGAGTTGCATGCGCTGGTGATGTTCCTGGTGGACGCCGACAAGCCGTTCTCGGTTCCGGCCAAGCTTGACGCACCCTGACTCGGAGCAGAGTGCTATCCTGCCCCGGTTCGGACACGACGATGCGCCGCGCTTCGAGTCTTGTCGCCATTCTCGCGCTGCTGCTGGGGCAGGCCGGCGCGCAGCTGCACGATCTGACGCACCTCAAGCACGACCTCGGCGTGATCCGCTACGGCGAGAAGAAGGCGCCGCCGCTCGGGCATTCGATCGAGGTGTGCGTCGCCTACGCTTCGATCTGCAGCGCGACGGGCCACGCCGGCGCTTGGCCGGTGTTTCTGCCGGGCCCACCCGCTGCGGTTCTGATTGTCTTCCTCTTTTGCTTCCGCTCGCGCCCCGCGGCTTCATTTCCTTGCGCGCGCGCCGCCCGCCCTGCTCCAGCCGTAACCGACTTCCCGCTTCCTCGCGGAGGCGCGTTCCTGCGCGTGCGCCCGGCGTGCGCGCGCCCGTTGCTGCCCAAGGAGAACACCCATGACCCGCTTCGCCATTCGCCTCCTCCTCGGCGCCTTCGTCGCCGCGCTCGCCGCGCCCGCCGGCGCCGCCGATGGCATGAAGATGCCGATGCCCATGTCCGATACGCCGGCGCACTTCAAGGTCGCGCGCGCCGTCTACACCACCGACCACCGCTACCTGGTCAAGCTCGTCTCGCTGCCCGTCGCCGATCCCCTACGAGAAGTATTTCGCGTGCGCCTCGAGGTCTACGAAGGCAGAACCCCGCACAGGAATCTTGCGGACGCCCAGCATCGGGATCGACGCCGGCATGCGCCACGGCTTGAAGCACGGCTTCGCGCATGGCATGGATTCCGCGCCGAAGCTCGCGAGCCGAGGACGGCGCGGTCACGGTCTCGGGAATGTATTTCCACATGATGGGCCCCTGGGTGCTGAAGGTGACCGTGAACGAGGGCGACAAGCCGAGCACGGCCTATTTCAAGCTGCCCTGCTGCGGCAAGTGAGATGAGCGTGCTCGGTGCCGCGGCGCTCGCCGCGGTCTACGCGCTGTCGCCGCTTGGGCGCGCCGCCGCCGGACGCGACTGACCGCGTCGCCTCCGATCCGCGCCGCGGCGCGCCTCGGCCAGTACCTGTTCTTCGACCCCGGCTTTCCGCCGATGGCCGCATCTCCTGCGCGAGCTGCCACCAGCCGGCGCACGCCTTCAGCGACGGCCGGCCGCTGGCGAAAGGGCTCGCGACCGGCACGCGCAACATGCCGACGCTGCTCAACGTCGCCTACGGCCACTGGTTCTTCTGGGACGGACGCGCCGACTCGCTCTGGTCGCAGCCGCTTCAGGTGTTCGAGAACCCGAAGGAGATGGGCAGCGACCGGCGGCAGCGTCGCGCGCGCGGTCGAGTCCGACCCGCGCGCTGCGGACCCGCCTACGCGCGGGTATTCGGCCCGCTGCCGAAGCTATCGGGCCGCGGCGCCGACCGATCGCGTGGTCGCCAACGTCGGCAAGGCGCTCGAGGCCTACGAGCGCGAGCTCGTCAGCGGCGATTCGCCGTTCGACCGCTACGTCGCGGCGCTGAGACGCGGAGACCCGGCCGCGCGACGGCCTGCTCCCGCCCGCGGCGCGGCGCGGGCTAGCCTGTTCGTCGGGCCGGCGCACTGCAACCTTGTGCCACTCCGGGCCGGATCTTCAGCGACGGCGAGTTTCACGACTCGGCCTGCCGCTGCCTGCCGGGAAGGCCTCTCGACACGCGGCCGCGCCGACGGCATTCGCGCGCTCGCGACAAACCCGTTCAACGGCGCGGGCGCACTACAGCGACGCGCCGCAAGCGGCGCGGCCCGCGACAGGCTCGAGTTCCTGCCCGGGCCCCAGGCCGAGCTTGGCAAGTTCAAGACGCCGACGCTGCGCAACGTCGCGCTCACCGCGCCGTACATGCACGACGGACATTTCGCCACGCTGCGCGAAGTGCTGCAGTTCTACGCCGAGGGCAAGGCGGCGAGCCGCGGACGGGTCGTGGGCAGGCGCGAGGCGACGCTCGACCTCGTGCCGCGCTTGACGCAGAATCAGATTTCCGACCTGATCGCGTTTCTCGACTCGCTGACCGGAGCGCCGCTGCCCGCGGCGCTCACCCGGCGACCGGAACGGCCATGAAGCGTAAAGCGGCAGCCTGGGCGGCAATCCTGAGCATGGCGTTCAACACGCTGTGGCCGCTGTGCGCGCTTGCCAATCCGGGCCCGCAGGATCCCGTCGGCGCCGAAGTCTGCACCGCGCACGGCATGGTGGCGGTGTTCGACGGCGACCTGCAGCTGCCGGGGCCGGGCGGCGCAGCGCAGCGCCTGACGCCGCATTGCGCTTTTTGCAGCCTGGGCGCGGCGCACGCGCTGCTCGACACCGCAAGCCCGCTTGCCCTGGACATGGAGCAACCGGCTCACCATGCGCCGGCCACTTACCGTTTCGCGCCGCGTCCTTGGTTCGTCACAAGCAGTCTCAGATCGCGTTCTCCGCCCGTCTAGCCGACCGCCCGTGCAGGACGCGTCGAGCGGCAGGTGTTCCGTCCGGCCGCTCTTTCCGATGAGATTGGAAGGGAGTTTTGTATGCGCACCGCATATGCATTTGTACTTTCACTTGTTGCCGCTTTGGTCTCGCAATCGGCCTTCGCCTGCGCCACCTGCGGCTGCACCCTGAGCAGCGACGCCGCGATGGGCTATTCCGCCACCGCCGGCTGGAACGTCAACCTGATGTACAGCTACATCAACCAGGACCAGCTGCGCCGCGGCAGCTCGAGCGTGTCGCCGGCGCAGGTGGTGAACGACCCGACCACCGGCGAGCTGGAGCACGATACGATCAATCGCCAGCTCACCGTGGGCGTGACTTACAGCCCGAACGCCGACTGGCACCTGAACCTGCAGATTCCGTATCTCATCCGCAGCCACAGCAGCTATACCGACACGACCTCGGCGCCGTTCGACGATTCCCAGCTCGATCCGGTCAACCTGAGCAGCTCGCACAGCTCCAGCCTGGGGGACGTGAAATTCATCGCGAGCTATCAAGGCCTGCTTCCTACCCGCAACTTCGGCCTGCAACTCGGCGTCAAGCTGCCCACCGGCAACTACGGCGGGCCGGACGCCTCCGGCAGCGGCACGGTCGGGCGCAACCCGGTGTACTTTTCCGGCGGGCCGAGCGCAGGCGAGCTGCTCGACACCAGCCTGCAGCCCGGCACCGGCAGCACCGACCTGATCGTCGGCGCCTACTACTACCAGGCGGTCAGCCAGGACTTCGACGCCTTCGTCAACGGCCAGTTCCAGGCCGCGGTGGCGCAAAAGCTCGACCAGCCGGGCGCGGATTTCCGCCCGGGAAATCTGGGCGTGCTGAGCATCGGCCTGCGCTACGAGGCGGACCCGAAGATCGTGCCGCAGCTGCAGCTCAATCTGTCGCGCAAGAGCCACGACCAGGGCGCGCTCGCCGACGTCGAGGACAGCGCCGGGACGGTCGCCTACCTCAGCCCGGGCGTCACGGTCGCCGTCTCGCAGGCGGTGCACGCCTACGGCTTCGTGCAGCTGCCCGTGTACAGCAGGCTCGACGGCTACCAGCTGTTCCCGCGCTGGACCGCGAGCGCCGGCCTGAGCTATGCGTTCTAGGCGCAATTGGCTGCGCGGCGTCGCGGCGCTCGGCCTCACCGCAGCCTTGCCGCGCGCGGCGCTTGCCAACGACCTCAAGCTCGGCGCGCCGGCCCCGCCGCTCGTGCTGCGCACGCTCGACGGGCGGCGCATCGCCACGCGCGAGCTGCGCGGCAGCGTGGTGATCGCCACCTTCTGGGCCACCTGGTGCGATCCCTGCCGCGAAGAGCTGCCGCTGCTGTCGGCCTATGCCGCGCGCCACGCGCAGCAGGGCTTGCGCGTGCTGGGCTTCAGTCTCGACGGGCCGGAAGCGCTGCCGCACGTACGCAAGGTGGCCGCCACGCTGAGTTTTCCGGTCGGGCTGCTCGGCAGCGCCTGGGCGGGCGGCTACGGCCGCATCTGGCGCGTCCCGGTGAGCTTCGTCATCGACCGCGAGGGCATCCTGCGCTACGACGGCTGGCGCGCGAAAGACCCGGAGTGGAGCGAGGCGAGCCTCGAGCAGGTGGTAGATCCTCTGCTGCGGCGCTGAGCCGCTCATTCGCGGTAAAGGCCCTTCGCCGCAGCCTTGTGCGCGGCGAGCGCAGCGGCCAGCTCGAAGGCCGGCACCGGCACGCCGGCCGAGCGCGCGAAGGCGAGCGGCGCCATCACCTGCGCCTCGATCTCCATCGGCCGGCCGCGCTCGAAGTCCTGCAGCATCGAGGGCTTGTGCGCGGCGCCGCTCGGAGCGCCGCCGGGCCGGCGCGGCGCGCCCTCGACCGTCACGCCGTGCGCCGCGGCAATCGCGCGGCCCTCGGCGCGAATGCGCTCGAGCTGGGGTGCGAGCGCGGGGTCGGCGCCCACGCCGGCCACCGTGTCCTCGGCCAGCAGGCAAAGCGTCGAGCTGGCGAGGTTGAGCACCAGCTTGTTCCACACCGCCTGGCGGATGTCGCCGCTCGCAGGCGAATGCAGTTGCGCCGCGTCGAGCGCGGCGCGCAGCGCCGCCACCGGCGCCGTGGCGCGGTCGTCGGCCGCGCCGATCACCAGCATGTTGCGCCCCGGGGTGTGGTTCTCCACCACCCCGGGCGCGATCACCTCGTTGGCCGAATAGACGACCCCGCCGACGACCCGCTCGGGCGCGATTGCGCGCGCGAGCGCAGCGCCCGGGTCGAGGCGCGAGAGATCGGGCGGACGCGGCCGCGCGCGCGAGAGCCCGAGCGGGTACCACCAGGGAATCCCGTTCTGGCAGAACACGACCGCGGTGTCCGCGCCGAGCAACGGCGCGAAACCGTCTGCCGCGGCGCCGAGCGCGCTGGCCTTGAGCGCGACCAGCACTGCGTCCTGCGCGCCGAGCTCGGACGGGCGGTCGCTCGCGCGCACGCGCGCGCGCACCTGCTCCGCGCCCGAGATCAGCGTAACGCCGTCGCCGCGCAGCGCCTCGAGCTGCGCGCCGCGCGCGAGCACCGAGACCTCGTTGCCGGCGGCGGCGAGCCGCGCGGCGAAATGGCTGCCGATCGCGCCGGCGCCGAAGATGCAGATGCGCAACACGTTCTCCAGGCGAAAACGGCGCTGATTCTAACCTCGCTCCTGGTGTAGGATCGCCCCTGCCATGGATATCTCAGCGGAAGAAATCAAGCAGTTCTGGCGCGGCTGGTGCGAGCGTCGCAAGATTGCCGCCGAACTGGTGCGCAAGGGCGAGGCCGAGATCGACAAGGATCCGGAGCACTGGGCCGACGAGACGATGGATCAGCTGCTCGAGCTCATCAAGCGCTGACGCCGCGCGTCCAGTCGCGGATCAGCGCCTCGTACAGCGCGACCGACTGGCGGATCCGCTCCATGCTGCAGTACTCGTCGGTCTGGTGCGCCTGCTGCGGCTCGCCCGGCCCCAGCACCACTGCCGGCGCGCCGCGGTAAACCTTGAGCAGGTTGGCGGCATCGGTCATGTAGGTCGCGGTCTTCACTTCGGGGGTGGCGCCGAGCTCTGCGTTGCAGATCTCGAACACGCGCTGCATCCAGGCCTCGCCGGGCTCGGTCCACACCGGCCGCAGGTCGGAGAACACGTCGAGCTCGGCGTCGCCGAGCATATCCTTCAGGCGCCCGATCAGCGCAGCGTGGTCCATGCCGGGCACGGTGCGAATGTCGACTCCGATCCGCGCCGAGTCGGGCACCAGGTTCACCCCGGCGCCGCCCTCGATCGTGCCGACGTTCATCGTCGGCGCGCCCATCACCGGGTGCGGGTGGGCGTGGAAGTCGAACTTCTCCAGCGCGGCGACCGCGCGCGCCGCCTTGTAAATCGCGTTTTCTCCCAGCTCGGGCATCGAGCCGTGCGCCGACACGCCGCGAAACGCAGCGTGGAACTTGAGCGAGCCCTTGTGCCCGACGTACGGCTGGTTCGCGCTCGGCTCGCCGACCACGATCGCACCCGCCCTGCCCATCAGCGCCGGCAATTCGGCCAGGTGGCGCGAGCCGATGCAGCCGTTCTCCTCCGACGCGGTCAGCACCAGCACCACGCCCGGCGTGCCCGCAAGCTTGCCGGCGAAGGCCTTCGCCGCGAGCAGCATCGCCGCCACGCCCGCCTTCATGTCGGAGGCGCCGCGCCCGTAGAGGCGGTCGCCGTCGGTCTCGCCCGCGAAGGGATTCCTGGCCCACTTGCGCGTGCCGAGCGGCACCACGTCGAGGTGCCCGGTGAGGCACAGCGGCGCCTTCGCCTGCGAGCCGCCGGCGCGCGCGATCACGCTGGTGCGGCCGGGCTCGAACTCCTGGTACTCCACCGCGTAGCCCCAGTCCTCGAGCAGGCCGCCCGCGTGATGCGCGCAGTCTCTCTCGCGCCCGGGCGGATTCACGGTGTCGAACCGCAGCAGCGTTCGCGTCAGCTCGACTGCGTCCTTGTTGCTCATGGTGCGATGATATCTGTCCTGCGTGTCAGATACGAGCAATGGTTGACAAAGACTACGGCCAGATGCAAGGCAAGCTTAAGTCAAGCATAAGATACTCCCGATATAACAGTTCGTAAGCTTCGCCCGCGGCGAAGCTCCGGAAAAATTCCGTCTCGGACAAGACAGGAGGAGTGACCCATGAAAAAGCTTTGCCTGATTGCGGCGCTCGGTGCGTTCGCCGCCGTGCCCGCGTTCGCCGCCAGCAATATCACGATCGGCATGACGGTCTCGAAGACCGGACCGCTCAACGTCGACTCGGTCAGTCAGCTTCGCGGCGCCGAATTGTGGCGTGACGAGGTGAACGCCAGGGGCGGCATCAAGGTCGGCAACAAGCACTACAAGGTGCGCTTCGTCGAGTACGACGACCAGTCGCAAGGCGGGCGCGTGCAGCAGCTGTACACGCGGCTGATTCTGCAGGATCACTCCGATTTCCTGCTCAGCCCGTACTCGTCCGGCCTGACCGCGACCGCGGCGGTGATCAGCGAGCAGTACGGCAAGATCATGATGGACGGCGGCGGCGCCGAGGGCAAGATCTTCAAGCTCGGCAACAAGTACCTGTTCCAGGTGCTCAGCGCGGCCGACCAGTACCTGAGCGGGCCGATCGCGGAGCTGAAGGAGCACGATCCGCACGCCAAGGTCGCGTTCGTCTATTCGGACGACCCGTTCTCCAAGGCAGTGGTGACAGCGGCGCGCAAGCAGGCGGAGGAAGCGGGTTTCACGGTGGCGATGGATGAATCCTATCCGCCCTCCACCACCGACTTCACCGCGGTCATCAACAAGGTCATCTCCTCCGGCGCGGATGCGTTCCTCGGCGGCGGCCATTACCCCGACGGCGCGACGCTCGCGCGCCAGCTGCACGACCAGAAGGCGGACCTCAAGTGGGTGTCGATCCTGGTTGCGCCGGACAGCGAAAAATTCAAGTCGCTCGGCGCGGCCGCGGACGGGATCACGGTCCCATCGCAGTGGGAGCCGCAGGTCAAGTACACGCCTGATTTCGGGCCCACGGTGGCGCAGTTCACCAAGATGTTCCACGCCAAGTTCGAGAGCGATCCGGATTACCACGCGGCCACCGGCTACGCCGAAGGCCTGCTGCTGCAGCACGCACTCGAAGAGGCGGGCTCGATCGAGCGCGACAAGGTGGCGGCGAAACTCAACGCGATGGACGTGACCACGTTCTTCGGCCGCGACAAGTTCGCCACCGGCGCGCCCGACCACGGCCTGCAGCTCGCGCACGACATGGTGCTCGCGCAATGGCAGAGGAAAGGCGGCGAACTGGTGAAGGAAATGGTGTGGCCGGATTCCGCGGCCACGGCCAAGGTCGTGTACCCGATTCATTAGCCGGGATGCGCACGGACGAGGGGGCCGGATCCGGCCCCCTTTTCGTGTAAGCCGCTCGCATGCTCGGACTGCTCGCATCGATCCTGGATGGTGTGCTCATCGGCGCGGTCTACGGACTCGCGGCGATGGGCATCACCCTCATCTGGGGCGTGATGGACGTGGTCAACCTGACGCACGGCGCGATGATCGTGGCCGGAATGTTCGGCACCTACCTGCTCGCGAGCGCGGCCGGCGTTCCGGTCTACGCCACGCTGCCGCTGGTCCTGGTCGGCGGCTTCCTGGTTGGCATCGCGCTGTACTGGATCGCGGTGCACCGCGTCATCGGCCAGCCGCCGCTGATGAGCCTGCTGTCGACTTTCGCGGTGAACCTGGTGCTGGTCGGACTGGGCACCGCGGCGTGGGGAACGGACCTGTTCAACGTTCCGGCCTCGCTGCCCGGGTTCAGCCTGGGCCGCTACACCTTCCCCGGGACGCACATCATGGCCGCAGTGCTGACCGCCGTGATCGCCGGAGCGCTTTACCTGTTCCTGTACCGCACCCGCCTGGGCAAGGCGGTGCGCGCGGTGTCCGGCAACCGCGAGGGGGCCGAGCTGGTCGGCATCCCCACCGCGCGCGTGCTCGCGCTCGCGTTCGGGTTGGGCGCCGCGCTCGCCTGCGTCGCCGGGATGCTGATCGCGACCATGTTCCCCTTCACCGTCCTCTCCGGCGACGCCTACCAGCTCAAGAGCTTCGTGGTGACGGTGCTGGGTGGGCTCGGCAATCCCACCGGGGCGCTGCTGGCCGGCATCGCGCTCGGGCTGCTGGAGGGGCTCACCACGCCGTTCGTGCCGGTGAGCTGGACCCTGGTGATCGAGTTCGTGCTGTTCGTCGTGGTGCTGATCGCGCTGCCGGGCGGGCTGATGCAGCTCTGGCAGCGGCGCTCGCGCTGAACGGTCATCCGGCATGACGATCCTGCGCCGCCCGTTCTTCTGGCTCATCGCCGGCATCGTCGCGCTGTTCGCCGCGTTGCCCGCCATGGGCGACGACGTCGGCCTGCGCGAGAACCTGCTGCTCGCCGCGGTCTACGTCACGCTCGCCAGCAACATCAACATGATGCTCGGCTACGCCGGCTACGTGAACTTCGGCAGCATCGTGTTCTTCGGGCTCGGCGGCTACTTCTGCGTCTGGTTGATGAGCGCACACGGCTGGCCGCTGGCGGCGGCGCTGCTCGCCGGGGGCATCGCGGTGAGCGCGCTCGCGCTCGTCTTCGGGCTCGGCATCCTGCGCCTGCGCGGGGTGTACTTCGCGCTCGCCACCATCGGCGTGAACGAGGGCGTGATGGCCTTCGTCTCCAACTTCGGGCCGTGGGGCGGCTCGAGCGGCATCTACCTCTCGCCGGAGCTGTTCGGGCCGCTCGGCGGACCGGCCAAGGCGCTGTGGGTGATCTACTACCTGCTGGTCGGCGTCATGGCGGCGTCGCTCTACCTGAGCTACCTCGTCAAGCGCTCCAAGTTCGGCCTCGGGCTGCTTGCGATCGGGCAGAACGAGGACGCGGCCGCGGTGCTCGGCGTGCCGACGCGGCGCTACAAGGCCGCGATTTACAGCCTGTCGGCCTTCCTGCCCGCAATCGCGGGCGGCCTGTACTTCTTCAAGAGCGCGTTCATCCAGCCGCCGGACGCCTTCGATCTGCAGCTGTCGACCGAGACGATCGTGATCGCGATGCTCGGCGGCCAGAGCACGGTGCTCGGCCCGGCGATCGGCGCCTTCCTGTACGAGCAGCTGCGCGGCTGGCTGCTCGTGTCCCCCACCTTCTCCAGTTTCCAGCTGGTCATCGCCGGCGCGCTGCTGCTCGCCATCGTGCTGTTCGCTCCGGGCGGACTGATGGGCTGGCTGTACCGGCGCTGGCCGGGCCTGCGGCGGTTCCTCGAATGAGCGCGCTGCTGCAGGTCGAAGGTCTGAGCAAGAGCTTCGGCGGCCTGAAGGCCGTGGACGAGCTGAGCTTCGCCGTGCGCGAGGGCACGATTCTCGGCCTGATCGGTCCCAACGGCGCCGGCAAGTCCACCGTGTTCAACCTGATCAACGGCGTGTTCGCTCCGGACGCGGGGCGGATCGTGCTGCGCGGCATGGACATCACCGCCAAGCCCCCCAGCCGCGTGGCGCGCCACGGGCTGGCGCGCACGCACCAGATCGTGCAGCCGTTCGCGGACATGAGCGTGCTCGAGAACTGCATCGTCGGCGCGTGCTTCGGGCGCGAGAACCTGCCGCTTGCACGCGCGCGAGAAGCCGCGCGCGAAGCGGCCGAGCGGGTGGGCCTGCAAGACCGGCTCGAGGTGCTCGCCTCGAAGCTCACCATCGCGGGCAAGAAACGCCTCGAGCTCGCGCGTGCCCTGGCGGCGCGCCCGACGCTGCTGCTGCTCGACGAGGTGCTCGCCGGGCTGAACCCGACCGAGGTCGAGCGCATGATCGGCATCATCCGCACGATCCGCGCGAGCGGCGTGTCGATCCTGATGATCGAGCACCTGATGCAGGCGATCATGAGCCTGTCCGACAGCATCGTGGTGCTCAATTCGGGAGCCAAGCTCGCCGAGGGCTTGCCGGCCGAGGTCGCGAACGACCCGGCGGTGATCGAAGCCTACCTCGGCGACCCCGACCTCGCGGCCAAGCTGCGCGCGACATGAGCGAGCCCATCCTCGCGGTCGAGTCGCTCGAGGCCGGCTACGGCGAAGTCCAGGTGCTGTGGGGCATCTCGCTCGCCGCCCGGGCCGGGCGGCTCACCACCGTGGTCGGCGCCAACGGCGCGGGCAAGACCACCGCTCTGCGCGCCATCACCGGCAGCGTCCGTCCCTGGCGCGGCAAGGTGACGTTCAAGGGCGAGGACGTGACCCGCTTGACGCCGCACCTGAAAGCCGCGCGCGGGCTCGCGCTGGTTCCCGAGGGCCGCAACCTGTTCAGCGCCATGTCGGTCGAGGAGAACCTCGAGATGGGCGCCTACGCAGGGCACGGCGCGCGCAGCTACGCGAGCCGCCTCGAGCGCGTGTACCAGCTCTTTCCGCGCCTCAAGGAGCGCCGGCGCCAGCGCGCCGGGACCTTCTCCGGCGGCGAGCAGCAGATGCTCGCGATTGCGCGCGGGCTGATGTCCGATCCCGAGCTGCTGATCATCGACGAGCTCTCGCTCGGCCTCGCGCCCCTGGTGGTGCACCAGATCTTCTCCACCCTCAAGACGCTCAAGCAAGACGGGCTCACGATCCTGCTGGTCGAGCAGAACGTGCACCTCGCTTTTGCGCTGAGCGACTACGCCTACGTGATCGCGGAGGGGCGCGTGTTCACCGAAGGCGATCCCGAGCGGCTCGAGGCGATGCCCGAGATCCGGCAGGCCTACCTCGGGATGTAGAATACCGCCCCATGAGCGAACTCCTGCACGAAGTCCGCGACGGCATCGCGTATCTGACCTTCAACCGCCCGCAGGCGAGGAACGCCCTCACCTTCGCCATGTACGACCGCCTGGCCGAGATCTGCGAACAGGCGAACCGCGACCGCTCGATCCGCGCCATGGTGCTCACCGGCGCCGGCGACAAGGCCTTCGCCGCCGGCACGGACATTTCGCAGTTCCGCGCCTTCGACAAGGAACAGGACGCGCTCGACTACGAGGCGCGCATCGACCGCGTGCTGGGCGCGCTCGAGGCCTGCCGCGTGCCGACCATCGCCGCGATCCAGGGCGCCTGCACCGGCGGCGGCGCCGGCATCGCGGTCTGCTGCGACCTGCGCATCGCCGCCAGGGGCGCGCGCTTCGGCTTTCCGGTCGCGCGCACGCTCGGCAACTGCCTGTCGATGAACAACTACGCGCGCCTGGTCGCGCTGCTCGGGCCGGCGCGGGTCAAGGACATGATCTTCAAGGCGCGCCTGATCGAGAGCGACGAGGCGCTCGCGATCGGCCTGGTCGGCGAGCTGGTCGAGGACGGCGCCGCGCTCGCCGCGCGCGCCGAGGACCTCGCGCGCCAGATCGCGAGCCTCGCCCCGCTCACCCTGCAGGCCACCAAGGAGGCCGTGCGCCGCCTGCGGCCGACCATCCCGCACGGCGAGGGCAACGACCTGGTGCTGATGTGCTACATGAGCGAGGATTTCCGCGAGGGCATGGAAGCCTTCCTCAACAAGCGCAAGCCGGTCTGGAAGGGTCGCTAGCCGGCGCGCGCCGGGTCACTGGGCGACGATGATCATCCAGGGCACGCCGAAGCGGTCGGCGAGCATGCCGAAGCAGGGCGAAAAGAAGGTCTTGGAAAGCGGCATGCGCACCTCGCCGCCCGCGGCCAGCGCGCTGAACATACGCTTCGCTTCGGCCTCGTCCCTGGCGTCGAGCGAGAGCGAGAAGCCCTGGAAGCTCGGCTTGCCCGAGCAACGCCCATCGGACGCCATCAGGCGCGCGCCGCCGATGCGCAGGCTCGCGTGCATGACCTTGTTGTCCGAGCCCGGCGGATGCATTCCGGGCGGCGGCGGCTCGGGGCTGTCCTTGATGCGCATCAGCATCTCGACCTCGGCGCCGAGCGCCTTCTTGTAGAGCTCGATCGCTTCTTCGCAGCGGCCTTCGAAGAACAGGTAGGGCTGGATCTGCATGGCTTCTCCTTGGTTCGGATTGAAGGCGTCCGGCTAGTCCGGGATTTCGGGCTCGACCAGCTTCGCCAGCTGCGCGAGCGATTGCTGCCAGCCGAGGTAGCAGGCTTCGAGCGGAATGACGTCGGGCAGCCCCTCCTGCACGATGTTCAGCTCGGTGCCGAATGCGGTCTTCTTCATGGTCACCGTCACCTGCAGCTCGCCGGGCAGATTCGGGTCGTCGAACTTGTCCGTGTAGCGGATGCGCTCGTGCGGCACCAGCTCGAGGAACTTTCCGCCGAACGAGTGGCCGTGGCCGGTGGTGAAGTTCGTGAACGACATCCGGTGGACGCCGCCGACCTGGGCCTCCAGCTGGTGCACCCTGGCGGTGAATCCGTAGGGCGGCAGCCATTTGGCCATCGCGTCGGGGTCGAGAAACGCCCGATAGACTCTTTCAGGCGCCGCGCGCAGCACGCGGTGAAGCCGGACGGTGTTCGGCATGATTCGTCTCCAATGGGTTGTGATCTAGCCGGCGCCTTGCACGTAGCCCGCGAGCTGGTCCATGGTGCCGCCCCAGCCCTGCTTCATGCTCTCGCGCCCGTCGTCGAATGTCTTGCGCTCGATCTCGCTCGCGGAATCGTGCGGCACCCACTGCACGGTGACGCGCGTCTTCGCGCCTAGGTCCTCGAAAATGACGCTCGAGAGCGTCTCCAGCGGCCAGTTCTCGCTCCACGGGTGGCGCGTCACGCCGCCCTGCGGGTCGGAGAACGCGACGATGAACACCAGCCGCTCGGGCGGGTCAATCGTGCGGTAGACGAAGCGCCCCCACACGTCGCTGCCATCGGGCGCGGTCATGCCGTAATGGAAAATCCCGCCGGGCCTGAGGTCGAGCTTGCAGGTGTGCACCTTGAAGCCCGCCGGGCCCCACCATTTTCTGAGCTCGGCGGCGTCGGTCCAGGCCTTCCACAGGCGCTCGCGCGGCGCGTCGAACACGCGCGAGGCGACAAAAGGCTCGAAGGGTTTCGTGGCCATGCGATTCTCCTCAGAGCAGAAACTTCTCGAGCTTCTCGAAGGTCTCGCTCCAGCCGCGCGTATGGTCGTCGCGCACCTTCTCGTCGAACAATCTCGCGTGGCGGAACACCATCTCGGTTCCGCTTCCGACGCGCGTCAGCGTGATCGTCACCAGCGACTCGCGCTCGGGCGTGGTGCGCGGCCAAGTCCAGGTGAACACGAGCCTGCGGTTCGGCGCGATCTCGCGGTAGACGCCCTGCGCCTCGTGCGCGTTGCCGTCGGGCCCGCCGAAGACGATGCGAAAGCGCCCGCCCACGCGCAGGTCGAGCTCGGCGGCCGAGACCGGCTGGGGCGCGCCCGGGCCGAACCAGCGCATCAGCGCTTGCGGCTCGGTCCATGCGCGCCAGACTTTTTCCGGCGCGACCGGGAAGCGGCGCTCGATGACGAGGAAGGGTTTTTCGGCGAGCTTGGCTGCTTGGTCCATGCCTGCACTTCCTCCTGCTGGTAAAGGTAGCGCGCGAGCGAATCGAGCCGCTCGGTCCAGAACTTCTCGTAGTGCGAGATCCACGCCGCCGCGTCCCGCATCGGCGCCGCCGACAGCTCGCAGCTGACCACTCTTCCTTCCTTGCTGCGCGCGATCAGCCCGGCGTCCTCGAGCACCCGCAGGTGCTTCATGAATCCCGGCAGCGACATGTCGTGCGGCGAGGCGAGCTCCGACACCGCGCGATCCCCGCCGCTGAGCGACTCGAGGATGTGGCGCCGGGTGCGGTCGGCCAGGGCACCGAAAACCGCGTCGAGCTCGTCGTCCGTATACTTAACCATGAGGTTCAGTATCCATCCGCTTTCGGCACGCTGTCAAGCTCGGCGTATGCTTGGCACGAAATGGAATTTGACCTCACCAGCTCGACCGACGGAGACATCCTGGTGGTCGTGTTTGCCGGCCGGGTAAGCGAATCCAACGCGGTCGCCATGGTCAAGAGCTACTTCGAGCTCGTGCAGGCATCGCGGCCGAAGAAGGTGCTGGCCGACACCCGCGCGCTGCGAGGCGGGTTGTCTTCCAGCAGTGTCTATTTTCTGGTTCGCAACCTGCCCAAGCCGGTCCCCAAGGCGGTCAAGACCGCCTACCTCGCGCGCGGGGATCAAGCCGGCGAAGCGCAATTCCTCGAGACCACCGCGCACAACGCGGGCGTGGAGCTAAAGGCCTTCGTCGATCGCGAGGCTGCCCTCGCCTGGCTGCGCGAAGCCTGAGCCGCCGGCCGGCTGCGGTCGGTGACGCCGGCACTCCGCCGCTTCAGGTGCCAGATTTTCGCCATTTTGGGACAGTAGAATTGGGCCGATGGCTCGTCGCAGAAGGTTCAGGCCCTATTTCCGGGTAGGGTTGCTCGCGCTTGCGCTGCTCGCGGCGGGCTACGTGCTTTACCTCGACCTCCGGGTGCGGCACGAATTCGAGGGCCGGCGCTTCGCGCTCCCGGCGCGCATCTACGCCCGGCCGCTCGAGCTGCACGTCGGGCTCAAGGTGCCCGAGGACGACGTGGTGCGCGAGCTGCGCGAGCTCGGCTACCGCGCGGTGGCGCGACAGGACGGCTCGGGCTGGTACGTGCGCAACGGCGCCGAGCTCGAGATCGCGCTGCGCCCGTTCGTGTTCTGGGACGGGCCGCAGCCGGCCAAGCGGCTGCGGGTGAGCTTCGCCGAGGGCGCGGTCAGCGCGCTCACCGACGCGCAGGGCGCCGAGGTCGCGCTCGCGCGCCTGGAGCCGGTGCCGATCGGCGGCATCTATCCGACCAACAACGAGGACCGCCTGCTGGTACGGCTGGGCGAGGTGCCCAAGGTGCTGGTGAAGGAGCTGATCGCGGTCGAGGACCGCAACTTCTACACCCATTGGGGCTTCGACCCGCGCGGCATCGCCCGTGCGCTGCTCAGCCTTCCCACCGGCCACGTCCAGGGCGGCAGCACCTTGACCCAGCAGCTGGTCAAGAATTTCTTCCTCAGCCCCGAGCGCACCCTGCGGCGCAAGGCGCTCGAGCTGGTGATGGCGGTGCTGCTCGAGCTCAACTACTCGAAGCAGGAGATTCTCGAGACTTACCTGAACGAAATCTACCTCGGCCAGGACCGCGACCGCGCGATCCACGGCGTGGGTCTCGCGGCGCAGTTCTATTTCGACCGGCCGGTGCAGCGCCTCACGACCGCCCAGAGCGCGCTGCTGGTGGGCCTGGTGCGCGGCCCGGGTTACTACGATCCCTACCGCCACCCGCAGCGCGCGCTCGAGCGGCGCAACCTGGTATTGCGCGAGACGCGCGACGAGGGCTTCATCAGCGCGGCCGAGTACCAGGTCGCGCGCGCGAGCGGCCTCGGGCTCAACCCCAGCCCCTCGACCGGCACCACGCCTTTCCCGGCCTTCGTCGACCTTGTGCACCGCCAGCTGCGGCGCGACTACGACGAGGACGATCTGCGCTCGGAAGGACTGCGGATCTTCAGCACGCTCGATCCGCGCGTGCAGGCGGCCGCCGAGCACGCGCTCAGCGACCGTCTCGCCGCCTTCGACCGCCAGGGCCGCTTCGGCAAGCCGGGGCTGGAGGGCGCGGTGGTGGTGGCCGATCCGCAAAGCGGCGAGGTGCAGGCGCTGGTCGGCGGGCGCGACCCGCGCTACCAGGGGTTCAACCGCGCGCTCGACGCCGAGCGCCAGATCGGATCGCTGTTCAAGCCCGCGCTCTACCTCACCGCGCTGCAGGACCCGTCGCACTACACGCTGGCGACGATGCTGGACGACAGCAAATTCGTCTGGCAGCCGCGCAACACGGAGCCGTGGCGGCCGGAGAACTACGACCGGCAGTACCACGGCCAGGTGCCGCTGTACTTCGCGCTGGCGCATTCGTACAACGTCGCCGCGGCGCGCCTCGGCACCACCCTCGGCCTGGACAACGTGTTCGCCACCGCGCGCAAGCTCGGCATCGAGCGAGCGCTGCCGCAGTACCCTTCGACCCTGCTCGGCGCGGCGAACCTGACGCCGATGGAAGTGGCGCAGATGTACCAGACCATCTCCAGCGGGGGCTTCCGCTCGCCGCTGCACGCGATCCGCGACGTCACCACCGCGGACGGGCATCCGCTCAAGCGCTACCCGCTCGCGGTGGCGCAGGCCTTCCCGCCCGATCCGATCTACCTGCTCACCGCGGGGCTGCAGGACGTGGTGCGCGAGGGCACCGCGCAGTCGCTCGCCAACTGGCTGCCGCCCGCGCTCGGCGTGGCGGGTAAGACCGGCACCACCAACGAGCAGCGCGACGCCTGGTTCGCCGGCTTCACCGGCGCCCACGTCGCCGTGGTCTGGGTAGGCTACGACGACAACCGCCCGGCGCGCCTGCTCGGCGCCAGCGCCGCGCTGCCGGTATGGGGCGAGATGATGGCCGCGCTCGAGCCCGAGCCGGTCGCGTTTCCGCAGCCAGAGGACATCGAGCAGGCGACGATCGACCCGCAAAGCGGCCTGCTGGCCGACAGTTCCTGCCCCGGCGCGATCGTGCTGCCGTTCGTGAAAGGCTCGGCGCCGCAGGCGCGCGCGCCCTGCGCCGGCAACCCGGTGGTGGATAATGTGAAGGGCTTCTTCCAGCACCTGTTCGGAAACTGAGCCAGACATGAGACTACTGTTACTGTTCGCCGCCCTGCTCGCCGGCTGCGCCGCGTCGCCGCCGACGCAAGCGCCGCCGCCGCAGGGACCCGCCCCGGTCGAAGCCGCGCCCCCCCCCCGGCCGCGCCCGGCGTGCCCGCGGCTCCCGCGACCCCGGCGCCGAACGCGGCGGTCGAGCGCTTGATGGCGAGCGCTCGCGCCGACGTGGCCGAAAGCCGCCTCGGGAGCGCCGAAGCCACGCTCGAGCGCGCGCTGCGCATCGCGCCGCGCGACCCGCGCCTGTGGCAGCAGCTGGCGCGCATCCGGCTGCAGCAGGGCCAGTACCAGGAGGCCGAAAGTCTCGCCGCGCGCTCCAACACCTGGGCGGGCAGCGACGGCGCGCTGCGAGCCGAGAACTGGAGCCTGATCGCGCAGGCGCGCGACGCGCGCGGCGACAGCGCAGGCGCGCGCGCCGCGCAGCAGAACGCCGAGCGCTACGGCCGCTGAGCGGCCGCGCCGATCAGGCGCGTGCTGCTGACCGCCGCGGCCACGAGCGAGACCACGGCCGCGCTGCCGAGCGCCCAGTAGGTCGCGTGCGCCCCGGCCAGGCCGAACATCAGCGCCACCAGCGCCGCGCCGGTGGTCTGGCCGAGCAGGCGCGCGGTGCCGAGCATGCCGCTCGCGCCGCCGCTCCTCACGGCCGGCGCCGAGGTGATGATGGCGCGGTTGTTGGGCGACTGGAACAGGCCGAAGCCGGCGCCGGCGAGCGCCATGCGCCAGGCGATGTTCGCGTCGCCGGGCGAGGCCGGCAGCAGCGCGAGCAGGGCGAGCCCCGCGGCGAACAGCCCCATGCCGAGCGCGCCGAGGATTCCCGCCGGGTAGCGGTCGGCGAGCCGCCCGGCGATCGGCGCCATCACCGCCGCCGCGACCGGCCAGGGAGTGATCAGCAGGCCGGTGGCCACCGCGTCGCGCCCGAGCGCGTCCTGGAAGTAGAACGGGATCGACACGTAGGCCAGCATTTGCGCCGTGAACGAGCAGACGGAAGTCCCGATCGAGAGCGCGAAGAGCGGAATGCGCAGCAGGTCGACCGGCAGCAGCGGCGATGACTGCGGCAGCTGGCGCAGCACCAGCGCCACTCCTGCCAGCGCTGCGCCGAGGAACGCGAGCGCGACCACCGCCGCCCGCTCGCCGTGCCCGACGCTGTCGATGGCGACGATCAGCAGGCCGAAGAACAGCGCGTTGAGCACCGCCGAGAGGTAGTCGAAGCCGCGCGCCGCGCGCGGCGTGCGCGGCAGCCCGCGCCCGGCGACCAGGGTCGCGATCCCGATCGGCACGTTGACCGCGAACAGCCACGGCCAGGAGGCGACCGACAGGATCGCGGCCGCGACGGTCGGTCCGACCGCGGCCGAGACCGCCACCACCATGGCGATGATGCCGATGCCGCGCCCGAGGCGCTCGCGCGGATAGATGAAGCGCACCAGCGCCGCGTTGACGCTCATGATCCCGGCCGCGCCCACGCCTTGGGCCACCCGTGCCAGGGTCAGCGCGACGAGCGAGTCCGACAGCGCGCAGGCGAGCGAAGAAAGGGTGAACACCGCCAGCCCGATGCGGTAGATGCGGCGATAGCCGACGATCTCGCCCAGCGAGGCGAGCGGCAGCATCAGCACCGTGATGACGAGCTGGAAGGCGTTCACCACCCAGACCGAGTCGGCCGGGGTCGCGTTCAGCTCGCGCGCGATCGTCGGCAGCGCCACGTTGGCGATCGTGCCGTCGAGCACCGCCATCATGATCGCAAGCCCGATCGCGAGCATCGCCCAGCGGCGCTGCGGCAGCGGCAGGCCGTCGGGCGCTTCAGGGGCAACCCGCATACCGCATCATAGCTTGCGCTGCGTCAATATCCGCCGCCGGGTTCGAACGATAGAATTTCCCCAGGGGGCCAGAATGAACACCGAGCTGATTGCCGAAACCTGGGGCGCCATCGACGATCCGATGGCCTTCGTCGAGTCCTTCTACGCGCGCTTTTTCGAGCGCTTCCCGGGCTACCGGGCGCTGTTTCCGCAGCAGCTAGATCGCAAGCACCTGGAAAAGATGGTCCAGACCATGGCGCTGGTGGCGCGCATGTCGGAGGATCGGCGCATGATTTCGCCGCACGTGCACAAGCTCGGCACCGCGCACAAGCCCTACGCGCTCGCGCCGAAGGACCTGGCCAATTTCAAGGCGGTGTTCGTCGAGATGCTGAGCCTGCGCCTGGGGCCCGCCTGGTCGCCCTCCGCCGCGAAGGCGTGGAACCAGGCGTTCGAGGAGGTCATCATTCCCCTCATGCGCGAGGGCGCGGGCTGATCGAGAGCAGTCCCGGGCCGTGCCAGCCGGTCCGCTCGCCCGGATATCCCGTCTGCGCCGAGACCAGGCGCAGCCCGCGCAGCTCGAGCTCGTGGCTCCAGTGGTGATGGCCGAAGATCCACGCCTGCACCCCTGCGCGCGCCGCCGCGTCGATCAGCTCGTCGCAGTCGCTGTGGAACGCGGGGGAGAGCGGCGTCACGCCGAAACCGGGGTGCCGGGCCGCGGAATGCGGCACGTGGTGCGTGACGACCAGGGTCGGGCCCTCGTGCGGCTCGGCCAGCCGCGCGCCGAGCCAGGCGCGCGAAAGGCGATGCTCCTCGAGCGCGTCCGACGGCAGGAACGGCGCCCCGCCGCGGCGCGTGATCAGGTGATGGTCGACGATCTTCTCCTCGGCGAGCCGCATCGCCTGCGCCGGATCGCCGTTCGCCGCGTAGTCGGTCCAGAGGGTCGCGCCGAGCACCCGCAGCGCGCCGCCCGCGACCGGATAGCGCGCCTCGCCGCGATCCAGCACCGTCACGCCGTCGACTTGCGCCGCGAGCATCGCCTCGCGCTCGGCGTCGAACGAGCCGCGGTAGTACTCGTGGTTGCCCGGCACGACGAGCGCGGGGCAGCCGAGCAGCTGCGCGGCCTGCTCCGCGTAGCGCAGCGTCGAGACGTCGCGCTGCGAGCGCATCCTGCCGATGTCGCCCGCGAGCACGAGCAGCGCCACGCGGCCGGCGTGCGCGCGCAGGTCCGGTCCGAGGTCCAGCGGATACTGGTCGGTCCACCCCGCCCGCCCGGACTTTTCGCGGATCTCGATGTGGATGTCGCTGAAGTAGAGGACCCGGGTCACGGCGCGTTTTGGGCGGCCCCGGCGGGCGCGGCCCGCAGCGCCTCGAGCGAGGCGCGCAGCACGCGCACCGCCGAGCGCAGGAACACCGCCGCGAGCAGCGCGCCGACCACGAGGTCCGGCCAGCCCGCGCCCGTCAGCCGCACGCCGGCCGCGGCGAGCAGGACCGCCAGGTTCGCCGCAACATCGTTCCTCGAGCACTCCCAGACCGAGGCCATGTTGACGTCCTCGGCACGGTGCCGCCAAAGCAGCGCAAGGCAGCTTCCGTTCGCAGCCAGGCACAATAACAATCCCGGCCAGGGCGTCTGTCAGCGGCACGCCGGGATGCAGCACGCGTAGCCGATCTGCGCCAGTACGAACAGCGCCGCGCCGAGGATCAGCAAGCCCTTGGCGAGGATTCCGCGCCCTTCGCGCGTGGCGGAGTCGACCAGATTGCCGCTTTGCGTCGGTAACGCGTCGCCCTTGTCCGGCGCGTCGCGAGCAGCCGCCCGCCGCGGCGAAGTCCCGGCGCCGAGGGTGCGGCAACGAACACACGGCTTGAACCACGCACGGCTTTCAGCGTGCCGCTCTGGCGCGCGCGCAGCGACTCGAGCGCGCAGCTCTTGTCTTCGCAGCAGTCGCTCATGATTTCAATATACCCAGCCGGCGCGCAATAACAACCCCGGGGCCGGAGCGGTTGCCACTCAGTTATGTTCGCGCGGTAGCGCGTCCGGGGCGCCGAAGAAGGAGATGACGCCATGCCGAAGGGCTACATCGTCTCTGCGACAGGATGGTGAGTCCGAAGCGCGCCGGGCGATAAGCGCCGGCGAGCGCGACCGGCTTGCCGCGAAATACGCAGCGCGGCGCGCGGGCGGACGACGATACAGCTAGTCGATCGTCGTTCTTCGCCATTTCCCTTTGCCACCAGGTCCACGTCGTATCCCTCTCAGAAGGAACACGACCTTGCTCGCAAGGTTGACGCATACCACGTTTACCGCGAGCAGGAGGGCGGCTCCGGCATGCTGTTGTTGTATTCCGGCGTGACCGAGCAGCAAGCCGTCGGCCGCCGCGGGAGGGCGCAAGCTGCCGCGGGTATCCCCCTCTAGGCTCTCGAGGTCGCGTCGTAGAGCACGGCTGCGCACCGGAAGCGAGTGCCTGCGATCGATTCCATCGCGACGTCCTGCGAGCCGGCGGCTCGCGGCTCACCAGCTGGAAGGGCCAGACGAAGCCGATGAGGGTCGAAAGCGCGATCGCCAGCCCGATCCCGAGGATGCCCGAGCTCAGAGACTTGCGTATGAGCGCAGTATCGCCCAGGGCGGTGCCGCGCGCGCAGCGCCGTGTTCGAACGAGCCGCGGCGCGATGACCTTGCGCCGGACGACCGCACGTTGTCCTCGATCAAGCCGATTGCGGCGACGACGGTCGATAGCACGACGAGCACGAAGAAGTTCACGTTGAGCTGTACCTCGCGCTCGACGTTGCCGTACAGGACCTGGCGCAGTCTGAGCGGCGTCTTCTTTCTTGCGCTCGGCTTCCGGCGGGCGAGGCAGCGCCGACTTCGATCGGCAGCACGACGATGCGTGCGCCGGGCTGGCTGCCGATCGCCACCTGCAGCTTGTCAAGAATGTCCTGCAGCTGCTCGTCGGGCACGAACAGGCGCGTCATCTGCTCCTTGTTCTTGCCCGCGCAGGGCGCCGCGGAAGTCCTGCAGCTTGTGCGCACGCGCGATGTCGGACAGCGTGGCCGCGAGGGCGACGTCGGCGGTGACTTCGACCAGTTTCATAATCGGCGCTCAGGAGCGCAGCACCGTCCCTGCCCCGGCGCCGGTGAGCGCGCCACGCCTCCCAGGTCGGCACGCCGTTGACCAGCGTCAGCTCGACGCCGGCCGAGCGCATCACCATGCGCTTCGCCCCGCCCGGCAGGTCGTAGCGCCGCTCGGGAGCGCCCGGCCGAGCCGACGGTCGCGGGGTCGAACAGGACCAGGTCGGCGGCGAGGCCCGGCGCGATGCGGCCGCGGTCCTTGATGCCGAAGAAGTCCGCCGGGTCGGAGGTCATGCGCCGCACCGCCTCCTCGAGCGAAAGGACCTTTCTTTCCCGCACCCAGGTGCCGAGCACGTAGGTCGGGTAGCCGGCGTCGCACAGCATGTCGAGGTGCGCCCCGCCGTCGCCCAGGCCGATCAGGATCGAGCGGTCGTTGAGCAGCTCGGCCATGCGGTCGACGCGCGTGTTGAACGACTGCATGGTGAATTCGTTGTCCAGATCGTCTTCCAGCGTGACGTCCAGGAACGCGTCCACCGGGTCCTTGCCCTGCTCTGCCGCCAGCTCGGCCACGGTGCGGCCCTCAAGCTGCTTCAGCGCCGGGTTCTTCACCTCGTGCAGCGTGATGCGCGCCCAGTTGCTCGAGGTCATCGGGCGCTCGAGGTCCTTTCTGAACTGCGCGCGGAACGCCGGGTCGCGGTACACCGCCGTCTGCGCGGCCTTCGACTTGTCCTCGAACACGCGCTTGAAGGACGGGAAGGCGCCGAAGGAAAACGGGCTGCGCATGCTGAATTCGCGCGTGAGCGGCAGGGGCGAAGTCTGCGGGCGGGCGCCGCGCGCGATCATCGGCGCGGCCTTGCGCAGCGTCTCGCGCACCGCCTCGGGCAGGTCGTCGCGATCGAACAGCGCAATGAAGGTCACCGGCCGGCCGCTCTCGGCGAGCATGAAATCGAGCAGCTCGAGCTCCGGTTCCTCGAGCACGCCGATCTGGCGCGTCATCGCGATCTCGATTGCGCCCTTGCCGCGGCTGCGCAGCGCGTTGCAGTACGCCTTCAGCTCCGCGCGGCTCGCGTTGCGGCAGGCGAGCGGCCGCCCGCCGTAGCCCATGTGCTGGTTAGCAGCGTGCTCGAGAAGCCGAACGCGCCGCGTGAGCGCCTCGCCAAGGAGTTTTGCGATCTTCCCAGTCTCCTCCTCGGTCGCGGCGCGCTCCATCGAGGCCTCGCCCATCACGTAGTGCCGCAGGGGCGTGAGCGGCGCGAGGAAAGCGAGGTTGAGCGCGGGTCCGCCCCGCCCGCCGCGTCCATGTACTCGGGGAAGGTCTCCCAGTCCCAGGTGATGCCCGCCTGCAGCACCTCGAACGGAATCGCCTCGACGTTGACCAGGTCGCGCATCGCCACCTCGCGCGCCGCGGGCCGGCAGGGCGCGATCCCCACCCCGCAGTTGCCCATCACCACGGTGGTCACCCCGTGCCAGGACGACGGCGTGGTCGCGCCGTCCCAGCAGATCTGCGCGTCGTAGTGCGTGTGCGGGTCGATGAACCCCGGCGCGACGGCCAGCCCCGGCGGCGTCGATCGTGCGCCTTGCGCCGGGCCGATCCTCGCCCCAGCGCCACGATCCTGCCTTCTGCGATCGCGACGTCCGCACGCCGCCCCGGCGCGCCGGTGCCGTCAACGAGCGTCGCCCTGCCTGATGGCGATGTCGTAGGCCATGCTCAGTCAGTAGGTAACGTTCAGCACGGCGGAGGAGTACGTCGTCACGCACGAGGAATCAAGGATCACCATGTTGTAGATGACGAGCGGAACGTCGCCGTCGAGCGCGAGGCCATTGTTGGCAGTCGCCGAGTCGGCCCAGGCCTGCACGATCGAAGTGATGTCCAGCTTGAGCGGCGAGCCCTGGTACGGCCCACCCGCAATCTCGGGCGACGAGAGGTTGAGCTGCTGGCCGGGCTTCCACGCGTGATCGGCGGGCGCCACCTTCGCCACGCACGACGTGTACGCACCGCGCGACTGGCCGCTGTTCAGATTGAGGGTCGCCTGCGCGATCTGGTGTCCCGCGCGCGAACCATTCAAAAATGCGCTTTGGCAGGCGGAACAGGCTGTTGGTCCAGCTGGAAAGCTGCGTGTGCTTCAGGGCGGGCCCCGTGCTGTCGTCGTGCGAATGGCCGACCGTCAGGGTCAGCAGATCGCGAATGAAGGGATGGTTGTTCTGGTAGTCGTTGTCAACCACCGATTTGTCGGCCCAGACGCTGAGAAATCGGCGACCATGGCGCCGACCGCGTCGGCGCTGAACGTGGCCGACTTCGGCACGTCAACCTGGCGCACGCAGTACTGGGTCGGGCTGGGAGTCGATTTCGTCCTTGCCCTTGAAGGCGCTAACGTTGAAGCAGCTCCCTGCGGGCTGCGCATCGAGAACCGTCAGCCGAACGTTGGCGAGAGACTGCGTCGCAACCAGCGCGCCGCCGCTTCGGTAAACGCGGAAACCGTCGATTGCGTTGGGAAAGGGATAGTCCCACACCAGCACCAGCTTGCCGGCGGGCAAGCCGACGAGAGCAGGCGAATGCCCCTGCGCTGCCCCCGTGCTGGGTGCGCACGCCCTTGCTGACCGTGTTCGTAATATTGACCGGGGCCGGCAGAAACGCAATCGGGCGCGGAGCGATCGCGAACGGCGACAGGCCCGCGCGCGGCACGGCGGGCGTCAACGCCCCGGTAACGCGACTCACCTGCAGGCCGCAGAATCCTAAGCCGGAAAATCGAACCGCCACTGTGGTCGAGTTGTTCACGTACGACCCTTCGGCAATGCTTCCTGCCGCGGTTGACCGTAATCGTGAAGCCGTGATGCCCGGCCATCTGCGCCGGCGACGCGAGGCCGAGCAAAGTGACCTCGCGCGCCACGGTCGCGCCGGGCGGCAGGGGCGGCAGGACGGCCCCGTTCGACCACGCCGGATTGGCGGCATCTTCGACCCAGACGGCGTGCACATCATCGATCGCGCCGCCCGCGCCGGCACCGACATTTGCGATATTGAGATGGAACGTGACCGCCGGCTCTCCCTGGGAACAATTGTGCGCCAGTCCGAACGCGGTCGGCGCGCGCTCATCTTCAGATCCGGCAGCAAAGCGACCCGCGGCAGGTTCGCCGCGTGAGGCTGTGCGCTCGCCGGCCTCAGCCGCTGCGGCGGCGAGCGAGCGCGGCGACCGCGAGTGTGGCACCCCGCCGGCGGTTGCGCACCACGCACGTCCGGGCATCGAGATCGCCTTGCATTTCAAGCACCCCGCCAACGGCTGACAAACGGCAGCGATCCCCGAGCGCAAGCCGGATCGCCGAATTACCTTAGCATAGTGGCAGATGCAATCGGCGAACTCGGTCTCGGCGGGCGCGGCCGCCGCGAATCAGCCGGCCACGGGCGGAACCCCGCCCAGGCCGGTCAGCATCTCGGTAATCAGCTCGAAGGGCACGGGCCTGCTGAACAGGAAGCCCTGCAGCTCGTCGCAGCCCAGCTGCGCCAGACACGCCGCCTGCTCTTCCTCGTCGACGCCCTCGGCGACGACCTTCAGCTTGAGCGAGTGGGCGAGCGAGATGATCGTCTGCACCAGCGTCATCGTCGCGCGGTCCTTGAGCATCGTGATGATGAACGAGCGGTCGATCTTGAGCGTCTGCACCGGCAGCTTGGCGAGGTAGCCGAGCGACGAGTACCCGGTGCCGAAGTCGTCGATCGCGATATTCAGCCCGAGATCGCGCACGTCCCTCAGCTTGCCGATGTTGCTCTCGATGTCCTCCATGATAAGGCTCTCGGTGAGCTCCAGGTCTATGCCCGGCGGGCGGGATCCCTGCGCAACGGCGCTGCCCAAGGTGTCGAGAAAATCCCGCTTGCGCAGCTGGATCGGAGACACGTTTACCGCGACGCGCGGCGCCGCCAAGCCCAGCGCGAGCCAGCGCGCGTAGTCGCTGACGGCCTTCGACAGCGCCCAGTCTCCCGCTTCCAGGATGATTCCGGTTTCCTCCATCAGCGGGATGAACCTGCCCGGGGGCACGAGCCCCAGCTCCGGGCTCTGCCAGCGGATCAGCGCTTCAACCCCGACGATCTTCCGGGACACGGTCTCGAACTTCGGCTGGTAATGCAGGACGAATTCGCCGTTCTCCAGCCCGCGCTGCAGCTTGTTCAGCAGCGAGAGCTGCTCGGACGTCCTGTCGTCAGCGCCGAGGTATAGAACAGCGTGGGATCGCCGGTCTTCTTCGCGCTGCCGAGCGCCGCCTCCGCGTTTCTCAGCAGCATCTCCGCGTCCACTCCGTCGTTCGGAAACAGCGCGATTCCCGCTTTCGCCGTTACCTTGAGCTCCGCGCCACCCGCCTGATACAGCTCGCCGAAGCAGCGCTGCAGCAAGTCCTGCAGGCGCTTCGCCGCTTCAGGCTGGCCGTTCACCGGCGCGAGGACGACCGCGAATTGGTCGGCGCCGATGCGCGCGACCTCCGTCGCGCCCGCCGCACGCGCGAGGCGTGCCGCCACCTGCTTGATCAGCGCGTCGCCTGCCTGGCGGCCGAGCGACTCGTTCACCGTGCGGAAGCGCTCGAGGTCGAAAATCGATAGTGCGGCCTTGCTGCCCGCCTGGCCGGCGCCGTGCAGGGTCTGTGCCAGCCGCTCGCTCAGCAGCGTGCGGTTCGCAAGCCCGGTGAGCGGGTCGTAGAGTGCGACATAGTTGAGCTTTTCCTGCTGCGCCAGGTGCGCGAGCGCGAACGAGATGTCGCCGGCGAGCTCGTTCAGCAGGCGCATCTCCTCGTCGTCGAAGAACCCGGGCTGCTCGGCGTAGAGCGCAAGCACGCCGGAGGCCTCGCCCTTGGTCGACAGCGGCAGGGTGACGAACGAGCGGAAGCCGCGCTCGAGGGCCTTGTCGATAAGGCGAAACCGCGCGTCGGTCCGGATGTCGTTCGCGACCCTCGCCTGCCCATCGGAGATGGCGAGCGCGTTCAGCCCGGGGTCCGGGGCGTCGGGCTCGCCCAGCGACATCGGCATGCGCTCGACGTAGCCCTCGCCGTTTCCGTCCCACGCCTCCAGCAGGAGCATGGTGCGCGACTGGTCGACGGTTCCGATCCAGGCGAGGAGGAATTTGCCCGCCTCGACCGCGATCTTGCACGCGCCCTCGAACAGCTCGTTGCGGTCGCGCACCCGCACGATGAGGGAGTTGATGCCGCTCAGCACCGCGTGCACCCGAGTCAGGCGCGCGATGCGCTCCTGATGCGCCTTGCGCTCCGTGACGTCGTGGAACACGCAGAGGAAGTAAAGCGGCTCGCCGCCCGGCGCTCGAACGACCGACTTGGTCAGGTTGCACCAGATGCGCGAGCCATCCTTGCGCACCAGGCGGAGCTCCCTATCGTGCTGCGCGTGCGAGCCCGAAAGGAGCGCGCGGCGCGCCTCGGCGCCGTGCGCGGCGCCCCCCTCCGTATCCTCGAGGTCGCTCAGATTGAGCAGCACCGCCTCGGCGTGGGCGTAGCCGAGCATGTCGCAGAACTTCGGATTCGCGATCTCGATCTCGCCCTCGGGCGACATGTGGACGATGCCGACCCCCGCCTGATCGAAGATCGCGCGGTAGCGCGAGGCGCTGAGCGCCAGCTCCGCCGCGGCCTGCCTCTGGGCCGTGACGTTCTGCAGCGTGTTGAACCACCTCGACTCGCCGTCGCCGGACGCGTCCTCCGTCGACAGGGGCTCCAGCGCCTGCTGGATATGGACCACCGATCCGTCGCCGCGCAGCAGGCGATACTCGAGCTCCATGCGCGTGCCGCGCCTGCCCGCCTCGATGCTCGTCGCGCGGAAGCGATCCCGTCTTCCGGATGCACCAGCTGCAGCCACTCGCGGGTGTCCTTCGGCATCTTCGCCGGCTCCATGCCCGCCAGCGGCGGCAGGGTCTCCGACCAGCTCTCGAAAGCGCCGTCCGGGCCGGTGACGACGTGCGCGAAGCTCCGCCATGAGCTGCGCCCGGCGCAGGCCGGCCTCGCTTTCCTGCAGCTCCCGTTCCACCCTGCGCTTGGCCGCCTGCTCGGCCGCTTCCTTCAGGGCGCGCTCGACCGCGGCCGGCAGGCGCACCAGGTTCGTCTTCAATACGTAGTCGGTCGCGCCGTTCTTGAGCGCGCGGATGGCGTAGTCCTCGCCGAGCGTCCCGGAAACGAAGATGAACGGGATGTCGGGGTCGACCTCCTTCGCGACCGCGAGCGCCGACATGCCGTCGAAGCGCGGCATCGAGAAATCGGACAGGATGAGCGCCGGCGCGAATTCGGTCAGCCCGCGCCGAAGCCCCTGCTCGGTGTCGACCAGGCGATGCTCGACCCGCAGGCCGCCGCGCCGCAACTCGCGCACCTCGAGCTCGGCGTCGGCGGGATTGTCCTCGACCAGCAGCAGCTTGATCGGCGCTTGCGCCATTCGCCCGCCTATTGCGGAACCCTGTTGGTCAGAACCCAGTACAGGCCGATCTTCGCCACCGTCTCGACAAACGAGTCGAAGTGCACCGGCTTCACGATGTAGCTGTTGACGCCCAGGCGGTAGCTTTCCATCACGTCCTGCTCCTCGTTGGACGAGGTCATCACCACAACCGGCACCGCGCGCGTCGCCTCATTTGCCTTGAGTCGCCTGAGCACCTCGATGCCGTCCACTTTCGGCATCTTGATGTCGAGCATGATGAGCTTCGGAGCATGGTTCGGATCGCGGCCCGCGTAGCTCCCGGAGCGGAACATGAACTCGAGCGCCTCGGCGCCGTCCTTCACCCAATGCACGCGGTTGGCGAGCTTGTTCTGGCGCAGGGCGCGCAGCGTCATCTCGGCATCGGCCGGATCGTCCTCGACCAGAAGGATCTCTACCTGCCCGGCATCGTCCATCTATCCGGCCTCCAGCGGCAATGCAAAGTAGAACGCTGCGCCCTCGCCCGCCTTGCCCTCGCCCCAGACGCGCCCGCCGTGGCGCGCGACGACGCGCTGCACGATCGCGAGGCCGATCCCGGTGCCGGGGAATTCGTCGGCGCCGTGCAGGCGCTGGAACACGCCAAACAGCTTATCGTAGTACTTCATGTCGAAGCCGACTCCGTTGTCGCGCACCCAGTAGACCGTCTCGGCGCCCTCGGCCCGCCCGCCGATGTCGACCCGCGGCCGATCGCGCTTGGAGCTGTACTTGAGCGCGTTCTGCATCAGGTTCGCCCACACCTGCTTGAGCAGCGAGCGGTCGCCGTAGCCGACCGGCATCGCCTCCAGCTCGACCTGGGCGGGCGAGGCCTCGCCGAGCCTCCCGCCGAACCTCCCGCACGAGCGCGGCCATGTCGACTTGCGTCCGCGCCAGCTCGCTGCGCCCGACGCGCGAGAGTCCCAGCAGGTCGTCGATCAGCATCCCCATCTTCTGGCTGCTGCCCCGTACCACCGCCAGCAGGCGCCGACCCTCCTCGTCGAGTCGTTCGCCGTAATCTTCCTCGATCATCCGCGAGTAACCGTCTATGGCGCGCAGGGGCGCGCGCAGGTCATGCGAGACCGAGTACGAAAACGCGTCCAGCTCCCTGTTGACCGCAGCCAGCTCGGCGGTCCGTTCCTCGGCCCGCCTGCGCTCGCGGCGCTCGTCCGCGTGCGCCTCGGCGAGCAGGGCGTAGAGCCGGCCGTTCTCCAGCAACAGCACCGCGAGCACGAAGCTCGAGGCGAGCAGGCCGTACACCCGCCCCGCGTACCAGCCCAGATCGAAGCGCGCGTGATTGAGCACCGCGGCCAGCGCGCTGTCGAAGATCCACACGACACCGCCACCATCAACCACAGGTCGAGCACCGAGTGCGGCCGCCGCCGCCACAGCGCCGGCAGTGCGGCAAGGCTCAACAGCCAGGTGAGCGAAGCGACAACGACCTTCGCGGGCGCGTCGCTGTTGCCCCGCATGATGACCGGCAGCAGATCGTTGCCCTCGCTCGTGAGCAGCATGAGCGAGCAAACCGCGGCCGCCGTCACCCCGATGCCGGCCAGGATCCGCGCAGCGCGTCGCCGCGCGGCGGTTGGGCTTGCGTCTCGCGGCTCCGCAGCAGCGCGTAGCCGATCACCAGCAGCGGAAAGCCGCCGTGCCACAGAAAGTACAGCCACGCCGTGGTCTGCTGCCCCGCGAACAGGCCAGTCCTGCTGAACAGCCCGGGAAACGTGAGGGCGTGCGCGACCGCCATGAGCGAGCTGAACAGGTAGGCGCAGGCCAGCACCTGCAGCGCGCGCGAGCGCAGAATCGCGAACTGGCCGAACAGCAGCACCGCCGTGATGAAGTCGGTGATGATCAGCGCGGACTGGTAGATCGGGAGGAAGGCGTCGACCGGCGCCAGCGGCCGCTTCGCGAACGGCGCCAGCGCGAGAAAGACGGCCGTCGACAGCAGCACCACCCCGAGCGCGAGCCGGCGCTCGCCCGCCCGCGCGGGGAAGGTGGACAGGAACGGGCGGCGCTCTTGTCTCGCTTGATCAGACATCGCGCAAGGACAGCGCTCGCCCGCTCGGAATGCAAGACATGACAGTCTGGATTAGACCCATTCGAATTATCATGCTGGACGATTATGTGCTCGTTGACTGTCAAATTGGTCTCGTTTCGGACCGAGCTTTGCGCGCAAAGGCCTCTTCGCGAGACGCGTCGGACGAAAAGATACGGGCTTGGACGGCGGCCGCAGCCATTTTTCGACACGCCCGTCGGGTTATGCGCGCGCTGATCTTCGACCTCGACGGCACCCTGGTGGATACGGTCTACGCTCACGTGTTCGCCTGGCAGCGCGCGCTCGCCGAGGCCGGGATGCCGATCGACGGCTGGCGCGATCACCGCCGGATCGGCATGAGCGGCGGCCTGTTCACGCGCGCGGTCGGGCGTGAGCTCGGGCGCGAAGTCAGCCGGGACGAGGCGGCGCAGCTGCAGCGCCGCCACGGCGCGCTTTTTCGCCGAGCTGCTGCCCACGCGCCGGCCGCTGCGCGGCGCGGTCGACCTGCTCGCGCTACCTGCGCGCCTCCGGGCATCGCGTTCGGCATCGCGACCTCCGGCCAGCGCCCCGAGATTGACGCCTCTCTCGCGTCGCTCGGGCTGGGCGACGAGACGGTGGTGATCGAGCGCGGCAGCGTCGCGCGCGCCAAGCCCGAGCCCGACTCCTTCCTCGCCTGCCAGCAGAGGATGGGCGCGAGGCCCGAGGACTGCTACGTCGTGGGCGACGCGGTGTGGGACCTGCTCCCCGCGCGCGTCGCGCCGGCATGCTGAGCGTCGGGCTGCTGAGCGGCGGCTACGGCGCCGACTAGCTCAGCCGCGCGGGCGCGTTCCGCGTCTACGCCGATCCGCTCGAGCTGCACCGTTCGCTCGACGAGCTCGGGGTGCTGCCGTGAGGCGCCGCGTGCCGAACGTCCCTACTCGAAATTCCTTTCCGCCCACCAAGGATAGTGCGGCGGCATGTCGCGCGAGACGCGCATGCCGAAGCGCGGCGCGCGCTTTTCCCTGAAGGCAGCGATTCCTTCGGCCACGTCGGGCGAGCGGCCGAGGTGGAAGATGCCGCGCGAATCGAGCTTGTGCGCTTCCATCGGATGGTCGGCGCCGAGCATGCGCCACATCATCTGGCGCGCGAGCGCCACCGCGACCGGCGCGGTGTTGTCGGCGATCTCGCGCGCCAGCGCGCGCGCCGCCGGCATCAGCTCTTGGGGCGCTAGCACGCGCTGCACCAGCCCGCCGGCAAGCGCCTCGTCGGCGCCGAACACGCGTCCCGAGAGCGTCCACTCGAGCGCCTGGCCGATGCCCACCAGGCGCGGCAGAAACCAGCTCGAGCAGGCCTCCGGCACGATGCCGCGGCGGGTGAAGACGAAGCCGAAGCGCGCCTCGCTCGAGCACAGGCGCACGTCCATCGGCAGCTGCATGGTGGCGCCGATGCCGACCGCCGGACCGTTGACCGCGGCGATGACCGGCTTCTTCATCTCGAAGATGCGCAGCGTCACCTGCCCGCCGCCGTCGCGATGGGTTTCGGCGCTCAGACCGTCGCGCTTGGCGTAGTCGAAGGTCGCGCCGCCCGCCGAGAGGTCGGCCCCGGCGCAGAAGGCGCGCCCGGCGCCGGTGACGATCACCGCGCGCACCTCGTCGTCGGCGTCGGCGCGCGCGAAGGCGTCGATCAGCTCGTCGCGCATGGCGCGGGTGAAGGCGTTCAGCTTGTCGGGCCGTTCGAGCGTCACGGTGGCGATGCGCTCGGCCACCTCGTAGCGGATGTCTGTGTAGGCCATGCGCTTTGCGTCAACCCGACAGCAGGCCGCTGATGCTCAGCAAGATCATGATCAGAACCAGCACGATCCCCGCGCCGAGGCCGGCGATCGCGATCTGCATCGTCGAATAGCCCTTTTTCTCCGACTCATCGCTCATATCTTCTCTCCTCGTGAGCTCGCCGCCACGCTTTCGAGCAGCGCGAGCAGGCCCTTGAGCAGCGCGACCGGCGACGGCGGGCAGCCGGGTATGTGCAGGTCGACCGGCAGCACCTTCGACACGCCGCCGCCGCAGGCCGGACTGGCGGCGTAGAGCCCCCCGTCGCGCGCGCAATCGCCGCTCGCGACGACCCACTTCGGATCGGGCGTAGCGCGGTAGGTGCGCTCCAACGCTTCGCGCATATTCGCGCTCACCGGACCGGTCACCAGCAGCACGTCGGCGTGGCGCGGCGAGGCAACGAAGCGCAAGCCGAAGCGCTCGAGATCGTAGAACACGTTGGCGAGAGCGTGGATTTCCAGCTCGCAGCCGTTGCATGAGCCCGCGTCCACCTCCCGGATGGACAGCGCTCGTCCCAGACGCCGGTGGGAAGCCTGGTTCACGCGTGCAGCGAGCTCGGCCAGCGCGCTCGCGTCGGCCACCGGCGGGGGCTCGGTGAGCGTGCCCTGCACGAAGCTCTTGAACAGCAATCTACGCATGCCCCCTCATCCTACAGGTCGTGCCCGGAATACGAGCAGTTGAACGACTTGTTGCATAGAGGGAAATCGGCCACGATGTTGCCCTCTATCGCCGCTTCGAGCAGCGGCCACTGGAACCACGAAGGGTCGCGCAGGTGGCAGCGCACGACGCGCCCGTCGGGCGCGATCCTGACCCAGGCGAAGATGTCGCCGCGGAATCCCTCGACCAGCGCGGCGCCTTCGCATGTATCGCCCGCCGACTGCGGCGCGAGCGGGCAGGCGAGCGATCCGGGCGGAAGCTGGGCCAGTATCTGCTCGATCAGCGCGAGGCTCTGCTGGGCCTCGCGGATCCGGATCCAGACGCGCGCATTCACGTCGCCCGCGTGCACCACCGGGACCTCGAAATGAAGCGCTTCGTAGGGCGCGTAGCCGGGCGTACGGCGCGCATCGAAGTCGCGCCCCGAGGCGCGTCCGACGAAGCCCCCGGCGGCATACTGGCGCGCAAGCGCAGGCGCGAGAATGCCGGTTCCGACCGTGCGGTCCTTGAGCGACGCAGTGTTCTCGTAAACTTCGACCAGGTCCGGAAAGTCCTTGCGAACCTGCGCCACCAGTGCGCGCAGGCGCTGCTCGCCGTCGGGCGGCAGATCGCAGCTCACGCCGCCTGGCACGACGCGGTCCATCATCAGCCGGTGGCCGAAGCAGGCGTCCGAGCCCCGCAGCACCCTCTCGCGCAGCAGGGCGAATTGCGCGTGCATGATGGCGAAGGCGGCGTCGTTGCAGACCGCGCCGATGTCGCCCAGGTGATTGGCCAGCCGCTCGAGCTCGGCGAGCAGCGCGCGCAGCCAGGCCGCGCGCGACGGGATTTCCAGCTCGAGCGCTGCCTCCACCGCCTGGGCGAAGGCGAGGCTGCAGGCGACCGTGCTGTCACCGGAGAGGCGCCCCGCGAGCCGCGCCGCGCGCTCGAGCGGCGCGCCGGCCATCAAGGCGTCGACGCCCTTGTGGGTGTAGCCGAGGCGCTCCTCCAGCCGCACCACGGTCTCGCCGTTGGCGCTGAAGCGGAAGTGGCCGGGCTCGATGATTCCCGCGTGCACCGGACCGACAGGTATCTGGTGCAGGCTCTCGCCCTCCGCCGGCAGGAACCGGTAGGCGCCGTCGTGCCGCAGCCAGGGCCGCGTATCGGGCAGGCCCTCGGGCTCGAGCCCGACCAGGTCGCGCAGCGCCCGCTCCAGCCGGATCGCCGGCGGGTGCACCCGCCCGAGCGAAGGATAGCGATTCGCCTCGCATGCGACGCTTAGCAGCGCAATTGCCGCCGTCTCGTTGTGCATGACGGCCATGTGCGCCTGCCCCGGCTCGCCCCACAAGGCGAGCAGCGCCAGCTCGCCGGCCTGCAGACGCGCGGCCGCCCGCTCCCAGTCCTCGCGGGACTTGATTGATCGCTGCCAGTTCGCGGCTGCCATGTCACCTTACCTGAGAAGGCCGGCCACGTGCTGGAACCACGCCGTGAGCGCGGGCGGGAGCCAGATTCCCGCCACCAGAACGAGCGCGAAGTGGGCGACCACCGGCACGAACGACGCACGCGCCGGCTCGCGGCCGCCTTGCGGGTCTCCGAACGCCAGCCCGTTCAGCCGCAACAGCAGCGCGCCGAACGCGACCAGCAGGCTCAGCCCAAGCACGATCGCCAGCAGCGGATGGCGCGCGAACGTGGTCGTGAGGATGAGAAACTCGGTCATGAACAAGCCCATCGGCGGCAGTCCGGCGATCGCGGCGACGCCGAACACGAGCCCCCAGCCGAGCGCGGGATGGGACACCGTGAGCCCGCGGATGTCGGGCATGTGCTGGGTTCCCTTCGCCTGCGCGATGTGGCCGACGCAGTAGAAGATCGCGGACTTGGTGAGGCTGTGCAGCGTCATGTGCAGCAGCCCGGCGAAGTTCGCCAGCGGGCCGCCCACGCCGAAGGCGAAAGTGATGATGCCCATGTGCTCGATCGAGGAATAGCCGAACATGCGCTTGATGTCGTGCCTGCGGTAGAGCATGAACGAGGCGAACACCACCGACAGCAGCCCGAGCGAGACCATCAGCGGCCCGGGCGCGAACGCCCCCGGATTGGCCGCCATCACGCTCTTGAAGCGCAGCACGGCGAACAGCGCCACGTTGAGCAGCAGGCCCGAAAGCACCGCCGAGATCGGCGTCGGGCCTTCGGCGTGCGCGTCCGGCAGCCATGCGTGCAGCGGCACCAGGCCCACCTTGGTGCCGTAGCCGAGCAGCAGGAACAGGAACGCGAGGTTGAGCAGCGCCGGGTCGAACTCGGGCGCCCGCTTCACCAGCACGTTCCAGGCCATCGCGTCCAGGCCTTCGCCCACCACCGAATGGGCCGCCAGGTAGACGAGGATGGTGCCGAACAGCGCCAGCGCGATGCCGACGCTGCCCAGAAGAAAATACTTCCACGCCGCCTCGAGCGCGGCGGGCGTGCGGTAGATCCCGACCATCAGCACCGTGGTGAGCGTCGCGAGCTCGATCGCGACCCACATCAGGCCGACGTTGTTGGACAGCAGCGCCAGGTTCATGCCGAACATCAGCGTCTGGTACATCGCGTGGTAGAAGCGCAGGTAGACCGAGGTCAGCTTGCCGCTCTCCAGCTCGTGCGCGATGTAGCTGCCGCTGAACACGCTGGTGGTGAAGCCGACGAAGGTGCTCAGCACGATGAACACGACGTTCAGATCGTCGACGATGAGATAGCGCCCGGTAGCCGGACGCTCGAAGAACAGCACCGTCGCCGCGAGAAATGTCAGTAGCGCCGCCAGCACGTTGAGCCGCGCCGTCAGCCTGTCGTCCGGCAGCGCCGCGAGCAGGCCCGCGCTCACCGCGGGGATGATCAGCACGGCGCCGACGAAGAAGTTGCCCGGGTCCGTCACGGCTGCTCGCCCCGATATTGGTGCAGCGCGTGGATGTCGACCGTGTCGAAGCGCTCGCGGATGCGGAACAGGAACACCCCGATCACGATCAGCGCGACCAGGATCGAGAACGCGACGCTGATCTCCACCACCAGCGGCATCCCCTTGGCGCCGGTCGCGGCCAGAATCAGCCCGTTCTCGATCGACATGAAGCCGATCACCTGGCTCACCGCGTTGCGGCGCGAGATCATCATCAGCAGGCCGAGCAGCAGCACCGACAGCGCGAAGGCGAGGTCCTGCTGGGTCAGCGTACCCGCCTTGGCGGTGATCGGCAGCATGACCATGATCGAAAGCGCTACCAGGCCGATGCCCGCGAGCATCGTCTGCCCGATGCCGACCACGGCTTCTATGGTGCGATGGATCCCGAGCTGCACGATGATGCGATGCAAGGCGAGCGGGATCACGATCGCCTTGACGATCAGGGCGATCGCGGCGGTGATGTACAGGTGCGGCGCGTGCTGGATATGCGCCTGCCAGGCGACCGAGAGCGAGACCACCAGCGCGTGCAGCGCGAAATTGTTCACCAGGCCGGTCATGCGGTCCTGGTAGAGCAGCATGAAGCTCACCAGCACGAGGCCGCCGGCCAGCAGATGCGCGACGTCGAGGGCGAGGCGGTCCATCAGCCGGCCAGGGTGACGAACAGCAGCAACGTGGCGAGGAAGCCGAGCATCAGCGCCGCACCGAGGAAATCCGGAACGCGGAACATGCGCATCTTCGCGATCGCGGTCTCGAACACCGCGAGCACGAAGCCGCCAGCCGCGAGCTTCAGCAAGTACACCCCGATGCCCGCGAAGTAGGCCGCGGGCCCCTGTCCCGAGATCGCGATCCCCCAGGGAAAGAAGACACAGGCGATGACCGAGACGTACAGCAGCAGCTTGAGAAACGCAGCCGCCTCGATCAGCGCCAGGTGGCGTCCCGAATACTCCAGGATCATCGCCTCGTGCACCATTGTCAGCTCGAGGTGAGTGGCCGGATTGTCGATCGGGATGCGGGAGTTTTCCGCCAGCGCCACCATCACCAGCCCGATCAGGGCGAGCGCGATCGAAAACCGCAGCCCGACGTCGGATGCCTGCATCGACGCCGCGATCGAGGACAGCTGGGTAGAGCCGGCGAGCAGCGAGAGCGTGAACACCACCATCAGCATCGCCGGCTCGGCGAGCGAGGCGATCAGCATTTCGCGGCTTGATCCGATGCCGCCGAAGCTGGTGCCGACGTCAAGCCCGGCGAGGGCGAGCATGAAGCGCGCGCTGCCCAGCAGGGCGACGATGGCGATCACGTCGGCCGCATAGCTGAAGACCAGGCCGGTGGCGAAGGTGGGAACGAGCGAGAGCGCGACCCAGGTGGTGGCGAAGATAAGGTAGGGCGCGACGCGGAACACCCAGGATGCCGAGTCCGCGAGCACGACGTCCTTGCGCAGCAGGCGCAGCAGCTCGCGGTAGGGCTGCGCCAGCGGCGGCCCCTGCCGGCGCAGCAGATGCGCCTTGACCTTGCGCACGTAGCCCGCGAACAGCGGCGCGAGCGCGAGCACGAGCGCCATCTGGCAGATCTGGACCAGCAGCTGCAGCCCTATTGCCATACCGCGAGCACCGTCAGGAGCGCGACCAGGGCGCCGAACACCAGAGTCAGGTAGGCCCTGATCGACAGAAACTGCACCTTGTTGAGGCGATCGGCGACGTACGCCACCAGGCCCGCGACCGGCGCATAGAACGCGTCCCACAGGACGTCGCGCATGCGAACGCGCATCCGCGCGGCACGCAGATCGCCCGGCGGCGGCATGTACACCTCCTCGCGCGCGCGGAACACCACCGAGCCGAACACCCTGCGGATCGGCTGCGAAAAGCTGCCCGCGGTGTATTGCGTGGACGGGCTTGCATCCGGAAAGCCGCAGTCCCAGGGCGCCGATCGGCGCAATACGCCGGACGCCCAGCGATGGATCGCCTCGGCGCCGAGGCCCGCGGCGAACGCGATGATCAGGAACAGCAGCAGCCCGTTGTAGGAGCTGCGGCTCTGCGCGACCGGAACGATCGTCAGCCAGTCCAGCTCGCCCTGGCGCGGCAGCTGCGCCCCGGACAGCGCCCGCACGACCGGCGCCAGCGCGTCGATGAAATAGCCGGGCAGGATGCCGGCGACCAGGCACAGGGCCGCCAGGATCAGCATGGTGGCGAGCGACCAGCGGTCGGTCTCGAGCGCCTGGCGCGCCGCGTCGCTGCGCGCGCGGCCGAGGAAGGTGACGCCGAACGCCTTGACGAAGCAGGCCGCCGCGAGGGCGGCCGAGAGCGCGAGCAGGGCGCCGATTGCCGGAACGAGGAACTTCAGCAGCCACTGCGGCAGCGCCGGGCTCACCAGGATTGCCTGGAAAGTCAGCCATTCCGAGACGAAGCCGTTGAACGGCGGCAAGGCCGAGATCGCCGCCGAGCCGACGAGAAAGACGAACGCCGTGAGCGGCATGCGATGGATCAGCCCGCCCAGACGCTCCATGTCGCGCTCGCCGGTCGCGGTCAGCACCGCGCCCGAGCCGAAGAACAGCAGGCTCTTGAACACCGAATGATTGAAGACGTGGAACAGCGCCGCCGTCAGCGCCAGCGCGGCCGCGGCGCGCATCCCGTTCGCGCCGAAGGCGAGCGCGAGGCCGAGCCCGATGAAGATGATGCCGATGTTCTCCACCGTGTGATAGGCGAGCAGGCGCTTGAGATCGTGCTCCATGAGTGCGTGCAGCACGCCCATCACCGCGGTCACGCCGCCCAGCAGCGCGACCAGCGCCCCGGCCCACCAGGTCGGCACGCCAAGCAGATCGAACACGATGCGCACTGCGCCGTATACCGCCACCTTGGTCATGACTCCGCTCATGAGGGCGGAAACGTGGCTCGGCGCGGCCGGATGCGCGAGCGGCAGCCACACGTGCAGCGGCACCAGGCCGGCCTTCGACCCGGCCCCGATCAGGGTCAGAACGAGCACCGCAGCCGCCACGCCGGCCGCAGGCGGAGCGGCGCGGATCGCGCTAAAGGCGTAGCCGCCCGCCGGACCGGCGAGCAGGCCGAACGCGAGCAGCAGCGCGAGCGTGCCGAAGCTCGCCATGATCAGGTACAGGTAGCCCGCCGCGGCGTTGCCCGGACGACGATGGTGCGCCATCACGAGCGCCCACGAGCTGAGCGACATGAACTCCCAGGTGAACAGGAAGGTGAACGCGTCGTCGGCCACCACCACCAGGTTCATGCCGGCGAGGAACGCCGCGAAGAACGGCAGCACGCGCCCCGGTGATTCCTCGTGCCGGCCGTAGCCGAGGCCGTACAGGCTCGCGCCCGCCGCGCCGAGATTCACCACCACGAGGAAGAACGCCGCCAGCGCGTCGAGCCGGAAGTGCGCGCCCAGCCAGGGCAGCCCGACCGGCAGCGTCAGCGCACCGAGCCATCCGCCGCCGCCGAGCAGGCTCGCGAGCGCGAGGCCGAGGCCGGCCGTCGAGGCGCACAGCGCGCCGCCGTAGACTGCCGGCGTTCCCCATCGATGGCGCGCGGCGGGAATCGCCGCCACGCTGATCGCAAGCAGCGCTCCGATGCACCACAGCAGCCCTGCGAGAGCCATCGCGCGACGCCGCTAGCCGTCCGGGACCGTCGCCCCGCGCTTCATTCGAACGCCCCGGCCGCCGCCGGCGCTCGTGGCGCCCTCGCCGATCAGCTCGATGCCGGCGCGCTCCAGAGTCTCGATCAGCTTCGTTAAGGAGTCGACGTTGCCGCGCACCACGCCGTCGCTCGACTCCATGCGCTGAATCGTCGGCAGCGACAGGCCGCACGCCGCGGCGAGCGAGCGCTGATCAAGTCCCAGCAGCGCTCTCGCCGCCCGCAACTGTTGCGCGGTAATCATGCCTTGAGCATGAGTATCCAGTGATTCTGTGGGACTACTTGATTACGCTATTCCACAAGTGATGTGTTGTAAATCTTTTTCGTTATTGCGCTGCGTCAACCGGACCCCTGCGGCGACCAACCGACCGGCCCGGCCGCGCGAGTGCGGGGCGCGCCTGTCCCTGAACGCGGCAGGCCACCGCCGGCCCGTTCGCCGCGGCGATGACCCGCTTCGTATGTCATCCTTGCCGAAATTCTGCCGAGTCTCGCGACCATGACGGACATAGCATTCTGGCCGGCGCTGAAGCTGATCCGCGCGCTGCGCGCGCGCAAGATCGGCGCGCTCGAGCTGCTCGAGCACTACGCGGCGCGGATCGCGAAATACGACCGCGCGCTGAACTCCCTCTGCGTGCTCGACCTGGACGCGGCGCGAAAGCGCGCACGGGCCTTCGACCGCGCCTCGGCGCGCAAGGGCGCGCGCCATGCGGTGCTCGCCGGACTGCCGATGAGCGTGAAGGAATCCTTCGATCTCGCCGGCCAGCCCACCACCTGGGGCGTGACCGAATACAAGGGCAACCGCGCGGCGACGAACGCGCTCGCGGTCGAGCGCTTGCTCGCCGGCGGCGCGAACGTGTTCGGCAAGAGCAACGTGCCCGTCATGCTCGCGGACTGGGAGACGAACAACCCGCTGTACGGCAAGACCGTGAACCCCTGGGATGCGACCCGAACCCCCGGCGGCTCCTCGGGCGGCGCGGCGGCGGCGCTCGCCGCGGGCCTCACCGGCCTGGAGATCGGCAGCGATATCGGCGGCTCGATCCGCAACCCGGCGCACTACTGCGGCGTGTACGGCCACAAGCCCACCTGGGGCATTTGCTCCCTGCAAGGACACGCCCTGCCGGGCATGGCGCACCCGGCCGACATCTCGGCCATCGGGCCCCTGGCGCGCAGCGCGGCCGACCTCGAGCTCGCGCTCTCGATCATGGCCGGGCCGGACGCGTTCGACGGCGCCGGCTGGAAGCTCGCGCTGCCCGCGCCGCGCAGAAAGACGCTGCGCGGCCTGCGCGTCGCGGTGCTCGCCTCGCACCCGACCGCGGAGACCGACCGCAGCGTGCAGGATCTGATCGCCCGGCTCGCGCGCACCCTGGCGCAAAAAGGCGCCAAGGTCTCCGAGCGCGCCCTGCCCGCATTCGACTTCGGCGAAGCGCACCGCGTCTTCATCCAGCTGCTGCGCGGCGCGACCTCGGGGCGGCAGACGCAGGAGATGTTCGCCGGGATGCTCGCGGCGCGGGCCGAGCTCGATCCGCACGACCAGTCCTACTACGCGCAAATGGTCCGCGCCAACACGCAGCCGCACAAGGACTGGCTCGCCGCTTCCAACCGCAGGCACCAGATGCGCCTCGCGTGGGCCGAGTTCTTCAAGGACTGGGACGTGCTGCTGTGCCCGAACGCCGCAAGCGCCGCGTTCCCGCACTCCATGCCGGGCGAGCGCTGGGAGCGCATGATCAGCGTCAACGGCAAGCCCCAGCCGGCGACGACGCAGATGTGGTGGGCCGGCATCGCGGGCATGTGTTTTCTTCCCGGCACCGCGGCGCCGATCGGCCTTTCGCCCGAAGGACTGCCGATCGGGGTGCAGATCGTCGGCCCGCAGCACGGCGACCTGACCACCATCCGGCTGCGCGCAGCTGATCGAGCGCGAGTATTACGCCTTTGTCCCGCCGCCAGGCTGCGCCTGATTCGCGATGGCCGCCCGCAGGCAGCGCGCCTAGCTGTCGAAGCACACCGCCTGCAGCATCATACCGACCTGCGGCATGCGGCAGCGAGTCGCGACAAAATAATCGACGCCGGCGGGGATCGAGAGGGAGGAGGTCGCTCGAGCCTCCCACGCCGGCGTCGGGACGCTGCCTGGAATCGGCGCTGGACGTCCGCCTACGTAAACCGTCGATTCTTGAAGCTCACCGTGCGCTGGTAGTCCTCCATCGGCCCGACGCGGCGCATGTTCGCCCAGGTCCCCTTGTAGTACGGAATGATGTTGCGGTCAGTCCAGGTCGTGGTCACGTCTCCCTGGATGCCGTTGAAGTACGCGAACACCATGAACGTCTGGTTCTTCTTGGTCGACGCGTTCGGGTAGGCCATGGCGACGGTCGAGCCGTAGTCGTTGAAGACCTCGACGACGTCTCCCGCTGCGATCCCGAGCTCGGCGGCGTCCTGCGGGTTGATCTCGATGTACGACATCGGGTAGCGCCCGCGCACGAACTCGTTGTACTGGTCGTGATACGCGGTCTGCCAGACCTCGTTGGTGCGGCCGTTGTTGATCCAGAAGCGGTACTTCGCCTTCAGGTCCGCCACCGGCTTCGGCAGCCCGGGCCAGGGCGAGGTCTTGAAGTGGGCGCGCCCGTCGTCGGTGCTGAACTTGCTGTCCTCGTAGATCATCTCGGTGCCGACGAGCTTGCCGCCCTCCCAGGCCTTGGCCGGCAGCTGCACGCCGACGTTGCCCATTTTGTGCAGACGCTCGTAGGTCACCAGGTGCCCCGTGTCGCCGCCCTGGCTGTCGATGTGGCCCGCCCCCGGCTGGCCGACCATGCGGAAGCCGTCGTTGAACGCGTCTTCTTCGGTGCGCCAGTCGAATCCGCCGAAGCGCTGCGCCATCGCCGCGTTGCCTTCCGCCTCGTACATCGCCTTCATCGTGTTGGCGATGCGCGCCGCGATCAGGCAGTCCGGCGCCGCGGTTCCCGGCGGGTCCATGAAGCGCTCGGAGAGCCGCATGCGACGCTCGCCGTTCATCGAGGTGAGGTTCATCTCCCCGGGATGGGTCGAGGGCAGCATCAGGTGCGCCGCCTCCGCCAGCTTGGTCGGATACATGTTGATGCTCGCGACGAACAGCCCGCCCTTGGTCGTCGCGTTGTAGATGATGTCGACCATCTCCCCGGCGCTCGCGCCGCGCGCCTTCTGCATCGCGTCCTTCACGATCTGCGAGCGCCGCAGGACCGATTCGCGCAGCGCCTGGGCGTTGTTGCTGGTCTGGAAGTTGTTGCAGGCCCACCAGGTCATCATCCGGCCGGCGCCCTTGATCAGCTCCTGGTCGATATAGATCTTGCTGTTTCCCGGATACGGCGGCCGGGTGTAGCCCTCCTGGTGCCCGCCCATGCGCACCACGCCCGTCCCGCGGCGCCCGACGTTGTGGGTCGCGAGCACCACGTCCACCAGCGCGGACTGGATCAGGTAGTTGTCGTTGCCCCAGATGATGCCCTTCTCGTAGGCGTGCATGGTGCGCGGAGGATGGCCGGAGGCCTTCGGCTTGTAGGCCCACTCCGCCGCCATGACCAGCTTCTCTACCGGCACGCCGGTGATCCGGCTCGCTTCGTCCATCGAAAGGCGGTTCGCCGCGACCGCCTCGTCGAAGCCCTTGGTGTGCGCGTCGATGAAAGCGCGGTCGATCCAGCCCTTGTCCACCACGTAGGTGAGGAAGGCGTTGAACAGCGCGATGTCGGTGCCCGGCTCGATGTCCAGGTGCAGCACCCGGTCCTTGCCGGCGACCTTCTCCGCCACCGCGATGCTCGGGGTGTAGCGCGGGTCGACGAAGATCACTCGCGCCCTGTCGTGGGTCTCGCCCGGGAAGCGCTGCTTGCGCTTGTCGAGCGTGGAGCCCTGCAGGTTCGGCACCCAGTGATTGAGGAAATAGTTCGTCTGCGTCTCGTAGGGGTTGCCGCCGATCGACATGATGCAGTCGGCGAGCTCGGCGTCCTCGTAGGAGTTGTTCAGCTCGCCGATGCCCATCTCGCGCGTCGCATGGCACTCCGAGTTGTAGGCCGGGCGGTTGTGGATCCTGACCATCGGCGTCTGCAGCGCCGTGAACATGAGCTTGCCCGAGCCCCAGGTGTTCTCGAAGCCCCCGCCCGCGCCGCCGTGGTCGAAGGCCGAGAACACGATCCCGCTCGGCCCGTCCATGTCCAGCACCTTCTTCGCCAGCCCGGCGTAGATCGCCAGGGCGTTGTCCCAATTCGTCTCCACCCACTGGTCGGCCGCGTAGACCATCGGATTGCGCAGGCGCGCCTTGCCCACGCCATCCGGCGTGTACATGTAGCTCGCCATCTTTCCGCCGCGGGTGGAGCTCAGGCCGCTGTTCACCGGGCAGGACTTGTCCGGCACGATCATGATGTTGTGCCGGGTGCCGTCCTTTTCGGTGATGACGTTCGTCATCGCGGTCGTCATGATGGTGGCCAGCGGCGGAAGCTGCTTGCGGAAGTCCAGGCCGAGCGCGTTCTGTTCGCGGCGCGCCCGCCTTCCTCGCCCTCGGGCCACTTGTAGACGTGATAGCCGCAGCCGACGATGCAGAAATGACAAGTCAGATTGGTGCGCTGCGCCGATACCGGCGGCAGCGCGATGCGGTCCTTGTGCAGTGCCATGGTCTCCTCCTGAGCGTCAGAGCACGTTCGCCTGGCGGCCGTAGATCAGGCCGTCGACGCCGACCGCGGTAATGCGGCCTGTCTTCTTGTCGTACTCCAGCGTGATGCGCGGGAGATCTTCCGTCGCCTGGCCGCAGATCATCTGCCCCTCCTTCTCGGCGTCGAACATGCTGAAGTGGCAGCCGCACTTGAAGGTCCTGGTGTCGGCGTCGTAGGCGAGCGGGCAGCCCATGTGCGTGCACTGCGTGCTGTAGGCGACGATGTCGCGCTCCGGACCGACGCCGCCGGGCACCGGCGCGCCCGTCTTGATCGCGAGGCATGGCGACGCCGCGTCCGGATAACTGAACGCCAGTGGCCTGGCAAGGTGGCTCGCGCTGCCGACGTGCTTCTTGGGATACGGCAGAGTTGTCCTGCTCGTGTCCGTCGGCTTGGCTTCCGCCACGCCCGGCGCGACTGCCGCCACCGTTCCGGTGGCGACCGCCCCGGTTCCAAGCTTCAAGAAACTGCGTCGGCTGATTTCCGCGGACATGTCTCCTCCTAGTCGGAATTTTCGTTATGCTTGTACGGCGCACGGTTCGTGCTGCAAGCGACGTGCCATCGGCGGCGGCTGCGGCGATCGCGTTGACCCGAGAGTGAATTTCGTTGATCTCGGCCGTCGCAGGGGGCGCGAAAGGTAACCGTTGCGCCCTGTCGAGGAGGGAATATGTTTCCGAACGGTAACGCCTGGAATCGACGGCGAATCCTCGCGACGGGGATCGCGCTTACAGCCTCGCCTCTGGTCGGGCGCGCGCAGGGGCTTGCGCGCGTACGCGAGGACATCAGGATCGGAACCACCCCGGTCTTCCTCGACGACCAGTTCAACGTCCTCAACCTTTGGAAGCGCTACTTCGAGGAGCGGCTGCACCGCAAAGTCAGCTTCGTGCAGCGCCGCTCCTACCAGGAGATAACCGAGCTACTGCTGACCGACCAGATCGAGGCCGCCTGGGTCTGCAGCCCGCCTTATCTGATGAACGCGTCGCACCTGCGGCTGCTGTGCGTGCCGATCTACGAGGGCCTGCCGCTCTACCATTCCTATCTGATTGTTCCCAAGGACGACACCCGCACGCACCACATCACCGACCTGCGCGGCCGCATCTATGCGTTCAGCGACCCGCAGTCGAACTCGGGCTGCCTGGTGCCGAAGGCGGAGCTGCTGCACGCGGGATTCACGCCCGGGCAGTTCTTCCTCAAATACTTCTTCACCTATTCGCACCGCCGGGTGGTAGACGCGGTGAGCGTGCGCCTGGCCGACGGCGGCTCGGTCGACGGCTACGTGTGGGACACGATGAAGAAGGAGCTGCCGGGCAGCACCGACGGGACGCGCGTGGCCTGGAGTTCGCCGCACTACGGCTTTCCACCGTTGGTCGCGCGCTCGAACCTGCCGCAGGACAAGTTCCGCGCCCTGCAGGACGCGTTCGTCGCGATGAAGGACAACGCGCCCGGGCGCGTCCTGCTCGACAAACTGAATCTGGACGGATTCGCACGCGAGGACCCGAGCGTGTTCGCCAGCGTGAAGGCAAATCTGCAATTCGTCGGCGACCTCTAGGGCGGACCTTGTTCCAGGCTCTGAGCTACCGCCTCAAGGTTCCGCTCGCGCTCACGGCGGTGATCCTTCTCACCGAGGTCGTGCTTACCACGGCGCTACTCACGCGCGCGCTGGCCGACGCCAAGCGCGACCTGCGCGCGAGCGCAAACAGCCTGGCCCGCACCTTGGCGCGCACCGTGAGGGACCCCCTGCTGAAGGAGGATGTCTGGCGCACCTACGAGATCGTGCGCGCGCCGATCGCGAGCAAGGACCCGTCCAGCCCGCTGCGGGACATCGTCGTGCTGGATGCGCGCCGCGAGGTCTACGCGTCGTCGGACCCGTCGCGTATCCGGATCAAGGAGCGGGAAGGCAGCCTGCCGCCCGAGATGCAGCTGGTGCTCGAAGGCCTCGCCCGCCGGCACGGCGATTTCTCGTTCGATTTCCCCGGCTACCTTGCCGTGCGCGACGCGGCCGCGGCGGTGCGCCTCGATTCCGACGACGGCAGCACGATCGGATACGTGGTGCTCTCGTATGAGGCGCACCGGCTGTACGACCGCGCGGCCTCGGTGCTGCTCGACGTGGTGGCGATCAGCGTTCCCGGGCTGCTCATCCTGCTCCCGCTCGGCTGGTTCTGGGGCAACCGGATCGTCAAGCCGCTGACCAGCCTCGCTGCGGTGATGCGACGGGTGGGGCACGAGCCGCCGGCGGCGCTCGCGGCCCAGGTCAAGCTCCAGGGCGCCGACGAAACCGGCCAGCTCGCCGCGCAGTTCAGGAGCATGCTGCACCAGCTCGAGGACAAGGACCAGCTCGAGCGCCAGGTCCTGGTCGCCGAGCGCCTCGCGGCGGTGGGCCGGCTCTCGGCCGGCATCGCGCACGAGATCAACAACCCGCTTGGGGGGATGCTCAACGCCGTGGACACGCTGTCTCGGCACGGGGACCTCGACTCGTTCGGCCAGAAGACCGTGGGCCTGCTGCAACGCGGGCTGACGCAGATCCGCTCCACGGTCGGGGCTCTGCTGCTGGAGGCGCGGCTCGATTCTCCGGCGATGCAGCCGGCCGATTGGGACGACCTGAGGACCCTGATCGGTCCGCAGCTTCCGACGAAGAAAGCCCGCCTGGAATGGGGCTGCGACATAGAGGGCCCACTCGGAGTTCCGGCGCACATGGTGCGCCAGCTCGTGCTAAACCTGCTGCTCAACGCTGTGCAGGCCGTCGAAGCGGGCGGGCGCGTGACACTGAGGGCATCGGTGGCCCGCGGCAATCTCACGGTGCGGATCTCCAACTCCGGGCAGCACATTCCGCCCGAGGTGATCGAGCACCTGTTCGAGCCGTATTCGGCGGAAGGCGAGCCGATGCCCGGCAGAGGCTACGGCCTGGGGCTCTGGGTGAGCTATCAGGTCGTCACCCAGCTCGGCGGCACCATATCCGCATCGAGCGAGCCGGGGCATACTGTTTTCGAAGTCGTCCTGCCACTTGCGGAGGCGCGCGATGCGCGGACCAAGGCTGTGTCTTATTGAAGACGACCCGATCATGGGCGAATCGCTCTCGGACCGCTTCGGCCTCGAGGGATTCGGCGTCGACTGGTACCAGAGCGGCGGCGAGGCGCTGCGCGCCCTCGAGGCGAAGGACTACGCGGCGGTGATCAGCGACCTGCGGCTGCCGGACATCTCCGGCGACGACGTGTTCCGCAGGATCGCGCAGCAGAAGACGCTCTCGCCGCCGTTCGTGTTCATCACGGCGTACGCCACGGTCGAGCGCGCAGTCGAGCTGCTGAAATTCGGCGCGAGGGACTTCGTCACCAAGCCGTTCGACATCAGCGCTCTGGTGGAGAAGATCCGCGGTATCACCGGCGCCCGCGCGGACGTCCAGCCGGTCGCCGAGGCGACGGTGCTCGGCATCTCACCCGCCGTGCGCAGGGTGTGCGAAAACCTGCCGCGCATCGCCAAACGCGCTTCCAGCGTCCTCATCACTGGCGAGTCGGGGGTAGGCAAGGAGGTTCTCGCCCGGCACCTTCACGAGCTCGCTTCCGACGGCGCGAGCGCGCCGCCGCGGCCGTTCGTCGCGGTCAACTGCGGTGCACTGCCCGAGAGCCTGATCGAGGCCGAGTTCTTCGGCTTCGAGCGCGGCGCGTTTACCGGCGCCGAGCGGGCGAAGAAGGGCTTCTTCGCGCAGGCCGACGGCGGAACGCTGTTTCTCGACGAGATCGGCGACCTGCTGCTGCCGATGCAGGTGAAGCTGCTGCGCGCCCTGCAGGAGCGGCGGGTCAAGCGCCTGGGCGGGGAGGAGGAGCACCCGACCAGCTTCCAGCTCATCTGCGCGACCAACCGCGACCTGCAGGTCGAAGTGACGAGAGGCGCATTCCGGGAGGACCTCTACTACCGCATCAACCTCGTGCATCTGCACATTCCGCAGCTCAGCGAGCGGCCCGAGGACATCCTGTGGCTGGCCAACCGGTTCCTGGCCGAGAGCTGCGCCCGCCAGAACGAGGGCCTAAAGGCTCTGCACCCGCACGCCCTAGCGACGCTGCTCAAGCGCAAGTGGCCGGGCAACGTGCGCGAGTTGAAGAACGTCATCGAGCGTGCCTGCATATTCAGCTCGAACTCAATCCTTCTGCCCGAGGACCTGGACGACTCGGCCCTGTATCCCGGCGCCGGCCCGAACGCGCTCGACCACATGCTGCTGGATGCGTTTCTCGCCGGCTGCGAGCGCGCTTTCATCTCGAGCGCCCTGCAGCAGCACCGCGGCCGGATCGCCGAGACTGCGAAGGCGCTCGGCATCTCGCGCAAGAACCTGTGGGAGAAGATGCGCAGGCACCAGCTCGGCACCGCAGAGTCCTGGGAGCGGGACTAGCGTGGCGCGAGCTAGCCGAGCGAGACCCCCAGCAACCTCCCCAGTCCGTAGGTCACGCACGCGGCGGCAAGGCCGATGGCGGCCTGGCGCATTCCCGAGAACGTCGCGCCGCGGCCGGTGAAGACGCTAGTCAACGCGCCGCTGCCGAAGAGCGCGGCGCCGCTCAGCGCCGTGCTCGCCGCCACGCCGGCGGCGCCGCCGGCGAAGAAGAACGGCGCCACGGGAAAGATCGCGCCCAGCATGAAGACGGCGAACGAGGTCGCGGCAGCGGACCAGGCGGAGCCGCCGAGGTCGTCCGGATTGATTCCGATCTCCTCGCGCACCAGCGTGTCGAGCGCGGAACTCCTGTTCGCCATCACGCGTGCCGCTGTCTGCTCGGCCGTCGGGCGGTCCATGCCTTTCGACTGGTAGATCAGCACCAGCTCCTGCTGCTCTTCGTCGGGCACTTGCGCCAGCTCGTCCTTCTCGGTTGCGATCTGCTTGCGGTATAGCTCGCGCGAGTTCTGCACCGACAGCCACTCGCCCAGCGCCATGGAGCAGGCGCCGGCGATCAGGCCGGCGAGGCCGGTAACGAGCACCGTCTGGCGGGTGAACTCGGCGCCCGCCACCCCCATGACGAGGCTCATGTTCGACACCAGGCCGTCGTTCACGCCGAGCACCGCGGCGCGCAGGGCGTTGCCGCCGCCCGCGCCGTGGCGGCCCTCCAGGCTCGAATACGCGCTGCCGTCCCAAGCCGTGCGGGCGGCGCCCGTCAGCTCGCTCAGCACGCGCGCGTGCGAGCGCTCCTGGGCCGGAAGCGGCGTGTCGCGCGACTCCGGCTGGTCGTCGTAGACGTCGCGGTCGACCTGCTCGAGAGTGCGCAGCGTCGGGATCACGATCTGCGGTCCGAAACGCCGCGCGATCCAGGAGAGCAGTTTCGCGCGCCAGCTCGGGATCGGCGCCGGCGCGCTCGCGCCGGCGTCCGCCAACTGCTTGCGCCAGAAGTCGGCGTGGCTTTGCTCCACCGCCGCGAGGCGGCGGAAGATCTCCGCGCGCTCGGGCTGGGCGTCGAGCTCCGCCATCGCCCGGTACATGGCCGAGCTGTCGATCTCGCCCTGGAGGTTGGCCCGGTAGCGTGCGATCTTGTCTGCCATGGCGCGCAGGGGCCGGATGCTATCGCTTCTTGTGCGCCGCCGCCGGAATGCGGACCGTCTGCGTGGCGAGACGCACCTCGCGCAGAAAGTACCCCAGGCCAGCCACCAGCGCGACGGTCGAACCGGTAAACAGCGCGCCGACGAGCCAGCTAAGCCTCGCCTGCGCCAGGACTTCCACGAAAAGCGCCACGATCACCGTGCAGACCAGGAGCGCGGCGAAGGTGCAGGCGGTGATCGCGTGGCTGGCGAGATTGCGCCTGCGCTCGAGGCTGTCGAGCTCGACCTGCAGCGTCTCGCCCGCTTGCAGCTCCTGCGGGATCGGGCGCTCGCCGAGCTGGCGGCCGCGGTCGATGATGCGCGCCAGGCGGCCCGCCATGACGTTCAGGATGCCGGCGATTCCCGTGAGCAGAAAGACCGGCGCCAGCGCGAGCTGGATCGCGTGTCCCACGTCTCCTATGTCGACCGCCGGGATGGCCATGCTGTGCCGTGGGAGAGTCGAGGCGCCCAAATGTACTTTTCGCGACGCGATGCTAGGCGCAAAGCGCCGCCCGATGCAACTCTTCCGATGCAATGCGGCTCGCGCCGCTCAGTGCATGCGCGCGGGACTGTGGTCGATCAGGGCCGAGAAGATGCGGAATATCTCGGGGTCGAACTTGCTGCCGCTCTCGGACCACATGATTTCCATCGCCTGCGCGCGCGTGCGCTCCAAATGATAGGGGCGCGTGGTCGTCATCGCGTCGTAGGCGTCCACGATCAGCAGGATGCGGCTCAGGAGCGGGATCGCTTCCCCCGCCAGGCCGTCCGGATAGCCGCTGCCGTCGAATGACTCGTGGTGGTGACGTATCACGGTCGCGATCTCGTCCTGATCTGGCAGCGCAGTCGCCATGAATATCTGCTCCCCGAGCGCCGAATGAGCCATCATCAGGATCCATTCGTCGTCCGTAAGGCGCGCAGGCTTCAGCAGCACGGCGTCCGGAATCCCGATCTTTCCGATGTCGTGAAAGCGCGCACCGACGCGCAGTCGCTCGAGCTCGAGGTCCGAAACATCGCAGGCATACCCCAGCTCCGTGGCCAGGCGCACCGCGCGGTCGCAGTGCGAGCGCGTGTACGCATCGCGCACTTCGAGCGCCTCGGACAGCGCATTGACCGAGCCGAGCAAGTGCGGATAGTCCGTGGAGCGCTTCATGGGCCTTTCTCGCGACGACGGTGGGAGCCTTGGCCCAGCGTATACCTCTGATTGCCCCGAAGGAACACGCACGGTGGCGAATGAGGGGGAAATCGCGGCCAAAATGCCAACTAGTGCCTCGATTCCCGCGCGTCAGCCGGGCTACAGGCGCCGAAAGCGCCGTATCACCCGATTTTGATTAGGATAGCGGCGGTCATCGCGGCATCCGCCGCCGGCACAATGAAGCTCGCACACGCACTGCTCGCCGCGCTGAAGGACTACGGTGCCGGAGAAATCTTCGGCATTCCGGGCGACTTCGCGCTGCCGTTCTTCCGCGAAATCGAGCGCTCGGGCATCCTGCCGCTGCACACGCTCAGCCACGAGCCGGCGGTCGGCTTCGCCGCCGACGCCGCCGCGCGCTACCGCGGCACGCTCGGCGTCGCCGCAGTCACCTACGGCGCGGGCGCGCTCAACATGGTCAACGCGGTCGCGACCGCCTACGCCGAGAAATCGGCGCTGGTGGTGATCTCGGGCGCCCCCGGCGCGGCCGAAAGCCGCATGGGCCTAGGCCTGCACCACCAGGTCAAGCGCCTCGACAGCCAGTTCCTCGTCATGAGCGAAGTGACCTGCGCCCAGGCCGTGCTCGACCACGCCGCGAGCGCTGCGCGCGAGATCGCGCGCGTGCTGAGCGAGGCGCGCCGCCAGTCGCGTCCGGTCTACCTCGAGCTGCCGCGCGACATGGTCGAGGCCGAGGTCGCAGGAGTGCCCGCCTACGCGCCCGCGCCGATCGACCGCCAGGCGGCGGCCGCGGCCGCGGACGAGGTCTACGCGCGCCTCGCCGCCGCGCGCCGCCCGGCGCTCCTGCTCGGGGTCGAAGTGCGCCGCTACGGGCTGGAGAAGAAGGTCGCCCGGCTGGCGAAGAAGCTCGCCATCCCCGCGGTCACCAGCTTCATGGGGCGCGGCATCCTGGCCGAGACGGACGCGCCGCTCGCCGGCACCTATCTGGGCCTGGCGGGCGAAGCCGGCGTGCGCCGCATCGTCGAGCGCTCCGACGGTCTGCTGATGCTCGGCGTAATCCTGTGCGACACCAACTTCGGCGTCTCGCAGCAGCAGATCGACATGCGCACCGCCGTGCACGCCTTCGACGGCGAAGTGCGCCTCGGCCACCACGTCTATCCCGGCGTCAGCCTCGAAGCGCTGGTCGACGCGCTGTTGAAACGCGCCAGGCGCCTGGGCGACGCGACGCCCGTCGCGGCCGAATACCCCAGCGGCCTGAAGGCCGACGCCCACCCCATCCGCCCGATCGACATCGCCACCGCCGTCAACGACCTGTTCGCGCGCCATGGCCCGATGCCGATCGCCTCCGACATGGGCGACTGCCTGTTCACCGCGATGGACATCATTCCCACCGCCCTGGTCGCCCCCGGCTACTACGCCACCATGGGCCCCGGCGTCCCCTTCGGCCTCGGCCTGCAAGCCGCCTCCCACAAGCGCCCCCTCGTCCTGGTCGGCGACGGCGCGTTCCAGATGACCGGCTGGGAGCTTGGCAACTGCCGCCGCCAGCGCTGGAACCCGATCGTGCTGGTGTTCAATAACGCCGCCTGGGGCATGCTCAAGGCGTTCCAGAAAGACACCGGCTACAACGACCTCGACGACTGGAACTTCGCCGACGCCGCCCCCGCCCTGGGCGGCAAGGGCGCCCGCGTCACCACCCGCGAAGCCCTCGCCGCCGCCCTCGAAGACGCCGTCGCCGACAAGAGAACTTTCCGCCTAATCGAAATCATCATCCCCCGCGGCGAGCTCTCGCGCACGCTGGAGCGCTTCACCGGGACAATTGCAAAGAAGAGTGCGCTGGGCAAGGAGAAGTAGCGCTCCACTTCCCGTCGTGGAGTAATTCCTTCGCTCCACTGCGGGGTGGCGGTACAAATTACCGATGAGATCCGCTGCGACAGTCGCCTTCGTCGTCGCGCTCGCCGCATCGAGCGCCGCGAGCGCGCAAGGCGTCGGCCTGCGGGTCGGCACCGTCGGGCTGGACAGCAACGCCGGCGGCTGGATCGCACCGGGCCTGAGCGCCCCCGTCGGCGACCGCGCCCCGATCTTCGTCGCCGCGCCCCTGGCATCCCTCTACACCCTCGACCCGAGAGCCTTCCGGGAGGGCGACAGCGGCAGCCTGAACGGCCTGGTCGAGCCGAGCCGCCGCCTCGCGCCCTACCTCGGCTTCGGCTCCGGCAAGGTTCCGGGCGCGGGAGTGAAGTTCTACTTCGACCTCGGCGTGATCTACCAGGACTCCCCCGACCCGACCGATGCGGGGGCCGATCGCTACAGCCTCCAGCGCTCGCTGAACCGGTACAACCTTTACCCCGTCGGCCAGGTCGGCATCACCGTCGGCTTCTGACCAAACTCGTCGACATCGCCGCCGGCCTCGGCGGCAAATGCGCCGGTCCTGCTCTGCGACTAGCGCCATTGACATAGATCAGTCGCGGTACCGGCGGTTACGGTAAGTTGGCGCGAGTCCGTTCGCGGGAACGCTGCCATGCCGCGATTCGCTCCAGGAAGCTCGATGTGAAACAGAGACACGTAGCTGTCGTTGCCGCCGTATCGCTGCTGGCCGCTCTCGTCGCCGGCGCGATCTATTACGAAAGCCAGACATCGAAGGCGGCTGCCGAAGCGTACCGGCGCGACCGGACGACCTACGTGCGGGACTATTCGCCGTCGACCGGCAGTCCGACCGCCAAGGTCGAGATCGTCGAGTTCTTCGACCCCGCCTGCGATACCTGCAAGCAGTTCTACCCCATGGTCAAGCAGCTGATGGACGATCATCCCGGCCAGATCCGCCTGTATGAGCGCTACGCGCCGTTTCACAGCGGCTCGGAATCCGTGGTCAAGATCCTGGCCGCGGCGCACATGCAAGGGAAGTTCTGGCCAACCCTGGAGGCGGTTTTCGCGGCCCAGTCGGACTGGGCGCCGAACCATCGTCCGCAACCGGAGCTGGTCTGGAACGACATCCGCGGCGTGGGGCTCGACATGGGACGGCTCAGGCAGGACATGAATTCGCCGCTCATGGACACGATCGTGCAGCAGGACCTGGGCGACGCGCAAAAGCTGAACGTGACCGCCACGCCCGAGTTCTTCGTCAACGGCAAGCCGCTGCCGAGCTGGGGCTGGGAGCAGCTGAAGACGCTGGTCGAAAGCGGGCTCTCGGCCGCCTACTAGGCTGGCCTTCCGCGGCCCGAGGCAGCTCCGCCCGCGCGTCGGGCTAGCGCGACAGTCCCGCGCCCGGTCGCTGCGCGCCGTCTGCGGAATATGCCCTTGAGCCCTGCGCGCATGCTGGCAATCTGGTCGACGATGACGTCGCCCAACATCACCGCGCGCCTGGCGACCACCGGGCGGCTCCTGGTGCGCTCCGGAATCGAGATCGGCCGCATCCTGGACTCGATGCTCGAGGACGGCGACACTGTGACCGCGAGTCTCCCGCCGCAACTGATGCTGCTGTCGAAACTGGTCCGCGTCGAGCCGGCCAACGGGACGATGATGCTCGCCTGTTCCGATAACAAGAATGCCAACGTCGCGGCGCTGGCGGCGCGCTCGCTGGTCCTGCGCTGCAACCACCGTGGCGCGCAGTTCGCCTTCGCGGGCGACAAGCCCAGGTATGCCACGGAAGCGAACCTGCCCTGCATCCAGTGCGGGCTGCCCACGACCATGCTCGGGATGCAGCAGCGCCGCAGCTTCGACCGCATCAAGGCGCCGGCAGAGGCGATGGTGCGCTGCGACCTGCGCCTGGGGGAACAGGTCTTCGCCTCCCGGCTGATCGACGTCAGTCTCGACGCAGTCTGCGCGCTGGTCACCGACCCGAATATCGCCGTGCGCGAAGGCACGCGACTGGAAAGCGCGCGCATCCGGCACGCCGAAGCCGACGCTCTGCTCGTCGACCTGGAAGTGCGTCACGCCACCCGGACGACCCTCCCCAACGGTAGGCGGGCGACCCGGCTCGGCTGCAAAGTGCTCGCTTCGCGCGAGGTCCTGGAAGACCTCATCCGCCTGTTCGTTATTGACCTGGCCTGAGCATCCCGCGGCGAAAGGACGGCGCTCTCGTCTTGCGCACTCCAGGCAAGGAAATGAATCCAAACGAGCCATGAATGACGCGCTGGTAGGCGCTCGCGTCATTCAGCATGGCTGCGGACGCCGCGCCCGTGATCACCGCAGCGAGGCGTTGATCTTGTCGAGCATCTCCGAGCCCGGGCACAGCTCCTTCACCCCGAGCTGGTTCAGCGGCACGGTGCTGGTCTTGAAGTGGGCGTGCAGGTCTGCGGCGTTGGGGTCGAGGTAGAGCAGACCCGTGAGGAACTCGCCTTCGGAGGCGGCGGTGGCGATGTGGGTCATGGCATTGATCTTGTTGCTCGGGTCGTAGTCGGCTTCGAGCTTGCGCAGTCTGAGGATGCTGCCGTCGTGCTGCGGGACTTCGATCACGCCGCCTTCGGCGTAGTCGACGGTGATGGCTTCGCGGTTGGGCCAGAAGTCGAGCCGGTTGACGGCTTCGTTGTGCTCGCGCACGTAGTCGTAGCTCTTGGTGCTGCCGGCGTGGTTGTTGAACGCGACGCAGGGGCTGATGACGTCGATGAAGGCGGCGCCTTCGTGGGCGATAGCGGCCTTGATCAGGGGCACGAGCTGTTTCTTGTCGCCCGAGAAGCTGCGCGCGACGAAGGTGGCGCCCATTAGCAGCGCGAGACTGACGGTGTCGATCGCGCTGTCGGTGTTGACCGCGCCGCGCTTGGACTTGGAGCCGGCGTCGGCGGTGGCAGAGAACTGGCCCTTGGTGAGGCCGTAGACGCCGTTGTTCTCCAGGATGTAGAGCATGTTCACGCCGCGCCGCATGGCGTGGGCGAACTGGCCCAGGCCGATGGAGGCGGAGTCGCCGTCGCCCGAGACGCCGAGATAAATCAGGTCGCGGTTGGCGAGGTTGGCGCCGGTCAGGACCGAGGGCATGCGCCCGTGCACGGTGTTGAAGCCGTGCGAGTTGCCAAGGAAATAGGTCGGGGTCTTGGACGAGCAGCCGATACCGGAGAGCTTGGCGACGCGGTGCGGCTCGATGTCGAGCTCCCAGGCGGCCTGGATGATGGAAGCGCTGATCGAGTCGTGGCCGCAGCCGGCGCACAGGGTCGAGACCGGCCCTTCGTAGTCGCGCCGGGTGTAGCCAACCTTGTTCTTGTGCAGGCTCGGGTGGTGCAGCTTCGGCTTGGTCAGGTAAGTCATGCGGCCTTGTCCTTCTTGATCGGGCGCACGTTCAGGGTGCGCACGATCTGCGAGATCTCGTTGGTGATGAAGCGCGCGGTGATCGGGGTGCCGTCGTAGTGCAGCACCGAGATCAGGTTGGCGGGGTTGATGCCGGCGTCGTTGACCAGCAGGGTCTTGAGCTGCGCGTCGCGGTTCTGCTCGATGACGAACACCTTGCTGTGCGAGGCGACGAAGTCGGCGATCTCGTCTTGGAACGGGAACGCGCGCACGCGCAGCGCGTTGATCGAGATGCCCATCGCGGCGAGCGCCTCGAGCGCCTCGTGCATCGCCGGGCTGGTCGAACCGTAGTAGATGGCGCCGAAGCGCGCCGGCTTCTCCGAGGCGTCGAGCAGCGGCTTGGGCACCAGGCTCTTGGCGGTCTCGAACTTCTTCTGCAGCCGGCGCATGTTGTCGACGTAGTCCGGCCCGGCCTCGGAGTAGCGTGCGTAGCGGTCCTTGGTGGTGCCGCGGGTGAAGTAGGCGCCGCGCTTGGGGTGGGTGCCGGGGTAGGTGCGGTACGGGATGCCGTCGCCGTCGACGTCCAGGTAGCGGCCGAAGTCCTTGCCCGCCTCGAGCGCCTCGCGCGTCATGACCTTGCCGCGGTCGTAGCCGCGGGCGTCGTCCCATTCGAGCGGCTTGCACAGGCGCTGGTTCATGCCGATGTCGAGATCGGTCATGACGAACACCGGGGTCTGCAGGCGGTCCGCGAGGTCGAGCGCCTGGGCCGCGAACTCGAAGCACTCCTTCGGGTCCTCGGGGAACAGCAGCACGTGCTTGGTGTCCCCGTGCGAGGCGTAGGCGCAAGCGAGCACGTCGGCCTGCTGGGTGCGGGTGGGCATCCCGGTCGAGGGCCCGCCGCGCTGCACGTTGATGATCGTGGCGGGGATCTCGGCGAAGTAGGCCAGGCCGATGAACTCGGTCATCAGCGACACGCCCGGGCCGGACGTGGCGGTGAAGGCGCGCGCGCCGTTCCAGCCGGCGCCGATCACCATTCCGATCGAGGCCAGCTCGTCCTCGGCCTGCACGATGGCGAAGTTCTGCCGCCCGCTGTCCTTGTCGATTCTCAGTCTCGAGCAATACCTCTGGAACGCCTCGGCCAGCGACGACGAGGGCGTGATCGGATACCAGGCGCAGACGGTGGCGCCGCCGTAGACGCAGCCGAGCGCGGCGGCCGCGTTGCCGTCGATGAAAATGCTGTCGCCGACCGCGTCGCTGCGCCTGACCTTGAGCCCGAGAGCGTCCTTGAGCCGCTCGCGCGCGTAGTCGAAGCCCATGTGGAACGCCTTGACGTTCGGCATGAGCAGCTTTTCCTTGCCCTTGTACTGCTCGCCGATCAGCTCCGCCACCACCTCGGGCTCGATGCCGATCAGCGCCGCCAGCGCGCCGACATAGATGATGTTCTTGAACAGCTGGCGCTCGCGCGCGTCGGCGTAGTTGGTGTTGCAGATCTCGGTCAGCGGCATCCCGAGCACGTTGATGTCGGGCGCGGAACTTGGACGCCGGCAGCGGGCGCGTGTCGTCGTAGAACACGTAGCCGCCGGGCTCGACCTCGGCGATGTCCTGGTCCCAGGTCTGCGGGTTCATCGCCACCATCAGGTCGACGCCGCCGCGGCGCCCGAGCCAGCCGCGCTCGGTGACGCGCACCTCGTACCAGGTCGGCAGGCCCTGGATGTTGGAGGGAAAGATGTTGCGCGGCGAGACCGGGATCCCCATGCGCAGGAAAGACTTGGCGAACAGCTCGTTGGCCGAGGCCGAGCCCGAGCCGTTCACGTTGGCGAACTTGACGACGAAATCGTTGACCGCTTCGATGCGCTTTGCCATTTCCTGTCTTATTCCGCCTTCAGTTCTTGTAGGAGGGGTCCTTGCGTTCGATGACGCGCTCGAGCGCGGCGAACTCCAGCTCGCCCAGCGGCGCGCTGTCGGTGAGGAACTCGTCGCCCAGCGTCTGCGACTGGCGGCATACCTCAGACGAGGGCAGGCGCAAGCGGGCGCCCTGCGCCGCAAGCTGGATCTGGCACGAGCGCTCCAGGCGCCACATGCGTACGAAGGCCTCGGCGATGGTGCGCCCGACGGTCAGCAGGCCATGGTTGCGCAGGATCAGCGCCGTGTGGCGGCCCAGGCTCGCGACCAGCCGCGCCTGCTCGTCCAGGCGCATGCTCGGGCCCTCGAATTCGTGGTAGGCGAGCTGGCCGTAGAAATTGTGCGAGTACATGTGCACCGGCAGCAGGCCGTCTTCCTGCGCCGAGAGCGCCATGCCGGCCAGCGTATGGGTGTGGAACACACACTGCGCGTCGCCGCGCGCGGCATGGATCGCGCCGTGGATCACGAAGCCCGCCTTGTTGGCGCCGTAGGGCTGCTCCCCGACGGGGTTGCCCTCGAGGTCGATCTTGACCAGGTTCGACGCGCTGACCTCGTCGAAGCGCAGGCCGTATGGGTTGATCAGGAAGTGGTGCTCCGGGCCGGGCACGCGCAGGCTGATGTGGGTGTAGATCAGCTCGGCCCAGCCCAGGTGGTCGGCGATGCGGTAGGCGGCCGCGAGCTGCAACCTGAGGCGGGCTTCCGTTGCATCGAGATGGGATTCCTTGAGTGACGACACTCTTTTCGAAGCAACGATGCTCATCCCGTCTCCTCCTTCAGGCGGCTTTCTTCTGCGGTCGCCGGCAGTCCGGCCCCGCGTGCGTCATTTCGAGCAGGAACTTCTGCATGTCCCAGGCCCCGGTCGGGCAGCGCTCGGCGCACAGGCCGCAGTGCAGGCATACGTCCTCGTCCTTGACCATCACGCGCCCGGTCTTGAGGCCGTCCTGCACGTACAGATCCTGGTTCGCGTGCGGCGCGGGAGCGTTGAGCCGCTGCCTCAACTCGGCTTCCTCGCCGTCGGCGGTGAAGGTGATGCAGTCCATCGGGCAGATGTCGACGCAGGCGTCGCACTCGATGCAAAGACGCGAGGTGAACACCGTCTGTACGTCGCAGTTCAGGCACCTCTGCGCCTCCTTCCAGGCGGTGGCGACGTCGAAGCCCATCTCGACCTCCACCTTGATGTTGCGCAGGGTCTGGTTGACGTCGCGCCAGGGCACCTTGTAGCGCGCGTCGGGGCGGATCTCGTTGTCGTAGCTCCACTCGTGGATGCCCATCTTCTGCGACGCGAGCGTCACGCCCGGGAGCGGGTCTTTCGCTCACGTCTTCCTGGTTCAGCAGCTTGTCGATCGAGATCGCCGCGTCATGGCCGTGCGCGACCGCCCAGATGATGTTCTTCGGCCCGAATGCCGCGTCGCCGCCGAAGAACACCTGCGGCAGCGAGGACTGGAAGGTCGCCTTGTCGAGCACCGGCAGGCCCCACTTGTCGAACTCGATGCCCGCGTCGCGCTCGATCCAGGGGAACGCGTTCTCCTGCCCGACCGCGATCAGCACGTCGTCGCACTCGACGTACTGCTCCGGCTCGCCGGTGGGGATCAGGCTGCGGCGCCCCTTGGCGTCGTAAACCGCCTTCACCTTTTCGAATCTCATCCCTGCCAGCCGGCCGTCCTCCAATTGAAAGCACTTCGGCACGAGATAGTTCAGGATCGGAATGCCCTCGTGCTGCGCGTCCTCCTTCTCCCAGGGGCTCGCCTTCATCTCCTCGAAGCCCGAGCGCACGATCACCCGCACGTCCTCGCCGCCCAGGCGCTTGGAGGTGCGGCAGCAGTCCATCGCCGTGTTGCCGCCGCCGAGCACGATCACGCGCTTGCCGATCTTGTCGACGTGGCCGAAGGACACCGACGAGAGCCAGTCGATGCCGATGTGGATGTTCTTCGCGCCCTCGGCGCGCCCGGGGATGTCGAGATCGCGCCCGCGCGGCGCGCCGCTGCCGACGAAGATGGCGTCGTAGCCCTCGGCCAGCAACGCCTTCATGCTCTCTATTTTCCGATTGACGAGGGAAACGCCGAGATCGAGGATGTATCCGACCTCTTCGTCGATCACTTCCTCGGGCAGCCGGAAGCGCGGGATCTGGCTCCGGATCATGCCGCCGGCCTTCGGGTCGCCGTCGAACAGCGTGACCTCGTAGCCGAGCGGCGCCAGGTCGCGCGCCAACGTCAGCGACGCGGGCCCCGCGCCGATGCAGGCGACCTTCTTGCCGTTTTTCTTCGCCGCCGGCTTGGGCAGCCGCGCCTTGATGTCGTCGTCCTTGTAGTCCGCCGCGACGCGCTTGAGGCGGCAGATCGCGACCGGCTCGGGTCGGGCCTGGTTCTCCTCCTCGACCCGGCCCCGCCGGCAGGCGGGCTCGCAAGGCCGGTCGCAGGTGCGGCCGAGGATTCCGGGGAAGACGTTCGATTCCCAGTTGACCAGGTAGGCGTCGGAATAGCGCCCTGCCGCGATCAATCGGATGTATTCGGGAACCGGGGTATGGGCCGGGCAGGCCCATTGGCAATCGACGACTTTATGAAAGTAGTCGGGATTGCGAATATCGGTTTTCTGCAACGACGACTCCTCGGCCTTCAGCCGGGCGCGCGATACGAAACCGTAAGTTTACTCCTCGAAACAGCCATAGAAAAGTCTTATCCTTTAACTTTCAACCACTAGCGGCAAGGTTTCTGCGCCGCGCGGTCGAGCCGGTATGCTCCGGACATGAGGCTTCAGCTAGCAAGGCTGCGCAAGCTTCTCGCCGCGGCCGCCCTTGCCCTTGCCCTGGCCGCGGCGCCCTGCGCGGCGCACGTGCCGAGCGTGCAGGAGTGCCGCGAGGGCTCCGAGTTCATCCTCCACGCCGCGCAGGCGCGCGACGCCGGCGCCACGCGCGAGTTCTTCATCGGCAGGCTGCAGGACGACCTGGCCGCGATCCGCGCCTTCCCCAAGAGCCTGCGCTGGTTCGCGCAGGACGCAGCCGACGAGGCCGTGCTGACGGCCGCGGCCGAAGCGGTGTTCGACGCGCCGCGCCGGGCGGAGCTGCACCAGAGCGCCTTCCTGGCCGCGTGCCTGGAGCGGATCGAGGAGGCCGGGCGATGAGCGGCGCCCTGGGCGTGCGCATCGAGCGCCGCGGCGCGGCGCTCGTCGCGCGCCTGACGATCGAGCGCGCGGCCAAGCTCAACTCGCTCGACAGCGCGACGCTGGAGGCCATCGCGCGCGAAGTGCGCGCCCTGCCGGGCGAGGTACGCGCGGTGGTGCTGACCGGCGCGGGCGCGCGCGCCTTCGCCGGCGGCGCCAACCTGGACGAGCTGGCCGCGCTCGACCCGGTCACGGCGCGCGAATTCATTGCCCGGGTGCACCAGGCCTGCGCCGCGCTGCGCGAGTGCGCGGCGCCGGTGCTGGCGCGCGTGAACGGCTTTTGCCTCGGCGCCGGGCTCGAGCTGGCCGCGGCCTGTGACCTGCGCATCGCCGCCGCCAACGCGGCGTTCGGCATGCCGGAGGTGCGCCTGGGCATCCCCTCGGTGGTGGAAGCGGCGCTGCTGCCGCGCCTGATCGGCGCCGGGCGAGCGCGCTGGCTGGTGCTGACCGGCGAGAACATCGACGCCGCGCAGGCGCTTGCCTGGGGCCTGGTCGAGCGCGTGGTGCCCTCGGCGCGGCTGGACGCCGCGGTGGACGCCGCACTGGACGCGCTGCTTGCTGCCGGCGACGCGGCGCTGCGCGCGCAAAAGCGCCTGTGCAAGCTGTGGGAGGAAGCGCCGCTGGACGAATGCGTGCGCCTGAGCATCGTCGAATTCGCCGCCGCCTACGCCGGCGAGGAGCCGCGCGCGATGCTGGGCGAGTTCCTCGCGGCGAAGAACCGCGACAAGCGCTAGCGCCGGCCCTGCCGGCCGCTCACAGCCTGCGCGCCGCGGCGCGTGCGGCCATGGCGCGCTTGAGCGCCGCGTCGACGCCCTGGCGCACCTGCGCCGCGAGATCCTGATCCGGGACGTCGCCCAGCCGCGCGGCCAGCCCGTCGAGGGCGTACTTGTAGTCGAAGTAGGCGCGCTCCATCCTGCGCTTGAGCTCGATCGCCTCGCTCACCCAGTCGCCCCTGCGCGAGCGCGCGCCACGCATGTGCGCCTCGAGCGCGTCGCGTGCCTGCGTGAACGCGAGCCCGCTGCGCAGCACCGCCGCCTGCTTTTGCACGATCGCCGCCGCGTCGTCCAGCGCCTCCTTGGCCGACTCGACTCGCGCCGGGTCGGGCCCCGCGTCGAGCGCGCCCAGCGCCGCGCGCCGCGCCTCGATGTCCTTCGCCAGCGCGTCGAGCTGCGCCGCGGCCTGCTCGGCCTGCGCCGGATCGGGCTCGAGCGAAGTGCCGAGCGCCTCGCGCAGCCGCGCGTCGGCTGCCTTGAGCTGCGGCGCGACCTCCTGCTGCAGGCTGGTCTTGCGGTAGCCCGAGTAGCCCCACCAGGCGCCCAGGCCCGCCGCCAGCAGCAGCACGGCGACGATGCCCCACAGCAGTGGCTTGTTGAACGCCTTCGGATTCATTGCCTCGCTCCCGGCATGCTCGAATCCTAGCGCAGGCGGCGCATGAGCGCCTTTTCGGCCTCGACCACGAAGAACATGGCGATGCCGAACGCCGCCACCAGCGCCCAGGACGCGGCATCCATCGTCCCGGTGCCGAACAAGTCCTGCATCGGCGTCAGGTAGGTGAAGCCGAGCTGCAGCACGACGAGCACCGCGACCGCGATCAGCGCGATGCGGTTGCCGAGCAGCGCGTCGGAGTTCAACGCGCTGCCGGCGAGCCGCCGGCTGTTGAACAGGTACACGATCTCGCCCATCACCAGCGCGTTGACCGCGGCCGCGCGCGCGGTGGCCAAATCGCCGCTACGGCCCATCTCCCACAGGAACAGGCCGAGCACGCCGGCGAGCAGCAGCAGCGAGACGAAGGCCACGCGCCACACCAGGTAGCGCGACAGCAGCGGCTCGCGCGGGTCGCGCGGCGGGCGGCGCATGACCGCGGGCTCGGTCGGGTCGAACGCGAGCGCGAGCGAAAGCGTGGTCTCGGTCACCATGTTGACCCACAGGATCTGCACCGGCGTGATCGGCAGCGTCATGCCCATCACCACCGCCGCGATCACCGCCAGCGCCTCGCCGCCGTTGGTCGGCAGCAGGTAGACGATGGTCTTCTTCAGGTTGTCGTAGACGGTGCGCCCCTCCTCGACCGCGCGCTCGATCGAGGCGAAATTGTCGTCCGCGAGCACCATGTCGGCCGCCTCCTTGGCCACTTCGGTGCCCTTTTGGCCCATCGCCACGCCGACGTCGGCGCGCTTGAGCGCCGGCGCGTCGTTGACGCCGTCGCCGGTCATCGCCACCACCTCGCCCTCGGCCTGAAGCCGCTCGATCAGGCGCAGCTTGTCCTCGGGGCTCGCGCGCGCGAGCACGTCGCCCGGCTCGATGCCGAGCATGGCGCCGACCGCGCGCGCGGTGACGGCGTGGTCGCCGGTGATCATCTTGACCCGGATGCCGGCCGCGCGGCACTGGCGCACCGCCTCGATCGCCTCCTCGCGCGGCGGGTCGATCAGGCCCACCAGGCCGAGCAGACCGAAGCCGCCGTCGACCTGCTCGAAGGCGAGCGCCTCCTGCGTGCCGGGCGCCGCGCGCACGGCGAGCGCCAGCACGCGCATGCCGTCGCGCGCGAGCGCCTCGACGCGCGCGCCCCAGGCGGCGCGGTCGACCTCGCACATCTCCAGCACGCGCTCGGGCGCGCCTTTGACGAAGATCGCGTGCGAGCCGTCGGGCGCGTGGTGCAGCGTCGCCATGAAGCGGTGCTCCGACTCGAACGGGACCGCGTCCAGGCGCGGCCATTCCGCGTACTCGCGAAACGGCTGCAGGCCGGCCTTCAGCGCCAGCGTCACCAGCGCCGCCTCGGTCGGGTCGCCGACGATCTTCCACGCGCCGCCCTCCTCGTGCGCGGCGGCGTCGTTGCACAACAGCGCGGCGCGCGCGAACTGCTGCTGCGTCGCTTGGCCGAGGACGACCTCGTGCGCCGTCATCTCGTTCCTGGTGAGCGTGCCCGTCTTGTCGGAGCAGATCACCGTCACCGCGCCGAGCGTCTCAACCGCCGGCAGCCGGCGCACGATCGCATTGCGGCGCGCCATGCGCCGCACCCCGATCGCGAGCGCCACCGTCATGATCGCCGGCAGCGCCTCCGGAATGGCCGCGACCGCGATGCCGACCGCGGCGAGAAACATGTCGGCCGCGCTGAAGCCGCGCAGCCAGTAGCCGAGCGCGAAGGTGGCGCCGGCGAGCAGCAGGATCGCCACCGTCAGCCAGCGCCCGAACAGCGCGAGCTGGCGCGTGAGCGGGGTCGAGATCTGCTCCACCGTCTCGAGCAGCGCGCTGATGCGCCCGATTTCGGTCTGCGCGCCGGTGGCGACCACCACGCCGCTGGCCTGGCCGTAGGTCACCAGCGTGCCGGAGAAGGCGAGGCAGCTGCGCTCGCCCAGCGGCGCGTCGGCGCCGACCGGCGCAACCGATTTCCCCGCCGGCTCCGATTCGCCGGTGAGTATCGCCTCGTCGATCCTCAGGTTCCTCGCCTCGAGCAGGCGCAGGTCGGCCGGCACCTTGTCGCCCGAGGCGAGCAGCACCACGTCGCCCGGCACCAGCTGCTCGGCGGGCAGGCTGTGCCGCTCGCCGCCGCGCAGCACGAGCGCCGAGAGCGAGAGCATCGTGCGGATCGCCTCGAGCGCCGCCTCGGCCTTGCCTTCCTGGACGAAGCCGACGATCGCGTTGATCACGATCACGCCGGCGATCACGCCGGCGTCGACCCAGTGCCCGAGCGCGGCGGTGATCGCCGCCGAGGCGATCAGGACGTAGATCAGGACGTTGTTGAACTGCGCCAGAAAGCGCATCAGCGGGCCGCGCCGCGCCGGCGGCGGCAGCCGGTTGGGGCCATGCAGAGCCAGCCGCGCCTTCGCCTCGGCCGTCGACAGCCCGCCGCGCGCGCTTGCGAGCTCGGCGAGCGCCTGCGCGCCTTCGAGCGCGTGCCAGTCCCTGCGCTCAGTCACGCCGGCTCACGGCTTGATGGCGGGGTCGATCGGCGGCAGGTCGTCGAACTCGGGCGGCGAGCCGCCCTTCTGGGCCGCCACCGCGCGCGCGATGTCCTCGATGCTGAACACGCCCGGCTGCAGCGCATTGAGATAGGCGAAGGATTCGGCCACGGAGTGGTCGCGCGCGTAGCCGATCATCTCCTTGCTCGCCGCGACCGCCGCCGGCGCCTTGGCGGCGATGCGGCGCGCGACCGCGAGCGCGCCCTCGAGCAGCGCCTCGTGCGTCTCGAACACGCCGTTGACGAAGCCCAGGCGCTCGGCGCGCTCGGCGCCGAGCCGCTCGCCGGTGTAGGCGAGCTCGCGCACCACCGCCTCGGGCAGCTGCTTCGGCATGCGCTGCAGGGTGCCGACGTCGGCCATCATGCCGATGTTGATCTCCTGGATCACGAAATAGGCGTCGCGCGTGCAGTAGCGCAGGCAGCACGCGGTGGCCAGGTCGACCGCGCCGCCGATGCAGCCGCCCTGCACCGCGGCGATGAGCGGAAAGCGCGCATGCGCCAGCGCGTCGAACGAGCCCTGCAGCGCCCTGAGCTGCTGCCGGAAGCGCTCGCGCGCGGCCACCGACCCCGTGTCCAGCCCCGCGCCGTCGCGGAACAGCGACAGATCCATCCCGGCGCTGAAGTGCTTGCCGCTCGAGCACACCACTGCCGCGCGGGTGCCGCCTTCGGCGTCCAGCCGGCGCACGATCTGCGGCAGCTCGAGCCAGAATTCCCGCGTCATGGCGTTCAGCCGCTCGGGCCGGCTCAGGCGAATGAGCGCGACTTGCGAGTCGCGCGAGACTTCGAAACACTCGTAGCGCACGTCCCTTTATACTTGCATCATGCGCCAAGTCAAGAAACCGAAGCCGGCCGGCGCCTGCAACGTCTGCCGCGCGCCGACCGAGCTGCACGAGGCGCTCAACCACCGCTGCGACTCAGTGGTCAACGGGCGGCGCTGCTACGGCACCTACCACAGCGACCTTTCCCTGATCTGGGACGAGTGCCAGTCCTGCAACGGCAGCGGCAAGATGGGGACCCAGCGCTGCAGCGCCTGCGCCGGCTTCGGCTGGACGCTGTTCGCCTGAGCGGCATGGAGCCGATCACCACCAGACTGCGCCGCGCGGGCTTCGCCGCGGTGGCGTTCGCGACCGCGCTGTCGCCCTCGGCCTACGACCCCGCCGCGCGCCGCGTCGCCGCGCGGCAAATCTACTTTTCGGCCTGGCAGATCCTGCCCGGCTTTACCCTGGTGTGCGCGGCGCTGTCCTGGATCCTGATCCGGATCGTGATCCGCAGCTCGAACGACTACGGCCTGTCGGGCTACGCGCTCGAGCTCACGGTGCGGGTGCTGGTGCTCGAGCTCATTCCGCTGTTCGCGGCGCTTTTCGTCGGCCTGCGCTCGGGCGCCGCAATCAACACCGAGGTGGTGCTGATGCATATCCGCGGCGACCTCGATGCGCTGCAGCGCGCGGGGCGCGATCCGCTGCGCCACGAGCTGGTGCCGCGCGTGATCGGCAGCGCGGTGGCGGTGACGCTGCTCGCGTTCCTCAACTGCGCGGTCGCGCTGCTGCTGACCTACTACGAGATGTACGGCGCCTCGCCCTGGGGCCTGCCGCAGTTCCTGCGCATCACCGGCGAAGTGTTCGCCCCGGTGGCCACGGTCGGGCTCGGCCTCAAGACGCTGCTGTTCGGGGTCGCCGTGGCGGTGATCCCGATCACCTCCGCGCTTGCGGTGCCGAGGCTGCCGCGCATGGCCGCCGTGGCGGTGCTGCGCGGCATGGTCAGCCTGGTGCTCGCCCTGGTGGTGATCGAAGGCACTTTCCTCGCGATCACGTACGTATAGCGCATGGAACCCGACCGCCACGCTTCGCCCACGATCCGGCACGTCGAGCTCAAGGCCGGCCTGCTGCTGCTCCTGGTCGCGGCGCTGGTCAGCGGGTTCGTGCTGTACGTGCTGTACGCGCGCGGCGCGTTCGAGCAGACGCAGAATCTGACCCTGATTGCCGACGATTCGGAAGGCATCGCGGTGGGCGCCAACCTCACTTTCTCGGGCTTTCCGGTCGGGCGCGTGCAGCGCATCGAGCTGTCGAAGAACGGCAAGGCGAAGATCGAGGTCGAGATACCGGTCAAGGACCTGCATTGGCTGCGCACCACGAGCGTGTTCACCCTCGAGCGCGGACTGGTCGGAGGCGCGCGCCTGCGCGCCTTCACCGGCAACCTGGACGACCCCCCGCTGCCCGCCGGCGCAGAACGCGAGGTGCTGCGCGGCGACGCGACCGAGCAGCTGCCCGTGCTGCTGGCGCGCATGCGCCAGGTGCTGGACCACATCGAGCACATCACCGCGGACGACTCCGATCTCAGTGCGAGCCTCGCCAACCTGCGTGCCGTCAGCGCGCGCATGACCGGGCGCTACGGCGCGCTCGGCGGCCTGCTCGGCGGGGACGACAACGCGAAGAAGGTGATCGACGCGCTCGAGCGCAGCAACGCCCTGCTCGCCTCGCTCGGCGGCGTGTCGGCCAAGCTCGGCCGTACGCTCGACAAGACCGACGCGCGCATGTTCGGCGCGGGCGGCGTGATGGACCAGACACAGCAGGCGATCGCGCAGCTGAACGCGACGCTCGCCGACGCGCGCGCGAGCCTGAAGAAGGCCGACGCGGTGCTGGCCGAGGCGCAGAAGGTCGGCGCCAACACCGCCGCCGCGACCGAGGACCTGGCCGCGCTGCGCGCCGAGGTCGAGGCGAGCGTGCGCAAGGTCGGCAGCCTGATCGACGAAGTCAACCGCAAATGGCCTTTCAAGCGCGACACCGAAATCAAGCTGCCCTGATCACGGCGGCGCTGGTGCTCGCGGCCTGCGCGGGCGGGCCGCCGGTGCCCGACTGGCAGTCGAACGCCCATTACTCGCTGCAGAGCTTCGAGGCCGCGTACCTGCGCGGCGACGCGCGCGAGGCCAGCATCGAGTTCGCGCGCGCCCGTGCCGAGGCATCGCGCACCGGCAGGCCCGAGCTGGTGGCGCGCATCGAATTGGTGCGCTGCGCGCTGCACGTGGCGAGCCTGGATTTCGACAACTGCCCGGGCTTCCTGGCGTTGGCGGCGGACGCGAGCGCGCCCGAGCGCGCCTACGCGGCCTATCTCTCCGGACAGTGGCAGGGGCTCGATTCCGCGCTGCTCGCGGCGCCGCACCGCTCGGTGGTCGCTGGCGGCAGCGCGGCGCTCGCCGCGATCGACGACCCGCTCGCGCGCCTGGTCGCCGCGGGCGCGCTGCTGCGCGCCGGGCGCATCGCGCCGCAAGGCATCGGCGCCGCAGTGGACGCGGCCGCCGCCAACGGATGGCGCCGGCCGCTGCTGGCTTGGCTCGAGGTGCAGGCCAAACGCGCCGAGGCGGCCGGCGACTCAGGCGCCGAGGCGCGCATCCGGCGCCGCATTCACTTGATCGTCAATCCATGAGGAATAACTTGAAAAACGAGACCTCGTCCCGGCGCGCCACGGCGCTCGCCTGCCTTGCCGCCGGGCTGCTGCTCGCGGGCTGCGCCTCGGAACTGCAGATCTACTCCTCGCCGCAGCACCAGACCCTGCACTTGCAACCGAACGAGCTCGCCCAGGGCGGCCTTGCGTTTCTCACCCCCTCGACGGTGACGGGGCAGGAAGAGGACAAGCAGTCGCTCGCCTACGTGTTCGGCGACACGCTCAGGGCGAAGCGCCCCGAGATCCGCTTCGACGCCCTGCCGCAGACGATCGGCGCAGTCAACCGCGCGGGGCTGGCCGACGCCTATCGGCGCATGTACCGCGACTACCGCGACACCGGCGTGTTCGACGCCGCGATGCTCAGGCAGGTCGCGCAGGCCGCGGGCGTGCGCTACCTGGTGCAGCTCAAGCTGGCCAGCATGGAACAGGGCGCGCGCGGGCGCTTCAGCCTGCTTGGCCTGAGCCTGCTCAACACCCAGTACGCCAACATGCGCGTGTTCTTCCAGATCTGGGACAGCCGCGACGGCAGCATCGTCTGGGAAGGCATCGACGAGGTGTCGATGGCCTTCGACACCGGGCAGGAGCGCCGGGTCACCTTCCGCAAGATCGCGCAGCGCGCGGCCGAGGACCTGATCGCCAGCCTGCCCTAGCCTAGCCCTGGCGCGGCGACAGCGCGCGCAGGTGGAAGCGCCCGTCGCTGTTGAACAGCCAGGTCTCGGTGATCCCCAGCCGGCCGCCCTGCAGCCATTGCGCGGGAGGCACCGGTAGCGCGCCGGTGCGGACCAGGCTCGCGCGCGCGAGGTGGTCGGCTTCGCGCTCCGGCGTGCGCCAGGTGCGCACGTCGTGCACCCTGCCTTCGGCGTCGACCTCAAAGTGCAGCACCACGACCGCGCGCAGCAGCGGCTGGAGCTTGCCCTCGACGGTGTGGCCGCGGTTGGCAACGAAGATTCGCTTGGCGAGCTCGTGCTCGTACTGCTGCATCGAGCTGTATCGGGGCGCAGGCGCGGGCTTGACCGCCGCGGCCCGAGGCGGGGCCGGGGGCGGCGCGACCGAAGCCTGCGGCGCAGGCGGCGGCTGGACCGTGGTGCAGGCCGCGGCAATCGACCCCAGCAGGGCGGCGGCGGCGGCGCGGATCAGGTGTTTGTTCTTCGTGCCCGTCATGAACTCCCCCTAAACGGCGAATGACAACGACGCCTGAATATTCTTCTCACCGGGCACGGCCCGCCAGGAGACTTTTCACACCGCGCAGCTAATTTGCGGTGCCTGGCGAGGGCGGGGCGGCTCCCGCGCCGCAATTGTCGACTAGTTCACGCCCGTCCACGGGGCCGGGAGAAGATTTTGCGCAGCAGCAAACAGAGGCTGAGTGCGGCGGCAAGCGAGATCGGCGCGAAGATCAGCATCGCCAGCCGCGACACGGGAGTCAGCACCGCCATCGCCAGAACCAGCGCGCTCCAGAACAGAGCGACTACCCAGAGCGCCGCCTCGAGACGCGCGGCCCTCGCCCATGCGCTTTCCGGTCGTTTGGCGGATTCGACGCTCATCGTGTGTGACTCCCGTCGCTGCCTGTCTGCCGGCTCTGCCCGAATGGTGGCCCTCATATTGACCCGAAGCAAGGAATTCGGACCCCCGATCGTCGCCGACGCGACTCTTGACGACGGTCAAAGCGATTCGACTTCGGGCGGATAGGCTCTGGCCACTGGCGCGAAGGAACGGAGACCGCGATGCTGAGCGAACCGATACGAAACGTCATGGAGCGCAAGCGACTCGTCATGGCGGCGCCCGACACCAACGTCAGCGCGGCGGCCCAGCTGATGGCCGCGAACGGGGTCGGCGCGGTCATGGTGGTCGATGGCATGCGGCTGGTCGGCATCTTCACCGAGCGCGACGCTGTGTTCCGCGTCGTCGCGCAGGAGCGCGACCCGCGGACGACACGCCTGGCCGAGGTCATGACGCCGGCGCCGTTGACCGTGGCGCCGCAGGAAAGCTTCGGCTACGCGCTCATCCTGATGCACGAGAACGGCTTCCGCCACGTGCCGGTGGTCGAGAATGGCAAGCCGGTCGGAATGGTCTCGGCGCGCAACGCGCTCGATCCGGAGCTGGAAGAGTTCGAATCCGAGGCGCGGCGGCGCGAGAGGATCCGCCGCGGGGCCACCGCGCCCTAGCCTCAGCCGGGCGCGCCAGGTGGCCGCCGACCGATCTGCGCCAGGCGCTCGATCAGCAGGCGCATGCAGGCCTTGTTGAATTGGACCTGGCAGGCGTCGCTCGCTGCGTTGAGCGCCGCGGCCTTGATCTCGAGCGCCACGACCTCGCCGGCCGCGCGCAAGGTGGAGCTTCGCTCGGCCGAATCGTCATCGAAGTAGAGGATCTCGCCGAACACGTCCCCAGGCCGAAGCGTCGCCAACCGCACCCCGTCTCGCGTCACCTCGACCCGGCCCTCGACCAGCACGTAGAGCGCGCCGCCGCGCCCGCCCTCCTCGAGAATCGCCGCGCCCCCCGCCGCCCGGTGCCAGCCCGCGAAGCGCAGCGTCTCCCAGATCTCGCTCTCGCGGAAGCCGCGGAAGAACGCAAGCTCGCGCAAGGCGTGGAACTTGCGCGCCTCCGACGCGCCGTCGGTCGGATCGCCCGCGCCGCGCGCGAGGGCCGCGAGATCCCGGCCGAACTCGAACCAGCTCTGATAGCGCGCGCGCAGGTCCTTCTGCAGCGCGCGCGCCACGATAGCCTCGAGCGCCTCGGGCAGCTCGGCACGCAGCGCGCGCAGGCACGGCGGCTCCTGGGCGACGATCTTGCGCGCCAGCTCGGCGGCCGAGTAGGCGTAGAAGGGCAGTCGTCCGGTGAGCAGCTGGTACATCACCGCGCCGAGCGAGTAGATGTCGGTCTGGTGGTTGAGCGGCTGGTCGGTCAGGTGCTCCGGCGACATGTAGGCCGGCGAGCCGACCCCGGTGATTTCCGTGTGGGTCGCGCTGTCGATGCGGGCGACACCGAAGTCGGACAGCTTGACGTCGAACGGGCGCGTCAGCAGCACGTTCCCGGGCTTGATGTCGCGATGAATCACGCCCTGCTGCAGCGCGTACTCGAGCGCCCGGCTCAGCTTGAAGGCGACTTCGACCACGCGCTCGACCGGCAGCCGGGTTTCGGCCGAGGTGTGCTGCGCCAGGGTTCCGCCCGCAACGTGCTCCATGACCACGTAGCTGAACCCCTGCTCGACCGCCGCGTCGAGCAGTGCGACGATGTGCGGATGGTGCAGTCTGCCCACCAGCGCCGCCTCGTTCAGGAAGCTCGCGCGATGCGTGCCGCGCGTCAAGCCGTGATCCCCGGGGGCGTGGGTAAACAGCTTCAACGCCACCTCGCGCCCGGCGAAGGGGTCGTGCGCCAGGAAGACGGTCGCGGTGCTTCCGCGACCCAGCTCGCGCAGCAGCGCGTAGCGGCCGATGCTTTCCGGCAGGCTTCTCGGGCGATGTCCCATTGGCAGGGCCGATTATCGCCAGCCTTACCCACAAAATCTGTGGACAAAGTTGTGGATTACCTCTGGATAACGGCGCCGCCCGCCACTGCACCGACCCGCTCCGCCCGCGACGGTCAGAAATTAGGCAAACAATTTCCGATTGGAAATAGTATGTTGCGCGAGAGAATGGCCTTCTACGCTGCGCCATGCCCGATTGAAGGAGGTTAGGACATGAAACGACTGATGCTGGCGGCGATACTGCTCGGCGCAATGCCGGGCGCCTGGGCGCGCGACGCGGGCGGATCGTACGCGACGGTCGAGGCCAGGCCCTGCGCCGCCTTCCTGCAGGACCAGAAGGCGCGCGGTTTCGATTACAACGCGGACGCGGCGTGGGTCGCGGGCTACCTCACGGCGTACAACGCGCTGACCCCCGACACCGGCGACATCCTCGGCGGCACCGACCTGAGCGGCGCGCTGCTGTGGCTGCAGAACTACTGCCAGGCGCACCCCTCGCAAGGCTTGGCCGAAGGCACGGCGGCGCTGACGGCGGAGCTGCAGCCCCGCCGGCTGCGCACGTTGGGCGGCACCGCCCGTTAACACGCCGGCGCCGAGCCGACGCCGCGCAGGCGCGGCAGGCTCTCGGGATGGCGCTGCTGCAGGAACGCGATCAGCTTCTCGCGCACGTGGCAGCGCAGATCCCAGGCAGAGCCAGAATCGGGCGCGCTCATCAGCGCGCGCAGCTGAATCGTATGCTCGCTCGCGTCGGTGACCTGCAGGCCCCAGACCTTGCCGTCCCACATTCCCGACGCCTGCAGGATGCGCAGCAGCTCGGCGCGCACCTCCTCCACCGGCACGGTGTAGTCGGCGTAGACGAACACGGTCCCGAGCAGATCCGCCGTGACCCGGGTCCAGTTCTGGAACGGGTGCTCGATGAAGTACGACAGCGGCACGACCAGCCGCCGCAGGTCCCAGATGCGCACCACGACGTAGGTCGTGCCGATCTCCTCGATCCAGCCCCATTCGCCTTCGACGATCACCACGTCGTCGATCCGGATCGGCTCCGTGAGCGCGATCTGCACCCCCGCGAGCAGGTTCGACAGGGTCGAGCGCGCCGCCATCCCGGCTACCAAGCCGGCCAGGCCCGCGGAGGCGAACAGCGTGATGCCGACGTGCCGTATGGAGGGAAAAGTCATCAGCATGAGCGAGCCGGCGATCACGGCGACCAGCACCGCCGCGATGCGCCGCAAGAGCTGGACCTGGGTCTTGATCTTGCGCGCCCTCAGGTTGTCCTTGACGTCCACCCTGTAGGCCGCTGTGACCGTTTCCGCCAGCGCATCGAGCAGGCGCAGGCAGAGCCAGGCCGCGGTGGCGATCAGGCCCAGCACGAGCAGGTGCTGCAAGGTCTCGCCCACGCGCTGCGGCAGAGGCAAGGCGGGCAGCACAAGGAATGCCGCGAGCAGCGGAATCGCGGCGGCCGCCGGCCGCCGGCTCGCGCGCGCGATCGCCGTCCAGAGGGTGGAGTCTGGCGAAGCCGGATGCGCCTGCACGGAAGAGCGGCCTCGGTTCAGTGCGGGGCCGGGCCCTGCGTGATCTGCGCCAGGTCGTCCACCCGCAGCCAACGCGCGTAGGCGGCGCGCACCTGCTCCGCGGTCAGGCCGGCGTAGAGCTGCGCCGCGCGCCGCGGCTCGTCAAGCTCAAGGCCCAGGTTCGCGCGCGCGAGCAGCCCCGCGGCCACCGCGTCGACGCTCGCCTGCGACAGCGGGATGGCGTTCAGCGCGAGCGACTTCGCCTGGCGCAGCGCGCGCGCGTCCACCGGCTCGGTCTGCATCGCGCGCAGGTCGCGCCGGATGATCGCGCGCGCCCTCGATACGTTCGCCGGGTCGCAGGCGTAGCGCGCCATGTACAGCGCGCGCGAACGGCCGATCTCGAAGCTCGAGCTGACGTAATAGACCAGGCCCGCGGCCTTGCGCAGGTCGCGATACAGCCGGCTGGCGAAAAAGCCCCCGTCGAGCACCCGGTTGCCGAGCTCGAGCGCGTAGTAGTCCGGATCGAAGCGGGTCAGGCCGAGCGTCTCGGCCAGCAGCACCTGGTCCTGCACCCGGCTGTCGTCGGGGACCGCCGCGACGGAGGCGCGGCTGGGCGGGACCTGCGGCAGATCGACCGGCGGCTTCGGCCCGCTCGCCTGCCAGGCGCCGAAAGTCCTCTCGATCACTTCCCGCGCCCGCTCCGGCGTGACCTTGCCGATCACGACGATGGTGGTCAGGTCGGGGCGAAAGGCGCGCCGGTAATACGCGCGCAGCTGCTCGAGCGAAAGCGCCGCCACACTGCTCGGCGTGGGATGCCTCAGCTCGGGGTCGTGCGGCGGGAATAGCGCGCTCTTCGCGGCTTGGTGCATCAGAAAGCCCGGGCTTTGCAGCTCGCCCTCGAGCGCGGCCGCGGCCTGCCGGCGCACGATCGCGAAGGCTTTCGGCGGCAGCGCCGGCGCGAGCTCGTTCTGCGCCAGCAGCTCGACGCCGCGCTCGAAGTGCTCGGCCAGCACGTCGAGCTCGAAGTCCCTGCCCGCCGACTCGCTCGCCCCGATGTCGTCCAGCGCCTGCTGGAAATGCGCTTGGTCGAGCGAGGTGCTGCCGTAGGCGAACAACTGCGCCAGGACGCCGTCGACGCCCTCCTGGCCCTGCGGAACATCGAGCGAGGCCCGGCCGCGGATGTGGCCGTAGACGCTCACCGTGTCGCTGATCGACTCGGGCTGCACGATGAGGCGAATCCCGTTCGGCAGCCGCGTGCTGGTGGGCTCGAGCGTCCAGCGCGGCGGCGCCACGCGCGCGACGGCCTCGCGCGCCCAGTCCGGCAGCGCGACCTGGTCGACCTTTTCTGGCGCGAAAGATTCCTTGCCGCCGAAGCCGCGCGCCGAGACCGGCTTGCCCGAGACGTGCGGCTCGAGCACGACCTGGATCGAATGGCCGAAATCGAGGTAGCGCCGCGCGGCCTGGTCGACCTGTTCGGGCGTGACGCGCTCGATCGCGCGCACGTCGTCCTCGGGCGAGCGCCGCCCTTCTATCGCCAGCGCCTGCGACCAGGCCTGCGCCAGGCCCGGGATCGAGTTCTTCGCGAACTCGGCCTGCGCGCGCTCGCCGCGCTTGGCCGCCGCGACCAGGTCGGCGCTCACGCCCTGCGCGGCCACGCCGGCGAGCGCTGCGCGCATCTGCGCCAGCAGCTGGTCGCCGTCGGCGCCGCGCGGGAACGCGGCGCTCGCGATCGCCAGGCCCGAATCGGGTAGGAAATCGAGCGAGAAATCGGTCTTGAGCGCATTGCCCTGCAGCACCAGGTCGTAGAGCCTGCCGCGCGCGCTCGCCAGCGCGTCCGCGAGCACGTCTGCCGCGGCGAAGTCCGGCGAGCGGTAGCCGGGCATGCGAAACGCGATCATCGCCATGCCGTAGGGCAGATCGGTGTCGCGCCGCAAGGTCTGCGCAGCGACCGGCTGCAGGCGGATCGAAGGCCGCGGCGGCAGCTTCACGGCCGGGATCGTGCCGAACAGGCGCCTGATGTGCGCCAGCGTCGCGCCCGGGTCGACATCGCCGACGACCACCAGAACCGCGTTGTTCGGCGCGTACCAGGTGTCATGAAAACGCTTGAGCATGGCGCCGGTCGTGCGCTGGAACGAATCGCGCGTGCCGAGCGCGTCATGCGCGTAGGGCGTGCCCTTGAATAGCGTCGAGAGCAGGTCGCTGTACATCAGGTACTGCGGGTTCGACAGGTCCTGCGCCACCTCCTGCTCGATCGCCGGGCGCTCGCCCTCCCAGGCCGCCTGCTCGTCCAGCACGCCGCGCATGCGGGTCGCCTCCAGGTGCAACGCGAGCTCGAGGTCCTGCGCCGGCACGGTGAAGAAGTATTGCGTCACCGTCTGCTGGGTATCGGCGTCGAAGTCGCCGCCGATCCCGGCGCTGATCTCGGCCAGCTGCGCCGCCGACAGGCCGGGCGAGCCGCGGAACATCATGTGCTCCTGGGCGTGCGCCATGCCGGGAAAGCCCGCCGGCGCGTCGTTCGAGCCGACCAGGTAGTTGAGCTCGGTGCTGACCACCGGCGCCAGCGTGTTGCGCACGATCACCACCCGCAGCCCGTTGCCGAGCGTGGCGCGCAGCACCTGATCGCCAGCGGCGGCGCGCGCGGCGAGCGGCAGCACGAGAAAGAGCGCGGCCAGCGCCGAGGCGGCGCGGCCCGCGAGCGACTTGTCCAGGGGACGACTCCCTTTGAGATGACGAACGCGCGCAAGCCTAATGGGGCAATCTTAAATGAAGCTGAGCGCGGCCTTGTAAATCCTCCCGCGGCGAATATTATCGGCCTTCCCGGAGGAGAGAAAATGAACGCAACCGAAAGCTTCCTGCAAGCCCGCGACTTCCTGATCGACAAGCGAGAGGACTACGCCGCGGCCTACGCGGGCTTTCGCTGGCCGCGCCTGGCCGAGTTCAACTGGGCGCTGGACTACTTCGACGTCATGGCGCGCGGCAACTCGCGCCCCGCGCTGTGGGTGGTGGGGGAGGACGGCGCCGAGGCGAAAATGAGCTTCGCCGGGATGAGCGAGCGCTCCAACCGGGTCGCGAACTTCCTGCGCGCGAGCGGCGTGCGGCGCGGCGACTGCATGCTGATGATGCTGCCGAACGTGGTGCCGCTGTGGGAGATCACGCTCGCGGCGATGAAGCTCGGTGTGGTGGTGAGCCCGGCCACCTCCCAGCTCACCCGGGCCGACCTGGTCGACCGCATCGAGCGCGGCAACATCCGCCACGTGGTCGCCGACGTGGCCGCGAGCCCCAAGTTCGCCGACGTGCCGGGCAGTTACTCGCGCATTCTCGTCGGCGGCGAAGCGCCGGGCTGGACGCCGTACCGGCAGGCCGATGCCGCGTCCGCAGGCTTCGCGCCCGACGGCGCGACGCGCGCCGACGATCCGTTCCTGCTCTATTTCACCTCGGGCACCACCGCGAAGCCCAAGATGGTGCAGCACACGCAGCAGAGCTACCCGGTCGGGCACCTGTCGACCATGTACTGGCTCGGCCTGCGCGAAGGCGACGTGCACTTCAACATCAGCTCGCCGGGCTGGGCCAAGCACGCCTGGAGCTGCTTCTTCGCGCCGTGGAACGCGGGCGCTACGATCTTTCTCTACAACCTGGCGCGCTTCGACGCCAAGAAGACGCTCGATGCGCTGGTGCGCTACGGCGTGACGACGCTTTGCGCGCCGCCCACGGTGTGGCGCATGCTGATCCTGGAGGACCTCAAGTCCTGGCCGGTCAGGCTGCGCGAGCTCGCGAGCGCGGGCGAGCCGCTCAACCCGGAGGTGATCGAGCGCGTGCAGGCGGCGTGGAACATCACGGTGCGCGACGGCTACGGCCAGACCGAGACCACCGCGCAGCTCGGCAACCCGCCCGGACAGGCGGTCAAGGTCGGCTCGATGGGGCGGCCGCTGCCGGGCTTCCGCATCGAGCTGCTCGACGTGGTCGACGACCGCCCCGCGGACGAGGGCGAGGTCGCGATCAGGCTCGACCCGCGCCCGGTCGGGCTGATGACCGGCTACCTGGACAATCCGGAGCGCACCCGCGAGCTGCTCGGCGGCGCCTACTACCGCACCGCCGACGTCGCCTCGCGCGACGGCGACGGCTACTACTGGTACGTCGGGCGCGCCGACGACGTGTTCAAGAGCGCCGACTACCGCATCAGCCCGTTCGAGCTCGAAAGCGCGCTGATCGAGCACGAGGCGGTGGCCGAGGCGGCGATCGTGCCCAGCCCGCACGCGCTGCGCCTGTCGGTGCCGAAGGCCTACCTGGTGCTCAAGCCCGGCTTCGAGCCCTCGCGCGCGACCGCGCTGTCGATCCTGCGCTTCACGCGCGAGCGGCTGGCCGCCTACAAGCGCGTCCGGCGGCTTGAGTTCTCCGACCTGCCCAAGACCATCTCGGGCAAGATCCGCCGCGTGCAGCTGCGCGGCGCCGAGGGCGAGCGCAAGGGCGAGGCACGGCGCCCGAACGAGTACTGGGAAGAAGACTTCCCCGAGCTGAAGAGTTGACTATGAAGCCCGCCGAACTGACGTTGCTATGCGGTCACAGGGCACCGGCCTTGTGTGATCCGCTCTTGCGCGGCGCTCGAGTCGCGGGATGGTTCTTTGTGTTTGTGGTCACCGTCACATCGGCGCACGCGCAAACGGCGCGCATGACGGTGGATCAGCGCGTGACACAACCGCAGGACTCGCTCGTCGCACAGCGCGTGGCAACGCTAAGACAAGTCAGGGATGTGCTCCGGGCCACGGCGGCCTCGCCTCTGCCTCGCGGATTGTCCGCTGCAGAGCTCGCCGAAGCGCAGCGCTATGCCGCGTGGCTCCGAGCGTCGGCGGCGCGATTGGACGCGCTCGCGGCGAAGGGGGAGAGCGCTATCGGCGGCGTCGGCGGTAAAGTCGGCAACGCCGCAGTCGACGTTGACCGACGGGGTCCATTGCTGACGGCCGTCAAACAGATGCAAGAGACGCAGATGTCCTTCAATCTGCAATATCTCCAGCTCCAGAATCAGATGCAGAACGAAAACCGGCAGTTTACGGCGGTGTCGAACATCATGAAGACGAAACACGATACCGTGAAGAACTCGATCAGCAATATACGGTGACTCAATGCCGAAGGATCAAAAGTAGTAACGCGCCTGCAGCGCCGCGCTCGCGGCCTGCGGCAAGCTGCCGCGCTCGCTGTCGGCGCGGCCGAGATTCCCGCTCAGGTACGCCGCGAGCGTCCAGCGGTCGGACAGGTCGTAGCTCGCGCCGAGCTGCACCAGGCGCGAGCGGTCGTACAGGTTCACCAGCGCGAAGCCCGAGAGCTCGAGGTGCGGCACGAAGGCGTCGCTCCAGGCCGCGCGCAAGAAGAGCTGCTCGCGCGTCGCGGGCTCCTGCTGGTCGGCGGCGAAGGCGCGGATGTACCACAGCGCGCCGGTGATCGGCAGCGAGCCGGCGTTCGCCGTGCCGGTCGCGAACCAGCGCCGCCAGTCATCGCGCGTCATGCCCGCCTGGTGGTACAGGTACTCCGCGTTGATCGTGAGCTTCGCCGCCCCGGTCCAGGACAGCCCGAGCGCGAGGTCGTTCTGGAACTCATCGCCCGCGTCGCCCGGCAGCACCGGCGGCGCGGCCGCCGGCAGCGTCCCGGTCTCGCGCCCGTAGGCGAGCGCGCGGGCGACGAGGCTCGGGTAGCGCCCCCCCGCCCACTCGCCGTACAGCACCACGCTCCTGCCCATCGTGCGCGAGAGGTTGAGGCCCAAGGCGCGTGTCGCCGCTCTCGCGGTAAACGAGCAGCTGGGGGGCGAGGTCCGCCAGCTCGACGCTCGCGCTGACGAGAATTCGCGAAGCGCCGTTGGTGCGGTCCAGCCCCGCGCGCAGGCCCGCCGCCGGCAGGCCGGTCTCGACCGGGCTCGGGTCGTACAGCTTCGGCGCCCAGGCGAGGCTCGCCGAGCCGCCGTCCCAGATGCGCTGACCGCGCAGCATGAAGGTGCCAAGGCGGTTCTCGCGCAGCGCCGAGGGATCCTGCGAGCTCTGGTCGACCAGCGTGCGCGTCTTGAAGAAGTCGGTCGGGTTGAAGCCGAGCGCGACGCCGTTTCGCAGGTTGATGCGCCCTGCCTCGAGCCAGGCGCGCGGCGCCGCCTCCCAGCTCAAGTAGCCCTCGCGCCAGTCGTTGCGCCAGCTGCGGCTCGAGCCGAAGGCGAGATCGTTCTGCGCGATCGCGCTCGCGCGGTCGCTCAGGTGCAGCTCGAGATCCTCGCCCAAGCGCCAGCGCCCGCGCAGGTCGACGCTCGCGCGGTTGCGCGCATCGAGGCTCGTGCCGCCGGGGATGGGCACCACGGGCTCGCGCCGCGACCAGGCGGTGAGCGCGTCCTCGAGGAAGATCTTCGCCGCGCGCGCGGCCGGCGCGGCCGGCGCCGGGGCGGCTTCACGCGCCGCCTGCGGGATGAGCTCGACGTCGTCGGCGCGGGCCGCGCACGCGGCCACGGCGAACGCCGCCGCCAGCACGCGGGCGGCGGCGCGCATCACTCGACCTTCAGGCGCGGCAGGAACTCACGCTGGAACCAGGCCTCGGGGATCGTCTCGAAGCGGTAGCCCGACGAGTTGATCGTGGTCACCTGGTTCGGGTCCACCGCGTCGATGATGATGGTCTCGGTCGGGCGCGCCGCGCCCAGCTCCTCGCGGAAGGCGCGGAAGTAGGCGATCTTGAGCAGCCGTCCGCTGTCGGAGTAGTACTTGCCCTTCACCGGACGGTTGCTCGAGCGCTCGACCCAGTAGTCGATCTTGCTGTAGACCGCGTCCGCGGTGGCGGCGGCGAGCACGAGGTGCCAGCAATCGCGCGCGCCGCGGTCGGCGTCGGTGACGGTTTCCTCGCCGGCGAGCGTGGCGCGGTAGTCGCGCGCGAGGTTGACCGTCATCACGTCGCCGTTGGAGGCCTGGCCCATCAGGCGCTGCTGCGCCGAGATGCGGATGCTCACCTTGGAGGCCGGGTCGTAGAACCACATTCGCGTGCCGTCGAGCAGCACGATCTTGCCGCGGTCGCGCGGCGGGTCGACGTAGCGCACCAGGTTCTTGAACTGGCGCGTGGCCGCATCCTCCTTGGCGTACACGGTCAGCACCACGCGGTCGCGCGGCTGGCCGCCGACGTACTCCTGCAGCGTGCTGGTGAGCCTGAAGGGCTGCCCGGGGTTGCGCACCCGGTCGGAGGCCGCGACGATGTCCTGCGCGGACGGCTGCGCCAGTGCCCAGGAGCTCGTCATCGAAAACAGCAAGGCGAGAACCAGCCGCATGGCGAGCCTCATACGTGCCTCAGCGCGTCGACCACCTGCATGCGCGCGGCGCGGTTGGCCGGGATCAGCGCGGCGACGGTGGCGAGCGCGACCAGCCCGAGCCACACGCCGATCACGAGCGTGTGCATGCCGCTCGAGAGCAGCCGCAATGGAACGGGCCGCGCCTGCATCGGCGGCGTCCAGGTGAGCCCGGCGCGGTTGACGAGGTACGCGATCGCAGCGCCCGCGAGCAGCCCGGCGCTCGCGCCTATCACGCCGAGCAGCAACCCCTCGGCGACGAACTGGCGCCGGATGCCGGCGCGGCGCACCCCTAGCGCACGCGTGGTGCCGATCTCGTTCACCCGCTCCATGACGCTCATGCTCATGGTGTTGACCACGGTGAACAGCACGATCACGCCCATGATCGCGGCGATGAAGCTGAAGATCGCGCCCATCATGCCGATGATCTGCTTGTACACCGGCTGCAGCTCGGTGAAGTCGTGCGCCTCGAGATCGAGCCCGTGCGCCTTGAACAGCGCCGCGAGGCGCGCGCGCGCGGCCGGGATGTCCGCGGTGCGGTGCAGCTGCAGCACGATGCCGACCGCCTTGTGCTCGCCGCGGCCGTAGAGCAGCTGCTGCGCGAGCTCGAGGGGCATCACCACGTAACTGTCGTCGAGCTCCTTGACGCCCTGCGGCTCGGCGCGCGCGACGTACAGGCTGACCACGTTCGGCGCCCCGCCCGCGGTCGCCGCGAGCAGGTCGATGCGCGGCAGGCCGCCGCCGGGCGCGCTGCGCGTCGCCTCGAGGTCGCCCTTGGCGAGCTCGGTGAAGCCCTTCACCGCGCTCGAGACGGGCGGCGCGCCCGCGGCCGCCGGGCGGGGCGGGCAATCGCCCAGCTGCAGGCGCTCGCACAGGCCGAGGATGCGCGCCAGGCCCACCCCGATCACGCCGCGGGTCGGTTCCGCGTCGGACATCGCCGGCGGCTGCGCCGGCGACGTCCGCTCGAAGCCGTATTCGTTCCACTGCCGCATGCGCTCGCGGTCCGAGGACACCACGCCCGAGCCGAAGAAGGTCTTCGAGGCGTCGACGTCGAAGTTGCCGGCGATGCCGAACAGCGTCACGTTGGGCGTCACCACGTTCAGCATCGGCTTGAGCACGGGGTCGTCCTCGATCAGCTTCATCACCTCGCGGTAGCCGGAGATGCCGTAGGCGGCCGGATTGCCCGAGCCCAGGGCGAAGTATCCCTGCCTCGATACCGTCAGGTGGCCGATCCGCTGCACCATGGTGGTCTGCAGCCCGAGGATCATGAATGCGAGGTACTCGCCGAACAGCAGCATCGCGCTCGCGCCGACCGCGATCGCGAGCACCGTCATCAGCGAGCGGCGGCCGTTGCGCAGGATATTGCGCGAGGCGATCTTCAAGAGCAGGCTCATGCGGCCTCCGAGCGGTGCTCGACCAACCTGCCGTCGCGGATCGCGTAGGTCTCCTCGGCGTGCGAGATGAGCTGCGGGTCGTGGGTCGAGAAGATGAACGTCGCGGAGCGCTCGTGCTGCACCTTGCGCATCAGCTCGATGATCGACGCGCCGGTGTGGCTGTCCAGGTTCGCGGTCGGCTCGTCGGCGAGCACCAGCTCCGGCCCCTTCACCAGCGCGCGCGCGATGGCCACGCGCTGCTTCTGCCCGCCGCTCAGCTGGCTCGGACGGTGCTCGCGCTGGGCCGACAGGCCGACCGATTCGAGCATCGCCTCGGTGCGCTCGCGCCGCTCGGCGGCGCCGGTGCCGAGCAGCAGCAGCGGATACTCGATGTTCTCGTAGGCCGAGAGCACCGGGATCAGGTTGAAGTTCTGGAAGATGAAGCCGATGTGGCGCGAGCGGAAGTCCGACAGCGCGTCGTCCGACAGCGCCGCCACGTCCTGGCCGCAGACCTCGATCCGGCCCGAGCTCGGCACGTCGATGCAGCCGAGCAGGTTGAGCAGCGTCGTCTTGCCGCTGCCCGAGGGCCCGACGATCATGGCGAAGCGCCGGCGCGGGATGTCGAACGTCACGCCGTCGACCGCGGTCACCCGCAGCCCTTCGTCGTCGTAGGTCTTGACCACCTCCTGCAGCCGCGCCACCTGCGCGGATGCGGGCCGCTCATTTCCGGACATGAATTTTGTTCCCTGAGTGCAAGCGGCAAGATTGTCCCTGCTGCCGCGGCGCGGCACAATGGCGCTGCGACGAAGTATTGATTTGGTCGCCTGAACGGCGGGATATACTTCGCGAAACGGAGGTCGCCAGAATGCGCAGCTTACTCGTATCGATCGTCGCAATGGCCGCGGCGGGATGCACCACGACGCCGCCGCCCGCCCCGGAACCGGACAACACGCCGGTGCATCCGACCGCGGTGATCGAGACCCACGTCTCGAGCAACGGCCTGAAGGGCATGTTCCCGTTCGAGACCAACGAGCGCCGCTACGTCCGCGCCGACATGAGCCGCGACGAGAACACCTTCAAGGGCACCGGCGCCTTCAGCGGCTTCCTGGTCAACATGTTCGGTCCCAACGAGGACGCGGTCATCGAACGGCTCGACCGCGACCTGCGCTGGACGATGGACCTGCGCAAGAAGCAGTACACGGAGTGTCCGCTCAAGGGCTGCGTCAAGCCGGCCAAGCCCGAGCCGAAGGAGGCCGCGGCCGAGAAGCAGAAGCAGCCGGAGGCGAAGCGCGAGCCGGGCTGCGTCATGCGCGTCGCGAAGAAGAGCTTCAGCGTGACGCCGACCGGGCAGAAGCAGGACATCAACGGCTTCGACGCCACCGAATACCGCGTGGCGTGGATCGTCACGCTGCGTGACAACAAGGGGCGCGATTCGACCAGCTCGCTCAAGATCGACACCTGGACCACCCCCCTAACCAATAGCATGCGCGAAGCGCTGCACCTCGAGCAGGTCTTCGACCGCGCGTACGCGCACTCGATGCACGAGCGCGCCAGGATCCGTTCGCGCGATCGGTCCGAGCCGCTGCCGCCCGAAGTCGGCAAGGCCATACTCGGCTACATGGGGCAGCTGAGCGAGAGCGACCGCGCGGCGCTGATCGGGGTCGGCAGGGAGCTGGCGCGCATCAAGGGCCATCCGGTCCGCACGCGCGTCGACTGGGACCTCGAAGGCAATGCCTGCGCGGAGAACGAGTCGGGCGGCACCAGCCAGCCCGAGAGCTCGAAATCGTTCATGTCCGGCCTGACCAGCATGTTTTCGAGCAACAAGGAAAGCGGGCAGAAGAGCGCCGGCGAGCCCCTTTTCTCCCTCACCTACGAGATCAAGGCGCTCAAGATGGAAGGGGTGCACGACGGTGCGTTCGTCGTGCCGAAGGGCTACCAGCGCGTGCAAGGCTAGCCGGCGCCGGCGCCAGATTTTCCTCTCGGCGAGGAGTGAATCGTGATCAATCCGGCTCGAGTCGGAATTCGCGGCAGGTGCCGGATCGCGGCGCTGGCAGTGGCGGGAGCCTTGATGGCGCTGCCCGCCCTGGCCGCCGACTCCGGGCTCGATGACGCCTACGCTCATCTGGTCAAGGCCGCCGCCCTGCTCAACGGGGCGGCAAACGCCGCCGACGCTCCCGCCGTCGGTGCGCACCGCCAACGTGCCATCCGGCTCATCGACCAGGCCGAGGCAGAGATCGCGCGCGCCAAGCAGGCCGCCGACGCGTCTCCCGCGGGCGGCCCCGGCTTGCACACGAGTCCGCGCACGAATCCGGCCACACTGCCGCGCTTGCGGTGATTTTGAACCGTTTGTACAAGGGAAGCGACTTATCGATCGACAGCGGCGCGATGGAAGCACGCAGGAAACGATAGATGCTTATGCATACTCGGAAATTCATGATCGGAGGCTTGACGATCGTTTTCGGCCTCGTTCTGCTGCCGGGGCTAGCCCTGGCGGATTCCTCCGGCGCCAAGCCGCCGACGCCGACCTTGCAGGGGCCTTCGACGATCTCGACCAACCAGCCTTTCAAGCTCAGCTTCAGCTATCCGAAAGGCGAAGTGAAGAGTTACGCCCTGGAAACCTTACATTGCCGGCCGGGCACGAACGCACCGCCGTCCGACGACAACAATTCCGAGCCCTGGCCGGTGCAGGGCTGCGAGCCGGCGACGACGACGACTCCCAGCACGATTTCGCCCGATTCGGGACAGGTAACCATCGACGTCAAATACGGCGTCACGGCCATTCACCAATACAACACAAAAGACTTTTCGGCCCGGGACACCGCGCAGTGGCTGCAGGGAAACTGGTATGTGCGGACGCGTTTGATTTCAACCTCCGGCGTACAGGGCTCGTGGAGCAACTGGCACCACACCTTCATCGGCAGTCCGAATATCGGCAAACCGATCGGCATCAAGGGAGCGGTCGGCGATCGGAGTCGAGTCAGCAGCACGGTCGTCATGCGGGGGCTTGCGCCGCCGGTCATCGCCATGCCGACCGAAGGCCAGGTATTCCACGGCGAGCCGCCCCCGGTGGGGTTCATCACGGCATCGGGAACGCTACCGCCCCACGCTCGGTATTCGGACTGGGCGTGCTGCGATATCGAATGGCAGCGGGCGAACGTCGTCACCCAGGAAAACAACGCTTACGTTGCGGCCCACACCCCGCCGGGCGGAATTCCGCAATCCGGATTTCCGACTGCTCGCAGCCCCTGGCATACGTCCATCGGATTGAACGGCGGATCGCGCGCGGTAGAGATCGCGCCAACGTTTCACGGGGGCTGGACGTTCGACCAGTTGAGACCGCACAGCCATAAATTGGGCAACCAGTACTGGTTCCGCGTCAGGGAGCACTACACTCCGGGAAATGCGCCCGGGCCATGGTCGGATTGGCGCAGCTTCATCGTCCAGGAGCCGGCCGAAGCGATCGAATACCCGATGCCGCACGGCGGCGCGCCGTCCCTGCCAGGACAGGGGCAGAGCGCGCAGAAGCCCGGCACGATGCACCTGGTGAACCCGCAACTGAACCCGCAGCCGGAACCTCCCAGCCCCAGCGCGCCGCGGCTGCAGTTGCCGACGAAATAGGCGTTCGCGGACGTCGCTGGCCGGCGCTCAGGCGCGCGCGCCGATGACGCGCGACAGGAAAGCGCGCGTGCGCTCGTGGCGCGGCCGCGACAGGATCTCGCCCGGTGCGCCCGACTCGACGATCACGCCCCCGTCCATGAAAGCGACCGTGTCGCCCGCGTCGCGCGCGAACGCCATCTCGTGCGTGACGACGATCATGGTCATGCCGTCGTCGGCCAGCGCGCGCATCACGCTCAGCACCTCGCCCACCAGCTCGGGATCGAGCGCCGAGGTCGGCTCGTCGAACAGCATCAGCTTCGGCCGCATCGCCAGCGCGCGCGCGATCGCCACTCGCTGCTGCTGCCCGCCCGACAGGTGCGCCGGGTAGGCATCGGCCTTGTCCTGCAGGCCGACGCGCTCGAGCAGCGCCCGGGCGCGCTCGACGGCCTGCGCGCGCGGCTCGCGCCGCACCCTGAGCGGCGCCTCGATCAGGTTTTCGAGCGCGGTCAGGTGCGGGAACAGGTTGAAGCGCTGGAACACCATGCCGATGGCGGCGCGCTGGCGGCAGACCTCGCGCGGATGCAGCTCGTACAGGCGCTCGCCGCGCTCGCGATAGCCGACCAGCTCGCCGTCGACGTACAGCCGCCCGGCGTCGATCTTCTCCAGATGGTTGATGCAGCGCAGGAAGGTGCTCTTGCCCGAGCCCGACGGTCCGATCAGGCAAAACACCTCGCCGCTGCGGACCTCGAGTTCGATGCCCTTGAGGACTTCCTCGCGCCGGTAGCGCTTGTGAACGTCCAGCGCCCGGACCATCGCGCGCGGGACGGGCGCCTCAGTGGGCGGCATGCATCCCCACCCCGGTCCTGCCCAGGCGGCGCTCGACGTAATGCTGGCCCAGGCTGGTGATCGTGGTCAGCACCAGGTACCAGAAAGTCGCCACCAGCATCAGCTCGATCGTGTGCAGGTTGGCCGAGGAGATGTTCTCGGCTGCGGTCAGCAGGTCGCCGCCGGCGATCACCGACACCAGCGAGGTCGCCTTGAGCAGCGAGATGAACTGGTTGCCGGCCGGCGGCAGGATCACCCGCAGCGCCTGGGGCAGGATGATGCGCCGCATCGCGAGCGGGTGCGACATGCCGAGCGCGAGCGCGGCGTCGTTCTGGCCACGGTCGACCGCGATGATGCCGGCGCGCACGATCTCCGCCATGTAGGCGCCCTCGTTCAGGCCGAGCGCGATCACCGAGGCGACGAACGGCGTCAGCACGTCGTTGGTGCGGAACGGGCCGAGGTGCTCGAACAGCAGCGCGAGGTTGCCCCAGATCAGGATCTGCACCAGCAGCGGCGTGCCGCGCAGGAGCCAGGTGTAGCAGCCGCTCGCCAGGCGCAGGATCGGGCTCGGCGACAGGCGCATCACCGCGAGCAGCACGCCGAGCGCGCTGCCGATCGCCGCCGCGAGCAGCGCCAGCACGACGGTGGTGCGCAGCCCCTGCAGGATCGCAGGCGCGAACTGGTACTGCAGGATCACGCCGTGCTGGATGTTGGGATTGCGCCAGATCGAGAGCGCGAGCAGCGCCGCGACGACGAGCACCGCCGCGCTGCCCAGCCACAGCCAGGGCCGGCGCAGCGGGACGACGCGGGTCATGGGCGATCCGGCGCGCCCGCTAGAGCTTGAGGTTCGCCCCGCCGTTGATCGTGGCCGAGTTCACGGCGCCGTCCTCGACGCCCCACTTCTCGAGAATCTTGCGGTAGCTGCCGTCGGCGATCAGCGCGTCGAGCGCCTTCTTCAGCGCATCGCGCAGCTGCGTGTTCGACTTCGCCACGCCGATGCCGAGCGGCACCGGCTGGTAGACGTGCCCCTGCACCACGTCGAAGATCGTCCCCCCGCCGGCGGTCTTGGCGAGGTAGACCATCACCGGCGAGTTGCCGAGGAACGCCGCCACGTGGCCGGATTGCACCTGCAGCCGCGCGTCGGCCGGCTGCGCGTACTGCAGGTTCTCGATCGGCGGCCTGCCGGCCGCCTTGCACTTCTCGCTGGTCTCGTTCACCAGCGTCACCTGGGTCGAGCCCTGCACCGTCGAGACGGTCATGCCGCAGGCGCCCTCGAGGCTCGCGATGTGATGCGGATTGCCCTTTTGCACCAGCAGCATGGTGCCGAGGTTGAAGAAGTCGACGAAGTCGATCAGCTTCTCGCGCTCCGGCGTGTCGTTCATCAGCGTGAAGGTGATGTCGATGCGCTTGGCCTCCATCGCCGGCAGCAGGCCCTTGAACGGAATCGATTCGAACGCGATCTTCCTGCCCATCTGGCGGCTCATCGCGTCGGCCAGGTCGACGATTGCCCCCTGCAGCGTGGTGCCGTCGGACGCGTACGAAATCATCGGCGGGCTGTTGGTGATCGAACCGGCCTTGATCTCGTCGGCCGCCGCCGCGCCGGTGAAGGCCGCCGCCAGCGCGGCGGCTATGGCGATATTCCTGACTGTCAGCATGACCCTCTCCTCCTTGTTATCGCGCTCCAAGTCGCGCCGCCACGTTATCAAATGCAACTCCGCCCGGCAATCGCCCGCTGCTAGCATGTCGGGCTATGGTGATTCTGATGCCCCTGGCGCAGACGGACTTCGATCCGTCCGAGGCAGCGATTACCTGGCAGGTCCTGCGCGAGGCCGGACTCGAGCTGCGCTTTGCCACGCCGCGCGGAGAACCGGCGGGCGCGGACGCGCGCATGTTGAGCGGGCGCGGGTTGGGGCCCTGGAAGCGATGGTTGATGGCGCGGCGCGACGCGCGCGACGCCTACGCTGCGATGCTGCGTGATGCCGCCTACCGCAATCCCCTGAGCTACGATGCGGTCGCGGCGGACAAAGTCGATGTGCTGATCCTGCCCGGCGGACATGCGCCCGGCATGCGGCCCTACCTCGAGTCGCCCGTGTTGCAGCGTCTGGTAGCGCAGGTGGTCGCTGCGGACAAGCCGCTCGCCGCCATCTGCCACGGCGTGCTGCTCGCCGCGCGCAGCGCGCGTGGCGACGGCAGGTCGGTGCTGTACGGCAAACGCTGCACCTGCCTGCTGCGCTCGCAGGAGCTCGCCGCCTGGACCCTCACTCGCGCCTGGCTCGGCAGCTACTACCGGACCTATCCGCACACCACGACGCAGGACGAGGTGATTTCCCGGCTGCGCGCGCGCGAAGACTTCCTGCCGGGCCCGGTGCCGCTGCTGCGCGATACTCCGCAGCAGCCCCGGCGGGGCTTCGTCGTGGTCGACGGCAAGTTGATCACCGCACGCTGGCCGGGCGACGCCTACGCTTTCGGCGCAGCGATATGCCGCATGCTGCGCTGAGAACCGGCCCGCGGCGGACCTAGCGCTCGGCCGGCACCACCTTCAGCTCGAGCTTGTTCGCGCGCCGCACCACGGTTAGGCGGGCCGCGCTGCCGATGCGCTCGGCGGTGAGCAGGCGGTGCAGGTCGTCGATGCCGTTCACCGCCAGGCCCTCGAAGCGCACGATCAGGTCGCCGGGCTGCAGGTCCGCGCCGCGCGCCGGGCCGTCCTTGTCGGTCGACTCGACCCGCACCGCGCGCGCGTTGCCCAGCTCCAGGTGGTGCGCCACGCGCCGTGGCAGCGCGACGTTCGCGCCCGCGAAGCCGAGGTAGGCGCGCCTTACGCGGCCATCCTTGAGCAGTTGCATCGCGACCCACTTGACACTGTCGATCGCGGTGGCGAAGCACAGTCCCTGCGCTCCCGGGATGATCGCGGTGTTGACGCCGATCACCTCGCCGCGCGAATCGACCAGCGGACCGCCGGAGTTGCCCGGATTGAGCGCGGCGTCGGTCTGCAGCACGTCGTCGATCAGCCGCCCGGACTGTGCGCGCAGGCTGCGCCCGAGCGCGCTCACCACGCCGGCGGTAACCGTGTGCTGGAAGCCGTAGGGATTGCCGAGCGCGATCGCGACCTGGCCCACGCGCAGCGTGCGCGAGGTGCCAAGCGCGACCGGCTGCAGGCCGTCCGCGCCGATGCGCAGCAGCGCAACGTCCGTCTCGGGGTCTTCGCCCAGCAGGTCGGCGTCGCGGCTAAGCCCGTCGGCAAAGGTCGCGCGGATGCTCTTCGCACCGTGCACGACGTGGCTGTTGGTCAGAAGCAGACCGTCCGGGGTGAAGGCGAAGCCCGAGCCGCTGCCCATGGCACCCGCCCGCCCGGGCTGCACCTCGAGATGCACCACCGCGGGCGCGGCCCGTTCGGCCGCGCGCACCACCGCCTGCGAGTACGCGTCCAGCAGCGCCGCGTCGCCCGCTCCCGGCGGCCCGAAGTCGAGGTCCATGACGCCTTAGGTGAGGGTCCGGGCGGCGGGCTTCAAGGGCACCGCTCCGATCCGCCCCTGCGGTCCGGAAAGGAGTAGCCTGCTCGCATCTCATCACACCCCGCGCCGGGGCAACGGCGCAGAGCGACATGAAGCGCGCGATCCTGGCTGCAATCCTGCTCAGCAGTACGTCGGCCACCTGGGCCTTGGGATGGTATCTCGTGGTTCCGCCTCGCAGCGACTACGACGAGCACGCACCGTTCCTGCGCGGCTACAAGATCCTGGCGGACAGGCCGCTGTCCGAGTGGCAGCTGTCAGGGATATTTGACAGCGTATTCGACTGCGACGCGAGAAGGGGCAAGCTCGAGCTCGCCGAGCACAAGCTCTACTACGAAGGCTTCGGCGAGTACCAGAAGGCGCAGCGAGAGCAATCGCCGCCGGAGCTGCTGCGCTACGAGCGATTCGCCTCCGAGACGCACCACGCCAACTACTCGGCTTACGCGACCAGCCGCTGCGTGCCGACCGACGATCCGGGATTGCATCTGTCGCGCTAGCCGCGCTGCAAGCAGGGCGCGCTGATCCTGCGCAGCGCATTAGTCGGGCAGCGACTTGAAGCGTGGGCGACCGCTATACGCCCCGTCCCATCATGCCCCAGTGGAATACCCCCCCGAACAGCGCCGATAGCAAGGCGCCGATAACGAAGAGAATGATGAACGCCGGAATCGACGCGAGCGCCCATTTGACGAGCAGGGTCACCATCGACCAGAACGGAATCCTGATATCGACCACCACCACATCCTTGCCTTCATCGCTCATTCGAGCCTTCCGGTTTGTGTGATGAACGAGCGCGCCTTGAGCGCCAGGATGACGAGCAGAACGCCGAACACGATGGCGTAGGTGGCGATCAACCAGAGGACGGCGAGCGCGCCCGCTCCGGGGGACACCACCAGGAGAACGCCGCACACGACCGAGGCAAGCCCGCAGAGGATGAGCAGCCACTCGCCCCCGATCTCCTTGCGCAGGCGGATCGCAGCCGCGATCTCGAGCACGCCCGTGGCCACCGCCCAGATCGCGATGTAGAACAGCAGCCCGAGCGCGGTGATGTCCGGAGCGAAGAAGGTCAGAATCCCGACCCCGATGCCGAGCAGGCCCTCGAGCAGGAGCAGCCACCAGTGCTCGTGCTCCGCGCGTCCCGCGATCGCGGTCCAGACGCCAAGGATGCCGTCCGCCATGACGTAGGCGCCGAACAACAGCACCAGCGCGGCGAGAGAGATCCCGGGCTGAAACCAGACCAGGAGGCCGAACGCGATGGCGATAAGGCCACGCAGCAACAGCACCCACCAGTTGCGAAACAAGATAGTTGCGAGATGCTTCTCGATCAGGTTCATGGTTGTCGTAATCCCCTCGGTTGATGGCGCAGGCCACTTGCATGGCCTACGCTTTCCCGCGCGCGACCGCACAGCGTCCGGACGCCCGGATAACAGCGGACCGTCAGTTGACACTCCCATCCGGGTCTCGGGACAATCGACCATGAGCGAAGCGCGGTTCGAAACCGACTTCTGGAAGGACGCCGCGGCGCGAAAGGGCTGGGACGATCTCGTGCCCGGCGAGCCGCGCCGCACGCTGCCCTATCTGCTTACGGCGGAGGCGATCGGCAAGTACTGCCGCGCGGTGAGCGACCTGCATCCGCTGTACCTGGACGAGGCGTACGCGAAGCGCTCGCCCTACGGCGGCCTGATCGCGCCGCCGTCGATTCATATCCTGCTCATGTTCGCCTGCACCCCGGCCGACGACTGGATGCGCAGCCCGGGCACGATCAATGCCGGGCAATGCTGGAGCTACCACATCCCGGCGCGCCCCGGGGACCGCATCACGCTGCAGGCGCGCTGCCTCGACAAGTTCATGCGCAAGGACAGGCTGTTCGCGGTGCACGACAACGTCTTCTTCAACCAGCACGGCAAGGTGATCTGCAGCGGCCGCGGGCAGACGATCCGGCCGCTGTGAGAAAGCGATGACCGGCGCGTACGACGAGATCCGGCTGGGCGATGCGATCGAAGGCTCCGCCTTCGCGGTGACGCGCGAGACGATCCGCGAGTTCTGCGACGCCTCGCTCGACTACAACCCGCTGCACCTGGACGACGAGTACATGAAGGAAAGTTTCGGCAAGACGCAGTTCGGCAGCATCATCATGCACGGCATGACGAGCTTCGGCCTGATCACGCGCATGCTCACCGACTGGCTGTACCAGCGCGGCGGCGTGCACCGGCGCCTGGAGACGCGCTGGCGCGCCCCGGTGCGCCCGGGCGACACGATCCGGCCGCGCGCGCGGGTGGTGCACAAGAAGACCACGCACGAGAGCCGCTGGCTGCTGCTCGAGATCGAGCTGCGCAACCAGCGCGAGGAGCTCGTCGCGAGCGGCGAGGCGATGGCCGAGTTCCCGCAGGACCTGGCGGCAGCCGTGGGCGCGTGACCCTGCGGCTACGCCGGCCAGCGCGCCGGCCGCTTCTCGACGAACGAAGCGAGCCCCTCGGCCGCCTCCGCGCCGCGGCGCTTGGCGGCGTGCTGCGCCACGAGCCGCTCGAAAACAGGCTCGTCCACCGCGCCCCAGGCGAACTCGAGCGCGACGCGCTTGGTCTGGGCATTGGCCTCGGGGGCGTTCTGCAATAACTGCTCGACCACGCGCGCGCCGGCGGCTTCGAGCCCGGCGAGCGGCACCACCTCGTGTACCAGCCCGATTCGGCGCGCCTCCTGCGCCCCGAAGCGCTCGCCGGTAAGCGCGTAGCGGCGCACCTGCCGCGCGCCGATCGCGTCGGCAAGCTGCGGCAGGATGATTCCCGCCATCAGCCCCCAGCGCGTTTCCGCGATCGAAAAGATCGCATTGTCCGCGGCGATGACCACGTCGCACGCCGCCACGATTCCGGTCCCCCCGCCGAAGCACCCGCCTTGCACCAGCGCGACCGTCGGCACCGCAAGCTCGTTCAGCCGCCGCACCGCCTGCGCCGTGGCGCGCGAGGCGCGCTCGTTCTCCTGCGCCGACTGCCCGGCCACGCGCCGGATCCATTTCAGATCGGCCCCCGCCTGAAAGTGCTTCCCCGCGCCGCGCAACACCACGGCGCGCACCCCGCCGCGCGCGCCCAGCGCGTCCATCGCGTCCAGCAGGCCCTGGATGACGGCGTCGTCGTAGGCGTTGTTCACCTCGGGACGATTGAGGATCACGCTCGCGACGCCGCGCGCGTCGATATCGTGCAGAACTGCGTCGTTACTCATGACGGACTCCTTCTAGATCGAGGCGCGGCGCCATTAACGCCGGCCGTCGTACCACGAGAAGCATTGCTTGGGGTTGCGCAGCGTTCGGCCGCCGCTCGCAACGGTCTTCGCCGCGAACGTCAGCAGCTCGCGCGCGGTGTAGAGCCTCGCCTTGCGGCCGCTCGTCGCCAAGGGGTGGCGATGAAGGATCGCGATGGTCCGCCCGGCGCGGCGCGCAAGGCGCTTCAGCCTGCGAAACAGATCGATTTCCTCGGCCGCGTACAGCTCCTGGCTGAAGCCGCCGAGGCGCTTGAAGGCGGCCGCCTCGCAGAAGATGAACGCACCGGCCCCCCACTTGTTGATCCTGCTAAGTGCGTTCCACACAAAACCCAGCGGCCGCACGAGCGCACGATTCGACTCGATCCGCAGCGTGCTGGAGCCGGCGAGGCAGCGGCCGGATTGAATCTCCCGCGCGACGTCCTCGCACAGGGCCGGGCTCGGGTAGGAATCGGCGTCAACGAAGATCAGCCAGTCGCCCTGCGCATTGGCCGCGCCGGTGTTGCGGGCACGGCTGATCTGGTTGACGGCCTCGAACACGACCCGGGCGCCCGCCGCGCGCGCGATCTCGGCCGTGCGGTCGGTCGAGTTGTTGTCACACACGATCAGCTCCGCAGCCCAGCCGCGCCGCGCGAACACCGCCATGGCCACGTGCAGGCAGCGCAACGAGACGGCGAGAAGCCGCTCTTCATTGAACGCCGGCACGACGACCGAGATCTTCATGACCCTGTCGGGACTCATCCTTGTCCCGCGGCACGCGGCCGCGCGCGCACCCGCCCGCCGAAGGCGGCCAGCTCGTTCAGCAGCAGCGCCCCGATCACCAGCGCGCCTCCCGCCAGCGTCGCCGACGCCGGCGCTTCGCCCGCGCCCAGCCAGACCCAGAGCGGGCCGAGCACTACTTCGAGCATCGCCAGCAGCGAAATCTCGGGCGCCGACAGGTGCGGGCTTGCGCGCACCATGAGCATGCACGGCAAGCCGAGCTGCAGGCACCCGAGCACGGCGAGCAAGACGAGATCGTGCGCGCTGGCGCGCAACGGCAACGCGAACGGCAAGCTGACGGTGGCCGAGAGCGCGGCGCCGATGAGCACAGCCGGAACGAGGTCGACCGAGCGGCCGGCATGCTTGAGCGTCACCAGATTCACCGCCGCGGCCAGCGGCACGGCGAGGGCGATCGCCATTCCGGCCAGGTGGCGCGGTTCGCCCGCGGCGAAGCGCGAGCCGAACATCCACAGCATGCCGGCGAGCGCGAGCCCGATCGCTGTCCAGGTGCGCGCGGCGATCGGATCGCGCAGCACCGCGCGCGCGAGAAGCGCCGTGAGCAGCGGCGTGATGCTGTTGACGATCAGGGTGTTGGCGGTGGTCGTGGTCATCAGCGCCAGCATGAACGCGATCATCATGATGGCCCACATCGCGCCGGACAGCAGGCCGTAGCCGCCGCCGGCGCGCAGCGCACGCCAAGCGCCGCCGCGACGCGTGACGAGCAATGCGCCGAGCACGAACAAGGCGGCGAACAGGCTGCGCCAGAAAGCCACTTCCCAGCGCCCGGCGGAATCGAGATGACGCGTGACCACGCCGGCGATGCTCCACAGCATGGGCGCGATGATCATCAGTCCGATCGCGCGGCGGTGCGCGCGGGAGTCAGTCTGTCCAGGCCCGAAGGCTTCCTTACGCGCCGCGTGAATTAGGCGTGACAATGCGCAGTCAGCGCGCGCGGGCGGATCTTCAGCAGCCGCGCCGCGTTGCCGCCCATGATCGCCTGCTTGTCCGCCGCGCTCAGCCCGGGCACCTTGCCGATGAGCCCGACCGGATCGACCTCACCCATGTCGTAAGGATAATCGGTTCCGAGGACGACGTGGTCCGCGCCCCATTTGCCGATGAGATGGCCGAGCATGACGGGGTCGAAGGTGATGATGTCGAAGTAGAACTTCTTCAGGTAGGAGGTCGGCGCCTTCTTGATCGCGACCCGGCAATCGGGCCGCACGCAATGAGCGTGATCCATGCGCGCCCAGTAGTGCGCGAGATAGCCGCCGGCGTGCGGCAGGACGATCTTGAGCCTGGGATGGCGCTCCATCACGCCGTCGAAAATGAGATGGCTCGCGGCCACCGTGGTCTCGAGCGGATTGCCGATGACGTTGTTGAAGTAGTGATTCGACAGCCGCTCGCCCTGGGTGAAGCCGATCGGGTGCATGAAGATCACCGCGTCGAGCTCTTGCGCCTTGGCGAAGAAGCGTTCGAGGTTCAGCTTCGGGTCGACCAGATCGAGGCCGTTGACGCTCGGATTGATCTCGACGCCGCGCAGTCCCAGCCGCTTCACCGCGCGCTCCAGCTCGAGCACGGCGAGATCGACGTTCTGCAGCGGAATCGTCCCGAGCGCAACGAAGCGGTCGGGCCATTTCGCGACAATCTCCGCCAGACGGTCGTTGACCGCGCGGGCGAGCTCCGCCCCCATGCCGGCCTCCGTCCAGTAGTAGGTCTGATTGGGCGCCGGCGATACCACCTGCATGTCGATGCCCATGCGGTCCATGTCCTTCAGGCGCCGCTCGATCGAGGAAAGCGCCTGCGCGCGATCCTGCATCTGCTTCGCGTTGGTTTCGCGCGTCAGCGCGTTCGCGAACTGCACCGAGGGCTCGTACTGCCCGGGGTTGAGGTGCGCGACTTTCGCCTGCACGTCCGGATTGAGGTAATGGCAATGCAAATCGACGCGCAGGCTGCGGCCCTTGCGATCGCGCACAATGCGCCTGGACGAGCTGCGCGCGGAAACGCTGTTACGGGCGCTCTTCCGCGCCGGCGAAGCGCGCCGGGGCGCCAGGTCGGCAGGGGTGCAGGTGTACATCATGATTTGGTTCTTCCTTCCCGGGTCGGTCAGACAATGCCGAGATGCTGCGAGATCAGCGCGTCGCCCGCGAGATCGCCTCCGACGCAAGCCGGGCAATCGAATCCCCGAACAGGCGGATGTCGCCGTATGGCGCATTCACCCCGTCGAGGCACAGCACCTCATTCGCCAAGATAGTAGCGCAGCAATAGCGATATCGTCGTATTCATATCGATGGGTTTGCCCGCCGTCGCGCAGCGGGTGCAATGAGGGGTTAGGTGGCACTCGCAAGCGGCTCATAGTGCTCAACCGTCGGGAAAGGGTCGTAGAAGTGATGAAGCAACCGTTTCCATTCCTGGTATGGAGCCGACCTTCTAAACCCTTCCGTGTGATCCTCAAGTGTTCGCCAGCGCACGAGAAGGATATAGCGACTCGGTTTTTCGATGCAGCGCTGTAACTCGTGCGAGATGTATCCCGGCGACGCGCTAATGATGTGCTGGGCCTTCGCAAATGCGTGCTCGAACTCCTGGGTCTGGCGCGGCTTCACATCCAGAACAGCCGACTCGAGAATCATTGGCGCTCCCGTGCGTGTGCTATCTGAGTCTTAAGGCAGTGTCGAGCTGCTGATCGCGTATCGCGCCCGCACCGGAACAGAGCCGTCAATAGGTCGATGAGGCTCTGCCCGTGGCCTTGTATCGGGAAATCGCCGCCTTCAGTTCGCTGAATTCCTCACACCCGAACGTGCAGAGCTTATCGAGCGTCGCCAGGCGCTGTTCGGCCTTTGCCACGTTGCCCATCATTAGGTAGAGCTCGCCCGAGTATTCAAGTGCGCCGCGGTGCTTGGGGTCGATGCGCAGCGCTTCGTTGTAGAACTTCTCCGCCCCCGCGAAATCGGGGGTCGGACCCTTGCGGAGGCAATAGCCCATCAGGTTGTTCCAGTCGGCATTGCCGGTGTCGTTGACGCGCTTGAGTTCGACGATCGCGGCGGCCCAGTTCTTGGTCGCGATCTGCGCGCGCGCGGCGGCCAGTTTGTCGGGCGCGGCCGACTGGCTGGGCCCGCTGTCGGCGGCGAAGGCGTGGCTCATCGAAAGCAGCAGCGCGCCCGCGGTCAACAAGCGGGCGATTGTGGTCTTCATAGCTTCATCCTCGTTGGTTGCATTGAACGGGCACCGTCCGCGATGCCCAAGCCGCATTTACGGAGCGACCGCGCAATCGGATGCGTCTCATTGATTAACAATCTTCGGCCGGTCTAGCCCGCGTCGCCGGCCTTGGACAAGGCCCGCATGCCTTACTCAACAGCGATCTCACCGACCATCCCGTCCCAGTCATGGTCCGCACACGTCAGGCCGTATCGGCCAGGTTTTCGCGGAACGAAGTAGAGGTCCTTCTGCTGCCCTGGTTGCAGCACCATCCCATTGGCTTCCGGCTCCAGCGCGTCAGCGTTCATAACGTCGATTGCCTTGAAGAATTCGGGAGCTGTGAATTCGTGCATGGAGGTACCATCGTTCCTTAGGCGAAGATGATAGCGAACGTCGTGCCGGAAGCTGAGCTTGTCCGGAATGAACCGATCGTCTATCAAATGAACTGTCACCAGCTGAGCATTGGGCCAACCGGGCTTTGGCTCGCTCGCCTTCGGACCACGCTGACTTTCCAATCCCGATAAATCCGCCGCAGACAGGTGGCACTGACAGGCGCTAAGGAAGATCCCAAGCAACGCGATGCCCGAGAAGCAAGCCAGCCTGTATGGGCAGCGCAACCGAGTGGGTCGAGACCTGGCGGAGACCGTACAAAGCGGCCGGTTCATGGTGCGGCGTTAGATGCTGACCGGACAGCGGGAATCCGGGAAGCTAAGAGCCAACCCGGATTCCCGTCCCCGGCGCTCGCGCGCGCAGTGTTCGCGCCGATGGCGCATTGGAAAAGTTTGCTATGGATTCAGTTGGCCGCGAATCTCTCCACCCTTGTGCGCGGCGCTGTGAACGTTCACGTACAGACCCCCAGCTTTAAACGCCTTGAATTGTGCTTCCGTCAACTTAGCGCCTGCCGGGACCGACCACATATTTTCTCCACTCTTCTTCAACGGCACGATGACTGGCCCATTCTTTCCCGTCACCGCCATATGGATGTGCGCCGCTGTCGCCTTTATACCTGTCGTAGTAACGCTTCCCCCCACGGTCATGTCGTCGTTGATCATGATTGTTCCGCTTCCCGAGGCCGACGTCATGACTGCAGGGACTTCTTGATTGCCGCCCAGCGTGACTGTAACTTCCTCTGCGAACGACATGCTCGAAAATGTCGTCAACAGCAAAGCAGCAGCGGCGACAGTGACGAGGATTGATGCACGATCAGATTTCCGCAAGATGTTCATGGACATTCTCCTCTTTGTGTAACGCACGTACTGCGAGCGGAACGATACCTGAGAGGTTCCGCTATGGGTGAACTGCGCGCTGGCTTGAATACTTCCCTCATCCGTACTGTCCATGTTGGACCAAGAGCAGATGCCGGCACCCGGTAGTCCGCCGCTCGTAGAACGTAGTGGTCTTGCCCGTTGGCTGCGGTCTTTTTGGTTAAACACGATGAGCCAAAAACAACGACTTAGGCTAATCGCCTCCCGCTCTTCTTAGCGAGGAATACGTCGGAGCCTAGGTGTCGTGGAGCATCTCTGTTACCGCCGACGGCAATAGCAGCGTGGCATCCCCACAGGGGTTTGTACGCGCTATTTCGTCCATCACCCTCCCCCACGAGGCGTGGCTTCGGGACGCGTGAGGACCGGTCGCTATCGGCCACAAGTGGACATACGGATAAGCCGCTTGTGGCATAGCGCACTCCTACTCGCCGGATTCTTGTTCGACGAAATTAAGTTGACGTGCCCGCGCGGCAAGGTCGCATGTGGCCTCTCAGCGTTGCTTTCGTCCAGCTGACGAGGATGGAAGTGTGCGTGCCCAACCGGCTTGCAAAATACCGCCAGTGCAGCCGTGGTCTTCATCGCAAAGCGCCACGATCATCCCTGATGCGTACAGGGAATATTCATTGCTAGAGTCAACACGGTTACTGGCTGTAGCGCAATGGTCCATGGCACGCGACTGCGCGTACTCATCGTCGAGGACTCAGAGGACGAGGCGCGGCTGCTCGTGCACCGTATCAGCCAAGCGGGCTTCGAGCCCGAGTCGCTGAGAGTCGACACGCCGGAGGCGATGAAGGCGGCACTTGCCAAGCAGTCTTGGGACGTAGTGCTATGCGACTACGTGATGCCGGAATTCAGTGGCCCTGCGGCATTCGATCTGCTGAAGCAGAGCGGACTCGACCTACCCTTCATCGTCGTCTCCGGCAAGGTTGGAGAGGATACGGCACTGCCCATGCTTATGGCCGGCGCGCACGATTTTGTCGAGAAAGGTGGGATGACGCGTCTGGTGCCGGCAATCGAGCGCGAACTGCGCCAGGCACGCATCCGCCGCGAGCATAGAATCGCAGAAGCTAGATTCCGTGCACTGATTGAGAACGCGACAGACCTTGTTGTCGTGATCGGCAACGATGCAGCGATTTCCTACATCAGCCCGTCATTGACGCGCCTTGGCGGCTACCTCCCCGCTGAGGTCACCGGCCGCAACTACTTCGAATTCGTGCATCCCGAGGACGTGGAGCACGCACGCAGCGTGCTCGCCAGCCTTCTGTCTCACCCAGGAGAGATCCAGAAGAGCGAGACTCGTTTCCGGCACAAGGACGGCCGCTGGGTGACGCTCGAGGTCATGTCACGCAATCTACTCAGTGATCCCGCGGTCCGCGGCATCATCGTCAACGCGCGCGATATCACCGAACGTAAGCGCAGCGAGGAGGCGCTGGAGCGCGGCAACCGCGCTTTGCGCACGCTCTCGGCGGGCAATACGGCCCTCGTGCGGGTGAGCGACGAGACTGCGCTGCTCGCGAAGATGTGCAGCGTGATTGTCGCAGAAGGTGGCTACCGCGCCGCGGTCGTGGCCTACAGGCGGGATAACCCCGAGAAGACAGTTGAGCCACTTGCCTCGTTTGGAATCGACCTCTCTCAGGTAAGACAGTTACCTATTACCTGGGGTGAGGGTGAGCACGGCGAAGGTGCAATCCCCAGGTCGATCCGGTTGGGTGCGCCGCAACTAGTGCGTAATGCGGAATCCGATCCGATTCAACGAGCGCGCTGGCAGAAGCTGCTCCCCCTCGCCGGCGCGTGGTCTGCATTGTCGCTGCCCTTGCACCTGGACTCCCAGGTACCGTTCGGCGCGCTATACATAGTTGCTGCCGGCGACGAGGCCTTCGACGAAAACGAATCCCGACTGCTTAGCGAGCTCGCGAACGACCTGGCCTTTGGCGTCAGCGTGTTGCGCACCCGCGCCGCGCATGAGGAGGCCACGCGCAAGCTGCGGATCGGCCTCGAGCGCACTGTCGAGGCCATCGCAGCGACCCTGGAGCGCCGCGACCCTTATACGGCGGGCCATGAGAGGGGGGTGGCCGACCTGGCGGTCGCGATCGGTCGTGAAATGGCGCTTCCTGAGGCGGTTTGCGAGGGTATTCATATCGGGGCTTTGATCCATGATCTGGGTAAGATCCAGGTGCCAGCGGAGATTCTGTCCAAGCCGGCGCGCCTAAGCGCGATCGAGTACGAGCTTGTGAAGGCTCACCCGGAAGTCGGATACGACATTCTTAAGGGGATCGACTTTCCGTGGCCAGTCGCACAAATGGCGCTACAGCACCACGAGCGCCTCAACGGAAGCGGCTACCCGCGGGGCCTCAAGGGCGAGGAGATCGTTCTCGAGGCGCGTGTTGTCGCAGTTGCCGACGTGGTGGAGGCAATGGCCTCGCACCGTCCCTACCGCGAGGGCCTAGGTGTCGAGAAGGCGCTGGCTGAGATCGAACGCAATCGCGGGACTTTATACGACGCGCAGGCAGTCGACGCGTGTCTGCGGTTGTTCCGTGAGAAGGGCTACCGCCTGCCGGCGCGATCCGTCCCGCTCTAGGCTGCTCAAGCGATACAGCTGCAAACGAAGGTGGTGGCCGGGGGCTTCGGCTCTCGCGTAACTTGCGCTCGCGTACCCGCAGGCATTGCGTTGTGTGGGAGTCTGCTTTGGGTCGAATGCGGACGGTAACCCATCGCGAGGAGCCCACGCTCGAATTCGCAATCAGCTACCGGCGTCCCCAGGGGGACTCGATCACGATATGACCGTCGCGCAAGAGCTGCTTCGAGCAGCCTGACTTCCCTCACGCGAGGGGCTGTCTCGGCGCTTGCTGAGCGGTTCTAGCGGGTTCCGGATAGGGGAAGAGCGGCCTAGCCACTAGAAAGGCGGCAGACAGCGTTCTCGAAGTGAATTCTACTGCTCTACGACGAACAACAGCCGACTGTCAGCGACTATCCGGTTCGTCGGAGATGTTGCCCTGGATGCGCCGGCGCAGCGAGTTTGATTGGCACGCACTGCGTTACCCGCCGTCAGTTGAGTCACTTTTCGTGATGGTAATGGCCTTGAACCGTTCCCAAAGGGCTGCCGCCTCGGAACGGCGCACTGGCGTATCCAACTCCTCCGCGCGCACAAATACGGCGGCAAATATCGCAGGCAAACATACGCTCAGCGTTCCGCTGATATTCGCGGGTTCTCCTTCCGGCCCCGCCTCAGCTCCCTATGCCCCTCGCGCGCACCGGCGCGGTCGGGGGAGATATCGACTGAGTGCCTGGGGTGAAGGATGTGCAGCGTCCCACGAAAGCTGTTTGTAGAAGATATACGGTTCTCCAACCCCCGCTCGTTCAGCAATCCGATCGTATCGGTGACGCACTGTTCCCTCTGGCATAGCCTCGATATGCGCGAGGTTAGCTCGAATATTCTCTACCGCGGCACTATCGACGTGCGCGGTGCGCTCCCGTAGGTTCAAGATCCATCGTGAACCCGTCTTACGCGCGTGCATTTCATCGGCGACCATCGCCTTAACAAAAACCTCCCCATCCCTTTTCAAGGCGGACAACACATACACATTTTCGTAACAGCTTCGCGCGAGCGTCCGTGATTCAACGATCATCCCGCGTTCACTCAGTAGTGATAACCGCTTGACAGCTCGACATCGTGCGGATGAGCAGAGGAAAGGCAATTAGCTTTGGATCAGCGACTTCCTGCGCGGTAACCGTAAGCTCGGCTTGAGCCAAGATTCCCTGCCCCGCCCGGTTCAGCGCCTCCGCAATCTCGCAAATCTCTCTGTTCTCCTCCCTGCGTTCAGCGACGTAGCTGTTGATGTGCGGCGATAGGAAGCCCAAGTCTCAGATGGAATCCGCAGTCATTGAGAGACCCTCAAAAGAGCATAGTACGTACCACACCCCGCGCCGCGCTCCCGCCACCGACATGGGTAGACAACGGCCCGTCAGTGCTGCCTGCACCATCGATGGACGCCGTCGTACTCGGTCGAGTGCGCGGTCTGAACTGCATCGTAAGCGAGACCAATAGCCGTTATCTATGTCGGGCCAAGGCGACGATGAGACTTCTAGATCGCTTTACAAATTCGCCTTAACGCTTTGTTTGAGCGGCTTTGGTGTTTTGGGCACAAAGGTTGCATTGTTCTCCGCGCACTCGGTCCTTGCAGATCCATACCAACTGTTCGCTGGAGGGTGAGCATGAGCACCATCGTGATAATTGCTTCTGTGATAATTGGATGCATGATCGGTGTTGTGGCGATGTCCCTTGCGGTCATGTCAAAGGACAGCAATCGACTGGAAGAGGAAGAGGAAAAAGCGCTGCAACGTCTAGGTCGCGCCCTGCATTAGGACAACACCCACTGGCTGCCGGTCGTACGACACGGACCTCGGCCTGGTGGGTTTCGTGGTGAGTCACAGGAGGCGGGACACGCTCGCATCCTATTCCAGGCTCGCAAGTACTTCATGACGGGAGCCTCGGCTCCCGTCTTCATTCGGTGCCCAGGAACATGTTTTGCGAGCGTCGCTACTCGAGCTAGATGCACCGCGCGCCGCGCTGGGACCATCTGCAGGGCGACACACCGTGATAGCCAATTGCGCGCGCTCTCGGTCGGACCGAACCAAAATGCTCGATAGTGAGAATCTGTGAGCATCGTGGAATGCTGACTGGCTCTTTCGAAATTGGTACGAGACAGTGCGTGGACAGACATGCCGAATCCGCGCCGTGGAGGGGTTATGACTAGTTCCAATTTCAGCATTTCCGAATGGCTCGGCATCACCCTTGAGCATCTCAGGCAGCTTATCTGGGTCGCCGCGATTTTCACCCTTGCCGCCGTCTGCTGGCCGGATGGGATCTTTGATGTCCCGCTGGTACAAATCCCCGTAAGCACGGCAATTGCGGCTGCCTCCTCCCTATTCGCGTCGGTCCTGGGACTGACGAGCCTTTATTTCGGGGTGGTCGTGCCCTCTTCGCGTTCGTCCGAACAGCTTCGGAGTGGGCCACTCGAATGAAGGTGTCGCGCGCAGGGCATTTCCAAGACCTGACCGCGCTGCGCGATGGATGGGGCGACCTAACTTAGAGTGTGCTGTTTCCCTGCGGGTTCCGGGGTTCGCCATGGAACGCGGGCTCTCACTATCCGTTCGGGTCGCACCCCGCCTCGTGCTCCCGACGACCCAAATCGCGAGTAGCGCAATTCAATCCGTGACGTAATTCCTCACCGGCCTATTGACGATTTCTTACACTTGTGCGTCGCGATCGCGGAACACTCCGATGGCACTAAGAGTATTGGATGCAGTGGACTGCCTGATGCTGACTGGCGAATCGCAGCGAGAAGTAGACAGCGCGCTCGCCAAGTATGTGAGTCGTGGGGCAAGAGTAATACTGGAATCGAAAGCTGTCGGGCGTCGCTGGACTGCGGCTTGCACACTAGTCCCGCAAAGCGGCGGCATCGATATAACTGACCGCTTGAAGGCTTCTGAATTGCGCGAACGAGCTTCCGACAATCGCACCGCGTCCGCATTTAATGATGGCTGCCGCGTTACCGCCATTGGCACAATGCGAGTTGTTTCGGGGCCAAGCAGCCGACAGGTCTCGAGCCGTCTGCAATCCTTGGCGCGATTGGGCTATCAAGTTGTCGGCGAAATCGTGCAAGATAAGGCGAAGTGGGTCGTAATTGTCGAAGCAAGAAGCACTGACCTCGCTAGCGAACCATACCGCTGGTAGCGTACGAGCGATCCTTGGGTTGATCGAACCCCGCCTCGCGCTCCCGCCATCCGCACGGGTCGACCGCGACTAGCCGGCGCTGCTGGCACAAAATACCATCGCCGTCATAGCGAGCGGCGTGCGCCAAATGCCAGAGTTGGTATTCCACCCCAAGTACGTCACGACGCATGGGGGCAGGAATACAATGATCTCCCAGGCTTGGATAGAAGATCAATGGCGCTCAAGGTCTTTGATGGTGGCGACTACCTGATAGTTGGCGCCGATTCGCGAGAGGAAGTCGAAGCGAAGCTTGCCACATATGAAGCCCGCGGCGCGAAGGTCATCTCGGGAGCCGCGGCGATCGGGTCCCACTGGGCCGCAGCCTGCACGCTTCGTGGGATGAACGCCGCGGATACGACAATGGTCGGACCCGACTGGTAGGTTCGTACCAAGTGTGGCAAATATCACATTGGAACAACGATAAAAAGTGTGAGCGCCGGCAGCCAAATGTACTATTACCTGCCGCATTTCAGCAGGGAGGGTATATGGCATGCAGCGTATTAGATGCCGGCGACTGTCTGATGCTGAGTGGGGAGTCGCAGAAAGAAGTCGACGAGGCGCTGGCTAAGTATGTAGAACGCGGCGCAAAGGTCATAACACAGGCGGTAGCGGTAGGGTCCCGCTGGACTGGGGCGTGCACACTGCCCGTGCGACGCGGTAACGCTGCAATCACTGACCGCCTAAAGTTATCCGACGTGCGCGACGCAGCGTCTCGCGACCGTACCACCCCCGATATGCAAGACGGCTGTCGCGTCGAGGCAGTAGGCTTTAAGCGCATCTTTACCAGTGCCAGCAAGGAAGAAGTTATATCGCGCGTCCAGGACTTTACGCGACTTGGCGCGAGCCTCATCGGCGATATTGTGAGCAACGGTGATGAGTGGGTCGGCATAATCGACACTCGCGGCGCCGCTGGTACCGGCGGCCCGGATGAGGCGTATCGCTGGTAGCCGACGGAGTGTGGCGCTCCCTACCGTTGCTTGAAGCTCTAGGTAAGGGTGCCGGGCTCTACGCAAGCTGTTAGCTGGCTGTTATCTGTCAGACGAACAGCTCGGAACTTCATTGGTGCGCGGTACTGGGATCGAACCAGCGCGTCCTACGGCGTAGCGAAGACTTGGCGATGCACCCTTCATTGAGGGACGTATTGAGGGTCTTAAGTGGCGTCCCCACGGGGATTCGAACCCCGGTTACCGCCGTGAAAGGGCGATGTCCTAGGCCTCTAGACGATGGGGACTTGAGGCGAAAATCAAGTCTGGTCTCTGGTGGAGGTAAGCGGGATCGAACCGCTGACCTCTTGCATGCCATGCAAGCGCTCTCCCAGCTGAGCTATACCCCCACGCAAGGGCGCGAATTATAGCCGAGCAGGCTCGGGGGCGTAAAGGCGAACGCCGAATTCGCGCGCGCTTCGGCGCGGCGGCAGGCGCAAACGCCCGGGGCCTGACGGGCTCGAAATCGATTGCCGGGAATTTGCCGCGGGTTTAAGTTTGGCGTCCCAGCGACTCTCGCCACGATCCGCCGCCCGTTATGAAGCGAATCGAGCTCGCCGTGCCCGTCAGCGCGACGGACCACCTGCTGGGTCCGTTGCAGGCCCCGATCACGATCGTCGAATACGGCGATTTCGAATGCCCCAACTGCAAGCAGGCGGCGCCGGCCCTCAAGCTGCTGCTGGGGCGCTTCGCGGGCCGCGTGCGCCTCGTGTTCCGCCACTTTCCGCTGGAGGAGGTTCACCCTCACGCGCTGCACGCCGCGCTCGCGGCGGAAGCCGCCGCGGGCCAGGCCAAATTCTGGGCGATGCACGACGTCCTGTTCGACAATCAGTCGCACCTGAAGCTGCCGCAGCTGCGCAGCTACGCGCAACGGATCGAGCTGGACATGGCGCGCTACGACGCGGACATGGGCGACACGGTGTATCTGCAGCGGGTTCGCGAGGACATCGAAGGTGGCCGCCGCAGCGGCGTTCGCGCCACGCCCGGCATCTTTCTCAACGGCGCGATTCAGGACGCGTCGTTCGGCCTGCAGCAGCTGTACGACAGAGTGGAGGCCGAGCTGCGCTAGCGCTTGCGGTGGCGCGCCTTCTCCGCCAGTCGATGCCGCTCGTGCATCGACGACGCCGCGTCCGGCGCCTGCGCAGCCGGCCAGGACGCGAGCGCCTGCTTCAGCGCCGCGTGCGCCATCGCCACATGCGGATCGTCCTGCAGATAGGGCCAGTAGTGCTCGCCGAAGCCCTGCGGCGTCGTCAGCGCGCGCGAAACCGGGATAACGTGCTCGATCGCAGGCCGGATCGCGCTCGCCAGCTCGTCCATCAGCGCAGGGCCCGCGTCGCGCGCCATGTCGAGGTCGACCATCAGCTCCGACAGCGGCCGCAGCCAGGCGAAATACGGGTCGCTCGCGAGCAGCTGCAGCAGGCGGCCCGCGCCGACGGTCTCCAGCCGCTCGCTCTCGTAGTCGCGGCGGGCGCGCTCGAGCAGCGCCCGGTGCAGCGCGCGCAGCGCATCGGTCAGCGCCTGCCAGTCCGCCGCATTTGTCATCTACACGCGCCGACGCGCTTGGCGCTGATGTCCTGCGTCATGTCGATGCTCGCGCCGCCGATGCGGGTGCTGCTGTGGATTTCGCCGGCCATCTCGGTGCTGCTGTAATGCATCTGGCCGCGGCCGCTCATGGCCGATTGCGGGCAATCGAAGGTCCACTTGTATTCGCCCTCGCCCGCGGGGGTCGAGGTGGTGGTGCAGTCCGCGCGCGGGCGGGCGCGGCGGGCGATCACGCCCGGGTCGCCGGCCTGCACGCTGCTCACGCACTGCATCGCGGTGGCCGCGGGCGCGCCGGGAATTCCGCTCTGGCTCAGGGTGATCTGCCACTCGCCGGCCATGATCGACTGCGCCCGCGCGGGGATCGCGGCGAGCGCGAGCGCGAAGGCGAGGAACGTGCGTAGCGCGGTCATTGGCAGGGTCCTATGCGATGCGCAGCGACGTGCGAGCGCGTGTCGAATTCCTGGCCGGCGATGCTGCTTCGCAGCTGCAGCTCGCCGTCCATGCGGTCCGGCCCGTAGCTTACCGTGCCGGAGCCGTCGGCCGCGAAGGGACCAATGCACGTCAGGTGGAAGCTGAGGCTGCTGCCGTCGTCGCGCTTGTTGCTCAGCGAGCAGCCCACTCCGGCGCCGGACAGAGGACCGAACAGCGCGCCGGGATTCGCCGCCTGCGCGGCGTCCAGGCAGCGCGTCTGGTGCAGCGGACCGACGCTGCCGGCCTGGCCGGAAACGGATACGGTGGTCGCGATGTCCCACTCCCCAGGCAGCACGTCGGCGCAGGCGGTGCGAAAGAGCGCGGCGAGCAGCGCGAACGCGAACGCGCGCGAGCCGGCGGCCATCAGTCGCTCTCGAGGTGGTGGGCAAGGCGCGCGAGCACGGTCTCGCGCCCGAGCAGCTCGAGCACGGCGTCGATCGACGGGGTCTGCGCGCGCCCGGTGACGAGCACGCGCAGCGGCATCGCGAGCTGCGGCATCTTGAGACCGCTCGAGGCGAGCGCCTGCTTCATCGCGCCGGAGATCGCCGCGCGCTCCCACGCGGGCGCCTCGGCGAGGCGCGCCTGCAGGGTGCGCAACGCGGGCCGCGCGGCCTCGCTCAGGTGCTCGGCGAGCAGCGCCGGCTCGGGGTGCGGCTCGGCGTAGAACAGCATCGCCGCCTCGGCCAGGTGGAGCAGCGTCGTGGCGCGGTCCTTGAGCAGCGCGACCACGCGCTCGAGCGGCGGCCCGGCGTCGGGCGCGGCGCCCAGGCGCCGCAGCTCGGGCTCGATGAGCGCCGCGAGGCGCGCGTCGGGCGCGGCCTTGAGGTACTGCTGGTTCATCCAGGCCAGCTTGTCGGGGTCGAACTGCGCCGCCGAGCGCGACACGTGCGCGAGGTCGAACCACTCGACCAGCTGCGGCATCGAGAACAGCTCGTCGTCGCCGTGCGACCAGCCCAGGCGCGCGAGGTAGTTGTCGAGCGCCTCGGGCAGGAAGCCGTAGTCGCGGTACTGGGTCACGCTCACCGCGCCGTGGCGCTTCGACAGGCGCTCGCCGTCGGGGCCGAGGATCATCGGCACGTGCGCGAACTCCGGCAGACCGGCTCCCAGGGCGCGGAAGATGTGGATCTGGCGCGGCGTGTTGTTGACGTGGTCGTCGCCGCGGATCACGTGCGTGATCCCCATCTCGAGGTCGTCCACCACCACGCCGAAGTTGTAGGTCGGCACGCCGTCGGCGCGCAGGATCACCAGGTCGTCGAGCTCTGCGTTGGGAAACGAGATCTGGCCCTTGACCAGGTCGCGCCAGCCGACCTCGCCTTCCTCGGGAGTGCGGAAGCGCACCACCGGCGCGCCGTCCGCGGGCGCGACCCGTCCGGCGGCCTTGGCGCGCTCGGGGCGCCAGCGCCCGTCGTAGCGCGGCTTTTCGCCGCGGGAGCGCTGCTCGTTCCTGAGGCTGTCCAGTTCCTCTTTCGTGGCCCAGCAGTAGTAGGCGTGGCCCTGGGCGATCAGGCGCTCGGCGACCTCCTTGTAGCGCGCCAGGCGCTGCATCTGGAACACGGGCCCCTCGTCCCAGTCGAGGCCGAGCCACTTCATGCTGTCCAGGATCGCGTTGGTCGAGGCCTCGGTCGAGCGCTCGAGGTCGGTGTCCTCGATGCGCAGCACGAACTTGCCGCCGTGGCGGCGGGCGTAGGCCCAGGAGAACAGCGCGGTGCGCGCGCCTCCGACGTGCAGGTAACCGGTAGGGCTGGGAGCGAAGCGGGTGCGAACGTCCATGGAGGCGCAAATTGTAACGCGCCGCCGATGCTAGGATTTGGCATGGCCGAAAAGACCTTCCAGCCCGACCGCATGGAGGGCTACACGCTGCCGGTCTACGAGACCCGCACTCCGCCCGAGATCGCGCGCGGCGAGCAGGCCGTGTACCCGGTGATCGTGGTCGGCGCCGGCCTCGGCGGGCTCACCGCCGCGCTCGAGCTGGGCGAGCGCGGCGTGCGCACAGTGCTGCTGGACGAGGACGACACGGTCGGCGCGGCGGGCTTGTCGTCGCGCGGCATCTGCTACGCCAAGCGTTCGCTCGAGATCTTCGACCGCTTCGGCGTCGCCGAGCGCGTGCGCGCCAAGGGCGTGACCTGGAACGAAGGCGACGTCTACGCCGGCCTGGAGCGCATGTACCGCTTCAACCTGCAGCCCGAGCGCGACCAGAAATACCCGGCGTTCGTCAACCTGCAGCAGTTCTACGTCGAGCAGTACCTGGTCGAGCGCATCATGCGCACGCCCGCCATCGACCTGCGCTGGAAGAACAAGGTCGTGGACGTGCGCCCCGGTCCCGACGGCGTCGAGGTCGAGGTCGAATGTCCGGACGGGCGCTACCGCGCGCGCTGCCAGTGGCTGATCGGCGCCGACGGCGCGCACAGCGTGGTGCGCGAGAAGCTCGGCGCGAAGGACGCCGAGTCGGCGTTGTCGGAAGACCAGTGGTGCATCACCGACATCAGGATGTCGCCCTCGGCCGAGGTGGTGCGCAAGGCCTACCTGGACAACCCGCTCAACGCGGGCGGCGCGATCTGGTACCACCAGATGGCCGACGGCATCTGGCGCACCGACTGGCAGGTGTCGCAGTACGAGGAGCCCGAGCGCGAGACCGAGCCGGCGCGCGTGGCCGAGCGGCTGAAGAAGCTGCTCGGGCCCGACACGCCGTTCGAGCTGGTGTGGGTCGGGCCGTGGCGCTTCCGGCGCCGCTATCTCGAGCACATGCGGCACGGGCGGGTGCTGTTCCTGGGCGACGCGGCGGCGCAGCACTCGCCGTTCGGCGCGCGCGGCGGCAATCGCGCGATCCAGGACGCGAACAACCTGGCCTGGAAGTTGGCGCTGGTGCTCGAGGGCAAGGCGCACGAGGACCTGATGCAGACCTACGACGCCGAGCGCGGCTTCGCTGCGCGCGAGAACGTCGAGCACTCTTCGCGCAGCGCCACCTTCATCGGGCCCCAGACCCACGGCGAGCGCCTGGTGCGCAACGCGATTCTCGACCTGGCGCGGGCCGATCCGGCCTTGCGGCCGCTGGTCAACGTCGGCCGGCTGTCGGTCGCGACCGAGTACCTCGAATCGCCGCTCAACATGGCGCAGGGCGAGCCGCTCGACGCTCCGCTCGCGGCGCCCGGCGCGGCGGCGCCCGACGGGCGCCTGGGCGAGGGCTACTTCGTCGACCGGCTGCAGGGGCGCTTCAGCGTCGCCTGGTTCGGCGGCGACGGCCCGGCGCCGCACGGCGCGCAGGCGATCGCGCTGCCGCGCGCGGGGCACGAGGCGCTGTTCGCGCGCTACGGCGTGCCGCCCGAGGGCGCGACCTACGTCTTCCGCCCCGACGGGCATGTGCTGGCGCGCTGCCGCGGGATCGACCCGGCGTTCGCGCGCGAAGCGATCGACGGCGTGTTCGGCTACCGCGAGGGCGCCGCGCGCCGCGCGCCGCCGCCCGCGCGCGAGCACGGCAGGCTCTCGCCGCTCGAGGCCGACCGCCTCTACGACGCGCTTGCCGCCCTGCTCGACCGCAGCGCGCCCGAGGGGCGCGAGCGCGCGCTGGCGCGGCTCGCGGTGCTGCTCGCGGGGGCGCTGGGCGACTACGCCAAGGTGCTGGCGGCGATCGACGCCGCGGCGGATTCCGATAGAATGCGCGCTCCATCTGGGAGGAGGGAATCAAAATGAATCGAACCGTCTCGACCGGGCTCGCCGCCGTCGCCGCGGCTGCGCTCGCGCTGCCCGCGGCGGCGCAGACCACCACGCTCACCATGTCGTCCTGGGTGCCGCCAAGCCACCCGCTGACCAAGGTCTTCCTGCAGGGCTGGGCCAACGAGGCCGAGAAGGTCACCGGCGGCCGGGTCAAGTTCCAGATGCTGCCCAAGGCGCCGGTGGCGCCTCCCGGGACCTTCGACGCGGTGCGCGACGACCTGGTCGACCTGTCCTACGTCACCGCGAGCTACACCCCGGCGCGCTTCCTGCTGACCAAGATGGGCGAGCTGCCCGGGGGCGGCCCGACCGCGACCATCAACTCGATCGCGTATTCGCGCGTGCACTACGAGTACTTCGCCCCGGCGGACGAGTACAAGGGCGTGCACCTGCTCGGCGTGTTCACCCACGGCCCGGGCCAGATCTTCAACAGCAAGCGCGAGGTGGCGAGCCTGGCCGACCTGAAGGGCCTCAAGATCCGCACCGGCGGCGGGATCGCGGCCGACATGGGCAAGGCGATGGGCGCGACGCTGATCTTCAAGCCCGCGCCGCTCGCCTACGAGCTGCTCAAGGAAGGCGTCGCCGACGGCGTGTTCTTCCCGCTCGAGTCGCCGGCCTCGTTCCACCTCGAGAAGCTGATCCACTACGCGACCCTGTTCCACGGCGGCTTCTACAGCTCGACCTTCGGCTTCTTCATGAACCCGGGCAAGTGGGACGCGCTGCCGCAGCAGGACAAGGACGCGCTGAACAAGATCTCAGGCGAATACGTCGCGCGCTTCGCCGGCCACATGTGGGACGCGGCGGACAAGGTCGGCCTGGCGGCAATCAAGCAGGCGAACGTCAAGATCACCTACGCCAGCCCCGCGTTCGAAGCGGAGATGAAGACGCTGGCGAAGAGCGTGATCGAGGACTGGTACAAGGACGCCGCCCGGCGCAATGTCGACGGACCGAAGGCGTTCGCCGCCTACCACGCCGAGATCGACAAGCTCGAAGCGGGGATGAAGTAGCGGGCATGGCGCGGCTCGCGCGCCTGGTCGAGGCCGCGCTCGGCGTGAGCGCGGCCGCGCTGCTGTTCGCGATGATGCTGCTGACTTTCGTCGACGTGGTCGGGCGCTACCTGTTCAACCAGTCGGTGGTCGGCGCCTTCGAGATCACCGAAATCATGATGGCGCTGCTCATCTTCGCCGGGCTGCCGCTGGTGGTGCGGCGCGAGGAGCACGTGACGGTCGATCTGGTGGACCGCTTTCTTCCCGCCCGCGCCAAGGGCGCCTACCGGGTGGCGATCGAGCTCGCCTCGGGCGCGCTGATGCTCGGCCTCGCCCACCTGATGTGGCGCAAGGCCGGGCGCGCCGCCGACTACGGCGACACCACCACGGTGCTGCTGATCAAGTACGCGCCCTTCGTGTACGCGATCGTCGCGTTCCTGGTGATGGCGGGAATCATCCACTTCTACAACGCGCTCGCGCGGCAATCGCCCCGTGAGTGAGGCGCTGCTCGCCTTCGCGGCGATGCTCGCGCTGACCTTCCTGCGCGTGCCGATCGCCTTCGCCATGGGCACGGTCGGCATCGGCGGCATCGCGCTCATGAAGGGCTTCGCGCCGGCGATGGCGATGGCCACCCAGGTGACCTACGAGACCGGCTTCTCCTACCTGTTCTCGGTGGTGCCGCTGTTCATCCTGATGGGCACCTTCGTGACGCGCGCCGGGATGGCCGAGGAGCTGTACGCCACCTGCTACGCCTTCATCGGGCACCTGCGCGGCGGCCTGGCGATGGCGACCATCGCCGCCTGCGGCGGCTTCGGCGCGATCTGCGGCTCGAGCCTCGCCACCGCGGCCACCATGTCGCAGGTGGCGATGCCGCAAATGCGCAAGTTCGGCTACTCGAGCGCGCTCGGCGCGGGCTGCATCGCCGCCGGCGGCACGCTCGGCATCCTGATCCCGCCTTCGACGGTGCTGGTGCTGTACGGCATCATCACCAGCACCAGCATCGGCAAGCTGTTCGCCGCCGGCGTGCTGCCGGGGCTCGTCGGGATCCTGTTCTATATCCTGGCGGTGCGCTGGACCACCTGGCGCGACCCCGAGGCGGGCCCGCCGGGCGAGCGGCTGAGCTGGAAAGAGCGCTTTGCCACCCTGCGAGGCGTGGGCGCCTTCCTGCTGCTGGCGCTCGTGCTCGCGGCGCTCGCCCGGCTGCGCGTGATCCAGGCCGACGACGCGCTGGTGCTGGGCGCGTTCGGCACCATGGCGCTCGCGTTCGTCTACCGCGGCGTGATCAGCGTGATCGCCCTGTTCGCGCTGGTGATGGGCGGCATCTACGGCGGCATCTTCACCCCCACCGAGGCCGCCGGCGTGGGCGCCACGGGAGCGTTCGCCTTCGCCCTGGCGCGGCGCAAGCTGACGCTCAAGTCGCTGCTCGGCGTGCTGACCGAGGCCGCGCGCACCACCTCGATGCTGTTCGTAATCCTGATCGGCGCGATGATGTTCGCCAACTACATCAACTACACCAGCATGCCGGGCGACCTGCGCGACTTCGTCAACCGCTTCGAGCTCAGCCCGGTCACGGTGATCGCCGCGATCTGCCTGATCTACATCGTGCTCGGCTGCGTGCTGGAGAGCATCTCGATGATCCTGCTCACCGTGCCGGTGTTCTACCCGCTGGTGCAGCACCTGGGCTTCGACCTGGTGTGGTTCGGCGTGATCGTGGTGGTGGTGACCGAGATCAGCCTGATCACGCCTCCGGTCGGAATGAACGTGTTCGTGCTGAGGACGCTGCTGCCGGACGTTCCGACCAGCACCGTGTTCCGCGGCGTGCTGCCGTTCATCGTGGCGGACTTCTTCCGCCTCTCGCTGCTGGTCGCCTTCCCGGCGATCTCGCTCCTGCTGCCGCACTACATGGGTTGAGTTTTCCTCTTCATGGCGACGTAGTACAGCACCGGGATCACGACCAGCGTCAGCAGGGTCGATACGAGGATGCCGAAGATCAGCGAGATCGCGAGGCCCGTTGAAGATCGGGTCGTCGAGGATGAAGATGGCGCCGAGCATCGCGGCCAGGCCCGGTCAGCACGATCGGCTTGGCGCGCGCGGCGGCCGAGTGCATGCACCGCGTCGCGCAGCGGCACGCCCTCCTCGCAGCTTGCAGGTTGATGAAGTCGACCAGCAGGATCGAGTTGCGCACGATGATGCCGGCGAGCGCGATCATGCCGATCATCGAGGTGGCGGTGAACTGCGCGCCCGAGCAGCGCGTGCCCCGGCATCACGCCGATGATGGTGAGCGGGATCGGCGCCATGATGATCAGCGGCGTAAGGTACGAGCCGAACTGCGCCACCACCAGCAGGTAGATCAGGATCAGCCCGACGGCGTAGGCCAGCGCCCATGTCGCGGAAGGTCTCGTAGGTGACCTGCCACTCGCCGTCCCACTTGATCGCGTACTCGCGATAGGGGTCCGACGGGCTGGTGGATGAAGTATTCGCCCAGCGCGCCGCCGTCGGGCAGCGGCTATGCCGGCCAGCCTTGCCGCGGATCGCGAACATGCCGTACAGCGGGCTGTCGATGCGGCCGGCCATGTCGCCGACCACGTACACCACCGGCAGCAGGTCCTTGTGATAGATCGGCTGGTCGCGCTCGTTCGCTGACCACGTTGACCAGCTCCGACAGCGGCACCAGCATGCCCGATGAGCGTGCGCACGCGCGAGCTTGCAGCAACTCGTCCAGCTCGTCCCTGGCGCTCGGCCGGCAGTTCGCATGCGCACCGGCACCGCGTACTTCGCGTGGCCGTCGTGCAGATCGGCGTGACGTCCTCGCCCGCCAGCGCCCATGCGCATGCGTCTCGACGACGTCGCGCTGCGCGCACGCCCAGCAGCGCCGCCTTGCGCCTGGTCGACCTTGCAGCACCAGGCGCGGCGCGGGGTCCTCGATCGCTGTCGTCGATGCCGACGATGTCGGGCGTCGCGGCGAAGGCCTCGCGCACCCGCTCGGCAGCTGCGCGATCCGTCCCGCCTCGTCCGGGCCGTAGACCTCGGCCACGATCGGCGACAGCACCGGCGGGCCCGGCGGCACTTCGACCACCTTGACCTTGGCGTCCAAGCGCGCGGCGATTCTCTCCAGCGCCGGGCGCACGCGCGGCCGCGATCTCGTGGCTCTGTCGCTCGCGCTCGTGCTTGTCGACGAGGTTGACCTGGAGGTCGCCCTGCTCGGCGTCGCTGCGCAGGTAGTACTGGCGCACCAGGCCGTTGAAGTTGATCGGCGAGGCGGTGCCCGCATAGGCCTCGTAGTCGGTGACCTCGGGCACGCCCGCGACGTAGGCGCCCATCTCGTGCAGCACCGCAGCGGTGCTCTCGACCGGCGTTCCGGCCGGCATGTCGACCACCACCTGGAACTCCGACTTGTTGTCGAACGGCAGCATCTTCAGGATCACCAGCTTCACGCCCGCGAGCGACACCGACAGCAGGATCAGCGCCAGGATCGCCGAGCCACAGTCTCGACGGCGGTTGCCGTGGCCGCAGTCGAGCGAACGGGCGCCAGCAGGCGCGCGAAGAAGCGCTCGCAGCCTGCCGCCCGCTGCGCCTCGTCGTGGCGTGTTGCGCCTTGCGCGAGCAGCTTGCAGCGCGAGCCAGGGCGTGACGACTGAACGCGATCGCAAGCGAGATCAGCATCCCCATGCTGGCGTTGATCGGGATCGGGCTCATGTACGGGCCCATCAGGCCGGTGACGAAGGCCATCGGCAGCAGTGCCGCGATCACGGTGAAGGTGGCGAGGATGGTCGGTCCGCCGACCTCGTCGACCGCGAGCGGGATGAGCAGCGAAAGCGGCGTCTCGGGCGCCTTGGCGCGGTGGCGGTGGATGTTCTCGACCACCACGATCGCGTCGTCGACCAGGATGCCGATCGAGAAAATCAGCGCGAACAGCGACACGCGGTTGAGCGTGAAGCCCCAGGCCCAGGACGCAAACAGCGTAGCCGCCAGCGTCAGCATCACCGCCATGCCGACGATCAGCGCCTCGCGCCGGCCGAGCGCGGCGAACACCAGAACGACCACCGAGGCGGTGGCGAAGATCAGCTTTTCGATCAGCTTCATCGCCTTCTCGTTCGCGGTCGCGCCGTAGTTGCGCGTCTCGGTCACCTGCACGCTCGTCGGGAATGACCGTGCCGTGCAGCTCGGCCACCCGCTGCATCACCCGGTCCGCGACGTCCACCGCGTTCTCGCCCGGCTTCTTGGTGATCTGCAGCGTAACCGCCGCGATGCTCGCCGCGCTGCCGGCGTGCCGATCCAGACATAGTGCGAGGGCTGTTCAGGGCCGTCGAGCACCTGGGCCACGTCGGACAGGTAGACCGGGCGCCGCTCGGACGCTCCGACCACCAGCTGGCGCGCGTCGGCCGCCGAGCGCAGGTAGTCTCCGGTCTCGACCACGATCTCGCGGTTCTCGCGCACCAGCTCGCCGGCAGGCAACGCGACGTTCGACAGCTGCAGCGCGTTCCGCACGTCGAGCGCCGAAATGCCGTAGCGCGTTCATGCGGTCCGGGTCGAGCAGCACCCGCACCGCCCGCCCCGGGCCGCCGAGGGTCGTGCACCTCGCGCGTGCCGGGCACGCGCTTGAGCTCGATCTCGACGGCGTGCGCCACGCGCTCGAGCTGGTAGGCGCCGACCTGCGGCTGCTTGCTCCAGAACGTGAGCGTCACCATCGGCACGTCGTCGATGCCCTTGGGCTTGATGATCGGCTCGAGCGACGCCGAGGCGTGGGCGAGACCCAGTCGCGGTTGGAGTTGATCGTGTCGTACAGCCGCACCAGCGCGTCGACGCGCGGCACGCCGACCTTGAACTGGACCGTGAGCACCGCCATGCCGGGGCGCGAGACCGAGAACACGTGCTCGACCCCGGTCATCTGCGACAGCACCTGCTCGGCCGGCGTGGCGACCAGCGACTCGACGTCCCTGGACGAGGCGCCGGGGAACGGGATGAACACGTTCGCCATCGTGACGTTGATCTGCGGCTCCTCCTCGCGCGGCGTCACCATGCACCGCGAACAGCCCGAGCAGGAACGCGACCAGCGCGATCAGCGGCGTGAGCTGGGAATCCTGGAAGTAGGTGGCGATGCGCCCCGAGATGCCCATCGCTCAGGGCCTCGCAGCGGCGTCGTCGGCCATGCCGGCCCGCACCGGGTCGAGCGCCACGCGCTCGCCCGGCCTGACGCCCGCCAGCACCTCGATGTCGTTCTCATCCGAGGCTTCGCCCAGGCGCACCTGGCGCAGGCGCGCAGTGCCCTTGTCGTCGACCACGTACACGCCGGTCACTTCGCTGCGGTGAACCACCGCGCTGCGCGGCACCAGCAGCTTCAGCGCGCTGCCGGTGACGAAGTGCGCCCGCGCGTAGACGCCCGGGTAGACGCCGCGCACGTCCTCGGGCAGCTCGAGGCGAATGCGGCTGGTGTGGGTGCGCGGGTCGGCCGAGGGCACGACCACGATGTTCCTGACGTCGATCCACTTGCCGGTCGACGGCACCTCGACGCGCGCCCTGGCGCCGGCCTGGATCGCCGCCACCTGCGCCTGCGGCACGGTGGCGACCACGCGCAGGCTCGTCGGGTCGAATCCGGTGAAGAGCGGCTTGCCGGGCGCGGCCATCTCGCCCAGCTCGACGTAGCGCGCCGAGACCACCCCGCTGTAGGGCGCGACGATGGTCGCAAAGCTGCGCTCGGTGGCGGCCGCGCCCGCGCCGGCGAGCAGCGCCGCGACGCGCGCCTGCGCAGCCCGGTAGTCCGATTGCGCCTTGTCGAGCGCGGCCTGGCTGATGAACTTCTGCGCCAGCAGCTGCTTGGAGCGTTCGTACTGGGCGCGCGCGTTGGCGAGCGCGGCCTGCGCCTCGCGCACCTGCGCCACGCTCGCGGCTTCGGCCTGGCTCGCGGCGCGCTCGTCGATGCGCGCGATCACCTGGCCCTTCTTCACGAAGTCGCCGACGTCGAAGCGCAGGTCGACGATGCGGCCCGCGATCTGCGCCGAGACGGTCGACTGGCGCACCGCCTCGACCACCGCCTCGGCCGTGTAGGTCAGGTCCATGTCGCGCAGCTCGACCGGCGCGGTCTTGAGCGGCTCAGCGGCGGAGGCCCCGGCGGCGGCCAGGCAGAGCGTGACGAACAGGGCGCTGCGGATCATCGGATGTGCTCTCCTACCCAGCGGCGCAGCGTTGCCGCGTCCATCGCGCCCGAGGTGCGCGCGAGCTCCTTGCCCGCGCGGTAGAGCACCATGGTCGGGATCGCGCGGATGCCCGCGCGCTGGGCGATGCCCTGCGCATCTTCGGTATTGACCTTGGCGAAGCGCACGCTCTGGCGCAGCTCGCCGGCGGCCTTCTCGAACTGCGGCGCCATGGCGCGGCAGGGCCCGCACCAGGGCGCCCAGTAATCGACCAGCACCGGCAGCCCGGTGCGCGCGACGAAAGTGTCGAACGATGCCTCGTCGAGCGCGACCGGGTGGCCATCGAGCAGCGGTGCGCCGCACTTGCCGCACTTCGGCCCCTCGCCCAGGCGCGCGGCCGGGATGCGGTTGGGCGTCAGGCACCCGGGGCAAGCGACCTGAACGGCGTTGAGGGTTTCAGTGCTCATGCCATCCTCGCTTCCTTCAGGCCGATCTTGCGCAGCAGCCACATCATCGGGCAAGCGCCGCTGAAGCCGCTTTGCAGCAGGTTGGCGCCCACGAACGCGGTGAACCAGAGGAAGTTCGCGTTCACGAACAGCGGGCTCGCCTGCGCGCCGAGCGCGAGCGAGAGCAGCACGAACAATCCGGCAATGGCGCGGAGGGCATTTTCAACGGTCATGGCAAAGCTCCTGGATGGTGTGCAACAGGCGCTAATATACCCTAGGGGGTATTGTAATGCAAGTCCCTATGGAGCACTTGCTATCCGGTACTCCGCATAGTATAAAGGGCGCATGTCCGTGATTCGCGACGAACGCCACAAGAAGGACCTCATCCTGCGCCTGAAGCGGGTCGAGGGACAGCTGCGCGGCATCCAGGGCATGATCGAGGGCGGCGCCGAGTGCGAGCAGGTGACGCAGCAGCTCTCCGCCGCGCGGCGCGCGCTCGACAAGGCGTTCTTCGGCGTGCTCGCCTGCGCGATCCAGGCCGCGCCCGAGAAAGGCGCCGGGGCCAAGCCCGGCGCCGACGAGCGGGTGCAGCAGGCCGCCGCCCTGCTCGCGAAGTTCGGCTAGTTCAGCTCAGCGCAGGCGGGCGCATGCCCGCCGGCGACCGAGCGCGCCGTGGCCGCGATCGCCCCCGCCAGCCGCTCGAGCGCCCGTTGGTGGCCCTGCACCAGCGCGTCGTAGCCGGGCGCGACGCCTTCCCGCACCGCCCCGGCGCAGCTCGCGCCCGCGCCGCCCTGCGGCGCGCTCACGCTCCAGGCCGCGTCGATCAGCGCGTAGCCGCCGGGCAGCGAATCGAAGCGGCGCAGCTCGACCTTGATCCGCAGCCGCGGCTTGCCCCCGGGCGGCAGGCCGGTGGCGTCCTCGGCGTTCAGCTCGCGCGCCAGGTCTGCCGCCAGCGCCGCGCGCACCTCGTCCGCCAGCGGCGCCGCCCAGCGCTCGTCCTCCAGCACCCGCACGCCCTGCCCGCCCTCGCGCACCAGCAGCTGCGGCCGGTCGACCTGGGCCGGGACCACCACTGGCAGCAGCGCGAACTGGTACGGCGCGCTTGCGCCGGCCGGCGCCGCGCCGGCCGGCGCGACCAGGGTGTAGTAGTGCAGCGGCGCCGAGGCGCAGCCGGCGAGCGCGAGCGCAAGCGCGGCGGCCGCCGGGCGAAGCGCGCGGATCACGGCTTGCCCTCCGGTGAAGGCGCCCGATCCGGCTGGCGGCCGCGGATCAGCGCCTCCGGATGAGCGTCCAGGTAGTCGGTAAGCGCGCGCAGCGAGCGCGCAGCGCGCTGCAGCTGCTCCAGCGTCTGGCCGATGTTCTGCTGCAGCGGCGCATCCGGGGACAAGGCGCGATCGGCGCTGCCCAGCGCGCGCTGCGCGCCCTTCAGGGTGCCCTCGAGCTGAGGCAGCAGCTCGCGGTCGACCTTGTCCAGGGTGCCGCCGAGCTGCGGCAGCAGCCCGCCGTTTACCGCCTTGAGCGTGCGGTCGAGCTCGCCCAGGGTCTGGTCCAGGTTGCGCCCGATGCGCTCGAACGGAACCTGCTGCAGCTTGCCGACCACCTCGGCCAGCTGCTCCTGCAGCTTGTCGAAGCTGCCCGGGGCGGTCGGAATCTCGAGCGGCCTGGCGGCGCGGTCGAATTTCACCGGCGTCGCGTTTGGCAGCAAATCGAGCGCGATGTACAGCTGGCCGGTAAGCAGGTTGCCGATGCGCGCCTGCGCGCGCAGGCCGCGCGCGACGAGCATGTCGATGAGCGACGAGAGCACCGCGTCTTCGCCCCCGGCGCCGGCCGCGGCGGCGAGCTTGTCGTACGCGGGCCCCAGGCGCTGCGGATAGACCACGGCGGCGACCACGAACGGGAAGCGGTGCTGCGCGCGGTCGTAATCGAGGTTCATCGAGACCACCCGGCCGATATTTACGCCCAGGAACTCCACCGGCGCGTCGACCGCCAGGCCGCGCAGCGACTGGTCGAAGCGCATGCGCACGTAGCGCGGCTGGCCGTCCGGTGGCGCCATCGCGCTGGCGTGGTTCGCGAACAGCGTGAAATCGGCGTTCTCCGGCGCCGGGCCGGCGTCGTGGGGCCCGGGCGGGTCCTCGAAGGCCACCCCGCCCGCCAGCACCGCGGAGAGCGACTCGCTGTTGACCTTGAGCCCGTCGGCCCCGAGCGAGACGTTCACCCCGCTCGCGTTCCAGAACCGGGTGTCGCGGCTGACGAAGCGGTCGTTCGGTCCGTCGATGAAGATCTGCAGCGATACGCCCTTGCCGTCCCGGTCGAGCCGGTAGGAGGCCACCTGGCCGACCGGAATGCGGCGGAAATACACCGGCGAGCCGATGTCGAGCGAGCCCAGATCGCGGCTGTGCAGGATGTAGCTCTTGCCGGGCGCGTCGTGCAGCACGGCGGGCGGGGTCTCGAGCCCGGTGAACACGTCCTGGTGGTTGGCGGAATGCCCCACGTCGGCGCCGATGAACGCGCCCGAGAGCAGCGTATCGACGCCCGACACCCCGCCCAGGCCGATGCGCGGCCGCACCACCCAGAAGCGCGCGTCGGCGCTGGCGAAGCTCTCGGCGCTCTTTTCCAGCGCCACCTGCACCAGCACGTGGCCGCGGTCGCGGCTTAGCACGATGCGGCTGACTTTGCCGATGACCACGCTCTTGTACTTGACCGGCGTCTTGCCGGCCACCAGCCCTTCGGCGCTCAGGAAGCTGATGCTGATGCTGGGCCCGGCCTCGAGCCAGTTGCCGACCACCAGCGAGATGCCCACCAGCGCGGCTAGCACCGGGATGAGCCAGATCAGCGCCACGTTCAGGCGCGGACGCAGCACTACCGGCTCGGGCAGGTCGTCCGCGGCCCGCGCCTTTTGCTCGTCAGTCGTCGCCATCGCCGCCGTCCCAGATCAGGCGCGGATCGAAGCTCATCGAAGCCAGCATGGTCAGCACCACCATAAGGCCGAAGTACACCACCCCCGACAGCGGCTCCACCAGGCTGAACACGCCGAACCGCACCAGCGCGGTCAGCAGCGCCACCACGAACACGTCGAGCATCGACCAGTAGCCGATGAACTCGATCACCCGGTACAGCAGCGCGCGCTGGGGCCTGGCCCAGCGGCTGCCGCGCCAGGTGCTCAGCAGCAGCAAGGCCAGCACCAGGAATTTCATCATCGGCACCACGATACTCGCACCGAACACGATCAGCGCCAGGCCGGGCGATCCGTTTTGCCACAGCTGGACTACGCCGCCGAGGATCGTATTGTCGCTCACGTCGCCAAGGCTCGCGGTGCGCATCACCGGCAGCAGGTTGGCAGGCAGGTACAGGATCATGGCCGCGACCAGCAGCGCCCAGGTACGCGCCAGGCTGGCGCCCTTGCGCCGGTGCAGCCGCGAGCAGCAGCGCGGGCATGCCGCCTCGGGCGCGGCAATGTCGCGGCAGACCAGGCCGCACACCCGGCAGCCGGCCAGGCCCAGTTCCGCCGCGCGCGGCAGCGCGCTCATGCCCGCGCCTCGCCCAGGTCCCACAGCTCGCGCAGGTCTAGCCCCGAGAACACGGTGATCAGCAGCATCAGCGCGGCGTAGGCGTAGAGGCCGGCGTCCGGCGTGACGTCGAAGTACACGTGCGCCTTGACGATCGACACCAGCGCGCCGAGCATGAACACCTCGCTCATGGTCCAGGGCCGCAGGTAATGCAGAGCCACCATGGCCGGCCGGAAGCCGGGCGCGCGCCGGCCGTGGCGCGCGAACCACAGCAGCCAGCCCAGCAGCAGCATCCTGAACACCGGGAAGAAGAACAGGGTGCCCGCCACCAGCAGCGCCACCACCTGCGAGTGCTCGCGCCAGACCACGAGGATGGTGCCCCAGAGCGTGGCCGACACCTGCTGGCCGTTCAGCTCGAGCGTGACGATCGGCCAGATGTTGGCCTGCACGAACACGATCATCGCGGTCAGCACCAGCGCCAGCAGCGCGTCCGCGCCGAGACGGTGATGCCGCTCGAGCTCGGCGCCGCAGCGCTGGCAGCGCGCCACCTCGCCCGCTGCGAGTGCTCGCCTGCGATAGACCGTGTCGCAGTGCGCGCAGATCAGCAAGCGGGGCGTGCCTGGCGCCATGCCGGTCACCACGCCGCGCGGATCTCGCCCACCTCCCGCCCGGCGGCGTTGGCGAGCCGGGGCCGCAGCAGCGGCGCGAGCCTTTGCTGCGCGCCCTCGTCAAGCGCGCCGAGCCGGCACAGCAGCGCGCCCATCGCCACTTCGGCCGCGCGCGCGGCGCCGTCCTCGACCTTGAGCGCGACGCCCAGCCCGAGCCCGGGCAGCGCGGCGCAGAACACGCCCTCGGCCCCGGGTTTGAGCGCGGCGTCCCTGCCCGCCGCGGCCAGCAGCGCGCTGGTGAAAGTCCCGCTGCCGGCTACCATCTGCGGCTCCTGCGCCATGGCGCCGAGGATACGCCGCGCCGCCGCGGCGCGCGCGCCCGCCAGCCTCGCGGGGTCGGCCAGGCGTGCCATCGCGCGCGCGATCCCCGGCAGGGGAATGCCGTACAGCGGAATGCCGCAGCCATCGATCGCGGCCGGCGCGCGCGACAAATCGCAGCCGGTCATCTCGGCCAACACCGCGCGCACCCGCTGCTGCACCGGGTGCCCGGGCGCGATGTAGCCCCGCGTCGGCTCGCCCAGGTGGCGCGCGGTGGTGAGGAAGCCGGCATGCTTGCCCGAGCAGTTGTGGCCAAGCGCCGCGGGCGGCGCGGCGCATTCCAGGTCCTGCGCGCTCAAGCCCAGCCGGCGCAGCCAGGCCTCGACCGCGGCCAGGTGCATCGGCTCGCCGCGGTGCGAGGCGCAGGCGAGCGCGATCTCGCGCGGCCCGAGGCCGAACGCGTCCGCCGCGCCGGTCTCGAGCAGCGGCAGCGCCTGCAGCGGCTTGACCGCCGAGCGCGGGTAGACCGGCCGCTCCATCTCGCCGCGCGCGAGCACCGGCGCGCCCGCGGCGTCGCTCACCGCGCAGTGCGCGCGGTGGCGGCTCTCCACCAGCGCGCCGCGCGTCACTTCGACCAGCAGCGGCTCGGGGCGGATATCGGTCATCGCATGCTCAGGCCTGGGGCGGATGCGGCGCATCATAGACTTGCCGCACCCCGCGCGGGCGCTTAAAATTCGCCCACCCCACGCCGGGCGGTTAACTCAGCGGTAGAGTGCCACCTTCACACGGTGGAAGTCACTGGTTCGATCCCAGTACCGCCCACCACCGACTGCCTACTTCACCGGCAGCAGTCGGTCCGGGAGCCAGAGCGAGATTTCCGGGACCAGGATCACCAGCAGCAGCAGCGCGACCAGAATCGCGACGAAGGGCACCACCTCGCGGAAGATCTTCGCCAGCGGGATCTTGGTGGCCCCGGCGAGCACGAACAGATTGAGGCCGACGGGCGGCGTGATGAGCGCGATCTCGATGTTGAAGATCAGCACGATGCCGTAGTGCACCGGATCGATGCCGAGCTTCATCGCGATCGGCGCCAGGATCGGCGTGGTCATGACGTTGAGCGACACTGCCTCCATGAACATGCCCAGCACGAACATGATCGCGCTGACCGCGAGCAGGAACTGCCAGCCGTTGAGGTGGTAGTGCTCGATGAACTTGAAGATCAGCTGCGGCGCGTTGAGGAAGGTGAGCACCTTCGACAGCAGCACCGCGCCGGCGATGATGGTGAAGATGTTGATCGTGGTGCGCGCGGTCTGGGTGATCACCGGCCACAGGTCGCGTACCCGGATCGTGCCGTAGACCCACAGCGCGACCACCGCGGAATAGACCGCGCAGGCGGTCGAAATCTCGGTCGCGGTGAGGTCGCCGGAATAGAACCCGTAGAGGACAAAGATCGGCAGCATCAGGACCCAGAAGGCGCGCCGCGCCGCGCCGAGCTTGGCGCGCACGCCCCTGAAGGCCGAGTCGTCCTCGCGCTTCCAGCCGAGCTTGTCGGCGCGCCAGACGACGTACAGCAGGAAGGCGATGACGTTCAGCACCCCCGGAACGATCCCGGCAAAGAACATGCGCCCGACCGACACGTTCACCATCGAGGCGTAGATCAGCATCGCGATCGAGGGCGGAATCAGGATCGCGGTCGCGCCGGCGGCCGCGATCAGCGCCGCCGCGAAGCCCTCGCGATAACCCTGCTTTTTCATGCCGCTGACGCCGATCTTGCCGATCGCCGCCGCGTCGGCCGCGCTCGAGCCCTGCACCCCGGCGAACAGTCCGGTGGCGATCACGCAGGCCGCGCCCATGCCGCCGCGCAGCCGGCCTACCAGGGCCTGCGCGAGATCGAATATGCGGTCGATCAGCCCGCCTGCCGAGAGCAGCTCCGCCGCGAGCAGGAAGAACGGAATCGCCAGCAGCGTGAAGTGCTGCACGCTGTCCTGCAGCACGTCCGGAATGAACGTGATCGGGGCAAGCCCCAGCCAGTAGAGAGTCACCACGGCCGCCACGATCAGCGCGAAACCGATCGGCATGCCGATCACGATCAGCGCCAGCAGGATGAGGAACGGGACGGCGATCACGGCGGACCCACCTTCGCCGGGCCGCGCCAGATGGCGTAGAGCTCGGCCAGCAGATGCAGGACGGTGATCCCCAGGCCGAGCGGCAGGCCGGCGAACACGAGCGCGCTCGGCACCCCGAACAGCTCGTCGTCGGTCGCGCCGACGGCGAACTGGGTGCGCACGATCGAGATTGCGCCGGCGAGGATCAGCGCGAGCACGCCCGCGGTGATCAGCGCGGACGCGGTGAGCGCGACCCGCTGCCAGCGCGGCGAGAAGCGCAGCAAGAACATGTCGGCCGCGACGTGGCCGTGCTCGGTCACCAACGCGCCCATGCCGAGGAAGGTCATCCAGACCAGCATCAGCTCCGGCAGCTTGAGCACCCAATCGCCGGTCGAATGGCCCAGGTTGCGCGCGACGATCGCGTAGAGCGTGATCAGCAGTGAGGCGACCAGCACCACGCCGACCAGGGCCACCTCGGCGCGTGCGATCCAGCGCACGGCGGCCGGCGCGCGGCCGCCGTCGTGGCCGGTGTCCATGCCGCCCTGTCCCGGGTCCGTGCGCTTACTTCGAGCTGAGGATCGCGTCCACGGCGTCCTTGCCGAACTTCTCGCGCATCTTTTCGTAGGTCTTCGCCATCGCCTGGCGGAACTCCTTGCGCGCGGCGGGGTCCTTCGCCGGGTCGCTGATCTTGCCGCCCGCCTTTTTGACCGTCGCGGCGTGATTGTCGGCGTCGTCCCAGACTTCCTTGTCGTAGCGCTTGGCGAGCTTCTCCGCGATCGTGTCCATCAGCCTGCGATCGGCCTCGGGCTGCGCGTCGAACCAGGCCTTGTTCGCGACCCAGAAATAGGCGCCGTAGGACGGGATGATCATCACGTTCGGCGCCACCTCGTACATCTTCTCGTTCACGTAGGCGTCGAAGGTGGTGTAGACGCCCGAGATGGTTCCCTGCTGCAGCGCCGAGTAGACCTCGTTGAGCGGGATCTTGACGGTCGAGGCACCCATGCCCTTGAGCGCGTCGACCACCACCGGGTGGCCCGAGGTGCGGATCACCTGGCCCTTGAAATCCGCCGGGCTCTTGATCAGCACTGCCTTGGTCGCGATGACGAAGGGGCCTTCGTCGAAGAAGGTCAGCACGTGGAATCCCGCCTTCTCCAGGTCCTTGCGCACCAGGTCGGAGCGGCTGCTGTGCAGGAACTCCTGGAATGCCTGCGCATCGGCGAAGCCGAACGGCAGCTCCATCAGGTCGGCGTTCTTGGTGTAGGCGGTGAAGGCGCTGTTGGGCTCGTTGGTCATCTGCACGTTGCCGAGCAGCACCGCCTTGGCGGCCTTGTCGCCGCCGTAGAGCTGGCCGCCCGGGTAGACCGTCACCTTGTAGCGGTTGTGGCTGGCCTTGGCCAGCTCGTCGGCGAAGTCCTGTGTCATCTTGCCGCGCAGCGTGGTGGCGTTGACCTTGAGCGGCAGCTTGATCTCGGTCTGCGCCGACGCGCCCGGCGCGAGCGCGGCAAGCGCGAGCGCGGCGGCCACCAGCGGCAGGGTGGAGAGAACCTTTGGCAGCATGGATGCTTCTCCTTCATGTCCGATAGAGGCTCGCATTCTATCTGACGCACATCGCCGCCTCGCGCGAGCGCTTCGGCTGGAATATTCTGTCGGCCAGCGTTGTTTACCTGGGTGCGGGGCATGGGGCCCTGCCCGCAAATCGCCGAGGAAGATCAAGAATGAACCGAAAAACCAAGTACCTGGCCGCAGGTCTGATGTTCGCCGCCGCAACCGTGAGCTCGCTCGCGCTGGCGCAGATGAAGCCCGAGGACGCGATCCACGCGCGCCAGGCGATCATGCGCGTCAATGGGTTGACCTTCGGCCCGCTCGCCGCCATGGCGCAGGGCAAGATTCCCTTCAACAAGGACGCTTTCGTCGCCGGCGCGCTGCGGCTCGAGGCGGTCTGGCAGCTCGACCCGGCGAAGTACTTCCTGCCAGGCACCGACAAGCCCATCCCGGGCTCGAAGATTGCCGAGTACACCAAGGCGAAGGAGGAGATCTGGTCCGAGCCGGACAAGTTCAAGCAGGCGGCGGAGCATGCCGGCGAGGCGATCGGCAAGCTCGCGCAGGCCGCGCGCTCGGGCGACGAAGGCGCGATGAAGTCGGCCGCCGGCAACGTCGGCAAAGCCTGCAAGGCCTGCCACGACGACTTCCACGCCAAGTAGCCGCTAGGCGTTCAGTATCGCGACCAGCGCCGCCGCGGCCACCGCGGCGAGCGCTGCCGCGCGCAGCGCGCCGGGAAAACGCAGCGGGGCAAGCGGCTGCGCCGGCAGTTGCTTGACTCCGGTGAGCATCGGCCGCAGCAGGTCCTCACGCTTGTACCAGAGGTAGTACAGCACGGCCGCGACGTGCAGTCCGATGAGGGTGAGTAGCGCCACTGCGTTCGCCTGGTGCACGGCCGAGATCGAGTCCGAGGTGGTCTTGCTGACCAGATGGTAGAGCGGCCCCTCGGTTGCGATGTCGTCGTTGGCGAACAGCCCGGTGCCCGCCTGCAGCGCCGCCGAGGCGAGCAGCGCCAGTACCATCCAGCCGCCGAGAGGGTTGTGGCCCGCGCTGTGCGACGGCGTGCGCGCCAGCAGTCCGCGCGCGTAGCCGAGCGCGGCGCGCGGGCCGCGCACGAAGTGCGCGAAGCGCGCGCTGGTGCTGCCGGCGAAGCCCCACAGCAGGCGGAAGATCAGCAGCCCGAGAATCGCGCAGCCCGACCACACGTGCCAGCGCATGACGTTGCCGCCCAGGTAGCCCGTGCTCACCGAGACCGCGACCAGGGCCACCAGCAGCCAGTGGAACAGCCTTACCGGCATGTCCCACACCTTGATCGTCACGCTCGCGTCCTGCCGCTCCATGGCCCGCTCCGGGTCGTTCGCCGCCCACCATGGTAAACCGGCCACGGCCTAGTTGAACTCGTAGCGCATGCTCAGCGCGGCGAGCTCCTGCGTGTAGTGATCGGGCTCAAGGTTGGAGCGGTTGTCCGCCAGCGTCAGCTCGCCGCGCATGCTCCAGTTGCGGTCGAGCAGGTAGGTCGCCGCGGCGTCGAACTGCGCGTAGTGATCCCGGCGCGTCGCGCCGAGCACCGGGTCGGACCCGTCGTAGCGGCTCTCGACGTAGGACAGGCCGGCGCTCAGGCCCCAGCGCAGCTGCGGCGTGAGCTCGAAGCCCATCCGCAGGCCGACCAGCTCGCGCCCGAGATCGGGCCGGTTCTCGGTGTTGCGCTCGCCGCCGACGCTGGCCCCCAGCACCAGCACCGGACGCCAATCGGCGATGAACAGCTGCCGGTAGTCGAGCCCGAGCGCCGCATAGTCGGCCTTGCGCGGCGAGTTCACCCCCGCGTAGTCCTCGTTCGCCCATTGCGCCGAAATCCGCATTCCGCTCAGCTCGTCGAGCGTGCGGCTCCATTCGCCGTCGAGGCCGCTCAGGCTGCGCAGGCGCGCGCCGCCCGCCCACAGCGAGCTCTGGGCGAGCGCGAACCGGATCTGGTCGCTCCCGCGAGTGAGGCTCGCCCCTCCGGCGAGGCCGCTGCGAAACAGGCTGAGCTCGCGCGCGGAGTCGTTGTTCTTCGAGTCGAGCGCGAAGCCGCCGAATAATGCGACGCCCGGCGCGAGCGGGTGACTGACCTCGCCGCCGCTGGCGAACTCGGCGAAGTCGTCCCGCCTGCGCACGCCGCCCGGAACCAAGCCCACGTTGCCGAGCACGGGCAGCCAGATTCCGCCGCCGGACACGTCGGCATTCACGTTCGTGTCGACGCCGGCGCCCGCCTCGAGGTAGAGCCGGGCGGAATCGCGCTCGCGCGACTGGCGCAGCCGGATCAGGTCCAGATAACTCTGGATCACGATGCCCATGTCGGCTGGCGGCCCGGACTCGAGCGCACGCTCGAACTCCAGGCGCGCGCGCACGTCGTCGCCGAGCGCGAGGTAACCGCGCGCCAACTGCATGCGCGCGGACGGATCCCGCGCGCGCCGGGCCAGCACGCGCTCGAGCGCGAGGACGCCTTCGCCGGCATGCCCGGCGTCGATCGCCGCGACGCCGAAGTAATAGTCGAACTGCGGCGTTCCGCGCAGCTCCGGGTGCTGCGCACCGAGGCCGTAGGCCTGCACCGAGCGGCCCTGCTCCACCAGCCGCCTGAGGTCGTCGCCTGGCGCAGCGTGCGCGGCGAGCGCCCATGCCAGCGTCGCGCCGGCAAACAGGCGGACAAGCGACCGATGCACGATTGCGTCCCGGATGGGTTTCCCCGTCGATCAAGCCTGGCGCGATTCTAGTCGCGCGCCCCGCGCCCCACCTGTCGCCCCGGACAGCTTCGTCTGGCCTCGCGCGCGAGCGCCGGATAAACTCCTGCCCCATTCCCCGAGTCGGAGGTGACCGATGGCGAGCAGGCCGCAGTTGTTCACGCCCATCGCGCTGCGCGGCGTGACGCTCAAGAACCGCATCGTGATCTCGCCCATGTGCCAATACTCGGCAGTGGACGGCCACGCCAGCGACTGGCACCTGGTGCACCTCGGGCGCTTCGCGCTCGGCGGCGCGGCGATGGTGTTCACCGAGGCGACCGCGGTCGAGGCGCGCGGGCGCATCACCCACGGCGACCTTGGCCTGTGGTCGGACGAGCACGTTGCGGGCCTGCGGCGCGTCGCGACGTTCCTGCGCGAGCACGGCGCGGTGCCCGCGATCCAGCTCGCGCACGCCGGGCGCAAGGCGAGCATGCAGCGCCCCTGGCGCGGTAACGGGCCGCTCGACGAGCGCGACCGCGCGCGAGGCGACCTGCCGTGGCAGATCGTGGCGCCGAGCGCGCTGCCGCTGGACGAGAGCTGGCTCACGCCGCACGAGCTGAGCGTGGCAGAGATCGGCGCGCTGCAGCAGTCCTGGTGCGCCGCCGCGCGGCGCGCGTTCGAGGCGGGCTTCGACGCGCTCGAGCTGCACTCGGCGCACGGCTACCTCGGACACGAGTTTCTTTCGCCGCTGTCGAATCGTCGCACTGACGCTTACGGCGGCGACCTCGCCGGGCGCATGCGCTTCACCCTCGAGCTGGCCGAGGCCGTGCGCTCCGCCTGGCCGCCAGACAGGCCGCTGTTCGTGCGCATCTCGTCGGTCGATGGCCTCGAAGGCGGCTGGACGATCGAGGACAGCGTGGTTCTGGCGCGCGCGCTGGCGGCGCGCGGCGTGGACGTGGTCGACTGCTCCTCCGGCGGAATCACGGGCTCGGCGACCGCGGCCAGGATCAAGCGCGGACCCGGCTTCCAGGTGGCCTACGCCGAGCGCGTGCGGCGCGAAGCGGGCGTCAAGACCATGGCGGTCGGGCTGATCCTCGAGCCGGCGCAGGCCGAGGCGATCCTTGAGGCCGGCCAGGCCGACCTGATCGCGATCGGGCGCGAGGCGCTCTACGACCCGAGCTGGGCGCTGCACGCCGAAGCCGCGCTCGGCCTGCAGGGCGAGTTCGAGTCCTGGCCGGTGCAGGCGGGCTGGTGGCTCGAGCGGCGCCGCCGCACGATGGCGCGCAGCGCCTGAGATGGGGCTCGTCGAGGCGGCGCTCGCGCTGCGGCAGGAGGTCGAGGCGCTTGCCTTCGCGCCGCCGGTGGCCTACGTCTACGATCCGCTGGATTACGCCTGGGCCGCGCAGCGCGAGTATCTGGAGCGCTACGGCAAGGGGCAGCGCGAAGTGGTGCTGCTGGGGATGAATCCGGGGCCGTTCGGCATGGCGCAGACCGGCGTGCCCTTCGGCGACGTCGGCATGGTGCGCGACTGGCTCGGCATCGACGCGATGGTCGGTCACCCGGCGCGCGAGCATCCCAAGCGCCCGGTGCGAGGCTTCGCCTGCCCGCGCGGCGAGGTGAGCGGGCGCAGACTGTGGGGCTGGGCAGGCTCGCGGTTCGGCACGCCGCAGCGCTTCTTCGCGCGCTTTTTCGTCGCCAATTACTGCCCGCTCGCGTTCATGGAAGCGAGCGGGCGCAACCTGACGCCCGACAAGCTGCCGCGCGCCGAGCGCGAGCGCCTGTTCGCGGCCTGCGACCGCGCGCTGCGCGCGTGCGTCGCGGCGCTGCGCCCCGCCTACGTGGTCGGAATCGGACGCTTCGCCGCCGAGCGCGCGGCGCACGCGCTGCAACAAGGCGGGGTTAAGCTTGGCAGCGTGCCGCACCCGAGCCCGGCCAGCCCGGCCGCGAACCGCGGCTGGGAGGCGCTGATGGATCGCGCGCTCGCCGAGCTCGGCATCTTGGACCAAGGAGCACGACGATGAATCCGCCACTGACCAAGGACCCGGCCTGGAAGGCGCTCGCCGAGCACGCGCACGAGATGCGCGACGCGGAGCTTGGCAAGCTGTTCGCCGACGACCCGGGGCGCGGCGAGCGCCTCGCCGTCGAGGCGGAAGGTATCTATCTCGACTATTCGAAGAACCGGCTCAGCGACGAGACGCTGCGCCTGCTGCTCAAGCTGGCCGAGGCGCGCGGCCTGCGCTCGCATATCGAGGCGATGTTCCGCGGCGAGCGGATCAACCGCAGCGAGGACCGCGCGGTGCTGCACGTCGCGCTGCGCGCACCGGAAAGGGAGCGGATGCACGTCGACGGCGTGGACGTGGTGCCCGAGGTGCAGTCGGTGCTCGGGCGCATGGCGGCGTTCAGCGCCGAGGTGCGCGAGGGGCGCTGGCTCGGGCACACCGGCAAGCCGATCCGCAACGTGATCAACATCGGCATCGGCGGCTCCGACCTCGGGCCGGCGATGGCCACCCAGGCGCTGCGCCACTACGGCGCGCGCGAGATGACCTTCCGCTTCGTCTCCAACGTCGACGGCACCGATTTCGCCGAGGCCACCCGCGACCTCGACCCGGCCGAGACCCTGTTCATCGTCTGCTCCAAGACCTTCACCACGCTCGAGACGCTCGCCAACGCGCGCAGCGCGCGCGCCTGGAGCCTCGCCGCGCTGCGCGACGCAAGCGCGGTGCGGCGCCACTTCGTCGCGGTCTCGACCAACGCCGGGGAAGTAGCGAAGTTCGGCATCGACCCGGCCAACATGTTCGGCTTCTGGGACTGGGTCGGCGGGCGCTATTCGCTCTGCTCGGCGGTGGGCCTGTCGCTCATGCTCTCGATCGGGGCGGAGAACTTCCGCGCCATGCTGGCGGGATTCCACGCCATGGACCGGCACTTCCGCAGCGCGCCGCTGGAGCGGAACCTGCCGGTGCTGATGGGGCTGATCTCGCTCTGGTACAACGAGTTCTTCGACGCGCAGTGCACTGCCGTGCTGCCCTACGACCAGTACCTCGCGCGCCTGCCGGCCTACCTGCAGCAGCTGGTGATGGAAAGCAACGGCAAGCACGTCACCCTGGACGGGGCGCGGGTCGACTACCAGACCTCGCCCGTGGTGTGGGGCGAGCCCGGCACCAACGGGCAGCACTCGTTCTACCAGATGCTGCACCAGGGCACGCGCCTGGTGCCGTGCGACTTCATCGGCTTTTGCCGGCCGCTCAACCCGCTCGACGGCCACCACGAGCTGCTGATGGCGAACATGTTCGCCCAGGCCGAGGCGCTTGCCTTCGGCAGGAAGGCCGACGACAAGGCGCCGCAGCGCAACTTCGAGGGCAACCGCCCGAGCAACAGCATCCTCGCCGAGCAGCTCACCCCGCGCACGCTCGGCTTGCTGATCGCGCTCTACGAGCACAGCGTGTTCACCCAGGGCGCGATCTGGGACATCGACTCGTTCGACCAATGGGGCGTCGAGCTGGGCAAGGTGCTGGCGCAGCGCATCGCGGGCGAGCTGCAGGCCGCAGACGGGCCCGAGCAGGCGCACGACAGCTCGACCGCTGCGCTGCTACGGCGCTACCGGCGGTTGCGCGGCCAAGAGACAAGGCACTGATTTACTGCAGGTTTGTCGCGCTCGGTTGAGTGTGTTAAGTTAGTCAGGAGCGGAGCGTGGCGCGCGTCGTCTGCGTTCCCCTACAGGCCTGCGGCGCGCGCTGCACGGCGGTCAACCGGCCCGGCACGCGGCCACCCGAACAACGGAGCGAAGCACCGTGTTGACCGATCACGACGTCTATCTATTCCGCGAAGGCTCCCACGGCCGGCTGTACGACAAGCTCGGCTGCCACCTCGCGTCCGACGGCAAGAGCGCGCAGTTCGCAGTCTGGGCGCCGAACGCCGCTGCGGTGTCGGTGATCGGCGAATGGAACGGCTGGGATCCGGGCGCCAACCCGCTCGCGGTGCGCAGCGACGGCTCCGGCGTATGGGAAGGCAAGGTGGCGGGCGTCGGGCGCGGCCAGGCCTACAAGTACCGCGTCCACTCCAGGGTCGGCGGGCACGTGGTCGACAAGGCCGACCCGTTCGGCTTCTATTCCGAGCACCCGCCGGCGACCGGCTCGCGCGTGTGGACGCTCGAGTACGAGTGGAACGACGCCGAGTGGATGAAGACGCGCGCGGCGAGGAACGGGCTCGACTGCGCCGATGTCGATCTACGAGCTGCACCTCGGCTCGTGGCGGCGCAAGGACGGCGAGTTCCTCAGCTACCGCGAGCTGGCGCACGCGCTGGCCGAGTACATGAACTGGATGGGCTTCACCCACGTCGAGCTGATGCCGATCACCGAGCATCCGTTCTACGGCTCCTGGGGCTACCAGACCACCGGCTACTTCGCCCCCACCGCGCGCTACGGCACGCCGCAGGACTTCATGTACTTCGTCGATCACCTGCACCAGCAGGGCATCGGCGTGATCCTGGACTGGGTGCCGTCGCACTTCCCGACCGACGCGCACGGTCTGGCGTACTTCGACGGCACGCACCTGTACGAGCACGCCGACCCGCGCCAGGGCTTTCACCCCGAATGGAGCTCGAGCATCTTCAACTACGGCCGCAACGAGGTGCGCGGCTTTCTCATGTCCTCGGCGCTTGTTCTGGCTCGACAAGTACCACATCGACGGGCTGCGCGTCGACGCCGTGGCCTCGATGCTCTACCTCGACTACGCGCGCAAGGAAGGCGAGTGGATCCCGAACCAGCTACGGCGGCCGGGAGAACCTGGAAGCGATCGATTTCCTGCGCCAGATGAACGAGGCGGTCTACCGCGACCACCCGGACATCGTCGACCATCGCGGAGGAATCGACCGCCTGGCCGATGGTGTCGCGCCCGGTGTACGTCGGCGGCCTGGGCTTCGGCATGAAGTGGAACATGGGCTGGATGCACGACAACCTCTCGTACATGAAGCAGGACCCGATCCACCGCAAGTACCACCACGGCAAGCTCACCTTCTCGCTCATCTACGCCTTCAACGAGAACTTCGTCCTGCCGCTGTCGCACGACGAAGTGGTGCACGGCAAGGGCTCGCTGATCGGCAAGATGCCGGGCGATTCCTGGCAGCAGTTCGCCAACCTGCGGGCGCTGTACGGCTACATGTGGGCCCACCCGGGCAAGAAGCTGCTGTTCATGGGCGGCGAGTTCGGCCAGCGGCGCGAGTGGAATCACGACGACCAGCTCGAATGGTGGGTCAACGAGCGCCCCGAGCACGCCGGCTTGCAGCGCTTGGTCAAGCGACCTGAACCGGGTCTACCGCGACGAGCCCGCGCTGTACCAGGTCGACTTTTCCTGGGAAGGCTTCGAATGGATCGACGCCAGCGACGCGCTGTCGAGCGTGATCGCGTTCCTGCGCAAGCCGAAGGCCGGCGCCGGCGCGCCGCTGCTGGTGGTGTGCAACTTCACCCCGCTGCCGCGCACCAACTACGTGGTGGGCGTGCCGCAGCCCGGGTTCTGGCGCGAAATCGTCAACAGCGACGCGCAGGACTTACGGCGGCGCCGGCTGGGGCAACCTGGGCGGGGTCGAGTCCGCGCCGGTGGCCGCGCACGGCCGCGCGAACTCGGTCAGCCTTACCCTGCCGCCGCTGTCCACGATCATGTTGAAGCACGAGCCCCATGGCTGAGCCGCAAGCGCCCCTCCGCAGAGGACGGCCGCGTGCGCGCGGTGATCGACGCGGTGCTGCCCTGCGTCGACGGCGGGCGCTTCGCCGCCAAGCGCATCGCCGGCGAGCGCTTCGAGATCGAGGCCCACTGCTTGACCGACGGCCACGACGTGCTGCGCGCGAGCTGCGCTGGCGCGCCGCGGACGAGAAGGACTGGCGCGAGGTCGAGATGAAGCCGCTCGGCAACGACCGCTACGGCGCGGCCTTCGTGCCGCCCGCGCCCGGGCGCTACGTCTACGGCGTCACCGCCTGGGTCGACCACTTCGAGTCCTGGCGCCACGAGCTCGAGCGGCGCGTCGACGCCGATGACATCCGCAGCGCGGCGCTCGCCGGCGCGGAACTGATCGAGGCCGCCGCCGGACGCGCCGAAGGCGCGGACGTGAAGACGCTCGCCGACTGGGGCGCAAGGCTGCGCGCCGGGGCGGGCAAGGCCTCCGCCGACGCGCGGGCGCTGCAGGCGCTGGCGCTGGACGAAACGCTGGCCGAGGTCGCGGCGCGCTACCCCGACCGCAGCCGCGCCGCGACCTTCCCGCTCGAGCTGCCGCTTGTGGCCGACCGCGAGCGCGCGCGCTTCAGCACCTGGTACGAGCTGTTCCCGCGCTCGGCCTCGGGCGTGCCGGGCCGGCACGGCACTTTCCGCGACGTCGAAGCGCGCCTGCCCTACGTCGCCGAGCTGGGCTTCGACGTGCTGTACCTGCCGCCCATCCATCCGATCGGGCGCGACAAGCGCAAGGGCACGAACAACTCGCTCAGCCCGCAGGCCGGACGACGTCGGCAGCCCGTGGGCGATCGGCGCGGACGAAGGCGGCCACAAGGCCATCCTGCCCGCGCTCGGCACGCTCGAGGATTTCCGCCGCCTGGTGCAGAAGGCGCGCGCGAGCACGGCATCGAGATCGCGCTCGACATCGCCTTCCAGTGCGCGCCCGACCATCCCTACGTGAGCGAGCACCCGGAGTGGTTCCGCACCGTCCCGACGGCAGCGTCCAGTACGCCGAGAATCCGCCGAAGAAATACCAGGACATCTATCCGTTCGACTTCGAGAGCGAGGACTGGCGACGCGCTGTGGGCACGAGCTCGAAGAGCGTGCTCGACTTCTGGATCGGCCAGGGGGTGACGCATCTTCCGCGTCGACAACCCGCACACCAAGCCCTTCCCGTTCTGGGAATGGGTGATCGGCGAGGTCAAGCGCGAGCACCCGGAGGTCATCTTCCTGGCCGAGGCCTTCACCCGCCCCAAGGTGATGCACCGCCTCGCGAAGCTCGGCTTCATCGCAGTCCTACACCTACTTCACCTGGCGCAACACCAAGCACGAGCTGACCGAGTACTTCACCGAGCTCGCGCACGGCACCGGGCGCGAGTACTTCCGCCCCAACGTCTGGCCGAACACGCCGGACATCCTGACCGAGTTCCTGCAGTTCGGCGGCCGGCCGGCGTTCATCGTGCGCCTGGTGCTCGCCGCCACGCTCGCGGCGAGCTACGGCATCTACGGCCCGGCGTTCGAGCTGGTGGAAGCCGACGCCGCGCGAGCCCGGCAGCGAGGAGTACCTCGACTCGGAGAAATACCAGCTGCGCGCACTGGGACCTCGGACGCGCCGGACAGCCTGCGCGATTTCATCGCGCGCGTGAACCGCATCCGGCGCGAGAACCCGGCGCTGCACTCGGACGGGAGCCTGCGCGTTCCATGCCGATCGACAACGAGCAGATGCATCGCCTACCTCAAGTCGGCGCCCGGGCGACGACGACGTCGTGCTGACCGTGGTCAACCTCGACCCGCACCACGTGCAGTCCGGCTGGCTCGAGCTCGACGCGGGCGCGCTCGGCATCGACGCCGACAAGCCGTTCCAGATGCACGACCTGCTTTCCGGCGCAGCGCTTCCTGTGGCAGGGCGCGCGCAACTTCGTGCAGCTCGACCCGCAGCGCGCGCCGGCGCACATCTTCCGCCTGCGCCGCCGCGTGCGCACGCGAGCAGGACTTCGACTACTTCCTGTGAGCACGAGGACCCGCGATGAACGCGCCCGCGACCGGCAGCGTCGAGACCAGCGACCCGCGAGCGAAGACGCGGCGGCCGCGTCCGACCCGCTCTGGTACAAGGACGCGGTCATCTACCAGCTGCACGTCAAGGCGTTCTTCGACTCCAACGACGACGGCATCGGCGACTTCCGGGGCCTGACTCGAAAGCTCGACTACGTCCAGGGACCTCGGCGTCAACACGCTCTGGCTCCTGCCGTTCTACCCCTCGCCGCTGCAAGCGACGACGGCTACGACATCGCCGACTACCACAACGTGCACCCGCAGTACGGCACGCTGCGACGACTTCCGCAACTTCGTGCGCGAGGCGCACCGGCGCAACCTGCGGGTGATCACCGAGCTGGTGATCAACCACACGTCGGACCAGCACCCCTGGTTCCAGGCCGCGCGCCGCGCGCCGCCGGGCTCGCCCAAGCGCGACTTCTACGTCTGGAGCGACACCGACACCAAGTACACAGGGCACGCGCATCATCTTCACCGACACCGAGAACTCGAACTGGACCTGGGACCCGGTGGCGAAGGCGTACTACTGGCACCGCTTCTTCAGCCACCAGCCCGACCTCAACTTCGACAACCCGCAGGTGCTGAAGGCGGTGCTGCGCACCATGCGCTTCTGGCTCGACATCGGCGTGGACGGGTTCCGGCTCGACGCCATCCCCTACCTGATCGAGCGCGAGGGCACCAGCAGCGAGAACCTGCCCGAGACGCACGCGGTGCTCAAGCAGATCCGCGCGCGAGCTCGACGCGAAGTACCCGGACCGGCTGCTCCTGGCCGAGGCCAACCAGTGGCCCGAGGACGTGCGCGAGTACTTCGGCGACGGCGACGAGTGCCACATGGCCTTCCACTTCCCGCTGATGCCGCGCATGTACATGGCGATCGCGCAGGAGGACCGCCACCCGATCGCCGAGATCATGCAGCAGACGCCGGAGATTCCCGGACAACTGCCAGTGGGCGATCTTCCTGCGCAACCACGACGAGCTCACGCTCGAGATGGTGACCAACAAGGAGCGCGACTACATGTACCGCATGTACGCCGCCGACCCGCGCGCGCGCATCAACCTCGGCATCCGCCGCCGGCTCGCGCCGCTGATGGAGAACGACCGCGACCGCATCGAGCTGATGAACAGCCTGCTGCTGTCGATGCCCGGCTCGCCGATCATCTACTACGGCGACGAGATCGGCATGGGCGACAACATCTTCCTCGGCGACCGCAACGGCGTGCGCACGCCGATGCAGTGGAGCCCGGACCGCAACGCCGGCTTCTCGCGCGCCGACCCGCAGCGGCTTTACCTGCCGCCGATCATGGACCCGATCTACGGCTACCAGGCGGTCAACGTCGAGGCGCAGCTGCGCGAGCCGTCCTCGCTGCTGAACTGGATGCGGCGCATGCTGGCGGTGCGCAAGACGAGCAAGGCCTTCGGCCGCGGCAAGCTGGCGTTCCTCAAGCCCGGCAACCGCAAGATCCTCGCCTACCTGCGCGAGCATGGGCGACGAGGCGATCCTGTGCGTGGCCAACCTCGGCCGCTCGGCGCAGCCGGTCGAGCTGGATCTCTCGCGCTTCAAGGGCCGCGTGCCGGTCGAGATGATGGGCCGCACGCGCCTTCCCGCCGATCGGCGAGCTGCCCTACCTGCTGACACTGCCCGCCTGCGGCTTCTACTGGTTCCGGCTCGCCGCTCGACGTGCCGAGTGCCGGAATGGCACGAGGAGCGCCTGTCGCGCGAGGACCTGCCGATGCTGGTGCTGTTCGACGGCTGGACCAGCTTCTTCCGCGACCGCGTGGTGCCGTGGCGCATCGCGCATGGCGGAAAAGACGCGCGCCCAGCTCGAGAACGATGTGCTGCCGCGCTACATCGAGACCCAGCGCTGGTACGGCGCCAAGGGCGAGACGATCGCGCACGCGCGGCTCGCGGACCACGCGCTGTGGGAGGCGAACCGCGCCAGCTGGCTGCTGGCGCTGCTGCGAGGTCGACAGCGGCGGCGAGCCGGCGCGCTACTTCATGCCGCTCTCGCTCGCCTGGGAGGACGGCGACGAGGAGCGCCTGCGCGGCCTGTCGGCGCGCGGCGATCGCCAAGGTGCGCCAGCAGGCCAACGTCGGCCTGCTCGCCGACGCGCTCGCCGACGAGGCGTTCTGCCGCGCGGCTGGTCGAGGCGATCGGGCGCGGCCTGGAGCTCGCCACTGGCCAGGGCGAGAGCCGCGGCAAGCTGCGCTTCGCCCCGACCCGCGCCTTCGCCGAGCTGGCCGGCGACGACGATCGCTGCGCTGCCGGTGGCCAAGCCGCAGGCGCAGAGCAGCAACACGGTCGTCACGCTCGGCGAGCGCCTGTTCCTCAAGGGCTACCGCCGCATCCGGCCCGGGGTCAATCCGGAGCTCGAGGTCGGGCGCTTCCTGACCGAGGTGGCGCGCTTCCCCAACTGCGTGCCGGTGGCCGGCGCGATCGAATACACCGCGGCCGACGGAACCCCGATGACTCTCGCGCTGCTGCAGGCCTATGTCGCCAACCAGGGCGACGGCTGGAGCTACACCCTGGCCTACCTCGAGCGCTTCTTCGAGGCGCAGCGCGCCGCCGCCGAGGCGCCGGCCGAGGACGCGCACGGCGCCTACATGTCGCTCGTGCACACGCTCGGAACGCGCACTGCCGAGCTGCATCGCGCGCTGTCGCAGCGCACCGGCGACCCGGCGTTCGAGCCCGAGCCGGTCGGCGCCGACGACCTCGCGCAGTGGAAAAAGCGCGTGCGCGAGGAAGCCGCGGCCACCTTCGACCTGCTGGAAAAGCGCCGCAGCCAGTTTCCCGCTCCTGCGCGCGACGAAATGCAGACGCTGCTCGAGCGGCGCCAGAAGCTGCTCTCGCGCATCGACGCCTGCCCGGCGCCGGGGCGCGGCGCGGCCAAGATCCGCTACCACGGCGACTACCACCTGGGCCAGGTGCTGCTCGACAAGAACGACTTCGTCATCATCGACTTCGAGGGCGAGCCGGCGCGGCCGCTCGCCGAGCGCCGGATCAAGCACTCGCCCCTGCGCGACGTGGCCGGGATGCTGCGCTCGTTCAACTACGCGCAGTGGACCGCGTTGCGCCACGCGGCGCAGGCGCACGGCGACGACGCGCGGCTCGAGCCGCTGGCGCGGGCCTGGGAAGCGGAGGTGCGGCGCACCTTCCTTGCCGCCTACTACGAGGCGGCGCGCGGCGGCGGGCTGCACGAGTGGTTCGACGACGTGCGCGGGCTGCTCGAGCTGTTCGAGCTCGAGAAGGCGCTCTACGAGCTGCGCTACGAAATCAACAACCGGCCGGGCTGGGTTCGCACGCCGCTGCTGGGAATCCTGGCGCTGGCCGGCTGACACTCGAAGAGGAGCGACGCATGGACAAAGTCAACGTGATGCTGGAACCGGTGCGCGCATTCCTGACCCAGATCAGCGCCTTCCTGCCGCGCCTCGCGCTCGCGGTCGCGGTGCTGATCGCCGGCTGGCTGCTGGCCAAGGTCGCGAAATTCGCCGTGGTGCGCGGCCTGCGCGCGATCAACTTCAACGTGCTCACCGAGCGCGCCGGGATGGACGGCTTCCTGCAGCCAGGGCGGCATCGAGTCCGACACCACCGACATCTTCGGGCTGCTGGTGTACTGGCTGGTGATCCTCGCCGCGCTGATCATCGCCTTCAACGGCCTGGGCCTGACCTACATCACCGACCTGCTGCGGGTGGCGATGCTGTTCGTGCCCAAGGTCATCGCCGCGCTGCTGATCCTCGCCTTCGGCGTCCTACTTCGCGCGCTTCGTCGCAAGCGCCATCATCGCCTACTGCCGCAACGTCGGCATCCAGGACGCCGACCTGCTCGGCAAGCTGGCGCAGTACGCGATCATCGCCTTCGTGGTGCTGATCGCGCTCGACCAGGTCAACATCGGCGGCGACATCATCCGCGAGAGCTTCCTGGTCATCCTGGCCGGGGTGGTGTTCGCGCTCGCGCTCGCGTTCGGCCTCGGCGGCAAGGACTGGGCCGCCGACCGGATCGAGCGCTGGTGGCCGAAACAAAAGTGACGCCTACCGGCACGACCCCCGCTACCGCCCCGATCGGCGCGGTCTGGCCCGGCCGTCCCTATCCGCGCGGCGCGACCTGGGACGGCGAAGGGCGTCAACTTCGCGCTGTTCTCGGAATCGGCCGAGAAGGTCGAGCTGTGCATTTTCGACGAGGCCGGGCGGCGCGAGCGCCAGCGGATCGAGCTGCGCGAACGCACCGACGCCGTCTGGCACTGCTACCTGCCGGAGGCGCGCCCCGGACTGCTCTACGGCTACCGCGTGCACGGCCCCTACAAGCCCGAGCAGGGACATCGCCTCAACCCGAACAAGCTGCTGGCTCGACCCCTACGCCAGGGACATCGTCGGCAGCTTGCGCTGGAGCGACGCGCTGTTCGGCTACACCGTCGGTCACAAGCGCGAGGACCTCTCCTTCGACCGGCGCGACAGCGCGGCCTTCATGCCCAAGTGCCGCGTGATCGAAACGCGCGTTCACCTGGGGCGACGACCGCCGCCCGGACGTGCCCTGGCACGAGACCGTGATCTACGAGATGCACGTGCGCGGCTACACCATGCGCCACCCCGAGGTGCCGCAGGCGCTGCGCGGCACCTACGCGGGGCTGGCCACCGCGCCGGTGATCGAGCACCTCAAGCGCCTGGGCGTCACCACCGTCGAGCTGCTGCCGGTGCACGCCTTCATCGACGACCGGCGCCTGTTCGAGCGGGGGCTGCGCAACTACTGGGGCTACAACACGCTCGGCTTCTTCGCCCCCGAGACCCGCTACTCGGCCTCGGGCAAGGTGAACGAGTTCAAGACCATGGTGAAGACGCTGCACTCGGCGGGCATCGAGGTCATCCTCGACGTGGTCTACAACCACACCGGCGAAGGCAACCACCTCGGGCCGACGCTGCAGCTTGCGCGGCATCGACAACGCCGCCTACTACATCCTCGAGCCCGGCAACCCGCGCTACTACACCGACTACACCGGCTGCGGCAACACGCTGAACCTGGAGCACCCGCGCGTGCTGCAGCTGGTGATGGACTCGCTGCGCTACTGGGTCGAGGAGATGCACGTCGACGGCTTCCGCTTCGACCTCGCCTCGGCGCTCGCGCGCGAGCGGCGGCGCGGTGCAGCCGCTCGGAGCGTTCTTCGACGTGGTGCGGCAGGACCCGGTGCTGAACCGGGTCAAGCTGATCGCCGAGCCCTGGGACCTCGGCGAGGGCGGCTACCAGGTGGGCAATTTCCCGCTCGGCTGGGCGGAGTGGAACGACCGCTACCGCGACGCGCATGCGCGCCTACTGGAAGGGCGACGGGGGGCAGATCGGCGAGTTCGCGCGCCGCTTCACCGGCTCGGCCGACCTGTACGGCCGCTCCGGGCGCCGGCCGCACGCGAGCATCAACTTCATCACCGCGCACGACGGCTTCACGCTGGCCGACCTCGTTTCCTACAACGACAAGCACAACGAGGCCAACGGCGAGGACAACCGCGACGGCCACAACAACAACGTCTCGTGGAACTGCGGCGTCGAGGGCCCGAGCGACGACCCGGTGATCCTCGCGCTGCGCGCGCGCCAGCGGCGCAATTTCCTCGCTACCCTGCTCCTGTCGCAGGGCGTGCCGATGCTGCTCGCGGGCGACGAGCTCGGGCGCAGCCAGCAGGGCAACAACAACGCCTACTGCCAGGACAACGAGCTCAACTGGCTCGACTGGACGCCGAGCCGGGAGAAGGACGACCTGCTCGGCTTCATCGCGCGCCTGGCCGCGCTGCGCCGCGCGCACCCGAGCTTTCGCCGGCGCGACTTCTTCGAGGGCAGGCCGCTGCACGGCGGCGGGGTGAAGGACATCCAGTGGCTCAAGCCCGACGGCAAGGAGATGAGCGACGACGAGTGGCAGCACGAGTCGGCGCGCGGCCTCGGCGTGTACCTCTCCGGCGCCGGCCTGACCGACGTCGATCGCTTCGGCAAGACCAAGCGCGACGACGATTTCCTGGTGCTGCTACACCCGCACCACGAGGATGCCGCCTTCGTGCTGCCGGCGATTGCGGGCGAGCCCTGGCGCGCGCTATTCGACACCGCGCAGGAACCCGCCACGCCCGATGCGCGCAAGCACTATGCCGCGGGCGATACCTACGCGCTGCGGGCGCGCTCGCTGGTGCTGCTGACGCGCCCGGCCGCGCCGGCGTGAGGCGCGCCCACGCCATGCCCTTCGGCGCCGAGCTGGGCGCCGGCGGCGCGCGATTCCGCCTCTGGGCGCCGGCGCAGCAACGTGTCGTGCTGGATCTCGAAGGGATTCGGCATGAGATGAATCCGCTTGAAGATGGCTGGCACGAACTGCTCCTCGCGCGGGCACGCCCCGGAGAGCGCTATCGCTACCTGCTCGCGGACGGACTGGCGGTGCCGGACCCGGCCTCGCGCTCCAACCCCGAGGACGTGCACGGCGCAAGCGAAGTCGTCGACCCGCTCGCCTTCGAATGGGGCGACGACGCCTGGCGCGGCCGGCCCTGGCACGAGGCGGTGGTCTACGAGCTGCACCTTGGCACCTTCACTCCCGAAGGCAGCTTCGCCGCGGCGCGCAGCCGCCTGCGACGAGCTCGCCGAGCTCGGCATCACCGCGGTCGAGCTGATGCCGGTGGCCGACTTTCCGGGCCAGCGCAACTGGGGTTACGACGGCGTGCTGCCGTTCGCGCCCGACGCCTCCTACGGCAGGCCCGATGAGCTCAAGCGCGTTCGTCGACGCGGCGCACGCGCTCGGGCTGATGGTGCTGCTCGACGTGGTCTACAACCATTTCGGCCCCGAGGGCAACTACCTTCACGCCTACTGCCCCGCAGTTCTTCAATCCGGCGCGCCATACGCCGTGGGGCGCGGCGATCAATTTCGACGCCGAGCGCGCGCACGTGCGCGACTTCTTCGTCCACAACGCGCTGTACTGGGTCGAGGAATTCCGCTTCGACGGCCTGCGCCTGGACGCGGTGCACGCGATCGCGACGACTCGGCCGAGCACATCGTGAGCGAGATCGCGCCGCGCGCTGCGCACGGCCCCGGGCGCGAGCGCGAGGTCCACCTGGTGCTCGAGAACGACCGCAACCAGGCGCGCTATCTTGCGCGTCGGCGCCGCTGCGCCGAGCGCGCAGTGGAACGACGACCTGCACCACGCGCTGCACGTGCTCGCCACCGGCGAGACGCGACGGCTACTACGCCGACTACGCGCAAGCGCCGCTCGAGCGCCTCGGGCGAGCGCTGGCCGAAGGCTTCGTCTACCAGGGCGAGCCTTCGCCGTTCCGCGACGGCGCGCCGCGCGGCGAGCCGAGCGCCGCGCCTGCCGCCCAGCGCCTTCGTTTCGTTCCTGACCAGACCCACGACCAGGTCGGCAACCGCGCCTTCGGCGAGCGGCTCGACGCGCTGGCCGCGCCGGCCGCGGTCGAGGCCGCGCTCGGCTGCGTGCTGCTCGCGCCGCAGGTGCCGATGCTGTTCATGGGCGAGGAGTTCGCCGCCAGGACGCCGTTCCTGTTCTTCTGCGACTTCGGCCCCGAGCTCGCCGCCGCGGTCACGCGCGGCCGGCGCGGGGAGTTCGAGCGCTTCGCCTCCTTCGCGCAGGAAGATCCCGGACCCGAACGACCCGGCGACCTTCCTGGCGTCCAAATTGCAATGGCAGGAACGCAATCCGGAGCGAATCTCTCTGGTGCGCGAGCTGCTCGCGGCCAGGCGGCGCCACCTCGTGCCGCGCCTTGCCGGCGCGCGCAGCGGGACATACTCGATCCGCGAAGGAAGCTTGAACGTGGCCTGGCCGCTCGGCGGCGGCGCGCGCTGGAACCTGAGCTACCGGCCCGCAGGTGGCGCAGCGATGCCCGCGGGCAAGGCCGTCTACCGCGCAGCCGCGCCTGTGCGTCGCGCTGGAGGCGGCGTGAGCGAGGCGCGCGCGCTGCTCGAGCGGCTGAGCGGCCAGTCCGGCATCGCCGTGCGCTGGCACGACATCTGGGGCAAGGCGCACGAGGTGCCGGAGGCGAGCCTGCGGGCGCTGCTGGCCGAGCTCGGCGTCGGGCACGACGCGCATCCGTCGCACTGGCGCGACGCGCTTCCTCCCGCGGCGGCGCTGCGCGCGCACGCCGCGCCCTGGCGCCAGCGGGTAAGGGTGCCGCAGGGCGCGCAGCTGCGCTGGCGCATCGAAGCCGAGGACGGCACGCTGCACGCGGGAGAAGCCGACACCGACAAGCTCCACGCGCTCGAGACGACCGAGATCGACGGCCGGCGCTACGGCGCCTACGACCTCGAGCTCGCGCTCGAGCTCCCGCCCGGCTATCACCGCTTCACGCTCGACGGCACCGCGGGCGAGACGCTGCTGATCGCCGCGCCCGAGCGCTGCTGGCGCCCGGCGGCGCTGGAGGACGATGCCAGGCTGTGGGGCCCGTCGCTGCAGCTGTATTCGCTGCGCTCGCGCCGCAACTGGGGCATGGGCGACTTCACCGACCTGCTGCACCTGGTCGAGCAGTGGGCCGCGCGCGGCGCGGACGTCGTCGGGCTCAACCCGCTGCACGCGCTGTTTCCCGCACAACCCGGCGCACGCCAGCCCCTACAGTCCCGTCCTCGCGCCTGATGCTCAACGTGCTCTACCTCGACGTCGAGGCGGTCGACGACCTGCGCGATTGCGAACCGGCGCGCGAGCTGCTGCGCGCGCCGCGCTTCCAGGCGCGCCTGGCGACGCTGCGCGACGCGCCGCTGGTCGACTACGCAGGGCGTGCGCGAAGCGAAGTTCGAGCTGCTCGAGCTGCTGTACGCGCACTTCCGCGCGCGCCACCTCGGGCGCGCCAGCACGCGCGCGCAGCAGTTCCGCGCCTTCCAGGCCGCGCGCGGCGAGCAGCTGCGCCGGCACGCGCTGTACGAGGCGCTGCAGGAGCACTTCCACCGCGCGGACCCGCAGTGTGGGGCTGGCCGGTCTGGCCCGAGCCCTACCGCGACCCGGCCGGCGAGGCGGCGGCGGGCTTCGCCGCCGAGCAGCTCGAGCGGGTCGAATTCTACGAGTACCTGCAGTGGCAGGCCGAGCGCCAGCTCGCGCGCGCCGCCGAGCGCTGCGCCGCGCTCGGGATGGCGCGTCGGGCTGTACCACGACCTCGCGGTCTCGGTCGACCGCGGCGGGTCCGACGCCTGGGCGGCGCAGGACGTCTACGCCCTGGGCGCGAGCGTCGGCGCGCCGCCGGACGACTTCAACCTGCAAGGGACAGGACTGGGGCCTGCCGCCGCTGCGGCCCGAGCGCCTGCGCGCGACGGCGCTACGCGCTCGTACATCGCGGCGCTGCGCGCGACATGGCGCACGCCGGCGCGCTGCGCATCGACCACGTGATGGGACTGACGCGCCTTTCTGGGTTCCGCGCGGCGCGTCCGCCGACAGCGGCGCCTACGTGCACTACCCGCTCGAAGAGCTGCTCGGCCATCCTCGCGCTCGAGAGCCACCGCAACCGCTGCCTGGTGATCGGCGAGGACCTCGGCACCGTGGCCGACGAGATGCGCGCCGCGCTCGCGCGCGGCGGACGTGCTGTCGTACCGCCTGCTCTGGTTCGAGCGCGACGGCGCGGGCGAGTTCAGGCCGCCGGAGCAATTCCCGCGCGAGGCTCTGGTCGCGGTCAGCACGCACGACCTGCCGACGCTCGCCGGCTGGTGGGAGGGCGAGCGACCTCGAGTTGCGCGCGCGACTGGGCCTGTTCCCGGACGAGTCGGTCCACGCGGCGCAGGTCGGCGCACGCGCCGCCGACCGCGCGCGCCTGCTGCGCGCGCTCGAGCGCCGGCAGCTCGCGCCGCCCGACCCGCCGCGCCGGACTCGCCACCGCGGTGCACGCCTACGTGGCCGAGGCGCCCTCGCGCGTGATGATGCTGCAGCTCGAGGATGCGCTCGGGCGTCAGCGAGCAGGCCAACCTGCCCGGCACCACCGACCAACATCCGAACTGGCGCCGCAAGCTGCCGCTCGAGCTGGAGGACATGGCCGCGCCGGCCGGACATCGACGCGCTCGCCGGCACGCTGGCGCGCCTGCGGCCGCACCCGGCGCGCGAGTCGGCGGCGGTGACAGGCGCCGACAGCGCGCGATGCCGCGCGCGACCTACCGGCTGCAGCTCAACCGCGATTTCACCTTCGCTCGACGCGGTCGGCCTGGCGCCCTACCTCGCCAAGCTCGGCGTGAGCCACGTCTACTGCTCGCCGTATCCTGCGCGCGCGCCCCGGCAGCGCGCACGGCTACGACGTCGTCGACCACAACGCAGATCAACCCCGAGCTCGGCGGGCGCGAGGGCTTCGAGCGCTTCGTCGCCGCGCTGCGCGCGCAGGACATGGGTCAGCTGCTCGACATGGTGCCGAACCACATGGGCGTCATGGGCGCCGACAACGCCTGGTGGATGGACGTGCTGGAGAACGGCGAGGCCTCGGCCTACGCCGGCTATTTCGACATCGACTGGCACCCGGTCAACAGCGAGCTCGAGGGCAAGGTGCTGGTGCCGGTGCTGGGCGAGCACTACGGCATCATCTCGAGCGCGGCGAGCTGGTGCTCGCCTGGGAGCCCGACGCCGGCAGCTTCGCGGTGCGCTATCACGAGCACCGCTTCCCGGTCGACGCCGCGCGAGTATCCCGCGATCCTGGCCCTGGTCGAGCGCGCGCTTGCCGCGCAGCGCTGCCACCCGCGCCGCGGTGGACGAGCTGGCCGCGATTCGAGAGCCGCGTTCGGCGGCGAGGCCGGCCGGGGAAGCGCCCGCGCTCAAAGGACGCCTGCTGCGCCTGGCCCGCATGCAGCCCGACGTGGCGCGCGCCATCGACGCCGCGCTGGGCGAGCTGAACGGCCGCCGGCGCCGCGACGCGCTGCACGCGGCTGCTCGAGGCGCAGGCACTACCGGCTCGCGTACTGGCGCGTGGCCTCGGACGAGATCAACTACCGGCGCTTCTTCGACATCAACGACCTCGCCGCGCTGCGGATGGAAAACGAGGCGGTGTTCGAGGCCACCCACGCGCTGGTGCTCGGCGCTCGCGGCCGACGGCGCCGCGGACGGCCTGCGCATCGACCATTCCGACGGCCTGTACGACCCGAAGCAGTATTTCGAGCGCCTGCAGCAGGCCTACGCACGCGCCGCCGGCCTCGCGTTGCCCGCGCTCGAGGCGCCGGAGGCCCGCCCGCCGCGGCCGCTGTACGTGGTGGCCGAGAAGATCACCGCGCGCCACGAGCACGTGCCCGAGAGCTGGGCGCTGCACGGCACCACCGGCTACCGCTTCGCGCACGGTGGTCAACGGACTGTTCGTCGATCCCGCCGCAGGGGCGCGCCTGGAGCGCACCTGGCGCGCGTTCAGCGGCGAGTGCGTTCGACTTCGAGGAAGCGGCCTACCGCGGCAAGCAGGCGATCATGCGCGGCGCGCTCGCCTCCGAGCTGACCGTGCTCGCGACCGAGCTGCTGCGCATCGCGCGCGCCGACCGGCGCACGCGCGACTACACCTTCAACACCCTGCGCCGCGCGCTGGCCGAGGTCGCCGCCTGCATGCCGGTGTACCGCACCTACATCGCGGGCAAGCCCTCGAGCCAGGACCGGCGCTACGTCGACTGGGCGGTGCGCGCGCGCCACGCGCCGCAGCCGCGCCGCCGACACCAGCATCTTCGACTTCGTGCGCCAGGCGCTGCTCGGGCGCGCCCCCGCCGGCGCGCCGCGCGGCCTGCACGCGCAGGCGCTCGCGCTTTGCCATGAAGTTCCAGCAGTTCACCTCCCCGGTCGCGGCCAAGGGCGTCGAGGACACCGCGCTCTACCTCTACAACCGGCTCGTGTCGCTGAACGAGGTCGGCGGCGATCCGGACATGTTCGGCTTCGCGCCGAGCGCCTTCCACGGCGCGAGCGCCGACCGCGCCGCGCGCTGGCCGCACACCATGCTCGCGCACTTCCACCCATGACAACAAGCGCTCGGAGGACGTGCGGCTGAGGATCGACGCGATCTCCGAGATGCCCGCCGCCTGGCGCCTGCTGCTGCGGCGCTGGAAATCGCTCAACCGCATGAAGCGCAGGACGCGCGAAGGGCGCCCGGCGCCCTCGCGCAACGACGAGTACCTGCTCTACCAGACCCTGCTCGGGACCTTCCCCCCGGGCGAGCTGGACGACGCCGCGCTGGAGCAATACGCCGGCCGCATCGAGCGCTACATGCTCAAGGCCGCGCGCGAGGCGAAGGACCGCACCAGCTGGATCAGCCCCGACGAGGAGTACGAGGGCGCGCTGGCAAACTTCGTGCCGCGCGCTGCTCGGGCGCGCGCAGCACAACCCGTTCCTCGACGACCTGCGCGCGCAGGCCGCCACGGTGGCCTGGTTCGGCGCGCTCAACAGCCTGTCGATGACGCTGATCAAATACAGCTCGCCCGGCGTGCCCGACCTGTACCAGGGCAACGAGCTGATCGACTACAGCCTGGTCGACCCGGACAACCGCCGCGCGGTGGACTACGTCCTGCGCCGGCGCCTGCTGGAGGAGCTGCGCGACATGACCCAGCGCCCCGGCTTCGCCCCCGCGGCGCGCGCGCTCGCCGAGCACCCGTACGACGGCCGCGCCAAGCTGCTCGTGGCCTGGCGCCTGCTCGAGTTGCGGCGCGAGCGGCCGGCGCTGTTCGCCGAGGGCAGCTACGAGCCGCTCGAGTCCGGCGGCGCGCGGGCTGCGCACGTGCTCGCCTACGCCAGGCGCCGCGAGCCGGGCACGCTGGTGGTGATCGCCGGGCGCCTGTTCGCCAAGCTCATGGGTGAGCCGGGCAGCCTGCCGCTCGACGCCGCAGTGTGGCACGACACCCACGTCGCCGCCGGCGGCCTGGCCGAAGGGACGCGGCTGCAAAACCTGCTCAGCGGCGAGACCGTGACCGTGCGCGACGGCCGCATCGCGCTCGCGCACGCGTTCGCGAGCTTTCCCGGCGCGGCGCTGTTCACTTCCGGCGGTCCATCATGAATTCCCTGTCGATCGAAGACGTCAGGGCCGCTGCGGTGCGCATCGCCGGCGCCATCGAGCGCACGCCGCTGCTGCACAGCCGCACGCTGTCGCAGCTCACCGGCGCCGAGGTCTGGCTCAAGTTCGAGAACCTGCAGTTCACCGGCTCGTTCAAGGAGCGCGGCGCGCTCAACAAGCTGCTGTCGCTGCGCGAGGACGAGCGCCGGCGCGGGGTGATCGCGATGAGCGCGGGCAACCACGCGCAGGGCGTGGCCTACCACGCCGCGCGCCTGGGGATGCGCGCGGTGATCGTGATGCCGCGAGGCACGCCCAACTCGAAGGTCGCCAATACCCGCGTGCACGGCGCCGAGGTGGTGCTCGAGGGCGACACGCTCGCCGACGCCGCGCGCCACGCGCGCAAGCTCGAGGCGCGCGACGCGCTGACTTTCATCCATCCCTACGACGACCCGGCGGTGATTGTCGGCCAGGGCACGGTCGCGCTCGAGATGCTGGCCGACATGCCGGAGCTCGACGCGCTGGTGGTGCCGGTGGGCGGCGGCGGGCTGCTCGGCGGCATAGCGGTCGCGGCGAGGGCGATCAAGCCCCGGCTGCGGATCTACGGGGTCGAATCGCAGACCTACGCCGCCATGTACCAGCGCCTGGCAGGCCTGCCGGTCGAGGTCGGCGGCGACACCATCGCCGAGGGCCTCGCGGTGCGCGACACGGGCGAGCTCACCCTCGCGCTGGCAAAGGAGCTGGTGGACGAGGTGCTGCTCGCGGCCGAGGACACGATCGAGCAGGCGGTCGTGGCCCTGATCGAGATCGAGAAGACCGTGGCCGAAGGCGCGGGCGCGGCGGGCCTGGCGGCGCTGCTGCAGCACCCGCAGCGCTTCGCCGGCCGGCGCGTGGGCATCGTGCTCACCGGCGGCAATATCGACACCCGGGTGCTGGCCGCGGTGCTGATGCGCGGCCTGGTGCGCGACGGGCGCCTGGCGCGCCTGAGGGTGTCGATGCCGGACGTCTCGGGCAGCCTGGCCAAGGTGGCGCAGCTGATCGGCGAGGCCGGCGGCAACATCGTCGAGGTGCAGCACCAGCGCCTGTTCGGCACCGCCTCGGTGCGCACCCCGGAGGTCGAGTTCCTGCTCGAGGCGCGCGACCGCGCCCACAGCGAGGCGATCGTCGCCGCGCTGCAGGCGCGGGGGGTGCGGGTCGAGCGGCTCGGCTAGCTGCTGGCGAAGATGCCGTCCAGGCGCTCGATGTCGTTGATCACTTTCCACTCCGAGGCGCCGGCGGCCATGACGCGCTTGTGCCAGGCATCCAGCCGGCCGAGGTAGCGCCGCGGGTCGATGTTGTCGCTCCTGAGCTTGGTGACGTTGAGCGCGATGACGCGGATGTGATCGAGCCGGATCGGGAAGTTGCGCACCGTCACCTTGTCCAGGTCCTCCTCCATGTCGGAGAAGACGATGATGGTCTTGGTGCCGGCGCCGGTCTCTTTCAGGAACTCCGCGCCCTGGATCAGCCCGCCCGTGATGTCGGTGTGGGCGGTGCCCTGCACCGACTTGAGGTAGGCGTCGGTCCTGTCGCGGAAGGCGCGCTTCTGCGCGTTCGCTTCGCTCGGGCGCGTGTCGAAAGTCGCCTTGGCCACGATGTCCTTCTCGCTGAAGCTGCGGCTTTCGACCTTCGCCACCGCGAGCGAGTCGCCGGGGTTCAGGGTGCCGAGCAGGTAGTTGATCACCCGCTCGGCCTTGCCGGCCTCGCGCGCGTAGGTGCCCGAAGTGTCCACCAGCACGTAGACCGCCTGCGCGTGGCTGCGCGAATCGCCGCAGCCGGAAACCGCAAGTGCCAAAGCGGCAACGGCGAGCGAAGTGGCGAGCGTTCGATTTCGCATGATGGCCCCCTCAGGACAACGGATGCAGGGTCGTTTCCCCCGGATCCACCCGCTGCGCCGCGGGAGTGCGCGCGCCACTGCGCCGCGAGCGCAGCGCGTGCTCCAGCACCAGCGGCAGCACGATCAGCACGTCGTAGGCGTGCACCAGCGCGCGGCTCAGCTGCCGCACCAGGTTGGAGAGCACGCGCAGCGCGAAGGCCGCCGCGCCGAGCAGATTCACCAGCAGCGCGCCGCCGACGGTGCGCGCCGAATGGATGAACGACTCGAGCGGCACGGCGACGAAGGCGAGCGCGAACGGCAGGATGAAGCCGAGCACCATCTGGCCCGCGGTCGGGATATGGCCCAGCCAGCCCTCGCTCACTGCCGCGGGCGCCGCGGCGAGCGACTGCAGCAGCGCCTGCTTGTCCTGGATCAGCATGTCGCGCATCAGCGCGAGCGCCGACTCGATCCCGGCCAGCGTGAGCAGCAGGGTGAGCGAGATCCACACCATGCGCCGGCGCATGCGGTCGTTCAGGTTCGCGATGCGCGGAAACAGGTGGGTGATGCGCAGCGACTCCATCAGGAACAGCCCCATCGAGGCCTCGACCAGGATGATCACCAGCGCCGCCACCTCCGAGGTGCGCAGCGTCGCGGTCAGGTAGTCGCTCGCGCCGACCATCTCCGACATCGGCAGCGCGATCAGCTTGAAGTTAACGAACGCGCCGCCCAGCGCGACCCCCATCACCAGCGCGGCGATGAAGAACTGCGTGAACGCGGAGTGGGTCAGGCTGCTCTCGGCCTCGTCGCTGCGCGCGGCAATCTCCTTGTAGCTCGCCATCTGCGCGTCGACCGCGGCCGCCGCGTCCTGGATCCCGCTCATGTTCTTGTCGACCTGCTTCATGGTCTTGTCGAGCGAGCGCCAGTACGGCATGAAGCCTTCCAGGATGCTGTGGCGCATCTGGTAGGCGCGCCGGTACTCGGCCAGCGCCTTGTCGTGGATGCCCTCGATCGACTGGCGAATGTCGGTCAGGATCTTCTGCACCACCTCGCCGCCTCCGGTCTTGATCTTGGCGACCGCGGCGAGCGCATCGACCCAGTCGGGCGGCGGCGGCGGGACCTCGCCGCACTTCTTGTAGTCCTCCTCGACCCGGGTGATCTCCTCCAGCAGCTTGCGCTGCAGCGTGGGATAGCCCTGCAGGTCGCGCTGCACCAGCAGCGCCAGGCGCTCGAACTCGCGCTCGATGCGCTGGCCGGTCTCGCGCCGGCCCTGCGCCAGCAGCACTGCCTTGTTGCGCGCCTTCATCTCGGCCGCGACGCCGAACAGCCAGCGCGCCCCCAGGCGCAGCGGCCCGCCCAGCGCCTGGCTCGCCGAGCGCAGCAGGCCGTGCATCGGCGCGCGCGCCGCGTACAGCGCGAACATCGCGAGCAGCGAAAGCGCGAGGATCGACAACGCCGGATTGTCCGGCCAGATCATCCACATTCTCGGGTCACTCATGGCACCCCCCTTTGGATTCGCCAAGCGAGGCAGACAACATAGACCGTGCGCGGATCGCGCGTCAGAGAATGTGAGGCGCTTTGCGACCTAGTTCTCGCGCCGCGGCGAATTGTCGCCCGGCGACGACGGCGCCAGCCGAGAACTACTGCACGCCGGCGCGCGAGTTCGCGCAAGGCCGAACAGCAGTCGGTACACGAGCGACATGACGCAGATGTGAGTCGTCGCGACAAGAACCTGGATCGCCACCATGGTCGCGCCCATCGCGTAGCCGACCACAGGCGCCCCGAGCGCGAACGCCAGCCCGGCGGCCAGAAGCCACGCGGCCCCGACGCCGCAGGCGAAGCGCGTGGGCGCGGCGCGCAGGGGCAGCCGTGGCGTACGCGTGTAGCGCCGTAGCCAGCCGTTGTAGAGAGGATCGAACGGGTGCACGCGCGACGCCGCCGCAGCCGCGGCGAGCGCAATCAGCGCCCACAGAATCGCGGCCGAGGCGAGCAGCGTGCCGGACGCGACGATCGCGGCGCACAGCGCGTACGGAAACTGCACCCAGCGGCCCCAGGCCGCGATGTCGCCGTCCGCCAGATCCGCCAGCCCCTGGGTTTCGAGCCGTCGGCGCGTCACCCCGCGGCTGCGTACGGCATTGACGCCCATTGCGCCTTCTTCGCATCGACGATCTTCTCCACCCGCTTCAGCGCCGGGTCCCGGTCCGCGGCCAGGTCGAAGCCGAGCTTGACCGCCAGGCCGAGCATCGGCCAGTTGTCGTACAACACCAAGCCGTTGAGCGCGACGAGGCCGCGCGCGCGTGCGGCTTGAAGCAGCCGCTGCACCAGGCGCGTGCCGAGGCCGCTGCGCTGCAGGGCGTCGTCGACCACCACGCCGAACTCGCCGCTGGCGCCGTCTTCCGTCGCGTACTGCGCCAGGCCGACGATCCGGCCCTCCGCGTCGAACGCCCCCAGGTTGAGGTCGTCCGGCCCGGCGCCGGTCGTGACGCGCTCGAGCTGGCCCGGCGTGAGCTCGTTGATCGGCGCGAAAAAGCGCCGGCGGCGCGACTCGACCGACAGCCGGCGCACGAACGCCTGCACCAGCGGCGCGTCCTCTGGCCGCAGTGCGCGGATCGTGGGCCGGCTGTCCATGGCCCTAGCCCACGATCGGCGCGAGCGCGGCGCCGATGCGCTCGAACTGCGCCGCATTGATCAGGCCGCCGAGGTCACTGCGGAAGCGCTCGTCCTCGACCCCCGAGATGATGTACTGCCAGCGGTAGGCGTACAGAAACGCCGCGCCGAGCGCCTCGACCTGCGCGCCATCGAAGCTGCGGCCGACGACGCGCAGGAAATAGTCGGTGTCGGCCTTTGCCTGCAGCTGCAGGATGCCATCGACCGCCGCGACCAGCGCGATCAGCTCGTCCACCGCGTGGTCGCGCTCTTCGGAGGTGAGCTTCGCGTCCTCGCGCCGCCACTCGATCTCGTCGATGATCGCGTGCTGCGCCTCTTCCCTGGCGTGGAAGGTGAACACGTCCTTCCACAGCTCGGAGAGCTCGCCGTCCTTCTCGATCGCCTCGCGGTAGTGCGCCAGCACGAAGATCTCGATGTGGCAGATCAGTGCGAGCACCGACCAGGTCGGCTTGCCCAGCACCACGCCGGCCACGTCGTTCGGCTGCGGCAGGAAGCTGTAGCCCTGCGGCATGCCCTCTGCGCACATCGCTTCTATGCGGCGGAACATCTCCTGGTGCTTGAGCTCCTCGTCGGTGAAGCGCACCAGCGCCTCGAACGCCGCCTGGTCGCCGAGCCAGTGGTCGCGGCTCACCTCCGACATCTTCGGGCCGATGAAGCGCTCGACCAGGCCGAACATGTTGGCGTAGGTGCGGCCTTGGATCTGGCTCACAAGCCGCTTCTCGTCCGCGCCAAGGAAGTCGAGCCGGCCGATCTTGGACAGTCCGTCGGGCAGGAATTTCTTGCCGAAATCGAACTTGCGGCCGCGGATCACGTCGCGCTCGATTTCGAAGCGCACCCGCTTCGATACTTCGACCGCCCTGGCGTAGCGCTTGCTGTCTGCTGTTTGCAACTGTGTTTGCATGGTCATGCTCCTCAGTCTGTGGTGGGTGGTGGTGGTGATGCGGTCGCGCCGGCGCTCACATGCCGACGAGACTTGCGGCGTAGCCCTGCGCCGTCACGCAACGCAGGATCCCGAGCGCGCTGATCGCGCTTCGGTCGTAATGAACGAGCAGGAGCCATCCCGATTCCCCGGCGGAGCGCACCTGCGTGACGCCGGGCTCGGCGGCGAGGCGCGCGAGTAGGGTCTGGCGCAGGCCTGCGTTGGGCGGGTTGGATACGTGCACCAGGATGTCGCTGTGGCCGGTGTTCATGTCGCTCGCTCCCGTTTCGGTTTGCATGCGGGACATGCTGGGAGCGGCAGGTATCGGCCAGATTTCCGTCTGCGCACGCTTTGTTGCGCGTTTGTTTCGGTGCGGCCGCAGGGCGCGGCCGCCGGATCTAGCGGCGCAGCGCCTCGGCTAGCGCCGTGAACAGCGTCTCGGGCTCGACCGGCTTCGCGAGCAGCGCCCGCACGCCGCAGCGCTCGAGCTGCTCGGCGCCGATGTTCACGGCGTAGCCGCTGTACAGGATCACCGGCAGCCCGGGGCGCAGCTCACCGGCGCGGCGCGCGAGCTCCAGGCCGGTCATTTTCGGCATGGTCTGGTCGGTGAGCAGCACGTCGACCCGCGCCGGATCGGCCGCGAGCCAGGCCTCGGCTTCCATCGGGTCGCGCTGCACGGTCACCTCCAGGCCCCAGCCGCCGAGCAGCTCGGCCACGAAATCGCCCACCATCTGCTCGTCGTCGACCAGCAGCACCCGGCCCTCGAGCGCCTGGCGCAGCGGCTTGCGCGCCGCGCCGGGCGCGCTTTCGGGCGCATCCGCCTGGGCGTCGTCCGCAGGCGCGGGCAGCAGCACCCTGAAGGCGGCACCTTTGCCCGGCGCGGTGTCGACCACGACGTGCCCGCCGTGCTCATGCACGATGCCGTGCACGGTCGAGAGCCCCATTCCGCTGCCGCGGCCGACTTCCTTGGTGGTGAAGAACGGCTCGAACATGCGCTCGATCACCTGCGGCGCGATGCCTGGCCCGGTGTCGGCCACGCGCAGCTCTACATAGCGCCCGTCGACCGCCTGGTGGCAGGAGGCGCAGACCGCGCCGCCCGAGTGCGCGGCCGCGCTCACGCTGACGCGGATGCTGCCCGCGCCGTCCATCGCGTCGCGCGCGTTGATGCACAGGTTGAGCAGGATCTGATCGACCTGCACCGGGTCGATCATCACCGTCGGCACGTCCGCCTCGAGCGCGGTGCTCAGCTCGACCGTCGAGGGCAGCGAGGAGCTCAGCAGCTGGACCGCGTCCTCGACCAGCGGCGCGAGGGCGACCGCCCGCGGCTTGCCCTTCTGCACCCGGCTGAAGGCGAGCATCTGCTGGATCAGCTCGCGCGCGCGGGTCGCGCCGTGCTGCGCCTGCTGCAGCTGGCGCGCGAGCTTGGCGTCGGACTGCGCCGCCTCGCCCTCGGCGGCGAGCGTGAGGTAGCCCATGATCCCGGTCAGGATGTTGTTGAAGTCGTGCGCGATGCCGCCCGTGAGATGGCCGATCGCCTCCATCTTCTGCGCCTGGCGCAGCTGTGCCTCGAGCTCGCGCCGCGCGGTGATGTCGCGCACCACCGAAAGCACGTGCGGCCGCCCCTTGTAGGTCACGGACGAGCCGAGCACCTCGATGTAGACCTTCGAGCCGTCCTTGCGCGGCACGCGGCTCTCGGTGCGATACGGCTGCCCGGCGGCGACCTCGGCCAGGTAGCCGCGGAACGACCCGGCGCGCTGTTCGGAAATGATCGGGCCGAAGGTCCTGCCGATCAGCTCCTCGCGCGCATAGCCGTACATCGCGAGCAGCGCAGGGTTGACGTCCACGATCTCGCCATCCAGCGTGCGGATGATCATGCCGTCGAACGAGGCGTTGAAGATCGCGCGGTACTGCTCCTCGCTCGCGCGCAGCGCCTCCTCGCGCCGGCGGCGCTCGGTGACGTCGTGCACCACGGTGAGCACGTGTCGCTCGCCGCGGTGCATGAAAGGAATCGTCCGGACATCAGCCTGAAAACGCTCTCCGTCCTTGCGCACCGATTCGAGCTCGACGTGGCAGGTCTCCCCAGCGAGCGAGCGACGCACGAAGTCCAGCCGCCGCTCGGCGTAGGCCGGAGTCACGCTGCGCCACTCGAAGCCGCGCTGGCCGACCACCTCCTCGCGGCTCCAGCCGTACAGCCGCTCGTAGGCCGCGTTGACGTCGACCCGCCGCAGGCTCGAGTCCCACAGCACCAGCGCGTCGTCGGTCGCGTTGAAGATGGCGCGGTACTGCTCCTCGCTCGCGCGCACCGCGGCCTCCGCCCGCTTGCGCTCGGTGATGTCGCGCGCGATGGCGAGCACGTGCGGCCGGCCCTGGTATTGGATCGGCAGGTAGCGCATCTCGACCTGGAAGCGCGTCCCGTCCCTGCGGATCGCATCCGACTCGTAGACCACGTGCTCGCCGGCGAGCGCGCGCCGGTAGGCCTCGCGCACCTTGTCGTGCAGCTCCGGCGGGGCGAACAGCACCCTCTCCTGGCCAATTGTCTCCGCGCGCGTAAACCCGGTCATCTCGAGCAGCGCCGGGTTGACGTCCACCAGCCGCAGCTCGGCGTCGCGCAGCACCAGCCCGTCGGTGGTGGCGTTGAATATCGCGCGGTACTGCTCCTCGCTCGCGCGCAGCGCCTGTTCGCGCTCGCGGCGCTCGGATATGTCCCGTGCCACGGAAAGCACGTGGGGCTTGCCGTGGTACGTGACCAGCGAACCGAGCGCTTCGATGTGCACGTACGAGCCGTCTTTGCGTGGCAGGCTGGATTCGGTGCGCACGGGCCGCCCGGAGGCCACCTCTGCGAGATAGCGGCGGTAGGGGCCGGCGAGCGTCTCCGGAATGATGGGGCCGAATGTCTTTCCGATCAGGTCCTCACGCATGTAGCCGTACATCGCCTCGAGCGCGGGGTTCACGTCGACGATCTCGCCCTCGAGCGTGCGGATGATCATGCTGTCGAACGATGCGTTGAAGATCGCGCGATACCGCTCCTCGCTCGCGCGCAGCGCCTCCTCGCGCTGCCGCCGCCCGGTGATGTCGCGCGCGATCGTGAGCACGTGCCGCTCGCCGCGGTGCATGAACGGGATGGTGCGGATGTCGGCCTGGAAGCGCTCGCCGTTCTTGCGCACCGACTCGAGCTCGACGCGGCAGGTCTCGCCCGCGAGCGTGCGGCGCACGAGGTCGAGCCGCGGCTCGCTGAACCTCGCGACCACTCCGAGCGACTCGTAGCCGCGCCCGACCACCTCCTCGCGCGTCCAGCCGTACAGGCGCTCGTAGGCGGTGTTGACGTCGACCCGCCGCAGGCTCGAGTTCCACAGCACCAGCGCGTCCTCCGAAGCGTTGAAGATGGCGCGGTACTGCTCCTCGCTCGCCTGCAGCGCCGCCTCGGCGCGCCGGCGCTCGAGCTCGACCATCGCGCGCGCGGCGAAGATCTTCAGCACCGATTCGATCAGCTCCGGGTCGGCGATCGGTCGGCGCGAAGCCACCACCATCAGCCCGCTCGGCCGGCCGCGGGCGTCGTGCATCGGATAGCCGGCGTAGCCGTCCACCTTCATCGTGCGGAAGTCCTCGTCAAGCGGGAAGTGCTCCGTCACGCCGGAGGGGTATACGCGGAACTCCCTGCCGACCACGGTCTCGCAGGGTGTGCCGGCGATCGGGTACTCGAAGTCCTCGTTCATCCGGCCGTCGGCGTAGTAGGCCAGCATCTTCAGCGTGCGCGCGTCCTCGTCCTTCGGCAGGGCGATGAACGCGACCTCGACGTCGAGGATAGTCGCGATCGCGCGCACCAACTCGCGGAATACGCCTTCGCCGGCGGCGGTAGACACCGCCAGCGCGGCGCCGCGCAGCGCGTCTTCGGTGCGGTTCGGGCTCCGTCGTCTCACTCAGTCAGTCTATTGCGCGGCGCGTGGAGCGCGGGCGACGATTACACAACTGAAACAATCGAAACGCGCCGGTTACTTCGCCGGCACGTAGCAGTAGCCGGCGCCGCGCACGGTCTTGATCAGCTGCGGCTTGTCCGGATCGGCCTCGAGCTTGCGGCGCAGGCGCGCAATGCGGATGTCGATCGAGCGGTCGAACGGCTCCCAGTCGCGGTTGCGCGTGAGATTAAGCAGCTGGTCGCGCGAGAGCACCTGGTTCGGGTGCTCGACGAACACCCGCAGCAGGTCGAACTCCATGCTGGTGAGGAGGATCTCCGCGCCGTCGGCGTCGAGCAGCCGGTGCGCCGCGAGGTCGAGCGCGCAGCGCCCGACCCTGACCGTAGCCCGCCCGGCGCCTGGCCCGCGAGCGGATCGCGGCGCGCGCGGCGCAGCACGCTCTTGACGCGCGCCAGCAGTTCGCGCAGGTCGAACGGCTTGGAAACGTAGTCGTCCGCCCCGAGCTCGAGCCCGACCACGCGGTCGACCACGCCTTCGGCCGCGGTCACCATGATGATCGCCACGTCGTGGCGCTCGCGTAGGCTGCGCGCGAGGGAAAGCCCGTCCTCGCCGGGCAGCTTGAGATCGAGCAGCACCAGCTGCGGCACGGCCTTCTCGAGCGCGGCGCGCATCGCGTCGCCGCAGTCGGCGACATCCACCTCGAAGTCGTGCGACGCGAGGTACTCGGCGGTCGAGTTCCGCACGTCGGGGTCGTCCTCGACGATCAGCACTCTCGTGCGCTGCGCCATACCTCCCTCCCCGCCTGGCGATGGCGCGATTATACGCACTGGCGTCAGGTTCCCGTCAGAGCCCTGTTGGGCGCGGGGCGATGGGCGCGGCGCGCCGCTTCCTCGAGGGTGAGCGCGACGATGCCGTGCTGCGCGCGGCTGCCGCCGAGGCGGTGCGCCAGCGCGGGCAGCCCGGCGAGCAGCTCCGCCGCCTCGCGGTAGCGGCCCCGGCCGAAGGCGGCGAACCCGAGGCTGGCCGGCAGCCCGACCAGGCGCGTCATGGCGTCGTTCGTGCCGCCGCGCCCGATCCTTTCACGCTGCGCGGCGAGCAGCGCCTCGGCGGCTGCGGCGCGGCCGTCCGCGGCGAAGGCCATCATTGCGTGCAGATCGCTGAAGGCGCAGTAGCCATTCGCGGCGTGCGGCACCCAGCGCGCGGCGAGCTCGCCCCAGCGCCGGCCCGCGTCCGCGCCGAGCAGCTCGAAGCGCCACAGGAGCGCGGTGGCGTCGATCAGCACCGAGATGCCGCGCTCGAATTGCGGGCGGATGCGCCAGTCGTAGATCGCGAGCGCCTGCGCGCGGCGCCCGAGCGCGAGGTTGAACAGCGCCACGTGCCACCAGTTGTGCACCGCCGCGGGCGAATCGCCGGCCCAGTATTCGGCGCGCTTGCCCGCCCAGCGGATGCCGTCCTCGGGGCGCCCGCGCATCTCGTACACGTGCACCAGCGCGTGGTGCGCGCGCACGTCGCGCGGCTCGATCGCGAGCGCGCGCCGCGCGTATTCCTCGGCGCGCACGTAGTGGCCGGCCGCCTCGAGGCCGAAGGCGCACATAGCGAGCAGCGAGTGGTAACCGGGCAGGTCGGACGACCAGGCGTGCAGCGCCCGCGCCACGCGCCGGCGCAGCGTGTGCGCGTCGCCGCGGATGTAGTCGCAGGAGTGCGCCACGCCCAGCGCGAGCACGTCGCGCGGGTGCGCGGCGAGAATCTCGTTGTGCACCGCGACGGCGCGCTCGATCTCGCCCGCGGCGAGCGCGGCGATCGCCTGCCAGTGCGCGCACTCACGCGGGTTCATCGGCAGCGCGGCGCTGCGCGCGAGAATCGCGCGCGCGGCGCGCACGCCCGCCGGGTCGCGTCCGCCGAGCGCGAGGTAGGCGGCGAACGCGTGCCCCATCGCGAAACCGGGCGAGTCCTCGAGCGCCTGCTCGAGCAGCCCGCCCGGCGCGCCGCGGAACGACAGGTAGTCGGCCAGCGCCGCTTCGAACAGCTCGAGCGCGCGCGGCGACGCGCCCGAGAGCGCGAGGCCGCGGTAGTCCTCAAGCGGCATGGGGGGCAAGTCCCCGGCCGAAGGCCCTGTCGCCGGGCCGGAACCGGCGCGCCTGCGCGCGCAGGTTCCAACCGGGCAGCTTGTGCGCACGAACCACGATGCGCCGCGCGGGGCGCTTCTCGTGCGGCGAGGTGAGCGCGACCACCGCGTCTTCCCAGCACTCGACCAGCGCAATGCCGTTGCGGTCGAGGCGGAACGACTGCCCCGCCTGCAGCACGATGTCGCGCCTGTCGCCTTCCTGCGTGATCCAGAGCGAGCCCTGCCAGGCGTGGATCAGCAAGTCGCGCCCGTCCTCGATCCGAAGCTGCTCGTGGCGCAAGAGCGGCATCGCGCCTTCGATCAGATATTCGTCGCGTTCCATGTCCGTCTCCCAGAAAAGTCCCATTCGACGCAACGCAGTCTGGGCGGACGAGGTAACCCCTCGATTTCCGCGCGTTGCCCGCTTGTTGCCGCTTTGTAATCTGGGTAATCGGGGTCGGAGTCGATTTGGGGGCTCTTATCCGCTTGTCCATTTGCTTTGCTCCGCGCGCGACGCGAGCTATGCTGGCCGCGTAACGAGGAGGTCGCATGATGTCGCAGCGTGGCGCGGGGGGCGCCGTGCTGAGGCACATGTCCGGGGAGGATTTCGTCTGGACGCTGGGGCAGCTGTGCGTGCTGCACCGCGTTGCGTTCGACCCCGGGCTGTTCCTCGGCCAGTTCCCGCCGCCGTATTCGCAGGAGAAGTTGTTCGCCGCGCTCGGCGCGCTGGGCTTTCGCGCCGGCCGTGCCAAATCCGCGCGGATCGACTTCAAGTCCGCGCCGTTTCCCTGCATCGCGTTCAGGCAGCAAGGCGAGGCCCTGGTGCCGGTCATCCTGGCCGGGAGCGACGGCGCGCGGGTGGTGTTCTTCGAGCGCTCCGGCAAAGAGCCGCAGACCCTGCCGCTGGCGGAGTTCGGCGCTGCGTTCGAGCCCGAGCTGCTGCTCGTGCGCCGCGACGCGGCGCCGGCCAACGATCCCGACGACGCGCGCGCCCGGCCGCGCGCCTTCGGCTTCAAGTGGTTCGTGCCGGAGCTCTTGCGCCACCGGCGCATCTGGCGCGAGGTGCTGCTCGCCTCGCTCGCGATCCAGCTCGTGGGCCTCGCCACGCCGGTGTTCACCCAAGTGGTGATCGACAAGGTGGTCGTGCACCACACCGAGAGCACGCTGTGGGCGGTGGGGCTCGGCCTGGCGATGTTCATGGCCTTCGGCGCGGTGATGACGTGGATGCGCCAGTACCTGGTGCTGCACACCGGCAACCGGGTCGACGCGGTGCTCGGGCACTCGGTGTTCCGGCACCTCTTTCGCCTGCCGCTGCCTTACTTCGAGAGCCGCCAGACAGGGGTGCTGGTCGCGCGCCTGAACGCGGTCGAGCAGATCCGCGAGTTCGTCTCCGGCGCCGCGGTCGCGCTGCTGCTCGACTGCCCGTTCCTGTTCGTGTTCCTGGCGGTGATGTTCTGGTACAGCTGGAAGCTGACCCTGGTCGCGCTCGCGGTGCTCATCTCGATCGTGGTCCTGAGCGTCGCGGTGACGCCGCTATTGCGTACCCGCCTCAACCACCAGTTCCTCACCGGCGCGCGCAACACCGCCTTCGTCACCGAGTACGTCTCGGGCATGGCGACCGTCAAGTCGCTGCAGATGGAGCCGGTGCTGGAGGAGCGCTACGGCGCGCTGCTGGCGCAGTACCTCGCCGCGGGCTTCCAGACGCGCAGCCTGGCCAACTCGTACAACGTCGCCGCCAACGCGCTCGAGCAGCTGATGACCCTCGGCATCCTCGTGTTCGGCGCGCTGCTGGTGATGGACAGCGCGGCGCTGGCCGCCGTGGGCGGCGCCACCTTCACCATCGGCATGCTGGTCGCGTTCCAGATGTTCGCCGGCCGCCTGGCGCAGCCGATGCTGCGCCTGGTCGGCCTGTGGCAGCAGTTTCAGCAGGCCGAGATCGCGCTGCGCCGCCTGGGCGACATCATGGACATGCCCACCGAGCCGCACGCCGTCATCCCGCAACGCGCGAGCGGATACGACGCGAGGGCCGGGCGGATCGAATTCCAGTCGGTGTCGTTCCGCTACTCCGACAGGTACCCCTGGCTGCTGCGCAACCTCAACCTCGTCATCAAGCCCGGCCAGCTCACCGTGCTGGTCGGCCCCAGCGGCTGCGGCAAGAGCACCCTCGCCAAGCTCCTGCTCGGCTTCTACCCGCCCAGCGACGGCCGCATCCTGATCGAAGGCCAGGACAGCCGCGCCATGAGCGCGAACGAGCTGCGCGCCGCCTTCGGCGTCGTGCCGCAGGAAACCACCCTATTCTCCGGCAGCGTGTACGACAACCTGCAGCTGGCCAACCCGCAGGCTGATTTCGCCCAGATCGCCGACGCCTGCCGCATGGCCGAGATCCACGAATTCATCCAAGCCCTGCCCCAGGGCTACCAGACCCCGCTCGGGGAGCACGGCGTCGGCCTCTCCGGCGGCCAGCGCCAGAGGATCGCCATTGCGCGCGCGCTGCTCAAGAACCCGCGCGTGCTGATCTTCGACGAAGCCACCAGCAACCTGGACGCCCCGACCGCCGAGACCTTCGCCCAGACGGTCAACCAATTGAAAGGCGAGGTCACCATGCTCTTCATCGCCCACCACCTCCCGCACGGCTTGAAGGTGGACGAAGTGCTCCAGTTCGGCGGCGGCGGCGTGACGAGCCTGCGCGCGCTCGACGAGGGACGGCTCAAGCCGTGATCGACGCGCACGTCGATCCGCGCGAGTTCCAGCCCGACCTGGTGCGCCTGCAGGAGCTGCCGCCCAGTCCGCTCGGGCGGCGCATGCTGTGGGCCGTGCTGCTGTTCCTCGCCGGGCTGCTCTTCTGGGCGGTGTTCGGCCGGCTCGACATCGTCGCGGTGGCCGACGGGCGCCTGGTGCCCGACACCTACCTCAAGATCGTGCAGCCGACCGACGCCGGAGTGGTGAAGGAAATTCTTGTGCACGAAGGCGAGCGAGTGCGGCAGGGCCAGATCCTGATGCGCATGGACGCGGCGCTGTCGGAAGCCGATCTGAAGATCCTCGCCGCCGACTTCCAGAACAAGCGCCTGTCACTGCGGCGCATCGACGCCCAGCTCGCGGGCACCCCGCTCACGCGCCGCGCCGACGACCCGCCCGAGCTGTTCGCCCAGATCCAGGCGCAGTACCTCGCCAACCGCCGGGCCTACCAGAGCGCGCTGGCGCAGGAGCGCGCGCTGCTCGCCAAGGCCAAGAGCGACCTGGTCGCCGCGCAGGCGATAAAGAAGAAGCTCGCCCAGGTGCTGCCGTACTACCGCGAGCAGGAGGCGGCCTACGCAAGGCTGGAGAAGGGCGGCTTCGCCGGCCGGCTGATGTTTACTGACAAGCAGCGCGAGCGGATTGAAAGGGAGCAGGACCTGCACGCGCAGGAGGCGGTGATCGTCTCGGCCGCGGCCACCATTGCGCAGGAAGAGCGCAAGATCGCCCAGATCAGCGCCGACTACCGGCGCCAGCTGCAGACCGAGCGCATCGACGTCGCCAGCCAGTTCGAGCGCGCAAGCGAGGACCTCGCCAAGCAGGAGCACCGCCACGGCTACCTCGAGCTGCGCGCGCCCCAGGACGGCCTGGTCAAGGACCTCGCCACCCATACCGTCGGCACCGTCGCGAGCCCCGGCACCATCCTCATGACCCTGGTCCCCAGGGACGAGAACCTGCGCGCCGAGGTCTGGGTCAGGAACGAGGACATCGGCTTCGTGCGCGAAGCGCAGCCCGTGAAGGTCAAGCTTGCGGCGTTCAGCTTCCAGAAGTACGGCATGCTCGAAGGCAGCGTGGCGCAGGTCGGCGCCGACGCCGCCGAGCAGGACGCCGCCGAAAAGCTGGCCTACCGCACGCTCGTCAACCTCAGGACCCAGACCCTCGACGCCGGTGGCGTCAAATACCGCCTTGCACCCGGCATGCAGGTCAGCGCCGAGATCCACCTCGGCACCCGCAGCGTGCTCGAGTACCTCCTCTCCCCGGTACAGAAAGCCTTCCAGGAAGCGGGGCGGGAAAGGTAGCGACACGGCTTACATGCTCACGCCCGGCCCGTCCAGACGATTCGCCGCGGGACTCGCGCTCTCCGGCGCGCTGGTCCTCGCCGGCTGCGGCGACCGCACGATCATGTGGCAGGAGGACGTCAGGCTCCTGGACGGGCGAGTGATCACGGTGACCCAGAAGAACCGCGTCGAAGAAGGGATTCCGCGCGAGTTCTGGCTGACGTTCGAGCTCCCGGGAGGAAATTCCCGGGAGCTCGCGTGGCACGAAGACCTCATGCCGATCGTTCTGAACGAGTACCGGGACGAGCTCTACATCGTCGCCATTCCGTTCACCAAGCGCGAGTTTCTGCGTCACGGCAATCCGAGACCTCCCTACCTCGGCTACCGCCACGAGGAAGGCCGCTGGAAGCCGATTCCGTTCAAGCAGATTCCTCAAGCGATCTACGACGCCAATCTGTACTTCGACAACATGGCGCTGGCGAAGAAGGAACATGTGTCGCTGCACGACAAGGCGGACATGCTGAACGACGAAAGGTACAGGCCTTACACCAAGAGGATCGATCCGAATCATGTTTCAGGCTGACAAGCGTGCCGGCAGAGTCTGGCATGGGAATTTGATTCGCTCCCTCATTCTGATGGTGAGTCTGTCGGCGGCGCCGATCTTAGGCGCCTGCGTGCCAGGCGAGCTCAAATGGACGGAGGAAGTCGAGTTGCACGACGGCAAGGTCGTTCACCTTGAACGCCGCATGGGGCTCACAACGAGCGGTTTTCCCGTTCAGAAGCGGGGGCGCGCCACATTCCACGAGTTTTGCTACGCGCCGATGCGCATCTACTGGAAGTCCAGGCCCGAATACCGCCCGGAGTTGTTCGATATTGTCGGCGGCGGCGCTTACGCAAAAGTATCTCTGGGGGATTGCACAAGCTGCATGTTGCAAGGCTATCCGCAAACCGACGCCCTTTACTTTGTCTGGGACGCGGGAGCGTGGAGAAGAATCGCCTTCAGCGACTTTCCGCCACAACTACGGCTCGATCTTCTCTTGACTCCCGAACAGGCCAACCCGCAGGACGACGCTCGCGGACTCGTCACGCTCGCGGACAAGGAAAAGCTGGACATGAGCATCTTGTATGAATTGAAGGTGAGGCGCGCGAAAGGATTGAATGAACTGCCTGAACGAAAGGGCATGTGCAACAAATGCCGCAGCATAAGCACGTCGACCGATGGAACACCCGACGTGTTCTTGCCCTCCGATCGGAAGACATGTGAATAGCGCCTCGATTCCTGAGTCAGGGAAGTCGTCGATGCTCCACGCGTTGTCCATCTCCATTGTTCGAATCGCCAGCGCATTGGCACTCACCGGCGCGCAAGTCCTGAGCGGTTGCGGCGCCGACACGATCACGTGGCAGGAAGAAGTCAAGCTGCTCGATGGTCGGGTGATTATCGTCACCCAGACGCGACGCCTCGAAGAAAATGTCGAGCGGGAAGCATGGCTCAATTTCAAATTGCCGGAGTTCGGCGACAAGGAAATACTCTGGCACGAGAACCTGGACACGATGGTCTTGAACGTGTACCAGCACAAGCTCTATGTCGTCGGCGTTCCGGGGACCGTCATCGAATACAGACAGTACGGGCGACCGGAGCCGCCCTATATCGGTTACCGCTACGACAACGCGCAGTGGGCGCGTATTCCGTTCGGCGAAATTCCCGCGGCGATCTACGGTGCCAACATGTATCCGGAGAACATGGCGCTGGCGCGCCTTAAGCATGTAACCATTTCGGATAAGGATGAAATCTTCAGGGATGACCGGTGGCGACCGCATCAGCGCAGGATAGATCCGAGTTACAGGAGCAAGCTTCGCAATTGGTAGGCGAGTAGACGACGAGATTCTCTCTCGACGTCACGACGCCGCCAAGGTGCGACTAATCGAGGTCAGAGTCGGATTAAGATTTGATCCGACTCTGACCCCGATTATTTCTCTACGCCGGAACGGAGATCTCGATCAGGTTGAGATCGGGGTCGCGCACGTAGACCGAGCGGATCGGGCCGGTGGCGCCGGTCTTCATCACCGGGCCTTCGATGATCGGCACGCCGCTCGCCTTGAGCTTGGCGATCACGTCGTCGAGCGGGACCGCGGCGATGAAGCACAGGTCGAGCGTGCCGGGCGCGGCGACGTGGGCGCGCGGGGTGAACTCCCTGCCCCACTCGTGGATATTGATCTTCTGCGCGCCGAAGCCGAGGGCCATGCGCTTTCCCTGAGGAGTGTCGAATCTGGAAAGCTTCATTCCCAAAATCTCTGCATAGAAGCGAATGCACCCTTCCAGGTCGCGCGTGGTGAGGACGATGTGGTCGAGGTGATCGATCATAGGATTCCCTTTTCGCGCAGGGCGGCGATTTCGGCCTTGGTATAACCGGCTTCGCGCAGAACCTCGTCCGTGTGCTCGCCGAGCTTGGGCGCGGCGCGGCGGATCGCGCCCGGGGTGGCCGAGAGCTTGGGCACCACGCCGGGCTGCTTGAGCGGTTCGCCGTCGCCGGCGACCGAATCGAGCAGCATGCCGCGCGCGGCGTAGTGCGGGTCGGCGGCGATGTCTGCCGCACTGTAGATGCGCCCGGCGGGGACTTCGGCCTGTTCCATCTTTTGCAGCACTTCTTGTTGTGTGAGACGCGAGGTCCACTCGGCGATCGCGTCGTCGATGCGCTTCATCTGCGCCGCGCGGCCGTCGTTTTTCGCCAGCGCCGGGTCGTCGCGCAGGTCCTCGCGCCCGATCGCGCTCATCAGGCGCCGGTAGAGGCTGTCGGCGTTGCCGGCGATCAGGACGTAGTTCCCGTCCTTGCACGGGTAGAGGTTCGACGGCGCGATGCCGGGCAGGCTCGAGCCCGAGCGCTCGCGCACCACGCCCTGCGCGTCGTACTCCGGCAGCAGGCTCTCCATCACGTTGAACACCGACTCGTAGAGCGCGACGTCGATCACCTGCCCGCCGCCGCCCGCCTGGATGTGGCGCAGCGCGAGCAGCGCGCCGATCACGCCGTGCAGCGAGGCGAGCGTGTCGCCCACCGAGAGGTTCGGCCGCACCGGCGGCCGGTCGGGATAGCCGGTGACGTAGCGCAAGCCCCCGACCGCTTCCGCGATCGCGGCGAAGCCCGGCCGGTCGCGATAGGGCCCGCTCTGGCCGTAGCCCGAGATGCGCACCATGACGAGCTTCGGGTTCGCCGCCGAGAGCTGCTCCCAGCCGATGTTCCAGCGCTCGAGCGCGCCGGGGCGGAAGTTCTCGATCACGACGTCCGAGCGCGCAGCGAGGCGCCGCACCGCTTCCTGGCCTTCCGGCTTTCTCAGGTCGAGCGTGACCGAGCGCTTGTTGCGCGACTGCACCTGCCACCACAGCGAGACGCCGTTGCGCATCCGGCGCCAGCGCCGCAGCGGGTCGCCGTCGCCGGGCGGTTCGACTTTCACCACCTCGGCGCCGAAATCCGCCAGCGTCTTGGCGCAGAACGGCCCGGCGATCAGGCTCCCCAGCTCGAGGACCCTGACCCCCGCCAGCGGCCCGCTCATGCCTCGCGCCGCCGCAGCATCCTGAGCGGGTTGTACTCGAGCACCGTCTCGCCGCGCTGGTTGACCACCTTGTTGGCGAAGCGCACCAGCCCGCGGTCGCCCTTGGAGGTGAGGCGGTGCTCGGTCACCTCGCACTCGACGTGGATCGTGTCGCCGACCACGGTCGAGCGCTTGACCTCGAGCGTCGCGTTCAGAAACGCGAGCCCGGTGTCCTGCATGGTCGGAAGCAGCAGCCCCTCGGCAAACGAATACACCAGTGCGCCGGGCAGCGCGCGGCCCTTGATCGCGCGCCCCGCGTCGTCGGCCACCGTGAACAGTTCCTCGGTCAGCCAGGTCAGGTTGACGAAATTGGAGAGGTCGGCCTCGCTGATGGTGCGGCGGTGGGTGCGAAAGCGCGTGCCGAGCGCGAGATCCTCAAAGCAGAAACCGCGCCCGACGACCGGCAACGCCTCGCTCATTCGTTCCGGCTCACTTCTTCTCGAAGTGCGAGCGGGCCTTCAGAAACGCCTCGCCCATCGCCTTCCAGGCCGCGTCGGCGCCCTTCATCATGTCCATCCAGGCGTCGGTCGAAGCGACCTGCACCTGGTGCAGCTGGTAGGTCGCCTTGTCGCGCTGCGAGCGCAAGGCCTCGAGCTGCGCCTCGTACTGCGCCTTCATGCCGGCCTGCGCCGCCTTGGTCTTTTCCTCCCACTTGGCGACCTCGGCGTTCCACTGGTCGAGTTGCGCCTTCATCTTCTGCACGTACTCTTCGCGTGAGCTCATGGCGTCCTCCCGAGTTGACCGGTCAATTCTAACGCTAGAGCCCGCCGGCGACGTCGATGAAAGTACCGCTCGAGTACGACGCCTCGTCCGACAGCAGCCACAGGATCGCGCGCGCCACCTCCTCGGGCTGCCCGCCACGCTTCATCGGCGTGCGCTCCTTCACCCGGTCGACGCGTCCGGGCTCGCCGCCCGAGGCGTGGATCTCGGTGTAGATGAAGCCCGGGCGCACTGCGTTGACGCGGATGCCCTCGGCGGCGACCTCTTTCGACAGCCCGATGGTGAGGGTGTCGATCGCGCCCTTGGAGGCGGCGTAGTCGACGTACTCGTTGGGCGAGCCGAGCCGGGAGGCGAGCGAGGACACGTTGACGATCGCACCGCCCGCGCCGCCGCGGCGGGTGGACATGCGCCGCACCGCCTCGCGCGCGCACAAAAAGGCGCCGAGCACGTTGACCGCGAACACGCGCTCGAGGCGCGCCGCGTCCATGTCCTCCACGCGCGCCTGGCGCTCGAGGATGCCGGCGTTGTTGACCAGCCCCCGCAGTGGCCCGAGCGCGCGCTGGGCCTCGTCGAACATCCGCAGCACCTCGGGCTCGGAGGACACGTCGGCGCCGAGCGCGACCGCCCTGCCCCCGGCGCGCGCGATGTCGGCCACCACGCCTTCGGCTGCGGCGCGGTCGCTGCGGTAATTCACGCCCACCGCCCAGCCGCGCGCGGCGGCCAGGCGCGCGGTCGCCGCGCCGATGCCGCGCCCGCCCCCGGTGACCAGCAGCGCTTTGCTCATTGACCCTCCATGACGCGCACCTGTGCGCGGGAAAGATTCTGCAGCATGCGGCGCCGGCGCACGATCGGCCACCAGTCGTACAGGAAGACCTGGATCGGGCGCCACATCGCGACCCAGCCGGCGATAATCAGCCCCTCGCGCAGGATCTCGACGTACGGACCGTCGCCGAGCCCGCTCGCGGCCTTCGCGCCCAGCGAACACAGGGTGAGGAACGCGAGCCCCACCAGCAGGCTGGTGCGCCCCAGGCGCAGCAGGCGCCGCAGCTCGCGCTCGGCCAGCTGCGCCTTGTCGCCGTAGAAATTGTGCACCGCCTCCGCCAGCAGCGCGCCGGGGTCTTCCTCGTCGGGCTTCTGCTCGAGGTGAATCACCAGCAAATAGCGGCTGCCGGAGGGGAACTCCTGCGCCCAACTCTCGATGAACTCCTCCGCGTTGGGGTCGAGGTCGCGGTGGCGGAACGGGGTCGGGTCCATCGAGTTGAACAGCTGCCCGAGCTCGCGCAATCGCAGCGAGATCTGGTGCACCGGCGGCGCGGAGGCGGACTTCACGCGCCGCCCTAGCCCGCCACCCGCACCACGACGAAGATGAACGCGGCGCCGAGGCAGGTCAACCCCATCAGCACCAGCGCCGCGGCCGGGCGCTTGCGCGAGTGCGCTTCGGGCAGGATGTCGGCGGTGCCGATGTAGAGCAGGAAACCGGCGAAAAAGCCCAGGAACAGCGCGAGCAGCCCCGGCGGCGCGCTGAACAGCAGCGTCGAGGCGGCGCCGAGCACTGGCGCGGCCGCGTCGAGCGCGAGCATCGCCAGCGCGCGCGGCGTGGGATTGCGGTGCACCAGCATCAGGCTGATGGTGTTCATGCCGTCGCAGAAATCGTGCCCGATCACCGCCAGCGCGACCGCGACGCCGACCGTCGGCCCGGCCTGGAACGCGAGGCCGATGCCGACGCCGTCCATGAAGCTGTGCCCGGCGAGCGCGAGCGCCGAGTAGACGCCGACCTCGGGGTGGCGGTGCTCGGCGTAGTCGTCCTCGTGCGTGTGGTGCACCAGGACGAACTTCTCCAGCCCGTGAAAGAACAGGTACCCGGCCACCAGCGCGACCATCGCGCCCGCGGCGTCCACGCCGTGCGCCTGCGCCAGGGCGAAGATCTCGGGCAGGATGTCGAACGCGACCACGCCCAACAGCACCCCGGCGGTGAACGAGAGGACGTAGTGCAGGCGATCGCGGAACTTGAGCGCGAACAGCCCGCCGATCAGGGTCGAGCAAAAGGTCGCCAGCGCGAGCAGGACGACGGTCATCGCCCGCCGCCTTCAGCGCAGCAGCTCGTACGGGCCGCCGGCCTCGAGCGCGCGCCGGTAGGCGGGCCGGGCGTGGATGCGCTCCAGGAAGCCCATCAGCCTGGGCCGGCTCGCGTCCAGGCCGCCGCGCGCCGCCGCACCCTCGAGCGGGAAGCTCATCTGGACGTCGGCCGCGCTGAACTCGCTGCCCGCGAACCAGGGCCGCTCGCGCAGCTCGCCCTCCATGAAATCCAGATTGCGCGCGATGTTGGGCTCGACGAAGCCCTCCAGCACACGGCGCGCGATGCCGCGCGCGACCGGTCGCGCGAAGAACGGCATCGGCCCGCTCTCGATGCGCCTGAACACCAGCTTCATCAGGAGCGGCGGCATCGCCGAGCCCTCGGCGAAGTGCATCCAGTAGCTGTAGCGCAGGCGCTCGGGCGTGCCGGCCGCGGGGACGAGCCTGCCCTCGCCGTAGCGCCCGGCGAGGTATTCCAGGATCGCGCCCGACTCCGCCAGCTTGAGCTCGCCGTCCTCGATCACCGGCGACTTGCCCAGCGGGTGCACCGCGCGCAGCTCGGGCGGGGCGAGCATCGTCTTCGCGTCGCGCTGGTAGCGCTTCACCTCGTACGGCAGCCCCAGCTCCTCGAGCAGCCACAACACCCGCTGCGAGCGGGAATTGTTCAAATGGTGAACGACGATGGTCACGGGGATGGGCAAAACGCGGCGGTTGATTATAGACTAGCCGCCATGCCTGCTTCGGCCGCCCGGCGCTCGCTCGAAGTCGTTCCCGCCTCGACGGTCGGGGCCGAGGTGCGCGGCGTCGACCTGGCGCGGGCCGGCGCGGCCGAGATCGAGGCCATCAAGCGCGCCTGGTACGAGCACGACCTGCTGGTGTTCCGCGGCCAGCGCCTGAGCGACGACGACCTGCTCGCCTTCTCGCGCCACTTCGGCGCACTCGACGCGCCGCCGATCCAGGGCGCGGGGCGCAAGTCCCCGCCCGGCTATCCGGACATCCTGGTGGTCTCGAACGTGCGCGACGGCGCCGGCGAGGCGATCGGCACGCTGGGCGACGGCGAGGCCGCCTGGCACACCGACATGAGCTACGCCCCGCTGCCGCCCGACGCCTCGATGCTCTACTCGCTCGAGATTCCCCCCAGCGGTGGCGACACCTGCTTCGCCGGCATGAAGGCCGCGCTGGCGAAGCTGCCGCCCGCGCTCGCCGCGCGCGTGGCAAAGCTCGACATCAAGCACGACGGCACCTACGACTCGGGCGGCACGCTGCGCAAGGGCCTCGCGCCCTCGGCCGACCCGCGCAGCTCGCCCGGCACGCCGCACCCCGCGGTGATCGAGCATCCCGAGTCGGGCGCGCGCGCGCTCTACCTCGGGCGGCGGCGCAACGCCTACGTCATGGGCCTGGCGCTGGAGGAATCCGAGCGCCTGCTCGACGAGCTGTGGCGCTACGTCGAGACCTCGGTTTACCGCCACAAGTGGGCGGTAGGAGATCTCGTGCTGTGGGACAACCGCACCACCATGCACCGGCGCGACGCCTTCGACCCGTCCGCGCGGCGCATCATGCACCGCACCCAGATCAAGGGCTCGGGCGCGCCGCGGCGCGCCGCGCTTTAGCCGCCGGGCGGCGTCAGGGCAGCATCTCGAGCGGCGTGGTCGGGCCGCGGCGCCCGAAGTGGCCCTTCACGAACGTGATGTGGTAGCAATTGATGATCTCGTGCGCGGCCTCGAAGGTTTCGGCGGCGCCTCCCAGATAGAACAGCCAGGTCCGGCGGAATTTCTCGTCGAAGCGGGCCGGATCGATCGCATGAATCCGCTCCCAGTTCTGGTCGAAATTCTTCAGCCACTGGTCCACACTGCGGTGGTAGTGGTACGAAACGTTTTCTATCGCCCTCACGTCGAGGCCGTACTTTTCCATCAGGAGCAGCGTCTCGGCGAGGCTGGGAATGTAACCGCCGGGGAAGATATGCCTGATCGTGCAGTAGTTGGTCGGCCGCTTTCGCATGTTGAACGTCGCCGATATCAGGCCGATGCCTCCGGAGCGCAGGCCGAGCGCGATGCTCCTGATCCATTGCTCGTTGCAGTCGCGTCCCGCGTGCTCGTGAACGCCGACCGAGACGAAGCGGTCGTAGGCGGCGGGCTCGTTCGCGAGCTCCCGGTGGTCCTTTTCGACCAGCGTAAGCTTGCCGCGGAAGTTGCGCGATTGCATCAGGCTGCGCATGGCGTCGTTCTGGCTCCCGACCAGTCCGTACGCGGTCACGTCGGCGCCGTACTTCTGCGCCGCGAGCATCGACAGATATCCCCAGCCGGGGCCGACTTCGATCAGCTTGACGCCGGGCCCGAGCCGCAGCTTCTGGCAGATCCGGTCGAAGTTGTTGTGCTGCGCCTCGTCGAGGCCGCCGGTGTCCTCCAGCCACAGTCCCTCGCTGTAGCCGTAAGTGTCGCCCAGCACGAGATGAAAGAACTCCGTCGGCAGGCCGTAGTGGAAGGTGGCGTTGCGCTTCGCCCGTGCCATGTTGCGGTTGTTCTGCCGCCACTCGAGCAAGCACCGCTTGACGAAAGTCAGCGGGTGCTCGAAGCGCCCGAACGGCTTGCGATAGGCGAGATTGACCAGCTTGCGCAAGCCCTGCTCGCCGACCACATCGATGCCGCCATCGAAGTACGCCTCGAGAAACTCGAACACCCCGCCGAGCGCCATGCGCCGCTCCGCCGAGCGGCGGCGGAACACGAGCGCGACGTCCGGCTCGCCGAGGCGCGTGCTGTGGTACGTGCTGCCGTCCGAAAAGACGACCTTCAGGTGATATTTCCCTCCGTCGGCGACGCTGTCGACGATGCGCCGGATCAGTGCTCGAATCATGGCCAGGTCGCGCGCGCTGTCAATGGAATAGCCCGGCAGAAAGGCGCATGATGCCGGTTGGCTGCCTGCCAATGAAGGGGAAGGATATGCTGCAATATGCCGTCGTATTTCTGATCATTGCGCTGGTCGCCGGGTTGCTCGGCTTTACCGGCATCGCGGCCGGCGCGGTCCAGATCGCCAAGGTCCTGTTCTTCGTCTTTCTACTGCTGTTCGTCGCCTCTCTCATCGTGGGACTGATGCGTCGGAAGTGACCGCGGCGGCACGCCGTAGCAGCGAGAGTCCCTTCGCTGGAGGAAAGCGAAATGAGCGCAGTCAGGCTCGTGCGAATCGAGCTGATCCTGCCCCGCGCCCTGCTGCTCGTCGGCGGCCGCAAGCGCCAGCGCGCCTCGCCCGACGATGCGCCGGATCAGAACCCGAAGCAGGGCGAGGTGTCGCGCACCGGGCGCCGTCCGGCGTTCGCGCGGGCGGTGCTTGCGGGGCCGCCCGGGGCGAGCAGACGCCCATATTCCCGCTTGATGACCGCGTAGCACTCGCACACCCGCGCTTCCAATCCTCGTCGATCGAGCACATCGATACGGCCGCGGCGGTAGCGGATCAATCCCGCGCGCTGCAGATTGCCAGCGGCCTCGGTCACGCCTTCGCGCCGCACGCCGAGCAAACTGGCCATCAGCGCCTGCGTCACCGTCAGGTCGTGCGAAGGCACCCGGTCCCGGCACGACAGGATCCAGCGGCAAAGCTGCTGCTCCAGGGAATGGAGCCGGTTGCACACCGCGATCTGCCCGGTCTGCGTGATCAGCGCCTGGGTGTAGCGCAGAAGCAACTGCGACAGCGGGCGGCCGTGGCGAAATTCATCCCTCACCAGGCCCGCCGCCAGCCGATAAGCGTAGCCGGCGCCCACGACCATGGCCCGGTTCGGCGTACTTTCGCCGCCCATGAACGTTGCGATGCCGATCACGCCTTCCCTGCCTGCGAGCGCATATTCCGCAGACTCGCCGTGCGCCGTCAGTTCGTAGCGCGAAACCGCCCCATCGGTGAGGAAATACAAATGCCCTTCCAGCTCGCCGGGAGCGTGAATGGTAAAGCCCAGCGGCAGGGGAACGGGTTCCAGATCGGGCAGCAGGCGCTCGTAGTCGCTCGCCGGCAGCGCCGCCAGAATGCAGTTCTTGCCCGGCCTATTCCGTGCGTCCGCGGCGAACTCCCCGTCGCGGTGTGCCAGACACGGTTCTGGACCCGATTGCAAAGTCCTACCGACCGACACGGCCCCCCCCGATTCGTCGACACTGCAGCCTAGCGTGATGTTCGCAGGGTCGCTTGATCTGGGTCAATCCGTACGTGCGGCACCGAACTTAGCTGCTCGAGGGCAAGAATCTCCAGCCACTGATTGATCGGCGCGGGTTTATTTCTAGCGCGCTGTCCAGATCCCCGCGCCTTGCGGTCAGTATTTGAGGCTCATTGTCAGTTGCACGGTCTGCCCGTCGTAGCGAAAGCTCGCAGCGGAGTACGCAGGCGGGCCGAGCGCGCCGGTCGCGTTGTTCGAGAAACCGTACCCTTCCACGGGGATGCCCAGCTAGTTGGTGTCGAGCTTGCCGTTCATATTCTCGTCATGAATGACTGCCATCGCATACCTGCCGGGCGGGATGTCCTCGAAATCGCAACGCGCCTGGCTCTCGCGGATCTTGATCACCATGACATTCGTCGCCGAGAGCAGAAACTCGTTGGGGAAGCCCTCCGGCGAATCGAAAAGCGCGCAAGCCACCGTTCCGATGCTGTTTCTGATGTTCAGAATCGTCACGTGAATTCCGGAGCATGGCGCTTGCGCAACGGCGGCCGCGGGAAGATTCACGCCTGCCAGCATGGCGAGCCATGCTGCCGTGTAAGAAACCGGCACAGGGACCCGAAACGCCCGCGCCATTGTCGGGACTCCCCTTCGATTGAACTCGGATTGCAATTTGCCCAGCCCGTTGGTCGCCCTGATTGATTTACGTCAAATCCCTTATGTGCAGGCAGACATACGATTCTTTTGAGGCCACAATTGCGATCGGCAGGTCACGGTAGGCATTTCATCGACAGGAGAAGCTGAAATGAACGCAGTCAAGATTGTGGGAATCGTGCTGATCGTGGCCGGCGCGCTGGCGTTGGGGTACGGCAGCTTCACCTACACCAAGGAGACCCACCAGGCGAAGGTCGGACCGATCGAGCTTTCGATCAAGGACAGGGAAACGGTCAACGTGCCCGTCTGGGCCGGCGTGGGCGCGATCGTGATCGGCGGGTTGCTGCTGCTCGTGGGCGGCAAGAAGGGTTAGCGCGCGCCGCTTACGCGAGCAGCACCAGGGCGAGGCCGATCGCCGCCGGCAGCGCCTGCACCACGAGGATCTTGCGGCTCGCGGTCGCGCCGCCGTACAGGCCCGCGATCAGCACGCAGGCGAGAAAGAAGACTTTCACCCCGGTGCCTTGGGCGCCGAGCAGCAGGCCCCAGGCGAGGCCTGCGGCGAGAAATCCGTTGTACAGGCCCTGGTTCGCCGCCAGCACCTTCGAGGCGGCGGCGGCCTGCGGCGTCTGGCCGAAGGCGCGCAGTCCCGCCGGCTTCTCCCACAGGAACATCTCGAGCACCAGGAACCAGAGGTGCAGCAGCGCGACCAGGGCGACGACGGCGTCGGCGGCGAGAGTCATGGCGGGTCCGCTCGATGCGCTTGCGCGCGGCGCGCGCGCTCAGCGCGCCCTGGGCTTGCGCAGCGACGGATTGAGCCGGTCGATGTCGGCCTGGACCTGCTCGCGGCTGCGCTGGTACACGAGCTCGCGCCCCATCACGCTGCCGGCGTAGGCCAGGCCGTTGCGCGTGGGCGTGAGCGTGCACTTGACGTTGTTGATGCCCTCGCCCAGCACGACCTCGATCGCGTCGGCGCGCTTGCTGAACACGACCACGTCGATCGACTGGCCGTTTTCCATCATCACCTTGATCATTTCCAGGTTCATGGCGCCGCCCCGTCGAAGAAATCCACCACGCCGGTCTCGAGAGAATACTCCGCCCCGACCACCAGCAGGCCGTCGGCCTGGATCAGCTGCTCGAGCAGGCTCGAGCCGTGGCGCAGGTGGCTGGCCGAGGCGCGGATGTTGGCCCGCACCGCCTCGCGCACCAGCGCGTCGTGGTCGTGCCGCAGCTCGGTCGCGAGCAGGGTCTCGACCGACGGGCGCACCCGGTCGACGATCGAGCGCAGGTTGTGCGAGTGGCTCGCACCCGGGCGGAACAGCTCCTCGATCGTGGCGAGAATCGCGCCGCAGTTGGAGTGGCCCAGGACCACCACCAGCCGCGTGCCGAAGCGCTCGGCGGCGAACTCGACGCTGCCGACCAGCGAGGGCGCGACGATGTTGCCCGCCACCCGGATCACGAACAGGTCGCCCAGGCCCTGGTCGAACACGATTTCGGCCGGCACGCGCGAGTCCGAGCAGCCCAGGATGATGGCGAACGGCTCCTGGCCCGCGGCCACCTCGATCGGACGCGTTGCGCTCGCGCCGCCGCGGTTCGCGGCGAAGCGGCGGTTCCCCTGGCGCAGCCGCTCGAGCGCTTCGCGTGCCGTGATCATCGCGACAGATGCCACGCCACCACGATCACGACCGGCAGCAGCAGCTCGGGCACCAGGTAGCCGAGCCAGACCGCGGCGGGCCTGGGCAAGCCGACGCGGCGGATCGACACCAGCCTGCCGACCCCGGCCAGAAACACGCCCAGCGCGAGCAGGTACACCAGCGTTCCCTGCTGCCGGATCGTGTACGCCGCCCAGAAGCTGATGACGCCGGTCGAAAAATACACCCCGGCCATGAAGCGGTGCACGTTGTCCAGCCGCGGCAGCGTGTCGGGCTGGCCGAGGACCATCTGCAGCGCGCCGCCGACCATGGCGATCGCCGCGACGATGAACAGGCAGACCTGGACGATCTGCTGACCGACGAGCAAAGGAGTCTCCGGGTTCACCTGCCTGCCTCCGTGGTGGGCGCTGCTAGGTCACTGCGCGGCGCCTGCCGAATGATGTCATAAACCCCGGCGCGCGCAAAAAGGCGCCCGCGCTATGCGACGCGGATCTCGATTCGCTCCTTGTCCCTGCCCACATTCTTTCTTTTCAGGGTTATGGCGCCAACCTCCCCGGTTCGCCGTACATGCGTGCCGCCGCACGGCACGCGAGAAAAACCGCTGATCATCCAGTAGCGACGTTCCATCGCCGCGTCTTCGAACCCGGTACCGATGGCGAGGTCGGCAGCGACAATTGCGTTCGCGGCTTGCGCAATCTCCGGCAGCAATTCCGAGACGCTCTCGGGCAAGGCGAAATCGATCCGCGCCTTGTCCTGGGAGATATGCGCGCCGATCTTTTCGATCCCGGGCATCTTGCGATAGATGAGCTCGAGCACCAGCTCGGCGGCGAAATGCAGGCGCATGAGTCGATAGCGGCGCGGCCAATCGATCTCCACCACCGCCGTCGTCCCGGCCTGGAGGGTATGCCCTTCGGGCAGCGTGTACCAGATATCGGTGCCGCGCTTGCTTGCTTCGAGCACCTGGAATCCGCCGATCTTGCCATGGTCGCTTTCCTGCCCGCCGGATTGCGCGAAGAAGATGGTCGACGCCAGCGCGACCTCGCGCTCGGCGACCATGGCTACGCTCGTCTCGACGCGGCTAAGGTAGGGGTCTTCCCAGAAGAGCTTGCGCGTCATTCGGCAGGCACGCACTTGAACACGACCTCGAACGGCTCGCAGACGACCGGCATGTCCGGTCCCGGCGTTCTTGGTAGCGGGCGGGAACGGTCATCCTGGCGACGCCCGACGCCATTGTCAGCCGGCAGGCGACTCATATCTGGTGAGCCCATTGAGCCTTCTTCCGACAGGAACGAACTGCCATCCCAGTGCTTGCGCGGCTTCGGCGTCCCAGTATCCATCCCCATAATAGGTGACGGTGTCGAAGCTGCCGCCCAGCCGTCGCAGCGCGTGAAGCATTATTTCCCGCCTCTCGACATGATCGTCGGACGTAGCCAGCGGAATGCCCGTCACGGGGAATCCGGAGGCGGACAATTTCAGTCGCGCCGCGCCGAGCCAGCCGCCGGTAGCGTATGCGACTCGATGTGTGGCCGACTTGCACAGATTTCGCACGAAGGCCCTTGCGCCCGGTACTTCCGCGAACGGGCCGCGCGCGGAAACATGGCGCCCGACGCTGGCGACGAAGCAGTCGCGAACCGCGGCCACCGTCTCCGCTGTCACCTCCATGGCGTTGTCGCCAAGTATTTCGGCCAGAATGCCGGCAGCGGTGAATTGGCTGTACATCCCCCAGGACTGGCGCAGCTTGACGTTGCCCAGTACCTCGCGCACAGACGCCAGGTACAAGGTGTCGTCGGTGGCGTCGGACTGCAGAAGCGTACCGTCTATGTCGAAAATGACCGCCTCCACCGTCGTGCCGCCTAACGCGCCGTCGCGCGGCGCCGCAGCGCGCGGCCCGCAGGCGTCCGCGCCGACAGCCGCTTAGTTGGTTGCCCCGACATTGATTTCTCCCCGTAGATATTCGACCGTGGCGCCACCGATGAGCACGCGCTCGCCCCGAAGCTCGCACATGAGTTGTCCCCCGCGCTTCGACAGCTGTCTGGCAGTCAGCTTCGCCTTTCCGAGGCGACTCGCCCAATATGGGATAAGGGTGCAGTGCGCCGAGCCGGTCACGGGATCCTCGGGTACACCGGCGCCAGGCGCGAAGAAGCGGGAGACGAAATCGACTTCCGTTCCGGGCGCCGTGACGATAAGCGCGAATTCGTCGAGACGCTCTATGGCCGGGAGGTTGGGAGAAAAACGCTGCACATCCGCCTCGCTCTCGAAAACGACCATCAGGTCTCTGGACCGCACCGCTTCCACCGGCGCGGCACCCAACGCGTCTGTCAAGGCCTTGCTTATGACGACCGCCTCGCCGGGACGAGACGGAAGATCGAGATACAGGAGGCCCTGGTGCCGAGTCACGGCCAATGTGCCGCTTCTCGTTTCGAAACGCAGTAGATTGCGATCCCCATAACGCTGTTCGAATAATACGTGGGCCGTCGCCAGCGTGGCATGCCCGCACAAGTCCATTTCCATTGTCGGAGTGAACCATCTCAGGCGGGAGCATTCCTCCGCGGGTATTACGAAGGCGGTTTCGGAGAGATTATTCTCGGCCGCGATAGCCTGCAGGGTGGCGTCGTCCAGCCATCTCTCCATCACGACGACGGCCGCGGGATTGCCGCCGAAGACGTGCGCGGAAAACGCGTCGACCGTGTAGATGGGGAGCTTCACTTGCGAGCGGCCTCAGGCAGTTGACGTGGAGCTTTGCAGCGCGGCGAAACGGGCCGTGAATGAAGCGACAACGATACCCGCCAGCCCCGCCGGCGGGTGGCCCGGTCGAATGAGGGCTTAGGCCGCACTCTCTGACGGGAGCCCTAGCCGATGACGTAGGGCGAGTGCGGGCCCAAGAGCTGACAGGCCTGCGCGACCATGTTTTCGACAATCCGCGCGGCAGGTGGCGCGTCCCGGATTATTCCGGACACCTCTCCCAGAAGTACGCCGGAGTTCTCGGCGTCGCCCGCCATGAAGGCGTCCCGGAAGCGCTGATACTCGACATCGATCGCCTCCTCCAGCTCGCGGTCGCGACCATGCCACTTGGCAACGAAGCTGTTCTTCAGGACTCGAATGACGAATTCCGGATTGGGCCAATAACGCCTCCGGGCGATATCGACCGAGGTCGATTTCATCGTGGAGTCGCCGTCGGCACGGATGATGGCCTGGCGAATTCCTTCCGGCGCTTCCGACTCCTGGCTCGCGACAAAGCGCGTTCCGACAAGAACGCCGTCTGCGCCAAGCATGAGCGCCGCGGCAAGACCGCGGCCATCGCCCACGCCGCCTGCGGCGACCAGCACGGTATCGGGAGCGTGTGTCGCGAGATAGTCGGCGGCCTCCGGGACGAGCGTGAACACGCCCCGGTAGCCGCTGTGCCCTCCGGCCTCGCATCCTTCGGCGACGATGATGTCGGCGCCCGCGGCGACGGCTTCACGCAGGTATCGCATGCCTTGTACCTGGCAGATCAGCGGCACCCCACGCGACTTGATGCGAGCCGCGTGCGGTTCGAGCTCCCCGAAGGAAAGCATCAGAGCCGCCGGCTGCCTGGCCAGAACCTGATCGAGCAGCCTTGGATCTCTTGCCATCGACCAGGTGATGAACCCGCAACCCACCCGGGCGTTTCCCGCCGCCGCGAACTGCTGCTCGAGCCAATTGGCATCTCCATAACCGCCGCCGATGATGCCGAGCCCGCCTGCAGCAGACACGGCGGCGGCAAGCCTGCCGCCCGCGAAGACGTTCATGGGCGCGAGAAGAATTGGATGCTCGATCCCGAGCTTCTGCGTGAGCCTCGTCTTCAAACGCATCGTGCTTTCCTCCCGATCGCCGCGCGCGGCTTCTTGCGCGTCGGCTGCACAGAGGGGTTAGGTGCCGCTTTCGCGGTATTTGACATCGGCAATCCAATTCCGCTTCCTTCGCTCCAGGCGAGACTCGGTTCCCTCGCCATCGAAGCTTGCCGGGGCACGGCGAAGGAGCGATTGATCAACGCCATCGAACGCGTTGACGCTGACAACTGCGTAAAGATGGTCGTCGATCAGACTGGTGACGACGGGCACTATGCCGCACCGAGCGCAGACGTGGAACTGCGCGGTGCGGGTGCCAAAGGCGTATTTCGATACCAGCGAGCGATCTTTGACTATCACTTCCAAGGCACCCCGGGGATTCGAGGTCCACACGCCGCCGTGCTTGGTACAAAACGAGCAAGTGCATGCGCGGGCGGGAATTTCAGCGGGATCAGGTTCCCAACTGAGGGAGAAGGAGATGTTCCCGCAGTGACACTTACCGTGGATCAACATGCGATCTCCGTTGTCGCGGCACCTAACGTTCAGCATCAGCGTCGGCGCCCGGCGCCGTGCGCTGCATGCTGTTGCAAGACCGCCGGCTTCTAGCCACGAATTGCCGCCTCGATCACGGCGATGTCTATTTTCTTCATCGTCATCATTGCTTCGAACGCCCGCTTGGCGGCCGCGAGATCAGGGCTGGTATACGCCTTAGTCAATGCGATTGGCGTAATTTGCCAGGAGACGCCCCACTTGTCTTTGCACCAACCGCACTCGCTCTCTTGGCCGCCGTAGTCGACGATTGCGTTCCAATATCGGTCGGTCTCGGCCTGATCCTCCGTGGCAACCTGGAACGAGAAGGCTTCATTGTGCTTGAACGCGGGCCCGCCATTTAGCCCCAGGCAGGGAATGCCCATCACGGTGAACTCGACTGTCAATACGTCCCCTTGCTTGCCCGACGGAAAGTCACCCGGTGCGCGATGCACGGCGCCGACGGACGAATCGGGAAAGGTCTTGGCGTAGAATCGCGCCGCCTCCTCCGCATCGCGTTCGTACCAAAGGCAAATCGTGTTCTTTGCGATCTTCGTCATGATGACCCATCGTCGTAATTGGAAATAGAGTCCGTGCCGTTACCGATCTAAGTCCTCGATCGCCCATTGGCGGTCTAAGGTCGAAGTGAACGGCGGGTCGGCGAGGTGCTGGCGCAGGCGAGAAACCTGAGGGCCCGTCCGTTCCACATAGAGTTAGAACGCAACGCGAGAGCTAATGATGCCCTTGCCTCGCCTTCGGTTACTCATCGCGCTTTGCTCTGATTTGTGTCTTCTCGGCACTTTTCTTCATTTGTGCGTCCTCCGGCTTTTGGTAATCGCCAATTACACTTTTCAGGGGGCAGACCGAAAACGCTGGACATTTCTTGCAACCGACTACTAGGGCGATCGGGCATAGAGTCATCTCATTCCTCCGTCTTTGATCAATGGTTGGCGTGCGGAATCTCGTTCCATGCGCTCTAACGTCCGCAGCCACCGGCACGCGGGTACCGACGCTTGGTCGAGAAAAGCGCCGGCCGCGCGTCGGGGCGGGCTGCGTTGTTAAACAGCATCCGCCCACCTTTCCACCGAGCGTCGGTAGCCCACTGGCAGATTGATCTCGGACAGACGCGCAACGGGCCACAAACAGTGTTCGCTGTGCTCATCACTGAGGCGTGGGTCAAATTCACCGCTCACTTTGCACCCGTAGGTCACGATTTGCACATTACGACCTGGGACGACTTCAAACACGTAAGAGTCGATCAAGCGGTCAACAACGATGCTGACCGAGAGCTCTTCGGTGAACTCCCGCGCCAATGTCTGCGCGTGCGCCTCTCCGGCGTCGGGGCGACCGCCGGGCAGTTCCCATTCATCTCGCGAGTTCTTGACCAGGACCACTTGTCGGTCGAGAAGCAGTACACCCTTGATCGAGACCGGGAGTTCCATTGATGCTGCTTAACGTGGAAATGTGCGGCGGGCGGCAGGCTGCTCGCGAGCGGCACCGCGGCTAGCACCCGTCCGCACCACTGCCATGTCATGCCTCACTGCGCCGCGACCCACTGAGGGTTCCACGCGACCTCCCAAAGATGCGCATCGGGGTCTTGGAAGTAACCGGCATAGCCGCCCCAGAAGGTGTCTTGTGCAGGCTTGACGATGACTGCGCCTGCCTTAGTTGCTTGTGCCATCACGCTGTCGACCTCGGCTTTCGAAGACACGTTGTGACCGATACTGAACTCGGTGCGACTTTTCGGATTGACCTCGATTCCCGCATCATGCGCGAGGCTTGATCGTGGCCACAGCGCAAGCTTCAGGCCGGATTCGAGATCGAAGAAAGCCACAGCCCCATGTTCGAACTCCTTCCCGATTATCCCCTCGGTCTTTAGGCCAAGACCATCGCGGTAGAACCGTACCGCCTTCTCTAGGTCGTCAACCCCAAGGGTAACTAGCGTGATCCGAGGCTTCATGAGCTGCGCATTCTGCGTGAGGCATAACGTTTGAGCTAAGCGGCTGTCCGCGGCAGGCAGCCTGCCGTGGACAGTCCGCTCTTGAGCGAAGGGTTAGGCGGCACGCACAGTATGCGTCGACAACCCAGCAGTGGCATGGCGAATCTACTTTGGCCGGTGAAGAGCACAGAGCTTGTTGCCGTCTGGGTCGCGCACATATGCCAGGTGCATGGCGCCAAGCTTGCCCTCACGCAATCCCGGCGGGTCTTCTATCGAAGTTCCACCGTGCGCAACAGCCGTGTCATGGAACTGCTTCACTTGCTCCGGCGAACTGCACTTGAAGCCTATGGTGCCGCCATTGGCGCATGTAGCCGGCTCTCCGTTTATCGGCTCGCTCACACAGAACGTTCCACCATCGTGCCGGTAGAACAGACGGGTTTGCCCGGTGCCGTTTTGACTTCGCAGCGGCTCTCCCGCCCCAAGTACACCGAGCACAGAATCATAGAAGTGCTTTGAACGCTCAATGTCATTCGACCCGACCATCACGTGGCTGAACATTCAGTTGTCTCCTATGTCTTCGGCGTTGAGTCCGATGATGACCTGCGGGCACGCCAGCGACAGCGCCTCGTGCCGCCTAACGTGCGCAGCCACCGGCGCGCGATAGCCGGTAGTTAACAAAGCACGAAGCCGATCGCGCGTCCGTGTGGGCTGCGGGGTTAGGCGTTTGTGCTTCCATACAAACCTTCGGAAAGCAGGGCAGGTTCTACGTCCGCAAATCCGTTCACATGGTACGCATTGATGCCGAGAGTTCGCGCCGCTGCTACATTCGGCAGCAGGTCGTCAAAGAAGTACACAGAGCTTGCCGGGACTTGAAGTTCACGAAGAGCGTGTTCATACGCCTCACGGTCAGGCTTCATGAATCCGGTCAAGTGGGAAGCGAAGCACGTGTCAAACAGATCGCGCAGCTCAGGCAAGCGAGCCCAATGGATCGCATTTGTGTTGCTTAGACACGCCACAAGATGCTGCCTGCGAAGGGACCGAACAAGTACCTCGGCACCATCAAAGAAGCCCGAGACCCACGCTGTAAACGACGCAAGAAAGTCGGATTCATCTAACCGCAGTTCCCATTCCTCGATAAATTCCTTCGCGAACATTCTCGACGATATCTGACCGCGCTCGAAGAGATTCACTGCGTTCGATCGATGCCAGCGTTCGAGCACTTGATCTTCGCTCATATCCGGGCGTAAGGCCCTCAACGCAACCCGACCCGCACTACCAACGAGTACGCCGCCCAAGTCAAACAGGATTGCCTTTCGGCCGCGCATCGAGAAAACGCCTAACGTTTGACATGAGAGGCACTGGCCGGCTTACCGCACAGCGTCCTCTCGATGGAAGGGTTAGGCGGCATTTTTGCCCTGCAAGAGCTTTGAGTAAATGAGTTGGTGATGACCTTGGGGCCGGCCCTCCAGCGCGTACTTTCTCTCGTAGCCCATGCGCTCGTAGAAGCCTGGCGCCTGAAAACTATGGGTGGCGAGAACGATCTGCACACAGCCGCGCGAAATGGCCTCGGCTTCAGCAGAGGCAAGGAGGGCTTCCCCGAGCCCTTGGCCACGGTACTGCTCGTGTACCCAGACATGAGAAAGCTCGCAGCAACCTCCCCAGGTATGGCCGTTGAAGCCTGCAATGACTTCGCCTAGCTCATTCCTGACTGCACCTGCCAAAAGTCTTCCGTCGTTGTATCCAGTGGCCTTCGCATTGAACTCGTAGATGCGCTCAATCAGAAAGGACTCAAGCTCATTGCATTGGGCTTCGTCTGGCAGGGGAGTGACCTTGAATTGCATGACGCCTAACGTGGAGGTGTGCGGCGCGCCGCGGTACGCTGTTCGGTAAACCGAAGGTAGGTCGCGGCGCGTCCGCACCACCGCCGTGTTGTGCGGCGTTCGGTCCGTCTCCGCGCTTGACCGAGATCGCCGAGGTCAATACTCAATCCGGTCCGGGTCCGTGGATCGAGGATGCTTCTTGCGTTGCTCATGGGGTGCTCCCGCGTGTTTGCCCAGTTCCCAGCCCACCGCCTTGAGATTTGCTTCGGCCCACTCTACCGACTCGCGGTCCGTTACCGTGGCAATCGAGTTGTTCCATCGGTTATACCAACCAGCCAGACTAATGACCGCGAGCATCTCGACAATGTGGCGGTCGGAGTAGTGCGCGCGCAGTTTCTCAAAGTGCTCGGGCTCGACCATATTGGGTACCAGTGCGCCATCGCGCGCCAGCCTCAATGCGACCCTCTCGGCTTCGGAGAACTCCGTTGACTCCTCGAATGTCCAGATATCGCGAATCCGATCAGGGTCGACGCCCATCATGTGCAGCGTATACGCCCCATGGGCTTGGCAGTGCTGACACCCGCCCGCGATGCTGGCCATCGTAAACAGTTCGCTGCGGAGCTGCCTGGACAGATTGCCCGGAGAGACCATCACCAGCTCAACAAGGCTCTGGAACCTCTGAGTCAGCTCCGGCCAATTGAAGAACTCGAGATGCTGTCTATTGTGATACTTGGCATCAGTCATGTTCGTTTACCTGTACGCCGGGACGGTCGAACTCCGAAGGCAGTCTCCGTAGATCGGTTTGACGCTGCATAACGTGGAAGTGTGCGGCGGGCGAGCACGGCATAGAGCGACGGCGCCAGGCTTCCGCCCGTCCGCACCACTGCCATGTTATGCCGCAGACTCAACCTGCGACTCCCAGCCTGGAAACACGAGTACGGCCGGGTGGCACTTAAGCGCCTTCGCGAGCACCTTGGCACGCTCTACACCAAGGCGCACGCGGTCATTTTCGATTGCCGACAGCGTTGCTTGCGGAATACCCGTGCGCTGCGCGAGCTGAGTTTGGCTGAGGCCTTGCAGTTCCCGAACGATCCGGACCGACTCGCCAACGGATACGTTGGCCCGTTTATTGGCGCGGCGAAATTCACTCATCAGGGCCTCCGATAGTCGTGGGCGGTAATTGAAATCACTTGAAATAACTGCAGCTCGGCGGCGGTTCGATAGATCACTCGATACTGATCTCCGAGACGCGAGGACCGGTGACCCTTCCACTCTCCCGAGAGCGCTTCGTCGTGAAACCCCTTGATCAGACGAAGGCCCGGTGGTCCGGAAAGCATCGCAATGTCCTTCCACTTCTCATATCGCTTGAGGATATCGCGAGGAAGCGAAGATGCTTGCTTGTCGACCCGGCGATGCTCCTCGATCCGCCACATGCCATATTGTGCCTATACCATAAATAGCATGTCAAGGCGACAACCCTTTGCGGCATAACGTTCGCGTTCAGCCGCGCGTTATCGTGTCGGCTGCAACGCGGTGTTAGCCTCACAGCTGATACAAGCTTTCATGGTGTGGCATGTGCGAAAAACTCCTCGATGGCGCGAACGACCTCGACGGGTCGGGTCAGCGTAGGAACATGGCCCGCGCCTTCAATCGTCACCAGTTTGGCGCACGGAAGCTTTTGCGCCAGATCCTGCGAGTCGGCGATGGGCGCAATGACGTCGCGGTCGCCGTGGATCACAAGGGTAGGTTGCTGGATCTGCGTTAGGCGGTGTTCCACCTGAACAACCTCAAGGCATTCCATTAATTGCACCGCCACGGCGCCGTTGGAGCGCATCACGATCTGTTTACCCCAGCGACGTTCGGCCTCGCAGTGTTCATCCGGCGTACAAGCGTTGACGAACGCTTCCATAGTGGCTTCGAAATCGGTCTTGCAGCCTTCGATGAGGCGTGTTCTGCGGTCGCTCTTGCCACCCTTATAGCGCCCATCAACCACCACCAATCCGCTGAAGCGCTCGGGCTGCCGCAACGCGGCTTCCAACACTACGAATGCACCCGCTGATTCACCCGCAAGCACGCACGTTTCGATCTCTAGGACGTCAAGCACGCGTAGCAGATCGTTCACCAACAATTCAAACGTAATGGTCGTCGCGCGGTTCAGCGTGGCGCCAGTGCCACGATGGTCGAAGGTGACGGTGCGCCAGTGGCGACTAAGTTGCTCGAAGGGTAGCTGCCATAATTCGCCGCTGCCCACCCAGCCTCCGTGCGCGACGATCGTTCGCGGACCGCTTCCAAATGAGGTTACGAACAAGTCGGCGTCATGGGATTTTAGGAACATTGGCGTTTCCTCCAATGTGAATTGAAACGGAGCTTCTACAGGCTAACGTCCAGCCCACCGGCGAGCGCAGCCGGCCGGGTCGGGTGGCGCGGTCCGCAGCGTGCGGGGTCTTCCCCCGATTTTGTTGACACCTGGTTCATTGGGTCAGCTGTTCAAACGTCGCTGGCGACACGTAATTCAACGATGAGTGCAGTCTAGCGCCGTTGTAAAACGGCAGGTAGATCTTCAGGGCAGCTTGGATGTCCTCGTCCCGGTGGTATCTGAGGCCGTGATAGATCTCGGACTTCATCGAGTGGAAGAACGATTCGATGAAGGCGTTGTCGGTCACCTTGCCCGGGCGGTTCATGCTCTGGGTGATGCCTAACTCCGAGAGCCGCGCTTTGAAGGCAAGCGCCGCGTACTCGATGCCCCGATCGGTATGGAAGATCAGCCCGCGCTGGGGCCTGCGACCGTGCACCGCTCGATTGAGCGCCGTCAGAGTGAGCGCCACGTCCTTGTGTTTGCCGTAGGCCCAGCCCACCACCCGGCGCGAGTACTTGTCCATCACCACCGCGAGATAGCGGTAGATCCCGCCCACCTTCAAGTAGGTAATGTCACCCACCCAGACCTGGTCGGGCCCGCTGAGCTCAAGGCCCAGCTGCTCGTTCCTGCCGCCATCGAAGAAGCTCTGCAGCTTGTGATTGGTGTAGCGGATCTTGGCCACCCGCGCCTTGATGCGATGCGCTCGCATCAGCCGCGCCACCCGGTTCTCGCTCGCCATCTCGCCCTCCTCGCGTAGCGCACGGTGCACCCGCGGGCTGCCGTAGATGCCGCGGCTTTGCTCATGCACCCGGCGGATGCGCCCCAGCAGCGCCTCGTTTCGGCGCTCCCGCTCGCTACGCTCGCGCGAGCGCCACTGGTAGTACCCCGCCCGCGTCACCCCGTAGAGCCGGCACATCAGCGTCAGCCTGTGCTTTGCCCGGTTTGCCTCTATGAACTGGAAGACCTCTTCCTTTGTTCCGAAGCAAACCGGATGGCTTTTTTTAACAGCTCGTGCTCCTCCTTGAGCACCTTGTATTGCCGCTCGAGCTCCTTCAATCTCTTCAGCTCGGCCTTGGTCTTCACATCGAGCTTCGCACTCTTGGCCACGATCACCCCGTCGCGTACTTGCTTGCGCCACAGTGACAGCATGAACGGGTGAATGTCCAGCGCCGCAGCCACGTCCTTGATCATCACTCCAGGCAGGCTGCTCAGCTTCACCGCAGTCGCCTTGAATCGATCTCCGTATCTCTCGACCTTCCTCGGTCCTGCTCTTGCCACCAAACACCTCCAGGCGGTTAGCCCGAGATGTCAACTAATTCGGGGGAAGTTTGGCGTCGTCCTGCAAGCCGCTGTTAGGTGGCATACGAACGCTTCGGCGAGCGGATCACTCATCAGATGCCTGTTCTGGTGGTGGCGTCGGGCCGGTTCCGATAATTGGCGTTCCGGTAGAGGTCGCGGGACCAACTAGTGCCCAAATATATAACCCGGCCACTGTACTGGAAAGGATGAGCCCTACTTCCATAATGACCAGCCCAGAGAACGGAGTTCCGGGCGGCGCGCTCAACCAAAGTATCGGTGAGCCGACGAGCAGAGCAATGCCAGCCAACATAGACAGAAAATTTCGCTTGGTCCGAATGATGGCCGGATATCGGATGCGCCGAATAGTTGGTTCAGTGTGCGGCGACGCAGCGAGGCTATCCGGAGGCGTCGGGTTGACCTTGGCTTGACCCGCCGCTTTGCGGGCTAGATGGACAGAAAAGGCGCTAAAGAACACGACTGCAATCAACGCCCCTACGAAGATCGGAGTAGACCAGGGTTGTGGGTAGATGAAGTAGGCGAAGACCCCCACGGCGACCAGGAACCACGGCCCGGCGCTCAGGAGCATGGCGGAAGCAAACTTGCTGGTCTTGGCACCGCCTTCGTCTTTTGCAATCTGATGCAGAGCAACTATCCAGTGACCAACCCTGGAAAAAGCGATATTGCCGATAAGAAAGCCGATCATTCCCAGGCCGATGCTCGCGAGCAGGTCCATGAATGCCACCTAACGTTCACGCCCACTGGCGCGCGCAGCCGATGAGTCAAGATCGCTCGACCTGTCGCGCGCGTCCACGTGGGGCGTGGTGTTAGAGCGCGTGTCCGACCGCCCACGCACTAGCTCCACGATACGGACAAGAATGGCATTTGCCACAGCGAACCCAGCCGTGATGAGAAACGGCCGTATTCCTACGCTGTATATTGCTGCGACAAGGCCTGAAGCGGCGATCGCAACGGCAGAATAGGAGATAAATCCATCCACGCGCCGGGCGTGCAATGTCCGCCACGTCAGTCCGCCAATCGCAATCGTGGGCACCAATGACCAAACCCAGGCGGCGGCAAAGGCAGCGGGAACTACAAGAACTGACGCGCCGCGCAAATTATTAAATCCCGCGGGATAAGCGAATCCCAATGCCACGTATATGACGGGTGCTGCCAAGGAGCCAATAAGGAGATTGACGAACGCTCGAAGCATCTTGCGCGCTCTAACGTCGTGCTGTGCGGCCGGCCCGCACTAACATTTGGGCAAGTGGCGCGACGCTCACAGCCGGTCCGCACCAGCTACGGGTTAGGTGCCTCACTTGTAGAACCCCCAAGCAATCAAAGGAACACATATTGCCGCGAGTAAGGCGGTAAGTTTGGCGAGGCGCCGCTGACTTGTGCCAAATGAAGCCACAAAAGCCGAATTCGCTGCAGCGAATGCATCTGCGGTTGAGCGAAGGCTTGGCACCGCATATAGGACAAGATTCGAGAAGATCAGCGCAAGCGGTATCCAAAGCACGAGCGTCGGCACTGCGATCAGTACACAGTTTGGCGACGGGATAGCCGCCATGTCAGCGCCGATGGTCCGTGCGTAAAGTCTTTCGAGCGCCACCACGGGCACCAGTCCAAGCAACAGCATCGGGACAATCACGACCAGGTAGATGGGTGGGCGACGCATCTCCAGAGGCACCTAACGTTCCCAGTAACCGGCGCGCGCCAGCCAGCGCCACCGAAGTGCGAAGGATCCGCGCGCGTCCGGGTTGACTGGGGTGTTAGAGCGCATAAACCCTATCTTTCACGCGCAACAAGTTCGGATACCTGGCCATTACCATGTAACGAGGCACGCTCGATTGACCAAGGCGCGTTCTCCTTTGGACGGACAACACTAAAGTTGATGGCTGCCGAGCCAAGAGGGCCGCTAACTTCCAACGGAAAATGCAGTGAACTATAGGTTTCAGAATACCTAAAACTCATAGAGCCGAAAGTTAGTCGTGTCGAAACCGGTGTGCCAACAAAAGCCCCCACCGCGGGGCTGTTGCGCGCGTAGGTCGTCGCTATCGAGTAAGCGTCGCTTTCCAAAATGACCACGACGTTCACCAAACCTATTGCCGCTACGATCGCAAGCAAGAGCACGCCGTGTAGCCAAATAGGCATGCCCACCATTCGCCTCCTGTACCAAGCCGCGCGTTCCATTCCTATGCGCTCTAACGTCGGAAATCAGGCGGCGGGCCGCCGCGAGCTATAAGCACAGCACCGCGCTTCCCGGCCCGTCCGCTCTGGATTGAGGGGTTAGGTTGCATCTTGTTCCGAGTGCAATGAAACGGTTCCGAACGCCACGCCAATTGCGACAGCGACTATAGCTGCGGCCACTAGCGCAATGATTCTCTCCCACCAAGGCGCATCAAGCGTGATTACCATCGCCGGAATAGCGAGAATCACGCCCGCCCACCCAAAAATATTCCGGGCGCTTGAATGCAACCGCGCATTGCATCCTGGGCACTGGAATTCAATTTCCATCTTTGTCCATGAAAGATGGCGTCCGCATGATGGGCAGTTGGCTGGCATTGGCCGCGAGCTTTCTCGATGCAATCTAACGTTCACGCCCACCGGCGCGCGCAGCCGGTAGGACAAGGTTGCCCGCTGCGTCGCGCGCGGCCGCGTGGGGCGTGGGGTTAGAGGTCACTTTGCCCACAACGCAACGCACGCATACAACAGCGCGCTCAGTACGGCGGGGCCGTTCTGAATCGCCTTGATATGACGCGGAATGTCTGTCCATCGAGCAGCCGTCAGCGCGGCAATCGTGAGCCAACCAGGAAGACCGATTAATGACGCCCATCCAAATAGGAGTGCGGCATCTCCGAGAGGCCCATCTCCAAATCCCAGAAGTCTCGGGGTGGCTAGCACCATGCCGACCGTCGCAAGTAGCGCCCATACGAAGAAGGTCCACCGCAACATATTGTGACCTCTAACGTTATATGGATACGAAAACGGTCTAGATAGTATGGTCATTGTCGGATAGGGCGACGTCAACGCCTCTTGAGATCAATGCGTTAGGTTGTATTGGCGCAAATCGACAGTGCGATATGCAGCAAAAAATGGGACAAGACACTGATTCGCCAGCGGATGCGGATTCGGGGCTGGACAAAGCGACAAGCCCTAGGCTGATCGATCGGCTGCGCGAGGCGATCCGCTCGCGGCACTACAGCCGGCGCACGGAGAAGACGTACTGGTACTGGATACGGTTCTTCATCCGCTTTCACGGCATGCGTCATCCTGCCGAGATGGGCGGCGCGGAGGTGCAGGCCTTTCTTTCCTGGCTGGCGACCGAGCGTGACGTCGCGGCAGCGACGCAGAACCAGGCGCTGTCGGCGCTGTTGTTCCTCTATCAGAAGGTACTGGGCCAGGAGCTGCCGTGGCTCGACGGCATTTCGCGCGCGAAGCGCCCGGTACGCCTGCCCGCGGTGCTGACTGAGGCGGAGGTGCGGCGCCTGCTGTCGCAGTTGCATGGCGTGAAGTGGTTGATGGCGAGCCTCCTGTACGGCTCCGGCCTGCGCCAGATTGAATGTCTTTCGTTGCGCGTTAAGGACGTGAACTTCGCCTACCGGCAGATCCTGGTGCGAGACGCGAAGGGCGGCAAGGACCGGGTGACGATGCTGCCCGAAGGGGTGATCGAGCCGCTGCAGGAGCATCTCGGGCGCGTGCGCGTGCTGCATCGGCGAGATCTCGCCGAGGGGTTCGGCGAGGTTTCCCTGCCTCACGCGCTCGCGCGCAAGTATCCGCGCGCCGGCTGCGAGTGGGGCTGGCAGTTCGTGTTCCCTTCGAAGAACCGCTCCGCCGACCCTGAGACCGGCGTCATCCGGCGCCATCACGTCTATCCCGACACATTGCACCGCGCTGTCAAGCAGGCCACGGCCGCCGCGGCGATCGCCAAGCCGGTGAGCTGCCACACGCTGCGCCACTCCTTCGCCACGCACCTGCTCGAGCGCGGGCAGGACATCCGCACGGTGCAGGAGCTGCTCGGGCATTCGGACGTCTCGACCACGATGGTCTACACGCACGTGCTCAACCGCGGCGCGCGCGGCGTGAAAAGCCCGCTCGACCGGCTGGAGCAGGCGCGCGCAGCTTACGTCTAGGCGCGCGGCGGGCTTCAGCGCGCTGAAGTTTTCGTCAAGGCTTCGTCAAGAAGAGAAAATAGTTTCGTCGCGCGGCTTCAGGTCATTTACGCCGCGCGCGGCGCGTAGTTAACTTCGCGCGGCGGAGCGCACATCCGCCCGAACGATAAGACGAGGAGGCGACATCATGGCGAACGAAGCGGCCGCGCCCGGCGCGGCTTACCAGAGCGACAAGGAGATTCTCGGCTACAGCCGATACGTGGTGCTCGCCGCGGCGTTTCTCGCCATGGCGGTGATCAGCCCGTACGAGTACGCCTGGAGCTCGATGTCGCAGCACATCGGCGGCATCTACGGCTGGTCGCACACGCAGATCGGCTGGATGTTCACCCTGTTCGTGATCTTCGAGTCGGTCGGCACGCTGCCGGGCGGGATCCTGCGCGACCGCTTCGGCCCGCGCTGGGTGACGGTGATCGGCGGGCTGGTGGCGGGCATCGGCATCTACGCCACCGCGCTCGGGCCCTCCTACGGCCCGGTGCTGGTGATGTGGTGCGTCGGCAGCCTGTTCGCCGGCTTCGTCTACAACACCGCGGTGACCACCGCCAACAAGTGGTTCCCGGACAAGCGCGGCCTCGCCGCCGGCCTGATCGCCGGCGCGTTCTCCTGGGGCTCGCTGCCGTTCATCTTCCCGATCCGCGCCATTCCGAAGAGCGCGCCCGATTCGACGTTCTTCCACGTCATCTACGCCATGGCGCTGATCATCGGCGGCGTGGCGGTGGTGACGGCGCTGTTCATGAAGGATCCGCCCAAGGGCTGGAAGCCCACCGGCTGGACGCCCGCGCCCGCGGCGCGGCGGCCCTCGGAGCACCAGTTCACGCTCGGCGAGGCGCTCGGCACCTGGCAGATGTGGCTGCTGATCGTGTCGTTCGTGCTGATCTCGAGCGCGGGCCTGGCGGGGGTGAGCAAGATCGTGCGCTACTCGCACAGCTTCGGCTTCACTGCCGCGGCGGCGACCGCGGCCGCGGGCGGGCTCGCGATCACCAACGGCCTCGGGCGCCTGTTCATGGGCGGCATCTCGGAGCGCATCGGGCGCGAGAACGCGATGATCTCGAGCTACATCCTGTGCGGCGCGTTCCTGCTGCTCACGGTCGGCGCGGGCTCGCAGCACAACCAGACGCTGTTCGTGATCGCCACCCTGCTCGCGATCTTCTTCTGGGGGCCGCTGTTCTCGCTCTTCCCGACGGTGGTCGGGCACTACTTCGGCGACGCCGCGGCGGGTTCGAACTACGGCATCCTGTACGCGATCGCGAAGGGCTCGGGCGGGATCTACGGCGGAGTGCTGTCGGCGATGCTGATCAACAGCCACGGCTTCCCGTTCGCGATCTCGACCGCGGCGGCGATGGCGGTGCTGGCGGGCCTGTTGATCATCCCGCTCAAGGCGAGCCCGCCGCTGCGCCACGCGGCCGGTGCGGCCTCGCCCGCGCGCGCGCGGGCGGCCTGAGCGCCGCAGCGAACACCGCGGCCGGTCGCGTGCCGGCCGCGGGAATCGCTCAAATTCCCAGGTTGGTCTGCCAGTACTGCTTGATCGCGTCGATCGTGCTCGGCGGCAGCGGCCCGAAGGCGATCGACTTGGCGATCTTCTGGCCGTGCTCGAAGCCCCAGTCGAAGAACTTGACCACGTCCTGGTTGGTCGCCTTGGGCGCGCTCTTGCGCAGGATCTGCCAGGTGCAGCCGGAGATCGGCCACGACTGGGCGCCCGGCTGGTCGGTCAGGATCACGTAGAAGTCCTTGGCCTTGCTGAAGTCGACGTTGGCCGCCGCGGCCTGGAAGCCCTGCAGGCTCGGGCGCACGACCTTGCCGGCGGAGTTGACCATGCGCGCGTACTTCAGATGGTTCTCCAGGATGTACGCGTATTCGACGTAGCCGATCGAGCCCTTGAGGTGCTGGACGTAGGCGGAAACGCCCTCGTTGCCCTTGCCGCCGACGCCGGTGGGCCAGTTCACCGAGGTGTCGGCACCGACTTTCTCCTTCCACTCGGGGCTCACCTTGGACAGGTAGTTGGCGAAGGTGAACGTGGTGCCGGAGCCGTCGGAGCGGTGCACGACCGCGATCGCGAGATCGGGCAATTTGAGGTGCGGGTTGAGCCGCGCGAGCTCGGGATCGTTCCACTTCGTGACCTTGCCGAGATAGATGTCGGCCACTACCGGCCCGGACAGGACGATCGCCCCGGGCTTGATCCCCGGCAGGTTGTAGACCAGGTCCTCGCCCGCGATCGCGGTCGGAAACTGGATCAGGTCCGCCGCCGCGAGTTCCTCGGAGGTGAGCGGCTTGTCGCTCGCGCCGAAGGCGACCGTGCCGGCCTTGATCTGCTGGATCCCGGCGCCCGAGCCGATCGACTGGTAGTTGACCTCGGTGTCGGTCTGCTTCGCATACACGGCCGACCATTTGGCCACCAGCGGATAGACCCAGGTGCTGCCGGCGCCGGTGATCGAATTGCCTGCGTAAGCGCAGACGCTGACGGCCGACGCGAGCGCTACCGCGGCCAAGCGCGCGAACGACGAAGGTGACATGACGTTGTCCTTTCCCGGTTTTTGAGGTGGAAAGGCAAAGCTACGCGCCGCGTGTGACGCGCGCGTGAAGCTTTTCTGAGACAGGGCTGACGGCTAGTAAGACTTCGGCAAGCCGAGCACGCGCTCGGCGATGAAGCTCAGGATCAGCTGCGGCGTCACCGGGGCGATTCTCCCCACCAGCGACTCGCGCAGGTAGCGCTCGACGTGGTACTCCTTGGCGTAGCCGTAGCCGCCGTGGGTCATGAGCGCCTGCTGGCAGGCATCGAACGACGCCTCGCCGGCGAGGTACTTGGCGGCGTTGGCCTCCGCGCCGCAGGGCCGGCCCTGGTCGTATAGCCAGGCGCCCTTGAACACCATCAGGTTGGCCGCCTCGAGGTTCATCCAGTTGCGCGCGAGCGGGTGCTGGATGCCCTGGTTCTTGCCGATCGGGCGGTCGAACACGATGCGCTCCTTGGCGTACTGCGCCGCGCGCTTGAGCGCGCAGCGCCCGAGGCCCACCGACTCGGCGCCGATCAGGATGCGCTCCGGGTTCATGCCGTGCAGGATGTACTCGAAGCCCTTGCCTTCCTCCCCCAGGCGGTCCTGCTCGGGCACCGGCAGGCCGTCGAAGAACACCTGGTTCGAGTCGACCGCCTTCCTGCCCATCTTCTCGATCTCGCGCACTTCGATGTATTTGCGGTCGAAGTCGGTGTAGAACAGCGTGAGGCCCGCCTTGGCCTGGGTAAGAACAAGGATCTTTTCCGCCACCTGCGCGGTGGAGATCCACACTTTCTGCCCGGTGATGAGGTAGCGATCGCCCTGCCTCACCGCCTGGGTCTTGATGCGGCGGGTGTTCAGGCCCGTGTTCGGCTCGGTGACCGCGAAGCAGGCGCGCTCCTTTCCGGCGATGAGGCCGGGGAGCATTCTCTTCTTCTGCTCGGGGGTGCCGAACACCACCACCGGGTTCAAGCCGAAGATGTTCATGTGCACCGCCGACGCGCCGGAGAAGCCCGCGCCGGACTCGGCGATCGCCTGCATCATCACCGCCGCCTCGGTGATCCCGAGGCCCGAGCCGCCGTATTCCTCCGGCATCGCGATGCCGAGCCAGCCGTCCTTGGCGAGCGCCTGGTGCAGCTCGGAAGGAAAGCCGCCTTCCTTGTCCTTCTTCAGCCAGTACTCGTCCGGAAAGCGCGCGCAGATCTTGTCGATCGCCTCGCGGATCGCGTCCTGCTCGGGGCTGAAGCCGAAGTCCATCAGTGCACCTTCACCGCGCCGCAGCGCACCAGCTGCGCGATCTCGGCGTCGTCGAAGCCCAGCTCGACCAGCACCTCGCGGCTGTGCTCGCCCGCGCGCGGCACGCCGCGCCGCAGGCTCGCGCCGCGGCGCCCGTCGGCCCAGCCCGGGAAGGCGGCGAAGTCCTCGCCCGCGGCGCGCGCCACCGTGCCGCGCGCGCGGATCTGCGGCAGCGCGGCCGCCTCGGCCGGCGTCAGGCAGCGCTCGAGCGGGACGTCGTTCGCCTCCAGCAGCTCGATCCATTCGGCGGCGGTCTTCGATTTCATCACTTCACTCAATTTTCTCGAAAGGGCGTCGCCGTTGGCGCGCCGCTTGCGGTCGCTCGCGTATTCCTCGCCCTCGAAGCCGGGCACGCACTGGACGAACTTGCGCCAGAAGTGCTCCTCCAGAATGCCGAGCGCGAGTCGCGCGCCGTCGGCGCACTCGAACACGTCGTTGACCGGGAACAGGTGCGCGCGCGCATCGCCGCCGGGGGCGAGGCCGTGGCGCATCGCGGCCCAGAAGAAGCCGGCCTCGAACAGCGACAGGTCGAGCCGCGCGCCGCGCCCGCTGCGGTTGCGCTCGGCCAGCGCGGCGAGCAGCGCGATCGCCGCGCACGAGCCGCCCGCCAGGTCGGCCACCGGCAGCGACGAGCGCGCAGGCGCCCCCAGCCACTGCCCGGGAAAGGCGAGCCCGCCGCCCGCGGCGAGGTAGTTCAGGTCGTGCCCGGGGCGCTCGCGCCACGGGCCGCTCGCGCCGTAGCCCGAGAGCGCGCAGTAGATCAGGCGCGCGTTCGATTGCGCGAGCGTTTCGTAATCGATCCCGAGGCGCTCGGCCACGCCGGGCCGGAAGCCCTCGATCACGATGTCGGCCTGCGCCGCGAGCCGGCCGACCACTTCCTTCGCGCCTTGCTGCTTGAGGTCGAGCGCGAGGCTCCTCTTGTTGCGGTTGCCGGTGCGGAACTGCAGCGGCAGGTAGCCGCGGCAGGGGTCTCCCGCGGGCGGCTCGACCTTGAGCACCTCGGCCCCCAGGTCGGCGAAGATCGCGGCCGCGAACGGGCCGGGCACGAACAGCGAGAAATCCACCACCCTGACGCCGGCGAGCGGCTGCCAGGCCTCAGCCATTGCGCGCGACCTCGCTTCGCCTTGCCCGGCGGCTCCCCGTCATGCGCCGGATTCTACTTGAAGGGCGCGCGTCGCCAGCCGCACCTGCGGCCCTTCATCGCTCGGCCGGATCTCGAAGCCGAGCGCCTGCATCAGCTCGAGCATCTTGTGGTTGGCGGCGAGCACGTAGCCGTCCATGCGCTCGTAGGCGGCCTCGCGCGCGAAGCCGATCAGGGTCTGCATCAGCCGGTAGCCCACGCCGCGCCCCTGCCAGCCGTCGGCCACCGCGAGCGCGAACTCGCACTGCCGCGGCGCGTCCAGCGCGACATAGCGCGCGACCGCGATCTCGCGCTCGCGCCCGCCTTCGCTCGCGGTGACGATCAGCGCCAGGTCGTGCGGATAGTCTATGCGCGTGAAGCGCGCCAGCATCTCGGGCGAGAGCTCGCGGATTTCCGCCATGAAACGGTTGTGGCGCGACTCGGACGACAGCTCGCGCACGAACGCCTGCTCGATCACGGCGTCGTCGGGACGGATCGGACGGCACAGGACGCGCGCGCCGTCGACGAGCGTCCAGTCCTCGCGCCAGCGCTCTACGTCGCGCGGGCTCAAACCGGGTCTCAGGGCGCCTTGAACCCCGCGCGCTCGACCGCGCGCTTGAAGTCCGCCAGGCCGGCGCGCGAGGGGTCGTAGCCCACGCTCGCCTTGCCTTCGGCGAGCGAGACCTCGACCTTCTCGACCCCGGCGATGCCGCTCAGCATGCGCGTCACGCTCTTGACGCAGCCGTCGCAGTCCATGCCTTGCACCTTGAATTCGAGGGTTTCCATCGCTCTCGCTCCGCTCGCGGTTCCAGCCGCGTATTCTAGATCATCGCCCCGCGCCGCGCCGCCATGTGCGCGCCCAGCTCGGCGCGCTCGGCCGGGCTCAGCACCTCGGCCGCAAAGCCGAAGGCGAGCGCTTCCTCGCGCATGATGTGGCGCCGGTAGAGCCAGGCGAAGTGCGCCACCTGCTCGATGTCCAGCCGCGGCGAGCGCGCTTCGCCGATGTCCGCCAGCCGCCTGCGGATGAGCGCGTACACCTCGCCCATCGTGCGGTGCTCGCGCGCCAGCGCGTCCAGCGCGGCGAGCACGTCCGCCCGGCCGCGCTCGCCGGCGTAGCGCCGCAGCAGCGGGAACAGGTCCTGCTCCTCGTCCTCGTGGTGCTGCGCCCCGGCGCTGTCGAAGTAGCGCATCACCGCCCGCGCCGCCTCCTGCGCCGCGTCGTCGCAGCCCGCGCGCGCGAGGTGCGGCACCAGCTTCTCCAGCGTCGCGATCTGGGCCTGGATCCGGCCGTGGCAGGCCTGGAGCATCTCGAGCGGCTCGTCGAAGCCGGGCGCAGGCGCGCCGAATCCGGGCAGGCTCGCCATCTCAGGCGCCCCCGAGCAGCGCGAGCGGCCCGCGCGCATCGCGCGTCACCGCCACCCAGACGATGTAGCCGAACGCGAGCAGCGCCGCGGCGAACGCCGCGGCGCGCACGCGCGGGGTGCGCCCGCGCCTGAGCGCGATCGTGCCGAGCGCGATGTAGGCCGCGAGGCCCAGCACCTTGGCGCTGAGCCAGCCGTCGACGAACGGGTACTGGCGCAGCAGCCAGCACAGCCACAGCGCGCTCGCCAGCAGCACGGTGTCGACGACGTGCGGCGCGACGCGCACGAAGCGCGCCTGAAGCAGCCGCGAGCCGCGCAGCATCAGCGCGCCGCGCGCGACGAACCCGGCGATGCTCAGGCCGACACTGCCGACGTGGATCGACTTGATCCAGAAAAAGACGGGCATGCGGCCATTTTCGCCGATCCTGCCGCGCCGGCGTTGACCTGAGTCAAGCCCGCGCGGCCGAGCAGCAGGTCGACCAGCTCGCGCACCGGGCGGATCGCGGCGCCGAAAGGCACGCTCTCGGAGCCGCGGAAGAACAGGCCATGGTCGACGTCGCCGCGCAGCGCCGCGGCGAGGTGGTGGTCGATGCAGAATTGCCCCATGGCCGGATTGCCGTCGCGCAGCCCGCATTGCGCCAGGCACTCCCAGGCGAGGGTGCAGTGGCGCGCGTGCGCGCGCTGCTTCAGCCCCTCGAGCAGGTTCAGGTAATTGGCGAGCCAGGGCGTGCGCACCGCGCGCGCGGGCAGGCCGGCGACGCTCATGAACACCACGATGTCCTGCGGCGTGGCCTCGGCCAGCACGCGCTTGAAGTTCGGGTGCGCGTCGCACTCCTCGGTGACCGCGAACGCGGTGCCGACCTGCACCGCGTCGGCGCCCGCGGCGAGCGCCGCGGCGACGCGCGCGGGCGAGTTGACTCCGCCGGCGGCGATCAACGGCACGCGGTCGGCGTCCAGGCCCTGCGCATGCAGCGCGGCGCGGATCTCGGGGATGACGCGCGCGAAGTCGAAGCGCGCCGCGCCGACGTCCTCCACCTGCGCCGCGCCGAGGTGGCCGCCGGCGTAGCGCGGGTGCTCGATCACGATCGCGTCGGGCGCGCGCCCGCGCCTGAGCCAGCGCCGCACGATGAGCGAGGCGGCGCGCGCCTCGGACACGATCGGCACCAGCGCCACGCGGGGAAAGTCGCGCGCCAGCTCCGGCAGATCCATCGCCAGGCCCGCGCCGACCACGATCGCGTCGGCGCCGCTCGCGCAGGCCTGGCGCACGTAGCCGGCGTACTGCGACACAGCGCGCATGACGTTGACCGCGATCATGCCCCGGCCGCCTGCGACCTCGCGCGCGGCGCGGATCTCGCGCTCGAGCGCGGTCAGGTTGGCCTGCTCGATCGCGGCCCGGTCGCGCGAGCGGCCGGTGGCGCGCATCAGGTCGGGATGGTGGCGGCGCAGGTCGACGCTCGAGATGGTGCCGACGCAGTCCTCGCGCGCCACTGCGCCCGCCAGGCGGTGCGCCGAGACGCCCACCCCCATTCCGCCTTGCACCAGCGGCAGGGCCTCGAACGTGCCGATCTTCAGCATAGGCGGCAGTGTGCGCGAGGAGAGGCGGCAATTGTTTGATCTGCCTCAAATACCGGGCCCCTAGGCATGCCAGCATTCGGCAAAAGGACACATCGCGCTATGGCTACTCCCAACGGCAACCTGGTCGAAGGCGTCATCGCCAACCTGCCCCTGTTCAAGCATTCGAGCAAGCCGCACCTGGCGGAGCTCGCGCGCCACGCGCGCACCCAGCACGTCTCGCGCGGCACGCTGATCGTGCACCGCGGCGACAAGCTGCAGGGGCTGCTCGCGGTTGCTTACGGCATGGTCAAGCTATCGCTGCGCGGCGACGCGGGCGAGGAAAAGGTGATCCGGCTGGTCGGCCCGGGCGAGGTGTTCGGCGAGCCCGCGGCCTTCCTCGAGACGCCGATGCCGCTCGACGCGATCGCGCTCGGCGACACGCTGCTGGTGATCCTGCCCGCGCAATCGGTCAACGCGCTGATCGAGCGCGAGCCGCACTTCGCACGCAGCGTGATCGCAAGCCTCTCCGCGCGCATGAACGCGATGGTGGCCGACATGGAGGCCACCACGCTGCACGGCGCGCTCGAGCGCGTCGCGGCCTACCTCGAGTCGCTCGCCGACGCCGGCGCGCCCGGGTCGGTGACGGTGCGGCTGCCGGCGACCAAGACCGTGATCGCGGCGCGCCTGGGCGTCACCAAGGAGACCTTCTCGCGCCTGCTGCGCGAGCTGGCGACGCGCGGGCTGGTGAGCATCGCCAAGCGCGAGATCACTCTGCTCGACCGCGCCGAGCTGGCCCAGATCGCGCACGGCGGACGCAAGGCCCACGCGCAGGCGGGCGCGCACGCGCACCGGCCCTCGGTATAGCATTGCGAAAGAAGCCAACAAGGAGACACCATGTACAAGCACATCCTGGTCCCGACCGACGGCAGCAGGCTGTCGGCCAAGGCCGTCAAGACCGCCGCCAGGCTCGCCAAGCAGGTCGGCGCGCGCATCACCGGGGTGTACGTGATTCCGCCCTACGTGCCGCCGATGTACGGCGAGGCGGCGATCTACGTGCCCGAGATCACGCCCAAGCGCTACCAGGAACTGTCCGAGAAGGAGGCCAGGAAGGCGCTCGCGGTGGTCGAGATCGAGGCCCGTACCGCAGGGGTGTCGTGCAAGGTCGGCTGGCTCACCGCCGACCAGGCCTGGGAGGGCATCGTGAAGCAGGCGAAGTCGAAGAAGGCCGACCTGATCGTGATGGCTTCGCACGGCCGGCGCGGCCTGTCGGGCCTGCTGCTGGGCAGCGAAACCACCAAGGTCCTGACGCACTCGAAGATCCCCGTGCTGGTCTGCCGCTGAGCTGGAAATCGGGGCCGCCCGCCCCCATAGTGTTGGCGGGCCCATGAAATACAAAGACTATTACCAGATCCTCGGGGTCGCGCGCGGCGCGAGCGACGACGAGGTCAAGAAGGCGTACCGGCGCCTGGCGCGCAAGTACCACCCCGACGTGTCCAAGGAGGCCGACGCCAAGGAGCGCTTCCAGGAAGTGTCAGAGGCCTACGAGACGCTCAAGGACAAGGAAAAGCGCGCCGCCTACGACGGGCTGGGGAGCTTTCGCCCGGGGCAGGACTTCCGCCCGCCGCCGGACTGGTCCGAGCGCTTCCACGCCGGCGGCATGGACGACCTGGGCGGCATCGACCTGTCGGACCTGTTCGCCTCCTTCGGCGGCGTGCACGCGCAGCAGGGGCCGCGCCGCGGCCGCGACTACGAGGTCGGAGTGCACATCGGCCTGCACGAGGCCGCGCACGGCAGCGAGGTGACGCTCGACCTCGGCGGCGGCAAGCGGGTGCAGGCGCGCATCCCCAAGGGCGTCACCGACGGCGAGCGACTGCGCCTGCGCGGCAAGGGCGGCGCGGGCGCCAAGGGCGGCCCGGCGGGCGACCTCTACCTCGACATCGCGCTGCACCCGCATCCCCTTTTCAAGCCCAACGGCCACGACCTGTACCTGGACGTGCCGCTGGCGCCGTGGGAAGCGGCGCTCGGGGCCGAGGTGCGCATCCCGACGCTCGAGGGCCAGGTGACGATGAAGGTGCCCGCCGGCTCCAAGGCCGGCCAGCGCCTGCGCCTGGCGGGCAAGGGCCTGCCCATGCCCCAGGGCGGCGCCGGCGACCTGTACGCGGTGCTCGGCATCGCGGTGCCGAGCGTGCTCTCCGAGCGCGAGAAGAAGCTGTTCGAGGAGCTGCGCGGCGAGTCGAAATTCAATCCGCGCGGGCATTTCGAATGAGCGGCGAGCTGATCGTGCTGCTCGAGCTCGAGTCCGCCTCGGGGCTGACCCGGGCCGAGATCGTCGAGCTGGTCGAAGTCGGCGTGTTCGCGCCGCAGGGCGCGGGACCGGAGGACTGGCGCTTTCCCGAGGATGCGCTCGCGCTCGCGCGCGAGGCAGCGCGCCTGATGGCCGGCTTCGAGCTCTCGGCGCCGGGGCTCGCGCTGGTGCTTTCCTACCGCGCGCGCCTGGCCGAGCTCGAGCAACGCATCCGCGAGCTCGAGTGCCGACTGCCGCGCCCCTAGGGGGCGCCGGCCCGCTTCCAGGGCGCGCCCAGGCCGATCGGGTCGGGCGCCAGCTCGACGATGCGCGAATACAGCTTGCTGAAGTCGGTGTGGTAGCGCGGGTCCGAGAACGGGTCGGTGTTGGCGGCGAAGGCCTGTTCGATTTCGTCCCAGTCCTCGGGCCGCAGCGTCTTCTCCGCCAGCGGCAGCACCTCGCGCTCTTCCTTGCGCATGTGCGCGCGATGAAAGCGCGCGTACTCGTCCACCACCGCGGCGAACACGTCCGCGCCGTTGGGCCAGCTCTCCTCGAATGCGAGCAGGGACTGCTCGAGGTCGCGGATCAGCTTGGCGCCCTTGACGTGCTCGGCGTGCAGCTCGTCGAGCAACGGCGCGGCCTGCGGCGCGCGCGCGCGCAGCCGCGCGAACAGGTGCTCGTCCTCCTTGGGGTGGTGCTGGCGCTCGGGGAAGGCGTCGATGTAGTAAAGCATCGCCCGGAACACCTCGAACTCGGGCCGCACCGAGCTGTCCTGCGCCGCGTGCGCGAGCTGCTCCAGCGCGTGCACCACCGCGCTGATCGAGCGGTGCTCCTCGCGCAGCTTCCGGATCGCCTTGTTCATCGTCTTCTCCTCGCCCCTCAAAGGCACAGCAAGCCGCGGCGGATCGCTTCGCCCACGCCCGCGGCGTGGGCCAGCCCGACCAGGCCGAAGCCGAACACCACGCTGCCGGCGGCGACGCGCACCGCCCTGCGCGCGGCGAAAGCGCGCACGCGCCCGGCCGCGAGGCCCGCGGCGAGCAGGTTCGGCAGCGTGCCCAGCCCGAAGGCTAGCATTGCCAGCGCCCCGGCGGCGGGGCCGCCGGCGAACGCGGCTGCGGCGAGCGCGCCGTACACCAGGCCGCAGGGCAGCCAGCCCCAGATCAGCCCCGCCGCGTAGGCCTGCGCCGGGGTGCGCGCGGGCAGCAGGCGCGCCGCGAGCGGCTGCAGCCGGCGCCACAGCGGCGCTCCCAGGGATTCGATTCTCGCCAGCCATCCCCCGGCGCCCGCCAGGTGCAAGCCGATGAGCAACAGCATTGCGTTGGCGAGCACGTAGAGCGCGGTCTGCGCCGGCAGCGCGCCGGCGACCCAGGCCCCGGCGCTGCCCAGCAGCCCCGCCGCGGCGCCGGCCGCGGCGTAGCTCGAGATGCGGCCGAAATTGAACGCGAGCTGACGGCGCATTCCCCCGCCGCCGGCGGAGAACGCGCACACGATGCCGCCGCACATGCCGATGCAGTGCACGCCCGAGACGAAGCCGGTCGCGAGCAGCGCGAGCGGCAGGGCCCAGCCGGCCGCGGCGAACAGCACGCTAGATCACCTTCGAGTAGCGCGCGTGCTCGCGGCTGGTGCGCAGGTAGCGGTCGAAGGCCATCGCCACCACTCTCACCAGCAGCCGGCCGCGCGGCGTGACCGTGATCCAGTCCGGCTGCAGCTCGACCAGACCCTCGTCGGCGAGCTTCTTGAGCTCGGCCAGCTCGGCCGCGAAGTAGCTGCGGAAGTCGATCAGGTAGGAGATCTCGATCGACTCGATCGAGAGCCGGAAGTGGCAGGTCAGCGCCTGGATCACCGCGCGCCGCACCAGGTCGTCCTGGGTCAGCTCGAGTCCGCGCCACACCGGCAGGCGGCCCTCGTCGATCGCGCCGTAGTACTCCTCCAGATTCTTCAGGTTCTGGTAGTAGGTCGGCCCGACGCGTCCGATCGAGGACACGCCCAGCCCCAGCATGTCGCTGTCGGGCTGGGTCGAGTAGCCCTGGAAGTTGCGGTGCAGCCGTCCCTGGCGCTGCGCCACCGCGAGCTCGTCGTTCGGCTTGGCGAAGTGGTCCATGCCGATGTAGAGGTACCCGGCGCGCGTCAGGCGCCCGATCGCGAGCGTCATGATCTGCAGCTTGGTCTCGCCCGGGGGCAGCTCGGGCGCGTTGATGCGGCGCTGGGTCTTGAAGATCTGCGGCAGGTGGGCGTAGTTGTAGAGCGCGATGCGGTCCGGATCGAGCGCCAGGATCTTGTCGAGCGTGGTGTTGAAGCTGTCCAGGGTCTGCTTGGGCAGGCCGTAGATCAGGTCGAGGTTGACCGAGCGGAAGCCGTTGGCGCGCGCTTCCTCGATCGCGCGCCGCGTCTCGGCCTCGCTCTGGATGCGATGCACCGCCTGCTGCACCGCGGGGTCGAAGTCCTGCACCCCGATCGAGATGCGGTTGAAGCCCAGGCTGCCGAGGAAGGCCACCCGCCCGGGCTCGATGCGGCGCGGGTCGACCTCGATCGAGCACTCGCATCCCGGCACGCGCACGAAATTCGCGTCGAGCTTGGCCACCAGATCGCGCGTCTCGTCGCGCGTGAGGAAGGTCGGCGTGCCGCCGCCCCAGTGCATCTGGCTGATGCGCCGCTCCTCGCCCAGCGGCGCGGCGAGCAGCTCCAGTTCCTTGCCGAGCGTGTTGATATACTTCGCCGACTTGCTATGGTCGCCCGTCACGACCTTGTTGCACGCGCAGTAATAGCAGGCCGTGTCGCAGAACGGCAGGTGCACGTACACCGACAGCGGCTGATTGAAGCCGCCGATGTTGCGCTTTTCGAGCCAGCGGCGGAACTCCGCCTCGCCGAACGCCTCGACGAACCGGTCCGCGGTCGGATACGACGTGTAGCGCGGGCCGCTGACGTCGTACTTGCGTATCAGGACCGGGTCGATGACCAGTTCGGAAGAAGGGTAAGACATGGTCCTTCGCACTATGCGCGCGCCGCCGGCGGCCGCATTGACCTTGGTCAAATGGCTCTGAGGCCGACGCCATGAGCGAGATGCTGATCGCGAGCGTCGCCGTCGCCGCCGCCCTGGCGCTGGTGGGCGCGATCGTGCTCGTCTCGGCGCGGCGCATGCGGCGCGCGGACCAGCGCGCCGCGGCGGCGGCGCACGACAGCGAAGCCCAGCTCTCGGCCATCGTCGAATCGGCCATGGACGCCATCATCACCGTCGACAGCGAGCAGAGGATCGTGCTGTTCAACCGCGCCGCGGAGCAGGTTTTCCGCTGCCGGCGACAGGAGGCGCTCGGCGGCCCGCTCGAGCGCTTCCTGCCGGTGCGCTTTCGCGCCGCGCACCGCGCCCACATCGAGCGCTTCGGCCACACCGGGGTCACCGGCCGGCGCATGGGCGACACGACCACCCTGGCCGCGATCCGCGCCGACGGCAGCGAAGAGTTCCCGATCGAGGCCTCGATCTCGCAGACCGAAGTCGAGGGCCGGCACTACTTCACCGTGATCCTGCGCGACATCACCGCGCGCAAGCAGGCCGAGGACCAGCTCGTGCGCCAGCAAGGCGAGCTGCGCGAGCTCTCGGCCCAGGTATTCGAGGCGCGCGAAGAGGAAAAGACGCTCATCGCGCGCGAGCTGCACGACGAGCTGGGCCAGCTGCTGACCGCGATGAAGATGGACCTGTCGTGGCTGCGCGAGCGCATGCCCGCGCTCGACCCGGCGCTCGCGGACAAGGCGCGGCAGATGAACGAGGTGCTCGACCAGACCGTCGGCTCGGTGCGGCGCATCGCCGCCGACCTGCGTCCGCTGATGCTCGACGACCTGGGCCTGGCCGACGCCGCCGGCTGGCTGGTGGAGGACTTCGCGCGCCGCTCGGGCATCGAGTGCCGCATCGACCTGCCGCCCGCGGAGCGGCTCGAGGCGCTCGGGCGCGACACCGCGATCGCGGTCTACCGCGTACTGCAGGAAGCGTTCACCAATATCGCGCGCCACTCGGGCGCAAAGCGCGCCTGGGCGGTGCTCGAGACCGGCGAGGATTCGCTGATGCTCGAGGTCGAGGACGACGGGCGCGGCATTACCGCCGAGGCGCTGGCCAAGTCGCGCTCGCTCGGGGTCAAGGGCATGCGCGAGCGCGTGCTCTACCTCGGCGGCGAGCTGGAAGTCTCGCGCGCGCCGCGCGGCGGCACCCGGGTGCGCGCGCGCGTGCCGCTCGCGCAAGCGCCGCTGGCGAGCGGACCGCGCGCATGATCCGCCTGCTGCTCGCGGACGACCACAAGCTGGTGCGCGAGGGGCTGAAGCAGATCCTCGCCTCGGCCGCGGACGTGCAGGTCGCGGGCGAGGCGGCGAGCGGCGACGAGGCGCTCGCGCTGGCGAAGGCGAACGACTACGACCTCGCGCTGCTCGACATGTCGATGCCCGGGCTGGCCGGGATCGACCTGATCAAGCGCCTCAAGCTGGAGAAGCCGGCCCTGCGCCTGCTGGTGCTGTCGATGCACGGCGAGCAGCAGTACGCCGCGCGCGCGCTCAAGGCCGGCGCCTCGGGCTACCTGACCAAGGACAGCGCCGCCGAGCAGCTGCTGCGCGCGATCCGCAAGGTCGCCGCCGGCGGCGTGCACATCAGCGAGGCGGCGGCCGCGAGCCTGATCGAGGGGGGCGGCGCGCACGGCGCGCTGTCGGACCGCGAGTTCGAGGTGCTGCGCATGCTCGCCGGCGGGCACGGACCGACCGAGATCGCCGACCTGCTCAACCTTTCGGTCAAGACCGTGAGCACCCACAAGGCCCGCATCCTGCAGAAGCTCGGCCTGGGCAGCACCGCCGAGCTGGTGCGCTACGCGATCGAAAACGGCCTGCTCGAGCGCTGAGTCCGACGCCGGGTAGGAAAGCGCCTACAGGCACAATCAGCCTGCGCCGATAGTGGGCGGCGCTGCGCGCAGTCAGACTGCGCAGCATGCAAGCCGCGACTTCCGCCCTCAAGGTCTACCTGGTCGAGGACTCGCCCGCGATCCTGGATCGCCTGGAGGCGATGCTCGCGACGGTCGACGGCGCGCGTACCGTCGGGCGCGCGAGCCGCGCGGGCGAGGCGATCGAAGGCATCCTCGCCGAGCGTCCCGACCTGGTGGTGCTCGACCTCAAGCTCGCCGAGGGCAGCGGCTTCGACGTGCTGCGCGCGGTGCGCGGCGCGGCGCCCGGGATCGACGTCTACATGCTCACCAACTTCGCCTCCGAGCCCTACCGGCGCCTCGCCGAGCGGCTCGGAGCGCGCGATTTGTTCGACAAGACCACCGAGTTCGAGCGCGTGCGCGACGCCGTTCGCGACCGCGCCGCCACAGCGCACTGAGGAGGGGATTCATGCTACTCGCCAACACTGTCCGCAGCACCGTCAACGTGATCCCGCTGCACGCCGACGCCTCGCTCGCGCCGCGCAAGTTCGAGACCACCTGCTCCAACTGCAACCTGCGCGAGCTGTGCCTGCCGCAGGGCCTGAACGACGAGGACCTGCAGCGCGTCGAGCAGATCGTCTACGCGCGCCGGCGCATGAAGCGCGGCGAGTCGCTGTTCAACGCCGGCGACGACTTCAACGCCGTGCTACGCGGTGCGCAGCGGCTTCTTCAAGACCAGCGTGATCGACAACGAGGGCCGCGAGCAGGTCACCGGCTTCTACGATGGGCGGCGAGCTGCTCGGCATGGACGGCATCGGCTCGGGGCACTACAACGGCACCACCAGCGCGCTCGAGGACAGCGAGGTTTGCGTGATGCCCTTCTCGCTGATCGAGGAGCTGTCCTGGCAGGTGCGCGCGCTGCAGCGCCACCTGCACGCGGTGCTCTCGCGCGAGATCGTGCGCGACCACGGCGTCATGATGCTGCTCGGCTCGATGCGCGCCGAGGAGCGGCTGGCCGCGTTCCTGCTCAACCTGTCCAAGCGCTTCACCAAGCGCGGCTACTCGCGCACCGACTTCCATCTGCGCATGACGCGCGAGGAGATCGGCAGCTACCTCGGCCTCAAGCTCGAGACCGTGAGCCGGCTGTTCTCCAAGTTCCAGGAAGACGGCCTGATCGAGGTGCAGCAGAAGCACGTGCAAATCCTCGACGTCGAGGCACTGGAGAAACTGCTCGGGCCGAAAGCCTAGCGCGCGCTTCGCTCCGCGAAGTGGTAGTGCGACTGGTCGAGGTAGATCACCACGTCGTCGATGTCTTCGCGCGTGAAGCGCACGCCGGTGAGTTTCGCGCGCTCGGTTACCTCGCGCCGCAGCTGCTCCAGGTCGTGCACCTGAGAGCGCTCGGGCGCGCGCTCGTGCACGTGCTCGTAGTGGCAGCTCAGGCAAAGGGTCTCGTAGACCTCGCGCCCGCGGCGCGCATCCTGCGCCTGTGCGGGCAGCGCGGTCGCAACGAGCACGAGCAGGGCGATTACGCTAGGGCGCGGCATTTTGGCTCTCCTTGCGGGTGCGGTTGACCTCCCTCGCGCCGCGCTGCAGGAAGCAGGTGATGGCGCTCGAGGCGGCGGCCAAGATCCAGAACAATAGAAACCCGACCGAGTATACGTCGAGCCGGCTCAAGCTCGCGCCCTTCCAGGGGATGGGAAGCTCGATCGGGTCGAAGACGGTGAAGAACAGCACCTCGGCCACGCCGGCGACGATGAACGACGGCCACAGGATCCAGATCGCGCGCTTCATTGTGCCGCCTCGGCGCGCGCCGCGAGCAGGAACGGCCGCGTGCCGCCCAGCCACTCGCCGGCGAGACGCCACTGGCCGCGCGGATCCTCGACATAAATGCGCCAGTGCCCGGGCGCGAGCGGCGGCAGCAGCGCCTGGTAGCTGCCGTCCGCGGCGCGCGCGAGCAGCAAGTCGCGGTCGTAGCCGGCGCGGGTGCTATGCGCGAAGCGCACCCGCAGGCTGTCGGGCAGCGCCGCCCGCCCCTGCAGGCGCACGCGCAGGCGCCCTCCCTCGGGGTCGATCCGCGCCGCCATGTCGAGGCGCTCGGCGGCGTCCTCGCGCGCGAGCACGCGATTGATCGCCAGTCCGTCCTTGTAATAGTCGCCGTCGACCAGGCCGTCCGCGGAAACGATCGCGAGGTAGAGCGTATAGAAGCTCGCCACCACCACCGCGGCCGGGCCGGCGATGAGCAGCCACGGCCAGGGCTCGCGGTACCAGGGCTTGCCTTTCTCGTGCGCGGCATGGTGCATGGTCATTCCCTCAACGGACGATGAATACCGATTTCTCTTCGACGTGCTCGTGGTCGCCGTCGAGCGCGCGCAGCTCGAACTCGATGCGGTGGCTGCCGCGTTGCGCGCCGTGCTCCGGTATGCGCACCTTGACCGGCACCAGCCGGCTGCTCCCCGCCGCCATCTCGACCACCGGGTCGCTCGCGAGGTGGATGCCGGGCAGGCCTTCGACGAGTATCTCGAACCGGTGCGTCTTTTCGTCGACATTCATGATTTGCAGTTCGAACAGGTTCTCGATCTGCTCGCCCTCGACTTCGCGCGAGATCGCGGCGCGGTCGCGGATCACGTCGAGCTTGAGCGGCACTCGCTCGTACAGCGCGAGGCCGGCGGCGATGATCACCAGCCACAGGATCGCCGAGTAGAGCAGCACGCGCGGGCGAAACGCGCGCGCGAACATCTGCGCTTGCGTGAAGCCCCGCTGCATGGCGTGGGTGGTGGAGTAGCGGATCAGGCCGCGCGCGTAGCCCATCTTGTCCATCACCTGGTTGCAGCCGTCGATGCAGGCGGCGCAGCCGATGCACTCGTACTGCAGGCCGTTGCGGATGTCGATCCCGGTCGGGCAGACCTGCACGCAGATCCCGCAGTCGACGCAATCGCCCAGGCCGCGCGCCTTCGGCTCGACCCCGCGCGCGCGCGCGCCGCGCGGCTCGCCGCGCTGCGGGTCGTAGGTGATGATCATCGTGTCCTGGTCGAACATCGCGCTCTGGAAGCGCGCGTACGGGCACATGTACTTGCACACCTGCTCGCGCATCCAGCCGGCGTTGCCGTAGGTGGCGAAGCCGTAGAACAGGATCCAGAACGTCTGCCCAGGGACCGGTTTCGCCGCCCCAGACCTCGTGCCAGAGCGCGCGGATCGGGGTGAAGTAGCCGACGAAGGTAAACCCGGTCCACAGCGCGACCGCGATCCAGGCCCCGTGCTTGGCGGCCTTGCGGCCGAGCTTGCGCGCGCCGAAGTCCGAGCGATCGAGCTCGATGCGCGCTGGCCCGGTCGCCCTCGATCACCGCGCTCGATCCACATGAACATCTCGGTGTAGACCGTCTGCGGGCAGGCGTAGCCGCACCACAGGCGGCCGGCGACCGCCGTGAACAGGAACAGGACTGAGCGCGGCAATGACCAGCAGGACCGTGAGGTAGATCGAAGTCCTGCGGCCAGAACGCCAGGCCGAAGATGTAGAACTTGCGCGCTGGCGAGGTCGAACAGCACGCGCCTGGCGGCCGTTCCAGGTCAGCCACGCGCCGCCGTAGAACACCAGTTGCGTCGCCCACACCAGTGCCCAGCGCCAGGCGGCGAACCAGCCGCGCACCGCGCGCGGGTAGATCTTCTTGCGGATCTCGTACAGCGCCTGCTCGGCGCTCTGGTCCGGCTTGACGCTTTGCCTGTCGGCTTTCTGCGTCACTATGTTGAGGGAGGGCCGAGCCATGCGCCGCTCCCTCGCGCCTACTTGGCCGCCGGCGGGCCGGCGGGGTGCGACAGCGAATACACGTACGCGGCGACGAGGTGGATCTGCGCCGGCGTCAGCGTCTCCTTCCACGCCGGCATGTGGCCGTTGCGCCCGTTGGTGATGGTCTCGATGATCGTCGGCTCGCCGCCGCCGTAGAGCCAGATCTTGTCGGTCAGGTTCGGCGCGCCGAGCGCCTGATTGCCCTTGCCGTCCGCGCCGTGGCAGGCAGAGCAGGTCTTGGCGAAGACGTCGCTTGACCGCGCGCGACGCGAATGCTGTCGCGCGGCGCCGCCCGAGAGCGATCATCACGTAGTTCGCGACGTCCTTCACGCCCTCGGCGCCCAGCACCGGGCCCCAGGGCGGCATGACGCCGTTGCGGCCGTTGGTGATCGTCTGCTCGATCGTCTCGGGCGCGCCGCCGTAGAGCCAGTCGTCGTCGGTCAGGTTGGGAAAGCCCCTGCTTCCGCCGCGCGTCGGAGGCGTGGCACTGGGCGCAGTTGTTGAGAAACACCTTCTGACCGATTGCCAGCGCCTGCGGGCTCTTCAGCCAGCGCCAGGATGTCCTGCTTGGCGAACTGGTCGTAGATCGGCCCGAACTGCGCCGCAGCGCGTTGCTCCTCCGCGTCGGTACTGCCCGACTTCGGTCCAGCCGAGCAGCCCCTTGTAGCTGCCGAGCCCCGGGTAGAGGGCGAGGTAGACCAGCCCGAACACGATGGTGATGTAGAACAGCCACATCCACCAGCGCGGCAGCGGATTGTTGTACTCCCCCAGATCCTCGTCCCAGGTGTGGCCCGTCGTCTCGGTCTGGCTGCCCGCGACCCGACGCACGCTCTGCATCTTGAGAAGCACGCCGCAGCCGATGATCGAGACGATCACGATCAGCGAGATATAGACGTCCCAGAAGCTGCTGGTGAACTCGCTCATGAGCGGTCTCCGGCGCCGTTTGCCCCCGTCTCGCCGTCTTCCTCGAACGGCAGCATGCCGTCGCGCTCGAATCGCCCCTTGCGCGAAGGCGCGTAGGCCCACCACACGACGCCGAGGAAGAACACGAAGGTCACCACCGTGACCAGGCTTCTGAAGTCGTTGAGGTCCATTTTTGTCGTCCTTCCTACTTGCCCTGCGGCACCGTGCGCACTTCAGCCCGCGGCTTGAGATCGGTTCCGAGGCCCTGCAGGTACGCGATCAGGGCGTCCATCTCGGTCTTGCCCTTGAGCTCCTCGGGCGCCTTGGCGATCTCGGCGTCGGTGTACGGAACGCCGATCTCGCGCAGCGCGCGCATCTTGGCCTGGATGTCGGCCGCGTCGGCCGGCGCCCGGGCGAGCCAGGGGATAGGCCGGCATGTTCGACTCCGGCACCACGTCGCGCGGGTTCGTGAAGTGGATGCGCATGCCAATCGTCGGAGTAGCGCCCGCCGATGCGCGCGAGGTCGGGTCCGGTGCGCTTGCGAGCCCCACAGGAACGGGTGGTCGTAGACGAACTCGCCCGCCACCGAGTAGTGGCCGTAGCGCTCGGTCTCGGCACGGAACGGGCGGATCATCTGCGAGTGGCAGTTGTAGCAGCCCTCGCGGATGTAGATGTCGCGCCCGGCGAGCTGCAGCGGCGGGTACGGCTTGATCCCCTCGACGGGCTGGGTCGCCTGCTTGTCGAACGAACAGCGGCACGATCTCGACCAGCCCGCCGATCGATACCAGCACGATGATGAGGCACGATCATCAGCGCCTGGTTGCGTCTCGATCATGTCATGGGTGAGGTTCATTGCTGCGCTCCCCGTCCGTTACGGCATGGGCCATGACCGGCACCGGAATCGGCGCGTCGACCGCGCTGCTGCCGGCAACCGTCTTGGCGACGTTGTAGACCATGACGAACATCCCGGTGAGTAGAACAGCCCGCCGAGCAGCCGGATGCCGTAGAACGGATAGGTCGCCTTCACGCTCTCGACGAAGGTGTAGGTGAGCGTGCCGTCGGCGCTCACTGCGCGCCACATCAAGCCCTGCATCACGCCGGCGATCCACATCGCCGCGATGTAGAGCACGATGCCGATGGTGGCGATCCAGAAGTGCGCGTTGATCAGCCTGGTGCTGTACATCTCGGTGCGCCCGAACAGGCGCGGGATCAGGTAGTACATCGAGCCGATCGAGACCAGGCCGACCCAGCCGAGCGCGCCGCGAGTGGACGTGGCCGATGGTCCAGTCGGTGTAGTGCGACAGCGCGTTGACCGTCTTGATCGACATCATCGGCCCCTCGAAGGTCGACATGCCGTAGAACGACAGCGAGACGATCAGGAACTTGAGGATCGGGTCGTCGCGCAGCTTGTGCCAGGCGCCCGACAGCGTCATGATGCCGTTGATCATCCCGCCCCAGGACGGCGCCAGCAGGATGAGCGAGAACACCATGCCCGAGCGACTGCACCCAGTCCGGCAGCGCGGTGTAGTGCAGGTGGTGCGGGCCCGGCCCACATGTAGGTGAAGATCAGCGCCCAGAAGTGCACCACCGACAGGCGGTACGAGTACACCGGCCGCCCGGCCTGCTTCGGAATGAAGTAGTACATCATGCCGAGGAAGCCGGCGGTGAGGAAGAAGCCCACGGCGTTGTGGCCGTACCACCACTGCACCATGGCGTCCTGCGCGCCGGCGTAGACCGAGTACGACTTCCACATCGTGACCGGGATCTCGGCGCTGTTGACGATGTGCAGGATCGCCACCGTCAGGATGAACGCGCCGAAGAACCAGTTCGCGACGTAGATGTGCTTCACCTTGCGCTTCGCGATGGTGCCGAAGAACACGACCGCGTAGGCGACCCAGACGACGGCGATCAGGATGTCGATCGGCCACTCGAGCTCGGCGTATTCCTTCGACGTGGTGTAGCCGAGCGGCAAGGTGATCGCGGCGGCGACGATCACCAGCTGCCAGCCCCAGAAGGTGAACGCGGCGAGCTTGTCCGAGAACAGGCGCGCATGGCAGGTGCGCTGCACCACGTAGTAGGAGGTCGCGAACAGCGCGCAGCCGCCGAAGGCGAAGATCACCGCGTTGGTGTGCAGCGGCCGCAGGCGGCCGTAGGTCAGCCACGGCGTATCGAAGTTCAAGGCCGGCCAGATCAGCTGCGAGGCGATCAGAACGCCGACCAGCATCCCGACCACGCCCCAGACGACGGTCATGATCGCGAACTGGCGCACGACCTTGTAGTTGTACGTCTTTTCGGCTGACATATGAGTGGACTTCCCCCTGAAGTGGCGCCCCGGGGCCATCCTAAAGAGCGGCGATGCTGACGGTTTGACCTACGTCAAACGGTCGACAGGCTGACTCCGGGAATAGCCGGCGCCAATCTCCGGCATCGCGATAATCAATTTCACGATCGGTCGATTTCGGCCTTTAATGGCGGCAACGAACCGCAAAGGGTGGAGCACACATGTCGACCGAATCGAAGTGCCCGTTCAACCACATCGCCGGCCTCGGCCGGACCAACCGCGACTGGTGGCCGAACCGGCTGCGGCTGGAGCTGCTGCACCAGCATTCCTCGAAGTCCGACCCGATGGGCAAGGGCTTCGACTACGCGAAAGAATTCAAGAGCCTCGATTACAAGGCGCTGAAGAAGGACCTGGTCAAGCTGATGACCGACTCGCAGGACTGGTGGCCGGCGGACTTCGGCCACTACGGGCCGCAGTTCATCCGCATGGCCTGGCACGCCGCCGGAACCTACCGCATCGATGACGGCCGCGGCGGCATCGGCCGCGGCCAGCAGCGCTTCGCTCCGCTCAACAGCTGGCCCGACAACGTCAACATCGACAAGTCGCGCCGCCTGCTGTGGCCGATCAAGCAGAAGTACGGCAAGGCAATCTCCTGGGGCGACCTCATCGTTCTCGCCGGCAACGTCGCGCTCGAGTCGATGGGCTTCAGGACCTTCGGCTTCGGCGCCGGCCGTGCCGACGTGTGGGAGCCGGACGACGACGTGAACTGGGGCGACGAGCTCGCCTGGCTGAAAGACGACATGCGCTTCAGCGGCGAGCGGGATCTGCAGCCGCCGTTCGGCGCGACCCACATGGGCCTGATCTACGTCAACCCGGAAGGCCCGAACGCGAGCGGCGATTACATGGCCGCCGCCAAGGACATCCGCGCCACCTTCGGCCGCATGGCGATGAACGACGAGGAAACCGTCGCCCTGATCGCCGGCGGCCACACCTTCGGCAAGTGCCATGGCGCCGCCCCGGAATCGCACAAGGGGCCCGAGCCGGAAGCCGCGCCGGTGGAAGCGCAGGGCCTGGGCTGGATGAGCGACTACCGCTCGGGGCACGGCGCCGACACGATCTCCAGCGGCCTCGAAGTGACTTGGACCAGGACCCCGGCGCTGTGGAGCAACAACTTCTTCGAGAACCTGTTCAACTACGAATGGGAGCTGACCAAGTCGCCCGCCGGCGCCAAGCAATGGGTGGCCAAGAACGCGCCCGAGATCATCCCCGACGCGCACGATCCGAACAGGAAGCACAGGCCGACCATGCTGACCACCGACCTGACGCTGCGCTTCGACCCCGAATTCGGCAAGATCTCGCTCCGTTTCCTCGAGGACCCGCAGGCCTTTGCCGACGCGTTCGCGCGCGCCTGGTTCAAGCTGACGCACCGTGACATGGGTCCGCGCGCCCGCTACCTGGGGCCGGAAGTGCCGAAGGAAGTGCTGATCTGGCAGGACCCGATCCCCGCGCTCGATCACAAGCTGATCGGCGACAAGGAGATCGCCGAGCTCAAGAAGAAGATCCTCGCCTCGAAGCTGTCGGTGGCGCAGCTGGTATCGACGGCCTGGGCGTCGGCGTCGACCTTCCGCGGCTCCGACAAGCGCGGCGGCGCCAATGGTGCGCGCATCCGCCTCGCGCCGCAGAAGGACTGGGAGGTCAACCAGCCGGCGCAACTGGCGAAGGCGCTGAGGACCCTGGAGGGCATCCGGGCCGACTTCAACAAGAAGGCCAAGGGCGGCAAGAAGGTCTCGCTCGCCGACCTGATCATTCTGGGCGGCTGCGCCGCCGTCGAGGCGGCAGCGAAGAAGGCCGGCGTCAACGTGAAGGTGCCCTTCGCGCCGGGGCGCATGGACGCGTCGCAGGCGCAGACCGACGTGGACGCATTCACGGTGCTCGAGCCGATCGCGGACGGCTTCCGCAACTACGTGCGTAAGGGCTGTGAGGGTTCGGAGGCCGAGCTGCTGATCGACAAGGCGCAGTTGCTGACGCTCACCGCGCCCGAGATGACCGTCCTGATCGGCGGCATGCGCGCCCTGAACGCGAACGTCGACCAATCCAGGCACGGTGTTTTCACCAAGCGGCCCGGAACGCTGAGCAACGACTTCTTCGTCAATCTCCTCGACATGAACACGAAATGGCAGAAGTCCGCCAAATCGGAAGGCGTGCTGGAGGGAAGCGACCGGAAAACGGGCAAGCCCAAGTGGACCGGCACCATCGCCGATCTGGTGTTCGGCTCCAACTCGCAGCTGCGGGCGCTGGCCGAGGTCTACGCCAGCGCGGACGCGGAGGAAAAGTTCGTGCGCGACTTCGTCGCGGCGTGGAACAAAGTGATGAACCTGGACCGCTTCGACCTCACCAGCGCCTAGGGCAGCAGAACAGCCGCGCCTTCAAGCCGGCCGTCCCGCAGGTCCGCCAGCGCCTCGTTCGCGCGCTCCAGGGGATAGGTCTCCACCTCGGTGCGGATCGGGGCGCGCGCGGCGAGATCGAGGAATTCCTCGCCGTCCCGGCGCGTGAGGTTCGCCACCGACTCCACGCGCCGCTCGCCCCACAGCAGCGCGTAGGCAAACTTCGGGATGTCGCTCATGTGGATCCCGCCGCAGACCACGCGCCCGCCCCGCTTCAGCGCCGCCAGGGCCTGCGGCACGAGCGCTCCGACCGGGGCGAAGATGATCGCCGCGTCGAGCGCCTCCGGCGGCGCCTGGTCCGAGCCGCCGGCCCAGTGCGCGCCGCATTGGCGGGCGAACTCCTGGCCTTGTGTATCGCCGGGCTTGGTGAAGGCATAAACGCTCCGCCCCTCGGCCCGCGCCACCTGGGCCAGGAGGTGCGCCGCGGCGCCGAAGCCGTACAGGCCGAGGCGCTTCGCCTCCCCCGCCATGACGTAGGAGCGATAGCCGATCAGGCCGGCGCAAAGGAGCGGCGCCGCCTCGGCGTCGCCGTAGCGCTCGGGCAGCGCGAAGCAGAAGCGCTCGTCGGCCAGCGCGTACTCGGCGTAGCCGCCGTCGAGCGTGTAGCCGGTGAAGCGCGCCTCGGGGCACAGGTTCTCGCGCCCGCTCGCACAGTACTCGCACGCGCCGCAGGTCCAGCCCAGCCACGGCACGCCGACGCGCGCGCCGGGCGCAAAGCGCGCACCGCCCGCCACCACCCGCCCCACGATCTCGTGCCCGGGAACGAGCGGGTAGCGGCCTTCGCTCAGGTCGCCGTCCACCACGTGCAGGTCGGTGCGGCACACGCCGCAGGCGGCGACCTTGATCAGCACCTGCCCCGGCCCCGGCTCGGGAACGGGAATCTCCTCGAGGCAAAGCGCGGTTCCCGGCCGATGCAGCCTCATCGCGCGCATAAAACCGGGGACAGACCCCGATTTCATGGGGATTTCATGGGGACAGACCCCGATTTCGTTTCTTGAAATCGGGGTCTGTCCCCGGTTTTGACTCCGGCCGCGGCCGGTCGTCGTCGGCGAGCAGGTCTTGCGAGGCGCGGTCCAGGTCGTCGAACTGGCCGCTCTCGAGCGCGCGCCAGAACGCCCACGCGATCACGAGTACGAATACGAGCGAGACCGGGATGAGGATGTAGAGGCTTTCCATGGCGGCGGAGCGAGCGGGCGCATTGCGTTCAGTACCACGATGAACGAACTGGCGGACATGCCGAGCGCCGCCTCCCAGGGGCCGATCAGGCCGAGCGCCGCGAGCGGCAGCGCCACGGCATTGTAGGCGATCGCCCAGCCGAAGTTCTGCCGCACCACGCGCATCGCCGCGCGCGCGACGCCGAAGGCTTGCGCGACCGGGGCGAGGCGCTCGCCGAGCAGCACCAGGTCGGCCTGCAGCTTGGCGGCATCGGCGCCGCCGCCCATCGCGATCGAGACGTCGGCGCGCGCGAGCACCGGCGCGTCGTTCAGGCCGTCGCCGATCATCGCCACCACCCGGCCGCCGGCCTGCAGCCGCTCGGCGAAGGCGAACTTGTCCTGCGGTGTGGCGCCGCCGGCGAACGAGTCGATCCCCAGCCGCCGTGCCAGCGCTTCGACCAGCGCCGGGTCGTCGCCGCTCACCAGGTGCAGCCGCAGGCCGCGCGCGGCGAGCGCCGCGACCAGCTCGGCGGCGTCCTCGCGCGGCGCGTCCTCGAGCAGGAAGGCCGCCAGCCAGCCGCGCTCGTCGGCGAGCAGGACGCGCGTTTGCCCCGCCGGAGACGGGAGCGCCGGCGGCTCGCCGGCGGCGAGCTCGGCGCAGAAGGCCGCCGAGCCGATGCGCATGCGCCGGCCGCCGATGGTCGCCTCGACGCCGTGGCCTGGGAAGTTCTTCAGCGCCGAAACCGCTTCGGTCACGCCGCTTCCGAACGCGCGCGCGAGCGGGTGGCGGCTCGAGGCTTCGAGCGAGCGCGCGAGCTTGAGGCATTGCGCCCGGTCCCGGGCGCCGAGCAGCGCGATTCGAGCGAGCGTGAAACTCCCGTGCGTCAGGGTGCCGGTCTTGTCCAGCACCACGTCGGTGGCGCGCTCGAGCGCCTCGAGCGCGCGCGGGCGGGTGAGCGCGACGCCGCGCGCGAGCAGCAGCGCGCTGGCGCGGGTGAGCACGATCGGCGCGGCGAGCGCGAGCGCGCAGGGGCAGGTCGCCACCAGCACCGCGACCGCGACCCAGGGCGCGCGCGCCGGCGCGACCTCGAGCCACCAGAGAAAGGCGCCGGCCGCGACCGCGAGCACGACGAGGGTCAGGCGCCGCGCGAGCCAGTCGGCGCGCTCGACCAGCTTCGGCTTGCCGGCGGCGGCGCGCTCGACCAGGCGCGCGATCGCCGCGGCCTGGGTTTCGGCGCCGGCGCGCGTGACGCGCATCACCAGCGGCTGCTCGAGGTTGGCCGAGCCGCCCACCAGCGGCGCGCCGGGAGACTTGGCCACCGGGCGCGACTCGCCGCTGAGCAGCGACTCGTCGGCGCTCGAGTCGCCGCGTTCGACCACGCCGTCGGCGGGGACGCGCTCGCCCGCGGGCACCAGCACCCGGTCGCCCGCCGCGAGCTGGTGCGCCGCGACGCGCTCGACGCTCGCGGCGTCGGCCGGATCGCGCAGGCGCAGCGCGAACGAGGGCATCCAGCGCGCCAGGTGATCCAGCTCGCGCGCGGCGCGCCGGCGCGCGGAGGTTTCGACGAAGCGCGCGCCCAGCAGCAGGAAGACGAGCATCGTGATCGAATCGAAGTACACCTCGCCGCGCCCGCTGAAGGTGGCCCAGGCGCTGGCGCCGAATCCGGCCGCGAGGCCGAGCGAGATCGGCGCGTCGAGGCCGATGCGCCGCCGCCGGAGCTCGCGCCAGGCGGCGGCGAAGAACGGCCGGCACGAGATCAGCATCACCGGGGTGGTGAGCGCGAGGCTCGCCCAGCGCATCAGCTGCTCGCTCGCCGCGCTCAGGGTCCCCGCGCCGGCGTCGAGGTAGGCCGGGAAGGCGTACATCATCACCTGCATCCCGCCGAAGCCGGCCACGAACAGCCCCCATAGCGCACTGCGTCGCTCGCGCCGCTCGAGCTCGTCCTGCCGCCGCGGGTCGTAGGGATAGGCGTCGTAGCCGATGGCGCGGATCGCCTGCAGGATCTCGGACAGCTTGACCCGGCGCGCGTCCCAGGCCACGTGCGCGCGGCGGGTGGCGTAGTTGACCTCGACTCGCAGCACTCCCGGGACTTGCCTCAGCCACTGCTCCGACAGCCACAGGCAGGCGGCGCAGCGGATGCGATCGAGGATCAGCGCCGCTTCGCGCAGGTTCGCGCCGCTCGCGGCGACGAACTCCTTCTGCGCCAGCGGGTCGTCATAGGCCTCGAGCGGCGGCAGGTCCTGCGGCTGCGGCCCCGCCTCCGAGCGCGTCTCGTAGTAGCGCTCGAAGCCGGCCGCGACGATCGTGCGCGCGACCGCCTGGCAGCCGGCGCAGCACATCTCGCGCTCGGCGCCAAGCACCATTGCCCGGTAGCGCCCGGGCTCGGCGACCGCCTGCCCGCAGTGGTAGCAGGCCGGGGTCAGCTGATCGTAACGCGCTTGGCCTGCGCGCTCGCCTTCTTCGGCAGGACAATGTTCAGGACACCGTCCTGGTACTCGGCCTTGACGCCCTGCGAGTCGATCTCGGCCGGCAGCTGCATGCTGCGCGAGACCATGCCGTAGTAGCGCTCGCTGTGCAGGACCTTTTCGCCCTGCTTGTCTTCTTTCTCCTGCTTGACTTCGGCGCGGATCGAGACCTGGTTGCCGTTGACGTCGACCTGGATGTCCTCTTTCTTCACGCCCGGGATCTCGGCGTGCATCGAGTAGCCCTTCTCGTCTTCCTTGACGTCGACCTTCATCTTCAGCTCGCTGTCGCCCGGCAGCGTCATGGGCTTGAGCCAGAAGCCGCGTGTCAGGTCGCCGAAAACGTCGTCGAACAAGCCGCCATACCGTTGAATGTTTGCCATGATGGTCACCTTTCGGGGAGAGTCGCTCCCGCATCGGATGCTAGCGCGACGGGCCGGGCGGCCTTTGACGCACGTCAAGCCGGGCTGTCCGATAGGCGCACACAATGTCCCGAATTGCCAAAATCGATTTGATTCATCGCCATGCGCTGTCTAACCTGAATCGATTCAATAGGGAGCAAGACCATGGCCGAACGCGAAGGCAACCTGGAAGCGCCCACCCGTCACTCGCTGGACTGGAAGAGCGAGGCCTTCTGGGACCCGGCGGCGCTCGACAAGGAGCTGGAGCGCGTCTACGAAATCTGCCATGGCTGCCGCCGCTGCGTGAACCTGTGCACCGCGTTCCCGACCCTGTTCGACCTGATCGACGAAAGCAAGACGCTGGAGGTCGACGGCGTCGCCAGGCAGGACTACTGGAAGGTGATCGACCAGTGCTACCTGTGCGACATGTGCTACATGACCAAGTGCCCGTACGTGCCGCCGCACCCCTGGAACGTCGACTTCCCGCACCTGATGCTGCGCGCCAAGGCGCTCAAGTTTAAAAAGCAAGGGGCGAGCCTGCGCGACCGGCTGCTGTCCTCCACCGACGCGATCGGCAAGCTGGCCACCATCCCGGTGGTAGTGCAGACGGTCAACGCGCTGAACCGCAATGGCGCCGCGCGCGACCTGATGCAGAAGGCGCTCGGGGTGGCGAAGGAACGCGAGCTGCCGCCCTACGCCGCCCGCAAATTCCGCCCCAACGCGGCGCGCTCGAAGGACTTCCCGGTCAGGGACGGCAAGAACGCGCCCGGCAAGGTCGCGATCTTCGCCACCTGCTACGTGAACTACAACGAGCCCGGCATCGGCGACGACCTGCTCGCGATCCTCGAGCACAACGAGGTCCCCTACGTGCTGGTCGAAAAGGAATCCTGCTGCGGCATGCCCAAGCTCGAGCTGGGCGACCTCGAAACGGTCGCGAAACACAAGGCGGCGAACATCCCGCCGCTGGCGAAGCTCGCGCGCGAGGGCTATGCGATCCTCGCCGCGGTGCCGTCCTGCGCGCTGATGTTCAAGCAGGAGCTGCCGCTCATGTTCCCCGGCGACCCCGAGGTCAAGGCGGTGCAGGAAGCGATGTTCGACCCCTTCGAGTACCTGGTGATGCGCAAGCGCGACGGGCTGCTGAAGACCGACTTCAGCGCCAAGCTGGGCAAGGTTTCGTATCACATCCCCTGCCACTCGCGGGTGCAGAACATGGGGCAGAAGACGCGCGAAGTGCTCGAGCTGGTGCCCGGCACCGAGCTCAACACGGTCGAGCGCTGCGCCGGGCACGACGGCACCTGGGGCGTCAAGACCGAGTATTACGCCAACTCGATGAAGATCGGCCGCCCGGTGTTCCGCCAGATGGCGGGCGGCGAGCCGGACTACGTGAGCTCGGACTGCCCGATCGCCGCGCGCCACATCCTGCAGGGCATGCGCGCAGGCGGCGAGGCGGGCAAGGCCGAGCGGGCCCATCCGCTGACGCTGGTGCGCAAAGCCTACGGCCTCTAGCTCAGGTAGTGCGGTCGAGCCGCACCTGCAGCGTGCCGGAGCGCACGTGCAGGTCGCGCTGCGGAAATGGAATTTCGATGCCCTCGGCGCGCAGCTCGTCCTCGATCGCCCACATGTACTGCGCCTGCGTGAAGCCGGGGCGCGCGACGGTCTCCGAACCGACCCACACCACCAGCTCGAACATCAGGCTGCTGTCGCCGAAGCCGACCAGCCAGACGTCGGGCTCGCGCCCGCTGGGCGCGACGGTATCGTCGACCTTCCTCGCGGCGCGCAGCCCCGCGGCCTTCACGCGCTCCTTGTCGCTGCCGTATGCCACCCCGAAGGGAATGTGCACGCGCCGCACGCGGTTCTCGAGGGTCCAGTTGGTCACGCGGCCGTTGATGAACTCGGAGTTCGGCACGATCACGTCGACGTCGTCGGGGGTGGTCACTCGCGTGTAGCGCAGCCCGATCTCGCGCACGTTGCCCTGCACCCCGGACTGCAGGTCGACGAAGTCGCCGACCTTCAGCGTGCGCTCGAGCAGGATGATGATGCCGGAGATGAAATTGCTGAATATGTTCTGCAGGCCGAAGCCGATGCCGACGCCGACCGCGCCGCCGAGCAGCGCGAAGTTGGTGAGGTCCAGGCCGATGTAGTTCAGGCCGACCACCGTACCGATGATCCACACCGAGTAGCGCAGCACGCGCGACCAGGTGTAGATCGCCGGCGCGCTCTCCGCATTGCCGCCGCCGCGCATCGCGACGCGGCGCACCCCGGACTCGACCAGCGAGGCCAGCCACCAGACCGCGGCGACGATCACCACCAGGCCGATCAGCCGGCCGGCGTTGAGCGGCGTGCCGCCGAGACTGAACCACGGGGCCACCAGCCAGGTGTGAAGATGTTCCAGCATGATCGGTGGCAGGTTAGCACGCGCCCGGGGCGTGACCCGCGGCGGCTAGCGACCGAGAGTGTGGCGGCGCTCGATCGCGTCCGCGCAGCCGGCGCGCCGCGGCGGCGCCTGGAGCGCCTGCGGCGCCACGGCCAGGATCCCGGCCCGCGCGTCGGGGTCCTCGAGCGCGGCGGCGAGCGCGTCCGGCTCGATCCAGGCCGGGCGTCCCGCCTCGATGCGCAGGTAGACGCGGCCGCTCGCACGTGCGGCGAAATTGAGCGCCGGCAGGCGGCGCGCGCACTCGGCGAGGAAGCCGGCGCTGTTCTCGGCACGCATCGCTTCGCGGTCGCGGTAGACTTCCTGCGCTGCCGTGGCCTCGACGTTGATGCGCGCGTAGCGCGCGATGTCGAGCATGCACTTGACGTCCAGCACGTTGAGCTCTCCGTCGCGCCCGAAGGCCGCGCTCCGCGGGCGCTCGCCCGCGGGAACGCTGTTGTCGAGGAACTCATAATGCACGCGCTTGCCGCGCGCGAGCGCCCAGGTGAAGAACAGCTCGGGCATCCCGGCGTAGGCCTCGACGTTGTGCGCCAGCAGGTCGTCGACCGCCTTGTAGCGCCCGACCTCGAGCCCGCGCTTCCACGAACGCTCGACGGTCGCGTCCGGCGGGGTGATCATGAAGAACAGGTACACGATGCGGCCGAAGCGCGTCAGCAGGTTGCTGCCGGCCTCCTCCGACTCGGGCGCGAAGCTGTCGAAGCGGAAGCGGTCGATCAGCAGGTGCGGGATGCCGCCGCGCTCGGCCTTGGCCGCCATGTAGCGGTCGAGCTTCTGGTCGATCATGCGCAGCTCCTGCCCGGTGAAGCTGCCGGCGTACTTGTAGGCCTCGCCGAGCGAGCCGTAGTCGAGCAGCTGCTTCCTCCAGATATCCGGGCTGATGAGCGCGAAGTCGCCCCAGGCGACGCCGATGTCGTCCGCGAGCCTCTTCTGCAGCGGGCGCATGGTGCTCTTGCCCGAGGCCGAGGCGCCCTTGATGTTCATCACCACCGGCTCCGCTTGCGCCGGAAGCAGCGCGTAGCCCTCGGCCCGCACCGCCTCGGCGATCGGCGGCTCGATCAGCCGCCCGATGGCGACGCTGCCGTGCTCGTTCAACGCCAGGCGCGCGGCGACCTTCGATAGCAGCGCCGGCTCGCCCCACAGCCGGCCGTGGCGCGCGCACACCGCCCCGGCCACCCGCGCCACGGCGCGCAGCGCGGCGCACGCCGTCGCGTCGCGCTCCCGGGCCGCCCGCCCCTCCCAGTCGGCGACGGCACGCGCCGCGAAGGCGGTGTCGAGCTCGGCGCGGGCGAGCGCCGCGATCTCGCGCTCGAGCCGGTGATAGGTCTGCTCGATGTCCGTCATGCGCGGCTCGATATGGCGCTCGAGGATGAGCGAAGTCATGGCGCGGAAATTGATCCCCAGGTCCTCGACGCGCGGCCCGTCGGGCACCGACAGGTCCGCCGTCACGCGCACCAGCAGCTCGTGCAGCGCCAGCCGCCGCGGCCGGAACGCGACCAGCTCTTCGGGCGCGAGCCCGGTCAGGTCCGCGAACTCGAGCGCGTCCTCGAGCGTGCCGAACACGTTCTCGGGCCGGTACAGGCTCGCCAGCGGCAGCAGTCGCCGCGGCACGCTCGACTCGATGCCCGGATGCCAGGGGCCGAAAGCCTCGTCGCTCATCGCCGCCGCAGCTGCCGCACCAGGTCCGCCAGCGGCGCGCACATCAGCGCGAGCGCGAGCCCGAACAGCCACCAGTCGAACTTTGCGGGCAGGACGCGGCCGAGCGCCTGCACGCTCCAGCTCGGCGCACGCAGCGCATCGGCCATGAACGCGACCAGCGCGAGAACGACGCCGGCCATGCCCGCCGCGAGCGCCCAGGGGCGCGGCCAGGGCGCGCGGCCTTCGCGCGCGCCCTGGGTGACCAGCGTTCCGCCAACGATCATCAGCGCCGCGATCGACAACGGCGCCAGCACCGGCCCCCACCACGGCAGCGGAATCAGGAACAGCACGTCCCAGTCGAGCGGCGAGCGCGGCCAGCCGGTCATCGGCACGAGGAAAACGTAGTAGAAGACGTCCCACACGCCGAACGCGAGCAGGAAGTAGCCCAGGCGCGTTCGCCGCTCGCGCCCGGCTAGCCAGGCCACCGCGCCGAGCATCGCGAGCGTCGCCGCCTCGCGCGCGAGCTCGATCCGCATCAGATGCTGCGGCACCGGCAGCGGCGAGGACTGATAGGGGTCGATGCGCCCGATCAGGGTGCGCAGGTAGGCCACCACCGCCGCCTCGAGCAGCGCCATCGCGATCGCGTAGACCACGACGGCGCTCCAACGGCGGGGATCCCTCATCGCGCGCTAGTTGAGATCCAGCGCCTGCTGCTTGAGCGCGCTGAGCGGAACGTACTCGAGCGCCTTCTCGTGCGTCGCCTGCAGCACCACCTGCGGCGCGCAGCCCGCCTTCCAGGCCTCGACAAAGCGCAGCACGTGCAGGCACCAGCGGTCGCCGGGCTTGAGCCCCTTGAAGCGCATCTGCGGCAGCGGCGTCACCAGGTCGTTGCCGCGCTCGACGCTGAAGGCGAGGAACTCGGCCGTCACGCGCACGCACACCAGGTGCGCCACGTCACCGCCGCCGTAGGTGGCGCAAGAACCGTCGCGGAAGTAGCCGGTCAGCGGCGCGAAGCTGCACGCGAGCAGCTCGCCGCCGAGCACGTTCTTTTCCTTCGAATCGGAATTGGACCAATCTGTCATAGCCTGACGCTCTTGCTCCCTTGCGCTGTGCGCCGCAGCAATCGCCGCCGCGCGCGCTCGACGAACATTCCTCTTGTCCGATGGAAGGATATATTGCATCCTCAACCCCGGAAGGAGAAGCACAGGCGAAGGAGACAGGGGCAGAAAATCAACGGGCAAGTAGATCACGTCAGCGTGAGGAGGAGGGTCCGAGCATGACAAAGTCGAAATCCGTAACGGCACGACGCACTTCAAACAGCGGCGCTTCGCGCCGCAAATTCCTCAAATCGGCGGGCGCGGGAGCGGGAATCGCCGCCCTGTCCTCGACCGCGGCGGCGCCGCTCATATTCGCGCGCAGTGCCAGGGCCGCGGACAAGGAACTGACGATCGTACAGTGGAGCCATTTCGTCCCCGCGTACGATACCTGGTTCGACAAATTCGCAAAGGACTGGGGCGCAAAGAACGGCGTGGCGGTCACGGTCGACCACGTGCCGGTGCAGAACATTCCGGCGCGCGCGGCGGCCGAGGCGTCGGCCGGAGCGGGACACGATCTGTTCGGCTTCAACGGCTCCGGCGGTGCCCATCTGTACCGCAGGTTCTTCATGGACGTCGGCGACCTCGTGCGGGAGACCGAGAAGAAGTACGGCAAGGTATCCGTCATCGGCAAGCAGCTCGGCTACAACGAGGACGACGGAAGCTGGTCTGCCTTTCCCGATTTCTACATCAACTTCCCGGGCATGTATCAGAAGAGCCTGTGGGACGAGATCGGGATGCTGCCGGACACCTGGGACAACCTCAGGATCGGCGGCGCCAAGCTGAAGGCGAAAGGCCACCCGGTCGGGATGCCGCTCGGGCACAGCAACGACCCGAACGCGAACTGGCGCGGCGTGTTGTGGAGCTTCGGCGCCTCGATCCAGGACGCGCACGGCTCCAGAATCGTTCTCCATAGCAAGCACGCGATCGAGGCGGTCAAGTACGCCGCCGCCCTCTACAAGGAGGCGATGACGACGGATGTGCTGTCGTGGAACGATTCCAGCAACAACCAGTACATCGATTCGGGCGTCGGCTCGTACATCATCAACCCGATCTCGGCTTATCGCACGGCGCAGACGCTCAACAAGAAACTGGCCGACGATATCTACGTCATCGAGCCGCCCAAGGGCCCGGCGGGCCGGATGATGGGGGCCGCGTCCGAGTTCTACGGCATCTGGAAATTCGCCAGGAACAAGGAAGCGGCGAAGGAGTTCCTCAGGCATTATTCCGCAAACTGGCGCGAAGCCTTCATTGCGAGCTCCGGCTACAACAATCCTTGCTTCGCCGGTCTCGTGCCCAAGCCGATGCCGATCCTGTCGGACGACCCGACCTCGACCCCGCACGACAAGCTGGCGATCCTGCAGGACTCGGACAAATGGTCCGCCATTCCGGGCTATCCGGGACCTGCTTCGCCCGCGATGGACGAGATCTACTACGCGTTCATCGTTCCGGACATGATGGCGAAGGCGGCGACGGGTCAGTTAACCCCCGCGGAGGCGGTCAAGTGGGCCGCGGGACAATGCGAGGCCATCTTCAAGAAGTGGCAGCATAAGGCCTGATCGCGCGGCAACCGGGCCGCGCGCCTGCGCGGCCCGGGTCTTGCTCGGCTTGAATCCGGAGGGGGGCTCGATGGCTGCGGTATCGACCAGAGACATCGTCAAGAAATTCGGCGACGTCCCCGCCGTCAACGGCATTTCCCTGACGGTGCCGGACGGCGAGTTCATGGTATTGCTGGGGCCGTCGGGCTGCGGCAAGACGACGTTTCTGCGCATCATCTGCGGCCTCGAGAAGCAGACCAGCGGCGACCTTCTGATCGGCGACGACGTGGTCAACGATATCCCGCCGCGCGCCCGCGGCGTGGCGATGATGTTCCAGAGCTACGGTCTGTATCCCCATTTCACGGTGCGCAACAACATCGCCTTTCCGCTCAGGACGCAGAGCGTTGCCGGCGCTGAAATCGCGAAGAAGGTGGAGTGGGCGTCGCAACTGCTCGGCATCGGGCACCTGCTCGAGCGGCGGCCGCGCCAGCTCTCGGGCGGCGAGCGCCAGCGCGTCGCGCTCGCGCGCGCGCTCGTGCGCGAGCCGACCGCGCTGCTGCTCGACGAGCCGCTCTCCAACCTCGACGCCAAGTTGCGCGCCTCGGCACGCCTGGAGATCAAGCAGTTCCAGCAGCGGGTGGGCATCACCACCATCTATGTGACCCACGACCAGGTCGAGGCGATGGGCATGGGTGACCGCATCGCGGTCATCGACGGCGGGCAGGTGCGGCAGGTGGGGACGCCGACGGAGATCTACGACGACCCCGCCGACCGCTTCGTCGCGACCTTTGTCGGCACGCCGCCGATGAACATCGTCGCGCGCAACGGCGGCTATCTCGGCTTCCGCCCGGAAAATTTCCTGCCCAGGGAAATGATGGACGGCGAGGCTTTTGCCGAATTCAAGTTCCGCGTCGATCGCTCGGAATATCTCGGCTCCGAACGGATCGTTTACGGCGCGCTGGAAGGCTTCGACCAGAGCCAGGTGATCACGGCGAAATTGCCGCCCGCGCACGTCGCGGAGGAAAGCATCCGGGCCGGAGAATGGCACGCCTTCGCCGTGCGCAACAGCGCGCTGCGCCGCTTCGACAAGGACGGCAAGCGAGCGAGTCGCCCATGAAGCGAGCATCCACCGATGGCCGCGGTCGCTGAATCGGTCCCCAAGCGCGGCTCGCGCTTCCAGTTCATGCTGGACCGGCGCGAGGTGCTCGGCGCGGTGTTCGTCGCCCCGGCGATCCTCTATGTCCTGTTGCTGGTCGGCGTGCCGTTCCTGCTTGCCATCTATTATTCGGTCAGCGCCTACACGATCTACGACCCCTCCTGGCGCTTCGTCGGCCTGGCGAATTTCGAGCAGATCGTCCAGAACCCCGTCTTCATGCAAACGCTGCGCAATACCTTCGTCCTCACCTTCGGCTCGCAGTTCCTCGGCCTCATCCTCGGCAAGTTCGGCGCGCTGCTGCTGTTGCGGCCGTTCCCCGGCCGCAAGTTCGTCAGGGCGATCATCATCCTGCCCTGGGCGGTGCCGATTGCGCTCGCGACGGTCGCCTGGCAGTGGATGTTCGATTCCCTCTACAGCGTGATCAACTGGACGCTGATCGCGCTCGGCTTCATCACCCGCGCGCAGGCGCCGAACTGGCTTGGCACGCCGGAACTGGCGATGCTGTCGGTGATCGTGGTCAATGCCTGGCGCTTCTTCCCGTTTGCGATCGTGATCTTCCTCGCCGGCATCACCGCCGTGCCGCAGGACGTGCTCGACGCGGCGACGGTCGACGGCGCCGGATTCTGGCGGCGCAATTACCAGATCATCGTGCCGATGATCCTGCCGATCGTGGCTATCGGCCTGATATTCGGCATCGTGTTCACCTTCACCGACCTTTCCGTCGTCTACCTGATGACCATGGGCGGTCCGGTCGGCGCCACTTCCGTCCTGGGCTTCGCCGGGTTCCAGACCGGCATCGTTTCGGGCGACGTGTCGCACGGGGCTGCCATTTCGCTGTTCATGCTGCCGGTGCTGTTCGTCGTGGTGATCCTGATGCTGCGCTTCATCAGACGGCGGGAGATCTGACCGTGCCGCGCGGCGCCGGCAATGTCGTGCGCGAGACCTCGTTCTATGGCGCGGTCGCGTTCTTCTTCGTTCTCGCCGCATTCCCGTTCTACTGGATGCTGATCACCTCGTTCAAGACCAATCCCGACCTGTACAGCGTCACCAACATCCCGTTCTGGTTCAACGATCCGCCCACCCTGGCACACTTCCGCTATCTGTTCGAGCAGACCCTGTTCGCGCGCTGGCTGTGGAACTCGCTGGTCATCGGCGTCTGCGTCGTCGTCATTACGCTGGTCACCGCGCTGCCGGCCGCCTACAGCCTGGCGCGTCTGACCGGGCGCAACGGCGAGACGCTGGGCATCGGCATCTTCCTGACCTACCTGGTGCCGCCGACCCTGCTGTTCCTGCCGCTGTCGCGGGTCATCGCCGACCTGGGATTGCAGAATTCGATGTGGTCGCTGGTGCTGGTCTACCCGACCTTCACCATCCCGTTCTGCACCTGGCTGCTGATGGGGTTCTTCAAGGCGATGCCGGTCGAAATCGAGGAGGCGGCGATCGTCGACGGCTGCAGCTTGTTCGGCGCCTTCATCAAGATGACGATCCCGCTCTCGCTGCCGGGGATTCTGACCGCGGTGATCTTCACCTTCACCCTGACCTTGCAGGAATTCGTCTACGCGCTGACCTTCATTTCGTCCTCCGACCAGAAGCCGATCACGCTCGGCGTCGCGACCGACCTCATTCGCGGCGACATTTTCTATTGGGGCGAGATCATGGCCGGCGCATTGATCGCCAGCATCCCGGTGGCGATCGCCTACAACCTCTTCCTCGACCGCTTCATCGCCGGCATCACCGGCGGCGCCGTCAAGTAGCGCGGGCGGCGCTCATGCCGCGTGCGCGGCGATGTAGCGCTTGACCGCCTCAGCGTCCGCGGGCAGCGGCTCGAAGCGCTGCGGCAGGTTCTCGATCCCCTCGTAGCCGAGCGGCCGCTCGGGCTCGCGCCCGAGCGCCTCGCGGATCGTTCCGGCGAATTTGGCCGGCAGCGCGGTCTCCATGCATACCAGCGGCACGCCCGCCTCGCGCCGCTCGAGCCCGACCTTGATCCCGTCCGCGGTGTGCGGGTCGACCAGCGTGCCGTAGCGCTGCCACAGGCTGCGGATGGTGGCCAGGCGCTCGGCGTGCAGCGAGCGGCCAGAGACGAACCCGGTCTCGGCGACGTTGCGGTAGTAGGCCGAGTGCGAAAGGTCGAACGCGCCGTCGTCGCCGAGCCGGCGCCACAGCTCGCGCACCCGCGCGCCGTCGCCGCCGACCAGGTCGTACACGTAGCGCTCGAAGTTCGAGGCCTTGGAGATGTCCATCGACGGGCTTGAGGTGGCTTTGACCTCCTTGGCCTTCCTCGGGCGGTAGCGCCCGCTGCGGAAGAACTCGTCCAGCACGTCGTTCTCGTTGGTGGCCAGGATCAGGCGCCGGATCGGCAGCCCCATCGAGCGCGCGACGTGGCCGGCGTAGATGTTGCCGAAATTGCCCGAGGGCACCGCGAACGAGACCTGCTCGGCGTCCGACGCGGTGGCCGCGAAGTAGCCCTTGAAGTAGTACACCACCTGCGCCGCGACGCGCGCCCAGTTGATCGAGTTGACCGTGCCGATGCGGTGGCGGCGCTTGAAATCGGCGTCGGCGGCGACCGCCTTGACGATGTCCTGGCAGTCGTCGAACACGCCCTCGAGCGCGAGGTTGTGGATGTTCGGGTCCTGCAGGCTGTACATCTGCGCCGCCTGGAACGGGCTCATGCGCCCGCGCGGCGAGAGCATGAACACGCTGACATGTCCGTTCTTGCCGCGCATCGCGTACTCGGCCGCCGAGCCGGTGTCGCCCGAGGTGGCGCCGAGGATGTTGAGCCGCTCGCCGCGCCGCTCGAGCACGACTCGAACAGGTTGCCGAGCAGCTGCAGCGCCATGTCCTTGAACGCCAGCGTCGGCCCGTTCGACAGGCCGAGGATATGCAGCCCCGGCTCCAGGGTCCTGAGCGGGGTGATTTCGTCGCGTGCCGAAGATCTCCCGCGTATAGGTCTTTTCGACGATTCTGTTCAAATCGGGAATTCGTCGACGAACAGCGAAAGGACCTCGTAGGCCAACTGCGGATACGGCAGATTTCTCCAGCGCGCCAGATCGGCGCGCCGCGGATAGCTCTCCGGCACGTACAGCCCGCCGTCGGGGGCGAGGCCCTCGAGCAGGATGTCGGTGAAGCGCTGCGGCGCGCCGACGCCGCGAGTTGATACGTAGCGCACTAAAGCAGCTCTTCGAGCCGGATCCGGGTCACCTTGCCGACCACGGTCCTGAGCTTTTCGATCTTCTTCAGCGCTGCGTCCACGTTCTTCTCCAGCGCGTCGGTGCGTCAGCAGGATGATGTCGATCTGGTCCTCGCCCGCGCCGGGCTCCTTCTGCATCATGGCGTCGATCGAGATCGAGCCCTGTCGGCCAGGATGCGCGTGATGTCGGCCAGCACGCCGGGCGGTCGAGCACGCGCAGGCGCAGGTAGTAGCGAGGTCTCGACCTCGCCGATCGGCAGGACCTTGGTGTCCGACAGCTGGTCGGGCTGGAACGCGAGATGCGGCACGCGGTTGCTCGGGGTCGGCGGTGATGCAGGCGCGTGACGTCGACCAGGTCCGCCACCACCGCGCTCGCGGTCGGCTCGGCGCCGGCGCCGTCGCCGTAGTACAGCGTCGGTGCCGACCGCGTCGCCCTTGACCAGCACCGCGTTCATCGCGCCCTTCGACGTTGGCGATCAGGCGCCGCGCCGGCATCAGCGTGGGATGCACGCGCAGCTCGATGCCTTCGGACTGTGCGTCGCGTGATGCCCAGCAGCTTGATGCGGTAGCCCAGTTCCTCGGCGTAGCGGATATCGGCGCGCGTGAGGCTGGGTGATGCCCTCGGTGTAGGCCTTGTCGAACTGCATCGGGATGCCGAACGCGATGCGCCGACAGGATGGTGAGCTTGTGCGCGGCGTCCATGCCCTCGATGTCGAAGGTCGGGTCGGCCTCGGCATAGCCCAGGCGCTGCGCCTCGGCCAGCACGCTGGCGAAGTCGAGCCCCTTGTCGCGCATCTCCGACAGGATGAAGTTGGTGGTGCCGTTGATGATGCCGGCGATCCATTCGATGCGGTTCGCGGTCAGCCCCTCGCGCAGCGCCTTGATGATCGGGATGCCGCCCGCGACCGCGGCCTCGAACGCCACCATCACGCCCTTCGTCTGCGCCGCGGCGAAGATCTCGTTGCCGTGATGGGCGAGCAGCGCCTTGTTGGCGGTGACCACGTGCTTGCCGTTGCGCGATCGCGTCCAGCACCAGCTCGCGCGCGATGCCGGTAGCCGCCGATCAGCTCGACCACGATGTCGATGTCCGGTCGCGCGCTCACCTCGCGCGCGTCGGCGGTCAGCTGCGGCCTTCGCGCCGACGATGCCGCGCGCGCGCGCGAGCGCCTTGTCGGCCACGCGCGTGATGCGGATCGCCGCGCCCGGCGCGGCGCTGGATCTCCTCCGCGTTGCGCCGCAGGACGTCCCAGGTGCCGCCGCCGACCGTGCCGATGCCGAGCAGGCCGACGTTGATCGGCCTCACAGCTGCGCCCCTTAAGCAACCCGTCCTTTTTGAACATCTCGCGCACGCCGCGCAGCGCCTGGCGCAGGCGCGTGCTCGTTCTCGATCAGCGCGATGCGCACGTGGTCGTCGCCGTACTCGCCGAAGCCGATGCCCGGGCGACACCGCGACCTTGGCGTCGTCGAGCATCTTCTTGGCGAACTCCAGCGACCCCATGGCGCGGTACGGTTCCGGAATCCTGGCCCAGACGTACATCGAGGCCTTCGGATTGGTCGACCATCCAGCCCAGCTCGTGCAGCCCCTTGACCATCACGTCGCGCCGTCGCTGGTAGGTGCGGCGGATCTCCTCGACGCAATCCTGCGGGCCTTCCAGCGCGACGATCGAGGCGACCTGGATCGGCGTGAAGGTGCCGTAGTCGTGGTAGCTCTTGATGCGCGCCAGCGCGTGCACCAGGTCCCTGTTGCCGACCATGAAGCCGATGCGCCAGCCGGCCATGTTGTAGCTCTTGGACATGGTGAAGAACTCGACCGCCACGTCGCGCGCGCCCGGCACCTGCATGATCGAGGGCGCCTTCCAGCCGTCGAAGGTGATGTCGGCGTAGGCCAGGTCGTGCACCACCATGATGTCGTGCTCGCGCGCGAGCGCGACCACGCGCTCGAAGAAGTCGAGCTCGACGCACATCGCGGTCGGGTTGGACGGAAAGCCGATCACCAGCATCTTGGGCTTCGGGATCAGCTCGGCGCATGGCGCGCTGCAGCTCGGCGAAGAAATCGACGCCCTCGGTCATGCGCACCGAGCGGATGTCGGCGCCGGCGATGATCGCGCCGTAGATGTGGATCGGGTAGCTAGGGATTCGGCACCAGCACCGTGTCGCCGCGCTCGAGCGTCGCGAGCATCAGGTGCGCGAGGCCCTCCTTCGAGCCGATGGTGACGATCGCTTCCGTGTCCGGGTCGAACTCGACGCCGTAGCGCCGCTGGTACCAGTCGCAGATCGCGCGTGCGCAGGCGCGGGATGCCCTTCGACACCGAGTAGCCGTGGGTGTCCTGGCGCTGCGCGGCCTCGACCAGCTTGTCGACGATGTGCTTCGGCGTCGGGCCGTCGGGATTGCCCATGCGACAGGTCGATCATGTCCTCGCCGCGCCGACGCGCCGCCATCTTCCACTCGTGCGTCGATGTTGAAGACGTAAGGCGGCAGGCGTTTGATGCGCGCGAATTCCCTCATAGCGATACAATTTTACACGCGAGCGCCCAACCCGCCTCAATGAAAACAACAACCGCCGCCTTCATGCTCATTTTCGCCTTCGCCTGGTTCGCCAACCTCGGGCAGCGCGACCTGTTCAACACCGACGAGGGACGCTACGCCGAGATCTCGCGCGAGATGGTCGCCAGCGGCGACTGGCTCACCCCGCGCCTGGACGGGCTGAAGTACTTCGAGAAGCCGCCGCTGCAGTACTGGGCGACCGCGGCCGCGTTCGAGGCCTTCGGCCAGAGCGCCTGGAGCGCGCGGCTGTGGACCGCGCTGACCGGCTTTCTCGGCGTGCTGTTGGCGGCCTTCGCCGCGGCCCGCCTGTTCGGAGCGCAGGCCGGACGCGCCGCCGGGCTGATCCTCGGCGGCAGCCTGATGTGGGTCGTCATGGGCCACGCCTCCTCGCTCGACATGGGCGTTTCGTTCTTCCTTTCGGTCGCGGTGAGCGCCTTCGCGCTCGCGCAGCGCGACGGAGCGCCGCCCGGCGGCAGGCTGCGCTGGATGTTCGTCGGCTGGGCGGCGTGCGCGCTCGCGACGCTGTCCAAGGGCCTGATCGGCATCGTGCTGCCCGCGGGCGCGGTGGCGCTTGTACGTGCTCTGGCAGCGCGACTGGCGCCTGCTTGCGCGGCTCGAGCTGGGCGCGGGCCTGGCGCTGTTCCTCGCCATCGCCGCGCCCTGGTTCGTCCTGGTCTCGCTCAAGAACCACGAGTTCGCGCGCTTTTTCTTCGTCCACGAGCATTTCGAGCGCTTCCTGAACAAGGGCCACGGCCGCTACCAGCCGTGGTGGTACTTCCTGCCGCTGCTCGCGCTCGGCGCGGTGCCGTGGACGCTTGCGCTGCCCGGCGCGCTCGGCTCCGCGGCACGGCGCCGCCCGCTGCTCGTCGTTCCAGCCGCAGCGCTTCCTGCTCGCCTGGAGCGTGCTCGTGTTCGTTTTCTTCTCGATCTCGGATTCCAAGCTGTTCGGCCTACATCCTGCCGATCTTCCCCGCCCTCGCGATGCTGCTCGGAGACTGGCTGCCGCGCGCCGGCTGCGCGAGCGCTCGCCTGGCTGTGCGCGACCGCGACGCTCGGCGGCGCCGCCCTCGCGGCACTGATGCCGCTCGCGACCCGAAGCCTGTCGGGCAGCCTGCCGCCCGAGCTGGTAACGCGGCTTCGCGCGCTGGATGACGGTCGCGGCCGTCGCGATCGCTGGCGGCCGGCGTGATCGCAACGGTGTTCGGCCCTGCGCATGCGCCAAGGAGGCCGCGATCGCCTGGCTCGCGGTCGGCGGCCTCGCCTTCACGCTGCTGCTGCTGGTCGGCTACCAGTCGCTCGCGCCGGTCTACTCCTCGCGCCAGCTCGTGCAGCGCATCCGGCCCGCGCTCGATGCCGCGACGCGCGTCTACTACGTGCAGATGTTCGACCACAGCTTCCTGTTCTACGCCGGGCGCACTGCGATCATGGTCGGCGACAAGGACGAACTCGACACCTCGCTTTCCTGGGAGCACGACCGCAACTACCTGCCGACGGTCGAGGCCTTCTCGCGTGCCTGGCGGCGCGACGGCCCCGCGGTGGCGCTCATGCCGCCGTATGAATACGACAGCTGAGGCAGGCCGGGCTGCCGATGCGGTTCCTCGCGCGCGACCCGCGCCGCGTCGCGGTGGCAACGCCGTGAGCGACTACCTTCCCTTCACCCGCCCGAGCATCGACGAGGAGACGATAGACGGCGTAGCCGAGGTGCTGCGCTCGGGCTGGATTACCACCGGGCCGCAGGCGAAAGCGTTCGAGGCGCGGCTTTCGGAATATTTCGGCGGCCGCCCGGTACGCGCGCTCACCTCGGGCACCGGGGCGCTGGAGATCGCGCTCGCGCTGGCGAACATCGGCCCGGGCGACGAGGTCGTCACGACGCCGCTGTCGTGGGTGGCCACCGCGAACGTGATGCTGCGCGCAGGCGCCCGCCCGGTGTTCGTCGACATCGACCCGGCGACGCGCAATATCGACCTGGCGAAGATCGAGGCCGCGATCGGGCCGCGCACCAAGGCGCTGATCCCGGTCGATATGGCGGGGCTGCCGTTCGAGCGCGACGCGGTGTACGCGATCGCGCGCCGCCGCTCGCTGCGCGTGATCGAGGACGCGGCGCAGAGCATGGGCTCGAGCTGGAAGGGAAGGAGGGTCGGCAGCTTCGGCGACCTGGCCTGCTTTTCGCTTCCACGCCAACAAGAACATCACCACCGCCGAGGGCGGCTGCCTGGTGCTGAACGACCAGGCCGAGGCCGCGCGCTGCGAGCGCTTGCGGCTGCAGGGCGTGGTGCGCCTGCCCGGCGGCGAGATCGAGGTCGAGGTGGCAGGCGGCAAGCTCAACCTGACCGACGTCGCGGCGCGCATCGGCCTGGGCCAGCTCGAGCGGCTGGAGGAATTCAACGCGCGCCGGCGCAGCCTCGCGCGGCGCTACTTCGAGCGCCTCGACCCCTCGCTCGGCTGCGGCCTGCCGCCGGCGGACTTCGAGCAGTCGAACTGGCACATGTTCCAGGTCCTGCTGCCGCTCGAGCGCATGACGATCGACCGCGCGCGCCTTCATCGAGCTGATGCACGCGCGCGGCATCGGCGTCGGGGTGCACTACCCGGCGATGCACCTGTTCCGCCTCTACCGCGCGCAGGGCTGGAAGCCGGGCGACTTCCCGCACGCCGAGCGCGTGGGCGCGAGCATCGCCACGCTGCCGCTGTTCCCGGCCATGCGCGAGCAGGACATCGACCGGGTCTGCGCGGCGCTCGGTGATATCCTTGCCGCTCACCGCCGCTGAGCGCGGCCCGAGCCCGATGCCGTCCCGCGATCTGTCCGTCGTCATCCCGGTCTACAACGAGGAAGAAGGCCTCGCGGCGCTGTTCGCGCGCCTGTATCCCGCGCTCGACGCGCTCGGGCTCACCTACGAGGTCATCTTCGTCAACGACGGCAGCCGCGACCGCTCGGCGGCGCTGCTGCGCGAGCAGTTCGCAGCGCGCCCCGAGGTCACGCGCGTGATGCTGTTCAACGGCAACTTCGGCCAGCACCTGGCGATCATGGCCGGGCTTCGCGCACTGCCGCGGCGGGCGCGTCGTCACGCTCGACGCCGACCTGCAGAATCCGCCCGAGGAGATCGGCAAGCTGCTGGCGCGAGATGGACGCAGGGCACGACTACGTCGGCGCGATCCGGCGCCAGCGCCAGGACAGCTGGCTGCGGCGCGTGCCCTCGCGCCTGATCAACCGGCTGCGCGAGCGCATCACCAGCATCCGCATGACCGACCAGGGCTGCATGCTGCGCGCCTACAGCCGCGAGGTGATCGACGCGCTCAACAAGTGCCGCGAGATCAACACCTTCATTCCGGCGCTGGCCTACACCTTCGCCCGCAGCCCGGCCGAGATCGAGGTGGCGCACGAGGAGCGCGCGGCGGGCGACTCGAAGTATTCGCTGTACAAGCTGATCCGCGCTCAACTTCGATCTGATGACCGGCTTCTCGATGGCGCCGCTGCAGTTCTTCTCGGTGCTCGGGATGCTGATCGCCGCCGGCTCGGTGCTGCTGTTCGTCGCGCTGATGGCCGAGCGCATGCTGCTCGGCGCGGAGCCTGCGCGAGGGCTGTTCACGCTGTTCGCGCATCCTGGCTTCTTCCTGATCGGTCTGCAGCTGTTCGGCATCGGCCTGCTGGGCGAGTACGTCGGCCGCATCTACGAGGAGGTGCGCCAGCGCCCGCGCTACGTGGTGGGCGCCGTCCTGCAGCGCGAGGAATGACCGCGCGCGCGTCGTCTTCGCCTACCACGACGTCGGGGTGCGCTGCCTGCGACCCTGCTCGCGCACGGGGTCGAGGTGCCGCTGGTGGTGACGCACCGGGACTCGCCGCGCGAGAACATCTGGTTCGCCAGCGTCGCCGGCTTCGCCGCCGAGCGCGACCTCGAGACGGCGTTCCCCGGGGACCCGAACGAAGCCGGCCTTCGCCGCGCGGGTAGAGGCGCTGCAGCCGGATTTCCTGTTCTCGTTCTACTACCGCCACATGCTCGGCCGGCGGCTGCTGGCGCTGCCGCGGCGCGGCGCGCTCAACATGCACGGCTCGCTGCTGCCGAAGTACCGCGGCCGCGCGCCGGTCAACTGGGCGGTGATCACGGGCGAGAGCGAGACCGGCGCGAGCCTGCACTACATGACCGAGAAGCCCGACGCGGGCGCGATCGTCGGCCGGCAGGCGGTGCCGATTCTGCCGGACGACACGGCGCGCGAGGTGTTCGACAAGGTCACGCTCGCGGCCGAGCTGGTGCTCGACGCGCGCGCTGCCCGGGCTGCTCGCCGGGCGCGCGCCGCGGCGAGGCGCAGGACCTCGCCGCCGGCAGCTACTTCGGCGGCCGGCGCGCGGAGGACGGCCGCATCGACTGGTCCAGGAGCGCGCGCGAGATCCACGACCTGGTGCGCGCGCGTTGCGCCGCCCTACCCCGGCGCCTTCGCGAGCATCGGCGGCGTGCCGCTCAGGATCCTGCGCACCCGGGTCGAGCCCGCGTGCGCCGACGCCTCCCCCGTGCCGGCCCTATACTGCGAAGGGGCGCGCTGCTATGCCGACTGCGCCTCGGGCGGCCGGCTGCGGCTGCTGGAGTTCGAGGTCGACGGCCGCGCGGCCGGCGCCGCCGAAGCTGAAGGCCCGTTTTGGTTTGCAACCCGCAATTTTCGACTGACAAAGATCCCATGAAAAAACTTCTCGATCCTCGGCGTCAACGGCTTCATCGGCCATCACCTGTCCAAGCGCATCCTCGAGACGCACCGACTGGGACGTGTACGGCATGGACATGCAGACCGAGCGCGTCGCGGACCTGCTCGGCCAACCCGCGCTTTCATTTCTTCGAGGGCGACATCACGATCAACAAGGAATGGATCGAGTACCACGTCAGCAAGTGCGACGCGGTCCTGCCGCTGGTGGCGATCGCCACGCCCGGCCACCTACGTGCGCGAGCCGCTGCGGGTGTTCGAGCTCGACTTCGAGGCCAACCTGCCGATCGTGCGCTCGTGCGTGAAGTACGGCAAGCGCGTGGTCTTCCCCTCGACCTCCGAGGTCTACGGCATGTGCCGCGACGCGCGAATTCGATCCCGAGACCTCCGAGCTGGTGCTGGGGCCGATCCACAAGCAGCGCTGGATCTACTCCTGCTCCAAGCAGCTGATGGACCGCGTGATCTGGGCCTACGGCGTGCAGCAGGGTCTCGACTTCACGCTGTTCCGGCCGTTCAACTGGATCGGCTCGGGGCTGGACTCGCATCAACGACGCCGAAGGAGGGCAGCTCGCGCGTGATCACCCAGTTCCTCGGCCACATCGTGCGCGGCGAGCCGATCAAGCTGGTCGACGGCGGCAGCCAGAAGCGCGCCTTCACCTACATCGACGACGGCATCGACGCGCTGATGAAGATCATCGACAACCCGCGCGGCGTCGCGAGCGGCAAGATCTACAACATCGGCAACCCGCGCAACAACTACTCGATCGCGCGAGCTCGCGCGACATGATGCTAGAGCATGGCGCTCGAGTACCCCGAGTACCGCGAGAGTGCGCGCAAGGTGAAGATCGTCGAGACCAGCGCCGACGCCTATTACGGCAAGGGCTACCAGGACGTGCAGAACCGCGTGCCGCGATCGACAACACGATGCGCGGAGCTGGGCTGGAGCCCGCAGGTCGGCATGCGCGACGCGCTGCACTACGATCTTCGACGCCTACCGCGGCCACGTCGCGGAGCGCGCGCAGCGCTGGTCGAATGACGCGCTGAGCCGCCGGATCGCCTGAAGCTCGACGTCGACACCTACGCGGCACGCGCGAGGGCGTGCCGCGCCTGATGCGGATCCTCGCCGCGCAGCGCGCGCGGCGCGACTTTCCTGTTTTCGCCTCGGCCCCGACCACACCGGCCGCGCCATCAAGCGCGTATTCCGGCGCGGCTTCGTCGGCAAGGTGGCGCGCACCTCGGTGCTCGAGCACTACGGCGTTCGCACCCTGCTCTACGGCACGCTGCTGCCCGGGCCCGACATCGGCGCGCGCTGCGCCGCAGATGCTGCGCGCCGCGCGCGACGCCGGCTTCGAAGTCGGGATCCACTGCTACGACCACGTGCGCTGGCAGGACGGCGTGGCGCGCGCCGGCGCGCGCCTGGACGCGACGCGAGATGCGGCGCGCCTTCGAGCGCTTCGCCGAGGTGTTCGGCGCAGCCGGCGCGGGTGCACGGCGCGGCCGGCTGGCAGATGAACGCGCACGCCTTCGCCGCCGAGCGCGAGCTCGGCTTGGACTACGCCTCCGACACGCGCGGCCGCGGGCCCTTCGTGCCGGCGCTCGAGGGCGGCGCGGCGGGGCGTGCCGCAGCTGCCCACCACGCTGCCCACGCTGGACGAGCTGATCGGGGTCGACGGCGCGACCGCGGACGACGCCGTGGCGCGGGTGCTCGAGCTCTCGCGCGAGGCGCCGCCGCAGGGCCACGTCTACACCCTGCACGCCGAGCTCGAGGGCGGGCGGCTCGCGCCGCAGTTCGGGCGTCTGCTCGAGGGCTGGCGCGCGCTCGGCTACGAGCTGGTTGCGCTGCGCGAGCTCTACGCCGCGCTCGATGCGGCGGCGCTGCCGCGCTGCCGCGTGCTCGAGGGCCCGGTGCCCGGGCGCTCCGGCACCCTCGCGCTGCAAGGGAGCGCGGCGTGAAGTTCGAGCGCGAGACGCGCGCCGGCGTGAACATGGTCACCGGCTACGGCGCGGGCTACGTGCTGATCAACGGCGAGCGCCACAGCAGCAACCTGATCCTGGCCCCGGACCGCGTCGTGGCGTGGGAGGCGGCAAGTTTCGCTGCGCTGCGCGAAGAGCACTTCGCGGCGCTGGCGGCGTTCGGGCCGGAAATCGTGCTGCTCGGCACCGGGCCGCGGCTGCGCTTTCCGCACCCGCGCCTGACCTCGCCGCTGTCGGCCGCGCGCATCGGCCTCGAAGTCATGGACCTGAACGCGGCCTGCCGCACCTACAATATCCTGGTGTCCGAGGACCGCCGCGTCGCCGCGGCGCTGCTGTTCGAATGAGGGGAACGAGATGAACGCGGTGAGCTTCGGCCTGATCGCAGCCGGCGTGCTGCTCAACACCTTCGCCCAGCTGCTGCTCAAGGCGGGCACCAACTCGATCGGGCACTTCGAGTTCGTGCTCGGGCGCGCGCTCGAGATCGGCCTAAGGTTCGCCGCCAACCCGTACATCCTGGGCGGCATGGCCTGCTACGCGGTGAGCCTGGTGGTCTGGCTGATGGCGCTCTCGCGCGTGGAGGTAAGCGTGGCCTACCCCATGCTGTCGGTCGGCTTCGCCATCAACGCGGTACTCGCCTGGTGGCTGCTCGGCGAGCCGGTCACGCTGCAGCGCGTCGCCGGCATCGCGATCATCATCGTCGGCGTAACGATCGTAGCGAGGTCCTGAATGGCGCTTTTCCCGGGTTTCAAGACGAAGAAGATCCGCACCAGCGGCGCCACGATCAACCTCGTGACCGCGGGCGAAGGCCCGCCGGTGCTGATGCTGCACGGCTACCCCGAGACGCACGCCATGTGGCACAAGGTGGCGCCCGTGCTCGCACGTCGCCACACGGTGGTCTGCCCGGACCTGCGCGGCTACGGCGATTCGTCCAAGCCGAAGGGCCTCGCCGACCACTCGAACTATTCCAAGCGCGCCATGGCGCAGGACATGGTCGAGGTGATGGCGAAGCTCGGCCACCCGAGCTTCCACCTGGTCGGGCACGACCGCGGCGCGCGCGTCGCGCACCGCCTCGCGCGCGACCACGGCAAGCGCGTGCGCACGCTTACCGTGATGGACATCTCGCCCACGCTCAGGATGTACGAGAAGACCGACATGGCCTTCGCGCGCGCCTACTACCACTGGTTCTTCCTCATCCAGCCCGCCCCGCTGCCGGAGAAGATGCTGCGCGCGGTCGGGCCGGACTACGTGCTCGGGCGCATCGGGCGCGGCCTCTCCGGCCTGAAGCCGTTCTCCAAAGCGGCGCTGCGAGAATACGCGCGCTGCTTTCGCGACCCGCGCACGATCCACGCCACCTGCGAGGACTACCGCGCCGCCGCTGGCGTCGACCTGGTTCACGATCGAAAAGACTTGAAAAAGAAGCTCTCCATGCCCGTGCTGGCACTATGGGGCAAGCAGGGCGTGGTCGAGGCGCAGTTCGACTGCCTCGCCGACTGGCGCGCGGTGGCGAAGCACGTCAGCGGGCGCGCCCTCGACTGCGGCCACTTCCTGCCAGAGGAGCGTCCGGCCGAAGTGCTGCGCGAGGTCGAGCGCTTCGTTGCGCGCCACGACAGGACAGGAAGCTAATTTCGGGAGAGCTTACTCTCTGCCGCGTTTTCAAAATATTGTGCGGAACGGGGAGCGCTCGGTGGCCAGGGGTAACATTTTCCCGCTATGGACGTTCTCCTGGTCGACGACCATCCCGTGATCCACGAGACGCTGCGCACGATCGTGTACAGCGTGCGGCCGGGCGCCGACTTTTTCAGCCAGTTCGACCTCGAGAGCGGTCTGGTGGACGCGAAGCGGTTGAACGACCTCGGGCTGGTGCTGCTCGACTTGGGGCTGCCGGGTTACGCGGGCATGGATGCGCTGATTCGATTCCGCACGCAATTTCCGCGTGCGCGTGTGGCGGTGATCTCCGCCGACGACGACGAGGATCAGGTGCGCGCGGCGCTCAAGTCCGGCGCGGTCGGCTACCTGCCCAAGACCTTGTTGCCCATGGCGATGGCCGAGGCCATTCGCGTCATCCTCGATGGCGGCACGTATCGTCCGACCGGCTGAAACATCCTTCGAATCAGACGCCTGCATGCGCGCTGCGGGAGCTCGGTGCCCGGAACGCTTGCGACCGGCGCCGAAAACGTGTTCAATGAAGGCGTTGCATCGCATTGCTGAAAAGGTTTTGAACAAACCAGGCATGCCCGGCAAGGCCGTCAAGGATTTCACCCTGCCCTCGACCGGCAGCAAGACGTTCAGGCTCTCGAGCACCCGCGGCAAGACAGTGGTGCTCTACTTCTACCCCAAAGACAACACCGCCGGCTGCAGCACGGAAGGCGCGGACTTCCGCGACCGCCAGCGCGAGTTCGCGCGCGCCGGGTGCGAGGTCTACGGCGTCTCGCGCGACTCGCTCAAGTCGCACGAGTCGTTCAAGGCCAAGCTGAAGCTCCCCTTTGATCTCCTCTCGGACGCCGAGGAGACCGTGTGCGCGCAGTTCGGCGTCATCAAGCTGAAGAACATGTATGGCAGGCAGGTGCGCGGCATCGAGCGCAGCACCTTCGTTCTGGACCGGAACGGGGTGATCGCGCGCGAATGGCGCGGAGTCAAGGTCCCAGGCCACGCAGAGGAGGTATTGAACTTTGTTAAAGCCCTATGATGTCGAACCGGCCGAGGCGGCCGAATCCTCCGTTAGCGAAGCAATGCCGAAGCGCTCCCGCAGTTCCCGCAAACCCAAGACCAAGAAGCTGTTCGTGCTGGACACCAACGTGCTGATGCACGACCCGACCAGCCTGTTCCGCTTCGAGGAGCACGACATCTACCTGCCGATGGTCACGCTGGAGGAGCTCGACAGCCACAAGAAGGGCTGTCGGAAGTGGCGCGCAACGCGCGCCAGGCGAGCCGCTTCCTCGACGACGTGGTCTCGCATGCGAAGGGCGACATCAAGGTCGGACTGCCGATTCGCACGCCCGAGGGCGCGGCGACCGGCGGGCGCCTGTTCCTGCAGACCGAGGCGATCAGCGCCGAGCTGCCGGCAACGCTGCCGATCGGCAAGGCCGACAACCAGATCCTGTCGGTGGTGCGCCACCTGCACGAACGCGAGCCGCAGCGCGACGTGGTGCTGGTGTCGAAAGACATCAACATGCGCATCAAGGCGCGCGCGCTGGGTCTCGCCGCGGAGGACTACTTCAACGACAAGGTGCTGGAAGACACCGACCTGCTGTACACCGGCGTGCGCGAGCTGCCGGGCAATTTCTGGGACAACCACGGCCAAGCGACATGGAGTCGTGGAAGAAGGAGGGCCACACCTACTACCGCATCCGCGGCCCGCTGGTGCCGCAGCTCGAGCTGAACGAGTTCGTCTACGACGAGTCGGGCGAGCGCCCGCTGTACGCGCTGGTGAAGGAAAAGGCGGGCCGCGTCGCGGTGCTCGAGACGCTGCGCGACTACACGCACGCCAAGAACACCGTCTGGGGCATCACCGCGCGCAACCGCGAGCAGAACTTCGCGCTCAACCTGCTGATGAACCCGGAGATCGACTTCGTCACGCTGCTCGGCCAGGCCGGCACCGGCAAGACGCTGCTCGCGCTGGCCGCGGGCCTGACGCAGGCGCTGGACGACAAGCTCTACACCGAGATCATCATGACCCGCGTCACCGTGCCGGTGGGCGAGGACATCGGCTTCCTGCCCGGCACCGAAGAGGAGAAGATGCAGCCCTGGATGGGCGCGCTGGAGGACAACCTCGACGTGCTGAACAAGTCCGACGAGCCGAGGCGGCGAATGGGGACGCGCCGCGACGCGCGACCTGATCCGCTCGCGCATCAAGGTCAAGTCGCTCAATTTCATGCGCGGGCGCACGTTCATCAACAAGTACCTCATCATCGACGAGGCGCAGAACCTCACGCCCAAGCAGATGAAGACGCTCGTCACGCGCGCCGGCCCCGGCACCAAGGTGGTGCTGCCTCGGCAACATCGCGCAGATCGACACGCCCTACCTCACCGAAGGCAGCTCGGGCCTGACCTACGTGGTCGACCGGTTCAAGGGCTGGGCGCACGGCGGGCACGTCACGCTGCGCGCGCGGCGAGCGCTCGCGCCTGGCCGACCACGCAGCAGAGGTGCTATAGCGGCCGCGAGCCGCCGGCACTAGAGCTTGGAGTGGGTGCCGTCGCAGAACGGCTTGCCGCCGCTGCGCTTGCAGCCGCACAGCCAGACCTTCTGCGCCTCGGCGACGGTGAACTTGACCGGCGTGAACTCGGAGCCTTTGTGCGAGCCGTCGCAGAACGGCTGGCGCTTCGAGCGCCCGCAGGCGCACCACCAGTAATCGCCGGGCGCCAGCTCGACGGCGTAGGGCGATTTCTGCGCGATCACCGGCTCGGCCATGCAGTTCTCCCCAAGGCGGACGTCAGAACGATCCCGATGCGGCAAAATTCTCGAAGCGCGTGAACTGTCCGAGGAAGGTAAGCTCGACCTTGCCGATCGGGCCATTCCTCTGCTTGCCGATGATGATCTCGGCGCGGCCCTTCGCCTCGGGCTTGTCGGGCGAGTAGACCTCGTCGCGGTAGATGAACAGGATCACGTCGGCGTCCTGCTCGATGGCGCCCGATTCGCGCAGGTCCGACATCATCGGCCGCCGGTCGTTGCGGCTCTCGACCGCGCGCGAGAGCTGCGACAGCGCGATCACCGGCACCTTGAGCTCCTTGGCGAGCGCCTTGAGCGAGCGCGACATCTCGGAGATCTCGGTCGCGCGGTTCTCGCTGCCCTTGGTATTCGTTGCGGACATGAGCTGCAGGTAGTCCACCACCACCAGGCCGAGCTTGCCGCCGAACTGGCGCCACAGGCGGCGCGCGCGTGTGCGCAGCTCGAGCGAGTTCAGCGCCGCGGTCTCGTCGATGAAGATCGGCGCGTCGTGCAGCCGGCCCATGGCCTCCGACAGGTCGTGCCACTCCTGGTCCGACAGCCGTCCGGTGCGCATCTTGTGCTGGTCCACGCGCGCGATCGAGCCGAGCATCCGGGTGGCGAGCTGCGTGCCGCCCATCTCCATGCTGAACACCGCAACCGGCAGCAGGGTGTTGAGCGCCACGCTTTCCGCGATGTTGAGCGCAAAGGCCGTCTTTCCCATCGACGGGCGCCCGGCGACGATGATCAGGTCTCCGGGCTGCAGGCCCGCGGTCTTGGAGTCCAGATCGTGAAATCCCGTGGGCACGCCCGTCACGTCGGACGGATTGTCGCGGTGATAGAGATGGTCGATGCGTTCGAGCACCCGCGCCAGCACCGGCTTGATCTCCTCCAGCCCCACGGTATGGCGCGAGCCTGCCTCGCCGATTTCGAGGATGCGCGACTCGGCCTCGTCGAGCAGCTGCCCGACCTCCTTGCCGCCCGGGTTGAGCGCGTTCTCCGCGATGTCGGTCGCGACCTGCGCCAGGCGCCGCTGCACCGCGCGCTCGCGCACGATCTCGGCGTAGCGGCGGATGTTGAGCGCGCTCGGGGTGTTCTGCGCCAGCGCGCCCAGGTAGGCGGGGCCGCCGGTCTTGTCCTTGTCCTCGCTTGCCTCGATCGACTCCGACACCGTCACGACGTCGGCCGGCTTGGCGGCCTCCACCAGCTTGACGATGTGGCGGTAGATGCGGCGGTGGTCGTCGCGGTAGAAATCCTGCGGCGAAACCAGGTCGGCGATGCGGTCCAAGGCCTGGTTGTCGAGCAGAAGCCCGCCCAGCAGCGATTGCTCGGCCTCGACCGAGTGCGGCGGGACCTTGAGCGCCAGTAGCTGGGCGTCCGGGCTGTCGCTGCGCAGGGTCTGCGGCGTTTGGGCCATGAGGAGTCGATGCTACAAAAAGAAAAGGGCTGTTGCCAGCCCTTTCGTCACGCGCGCAGCGCGTGCGCGCGAATCACGCTTCGCCGAGCACCGAAACCGTAATCGTGCTCACCACGTCGGTGTAGAGCTCGATCTCGATCGGGAAGTCGCCCACTTGCTTGAGCGGCCCCTGCGGCATGCGTACCTGGCGCCGCTCGATCTCGATGCCCTGCTTCTGCAGCGCCTCGACGATGTCGTAGTTGGTGACCGAGCCGAACAGCCGGCCGTCGACGCCCGCCTTCTGGCTGATCTGCACCGTCAGGCCCTCCAGCTTGGCGCCGCGCTCCTGCGCCTCGGCCAGCGCCGCGGCGTGCGACTTCTCGAGCTCGGCGCGGCGAGCCTCGAACGCCTTCAGGTTGTCCGGCGTCGCTCGCTTGGCCTTGCCGTGCGGAATCAGGAAGTTGCGGGCGAAACCGTCCTTCACCTTCACGACGTCGCCGAGATTGCCGAGGTTGCCCACCTTCTCCATCAGGATCACTTGCATGACGCGCCCCTCAGTGCAGATCGGTGTACGGCAGCAGCGCCAGGAAGCGCGCGCGCTTGATCGCGGTCGACAGCTGGCGCTGGTAGCCGGCGGAGGTGCCGGTGATGCGCGCCGGGATGATCTTGCCGTTCTCGTTGACGAAATCCTTGAGGATGTCGATGTCCTTGTAGTCGATCCACTCGATCTTCTCGGCCGTGAAGCGGCAGAATTTGCGGCGCCGGAACAGCGCCTTCTGTCCGCGGTCCTTCTTGTCCTTCGCGAACTTTCCTTTACCTTTGCCTTTTCCTCTGCGCGGCGGGGGCATGCTCAAACTCCTTCAGTAAATTCGATCTTGGTCAGGTGCAGAACCAGCTTCTTCGAGCGCCGGCTCCTTGCGCACAAAAATCCTTCAACTCTCAGCGGGCTGCCGGGCGCGGCGGCGGCGAGCAGCCGGGCATGCGCCTGGAATGCAATCGCCTCGACCTCGGCTTCCACCTTGCGCCTGGCGCCTGCCTCGGCGGCCTCCGACTCGTGCCTGATGCGGCAATCGATCACCGGAATTCCCGCTGGCGTGTGGCGCAGCGCGCCGAGCTCGGCAAGCGTTCCAGACAGTTCGACCCGGTTCGCCTCGTCCAATCGGCGCTCAGACGGCCTCGGCCTCGGCCGGCCTCGCCTCCGCGCCGCGCTCCATCAGCGACTTGGACTTCTCTTCCTTCATCATCGGCGAGGGCTCGGTGACCGCCTTGGTCATCTTGACGATCAGGTGGCGCAGCACGGCGTCGCTGAACTTGAACGAGTTGTTGAGCTCGTCGACCGTTTCCTGGTCGCACTCGATGTTCATGAGCACGTAGTGCGCCTTGTGCACCTTCTGCAGCGGGTAGGTGAGCTGGCGCCGGCCCCAGTCCTCGAGGCGGTGAACGATGCCGTTGCGCGCCGCGATGACGCCCTTGTAGCGCTCGACCATCGCGGGCACCTGCTCGCTCTGGTCCGGATGGACGATGAATACGATCTCGTAATGCCGCATGCGTTCTCCTTGTGGGTTTAAGCCGCCCGTCATGCGTCGCGGTGCGGCAAGGAAAGGGGCCGGATTATATAGGGAAATCTAAGGCTTGGGCAAGGATCGGCGCCGGACCGACTCGAACAGGGCGACCCCGGCGGCGACCGAGACGTTGAGGCTTTCGACCTCGCCCCGCATCGGGATGCGCACCAGCAGGTCGCAGCGCTCGCGCGTCAGGCGTCGCATGCCCTCGCCTTCGGCACCCAGCACCCAGGCGATCGCCTCGGGCAAATCCGCCTCGTACAGGCTCTGATCCGCGCCGCCGTCCGTGCCGACGACCCAGATGCCGCGCTCCTTCAGCTCGTCGATGGTGCGCGCCAGGTTGGTGACCATGAGGTAGGGAGTCGATTCGGCGGCGCCGCTGGCGACCTTCGACACCGCGGCGCTGATGCCGGCGGCGCGGTCCTTCGGCGCGACGACCGCGTGCACCCCGGCCGCGTTCGCCACGCGCAGGCAGGCGCCGAGGTTGTGCGGGTCGGTCACGCCGTCGAGCAGCAGCACAAGCGGCGCTCCTTGCGCCTGATCCAGGATGTCGTCCAGGCTGTGGCTCAGGCTCTTCACCTCCACCCGCGCGACCACGCCCTGGTGCCGGCCGCCGCCATAGAAACCGTCCAGGCGATTGCTCGGCACCTTCATCACCTTCACGCCGGCCTGCTCGGCCGTCGCCGCGACGTCCCTGATGCGCGCGTCGTGGCGCGACTCGTCCAGGTAGAGCTCGAGCACCGAGGAAGGATCCGCGCGCAGGCGCGCCAGCACGGCGTGGAAGCCGACCACCACCCTCGGCTCGCGCGGCGGCCTGCTCATGCCGGCACGAAGTCGATCTTGCGCGTCTCCAGGTCGACTCGCACCAGCTTGACCTTCATGCGGTCGGCAAGGCGAAAGCGCTGGCCGCTGCGCTCGCCGAGCAGCATGTGGCGCGCGGCGTCGAACTGGAAGTAGTCGCGCCCCAGCTCCGAGATGTGCACCAGCCCGTCGACGAAGTAGTCGTCCAGCGTGACGAACAGGCCGAACGAAGTCACCCCGGTCACCGCGCCGGTGAACACGCCGCCGACGTGCTCCTTCATGTAGAAGCACTTGAGCCAGTTCTCGACGTCGCGGCTCGCCTCGTCGGCGCGGCGCTCGGTGTCCGAGCAGTGCAGCCCGAGCGCGTCCCAGTCGACGCCCTCGTAGCGCCGCCCCTTGAGGCAGGCCTTGATCGCGCGGTGCACCAGCAGGTCGGGGTAGCGCCTGATCGGGGAGGTGAAGTGCACGTAAGCCTCGAACGCGAGGCCGAAGTGGCCCGCGTTGTCCGGGCTGTAGACCGCCTGCTTGAGCGAGCGCAGCAGGATCGTCTGCAGCAGCGTGAAGTCCGGGCGGCTCCGGATCTTGTCCAGCAGCTGGGCGTAGTCCTTCGGCCGCGGCACCTCGCCGCCGGGCAGTTGCAGCCCGAGCTCGGCCAGGAAGTCGCGCAGCGCCGAAACCTTTTCCGGCGCCGGCACGTCGTGCACCCGGTACAGCACCGGCTGGCTGCGCCCCGAGAGCAGGTCGCCGGCCGAGACGTTGGCCGCCAGCATGCACTCCTCGATCAGGCGGTGCGCGTCGTTGCGCGCCTCGGGAATGATCTTCTCGATCTTGCCCTGGGCGTCGAACACCATCCTGGTCTCGAGCGTCTCGAAATCGATCGCGCCGCGCCGGCGCCGCTCCTCGGCCAGTCTGCCGTACACCTCGTACAGCGTCTGCAGGTACGCCGGCGCCTTGCCCGAGGACAGCCACTCCCATACCTGGTTGTACGTCAGGCGCGCGCGCGATCGGATCACTGCCGGGTAGAACTCGTAGCGCGCCACCACGCCCTTGGGCGTGATCATCATCTCGCATACCATCGCGCAGGCGGTCGACTTCGGGATTGAGCGAGCACAGGCCGTTGGAGAGCTTCTCCGGCAGCATCGGGATTACGCGCCGCGGGAAATAGACCGAGGTGCCGCGCTCGAGTGCATCGGCGTCGAGCGGCTCGCCGTGGCGCACGTAGTAGCTGACGTCCGCGATCGCGACCCAGAGGCGGAAACCCCGCCCGTCGCGCACCGCGTGCACCGCGTCGTCGAAATCCTTCGCCGTCTCGCCGTCGATGGTGACGAAGCCGAGCTCGCGCAGGTCGCGCCGGTCCGCGAGGTCCTCCTCGCGCACCGCCTCGGGCAGCGCGCGCGCGGCCGCGAGCGACTTCTTCGAGAACTCGTGCGGCAGGTCGAACTTGCGCAGCGCGATCTCGATCTCCATCCCGGGATCGGTGTAGTTGCCCAGCACCTCGGCCACGCGCCCGATCGGCTGCGCGTGCTTTGACGGCTGCGCCACGAGCTCGACCGTCACCACCTCGCCCGCCTTCGCCCGGCCGGCTTCTTTCGGCGGCACCAGGATGTCCTGCGCGATGCGGCGGTCCTCGGGCACCAGGAACATCACCCCGTGCTCGGCGTGCAGCCTGCCTACGATGCGCCGCGTGGCGCGCTCGAGCACCTCGACGATCTCGCCCGATGGCCTGCCGCGCGGGTCGCGCCCGGTGATGCGCACCGCGGCGCGGTCGCCGTGCAGCACCTGGCGCATCTCCGCTGGCGGCAGGAACACCTGCGGGCCGCCGTCGTCGGGCACCAGGAAGCCGTGCCCGTCGCGATGGCCCTCGATACGGCCGGCGAGCAGGGCCAGCCGTGTGGCCACCAGCAGGCTGCCGGCGCGGTTCTTGACCACCGCCCCCGCGCGCTCCAGGCCCGCGACGGCGTCGTCGAAATTGCGCCGTTCGCGGCCGCGGATCCCGAGCCGCTCGGCGAGCTCGTCGGGCGTCAGCGGCGCGCCGGCGCCGTTCAGCGCCGCGAGGATTTCCTTCGCGTAGGCGTCAGGCAGCGCCGGCTGCGGGCGCTCGGCGCGCCCGCGCCGACGCAACGATGTTTTGCTAGGCTTCTTCTTTGACACGATCGGGTCCTGCCACTAAAATGCGCTCCCCTGCCGAGGTGGCGGAATTGGTAGACGCACTAGGTTCAGGTCCTAGCGGTGGCAACACTGTGGGGGTTCGAGTCCCTTCCTCGGCACCAGACTCGGCAAAGCAGGATTCTATCTCGCTTCGCCACTTTCCGCCGCATCGCTAAGGTCGATATGAGAACGCTCCTCGAACCGGCGCTACGGCAGCTTGCCGACATGTCCGGCACCCCCTTCGCCGCGCGCTTCGCCGACGGCAGCGAAATGCGCTGCGGCGCGGGCGAGCCGGCGTTCACGCTCGAACTGAAGACCGCGGCTGCCGAGCGCCGCATCGCGCTATTTCGGCACGTCGGCCTGCTCGAGTCCTATTTCGACGGCGAGCTCGAGCTGCAAGGCAGTCTTCGCCAGGCTCTCGCCACCGGCATGTTCGGCAACATGACCCGGCCGAACGGGCCGGTCGCGCTGCGCAACCGCTGGCACGAGCTGCGCTACTCGAACTCGACCTGGGAGCAGGCCAAGGCCAACGCGCGCTTTCACTACGCGCTCGGCACCGAGTTCTACCGCCTCTGGCTCGACGAGCCTCTGATGATGTACACCTGCGCCTACTGGAAGGAAGGCACGCGCACGCTCGAGGAAGCGCAGCAGAACAAGATCGATCACGTGTGCGCCAAGCTGCTGCTCGCTCCCGGCGAAGAGGTGGTCGACATCGGCAGCGGCTTCGGCGGGTTCATGTTCCGCGCCCACGAGCGCCGCGGCGTGCGCGTGACCGGGATCAACAACACCACCGAGCAGGTGGCGATGGTGCGCGACGAGATCGCCCGCCGCGGGCTGGGCGGCGCGCTCGAGGTGATCGAGACCGACTTCCGCGACGTGCGGCGCGAGTACGACAAGGTGGTCTCGATCGGCACGCTCGAGCACGCCGGGCGCGACCAGCTCGCCGAGGTCGTCCAGGCGCACGCGAAGTTCCTCAAGCCAGGCGGACTGGGCATGCTGCACTTCATCGGCCACGTCGGGCGCTACGAGACCGACTTCTTCATCCGCGACAAGGTCTTTCCCGGGGGCTGGATCCCGAGCCTGGCCGACGTGATCGTGGCCATGGAGCAGGCCGGGCTCGAGGTGGTGGACATCGAGAACCTGCGCCGCCACTACGCGCTCACGCTCGACGCCTGGGCCGAGCGCTTCGACCGCAACTGGGACGCGATCCATGCGCTCGACCCGAAGAAGTTCGACGAGCGCTTCCGCCGCATCTGGCGCGTCTACCTCTACGGCTGCGCCGAGATGTTCCGCTCGCCGGCCGGCTACACGCACCTGTTCCAGATCGTCTTCAGCCGCGGCAACATCACCGCCGCCAATTACCCGATGTCCCGCGCCCACCTCTACCGCGAGCGCGCGTGAGCGCCGCGCTCGAGCGCCACGCCGCGCGGCGCGACCGGCTCGCCGCGCGGCTGCGCGAAGGCGGCGGCCAGGTCGGCCTGGGCAAGGAAACCTCCAACCTGTTTCGCGACCGCGCGGCGCCGGCGCGCCGCAGGCTCGACGTGCGCGAGTTCCGCGACGTGCTGCGCGTCGATCGCGCGGCCGGGGTGCTCGAAGCCGAAGGCATGGCGAGCTACGAAACGCTGGTCGCGGCCTGCCTGCCGGAGGGCCTGATGCCCGCGGTGGTGCCGCAGCTCAAGACCATCACGCTCGGCGGCGCGGTCGCCGGGGTCGGCATCGAGGCCTCTTCGCACCGCTACGGACTGGTGCACGAGTCGGTGCTCGAGCTCGAGGTGCTGACCGGCGACGGCCGGATCCTGCTGTGCACCCCGCACAACGAGCACGCCGACCTGTTCTATGCGTTCCCCAATTCCTACGGCACGCTCGGCTACGCGCTGCGCGTCGTCGCGCGCACCGCGCCGGTGAAGCGCTACGTGCGGCTCGAGCACCGCGCCTTCGGCCGCGGCGAAGAATGCTTCGCGGCGCTGCAGGAAATCCTGCGCGCGGAAGAAGCGGACTTCGTCGACGGAACGGTGTTTGCGCCGGACCGGATGTTCCTCACGCTCGGGCGTTTCGTCGACCAGGCGCCCTTCGCGAGCGACTACAGCTACCGCGACATCTACTACCGCTCGATCGCCGAGAAGAGAGAGGATTTCCTTTCGACGCACGACTTCATCTGGCGCTGGGACACCGACTGGTTCTGGTGCTCGAAGAACCTGCTGGCGCAGAATCCGCTGGTGCGCCGCCTGTACGGCCCCGAGCGCCTCAACTCGCGCACCTACACCCGCATCATGCGCTGGAACAGCCGCGTGGGCCTGACGCGCTGGCTCGACCGCCTGCAGGGCCTGCACGGCGAATCGGTGATCCAGGACGTGGACATGCCACTTTCGCGCGCGGCCGAGTTCCTCGACTTCCTCGCGCGCGAGATCGGCATCTGGCCGGCATGGCTGTGCCCGATCATGCCGCAGGCGGACGCCGGGCGCTTCACGCTCTACCCGATGCGGCGCGAGCCCTATCTCAACTTCGGCTTCTGGGACGTGGTCCGCAGCCGCAAAGGGCACGCGCCCGGGCACTTCAACCGCCTGATCGAGCAGCAAAGTGAGCGCGCTCGGAGGCATCAAGTCGCTCTACTCGGACAGCTATTTCGAACGCGATGAGTTCGCGCGTATCTACGGCGGCGAAGCCTACGCCGGCCTGAAGCGAAAATACGATCCATCCGGCAGTTTTCCGGATCTGTACGACAAATGCGTGCTCAAGCACTAGTCTCCTAGCGCGGAAATGGCCGAGCGCCCCTCCCGGTTCGAGCTGCTCATACTCGACTGCGACGGCGTGGTGGTCGACAGCGAACCGATCACCAATCGCGTTCTCTCGGCGATGCTCAACGAGCTCGGAGTCCGGATCGGCGCGGACGAAGCGGCGCGGCGTTTCGTCGGCATGACGTTTCCGCGATTGCTCGAGTCCCTGTCCGCCGTGCTTGGAGGTCCGCTGCCGGCGAACTTCGTGCGCGATTATCGCGACCGCACCTTCGCGGCGCTAGAGGCAGAACTCAAACCGGTGGAAGGAATCGAAAGCGCGCTGGACGCAGTCGCCATCCCCTACTGCATCGCTTCCAATGGCCCGCACGCGAAGATGCGCAAGACGCTGACGATCACGTCGCTACTTCCTCGCTTCGAAGGAAGAATGTTCAGCTCCGAGGACGTGAGCCGCGGCAAGCCGTTTCCCGACCTCTTTCTTCACGCCGCACGCAGTTGTGGCGCGCGGCCCGCATCGTGCCTCGTCGTCGAGGACAGCAAAAGCGGAATCGCTGCTGCGCGCTCGGCGGGCATGACCGTCTGCGGGTTTTCGAGTAGCGGTGCGGATTCCGATCTAGTCGCGGCGGGAGCGCACGTCGTGCTGCGCCACATGACCGGCCTGCCCGCTATGGTGGCAGGCGGCGCGTGACACGCGCTCTTGTCGATCAGTGGTCTTCGATGCGTGGGACCGACTCTTCCGCGGGCTCGCCGGTGTCGGGGTCGATCCAGTCGGCGACGCCGATCTCGGATTCGGCCTCCTCGAGCGTCTCGCCCGGCTCGTAGTCGCCGCCCTCGGCCGCCTGCAGCTCCGCGACTGCCTCCTCCAGCGTCGGGTAGGGGCCCGACTCCTCGCCGCTTGCTTCGTCTTTCCAGTAGAAGCCGTCGGGCCGCTCGACGATGCGGGTGCGGTCGTCGACCTCGGGTGGACGCTGCGGGATCTTGCGTGCCATTGCCTTGCCCTCTTTGCGCTTTTCGCTCTGGCTCAATCCTACGCCCAGGTGCGCGCTTCGCAAAGAGCTTATTCGGCCACCTCGAAGGGGTGGCGCAGGACGATGGTCTCGTCGCGGTCGGGGCCGGTCGAAATCATATCGATCGGCACGCCGGTCAGCGCCTCGATGCGCGCAAGGTAGTCGCGTGCGGCCTTGGGCAGCTCTTCGTGGCGCTTGACGCCGACGGTGCTCTCCTTCCAGCCCGGCATTTCCTCGTAGACCGGCTCGCAGTCGCGCCAGCGTCTTCGGCGCCCACCGGCAGGATATCGCTGCGTCTCGCCGTCGATCTTGTAGCCGACGCAGATCTTCACCGCCTCCAGGCCGTCGAGCACGTCGAGCTTGGTGATGCACAGGCCCGACACGCCGTTGATCTGGATCGAGCGCTTGAGCGCCGCGGCGTCGAACCAGCCGCAGCGGCGCGGGCGGCCGGTGGTGGCGCCGAACTCGTGCCCGCGCTGGCGCAGGTGCTCGCCGACGTCGTCCGAACAGCTCGGTCGGGAAACGGCCCGCGCCGACGCGCGTGGTGTAGGCCTTGGTGATGCCCAGCACGTAATGCAGCATGGTGCGGGCCGACGCCGGCGCCTGCGGCCGCCGCCCCGCGATCGCAGTTGGACGAGGTGACGAACGGATAGGTGCCGTGGTCGATGTCGAGCAGCGCGCCCTGCGCGCCCTCGAACAGCAGGTTCTTGCCCGCGCGGTTCGGCGTGGTAGAGCGCGCGCGGCACGTCGGCCACCAGCGGCGTGAGGCGCGGCGCGAGCGCGAGCGCCTCGTCGAGCGTCTTGCTGGAAATCCACCGGTGCTCGGCCTTGGAACTAGTGCTTCAGCACGAAGTTGTGGTAGTCGAGCACTTCGCCCAGCTTCGCGGCGAAGCGCTCGCGGCTTGAACAGGTCCTGCACGCGGATCGCGCGGCGCGCGACCTTGTCCTCGTAGGCCGGGCCGATGCCGCGTCCGGTGGTGCCGATCTTGCCTGCGCCCTTGGCGCGCTTCGCGCGCCTGGTCGAGCGCGACGTGGTACGGCAGGATCAGCGGGCAGGCCTCGGAGATGCAGAGCCGCGCCACGACCTCGTACGCCGGCGCGCCTCGAGCTCGTCGATCTCCTGCGAGCAGCGCCTGCGGCGACAGCACGACGCCGTTGCCGATGAAGCAGTCGACGCTCGTCGCGCAGGATGCCGGACGGGATCAGGTGCAGCACCGTCTTCTTGCCGCCGATCACCAGCGTGTGGCCGGCGTTGTGGCCGCCCTGGAAGCGCACCACGCCCTGCGCATGGTCGGTGAGCCAGTCGACGATCTTGCCCTTGCCCTCGTCGCCCCACTGGGTGCCGATGACGACTACGTTTCTCGCGCTCACTTGGTTTTCCCGATTCGCTTGACCACCCATGCGCCGCGCCTTTGCACCAGCTGCCTGGTGCAGCCCAGCTCCTTGCGGTGGCGCGCGTGCCCAGGCAGCTCCTCGATCACGATCTCGCCCGCGCGCCGCAGCGCCTCGATCTTCGCCGCCAGCGCGGATCTTCCGTTGCCGCACGGCGCGAGGATCGGCTCTCTCGAGGGCAGCGGCGCCGCGGCCCCGGCCAGTTCGCGCAGATCGATCGAGAAGCCGGTCGCAGGGCGCGGCCGCCCGAACGCCTTGCCGACTTCGTCGTAGCGCCCGCCGCGCGCGACTGCGCCGCTGACACCGTCGCAATACGCGGCGAACACCGCGCCGCTGTGATAGTGGTAGCCGCGCAGCTCGGCGAGGTCGAAGCTCGCCGGCAGCACGCTCGCGTCAGCGACCGCGCGCAGCGTCGCCAGCGCGCGCTTGAGCGCCGGGATGGCGGGCAGCCTGCGCGCCGCGAGCGCGAGCACCTCGCGCCCGCCATACAGCTCCGGCAGCAGCAGCAGGGCTTCGCGGGTGCGCTTGTCGAGTCCGCGCGCAAGCTCCGCGAGCACCGGCAGGTCCTTCTTCTGCAGCGCCTCGAACAGATCGGACTCGAGCGCGCCCGAAATCCCCGCGGCCTGCACGATGGCGCGGAACACCGCCACGTGGCCGATGTCGATGCGCGCGCCGCGCACCCCGGCCAGCGCGAGCGCCCTGCCCAGCAGGCGCAGGATCTCGAGGTCGCTCTCGACCCCGGCGTGGCCGTAGATTTCGGCCCCGATCTGCAGCGGCTCGCGGGTCGCGCTCCAGCCCGGCGGGCCGCGCGTGCAGCACGCTGCCGCAGTAGCACAGCCGCGCCACCCCCTGGCGGTTGAGCAGGTGCGCGTCGATGCGCGCCACCTGCGGCGTGATGTCGGCGCGCACGCCCATCATGCGCCCTGAGAGCTGGTCGACCAGCTTGAAGGTGCGCAGGTCGAGGTCGCGCCCGGTGCCGGTGAGCAGCGACTCGAGGTATTCGAGCAGCGGCGGCATCACCAGCTGGTAGCCGTGAAGCGCGAACTGGTCGAGGATCGCGCGCCGCAGCGCCTCGATGCGCTTCGCCTCGGCGGGCAGGATGTCCTCGATGTATTCCGGCAGCAGCCAGCGCATGGCGGTGGACACCTTTCAGCTCGCCGCCAGCAGCACCAGCAGCCCGACCAGCATCGAGGTCAGCCCGATGAAGCGGATCTGCCCGTCGGTCATCTGCGTGATGCGGCGGAAGGTATCGCGCCAGACCTTAGGAGCGAGGAAGGGCAGCGCGCCCTCGATGACGAGCATCAAGGCGAAGGCCATGAGGAACGTGGTGCCCATCGCTCATTTTTTCTTGGCGGGCTGGCGCCCCGCCGGGTCCTTGAAGAAGCGGAAGAAGCTCGAATCCGGGTCGAGCAGCATCAGGTCGTTCTTGCCGCGGAAGGTGGAGCGGTAGGCATCGAGGCTGCGGTAGAAGGCGTAGAAATCCGGGTTCTGCGAGAACGCCTGGGCATAGATCGTCGGTCGCCTTGGCGTCGCCCTCACCCTTGATCTTCTGCGCGTCGCGGTAGGCCTCGGCCAGGATCACCTCGCGCTGGCGGTCGGCATCGGCGCGGATGCGCTCGGCCGCGGCCGCGCCGGTCGAGCGCAGCTCGTTCGCGACGCGCTTGCGCTCGGACTCCATCCGGCGGTAGACCGATTCGCTCACTTCCTGCGGCAGGTCGACCCGCTTCAGCCGCACGTCGACGATCTCGACCCCGATGCGCCGCAGCTCCTGGTCGACCTTGTTGCGCACCTGCGCCATGATCTCGTCGCGCTGACCCGAGACCACGTCGTGCACGGTACGGCGGCCGAACTCGGCCTGCAGGCTGTCGGATATCGTCTGCCGGATGCGCGTGGTGGCGGCGAACTCGTCGCCCCTGACGCTGATGTAGTACTGCTTCACGTCCTTGATGCGCCACTTGACGAACGAGTCCACCAGCACCGGCTTCTTCTCCGAGGTGATGAAACGCAGCGGCTCGGGGTCGTCGTAGCTCAGGATGCGCATGTCGAACTGGCGCACGTTCTGCAGCAGCGGCCACTTGAAATGCAGCCCGGGCGCGCTGACCACGCTCTTGATCTCGCCCAGCTGGAACACGATCGCGTTGTAGCGCTGGTCGACGCTGAACAGCGTGCCGGATATCACCAGCAGCACGGCCACCAGCGCCGCGGCCAGCGGTCCGATCGCCTTCATGGCCGCTCTCCGCGGTCGCGGCTGCGCAGCGAGTCGCGCGAGCGCGGACTGGTGTCGTCCGAGGACGCGGGCGTCGGCGCCTGGGTCTGCGACGCGTCGGACTCGGACGGCATGGCGGCCCCGCTCTTCTGCATCAGCTTGTCGAGCGGCAGGTAGAGCAGGTTGCCGTTGCCCTTGTAGTCGAGGATGATCTTCGAGGTCGACGACAGCACCTGCTGCATGGCGTCGAGGTACATCCGCTCGCGCGTCACCGCCGGCGCCTTGGCGTACGCCGCGAGCACGTCCTTGAAGCGCGAGGCCTCGCCCTCGGCGTTGGCGATCACGCGCTGCTTGTAGCCTTGCGCCTCCTGCAGCAGCGCGCGCCGCGCCGCCGCTCGCCCGCGGGATCACGTCGTTGGCGTAGGCTTGTCCTTCGTTCTCCTGCCGCGCCCGGTCCTGGTTCGCCTTGACCGCATCGTCGAACGCGGCCTGCACCTGCTCCGGCGGCTGCGCGGCCTGGATCGTGACCGAGCTGACCGATATTCCGGTGCCGTAACGATCGAGGATCTCCTGCATCAGCTTGCGCGCCTTGATCGCGATTTCCTCGCGCGACTCGTACAGGACCCGTCCATCTTGCTCTTGCCGATGACCTCGCGCATGGCGCTCTCGGCGGTGCGCATCGCGATTTCATCCGGGTTGCGCGTGTTGAACAGGAAATCCTTGGCGTCCTGGACCGTGTACTGGACCGCGAACTGCAGGTCGACGATGTTCTCGTCGTCGGTCAGCATCAGCGATTCGCGCTGCACCTTGGTGCGCACGTTGTTGCGGTAGCCGACTTCGAGCGTGCGCACCTGCGACACATTGACCAGTTCGCTCGACTGGATCGGCCACGGCAGGCGCCAGCGCAGGCCCGGGCCGGTCTGTCTCGGAATACTTGCCGAAGGTGAGCACGATCGCGCGCTGGCTCGCGTCGACGATGTAGAAACCGCTCGCCAGCCAGACCGCGATCACGAGCAGGATCAGCACGCCGGCGCCGCCGCCGAAGGCGCGCGCCGAGGGCATCTCGGGCGGCGGCCCGCCGCCGTTGCCGCCGCTGCCGCGGCGCCCGAACAGGTCGCTCAGGCGCCGGTTGAACGCGCGCCACATTTCGTCCAGGTCCGGTGGGCCCTGGTTGCCCCCCGAGGGGCCCTGTCCGCGGGGCCCACGCCCCCAATTCGGGTCGTTCAACGGCATGAATGAACCTAGGCGCTCAGTGAGGTTGCAGGAAATGCGCTTCGGGAGCGGATTCGCCACGGGCCGAGGCCCTGGACACCGCGATCTCGGCGATCGCCGCGCGCAAATCGCCGAGGCCGTCGCCGGTGCGCGCGCTCACGCGAATGCGGCGGATCTTACCATATTCGTCCCGCTCGACGCCGGGCTCAAGCCGGGCGAGGTCGATCTTGTTCCACACCTGCAGCTGCGGCACCGAGTCGGCGCCGATCTCGGCCAGCACCTTGCTGACTTCCTCGGCCTGCTCCGTGCGCGCGGGCGACGCCGCGTCGACCACGTGCAGCAGCAGATCGGCGCGAACCGTCTCCTCGAGCGTGGCGCGGAACGCCGCCACCAGCGTGTGCGGCAGGTCGCGAATGAAACCGACCGTATCCGACAGCACCACGCTGCCCGCCTGCGGCAGCCAGATGCGCCGCGTCGTGGTGTCGAGCGTGGCGAACAGCTGGTCGGCCTCGTAGGCGCGGGCGCGGGTGAGCGCGTTGAACAGGGTCGACTTGCCGGCGTTGGTATAGCCGACCAGCGAGACCGAAAGCACGTCGCCGCGCGCACGCGCGCGGCGCTGCACTCCGCGCCGGTGCTGCAGCTGCTCGAGCTTGCCGCGCAGCACGCGCACGCGCTGCCCGATGTAGCGCCGGTCGAGCTCGATCTGCTTCTCGCCCGGGCCGCCGGTCTTGCCCAGGCCGCCGCGCTGGCGCTCGAGGTGGGTCCAGCCGCGCACCAGGCGGGTCGACAGGTGCTCGAGCTGCGCCAGCTCCACTTGCAACTTCCCTTCGCGGGTCTGCGCGCGCTGGGCGAAGATCTCCAGGATCACCTCGGTGCGGTCCATTACCGGGCGCCCGAGCTCGCGCTCGAGGTTGCGCTCCTGCGCGGGCGACAGCTCGTGGTTGAACACCACGAAGCCGGCGTTGAGCTCGGCCGCGGCCGCCGCGATCTCCTCGGCCTTGCCGCGGCCGCAGAACAGCTTCGGGTCGGGGCGCTGGCGCCTGCCGCGCACCACGCGGTGGCGCGCGATGCCCGCGCTTTCCACCAGGCGCACCATCTCCTCGACGCCATCCTCGTAGGCGGCGGCGCCGAGGTCGAGGCAGACGATGACTGCGGCCCGGGAGTCGAAGGGCGGTGGGGAATTTTGTTGCATCAATTCGGTGTCTTCGACACCGGGGGACCAGGGACTAGCCTTCGGCTTCCTTGTCGAGGCCGAGATTGACCGCTCGCGACGGCACGACGGTGGAAATCGCGTGCTTGTAGACCATCTGGGTGACCGAATTGCGCAGCAGCACCACGTATTGATCGAAGGACTCGATCTGGCCCTGCAGCTTGATGCCGTTCACCAGATAGATGGAAACCGGGACGTGCTCCTTGCGCAAGGTATTCAGAAATGGGTCTTGTAGCAGCTGCCCCTTGTTGCTCATGTTTTTCCTCACACGGAGTGGGTGTAACGGTACTCTAATTGAATTTGTTGGGGTTTTCTAGCTGCGCGCGGCTCAACGCGCGCGTCCCGGCACCGGCGTCGTCGGCGGCGTGACGTCGCCGCACTGGGCCCGATGACGCAGCGCGTGGTCCATCAGCACGCAGGCCAGCATCGCTTCAGCGATCGGGGTGGCGCGGATGCCGACGCAGGGGTCGTGCCTGCCTTCGGTTTCGACGCTCGCGGGCGCCCCGCGTACGTCGATGGTGCGCCGGGGCAGCCGGATGCTCGAAGTCGGCTTGAGCGCGATCGACACGGTAATGTCCTGGCCGGTCGAGATGCCGCCGAGCACGCCGCCGTTGTTGTTCGAGAGGAAGCTCTGCGGCGTCATCTCGTCGCCGTGCTCGCTGCCTTTTTGCTCCACCGCGGCGAAGCCGGCACCGATCTCGACCCCCTTGACGGCGTTGATCGACATCATCGCCCAGGCGATGTCCGCGTCCAGCCGGCCGTAGACCGGCTCGCCCCAGCCCACCGGCACGCCCTCGGCCACCACGTTGACGCGCGCGCCGCACGAATCGCCGCTCTTGCGCAGCGCGTCCATGAAGGCCTCGAGCTCGGGCACGGCCTCCAGATCGGCGCTGAAGAACGGGTTTTGATTTACCGCGTTCCAATCCTTCAGTTCCAGCCTCTTCGAACCGAGCTGCGCCAGGTACCCGCGGATCGCCACGCCGTAGCGCGCGGCAAGCCACTTCTTCGCGATCGCGCCCGCGGCGACGCGCACCAGGGTCTCGCGCGCCGAGGCGCGCCCGCCGCCGCGCGGGTCGCGCACGCCGTACTTCTGCCAATAGGTGTAGTCGGCGTGGCCGGGGCGGAACTTGGCCGCGATCGCCGAGTAATCCTTGGAACGCTGGTCCTCGTTGCGCACCAGGAAGCCGATTGCGGTGCCGGTGGTGCGGCCCTGGTACACGCCCGACAGGATCTCCACCGTGTCCGACTCGCGCCGCTGGGTAACGTGGCGCGAGCTGCCCGGCTTGCGCCGGTCGAGCTCGACCTGCAGGTCGGCTGCCGAGAGCTCCAGGCCCGGCGGGCAGCCGTCGACCACACCGCCGTAGGCGGGGCCGTGCGATTCGCCAAAGGAGGTCACGCAATAAAGCGTGCCGAAGCTGTTGCCCGACATGCAAAAAAGCTTAGCACAGGGGTGCCGCGCGACCGCGGCGGCGCGCTAGGCGGGCGATTCCTTCATGTAGCCCTTGAGCATCTTGTTCTCGAGGTCCTGCGCCTCGAGCACCGCCTTGGCGACGTCGCGGAACGAGATCACGCCCAGCAGCTTCTCGTCCTGCAGCACCGGCAGGTAGCGCGCGCCGCTCTCGAGCATGGTGCGGCGCAGATCGTTGACCTCCATCTCCGGGCTGGTGCTGACCGGGTCGCGCTCCATGATCTCGCTCACCTCAAGCTCGCCCAGAACCCCGCCGCGCGCGGCGAGCGCCTCCATGATCTCGTGGAAACTGAGCATCCCTACCATCCGCCCGCGCTCGAGCACGACCAGCGAGCCGAGGTTCTGCTCGGCCATGACCCGGACCGCCTGCGTGACGCGCCCGGACGCCTCGACGCTTAGCAGGCGGTTGCCCTTGACGCGCAAGATCTCCTTGACCTGCATGGCCCACCTCCGACTTGCTGCAGGGATTGGCCAGTCTAGTCCAAGGCCGCAGCGCAGGCTACAGGCTGCGGCGCTCCGGGAGGTGCAGTTCGCGCCGGTGGCGCTCATTGCAGCGCGGGTGCTGGAGGATGTAGTTGCGCAGCACCAGCTTGAGCGCCAGCTCGCGCAGCCGGTCGCCGCCGGCGGCGGCGGCCGCGATGTCGTCGCGGATGATCGCCCGGATGCACTGCTCGCCGTTCGGGGCGTGGACCAGGTAGTTGCCCATCTCGGCCGCGGCGATCTCGGGAATGTGCTCGTGCGCGGCGATCGCGAGGATCTCCTCCTCGGTCAGGTCGCTCAGGGCGATACAATCTTCCAGGCAGAGCATGGCAGCGGGTTCCTTACGCCTATGAAACTGCAACCCGGCAGGCACATCCTTGATCTAGCGCAAACATGAGCGCGTCGGAACAGAAGACGGCCCTGGTGACCGGCGGCGCGCGCGGCATCGGGCAGGCCGCCGCGAAGCTGCTCGCGGCGCGCGGCTTCCGCGTCGCGGTCGCCGACCTGGAGCGTGCGCCCGGCGCCGCGGATGTCATCGCCTGCGACGTCTCGAGCGAGACCTCGGTCGAGGCCTGCGTAGGCGAACTCGCCGAACGCTACGGGCGGCTCGACGCGCTGGTCAACAACGCCGCCATCGCCGGCGCCTCGAACGGCCCGCTCGAGCAGCTCGCGCTGGCGGAATGGAACCGGCGCATCGGCACCAACCTCACCGGCGTGTTCCTGATGGCCAAGCACTGCGCGCCGCTGCTGCGCGCCGCGCGCGGCGCGATGGTGAACGTCGCCTCGACCCGCGCCCTGCAGTCGGAGCCGCACACCGAGGCCTACAGCGCCTCCAAGGGCGGCGTCGTGGCGCTCAGCCATGCGCTGGCAATGAGCCTGGCACCAGAGGTGCGCGTGAACTGCGTCAGCCCCGGCTGGATCGACGTCGCCCGCCCGGGCGCGCCGCCGCTGCGGCACGGGGACCACGCCCAGCATCCGGCGGGGCGCGTCGGCCGGCCCGACGACGTGGCGGAGATGATCGCTTTCCTGCTCTCGCCCGCGGCGGCGTTCATCACCGGGCAGAACTTCGTGGTCGACGGCGGGATGACCCGCAAGATGATCTACGAGGAGTGAAGCGCCAGGCGCGCGGTGTGGCGCGCGATCATGAGCTCCTCGTCGGTCGGAATGACCCACGCCGCCACCCTGCTCGCCGCGCTCGAGATGCGCGGCCCGCCGGCGGCGTTGGCGGCCGGGTCGAGCTCGAGGCCGAGCCAGGCGGCGTCGCGGCAGACGCGCGCGCGCACCGGCGCGGCGTGCTCGCCGATGCCGGCGGTGAACACCAGCGCGTCCAGGCCGCCGAGCGCGGCGGCGAGAGATCCCAGCTCGCGCCCGATGCGGTAGACGAACTGGTCGACCGCCGCGCGCGCGGACGGAGAGTCGCTCGCCAGCAGCGTGCGCATGTCGCCCGAGAGGCCCGACACGCCGAGCAGCCCCGAGCGGTGATACAGCAGGTCCTCGATCGCGCGCGCGTCCATGTGCTTCTGGTCCATCAGCCACAGCAGCACGCCGGGGTCGAGCGAACCGCTGCGCGTGCCCATCGGCAGTCCCTCGAGGGCGGTGAAGCCCATGCTGCTCGCGACGCTCGCACCCGCGCGCAGCGCGCACATCGAGGCGCCGTTGCCGAGGTGCGCCACCACCGTGCGCCCGGCCGCGGCGCGCGCGTCGACGCCGGGCAGCGCCTGCGCGATGTACTCGTACGAAAGGCCGTGGAAGCCATAGCGGTGCACGCCCTCGCGCGTGATCTCGGGCGGCAGCGCGTAGGCCTGCGCCACCGCACTCTGCCCGCGATGGAACGCGGTGTCGAAGCAGGCGACCTGCGTCAGCCCCGGGCGCAGCTCGGCCAGGCGCCTGATCGCGGCCAGGTTGTGCGGCTGGTGCAGCGGCGCGAGCGGCACCAGCGCCTCGAGCCGCGCCAGCACCTCGGCGTCGACGCGCACCGGCGCCGCGTAGCGCGTGCCGCCGTGAACCACGCGGTGGCCGACGGCGGCCAGCCGCCTGCCGTCCATGCGCCGCTCGATCCACCCGAGCAGGAAATCGGTCGCCTGCTCGTGCCCCAGGGGCTCGCCCCAGCGCCGCTCGGCGCCGGGCGCCTCGAAGTGCGCCTCGTCCGGCAGCCCCTCGATCTGTCCCTTCAGCTCGAGCCGCGGCGCACCGCCTTCGAGCGCGAAGAGCGAGAACTTGACGCTCGAAGAGCCCGCGTTCAGGACCAGCAGCGCGTCGCGCATCCCCGCTTACAGGCCGACCGAGTCGGCCACCAGTATGCGCAGCTGCTTGCGCAGATCCTTCGCCGCATCGGCGTAGGCCGCCTCGCCGATCACGTTGGTAATCTCGTACGGGTCGCGCTCGAGGTCGTACAGCTCGTCGACGCCTTCCTTGTGGATCCAGTGGATGTACTTGTAGCGCTCGGTGCGCAGCGCCTTGTAGCTCATGCCGACGATCCACGGCCAGGCCGACTCGTTGAAGTATTCGACCAGGAAGGCGTCGCGCCAGCGCTTGCCGCGCCCCTTCATGAGCGGCACCAGCGAGCGGCCCTGGATCTGCGCCCCCGGCCTGCCGCCCGCGAGCTCGATCATGGTAGGCGCGATGTCGGTCGCGAGCACCATCTGCGGGTAGCGGCTGCGCGCCGCGATGCGCTTCGGGTAGCGCACGAAGAACGCGGTGCGGATGCCCTCCTCGTAGGCGAAGCGGCGCTCGGCGCCGAGACCGTGCTCGCCGAAGAAGAACCCGTTGTCGCCCAGGAACACGATGCAGGTGTTGTCGAGCTTGCCCGCCTTCTCGAGCGATTCGAGCAGCATGCCGACGCCCTCGTCCACCGAAGCCATCATTGCCGCGCGCTCGCGGATCTCCTCCTGCGTGCCGACGTGCAGCGCATCCAGGAACGGGCGGTTGGCGGGATCCTTGCGCAGCTCGAACAACTCGCGCCAGGCGGGCTTCTGCTCCAGCACCTGGTCCAGCGGCAGCACGCTCGGGCGCATGGGGTAGGTTGCGCCGCGATACAGCTCGCGGTGGCGCTCGGGCAGCACGTAGCCCTGCATCGTGCTGGCGTCGATCGAGCCGTCCTGCTTCTGCTGCACGTCCGGGTGCACCGCCTTGTGGGCGAAGAACAGCGCGAACGGGTGCCTGCGCTTGCGCCCCACGAACTCGGCGGCGCGCTCGTTGAGCAGGTCGGTGACGTAGCCCGCGAGCTTGTGCTCGCCGCCGTTCTCCCAGAACACCGGATCGGTGATCATGCCCTGGCCGCGAAAGCTCACCCAGTGGTCGTAGCCCGGGCGCGGGCTGGCGTCGTTGCCCATGTGCCACTTGCCGATGTGCGCCGTCTCGTAACCGAGCTTCTTCAGCTCGAGGTTGTAGTTGGCGAGGCGGTGGCTCATCGCGTCGCGCCCGACGTTGTCGATGATGCCGTGGCGCGACGCGTACTGGCCGGTCAGGATCGAGGCGCGGTTGGGCGAGCACAGCGGCGTGGTATGGAAGGCGTTGTCGAACTGCGCGCCTTCGTGCGCCAACCGGTCGATGTGCGGGGTCTTCATGTACGGGTGGCCCGAGGCGCTCGTTTCGTCGAAGCGCAGGTCATCGACCAGGATGACGATCAGGTTCGGCTTCATGTCACAAGTGTCAGTAGTTTTCGCGGTGATAGATCAGGCGATCTGGCTGCGAGCCGTACAGGCCGAAGGCGGCGCGCGCCGAAGGATTGTCGTCGTACATCGTGCTCGAATTGGAGTCAGGGTCGAGCATATCGTTCCAGCGCCCGAGCAGATAGTCCAGATTCGAACCTGAGGCGGGCGTCTCACCGCTCGCCGCACTCGCGCAGGTGTTGCCGCTGGCAGCGGCGTAGAGATCCGGCGTCAGGCGCACGCTGCCGGTCGCTCCGCCAGTGGGCGCCGCGAGCGTGAGCGTCCCCACCCCGGCGCTGAAGGCCACCGGATTCTGCTGCACGAAGGTCTTGCAGTTGCCTCCGCCCGGGGCGAGCGCCCCGTTGTAGCCGTCGAGCACGATTGCGCTGCGCGCAATCACGGTGCAGCTGTCGAGCGCATTGACCGTGAACGCGCTGCCCTGCCAGGCCTGCAGCATGATCGGCACCGGCAGTGCCGAGGTCTTGGCCCCGAGCGCGTTGCGCAGCAACAGGCGCCCGAACAGGAGCTGGGTGCTGGCGCCGACCTGCTTGTGCTCGTTGACCGCGTTGCTGTCGACGTCCATGTCGTAGGCTGAACTCGCCAGAGCGACACCGTCGGCGTCGGACGGCGCGACGCCGATCTTCGCCGCGCCGAACGGTCCATCGGGGTTGTCCGGGCTCGCGCGGTTCACCGCCAGCATGTAATCGACGCTCGCCGCTCCCGCGCTCCAGCTCAGCGCGCCGGAGTTGCCGAGGTCGAGCCGCGACGTAAGATTGGTCGTGCCGTTGAGCGCGCCGAAACCCATTCCCGAGGGCACCGCAGGCAGCTTGGCGAAGCCCGACGCCGTGCTGTAGTTCTGCGTCGTTGCGTTGGCCGTGCTCTGCGCCGTGAGCGTGAATTGCAGCCGGATGTCCTCGCCCAGGTAGCTGAAGCCCGAGGCAGGCGAACAGGCCAGGTCCGCGCGGTTGCCGAGCACGCCGCCGGAGAGCGCGAAGTGATCGGGCTTGAAGCGCCCCACGCCCGTCAGCCCGGCGCTCGAGTTGGTCACGTTCTGCCCGCTGCCGAGATAGTTGCTGCTGGTCGCGAATAGATTGATCAGCCCCACCTCGCTCCAGCTTGCGTTGGCCGAGCTCGCGCCCGCGGCGAACGCCGACCAGCCGCCCGCCGTGAGCGTGCCCGCCGCGCCGCCCGCGGGCTGGTACAGAGTGCTGCTCAGCGCGACCGTGGCGGGCGTGGACTCCTGGCCGAAGTTCGGCGTCGCCGGATTGCTCGCGATCTGCGCGTCGCTGTCGGGAACGCCGTCGGCGTTGCTGTCCTGGCCCGCCTGCCACTGCACTGCGGTCACGCTCACCGGGAAGCTCTGGCCGGCGGCCTTGAATACCGCGCTCGAGGCGCCGCTCAGCCCGGAGGGCACGCCGCCGATGCGCAGCCCGAACGGACGCACCACGAAAGTGTTGCTCGAGCCGGTCACGGCGGTGCCCGCCGGCGGACTCGGCAGGGCATAGCTCGCGTACAGTGCCACGCTGCCCGCATCGGGGTAGCTCAGCACCAGCGGCGCCTTGGAGCTCGCATCGAACGCGAGCGACACGTTCGTGTACGCCCCCGGCGCGCCCGCTCCCGTGCCGATCGCCTGCAGGCTGCCGCCGCTGTTGCGCACGCTCAGCGCGCTCGCCCCGCCCGTCGGATTGATCCGCGCCCCGGCCAGGCCCACATTCACCGTCTGGCCCTGGATCAGCCCCACGCAGCTGCCGGTGTTGGTGTCGGTGCGGATCGCCTGCAGGTACAGCGTCTGCGCCCCGAACCCCGTGTTCGAGGGCTTGCCCGAGATCTGCGTGCCGATGCTCGCGGCGCTCGTACCGTTGGCAGTCACGCGCAAAGCCGCATTGACGAAGCTGATGCTCGGATCGTCGGTGCCTGGGTTTTCCACCTTGCCGTTGGAGTCGATCAGGTTGACGTTGATCGTGGCGGGCGTGTTCTGGCGCAGGTTGAGCGTGATGCTGTTCTCGCCCCCGGCCCAGACGTAGCTCGCCGCGCCGTTGTTGGCGCCGTAGCCCGAGAGCGTGCCCGCGCCGGCGACCAGCCCTGTCCAGACGCCCGCAGCGGTCGAGGTCGAGATATTCAGCGTCGTGCCCGACGCCGGGGCGGAGGCGGTGTTGGTCGCATCCTTCGCCGTGATCGTGACCTGCGCCACGTCGCAGGTCACTGCGGTCGAGCCGCCCGGGTAGGTGATCGAGTAGTAGGTGTAGCACGACGAGCCGTAGGCCTGCTGCGCGCCCACGCTGTAGAAGGTCGAGGGCGAGCTCTGATTGTTGTACTCGGTCTGGATCCAGGCCGCGCTGCGCGCGATGTTCGAGACGCGCGTCTCGTCCATCAGGCCGGTCAGCGGCTCGGATGGCGTGGTGGTGTACGAGCCCCAAACGATCTCGGCGACCGCGCCGGTCTGCAAGGCCACGGTGCTGGTCGCCACCTGCGCGCCGTCCATGTACAGCGTGTTGGTGCCGCCCGAGGCCGTAAACGCGTAGTAATGCCAGGCGCCCGCCGCCGGCGCGTTGGCGTCGATGGTGCAGGTCCCGCCCCACTGCGTCGCCCCGATCGGGGAGGTGTAGCTGGCGCAACTGCCGCTTACGGGCCCGACGAATACGCCCTGGTTGGCCGAGCCGCCGCCCGTGGTCCTCAGGGTAAGGAAGTTGGTGCGCGCAGCAGTCGGATTGGTCGCTACCTCGTACCAGAACGACATGGTCTGCGCGCCGTTCACGTTCGGCATCCCGCTGACGGCGCCGTATATCAGCTGCGAGCCGTTGAAGTTCTGACCGTAGCCGATCTCGCCCGCGGCCTGCGTCGGCACGTATGCAGTGGTGCCGGCGCCGCCGGTCACGTTGTTGCCGTTTGAGGTGCTGTCCTTGTAGCCGCCGGCGGTGCTGCTAGCCGTTTCCTTCAGGTGCCACACGCCCTTGAAGTTCGCGTCCCACACCGCGCTCGGGTTCTGCTGGGCAGCGGCGGCCGGGTTGCCGTAGTACATGTAGATCACGGTATTGGCGCTCGCCGACAGGCTCGGCACGTTGACCCAGGCGATCAGCTGGCCGCTGGCGCTGGTGTAGAGCTCGATCTCGTGCGCGAGCTTGGCGGTGCCGCTCGAGTCGGTGAACAGGATGTCGTTGCCGCTCGCCTGCGCGTTCACCTGCAGGTTGGCGTCGGTGACGTTCACCAGCACCGGGAAATTGGTCAGCGCGCCGCCGACTTTGCCGTAGTTGATGGTGATCGCCTTGCGGTATAGCCAGGCCGCGTTGTACCAGGGCGGTGCGTAGGAGCAAGTCTGGATGGTGTACACCTGCCCGGTAAACGGCAGGTTGGACGCCGCGGGACTCACGCCGGTGGTGCTGACCATGTTCAATCCCAGCGTGCCGCTGCCCGTTCCGGTGCTGGCGGTGACGGTCCACGTGGTGCCGCTGCCGGTGACCGAAGTGATCGCCGGCGTGCCGCCCAGCCCGCCATTGACGAGCGTGAAGTTGCCGGCGGTGACTCCGGTCACGCTGGCGCTGAACATGACCGTCCAGGAGACGCTGGTTGCGCTGGTCGGGTTTGCGCCGGCAGTGTTGATGGATACCACGGTCGTTCGGTTGATGGTGTAAACCTGCCCGGTAAACGGCAAGTTGGCCAAAGGGGTCGCGCCAGTGTTGCTGGTCATATTCAATCCCAGCGTGCCGTTGCCCGTTCCGGTACTGGCCGTAACGGTCCACGTGGTGCCGCTGCCGGTGACCGAAGCAATCGCCGGGGTGCCGCCCAGCCCAGAATTGACCAGCGTGAAGTTGCTGGCGGTGACTCCGGTCACGCTGGTGTTGAACGTGACCGTCCAGGAAACGCTGGCTGCGCTGCTCGGGTTTGCGCCGGCAGTGTTGATCGAAACCACGGCATTTGGAACGTAGGTGATGGTCACCTGGCCCGCCCCACCTGCACCACCGCTTCGGTTGGTGCCGGTCTCGGCGCAAGCCCCGGCACCGCCGCCCCCCGCGGCACTGCCCGCACCCCCGTTACCACTAGAGTTGCTGGCGTTTGCGCCCGCGCCGCCGCCGGTTGCCGTGCCGGCTCCCCCCGTGTTTCCCGACGCACCGCCGCCCGCCCCGCCGCTACCAGCCCCGCCGCCGCCGGCGCCGCCGGCTTGGCAGCCACCTCCAGTCACCAGGCCTGACGAACCGCTACCACCAGCATATACAGTCGTGCCGACGCCACCCGTTGTAGAACCCGAACCAGCGGCTCCCCCATTGTTATTGTTAGGTGCCCCGGTACCACCCGCACCCCCTTGGGCCACAACACTGGTGCCATTGAAGGTGGAAGATCCCCCCGCACCGCCATTGGCGGTTCCGCCCGTTCCGCCCGCGCCGACCACGACCACATATGAATTGCCCGGCGTAACGGTAACGACACCGCTGGCATACTGCCCGCCCGCGCCGCCGCCGCCCTCGGCCGGATTACCCCTCGCGCCGCCGCCGGCGCCGCCGCCGCCCCAGGCCTGTACCGTGACCGAGGTCACACCCGCCGGCGCAACCCAGGGTGAGGTTGCGGGGGGAAATGTGACTGTCGTCTGCGCTTTGGCCGAGCCTGCGAACAATGCCCACGGCACGGAAAACATGAGCAGCGCGAGCCGGATCAGGCGCATGGCCGGAAGACCTGCTCAATCGGAAGTGCTGCGGGTCGGCGCAAGATGTTGCTCTGGCCTCGAGGAGATGCGCGGCACAGCCGCAAGCTTAGTATCTTTCGCGCCGGAAGATGAGGTTTTCGGGCTGCGAGCCGTACAAGCCGAACGCGGCGCGCGCCGACGGGTTGTCGTCGTACATGGTGCTGGCGATGCCATCCGGGTTCAGCATGTCGTTCCAGCGCCCCAGCAGGTAGGGCAGCACCGCGGCCGAGGCCGGAGTTTCGCCGCCGGCGGCGCTGACGCAATAGTTGCCCGCCGCGACGGTGCCAAGATTCGGCGTCAGGCGCACGCTGCCGATGACGCTGGCAGCCGGGGCCGCGAACGTCAGCGTCCCGACCCCGGCGCTGAAAGCGACCGGGTTCTGCTGCACGTATGTCTTGCAGTTGCCGCCCCCGGGGGCGAGCGCGCCGTCGTAGCTGTCGAGGATGATCGCGCTGCGCGGAATGCGGGTGCAGCTATCCAGGGCATTGGTCGCGAAGGTCGCACCGTTCCAGTATTCGGCTGCGATCGGCACCGGCACCGCCACGCCGTCCGGACCGAGCGCGTTATCCATCTCGATGCGGCCGAACCTGAGCTGGGTGCTGGCGCCGACTTGCTGATGGTCGTTGGCCGCGTTGTTGTCGACGTCCATGTCGTAGGACGCGTTCGCGAGCCCCACGCCGTCCTCGTCGGCCGGCGCGATGCCGATCCTGGCCGCGGCGAACGGACCGTCGGGGTTGTCCGGGCTCGCGCGCGTGACCGCGAGCGTGTAATCCACGTTCGCCGCGCCCGCGCTCCAGGTCAGAGTGGCGACGTTCGCCAGGTCGAGCCGCGGCGTGAGGTTGGTCGTCGCGTTCATCGCGCCGAATCCCATGCCGGAGGCCGGGCTCGCGTTGGCCGGCGCCTTGGGCAGCTTTGAGTAGCCCGACGCGGTGGTGTAGTTCTGCGTCGCGGCGCCCGAGGCGTTGTTCGCCGTCAGGGTGTACTGCAGCCGCATGCCCTCGCCCAGGTAGCTGAAGCCCGAGGCCGGCGAACAGGCCGCGGCTGCGCGGTTGGTCAGCGTGCCGCCCGAAAGCGTGAAGTGGTCGGGAGTGAAGCGCCCCACCCCCGTCAGCCCGGCGCTCGAATTGGTCACGTTCTGCCCGCTGCCGAGGTAGCTCGCGCTCTGCGCGTGCAGGTCGATGAACCCGACCTCGTCCCAATTCACCGCCTGGGTCTTGGCGCCGGCGCTGAAGCCGCTGAAGCTGGTGCCGCCGCCGAGCGTTCCGGCGTTGCCGCCCGCGGGCGCGTTGAGCGTGTGGCTGAGCGTCGCGGTCGCCGGCGTACTTTCCTGGCCGAAGTTGGGCGTCGCCGCGTTGGAGGCGATCTGCGCATCGCTGTCGGGAACGCCGTCGGCGTTCGCGTCGTCGCCCGCCTTCCACGCCACCGCGGTGACGGTGGTATTGAAGCTCGCGCCCGCCTTGGCGAACACCGGGCTCGCAGGCGACGGGCTGGCCGCGGTGGTCACCCCGCTTACGCGCAGGCCGAAGGGACGCACCACGAACGCATTGCTCGAGCCGGTCATCGCGGTCCCCGCCGGCGGCGAAGGCAGGGCGTAGCTCGCATACAGCTGCACGCTGCCCGCGTCGGGGTAGTTCGCAACCAGCGGCGCCTTGGACTGCGCGTCGAATGCCAGCGAAACATTGCTGTAGGCGCCGGGCGCCCCCGCGCCGGTGGCGATCGCCTGCATCGTCCCGCCACTGTTGAGCACGCTCAGCGCGCTCGCGCCGCCGGTCGGGTTGAGACGCGCCCCGGCCAGCCCCACGCTCACGGTCTGGTTCTGGAACACAGCGGTGCAAGATCCGGTGTTGGTATCGGTGCGAATCGCCTGCAGGTAGCGCGTCTGCGCGCCAAAGCCCGTGTTCGAGGGCTTGCCGGCGACCTGCGTGCCAATTGTCGCGATTGCCGTGCCGGCCGCATCGGTCACCCGGAACGCCGTGTTGGCGAAGGTGATGCTCGGATCGTCGGCGCCCGGGTTTTCCTGCTTGCCGTTGCTATCGATCAGGTTGACGTTGATGGTGGCGGGCGTGTTCTGGCGCAGGTTGAGCGTGATGCTGTTCTCGCCGCCGGCCCAGACGTAGCTCGCTGCGCCGTTGTTGGCACCGTAGCCAGAGAGCGTCCCGGCGCCCGCCACCAGCCCGCTCCAGACCCCGGCGCCGGTCGAGCTCGAGATGTTGAGGATGGTGCCGGACGGCGGCGCGGAAGGCGTGTTGCTCGCATCCTTCGCCGTGATCGTGACTTGCGCCACGTCGCAGGTCACCGCGGTCGAGCCGCCGGGGTAGGTGATCGAGTAGTAGGTGTAGCAGGAAGAGGAGTTGCTCTGCTGCGCGCCCAGGCTCAGGAACGTGCCCGGCAAGTTCTGGTTGTTGTACTCGGTCAGGATCCAGGCCGCGCTGCGCGCCGTGTTCGAGACGCGCGTCTCGTCCATCAGGCCGGTCAGCGGCTCGGCCGGCGTGGTGGTGTACGAGCCCCAGATGAACTCTCCGATCGCGCCGGTCTGCAAGGCCACGGTGCTTGTCGCCACCTGCGCGCCGTCCATGTAAAGCGTGTTGGTGGTGCCCGAGTGGGTGAACGCGAAGTAGTGCCAGGCGCCCGCGGCCGGAGCGTTGGCGTCGATGGTGCAGGTCCCGCCCCACTGCGTGGCGCCGATCGGCGAAGCATAGGCCGAGCAGCCGCCGCTCACCGGGCCGACGAACACCCCCTGGTTGGCCGAGCCGCCGCCGGTCGTGCGCAGCGTGAAGAAGTTGCTGCGCGTCGACGGCGGATTGGTCGCCACCTCGTACCAGAACGACATGGTCTGGTTGCCGTTCACAGCGGGCATCGAGCCGCTCGCGCCGTTGATCAGCTGCGAGCCGTTGAAGCTCTGCCCGTAGCCGATCTTGCCCGCGACACGCGACGGGGTCGCGGCCGTGGTGCCGTTGCCGCCGCGCGCGTTGTTGGCGTTCGCGGTGCTGTCCTTGTACTCCCCGGCCGTGCCGTTGCCGCTTTCATTCAGGTGCCACACGCCGCTGAAGTTCGCGTCCCACACCCCGCTCGGGTTCTGCTGCGACGCCGCCGCCGGATTGCCGTAGTACATGTAGATCACGGTATCGGCGCTCGCCGACAGGCTCGGCACGTTGACCCAGGCGATCAGCTGGCCGCTGGCGCTGGTGTAGAGCTCGATCTCGTGCGCCAGCTTGGCCGTGCCGCTCGAGTCGGTGAACAGGATGTCGTTGCCGCTTGCCTGCGCATTGGCCTGCAGGTTCGCATCGGTGATGCTTACCAGCACCGGAAAGTTCGCAAGCGCGCCGCCAACCTTGGTGTGGTCGATCGTGATCGCCTTGCGGTACTGCCAGGACGGGTTGTACCAGGGCGGCGTGGTGGCGCAGACCGGAGCACTGACCGTGAACGCGGAGCTCGCCGCGCCCGCCACCGCGCCGTCGGTGGCGGTGATGGTCGTGGTCTGCGCGCTGTTGATGGTCGTCGCCAGCGTCGTGCTCGAGACCCCGCCCGAGAACGTCACCGACGTGGTGTAGGAATTGCTCCCGCTCGGGCCCGAGTACGAAATGGTCTTGGTCCCGGAATAGCCCGCGTCCAGGTTGCCCCACTGGTCGGCCACCACCAGCGAGCTCAGGTTGAACGCCACCCCCGCGCTCTGGCTCGCAGGCGTGCCGCTCACCCCGCCGCAGGCCGCAAAGCTCTGCCCCGGCAGCACCGTAACCATGCGCGTCGCACCCACCACCTCCGCCAAGTCCCCGAAATCGGGCGTGGACGACGTGAACGACGACGTGCCGCTCTCGGTAATCGTGCCGGCCGAAGCGAGCGGACAGCGCGAGGCCGACGTGGGCCTGACCTGGATGTTGCTCCAGATCAGGCTGTTGAGCGTGCTCGAGCGACTGGTTCGCGAGACGTTCACGGTGATCGCCGTAGCGGTCACCGCGGCGCTCACCGGATTGCCCCGGCCGGCGCCGAGATCAATCCAATTGTTCGTGTTGTTGCTGCCGCCGACGTACCCGATCGTGACCGTGACGCTCGCCGCGGTATTGAACTCGAATCCCGCCGGGGCGTTGAGCACGATGCTGCCGGTGCCGATGGCGGAATTGCCGCTGCGGCCCGTCTCGTCCAGCTCGGGCCCGCCCAGGGTGGTCCAGCCGGCGCCGGCCGTATCCGCCGAGATCGCGCCACCGCCGGTCGCGGCGATGACGTTGACCTGCGCCAGCGCGCCGGGGGCCGCGCCGGCGCACAGCAGCGCCAATGCGCAGCCCGCGCTGCGCAGCAACGTCAACTTGCGGCCTAAGACCTTCATCGCTTTGGAATTTACACCAGGCCGGAGCCCCTCCGGGCGCCGCCCGTCGCCTTGTGTACGCCGCCGAGGGGATTTTTCCTTTCCTTGCACGGTGGCGCGCCTTCGACCGTGGCACAATTTCCCGATGAGTGCGAACTCCGTCACGCTCAGGCTGGCCGAATCGCGCGATGCGCAGGCGATCGCGCTCATGTCGCGCGACCTGGTCGAGGCGGGGCTGGGCTGGAAATACGACGCGCCGCGCGTGCAACGCGCCATTCGCGAGCGCGACACGGTGACCCTGGTCGCCTGCGAGGACGCTGCCGTGGTCGGCTTCGCGATCATGGAGTTCGGCGACGAGCGCGCGCACCTGGTGCTGCTCGCGGTGCATCCGTCGCAGCGGCGCAGCGGCATCGGCCGGCGTCTGCTGAAGTGGCTGATCGAGTCGGCCCGGACCGCCGGCATCGGCAGCGTGCATCTCGAGCTGCGCGAGCACAACGAGGCGGCGCGCGCGTTCTACCGCGCGATGGAGTTTTCCGAATCGGTGCGGGTGCCCGGCTACTACCGCGGCCGCGAGGCGGCGCTGCGCATGCTGCGTGTGCTGCGCGTGCCGGGGCCGCCGCCCTACGTCTGGCAGCCGCCCGCCCTCGGGCAGAAATGACCCCGCTTAACGAGCTGGGGGCGAGCGCGCTCGTCGCGCGACTTGCGCGCGGCGACACCACGGCCGAAGCGCTCGCGCGGGCCTGCCTGGAGCGCGCTGCGCTGCGCGAGCCGCAGCTGCGCGCCTTCGCGCAGCTCGAGCCGGAGCGGGTGCTCGAGGCGGCGTGCGAGCTCGACCGCGCCGGCGCGCGCGGCCCCTTGCACGGCCTGCCGTTCGGGGTGAAGGACGTCATCGACACCTTCGACCTGCCGACCGAATACGGCTCGCCGATCTACGCCGGGCACCGCCCCGCGGCCGACGCAGCCTGCGTGGCGCTTGCGCGCGGCGCTGGCGCGCTCCTGTTCGGCAAGACCGTGAGCACCGAGTTCGCCACCCACCCGCCGGGCCCGACCACCAACCCGCACAACGCCGCGCACACGCCGGGCGGCTCGTCCTCGGGCTCCGCCGCGGCGGTGGCGGACCGAGTGCTGCCGCTCGCGCTCGGCACCCAGACCGGCGGCTCGGTCATCAGGCCGGCCGCGTTCTGCGGCGTGGTCGGCTACAAGCCGAGTTTCGGCCTGCTGCCGCGCGCCGGGGTCAAGTCGATCTCCGACAGCTTCGACACGGTCGGAGTGTTCGCGCGCGCGGTCGAGGACGCCGCGCTGTTCGCCGCCGCGCTCAGCGGGCGCGACGCGCTGCGCATCCCGGCCTCGCTCAACGCGCCCAGACTGGCGCTGTGCCGCACCCCGCAGTGGCCCGCCGCGCTGCCCGAAACGCACAAGCTGTTCGACGAGCTTCCCGGGCGCCTGGTGCGCGCCGGCGCGCGCGTGGAGGCGCTCGAGCTGCCCGCCGCCTTCGCGCCGCTCGCCGCGCTGCACCGGACGATCTGGGATTACGAAATCGCGCGCTGCCTCGCCGACGAGCACCGGCGTCACCGCGATCGCCTGCGCGAGCCCCTGCTCGGTCAGCTCGAGCGCGGGCGCGCCGTGTCCGGCGAAGCCTACGACTCGGCGCGGCGCGCCGCGCGCGAGGCCCGCCGCATGCTGGCCGACGCTCTGAACGGATTCGACGCGCTGCTGGTGCCCGCGGCGCCGGGCGAAGCGCCGGAGGGCCTCGCCTCGACCGGCGACTCGGTGTTCAACCGCGTCTGGACGCTGCTGCACGCGCCCTGTGTCAACGTGCCCGCCGGCCGCGGTCCCAAGGGCCTGCCGCTCGGGGTGCAGCTGGTCGGGCGCATCGGCGACGACGCCAGGGTGCTCGCTTGCGCGCACTGGATCGAGCTGTCGTGATGCCGGCGCTGCCGTCGATCTTCATTTCCCACGGCTCGCCGATGCACGCGCTGGACGCCGGCGCTGCGGGCGAGAGCTGGGCCGCGCTCGGGCGCCGCCTGCCGCGGCCGCGCGGGATCGTCATCGTCTCGGCGCACTGGGAAACCGAGGCGCCTTCGCTCACCGGCAGCGCGCGGCCGGAGACGATCCACGATTTCTACGGCTTCCCGGAGCCGCTCTACCGCATCCGCTATCCGGCGCCCGGCGCGCCGGGGCTGGCGGCGCGCGCCGCGGCACTGCTCGGGCAGGCGGGCCTCACGGCCGAGGTGGATCCGACGCGCGGGCTCGACCACGGCGCCTGGTCGCCGCTGTTGCACGCCTATCCGGACGCCGACGTGCCGGTGGTGCAGCTTTCGCTGCAGAGCACGCTCGGCACCCGTCACCACCTCGCGCTCGGGCGCGCGCTCGCCCCGCTCGCCGGCGAAGGCGTGCTGCTGATCGGCTCGGGACACATGACGCACAACCTGCGCGACTGGGTGCGCAGCGGGCGCGAGGTCGCGCCGCTTGCCTACGCGCTCGAGTTCCAGGCCTGGGTCGCCGCGCGCATCGCCGCGCGCGACCTCGAGGCGCTCGCCGACTACCGCGCGCGCGCGCCGCACGCGGTGCGCGCCCACCCGAGCGAGGAGCACTTCCTGCCGCTTTTCTTCGCCCTGGGCGCCGCGGCGCCCGGGGGCGCCTCCGAGCGGCTCTACGACGGCATCGAGGGCGGCGCGCTGGCGATGGACGCCTGGCTGTTCGGCCCGGGAAAAGCCTAGCGCGCGTCGTACAGCTTGATCAGCGCGGTGCTGTCGAGCTCGGTGTGCCCGAGGTGCGCCAGCATGCGGTAGAGCGACAGCGCCTGGGCCGTCATCGGCGTGGGCGACTTGGTCGCCGCGGCGAACTCGTGCACCATCTCGAGGTCCTTGAGCAGCTGGCGCACGTAGCCCTGCGGCGCGAACTCGCGCTTGACCATGCGCGGGTAGAAGCGCTGCATCAGGTTGGAGTCTGCCAAGCCCCCCGCGAGCGCCTGCGGCAGCTGCGCCGCGTCCAGGCCCGCGCCCTCGGCCAGCACGATCGCCTCGGCGAGCATGGCATGTCCTATTCCGACCACCAGCTGGTTGATCATCTTCGCCGCCAGCCCGCTGCCGACCGGCCCCATGCGCGTGCAGCGCGCCGAGACGTCCTGCAACAGCGGCAGCGCGCGCTCGATCTCGGCCGCCTCGCCGCCGGTCATGACCGTCAGCGTGCCGTCGCCCGCGGCGGGCGGGCCGCCCGAGACCGGCGCGTCGATCCAGCCGGCGCCGCCCGCGGCGCGCAGCTTGCCGGCCAGCTCCCTCGCCTTTGCCGGCGGGATGGTCGAGAAGTCCACCACGAGCTGCGGCGCCTTGAGTACCGCCCCGGCGCCGCCGTCGCCCAGGAGCGCGCGCTCGACCGCCGCCGTGGTCGGCAGGTTGAGCAGCAGCAGCTCGGCGCCGCGCGCGGCCGCGGCGGGCGAATCCGCCGCTTGCGCGCCCGCGGCGCGCGCCGCCGCCGTCTTGTCCGCGGCGATGTCGTACGCGGTGACCGCATAGCCGAGCGACACCAGCCGCTTGAGCATCGGCAGGCCCATCAGGCCGACGCCGACGTAACCGATCCTGAGCCTGGACATGGCATTCTCCCGCGCAAGGAAGGCGCGAGTATACGACCCGGCGCTGGCCCGCCGCCTGCAGGCAGTGCTAATCTGCGGCGAAACGTCGGGGAAGGGGCGATGAAAGAACTCGGCAACGCGATCACGGGCTCGGCCTCGGCGATACTCGACCGCCTCGTGACCTACCTGCCGAGCGTGTTCGGCGCGGTGCTGCTGCTGTTCGCCGGCTGGTTTCTCGGCCGCCTGCTGCGCGCGCTTACGGTGCGCGGCGCGATCCTTGCCGAGACGCTGCTGGCGCGATTTCTCGCGCCGCGCGCGGCCGAGAAACTGCGCTTCGGGCGCTCGGCGGCGGTGCTCGGCACGGTCGTGTTCTGGGTCGTGCTGCTGTTCTTCGTCACCGCCGCGACGCAGGTGCTGGGGCTGCAGACCTTCACCGACTGGCTCGCGCGGCTGCTGGAGTACATCCCGACTTTCGCCGCCGGTCTGCTGATCATCGCCGTCGGCTACATCGTGTCGGGTTTCGTCGGCGACCTGACGCACGCCGCCGCCACCCGGCTTGCGCCCTCGCAGCGCACGATGCTCGCACGCGTGGCGCAGGGCGCGATCCTGGCCGCCGCGATCCTGGTCGGCGCCGAGCAGGTCGGCATCCGCATCACGTTCCTCGCGATCATCGCCGGCGCGGTTTTCATGACCGTGGCGGGCGGCGTCGCCATCGCCATGAGCCTCGGCGCGCGCGGCTACGTCTCGAACCTGATCGGCGCGCATTACCTGCGCCAGGCCTTCGAGGTCGGGCAGCGCGTGCGGGTCGCCGGCCACGAAGGGCGCATCCTCGAGGTCACCACCACCGGCCTGCTGCTCGAGGTCGACGGCGGCCGCGTGCTGCTGCCCGGCAAGGTCTACCACGACGAGGCGATCGTCCTGCTCGCCCCGGAGAACGGCAATGGCTGACCCGGAACGGCTTACCCTCACCTACCTCGACTCGCATCCGGGCGACGCGGCGCGCGTGCTGGAGCGCATGTCAGCGCCGGAGTGCGCGGGGCTGCTCGCGCGCGTGCCGGCGCGCGTCGCCGCGCCGGTGCTCGCCTCCATGCTGCCCACCGCCGCCGCGCGCCAGCTTGCCGCGCTCGAGGACGCGCCGGCGATGGCGCTGCTCGCCGCGCTCGGGCCGCAGGCCGCGGTGACCATCCTGCGCCACGTCGCCGAGCCGCGCCGGCTGCGTTTGCTGGAGGGCCTTCCGACCGCGACCGCGCTGGCTTCGCGCCTGCTGCTTGATTACCGCGAGGACGCGGTCGGCGCGTGGACCGATCCCGAGGTCACCGCGCTGCTGCCCGAGACGCGCGTCGAGGAGGCGCTCGAGCGGGTGCGCCACGGCGGCGCCGAGCGCGTCGAGCGGGTCTACGTGGTCGACCCGGAGCAGAAGCTGCTCGGAATCGTGGAACTCACCACGCTGCTGCGTGCGCCGGCCGAAAGCCGGATCGCAGACCTCGCGGCCAGGGGCGCAGCGCCGATCGCCGGCAACACGCCGCTCGCCGCCGCGGCGAACCACCGCGGCTGGGGCGCGAGCCCGACGATGGTGGTGGTCGACCGCAGCGGGCGCCTGCTCGGCGTGTTGCGGCGCGAGGCGCTGATGCGCGCGCTGGCGCGCGGCCCGGCCGCGCAGGCGGCGCTCGCCGAGGCGACGATCGCCGGCTCGCTCGCGCGCGGCTACTGGGCTGCGGTGTCGGGCCTGTTCGCCGCCTGCCTCGCGGCACTGCCGGGCGTGCGGCCGGTCGGCGGGGGCGGCAATGAGCGCTGAATCCGCTTCCGTGGTCGCCGCGCTGAACCAGCGCTACCTGCTCGATTATCCGCACGAAGCCGCACGCCAGCTCGAGGCGATGCCGCCGCATGACGTCGCCGAGCTGCTCGCGGCGCCGGCGCCGCATGCGGCGGCGCGCGCCTGGCAGGCGCTCGCGCCCGACATCGCGGCGGCGGTGCTCGAGCTGGTGCCCGAGAGCCTGGCGCGGGTCATGCTGAGCGAGGCCGAGCCGACCACGGCGGTCGCGGTGCTGACGCAGCTCGAGCCCAAGACGCGCGCTCGCGTGCTCAAGCTGCTCGACGCGCAGGTCGCGCGCGAGCTGCGCGCGCTGCTCAAGTATCCGGAGGATTCGGCCGGACGCATCATGGACCCGCAGGTGAGCCCGGTGCGCGAGGATCACACCGTGGCCGAGGCGCTGACGCGCCTGCGCGCGCTCAAGCGGCGCGGCCTGCGCGAGATGTTCGTGGTCAACGCCGAGGGCGTGCTGATCGGGCGGGTCGAGATCCAGGACCTCGCGGTGAGCGACGACGGGCAGAAGGTGCGCGAGCTGGTGCGCGGGCCGGGCGCCACCGTGCGCGACCTCGATCCGCGCGAGGAAGTCGTCGAGGCGATGCAGCGCAGCCCCACCTCCGCCCTGGTGGTGGTAAACCACGCCGGGCGCCCGGTGGGCGTCATCCGCCAGGCGGCGCTGGTCTCGGCGATCGAGGAAGAAGCGAGCGCCGACATGCTCACCATGGTCGGCGCGAGCCGCGACGAGCGCGCGCTATCCGGCCCGATGACCGGGGTGCGCAAGCGCCTTGCCTGGCTGCAGATCAACCTGGCGACCGCCTTCCTCGCCGCGTCGGTGGTCGGCATGTTCGAAGGCCTGATCGCCAAGTTCACCGCGCTCGCGGTGCTGCTGCCCGTGGTCGCCGGCCAGTCGGGCAACGCCGGCGCGCAGGCGCTCGCGGTGACCATGCGCGGTCTGTTCCTGCGCGAAATCACCCTGCGCCACCTGCCGCGCGTGCTGGGCAAGGAGGCCGTCACCGGCCTGCTGAACGGCCTCGCGGTGGCCGCGACCACGGCGCTCGGGGTCTGGGCCTGGAGCCGCTCGCCCGGCCTGGCGCTGATCCTCGCCATCGCGATGGTGGTGTCGATGATCATCGCGGGGATCGCGGGCGCGCTGGTGCCGATGCTGCTCGAGCGCTTCGGTCAGGATCCGGCGACCGCGTCGTCGATCATCCTTACCACCGTGACCGACTGCACCGGGTTCTTTTCCTTCCTCGGCACCGCGACGCTGCTCTCGGCGCTGCTGACCTGAGGCCGCCCGCCTAGTCCTGCGGCAGGTACTTGCCGCCGAACACCGGTTCCTTGTGCGGGATCGGCGGCAGGGCCCAGGTGCCGGTCGCGGGCGGGCGGATGTTGGCGTCGACGTGCACGTCCACCAGGCAGGGCTTGCCGAGCCTGATCGCGTGCTCGAGCGCGCCGGCGAAGTCCTGCGATTTCTTCACCGTCAGGCCCTCGACGCCCGCGGCGCGCGCCCAGGCGGCGAAGTCGGGGTTGTAGGGCTTGCCCTCGGGGCCCTCGTAGAAACCGGTGCCGATCTCGCGCCCGTCGAACAGGCCGTACTGGATGTCGCGGATCGCGGCCCAGGCGAAGTTGTTCCACACCACCCATACCGCCGGGATGTTGTACTCGACCGCGGTGCACAGCACGTGCGGCACCATGGTGAAGCCGCCGTCGCCGCAGATCGAGACGCAGACCTTGTCCGGCGCGGCGAGCTTGGCGCCCAGGATCGAGCTCGGGCCGAAGCCCATGCCCGAGTAGCCCCAGGTGTTGAGCATCGCCTGCGGCCGGCGCGCGTTCCAGAACTGCATGTACCAGTTGTGGTGCACGCCCGAGTCGAGCGAGATGATCGCGTCCTCGGGCAGCACCGCGCGGCAGTCGGCCACCACCCGCTCGGGCCGCATCGGGCTCGCGTGAACGTCGAAGTTGGGCCGCACGAACGCCTCCCACTCCTTGCGCCAGCCGTCGATCTGCGCGCGCCACTCCGCGACGCGCGGCCCGGCGGCGAGTTTCTTCGCCGCGAGCACGCCGAGCAGCTGCTCGAGGAAGGCCTTCACGTCGGCCAGGATCGCCAGGTCGGGCGGGTAGTTGCGCCCCAGCTCGGCGTCGTCGACGTCGACGTGGATGAGCTTCGTATGGGGGAAGTTCCACGAATAGCCCGGCGTCCATGACGACGAGGAGCGGTCGTCGAACCTCGCCCCGAGCGCGAGCACCAGGTCGGCGTGGCGGCCGGCCTGATTCGCCGGGTAGGCGCCGTTGCGGCCGATGAAGCCGAGCGAGAGCGGATCCTCCATGTCGAGGCAACCCATGCCGTTGGGCGAGCTGATGACCGGGATCGAGAGCTTCTTCGCCAGTGCGGTCAGCTCGCCGGAAGCTTCCGACAGCGTCACGCCGTGGCCGATGAACATCACCGGGCGCTTTGCGCCGAGCAGCATCTCGAGCGCCTTTTCAACCGCCTCGTTCGAGGCCCCGCTGCGGCGCGAAAGGTAGCCGTCCCACGGCGCTTCGAGCCTGGCCTCGGTCTCCTCCTGGAATACGTTGAACGGGATGTCGACGTTGACCGGGCCCGGGCGTCCGCTGGTCATGGTGGTCGCGGCCTGGCGCAGCGCGAGCGGCAGCATTTCGGCGCGCGTGGGCTGGAAGCTGCGCTTGACCACCGGCCGCACGACGTTCGGGTAGTCGGCCTGGTTGTGGCGATTGAGCTCCTGGAACGGGCCGCGGTTGAACTGCGAGGTCGGCACGTTGGCGGTGATCGCGAGCAGGGCCGAGGAGTCGGTCTGCGCCACCGCGAGCGCCATGATGAGATTCGCCGAGCCCGGCCCGGTCGAGGTGAGGGTCGCCACCGGCTTGTGCCTGACGCGGAAGTAGCCGTCTGCCATGTGGCCCGCGACCTGCTCGTGGCGCGGCGAGACCAGCTTCACCTTGTCGGCCACGTCGTACAGCGCATCCAGCAGGCCGACGTTGCCATGGCCGCAGATGCCGAACACGTAGGGAATGTCTTCTTTCACCAGAAACTCGGCGATGAGCTCCGCGCCTTTGCGCCTGGACATGGCGTCAGGCCCGCGGGGGAGTCTGCATCATCGACGGGCGCGCGAACGGCGAAGGCGGCGAATACCAGAGCTTCATGAACTCTCCTCGGATCAGGGCTTGTTCGCGGCAGGCGCGTCGGGCTGGCCGGGGAACTGTTTGCTCGCCGGGTCGATGTGGGCCCAGGGGCGCGCGCTGCGGGTCCATATATTGGTGGTGATCTTCATATTCCCCGCGTCATCCAGCGTGCCCGCCCTGAGCACCGCGATCTCCGGAGCCGTGGCCCGGTGCGCGTAGATCGGCGAGCCGCAGTCGGCGCAGAAATAGCGGCACAGCGTGCGGCCGCTGTCGGCGTGCGTGTCGTAGCGCTTCGGCGCGCCACGGGTGATGCGCAGGGCGGCGCTCGGGATCACCGCGTTGACGCTGCCCGCCGCGCCCGAGGCCTTCTGGCAGTGCGTGCAGTGGCAGGCGCGCAGCTCGGTGATCGGCACGTCGACGGTGTAGCGGATCGCGCCGCACAGGCAGCCTCCGGTGAGCGGGGTCGTCATGATCTGTCCTCCAGGCTGCGGAAGGTAGCGCATCGGCGCAGCGCGCGCTACCCTGATCGGGGGAGACGCAAACCATGGCTGAATTCGAGCTCTATTGCTTCGGCGAATCCGGCAACAGCTACAAGGCGGCGCTGATGATGACGCTGAGCGCGCTCGACTGGGCGCCGCGCCGGGTCGCGTTCATGGACGGCGAGACGCGCGGCGCGGCCTTCCGCAGCGAAGTGAACGAGATGGGCGAGTGCCCGACGCTCGCGCACCGGGGCCGGCTGCTTAGCCAGTCCGGCGCGATCCTGGACTACCTCGTGCAGCGCAGCGGCCGCTTCGGCTGGTCGAACGACGACGAGCGGCGCGAGGTGCTGCGCTGGCTGCTGTTCGACAACCACAAGTTCACGAGCTACATCGCGACGCACCGCTTCATGACCCATTTCATGAAGCAGGACAACGAGGTGACCAGGTTCTTCAAGGCGCGCGCCGACGGCGCGCTCAAGATCGTCGACAAGCATCTCGCCGGGCGCGAGTGGATCGCGCTCGAGCGGCCGACGATCGCCGACCTCTCGATGGCCGGTTACATGTACTACGACGGCGAGCTGGGCTTCGATTTCGCCGACCTGCCGGCGATCGCCGCCTGGCGCGAGCGCATCCGCAAGCTGCCCGGCTGGCGCGGACCCTACGAGCTCATGCCGCGCGCGGCGACGTAGCCGAACACCAGCGCCGGCCCGAGCGTGATGCCTGGGCCCGGGTAGGCGCCGTCCATGATCGAGTTCATGTCGTTGCCGCAGGCGTACAGGCCGGGCAGCGGGCGGCCGCCGCCGTCGAGCACGCGCGCCTCGCCGTCGGTGAGCAGGCCGGCCGAAGTGCCCAGGTCGCTCGGGGTGATGCGGATCGCGAAATAGGGCGGCGATTCGATCGGGCGCATGCAGGGATTGGGCGACGTTGCGCGCGTCGCCGAGGAAGCGCTGGTAGGCGTCGCCGCCCAGGCCGAAGGCCGAATCGACGCCGCGGCGCGCGTCTTCGTTGTAGCGCTCTACCGTGCGCACGAGGCCCACCGGGACGATGGCCAGCCGCGCCGCGAGCGCCTCGAGCGTCTGCGCACGCACCAGGTAGCCGCTCGCCAGGTGCGGCGCGAGCGAGAGCGCGAACGGCCGCACCGCGCCCAGGCCGTATTGCCACAGGCTCCTGCGGTCGCACAGCAGGAAGGCCGGGTTCGCCGCCTCCCCCGCGCGCAGCATCGCCACCACGAACTCGTGGTACGACACGGCCTCGCTGGTGAAGCGCGCGCCGTCGCGCGTGAGCGCGATGATCCCGGGCTTGCCGCGGTCGGCGACGGTGTGCGGGAATACGCCGTCGCTGCCGTCGGCGCGCCGGAAATGCGACACCGGGGACCAGTAGGCGTTGTGCGAGTTTCGCTCGCCGAGCGTTCCGCCCGCGGCCAGGCCGAGGCGGATCCCGTCGCCGCTGTCCTCGGCGCAGACCGGCGAATAGCGCGCAATCGCCGCCGGCAGGAGCCTCGCGCGCAGTTCGGGGTCGTGCGAGAAGCCGCCGCCCGCGAGCACCACGCCGGCGCGCGCGCCGAGCGTCTCGCGGCGCCCGTGAGATTCGATCTCGACCCCGGCCGCGCGGCCTTCCCGCATCACGACGCCGACCACCCGCGCGTTGCGGCGCAGCGAGACCCTCAGGTCAAGCGCGGACTTGAGCAGCCGCCCGACCAGCGCGTTGCCGAGCACCAGCCGCGTTCCGCGCGCGGCGAACATCCGCTGCCAGGCGTATTGCGCCACCAGGCGCGCGACGCGCGCCGCCGAGCGCGGCGAGGAAAGCATCGCGCGGAAGTGCGGCAGGTCCGGGCGCGCGATCATCATGCCGCCGAACAGCATGAATTCGCGCAGTGGCCAGCGCATGAGCGCGAAGTCGCGCCCCAGCAATCCGGCGTCGAAATCGACCGGCTCGAGCACGCGCCCGCCGAGCGTCGCGCCGGGCAGCTGCGGGTAGTAGTCCGGATAATTCAGCACCGGGCGCAGCCGCAGGGAGGTGTGCGCCTCGAGGTACTCGATCGCCTCGGGGCCGCGCGCGAGGAAGGCTTCGCGCGCCGCCGGGTCGCGCGCCGGCGGCGCGCACCGGTCGAGGTAGCGGCGCGCGTCACCGACGCTGTCCTCGATCCCGGCCGCGATCATCTTCGCGTTGGCCGGGATCCACACCATGCCGCCCGAAACGGCCGTGGTGCCGCCCACCAGCGGCGACTTCTCGAGCAGCAGCGTCGCCAGCCCCCCGGCCGCGGCGACGCAGGCCGCGGTCAGCCCGGCGGCGCCCGCGCCGACCACGATCGCGTCGAAGTCGCCGCCGGGCGGCGCGCTAGCCATCGCTCGGCGGCGTGGTGACGACGAAGAAGACGAGGTCGACGAGGCCGGTGTTGTAGATCGCGTGCTCGACACCCGGCGGGATGAAGATGCAGTCGTGCGCGCGCACCACGCGACGCGCGCCGTCGAGCTCCATCAGGCCCTCGCCGCTCAGGATGTGGTAGATCTGCTCCTGCACCTTGTGCCGGTGCGGCGCGACGTAGCCCTTGGGCTGGTAGCTCGAGATGCGGAAGTCGAGGTGCCGCGTGGCGCAGTTCTGCGGCGTCATCAGCATCTTGGAGTGCGCATCAAAATGCTCGGGCGGCGTCTCCCACATCACTTCGGCGATGTTGCGCACGACGGCTTCGGGCTTTACGCTCATGTCCTCACCTCCCCAATAAGCGGCGGTAGACAATTCTAATAGGAGCGTGCCTGAATGCAGTCCTGGGATCTGGTGGTGGTGGGCGGCGGCAACGCGGCATTTTGCGCCGCGCTCGCGGCGCGCGAACGCGGCGCGAGCGTGCTGGTGCTCGAGCGCGCGCCCGCGGACGAGGCGGGCGGCAACAGCCGCTTCACCGCCGGCGCGATGCGCGTGGCCTACGCCGGGGTGGACGATCTGCGCCGGCTGATGCCAGACCTGACCGACGAGGAGGTCGCGCGTACCGACTTCGGCACCTACACCGAGGAGCAGTTCCTGGACGATATGGGGCGCGTCACGCAGTACCGCTGCGACCCTGACCTGACCGAGATCCTGGTCAAGAAGAGCCTCGACACGCTGCTGTGGATGCGCGGCAAGGGAATCCGCTTCGCGCCGATCTACGGCCGCCAGGCGTTCAAGGTCGACGGCAAGTTCAAGTTCTGGGGCGGGCTCACGGTCGAGGCGGTGGGCGGCGGCGAAGGCCTGGTCGAGGCCTGGACCCAGTCGGCGAAGAAGAACGGCGTCGAAGTCTGGTACCGCGCGCGCGCGACCGCGCTCATCGCGGACGATTCAGGCGTGCACGGCGTGCACGTGAGGAAGGACGGCAAGACCGGGGAGGTGCGCGCGAAAGCGGTGGTGCTCGCGGGCGGCGGCTTCCAGGCCAACCCGGAGTGGCGCGCGCGCTACCTCGGCCCGGGCTGGGAGCTCGCCAAGGTTCGCGGCACGCGCTTCAATACCGGCGACGTGATCAGGATGGCGCTCGACATCGGCGCGGCGCCGGTGGGCAACTGGTCCGGCTGCCACGCAGTGGGCTGGGAGCGCAACGCCCCGGAGTTCGGCGATCTCGCGGTGGGCGACCAGTTCCAGAAGCACTCCTACCCGTTCGGCATCATGCTCAACGCCGAAGGCAGGCGCTTCGTCGACGAAGGCGCGGACTTCCGCAACTACACCTACGCCAAGTACGGGCGCGTTATCCTGAACCAGCCCGGGCAGTTCGCCTGGCAGGTGTTCGACCAGAAGGTCAAGCACCTGCTGCGCGACGAGTACAAGATCAAGCAGGTGACCAAGGCAAGTGCGAACACGCTCGAAGAGCTGGTGCTCAAGCTGGACGACGTCGACCCGAAAGCGGCGCTGGCCGAGATCGAGGCCTACAACGCCGCGGTCACCACCTCGATCCCGTTCAATCCGAACGTGAAGGACGGGCGGCGCACCACCGGGCTCGCGGTGAACAAGTCGAACTGGGCCAACGTGCTAGACGCGCCGCCCTACGAGGCCTACGCCGTGACCTGCGGCATCACCTTCACTTTCGGCGGCCTGCGCATCGACACTGGCGCGAGGGTGCTAAGCACCGACGGCGAGCCGATTCCCGGCCTGTACGCCGCGGGTGAGCTGGTGGGCGGGATCTTCTACTTCAACTACCCCGGCGGCACCGGGCTGACCAACGGCTCGGTGTTCGGCAGGATCGCGGGCACGAGCGCGTCCACGGGCGCCGCGCGGTGATTCGCCGCCGCCGCGCCCGGCGCGAGGACCTCGGCCTCACCAAGGCCGAGTTCGCGGTCCTGCGGCGCCTCGACACGCCGGAGAAGATCCAGGACTTCCTGTTCCGGCTGAAGCAGAACTTCGAGCCCGACGGCGACAGCTGCCGGCCGGTGCGGATGGTGCTGCGGGCGAAGAACGCGCATTGCATCGAGGGCGCGATGCTCGCCGCGGCCGCGCTGTGGATCCACGGCGAGCCGCCGCTGCTGATGGACCTGCGCGCGGTGCACGACTTCGACCACGTGGTCGCGCTGTTCCGGCGCAAGGGCCTCTGGGGCGCGATCTCGAAGACCAACGGCGCCTACCTGCGCTGGCGCGACCCGGTGTACCGCAGCCTGCGCGAGCTGGCGATGTCCTATTTGCACGAGTACTCCAACAAGCGCGAGTACAAATCGCTGCGCGAGTACTCGCGGCCGTTCGACCTGCGCCGCGTCGACCCGGCGATCTGGGCCGCGGGGGAAAAGGACGCCTGGCAGGTCGCCGAGATGCTCGAGGACGTGCACCATTACCGCCTGGTGACGCACGCGCAGGCGCGCAAGCTCACCCGCCGCGACCCCTTCGAGCGCATGGTCGGCGCGCTGGTTCAGTACCGCAAGCCGAACAAGAGGCTCAGGAAAGGTTCTTCTTGAAGAAGGCGATCGTGCGCTGCCAGGCGAGCTGCGCCGCTTGCTCGCGGTAGCGCGGAGTCGAGTTGTTGTGGAAGCCGTGCTGGGTGCCCGGGTAGGAATAGGCTTCGTAGCGCACACCGGCCGCCTTGAGCGCCGCCTCGTACTCCGGCCACATGGCGTCGATGCGCGGGTCCATTTCCGCGAAGTGAAGCATCAGCGCCGCCCGGATTTTCGCCACCGCGTCGCGCGGCGGGGCCGCGCCGTAGAACGCCACCCCTGCCTGCAGCTCCGGGCCAAGGGCGACCGCAAGCTGGTTCACCATGCCGCCGCCCCAGCAGAACCCCACCGCGCCCAGCTTGCCGTTCGACAGCGCGTGCGCTTTCAGGAAGCGCGCGCTGTTGAGCATGTCGGTGCGCAGCTTCGCCTGGTCGAGCTTCGCCTGCAGCTCGCGCCCGTCGTCGTCGTTGCCCGGGTAGCCCCCGACCGGCGCCAGGCCGTCGGGCGCGAGCGCGAGGAAGCCCTCCAGCGCCAGGCGGCGCGCGACGTCCTCGAGGTACGGGTTGAGCCCGCGGTTCTCGTGGATCACCAGCACGGCGGGGAACGGGCCCTGCGCGGCCGGGTGCACGAGGTAGCCGCGCATCGTCCCCGAGTTGCCGCCGGGCGAGGGATAGCCCACATAACGCGCCTGAATGCGCGGATCGGTGAACGAGACCGTCTGCGCGCGCGCGTAGCGCGGCAGCAGCGCCTGCGCCATCGCCAGGCCGCCGGCGGTGAGGACCGCGGCGCGCTTGAGAAACTCGCGCCGGTCGATCCTGCCGTGGCAGTATTCGTCGTAGAGGTCGTAGATTCCCTGGTCGATCTCGATTGTCATGTTCCGCTCCAGCGACAGCCTTGGCCCGAAAGGAAATGATCATGCGCCGATCCACGATCTCCGTCTTGCTCGCGTTTCTGCTCTCGGCCTGCGGCAGCTTCCAGGTCGGCGGCAACTTCGATCTCGCCGCCTTCCAGTCCCGCGTGCGGCGCGGCGAGACGACGCAGGCCGAGGTGCAGCGCATGCTCGGCGCGCCCGACGGCACCGGGGTGTCGGTCGAGATCGGCGGCGAGCGCTACACGCAGTGGACCTACTACTACGGCAGCGGCAACCTCTCGGGCCCCTCGAACGCGCGGGTGAAGATGCTGCAGATCAAGTTCGATCCGGCCGGGGTGGTCCGCGCCTACAACTGGAGCGCGGACAGCCACTAGGAAAACCCCTTCCGCTTCAGGTCGTTGAGGCCTGTTACGGACGGTAACACTCGGTTTCAGACGCTCGTCGGGATGGCGTCGACAATGCTCCCGTGCCCGCAGTGCTGGGGCCGCAAACGAAAAAGGAGCACAACATGAAACCGACCAAACTCGTCATTGCAGCGCTCATCGGCGGCTCGCTGCTCGCGGCCGCGCCGGCCTTCGCCGACCCGGGCTATTGGCACGGTGGCGATCGCTACGAGCGCCATGACCGTTACGACCGCGACGACCGACGCGTCGTGGCGTACCGCGCGCCGGCGCGCGTCTATTACGCCCCGCCGGCGCCGGTCTACTACGCGCGCCCTGCGCCTGCCCCGGTGTATTACGGCTACGCGCGCCCCGCGGGCGCGGGAACGGTCGCCGGCGCCCTCGCCGGCGCGGTGATCGGCAGCCAGCTCGACGCCGGCCGCTACTAGGAGGAGCCGATGCGCAGCTCCGCGTCGAGCGGCTTGGCGGGGAAGTGGAACCGCACCGGGCCGTCGGGGAGCGCGTGCATGAACTGCTTCAGATAGGGATCCTCCGAGGACGCGACCGCCTCGGGGGTCCCTTCCCCGACCACCACGCCCTCTGAGATGACGTAGATATAGTCCACCACCTTGAGCGTCTCGCTCACGTCGTAGGTGACGACGATCGAGGTGGTGCCGATGGCGTCGTTCAGCTTGCGCACCAGCTCGGCGATCACGTTGAGCGTGATCGGATCGAGGCCGGCGAAGGGCTCGTCGTACATGGTCAGCATCGGGTCGGTGGCGATCGCGCGCGCAAGCGCGATGCGGCGCGACATGCCGCCCGACAGGTCGGCCGGCATCAGGCCCTGCGCGCCGCGCAGCCCCACCGCCTGCAGCTTCATCAGCACCAGCTTGCGGATCAGCTCTTCGGGCAGCGCGTGGTGCTCGCGGATCGGGAAGGCAATGTTCTCGTACACCGACAGGTCGCTGAACAGGCCGCTGGTCTGGAACATCATCCCCATCTCGCGCCGCAGCGCGTACAACGCGTCGGTGCCGAGCTCGTGCACCACCTTGCCGTCGACCTTGATCCGGCCACGCGAAGGCCGCAGCTGCCCGCCGATCAATTTCAGCAGCGTCGTCTTGCCGCAGCCGCTCGCGCCCAGGATCGCGACCACCTTGCCGCGCGGGATCTTCAGGCTCAGGCCCTTGAAGATCTCGTGCTGGTTGTAGGCGAAGTGCAGATCCTCGATTTCGACGATGTTGTCCGCGGCCATGAAGCGCAGTTTAACCCCGCCGGGCGCCGCAGCTCATGCGCGGCAATCCACAGCCGAGCCCGCTACGTATATACACTTCTGTACCATAGAAGAGGAGGACGGCATGCAACGACGTACCATTCTCGGCATCCTGGCGGCCGCGCCGCTGCTCGGCGCGCGCGCGCTCGCCTCAACCCCGAAAGGAGATATCAGCGTGACGCAGCTTCAGAACGACTGGAAGGCGCTGCTTCCGGCCGGCGCCAAGCCGCCGGCGGCGAGTGACCGGCTGGAACTGACGGACGCGCAGTGGAAGCAGCGGCTCACTGCCGCGCAGTACGACGTGCTGCGTCACGAGGGCACCGAGCCCTCAGGCAGCAGCCCGCTCAACCACGAGAAGCGCCCCGGGGTGTTCGCTTGCGCGGGCTGCGGGCTCCCGCTATTCAGCTCGGAGATGAAGTACGACAGCGGCACCGGCTGGCCCAGCTTCTTCACCCACATTCCGGGCGCGTTTGAAACGAAGCGCGATTTCAGGCTGGTCTGGCCGCGCACCGAGTACCACTGCGCGCGCTGCGGCGGCCACCAGGGCCATGTCTTCAGCGACGGCCCGCCGCCGACCGGCAAACGCTGGTGCAACAACGGGGTGGCGCTCTCGTTCCTGCCGAAAGACACTTGAGCCGGCGCTAGCGGTTGCGCCTGCCCTTGGTGAGGTCCGGATCCCAGGGCTCGTGGGGGCCCGATTGGGTCTGGTTCGTGCGCTCGCGCTCGCGCCTTCTCTTTTCGCGCGCCGGGAGCACGACCACCCAGTACAGCACTACCCCGATCACGGCGATGATGACGCCGATCTCGAGCAGATCCATTCCGTCGCTCACCCGCGAACCCCCGCAGCGATCCCCATGTTGACGATTGATATCCCGCAGGCAGCCGCGGCTCAAGAACATTTACCAACTGTTGCAATACTTGCTCCAGCCTTGCGGCAGCGCGCGCCCCGTAGAATGCGCGCATGGCGAGACATGATCCGCACCCGTACGCCGGCCTTACGCCCGACGCGGTGCTCGACGCGATCGAGAGCACCGGCCTGCGTTGCGACGGGCGCCAGCTCGCGCTCAACAGCTACGAGAACCGCGTCTACCAGATAGGCATCGAGGACGGCGCGCCGGTGGTGGCCAAGTTCTACCGCCCGGGGCGCTGGAGCGACGCGCAGATTCTCGAGGAGCACGCGTTCGTGCGCGAGCTGGCCGAGCGCGAGATCCCCGTGGTCGCGCCGCTTGTGATCGCGGCGGCGACGCTGCACGAGTTCGGCGGCTACCGCTTCGCCGTCTACCCGCGCCGCGGCGGGCGCGCGCCCGAGCTCGAGGACCGCAAGACCCTGGAGTGGATCGGCCGCTTCATCGGGCGCATCCACGCCGTGGGCGCGCTGCGGCCGTTCGCCGCGCGCCCGGCGCTCGACATCGAGAGCTTCGGCCTGGAGCCGCGCGACTGGCTGCTCGCGCACGGCTTCGTTCCGCCTGACCTGCTCGATGCCTGGACCAGCGTCGCCGCGCTCGCGCTCGAGGGCGTGCGGCGCTGCTACGAGCGCGCCGGCGGCGTCGCCGCGCTGCGGCTGCACGGCGACTGCCACGCCGGCAACCTGCTGTGGACCGACGACGGCCCGCACTTCGTCGACTTCGACGACAGCCGCATGGGGCCCGCCATGCAGGACCTGTGGATGCTGTTGCCGGGCGGGCGCGCGGAGATGGCCGCGAGCCTGGCCGACGTGCTGGCCGGCTACGAAAGCTTCCGCGAGCTCGACCGCCGCGAGCTGCACCTGCTCGAGGCGCTGCGCACGCTGCGCCTGCTGCATTATTCCGCCTGGATCGCCAGGCGCTGGGACGACCCGGCGTTTCCCGCCGCGTTTTCCTGGTTCAACACCCAGCGCTACTGGCAGGACCGCATCCTCGAGCTGCGCGAGCAGGTCGCGCTGATGGACGAGCCGCCGCTCAGGATATGACCCCGGCGCGCGGACTTGCCGAGCTGCGGCTCTGGCTGCGCAAGCTCGGCCCAGGCCTGATCACCGGCGCGGCCGACGACGACCCGAGCGGGATCGGTACTTACTCGCAGGCCGGCGCCCAGTTCGGCTTCGCCGCCCTGTGGACGCTGCTGTTCACCTACCCGCTGATGGTGGGCATCCAGCTGGTCAGCGCCCGCATCGGCCTGGTCACCGGGCACGGCGTCGCGGCCAACATCCGTCGCCTGTACCCGCACTGGGTGCTGCAGCCGATGATCATCCTGCTGCTGATCGCCAACACGATCAACATCGCCGCCGACCTCGGCGCCATGAGCGAGGCGCTGCGGCTGCTGGTCGGCGGACCGGCGTTGGTCTACGTGCCGCTGTTCGGCGCGGTCTCGGTGCTGCTGCAGGTGAACATGCCTTATCCGCGCTATGCGCCGCTGCTGAAATGGCTCGTCACCGCGCTGTTCGCCTACGTCGGCACCGTGTTCGTGATCGACGTGCCGTGGCGCGAGGTGCTCGTCGGCACGCTCGTTCCGACCATCAGCCTGAAGCGCGAGTATGTGCTGGTGCTGCTCGCGGTGTTCGGCACCACGATCAGCCCCTACCTGTTCTTCTGGCAGGCGTCGCAGGAGGTCGAGGAGCAGCGCGCGGCCGGCTTCGGCGGTCCGCTCGCGCTCGAGCGCGCGCGAGAGCAGCTGCACCGGGTCAAGGTCGACACCTACCTCGGCATGGGGTTCTCCAACCTGGTAGCCTTCTTCATCATGCTCACCACCGCGGTGACGCTGCACCGCGCGGGGATCACCGACATCCAGGACTCAGCCCAGGCGGCGCAGGCCCTGCGCCCGATCGCGGGCGAATTCGCTTTCGCGCTGTTCGCCGCCGGCATCATCGGCACCGGCATGCTCGCGATCCCGGTGCTGGCGGGCTCGGCGGCCTACGCGGTGGCCGAGACCCTCGAGTGGCGCTCGGGCCTGGCGCTCAAGCCGCTCGAAGCGCGCGGCTTCTACGCCATCATCGTGGCCGCGACGGTGATCGGCGCCGGGATCGATTTCGCCCCGATCGACCCGATCAAGGCGCTGTTCTGGAGCGCGGTAATCAACGGCGTGGTCGCGGTGCCGATCATGGCGGTGATGATGCTGCTCGCCTCGCGCCCGGAGGCGATGGGCCCGTTCGTCGTCAGCAAGCGCCTCAAGTGGCTCGGCTGGGGCGCCACGGCGACCATGGCGCTCGCGGTCGCGCTGCTGCTCTACACCTCCTACGCCTAGCGCGCTTGCGGGGCGCGGCCCGCTCCGCTACTGTTCGGCTGAACGTCGACAAGAACGGGAATCAGGGTGGCGCCGACTCAACCGCTGAGCCAGAAGAGGCAGCCGATCCTCAGCATCGAGCAGGAGGAGCTGCGCGGCATCTCGCGCACCGTGGCCGAGATCGAGTGGCTGCTGCTGATCCTGGTGCTGCTGTACCTGACCTTCGGCGGCCCGCCCGCCGACAGCGAGCCCGCGATCTCCTCGGCGCTGTTCTTCTTCGCCGCGTTCGTGATGAGCTTTCGCTACACGAACTTCTACCGCGCCGAGACGCGCTGGAAGATCGGCATCGAGACCGTGGCGATGCTCGCGTTCATCACCTGGGTGCTGCTGTTCACCGGCCGCATCGCGAGCCCGCTGATCAACACCTACCTGCTGGTGGTGATCACCAGCGCGCTCAGCCTGGGCAAGACCGTCACCATGATCGAGACCGTGGTCATCGCGCTCTGCTACGTGGCGCTCAGCGAGCGCTGGACGGGGGGCGCGCTGCCCGCGCTGGCCGAGGTGGGTGCGCTCGCGGCCGGATTCGCGCCTGTGGTGCTGGTGGCCTACGTCACCACCATGTTCTCGGCCGACATCCGCTACGGGCTGAACAAGGCGAAGCTGCTGTCGGAGACCGACGAGCTGACCGGGCTGTACAACATGCGCGGCTTCGCGATCGTCGCCGACCGCAGCTTCGGCCAGGCGCTGCGCTACGAGCGCCCCGCCACGGTGCTGATGATCGACTCGGACAACCTGAAGACGGTCAACGACACGCTCGGGCACGAGACCGGCAACGAGCTGCTGCGCCAGCTCGCGCAGTGCATCCAGGGCGAGCTGCGCTACACCGATATTTCGGCGCGCTACGGCGGCGACGAATTCATCGTGCTGCTGCCCGAAACCCCGCTCAAGGGCGCGCTGGACGTCGCCGAGCGCATCCGGCGCAAGGTCATCGATACCCCGCTCACTTTGCGCGGCGCGCGCGTCGATTCGAGCGTCAGCATCGGTGTGGCCGGCTTCCCGGTCGACGGGCGCAATCTCGACAGCATCGTGGCGCAGGCGGACCGCGCGATGTACCAGGCCAAGCAGCAGGGCAAGAACAGCATCGTCGCCGCGACGCCGACCGGGGAGGGGGTGCGGGGGTAAGGCGGTTCTCACCCCCGCGTCACTAGATCGGCCACTCGACGTAGGTGTAGATGTAGTTCGAGCCGCCGTCCACGTTGCCGAACAGCTGCGAGCCGCCGAAGATCCCCGAGCGGTGGGTCACGCCGAAGCCAAAGTAGGTCTCCCGCAGCGAGGGCCTGCCCAGCAGATCGCCGAGGCTGACGTCGATGCTCGGATCGAGGTAGTTCAGCAGGCGCGAGGTGCCGCGGCCGCGCCTAGCCTGGTCGCGCGCCTCGACGTACGGAATGCGCTGCGCGTACGACAGGCCGGTGCCGAAACCGACCCGGGTGCGAACCCGGTCGCTCCAGGGAAGGCCGTACCAGTAGGCCTTGACGTAGGCGTTGAATTCCCAGGAATCCGGCTGCAGGCCGCGCTCGTCGTGGCGCAGCAGCCCGAGGTAGCCGACGAAGTCGAGCGGCCAGCCGTTCAGCCGCTGCACGAACGGCCGCCCGATCTCGATTCCGGCCACGCGGGTCTGGTCGACGGTGGCGGTGGACGTGCAGCTCAGCCCCATGATCGGCATCAGGTTGCAGTCGGTCGATTTTCCGACCAGCAGCTTGACGATCAGCGGCTTGCCCTCGCGCGCGGCGGTTTCGTGCTGCGGCGAGAAATCGTAGGCCGCGCCCGCCATGGCCGTGATTTCCATCCGGTCCCTGGCGATCGGGCTGTCGCGGATCTCGCTCGACAGGCGCGACGCCGAGGCCCCTGCCAGCAACCGCCAGCGCTCGGTCAGGCGGTAGGAGCCGTAAAGCCCGATCTCGTTGTTGAAGCCGGCTCCGGCAGCGTAGGCGGGGCGGGCGGGCGTCGCCTCGTCCGGGCGCACGCCGTAGTAGTAGTCGTTCAGCCGCGCACTGCGCAGCGAAGCCATGACGTAGGGGCGCAGACGCAGCCGCCCGCGCTGCCAGTCGTAGTTGTAGCCCAGGCGCAGCTCGTTGCCGCCGGAGGTGTGGCTCACGTCGCGCAGCGCCTCGCCGAATAGCGTACCCCAGGCAAAGCGCCGCTCGTAGCCGACGCCGGCGTCCATTCCGGGACCGCGCTCGGCCATGCCCGCCAGGGTCGCCGGGACGCGGTCGGAGGGATAACCCTCAAAGCGATGGGTGAGGAACAGGTCGAAGCCGTCGCCCTCGCTGCGGTCGAACTTGAGCCCGATGCGGTAGGCGTGCAGGTAGAAGTGCTCGTTCTCGTACAGGTACAGAGGAACCAGGTCGTTGCGCACGCCGCCGTCGACGTAGGGCGAGCGCGTCATGCTCACGGCCGCGCCCGCCGCGGCGCCGCCGTCGGCCGCAAGCAGCCCCACCAGCGGGTCGCTCGAGGCGGCGGCGCCGCCCGACGCGAGCCAAAGGCAGGCGGCGGCAGCGAGGCTCGCGCGGCGTGCCCTCATCCGGGCAGGTCGTCCAGCGCGCGCTCGAGGTGCGCGACTTCGGCCCAGGCGGCGACGCGCCAGCCGCCCGGGCCCGCCTCGACGCGGTTGATCGCCGCGTTCGGGATCTCGAAGTCGCGCGGCGACGACAGCGTCATGCCGACGGCGCGGCGGTAGACCATCTCGAGCACACCGCCGTGCGTGAAGACGAGGATGCTGCGGCCCGCGTGGCGCTCGACGAGCGTGGCGACGCAAGCCAGCGAGCGCGCAGCGAACGCCTTGAGGCTCTCCCCGCTGCCGAAATCGAAATCGGGGTCCTTGTCGCGGAAGCGCGCGTACTCCGTGGGATAGCGCTCGCGCACCTCGACATAGGTGTGGCGCTCGAACATGCCGTAGTGGCGCTCGCGCAGCGCCGCGTCGAGCGCGACCGGCAGGCCCAGGCGCCCGGCCGCGGGCTCGGCGGTCTGGCGCACCCGCACCAGGTCGCTGGCGTAGATCGCGTCGAAGCGCTCGCCGGCGAGCGCCGCCGCGACCGCGCGCGCCTGCGCGTGCCCGACCTCGCTCAGCGGCACGTCGAGCTGGCCCTGAACGCGGCCTTCCGCGTTCCACGCCGTCTCGCCGTGGCGCACCAGGCAAAGCCGGGTCGCGCTCACGCCAGCGCCTCCGGGTTGAGCACGCGCAGCGGCCTGCCGTCGAGCCAGGCCTCGACGTTGTCCACCGTGTCGGCGTAGAACGCGCGCAGCACGTCCATGCTGACGTAGCCCAGATGCGGGGAAAGCGTCACCTTGTCCATGCTTCGCAGGGGATGATCCCCCGGCAGCGGCTCGCGATCGTACACGTCGAGCGCGGCGCGCCCGGGCCGGCCGCTCTCGAGCGCCGCAAGCAGCGCGGCTTCGTCCACGATCGGCCCGCGCGAGGTGTTGACCAGGATCGAGCCCGGCTTCATGCGCGCGAGTTCCGCCGCGCCGACCAGGCCGCGCGTGCGCTCGCCCAGCACCAGGTGGATGCTCAGCACGTCGGAAGTCTCGAACAGCTCGTCCCTGCCGAGCAGGGTCGCGCCGGCAGCCGCCGCGCGCTCGCGGGTCAGGTTCGGGCTCCAGGCGGCGACCTGCATGCCGAACGCGGCGCCGACGCGCGCCATGCGCGCGCCGAGCTTGCCCAGCCCGAGCAGGCCCAGGCGCCGGCCTTCGAGCACCATGCCGCCGGCGACGCCCTCGTGCCAGCCGCCCGCGCGCATGCCGCGCTCCGCCCTGGCGAGGTCGCGCGCGGCGGCGATGATCAGCCCCCAGGCGAGCTCGCTGGTCGAAGCGCCGCTGTCGCCGCCGCGCGTATGGCTCACGGGAATGCCGCGCTCGGCGCAGGCATTCGCGTCCAGGCTCGGCGAGCGCACGCCGGTCAGCGTCACCAGCTTCAGTTTCGGCAGCCGTTCGACCAGGCTGCGCGCAAACGGCGTGCGCTCGCGCATCAGGCACACGATCTCGAACGCCGCCAGCCGCGCGGCCGCTTCCTCCTCGGAAGCGAACGCGTCGTGGAACACGCTGATCTCGACGCCGCGCCGGCGCAGCCGCTCCCAGTCGGCCGATTGCAGGGCGAGATGCTGGTAATCGTCGAGGATGGCGAGGTTCAAGGCGGCGGTGCGAGAGCGGTAGCGGGCTCAGAAATTCACGTTGTTGCCGCCCTTGAGCTTGAGCATCTGGCGCGCGTCGGCCGGCGTGGCCACCGTCAGGCCCAGTTCCTCGAGGATGCGGCGCACCTTCGTCACCTGCTCCGCGTTCGAGCGCGCGAGCTGGCCCTTGCCGATCCACAGGCTGTCCTCCAGGCCGACGCGCACGTTGCCGCCCATCACCGCCGACAGCGCCGCGATCTGCATCTGGTTGCGCCCGGCGCCGAGCACCGACCACAGGTAAGCGTCGCCGAACAGGCGGTCGGCGGTGCGCTTCATGTGCAGCACGTCCTCGGCGTGCGCGCCGATCCCGCCGCGGATGCCGAACACCGACTGGATGAAAAGCGGCGGCTTGAGCAGGCCGCGGTCGAGGAAGTGCGCCGCGCTGTACAGGTGGCCGATGTCGTAGCACTCGATCTCGAACCGCGTCGCGTTGTCGCCGCACGAGCGCAGGATGTGGGCAATGTCCTTGAAGGTGTTCTTGAAGATCCTGTCGTCGCTCTCGGCCAGGTAGGGCTTCTCCCAGGCGTACTTGAACTCCTTGTAGCGCCCCAGCATCTCGTACAGGCCGAAGTTCATCGACCCCATGTTGAGCGAGGCGACCTCCGGCTTCAGCCGCGCCGCTGGCTCGAGCCGCTCCTCGACCGACATGGTCGGCGCGCCGCCGGTGGTCAGGTTGATCACGACGTCGCAGCTGCCCTTGATCAGCGGCAGGAAGCGCCGGAACATCTCCGGGTCCTGCGTCGGGCGGCCGTCGTCGGGCATGCGCGCGTGCAGGTGCACGATCGCCGCGCCCGCCTGCGCCGCGCCGACCGCGGCTTCCGCGATCTCGTCGGGCGAGATCGGCAGGTGCGGCGACATGGTCGGGGTGTGGATCGCGCCGGTGACGGCGCAGGTTATGATGACCTTGCCCTGGGCTGCAGCCATGGAAGCCTCCCTCCGTTGTCGCTTCTCGTTGCTATACCATGTAACGCACGCCGCCGCAGACGGAGATCGCCTGGCCGCTGATGTGGCGGCCGGCCTCGCTGGCCAGGAACAGTGCGGTGTTCGCCACATCCTGCGCGCTGACCGTGGTGCGCAGGCTGACGCTCTCCAGCAGGCGGCGCCGCATCTCGTCGTTGGAAATCCCGAGGCCCTTGGCCTTGGCCTCGATCACCCGCTCGACCCGCTCGCCTTCCACCACGCCGGGCTGGATGCAGTTCACCCGCACGCCTTCGGGGCCGGCCTCGGCCGCGAGGCTCTCGCTGAAGCCGACCACGGCCCACTTCGCCGCGGCGTAGGGCGTGCGCAACGCGAAGCCGAGCCGCCCCGCGATCGACGAAAGATTGATGATGCTGCCGCCGCCGGCCGCCTTGAGCATCGGCATCGCGCGCCGGGTGCAGTAGAACATGCCGTTCAGATCGACCGCAATGCAGCGCTCCCAGTCCTCGGGGCGAATGTCCTCGACCTTCGCGGTCGGCCCGGCGATGCCGGCGTTGTTGACCAGCACATCCAGGCCGCCGAGCTCGCGCGCGACGTCGCCGAACAAGCGCTCGACGTCGGCCGTGCTGGCGACGTCCGCTCGCGTCTGCGTCGCAGCCGGTAGCTCCTGCTTCGCTTTCGCGAGCGCCCGCTCGTCGACGTCGCAGATGTGCACCCGCGCGCCGTGCTCGAGAAAAGTCTGCGCGATCGCGCGCCCGATCCCGGCCGCGCCCGCGGTGACGAGCGCGCGCTTTCCTTGCAAGGAGGTTTGCATGAATTTGGATAATACCCTGCATCGGACGCTCGGATAGAATCCGCCCACCATGACCAAGACAAGAACGCTCAGCGGCCGCAGCGCCTTCCTTCAGCTCCTGCTCGACGAAGGCGTGAGCCACATGTTCGGCAATCCCGGCACCACCGAGCTGCCGATCATGGAGGTGATGCCTGATTACCCGCAGCTCAAGTACGTGCTCGGCCTGCACGAGTCGGCGGTGGTCGGCATGGCCGACGGCTACGCGCGCGCCTCGAACAAGCTCGCCGCCTGCAACGTGCACGTCGCGCCCGGCCTGGGCAACGCGATGGGCGCGCTGTACAACGCGAAGTTCTCCGGCTCGCCGCTGATCCTCACCGCCGGCCAGCAGGAGCAGGGCCACGGCCTGCTCGAGCCGCTGCTGTACGCGCCGCTCTTGCCGATCGCGCAGCCGCTGGTCAAGTGGGCGGTCGAGGTGACGCGCGCCGCGGACTTGCCGCTCATCATTCGGCGTGCGGCGAAGCTCGCGCTCACCCCGCCCACCGGGCCGGTCTTCATTTCGCTGCCGGGCGACGTGCTGGAGCAGGAGCTCGAGCTCGCGCCGGCGCCGCCGACGCGGGTCGACGCGCGCAACCGGCCTTCGGACGAGGCGCTGGCGCGCCTCGCGCGCAAGATGCTTGCGGCGAACAATCCGGTCATCCTCGCCGGCCACGAGCTGTCGATCCATGACGCCTTCGCCGAGGCCGCCGAGCTGGCGGAGCTGCTCGGCGCCGGCGTGTACCAGCAGACCGTTCCCTACGGCGCGACGTTCCCGAGCGAGCACCGCGCCTACCTCGGCGCGCTGACGCGCAACCAGAAAGCGGTGCGCGCCGCTCTCGAGCCGTTCGACCTGGCGATCTGCCTCGGCGCGGACCTGCTGCGCATGTCGGTCTACAGCCCGGTCGATCCGCTGCCCGAGGGCATGCCGGTGGTACACGTCAGCGAGCGCGACTGGGAGCTCGGCAAGAACCATCCGACGGAGTTCGCCGTGCAGGCCAACGTGCGCGAGACGCTGCGCGCGCTGCTGCCGCTGCTGCGCGCTGCGCGCCCGGCCGCCGCCGCGCAGCGCCTGGCCGCGCTCGCGCCGCGCAACTGGTCGGCGCAGCGCGACAAGGCGCGCGTCGCGGCGCTCGAGGCCGCCGAGGAAAAGCCGATCGACCCGCGCTACCTGATGCTGCGCATCGCGGAGAACCTGCCGCATGACGCCGTGGTGGTCGAGGAGGCGCTCACCTCGGCCAACAGCCTGCCGGCATTCCTCGCGCTGCGCGACCCCAAGAGCTACTACGGCCTGGCGAGCGGCGGCCTGGGCTTCGCGCTGCCGGGCGCGGTCGGCGTCAGCCTCGCGCTGCCCGGCCGCCCGGTGGTTGCGGTAGTCGGCGACGGCAGCGCGATGTACGGCGTGCAGGCGCTGTGGACCGCAGCGCACGAGAAGCTGCCGGTGACCTACGTCATCACCAACAACCGCAGCTACCGCATCCTCAAGGAGCGGCTGATCTCGATGCGCCACAGCGACAGGTTCATCGGCATGGACATCCGCGAGCCGTCGATCGACTACTGCGCGCTCGCGCAATCGATGGGCGTGCCGGCCAGACGCGTGCTCGAGCCGCAGGACTTCGCGCCCGCGCTGCGCGAGGCGCTCGCGAGCGGCGGCCCGCGCCTGATCGAAGTGATGGTCGCCGACGGCTTCGGCGGCTGACGCGCACTAATTCACGCGTACATCCCGTAACACTCGGTTGCAGTCGCCCGCGCGCGATGCGCGTTCAATGGGCGTGTGCAGGGCGCAGTCGCGCCCGGCCGCTTCAACTTCAACCAACGGGAGAATCAGCATGATGAAGAAACTGATCTACGCCGCGGGCGCCGCGGCGCTGCTGGCGGTGAGCAGCGTGTCGTTCGCACAATCGTCGGACAGGCACGATATGCGCCAGGACCGGCGCGATGTACGCCACGACACGCACGACATCCGCCATGACCGGCGCGACGCAAGGCACGACATGCGCCATGGCGATCGCGCGGGTGCTCGCGCGGACCGGCGCGACATTCGCCACGACCGCGCCGAGCGCCGCGGCGACAAGCGCGATCTGCGCGCCGATCGCCGCGACCGCAGGCAGGACATCCACGAAGCGCGCCGCTAGGGCGCAGGACCGCGCGCGGGGCTACTTGCGGTCGGGGTAGCTGACCGCCATCCCCGCGCGCACGTCCTGCTGGATGCCGTACTGGGCGAACGGGTAGCGAAAGCCGTTCTGCGCCAGCGCCTGCATGCCGACGATCGCCTGCTCGAGCTTCCCGGGCGGCAGCGCCATCAGCAGCTCGTCGTCCAGCACCCCGCCGTAGCGCCGCTCGGCGAAGCACGGGATCGACAGGCTCGGCTCGCGCGTGGCGAGCGCGCGGCCCCACGAGTCGGCGCAGGAGGACTCGCCCACCACGCTCCAGTCGAAGCGCTTGTAGCCCGCCCACTGCAGGCCGTTGATGAAATAGATCATCGCCCCGGGCGTGGCGTAGAACAGCGCGATGTCGGGCGGGTCGAGCCTGCCCGCCGCCAGCGGCGAGACCGCGAGCGCGGCGAACTTCCCCTTCGGCACCAGGTGCATCGCGGCCTGGTGCGCGGCCGGCGTCCTCGAGCGTGGCGAACCAGACGCCGACCATGTGCTGGCCCGAGCGCCATTTCTCGTCCTGCGCCGCCCAGCCCCACCACCGAGCGGCACTGGTCGCCCGCGAGGTCCTCGGCCGTGACGCCGACCGTCCAGCCCAGGCGCGCGGCCTGCGCCACGACCTGGTCCAGGGTGTGAATGGATTTGGGCCGCCTGATCTTCGGCACCGCCTCCATCTCCTCGCGCGCGGCGTACAGCTTCATGCCGAACGGCACCGCGCGCAGCCTGAGCAGGCGCTCCAGTTCCGCGGCGAGCTTCGGCCAGTCTTGTGTGCCCATGAGTTCTGCCTCCTGCGCGCAATGTAATACACTGCGCGACCTATGATCGCCTATACCCTGCGCGGAGACGCCGGCCGCGCGCTGCTCGAGCGGCGCGAGGCGCCTCCGCCCGAGCCCGGCGCGGGCCAGATTCTGGTGCGGGTGCGCGCTGCGGGCCTCAACCGCGGCGAGCTGCTCGCCGCGCGCGGCATCGGCGCCAAGCCGGGCGCCGGGTCCAAGCCGGCCGGCGGCGAGGCCGCGGGCGAGGTCGTCGCGCTCGGCGCGGGCGTGGCCGGCTTCGCGCCGGGCGAGCGCGTGATGGGGCGCGCGGCCGGCGCCTTCGCCGAGTACGCGCTGATCGACGCGCGCGAGGCGATCTCGGTGCCGCAGCGCCTGTCGTGGGAGCAGGCGGCGGCGGTGCCGCTGGTGTTCATGGTGGTGCACGACATGCTGATCGGCCAGGGGCGGCTGCGCGCGGGCGAATGGCTGCTGATCACCGGCGTGTCCTCCGGCGTCGGGGTCGGCGCACTGCAGGCGGGCAAGGCGCTCGGCGCCAAGGTCGCCGGCACCTCGGGCTCGGCGGCGAAGCTCGAGCGACTCGCGCCGCTCGGCCTCGACCTCGCGCTCAGAACGCGCAAGGGCGATTTCCACGACGCGGTTATGGCCGCCAGCGGCGGCAAGGGCGCGAACCTGGTGGTTAACGCGGTCGGCGGCAGCGTGTTCCCGGAATGTTTGCGCACGCTCGCCTTCGAGGGCCGGCTGGCGACGGTCGGCCACGTCGACGGCGTGCTCAGGAGCGAGATCGACCTCGAGGCGCTGCATTCGAAGCGCCTGACCCTGTTCGGGGTCTCGAACCGGCTGCGCAGCGCCGAGCAGCGCTCGGCGACCGTGCGTGGCTTCGTCGCCGACCTGCTGCCGGCGATCGCCGACGGGCGCATCGAGCCGCTGCTCGACCGCGTGTTCGACTTCGCGCAGCTGCCCGCCGCGATCGACTACATGGAGTCCGACGCGCAGGTCGGCAAGATTGTGGTCAGGATCTACTGACGCGTTGCGCCGTCAGCGGCGATCGCGGTCGCGTCTCCGCTCGCCTCCAGCGCCCCTGCGCGTAAAGCCATCGGCCGTCGTGCCGCTCCCAGTGCTCGGGCACCCAGTGATAGCCGCGGCGCGCGACGATCCAGCGCCCGCTGACCCACGTATGCCGGTGGCCGTTCCAGGCCCAGTAGCCCGGCGCCCAGACGTAGCCCGCGCGCGGCGCCGGCACCACTTCGATGCGCGGCGCCGGCGGCGGCACGCCGATCTCGATTCGCACTCCAACGTCCGCCAATGCCGCCGGCGCAGCCGCGGCGCCGGTCGCCGCGATGCCCGCGGCGCACAGAAATATTCCGATTCGCATGGTTCGACAGTCCCTGGTTTCGCGCAAAGCTTGCGCTCGCCGTCATGTAACGCCGTTGGCCGTGCGGCGTCGACGGGCAAATGTAACGACCTGTATCGCCCGCACGGTTTTAGGGCCCGCGAGTAACCATTTGTTACCAATTCGGCGCGCAGCTCGCGCGCCGCTGGATTATCTTGTCCGGGTCTTGCGCAATCGATCGATCACGATGAAAAGACTTCTGCCCGTGCTGGCCGCGCTCGCGCTCGGCGCCGCGCTCGCCTCGCCTGCCCTGGCCGACGGCCACGTGCACCTGGGCGTTTCGGTCGGCGTGCCGCTCTACCCTGCCCCCTACTACTACCCCGGCCCGTATTATTCCTACCCATATTACGACTATCCGCCGCGGGTCGTGGTGGTGCCGGCTTCGCCGCCGACCTACATCGAACGCGGCGATGCCGAGCGCGGGCAAGCCCCGGCCAGCAGCGACTGGTGGTACTACTGCGCCGAGGCGAAGGCGTATTACCCCTACGTCAAGCATTGCCCGGCCGGCTGGCAGCGCGTCGCGCCGCAGCCGCCGCAATAACGTCAGAAGGACGACAACGATGAAACCGACTTCCCTCGCCGCGCTCGCCGCCGCGGCGCTCGTGCTGGGCGCCTGCGCCACGGTGCCGCCGAGCGGACCGAGCGTGATGGTCCTGCCCGGCGACGGCAAGACCTTCGACCAGTTCCGCAGCGACGACTTCACGTGCCGCCAGTTTGCCGACAGCCAGGCTGGCACCAGCGCGCAGCAGGCCTCGGTCGACAGCGGCGTGAAAAGCGCGGCGATCGGCACCGCGGTCGGCGCGGTCGCCGGTGCGCTGATCGGCGGCCACCAGGGCGCCGGGGCCGGCGCGGGAGCGGGGCTGCTGGTCGGCTCGGTCGCCGGCGCGGGCGCCGCCGGGCGCTCCTCCTATACCCTGCAGCAGCGCTACGACATCGCCTACACGCAGTGCATGTACGCCAAGGGCAACAAGGTCCCGAGCCAGGCCGAGACGCAGCGCCCGCTGCGCCGCCGGCGCTACTACTACGCGCCGCCGGGCTAGAGCAGCTGGGCGAAAATCAGGATCAGGCCGATGATGGACACCGTCCACACCCCGGTGCGCAGCCACGGCAGGCCGAGCAGGTACACGATCGCGTAGGCGACCCGCGCCCACAGGAACAGCTCGGCACCGACCAGCGTCATGTTGTTGGTGCGGCCGGCAGCCACAGCGGCCAGCACCAGGGTGGCGAATAGCACCAGGTTCGCGATCATGTTGCGCTGCGCGCGCTCGGCGCGCCCGGCCCAGCCGGTCAGCTCCGGAAACTTCTCGCGGTTGCCCACCAGGGGCATCAGGCCCACCTGCATCAGCGCGCCTTGCACCGCGATCAGCACCTGCACGAAAGCGAGCGCCACCGCCCACACCAGCGTCGTAAGCTCGGGCTTCATCGAATACCTCCTCTCTCTGGAAAGGCGCCGCCAAGCTACTCGCGGCGGCCCCCGGGGTCAACAGCGCGCCGCGGCCGCGGGACGGAGGTAAACTTGGCGCATGCGTGAAATTCTAGAGCTGACGCAGGACTCGCCGCTCACCCGGCGGCGCTGGTTTCACGACGACTATTTCGACCTGTTCGTGTCGCAGGCGAGCGGCGGCGCGCTGCAGGGCTTCCAGCTCTGCTACGGCCTGACTGCGGGCGAGCGAGCGCTGGTGTGGGAGCGCGAGCGCGGCTATTTCCACGACGGCGCCAACCCGCTCAAGCCGGAGACGATCGCGCGCCGCTTCGCGGCGGTCGCGCATCAGCTGCCGGGCGAAGTCGCGCGCGCGGTGGGCGAGCGGCTGCGCGAGTACGCGGCGCAGGGCGAGCCGGCGCGTTCGCGGCGCAAGCGGTTTCGCCGCGCCGAATGGCAGCAGCAGGCCTGAGCGCCCGCTGCGGACCGGAAACTTCCTCCGGCAGCGCCTGTCGCAGCGGGATGAGGCGGAATTCCGAGCGACATGACGCAGGACGGCTAAGCGGACTGCTCGCTGCGCTGGATGCGCGCGAGCGCGAGCTGCGCGCGCGGGTGGCCGAGCGGCGCAGCGCGCTCAAGGACCAGGGCACGCCGAGCGACTCTGCGGGGGACGAGGCCGACCGCGCCTTCGGGCGCGTGCGAAGCACGATCGAAAACGACCTGATCGAGCTGCACCTGCGCGAGCTGGCGCAGATCGAGGCCGCGCGCGAGCGCGCCGCCGAGGGCAACTATGGCCTGTGCGTGGACTGCGGCGAGCCGATTCCGCGCGCGCGGCTGCGGGTGAACCCGACCGCGCTGCGCTGCGCTGACTGCCAGGGGCGGCGCGAGAAGCTCTTCGCCGCCGCCCCCAACGCCTGAGCAAGGGCTAGAGGTCGAAGAACACCGTTTCCTTCGGGCCCTGCATCCGGATGTCGAAGCGGTAGCTGACCCCGCCGGGCAGCGCCTCGCGCTTCGCGATCAGCGTCGCGCGGCGCTCCGCCGACACCGCGCCAAGCACCGGGTCGCGCGCGTTCGCCTCGCGCTCGTCGTCGAAGTAGACCCGGGTGAAGGCGTGCAGCAGCATGCCGCGCATGGTCACGATCAGGTCGATGCAGGGTGCCTCGCCGGGCGCGGCCGCGCCCGGCTTGACCGTATCGAACCAGTAGTGCCGCGAGGGGTGGGTGCCGGTGCCGCAGCGGCCGAAGCCCCTGAAACCGCTCGCCAGGCTCTCCGCGCGCGAGGCGATGAAGCGCCCCTCCGCGTCGGCCTGGCGGATTTCGAGCATCGCGTCGGGCACCGGCACGCCGTCGCCGTCGAACACCCGGCCGCTGAGCCGGATGTGCTCGCCGGCCGCCTGCGGCTCCGCCAGCACCGGCCCGAAAAGGCTCCTGAAATCGTAGCCGTACTGCTCTGACGTTAGTCCATAGGCGAAGTAAGGACCTACTGTCTGGGAGGGAGTCTGGGTCAGTTTCATGGCCTCAGGCCTCGGCCGGGGTCTGGTGCGGACCGCGCAGGACGATGTCGAACTCGAACCCGAGCGCGAACCCGGCCTCGCCCACCACGTCCAGGTTCAGGCGCGACAGCAGTCGCTCGCGCGCCCCCTCGGGGGCGCTGTGGTAGATCGGGTCGAGCGCCAGCAGCGGGTCGCCCGAGAAGTACATCTGGGTCACCAGCCGGCTGGCGAAATGCTCCCCGAACAGCGAGAAATGGATGTGGTTGGGCCGCCAGCCGTTGGGGTGGTTCTGCCACGGATAGGCCCCCGGCTTGACGGTCAGGAAGCGGTAGCGGCCGTCCCGGTCGGTCAGGCAGCGCCCGGCGCCGAGGAAGTTCGGATCGAGCGGCGCGTTGTGCTGGTCGGCCTTGTGCACGTAGCGCCCGGCGGCGTTGGCCTGCCAGATCTCCACCAGGGTGTGGGCCGCCGGCCGGCCGTCCTCGTCCAGCACGCGGCCGGTGACCACGATGCGCTCGCCCAGGGGGGCGCCGTTCCTGGCCGCGTTGCGCGTCAGGTCGTGATCGAGCGGGTCGATGTCGTCGTGGCCGTAGACCGGGGCATTGCGCTGCGCGAGCGCGCTCTTGAGCGGCACCAGGGGCCGGGTCGGGCCGCGCTTGACGGTCGATTTGTAGCCCGGGTAGACGTAGGGCGGCTGACTGGCCCAGTCGCGCGGCGCGATGGAAAGCTTGGCGGGCATGAAATCGTTCCGTTGCGATCAGATTGGCCGATTCTACTCAGGGATTGCCGATGTAGTCGCGCTTGCCGAGCTCGACCCCGTTGTGGCGCAGGATGCAGTAGGCGGTGGTGACGTGGAAATAGAAGTTCGGCAGCGCGAAGCCGAGCAGGTACTGCATCCCGTTCCAGCTCACCTCGTTCTTGCCGAGCTTGATCGACAGCTCCTTGTCCTCGGTGCCGTCGATCTGCTCCGGCCTGAAACCCTGCAGGAACGCGACCGTCTTCGCGATGCGCCCCTTGAGCTCCGCGATGCTCTGCTCGCTGTCCTCGTACTTCGGCACCTCGACCCCGGCCAGGCGCGCGAGCGCTCCCTTCGCGGTGTCGGTCGCGATCTGCACCTGGCGCGAGAGCGGGAACATGTCGGGGAAGATACGGCAGGCGGTCAGCACCAGCGGGTCGAGGCCCTTCGCCTCGGCGTGCGCTTGTGCCTTGTCGAGAACCCCGGCCAGGTTGCCGAGCGTGTTGGCGAAGCGCGGCGCGCTCGCCTGGTACATCGTGATGGCCATCGTGCTCTCCGGAAGGGAACGGGATGCGGATTCTAGCGCCCTGCGCCGCGCCGCGCCGTGGGGTCGGACTCGAACAGCTCCTTGAGCTGCTCGGCCGCCTCGCGCGTGGTCTGGATCAGCTTCGCCTCGTCGTTGCGCAGCGCGTACTGCGACTCGAGCCGCTCCTCGTCGTGGCGGCGGAACAGCGACAGCGCGCCGGCGGTCGCCGAGGCCGACATCCCCAGCCGCAGCAGCGCCTGCTCGGCCATGGCGAGGCTCGAAGGGAAGGTGTCGCGCATGATGTTGCTCACGCCGAGGTCGCGCAGGCGGTACACATGGTTGCGGTTGCGCGCGCGGGCGATGATCGGCAGCTCGGGGAAATGGCGCCGCACCACCGCCGCGGTGCGCAGCGACGCCTCGACGTCGTCGATCGCGAGCACGAACAGCTTCGCCTCGCCCGCCTTGGCCGCCTGCAGCAGCTCCAGGCGCGAGGCATCGCCGTAGTAGACCTTGCCGCCGAAGCGGCGCACGAAGTCGACCTGCTGGTAGGACAGCTCGAGCGCGGTGAACGGGATGCCGCACATGTTGAGCACGCGCGAGACGATCTGTCCCACGCGGCCGTAGCCGGCGATGATCACCGGCTTGCCCGGATCGTCGATTGAGTCGAACTCGGGCGGCGCGGCGCGCGCGCGCCAGCCGGCGAGCAGCCGGTCGTGCAGCGCGAACGCGAGCGGCGAGATCACCAGCGACAGCGTCACCGCGAGCACCAGCCGCTCGGCCACCGGGCCGGCGAGCACGCCGAAGCCGGCCGCGGCACCGAACAGCACGAAGGCGAACTCGCCGCCCTGCGAGACTGCGTCGCCGACCGCGAGCGCGCTCGCCCACGGCGCGCCCATCGCGCGCGACACCAGCGCCATGAGCGCGAACTTGACCGCCATCAGCCCGAGCGCCAGCGCGAGCACCAGCAGCGGCTCGCGCCCGAGCAGGCCGAGGTTCGCGCTCATGCCGACCGCGATGAAGAACAGCCCCAGCAGCAGGCCCTTGAACGGCTCGATGTCGGCTTCCAGCTCGTGGCGGAACTCCGAGTCCGCCACCAGCACGCCGGCGAGGAAGGCGCCGAGCGAGGGCGACAGCCCGATCAGCTCCATGCCCAGCGCGGCGCCGACCACCAGCAGCAGCGCCGCGGCGGTGAACACCTCGCGCCCGCCCCAGCGCGCCACCGCGCGCAGCGCCGGGCGCACCACGGCGCGGCTCGCCGCGGCCACCAGCAGGATCGCCGCCAGGCCCTTGAGCGCCGGCGTCGAGCTGCATGCCCGAGGCGCCGCCGGCGAGCAGCGGCAGCAGCGCGATCATCGGGATCACCGCCATGTCCTGGAACAGCAGCACCGCGAACGCCTCGCGCCCGTGGCGCGCGGCGAGCTGGCCGCGCTCGGCCAGCGCGGTGAGCACCAGCGCGGTCGACGACAGCGCCAGGCCCAGCCCGGCGACCGTCGCCGCGCGCCAGTCGAGACCGAGCGCGAGCGCGATGCCGCCGAGCGCGAGCGCGGTAAGCGCGAGCTGCGCCGCGCCGAGGCCGAACACCGCGCGCCGCATCACCCACAGGCGGCGCGGCTCGAGCTCGAGGCCGATGATGAACAGCAGCAGCACCACGCCGAACTCGGCGAACTGCAGCGTCGCCGCCGGGTCGGCGATCAGCCCCAGCCCCGAGGGGCCGATCAGCATCCCGGCGACGAGATACCCGACCACCGCGCCCAGCCGCGCGCGGCGGAACAGAGGAACGAGCACGACGGCGGTGAGAAGGAATACGGCGGCTTGCTGCAGGTTGTACATGGGCGGGCTCCCGGCGAGAACGGGAGTCTAGCGCCGGCGGCGATTGCCTACCCGCCGGGCGGGCGGCGCAGGAAACCCAGCAGTTCGTCGAACGGAATCGGCCTGCAGTACAGGTAGCCCTGAAGCTCGTCGCATTTGAGCAGCCGCAGAATCTTCGCCTGCTCCTCGGCGTCGACGCCTTCGGCCACGACCGACATCCTGAGCGAATGCGCGAGGGAGATGATGGTCGAGACGAGCGTCATCGTGTCCGGCTCGCTGAGCATGGTGATGACGAACGAGCGGTCGATCTTGATCGTCTGCACGGGCAGCTTGGACAGGTAGGCGAGCGAGGAATAGCCCGTGCCGAAGTCGTCGATCGCGATGCTCATCCCCATCTTGCGCAGGCTGGTCAACTTGTCGATGTTGGCGTGCACGTCCTGCATCAGCACGCTCTCGGTGACCTCGATGTCGATCCCGGCCGGCGCCGGCGCGTGCGCCAGCGCGCGCCGCATCGAATCGACGAAGTCCGCCTGGCGCAGCTCGACCGGGGACACGTTGACCGCGACACGCACCTCGTGCAGTCCGGCGGCGGCCAGGCGGCCGTAGTCCGTCGCGGCCTGCTCCGCGACCCAGGCGCCGACCTGCAGAATGAGGCCGGTTTCCTCGAGCAGCGGAATGAAGCCGCCGGGAGCGACCAGCCCCGAACCTTCGCTCTGCCAGCGCAGCAGCGCCTCGACGCCGGCGCAGCGGTGAGTCTCCAGGTTCAGCTTCGGCTGGTAGTGCAGAACGAACTCCCTGCGCTCCAGGGCCCGCTGCAGCCGGCTCTCCAGGCCAAGTCTCTCCACCACGCGCTCGCTCATCTCCCTGGCGTAGAAGAGGTAGCGCGAGGTGCCCGACTTGGCGCTCTTGAGGGCTGATTCGGCGTTCTGGTACAGCGCGTCCGCCTCGGAGCCGTCGGTCGGGTAGAGCGCGATGCCGTAGCGCGCGGACAGCTTCAGCTCGGACTCCCCGATCCGGAACGGCGGGCCGAAGATCTCGCGGTAGCGGCCTTCCGCCAGCCGTGCGACGTGCCTTTCGCTGCGCACCTCCGGCACGATGACGGCAAACCGGTCACCGACGATGCGCGCCAGCAGATCGCGGTCGAGGGCGTGGACCGCGCAGCGCGCCGCGACCTCGCGCAGCAGCTCGTCACCGCTGTGGCGGCCAAGCGTATCGTTGTAAGTCTTGAAGTGCTCGACGTCGAACACCAGGACCGCGAACCGCCTGCCTTCGCGCGCCGCCGACCGGATGTGCTGCCGCAGGCGCTCGCGGAAGAGCTTGTGGTTGGCGAGTCCGGTCAGTGCGTCGTAGTAGGTCAGGTTCTCCAGGCTCTCCTGCTGGATGATGTGGGCGTGGGCGAATGCCACGTCGCCCGCGAGCTCCTCGAACAGCCTGAGCTCTTCGGCGTCGAAGAAGTCCTTGTCGGCCGCCTGCAGGCCGAGCACCCCGACCGCTCTGCCGTCGACGACCAGCGGAAATATCGCGATGGAGCGGATTCCGCGTCTCGCGCATTCGTCGCGGCGCGGGATGCGCGCATCGTTCTGCGCGTCGTTCGCCACCGCCGGGCGCCGGCTGCGCAGCGCCTCGCCCACCAGGCCGTAGGCGGGGTCGTTGTCCCCTCCGGTGGCGAGCGGCACCGCGTCGATCACGATGTGGCGCACTTCACCTTCGGCCGCCACGACCTCGAGCTCGGCGCCCGCCGTGTCGCAGATGCCGATCCACGCCGCGCGGAAGCGCCCCATGCCGGTCGCGATGCGGCAGGCCTCGCGGAACAGGACGTTGCGGTCGCTCACCCGCACGATGAGGGAATTGATGCCGCTCAGCACCGCATAGGTCCGGTTGAGACGCTCGACGCGCCGCTCGGCCTCCCTGCGCGGCGTGATATCGCGCGCGATCGTCGAGATCCCGATCACCTCGCCGCCGGAGTCGACGACCGGGGAGATCGTGAGCGAGACGTCGAACTCGCCGCCGTCCTTGCGCAGCCGCCTCGATTCGTAATTCTTGATCCGCTCGCCGCGCGCGATGCGCGCCAGAATCTCGCGCTCCTCGTCCTGCAGGTCCGCAGGCACGATGAGCGAGATGTGCTTGCCGACGATTTCGTCCGCGGCGTAGCCGAACATGCCTTGCGCCGCGGGATTCCATTCCAAGATCGTGCCGTCCAGCGCCTTGGCCACGATCGCGTCGTCCGCCGAATTTACGATCGCGGCGAGCATCGCGCTGCTGCTTGCCGGACGGCGGCGGTCCGTGAACGCATCGCTCATATCGGCCTGAATTAATCGGCCTGAATCGGCCCGCTCAGCCTAGTATGTGCGCCGCGACAAGGCAATAAGGTCGCGCAAGCTGTTGCCGACGATCAAGCTTGGACAAGCGAATAACATCCGCCGCGCCTATTGCGTCGCTGCCGGGGGGTGCGGCAAGCGAAGTTGACGCCGTCGTCAGATCAGGTAGCGCTTGCCGACCGCCGAGGGCGCGAGCAGGCGGTCGCCGAAGGCGCGCGCCATCGCCGACGTCGCGCGCCAGCCGGTGCAATGCCCCGGCGCGAGCAGCTTCAGGCGCAGCTTCTTCAGGTCCGCGACCGTGTTCGGAATCGCCTTCTCGGTGATCCCCGACAGATGAAAGCCGCCCATCACGCCGTACAGCGGCACTTTGGGAAAGGTCCGCCTGGCGTGCCTGAGCACGTTGATCACGCCGGCATGCGAGCAGGCAGAGAACACGAACTGGCCCTTGTCCTTGACCTGCACCGCGACGAAGCGCTCGTCCATCAGCAGCGGATCGGGTTCCCAGGACTTGCCTTCGGCCGCGCGCCGCATGTGCCCGGGCAGCCCGAGCTCGTAGCGCGTGCGGCGCGGGATCTCGCCGCTGAGGTAGAACGCGCCGCCGCACAGGGCCTGCGGCTCGCGCGTGTTCACCACCTTCGCCCCCGCCTCGGCGAGCAGCTTCGGGTCGGGCACCGGCTCGTGCACCGCCATCTCGCCGGTCGGGCGCTGCGTCGCGCGCTGCGCGAACATGCCCGGATGGACGTAGCACGGCACCTCGCCCTTGCCGCGGTGGCCGGCGATCGACTCGATCGCGGTCACCAGCCCGCCGGCATGATCCCAGTGTCCGTGCGACAGCACCACCGCGTCGATGGCGCCGAAATCCACCCCCAGGATCCCGGCGTTGCGCTGGAAGGTCGCGCCCTCCGGCCCGGCGTCGAACAGCAGCGTGCGCTTGTTGCCGCCCAGGTGCGCCGTGATCAGCAGCGACAGGCCGTGGTGCGCGCAGCAGATGGCCCCGCCCGAGACGATGTGCATGCGCCCGCTGGTGAGCAGCCCGGTCCACTCCGGGATCACGTTGCTCGGGGTGCTCGACAGGCTGTCGGTGAGGTTATCCACCAGCACCAGGATGTCGAGGCGGTCGACCGCAAGGATGTCGCGCATTGCTTTGTCCCCGTGGAATGGCCGTCAAGCTTATAGCCATTTGGCGCTCAATTGCCACGGGCGAAGTGCCTGGCGCTTAGAATGCCCGCCAACCGCACCGGAATGAGAATGGACGCCCCACGCAGCGCGACCTGGTTGCGCAGCCTCGCCCGCGGCGCGCGCCGCCCGCTCGTGCTCGCCGCGGGCCTGGGCACGCTGTGCGGCCTGCTGCTGATCCCGCAGGCCTGGCTGCTGTCCAAGGCGCTCGACGCGGCGTTGCTTCGCCATGCGGCGCCGGCGCAGATCCTGCCCTGGCTGTGGCCGCTGCCGGCGATTTTCGCGCTGCGCTTCGTGCTCTCGCTCGCGGCCGAGCAGGCCGCGGTGGGCGCGGCGACGCGGGTCAAGCAACGGGTGCGCGCTGAGCTGTTCGACCACCTGCAGGCGCTCGGGCCGGCGTACGCCCGCGGCCGCGCGAGCGGCGAGCTGGCGCTGGCCGCGCTCGACGCGGTCGAGGCGCTCGAGCCCTACTACGCGCGCTACCTGCCGCAGCTCGCGCTGGTCGCGCTGGTCCCGCTCGCGATCCTGGCGTTCGTCTTTCCGCGCGACTGGATCTCGGCCCTGGTGCTGCTGTTGAGCGCGCCGCTGATCCCGCTGTTCATGGTGCTGATCGGCGGCGGCGCGGAGCGCCTCAACCAGCGCCAGTGGCAAAAGCTCGCGCGCATGAGCGCGCGCTTCCTCGACGCCCTGCAGGGGCTGACCACGCTCAAGCTGTTCAACGCCTCGCGCCGCGAGGCCGACCTGATCGCGCGCATCTCCGACGACTACCGGCGCAGCACCATGGCGGTGCTGAGGGTCGCGTTCCTGTCCGCGCTGGTGCTCGAATTCTTCGCCACGGTAAGCATCGCGCTGGTCGCGGTGCTGATCGGCTTTCGCCTGCTGCACGGCGAAATGGGCTTCGAGGCCGGCCTGTTCATCCTGCTGCTCGCGCCGGAGTACTACCTGCCGCTGCGCAGCCTGGGCCTGCGCTACCACGCGCGCATGGAGGCGATCGGCGCGGGCACGCGCATCGTCGAGCTGCTCGAAGTGCCGCTGCCGCCGCGCAGCGCGCGGGGCGAGGCGCGTCCCGCGCTGGCGGGCCCGATCGCCATCCGTCTCGAGGACGTGCACTACGCCTACGAACCAGGGCGCGAGGCGCTGCGCGGCGCGAGCTTCGCGCTCGAGCCCGGCCGCGTCACCGCGCTGGTCGGCCCCAGCGGGGCCGGCAAGAGCACGGTGCTCAACCTGCTGCTCGGCTTCCTGCAGCCCCAGCGCGGGCGGGTGCTGATCGACGGCCACGACCTTGCCGCGCTCGACGCCGCGCACTGGCTGCGCCACGTCGCCTGGGTGCCCCAGCGCGCGCACCTGTTCGAGGGCAGCATCCTGGACAACATCCGCCTGGGTGACCCCGCCGCGGCGCTCGAGGCAGTGCGCGCGGCGGCGCGCCAGGCCCACGCCGACGAATTCATCGAGCGCCTACCGCGGGGCTACGACACCCCGCTCGGCGAGCGCGGCCAGAACCTCTCGGGCGGGCAGGTGCAGCGCATCGCGCTCGCGCGCGCCTTCCTCAAGGACGCGCCGGTGGTCGTGATGGACGAAGCCACCGCCAGCCTCGACCCGGAGACCGAGGCGCTGGTCGGCGCGGCGATCGCGCGGCTGGCGCGCGAGCGCACCCTGCTGATGGTGGCGCACCGCCTGCGCACCGTGCGCAGCGCCGACCGCGTCGTGGTGCTCGAGGGCGGGCGCGTGGCGGAACAGGGCGCGCGCGACGCGCTCGCCGGCGCGGGCGGACTGTACGCACGCATGCTGCAGGCGCTCTGAGGTGCGCGGCGACCTCAAGCTGCTCCTCAGGCTGCTCGTCCTGCTGCGGCCCTACTGGGGATGGATGGCGCTCGGCGCGCTGCTCACGCTCGCCACCACGCTCGCCAACGTCGCCCTGATGGCGGTCGCCGGCTGGTTCATCACGGCGATGGCAATCGCGGGCGCGGCGGGTGCGCTGATCGACTACTTCACCCCGGCCGCGCTGATTCGCCTGTTCGCGATCCTGCGCACGGGCGGGCGCTACGTCGAGCGCCTGGTGACGCACGAAGCCACCTTCCGCCTGCTGTCCGAGCTCAGGGTGTGGCTCTACCGGCGGCTCGAGCCGCTCGCGCCGGCCGGGCTCGAGACGCATCGCGGCGGCGACCTGGTCGATCGCATCCAGGCCGACGTCGAGACCCTGCAGCACGCCTACCTGCGCCTGTTCGCGCCGCTCGCGGCGGGAGCGGCAGGAGTCGCCATCGTCACCCTCGTGCTGGCGAGCTACAGCGCGGCGATCGCCCTGCTCGCGCTCGCGCTGCTGCTCGTGGCGGGAGCGGCGCTGCCGCTGCTCCTGCGCCGCGCGGGCGACGCTCCGGGCGCCGAGCTGGTTCATGCCAGGGCGGCGCTGCGCGGCGCGCTGCTCGACGGCGTGCAGGGCATGGCCGAGCTGCGGGTCTACGGCGCCTCCGGGCGCCAGGCGCGCAGGATCGAGCGCCTGAGCGCGCGCCTGAGCGCCGCGCAGCGGCGCCTCGCAACGCTCTCGGGCATCGCCGAGGGCGCGCCGGGACTTTGCGCCAGCCTCGCGCTGTGGGGCAGCGTGCTGCTCGGCACCGCCCTGCTCGCCCGCGGCGGCCTGCAGCCGGCCGACCTGGCGCTGCTCGCGTTCCTGGTGCTGGCGAGCTTCGAGGCGGTGAGCCCGCTGCCGCTCGCCCTGCAGAAGCTGGGCGAGACGCTCGCCGCCGCGCGCCGCGTCTTCGAGCTGGCGGATGCGAAGCCGCAGGTCGCCGAGCCGCGCGCGCCGTCGCCGCGGCCGCGCGACAGCGGCATTTCGATGCGCGGCGTGCGGCTGCGCTACCACGCCGGGGCGCCCTGGGCGCTCGACGGTCTCGAGCTCGAGCTAAAGGCCGGCGGCCGCGTCGCGCTGCTTGGCCCCAGCGGCGCGGGCAAGAGCAGCGTGGTGCAGCTGCTGCTGCGCCTGCGCGAGTTCCAGCAGGGCGAGATCCGGCTCGGCGGCAACGACCTGCGCAGCTACCGCGGCGAGGACCTGCGCGCGCTGATCGCCGTGGTCTCGCAGGACACGTATCTGTTCAATGCCACGATCATGGAGAACCTGTGCATCGCCGACCCGCACGCCGACCGGCGGGCGATCGAGCGCGCCGCGCGCGCGGCGCAGATCCACGATTTCATCGCCTCGCTGCCCGAAGGCTACATGAGCCAGGTGGGCGAGGCGGGGGTGCGGCTTTCCGCAGGCCAGGCGCGGCGGGTGGCGATCGCGCGCGCGCTGCTGCGCGACGCGCCCATCCTGCTGCTCGACGAGCCGACCGAGAACCTCGACCCGCCGACCGAGCGCGCGCTGCTCGCGGATATCGACCGGCTCATGGCGGGGCGCACGGTGCTGCTCATCACGCACAAGCTCGGCCGCGCGCTCGAGCGCGTCGACCAGGTGCTGCTGCTCGAGCGCGGCCGCGTCGTCGAGCGCGGCAGCCACGCCGGGCTGCTGCGCGGCAGCGAGCGCTACGCGCGCTACCGCGAGGATCTGATCGACCCGCCCGCGCCCGGCTGAGCGCGCGCCTCTTCCTGCGTGTCGAGCAGCGCGCCGCCGGCGGCCGCGATCAGCACGATCATCACGCTGCCGACCAGCCAGGCGAAATACCAGGGGCCGGAGTCGCCCAGGATGACCGCCATCAGGATCACGCAGACCGCGATGACGAGGTAGATCAGGAAGCGTCCCAGGGTGCCCATTGCGTAGCCTCCTTCTCAGTAGGCGTGCTCGTCGGATTCGACCTGCTGCAGACTGACCTTGCCGCGCATGACCCAGAACGCCCAGCCGGTGTACCACAGCACCAGCGGCAGGAACACCAGCGTGAAGCCCAGCATCCAGGTGAGCGTGTGCGCGCTCGAGGACGCGTTCCACACCGTCAGGCTCTGCGAGGGCTCGGAGCTCGAGGGCATCATGAACGGGAACATCGCCGCCCCCACGGTGCCGATGACGCCGATCCAGCCGAGCGCGCCCAGCCACCAGGCGAGGTGCGACCGGTCGCGCCGCGCCGCCCACATGCCGAGCAGCACGCCGGCGTAGCCCGCCGCCGGCACCAGCCACAGGGCCGCGTGGGCGCGGAAGTTCGCCAGCCAGTCGCCGCGCGCGCGCTCGACCACCTGCTGCAGCGGCGTCTGCGCCGCGCCCGCGGCGGGACCGTGCACCAGGTGGTAGCCCGTCATGCCGCTCACCCACAGCCCGCCGAGGCTGAACAGCACCAGCGCGGCGACGCCGCTCCACAGCGCGAGCCGCCGCGCGCGCCCGTGCATCGCGCCCTCGGCGCCGTTCATCACGGTCACCGCGCCCATGTAGACCGCCATCGCCACCGACAGCAGGCCGCACAGGATCGCGAACGGGTTGAACAGCGCGATGAAGCTGCCGCTGTAGTACGAGGTCAGGTTCCAGGTGAAATGGAAAGGCACTCCCTGCAGCATGTTGCCGATCGCGGCGCCGAACACCAGCATCGGCAGGAAGCCGCTCACGAACAGCGACCAGTCCCAGGCCCCGCGCCAGCGCGCCGAGGCCAGCTTGCTGCGGTACTCGAAGCCGAGCGGGCGCACGATCATGCTCCACAGCAGCAGCAGCATCACCACGTACAGGCCGGAGAACGCGGTGGCGTAGATCAGCGGCCAGGCGGCGAGCACCGCGCCGCCGCCGAGGATGAACCAGACCTGGTTGCCGTCCCAGTGCGGCCCGATGATGTTGAGCGCGACGCGGCGCTCGGCGTCGGTGCGCCCGACCCAGCGCAGGATGGTCCCCACCCCCATGTCCATGCCGACCATGACCGCGAGGCCCATCAGCAGCACGCCCAGCAGCAGCCACCACAAGACCTTGAGCAGCAGATAGGTTTCCATGTCTCAGCTCCCGGCGGTGGCGTGCTCGTGCGGCCCCGCGCGCACGCTGCGCACCATGAGGTACATCTCGATCGCGATGAAGATCGAGTACAGGACGACGAAGCCGGTGAGCGAGAACACCATGTACGCGACGCTGTGCGTCGAGGCCGACATCCAGGTCGGCAGCACCTGGTACACGGTCCAGGGCTGGCGCCCGATCTCGGCCACCAGCCAGCCCATCTCGCAGGCGATGAAGGGCACCGGGATCGCCCACAGCGCGAGGCGCAGGAACGCGCGCTTGTGCTCGACCTCGTTGCGCAGCGTGTAGATCACCGCCAGGATGAAGTAGGCAAGCATCAGCAGGCCGAGCCCCACCATGATGCGGAACGACCAGAACACCGGCCATACCTCGGGAATCGTGTCGCGCGCCGCGCGCTCGATGTCGTCCGGGTTCACCCTGGTCACGTCCTGGTCGGCAGCGTAGCGCTGCACCAGGAAGCCGTAGCCGAGGTCCTGCTCGTGCGCCTTGAAGCGCGCCATCGCCTGCGCGTCGTCCGGGTTGCGGCTGAGCGCGCGCAGCGCCTCGACCGCGGGGATCCCGTTGCGGATGCGCTCGGCCGCCTGCTTCTCGAGCGCGTCGGCTCCGGGCACCGTGCCCTCGAGCGAGTGCGTCACCAGCAGCGAGAGCGCGCCGGGCACCTGCACCGTCCACAGGTTCGCGCGCTCGCTCTGCGAGGGCGCGGCGAGCACGTTGAAGGCCATCGGCGCGGGCTCGCTCTTCCACAGCGCCTCCATCGCGGCGAGCTTGGCCTGCTGGGCGTGGCCGCCGACGAAGCCGAGCGCGTCGCCCAGGGTGATCACCCCCGCCGTGGCGAGCACGCCGAACAGCGCCGCCATGCGGAACGAGCGCCTGGCGAGCTCAAGGTGGCGCTTGCGCAGCATGTAATAGGCGCTGATTCCGGCCACGAACATCGCCGCGGTGACGTAGCCGGCGACGCTGGTGTGCACGAACTTGGACTGCGCGTCGGCGCTGAACAGCAGGTCGCCGAAGCTGGTGAGCTCCATGCGCATGGTGACCGGGTTGAAGCGCGCGCCCTGCGGGTCCTGCATGAAGCCGTTGGCGACCAGGATCCACAGCGCCGACAGGTTCGAGCCCAGGGCGACCAGGTAGGTCACCGCCAGGTGCTGCGCGCGCGACAGGCGCTCCCAGCCGAACAGCATCAGGCCGACGAAGGTCGATTCCATGAAGAACGCCATCAGCCCCTCGATCGCGAGCGGCGCGCCGAAGGTGTCGCCCACGAAGCTGGAGTAGAACGACCAGTTGGTGCCGAACTCGAACTCCATGGTGAGGCCGGTGGCCACGCCCAGGGCGAAGTTGATCAGGAACAGCTTGCCCCAGAACTGGGTCATGCGCCTGTAGATCTCGCGCCCGGTGGTGACGTACACCGTCTCCATCGCGGCGAGCAGCATCGACAGCCCGAGCGTGAGCGGCACGAACAGGAAGTGGTAGAGCGCGGTCGCGGCGAACTGCCAGCGCGAAAGCTCGACCACGGTGTCGTTGATCATGTGCGGTCTCCCGGCTGCGGCAAGGCGACGCGAAAAGCCCGCCTTGCGACCCCGGCATTTTCGCAATGCCGGCCGACCGCCAGTTGATCCAGATCAACCGGCAGCCACGGCGCGCGCCGCGATGGCCGGCCAACGTCCGCCCTGGGCTAGTACCGGTCTCCGGATAGGAACTTGCGCTTCAGGTGCGCGACTTCGCGCCTGAGCGCCGCGATCTCGGCGCGCGCGGCCTGCGCCTCGAGCGCCAGTTCGTCATGCGGCGCAGCGCCGCCCTGCGCCGGCCGCGAGGCCGAGAGCGCTTCGTGCGCCGCGCGATGGCGCTCGGTCGCTGCCGCCCAGCGTTCCATCAGCTGCTGCTCCTGCTGCCTCCAGACGGCGTGCTTCTGCATCTGTCTCGCGCCTCCCGCGATCGTGCGTCTCAGCGCGCCGCGCGGCTCCCGCCGCCCCAGCTCGCCCAGTACTCCTCGGCGCGCTTCTCGACCCTGAGCGTGAGCACGGTGTCGGGGTCCGCGCCCAGCACGCTGAGCGCCTTGTCGTCGGGCAAGCAACCTTCCATGCGCTCGCCGTAGACGAGCAAGCCCTCGGCGCCGGCACCTCCCGCAGCGAGGCGGCAATGTTCGAGCCGTTCCCGGCCCCCCGGCGTATCCGACCAGGGGCGCGAGCCTTCCACGTTCGGCGCCCACAGCAGGTAATGACTGGCGCCGTCGGCGGCCTGCACGTCGTCGGCCCAGAGCGCGAGGATTACCGCGCCGTCGCTAGCCCTCACCCCGCCACGGCTCCAGAGCCGGTTTTGCAGCGTTGCGCCGCGCAGGCCGAGCGCCTTGGCGCGCGACAGCAAGCGCCGCGCCTGGCCTTTGCGCCCGGCGCGTCGAACCGGCGGGCGCCCGCGCGGCCGCGCGTCGAGCACTGCGTCGCACAGCGCGGCGATCTCGGGCTCGGCCAGCTGAAGCGCGTTGGCGCCCAGCTGCCGGACCTCCGGCGTCGTCAGGGATTCGATCTTTTCCCGGGTCCACGACTCGACCCGGGCGCGCGTGAGTTTCGGCATCTCTGCCGCCTTGGGCGAACGAGGGACAAAAAAGCCCGGTTTCCCGGGCCTGGTTTGCGGGCGCGTCGCGCTCACTGCGCCGGGCGGATGTTGATCGCCTGCGGACCCTTGGGCCCGTCCGCGCTATCGAACTCGACCTTCTGGTTCTCGGCCAGCGACTTGTGGCCGTCGCCCTGGATCGCCGAGAAGTGGGCGAACAGATCCTTGCCGCCGTCTTCCGGACTGATGAAGCCGAATCCCTTGGCGTCGTTGAACCATTTCACGGTACCTGTGCTCATTTGCGTTTCCTCGAAAGTTGATTGGAGGCCCGATCGGGCCTGCGGGAACTTCAAGGAAGGGAACTACCTGATGAGCGCAGCGCGAACGCCAAGACGGACCAGCTACTTCACTGCTTGAGAATCCTGCCCAGTAGTTATACAGGTCCCGGGCCACAAGGGCAATGAATCAATTTCGGCCATGCCCCCCCCAAGTGACCGGACGCCACGGTCAATCCCGCCAAGCTCAATGCGAATCAGCCGCCCGCGGGCGAAACGCTTTGCGCCTTGCGCAGCAGCGCGGACAGCTTTTCTGCCCAGCCTCGGTGGCGGCGCCACAGAGGCCCAAGCGCGTCTCCCGGCGGCCGCTCGATTCGCGCGATCTGATCGACGCAGGCGCGCGCCGCGCGCAGGTCGCCCAGTGCCGTGTGGCAGCAGGCGAGCGTCTCCAGAGCCGGACGCCAGTCCGGGCGCAGCTTGACCGCGCGGGTCGCGCTCGCGCGCGCCTGCTCGGCGTCGCCCGCGAACAGGTGCGCGAGCGCGAGCAGATTGCCCCAGACGAAGTTCTGCGGATCGTAGCGGTTGAGGCGCAGCCCGCGCTCGAGCGGCGCGATCGCCTCGGCGGGCGCCCCGGCGTACAGTCGCGCCATGCCGAGCACCAGGTGGCCGAGCGCGAAGCTGGGGCTCAGCTCCACGGCCTGCTCCGCGGCGCGAACCGCTTGTTCCGGCTCGCCCGCGTACGCGCTCATGATCGCCAGGGCATAGTGCGCGTAGGGGTTCTTCTCGTCGATCCGCACCGCCGCATGCGCCGCCTCGAGGCCTTCGCGCCGGTCGTGCTCCTCGTCGTCGCTCCAGCCGTAGGCGAGCATCCCGGCGCTCACGCGCGCGAGCCAAATGTTCCCTTCCGGCAGCTCGGGGTCGATCTCGCGCGCCTGGCGAAACAGCCTGCGCGCGCGTTGATGAGTGTCCCGGGTCACCTGGTGGAAGTACCAGGTGCCCTGATGCACGAGGTCCCAGGCGTTGATGTTCCCGGCGCGCCGACGCCTCGCGGCAAGAGCGGACTCGGTCCTTAGCAGCTCCGGCTCGATCGCGCCGGCGACCTGCTCGGCGATCCGGTCCTGGACCGCGAGGATATCGTCCAGCTCGACGTCGTAGCGCTCGGCCCACAGCTGATGCGCGCTGACGGCGTCCGCGAGCTGGGCCGAGATGCGCACCTGCGTCCGCGCCTTGCGCACGCTGCCGTCGAGCACATAGCGCACGCCGAGCTCGCGCGCGACGTTCTTGACGTCCACCGGCTTGCCCTTGAACACGAAGCTCGAGTTGCGTGCGATGACGTGGAACCAGCGAAAGCGCGAAAGCGCGGCGATGATGTCCTCGCTGATGCCGTCGGCGAAATACTCCTGCGCCGGGTCTCCGCTCAGATTGGCGAACGGCAACACCGCAAGCGACGGCTTGCCTCCCGGGTCCGGCGGCTCGAGCGGGGCCGGCGGCGTGCGCGCGCCCGCTTCCACCGTCACCGTCGCGGCGAAGCGGTAGCCGACGCGCGGCACGGTCGCGATCCACTGCGCGCCGTCTTCCGTGCGTCCGAGCAGCTTGCGCAGCGCCGCGACCTGGACCGAGAGGTTGCTCTCTTCTACCACCACGCCGGGCCACGCGGCGTCGATCAGGTCGGCCTTGGCCACGACCTGGCCGCCGGCCTTGAGCAGCGCGTGCAACACGTCGAGGGCGCGCTGGCCGGCGGCGAGCGGCGCGCCGTCGCGCGAGAGCGTGCCCCGGCCTGCATCGTAGACGAAGCGTCCAAACACGAGGCGCGATCCGGGCACGGCGCGATTCTAGTACGCATCGCGCGCGGCTCGAGGGCTCGCTTCGGAGCGTTTAGGAGTTTTTCGGAACTTCTTCATGACGCGCAGCGGGCCACGAGCGACCCTGCGCCGCGTCGGCACGAACAACGGAGGCTCCCGATGAAGGCGACGACCGGCCGCGTGGTCCGCGGCTCGCAACCCTACCTAAGCCGCCAGGGCACGGTGTACGCGCCCGGCATCAGCGCCGAGACCGTCGAGGCGCAGGCGGTTTTCCTCGGCATCGTCACCCTGCCGCCCGGGGAGCGCACCAGGGCGCACGTCCACGAGCGCCACGAATCGGCCTTCTACATGCTTAGCGGGGAGGAGGTAGAGTTGTGGACCGGCCCCGCGCTCGAGCACCGCGAGCTCGCGCGACCGGGCGACTTTCTGTTCATCCCGCCGATGGTGCCGCACGTCGCGGTGAACCGCGGCGCCGCGCCCGCCGTCTTCGTCGGCGTGAGGAACGAACCCACCGCGCAGGAGAGCGTCCGGATGCGGCCCGAGCTCGACGCCCGCGTGCCCTGAGCGCGGATCAGTGCAGCCCGTCGTCGACGGCGACGTTCTCGGGCGAAAGCGACATCCCGGCGGCCCTGGCCTGCATCATGATCAGCGCGGCGAAGTCGCCCGCGCCGTAGCCGTTGCCGATCAGGGCCTGGATCGCGTCGCGCGTGAGCGAGGCGAGCGGCAGCGGCACGCCGAGCCTGCGCCCGGCCTCCAGCCCGAGGTCGAGGTCCTTCTTCAGCAGCTCGGGGGTGAAGGTGACAGAGAAATCGAGATTGACCAGCGCCGGGGACTTGTAGCGCGAGAAGGTCGATCCCATCACGCTCTGGTTGAGGAACTCGAGGAAGGCGTGGCGCGGCATGCCGGCCTTGTTCGCGAGCACGGTGATCTCGGCCAGCGACTGGATCACCACGCCGAGGAACACGTTGTGGCAGATCTTGGCCACGCGCGCGAGCTCGCCCTCGCCGACCCAGGAGGCGCCCTTGCCCATCAGCGCGAGATAGGGCGCGGCGCGCTCGTAGGCGTCCTGCGGGCCAGAGACGACGAAGCTCAGTTTGCCGGCCTTGATCACCTTGGCGTTGCCCGACACCGGCGCGGCGAGCAGCTGCGCGCCCGCCTGCGCCAGTCGCTCGCGCGCACGCGCCGAGTCCTCGACCGAGACCGAGGTGATGTCGACCACGATCTTCGGCGCGCGCGCGCCGACGAGCAGCGCCTCGACCGATTCGAGCAGCTCCTTGCCCGCGGCGACGGTGACGAACACGATCTCGCAGCCGGCGAGCTCGGCGGGGCTCGCGGCTATCTTGGCGCCATGCGCGGCGAGCGGCTCGGCCTTGGCGCGGGTGCGGTTCCAGGCCGTCAGGTCGCAGCCGGCCCTGGCCAGGCGCTCGGCCATGGCGTAGCCCATGCGGCCGGTGCCGATCCAGCCGAGCTTCACGTCAGTAGGGGTTGGCAATGGGCAGCTCCTCGGCGGGGTAGAGCGAGATGATCTGCGCGCCCTTGTCGGTGAGGATCACCTCCTCCTCGATCCGCGCCGCGGACACGCCGTCGCTCGCGGGGCAGTAGGTCTCGACCGCGAACGCCATGCCCGTCTTGAGCTCGATCGGCTCGCGCAGCGAGGTCAGGCGCGAGATCAGCGGCCGCTCGTGCAGCCCGAGCCCCAGGCCGTGGCAGAAGTTCAGCCCGAAGGCGTCCATTTCGCTTGCGAAGCCGATCTCCTTCGCTTCGGGAAAAGCGAGCGCGATCTTGTCGCTCGTCATGCCGGGCCTGAGCAGCTCGATCGCGCGGTCCATCCACTCGCGCGCCTTGCGGTAGGCGGTGCGCTGCGGGCCGGTCGCGCGCCCGACGTTGAAGGTGCGGTAATAGCAGGTGCGGTAGCCCATGAACGACTGGATGACGTCGAAGAACGCCTGGTCGCCGGGGCGGATCAGGCGGTCGGTGAAGTTGTGCGGGTGCGGCGAGCAGCGCTCGCCCGAGATCGAGTTGATCGCCTCGACGCAGTCCGAGCCCATCTCGTACAGGCGCGCGGTGGCGAGCGCGACGATCTGCGACTCCTGCACCCCGGGCTTGAGCGCCTCGGCGATGTCCTGGTAGACGCCGTCGACCATCGCCGCCGCCATGTTGAGCAGCGTCAGCTCGTCGATGTTCTTCACCTCGCGCGCCTGCAGCATCACCTGCTGGCCGTCGCGCACCGTGATGCCTTCCTTCTGCAGCGCGAACAGCATCGGCGGCTCGACCACGTCCAGGCCGAGCGGCATGTCGGCCACGCCCTCCTCGACCAGGATCGCCTTGATCTCCTTCGCCGCGTCGCGGAACAGGGTCAGGTCGGCGCCGGTCGCGCCGCGCATGCCGAGCAGCCCGGCGCGGCAGTGGTCGTGGTGCAGCCAGGGCGCGTGCATCTTGTGGTGGCGCGCGGCCGAGCCGAAATCCCACACGTAGGGATCGCCGTTGCCGGTCAGGAGCGAATAGCGGGTGAGCTTGTCGCGCGCCCACTCGCCGATCACCGTGCTGGTGGTGTAGCGGATGTTGTGCTGGTCGAACGACAGGAGCGCTCCCAGGCCCGAGCCCGAGAGCGCGGCGCGCGTGCGCGCCAGGCGGTAGTCGTGCAGGCGGCGGAAGTCGATCCGCTGCTCGAAGTCGACCTGGGTGTGGCCCGGCGCCTGCAGCGGCCGCTTCCAGTCGTGGTGCGGGTTGATGTCGTCCGGGCGGACGATCTTCGGTTCCGAGCGCGGCTTCCTTTTGGCCATGACTCCTCCTGTGGGGAGGATTCTAGCCGTCTATCTGCCCGCCGCGGCGAGAATGGCGCGCCGCACCAGCGCCTCGAAGATCGGCAGCTTGTAGGCGTTGTCCCTGAGCGGCATCGCGCCGGCGAGCGCCGCGCGCGCCGCGCCGCGTGCGGCGGCCTCGTCGATGCGCTTGCCCGCGAGCGCCGCTTCGGCCTCGCTGCGCCCGGTGCGGGACCGGCGCCGCGGCGCCGAGCACCACCGCCGCGCGCCGGCAGACGCCGCCCGGCCGTCTCGAGCACCACCGCGACGTCGGCGATCGGCCAGTCGAACGACTCCAGCTCGCCCTGGCGCAGATGCACCGAGCGCGCGCCGCGCGCCGGCGGCAGCAGACCGCGGCGAGCACCTCGCCCGCCTTCGAGATCGTTCTCGCGCGTGATGTCCTGCTCGGGCAGCAGAAAGAACTCCTCCAGCGCGACGACGCGCCTGCCCGAGCGTGCACCTCGAGCTCGACGCTGCGCGCCGAACGCGACCAGCGCGGTCGCCGCGGTCGACGGGTGCACCATGGCGCAGCCGTTCTGGCCGAACATGGCGTGGTATTGGTTCTCGCCGCGCGAACGCGAAGCAGGTCGTCGCCGCCCTTGCGCACGCAATGGTGCGCGCGCCGAACGGAAGTACCAGCAGCGCGGCCGCTGCAGCAGGTTGCCGCCGAGCGTCGCCACGTTGCGGATCTGCGGGCTGGCCGAACCGCCGGCGGCATCGGCCAGCGCCGCATAGCGCGCGCGCACGACGCGGATCAGCCGCGACCTGCGCCAGCGTGACCATCGCGCCCATGCGCAGCGAGCCGTCGGGCTGCTCGATCGATGCCGTCGAGCCCGGCAATGCCGCGCAGGTTCACCACGCGGCGCGGGCGCGAGCAGGCCCTCCTTCATCAGGTCGAGCAGGTCGATGCCCGCCCGCCTTGAGCACGACGGCGTCGGCACGCGCACGCCGCTGCGCGTGCGCATCGCGTCGGCAACCGTGCCGCTCCCGGCCGCCGCCGCCTGCGCCGAGCGGCCGGCGTTCGCCCATTCGAAGCGCTTCATGCCGGCGCCCTCCCGCGCGCGATGCGGCCGAGCGCGGCGAGCACCGCCGCGGGCGTCATCGGCAGCTGGCGCAGCCGCACGCCGATCGCGTTGTAGACGGCGTTGGCGATCGCCGGCGCGGTGGCGATGTTGGCCGGCTCGGCGATGCCGTAGGCGTCGGTCGCGCTCTCGCCCTGGTAGTTCTCCAGCAGGATCACCTCGATCGCCGGCGACCTCGCGCGAGCGCGCGATCTTGTAATGCTCGAGGTCGGCGTTCAACACATGGCCGGTGTGGCGGTCGATGACGCGGTCCTCGAACAGCGCGTAGGAGATGCCCTGCAGCACGCCGCCGTGCACCTGGCTCTCGATCTGCCGCGGGTTCATCGGCCGGCCGCAATCCTGCACCGCGACGCACGCGCTCGACGCGCACGACGCCGGTCTCGGTGTCGACCGCCACCTCGGCGAACTGCACGCCGCCGAGCGCGTTCCTGCGCCGAGCGCCGCGTCGCCGAAGCGGCGCCCGAATCCGCCGTAATCGTCGCGAGCGGCTCGCCAGCGCGCTCGATCGTACTCGGTGCGCAAGTGCGCGGCCGCCTCGCGAAAGCTCATGCCGCGCGCGCCGTCCGCGGTCGCGATGCGCCCGCCGCGCGCGACCAGGCTCGCCGCGTCCGCGCCGAGCGCGGGCGCGACCGCCTGCGAACAGCTGCGCCAGCGCCCGGTGCGCGGCGTTGCGCGCCGGCGGCGTGATCGAGGCGGTGGTGATGCTGCCGTAGGACGGCGGGCCGGCGGGAAAATCGGTGTCGCCGATGCGCACCATGATCTCCTGCGGGCGCAGGCCGAGCTCTTCGGCCGACCACCTGCGCCAGCACGGTGCCGATGCCGGTGCCGATGTCCTGCACGCTCGACAGCAGCTCGACCGAGCCGTCGCGCAGGATGCGCACCTCGCAGGAAGCATTGGTCTGCACGTTGGCGCCCCACTAGCGACTGCGCCACGCCGATGCCGCGCTTGAGCGGGCCGCGTATCGGCGGCCGGCGCGCGGCGGCGGCTCCAGCCGAAGCGCTCGCGCGCCGCGGCGGCGCTCCTCGCGCCGCACCGGGCTGGGGTCGATGCGGTCGCGCAGCGCGAGCGGATCCATGCCCAGCTTCTCGGCCAGCTCGTCGACCGCCTGCTCCAGCGCGAAGGCGCCCGGCACGTTGCCCGGGGCGCGCATCGCGCAGCCGGGCCCGGCGTTGATGAACACGTCGGACTGCGCGATCGCGAAATTGGCGCAGGCGTACATCGACTGCGCGATGTTGCCGACGCCCGGCGCCGAGCGCGACGCCGGCGGTGCCGTAGGCCTCGAGCGCGATCGCTGTCAGCGCGCCGTCGCGCCTCGCGCCGATTCTCATCTTCTGCACGGTGGCCGGCCGGTTGCCGCTGTCGATGCTGCTCCTCGCGCCGGTCGAGCACGAGGCGCACCGGCGCGCGCGCCGCGCGCGACAGCGCGACCGCGGCGCGCACGTAATTGCCGGCGCCCGACTTCGAGCCGAAGCCGCCGCCCATCGCGTCGACCACCACCCGCACCCGGCCGAGCGGCAAGCCGAACGCGTGCGCCAGCTCGCGCGCGGACGCCGGCGGTGAACTGGGTCGACATGTACACGGTGAGCCCGTCGGCGCGCCAGTCCGCGACCACCGCGTGGGTCTCCATGCAGCAATGCGTCTGCACCTGGGTGCGGAACTCCCCTTCGACCACGACCTCGGCGCGCGCCAGCCCGCGGCCGCGTCGCCGCGCGAGCCGGCGCTGTTCGGGCCGCGCACGTTGCCGGCCTGCGGCAGCGGCGAGGCGCTCGCGATCGCCGCCGGCGTAGTTCTCGCCGTGCACCGGGCGCTCGAACACCCGCGGCGCGTCGGGCTGGCGGGCGCCCTCCAGGTCGACCACGAACGGCAGCGGCTGGTAGTCGGCCTTGATCAGGCCGAGCGCGGCCTCGGCGGCGGCCGGCGAGTCGGCCGCCACGCCCGCGACGATGTCGCCGACGTAGAGCACGCGCCGCGCCTCGGCGCCGTCCGCGGGCGGCGCTTCCACCGCGCGGCCCACCGTCTCGTTGAGCGCGAGCGCCGCGCGCACCCCGGGTTGCGCGCGCGCCGCGGCGAAATCGAGCCCGAGCAGGCGCGCATGCGCGTGCGGCGAGCGCAGCAGCCGTGCGTGCAGCATGCCGGGCAGCTTGACGTCGACCGTGAAGCGGGCCGCGCCGGTCACCTTCGCCCGCCCCGTCGCTGCGCGCCACCGGCTTGCCGATCCACTCGAGCGCGGCGTTCGGCGGCGAGCGGCGGGGCCTCGTCCGCCGCCACGCTGCGCTCGACTTCGCTCAGCGCCGGCGCGATGCCGAACGGGTATGTCGGCGCGTTTCCATGCCGGAGGCCATGCTCAGCCCTTTGCCGCCTTTGCCGCCCCTGCGAGGTCCAGCACCGCCTCGATCGACGTGCGGGATAGGTGCCGCAGCGGCACAGGTGGCCGCTGATCGCGGCCTTCACCTCGTCGGCGGTCGGGCGCGGGTTCGCTTCGAGCAGCGCCGCGCTGCTCATCACCATGCCGGGCGTGCAGAAGCCGCACTGCATCGCGTCGTGCGCGACGAACGCTTCCTGCACCGGGTGCAGCGCCTCGCCCTGCGCCAGGCCCTCGATCGTCACCACCTTGCGCTCGCCCACGTCGAGCGCGAGCGTCATGCAGGCGAGCACCGGGATGCGATCGATCCACACCGTGCACGCCGAGCAGGCGCCGCGGTCGCAGCCGATCTTGGTGCCCATCAGGTCGAGCGGCCCGCGCAGCAGGTCGGCGAGCGTCATTTGCGGCTCCACCGTCACCGGGTGGCGCACGCCGTTCACGTCGAGGAGGATTGCGCGCGGTCCGGCATGAGGCACTTCGCCCTGCGCCGCCTGCCCGGCGGCGGAATCAGCCGCGCGCGCGGCGCCGGCAGGCAAGGCCGCGCCCGCGAGCGCGCCGCCCGTGCCCTTGAGGAATTCCCGTCGCGTGATTCCGCCGGCCACGATTGAAGTACGATAGGCGCCCGCGCGCGACGCGGCTTGACCGGGATCAAGCGCACAGCCTAGATTGCGCCAGTGAGCGACGACGGGAAAGTGACCGGCCACTACGGCCGCGGCGGCCTGCTCGAGCGGCTCGAGGCGGCGCTGGCCGAGGACGGCGCCGACCCGGCGCGCCCGAGCCTGGAAGCGCTCGCGCCCTACGACCAGTTCCACGGCCGCGGGCTGGAAGCGACCGAGGAGATCGCCGCCGCGCTCGAGGTCGCCGCGCAGGACCACCTGCTCGACATCGGCAGCGGCATCGGCGGCCCGGCGCGCTGGATGCACCGGCGCTTCGGCTGCCGCGTGACCGGCATCGACCTCACGGCCGAGTTCTGCGACGTCGCGCGCCACTTGAGCGGCCGGGTCGGCTTCGGCGACAAGCTGCGCTTCGAGCACGGCGACGCGCTCGCCATGCCCTTCGCCGACGCGAGCTTCGACGGCGCCTACTCGATGAACGTATCGATGAACATCGCCGACAAGGACGCTTTCTACCGCGAGGTGCGCCGGGTGCTCAAGCCCGGCGCCTGGCTCGTGCTGTCGGAGATCGCCAGGGGCCCCGGCCCCGAGCTCGACTACCCCGTGCCCTGGGCCGCGAGCGCCGAGGCGAGCTTCCTCTCCACGCCCGAGGAGACGCGGCGCGGGCTCGAGGCCGCAGGCTTCGAGATCGTGCGCTTTCGCAGCACGGAGAAGGAAACGCTGGAATTCGGCGCGCGCTCGCGCGAGATCGTCGCCCGCGGCGGCAAGCCGCCGCACCGCGCGGTGAGCCTGATCCACGCCGAGGGCGCGCGCGCGGCGATGGCCAACACCACGCGCGGCGTGGCCCAGGCGCGCATCGTGCCGATCGAGATTCTCGCCCGCCGGCGCTAGGCGCGGCGGCGCTTGCCCGCCTTGCGCGGCAAGGGCGCGGGGTTCGGGATATCCTCCGCGACCGTGAACGTGCCGCCCTGGTAGAGCTCCGCCGTGGGATCTCCCGGCCGCTCGCGCGCGAGCACTTCGGCCGCGTAGGCCTCCGAGTCGTCCTGCGGCCGGTAGCCCAGGCGCCGCGCGTTCGCGTTGTCGTACCAGCTGCGCGTGTTGCCCGACACGCCGTACACGATCTCGAACCGGATCGCGGGATGCTCGATGCCGATCGTCACCAGCTGCGCCAGGTCGCGCGGCGAGAGCCAGATCGACAGGCGCCGCTTGTCGATCGGCACCGGGTTGACGTTGCCGATGCGCATGCACAGCAGCTGCATGCCGTACTTGTCGGCGTACAGGCTCGCGAGCGCCTCGCCGAAGACCTTCGACACCCCGTAGCGGCTGTCGGGCTTCGGGTACACGCGCTGGTCGATCAGCTGGTCGCGGCGGTAGAAACCGGCGGCGTGGTTCGAGCTCGGGAACACGATTCGCTTGACGCCGTTTTGGCGCGCCGCCTCGAACACGTTGTAGCAGCCGACGATATTGGCGCTCAGGATCCCCGCCCACGGCCCCTCGACCGAGTAGCCGCCCAGGTGCACCACCGCGTCCACCCCCTTGGTGATGCGCAATGCGTCGGCGAATTTGGAGATGTCGGCGCGCATATAGCGCTCCGAGGCGTGGAATTTCTTCAGCGGCCGCAGGTCCGACACCCGCAGCGCGTACTTGCCCGCCAGCTCGCGCCGCAGGTGCGTGCCGACGTCGCCCGCCGCGCCGGTGATCAGGACCGTCTTCATCGGGCACTCACGCTCTGCACCGCTTCCACGATGTCGCGGCTGCGCCTGACCTTGTCGCCCCAGGCGCGGTCGAACTCCGCCACCAGCCGCCCGAGCGCCTGCGAGCCGGTGATCGAGCGCGCGCGCTCGGCGTCGTCGAACTCGTAGAAGGCGTAGTGCACCGACTGGTCGCTGTCGCTCCAGCCGCGCCAGGCGCGCCGCGCGCCGAACGCCTTGGCTGCGTCGGGCAGGTGCTCCTCGCCGTACCAGCGATCGAAGGCGTCCTCGACCATCGGATCCAGGACCTGCGCGCGCACGATGAAAAAGGCCGTCATCCCGTCCTCCTCCCCGGCCCCGGGGCCGGCTGCGGCGTCTAGCCTACACCCGGCGCGGCGGGGGACGGCGGGGGTTGCGCGTCATTTCGCGCGTGGGCGCGACGTAGTCGATATTCGCGCTCTCGATGGCGATGAGCGCGGGCGGCAGGTCCCGGCGAACGATGTCCAGCGGCGAGAGTACCGTCCCGTTGGCGCATTGCACTTTGGTCGCCCCGTCGCGGAATCTATCGCCGGCGAGATTGATCGGCACCGCAACCGGCAGCCCGTGTCCGTCCGGGGTATAGATAGGAATGAGGCAGGACAGCGCCGCGGCCGCGATATCGAGCGCGTTGGCGTACTCTTCCGGGAAGAGCAGATTCGCGACGTTGCGGCGCGTCTGGTGAAAGGTGAAGGCCGCGGCGACCGAAAGCGGCACCCAGGACTCCTGGCTGCGAGTCCAGATCTGTTCCACCTGCTCGCATTCTTGGCGCAGGTCTACCACGCCGAGCCCGAAAAAGAGCCCCGCCCGGGCGGGCGGGGTTGAAGTCCCGCATACGCGAAGGGAAGGAGGAGATGGCGGCACGTATGCATAGGACAGGGAGACAAGCCAACACGCCAGCCTGCGCGCGCCGAGCGGCTGCAACAGTCAATTTCCGCAATCCCTTTTCGCGGGTCTGTGCGCTATCGCACATAGTGGCTATAATTTTTCGCCAGTAACCTCGCTCAAACGGGCCCCTGGGCCGGTCCCGCGACGAGGAAGACGAGGATCCGCCCGATGACCCCGAAGACTGGCGCAGCTACGTCGCTCTCTCCCGACAAAAACCGCCTCCTCGCGGCGCTTCCCGCCGCCGACCTGGAGCGCCTGCGGCCGCACCTGGAGCCCGTCCCGCTGCCGCTCGGCCTGACGCTGTACGAATCCGGCCGCCGCATGACCCATGTCTACTTCCCGACCGAAGGCATCGTCTCGCTGCTGTACGTGATGGAAAACGGCGCCTCGGCCGAAATCGCGGTCACCGGCAACGAAGGCCTGGTCGGCGTTTCCCTGTTCATGGGAGGCGAAAGCACGCCGAGCAGCGCGCTGGTGCAGGGCGCGGGCCAGGCCTACCGCCTGGGGGCGGCGACCCTGAAGCGCGAATTCGAGCGCGGCGGCGAGCTGCAGCACCTGCTGCTGCGCTACACCCAGGCGCTGATCACGCAGATGGCGCAGACCGCGGTGTGCAACCGCCACCACAGCATCGAGCAGCAGTTTTGCCGCTGGCTGCTGCTGAGCCTGGACCGGCTGCCATCGAACCAGGTCGACATGACGCAGGAGCTGATCGCCAACATGCTTGGCGTGCGGCGCGAGGGCGTCACCGAGGCCGCACGGCCGCCTGCAGGACGCGGGGCTGATCCGCTACCAGCGCGGCAGCATTACCGTGCTCGACCGGCCGAAGCTCGAGCAGCGGGTGTGCGAGTGCTACGCCGTGGTCAAGCGCGAGACCGACCGCCTGCTCGCGTACTGCTAGCGCATGCACACCGCCTCGACGTTGTTGCCGTCGGCGTCGATCAGGAACGCGGCGTAGTAGTTCGCCGCGTACTCGGTGCGCAGCCCGGGCGCGCCGTTGTCCTTCGCGCCGGCCTTGAGGCCCGCCTCGTGGAACGCCTTCACCGCGGCGCGGTTCTCGGCGCGCAGCGCGACGTGCGCGCCGCCGCCTTTCTTGTCCAGGTGCAGCCACAGCGCCGGGGCGCCCTTGGGGCCGAATCCGGCGTACGCCTTGCCGCTCGCGCCGGGCACGTGGCCGAGCGGCGCGAGCATAGCCGCGTATAGCCGCGCGGCCGCCTCGAGGTTTTTCACCCGCAATCCGACGTGATCGAACATTGAAGTCTCCTTGATTGACGAAAGAGACAGCCTAGGCCGCGCGCGCGAGCCGCTCTTGGAAAATATTGCGCTCGCCGCGCGCGGCGCGGCGAAAGCGTCCGGGCGACACGCCTGCGGCGCGCCGGAAGCTGCGCACGAAGTTCGACAGGTCCTCGAACCCGACCTCGAGCGCGACGTCGGTGACCGGGCGCCCGCCTTCCGCGAGCAGGCGCGCCGCGCGGCGCAGGCGCGTTCGCACCAGGTACTGGTGCGGCGTCACGCCGAGCGTGCCGGAGAATACGCGCAGGAAATGGAACGGCGACAGGCCCGCCTCGCGCGCCGCGGCCTCGAGGCTCGTCTCCGCGGCCGAGCTCTGCTCGATGCGCAACGCCGCTTCGACCGCGCAACGCCGCGCGGCCGCCGTGGCGCGCGGCGCGGCTGCCTGTTTCCCGCGCATCGTCTCGGCGAACCCGGCGGCGAACAGCAGCGCCGCCTCGTCCGCGCCGACGTTGCTCCTGCCCTCGGCCGCGGCCTGCGCCAGCTCGCCCAGCACCATGAGCCGCGGCAGCGGCGGCACGCGCCCCAGTTCCCACGCGGCCTTGCCCGCGCCGAGCGACTCCGCAAGCCCGGGCTCGAGCTTGAGCGAGAGGCATTCGTCGCCGCAGGCGTGGTGCTCGTGCGTCGCCACGTACTCCTGCCCGGGGCGCCCGACCAGCACCGCGCCCGCCACCAGCTCGTGCGACGCCCCGAGCGTGCGGCAGCCGAAGCTGCCGCGGCGCACGAACGCGAGCGAATGGCGGCGGTAGACCTCGACGAAAGGCTTCTCGCCCGGTCCCGCGTCGCAGCGCGCGTCGTAGACCGAGAGGCTCGGCCCTTCGTGGATCGTCGTGACCTTCATGGGCCGCGACTGTACTGCGGATTTTCCTATGCCGGGCGGGAATGCGACTCGAGCGTTTCGCGCATGGCAGCGAGCCCGGCGTCCATCATCTGCCCCACCGCCGCGGCCGCCTCGTGCGGCAGCAGGTCCGCGAGCCACACGACCCGGCACCCCGCGCCATCGGGGAACACCTGGAACGACGCGCTGTGGTGCTTCAGGCGCTCGCTGCGCGCCGAGTAGGCGAGCCGCCGCGCCTGATCGTCCAGGTCGACGATCAGCTCGCGTGCGGTGAGGCCGTTGGCGAACGTCACGATCCGGTCCGGTCCGTCCATGCGGCAGTCGGCGACGAAGCCGCGCGCAAGCCGGGTGTGCACTGCGCCGACGTCGCGCAAGGCGTCCCAGGCCGCTTCGGGCGAAATCGAGAGCGTCAGTTCCTTGTAAATGGATGCCATGGCCGATCGTGGCCCGTTGGCCCGCGCGCGACTTGGAAAATCCTGCTCTTCCGGCTAACGCGCCGCCTTTGTCGCCGCCTTGGCCATCTCCGCCGCCCTGCGCTTCATCTCCGCCGGCGACACGTCGCGCTTGTGCGTCGAGACGTGCCAGAAGTGCCCGAACGGGTCCTCGATCGACCCGGTGCGGTCGCCGTAGAACATGTCCTGCACCTCGCGCACCATCTTCGCCCCCAGCGCCAGCGCCTTGGCCACCGTGGCGTCCACGTCCTGCACGTACAGATGGATGTGCACCGGGCTGCCGCCGCGCGCCTGCGGGCCGAGGAAATTCATCGCCTCGGACTCGTCCGACAGCATCACTTTCGAATCGCCGACCTTCACCTCCGCGTGGCCGAGCTTGCCGCCCGGCCCGGGCATGCGCATCACTTCCTTCGCCCCGAACGCCTTGACGTAGAACTCGATCGCTCCCGCCGCCCCGCGCACCGCCAGGTACGGCGTCACCACGTTGTAGCCCTTCGGAATCGCCTGCACCTTCTTCGCCTTGCGCGCCACGGCCTTCTTCGCCGGCGCTTTCCTGCGCACCGCTTTGCGCTTCATGGCCCGTCTCCTTTCACGACGCCGGCCCAACGCCGCGTCGCCGCCACTCTAGCGCTGCGCCGGGCCCGCTTCCAGCGCCTCAGGCGGCGGCGAGCGCCGCGCCGGCCCCCGAGAGGTAATCCTCGTAGTTGCCGCGGAAGTCGATCACCTGCGCGGGCCCGCCGGCCGCGCCGGGCCTGAGCTCGATCACGCGCGTGGCCAGCGACGAGACGAACTCGCGGTCGTGCGAAACGAAGATCAGCGTGCCGGGGTACTTGTCGAGCGCGCCGTTGAGCGACTCGATCGACTCCATGTCGAGGTGGTTGGTCGGCTCGTCGAGCAGCATCACGTTCGGCATCTGCAGCACCAGCCGGCCGAACATCATGCGCTGCCCTTCGCCGCCCGAGATCACCTTGAGCGATTTCTTCTGCTCGTCGCCGGAGAACAGCAGCTGCCCGAGCGTCGCGCGCACGATCTGCTCGTCCTGCGCGCGCTCCTTCAGGCGCCAGCGCCCCATCCAGTCGGACAGCGTCTCGTCGGCCCTGAACTCGTCCGCCGGATCCTGCGGCCAGTAGCCCGGCGCGCCTTTTCGGCCCACTTGACCGTGCCGGCGTCGGCCTTCAGCTCGCCCGCCAGGCAGCGCAGCAGCGTGGTCTTGCCGATCCCGTTCGGCCCGATGATCGCCACCTTCTCGCCCGCCTCGATGGAAAGATCGAGATTCCTGAACAGGGCGTTCTCACCCAGGACTTGCGACAGATGCTTCACCTCGACCGCCAGGCGGTGCAGCTTGTCCTTCGGGTCGACCAGGAAGCGGATGAACGGGTACTGCCGGCTGGAGGGCTTGACGTCCTCGACCTTGATCTTCTCGATCTGCTTCACGCGCGAGGTCGCCTGGCGCGCCTTGGCCTTGTGGGCGCGAAAGCGCCGCACGAACTCCTCGAGGTCGGCGATGCGGTCCTTGGCCTTGGCGTTGTCCTTCTCCAGCTGCTGCTTCGCCATGCGCCGAGGCTTCCATGTAGTCGTCGTAATTGCCCGGATAGACGCGGATGTCGCCGTAGTCCACGTCGGCCATGTGGGTGCACACGCTGGACAGAAAGTGCCGGTCGTGCGAGATGATCACCATCGTGCTGCTGCGCCGGTTGAGCACGTCCTCCAGCCAGCGGATGGTGTTGATGTCCAGGTTGTTGGTCGGCTCGTCCAGCAGCAGGATGTCCGGGTCGCCGAACAGCGCCTGCGCCAGCAGCACGCGCAGCTTCCAGCCCGGCGCCACCGCGCTCATCGGCCCGTCGTGCTGCGCGCCCGGCACGCCGAGTCCGAGCAGCAGCTCGCCCGCGCGCGCCTCCGCCGTGTAGCCGCCGTACTCGGCGTACTTCGCCTCCAGCTCGGCCGCGCGCATGTACTCGTCCTCGCCCGCGTCGGGGTTGGCGTAGATCGCGTCGCGCTCGCGCATCGCGGCCCACATCTCGGCGTGGCCCATCAGCACCACGTCCAGCACGCGCTCGTCCTCGTAGCCGAACTGGTCCTGGCGCAGCCTGCCCAGCCGCTCGTTGGCGTCGATCGCGACCGTGCCCGCGCTCGGCTCGAGCTCCCCGCCCAGGATCTTCATGAAGGTCGACTTGCCGCAGCCGTTGGCCCCGATCAGGCCGTAGCGGTTGCCGTCGCCGAACTTGACGCAGACGTCCGAAAACAGGGGCCTGGCCCCGAACTGCATGGCAATGCCGGAAGCGACGATCACGAGAGGGTTTCCAGAAACAAAAAAGCCGGCCGCGGCCAGCTTTGAATGGGGTCCAACTGCGAGGCCGCATTATAGCAGCCTCGCCCTTGCGGACCTCTACATCGGCTTGATGTTGGACGCCGCCGGACCCTTCTGCCCCTCGGTCACGTCGAAGGAGACTTTCTGCCCCTCCTTCAGCGACTTGAAGCCTGAGCCCTGGATCGAGCTGTGATGGGCGAACAGATCCTTGCCGCCGTCATCCGGCGTGATGAATCCGAAGCCCTTTGCGTCGTTGAACCACTTAACGGTACCGGTAGCCATATCACTCTCACTTCCTCTAATTGCTGCAATTGCGCGAGGCTATCCGAGCCTCGCTTCGGGCACGATGATCAAGGGAGGGCACCAACTGCCACTAGGGAACCGCTTTGGGCGGTGAAAGGGAGGGCGTTCACTGCTTGAGATCCTGCAGCCTCAAATGTAGCACGGCGGCGCCCCTCAGCGCATCAGCGCCCGGTACAGAAACGGCAGGCTGACGTCCATCCGGTAGTCGATGTCGGAGTGGTCGTCGTCGAATTCCTCGTAGCGGTGGCGGATTCCGGCCTGCGTCAGGCGCTGCGACAGGATGCGCGAGCCGTACTGGATGTGGTACTGGTCGCGCCAGCCGCAGTCGATGTAGATCCCGCGCAGGGACTTCAGGTTCGCGCGGTATCGCGCCGACCAGGTTCACCGGATCGTTGCTCTGCCACCGCCGCCAGCGCTCGGCGATCACCTCCCCCGTGTCGGCGTTGAACGGCAGGCGAAAGCCGTTCGGCGCGCGCGGGTCGGGGTCGTAGGTGGCGGCCATGCACAGGTTCATCAGGCACATGACCTCCTTGCCCGAGACCTTGTCCTTGTTCCACACCTGGCGCAGGAAGCGCCGCGACGCGGCCGTCGTCCAGCCCGGCTTCCAGCTTCCGGTTGCGGGAAAGCCGTCTGCGGGCCGGCCTTGCGCTTGGGCAGGCGGTACTTCGCAAGCTCGTTGAGCGTGTTCGGCCAGTCGTGCCAGTAGACGAAGTCGAAGTAGGCGTCGCCCGAGTGGTCGGCGATCGCGCCCCAGTGCTTGGCGTATTTCATGCCGTGCATGATCGCGCCGTAGCCGCCCGAGGACTTGCCGAAGCAGCCGCGGTGCGCGCGCGACGCGAGGGTGCGGAATTCCCGGTCGACGAAGGGAATGATTTCCCTGGTCAGGTAATCCGCGTAATTGCCGATCGCCGACGAGTTCACGTACTGGTTGCCGCCGAGCGCGCTGAAGCAGTCGGGGAAGACGATGATCGCCGGCCCCATCTTGCCCTCGCGCACCAGGCGCGCGGCGCGCTCGGGGACGTTCTCGTTGAACGCGCGCCAGTTCGCGTGCGCCAGCCCCGAGCCGGTGAAGCCGACCAGGTCGTAAAGCACCGGGAAGCGCTCGCGGCGCCGCGGCGTCGTACTGCGGCGGCAGCCAGACCGCGAGCTTGCGCACGGTGCGGGTCGCCGAGCGGGTTGCCGCGCAGGATCTTCGAGTCGTGCTCGAGCACCACCAGCGTGCCGGCGGGGCCCTTGGGGCGCTTCAATGCCATTGCAGGCGCTCAGCCGCTCGTCTTTTTCGCCATCTCCTCGGCCGCCCGCTTCATCTGCGCCATGGTCACGTCGCGCACGTGCGTGGAGACGTGCCAGAAGTGCCCCCACGGGTCCTCGATCGCCGCGGTACGGTCGCCGTAGAACATGTCCTGCGCCTCGCGCATCATCCTCGCCCCCGCCTCCACCGCCTTCGCCACGGTAGCGTCGACGTCCTTCACGTACAGGTGCATGTGCACCGGCGTGCCGCCGCGCGCCTTGGGGCCGAGGAAGTTCATCTGCTCGGACTCGTCCGCCAGCATGATCTTGGAGTCGCCCACCCTGATTTCCACGTGCCCGAGCTTGCCGGCCGGCCCCGGCATGCGCATCAGCTCGAGCGCGCCGAACACCTTCTTGTAGAAATCGATCGCCGCCGCGGCGCCCTGTATGGCCAGGTACGGCGTCACCGTGCTGTAGCCCTTGGGAATCGGCGGCACCTTCCTGGCGGCCTTCCTGGCCGCCGGCTTCGAGACCTTCTTCACCGCCTTCTTCGCCGTCGCTTTCGTCTTGCGTTTCATCGCTCGTCTCCTTGGGTTTGGCCTCAGCCGCAGGCCGTCGTTTAGACCCTGAGGCGGAAAGGATAGGCCAAATTGACACCGCGCGCGCCGACGTAGCACCATGGCCCATGCGCGTCACGCCCCTGCATCCGCACCTCGGCGCGCGGGCCGACGGGATCGATCTGCGCTCACCCCTGACGGCGGAGCTGCGCGCCGCCATCGAGGCGGCGATGGACCGCCACGCGGTGCTGGTGTTTCGCGGCCAGGACCTGGACGACGACCAGCACATGGCCTTCGGCCGCGCCTTCGGTCCGGTCGAGCACACGCGCGCCACGGTGGATGCGCAAAGGCACCGCCTCAAGCATGCGCAGATGAACGACATCTCCAACCTGGACCTGGACGGTGAGATCCTCAAGGCGGACGACCGGCGGCGCATGTTCAACCTCGGCAACCGCCTGTGGCACTCGGACAGCAGCTTCAAGCCCACCCCGGCCAAGTATTCGCTGCTCTACGCGCGCTCGATCCCGCCCGAGGGCGGCGAGACGGAGTTCGCCGACATGCGCGCGGCCTGGGACGCGCTGGCGCCCAAGATGCGCGCGAAGCTCAAGGACCTGGTGTGCTGGCACTCCCTGCTCTACAGCCGGGCGCAGCTCGGTTTCCACGGCTTCACCGAGGAGGAGCAGAAGCAGTTCGCGCCGGTGCCGCAGCGCATGGTCCGCCGCCACGCCGGCTCGGGGCGGCTCAGTCTGTATCTTTCGGCGCACATCGGGCGCATCGACGGCTTCGAGGTGCCCGAGGCGCTGGCGCTGGTGCGCGATCTGGTGGAGCACGCCACGCAGCGCGACTTCGTCTACCAGCACCGCTGGCAGGTGCGCGACCTGGTGATGTGGGACAACCGCTGCACCATGCATCGCGGCCGGGCGTACGACGACACGCTGTACCGGCGGGACATGCGGCGCGTGACGCTCGAGGATTCCGCGCCGACGCTGGAGCAGGCGCTCTGACGGCGAGGTCGCTAGCGGGTGCGCGAGCGGGACTTCGTCTCGCGCGCTAATTTCCGGGCGGCGTCGGCGACACCCGTTGCCAACCCTCCGCACAATGCCGTACGTAGGGGTAGTACCCGTTCGAGCTGGCGCAGAAATACCAGTAGCCGGCGCTCGCCTGTGGCTGAGCGGGCGCCTGATATTGCGGCGCGTAGGCCGGCTGCGCGAACGTGGCGCCATAGTCCGGCCCGTAGCTGTAGGCCGGAGCGTAGCCGTACGGCGCGTAGTCATAGTAGACGGAGCGCGCCGCAATGAAGGGCAGGCTCAACACGGCCGCGGCAATCCCCAGGCCCCAACCGAAGCCGCCCCAATGACCGCCTCCATGCCCGCCGCCATGACCGTCACGGGCTTGCGCCAGGCCGGGCGCGGCAGCGAACACAAGCAGCGCGGACAGCAGAACCGCCCTAAGTGATCTCGTCGGCAATCTCATCGCTTGCTCCTTCTCGCCTGGTCCAAGCCATTCGACACCCCAACCCGGCTACAAGCAACGAATATTGTGTATCCCTTTGTTACCGACCCGCTCGAGGCGGCGTATTCAGTGCCCTATGTGTGTGCAAACGAACAGAGGCGGTCGAGGCATGGAACTAAGGTGCCAGCTGGGCCTTTCCAATCGTCCGGAGTCTCAAATGCACCGCAAAGCAGCCACTTCCATCCTCGTCGCGCTGACGATGGCAACGGCACCACTTTCCTTCGCGCAGGGCAACGGCAACGACCGCAACAGAGGGCAGCAGCAGGAACAACACGGCAACAGCCCGAAACCGGTAAGCCACGACAACCGCGACTTCGGTCGCAACCACGAGCGGGAGCGCGCTCGAGGCCAGCGCGGCGTAGGCCCGCAACAGGGCTACTACCGTGGAGACCGCATGCCGGCCCAATACCGCCAAAAGCAATACGTGGTCAATGACTGGCGCGCCCAACACCTCAGCCGTCCGCCGCGCGGCCATCATTGGGTGCGCTCGGGCGACGACTTCGTGCTCGTCGCGATCACCACCGGAATCATCGCGCAGATCCTGCTGAGTCGCTAGCAGCCTGCGCTTCACGGGGCGGCGGCGCCGTTGCGCCGCGCGCCTAGCGGTCCAGCCGCGCGAACGCGAGCGGCGCGACGACAAGCAGCGCGAGCAGGATCGCGCCGATCGACGGCACGACGCTCAGCAGCATCGCGAACGGCAAGGCCACGAACAGCGCCGCGTGCAGCCAGGGCACGCGCGGCGCGCGCACCAGATCGGCACCGAGCTTCTTGCGCATCCAGCGCATCGCCCTGGGCTCGCGCGCCCTGCGGCGCCCCAGCGTGCGGGCGAGCGAGCGCTCCTCCAGCCAGGAGAAGAACACCAGCCAGAGCACGAACAGGCTGCCGATCAGCATCACCGGCGTGAGCAGCATCCCCGCCAGCGCCGAGACGGCGCTGGTCCCCACCAGGGCCATGATCGGCGCCAGCCCGCAGGCGAGCGCCGTGACCCCGATCAGCGCCAGCACCGGGATCACCAGCGGGGCGCGCCCGGTGACGTAGTCATGGAACGCGTCGACCTCGCGGTAGCGGCGGGCGAGCGAGTTCGCGTCCTCGAGCGGCCCGAGCAGCTGCTGCCCGACCCGCTCCTGAAGTTGCGCCTGATCCGGAATTTCCCACATCGCCGCGCCTCCCTGCCGTCGCAATCGACAGGGCCAGCATACGAAAGCGCCGCCCGAAAAGCGGGGAACAAATGCACACCTGCGCGCCGGGCGCGCGTTTATCGAGCGGCGGCGGCGCGGAAGTAGAAGTCGAGCATCGCGCCGAGCGGCGCCGCGCTGCCTTTGATTCTGCTGCGCAGCGCCGCGCCTTCCCAGCAGTCCACCAGCAGGCCGGCGAGGCGCTTGGGATCCGCGTCGGCTGCGAGGTCGCCCGCCTTGCGCGCCTCGTCCAGGGTGGCGGCGATGCGGCGCGCGATCTCGGAGAAGCACTGCTCGACCTTGCGCCGGAAGGTCTCGCTCACGCCGGAGAGCTCCTGCCCCAGGCCGCCCAGCAGGCAGCCGAGGTAGCCCTCGCCGCGGTAGCTCTGCTGCACGTTGTCGAAGAACTTGCGCACCCGCTTCAGCGGCGGCAGGCTCGCGTCGCCGAGGCAGGCATCCAGCCCCGCGTGCACCTGCTTCATGTACTCGTCGATCGCCTGCAGCGCGAAGTCTTCCTTGTCCCGGAAATGATGGTAGAAGGAGCCCTTCGGCGTTCCGGTCTGCTCGAGCAGGGCCTGCAGCCCCAGGTCGTGGTAGCCGTGCTTCAGCAGCAAGGCGATCCCCGCGTCGAGCAGGCCCTGCTTGGTGGCGTGCGTCTGCTCCACCTAGCCTTTTACCTTCCTGATCATGTGATCGATCACGTGGCTGTGCTCGTGCTGCGGGCTGAACATCACGATCTCCGCGTCGGCGTCGACCCGCACATTATGTCCCGGCGGCCAGTAGAACAGATCGTTCGCCCGCACCGTCTCCTGCACCCCGATCGCGTCGGTCGTGGTGAGCTGCCCGCGCAGCACGAAGCCCCAGTGCGGGCACTGGCACATGTCGCCGTCCAGCCCCTGGAACAGCGGGCCCGTGTCGACCCCCGCCGCGAGCGTGAAGCACTCGCCGCTGATCTGGCCGCAGCCGCTCGCGTTGCCGAAATCCGTGTGCTGCCGGATCACCGCGCCCGGAATCTCCATCCGCACGTCCACCTGGTCCTTGGAAACTCGCATTTTCATCCCCCTACATGTTGGCAACCGCCCGACTAGACCGGTCGGTCTAGCGGCAGATTAGACCGATCGGTCTAGTGTTGTCAACGGGGACCCACGGCCCCGGCCCGGGTCTTGCGCTTCACCCCGCCGTGAACGCGGCGCACGATCGCGCGAGATCGGTTTCCGAGGCCTGCAGATTCGTGACGCTGGAGACGTCAACGCCCTCCTTGACGCCGGCAGCGAGCGTCGGGTAGCGTCGCCGCTCCGAATTTCAGGAGGTCGCGATGGCAAAGGTTTCCGAGCTCGGCTATTTGGGCGCGGGCGCAAGCGACCTCGCGGCATGGCACAGGCTCGCGACCACGGTCTACGGCATGCAGGTCGTGCCGGGCGACACCGCAGGCACGTCCTACTTGCGCATCGATCAGCACCACCACCGGATCGAACTCAATGCGGGCGCTGCGGAGGACCTGCAGTTTGCCGGCTGGGAGGTAGCCGACGCCGCCGCTCTCGACGCCGTTGCGAAGCAACTCGAAGACGGCGGGGTCGAGGTGAAGGCAGGCAGTCGCGACGACGCCGCGCAGCGGCGCGTCGTGGATCTCGTCAGGTGCGTCGACCCGAGCGGCATCCAGACCGAGATCTTCTACGGGCATGCGGTCGATTCGCGGCCCTACCAGCCAAGCCGGGTCGGCAGCGGCTTCAAGACGGCGGGGCAAGGCCTGGGCCACATTCTGGCCCACACCCCGGACCTCGATGCGAGCGTTCGCTTCTACCGCGACTTGCTCGGCTTTCGGGTAAGCGATTTCACCACTCTCGCGACGCCTGGCGGCCCGTTACGCCTCGCTTTTCTCCATTGCAATTCGCGCCACCATTCGATTGCCTTCATCGGCGCCCCGGGGCCCAAGCGTCTCAACCACATCATGTTCGAGAGCAACGCTCTGATGGATGTGGGCATCGGGCGCGACGCGTGCATGGCGCATGACATCCCGATCGCCATCGACCTGGGCTGCCACATGAACGACCGAATGGTGTCGTTTTACCTGGCCAGCCCTTCGGGCTTTGCGCTGGAGTATGGCTGGGGCGCGCGCGAGATCGACGACGCCGCCTGGCAAATCGAGTACTACGACTCGGTCGACAGCATCTGGGGACATCCGCAGCTGAAAGCGAAGGCGACCGGCGGGCCGCCGGCGTAGTCCCCGGGGTCCTGGCGACCGGCGCGGGAAACCGCCGCCCGAAAAGCCGGCAACAGTCCCGCACCTGCGCGCGGACGCGCTAGATCCAGCGCAGCGCCCCGGCGACGATCTGCGTCGCGCCCGATTGCGCGCACTCGCCGTGGGCGATCAGCAGCCGGTCGGGCTGCCAGCCCAGCACCCGCTCGCGCGCCGCGCGCGCCGGGCCCCGCCGCAGGAAGCTCGCGCGCCACTCGCGCGGCGTGCTGCCGTTGCTGCCGACCAGGCCGTCCAGCCGCATCACCGCTCCCTTCCAGCCGGACGCCGTCGACTCGGGAAAGCGCTGGATGAGGTCGCCGAAGATCGCCGTGCGCGAAGCGCGGTGAAAGAACACCGCTTCCTGCATTGCGAACGAGCCGCGAAAGATCACCTGGTCGATGTCCGCCGCCCAGGCAGGGTCGGGCTCGTCGCCCAACTCCGCGTCGAAGCGCAGGCCGGGCTTCTTGCGCGCAAGGCCCGGCGGCGCGTGCACGCGCGCCTGCGGCCAGCGCTCCGACCATTCGCGCAGAAACAGGTGGTGCAGCTTGTTCGGCGAGACGATATGCCGCACCGGCCCGATCGCTTCCACTTCGCCCGCCAGCTCCCCGGTCAACGCCACCGGCGACCACAGCCACACGCTAGCGTCCGATAGCCGCGCGACCGCCATCCGGGTGGGGTACGGGAAGCCGAAGAACGAAACGGTCGGCCCCTCGGCCAGGTAGAGCGACGGTCCGAACGCCTCGAGCATCCCCACAGGATAGCGCCGTCGATTGGCGCGCGACCAGCGCTTGACATGCAAGTAATTACTTGCCTATCATTCAGGCAAGCAATTACTTGCGTATCAGACCATGGCGGAGCGCCGCGACACCGACCTGCTGTTCAAGGCCCTGGCCGATCCCAGCCGGCGCAAGCTGCTGGACCTGCTGCATGCGCACGACGGCCGCACGCTGAACGAGCTGTGCGAGCACCTGGACATGACGCGGCAGGGCGTGACGCAGCACCTGGCGCTGCTGGAGGCGGCGAACCTGGTCGCCACCGTGCGGCGCGGCCGCGAAAAGCTGCACTTCCTCAATCCGGTGCCGCTGCAGGAGATCTACGAGCGCTGGATCGCCAAATTCGAAAAACCGCGCCTCAAGGCGCTTGCCGACCTGAAACAGACGACTGGAGAAGACCCATGGCTAGATCGACCTTCGTCTACGTGACCTACATCCGCACCACGCCGGAGAAGCTGTGGTCGGCGCTGACCGACGTCGGAGTTCATGAAGCAGTACTGGTTCGGCATGCACTGCGAAAGCCAGTGGACGGCGGGATCCGCCGTGGAAGCTGGTGTCCGGCGACGGCAGGTCTGCGACGCCGGCGAGATCGTCGAGGCCGAGCCGCCGCGGCGCCTGGTGATCCGCTGGCAGCACCAGATGCAAGCCCGAGCTCAAGGCCGAAGGCGAGTCGCTCTGCACGATGGAGCTGGAGCCCGAGCGGATCGGCGGTCAAGCTCTCCATCACCCACACCATCGAGCGCGAGCCCTCGAAGCTCATCGAGGCGGTGTCCGGCGGCTGGCCGAAGGTCATCTCCAACCTGAAGTCCCTGCTGGAGACCGGCTCGATCGCCATGCAGGACCCCTACCCCAAGTACGCGGCCAAACCCGCGAAGGCCTAGCCGGGCAGCGGTAATATTGTGCGGCTCGAATTGACCTGATCGACGCTGAAAGGATCCGCCCATGCCCGCCACGCGCGCGAAGAAGAGGAAAACGGTTTCCGCGAAAGGCCGCCCCGCGCGGGCGCGCGCGGCGCCGCGCACCCTCGTGCTGGTGGCCACGCGCAAGGGCGCGTGGATCTTCCATGTCGACGCGGCGCGACGGACATGGCGCGCGGACGGGCCGCACTTCCTCGGCCACAACGTGAGCCACCTGGTGCTCGATCCGCGCGACGGCCGCACCCTGCTCGCCGCGGCCAAGACCGGCCATCTCGGGCCGACGGTGTTCCGCTCCACCGACCTCGGCAAGAGCTGGAAGGAAGCCGCCAAGCCGCCCGCATTCGCCAAGGCGCCCGAAGGGCAGACGGGGCGCTCGGTCGACCACAGCTTCTGGCTCGCCCCGGGCCGCGCCCAGGACAAGGACCTGTGGTACGCGGGCACCTCGCCGCAGGGCCTGTTCCGTTCGGCCGACGGCGGCGTGACCTGGGAGCCGTTCTCGATCATCAACGACGACCCGCAGTTCCGCGAGTGGATGGGCACGGTGCAGGACGGCACGCCGGACGGGCCGAAGCTGCATTCGATCATCGTCGATCCGCGCGACGGCAATCACCTGTATATCGGCATGTCCGGCGGCGGCGTGCACGAGACGACGGACGGCGGGCGCAGCTGGAAAGCGCTGATCAAGGGCATGGACGTGGTCGAGGGCTTCGGCTTCGATCCGGCCAAGCCCACTTTCCACGACCCGCACTGCATGCGCCTGTGCGCGACCAACCCCGACCGCCTCTACCAGCAGAACCACTGCGGCATCTACCGCCTGGACCGGCCCTCCGACACCTGGGTGCGCATCGGCCGCAGCATGCCGAAAGCCGTCGGCGACATCGGCTTTCCGCTGGTGCTGCACCCGCGGAACGACGACGTGGCCTGGGTGTTCCCGATGGACGGCACCCAGGTCTGGCCGCGCACCAGCCCCGGCGGCAAGCCTGCGGCCTACGTCACGCGCAACGGCGGCAAGTCCTGGCAGCGGCTGGACGCCGGCCTGCCGAAGAGCCAGGCCTGGTGGACGGTGAAGCGCCAGTGCATGGCGGCCGACGCCTGCGACTCCGGTCGCACTCTACGTCGGCAACAGCCAGGGCGAGCTGTGGCTCGGCCGCGACGAGGGCCGGCGCTGGTCCTGCATCGCGCGCCACCTGCCCGAAATCTACGCCGTCGAGACCGCCGAACTGCGCTGACCGCGATGAGGGTGCTGATCCCCAGCGCGCTGCGCTCCTACACCGAGCGCGCCGAGACCGAGGCGAGCGGCGCGACGCTCGCCGCGCTGCTGGCCGACCTCGAGCAGCAGTACACGGGCATCCGCTTTCGCATCATCGACGAGCAGGACCGCATCCGGCGCCACATCCGCATCTTCGTCAACGGCGAGCAGGCGCGCGACCTCGCGCAGCCGCTCGCCGCGGCGGACGATGTCGTGATCGTGCAGGCGTTGTCGGGGGGCTGACCATGGATCTGCGCGCATGCCGACGATGAGCCGCAAGGTGAAAGGTTGGGCGCTCTACTACTGGGGCAACCACGCCTTCACCACGTCGATCATCACGGTCTTCTTCCCGATCTTCTTCAAGGACTACTGGAACCACGGCGTCGACGTCTCGACCAGCACCTTCCGCCTCGGCCTGGCCAATTCCTGCGCCAGCCTGATCGTCGCGCTGTCCGCGCCGGTGCTCGGCGCCATCGCCGACAAGGGCGGCCACAAGAAGCGCTTCCTGCTCGGCTCCGCGTTCCTCGGCGCGGTCATGGTGTTCGCCCTGCATTTCGTCGGCTCAGGGCCAGTGGCAGTGGGCCATGTTCTTCTACATGGCCGCTTCCATCGGCTACTGGTGGGGCAACGTGTTCGGCGATTCGATGCTGGTGAGCGTGTCCGAGCCGGGCAAGCTCGACATGACCTCCGCGGTGGGATATTTCAGCGGCTACTTCGGCGGCGGCCTGTTCCTGGTGCTGGGCCTGGCGCATGAGCCTCAAGCCCGAGTTGTTCGGCCTCGCGGACAAGGTCTCGGCGGTCAAGCTGATCCTCATCCTGACCGCCGTCTGGTGGCTGCTGTTCTCGCTCCCGCTCTGGTTCTGGGTGCCGGAGCCGACCGCGCCGGCGCAGCGCGAGCCCCTCGCCAAGGCCGTGCGCGACGGCTTCGGCCAGCTCGCGGACCACCTTCCGCCACGTGCGCGGCTACAAGCCGGTCTACATCTTCCTCATCGCCTACTGGGTCTACATCGACGGCGTCAACACCATCATCCAGATGGCGGTCGACTACGGCAAGGCGATCGGCTTCACCACCAACGACCTGATCGGCGCGGTGCTGCTGGTGCAGTTCATCGGCGTCCCCGCCGCGCTCGCGTTCGGCCGCATCGGCGAGCGCATCGGCGCCAAGCGCGGCATCTTCGTCGGCCTCGCGGTCTACACCCTGGTCTCCGTGTTCGCCGCCTTCATGCACGCCGCCTGGCAGTTCTACGTGCTGGCGGCCATGATCGGCCTGGTGCAGGGCGGGGTGCAGCTGCTGAGCCGCTCCTACTACGCGCGCCTCGTCCCGCCCGAGCGCGCCGGCGAATTCTTCGGCTTCTACAACATGCTGGGCGAATTCGCCGCCATCATCGGCCCGGTGCTGATCGGCACCGTCAGCGTCCTGACCCACAGCCCGCGCATCTCGATCCTCTCGGTGATCGTGCTGTTCGCCGCCGGCGCCATCCTGCTCGGGCTGGTGCACGGGGAAGAACCGCGGGTAGCGGCGCGGCGCGTGTGAGAATCTCGCGCGTTGGTTGAGCGAAGTTATGGTAAAAGCCCGGCATGGAACCGTCCTCGCGCGATTGGATCTACCGTCGCACTACCGCTGGCGAAGAGGCGCTGTCCTCGACCGGTGCTACGGTCCCGACCGAGTACCGGCGGATTCTCGGCGTAATCGAAGGGGTTACGCACTCGGATGTCATTCGCGGACTGTTGCGCCAGTTTCCGGATGCGCTGCTTGGAGACTGGCTGTCCGAGATGGAGGAGCTCGGGTATATCGTCTCGGCTCCCGCCGACCCCAAGCAGGACCTGGACTTTACCGGCCCCCAGAAGGGCACGCGGGCAGAACCGAAAGTCGTGACCCCGGACGATACGGATCGGTTGGAGAGACAGTCGCTCGCAGCCCGCACGGCGCTCAATCGCGCAGGCACCTATCTGTCTCCGGACCGTCTCCAAAACCGTCAGCCGGTTGCCAAAGTCCCCGGCGAGATTACGGTCCTGATCGTGGAAGACGACCCGGACCAGGCAGCACTCGCCAGCTTGCGCGTGAGCAAGGCAGGTTACTCCGTACGTATCGCGCGCAACTGCAAGGAGCTGATCGACGAGCTCGGTTCGCGCGCGGTTCCGGATATCGTATTGCTTGACGTCATGCTGCCCGATGGCAACGGCTTCGAAATGCTGACCAGCATCCGCCGCCACCCGAAACTCGCGCTGCTTCCGGTCGTCATGCTGACGGTACTCGGCAGTCCCAGTGAAGTGTTTCGCGGACTCGGTCTTGGAGCCGACGGTTACGTCACCAAGCCCTACAGCAGGAGGGGCTTGACGGAGGTGATTCGAAGCGTGCTGAAGCACAAGTAGTCGGCCTGGCATCGTCCGAGGCCGCCCGAGCGGCGCTCGCGCTCAGACGATGCGGCTCTTGTGCGCCGCCCAGTACTTGTCGCGCAGGGGCTTCTTGTACAGCTTGCCGGTCGGCAGGCGCGGCATGAGGTCGATGAAGTCCACGCTCTTCGGGCACTTGAGGTGCGCCAGGTGCTCGCGGCAGTACGCGATCAGCTCGGCCTCCAGCGCGGGGCCGGCCTTCTCGCCCGGCATCGCCTGCACCACCGCCTTGACCTCTTCCCCGAGATCCTCGTTCGGCACCCCGAACACCGCGGCGTCGGCGACCTTCGGATGGCCGATCAGCAGGTTCTCGCATTCCTGCGGGTAGATGTTCACCCCGCCCGAGATGATCATGAACGTCGAGCGGTCGGTGAGATACAGAAAGCCGTCGTCGTCGACGTAGCCCACGTCACCCACGGTGCTCATCGTGCCGTCGGGCGAGCGCGCGGCGCGCGTGCGCTCGGGGTCGTTGAAGTATTCGAACGGCGTCGCGGTGCGAAACCAGATCTCCCCCGGCGTGCCCTTCGGCAGCGGCCGCATCTCCGCGTCCAGGATGTGCAGGTCGCCGAGCAGCACCCGGCCCACCGTGCCGCGATGGGCGAGCCACTCCGCGCTGGTGCACGCGGTGAAGCCGAGGCCCTCGGTCGCGCCGTAGTACTCCTCGATGATCGGCCCCCACCACTCGATCATCTTCTCCTTCACCTGCACCGGGCAGGGCGCGGCGGCGTGCACCGCGACCTCGAGCGAGGACAGATCGTACTTCGGGCGCGCACGTCCTCGGGCAGCTTGAGCATGCGGCTGAACATCGTCGGCACGAGCTGGCTGTGCGTGACGCGGTACTTCTCCACCAGCGCGAGGTACTGCTCGGGATCGAAGTGCTCCATCACGATCACCGTGCCGCCGGCCTGGATCGCGAGCGACACCGCGGCCTGCGGCGCCGCGTGGTAAAGCGGCGCGGGCGACAGATACACCATGCCCGCGCGGCATTTCCAGAGCTTGTACAGGAACGCGAACAGCGGCAGCTGGTGCGACGGCGGCTCCGTCGGGCAGCGGGCGCAGCACGCCCTTCGGCCGCCCGGTCGTGCCGGACGAATACAGCATCGCCGACCCCGAGCCGCTCGTCCGCGATCGGCGACTGCCGGCAGCCCGGCGAGCGCCGCCTCGAAATCCTCGAAGCGCGCGATCCGCATCCGCCCCGCCGCCGACCACGAGGCACTGGCCGACCCTCGGGCACTGCGCGAGCGCCTCGCGCGCCACCTCGAGCTTCGCGCGCGAAGTGATCACCACCCGCGATTCGCTGTTGTTCAGGATGTACGCGAGCTCGTCCGCCTTGAGGTACGAGTTGACGCAGGTGTAGTACAGCCCCGCGCGCCCCCCGCCCGCGCAGCACTCGACGTAGCGGTCGTTGTTCTCCATGAAGATCGCGCAGTGCTCGAGCCGCGCCAGCCCCTGCGCGCGAAAGTAATGCGCCAGCCGATTGCTGCGCGCCTCGAGCTCGGCGTAGGTCAGGACCGCGCCGGTGCTCGCCATGATCACGGCCGCGCGATCCGGATGCGCGGCCGCGTGCGATGCGGGGTACATATGTTCCGGCTGACCGTAGGAAAGAGCCCGAAGACAGTATTACACGCCGGGCATGCTGCAATTGGTGCGAAGCCTGGGCTTCCTCCCCCATACCGGGGGTTTCCCCGTACCCGGCGCGAGGCGTACCTTTCCGATCGGGAGCCCAGGATCAGGGATCGATGAACTTGCCGATACAGGAGAGGATTGCCAGGCTCGAGGCGAAGCACGGCGCGCTGCCTCCGCCGTGGGTCGCGTTCGATGGGCATCCCTGCAGCATCGGATGGCGGATGGGCGGCGGCGAGCACTACATGGAGTACTGGTGGGCGTGGTGGAAGCGCCAGGCGATGCCCGAAGACCGGAAGATCGCCTACTTCCAGCGCTGGCGCCCCCCGCACGCCTGGCCGGCATTCGTGATCCTCGCGATCTGGGGCGTCAGTCTTCACCGCGATCCGGAGAACGCTTCACCCTTGTTCGTGCAACTGAAGCTTCTGGGCTTCGGCGACCGGGAAGACTACGAGCGCGACCTGAAGGACCCCAAGTGGTTCAAGCCGAAGTGGCCCAAGAAGAACAAGTTTACGGACGGCTGAGCGCGCCTGCGCCGATCGCGAGATGACGCCCGCCCCCGAGCTTCTCGAGCTTGTCCTGAGCGAGTTCCAGCGCACTCTGCGAGAGCACCTGCAGGGATCCTGGAGTCCCGGCACCGAAAGGCCGCCCAGGTACGGGTACATCGAGCAGACGAACTGGACCGGGCAGGTGCGCGATAAAGGCAAGGCGATCGCCGCCTGGCACATCGCGCCGGATATCGTGCGCGCGTGCCGGATCAGGCACCGCGATGCGCCGCATCCGCCGAAAGTCGACGCCATGTTCTACGACTTGTTCCAAGGATGGTTCTGCTTTGCCGACGACCTCTCGGCCGTAGCGATCAACTGGCAGACGGGGCCTCGATTCGGCCGAGGCTTGCTGCATCGGATCGGCAAGGACACCCTGGGCCGGTATCTTCTGGACCGGGGAACGACGACCTGGGTATCGTGAATCCGAACGCGTCGGCGGCGTAACGCGACGCAGCGGCCCTCGGCCCCGGCATACTCTGCCGCGCCGAAATCGGATCGCCACCTGTAGCCCGCACCCTGGCCCGATCCGCCCCGGCTTTGTCAGATTGCCCGGGCACGCTTGTCCCGACCGATCCAGGGGGAAGCCATGAAGGCCTTGATCACCGCCAAGCCCGCCGTCATCGCGCTGCTCGCGCTCGCGTTGTTCGTGCCGGTGACCATGATCCAGGGCCTGATCGCCGAGCGCGAGGCGCGCCGCGACGAAGCGGTCGCGGGCATCGCGCACGGCTGGGGCGCTCGCCAGACGCTCGCCGCGGCGCGCGCGCAGGCCCGGCCTTTCAGCTTCAATCTCGAAATCGCGGGCGCGGAGGCCTTCTCCCTCGCCCCGATCGGGGCCGACGCCAGCGTCGCCATGCGCTCCGTCTGGCCCCACCCTTCCTTCACCGGCCGCTTCCTGCCGGTGCAGCACGCGATAGGCGCCGACGGCTTCACCGCGCGCTGGACCGTCTCGCGCTACGCCGCGCCCGACGCGTGGGCGATGCAGGCCCTCGCCGTCTCCTTCGTCGAGCCCGCGAGCCTGTACCAGAAACTCGCGCGCGCCTACAAGTACGGCTTTCTGTTCATCGGCCTCACCTTCGCCGCGTTCCTGCTGTTCGAGCTCCTGCGCCGCCTCGCCATCCACCCGATCCAGTACGCCCTCGTCGGCCTCGCGCTCGCGATCTTCTTCCTGCTGCTGACCGCGCTGTCCGAATACATTCCCTTCGCCACCGCCTACGCCCTCGCCGCCTCGGCCTGCGTCGGCCTGATCACCGCCTACCTCGCCCACATCCTGCGCAGCCTGCGCGCCGCGCTCGCCTTCGGCGCCGCGCTCGGCGCGCTCTACGCGATGCTCTACGCGCTGCTGCAGGCGGAGGACTATTCGCTGCTCGGGGGCGCGCTGCTGCTGTTTGCGCTGCTCGCGGGCGCGATGATCGCGACGCGGCGGATCGACTGGTACGGGCTGACCTCGTCGAGGGCGGCCTGACCCGGATCCGCAAGCGCGGGGCGATGCACCTCGGCTATCATCGGGCCGTCCGTCGGAACGCGCTCCACCCGACCCCATACAGAGGCAGTCGTGCGTACCGAAGTGATTCGCCGCGAAAACGGCCTGCTGCTGCTCGCCCTGCTCTCGGTCCTCGCGGGCGCAGCGACCGGAGTCATGGTTTCGGCCTTCAAGCTGACCCTGGAACGGGCGGCCCGGCTGCGCACCGAATGGCTGCTCGCCGCGCACCACCTGCGCCATGGGGGCTTCGCGCTCGCCGTGATCGCGTGCGCGGCGGCGGTGGCCGCGGCCGCCTGGCTGGTGCGCCGGTTTTCCGCCTATGCGTCCGGAAGCGGCGTGCCGGAGGTCGAAGCCGCGCTAGGCGGCACACTTCCGCCCGCGCCGCTGCGGCGCATCCTGCTGGTCAAGTTCGTCGGCGGAACGCTGTCCCTCGGCGCCGGCATGATGCTGGGGCCGGAAGGCCCCGGAGTGCAGATGGGAGCGGTCGGCGCCCGTCTGCTCGGGACCGTGTTCCGCCGCGGCTGGACCGATCTTCACGCCCTGATCGCGGCGGGCGCCGGCGCCGGGATCGCGGTCGCGTTCAACGCGCCGATCGCGGGGGCGGTGTTCGTCCTCGAGGAGCTGGTGCGGCGCCTGGACGCGCGCATCGTCATCGCCGGGCTCGGCGCCTCGTCCACCGCGATCATCGTCTCGCGGCTGCTGCTCGGAGACGGGCCCGAGTTCCACGTCGCGGCCGCGACGGGCGCGCTGCCCGAGACGACCGCCGCAACATGGCTGCTTTACCTTGCGCTTGGCGTCTTCGCCGGCGCGCTGGCCGTGCTCTACAACAAGCTGATCATGGGCGCGCTCTCGCTGTCGGACCGGCTGAGCGGCTGGCCCGTCGAGGCGAAGGCCGCCGCGGTGGGTGCGGTGATCGGCGCGCTGGGCTGGCTCTCCCCCGGCATGGTGGGCGTCGGCGCCGACATCGTTCAGCATCTGCTCGACGCCGGCGGCGCGATCGGAGCGGTCTTCGCCGTCCTGGCCGTGCGATTCCTTCTCGGTGGCGCCTGCTACGCCGCGAAGACGCCCGGTGGACTGTTCGCGCCCCTGCTCGCGCTCGGCGCGCTGACCGGCTTTCTTTTCGGCTCGCTTTGTCATTCCGCGTTTCCGGCCCTCGGAATCGAGCCGCAGGCCTTCACCGTGGTCGGCATGGCGGCGTTCTTCGTCGGCGTGGTGCGGGCGCCGGTAACCGCGATCGTGCTGGTGATCGAGATGACCCTGGCCGTCGCGACCCTGCTGCCGATGCTCGTCGCCTGCTTCGGCGCGATGCTCGCCGCCGCCATGCTCAACGAGCCGCCGATCTATGCCTCGCTGCGCCGGCGGCTTGCTGACGAGCTGGCGGCAAGGCGGGCTCCAGGCGCGCGGTAATCGCCTGCGTCGCGGCCGAGAATTCCGCCGCGCCGAGGTTCAGCAGCGCCAGCACGTCCACGCGCCAGGCGTTCAGCTCCCGCACAAGGAGCGTGTAGAAGCGATGCGGCGTCCAGACGCAGTACGGACGCCCGAGCAGATAGGAGACCTGCCCCGCGCAGGTCATCCAGCCGCGCACCTGGCTGCCACTGCCGGGAACGTGTTCGCGCACCGCCACCACGTCCCCCGCGGCCGCCCAGAGCAGGAACTTGCGCGCCTGCTCCGGGCTGAGCGAGGCGGCAAGCAGCCGATGCCACCAGGGTTCGAACAGGGTCCACCTGCCATCGCGCTCGGGCCGCATCGCGAACACGTGTTTGTGCGTCTTGTGCACGAACGGATGCCACCACTGCTTCGTGATTCCGGGCACGAAACAGACGAACCAGATTCCGGGCTCGATCGTCGCCGGCGATCCGTCCTTGTCGGCCTCGCGCCTGACGGCATGCAGTGCTTGGGCAACGGTTTCAATGCATCCAACCATGGGTTGCATGCTCGCATCGCCCGTTTCCTCGGTATTTCAAGAATTCCGTGACGTTTGTCGAATCTTCATGCCGCGTGCGGAATCGATACCAAAGTGCGATATCGCAGCCGTCAGGTCATCGCCAATACGCCCTCCCGGCTATCGGCGATGCCTTCGCATCTCCGCCCAGCGGTGCCGATCGTGCAGCACCTTGGCTTCGTCCACCGCGCCGGCCGCAGGCAGGTCCCGAACGGCCTGCTTCACCCGCGCGTGCGCCATGGCGACGTGGGGATCTGCGGCAATGAGCGGCAGATAGCGCTTCGCGAAATCGCCGGCGACATCGGGAGCAGCGGGCGCCGAAATCAGCCGTTCGACCTCGGCCCGGACCGCCGCGGCCTCGTCTTCGGTCGGCGATGGATCGGCTTCGAGAAACACGTCGAGATCGACCATCAGCTCGGACAGCGCGCGCAACCAGGCGAAGCGCCCATCCGTCACCAGCAGGTGCAGAAAGTCCCCGGGGCTTACGAGCGCCCCGATCCCGCTCTCGTAAGCGCGGCGCTCGCTTTCGATGATCGCGCGATGCAATTCGCGCAGCGCGCGCGCCAGTTCGTTCAGAAGATCGTCCACGCTACCATCACTGGTCATGTCTGCAGGCGCCGCCACGGGTCACCCGCTTTCCCGTCCTTGTCGGCCTCGCGTCAGACGGCGTGCGCCGGAATCGTGAAGCAGAAGATGGCGCCGGCGGCCGGGTTCGCCTCCGCCCAGACCTGACCTCGATGCCGCTCGATGATCGAACGACTGACAGACAGGCCGATTCCCATCCCCCCGGGCTTGGTCGTGCGAAATGCTTCGAAGAGCTGGTCCGGATCCTGCCCGCCGAGTCCGACGCCCGAATCCTCCACCGCGAGCAGCACCTGGTGCCCGCCCTCGAGTCCGGTGCGCAGAACGACCTGCCTTGGCCGGTCCTGCACGGTGTCCATCGCGTCGCGCGCGTTCAGCAGGAGATTGAGGATCACTTGCTGCAGCTGGACGCGGTCGCCGAGCACGAGCGGAAGCGGCTCCGTCAGCTCCAGGCGGACCAGGATGCGGCTGCGCTGCGTCTCTCCTGCCGAGAGCGCCAGCACCTCGCGGACGACCTCGTTCAGGTCCAGCGGCTCGGCCGCGAGCTCCTTGTGGACGAAGAGGCCTCGAAGACGGCTGACGACCTCAGAGGCGCGTTGCCCGTCGCGGATCGTGCGCCGCGCCGCGTCGCGGGCCCCGTCGAAATCCGGCGGGTCGGCGGCCAGCATGCGAAGACCGGCGCTGGCGTTGATCACGATGCCCGACAGCGGCTGATTCACCTCGTGCGCGATCGACGCCGCCAGCGCGCCGAGGCTCGTCGCCCGGGCGACGCGCGCGAGCTCCGACCGCGCGCGGTCCAGCGCCGCCTCCGAACGACGCTGCTCGGTGACGTCCTGCACCGCGCCGATGTACTCGAGCTCTCCATGCGGGTTCCGGGTGGCGACCGCGACCACGCGGATGTGCTTGAGCGTCCCGTCGGGGAGCAGGAGCCGCTGCTCGTAATCGAAATTCGCGCCGTCGCGCCGTGCCTGGCTGAGCACCTCCGCGAGCACCCGGCAATCGTCCGGGTGCGTGCGCGCGTAGATCCGCTCCAAAGTGACGGGCGCCTCCGGCTCCAGCGCGAACAGGCGATACAACTCGGCCGACCACGTGATCTCGTCGGACGCCGTGCGCCAGGCAAAGCTCCCGGTCAGGCTCAGGCGCTGCGCCTCCGCCAGGAACGCCTCGCTTCGCCGCAGCGCTTCCTCGGCCCGCTTGCGTTCCGCCACCTCGTTCCTCAGCTCCGCGTTTGTCGCCTCGAGCTCCGCGGTGCGCTGCGCGACGCGCCGGTCGAGCTCCCGGGCGAGCCGCCTCTGCTCCGCGAGGAGCGCCGATTCCCTTAGGCTGATCGCCGCCTGGTTCGCGGCTACGGAAAGGAGCAGGCGGTCGACCTGCGTGGGGAAGTCGCGCTGCCGCGAACCCACGGCGAGCACGCCGAACGCCCCGCGTGCGTCCAGCGCGAACGGGGCCAGCACGATTTCCGTCTCCGGCATCGGCAAAGCCGCGGCGCGCTGCAGGGAATCCCCGGCCAGCCAGGCGTCCAGGGTCGATCCGAGGGCCGTCGGCGGCGTCGCCGATTCGGCGCCGTCTCGCGCGCGGAACAGTTCCAGCGTCTCCTGGCATGCCGCCGCGTTCAGCCGGATGAACGCGAATTCGACCTGGAGGGTGCTCGTCAGCGCCTCCAGCAGGCGGCCTCCGATCTCGATCGCCTCGGCTCCGCGCCAGGTGCCGGATAAGGCCAGTATGCCGGCCAGGTCCCCAAGGCAGCGACGCAGCTCGCTCGCCTCGTCGGTGTGCCGAGCCAGGCCGGGAGTCACGGCGGCGGCCCGAGGTCCCGGGCACGACCGGCCAGCCGCTGGCGGTAGCCGCGCAGGAACTGCTCGGGCGGTTCGTAGAACGGATTCTCGTGCACCAGGCCGCCGACCAGGATCAGTGGATGAGTGCGCATCATGTCGATCACGGTCGCGCCGCCGAACCGGGCCAGGTCGTACACGCAGATCACCGCGTCGTCGTGCCGTTGCCAGACCTCGTTCACCCGGGATTCGAACTCCACGAGAGCCTCGATATGAGAACCGTCGACGGCGGCCCAGTCCATGTGACAGACGATGCGGCTGAGCGGAAAGCCTCCCGGACCATTGCCGCTCGCGAGGCGCTCGAAAGTCTCCAGCATGAGGTCCGCGTCGAACCGGCCATCGCGAAGATACGCCTCGACATTGTTGCGGATTTCGAGCTGGCCGCTCCGCATGGCTGCCGCGGCATCCACTCCGGCGCCGCCCAGGCGTCGGAGATGCTCGTCCCGGTCCGCGTCGCTCACGACGTGGACGGCCTTGTCGCCGCACGCGAATCCGTCACGGATGAAGGGCAGGAGCACGCGATACTCCTCGTCCGCGCTGTTGAAGAATGCGCAGACGTGCCTGTGCCTGACGAGACGGGACCCCGCGAAGGGGATTGGCGCGGCGGATTTCGGCATGACCAACCCCCTACGTCATCGGCACCGGTGGCGGTTGCGACCCGGCTCGTGCCTCTGAGAATGGAGCGCGGGACGCTCAGCGTCAAGGCGGCGACAGTTTGGCGTCAGCATGGGGCTTGAGTACCAACTAGTGTGTCCGCGACGAATTCGGGACAGGCCGTCCGCCGTCGACGGGCACCGTGAACTGGAATGTCGCTCCGCGGCTCGCGCCTGCAGCCGCCCAGAGTCTTCCGCCATGCGACTCGATGATGGAACGGCAGATGGAAAGTCCCATTCCGAGACCGTGGGGCTTGGTCGTGTAGAAGGCTTCGAAGATGCGCTCGGCGTCCGTCTCCTCGATGCCGGGTCCCGAATCCTGCACGCAGACCTGCACCTCGCCCGAGGCGGACTCGGCGGTACTGATCAGGATATCGCGCGCCCCGCTGTCGCAGCCCTTGAGGGCGTCGAGAGCGTTCATGATCAGGTTGAGCGTCACCTGCTGCAAATGGACGCGGTCGCACTTCACGGCAGGCAGTGCTTCCTCGAGCCGGGTCTTGACCCGCACGTGGTTCCTGGCGGCTTCGGCGCGGGTCAGCCCGATGATGTCGCGAATCACCTCGTTGATGTCGAGGCGCTCCTTCTGCGGAGGCGCCTTCTTGACGAGCGCCCGAATCCCCTGGAAGACCTCGCTGGCGCGCTTGCTGTCTCGAACGACGCGGGTGACCGCCTTCTGAGCTTCCGCTATGTCCGGCTGATCGCCCGACAGCCACAGCAAGGCGGTCTCGGCGCTCACGACCGCGCCCGACAGCGGCTGATTCAGCTCGTGGGCGATCGACGCCGACAGGTGCCCCATCGTCTCGACCCGGTTTGCGTGCGCCAGCTGCAACTGGATTTCGTGGTACCGGCGCTCGCTGTCGCGCGCGCCTTGCTCGGCGCGCTTCTGGTCGTCGATGTCGGTCGTCGTTCCGACGAATTTCAGGACTTTTCCGTCTGCATCGTGCAGGACCACGGCCTGCTGGAGATGCCAGCGATAGGTCTGGTCCCGCGCGCGCAGCGTCCGCGTTTCGAACGCGAAGCCCTGTCCTGTGCGAACTCCCTTCCAGAAGGCCGTCGCTGCCGCTTCGCGATCCTCCGGATGGATCGCCGTCATCCAGGCCTCGGGACGTGAACGGATGTAATCGAGGGTCTGACCGGAGAGGTCAAGCCACACCTGATTCACGAAATCCGGCGTCCCGTCCGGATTCAGCGTCCAGGCGGATACCGGAAGACGCTGCAACAGCCCGGCCTGCAGTTGCAGGTCGGAATAGAGGCTGGCGTTCTCCAGCGAAATCGCGGCTTGCGAAGCGAGCAGCTGCAGCACGGCGACCCGGTCCGGCGTGAAGACGAGCGGCGCCAGATTGTTCTCCAGGTAAAGTGCGCCGACCAGTTTTCCCTGCTTGACGATGGGCAGGCAAAGGACGGACCTCGCGCATTTCTGCCGTACATATTCGTCCTTTGAATACTCGCTGTCCGCCAAGGCGTCATGCAGAAGCACGTCCTCCTGCGTGCGGAGCACGTAATGCAGCGCGGATCGGGGAAGATCGGAGACCGTAACCGGCGCCTGGCGAACGGCCACCTTGATGCCGTCCGGGCCGGTGGACGCTTCGGCTTCGATACGAGGCTCGCCATCCCGAACCAGGATGAGCAGGCCCCGCTCCGCCCCGGCATGCTCCATTGCGATTCGCACGAGCTGCTCGATGAGCCTGGGCAGGACCATCTCGCCCGACAATGCCCGGGAAGCCTTTGCGACGCTCGCTGCGTCCAGGTGCCGGAGCGCGGACCCGCCGATCGCGGCAGGACGTTGCCCCTGCGCTGCGGCCAGATGCGGGTACAGCAGATCGAGCTGCCGCACCTTGCCATCGGCGCCCCAGCGGAGATAGCCATGCCGGGCTTCCTGCAAGTACACGTGGGCAATCTTTTCGAAGCCATGCGCCGCGTAGAAGCGTGCGGCGATTTCGTTAGCGAGCGCCTTATTGTGGCCAAATTCGTTCGTGTCGGCCGAGCGGATAGCCTGCTCGTAAAGTCGCTCGGCATCGAATTCGCGGCCTTCGAGGCGCGCGATCTCGGCAGCGACCAGTGCCGCGCGGTTCGCAAACGTCTCCGGGCAGTTCTCGGCCCACTCCTGGAGTTGGCGATGGTGGGCGGCCAATGCCTCCAGGTGCTTGGTACGTTCCGCGGCGGACGCCGCATCGCACAGCGTAGCCCGCGTTAGCGCAGCGTAGAGATGGTACTCTGCCACCTCGAAGAATGACGGCGACGTCCAGAGAAGCCGTTCGGCATTCGCAGCCGCCGCGATGGCGGAAGCGTAGTCGCCCGCGAAGAAGCGCGCCTGAAGCTTGCGGATCCAGTACCAGCAGGCGGCGATCGCCAGGCGCGGCCCTTCCTCCAGATGCTTCTCGAATCGGCCCTCGTCGAACTCTGTATCGTTGAAGGAGGCGAACTCGGGGGTCAGGCCGCGGAGGGTCCGGATGAGCCTGAACTGGGTGGTGGCGCGGTCAATCACCATGCCAAACCGCGTCCGACGTGCGAAGTCGAGCCCGGCTTCGGCCTCGCGCTCGACATCACCGAGCGGATCACCGCTGGCAAGTAGGTTCGTGATCAGCTGGTTGCAACTATAGGCCGCAAATGTAAGGTCACCAATTCGTATTCGCGGCGTCGAAGGCGCGACGTACCAGCTCGCGGCCCTCCGAAACATGCCTCGCCCACGGCATGACGAAATTGCCGAATGACATGTAAGTTCGAGCCTGATAACGCGTCAGACCGCGTTTCTCGACCAGGTTGTAGCCCAGTTGGCCGAATCGAAAGCCGTCCTTGTAGTTGTTGAAGCGCGGCCCGGCGAACATGGCAAACCACACGTAACCGAAGGTCGAGCCATCGCAGTTGCCATGCTCCAGGCTGAGATTCACCATGCGGCAGACGACGAGCGACGACAGGTTCTCGTCGTAGAACAGCGCGGGCGTCACGATTTCGGTGAAGACATCCAGCGTGTCGAGGACATCCGGGTCGGTCGCCAGAGGCAAGTCCACGAGTTCCTCTATTTGCCGGCTGCCGACCTGGGACCAGATTCGGTCGTATTCGGTCATGACTTCCTCGCGGGTCGGATGAGGACGCCAGTCGGTGCCGCTGCGCCGCAGGAATTCCAGGAATACCTCTACGCCGCGGTCACTTTGATCCAGGGTGGTGTAAAGGGTAAGCCGCAAACGGGTCACGATCGCGTAGTCATGACGGGTTGCGGCACGTTGCGCCAGCATTGCAAGGCGATTTTCAGCCGAGATCAATTCGGCGGTCAGCACCTCGCATTCAGCCGTGACGAATTCGGTTGAGAAGATGAGCTCGTAGTTATGGTCCCAGGTCGTCTCGCTCAATATTGATCGGCCGGCATTGAGGTAATTCAGCGCCGAGGAATACGCCGTCGAGAGCTTCGCGCGCCTGGCGGCAATCAAGTTCAAGTTTGCTACCCTCTCGCGCTCGCTTGCCGAGTTAATCAGCCGAGAACCCCGGTTCAGCTGATTTACGATTTCGAATATGGCTTCTTCCAATCGCTCCGGGGGGGTACTGTCTGCGAGAAGGGTGCCGATACGGAAATGCGTCTGGGCACGCAGTTCTTCCGGGATCAGGGAATAGGCTGCTTCCTGAACCCGGTCATGGAGAAACCGGTAAGAATCCTCCAGGCGGCAGATCAGACCGGATCGGACCGCTTCCCAGAGCTGGCCGTGCATTTCTTCGATCGAGTCCTGGTAAACCATCTGCAGCATGTCGAACCCGGCGCTATTGCCCAGGCAGGCAAATTGCCGGAGGGCTTTCTGAGTTTCGACCGGCAGGCGGCTCAACCTTCCAACCATCAGGTCCACGACGTTGTCGGTGTAACCTTTGGCGTGAATTCGGTTCAGATCCCAGGACCATTGGGCTTCACCGTAATCAAAGGCGAGCAAGCCTTCGTCCGCGAGCGTCGAAATGAACTGGATGGCAAAGAAGGGATTGCCGGTGGTTTTCTCGTGAATCAATTGCGCCAGCGGGGCGGCGCGATCCGATTCGCAGCGAAGTGAATCTGCAAGGAGCTGCTCCAGATCTCCACGGCTTAGCGGAGCCAGCACGAGATCCTGCAATGCCGATCCGGCCTGGCGCATTGCGTCCAGCTTTCGCATCAACGGATGAGTGGAATTGACCTCGTTGTCCCGGTAGGCGCCGATCAAGAGCAAATGTTTCATGTCCGTCCGCGACAACAGATCTTCGAGCAGGTCGAGCGTGGCCGCATCAAGCCATTGCAGGTCATCCAGGAACAGCGCGAGCGGATGTTCAGGACGAGCGAAGACGCTTATGAAACGCCGGAATACCAGCTGAAAACGGCCTTGGGCATCCTGCGGGGGAAGCTCGGGCACCGGCGGCTGTTCGCCTATGATGTGCTTCAGCTCCGGCACCAGCTCGACAATCAGCAATCCATTTGGATCCAGCGCTTCGTGGAGGGCTTCGCGCCATTTGCGCAATTCGTCCTCGCTCTTGCTCAACAGCGGGCGGATCAGACTCTGGAATGCCTGTGCCAGCGTAGCGTAGGGAATGTCGCGTTTGTACTGGTCGAACTTGCCGGACGCGAACAGGCCGCGAGGAGGCACAAGCGGTTTGTGCAGCTCGTTTACAACCGCGGACTTTCCGATACCGGAATATCCCGATACCAGGACCAACTCCGGCTTGCCGCCGGCGACGATGCGATCGAAGGCGGTCAGGAGCGTGTCGATCTCGCGCTCCCGACCATACAATTTCTCCGGAATCATGAGTCGATCCGGGATGTCGCGTTCGCCGAGTGTGAAATCTTCGATACGGCCTCGGGTTTCCCATTCGGCGAGGCAGCGCCGAAGATCGTTCTCGGCACCAGCCGCTGACTGGTAACGTTCCTCGGCGGTCTTGGCGAGCAGCTTCATGATGATCGCAGAGACCATGGACGGGACATCCTCCCGCCGCTCATCCGGCGAGACCGGTTGTCGTGCAATGTGGCAATGCACCCATTCCATCGGATCGGCTGCCGTGAACGGAAGACTGCCGGTCAGCATTTCGTAGAGCGTGACGCCAAGCGAGTAAAGATCGCTCCGGGAATCGACCGAACGGTTCATGCGACCGGTTTGCTCGGGCGCCATGTAAGCGAGCGTTCCGGCGATGGATTCCGCGGGATTGAGCGGCTGGCGCTCTCGCGGGAGCCGGGATGCGATGCCAAAGCCGGTGAGCCAGACCTGGCTCGTCGCCGCGTTCACCAGCACGTTGGCCGGCTTTATGTCTTTGTGAATCAGGCCGCGTCCGTGCAGCTGGCCGATTGCCGCACACAGGGCCGCAGACAGCCGCAGGAACTGACCGATTTCCATCGGCGAGCCGATGAGCCCGTCGAGCCGTTCACCCCTTGGGCAATCGACGATCAGCATGTCCCGGCCGCGCTCGCGCGTGAACTCCAGCGGCCGGACCGCCCAATCACTGTCGAGGTGGTCCTTCAGCTCGAATTCGCGCGCGAGGCGACTAATGGCCTCGGGGGAGGGCTGTCCCGCAGCGGAAGGCGCAGCCGTGAACCCGCATCGCTCGCCCTTCGCCTCGTCGCTCAGGATTTTGCAGAAGATGCGCCAGTCATCTTTCCACAACACCTGAATCGAGCCGTCTTCGCCTGTTGCGCCTAATATCGAGTAGCGCTTCATCCGTCAGCTTCTCGAGGGCCAATAGCCAAGACTCACGATTCGTTCGTTGCAGGAACCGCACCGTTGCAACCGGTCCGGTGCGTGCTCGCATAGAAACTCAGTGCGGGCGGGACCCCGATTGCAGAGCGGAGCGGACACAATCGATCAATGCGTCAGTAGCAAACGGTTTGCGGAGGTAACAAATGATGCCGTCGGCCAGCGCAAGGGCCCGGGCCTGCTCGTCGGGATACGCCGTGATCAGGATCGTGGGAACGTCGTATCCCAGGGCCTTCAGGCGACCGTGCAATTCGATGCCGGTCATGCGCGGCATATGCACGTCCGCGATGATGCACGAGTTGTTCGGCAGCTCGGGGGATCCCAGGAATTCCGTGGCGGACGAGAAGGTGTTGACCCTGACGCCGAGCCAGCGGACAAGGCCCGCGACGGCCTCGCGAACCGACTCGTCGTCATCGATCACGGAGACCAGGGGCTTCGTTACGCGGTCGCCATGCTCAAGTCTGTGCGTCATCGGGCGCCGTCAATCAGGCGAGCCGCGCGCCAGGCACTGCGCCCGCGGCGGCGAACGGACAGGACGCGACTCGCCGATCGGTCCGCAAGCTGACAGGTTTATGGCACCGACTGACGACATCGGCGATATCCCCCTCTCGATTGGCCGCGTCGCGGATCATCATCGGCAAATTCCTCAGTCTTTAGCGCGCTCGTCCGGGCCAAGCCTGCGGCGAACAGCGACGGTGGTCGATTACACCAAGGTATCGGTTTTGGGCCCGGATGGGAGCCGGACGATGGCATCGGCAACACCTTCGTATAGGTCCGGCGCACCCGTCGAAACGTCATAATCCGAACCTGGTCCATCGCGAGCGCAACTGGTCAGACGAGGCGACCGCTACCCTCCATGAATCAAGGACAGCTATTCGAACTGGCGGTAACGGTCGGTGCCGTGGACCACGTGCTCGGCCCCGCGGATGCCCGGGTCACGGTCGTCGAATACGGCGATTTCGAATGCCCGATCTGCAAACAGGCCGAACCCGTGGTCAGGCTCGCCTTGAAGCGATTCGCAGGCAGTCTGCGCTTCGTCTATCGCCACTTCCCGCTCGAGGACGTCCATCCCCACGCGCTGCTGGCGGCCGAAGCCGCGGAAGCCGCCGGCGGCCAGGGCAGGTTCTGGCCGATGCACGACCTGCTGTTCGACAACCAGAGCCACCTGAGGCCGAAGGACCTGCGTGGCTACGCGGAGAGGTTGGAGCTCGATCTGCTGCGCTACGACGCGGAGATGGAGGACGAGGTCTACCGGCAGCGCGTGCGCGAACACATCGACGCCGGGCTCAAGAGCGGGGTGCGCGCGACGCCGACGTTCTTCATCGACGGACGCATCCACGACGTCTCCTACGGCATGGAACGCCTGATGGGAGGCATCGAGGCCGCGGTGCGCGGCGAGCATCGGCGCGCCCCGGCCCGCGCGCGGACACCGGGCGCCTGATGGCGTCCGCAGGCGATATCGCGCGTTACCGGGCCAACCTCAGAGGCGAAGTGGACGGCGCGGCGCTCTACCGCGCCATGGCCGACCTCGAATCCCTGCCCGAGCGCGCGGAAGTCTACCGGCGGCTGGCGGCCGTCGAGGAGAGCCACGCCCTGTTCTGGCGCAAGCGGCTTGCCGAAGCCGATGCGACGGCGTCGGTCCCGCGGCCGAGTTGGCGCACGAAATTGCTGATCTGGATCGCGCGCCGCTTCGGCCCCGAGCTCGTGTTGCCGACGCTGCACACGCTCGAGGAGATCGACCGCGACCATTACGACGACCAGCCCGAATCGCGCGGCACGCTGATGCCGGCGCAGGAGCGCTCGCACGCGCGCGTGCTGGCCCGCATGACGGGCGCGGTGCGCACCTCATGGGACGGAGCGGCCTATTCGAAGCTCGAAGGCCGGCACGGCGCGGGCGGCGGCAATGCGCTGCGCGCCGCGGTGCTCGGCGCAAACGACGGACTGGTATCCAACCTGAGCCTCGTCATGGGCGTCGCGGGCGCGGCGTTCACGCAGCGCAGCGTTCTCTTGACCGGGCTCGCCGGCCTGATCGCAGGCGCCTGCTCCATGGCGTTGGGGGAATGGCTCTCGGTGCAGAGCGCGCGCGAGTTGTACCGGAAGCAGATTGCGACGGAGGCCGACGAGCTCGCGCAACTGCCCGATGAGGAAAGGGAGGAGCTGGTTCTCATCTACCAGTCCAAGGGCATGGACCGCCGCAGCGCCGAGCAGACCGCCGGGCGCGTCATGTCGAGCAAGGGCGCCGCGCTCGATACTCTTGTGAGAGAGGAAATCGGGGTCAACCCGAAGGATCTCGGCGGTTCCGCCTGGGCGGCGGCAGCCTCCTCCTTTCTGGTCTTCACGTTCGGCGCGATTTTCCCGGTCGCGCCGTTCTTCGTCCTGGGCGGCGACGCGGCCGTGATCGCGAGCCTGGGCCTGAGCGCCGCGGCGCTCTACGCTATTGGCGCGGCGACCAGCATATTCACCGGGCGCAGCGCGTTGTTCGCGGGTCTGCGGCAGGTCGCGATCGGGCTCGCCGCGGCGTGCCTCACCTACGGGCTCGGTCACCTCCTGGTCGTGGCGCTGGCCTAGCGCGATTCGCCGACACCTTGGTATCGCTCGTGCGCTCGGCATCGCTCACGTGCGATCCGAATGCTCGCGGAAGCCCGATACCAAGGTGCGATAGATCGGCTCGCGCGGCGGTGATCTGATGACCGACATACGCATCATCCGTGTGGCGGTGATCCATGGCGACAATGCGAAATATGGCGACGCTCGCGGCGCACGACGTGGCGCTCGGCAGCCGTTGCGCACGCGGAGCCGCTCCTGAACTCTCCCCGCGCTCCTCGATGCGCGAAGACTTCGTCGTCGGCGAGGAGTCGACCATGTCGGCGCCGCGTCCGGGCACGCGGCTGAAGGTTGTCATATCCCACTGCCTCCCGCTCATTTGCGCAGGGCTGCAATCGGTCCTCAGCCAGATGCCCGACTGCGACGTGTGCGTCTGGGACGATGCTCTCAGGCGGCAATACGGCTCGCTGCACGCAGCCGGAGCGCACATAGTGCTGAGCGACCCGGACCAGGGAGTCTGCCTGCTCGAGGACCACGCGGATTCGAACAACACGAGTCTCGCGGGCGCAATGAGAGTGATCATCGTCGCAGCGGGCGAAAGGGAGTCCGCATCGCGCGCGGCGATGGAGCGTGGAATAGCCGGGCGCATATCGGTTTCCTACGACAGGCAGGACATCATCGATACCGTGCGTAACGTCGGCGCGAACCTGCTCGCCGATCCGCTATCGAGGTTGTCCGCAAACGGCTCGCCGCACGGGGGGCTGGCGCCCCATGCGCTGCGCAAGGTATGCGCCCACATGCGCGAGACGATCGCCCGGAAGATCGACCTGGAGGAGCTTGCCGGAATCGCCAAGCTTTCGTCCTCGCATTTCTCGAGAGCGTTCAAGCAGAGCATGGGCATCACCCCGCACCAGTACCTGTCCTGGCGACGGGTGCAGCTTGCCGCCCGGATGCTGCGGGAGACGGACCAGCCGCTGGCGCAGATCTGCCTCGCGGTCGGCTGCTGCGATCAGAGTCATTTCACGCGCCTCTTCGCCAAGATGATGGGAGAGACGCCCGGGGCGTACCGGCGCCGAAACGGCTGAAGCGCGTGCACACGGCGGCCCTCAATCCGCATCGGGAAGTGAAACCAATGACGCACGAGCCTGCTTCGCCGGAACTGCTCGCGAGGATGGATGCGTACTGGCGGGCCGCCAATTACCTGTCGGTAGGCCAGATCTACCTCCGCGACAACCCCCTGCTCAGACGCCCGTTGTCGCCGCGTGACGTCAAGCGCCTTCTGCTCGGCCATTGGGGAACGACGCCCGGCCAGAACTTCATCTACGTGCACCTCAACCGGGTGATCAAGAAATTCGACCTCGACATGATCTATGTGTCCGGGCCGGGGCATGGCGCTCCGGCCCTGGTCGCAAACAGCTACCTGGAAGGCGCCTACAGCGAAATCTATCCCGACATATCCCAGGACGAGCCTGGACTGCGCAAGCTCTTCAAGCAGTTTTCCTTTCCGGGGGGCATCCCGAGCCACGTGTCGCCGGAATGCCCCGGATCGATCCACGAAGGCGGCGAGCTCGGCTACTCGCTCAGCCATTCGTTCGGAGCGGTGTTCGACAATCCAGACCTCGTGGTCGCCTGCGTGATCGGCGACGGCGAGGCGGAGACGGGCCCGCTCGCGACGGCATGGCATTCGAACAAGTTCCTCGATCCGGTCGCGGACGGCGCGGTGCTTCCGATCCTGCATCTGAACGGCTACAAGATCGCCAATCCCACGATCCTCGCCCGTATCACCCGCGAGGAGCTTCAGCAGCTGATGCGCGGCTACGGCCGGGCGCCGCGCTTCGTGGAAGGCGATGAGCCGGAGGCGATGCACCGCGCGATGGCCGCGGAGCTCGACATGGCGGTCCGGCGCATCAGGAAGATCCAGGAAGACGCGCGACTCCACGGCCGCTCCGAGCGGCCGCGCTGGCCGATGATCATTCTGGTCTCGCCCAAGGGCTGGACCGGGCCGAAGGCGGTCGACGGCGTGAAGGTGGAGGGGACCTTCCGTGCGCACCAGATTCCGCTCTCCGATCCGGCGACGCATACGGAGCATCTCCGGCTGCTCGACGAGTGGCTCAGGAGTTACCGGCCCGACGAGCTATTCGACGAGCGGGGCCGGCTCAGGCCCGAGCTCGCGGAACTCGCGCCTGTAGGAAGCCGGCGCATGAGCGCAAACGCGCACGCAAACGGCGGGGTACTGCTGCGCGAGCTGCGCATGCCGGACTTTCGCGAATACGGCGTCGATGTCCCCTATCCCGGCGCGCCCGGGGAGGGCGACACGCGCGTGCTCGGGCGCTTCCTGCGCGAGGTGATTACGCTCAATGCGGCACAGCGAAACTTCCGCATCTTCGGGCCCGACGAGACTTTCTCCAACCGCCTGGATGCGGTATTCCAGGCCACCCGCCGCCAGTGGGTCGCCGAGACCTCGCCGGACGACGAGTTCCTCGCCCCGTCCGGGCGCGTCGTGGAGGTGCTCAGCGAGCATCAGTGCGAGGGCTGGCTCGAGGGCTATCTGCTTACCGGCAGGCACGGGCTGTTCAACTGCTACGAAGCATTCATCCACATCGTGGATTCGATGTTCAATCAGCACGCGAAATGGCTGAAGGTCACCTCTCGCCTGCCGTGGCGCGCGAGGCTCGCCTCCCTCAACTACCTGCTTACGTCGCACGTGTGGCGCCAGGACCACAACGGTTTCACGCACCAGGATCCCGGCTTCATCGACCACGTCGTGAACAAGAAGGCGGAAGTCGTGCGCGTGTACTTTCCGCCGGACGCGAATTGCCTGCTGTCGGTAATGGACCACTGCCTGCGCAGCCGCCACTACGTGAACGTCGTCGTGGCCGGCAAGCACCCGGGGCCGCAGTGGCTGGCGATGGACGCGGCGGTCAAGCACTGCACGAAGGGCATCGGGATCTGGCGCTGGGCCAGCAACGACCAGGAATCGGCGCCGGACGTGGTGATGGCCTGTTGCGGCGACGTGCCGACTTTGGAAACGCTCGCGGCGGTCTCCATCCTGCGCGAGCATCTGCCGGACCTCAGGGTCCGGGTCGTGAACGTCGTCGATCTGATGAAATTGCAGCCCTCCAGCGAGCACCCGCACGGCCTGAGCGATCGCGACTTCGACGACCTGTTCACTCGGGACAAGCCGGTGATCTTCGCCTTTCACGGCTATCCGTGGCTCATTCACCGGCTGGCCTACCGGCGCGCCAATCATCGCGACATCCACGTGCGCGGGTACAAGGAGGAAGGCACGATCACCACGCCGTTCGACATGACGGTGCTGAACGACCTCGATCGCTATCACCTGGTGATCGATGCGATCGATCGCCTGCCGCAGACCGGCGAAAGAGGCGTCTATCTGAACCAGCGACTTCAGGACAAGCTGATCGAGCACCGGGATTTCATCAACGAGCACGGCGTGGACCTGCCCGAGGTTCGCGATTGGAAATGGACCCTCGGCGGGATCGATCCGGCCGACGACATCGGCGATCCGCGCCGCGTCGCGACGCGAGGATGAGATTTGCAAACGCTCGCGCGCTTTTTGAAATACGCGCCGCCCTTCAGCCCGGATCATCTGCATACCGCCCCGGCAATGTCGCTGGATTCTCCGGTGCGGCTGGGTGAATCGTTCGCAACCATTTAGGAGATTCGTCATGAGTAAACAGAATCAACAGAATCGATGGCAGGACTGGGTGACGCTCGCCGTGGGGATTTGGCTGTTCTGCTCGCCTTTCTTCATGATCGGCGGCTCGCTCAGCGATGCGGCCGCGTGGAACGCCTACCTCCTGGGCGGCGCGGTAACGGTGTTCGCGGCGTATGCGCTCGCCGATTCGAAGCCCTGGGAGGAGTGGATCAATCTTGCCCTCGGCCTGTGGCTCATCGCAGCGCCGTTCGCGCTCGGCTACTACCACTCGGAGAGCGCGATCGCCTGGAACCAGATAGGGATGGGCGGCCTCGTCGCGCTCGACACGCTATGGGTGCTGGCGCAAGGCGGAACGACTTCGCAGGCCTGAGGCACGCGGCGCGAGACGGGCAAGGATCCGTCTCGAGCCGGCCTTCGGCCGGCCGGGGTGATCGAGCGCTCTCTCTCGCGTAGACAGCAGTCAAACACTTACGGGGACAATCAAATGGAACTCGAAGTGAACGGCACCAAGCACACGATCCACGCCCAGGCCGAGATGCCGCTGCTGTGGGCGCTGCGGGACGTTCTGCGCATGACCGGCACCAAATTCGGCTGCGGCGAAGGCCTGTGCGGGGCATGCACCGTGCACGTGAACGGACAACCGGTTCGCGCGTGCGTCACGCCGGTCTCGAGCGTCGCCGGGACCCGGGTAACGACCATCGAGGCGATGGCCTCGGACCCCATCGGCAAGGCCGTGCAGGCCGCCTGGCTGGAGCTGGGCGTTCCGCAATGCGGCTACTGCCAGGCGGGTCAGATCATGTCCGCGTCGGCGCTGCTCAAGCAGACGCCGCGGCCGCAGGACGAGGACATCGACGACGCGATGAGCGGCAATATCTGCCGTTGCGGAACGTACGCGCGTATCCGCGCCGCGATCAAGCTCGCCGCGAAGAACGCAGGAGGCGGGTGATGCGCAACGCGAACAGCGACTCCCTGGAGGTGATCAACGTCGGCCGCCGCGTGTTTCTCGCCGCGGTGCCCGCCGCCGGCCTGGTGCTTGCGGTCGGCTTTCCCCGCTTTGCAGCTGCCGGCGGCGCGCCCAAGTACGGCGCGGACGCGTTGCCGGGCGGCTGGGTCGACAACCCGCTCGTATTCGTGGCCATCGGGTCGGATGGCGAGGTCGAGATCACCTGCCATCGCTCCGAAATGGGCCAGGGCGTGCGCACCAGCCTGCCGATGGTGGTCGCCGACGAGCTAGAGGCCGATTGGCGGCACGTGCGCGTGCGCCAGGCGCCCGGCGACGAAGCGCGCTTCGGCAGCCAGGACACGGACACCTCGCGCAGCGTGCGCCATTTCTTCGAGCCGATGAGGCGCTGCGGCGCCGCCGCGCGGATGATGCTCGAGAGCGCCGCGGCCGCGCGCTGGGGCGTGCCCGCGCAGGAGGTCGAGGCGGTCAATCACGAGGTGGTGCACCGCGCGAGCGGCCGGCGCGCGGGCTACGGAGAGCTCGCCGTCGACGCCGCGCGCCTGCCGGTTCCGGCGCGCGACGCGCTGCGGCTGAAGGACCCGTCGCAGTTCCGCTACATCGGCAAAGGAGAAGTCCGCATCGTGGACGGGCCCGACATCGTTACGGGCCGCGCGGCCTACGGCATAGACGCGGAAATGCCGGGCATGCTCTACGCGGTGGTCGCGCATCCGCCGGTGTACGGCGGCCGGGTGCGCCGCTTCGATGCCAGTGCAGCGCATGCGGTTCCGGGCGTCGTGCGCGTGGTCGCGATTCCCGGCACGCCGCCGCCCTCCGAATTTCATCCGCTCGGCGGCGTGGCGGTGATCGCACGCGATACCTGGTCTGCAATCCAGGGCCGCGCCGCGCTCAAGATCGAATGGGACGACGGCGCAAACGCCGGCTACGATTCGAAGGCCTACAAGGCGGCGCTCGAGTCCGCTGCGCGCGCGCCCGGCGAGGTCCTGCGCCGGCGGGGCGACTTTTCCCAGGCGATGTCGCGCGCAGCGCGCCAGGTCTCCGCCGAGTACTACATTCCGCACCTGTGCCCATACGCCGATGGAGCCGCCGTCGGCGACCGCGCGCATAGACGGCGGCCGCTGCGAAGTCTGGACCGCCACCCAGGCGCCGCAGGTGGCGCGCGAGCGGGTGGCGCAGCATCTGGGGTTGCCGCTGGACCATGTGCGGGTGAACGTCACGCTGCTCGGCGGAGGATTCGGGCGCAAGTCGATGCCGGACTACGTGGTCGAGGCGGCGCTGCTGTCGAAGGAAATGAACGGCAAGCCGGTGAAGCTGACGTGGACGCGGGAAGACGACGTGCGGCACGCCTTCTTCCACCCCGTCACGGTGCAGCACCTCGAGGCCGGCCTCGACGCGGCCGGAAATACGGACGCCTGGCTGCACCGCAGCGTGGGGCCGACGATGGGCTCGATCTTCGGCCCCGATCCCAAGCACGAGATTCCGATCGAATTCTGCATGGGACTGGTGGACGTGCCGTTCCTGATCCCGAACCTCAGGATCGAAAACCCCGCCGCGGCGGCGCACACCCGGATCGGCTGGTACCGCTCGGTGGCGAATATCCAGCACGCGTTCGCCGTCCAGTCGTTCGTCGCCGAGCTCGCCGCCGCCGCGGAGCGCGACCACAAGGACTATCTGCTCGAGCTGATCGGTCCGCCCCGGCGCATCGACCCGGCGAACGATGAAGGACGGCTGGAACTACGGCGAGTCGCCAAGCCGGTATCCGTTCGACACCGGCCGGCTGCGGCGCGTCATCGAGACCGCGGCGCGCGAAGCGGGCTGGGGCGCGAAGCTTGCCGCACGGCCGCGGCCTCGGGCTCGCGGCGCACTACAGCTTCGTGACCTACGTCGCGGCGGTGGCGCAGGTGGCCGTGGGCGCCAAGGGGGAGATCTCCATCCCGCGCATCGACGTCGCGGTCGACTGCGGACCGCAGGTCAACCCCGAGCGCGTGCGCGCCCAGATGGAGGGCGCGTGCGTCATGGGCGCTGGCAATACGCTGTTTTCGGAGATCACCTTCAAGAACGGCAGCGTCGAGCAGGGGAACTTCAACGACTATCAGGTCGCACGCATCACGGAGGCTCCGCGCGACATCAGGGTGCACCTGATCCGGTCGGGCTTCGACGTGCCGCTCGGCGGGGTCGGCGAGCCGGGCGTTCCGCCGATCGCGCCGGCGATCTGCAACGCCATCTTCGCCGCGACCGGCAAGCGTATCAGGCGCCTGCCGGTGGCGGATCAGCTTGCGATTTGACCCGGAAAGGAGTCGCGACATGGCCAGCGGGAAACGAAAGATGAGCGAGAAGGGTCTCCTGACCCCGGAGAACTGCGTCGTGGCGATGATCGATCTTCAGCCGCTGATGCTGTTCGGCGTATCGAATTTCGATCGCCAGTCGATCATAAACAACAACGTGATGCTCGCGAAAGCCGCCAAAGCCTTCGATATCCCGGTCGTATTGACGACGATCGAGACAAGGGCATTCAGCGGGAACGTGTTTCCCCAGGTGCAGGCGGTGTTTCCCGACCTCGCGCCGATCGAGCGGACCGAATTGAACGCGTGGGACAACTCCGGCTTCGTCGCCGCGGTGAGGAAGTCGGGCCGCAGGAATCTCGTTCTCGCGGGACTGTGGACCGGGACCTCCGTTGCGCTGCCCGCGCTGCAAGCGGCCTACGACGACTACTCGGTGGTGGTCCCCGAAGACTGCTGCGGCGACGTAAGCCCGCTCGCGCACGGCAACGCCATGAAAAGAATGATGCGCTCGGCGGTGACGCCCGTCACGGCCCTGTCTCTGATGCTCGAGTGGCAGAGGGATTGGGCAGCGCTGGATACGGTCGACGCGGTGATGGACATCGTGCGGACCCACTGCGGCTCGTACGGCGCGGCGGTCGAATACGTCAACACCATCGCGCACGGCGCGCCGGCGGGCAGCGCCCTCCCCGCCAAGCGGGCGGCAGGAATGTAGGCAACGAGTTTCCGGATGCGATCGACAACCATGAACTTTGAAGCGAGGCCAACCATGAAAGACCAGACTGCGGAGGCGCGCCGCGCGGCGCCGCTCAAGACCCCGACCGGCCTGCGCGCGCAGGACGTGGAGACAATTGCGCAAGCGCTCAACGTTCTCCTGGCCGACACGTTCGCGCTGTACCTGAAGACCAAGAACTTCCACTGGCACATGTCGGGCCCGTTGTTTCGCGACTATCACCTGCTGTTCGACGAGCAGGCGGACCAGCTGTTCGCGATCACCGACGTGATCGCGGAGCGAATCAGGAAGCTCGGCGCCTCCACCCTGAGATCGATAGGGGACATTTCCCGGCGCCAGAGCCTGCTCGACAACGACGCACCCTACGTCACGCCGCTCGACATGCTTGCCGAGCTGCGCGAGGACAACGGCCGGCTGACGGCGCGGATGCGCGAGTGCCACGGCTTGTGCGCCGAGTACGGCGACGTGGCATGCACGAGCTTTCTCGAGACCTGGATCGACGAAGCCGAGCGCCGCGTCTGGTATCTGTTCGAGGCCAGCCGCCGGGCCGACGAGCCCGGCCGCTGACGGTTTTTCGGGACCCGCCGAATGACCCCGATCGCATCATCCCCCTTCGCGTTCGCTTTCCCCCTCCTCCCTCAGGCGAGCGTACCGCGATCGGCGTCGGCGGGTCCCTTTTTTCTTCCGCCGCATCGACAGGCACACGAATAGGAGAAGCGAAATGGAGCCGACTTCCAACACCATCGCGACGCTCGCGGGGCCGGTATGAAGCGCCGCACCTTCCTGATGCAGGTCGCCGGAGGCGCAGGGGCGGTCGGCGCGCGCACGATGCTCGGCGCAGGGACCGTGGCTGCGGCGGGCGTCGCGGCGAACGCGCACGCCGCCCCGGGTGCGGGCGCGGGCGCGGGGCCGTCCGCATACCTGTCTCTCGGGCCCGACGAGGCGGCGTTCGTGGAGCACCTGGTCAACGTGATGTGCCCGGCCGACGAGCTCACTGCGTCGGGCGTGGACTGCGGCCTGGCGACCTACATCGACCGGCAGCTCGCGGGCGCGTTCGGGCGCGGAGACCGCCTGTACAGGTCCGGGCCGTGGGCGCAGGGCAAGCCGCAGCTCGGCTACCAGCTTCCGCTGTCTCCCGAGGATTTCTTCAAGGCCGGCATCGCCGCGACCCAGTCGCTTTGCAGGACGCGCTTCGGCGAGCCGTTCGAACGGCTTTCGCACGCGCGCGCGGACCGGCTGCTGAACGAAATCGCGTCCGGATCCGCGTCGTCGGGCGCGCTGCCGCTCGCGCAGTGGTTCAACGAGCTGGTCTACCCCCTGTTCGCGCAGGCGTGCTTCGCCGACCCGGCATACGGCGGAAACCGGGACAAGGTGTTCTGGAAGATGATCGGCTTTCCCGGGCTGCCGGCGTTTCACGCGCAGGACATGGTGGTCTACCGGGGCAAGCCGTTTCCCAGCGCGAGAAATCCCAAGTCGATGCAGGACTTTTCGTGAGGGCATATGGCCAAGATACTTCCCAAGCGTTCAGTGGTGATCGTCGGCGGCGGGCTTACCGCGGGCCTGGTTTCGCGCCAGCTGATGCAGGACGGCGTGGACACCCTGGTGCTCGAGCGCGGGGGCGACCATCGCGCAGGCGCCGAAGCCGCAGTGCCCACGCAAAGGGACGAGCTGCGCTGGGCGGTGCAGACCCGGTTGATGCAGAACTGGGCGCTCGAGACCTACTCGCTGCGGCACTCTCCGGCCGAGCACGCGCTGCCCGTGCGCCGCATGGAGGCGTTTCTTCCCGGCGAAGGCATGGGAGGCGCCGCGAATCACTGGAACGGCCAGACCTGGCGCTGGGCCGAATACGACCCGGTGCTGCGCACGCGCCTGACGGAACGTTACGGCGCCAAGGCGATTCCCGCGGACATGCCGATTCAGGACTGGGGCGTCACCTATGCCGAGATGGAGCCCTATCACGACCTGTTCGAGCGCCTGTTCGGGATCGCGGGCAAGGCAGGCAACGTGCACGGAAGAATCCAGCCCGGCGGCAATCCGTTCGAAGCGCCCCGGCGCGGCGAGTATCCGCAGGCGCCGCTCGAGATCACCGAGGCGGGACGAATCTTCGCGCACGCGGCCGAGCGCCTCGGGATGAAGCCTTTCCCGATGCCGGCGGCCAACTCTTCCGGGGCCTACGAGAACCCGGACGGAATGAGGCTCGCGCCCTGCCAGTACTGCGGCCTTTGCGAGCGTTTCATCTGCGAAGCGAACGCCAAGGCGAGCCCGCAGGTCCTGCTCTATCCGATGCTACTGCAGAAGCCCCGCTTCGAGCTGCGCCTGGATGCGCACGTGCTGGACCTGAAGTACGACCGCCAGGCGAAGCGCGTCGTCGCGGTGCGCTACCTCGACCTGCGGACCGCCGCGGAATACGAGCAGCCCGCCGACGTCGTGGTGCTCGGCGCCTTCACGATGAGCAACACCAGGCTGCTGCTCCAGAGCGGCATCGGGGAGCCTACGATCCGCGCAGCGGAAAAGGAGTGGTCGGCCGCAATTTCTGCTACCAGGTCGTCTCGGGCGTGCCGGTCTTCTTCCGCGACCGCTGGATCAACCCGTTCCTCGCCGGAGGGGCGACGCAGACGGTCATCGACGAGTTCAACGGCGACAACTTCGACCACAGCGGACTGGGTTTCTTCGGCGGCGGCTACATATCCGCGAACGTGAGCAACGGCTGGCCGATCTCGAGCCGCGTGCTGCCCCCCGGAACGCCGCGCTGGGGACGCCGCTGGAAGCAGGCCAACGCCGACTGGTACGCGCACGCGTTCAAGATCCTGGTGCACGGGTGCAACTACCCGAACACGGAAAACTTCCTCGATCTCGATCCGACCTATCGCGACGCGTACGGGATGCCGCTGCTGCGCATGACCTACAACTTCCGCGAAAACGACTACCGCATGAGCGAGTTCGTGACCGGGCAGGCGCACGAGATCGCGAAGGCGATGGGGGCGACGATCGTCGGCCCGAATGCGCCGCGCAGGGGCGATTTCGACACCAGGGTCTACCAGACGACGCACACGACCGGCGGAACGATCATGGGCACGGACCCGGACACGAGCGTCGTCTCGCCCAGGCTGCAGCACTGGGACGCCGCCAATCTGTTCGTGGTCGGCTCGTCGGTCTATCCGCACAACGCCGGCTACAACCCGACCGGTCCCCTGGCCGCCCTCGCCTTGCGTCTGGGCGACGACCTGCGCCGCTATATCCGCAATCCTCAGACGCTCTAGGAGGCAACATGAAACTGCCGATAGTCATCGCGATGGGAAGTCTCGCGGCAACGCTGTCCGCCGGCGCGCTCGCGGCCGCCGCCAAGGCGCCCGCGGCCTACGGGGCCTGCGCGGCATGCCACGCGCCGGCCGGCGGCCACGGCATCGGCCCGAGCCTGGCCGGCGTGCTCGGCCGCAAGGCGGGCTCGCTGCCCGGTTTCCGCTACAGCAGGGCCATGCGCGAGTCGGCGATCGAGTGGAACGCCAAGTCGCTCGAGCGCTACATCGCGAATCCCCAGAAGGTGGTGCCGGGAAACCGGATGCCCTTCGCCGGCCTCAGGGATCCGGCTCAACGCGCGGCGGTCGTGCGGTATCTGAGCACCCTGCGATGATCCTGCGCGGCGAGGTGCTGTCGCCGGACGTGTACCACCGCCTGCGCGGCGACGTTCGCGCCGTCATCGCGGCCCAGAGTCGGGTGCGGCGCGTCGAAGTCTGTCCGGGGCTGCATCTGTACTTCGAGAGCAGGCAGTCGTTGTGGTTCCACCTGCACGAACTGCTCCACGCGACGACCTGGGACGAGCGCGCGATCGCAGAGGAGCTCGCGCAGATCAATCAGCTCATCCCGGCCGAGTGCGGCCTCGTGGCGACCGCGGCGAGCGAGGACGATGGCGCGAGCGGCCTGCCCGGCCCGATCGGCGGGGCCTGGTCGCTGCGCCTGTGCGGCCAGTCGGTCAGAGCGAGGAACCTGTCCGGCCAGGATGGCGCCGCGACGTTCCCCGGATTGAGGCACCTGTTCTTCGGCATCGATCCTGTCCAGAGCTTGCTTCTGAAGCTGCCCGGACTGGACGTGGACGTTTGCGTGGAATCGGGCGGCATCATTCATTGCGCCACCCTGAGCGAAGCAGGCAAGCAGGTCATTTCCGCGGATCTCGGCGTACACTCCAGAGTCGAAGCGACCTGAGCGCGCGGGGATGCAGGCGGTTCGGCTCCGCGCGGACGTACGCAACGATGAGCGGCTTCGCGAAGCCACCTTGCGACGAAGGCGTCGTCCGTTCGGATGCCGCGGCATCGTCGTGCGCGCCCGAGGCGCGCAAGTGGATCCTGAGCGCGTCAATTCTCGCATCCAGCATGGCGTTCATCGACGGGACGGTGGTGAACGTGGCGCTGCCGGCGATGCAGAAGGGTCTGGGCGCGAGCATCTCCGACGTGCAGTGGGTGGTGGAGGCCTATGCCTTGCTGCTGGCGGCGCTGCTGCTCGCGGGAGGCGCCGCCGGCGACCGCTTCGGCCGCCGGCGCGTGTTCGCGCTGGGCGTCGCCCTGTTCGCCGCAGCGTCCATATGCTGCGGGCTCGCGGCCGACGTGCGCGAGCTGATCGCGGCGCGCGCGGTCCAGGGCGTCGGCGCCGCGCTGCTCGTGCCGGGAAGCCTCTCGATCATCAGCGCGAGCTTCGACGAGCGCTCGCGCGGCGCGGCATTCGGGACCTGGTCGGGAGCGACGGCGATCACCACCGCGCTCGGGCCCCTGCTGGGAGGCTGGCTGATCGATCATCTGTCCTGGCGAGCTGTGTTCTATATCAACGTCCCGCTCGCGCTCGCGGCGCTGGCGCTGACCTTCTGGCGCATGCCCGAATCGACCGGCGCGGACGCGCACGGCACGCTCGACTGGCCGGGGGCCGCCCTGGTCACGCTCGGACTCGGCGCAGTGGTGTACGCGCTGATCGAGGCGCCCGCGCAGGGCTGGTCCGGCGTGCCGGTTCTGTGTGCGCTCGCAGCCGGCGTCGCCGCGCTGGCGGCTTTCGTCGCTCTCGAGGCGCAGCTTGCGTCGCCCATGGTCCCCCTGTTCCTGTTTCGCGCGCGCGCCTTCAGCGGCGCGAATCTGATCACTTTCCTGCTCTACGCCGCGCTCGGGGGCGGTCTGTTCTTCCTGCCTCTCGATCTCATCCAGGTGCAGGGCTATTCCGCGACCGCGGCGGGCGCGGCGCTGCTGCCTTTCATCCTGATCATGTTCACCCTGTCGCGCTGGTCCGGCGGACTGGCCGACCGGTACGGGGCCAGGTTGCCGCTGACCTTGGGCTCGTTGGTCGCGGCGGCGGGATTCGCGCTTCTCGCGGTTCCGGCGACCGATGCCGGCTACTGGTCGAGCTTCTTCGCGGCCATCCTGGTGCTCGGCTTGGGCATGGCGCTGAGCGTGGCACCGCTGACGACCACGGTCATGAACGCGGTCGACACCTCCCATGCCGGCGTGGCCTCGGGCATCAACAATGCCGCGGCGCGCGTCGCGAGCCTGCTCGCGGTTGCGGCGTTCGGCGTGATCCTGACCGCGGTCTTCGATCGCGGCCTCGACGCGAGATTGGCGCTTGCCGATGCTCCGGCCCCGGTCCTGAAATCGCTGTACGAACAGCGCGACAAGCTGGCCGCGATCGATCTGCCCGACGGCCTGACGGCGAGCGAGCGCGCCGCGGCGCGCCGCGCGATCGACGAGTCGTTTGTTTCCGGCTTTCGATGGGTGATGGTGATCTCGGCGCTGCTCGGCGTGGCGAGTGCCGCCTGCGCCTGGCTGCTCATACCGTCGCCGGACTGAGCCGGAGGAGCCCTCGACAGCGGCAGGGCCGGGAACATCCGTTCTGCCTTACGCCTGACTTGCATGCATTCGCTCGGCACTGCAGGGGCCGCAGGAGTTACAGTCCCATCTGACGAGAGGCGTATGTTTGTGCCGTGGACTGCGCACGGCCGGGAGTGAGCACGTGGCGGACGATGGTGCGACTCGATCCGTGGCGCCAAACAAGGAGCCTTCGCTCGAAAGCTCGGTTCCGGGCTGTCCTCTTGCCTCGATTCTCCTCACCGACGAGCTGGAGCGTCGCCCCCGGCGCGCGCCCGAGTACGACAAGGAAAACAGCGCGCTCGCGGCGCTGGTTCGCGCGCTCGCCGAGTCGCCCGGCACGATTCTGCAAACGCTGGCGGACAAGGTCGTCGAGGTGCTGAACGCCGGCTCGGCCGGCCTGAGCCTGCTGACGAACGACGAAAAGAGGTTCTACTGGGCGGCGATCGTGGGCGGTTGGGGGCCCCACGTCGGCGGCGGCACGCCGCGCGACTTCGGTCCGTGCGGCGACGTGCTCGACCGGAACGCTCCAATGCTGTTCACTCACTGGGAGCGCCGCTATCCGTATCTGTCCGTGGCGGTGCCTCTGGCCGAGGAAGGCCTGCTCGTTCCCTTTTACGTGAGCGGCAAGGCGGTCGGCACGATCTGGGCGATCTCCCATGACGCGCACCACAGATTCGACGCCGAGGACCTGAGGCTGCTCGAAAGCCTGGGGCGCTTCGCATCGGCGGCGTACCAGGCGGTAAAGGCGATCGAGCTGCTGGATTCGAACAAGGCGCTGCAGCGAGAAATCGCGGTGCGCAAGCAGGCCGAGGACAGCTTGCGGCGCAGCGAGACGCTGCTCGCGGCCGCCCAGCGGCTCACTTCGACGGGCAGCTTCTCCTGGCGCGTGGCGACGGATGAAATCACGTGGTCGGAGGAGGTCTATCGCATCTACGAGCTCGAGCCCGGCCTGCCGGTGACGCCTCGACTGATCCGCACCCGGGTTCATCCGGAAGACGTGAGCCTCATCGAGAGAATGAAAGCAATCCAGCAGGCAGGAGGCTGCGACGCCACGTTCGAATGGCAGTACCGTCTGTTGATGCCCGACCGCTCGATCAAGCATATTCATGCGGTCGCTCGTGCGACCCGGGACGAGCACGATCAGGTGGAGTATGTTGCCGCGCTTCAGGACATCACGGCGCGCCGGCAAGCCGACGAGGCGCTCGACAAGGCCCGATCGGAGCTCGCGACCGTGAACAGGGCGGCGAGCCTGGGAGCGCTGACGGCATCCATCGTCCATGAAATCAATCAGCCGCTTTCCGGCATCGTCACCAACGCGAGCACCTGTTTGCGGATGCTGGACGCCGGGCGTCCGAACGTCGAGGGCGCTGTCGAGTCCGCGAAGCGAATCGTGCGCGATTCCGGCCGCGCGACCGACGTCGTCGCGCGGCTTCGCGCGCTGTTCACCCGGAAGCGTTCCGTATACGAACCGGTGGACCTGAACGAGGCCGCGCGCGAGGTGGTTGCGCTTTCGCAGAGCCGATTCCAGCGGGACCGGGTGGCGTGGCGCACGGAGCTGACCGAGGGGCTCGATCCCGTCGCCGGAGATCGCGTCCAGCTCCAGCAGGTCATCCTGAACCTGCTGCTGAATGCCCTGGACGCGATGAGCGGCGTCGACGACCGGCCGAGGCAGCTCGTGATCAAAACGGAGCCGGAACAAGGCGGCGGCGTGCGCCTGTCGGTGCGGGACGCGGGCGTGGGTATCGATTCCCGGAACGCGGACCAGCTGTTCGAGATGTTCTACACGACAAAGAGCGACGGCATGGGCGTCGGCCTGTCCATCAGCCGGTCGATCATCGAGAGTCACCGCGGCCGCCTCTGGGCGGCGTCGAACGACGGCCCGGGAGCCGTATTCTCCTTTTCCATCCCCTGCGGACCCGAGGCCAGGGCGAGCCTCTAGGGACATCGTGCCGACCGCGCCGAACCGATACCAAAGTACTGGCTGCATTCGCCGCGACGAAGGCGCATCCTGCGGATGACGGATTCGCGACGCAGAGGGAGGCGGAGCATGCGAACGGCGTTTGACGATGCGCCCGTAACGGCCTGAGGTGATGCCGATGTCCGCGCCGGTCGTGTATGTCGTAGACGACGATGTGTCGGTTCGCGAAGCGCTGGAGTCGCTGATTCGCCACTCCGGATGGCAGCCGGAGATCTTCGCGTCGGCGGACGAGTTCCTGTCGCGCCCGAGAGCTCCTACGCCGAGCTGCCTGATCCTCGACGTCGCGCTTCCCGGACTGAACGGCCTCGAGCTGCAGCAGCGAATCGCCGCCGAGCTCCGGGCCATGCCGGTCATCTTCATCACCGGCTACGGCGACGTCCCCACCAGCGTGCGGGCGATGAAGGCGGGGGCAGCGGAGTTCCTCACCAAGCCGTTCGCGGAAGACGTGCTCCTGGCGGCGATCGAGCGCGCGATCGAGCAGAGCGAGGCCGCGCTGGACCGGCACGCGCAGACGCAAAGCCTGCGCGAACGCTTCGCGACGCTGACTCGCCGCGAGCGCGAGGTGATGTCGCTGGTCGTGTCCGGCCGCCTGAACAAGCAGGTGGGCGGCGAGCTGGGCATCAGCGAGATCACCGTCAAGGCGCATCGAGGCAAGATGATGCACAAGATGAAGGCGCGCACCGTTGCGGACCTCGTGCGCATGGCGACCGAGCTCGAGCCCGAGACGGCGCCGAAAGACTGACCGCGCCGCGGCTACAGATCGATCACGACGTCTCCGCGGGGCCGCGAGCAGCAGATCAGCAGATTGCCGCTCGCCGGAGGCTCGAGAGGATCGGGCTCGTAGGCGACGCTGCCGCCGATGAGCCCGACTTCGCAGCTGTGGCACACGCCGGTGCGGCACGCCCATTGCACGGGGACGTCGCAGGCTTCGGCGAGATCGAGCAGGCTCTGAAAGCGCGGGTGCCAGTCGACGGAGAGCCCCGAGCGGGCAAACGAGACCCTTGGTCCTTCCCCGGGCGGCCCCGCGGGAGCGTGCGGAGGCGGCCGCTGCTCGCCGATCCCCGGCGTCCCCCATGTCCCGGAACCGAAGTTCTCGGAGTGGATGCGGCTCGCGCGGCACGCCCCGGCCGCGAAGCTCTCGCGTGAAGTCCTGCACGAACCCAAAGGGCCCGCACAGGTAGAAATCGGCTTCCCACGGCACGCCAAGGCGGGCGAGCGCAGCCGGATCCAGGCGCCCGCGGGCATTGAAATTGTCGTCCAGGGGATCCGAGGCCGGCGCCTGGCTGTATGCGATATAGCGGCGACTGCGGGCAAGCTGCCGCAGCAGGGCGTCGCACTCGCGCGCAAAGGGATGCTCCGCGCGGTTGCGGGCGCCGTACAGCCACCAGACCTCGCGCGTCGAGCCCGGTCGCGGCGAGCGCGTGCAGCATGGCCAGCACCGGCGTGACGCCGACGCCGGCGCTGAGCAGAACGACCGGCCGCTCGTCGGGCTGCAGCGTGAACGCGCCTCTCGGCGCGCTCACCTCCAGGCTGTCCCCGACGCGCACGTGCTCGCGCAGGTAGGCGCTGGCCGCGCCGTGCTGTTCCAGCTTGACGCTGAGGCGGTAGTGATCCGCCTCGGGCGCGCCGGAAAGCGAGTAGCTGCGAAGCAGCGGCGCCGCGCCCGCGTCCGGTTGCAGCCGTACGACGACGAACTGTCCCGGCAGCGGTATCGCGAGCGCGCGCCCTTCGAGCGGCGTCAGGGTCAGCGAGAACACCGTCGGGCTCTCCCGATCGATGCGCGCGACGCGCAGAAGACGGAATCCCGGCCAGGCGGGGGCCGGGCCGTTCTGCGGCGAGAGCCCGGCGTTGCCGGCGCCGCCGTCCGGCGGCCGATCCAGCAGGGCGCGAAACGAGCGCTGCCAGCCCGGGCTCAAGGCGCGGGATGCGCAGCGCGCGCTCGAGGTCTTCGCGCCGATGCCCCGGCAGGTAGAGCAAGGCGTCGATCTCGGCGACGGTCATGCGTTCGGGTCCGTCGGCGACCTTGACGATCTCGTCGCCCGCGCCGACATCGCCCTCCTCGAGCACGCGCAGGTAAAAGCCCGGCCTGCGGTGCGAGACCAGCAGGGCCGCCATTCTCGGCTCGTCCATCCGCAGCCCGACGCGATAGCAGGTGGCGCGCGGCTGGCTGACTTCGAACAGCGCCCGCCCGATGCGGTAGCGATCGCCGATGCACACCTCGCGGTCGGGCAAGCCGTCGACCGTGAAGTTCTCCCCGAACTGTCCGAGCGGGAACTCGGGCCGGCCGAGCTCGCGCTGCCAGTGCCGATAGGATTCCAGCTGATAGACCAGCACCGCCCGGTTTACTCCGCCGTGGCCTCTCAGGTCTCCCTGCCCGTCGCCGTCGATATTGAGCCGCCGCGCCATGCGCCGGCCGCTCACGGGCTCCTTCCAGATTCCCGTTCGCACGGCGTGTCCGCGCCAGTCGTGCTCGCGCGGCAATCCGACGCTTACGGCCAGCAGGCGGGGCGGCATGTCGCGCTGTGCGGGCCCGCCGCTCATTCAGGCAGGCGCGCGCTCCGGCACCGGCTCGACTTCGCTCAGAAGGCCCGTCTCCATGTCGAACACGAAGCCGCGCACGGGAATGTCCTTGGCGATCCAGGGATGCGATTTCACCATCTCGATCTGCTCGCGGGTGTGCTGCTCGGGGTCCTTGTACGAGAAGAAGCGCATCGGCGCGGGCGACGCGTCGCCGGTCGAGTCGGCGAGTATCGCATTCAGCTCGTCGTCGGTGAACGTGGTGAATCCGCAGCCGGTATGGTTGAGCAGCATGATCTCCCTCGTTCCGAGCACCCGGGTGGAAACGACGAGCTCGCCGAGGACGTCCTCGGTCACCGCCGGTCCGCCGGTCCGGATGACGTCCATGTCGGCGTACGGCACGCCCAGGATTTCCGGGAGATTGGAAAGGCGCGGATCCATGCACATCACCACCGCGATCTTGGGCGCGGGGCGCTGCGCGAGCTTCCGATCGTGCTTCCTTGCATACTTGCGATTCGCCTCGAGCGCATTGTCGATGATACCCATGGTCGGCCTCCATTTAGCGCGCGCGATTGCGCGGATCGTCGTTCGAATGGACGTATTGCAGGCCGAGCGGCCCGATGGCAGTCACCTGCGTGACGTACTCGCCGGACTTCGCCCAGTGGAAATGGGGCGTCGTGCCCGGGAGAACGATCACCGCGCCGGGCGGATAGGCCTGCAGCTTGTCGGCATCGAACTGATCGCCCAGCCCGATGTAGAACACGCCCGAGATCACGGTATACACCCGATCCTCGGGGTGCTCGTGCGGCATGAGCCTCTCGCCGGCGGGCATCTTGACCCGGATCACGTAGGGGCCGGGCTCGGACGGGTGGCCGACGAGGACGGCGAGACGGGCCGCGGGCGGGAACGCCGCGAACGGCTTCCACTCGATTTCCTCGGGACGCAACGGCTTGAAAGCGTTCTGTCCCGCATAATGGGTTTGGACCATCGCGCTCGGCTCCTTCGGCTCGCAGTCGCTCGACTCGGTTCACATCCCACCAGAAGCGCAAACCCGGGACCATTGCACGATGGTATCGACCGGCGCCTTCGATACCTAAGTCCAAGTGACTCCCCCGCTTCGCGGTGTTCCAATTCTTTCTCATGCGCGCAATGACCCGAGCGGAGCTGCCGGCAGACACGGCCTCACTCGCCCGGTATCTGATCGGCAAGATCGTGGTCCGCGAGCTGCCCGAGGCCGTGGTCAGCGGGCGCATCGTCGAGACCGAAGCGTACGTCGTAGGCGACGCCGCAGGGCACGCCTACCGCGGGATCACGCCGCGCAACCGGTCGTTGTTTCTCGAGCGGGGACACGCCTACGTCTATCTCGCCTACGGCAGCTCGTTCATGCTGAACGTCTCGAGCGAGACGCGCGGGATCGGGGCCGGCGTGCTGATCAGGGCGCTCGAGCCGCTCGAAGGCATCCCGATCATGCAGCGCAATCGCGGCACCGACCGCCTGCGCGACCTGGCAAGAGGGCCGGGAAAGCTCGCCGCCGCATTGCGGGTCGACCGTCGCCTGGACGGGCTCGATCTTTGCCGCAAGGGTCCTCTCTGGCTGACGCGCGACGGCCACGCGATCGGCGCAATCGGGCGGAGCGTCAGGATCGGCATTGCGCGCGACGCAAGCCGCCTGCTGCGATTTCATCTTCGGCATAGTCCGTTCGTCAGCGGCCCGAGAGCGCTCAATGCCCCTCGAAAACGGCTCCACCCGCCGACATGAAGTGCAGCCACCTCGACCAGGTCAGGACCGACCGGCCGCGCACCGACGGTTGCGAGGAATGCCTGAAGATGGGCGACACCTGGGTCCACCTTCGCCTGTGCCGGACCTGCGGCCACGTCGGTTGCTGCGATCAGTCCAAGAACCGGCACGCCACCAAGCACTATCACGCCACCCATCATCCGATCATCTCGTCGATCGAGCCGGGCGAGACCTGGAGCTGGTGCTACGTCGACGAGATACTGATGGAGCTGGAGTGACGCGCGATGGCTGAGCACGCATTGCCGACGCTCGAGGCGCGGCGGGCGCAGGCGGCTCCCGTTCTGTCGTCCGACGAGCTGGCGCACGTGCGCCGGTTCGCCGTGCCGCGCAGCTATGCGGCCGGAGAACGCGTGTACCAGACCGGCAAGCCCGTGCCCGGCCTGTTCGTCGTGCTCTCGGGGACGCTGCGCATCACCGGGCGCGACGGCCACGGGCGCGAATTCGAGGTCATCGATTACGCGAGCGGGGGATTCTCCGGAGAGCTGGGGATCCTCTCGGGCGGGCGCTCCTGGGTGGATGCGACCGCGCTGGACGATGTCGCCGGCCTGCTGGTCGGCCCCGAGCAGCTGCACGCCCTGCTGATCGCGGAGGCCGCCCTCGGCGAGAAGCTCATGCGGGCCCTGATCCTGCGGCGCGTGGCGCTGATCGAAAGCGGCGCCGGGGGGCCCGTGCTGGTCGGCCCGGCGGCCTCGCGCGATCTCGCGCGGCTGCGCGACTTTCTGCGCCGCAACGCCATCCCGCATTGGGTGCTCGACCCCGACGGCGACGCGGACGCGCGCGCGTTCATCGGGCGTTACGCGCCGCGGGACGAGGACCTGCCGCTCGTGGTGTGCCCCGACGGCTCGGTGCTGCGCAATCCCACGCGAGACCGCGCTCGCCAGATGCATCGGCATGCTCGACGGCGGCTCCGGAGCCGCTCGCGTGTACGACATCGCGATCGTGGGCGCCGGTCCGGCGGGGCTGGCCGCCGCGGTCTACGGCGCCTCGGAAGGCCTTTCGGCGCTGGTGATCGACGCGCGCGCGTTCGGCGGCCAGGCCGGCGCCAGCGCGCGCATCGAGAACTATCTCGGGTTCCCGACCGGGATTTCCGGGCAGGCGCTCGCGGGGCGCGCATACGTGCAGGCGCAGAAATTCGGCGCGAACGTGATGATCCCCGCCGAGGTGGCGCACCTGGATTGCGCGCGATCCCGCGACGGCGATCCGTTCACGATCTGCCTCGCGGACGGCGCGAGCGTGCGAAGCCGCGCGGTCGTCGTCGCCACGGGCGCCCGCTACCGCCGTCCGGACCTCGCCGGCCTCAAGGCCATGGAGGGCCGGGGCGTCTGGTACTGGGCGTCCCCGATAGAAGCGAAAGCCTGCGCGGGCGAGGAAGTCGCGCTGGTGGGCGGCGGCAATTCCGCGGGCCAGGCCGCCGTCTTTCTGGGCGATTACGTGTCCAAAGTCTGGCTGCTGGTGCGCGGCTCCGGCCTGGCGGCGAGCATGTCGAGGTATCTCATCGACCGCATTTCCGCCGCGGCGAACATCGAGCTGCGCACCGGGACGGAGATCGTCGAGCTGCAGGGCACGCCGCGGTCCGGGATCCAGTCGGTGACCTGGGCGCATCGCGCAACGAAGCGGGAGGAGACCCGGCCCGTGCGCAACGTCTTCCTCTTTCTCGGCGCGGATCCGGCCACCGAATGGCTGCGCGAGCTGCGGCGTCGCGCTCGACGACAAGGGCTTCGTCAGGACCGGCATCGGCGGGCGCGCGCCGCTGGAGACCAGTGTCGCCGGCGTCTTCGCGATCGGCGACGTGCGCGCAGGGTCGGTCAAGCGGGTGGGCAGCGCGATCGGCGAAGGCGCCGCCGCGGTGGCGCAGATCCATGCCTACCTGGCACAGCGCATCGCCGGCTCCGCCGGCCTGCCGGTCCGGGCGCCGCAATCGAACGTGGTCCGTCGAAATGCGGTCTAATTACGGGTTCGATGACCGAGACTTTCCTAGTTGCCGGGGTGGCGGCGGCCGCGGTGTTCGTCGCCGTGCTGCTGATCGAGGGGGCGCTTCGACCCGGCTACGACCCCACCTATCACACCAGCAGCGCGCTGTCCCTGGGCGATCGGGGCTGGATTCAGACCGCCAACTTCCTGCAGCTGGGCATGGGAACGTTCGCGATCGCGATCGGCATACACCAGGCCCTGAACAGCGTCGTCGCGCCCGTGCTGGTGGCGGTCTCCGGGCTGGGAGTGATCGTCGCCGGCGTATGGCGCATGGACCCGATGCGCGGCTACCCGCCCGGAGCTGAATCCGGGACGCCGGCAACGCTGACCTGGCATCACCAAGTCCACGACATCGCCGCTCCGGCGACGTTCCTGGCGATCTTCGGCGCATGCCTCGCGCTGGCAGGCCGCCTCGAGGGGCCTTGGCGGCTGTACACCCTTCTCACCGCGGTCGCCGGCCTCGCCCTGACCGTCTCGACCGCGATCGCGTGGCGCAAAGACGCCCGGCACACCGGCCTGCTGCAACGCGCCCTCATCCTCGTGTACTGCAGCTGGATCGTGCTGCTGGGCGTCCATCTCCTGTGACGCCGGCTCGAGCGGCTAGCGCGTTCGACCCGCCCGCGGCGGCCTGGCGCTCGCGAAACAGACCCGGCGTGAGGCCCGTCTCGCGGCGGAAGAACTTGACGAAGTTCGTCGCCTCTTCGAAGCCGAGGTCGGCCGCGATCGCGGCGACCGGAGCGGCCGAGTGGGCGAGCAGGCGCTTCGCCTCGAGCACGATGCGGCCCACGAGCAGCGCCTTCGCGCTCATGTCCACCACCGCGCGCGTCGCGCGGTTGAGGGTCTTCTCGCTGCAGCCGAGCTGCGAGGCGTAGCGCGCGACGCCGTGCCAGCGCCGGTACTCGCGCTCGAGCGCCGCCTAACGGCACCGACGCCGACGGCAGCGTGTTCCTGCGCATGGACGAGAAACACCACCGCATCGCGCTCCACCCCGGCGCGCGCGACGACCTCGCCTACGCCGGCTGGGAAGTGAAGGACGAGGCGGCCCTGCGCGCGGTCGCCGACCGGCTCGAGCGCCAGGGCATCGCCGTCGCGCAGGCCGCGCCGGCCGAGGCGGCGGCGCGGCGCGTGCTCGGCCTCGCTCGCGCGCAGGATCCCAACGGCGTCGCGGTCGAGCTCTACTGGGGCCCGCTCATCCAGGCCGAGCGGCCGTTCGTGTCGCCCCGCCCGATCGGCGGCTTCGAAGCCGGCCCCCTCGGCGCGGGACACATCGTGCTGAGCGTCGACGACTACGACGCGAGCCTGCGCTTCTACCGCGACGGCCTCGGCCTCCTCATCAGCGACTACATCGAGCTCGACATGGGCGGCGCCGGAACCGCCAAAGTCGCCTTCCTCCACTGCGGCCCGCGCCACCACTCCCTCGCCTTCGCCCAGTACCCGGCGCCGAAGCGGCTGCACCACTTCATGCTCCAGCTGCGCGACCTCGACGACGTCGGCGCCACCTACGACGCCTGCCAGGACCGCGGCATCCCCATCACCTCCACCCTCGGCCGCCACACCAACGACCGCATGACCTCCTTCTACATGCAGACCCCGTCCGGCTTCCAGGTCGAGTACGGCCACGGCGGCCGCCTCATCGACGACGAGCACTGGGAAGTCCAGCTCCACCGCGCGCCGAGCCTCTGAGGCCATCGATCACCCCAGACCGTCGCCGGCAAGACGGATGCGTGAGGCATGGCGCCGGGGCCCTCGCGCGCCACGTCGCCCCCCTAGGCCGCCGCCTTCACTGACGTTGTCTTCGGCCTGCACGACCCCTACGCCAGCGCGAAACTCCTGCGCGACGCCGAGCCAAGACGTTCGGCGCCTAGGCCGCGGCCGAGGAAATCGTCACCGTGCAGGCGCTCTGGGGTGGTTGACGGCCCGCGACGGTCGCCACCATTGCAGTTAGTAATCCCAGCCTGAATGGCTAACCGGTAGCCGGTTGAGCTTGTCCCGCAGAAACTGCCACCGCGGCATGAACTGATCCATCAGCGACACAAAGCGGTCGCCATGTTTCGGTTCAAGAAGATGAATCATCTCGTGCAGAACGATGTATTCGAGGCACTCCTTCGGCTTCTTCGCCAGCTCTGTGTTGAGGCGAATCGTGCGCGCCCGGGGATTGCAGCTTCCCCACTTGGTCTTCATCTGCTGCACGAAAACCTGCCGCACCTGCACGCCGAGTACCCGCTCCCACTTCGCGATCAGCTGCCGGTACATGACCGCCTTGATCTCATCGCGATACCACTGCGCCAGCATCGCGTCCCTTGCCGCTCGCTTGCTTCCGGGGCGGACTTGCAGCATCAACCTGCTGATGTTCGAGTAGAACCCCCGAGGGCTCCTCGCTGAGCACGACGTTCAGCAGATAGCGTCGGCCCCAGACGTAATGGCTTTCGCGGTCGAGGTATTCGCGCGGCGTCTCGCGCTCCTGCTCCCGCAGCTTCTTCTGCTGTTGCCTGATCCAGTCGAGCTTGGAGATGGCGAAGACGCGGATGGTGTCGAGGCTCATCCGCAGCGGGGCGGAGATGCGCACGCGCCCGCTCGGCGGATAGACGCTCAGATGGACGTTCTTGATGTCCTTGCAGCACCACATCCACCGCGATGTCGCCGAGCTTGATCTGCGACGACCATCAGTATTCGCGCCTGCGCCTTGATGATGAGGAAGATGCGCTCCACCTCGGCCGTCGTCGCCGAGCACGCCGTACAGAGCGCTGCTTGATCACCTGCTCGCGGGCCTGGACGCCGCGCCAGCCGTCCGGCCGCACCCGCTTCACGGCTCGTCGATCCTCAGCGCCAGCGTCGACGTCGTCGCCGACCGCTGTCGACGTCGCCGCAAGCTCGGCCTGCGGCCTGGCGTCGACGCTCGCAGGTTGTTGTAGAGGGCCCGCTCGCCGGGCTGTGCTTCAGCGGCTCGGGCGTGTCGTCCGCCATGCCCGGCCTCCACCTTCTTCGCCAGCTCCGCGATCCGCTTCAGGTACTCCTCGTACTCGATCGCCTTGGCCTTGCGGGCTGCGATGATCTCGTCGAGCAGCGCCGACATCTTCTCGTAGTAGGCCGGGTCGTTCAGGTGCTCCTTGATGATCTTGCTGCGGACGTTGTTCTCGATCGTCTCGGCGATGGCGTCCTTGTTGCCCTTCAGCCCGCCGAGCTGCGTGGCGATGGCGTCGGCGATGCCGGTCTTCACGATCAGGTCCAGCAGGCCCATGTTGTCGAAGGGCGAAATCTTTCGCGGCTCGTCGGCCTCGATGTAGGTGTCGATCAGGTGCCGCATGTCGGCCTCGTAGGCCTTGAGGTCGAGCGTCTCGCCGCTGGCCTTGCGGACGATCTCGCGGACGTTCAGGTAGTGCTCGAGCTGCTCGCTTGATGCGGGCGATGTCGGCGGCGCTGTAGCCGGCGCGGTCCAGCTCGTCGGCGATGTTGGCGTAGGCGCGCACCAGCGCCACGGTCGCCTTGTAGAGCGCCGCGCGCTGCGGCTCCCGCTCCTGCAGGTCGGTCGGCGATCTCGGTGTTGCCGCAGAAGTAGTGGATGTGCTCCAGCTCGCCCTTCGGCGGCTCGACCGGCTCGCACAGCAGGGCGAGCGCCTCGAGCGCGTTGTCGAGCCGCTCCCTGCCCTTCTTCAGCCGGTCCTGCAGCAGCACCTCGGGGTCGGCGCCGCCCGCGCTGTGGTCGAGCTCCGAGGTGTAGACCGCGATCGCGTTCTCGACCTTCTTGAACAGGTCCTTGTAGTCGACGATGTAGCCGAAATCCTTGTCCTCGCCGTCGAGCCGGTTGGTGCGGCAGATGGCCTGGAACAGGCCGTGGTCCTGCATCGACTTGTCGATGTAGAGATAGGTGCAGGGCGGCGCGTCGAAGCCGGTGAGCAGCTTGTCCACCACGACCAGCAGCTTCATGTTCGCCGGCTCGTTGATGAACAGCGCCTTGGCCCGCTCCTCGTAGGTCTCGGTCTTGGTCATGCCCGGCTTGGCCTCGACGTCCTTCAGCAGCTCGGTGTAGGTGTTGTAGATGAACTGCTTGTCGGTCTCGGTGTTCGCGCCGGTCTCCTCCTGCGTCACGTCCTTGCGCCTGCGGGTTGTAGGAGGTGACCACCGCGCACTTGCCCTTGAACGGCGTCTTCTGGAACAGGGTGAAGTACTTGCACGCCTCGTAGATGCTGGAGGCCACCAGGATGGCGTTGCCGCGCTCGCTGGACAGGCGCGGCTTCACGCTGAAGTCGAAGACGATGTCGCTCACCACCCGGTCCATGCGGGACTTGGAGCTGAGCACCTTCTGCATCGTGCCCCACTGCTTCTTCAGCTCGTCCTTCTGCCAGTCGTTGAGCCCTTTGGTCTTGGCCTCGAACCAGGCGTCGATCTTGTCCTGGGAGCCGAGCCGCTGGTCGATGTCGCGCGCCTCGTAGACGAGGTCGAGCACCACCTCGTCCTCGACGCGCCTCGCTGAACTTGTAGGTGTGGATGTAGCCGCCGAAGACCTCCAGGCTGGTCTGCTTGTCCTTCTTCAGCAGCGGCGTGCCGGTGAAGCCGATGAACACCGCGTTCGGCATCATCGCCTTCATCACGCGGTGCAGCTTGCCGCTCTGCGTGCGGTGGCACTCGTCGACGAACACGAAGACCTCGCCCACGGTCGGGCTGGGCTGCGCCTCCAGCTCCTTGATGAAGGCGTCGAAGTCGTCCACGTCCTTGCGGCCGAACTTGTGGACCAGCGAGCACAGCAGGCGCGGCTTGGCCTGGCCGAGCTGGCTCATCAGGTCGCGGCCGCTGCTGGTGCGCTTGATCGCCTCGCCCGCCTCGGTGAAGACGCCGCTCGATCTGCTTGTCCAGCTCGTCGCGGTCGGTGATGATCGCGACGCGGGCGTTCGGGTTGTTCTCCAGAATCCACTTGGCGAGCAGCACCATCACGATGCTCTTGCCGCTGCCCTGCGTGTGCCAGATGATGCCGCCCTTCTTCTCGCGCACGTGCTCCTGCGCGGCCTTGATGCCGAAATACTGGTGCACGCGCGGCAGCTTCTTCACGCCGCCGTCGAACAGCACGAAGTCGTGCATCAGCTCGATCAGCCGGCGCCTTGTCGCACATCTTGAGCAGGTACTTGTCGAGCTTGAAGCGGCTGTTGTCCTGCCTCGTCCTCCTTCCACTTCAGGAAGTACTTCTCCGGCGTGCCGATGGTGCCGTACTGCAGCCCCTCGGAGTCGTTGCCGGCGAAGACGAACTGCACCGTGCTGAAGAACCACGCGTTGAACTCGGGCTGCTGGTTCGAGAGGCTCTGCCGGATGCCGTCGCCGATGCTGACGCGGCTGTTCTTCAGCTCCAGCACGCCGATGGCGATGCCGTTGACGTAGAGCACGATGTCGGGCCGCCGCTCGTGATTCGCCCTTGAGCGTCACCTCCTCGGCGATGGCGAAGTCGTTCTTCTCCGGCTGCTCCCAGTCGATCAGGTGAACCGTCTCCGTGACCTTGCCCGCCTCGATCTTCACCGGCACGCCATAGCGCAGCAGGTTGTAGACGGCCTGGTTGTTGCCGTAGAGCCTGCGGCTGTGGTTGTCGCCTCGGTGCGCAGCCTGTGAAGCGCGACGCTGATCTGCGCGGGGGTGTAGCCGCGCTTGGTCAGCCAGGCAGTGAGCAGCTCCTCCTCGATGTTGCTGTTGCCCTCGCGGTCGGTCCAGTCGCCGAGATAGCGGTAGCCCAGCTCGTCTCGAAACAGCGCGATGACGCGGTTCTGCGTCGCGCTTTCCGGCTGGCCGACTCCATTCACGCGGCAAACTCCTTGAGCCTCTCTGGTGACCAGACAAGATTCGCCATCGCTAGTACGAGACCTTGCCGCTCTACCTGCTCGGCCTTTCCGAAGGCGTCGTAAGACTTGAATGGAAGCCCGGTCGAGGCCCTGAACGCAGCGAACTGTGGCTGGTATTGATAGACGGCGTTCCCGAGGCTCGCCGCATAGAGGTTCTGCTTGGCGTAGTGCGGCAGTTTTTCCTCGAAAGGCTTAGCCTGCAGGCTTCTGTTCACGTCCTGTGGAAGGAGAAGCAACGCCGGGATGTGGTTCCGCCAGTCCGCGAAATCCTGCGCCGACTCGAACGTGCTCCGGTATCTTGGAAAGTCGTCGGGCCAGACGTGCTCGATATCGAAGGGATTCGACACGTCCCGGTCCACATACTTATCAAACGAATCGGACCGTCCCGACTTCACCTCCGTGAAGGCCGTCAGGCGCGCGAGCAGATGAAATATGTACCGGCGGCTGAACTGGTTGAGCCCCAGGTCAGGAATACCGTGCCGGTCTTTCGCTGGGTTTCCTTCGAACGTGACGTCGTCCGCCGCCAATTTCTGCTTCAGAACTGCTACGAGCTCGGGCAATGACTTGCGCCGGATGTCGCGGCACAGGAGACACATCGCGTAGGAGACGCTGGAATAGCCGACGCGGATGTAGTTCACGACGCGCCGCATCAACCAGATGTCTAAGTACGTCGCGGTCGCGACGATCTTGCGGCGAACCGTCTCATCGTCGTCGCGCGAGACGAGAGACGCGAGCAAAACAGTGTTTTGCCACGTGAAGTCGTTATGCGCGTTGTAGAACACTGCTTCCCAGCCCTTCGTGTACTTGGAGCTTGCTTGGAGAATCCGCTGGTACGCCTTGGCGAAAAACGGGAACTCCTTCATAACAAGCGCAAGGTTCTCTGCCTGTCCGCCGAGATTCAGGCGCGTGCGGTTGTCTCGTACCCAGCGGTGGAACTCCGAGCCAATCAGCTCCCAGTCCTTGTCCATCGCTCTGGGCTTGCGGTCGCGGATAGTGTCTGCGAATTGAGCGCGCAGCCAGGCTTTGATGCAGTTTGCGTCTCGCTCGGGTTCGTGCTCGTTCCCCCAGGAAATTAGGTCGAGCACCTGCTTCTTCCATACTTCGTTGGCCCTGCGTCGTAACTCGGCGTCATCTACAGGTGCCAGCAGATAGGCCTTCAGCATGTCCACCGGGCTGAGAGGCTTGCCCCGGTCGTTCATGGTTTCGAAGATCGCGTAGGCGTAGTTGTCGTTGTCCGTCGCGATCTCTATGAGTCCGACCTTGGTCATCAGCCAGTACGCGAAGTGGGGCAGCATATCGCCTAGCTCGGCAATCAGATCGTTCTGCTCGATGTCCCCATATCGTGCGTACATCGTCTGCACCGATTCTCCTTGCCGTCGGGATTGAAGGGCTCCCCCTTGAACAGCGCCTCGATTACCGGTAGCCGCTCGGGAATATCCAGATTGAATCTCGGCTCGCCCAGGTTGTCGCTGAAGATCAACGGCGCAATCGTTTGGATGACCGAAATGCCCTTCGCCTTTGCCGCTCGGTAAAGGAAGATCAGCAGCAAAGTCAGTGACGTGACTCGTTGCTGGCCGTCGATCAGGTAGCTCTTTCCATTACGCTTGCTGACGATGATCGAACCAAGGAAGTACTCGTCATAGTCACTGATCTTCCTCGTGTCGTCGCCAGGCTTGTAGGAGTTCAGAAACTTCTCTTGAAGATCCGACAAAAGCTCATCGATGTTCTCCTTGTCCCACTTGTATTCCCGCTGATACTCGTCGATTGAAAACGACTGGCTCTGGAGCAGTTGCTGAACCGAGCGGTAGTGCGGTGTGATGGCACTCATACAAGTCGAACCTTTCCGGTTAGCAGTTCCTGCATCATGCCGTGCTTGAGCTGACGGGCCTTACCGAGCTTCCTTTCCAGTCCAGAGATTTCCGCATCCATGTTGGCGAGGATCGCGGCAATCGCAACTTGTTCGTCAATCGTCGCGGGTGTTTTGTAGATGAAACCCACGAAGTCCTTCTGGTAAAGGTGATTGATTGTGGATCCGGCACTAAGCTGAGCGAGAAACTCATCGAATACCTTGGAACATAGGAGGTAATAGAAGAATTCGGGGTGAAACGCAGATTGGATGGGACGTATTACGAAAACGCCACTATTAAGGGTCGCCGGCTTCGGAAGATCAGTAACTAGTGCGACCTTACCGATGGTTCCATCCTTCGTCACGAGAACATCGTGTTTTCTCAATTGAATGTACTTGTCCTGCCTGTAGCGATGCTCCGCAACAAAATGGCACTTGCCCCAGTCGATATAGCCATCCTTGAACTCGGTGCCGGTGACGAGACAAAAATCCCCGGTGTCTAGATACTCGGCAGTCGTCAATCCCTGCCATCCAATGCGCGCTTTGAGGGTCGCCGTATTGCCTAACCGCTTCACGACCCAATCCCCACAAAACCCCGACAGCCGCCTCTTGCCAGTGAGCAACTCCTGCATTGCGCCCTGTTTGAGCTGGCTTTTCTTTGCGAGGAGGAGCTCCAGGGATTCGATGAAGTCGTCTGCGTCGCTTAGTGCCTCGGCGATATCTTCTTGTTCGGCCCTGGTGGGAGGGAGGGGGACGAGCATTTTGGCGATCATCTCCCTCCGAACAGAATCAACAGACGACTTCGCGGTCATCTGCATAATCCGGTTCGTAGAAGTGGCTGCTGAAGTACAGATAGAAGAAATATCCGTTTATCCGCTCGTCAAATTCAGAAATGCGGTAGACGCGCTGATGTGCGTCGAATCTACCTTTGATGTAATGGAAGACCTTGCCTGTTCCAACACCATCGCCGGCCGTTAGGACTGCCTCTCCGTCGAAGGAGTAGCTATTGATGCGCTCGACCGTCTGTGAGCGCACGAAAAACGGATACTGGCCATCGTTGACCCGGTCTTGTGTGTTGCGGCTGCCCGTGGTGATGTGAGCGAGGTTCTCGATGTAGTCCAATTCCCAATCCTCCGGAATCACTCCCACCTCGGTCTGCTTGTAGCCCGGCTTCACGCTCCATGACGAACCCCATCCTTTCCAGGTGGCGGTTCACCTTGGCCTCCAGCTCGGCCACGCGGCTGACCATCTGCGGCAGCGGGGTTTCGTAGCGTTCCGCCAGTTCCTTCACGCGCTGGGTGAGCTGCTGGCTGACGCGGTCCATCTCGCCGTGGATGGCGGCGTCGAGCGCGGCCAGCCATTTGTCGTCCACGACCAGCGTCTTGATCTCGGCCTCGGTGAGCTTGGGGTATTGCGCGTATAGCCTTGGCATCGAGCGCGGCCTCGGCGTCCTTGAGCTGCTTCTTCAGGTCGGCCTCCTCGTCGTTGAGCTTCAGCCAGTCATTGAGCACGGCGGCTTCGTCCTTGGCGTCCTTGTCGCCCTTGATCTCCTTCAGCCGCGCGGTGACGTTGGCCTTGTTCACCTTGTCGAGTTCGGAGAAGGCGCCTTCCTCGCCGCCGTGCTCCTCTTCCAGCTCGGCCATGCGGGCGGTGACGCCTTCCAGCTCGGCGTCGAGCTGGTCGATGGCCGCCTGCTCCTTGGCGAAGTAGCGGGCGACGATGAGCGCCTTGGGGACCAGGTCGCAGGTCCAGCCCTTGTCCTTCTCCTTGCCCTTCTTGTCCTTCTCGATGATGCGGTAGGTCTCGGCCTTCCAGCCGTCGGCGGCGATCAGGTAGCAGTCGTCCTGCATGGTCTCGGCCCAGTAGTCCATCAGGTGCTGGTAGACGTCGTAGGGGTCGATGAGCGGCTTGCCGGTGTAGTGGGCGAGCAGGTCCTCGGAGAGCTCGGCGATGACCTGCTTGGGATGGCAGCCGGCCTTCAGCGCCTTGAGCGTCGTCGGCGCTCTTCTTCCGCCAGGCGGCGAAGTGCGCGTTCATGCCGGCGATGAAGGCGGCGAACTCGGGGTGCTCGTAGATGGTGGACTTGATGGCCGCCTTGTCCACGGCGAGATCGACGTAGCCGGGGCGGTTCGGCTTGAAGAGCGCCTTGCGCAGCTGCGGGCAGACGTCCCAGTAGCGCTCCAGCGCATCGACGTCGGCGACTCGGGATGCCGCCCTTGCAGGTGGCCCTCGATGTCCTGCAGGTCCTCGGCGTGCTGGCTGTCGATGTAGCGCGGCAGGTTGAGGTTGAACTCGTTCTTCTCGATCTCCTCGACGGCTGACCATGCGCGAGTACTTCGGGACTTCGAGCCGCCGGTTGAAGACATCGACGATCTTGTGGATGTCCTGGGCGCGCAGGCGGTTCTTGGGGCCGTCCTTCATGAAGCCCTCGCTGGCGTCGATCATGAAGATGCCCTTGCGGGCGTGGGCGTCCTGCTTGTCGATGACGACGATGCAGGCGGGGATGCCGGTGCCGTAAAAGAGGTTGGCGGGCAGGCCGATGATGCCCTTGATGTAGCCCTTGCGGACGAGCTCGCGGCGGATGTCGGCCTCGGCGTTGCCGCGGAACAGCACGCCGTGCGGCAGGATGCACGCGCCCTTGCCGGTGCTCTTGAGCGAGCGGACGATGTGCAGCAGGTAGGCGTAGTCGCCCTGCTTGGCGGGCGGCGTGCCGAAGGGCTTGAAGCGGTCGTAGGGGTCGTGCAGCGGATCGAGGCCGGTGCTCCAGCGCTTGTCGGAGAACGGCGGATTGGCGACGACGTAGTCGAAGGTCTTGAGCGTGTCGCCGTCCTTGAACTTGGGATCGGCGAGCGTGTTGCCCTGCACGATGAGCGCCGTGGGGTTGTTGTGCAGGATCATGTTCATCCGGGCGAGGCCGCTGGTGGCGGCGTCCTTCTCCTGCCCGTAGAGCGTGACCGTGGTGCCGGCCTCGTCGCCGACCTTGAGCAGCAGCGAGCCCGAGCCGCAGGTCGGGTCGTAGACGGTGGTGTCGGCTGGTCGTCTTGGCGTCGCGGATGCCGATGATCTGCGCCATGATGCGGCTGACCTCGGCGGGGGTGTAGAACTGGCCCTTGCTCTTGCCGCTCTCGGTGGCGAAGTGCCGCATCAGGTATTCGTAGGCGTCGCCGAGGATGTCGTCGCCGTCGGCGCGGTTCTTCGAGAAGTCGAGCGCCGGGTTCTCGAAGATGGCGATGAGGTTGGTGAGCCGGTCCACCATCTCCTTGCCGCTGCCGAGCTTGGCGGCGTCGTTGAAGTCCGGCATGTCGGACAGCTTGTTGGCCTTGGCCAGCGGGGCGATGATCTTCTTGTTGATCTGGTCGCCGATGTCGGGCTTGCCCTTGAGCGCGACCATGTCCTTGAAGCTGGCGCCCGGCGGGATGGTGATCGGCGCGTAGGGCTGGCCGGCGTACTTGTCGCTGACGTACTTGATGAACAGCAGGACGAGGACGTAGTCCTTGTACTGGCTGGCGTCCATGCCGCCGCGCAGCTCGTCGCAGCTTGACCAGAGAGAGGAGTAGAGTTCGGACTTCTTGAGGGCCACTTCATCCCCCGGATTTCCAGCAGTCTAGGATACGTTCCCGCGCCTTACGCCTGCATACTGGGATTCCCCCGGTTTCCCGGACATTGCCCTAAGTTTTTCCGAACGTTTTCGAACTGATCGGGGCTCACCTCGCCAAGCGTTGAACGGCGACGTTAAGCGAGAGTTAGAAGAAGCCTTAGCAGACTTACGTCTGGGGTTTCGGGTATCTTGTCCAAGAGTCGTCGTATGGGGTCTCTCGGAAGTTTATTATTGATTGCAGCCCATGCAAGCTCGCCGATCAAGCCTGGATACGCTCTATCGGTTGGAAATCCCAGTAGAACTTCAATTAACTGTTCTTCGTCGGCCAACGCGACCAAGTGTCTGCGCTCAAGCGTGCGCAATATTCCGGATAGCAGAGGGCTATCGAAGTAGCAGGATATTGCCATCGGCACGTCTAGGATTGCCACCACATTAAATTGACTCTCTACGTTAAGTTTCTGCCGAACGAGGAGAGCGGCGCTCGACGTAGCAGCGAAACCGGCCCTCTTACCAAGAGTTCCGAAGAAAGCACCCTCCGTCTCTAGTCCATCCTTCAGTCCTTGTGTATCAAATATTGGAGGGGAAATATCGCGAGTCGCCAATACTTGCCGTCTCCTACCAAGTTCAGATCTATGCTCTTCTGAGATGCGCGGCGCGAGGCGCGACAGAAAGGTCTCTTCCACGCACCACGGACATTTCAATTTGTTTGAACCTGGCAAAAGTACCTTGTGTGCGAATCGCAGGTGATGGCCCAGCGCATCTCGATATGGCCGAGACTTATTTAGGATGATTGCATCAGTCTCAGGTCTTGCTAGACATACGAATGCCTCTAGACGTGGCCCTTGCCGCCCCTGATCCTGCGTGATTCTGTAATACTCATGCTTTAGTCCAAGTAGGGTAGTTCCTTCAACCAACCCATCGTCTGCAATCAAGACGCAACCAGTGTCTGGCACAGATCCAACGGCGTCGACTATCTCTTGCGAGAATCGCCCCATCGGGACTCGTAGGGCGCGCACCGGACCAAACACTTCTTGGACAAGATCAATGATCGCTTGAGCCACTGAGTGCTCAGGTACAACAACCAAGTTCGGTCGCGGAATCTGACGAAGCTGTTCGCGTGCTTTCTCTCTAAACCACGCATTAGTTAGCAACTTGGCTATATCGATATATACGGCATGGTGACGGACCAATCCGTCATTGCCCAGTATGTCATGGTGTATGTAGACGGCATCCACTTGATCCGCAGCTGTCCAAAATTCCCTATCAAGTCCAGCTACGTTTAGATCAATCTTTACGCGCTTGAACTCAAAATAAGGGATTCGCTCATACGTCCTCGCATCGATGCGAATCGGGATCCCCCCCTGACAAGCCTCGCATCTTCCGTCGATTCCGACGGGAAATCTCTCGACAGGAATTGTGGCCAGCGCATTGAGCTTCTCCGATGAAGTGGATTCAGATGTATCCACTATGACGACTATCTCGCAATCCGGAGCTACTGCCCGAATTAGCCCAATAAGCCTTCCGCTCGAATTCACGCTTATTACAAATACAAGTTTCGCGTCTGGATCTCGAGAGAGGACGTCATCCAATATCAACTCAATGTCTTCCGAAGAATCCGGGTACTTACTAAGTGTGCGATAGGAAAAATGCCTGCCATGCGCTCCCTGAGCCGCCTGGAGCGTGGCAATAAGTGCGATTAGAGAGCCACTATCTCCAATGAGCACCGTCTCGCTGGAAACGTAGCGCGCCAACCAATCCGAAAGTCGCAATGTTTCCGTGGAGTCGTGCAGAGCGTCGGCCAAACGCAGAAAACCTCGGGAATGGGTGCCCGAGGGGTGCAGTAGTGCCCGCGGGGATCAGAGAATAGTGCGCCGCTTCGAGCTACTATGGCTTCAATTTCAACTTGCCGAAGACGACGAATCCATGATTCAGAGTCGAACTCTGTTCGGTCGTCCATCTTCACAAGTCGTACTACGCCATCCTCGTACCCCCCCACCAACCCATAGATCGTCTTTGCAGTCGGCGCGATTTCGCGAATTCCTGACGCCTCCGAATATAGTTGCTCTACGAATTCATTCCTCGTCCACGAAACACAATGGCTTCTACGTCCCGGTATGGTGGGTCCACCGCGCGTAGACGCTGCGCGATATTGGGATTTCCAAATCTTTCGTATATGGGATCAAATAGAAGAACTCTTCCGGTGAATTCATCCGACTCTGCCTTCCGTGCAGCATCACTCTCCCAAACAAATGCAGGATAGTGTTTCGCGTAGACGATGGGCATGCCGATTGCGATTCTTAAAACAACGACCGCTGTTCATTCCCGCGATTTGAGATAGGCCTGAAAGGAACTACGATTTGCAGCGCTGTCCCAGGCATCAGAGCGAATGACTGCCCAAACGATCCAGGCATCATTACGAACTCTGTTTGAATTGGAGATAGTCCGTTGAACGAGACTAGGGAGCGGCCCGTTCTGAGTGACGCGAATGCACCCAGTTGCTTCAGACCGTCCTGAATTCGTTTGTAGCCTTGCCCAGTAACCCCCCCTCGTACCTGGCTATCTTTGGCGCGCAGTTTCAGCTTGCTATGTTTCAGTGCGTTGCTCAGTGCCGCTTCCTCGGTTAGCTTCGCGCCACGATAAATATCCAGTGCCTGACTTTCGCGGGCAGGAATTCCCACTCCGTCATCGTTTACTACAATCTCGATATAGCGAACGTCGTCTTCGGATCCGAACTTTTCATTTACGTGTCTTAAGTACCTTGCGAATACGCCTTCCTCCGGTCGGTCACTGCCTTTGTAGTAACGCAAGGACAAGTAGCTAAATATCTTGCTGCCTGGCGGCATCGGCTTTCTGGCGGCGTGATCGACAACGTTCTGCGCCGCCTCAAAACACATCGCACCAAGACTACTTAAGGACTGTTCGTCGAACGATTTGGCTGATACGTTTAAGAATCGAAATTGCGCGAGGAGGTTTCTCACGAATCGACTCTCGTCCTCCACGTCCAATCTACCCAAATGGAGACCAGTGAAGTAAACAGTATTCTGAGTTGGGACGTGAAGCGTTCTTCGGTAATAGGCTATGAGTTCCTCTCTAATATTTCGCCCGGCCAATGACACCTCTTGGGCGTACTCCGCGATTGCGGGCCCCAATCCCGACCGGGTGAAATTCAGAAACCATCTTCGCGAGGGACTTTGGATAAAGTCCTCTGCAGCAATTGAAACTCTTAGCCTAGCGTGCTCGGAAATTGCCCGAAGTACATTCCCCACTCTATAACCTGCGCCAATATCTATGTGCGTACATTCCCGAAAGTCGATATGCGCTATTTCATCCTTGAAGCGACCAGAGCTTACCGACTCTAGGACCTTCTCCGCACTTTCGACATTAAGGCGCGCCGGGATGTTTATCTTGAATTCTGAGGCCATTGGAAAAATATGTGCTTGTTCGCAGCTAGCCGCGATTAAATTGTGTCGTGCCGCACGGCCGATATCTGGTGGGCCACTTCGGTGCTATAGGATGTCGCATCACCTGTCACGAATAGACAACGGGGCACAAGTGCAATCGACTATAGTCTCTCCGCGACCACTTGGAGGCTATAGAGAAATGCGAGATTCAGAGACGGATCTACGGCAATCTCGGTCGGCATGGACCACATCAATGCCAAAACCTCCAGCCGTCATGCAAGGGAAAGTAGACACCGCGAGTTGCACCACCCACTGCCTCCGCGTAGGTGTCGAGTTGCTTCGTGTAGCGCTCGCGTTGCTCGTCCAGAAATGCTTCGACGTCCGCGCCCTCGTGCTCGCTGAGCTTGTAGTCCGCGACCCACTTCGTTCCCTGCGCGTCCTCGATGTAGCGGTCGATACGGAAGCTGCGCTCGCGGCTGCGCAGCCGGTACTCGTTCCGCGCCACCGGATGCGGCCCGAGCAGCCATCGCCCGCGCTCGTCGGTGATGGCGTTCTTGAGGGCGGTGGTGACGAGGTTGGCGGCGCGGTCGAGCTCGGCGGGGGCGACGCCGCGGCGCTGGAGGTCGCGGGTGAGGGTGGGGCGGAGGGACGTCGACGCGCTCGGGGTCCCAGCCTTTCAGCTCGTCCTCGGCGATGCGCTGGAGCCAGGCGTGGGCGACGATGCCGGCGTGGCGGACGGCTTCCTTGGCCCACGAGAATTCTATTTCCACTTCTTCTCTCCCCTCCTCCGGCGCGGTCCACTTCACCGGCTCGGGCGGGTCGGGAAGTTTGAAGTCGGCCGGCAGGCGTTTCAGTTGGTCGGGCAGCGGCTCCCTTTGTTCTTGCTCCGCCGTCGTCGCGGCGGGCAGTGCGATCTGGTCTGCGAGCGCGTCCCACGCGATGCCGAGCAGGCTGCGGCGCGAGGGTCTTTTCAGCACGCCGTGCTCGTCCACTTTCACGCAGCCGAGCAGGTGCAGGCGCGACTCGGCGCGGGTGGCGGCGACGTAGAACAGGCGTCCAGCCTCTATGTCTTCGGCGTCGCGGTCAAGCATTCGGACGTATTGATAAAGCGGCTCCTTGTCGCCGCCGGTTTCGTCGATCGGGGCGAGGAGCAGCCGGCCGCCCGGCAGGGCACGCCAGGCGAACAGCGGCTTTCTCGCGCTGCGCGGGGCGCGGTCGAGGCCCGGCACGATGACGGTGTCGAACTCGAGGCCCTTGGCCTTGTGGATGGTCATGATCTCGACCGCCTCGGGGCCGGCCTCGACGTCGGGCTCGGCGTAGAGCGCGGCGAGGCTCTCGGCGAGGGCGCCGAAGTCTTCCAGCTCGCCCGCGGTTTCGAGGCGCTCGAGCTCGTCTAGAAAGATCTCGACGTCGGCGAGATCGGTGGGGTCGTCCAGGCAGGCCGGGCCGCCGAGCGCGAGCCAGACGCCTTCGACGCGGTCGCGCAGCGTGCCGCGCAGCCGATCGTCGAGCGCGGGCCGCAGCACCGCGACGATCTTCGCAAGGCGGGGAATGTCCTGCATCAGCTCCCAGACGGTGAGCTCGCGCTTGTCTTCGAAATAGGCGCTCAGCTCGTTCAGGTCGAGGCCGCACCACGGCGCGCGCAGGATCGCGAGCCAGGCGACGCGGTCGGCGAGGTGCGTGAGCGCGCGGGTGAGGGCGAACAGGTCCTGCACCGCCTGCTTTTCGCCGAGCTGCTCGATCTCGACCGCGCGGAACCTGATTCCGGCTTCCTTCAGCACCGGGACGATGTGATCGAGATGGCTGCGGTTCCGGACCAGGATCGCGGTCTTGCCGTGCGCCTCGAAGATGAGCTCGACCACGCGCCGCGCTTCGGCCGCGCGGTCGGCGAGCAGGTCGAGGCTCGGCGCGCCTTCGAGGTCCGCTTCCTCGAACGCGGTCGAAGCCGAGTACGGCACCGCGCCGGCGGCTTCGTCCTCGCCCGCGGGCAGCACGCGCGGGAAGACGCGGTTGACCCAGTCGACCAGCGCCCCTTGCGAGCGGAAGTTGGTCGACAGCGCGAGCGGCTCGAGCGCGACGTTCGGCAGGCCCTCGCGCCGCGCGTGCAGGAAAAGGCCCACCTGCGCGTCGCGAAAGCGGTAGATCGACTGCATCGGGTCGCCGACCACGAACACGGTGCGGCCGTCGCCGGGCTCCCAGCCGGCGGTGAGGCGCTCGATCAGCTCCCACTGCGAGTTGGAGGTGTCCTGGAACTCGTCGACCAGCAGGTGCCTCACCCGCACGTCGAGCGACAGCATGAGATCGGTCGGCGCGTCGGGAGTGCCGAGCGCAAGCAGCGCGCCGTGCGCGATCTCGGTGAAGTCGACCTCGCCGCGCTCGGCGAACAGCACGCGCAGCTCCGCGACCGCGGGCTTGAGCAGCGCGACGATCGCCTCGAGCGCCTCCCACTGCTGGTCGCTGTAGCGCTCGGGCGGCGCGGTCTTCAGCGCGGCGAGCGCTTCGCGCAGCCCGGGGATCGCGGCGAGCTCGGGCGGAGCGGAGGACGCTTGCGCCACTCGTCATTCTGGGTGAGGACTTCCTGCGCGAGCTCGACGGAGGCACCGGCGTAAAGGGCGCGCGCGATGTTGAGGAGACGATTTCTTTCGAAAGACAAAGTCTCTTCGAGCTCGGCGCGCGAGGGCGCGCCGCCTGCGTTCCTCAGCCACTGGTCGCGCCGCGCGAGCATCTCGGCCAGCAGCGCGGTCGCGTCCGCGACGTTGTCGTCCAGGTGCGCGAGCAGGCGCGCGACCGGCGGCGTGATCCTGAGCCAGCGCCCGCCCCGCGGCCTCGCGGTAGAGCGCCTCGGGGTCCTCGGACACGCCCGGCTGGGCGCCGAAGCGCGCGAGCACCGGCATCTGCGCGGTGAGCGCGCGCGCACAGCGCGTCGATGGTCTGGATCCTGCAGGCGCGGCGCGAGCTCGGGCGCAATCTTCTCCAGCACCCGCTCGCGCATCTCGGCCGCGGCCTTGCGGGTGAAGGTGATCGCGACGATCTCCTCGGGCTGCTTGACGGTCTTCAGCAGCGCGAGGAAGCGCTCGACCAGCAGCGTGGTCTTGCCCGAGCCCGCCGGCGCCTGGACGATGAACGAGCGCGCGGGTCGAGCGCGGCGCGGCGCTGGGCGTGGTCGGCCGGCTCAGCATCGTCTTCCTCCCCGCCTTCGTCCTCGAGCGCCGCGAGCCGCTCGTGCACCCGGCATAGCGTGCTGCAGATCGCAATAGCGGCAGGTGGCGAGGCCGTTTTTGGGGTCGACTTGCGCCTCGCCCGCGGCGAAGCCGGCGCCGAGCGCTTCGAGCGAGCGCCTCCAGCCCGCGAGCAGCCCGTTCCAGTCCTTCGCCTTCGCGACCAGCCGTCCTTTTCGCGCGCGAAGCCCATGTACTTCATGTTGCCCGGCTGCAGCTTGGCGTAGGCGAGCGCCGCGATCTCCTCCGGCGCCGAAAGCGCGTAGAGCGGCAGCTGCGGATCGTCGGGGCGCTCGCCCTGCCAGGCGTTGGGCGTCGGGCGGCCGCTCTTGTAGTCGATCAGCGCGTAGCCGCCCGAAGCGAGCTTGTCCAGGCGGTCGATGCGCCCGGAAAGCTCGAGCCCCGCCAGCTTGAGCTTCCTCTTGTCCTCGCGCGCGGCGACTTCGAACGGCGCGCGCTTTTTCTCCACCTCGAGCCATTCGTTGGCCAGTTTCTTCAGCCTGTCCCGTTCCAGCCCCGCGAAAGGCTCTTGCAGCTCCGCTTCGGCCACCGCGGCGGCGGCCGCGCGCGCGATCGCCGGGCCGCAGTCGCCGTCGAGCGCGGCGCTGTCCTTCAGCTCGCCCCACAGCTCGCGCATCAGCGCGTGCAGCAGCGAGCCGCGCGCGCGCGCGTCGGGCCCGGCTGCCGGCTCTTCCAGCGCTTCGGCCGCGAGCCGGTGGCGCGCGAAAGCGCGAAACGGGCAGGCGGCCTGGTCGGCCAGGATGCGCGTGCCGCCGCGCGGCGTCTTGCTCGCGAGCGCGGGCGCCTTGCCGTCGGGCGCGGCCTCGGCTGCGCGCGCCTCGAAAATCAGGTCGCGCCAGCGCGGCGCCGGCGCCGCGGGAGCCGCAGACACGGCTATTTGCGGAAACGAGCGGTGAAGACGACCAGCTTGCGGTCGTTCTCCCACGCCGGGTGCGAGACCACTACTTCGGGCGCGGCGGCGAGCCAGCCCTCGGTGATGCGCTTGCCGCGCGCGAGCGTTTCTTCGGCCGAGGCCTCCGGGATACCGGCCTTTTTCTGCAGCGCGGGCGGCAGGAACGGGTTCGGGCGCGCGGCGAGCGGCCAGGCCTCGTCGGTCAGGCCGCTGAGCCACAGGCAGTCGAACGAAAGGCCGGCCGACTCGAGCACGCCGAGCACCTGCAGCGGCGCTTCGGGCGACTCGGGCTGGAACAGCGTGTCGCGGCACAGGCGCTCGAAGCCGCGCCAAGGCGCGCTGCGCGCCCATCTTCGGCGCGACGCGCTCCAGGCGCGCGAACTCGGCCAGCGTCTCGTTCAGCTTCGCGCGGGTCTGGAACTCGGCCGAGTCGAGGCTGCGGCCCGGAAAGCCCGCCGCGTCGAGCAGGCGCGTGAAGTGCTCGCCCCACTCGTGCGGCGAAGCCGATTCGAGCCTGGGCACCGAATAAATCCTTTCCAGCACCTGGCGCAGGCCCGGGCAAGCCTCGACCAGGCCCACCAGCTTGCCGAGCGTAAGGCGCGCCGGCGCGCTGCCGGCGCAGCGCGGCGTCGAGGCGCGCGCGCGCGGCCAGCTCGGCCTCGCCGCCGCCGAGAAAGGGCGAGCGCAGCAGCTTGCTCGCCTGCTCGAAGCTCACTTCGCCCGCGGCGAGCGCGAGGATCGCGAGCGCCGCGTGCGCGAGCGGTGTGTCGGCGAGCGGCTCGCCGAGCGAGACGTTGAACGGCAAGGCGCGCGCTGCCGCGCCGGGCGCCCCGTGCGCCGGATTCATCGTGCGCGCGAACACGCGCAGCGCTTCCCTGCGCCGCGCCGCGAGCTCGGGCACCACCACGCCGATCCGCTTCGCGCCGCCTTCGACCTTCGCCCGCGCCCATTCGGCCGCCGCCTCGAGCTCGTGGCGCGCGGACTGGAATACGAAGCGTCTTGGCGCGGAAGCGATTTCTTGCCTGGCCGCAGACCTTCAGTTCGATGCCCTGCGCGGCGCAGGCCTCGAGGAACTCCCGCTCCTGCGGCGCGATCAGGTCGAAGCCGTAGGCCACCAGCAGCGCGCGGCTTGCGCAGCGCCGCGTTGGCGAGCAGCGGCGCCACCACGTCGGGCAGGCGCGCGGCCTCGGTCGAGTCGTGCCTGGCGTAGGCCGCGGCCCAGCGCGCGAAGGCCTGCGCGTCCTCGTTGCCCGGGAAGGCCCCGAGCGCGCCCGCGATGCGCCAGCCGTGCGCGAGGCGCCAGGCGTGCATCGCCTGCGCCGCCGCGCGCGAGGGATCGAGCAGTTCGCCGCCCGCGGGAGAAGCGCGAATGACCTGTTCCCAAAGCTCGCTTTCCTGCGCTTGCGACAGCAGCAGCGGCAGCGCAGGCGAGAGGTCGGAGTACAGCGCGTCCTGGTACAGCCGCTCGACCAAGGCCGACAGCGGCAGGATGTCGGCGCTCTCCCAAACGGCAAGGCCCTTGTCCGCCTGGGCGGCGTCGAACTCGCGCGCCAGCGCCTGCGCCAGGCGCCGGTTCGGCGTCACTACCGTCGCCTTCGCCGCCAGCCCCTCGGCGAGCAGCGCGAACAGGTCCGGCCTGGAGAGGGCGGCCGTCCGGCATGAGCCCGATGATAGCCGCGGCGCGCTCAGTCGGCGGCGACTACCCGGTTTCGCCCGCCTCCTTGGCGCGGTACAGCCGCGCATCGGCGCGCGCGAGCAGCCCCTCGAGCGTGTCGCCGTCCTGCGGGAAGACGGCGACGCCGATGCTCACCGTGAGCCGGATCGGCCGCGCCCGGACCCGGCATCGACGCTCTGCTGCTCGAGCGCGCGGCGCAGGCGCTCGGCGGTCGCCGCGCCGCCCTCGCGGTCCTCGTCCGGCAGCACCACCGCGAACTCCTCGCCGCCGAGCCGGCCGCAGACGTCGCCGCCGCGCAGCGACGCTTTGAGGGCGGTGCCGAGCGCGCGCAGCACTTCGTCGCCCGCCGCGTGGCCGTGCTAGTCGTTGACGCGCTTGAAATTGTCGATATCGATCATCAGGACCGAGAACGGGCGCCCGCGGCGGCGCGCGAGCGCCAGCACGCCGTCGCCGCGCTCGTCGAAATAGCGCCGGTTGCCGAGTCCCGTCAGCGGATCCTTCAGCGCCTGTTCGCGCATCTCGCGCTTGCATGCGAACAGGCCGCGGTACATGCTGGTCGAACTCGAACAGCGAGAACACCGACGAGCGCGCACGCCGGGCCACACCAGGACGTTGAACCGGGCGGCGAGAGTCCCGGTCGACATGCCGAGCAGCGCCTTCACATTCGGCAGACCGCGATCAGCACCAGCTCCGGCACGATTCCAGCGCCGAGAACGGCATCACCAGCACCGGGATGAGCATGTAGAGGTACAAGTAGGTGGGAAAGCCGGCGCCGTAGCCTCCGCTCAGCCTGCTCCAGATCGTCACCACCCCGATCTCGATCACGAGCACGCGGCGTAACCGGCGAACAGCGCCGCCCGTGGGCGGGTGTGCAAGGCCAGGGCCATGCGTAGGCGAGCACCCCGGCCGCCGTCAGGCCGATAGACACAGTGTCGCGCGCGCCGATCAGGTCGATGGTGTAGTCATTCAGCCACAGAGCCAAGCTCAGCACGGCCGCGGCGATGCCTACCCGTGCGGAGAAAACGCGGTACTCGTCGAAGCGCGCCGCGCGGTATTCCCGTCGAGCTCGCGGGGTCAAGGCCATGCCGCTCTTTCGCGCGCTTCAGCGCACGACGGCCCCGGCCGCGCTCAGTCGGCGGCGACCACCCGGTTGCGGCCGCCTTCCTTGGCGCGGTAAAGGCGCCGGTCGGCGCGCTGCAGCAGCGCCTCGAGCGTGTCGCCGTCGTGCGGGAACACCGCGGCGCCGACGCTGACCGTGAACCGGATCGGCCCGCCCGCCGGCCCGGCGTCCACGCTCAGCTGCTCGATCACGCGGCGCAGGCGCTCGGCGCCCGCCGCCGCGCCCGCGCGGTCCTCGTCCGGCAGCACGACGGCGAACTCCTCGCCGCCGATGCGGCCGCAGACGTCGCTGCCGCGCAGCGACTCGGCGCAGGCAGGCGCCGAGCGCGCGCAGCACCTCGTCGCCGGCGGCGTGGCCGTGCGCGTCGTTGACGCGCTTGAAATAGTCGATGTCGATCATCAGCACCGCGAGCGCGCGGCCGCGGCGGCGCGCGAGCGCGAGCGCGGCGTTGGCGCGCTCCTTGAAGTAGCGCCGGTTGCCCAGCCGCGTCAGCGGGTCCTTCATCGCCTGCTCGCGCAGCTGGCGCTGGGCAAGAAACAGGCGCCGGAACACGCGGTCGAACTCGTACATCGAGAAGGCGACGATGGCGCAGGCCGGCCACACCAGCACGTTGAACGCCAGCAGCGGGAAGCCCGGCGCCATGCCGAGCGCCGCCTGCAGGTTCGGCACCAGGCCGATCAGCACCAGCACCGGCAGCACCTCCATCAGCGTGAACGGCATCACCATCAGCGGCGTGAGCAGGTAGATGTACAGGTAGCCGGGAAAGCCCACGCCGTAGCCGCCCGAGAGCCGGCCCCAGATGACGAGCAGCGCGAACTCGATCACCACGATCGCGCAGTAGCCGGCGAGCAGCGCCAGGCCGCGGCTGCAGGCGCAGCGCGAGCGCGGCGACGTAGGCCAGCACGCCGGCCGCCATCAACGAAGCGGTACTCGAGCGTGCCGTGGGCGCCGCTCGGGTCGCTGATCAGGTCGCGCGCCCACAGGCCGAGCGTCAGCAGCGCGCCGGCGATGCCGACGCGCAGCGAGAAGCCGCGGTACTCGGCGAAGCGCGCCTCGCGGTACGCTTGCTCGATCTCGGGCGCAAGGCGGCGCATGGGGTCAAATTATCCCGTCGTCCGCAGGCGCGTTTGATCCATGTCACCGCCCGGGGTCATAATGTGTCATGGAGGCGAGCGACGCCCTGCAACTCGCGCGAGCCCAGTTCGGGCTCAACATCGGCTTCCACATCCTTTTCCCCAGCATCACCATAGGCTTGGCGTGGTTACTGGTCTACTTCCGCGTCGCGCTACGCGCAGACCGGCGACGCCGCCTGGCTCGCCACCTACAAGCTCTGGACCAAGGTGTTCGCGCTCACCTTCGCCATGGGCGTGGTCACGCGGCGTCGCCATGTCGTTCCAGTTCGGCACCAACTGGCCCGGCTACATGAACAACGTCGGCAACGTCGCCGGCCCGCTGCTCGCCTACGAGGTGCTGACCGCGTTCTTCCTCGAGGCGACCTTCCTCGGCGTGATGCTGTTCGGCATGAACCGCGTGCCGGGCTGGGTGCACATGACTCCTCGGTGCTGGTCGCGTTCGGCACCACGCTGTCGGCGTTCTGGATCCTGGCGCTCAACTCGTGGATGCAGACCCCCGCGGGCTGGGCGCTGGAACGAGGCGGGCAAGCTGATCGCCGCGCGACTGGCTGGCGGTGATCTTCAATCCCGTCGTTTCCCTACCGCTTCGCGCACATGATGCTCGCCTCGGGACTGACCGCGTCGTTCGTGGTCGCCGGGCTGTCGGCCTGGCGCCTGCTCAAGGCGCCGGCGGACCCCGCGGCGGCGCGCACGCTGCGCACCGGGATCGTGATCGCGGCGGTGCTCGCGCCGCTGCAGATCTTCGCCGGCGACCAGCACGGCCTGAACACGCTCGAGTACCAGCCCGAGAAGATCGCCGCGATCGAGGCGCATCTGGCAAGGCGGGCGCGGCGCTCCCGCTCGAGCTGTTCGCGATCCCGAACCAGGCCGACGCGCCACAACGACTTCGCGATCTCGATCCCGCAGGCGCGAGCCTGATCCTCACCCACGATCCGAACGGCGAGGTCGAGGGGCTGGACGCGTTCGAGCCCGACATCCCGCCGGTGGCGCCGGTGTTCTTCGCCTTTCGCATCATGGTGGGCCTGGGCCTGCGATGCTCGCGCTCGCCTGGCTCGGCGCCTGGATGACGCGCCGCGGCGCGCGCGCGCGCCGCGCTGGCTGCTGTGGACCTTCGCCGGCGCGACCTTCATCGGCTGGGGCGCGACGCTCGCGGGCTGGATCGTGACCGAGATGGGGCGCCAGCCCTGGCTGGTCAGCGGGCTGCTGCGCACCGAGGACGCGGTGGGCGCGATCTCGGGCGCCGAGCTCGGCGCGAGCCTCACCGGCTACGTCATCACCTACGCGCTGATGCTGCTGGCCTACATCGTGGTGCTCACCCACCTCGCGGGCGAAGGCGACGGAGGGGAGACATGAGCTTCGACCTGCCGCTGGTGTTCACCGCGCTGATGGGCGTGGCGATCCTGGCCTACGTGGTGCTCGACGGCTACGACCTCGGCGTGGGCATGCTGATGCCGGCCGCGAGCGACGCAGGAGCAGGCGCTGATGGTGGCCTCGATCGGCCCGTTCTGGGACGCGAACGAGACCTGGCTGGTGCTCGGCATCGGCCTGCTGCTGGTGGCCTTCCCGCTCGCGCACGGCGTGATCCTGGGCGCGCTCTACCTGCCGGTGGCGGCGATGCTGATCGGCCTGATGCTGCGCGGCGTGGCGTTCGAGTTCCGCGTCAAGGCGCTCGGCTGGCACCGCGAGCTGTGGAACTGGCTGTTCTGGTTCGGCTCCTTCCTCGCCTCGCTGGCGCAGGGCTTCATGCTCGGGCGCACCATCACCGGCTACGAGAGCGGCTTCGGCTTCTGGCTGTTCTCGCTCGTGGTCGCGGGCGGCCTGTGCGGCGGCTACATGCTGCTCGGCGCGACCTGGCTCATCCTGCGCACCGAGGGCGCGCTGCAGCAAAAGGCGATCGGCTGGGCGCGCTGGGGCCTGGCCTGGGTCGCGCTCGGGGTCGCGCTGGTGAGCCTCGCCACGCCGCTGGCGAGCGAGACGGTGCGCGATGAAGTGGTTCGATTTCCCGCGCACGCTCGGGCCTGATGCTGCTGCCGCTCGCCACCGTGGCCAGCGGCGTCTGGGTCTGGAAGAGCCTCGGGCGCTCCGACTGGAAGCCCTTCGCCGGCACGGTGGCGATCTTCGTGCTCGCTTTCGCCGGCCTCGCCTACAGCCTGTTTCCCTACCTGGTGATCGACCGTATCACGATCTGGCAGGCGGCGGCGGATCCTTCGGCGCTCAGGTTCATGCTCTACGGCGCGCTGGTGGTGGTGCCGCTGATCGCGGCCTACACCGCGTTCTCCTACCGCGTGTTCCGCGGCAAGGCGCGCGCCGGCATGTACGAGCACTGAGCGAAAGGGGAGGCGTGACGATCAGGCTCTGGGACCTGGCCGGGGCCGAGGACGACCGGCGCTTCTCGCCCAACTGCTGGCGCGTCAAGATGGCGCTCAGGCACAAGGGGCTCGAGGCCGAGGAGATCCCGTGGCGCTTCACCGACAAGGACGCGATCGCGTTCTCCGGCCAGAAGCTGGTGCCGGTGATCGTCGACGGCGCGCGCGAGGTGCACGACAGCTGGTCGATCGCCGCCTACCTGGACCAGGCCTATCCCGACCGGCCGCCGCTGGTGAGCGGCGACGAGGCGCGCACGCTGACCCATTTCTTCAAGCACTGGGTCGAGCGCAGCATCCACGCCGGCGTGATCAGGGTGATCATCGTCGACCTGTTCAACCAGCTGCACGAGAAGGACCGCGCCTACTTCCGCGAATCGCGCGAGAAGCGCTTCGGCAAGACGCTCGAGCAGTTCGGCGCCGACCGCAACGGCGCGCTCGCGGCGCTGCGCGGCGCGCTCGACCCGCTGCGCCCGGTGCTCATCGAGCGGCCCTTCGCCGCCGGGCGCGCCGCGGGCCTGGCCGACTACATCCTGTTCGGCGCCTTCCAGTGGGCGCGCGCGGTGTCGCCGATCCGGCTGCTCGAGCCCGACGACCCGGTCTACGCCTGGCGCGAGCGGATGATGGACCTGTTCGGCGGCTATGCGCGCGACGCCAAGGGCTACCCGGTATGGGCGTGAGCGGCGGACCGAAGGAGATCAACGCCGAGCTGATCGCACGGCTGCCCGACGAAGGGCCGGTGGTGATGGTCAACCTGGTGCGCTACCGCGACCGCGCCGAGTACAAGCGCTACAGCGAGCTCACCATGCCGCTCATCAAGCAGCGCGGCGGCACGGTGCTGTGGGCCGGCGACGCCGAGGGCGCGGCATTCGGGGCGGCGGACGAAAACCGCTGGGACTATGTGGTGCTGGTGCGCTATCCTTCGCGTGCCGCCTTCCTCGACATGATGGCCTCGCCCGAGTACGCCCGCGCCAACGCGCACCGCGAGCGCGGCCTGGAAAAGCACGTCATCCTCGCCGCGCGCGAAACCTATTCCAAACTCAAGCCCTGAGCACCCGGCCATGGCCGCAAAACGCGAACAATTCGAGAACACGGTCATCCGCGCCAGACGGCGCCGCGCGCACAACAACAAGCTGCGCCTGTTCACGGGCGGCATCGCGCTCGCCTTCTATCTGGAAAGCTTCATCGCCTTCCTCGACCCGAGCGGCCTGCATACCGTCTATCTGGACTGGCTGCTGCGCCTCGGCACCCAGCTCATCGGCCCGCTCGGCGACGGCATCCTGCTGTTCGCGGTCGGGACCGTGCTCATGATCGCCGCGCTGATCCTCTAGCCCGGCGCGGCGCTAGAGATCGTCGCAGAGCAGGCGGTAGCCGACCCCGGTGTCGGTGAGCAGGTACTTCGGCTGCACCGGATCGGCCTCGAGCTTGTCGCGCAGCTGCTTCATGTAGATGCGCAGGTAATGCGCGTGCTCCACATGGGAGGGGCCCCAGACTTCGCGCAGCAGCTGGCGGTGCGTCACCACCAGCCCGAGGTGCTGCGCGAGGCAGGCAAGCAGCCGGAACTCGATCGGGGTCAGGTGCACCTCGGCGCCCGAGCGCGTGACGCGGCGCCGCTCGAGATCGAGCTCGACTTCCCCGAAGCGCAGCGGCGCGCCGCCCTGCGCCGGGCGCGCCGCGCGGCGCAGCGCCGCGCGCAGGCGCGCCAGCAGCTCGCCGACGCCGAAAGGCTTGGTGACGTAGTCGTCCGCGCCGGCGTCCAGCGCCTCGACCTTGGCCTGCTCCTGGGCGCGCGCCGAGAGCACGACGATCGGCATCGGCGACCAGGCGCGGATGCGGCGGATCAGCTCGACCCCGTCCATGTCCGGCAGCCCGAGGTCGACGATCGCGAGGTCGGGCTTGTGCGTGCCGGCCTCGATCTCGCCGCGCGTCCCGCTCTCCGCCTCGACCACGCGGTAGCCCTCGCTGCCTAGCGCGCTGCGCAGGAAGCGGCGGATCTGCGGCTCGTCCTCGATCACGAGCACCGTCGGGCGCAGCCCGCTCATGCCGGCTCCGCCGGAACCTCCGGCGCCGGCTCGAGCGGCAGGGTGAAGCGGAACGCCGCGCCGCGCCCGGGCAGGCGCTCGGCCCAGATCCGCCCGCCGTGCAGCTCGATCGATCGCGCGGCAAATCGCGAGCCCCAGCCCCGCGCCCGCGATCGGGCCCTCGGCCGCGCCGCGGTAGAACTTGGCGAACAGCTGCTCCGGGTCGCCCGGCCGGCAGCCCGGGGCCGTCGTCCTCGACCGAGACCAGCAGCCCGCCGGCGCGCGGCTCGGCGCGCAGCCGCACGGTGGTGCCGGCCGGCGTGTACTTGGCCGCGTTCTCGAGCAGGTTGGCGAACACCTGCTCGATCAGCGCGGCGTCCACGCGCACCAGCGGCAGGCCGCCGTCGAGCGCCACCTCGACCCGGTGCGCCGCCAGGCGCTCGGCCTGGCGCCGCAGCGCCGCGCCGCGATCTCGTCCAGCGGCATGCCAGTCGCGCGCCGGCGCGATGCCGCCCGCCTCCAGACGCGTCATGTGCAGCACGTTGGAAATCAGCTGCGCCATCTGCTGCGCCTGCTCGTAGATGCTGCGCGCGAGCGCGCGCGCGCTCGTCGGGCGCGAGCCGCTCGCCGCGCTCGGCGAGGCTCGAGGACGCGCCGGAGATCACCGCGAGCGGGGTGCGCAGGTCGTGCGAGATCGAGGCGAGCAGCGCGTTGCGCAGGCCCTCGGTCTCGGCGTCCAGGCTTGCGCGGTGCGCCTGGTAGGCGAGCTGCGCCCGCTCCAGCGCGAGCGCGACCTGCCCGGCGAAGGTCTCCAGCAGGTGGAACTGCTCCGGCAGCAGCACGCGGCGCGGGTTGGCGGGCAGCAGCGCGAGCACCCCGAGCACGGCCTGGCTGCCCTTGAGCGGCAGGTACAGCGCCTCCGCGCCGGGCAAGGTGTCGCTGCCGCGACCCGCCGGGCGGCCGTGATCCTGCACCCACTGCGCGAGCGCGAGGTCGGCGCCGTGGAACGAGCCGCTGACGCTCTCGCCGCGCGGATAGCCCAGGCGCCGGTCGCCGCCCGGCAGCAGGAGCACGACCTGCGCGTCGAACACCTCGCTCACGTGCCGCACGGCGACGCGCGCCATCGCCTGCTCGCCGCGCGTCGCGGCGAGCTCGCGGCTCATCGCGTACAGCAGCGCGGTGCGCCGCTCGCGGTGCCCGGCGACGCGCGCCTGCAGCCGCACGCTCGAGGTGAGGTTCGAGATCACCAGCGCGACCGTGAGCATGATGCCGAAGGTCACCAGGTACTGCACGTCGGAGACTGCAAAAGTGAGCAGCGGCGGAACGAAGAAGAAGTCGAACGCCGCGACGTTGAGGATCGAGGCGGCCACCGCCGGCCCGCGGCCGAAGCGCACCGCCAGCACGACCACCGCGAGCAGGTAGACCATCGCGATATTGACCAGCTCGAACAGCGGGCTCATCGCCATGCCGAGCAGGGTGCACAGGGCGGTCGCCGCCGCGGCCCAGGCGTAGCCGGGCCAGCGCTTCTTGCCGCTCGGCGACGCCATGCCGAGGTAGGCCTGGCTGCGCGCGAGCACCGGGTTGCGCAGCGACCTGGCCTCCTCCGCGCCGCCGACGACGTGGATGTCGATGCCGCTCGGTGCGGGCGAGCAGCTCGCCGTAGGTGGAGGGACGGAACAGCCGCTGCCACAGCGCGCGGCGCGGCCTGCCGATCAGCACGCGCGTGACGTTGCGCTCGCGCGCGTAGTTGGCGAGCTCCTCGCCGACCGACGAGCCGCCGAGCGTCACCGCCTCGGCGCCGAGCGACTCCGCGAGCTGCAGCAGCGCGATGCGGCGGTCGCGCTCGGCCTCGGGCAGCCGCAGCAGGCTGGGGGTCTCGACGTAGACCACGATCCATTCGGCGTGCAGCGCGCTCGCCATGCGCTTGCCGGCGCGCACCAGCCGCTCGGCCTGCTCGTCCGGGCCGACGCACACCAGCAGGCGCTCGCCGGCGGCCCAGATCGCGCCGATCGCCGCGCCCTCGCGGTACGCGCGCATCGCCGCGTCGACCCGGTCCGCCGTGGTGCGCAGCGCCAGCTCGCGCAGCGCGATCAGGTTGCCCTTGCGGAAGAAGTTCTCGATCGCGCGCCGCGCCTGCTCCGGCACGTAGACCTTGCCCTCGCGCAGGCGCTGCAGCAGCTCGTCGGGCGTGGTGTCGATCAGCTCGATCTCGTCGGCGCCCTCGAACACGCTGTCCGGCACGGTCTCCTGCATGCGGATGCCGGTGATCCCGGCCACCACGTCGTTCAGGCTTTCGATGTGCTGGACGTTCACCGTGGTGTAGACGTCGATGCCCGCGGCGAGCAGCTCCTCGACGTCCTGCCAGCGCTTGGCGTGGCGCGGGCGCGGCTCGCCCTGCACCGGGTTGCTGTGGGCGAGCTCGTCCACCAGCAGCACCCGCGGCTTGCGCGCAAGCGCGGCGTCGAGGTCGAACTCGCGCAGCGTCGTGCCGCGGTAGCGCACTTCGAGGTAGGGCAGCCGCTCCAGCCCCTCCAGCAGCGCCTCGGTGTCGGCGCGCCCGTGCGGCTCGACGTAGCCGACCACCACGTCGACGCCCTTCGCCTTCAGCGCGTGCGCCTCCTCCAGCATCGCGTAGGTCTTGCCGACGCCGGCGGTGGCGCCGAAGAAGATCTTCAGCCTGCCGCGCCCGGCCTTCGCCTCCTCGCGCTGCACCCGCGCGAGCAGCGCGTCCGGATCGGGCGCGCGTCGGTCCTGCCATTCATGCGGCTACTCTAGCGCATCGAGTGCGAGCGTTCAGCTCGAGCACGTTCACGCGCGGCTCGCCGAGAAAGCCGAACGTCCGACCCTCGCGTGTGCGCGGCGACCAGCCGCCGCAGCTTCGGCTTGTGAGACGTGCCGCACGCGCGCGCGACGCGCGCGATCTGGTATTCGGCTGCGGCGCGGGCTGATGTGCGGGTCGAGGCCGCTGCCGGACGCGGTCACCAGGTCGGCCGGCACCGGGCGCGTCGTTGCCCGGGTCGGCGTCGCGCAGCGCCCGCACGCGCTCCGCCACCGCGTCGGCGAGCGCCTGTTGGTCGGCCCCAGGTTCGAGCCCGAGGACGAAGCGCCGTTGTAGGGCATCGGCGCAGGTCGCCGAGGGCCGGCTCCAGAAATACTTCGGCCCGCTGAACGGCTGGCCGATCAGGGCGGCGATCGCCCCCGGCCTGCCGCGGGAAGAGCTGGCGCGAATCCCGTGACCAGCAGCGGATAGACGATGCCGGTGAGCACGGTCAGGAGCAGGAACACGAGCAGCGCCGGGCGCAGTTCCCTGAGCATGGAGATCTCCTTACGCCAATCCCAGAACGACCAGAATCATGTCGATCAGCTTGATGCCGACGAACGGCACGACGATGCCGCCCAGCCCGTAGACGAGCAGATTGCGGCGCAGCAGCTGATGCGCGCCCGCCGCCCGGTAGCGACACGCCCTTCAGCGCGAGCGGGATGAGCGCGATGATGATGAGCGCGTTGAAGATCACCGCCGACAGGATCGCCGAGGACGGCGTCGCGAGATGCATCACGTTGAGCGCGTTCAGCTGCGGATAGGTGGCGGCGAACGCCGCCGGGATGATGGCGAAGTACTTGGCGATGTCGTTCGCGATCGAGAAGGTGGTGAGCGAGCCGCGCGTGATCAGCAGCTGCTTGCCGATCTCGACCACCTCGATCAGCTTGGTCGGATTGGAGTCGAGGTCGACCATGTTGCCGGCTTCCTTCGCCGCCTGGGTGCCGGAGTTCATCGCCACCGCCACGTCGGCCTGCGCCAGCGCCGGCGCGTCGTTGGTGCCGTCGCCGCACATCGCGACCAGGCGCCCGCCGCGCCTGCGCCTCGCGGATCAGCTTCAGCTTCGCTTCGGGCGTCGCCTCGGCGAGGAAGTCGTCCACCCCGGCCTCGGCGGCGATCGCGGCCGCGGTCAGGCGGTTGTCGCCGGTGATCATGACGGTGCGGATGCCCATGCGGCGCAGCTCGGCGAAACGCTCCCGGATGCCGCCCTTGACGATGTCCTTGAGCTCGATCACGCCGAGCACCTGCCGCGCCCTCGGCCACCACCAGCGGCGTCGCGCCGCGGCGCGACACGGTCTCGACCAGCTCGACCACTTCCTCGGGATAGCGCCTGCCCGTGCGACTCGACCCAGGCGCGCAGCGCGTCCGGCGCGCCCTTGCGGATGCGGCGCTCGCCGAGGTCGACGCCGCTCATGCGCGTCTGCGCCGAGAACGGCACGAACTGGGCGCCGAGCGCCTTCAGGTCGCGCTCGCGCAGGCCGAACTTCTGCTTGGCGAGCACCACGATCGAGCGGCCTTCCGGCGTCTCGTCGGCGAGCGAGGCAAGCTGCGCCGCGTCGGCCAGCTCCTCGTCGCGCGCGCCCGGCGCGCGCCAGAACGCCGAGGCCTGGCGGTTGCCGAGCGTGATGGTGCCGGTCTTGTCGAGCAGCAGCACGTCGACGTCGCCGGCGGCCTCGACCGCGCGACCCGAGGTGGCGATCACGTTGGCGCGGATCATGCGGTCCATGCCGGCGATGCCGATCGCCGACAGCAGCCCGCCGATCGTGGTCGGGATCAGGCACACGAGCAGCGCGACCAGCACCGTGAGCGACACCGGGCTGCCCTGCCCCGCGCGCCTTGACCGCGTAGAGCGAGAACGGCAGCAGCGTGGCGCAGGCGAGCAGGAAGATCAGCGTGAACTTGGCGAGCAGGATCGAGAGCGCGATCTCGTTCGGCGTGCGCTGGCGCTTGGCGCCCTCGACCAGGCCGATCATCCGGTCGAGGAAGGTCTCGCCCGGATTCGCGGTGACGCGCACCACCAGCCAGTCCGACAGCACGCGCGTGCCGCCGGTGACCGACGAGAAGTCGCCGCCCGACTCGCGCACCACCGGCGCCGATTCGCCGGTCACCGCGGACTCGTCCACCGTCGCCGCGCCGTCGATCACCTCGCCGTCGGCCGGGATCAGGTCGCCCGCCTCGACCAGCACGAAGTCGCCCTTGCGCAGGCTGCGGAGCCCGACGGCCATCGTCCAGGGCGCGTCGCGCTCGGCGCGTCGGCAGCTTCTTCGCCATGACGTCGCGCCGGGTGCCGCGCAGCGCCGCGGCCTGCGCCTTGCCGCGCCCTTCGGCCATGCTCTCGGCGAAGTTCGCGAACAGCAGCGGTGAACCAGAGCCACAGCGCCACTGCGAACACGAAGCCTGCGCGACTCCGCTCGCGGTGCCGAAGATCCACAGCAGCGTCACCAGCGCGCTGCCGACCAGCACCACGAACATGACCGGGTTCTTCCACTGAACGCGCGGATCGAGCTTGACGAACGAATCGCAGCATTGCGCGCTTGAGGATCGGCGCGCTGAGCGTGCCGAGGGTTGCGGTGCGCATCTCAATGGCTCCAGAGCTGCAGCTGCTCGACGATCGGGCCGAGCGCGAGCGCCGGGACGAAGGTGAGCGCGCCGAGCACCAGCACCGTGCCGACCAGGAAGCCGACGAACAGCGGCGTGTGCGTGGGCAAGGTGCCCGCGCCCGCGGGGACGAGCTTCTTGCGCGCCAGGCTGCCCGCCAGCGCGAGCACGGGAACGATCAGCCAGTAGCGCGCCACCCACATCGCGACCCCGAGCGCGGTGTTGTAGAACGGAGTGTTCGCGTTCAGGCCCGCGAAGGCGCTGCCGTTGTTGTTGCCCGCCGAGGAGAAGGCGTACAAGGCCTCCGAGAAGCCGTGCGCGCCGGGATTCGCCATGCTCGACGTTGCCCGGCGTCGAGTACCACCGCCACGGCGGTGCCCAGAAGCACCACGGCGTAGGGAAACAGCACCGCGAGCGCGGCCATCTTCATCTCGAAGGCCTCGATCTTCTTGCCCACGTACTCCGGCGTTCTGCCGACCATCAGTCCGGCGATGAACACGGCGACGATGGCGAACACCAGCATGCCGTACAGCCCCGAGCCGACGCCGCCGAAGATGATCTCGCCGAGCTGCATCAGGATCATCGGCACCATGCCGCCGAGCGGCGTGAACGAGTCGTGCATCGAGTTGACCGAGCCGTTCGACGCCGCGGTGGTGGCGGTGGCCCAGAGCGCGGAGTCGGTAACGCCGAAGCGCACCTCCTTGCCTTCCATGTTGCCGAGCGGCTGCGCCGACGCCGAGCTTGCGCGCAGGATCGGGTTGCCGGCCTGCTCCGAGAGCAACGCAGGCCGTGAGGAAGCCGACGAAGACGATCGTCATCGCGGCGAGCAGCGCCCAGCCCTGGCGCGTGTCGCCGATCATGCGGCCGAAGGTGTAGCACAGCGCGCCCGGGATCAGCAGGATCGCGAGCATCTCGAGAAGATTGGACAGCGGCGTCGGATTCTCGAAGGGATGCGCCGAGTTGACGTTGAAAAAGCCGCCGCCGTTGGTGCCGAGCTGCTTGATCGCGACCTGCGAGGCCGCCGGCCCGAGCGCAAGCGTCTGCTCGGTCGCGGTCTTCGCTTTCCTTTGGCCGTCGCTGGTACTGCGACCGGCTGCACCAGCGTCACCGTCTTGTAGGGCGCGAAGGTCTGCACCACGCCCTGCGCCACCAGCGCGCCGGCGAGCAGCAGCGACAGCGGCAGCAGGATATAGAGCGTCGAGCGGGTCAGGTCGACCCAGAAATTGCCGATGCCGCTCGCCTGCCTGCGCGCGAAGCCGCGCACGAGCGCGATCAGCACCGCCATTCCGGTGGCGGCGGAGAGGAAGTTCTGCACGCTCAGCCCCAGCATCTGGGTCAGATAGCTCATGGTCGACTCGCCGCCGTAGCCTTGCCAGTTGGTGTTGGTGGCGAAGCTCACCGCGGTGTTGAACGACGAGTCCGGCGAGACGGCCGCCATTTTCTGCGGGTTGAGCGGCAGCAAGTCCTGCAGGCGCTGCAGCGCGTAGACCGCGCCGAAGCCGATGAAATTGAACCAGAGCGTGGACCAGAGGTAGCGCTTCCAGTCCATGTCGTCCTCCGGCTTCACGCCGGCGAAGCGGTAGACGAGGTTCTCGAGTGGCGCGAGGAACCGGGTGCGGCCCTCGTACACGTTCGCCATGTAGGCGCCGAGCGGCTTCGCCAGCGCGAGCAGCACGGCGACGTAGACGACGCACTGCAGGAACGCGTTCATCTAGAAATCCTCCGCGTTCAGCAGGGCGTACACCAGGTAGGCGCCCAGGGCGAGCGCCAGAACGAGCGCGAGCCACACGAATCCGGTCATGATTTTTTCTCCATCAGGCGCGCGCACAGCACGCCCAGGCCGACGGTCAGGCCGAACAGCGCCACGGCAAGCGACACGAAGATCAGGTCCATAGGCACCCCCCCGCTCGAGCACGATCGCCAGGACGTCACTCTAGGGGATCGCGCGTAAAGGCGGCGTTAAGACTTCGGGCGACGTTGCCTCACGCAACCCGCACGTATATAGTCGGCCGCCCTGCTGCGTCATGTACCCTGCTTCACATGGCCCGCCCCGAAGTGCAGAACAAGTCCTCGCTCGGCGCGCTGACGCTCGCCGCGCTCGGCGTGGTTTACGGCGACATCGGCACCAGCCCGCTGTACGCGTTCAAGGAGGCTTTCAGCGGCTCGCACGGCCTGCCCTTGAGCGAGCCCAACGTGCTCGCGGTACTGTCGCTGATGTTCTGGTCGGTGACGCTGATCGTCTCGCTCAAGTACGTCACGGTGGTGCTGCGCTTCGACAACGACGGCGAGGGCGGAATCCTCGCCCTGCTCGCGCTCGCGGCGCGCCTGACGCGCGCGCGCCCGCGCCTGGCGTGGACCGTGGCGACGCTCGGCGTGTTCGGCGCGTCGCTGTTCTACGGCGACGCGATCCTGACGCCGGCGATATCGGTCCTGTCGGCGGTCGAGGGGATCTCGGTCGCGACGCCCGCGTTCGAGCACTGGATCGTGCCGCTCACGATCGCGATCCTGATCGGACTGTTCGCGATCCAGGCCCGCGGCACCGGGGCGGTGGGCAGGCTGTTCGGCCCGATCACGGTGCTGTGGTTCGGCGTGCTCGCCGCGCTCGGCGCGGCCTCGATCGCGCGCACCCCGGCGGTGCTCGCGGCGCTCGACCCGCGCTACGCGCTCGGCTTCGCCGCGCATTCGCCCGGCCTCACCTTCCTCGTGCTCGGCGCGGTGTTCCTCGCCATTACCGGCGCCGAGGCGCTGTACGCCGACATGGGCCACTTCGGGCACACGCCGATCCGGCTGGCCTGGTTCGGGCTGGTGTTCCCGGCGCTGATGATCAACTACTTCGGCCAGGGTGCGCTCGCGCTGCGCGATCCCGCGGCGCTGAAGAACCCGTTCTATCTGCTCGCGCCGGACGTGCTGCTCGGGCCGCTGGTGATGCTCGCCACCGCGGCGACCGTGATCGCCTCGCAGGCGACCATCTCGGGCGCGTTCTCGATCACGCAGCAGGCGGCGCGCCTGGGCTACCTGCCGCGGGTGACGACGCGCCACACCTCGGAGACCGAGCGCGGCCAGATCTACGTGCCGATGGTCAACTGGACCATGCTCGCGCTGGTCGATGCTGGTGGTGCTCGGTTTCAGGTCGTCGAGCGCCATCGCTTCCGCCTACGGCATCGCCGTGTCGGGCACCATGGTCCTCACTACCGCGTTGATCGCCATCGTGACGCTGTCGCGGCGCAAGCGCGCAAATCCGCTCTTCCTCGCCGGGCTCGGGCTGGTCGGTCTGGTGGAAGCCGTATTCTTTGCCGCGAACGCGACCAAGATCTCCGAGGGCGGCTGGTTTCCGCTCGCCTGCGCACTCGCGCTGTTCACGCTGCTGACGACCTGGAAGCGCGGCGGGAGCGTGATCGCTGCGCACCTGGCCGCGCGGCGCGTGCCGCTCGAGCGCTTTGCCGAGGTCTGCGGCGCGGACGTGCCGCGCGTGCCCGGCACCGCGGTCTACCTGTCGGCCGATCCCGAGGCGGTGCCGACCGTGATGCTGCACAACCTGAAGCACAACAAGGTGCTGCACGAGCGCATCGTGTTCCTGACCATCGCGGACGCCGATGCGCCGCGCGTGCCCGAGGACGAGCGCACCGAGGTGCGGGTGCTGGAGCGCGGCCGCGTCTACCAGGCGACGCTGCGCTACGGCTTCATGGAGGAGCCCGACGTTCCCGAAGGCCTGCGCAAGCTGCGGCGCCACGGCCTGGAGCTCGATCCCGCGGAGGCGACCTACTTCCTCGGCAAGACCGCCATCGCGCCCGCCGTGCGGCGCGGGCCGTTCACCTGGCGCAGGACGCTGTTCCGCTGGATGCAGCGCAACGCGCCGCCGGCGGCCGAGTCGTTCAAGCTGCTGCCCGAACGCGTGGTGGAGCTCGGCACCCGCATCTCGGTCTAGCTCAGCGCTCGAGCAGCCCCTTCTTGTCCTTCTTCTTGGCCCACTCGTCGGCGTCGGCCGGGGCGGGCTTGCGCTCGATGATCGGCTTCCAGCCGGCGGCCAGCTCCTTGTTGAGCGCGATGAACGCCTGCTGGTCGTCGGGCACGTCGTCCTCGGCGAAGATGGCCTCGACCGGGCACTCGGGCACGCACAGGGTGCAGTCGATGCACTCGTCCGGGTCGATCACCAGCATGTTGGGGCCTTCGCGGAAGCAGTCCACCGGACACACGTCCACGCAGTCGGTGTACTTGCACTTGATGCAAGATTCGGTGACGACGTAAGCCATTCTCGAATAATTCCAGGACGGGAAAAAGGTTAAACGAATCCGTAGTTTAGCACCTGCGCGCCGAACTCGGCTTGCGTTCCGCGACGCCGGCCCCATAATTGAGTGATCCCCCCTGTCTATCCGCTTCGAGGAGCCATGAGCAGTTCCGCCATCAATCACGTCACCGACGACAGCTTCGACCCCGAGGTGCTCAAATCCGACCTTCCCGTGCTGGTCGACTACTGGGCCGAGTGGTGCGGGCCGTGCAAGTCGATCGCCCCGATCCTGGAGGACGTGGCGAAGGAGTACGACGGCCGCCTCAAGATCGCCAAGATCAACGTCGACGAGAACCAGCTGGTGCCGGCCAAGTTCGGCATCCGCGGCATCCCGACCCTGATGCTGTTCAAGAACGGCAACGTCGAGGCCACCCGATCGGCGCGCTTTCGAAATCGCAGTTGACCGCGTTCCTTGACAGCAATATTTAAACGCCTTACGCTCTGACCGAATCCTGCGCCGGCTAAGGAGCGGCGCAGTCAGATTCCAGCGCCGGCAGTCTCGGGCGCGCCTTCTTCCCCGTTACTTTTGCTGTTGGCAGGCCAGGCAGGCCACGGGTCGATTCCGGCCCCAATTCGTTTTTTACTGCGCGTCCCTCACCCCGCTCTATGCACCTATCCGAACTGAAGTCCCTCCACGTCACCGAGCTGGTCGACATGGCAGTCGCCGACCAGATCGACGGCGCCAACCGCCTGCGCAAGCAGGACCTCATCTTCGCGCTGCTCAAGAACCAGGCGAAGAAGGGCGAGAGCGATCTTCGGCGACGGCACGCTCGAAGTGCTGCCCGACGGCTTCGGCTTCCTGCGCTCGCCCGACACCTCCTACCTGGCGAGCACCGACGACATCTACGTCAGCCCGTCGCAGATCCGCCGCTTCAACCTGCACACCGGCGACACGATCGAGGGCGAGATCCGCACCCCCAAGGACGGCGAGCGCTACTTCGCGCTGGTCAAGGTCGACAAGGTCAACGGCGAGCCGCCGGAGAACGCGAAGACACAAGATCCTGTTCGAGAACCTGACGCCGCTGCATCCCGAACGAGCCAGTTCAAGCTCGAGCGCGACATCAAGGCCGAGGAGAACATCACCGGGCGCATCATCGACATCATCGCCCCGATCGGCAAGGGCCAGCGCGGCCTGATCGTCTCGCCGCCCAAGGCCGGCAAGACCGTGATGCTGCAGCACATGGCGCACGCGCTCATCTCCAACCATCCCGAGGCGACGCTGATCGTGCTGCTGATCGACGAGCGCCCGGAGGAAGTGACCGAAATGACGCGCACGGTGCGCGGCGAAGTGGTCGCCTCGACCTTCGACGAGCCGGCCAGCGCGCCACGTGCAGGTGGCCGAGATGGTGATCGAGAAAGCCAAGCGCCTGGTCGAGCACAAGAAGGACGTGGTGATCCTGCTCGACTCGATCACCCGTCTCGCGCGCGCCTACAACACGGTGGTGCCGGCCTCGGGCAAGGTGCTCACCGGCGGCGTCGACGCCAATGCCCTGCAGCGCCCGAAGCGCTTCTTCGGCGCGGCGCGCAACATCGAGGAAGGCGGCTCGCTCACGATCATCGCCACCGCGCTGATCGACACCGGCAGCCGCATGGACGACGTGATCTACGAGGAGTTCAAGGGCACCGGCAACATGGAGATCCACCTCGACCGGCGCATGGCACGAGAAGCGCATCTACCCGGCGATCAACGTCAACCGCTCCGGCACGCGGCGCGAGGAGCTGCTGATCAAGCCCGAGATCCTGCAGAAGGTCTGGGTGCTGCGCAAGCTGCTCTACCCGATGGACGAGCTCGAGGCGATGGAATTCCTGCTCGACAAGATCCGCGCGACCAAGAACAACGCCGAGTTCTTCGACTCGATGCGCCGCGGCTGAGCCGCATTGCCATAAGCCGTTGTTTTACGTATAATTCGCGCCTTTTCCGCCGCAGGCCAGCCATGAAGACCGGAATCCACCCCGAATACCAGACGGTGATCTTCCTCGACACCGCCTCGAACCACAGTTTCGTGACGCGCTCGTCGATCGACACCAAGGGCCGCGAAAAGATGAAGTGGGAGGACGGCAAGGAGTATCCGGTGATCAAGGTCGAGGTGTCCTCGGAATCGCATTCGTTCTACACCGGCAAGCACAAGATCATGGACACCGCGGGCCGGGTGGAGAAGTTCAAGCGCCGCTACACGCGGACCAAGAAGACCGAAAAGAGCGACAAGAGCGCCTAGCGGTCCGCGGCGCGCAAGCGCCGCCCAAATCAGCTCATGATTCGTAGGCTCGCGCTGCCGCCATCGTTCGCGGTGCTGGCGCTCATTGCGCTGGCCTTCGTCGTGCCGGGGCTCGCGGGGCACGATCCCTGGAAGACCTTCGACGTGATCACGATCGAGATCACGCACCAGATGCAGCTCGACGGCGACTGGCTGGTGCCGCACGTGGCGGGCGAGCCCTGGCTGGTGGACCCGCCGCTGTATCCCTGGGTCGCGCTCGGCTTCGCCAAGGCGCTCGGCTGGGCGTTCGAGTTTCACGAAGCGGTGCGGCTCGCAAGCGGCGTGTTCGTGCTCGGCGCGCTCTGCCTGCTCTACCTCGCCGCGCGCCAGTGGGACGCAGGCGAGGAGCGGCGCGCCGCAGCCGCGTCCGCGGTGCTGCTGCTGATCGGCTCGGTCGGGCTCATCGTGCACGCGCACGAGGCGGTCTCCGACCTCGCCAGCCTGACCGCGACCTGCGGCGCGTTCGCCGCGCTGCCGCTGGCGGCGCGCCGGCCGCTTACGGCGGGTGCCGCCTTCGGCGCGGCGCTTGGCGCCGCGTTCCTGTCGACCGGCTTCGTGGTGCCGCTCGCGCTCGCCGCGGCGGTGCTACTGGCGCACTTGGTATGCGACGAGTGGCGCACTCGGCGCGGCGCCGTCTTCCTCGCCGTCGCGCTGCTGGTCGCGCTCGCAATCGGCGGCAGCTGGCCGCTCGCGCTGTGGCAGCGTTCGCCGCAGCTGTTCGCCGAATGGTGGGCGCTGACCGCGCGCCTGCGGGGCGGCTTCGCGCACAACCTGGGCTACTTCCTGGTGCTCGCGAGCTGGTTCGCCTGGCCGGCCTGGCCGCTCGCGGCCTGGGCGGCCTGGACGCGGCGCCGGCGCTGGCGCGAGCCGCGGCAGTTCGTGCCGCTCGCGGCGGCGCTCGCCTCGCTCATCGGCATCTCGCTCGCCGGCCCCGACCAGGACGTGAACGCGATCGCGCTGCTCGCGCCGCTGGCGCTGCTCGCCGCGCCCGTCATCGCGCAGCTGCGCCGCGGCGCGGCGGCCGCGCTCGACTGGTTCGGCGTCATGACCTTCGGCGTTTTCGCGGGCCTGGTCTGGCTCGGCTACGTGGCGATGATCGCCGGCGTGCCGCCGCGCGTCGCGCACAACTTTGCCAAGCTGGCGCCGGGCTTCAGCGCGCATTTCCACCTGCTGCCGTTCGCCGTCGCACTCGCCGCGACGCTCGGCTGGCTGGTCCTGGTGCTGTTCACCGCGCCCTCGCCCACGCGCGGCGTGACGCGCTGGGCGGCGGGCGTCGCGCTGCTGTGGGCCTGCTTCGCCACGCTCTGGCTGCCCTGGGCGGACTACCGCAGCAGCTATCGTCCGGTCGCGCTGCAGATCAAGTCGCTGCTGCCGCCGGGAGCGACCTGCATCTCGCGCTGGAAGCTCGGCGCCACGCAGCGCGCCGCGCTGAGCTACCATGCGGACATCGTCACGCGCGAGCGCGACCCGCTCGAGCCCTGCCCGCTGCTGCTTACCCAGGGCTCGCCGGGGCGCAAGGCCAGCGCGCCCGGACCCGGCTGGACCAATCTCGCCGATATCGGCCGCCCCGGCGACCGCGACGAGCGCATCAGGCTCTACCGGCGGCAGAAATAATCGACCTTTTCGACGGAGGCAGCATGGACCAGGAAACCTTCAACCTCAGCATCCGCAAGTTCCTCAAGATGGTGGGCGTGAACTCGCAGCGCGAGATCGAGCAGGCGATCGGCAAGGCGATCCAGAGCGGCAAGCTCAAGGGAGACGAGAGCGTCGCCGCGCGCGTCACGCTCGACATCCCCTCGCTCGGGGTCAAGGTGCCCTTCGACGGCGACATCAGGCTAAAATGAAGCTTCGCTGATTCCTTACCGCCGGAGAGGAATTCGATGAACAAGGCCAGGGAATTCGACCAGTCCGTGGTGACCGAGCTGAGGGCGCTGCTCGGCGAACGCGTCAGCACCGCGGCGAGCGTGCGCGAGCACCACGGCAAGGACGAATCGTACTTTCCGTACGCCCTGCCCGACGCCGTGGTCTACCCCCACACCACCGAGGAAGTGCGCGACGTGGTCAACATCTGCCGCCGCCACGGCGTGCCGATGATCCCGTTCGGCGTCGGCACCTCGCTCGAAGGCCACGTGCTCGCGATCGAGGGCGGCGTGACGATCGACCTGTCACAGATGAACGCGGTGCTCGCGGTGCACGAAGAGGACCTGGACGCGGTGGTGCAGGCCGGCGTCACGCGCAAGCAGCTGAACGAATACATCAAGCACACCGGGCTGTTCTTCCCGATCGACCCCGGCGCCGACGCGACGATCGGCGGCATGGCCTCGACCCGCGCCTCGGGGACCAACGCGGTGCGCTACGGCACGATGCGCGAGAACGTGCTCTCGCTCACGGTGGTGCTGGCCGACGGTCGAATCATCAAGACCGCGCGCCGCGCCAAGAAGTCCTCCGCCGGCTACGACCTGACGCGCCTGTTCGTCGGCGCCGAGGGAACGCTCGGCATCATCACCGAGGTCACGGTCAAGCTCTACCCGGTGCAGGAGGCGATGTCGGCCGCGGTCTGCGCCTTCGACTCGATCGACGGCTGCACCCGGACCGTCATTCAGACGATTCAGGCGGGCGTGCCGGTGGCGCGCTGCGAGATCGTGTGCGACGCACAGCATCGACGCGATCAACAAGTACAAGAAGACCAGTTACCGCGTCGCGCCGACGCTGTTCTTCGAGTTCCACGGCACCCAGGCCAGCGTGGTCGAGCAGGCCGAGACGGTGCAGGAGATCGCGCGCGAGAACGGCGGCATGGATTTCCAGTGGGCCACCAGGCCCGAGGAGCGCAACCTGCTGTGGGAGGCGCGGCACAACGCCTACTTCGCCTGCCTGCAGACGCGCCCCGGGGCGCGCGCCCTGTCGACCGACGTCTGCGTGCCGATCTCGCGCCTGGCCGAATGCGTGCACGAGACCATGGAGGACGTGAAGCGCTACGTCGTTCCGGTGCCGATGGTGGGCCACGTCGGCGACGGCAACTTCCATCTCATCTTCCTGATCGACCCCGACAAGCCCGAGGAGCTCGAGCTCGCCAAGACGCTCAATAAGCGCCTGGTGCGGCGCGCGCTCGCGATGGAGGGCACCTGCACCGGCGAGCACGGCGTGGGCATGGGCAAGCAGGGCTCGATGCAGGAGGAGCTGGGCGAGGCGGTGGACGTGATGCGCGGCATCAAGCGCCTGTTCGACCCTGACAACCTGATGAACCCGGGCAAAGTGGTCACGCTCTGATGAGCGCAGAGAAACGACTAAAACAATTGGGTATCGAACTGCCGGAGACGCCGCCTCCGGTGGCCAACTACGTCAACGCGGTGCGTAGCGGCAATCTGCTCTTCCTCGCGGGCAAGGGGCCCTCGGCAGTGGACGGCCTGCGCCCCGCGGGCAAGCTGGGGCGCGAGTTCAACCTCGAGCAGGGCTACCGGTTCGCGCGCTCGACCGGCCTCGCGCTGCTGGCGGTGATGCGCACCGAGCTGGGCAGCCTGGACCGCGTCAAGCGCGTGGTGAAGCTGCTCGGCATGGTGAACGCGATGCCCGAATTCACCGACCAGCCCAAGGTGATCAACGGCTGCTCCGACCTGCTGGTCGAGGTGTTCGGCGAGCGCGGCCGGCACGCGCGCTCGGCGATCGGCGTGGGCTCCCTGCCCAACGGCATCCCCGTCGAGATCGAAGTCATCGTCGAGGTCGCTTCCGCGCCGAAAAAGCGCGCCGCCAAACGGCGCCGCTAGATCGACATGATGGTGCGGCGGTAGTACTTCAGCTCCTCGATCGACTCGAGGATGTCGGCCAGCGCCTCGTGCTTGCTCTGCTTGACGAAGCCCTTGACCACCTCCGGCTTCCAGCGCTTGGCGAGCTCCTTGAGCGTCGAGACGTCGAGATTGCGGTAGTGGAAGTGCGCTTCGAGCTTCGGCATCCAGCGCGCGAGGAAGCGCCGGTCCTGGCAGATGGAGCTGCCGCACATCGGCGAGGCGCTCGCCGGCACGTGCTGCGCGAGAAATTCGAGCGCCGCGCGCTCGGCCTGCGCCTCGTCGAGCGCCGCGGCCTTTACCTTCTCGATCAGGCCCGAGCGGCCGTGCGTGCTCTTGTTCCAGCCGTCCATCGCGTCCAGCACCTCGTCGGGCTGGTGCAGCACCAGCACCGGCCCCTCGGCCACGAGACTGAGGTCGGACGCGGTGACCAGCAGCGCGATCTCGATGATGCGGTCCGAGTCCGGCTGCAGCCCCGTCATCTCCATGTCGATCCAGATCAGGTTGTTCTGGTCCTGCGCCACCGCGATTCGCCTTTATCCGCCTAAAATCCCGCGGTATTCTCTCATAGCATGCCGAACGCCTTCACATGGATCTTCCTCGCCGCGCTCGCCGCGGCGACCGGCGTGCGCCTGTGGCTCGCGCAGCGCCAGATCCGGCACGTGCGATCGCATCGCGCGCAAGTGCCGCAGAGCTTCGCGACGACCATCCCGCTCGCCGCGCACCAGAAGGCGGCCGACTACACCGTCGCCAAGGCGCGCCTCGGCACGCTCGAGATCCTGATCGGCGCCGCGGCGCTGCTCGCGCTCACCCTCGGCGGGCTGACCGAGCTCATCTCCGCCACGTGGGCGCGCGTGCTCGAGGCCGGCGGCATCGCGCACGGCACCGCGCTCATCGTCACGGTGGCGGTGATGTTCTCCGCGCTGGAGCTGCCGGTCACCGTCTACCGCACCTTCGTGGTGGAGGCGCGCTACGGCTTCAACCGCATGACGCCTGCGCTGTTCATCGCCGACCTGGCGAAGCAGGCGCTGCTCGGGGCGCTGCTCGGCATCCCGCTGCTGGTGCTCGTGCTCTGGCTGATGGGCGAGATGGGCGCGTACTGGTGGCTCTACGTCTGGCTCGCCTGGGCCGGCTTCAACCTGCTCGTGCTGCTGATCTACCCGACCTTCATCGCGCCGCTGTTCAACAAGTTCACCCCGCTGGCGGACCCGACGCTCGCGGGCCGGATCGAGGCGCTGCTCGCGCGCTGCGGCTTCCGCTCCAAGGGCCTGTACGTGATGGACGGCTCGAAGCGCTCGAACCACGGCAACGCCTACTTCACCGGCTTCGGCGCGTCCAAGCGCATCGTGCTGTTCGATACGCTGCTGGCGCGGCTCGCGCCGCCGGAGGTCGAGGCGGTGCTGGCGCACGAGCTCGGGCACTACAGGCGTCATCACGTCTGGAAGCGGGTGCTGCTGCCTGTTCGCGTTCTCGTTCGCCCTGCTGTGGCTGCTCGGCGGGCTGATCGACCAGGCCTGGTTCTACCAGGGCCTGAACGTCTCGACCCGGACCGCGGCGACCGGACTGCTGCTTTTCGTGCTGGTGATGCCGGTATTCACGTTCCTCCTGCACCCGCTCACCAGCCTTTACTCGCGCAAGCACGAGTACGAGGCCGATGCCTACGCCGCGGCCCACGCCAGCGCGGCCGAGCTGGTCAAGGCGCTGGTCAAGCTGTACCAAGACAACGCGGCCACGCTGACGCCGGACCCGCTGCACTCGGCGTTCTACGACTCGCACCCGCCGGCGGCCACCCGCATCGCGCGGCTGCAGCATTCCGGGAGCTGATCATGGAAGATCTGACGCAGCGCAAATGCAAGCCCTGCGAGGGCGGCGTGGCGCCTTACACGCCGCAGCAGGCAGCGCAGATGCTGGGGCAGCTCAAGGGCTGGCTGATCGAGGACGGCAGGCTGGTCAAGCTCTACCCGTTCTCGAACTACTATCAGACGATGGCGTTCGTGAACGCGCTCGCCTGGGTCTCGCACCGCGAGGACCATCACCCCGACCTGACGGTCGGCTACAACAAGTGCCGGGTGGAGTACTCGACGCACGCGATCGGCGGGCTGTCCGAGAACGACTTCATCTGCGCTGCGAAGTGCGACGCGCTGTTCGGGCTCTAGCGCAGTGAGCGCGCCGGCGCCCGCGGGCACCGTCGTCGCCGGCTTCGGCCGCGAGAGCCTGGTGCGTGCCGACGGCGGCGAGCTGCTGAGCGCCACCGCGCGCAGCCGCGACCTGCAGCCGGTCTGCGGCGACCGCGTCATGCTGTCCGGGGTCGGCGGCGGGCGCGCGGTTATCGAGGCGATCGATCCGCGGCGCAACGTCTTCGCCCGCGCCAGCCGGCACCGCACCAAGGTCCTGGCCGCGAACGTCACCCAGGTGGTGGTGCTGGTCGCCTGCGAGCCGTCCTTTTCCGACGAGCTGGTGTGCCGCTTCCTGGGCGCGGCCGAGCTCGCCGGGCTGCCTGCGCTGATCGCGCTCAACAAGACCGACCTCGCCGACCGGCGCGAGGACGCGCTGCGCGCGCTGGAGCCGTTCCGCGGCCTGGGCTATCCCGTGGTGGAGCTGGTCGGAAAGCGCGACGCGCAGCCGCTGCTGCCCTACCTGCAGCGCCATCGCAGCCTGCTGGCCGGGCAGTCCGGGATGGGAAAATCCACCCTGGTGAAGACGCTGGTACCCCAGGCCGAGGTGCGCATCGGCGAGATTTCGCGCTTCCTGGACAGCGGACGCCAGTCGACCATCGCGTCGCGACTGTACGTGGTCGACGCCGCAAGCGAGATCGTCGACACGCCGGGCGTGTCCGATTTCGGCCTGGCGGGCTTGAACGCGCGCCAGATCGCGCAGTGCTTTCGCGAGTTCGGTCCGCACGCCGCGCGCTGCCGCTTCCAGGACTGCCGCCACCTGTCCGAGCCGGACTGCGCGGTGCGGGAGGCGACGCTCTCCGGCGCCGTTCACCCGCGCCGCCTCGCGCTGTACCAGCGCATCCTGCAGCAGGAGCTCGGCGGCGCGGAGGGCAGATGAAGCGCATCTTCAGCTCCTGGAACCTGGCCGCGGTGCACCACGCCAAGAACCTGCTCGAGGTGGAGGGCATCCGCGCCCGGGTGCGCAACGAGCTGATCTCGTCCGGGATCGGTCAATTGCCGCCGATCGAATGCCAGATTGAGCTCTGGGTAGTGGACGACTCGAACGCCGAACGCGCCGAGCGCATCCTGCGCCTGGGCACTCTGCGGCCGGAAGAGCGCGGCCGTCTCTGGCGCTGCACCGGCTGCGGCGAAGTCTCGGAAGCCCAGTTCACGCAGTGCTGGCGCTGCGGCGCGTTCCGCAGCGAGTGAGCGCCGCGGCGGCGCTAACCCAGCAGGCGCCCGACCGAGAGCAGGATCAGGACGAAGACCCAGACCACGAGCGCGCGCCACAGCAGCCCGACCGTGGCGTCCAGCGCGGGAACGTCCGCGTCCTCGCCCACGCCCAGCTCCGGGCGCGGGCGGCCGTCGTCGGCCGCGAGCGGCATGCCGAGCCTTACCCCCATGGCGCCGGCACCGGCGGCGAGCACCACGCCCGCGTTCGGGTCGGGCCAGGTGCGGGCCTGGGAGCGCCAGCAGTAGACCGCGTCCTCGAAGTCTCCCACCACCGCGAACGCGGCCGCGGTCAGGCGCACGGCCGGCCACTCGAGGATGAACAGCGCGCGTTGCGCGAATTCACCGAACGCGCCCAGGCCGCTCCAGCGCCGGCCAAGGAACACGGCCAGCCGGTACAGGATCGCCCCGCTCGGGCCCGGCAGCAGCACGTACCACAGCAGCACGCCGAACACGTGCCGGTGCGAGGCGAGCAGTGCCTCCTCGACCGACAGGCGCACGATCTCCTCGCGCGTGCGCGGCGCGACCGGTTCGCCGCGCCAGTCGGCGATCAGCTCGCGCGCGCGGTCGAGCTCGCCCGACTTGAGCGCGCTCTGGATCGCGGTGAACGAGTGACTGAACTGCCGGAAGCCGAGCGTGAGGTAGAGCACCGCGACGTCGAACAGCAGCGCGAGCAGCGGGCTCGCGATGCGCAGCAGCACGTGCAGCGCAAGCGCCGCCACGACTACCGGCAGCACCGCCACCAGCCAGGCGATCAGGCCGTGCCCGCCTTGCTCCGCGTTGAACGCGCGCTCCACGCGGTCGGCCACGTCCGCCAGCACGGTGAAGTACAGCTTGCGGTCACCGAGCGGGCGCCACTGCTCGAGGACCAGCGCAGCGATGATCGCGATGACGCTCATGACACCGATGGTCTCGGAGACGCGTCAAGATAGCATAGATGACGGTAGAGATTGACCAGCATGCCCGCGGTGGCGCCCCAGATGTAGTAGTCGCGATAGGGAATGGCGTAGAACCAGCGTGTTTCGCCCTCGAACACGCGCGAATGCCGCTGGTGATTGCGCGGGTCGAGCAGAAACGACAGCGGCACCTCGAACACTTCATCCACCTCGTCCGCGTCGGGCCGCAGCTCGAATGGCGCCGCCACCGCGCCGACCACCGGCGTAATGCGGTAGCCGGTACGGGTGCTGTAGTCCCCGAGGCGGCCGAGCAGCCGCACCCTGTCCGGAGCGAGACCGATCTCCTCCTGCGTCTCGCGCAGCGCGGTCGACTCGGGCGTTTGGTCCGCGGGCTCGGCCCGACCGCCGGGAAAGCTGATCTGCCCGGAGTGGCTGCGCAGCTGCGCGGTGCGGCGCGTGAAAAGCATCGTCAGCTCCCGTTCGCGTTCGACGATCGGCATCAGCACCGACGCGCGCGTGAGCCCGGCGCCGCCGCCTTCCACGCCCGGGTCTCCGAGCAGCGCCTCGACCCCGGGGCCGGGAGCCGCAAGGCGCCGGCGCAGCTCCTCCACGTCGAGCTCGACCGCTCGGCCGTGAATCAGCCTGGCGCGCATGCGGCTGCAGGCTCCCGTTACGGCATCAGGACGACGGAGCCGGTGGTCTTGCGCGACTCGAGGTCGCGGTGCGCCTGCGCCGCGTCGGCCAGCTTGTAGCGCGCCGTCGTTTCGATCTTGACCTTGCCGGACTTCACCACGTCGAACAGCGCGTTCGCGCGCTCGACCAGCTCGGCGCGCGCGGCGATGTACGTCGCGAGCGTCGGGCGGGTGACGTAGAGCGAGCCCTTCGCCGACAGAATGCCCAGATTGACCGGCGGCACCGGACCAGAGGCGTTGCCGAAGGTCACCATCAGGCCGCGCGGGCGCAGGCAATCGAGCGAGCCTTCCCAGGTCGCCTTGCCGACCCCGTCGTAGACCACCGGCACGCCTTTGCCGCCCGTGATCGCCTTGACCTTCTCGACGAAGTTTTCCTTCGAGTAGTTGATGACGTGATCGGCACCGTGCGCCTTGGCGAGCGCCGTCTTCTCGTCCGAGCCCGCGGTGGCGATGGTGGTGACGCCGAGCGCCTTGAGCCACTGGCAGGCGATCAGACCTACGCCGCCGGCCGCAGCGTGCCAGAGCACCGTGTCGCCCTTCTTGACGGCGTAGGTCGAGAAGATCAGGTAGTGCACCGTAAGACCCTTGAGCAGCATGGATGCGGCCTGCTCGTCAGTGATGCCCTGCGGCAGCTTTACCATTCTGTCGGCCGGCACCACGCGCGACTCGCAATACGAGCCGATCAGGCCGGTATAGGTCACGCGGTCGCCCGCCTTCAGCTCGCTGACGCCCGGACCGACCGCCTCGACCACGCCCGCACCCTCGTTGCCCGCCACCTGCGGCAGCGGCATCGGGTAGAGCCCGGAGCGCTGGTAGGTATCGACAAAATTGACCCCGATCGCGGTGTGCCGGATGCGCACCTGTCCCTGCCCGGGGTCGCCTACCTGCACATCGTCGAACTGCAGAACCTCTGGCCCTCCGGCCTTGTGGAAACGAATTGCCTTTGCCATCTATGCCTCCTCAGTGAAATATCGTTAGAACGCCGGTGTAGCCGTAGAGCCGGTCGTGCGAAATCTCGCCGCTGCAGAAGAATCCTACCAGCGGCACGTCGCCGAGCGTCTCGCGCACGAGCTCCATCTCGGCGCCGCGCCGGCCGAACATGTGCTCGCCGCGCCCGAGGCAGGAGTAATACAGCGCGCCGCGCGGCGCGGGGCCGCTGGCGCGCAATTCGCCCAGGATACGTCGCAGGTCTTGGTCGGCGCTCGCGGCGTCGCGCTTGCAGAAGATGATCTCGTCGCCCTGGCCGACGACGTCGCCGATCGCGATCAGCTTGTTGCGCGGGTCGATGCCCACCAGGTTGCGCACCAGGTAGTCCCCGGTGTCGGAGCCGCGCACCGGCAGGCCCACGAGCACGTACGCCGCCGCGCGCCGCAGGTCGCGTGCGAGCAGCTCGCCCACCGCCTCGCGAAAGACATCGAGCGCGGGCCGCCCGTCCAGCTCGGCGACGACGTTCTCGTCGCAGGCGGTGACGCGGTAGCGGCCGATCCCGGAGACGCTGCCGGGGGCAGGCAGCGGTGCGCAGCCCTGCGTCAGGCGGGTGGAGACCTTGACCGTGGGCGCGAGCACGACCCCGGACAGTCCGCCCGAGACGACTTCATTGGCCACCTGAACCGTCTGCGAGCGCGAGCTGGACAGCCCGCCGACCAGATAGCCGCTGTCCACCTTCGACGCCATGTCGGCGACCAGGCCGGCGACGTCCGGCGTGCGCGGATCGGCATGCACGACCGCGAAGTGCGCTGCCTGCTCCCCCGGCGGCGGCAGCCGCGTGCGGCCCGAGAACACGCGATAGTCCTGCGGCCCGAGCGCGGCGACCATCGCCACCAGCGCGGGCTCCTCCTGGTACTCGACGCCGGTCGCAAGCACCCCCACGCCTACGGTGCCGACCCAGTCCTCGACCCCGGTCCGCTGGCGCAGGGCGGCGACGATGCGTTCGGCCTGCGGCGCCAGTGCCTCGGTGAAATAGACGAAGCCGAGGCCCTGCTGCGGCCGCCCGATGCGCTCGGCGCACTCGGCCACGCAGCGTTCCCAGTCGGCGCCGGCGGCGTGCGCGTAGGCGAAGCGTTTCATTCCTTCGGCTCGTCCTTCGGCCGGTCCCTCGGCTCGTCCTCGGATTCGGCTTTCGGTTCCGTCATCGCCTGCTGCATCATCGCCCACGGCCAGAGCATGGGGTTGGCGCTGCCCTGCTGGTCGGCGCCGGCGGACGCCTGCGCTGCGCCCTGCGCCCCGCCGTGCATCGCGTTCAGGGCCGATTTCTGCAGCTCGAGGCCCTGGATCGAGAAGCGCACCATGTTCAGGTTCAGCGTCAGCCAGCCCTCGACCGAGCGCAGCTCGGCGATGCGCTTTTCGACCTCCTGCGGATCGAGCGTGGGCATCGCCATGCCGGGAACCGGCAGCCCGAGCGGGCCCCACAGGCGGCGGAACATCTCGAATGGATCCTGGGACGGATTGCTGTCTGCCATGAGTTCTCCCGAATTCGATTCGCGCGCGCAGAGGCGGCGCGGCTAGACGCCATCGAAGAATGTGCGCACGTCGGCTTCGCGTTCGAGCGTGTCCTGGTAACCAAGATCGATGAGCGCCCTGCAAAACGGCTCTTCGAACAGCAGGTAGCTCGCCAGGTTCGAACCCGAGCGCCTGAGCGCCCCGGTCGGTCGCAGCAGGAAACGCACCGAGCTCGGAAGCTCGTGCAGGAAGCGCGCCGCGACGCGCTCGATCGGTTGCGAAGGCGCGATGAACAGGACCTTGATCGGCCGCAGCGGCACGCTCCCGCTCATGCGCGCTTCGGGCGGAATCGCATCGAGCGTGCGGTTGATTCGCTGCAGCCGCTCGATGTCGACCATCAGGCTGTCGAGGAAGATGCTGTTCAGCGCGTGGCCCGCGATCTGCGCCAGCGACGGGTAGATGTTGGAGCGGGCGCGCGCCTGCTCGACCGACTGGCGTCCGGTGCCCACCACCAGCACGCGGTCAGCGCCCAGGTGGAGCGCCGGGCTTACGGGCGCGATCTGGCGCATCGAGCCGTCGCCGAAGTACTCGCGATGCACCTTGACAGCTGGAAAGATGAACGGCAGAGCCGAAGAGGCGAGCAGGTACTCCAGCTTCATCGATACCGCGGCGCCGATCCTCTGGTTGCGCTCCCATCCCTCGAGCCCCGAGCCGCCCTGGAAGAAGGAAACGCTCTGGCCCGAGGTGTAGCCGGAGGCGGTTACGCACACCGCGTAGAGCGCGCCCGAGTCGATGTTCTGCTGGATGCGCTCGAACGACAGCCCTTTCTCCAGCATGTCCCTGAGCGGCGTGTTGTCGAGCAGCGAGACCGGATTGCGGTGCGAAACCAGCATCATCGACGACAGCCAGCGCGCACCGCTCTTGACGATGCTCCAGCCGTCGGTCCGGTAGATCTTGCCGCAGCGCATGTGCTCCCACTGTTCGAGCAGCGTCGCGACCGCCGCATTGAAATCGTCGGCCTGCACGGCGAGCGTGGCGGCGTTGATCGCGCCCGCCGACGTGCCGCAAACGATCGGGAAGGGGTTCTTCGTGGGGTTGCCGAGAACCTCGCGCACCGCCTTGATCACGCCGACCTGGTAGGCCGCGCGCGCGCCCCCTCCGGTGAGCACCAGGCCCGCGCGCGGGCGCGCCGGCCCCGGAAACGGGGCGACGTTTGCCGCGGATTCTGCGCTCGCCATGCCTGGTTCGGGACTGCGCGCTAGAACAGGCTCTGGTCCTGGCCGCGCGGCGCGTTCACGTCCACCACGGTCAGCGCGGTCATGTTGACGATGCGGCGTACGGTTGCCGACGGCGTGAGGATATGCACGGTGCGCGCAGCGCCGAGCAGGATCGGCCCGATGGTGACGCCGTCGCCGGACGCGGTCTTGAGCAGGTTGAAGGCGATGTTGGACGCGTCAAGCGTCGGCATGATCAGCAGGTTTGCCTCGCCCTTGAGGCGCGAGCGCGGGAACACCTTGAGACGAATCTCCTCCGACAGCGCCGCGTCGCCGTGCATTTCACCTTCCACCTCGAGTTCGGGCGCGCGTTCCTGCAGGATCGCAAGCGCCTTCTGCATCTTCGCCGCCGAAGGCAGTTTGACCGAGCCGAAGTTCGAGGCCGACAGCAGCGCCACCTTGGGCATCAACCCGAAGCGGCGCACCTCCTCCGCGGCGAGGATCGTCATTTCGGCGACGTGCTCCGCGTCCGGATCGACCGTGACGTAGGTATCGCAGATGAACACCATGCGCTTGGGAAGCATCAGCGCGTTCATCGCCGCGTAGTGGGTGACGCCGGCGCGCAGTCCGATGACCTGATCCACGTAGCGCAGGTGCAGGGCGTGCGTGCCGAAAGTCCCGCACAACATGGCGTCGGCTTCACCTTTGAGAATGAGCATGGCGCCGATCAGGGTATTGCGCCGCCGCATCTCGATTTTCGCGTATTCGGGCGAAACGCCCTTGCGCTCGGTAAGCTGGTGATAAGTGCTCCAATAGTCGCGGTAGCGCGGATCGTACTCCGGGTTGACCAGATCGAACTCGCGCCCGGGGCGCATGCGAAGCCCAAGACGCTCGAGCCTCTGCTCGATCACGCCCGGGCGCCCGATCAGCACCGGATTGGCGATACCCTCGTCGACGACGATTTGGACCGCGCGCAGCACCCGCTCGTCCTCGCCTTCGGCGTAGACGACACGCCTGGGCGCGGCCTTGGCCGCCGAGAACAGCGGCTTCATGATCAGACCCGAGTGGTACACGAACTGCGTCAGGGATTCCCGATAGGCTTCCAGATCCGCGAGCGGACGGGTAGCGACGCCCGAATCCATCGCGGCCTTGGCGACCGCGGGTGCGATGCGCGCGATCAGGCGCGGGTCAAACGGTTTCGGAATCAGGTATTCGGGGCCGAAGCTTATCGACTCGATGCCGTAGGCCTGCGCGACCTGCTCGGAGGTTTCGGCCTGCGCCAGATCCGCGATCGCGTGCACCGCCGAGAGCTCCATTTCCGTCGTGATGCCGGTCGCGCCGACGTCCAGCGCGCCGCGGAAGATGAACGGAAAGCACAGCACGTTGTTGACCTGATTCGGATAGTCGGAGCGCCCCGTTGCGATGACCGCGTCTGGCCGCGCCTGCTTGGCCAGCTCGGGCCGTATCTCCGGCTCGGGATTGGCGAGCGCGAGGATCAGCGGCCGCTCGGCCATTTTTTCGATCATCTCCGGCTTCACCACGCCCGCGGCCGAGAGGCCGAGCAAGACGTCCGCACCCGCGAGCATCTCGGCGAGCGTGCGCGCGCGCGTTTCTTTCGCGTAGCGCGACTTGTCCGGGTCCATCTCCTCCTTGCGCCCGCGGTAGACCACGCCGTTGATGTCGGTCACCGTGATGTTTTCGATCGGCATTCCCATCTTCACCAGCAGGTCCAGACAGGCGAGCGCGGCCGCCCCGGCGCCCGAGGTAACGAGCTTGACCTTCGCCAGCTCCTTGCCGACGACCCGCAGCCCGTTCAGGATCGCGGCGCCGACGATGATCGCGGTGCCGTGCTGGTCGTCGTGGAAAACAGGGATCTTGAGCCGCTCGCGCAGCTTGCGCTCGATCAGGAAGCATTCCGGCGACTTGATGTCCTCCAGATTGATGCCGCCGAAGGTCGGCTCGAGCGCGGCGATGATCTCGACCAGCTTGTCGGGATCGCGCTCGTTCAGCTCGATATCGAAGCAGTCGATGCCCGCGAACTTCTTGAACAGCACCGCCTTGCCCTCCATCACGGGCTTGGCGGCGAGCGGGCCGATGGCGCCCAGGCCGAGCACCGCAGTGCCGTTGGTGACCACGCCGATGAGGTTCGCGCGCGATGTAAGGTTGACTGCCTCGGCCGGATCGCGAACGATTTCGAGGCATGCCGCGGCCACACCGGGCGAATAGGCCAGCGCCAGATCGCGCTGGTTGGTAAGCTGTTTGGTCGGCAGGATCGAGATCTTGCCCGGGCGCGGGAAACGGTGATACTCGAGCGCGCTCTTCTTCAGTTGCTCGTCCACGTTCGCCTCCAGGAGAGAGAGAAATTATAGCGCACCCCTTGTCGGGCTCCTCCCTCGCCGGGGCGGCAGAGAGCCGATTGTCCGTATAATCTGTGGCGCTATTCCACCCCGCACCCACACCTCACGTCGCGCCGCGGAAATCCACCCGTTCGAGGTCATGGAGGTGCAGTCGCGCGCGCGGGCGCTCGAGGACGCGGGCCAGCGGGTGATTCACATGGAGATCGGCGAGCCCGATTTCACCGCGCCCGAGCCGGTGGTCGAAGCCGGGATGCGCGCCCTGCGCGAGGGATTGACCGCGTACACCCCCGCGCTCGGGCTGTCCGCGCTGCGCGAGGCGATCGCCGCGCACTACGCGAGCCGCTACGGCGTCACGGTTCCCGCTTCGCGCATCGCGGTCACCGCCGGCGCCTCCGGTGCACTGCTGCTTGTGCTGGCTCTGTACGTCGACCCGGCCGACGAGGTCCTCGTTCCGGACCCCGGCTATCCGGGCTACCGGCAGTTCGTGCGCGCCTTCGAGGGCGTGCCCAGGGCAATCGAAGTCGGGGCCGAGTCCGCGTTCCAGCCGACGTTCGACTCGGTGCGACGCGCATGGGGCGCGAAGACCCGCGCGCTGCTGGTCGGCTCGCCGTCCAATCCGAGCGGTACCTTGCTCGCGCGCGACGAGTTGCGCCGCATCGCGCAGTTCGTCGCCGAGCGCGACGGCATACTCATCGTCGACGAGATCTACCAGGGGCTGGTCTACGGCGAGGCGCCGTCAACGGCGCTCGATCTGCCGGGCGAGGTCGTCCTGGTGAACAGCTTCTCGAAGTACTTCTGCATGACCGGCTGGCGGCTGGGCTGGGCGGTGCTTCCGCAACCGGACACGCGCGCATTCGAGAACATCGCGCAGCATCTTTTCATCTGCGCGTCGGCTGCCGCGCAATACGCCGCCCTGGCGGCGTTCGAGCCGACGGCACTTAAGATCCTGGAAGGACGGCGCAGGGAATTCGAGCGGCGGCGCGATTTCATCGTGCCCGAGCTGCGGCGCGCCGGGCTTGCGGTGCCCTGCACGCCCAACGGCGCTTTCTACGTCTACGCGGACTGCTCGGCCCTCGACCGGGACGCCAAGCGCTTCGCGCTCGGTCTGCTCGAGCGCGGCGGGGTTGCCGCCACTCCCGGGGTCGACTTCGGGCTCAACCAGACCCGGCATTTCCTGCGCTTTGCCTATACCCGCAGCATGCAGGACCTGCGCGAAGGCGCGCAGCGAATCGCGCGCTTCTGCGCCAGCGCCTGATCACCGCTCCCGCGGCGCGTGCCTAGGACTTGCGGTGCAGGCGGCGCAGCGCGGCCTGCAGGCGCGATCGCTCCATGAGCACCTTATTGGCGTAATCGGTGTTCGGCTCATCCATGGCGCCGGCGTACTGCTGTAGCGCGGTCACGGTCTCGCCGAAGCGGCGCAGGTACTCGCGCAGGATCTGGGTCCCTACCTCGATATTGACGTCCGGATCCAGCAAAGCCTCTTCGCCCCCGTGCGCCTCCAGCTTGTCCAGGTGGAACCTGGGCAGCACCTGCATCAGCCCTTTGGCGCCTACTACGCTTTCGGCCACCGGGTTGTAGCGCGACTCGACCGCCATCACTGCGAGGATCAGCAACGGGTCAACCGCGAACTGGCGCCCGGCCCGATACGCCGCCGAAACGAAGCCCGCCACGGCCTCATCTGCGACACGGTAGCGCCTGGCGATGAACGCGGTGACCGCTTCTTGCTCCTGCATCGAGTGCACCGGCGCGGGGACCTGAATCGTACCGGCCGCCAGGGTTGCGCTCTCGGCAACCGACTGATTGGCGCGTGCGATCGCGTCGGCCTGCCGCATCAGCACGTCGCGCGACGCCGGCACTGCCACCACCAGCACCGCGCTCAGGCCGATCAGTGCGAATACCCCCCGCGCGAGGGAAAGCAGCCGGACTACGCTCGATATTCCGGGAACGCGCATGACTACGCCGCCCCCCACCATATTGCTTGCTAGTTCCATCCTGCACCTCCTTGCTCATCGTGCCGCCTGCCGGACCCCGCCGCCCGCTACCGTAATCGCGCCTTATAGGAAGGCATTAGTTCACGGGAAGCACATTCAGCCTCCGGGGTAGACCCGGCTTAGCCTACGGGTGGAAGCATACTTCCAGCGGCTCTTGCTGCAGTGCAGCGAAACTGATAGTAACGTAAAAATCTGTGTGGAGTCAACAACTTCGCCTTGACCAGGGAATCCCTTCAGGACTCCGTGCGAACCGTCTGTTCCGGAACTGCTTTTTCTTTGTCGACGGGATCGCCGCGCCGGTAAAATAGCGTTGCGAGGTTGAGCCCAGCCGATCTCTCGGCCGGGTTCAAGGGAAGCTTCGCGGACCGACCTTAGTCTTTCCGTCATGGCCAAACGACCAAGGCGGTCCGCTCAGCTTCAAGGGCCAGGTGAAGGGCTCTCGCCCCTCACCACGTCGCCAATCGGTTCCCGGTTACGGCCGAGAGCCGGTTGGAAACGGCCATGCGGCTGCTGGATTCAGCGCGGTTCTCGCGCCGGGGGTCGCAGCGGTTGACGGCGGCGATACTTCGACCGACGTCATGTTGGCCGCAGGCTTGGCCTTAGATTTCGCGGGTTTCTTCGCCGCTTTCTTCTTCTTGGCAGCTTTTTTAGGCTTTTTCTTAGCTGCCTTCTTCTTTTTTTTGGCTTTCTTCTTACCCGCTGCCTTCTTCTTCTTGGCAGGTTTCTTAGACGCTTTCTTCTTCTTCTTTTTCGCAGCCTTCTTTTTCTTAGCGGGCTTCTTCGCTTTTTTCGCTTTTTTCTTCGTTGCCATAACTATCTCCTTGATAGTAGTTACAAAGGAAGCCCGGCCATGCTGGCCCGGACTATTCAACCGCCGGGGAAACCATTTCCCCGGACGGACTGAATTCTTGGTCCCTGCACCTCATCGCTCGATCCTGGCGGCGAGGTCGTGATAGAGGATGTCCGGGTCGAGCCGGATACCGCCTTCCCACGTCACCGTCGCTGATTCCGGGTCTACGCTCACCTTTTCGAACTCGCGCACGTCGCGCCAGAGCCTGAAGGCGCCGATTTCAAGCAGGTTGCCGAGAAACACGCTGCCTTCCAAGCCGTCCTCGAAGCGTAGCCAAAGCCTGTAGTCTTCTTCGGCCTTGCAGTCGGTCACTCGGTGCATCTTGCTCATCTCCTGTGGCGATCCGGTGCGCGATAAGAAAAGAGCCGGGATCAGTCCCAGCTCAGTGCCCCACCAGTCTGATACTCGATCACCCTGGTCTCGAAGAAATTTCGCTCCTTCTTCAAGTCGATCATTTCGCTCATCCAGGGGAAAGGATTGCTCGCGCCGGGGTAAAGCGTGTCGAGCCCGATCTGCTGGCAGCGCCGGTTGCAGATGAAGCGCAGGTATTCCTTGAACATCGGGGCGTTCAATCCGAGCACGCCGCGCGGCATGGTGTCCTCGGCGTAGCGGTACTCGAGATCCACGGCCTTGCGGAACAGCTGGTGCAGCTCCTCGCGGAACTGTGGCGTCCACAGATGCGGGTTTTCTAGCTTGATCTGATTGACCATGTCGATGCCGAAATTGCAGTGCATCGACTCGTCGCGCAGGATGTACTGATACTGCTCGGCCGCGCCGGTCATCTTGTTCTGGCGGCCGAGCGACAGGATCTGCGTGAAGCCGACGTAGAAGAACAGCCCCTCCATCAGGCAGGCAAACACGATCAGGCTCTTGAGCAGCCTCTGATCGTTTTCCGGCGTGCCGGTCTTGAAGCCCGGGTCGGTCAGCGATGTCGATGAACGGGATCAGGAACTCGTCCTTTTCGCGGATCGACGGAATCTCGTGATAGGCATTGAAGACCTCGCCCTCCTCCAGGCCGAGCGACTCGACGATGTACTGGTAGGCGTGGGTGTGGATGGCTTCCTCGAATGCCTGGCGCAGCAGGTATTGCCGGCACTCCGGCGCGGTGATGTGGCGGTAGGTTCCGAGCACGATGTTGTTCGCGGCGAGCGAGTCGGCGGTGACGAAAAAGCCCAGATTGCGCTTGACGAGGCGCCGCTCGTCCTCGGTCAGGCCGCTCGGGGTCCTTCCAGAGCGCGATGTCGCGGCTCATGTTGACCTCCTGCGGCATCCAGTGATTGGCGCAGGCGGCGATGTACTTCTCCCAGGCCCATTTGTACTTGAACGGAACGAGCTGGTTCACGTCCGCCTTGGAATTGATGATCGACTTGTCCTCGACCGAAATGCGGCGGAACTCGTTGCCGGCCGCGAACCGGGCGTCCGCCTCGGGCACGCCGCCTGACGCGGGCACGAACCCTTTCTTGGCCTGGAGGGAAAGCCCCGGAATCGAGTTCAATTTTCCTTCGTCCTCAAAGCTCAGCATGGCGTCCTCTCCTCATTCCTACTTCTTACTGGCACGCCTCGCACTCCGGATTGTCGATCGAGCAGAACGCCGGCTCAGTTTGTCCCGCCTGCCGCCGTCACGCCGTCGGTCGAAACCGCGTTCAGCTGGCCCGAGTTGACGGTCGACTTCTCGGCATGGGTGGCCCCCATCGCCCGCAGGTAGTAGGTGGTCTTCAAGCCCCGGATCCAGGCCAGCTTGTAGGTCTCGTCCAGCTTCGCCCCGAAGCGCCCGCCATGTAGATGTTCAGCGACTGCGACTGGTCGATCCACTTCTGCCGCCGCGCGCCGCCTCGACCAGCCATTTCGGCTCCGATCTCGAAAGCGGTGGCGTACAGCCTGCGCAGATCGGCGGGAAGCCGGTCGATGCGCGCCAGGTTGCCGTCGAAGTACTTGAGGTCGGCGATCATCACTTCGTCCCACAGGCCGGCACTCTTCAGGTCGGACACCAGGTACTCGTTGACCACCGTGAACTCGCCCGACAGGTTGGATTTCACGTACAGGTTCTGGTACGTGGGCTCGATCGAGGCCGAAACCCCGACGATATTGGCAATGGTCGCGGTCGGCGCGATCGCGAGGCAGTTCGAATTGCGCATGCCGTGCTGCTTGATGCGCGCCCTGCAGCGCATCCCAGTCTAGGGTGGCCGAGCGGTCGACCTCGACGTAGCCGCCGCGCTCCGCAGCCAGCATGTCGAGCGTGTCCTGCGGCAGGATGCCGCTGTCCCACAGCGAGCCCTCGAACGAGGCAGTAGCGGCCCCGCTCCTCCGCCAGCTCGGTCGAGGCCAAGATAGGCGTAGTAGGACACCGCCTCCATCGAGCGGTCGGCGAACTCGACCGCCTCGGGCGACGCGTACGGCAATGCGCAGCCGGTGCAGGCAATCCTGGAAGCCCATGATGCCCAGGCCGACCGGACGGTGGCGCAGGTTCGAGTTGCGCGCCTTGTCCACCGCGTAGTAATTGATGTCGATCACGTTGTCGAGCATGCGCATTGCGGTGCGAATGGTGCGCTGCAGCTTGCGTCGAAGTCCAGCCCTTGCTCGCCCAGGTGCTCGACCAGGTTGACCGAGCCCAGGTTGCAGACCGCGATCTCGTCGCCCGAGGTGTTCAGCGTGATCTCGGTGCACAGATTGGAGCTGTGCACGACGCCGACGTGCTGCTGCGGCGATGCGCATGTTGCACGGGTCCTTGAACGTGATCCAGGGATGGCCGGTCTCGAACAGCATGCGACAGCATCTTGCGCCACAGCTGCAGCGCGGGGATTTTCTTGAACAGCTTGAGCTCGCCGCTGTGCGGCCCTGTCCTCGTAGCGCAGTATAGGCCTCCTCGAACGCCCTGCCGAAGCTTGTCGTGCAGGTCGGGGCACGTCGGACGGGCGAGAACAGGGTCCACTCGCCGCTCTTCGATCACGCGCTTCATGAACAGGTCGGGAATCCAGTTGGCCGTGTTCATGTCGTGCGTGCGGCGGCGGTCGTCGCCGGTGTTCTTGCGCAGTTCGAGGAACTCCTCGATGTCCAGGTGCCAGGTTTCCAGGTAGGCGCAAACCGCGCCCTTGCGCTTGCCGCCCTGGTTGACGGCGACCGCGGTGTCGTTCACCACCTTCAGGAACGGCACCACGCCCTGGGACTTGCCGTTGGTGCCCTTGATGTGCGAGCCGAGCGCGCGCACGGGCGTCCAGTCGTTGCCCAGCCCGCCGGCGAACTTCGCCAGCAGGGCGTTTTCCTTGATCGCGTCGTAGATGCCGTCGAGGTCGTCCGAGACGGTCGTCAGGTAGCAGGACGACAGCTGGGAACGCTGCGTGCCGGAGTTGAACAGAGTCGGCGTCGAGCTCATGAAATCGAAGGTCGACAGCACGTTGTAGAACTCGATCGCGCGCGCCTCGCGGTCGATCTCGTTCAGCGCCAGCCCCATCGCGACGCGCATGAAGAACGCCTGCGGCAGCTCGATGCGACGGCCCTGAATGTGCAGGAAATAGCGGTCGTACAGCGTTTGCAGGCCGAGGTAGCCGAACTGCAGATCGCGCTCGCGCCGAAAGCGCCTTGCCCAAGCGGTCCAGGTCGAACTTGGCCGAGCTCTCGGTCGAGCAGCTCGGCGGCGATGCCGCGCTTGATGAACTGCGGGAAATACTCCGCGTAGCGGGCGCCCATGTCGGCCTGGCTTACCTCTTCGCCGAGCACTTCGCGGCGGATGGTGTTGAGCAGCAGCCGCGCGGTGACGTAGCTGTACGCCGGGTCCTTCTCGATCAGCGCGCGCGCGGCCAGGATCGCCGACTTGCGCACCTCCTCCATCGGCACGCCGTCGTACAGATCCCGCAGGGTCGCCTCGAGGATCGCGTCGGGCGCCGCCGAGCCCTCAGCCCGGCGCAGGCAGCCGTAACGAGGCGCTCGAGCGCCGCCCGGTCGAGCAGGCGGCGTTGCGCCGCGTTCGATCACGTGCAGCACCGTGCCGCCGCCATGCTGAGCATCGCGCGCCGCCTTCTCCTGGAAGCGGGCCTTGGCGCGCCCTTCCCGGTAGAGCACGTAGGCGCGCGCCACTTCGTGCTCGCCCGAACGCATCAGGGCAAGTTCGACCTGGTCCTGGATGTCTTCGATATGGAAGGTGCCGCCCTGGGGCTGGCGCCGCATCAGGGCCGCCACCACGCCGCCGGTCAGTCCAGCGACGAGTTCGCGAATCCGTGCCGACGCGGCCCCCTGGCTGCCGTTGACCGCCAGGAAAGCCTTGGTCATCGCAACCGCGATCTTGCTCGGCTCGAAGCCGACCACGGCGCCGTTGCGGCGAATCACCTTGTACTCGGAATGCACTGCGGGAGAAGTACTGGGCTCAGGAACGTTTACGCTCACTGCCATGTCAGTCGTCGCGTTCTCCTGAGCAATCTGCATACCGTCTCCCTCTTCTCCCTACGATGACCACTACATCTAGTGTTCCCGCACCTGCTTTGAACTAAGTGTAGTGCGCGCAATTTACCATTGCAACAAGAAATTGCAAGTGCTATCGGCGCGAACGGGCGCGCCGCGAGAAATTATTCACGCCACCGGGATCGATCAGCGCGTGCCGCCGCGACCTCGCGCAGCCGCTAGCGTCGCGCGAGCGCGCGCAGGAATCGCGCCCAGTCGAACAGTGCGCCCGGGTCGGTCTTGCGCAGTGGAGCGATGTCGCTGTGCGCCGCGACGTCGCGCAGCGGCAGCACGCGGCGCAGCGCTCGCGTTACTGCAACCAGTCGCGCGTACTGCGCGTCGGTGTAGCCGTCCGCGTCGCTACCCTCGAGCTCGACGCCGACGGAAAAGTCGTTGCAGCCGCGCCGCCCGCGCCAAGTAGAGTCGCCCGCATGCCAGGCGCGCATGTGGATGGGAACGAACTGAAGGGGATCTCCGTTGCGCCGCAACAACAGGTGCGCGGAAACGCGCAGATGCGCGATCTGCGCATAATACGGATGCTCGGCCGGATCGAGCCGGTTGGTGAACAAGCGCTCGATACCCGTCCCGCCGTAGCGCTGCGGCGGCAAGCTGATCGAGTGAACGACGAGCAGCGTAACGTCCTGGCCCTCCGGACGCAGGTCGCAGTTCGGCGAGGGAACATAGAGGGTGCCAGCGGCAAGGCCGTCGGCACCGAAGCGCATCAGTGACCGCCCTCGCCCTGCGTCCCCGGTTCGCGGATCTCGAGCCGTTGCATTCGGTAACGCAGCTGGCGGAAGGTGATGCCCAGGGCCTTCGCGGCCGCGGTGCGATTGAAGCTGGTCTTGGCAAGCGCCGCGAGGATCGCATCGCGCTCCATCTGGTCGAGATAGGCCGGCAGTGACGTGACCGGCGGATGTCCGTCCGCGCGCCCGGCGTCCTCGGGCGCCCGCTCGTCGACCAGCGGCTTGAGCCGCAGATCGTCGGGCTGGATCACTTCGGCCGACGACAGCGCCGTGGCGCGCTCGAGCACGTTCTCCAGCTCGCGGATATTGCCCGGGAAATCGTAGCGCGAGAGCTCTTCGAGCGCCTGCGGCGAGAGCCGCGCAGGAGTAGCGCCGTTCTGGCTCGCGATCCTGGCCAGGATGCTCGATGCGATGACTGGTACGTCCTCGCGGCACTCGCGCAGCGGAGGCATCTTAAGCTCGATCACGTTCAGTCGGTAGAACAGGTCCTGCCTGAAGCGGCCGTTCTCTACGCACGAGGCGAGGTTCTGGTGGGTGGCGGAAATGATCCGCACGTCGATCGGCTCTTCGTGCGTGGCGCCGACCTTGCGCACCTTCTTTTCCTGGATCACTCGCAGCAGCTTGACCTGCATCGCGAGCGGCAAGTCCGCGACCTCGTCGAGGAACAGCGTTCCGCCGTTCGCGGCCTGAAAGAAGCCGTCTCGGTCCTGGTCCGCACCCGTGAACGCCCCCTTCTTGTAGCCGAAGAACTCGCTTTCCATGAGAGTTTCGGGGATCGCGCCGCAATTGACGGGCACGAACGGCTTGTCGCGCCGCGCGCCATTGGCATGAATGAACCGTGCCGCAAGCTCCTTGCCGCTGCCGGACTCGCCCGAGATATAGACCGGCGCCTGGGTCCGCGCCAGCTTGGCAATCACCTCGCGCACGGCCTTCAGGGCCGGGCTTTCGCCGAGCAGCTGCTGGCCGGGCGCTGCCGCATGCGAGTCATCCGGCAGCGACAACGCGGACTTGACCAGTGCGCGCAGTTGCTCGAGGCCGACCGGCTTGGGGACGTAGTCGAAAGCCCCCGCCTTCAGCGCAGCCACCGCATTTTCGGCGCTGCCGTAAGCCGTGATCACTGCCACGGGCAGATCCAAGCCCATGGCCGAAATATGGCGCACCAGGTCGAGCCCCTCCCCGTCGCCCAGCCGCATGTCGGTCAGGCAGAGATCGTAGCGCTCGGAATCGAGGTGCTCCTTGGCTTCCGCGAGCGAGCCCACCGCGGTCACGCCGATGCCCATCTTCAGCAGGGTGAGCTCAAGCAGCTCGCGGATATCCGGCTCGTCATCGACCACCAGGACCCGACGGTCGCGCGCAGCTCCACGGCGTTCCGCTTGCTTCATTTCGCCTGCGCCTCCTGGCAAAGGATCCTGAAATGCGCACCGGGCATGTCGTCCACGTACTCCAGGACGGCGCGATTCGCCGCGCACAGCTCGCGCGCCAGGTACAGGCCCAGCCCGGTTCCCTTGCTTTCAGTGGTGAAGAAGGGTTCGAACAACTGCCCCTGGTTGCCGGGCGGTACGCCCGCGCCGTTGTCGATGACGCTCAATTCTACTTGATCGCCGTAGGTCCCCAGCACGATGCGCACGCTGTGCGGCTCGTCGCGGGCGTGGCGCACCGCGTTGCGCAGCAGATTCCACATGACCTGGCGCAGCTGCTCGCGGTCGAAGCGCACCCAGGCCTCGCGCGCGGCTTCGACCCGGAATCGCTCCCGCGGAACCGCCTCGTTGGCCACGAACTCTCCCAGAAAGCCCGTCAGCCAGGCATTGAGATCAATTCGCTCGCTCGAGGAGCGGTCGCGCCGGCTCAGCTGCAGCACGTCCGATACCAGCTGGTCCAGGCGCTGGGTGTTGGCATGAATGATCCGGTACAGGCGCTCGCGGTCGCGAGCGCGCTTTTCCTCGCCGAGCAGCTCCGACGCATGACTGATGGCGGACAGCGGATTGCGGATCTCGTGCGCGATGTTGGCAGTAAGGCGCCCCAGCGCGGCCAGCTTGAGCTGCTGCGCCTGTTCCCGGGTGCGCGTCATGTCCTCGATGAAAAGGACGGAAAACTCCTCCTCCGTCCCGGTGTCGAGCAAGCGCAGCCGGATGCCACGACCGCGCACCTCGAAGTCCGCGCCGGAAGCGGATGTACCCTCCACCCCCGCGCGCCAGTCCCGCCAGCGCGGGGCGAACCCCGGCAGCAGGCTCACCAGCTCGACGCCCAGCAGGGGATCCGCCCCGAGCAGACGCTGGGCCTGGGGATTGTGCTGAACCACGCGTCCCTCGCGATCGAGCACCAGGACGCCGTCGTGCATGTCCTCGATCACAAGCTGGTTTACGCGAGTCTGCGTGGCGAGCTCGCGGCCGCGGCGCCGGGCGAGCATTTCGTTCGCGGTCACCCGCTGCGCGAGCCAGCCGGTGATGCCGGCGCTCGCGAAACAACCGATCGCGAGCAGGCCCGGCTGCAGGTAGTCTGCGGTCGAGGCATCCCTCAGCAGTACCCAGTAGCTTTGCTCCAGCAACAGGGCGATCGAGGCGAGCGCCGCGTACAGGAACGTGAGCCGGCGTGGCGCCACCAGCGCGGCACCGGTCAGCGTAATCAGTAGCATCACCCCGAGGCCGCTGCGCACGCCGCCGCTCGCGTACATGAGCAGGGTAATGGCGGTGATGTCGACGCAGACCTGGATCGATAGCTGCAGATTGAATACGTCCCGCAGTTTTCGCAGGATCGCCAGGAACACGATCCCGAGAAACAGGTATGTCGCGCAGACGTAGCGGAACAGGTCAAGGTCGCGCGAACCGAGGTTGACCGACTCGTCGTAGAGCAGCGCGGTGCCCAGGAATACCGCGGCGACCACGATGCGGTACAGGTTGAAGTATCGCAACGAGATCCAGAACGACTCGGGCGTGCGTTCCTCGCTCGTGAACAGTCCCGCGTACCCCGTTCGGGCCGCCATCACTCCCCCTCCGGACCGAGCCGGGCATGCTCCTCGCTGCAGTACAAGCGCCCGGCGGCGCCGTACGCCTCGGCGCGCGGCAGGTGCAACCCGCAGTGCGCGCAGCGCACCAGGTCACCCGGGGCGCCGCGCTCGCCGCGCGTCTGCGCGACGCCACCGTCCGTGTGATCGTTCAGCGCGCGCTTGAGCAGCCAGATCAGGCCGAAAACCGCGAGCGCGAAGATGAGGAGGCGTCCCATGGCCCGCTATTATGATCAAAGTTGCGGGCGGCGCCTGCCGCGCGAAGACGGAATTGGTCGGGGTGAGAGGATTTGAACCTCCGACACCTGCGTCCCGAACGCAGTACTCTACCAGGCTGAGCTACACCCCGACGGTGAGGCCGCAGCGCGCAGATCAGCTGCGGCGCGTCACGGAAAAGTCCGCCAATTCTAGCAAAGAATCCTTGTACTTTGAATGCGGCAGGGAGTCGATCGCCCGCCGCGCAAGGCCCGCTTCGCGTTGCGCGACCCCGCGGGCATAGTCCAGCGCACCGCTCGCCTTGATCGCATCCAGCACGCCGGGAAAGCGGTCGCGACCGCCGTCGAGAATCGCGCTTCTGACCAATGCCGACTGATCGGCGGTCCCGGTGCGCATTGCGTGGATCAAAGGCAGCGTCGGCTTGCCCTCTGCCAGATCGTCGCCCAAGCTCTTGCCGATGGCGGCCGCGTCGCCCGAATAGTCCAGCACGTCGTCGACCAGCTGGAACGCGGTTCCGACGTGCGTTCCGTAGCTCGCAAGCCCCTCCTCGACCTCGGGCGCAACACCCGCCAGCACCGCGCCGAGCCGCGCCGCTGCCTCGAACAGTTTCGCGGTCTTGCGACGGATGACTTCCAGGTAGCGTTGCTCGTCGACATCGGGATCGTGGCAGTTCATCAGCTGCAGCACTTCGCCCTCGGCGATCGTATTGGTGGCATCGGCAAGCACCTGCATCACGCGCATGTTGTCCGCGCTCACCATCATCTGGAACGCGCGCGAATAGAGGAAGTCGCCGACCAGCACCGCTGCAGCGTTGCCAAATGCCGCGTTCGCCGTCTCGCGCCCGCGCCGCAGGCGCGACTCGTCTACCACGTCGTCGTGCAGCAGGGTCGCGGTGTGGATGAATTCGACCACCGCCGCGAGCTCGTGGTGGGTCCGGCCACAGTACCCGGCGGCGCCGGCGCTGAGCAGCAGCAGGGCCGGCCGCAGGCGTTTGCCGCCCCCTGCGACGATGTATTCCGCCACCTGCCTGACCAAGGGAACGTCCGACGTCAGCCGCGCACGGACCAGGACATCCACCTGGTGCATTTCCTCGGCGATCGGGGCGAGTTCGATTAGGGTGGGCATGGCAGGATGGGCGCCCGGGCACGGCACTCTCGCGGGCGGCGACGGGGCGCGAAGCTTAGCATAGATGATTTTGACGCGCGGAGCCGAAATCCCCTATAATTCCAAGTCTTTGCAGGCCACGAACGGAACTCTTGTCATGTACGCTGTAATCAAAACCGGCGGAAAGCAATACCGCGTCAGCTCCGGCGAGAAACTGAGCATCGAATTGTTGCCGGCAGAAGTGGGCGCGGCAGTGTCCTTCGACGAGGTGCTGATGGTCGGAGAGGGCGATCAGGTGCGCGTCGGCGCGCCCTTCGTCTCCGGCGCCAAGGTCCAGGCGACGGTCGTGTCGCACGGGCGCGGCGACAAGGTCAAGATCTACAAGCTGCGCCGGCGCAAGCATTTTCAGAAATCGCAGGGGCATCGCCAGTCTTACACCGAGGTGCGGATCGACGACATCGTCGCCGGCGCCTGATTAATTCGGAGGACATTCAGCATGGCACACAAGAAAGCAGGCGGCAGTTCACGCAACGGCCGTGACTCGCAGGCCAAGCGGCTCGGCGTCAAGGTCTATGGCGGCCAGCAAGTAAGCCCCGGCGCCATCATTATCCGCCAGCGCGGCACCCAGGTAAGCCCCGGCACCAACGTCGGCATGGGGCAAGCGACCACACCCTGTTCGCCAAGGTGGCCGGCAAGGTGCAGTATGCGGTGAAAGGCGCCGACAGCAAGACAACGGTTAGCGTCGTTCCGGCCTGACCCCGCGCCGACCCGCGAAAAGCCCTATCGTTCGCGGTAGGGCTTTTTTGTTTCGCGCATGCCATGAAATTCATCGACGAAGCCAGGATACAAGTTCACGCCGGCAAAGGCGGCGACGGGGCAGCGTCGTTTCGGCGCGAGAAGTACATCCCCCGCGGCGGCCCGGACGGCGGCGACGGCGGCCGCGGCGGCAGCGTCTACGCGGTCGCCGACCGCAATATCAACACGCTTATCGACTACCGCTACGCGCGCATTCACCGCGCGGAGAACGGCGAAAACGGCCGTGGCTCCGACTGCTACGGCAAGGGCGGGCGGGATATCGTTCTGCGCATGCCCGTCGGTACGGTGATCCGCGACCGCAAACCGGCGAGCTGGTGGCCGACCTGTCGGTAAACGGCGAAAGGGCGCTGCTGGCCAAGGGCGGCGCCGGCGGGCTGGGCAACCTGCATTTCAAGTCGAGCATCAACCGCGCGCCGCGGCAGTTTACGCGCGGCGGGCCGGGCGAAAGCCGCGAGCTGGCCCTCGAGCTGCGCGTCCTCGCCGACGTCGGACTGCTGGGACTGCCCAACGCGGGCAAGTCGACCTTTATAAGAGCCGTGTCGAGCGCGCGCCCGAAAGTCGCCGATTACCCATTTACGACGCTGAATCCATCGCTCGGCGTCGTTCGCGTGGGAGACGACGCGAGCTTCGTCATTGCGGACATTCCCGGACTGATCGAGGGTGCGGCCGAGGGCGCCGGGCTGGGCCACCAGTTCCTGAGCCACCTGGCGCGCACTCGGTTGCTGCTGCATCTGGTCGACATCGCGCCGCTCGACGAGGATGCCGACCCGGCGCGCGACGCGCGCGCCATCGTGAAGGAGCTGCAAAAGTACGATGAGAGTCTTTATCGCAAGCCACGCTGGCTGTTGTTCAACAAGATCGACCTGGTGACGGACGCGGATGTACGCATTCGCCGCATCCTGCGGGCCCTGCGCTGGAAAGGCCCCTGGTTCGCGGTCTCCGCGCTCACCGGCGCGGGTTGCCGCGAAGCTTCCGCCGCCGCGTACCGCTTCCTGAGCGCCGGGAAGAAGCCCGAATCACGGGCGAGCCGCGCGGCCTGAGGTATCGGCCAATGTCCGGGCCGGTCGCTGCCGCAAAGACCCTCGTCATCAAGGTCGGCACCTCGTTGGTGACCAACGACGGGCGCGGACTGGACGTCGCGGCGATCGCGCGCTGGGCATCCCAGATCGCCGCGCTGCACCGGCTGGGCAAGCGCTCGATGCTGGTTTCGAGCGGGGCGATCGCGGAAGGCATGCAGCGGCTGGGATGGAGCCGTCGCCCGCACGCGATGAACCAGCTCCAGGCCGCGGCCGCCGTCGGCCAAATGGGCCTGGTTCAGATGCTACGAAACCTGTTTCCGGGAACACGGACTGCCGACGGCCCAGGTGCTGCTCACGCACGCCGACATGGCCGACCGCCGGCGCTATCTCAATGCGCGCTCGACCTTGCGCACGCTGCTCGGCATGGGAGCGGTTCCCGTCATCAACGAGAACGACACGGTGGTCACTGACGAGATCAAGTTCGGCGACAACGACACGCTGGGGGCACTGGTCACCAATCTGGTCGAGGCGGATGCGCTTGTCATCCTGACCGATCAGTCCGGCCTCTACGACGCGGACCCGCGTCGCCATCCGGAAGCAAAACTCATCGAGCACGCCGACGCAGATGACCCGCGCCTAGAGGCGGTCGCCGGAGGCACCGGTACGGCGCTCGCCAAGGGCGGAATGATCACCAAGGTGCTGGCCGCGAAGCGCGCCGCGCGCAGCGGTGCGCACACGGTGATCGCGTCCGGCCGCGAGCCCGACGTGCTGGTGAGGCTGGCGCGGGGCGAGCGGCTGGGCACGCTGCTGAGCGCGCGCACGGCGCCACTTGCCGCGCGCAAGCAATGGCTGGCGGACCATCTGACCGTTAGCGGGCAGTTGCGTCTGGATGCGGGCGCAATCAATGCCCTGGTGCGGGACGGCAAGAGCCTGCTTCCGATCGGCGTAGTCGAAGTGAGCGGGACCTTCGAGCGGGGCGAGGTGGTGGCCTGTACCGACCCGCATGGGCGCGAGGTCGCGCGCGGACTGGTGAACTACACGGCGTCGGAGACGCGGCGCATCATCCGTCACCCGTCGGGCGACATCGAAGGCATCCTCGGCTATGTCGAGGAGCCCGAACTCATCCACCGCGACAATCTGGTCCTTCTTTGATCCCGGCTCACGGGTCGCGCCGGAAATCGCCGGCTCTGGGGTTGCCGCCGCGCTGCAGCGCATTGACGCCCTCGGCGACGGTGCGAATCGGCTCTCTCAGCGGACAGAAATAGTCGTTCGCCAGCGTCCGGTGCCAGCTGCCGGCGCGTTGCTCCACTGGCCGCCAGCGCGACAAGGGAACCTTGGCCCAGGTCCGATCCCCGCTGCCGGTGGCGTAGATCTTGTATTCCCCGTCTCTACAGCGCAGACCCTCGAAGCTGACGTTCGCTGCGCCGTGCGGGCTGCGCGCCACCAGCACGTAGCGCACGACCCCGTCCGAGCCAACGCTGAGCGACGCGATATCCACCAGAAAATGAAACTCGGAACCTGCACCGGCATCGAACGCGACCAGATTTGCGCTCGTCGGATAGGGCGGGAGCGTGACGCGGTTTTCCTGCCAGCTTTGAGCCTCCTGGGCTCGCTCCCAGTCACTCTGCTCCGGGTTGTCCGCCGCGCATGCGACTAGCGCGAGGCAGAGCGCAATCGCGATGGGGCCGCGCACCTGGCCCTTAGCGCAGGTCCGAGACCAGGGACGCGCGGACCTGCGGCGCCAATGCGTCCACGCTCGCGCGATACTCTGGATGGTCGATGCCGACGGCGATGCCCACGCCGTATTTGAGCGCCTTGCGCATCTCGTCGCTTAGTTCGAAGCGCAGGAAATGCACCGACGAGGTCTTGTCCACGTTTTCGCGCTCGAGATCCTCGTCGGCGATGGCATAAACGCGTTCACAGCCTTCGACCTGAATCCAGGTCCGGTCCTCGACGCCCTTGAGCTTGGCGAGCATTCGCTGGCGCTCCACCGGATCCGGATACTCGATCATCATGGTCGCCTTGAGGTTGGCGCCGTCCGGAATCAGTGGATTGTAAACATCGAGCTCTTCCTGGATGCCCTCTTGCTCGAAAATGCGCTCGATGCGCAGCATCTCCTGCACCTGGTAGCGAACCGTCAGCTCGTCCTCGAATTGCAGCGTGACGTGCTCGCCGACATGCACGTTCCGAAGCTTCTTGTGTTGGATGACCTTGGCGCGAAACTCTTTGCGCTGCTTGGCGTAGGCCTCCAGCGTCATCAAGCTATCTTTTGCAATCCGCGGCATTGGCGTATCTCTTCAGGCAGCAGGTCGGGCGGTCTTTGTGACCGCCGTCCCACGTCACCTGCTTCGACTCAGTCTTGCAGAGCGTCGAGTGCTTTCTGGAAACGGTTGGCGTGCGAGCGCTCGGCTTTGGCCAGGGTCTCGAACCAGTCCGCGATCTCGTCGAACTTCTCTTCGCGCGCCGCTTTGGCCATGCCCGGGTACATGTCGGTGTATTCGTGCGTTTCGCCCGCGACCGCCGACTTGAGGTTGTCGCGCGTCTTGCCGATCGGCAGATCGGTTGCCGGGTCGCCGACCTGCTCCAGGTACTCCAGATGCCCGTGCGCATGGCCGGTCTCGCCCTCGGCGGTGGAACGGAACAGCGCCGATACGTCGTTCTGACCCTCAACGTCGGCCTTGGCGGCGAAGTACAGGTACCTGCGGTTCGCCTGGCTTTCGCCCGCAAACGCGGCTTTTAGGTTCTCGTGCGTCTTGGTGCCTTTGAGCTTCATAGCGTGCCTCCTAATGGATTTGCCGTCACTGTCTGTGGCCGAGAGAGGTTAACCGCCCCCGAGCGATTGATCAAATCGATTTTAGCAATCTAATCAATTGATGGTTACTATGCCGATGCCGCCCTGGCTAGCGCCCGAGGACCGCCTCTATCTCGGCGAAAGTGCGCGCGACCTCGCTCAGCTGCAGCGGCTCGCCCAGCTGGCGCGCGACCTGGGACAGAGAAAGGATGCCGCGCACCATGAGGCGTGCCGAAGCGGCGTCGCTGTCCACCACCAGGGCGTGTTGGCGTCCCGCATGCATCAGCGTTGCCACCACGTGCCCTACTCTCGCGCCGTCGACGTCCGCCAGCGCGATGACCTCGACCCGCTCGGCCGGCGTCATGACGTCAGCGACCACGAGCTCGTCACGCCGTAAACCCCTGGCGGTCGCCACTCGCATCGGCCGTTCGCCCAGGATATCGGTGGCCGAAATCACCCCCCGCACGTCTTCCCGTTCGTCGACCACCAGCAACAGCCGCACGCCACGCATCATCATGAACCGGTTCGCGGCCTCGATCGGCGCCTCCGGCCCGATCGTCGCGGGGCTGACCCGAGTCAGGTCTGTCATCACCGTCAGCGCGGGCGATTCCAACCCGACCTTCGGCTGATTCGGACGCCTGAACCCCGCGTTGTCGCCGAGGCTGTGGCTCGGCAATGACATGAAATTGCGTTCCATAACCTCTCCTGTTACGAAAGGGAGCGCTTATACGCCGCAAAGTTCAACTTCAACCCGAGACCGGCTCCGCGCGCTGTCGCCCCTGGCGGCGATCAGCGCCCAGAAAACGGTGCAACTCCGCCAGCGCCTGTCGGTAGACGTCGCGCTTGAAATCGATCACCACATCGAGGGGAATCCAGAAGTCGTGCCAACGCCAGGCATCGAATTCCGGGTGTCCGCTCGCACGCAGCCTCACGTCGCAATCGCGCCCCAACAGCCTCAGCAGGTACCAGATCTGCTTCTGCCCGCGGTAAGTGCCACGCCAGTCGCGCCGTACCCATTGCTCGGGCACCTCGTAGCGCAACCACTCGCGCGTGCGCCCGAGTACCCTGACGTGCTCAGGCAGCAGTCCGATTTCTTCCTCGAGCTCGCGGTACATCGCCTGCATCGGTGTCTCGCCGTGCTTGATCCCGCCCTGCGGAAACTGCCAGGCGTGCTGGTTGATGCGCTTGCCCCAAAACACCTCGTTACGCTGATTCGCGAGGACGATGCCGACATTGGGACGGTAGCCGTCTTTATCGAGCATGGACGCACCGCCTTACGTTAGAATTCGCAACGATTTTTCCACACCCGTCCGGCAAACACAACGCTGCCCGCTGTACCCCCGGGCATACGGGGCAGATCAACGATGCGCACCTCGCAATTCTTCATCGGCACCATCAAGGAAGCCCCCGCGGAAGCGGAGCTGGCGAGCCACAAGCTCATGCTGCGAGCCGGTCTCATCCGGCGGCTCGGCTCCGGGCTGTACAGCTGGATGCCGCTCGGGCTGCGCGTGCTGCGCAAGATCGAGGCCGTGGTACGGGAGGAAATGAATCGCGCCGGCGCGCTCGAGGTACAGATGCCGTGCGTGATTCCCGCCGAGCTGTGGCAGGAATCTGGCCGCTGGGATGCGTTTGGCCCGCAGCTGCTGAAGATCAAGGACCGGCACGAGCGCGATTTCCTGTTCGGGCCCACGCACGAGGAAGTAATCACCGACATCGCGCGGCGCGAAATCCGCAGCTATCGCCAGCTGCCGGTGCACTTCTACCAAATGCACGTCAAGTTCCGCGACGAGATCCGTCCCCGCTTCGGCGTCATGCGCGCGCGCGAGTTCCTGATGAAGGACGGCTATTCGTTCCACGCCGACTTCGCCGACCTCGAGCGCGAGTACCGCAACATGTACGACACCTACACGCGCATCTTTACCCGGCTCGGGTTGCGGTTTCGCGCCGTCGCGGCTGACCCAGGCGCCATCGGCGGCACCGGCTCGCACGAGTTCCACGTGCTGGCCGACTCGGGCGAGGATGCGATCGCCTATTGCCCGGAGTCGGACTACGCGGCGAACGTCGAGCTCGCCGAAGCACTTGCGCCTGCGGACCCCCGCCGGCCGGCGCGCGAGGCGATGGCCAAGGTGCCTACGCCCGGCAAGACCCGCTGCGAAGAGGTCGCGGCGCTGCTGAAACTGCCACTCGAGCGGACCGTCAAGGCAATCGCGCTGGTTCGCGAGACGATTCCGCACGGCAGCCCGGGCTTCTTTGCCCTGGTCCTGATTCGCGGCGACCACACCCTGAACGAGATCAAGGCGCAAAAGGCGCTAGGTGCGTACCGTTTCGCGAGCGACGACGAGATCCAGCGGGAGCTCAACTGCCGCGCCGGCTATATCGGCCCGGTCGGCGTAGGGAACAAAGTGGCCGTGTTCGCCGATCGAACCGTCGCGGCGATGAGCGACTTCGTCTGCGGCGCGAACGAGGCAGGGTTTCACCTGACCGGCGTCAACTGGGGACGCGACCTGCCCGAAGATCCGGCCATGATCCATGACTTGCGCAATGTCGTCGAAGGCGATCCCAGCCCCGACGGCAATGGCACCCTCGAGATTCTGCGCGGAATTGAGGTCGGGCACATCTTCCAGCTTCGCACCAAGTATTCGGCGCCGATGAAGGCCGCCTATCTCGACGACAAGGGCGAAAGCAAGCTGATGGAGATGGGCTGCTACGGCATCGGCGTCACGCGCATCGTGGCGGCGGCGATCGAGCAGAACCACGACGAACGCGGGATTGGATTCCCGACGCCGATGGCACCCTTTGCGGCGAGCCTGGTTCCGATCGGCTACCACAAGAGCGCCGCGGTGCGTGACGCCGCGGACAAGCTCTATGCCGAGCTCTGTGCCGCGGGCATCGAAGTTCTGCTCGACGACCGCGAGGAACGGCCCGGAGTGCTGTTTGCCGATATGGATCTAATCGGCATTCCTCACCGTCTGGTGCTCTCGGAGCGCGGGCTGAGCGCAGGCACGGCCGAGTACAAGGCCAGGCACGACGCGCAGGTGCAGAACGTCCCGCTAGTGGGCGCCGTGGCCTTGCTTAAGGAACGACTCGCCAGAGCATGACCAGCCGGGCCGCGCTGCGCCGTTTCTGCCTCGCGCTCGCCCTGCTCGCGCCCCTACCGGTGCTCGCTGGCGCCCAGCTCTACGAGCCGCTCGCCGACAGCGTGCGTGCGGCGCTCAGCGCCGCGGTGAGTGACCGTCCGCCTCCCACGCTGAACTTCCGCCGGCCGCAGGACGCGCACCGCTGGCTGTTCGAGATGTCGCGCAGGCTCGCGAACCGCATCCCGGATCGCGCGGTTCGACTGGAACTGCTCAAAACGGTGCAATACGAGGCAACCCGCGCTGGCCTGGATCCGCAGCTTGTGCTCGGCGTAATCGACGTCGAGAGCAAGTTCCGCAAGTACGCCGTGTCCGCCTCCGGCGCGCGCGGTTACATGCAAGTCATGCCTTTCTGGACCAAGCTCATCGGACTGCCGAGGGACAACCTGTTTCACCTCAGGACGAACCTGCGCTATGGTTGCGTGATCCTGCGCCACTACCTCGACATCGAAAAGGGCAACTACTTTCGCGCGCTCGGCCGCTACAACGGCAGCCTGGGTCAGGCAGACTATCCTGCCCAGGTCCTCAAGGCCTGGCGGCAGCGCTGGAGCTACGACGCCCCGACCGACTAGGACGCCATTGATCCGCTCGCCGCTCGCCAACCCACGCTTCGCCAACTGGCTCTACGGATTCACTCCGCCGGAACGCGGAGTGGTGGTCCTGCGCCACCGCCGCGTCTACATCGTGCCGACCCGCGTCGGGTGGCTATACGGCGCGACCCTCGGCGTCCTGCTTATCGGCTCGATCAACTACGCGCTTTCGCTCGGCTTCGCGCTCACCTTTGTGCTGACCGGGCTGGGGCTCGTCGGCATGGTGCACACTGCGCGCAACCTGGCGCGCGCCGCGGTAAGCGCGGGGCGCGCGGAACCGGTCTACGCCGGCGAGGCGGCGCAGTTCCACCTGCTTCTCGACAGTCGTGTGCCGTTCGAGCGCCCTTCGATCCTGGTGCGGCACGTGGCAAGCGGCGCACAGCTTGTGATCGACGTTCCGGCGGCCGCGCTCGCTGACGTCGTGCTCGCGGTCCCCGCAGCCAAGCGCGGCTGGCTGCCGCTCGGGCGGGTGATGCTGGAGACGCGCTTCCCGCTCGGCCTTTTCCGGGCCTGGAGCTACGTCGAGCCTGACGCCCGCTGTCTTGTATACCCGCGGCCGGAGCGCACACCGCTTCCGCCAACCAGTCCGGACACGCACACCGGAGCCGCCCGGACCCAGGCCGCAGGCAGCGATGATTTCTCGGCGCTACGGGGATACCAGCCTTCCGATTCTCCGCGCCATGTGGCATGGAAGGCGGTGGCGCGCTCGGAGGACATGCTCACCAAACAGTTTTCCGGCGAATCCGCGGGGGAATTATGGCTCGACTGGCGTCTGCTGCCTGTCGGGCTGGATCTCGAGCGGCGCCTCTCGTGCCTCGCCGGCTGGGTGCTCGCCGCGCAGCAGTCCGGCGCGCTCTACGGGCTGCGCCTGCCGGGGGAGGAGATCGCCCCCGCGCGCGGCGACGCGCATCGCGCGGCCTGCCTTAAGGCGCTGGCGCTTCACAAAGCCTCGTGACCGCCCTGCCGCACCCGCTCGCACCGGAGCTACGCGCGGTAAGCGGGCGCGATCTCGCGGCGCTTATGGCTTCGCTGCTCTTGGTGGTAGCGCCGCACGCCGAACGCGCGCCGTGGTGGGTCGCGCTGCTGGTGCTGTCGCTCTACGCCTGGCGCGCGTACCTCGGCCTCACGCGTGCGCCGCTGCCGCCGCATTGGCTGCTTCTCGCGCTGACTGGCGCCGCGATGGCGGGCATCTGGGCCCAGTACCACACCATATTCGGCCGCTCTCCGGGGATCGTCCTGCTATGCCTGTTCTCTGGGCTCAAGCTACTGGAGATGCGCAGCCACCGCGACGCGACGGTCGTGGCGTTCCTGTGCTATTTCCTGATCGTCACCAATTTCTTCTACTCGCAGAGTATCCCGACCGCGCTTGTCATGTGCGTCGCGCTGGTCGCCATCACCACCGCGCTGGTCGGCTTCGCCGCGCCGCAGAGGCGGTCGCAGGCGAACCTTCGCACCGCGGGACTGCTGCTCGCGCACGCCGCGCCCGCCGCGCTTGTTCTGTTCCTACTCTTTCCGCGCGTGCAGGGCCCGCTGTGGGGGGTGCCGCAGGACGCTTACGCGGGAATGAGCGGGCTCTCGGACACGATGTCGCCTGGCAACCTGGCGCGCCTCGCCCTATCGGACGCCACCGCATTCCGGGTCGAGTTCCGCGGCGAGCCGCCGCCGCCGCAATTGCGCTACTGGCGCGGACCTGTCCTGTGGGACTTCGACGGCCGTAATTGGCGCATGGGTCCCACGGTCCTGACCAAGTTCGCGCCGCCCCGCGGCGGCGATCGAATTTACCGCTACAGCGTCGTTCTCGAGCCGCACAACCGGAACTGGCTCTTCGCACTTGAGACCGCGGCAAGCCTGCCGCCGGGGTCGAGCTACACCGAAGACGGACAAATCCTGGCGCGCAGACCGGTGCGCCAGCGGATCCGCTACGAGCTGGAATCAGTAACAGGCGCTGCGCCAGAAACGGCGCAGGATCCCGCCGCGCTGCGGCGCGCGCTGCGCCTGCCAGAGGGCTTCGACCCGCGCTCGGTCGCGCTGGCGCACGAGTGGCGCGCCGCTGCGCAAAGTGACGCGGCGATCGTCGCCCGCGCGATCGACTTCCTGCGCGCGGGTCGCTACGTCTACACGCTCGAGCCGCCGCGGCTCGGCGTCGATTCAGTCGACGAGTTCCTGTTCGACACCAAAGCAGGTTTCTGCGAGCACTTCGCCTCGGCGTTCGTGTTCCTGATGCGGGCGGCAGGCGTCCCGGCGCGGGTCGTGACCGGCTACCAGGGAGGCGACGTCAACCCGGTGGACCAGATCGTCACGGTGCGCCAGTCGGATGCGCACGCCTGGGCAGAAGTGTACCTGCGCGGGCAGGGCTGGGTGCGCGTCGATCCGACCGCGGCCGCCGTGCCGGGGCGCATTGCGTCGGGGCTTGCTCGTGCGGTGCCGGAGGGCGAGCCGCTGCCGCTGCTGATGCGCCCCCAGCTGCAATGGCTGCGCTCGCTGCGATACGAGTGGGAAGCCCTGAGCTACAAATGGAACATCTGGGTGCTGGGCTACGACCCGCAGCGCCAGCGCGAGCTGATGTCGCTGGTCGGAATGCGCGATGCTGACTGGCGCAAGCTCACCGCCACGCTGTTCACGGTCCTGGGCTTTTTCACTGCGCTGCTGCTGGTGTGGTCGCTGCGGCGCCTGGTGCAGCCGGATCCGGTGCAGAATGCCTGGCGGGCTTTCTGCCGCAAGCTGGGCAGGCACGGAATCGAGCGCTCTCCGTTCGAAGGCCCGCGCGACTATTCCGAGCGCGCGGCGCGCGATCTGCCGCAGGCGCGGGGGGCCATCCGCCGCATCGGCGAGCTCTACATAGCGCTGCGCTACGGGGCCGCCGCGCCGCCCGCGCGCATAGACGAACTCAAGCGCCTGGTGCGAGACTTGCGGCTGTCATGAAACGACTCTGCGCCGCCTTCCTCGCGCTCGGCCTTGCCGCCGCGGCCCAGGCTGCGCCGCCCGAGCCCGCGCCCTATGCGGGTCGGCCCGAGGTGCGTGCCTTTATCCGGCAGATGGTGAAGCAGCACGCGTTCGACGCGCACGAGCTGCAGGGGGTGTTCGCGCGCGCAAAACGCGAGCAGGCGGTGCTGGATGCAATTCAGCCGTCCGCCTCCGAGGCCGACCAGTCGTGGGAGATCTACCGCAGTATCTTCGTCAACCCGCAGCGCATCAGCGCCGGGCTCGAGTTCTGGTCGCGCTACGGCGACGTGCTGGCGCGCGCGCAGCGCGTCTACGGCGTGCCCGAGGAATACATCGTGGCGATCATTGGCGTGGAAACCTACTACGGCCGCCACACCGGCCGCTGGCGCGTGGTCGACGCGCTCGCTACGCTTGGCTTCGACTATCCGCCGCGCGCCGAATTCTTCCGCCGGGAATTGGCGAACTATCTGCTGTACGCGCGCAAGGCGGGGATCGACGTGTTCTCGGTGAAGGGCTCTTACGCGGGCGCGATCGGCATCCCCCAGTTCATGCCCGGCAACTATCTCAGGTACGCGGTCGACTTCGACGGCGACGGCGTGGCCGATCTGAGCGACAGCCCGGCCGACGCCATCGGCAGCGTCGCGAACTTCCTCAAGCAGCACGGCTGGCAGAGCGGCGAAGCGGTGCAGTACGAGGCGCGTATCAGCGGCGACGGATTCCGCGCTTTCCTCGACGGCGGGCTGCGGCCGCGTCATCGGCTTGCCGAGCTGGCCAGGGCGGGAGTCGTGCCGGCGGCCTCGACCGGGCAGCCCGGCGACGACACGCGCGTGGTGCTGGTCGAACTCGAAAGCCCCGACGCGCAAAGCGAATATCGCCTCGGGCTGCAAAACTTCTACGTCGTCACCCGCTACAACAACAGCTCGTTCTACGCCTCCGCGGTGACCGATTTAGCCAACGCGCTGCGCACGGCGCACGACGCCCGCTCGCCCTAAACATAGCCTGCGTCAGGACGCCGGCCGGTCTCCCGGCAGGTACTTGAGCGGATCGACGGGCTTGCCGGACTTGCGGATCTCGAAGTGCAGCTTCGGCGTATCCGAGTCGGTGTCGCCGAGGATCGCGATGCGCTCGCCGCGCTTCACGGTCTGCCCTTCCTTCACCAGGATCTGGCTGTTGTGCGCGTACACGCTATTGAAGCCGTCGTCATGCTTAATCACGATCAGCTTGCCGTAGCCGCGGATTCCCGTACCGGTATACATGACGCGCCCGGGGGCGGCAGCGAAGACCGGGTCGCCGATCTTGCCGCCAATGTCCACGCCCTTGTTGGTCGACTCCGAGAACCCGGCCACCAGCTTGCCCTTGGCCGGCCAGATGAACGCGACGCCGCCCGAGACTGCTGCGGGCTTGGCGGCAGGTGCCGGTGCCGGCTGGAGCTTCGTCGGCACCGTCGCAGCGGGCTGCGCGGCCGGCGTAGGTGCCGTCTGGCCGCCTTGCGTCAACATCGCCAGGTTTTCCTTCGAATACGGTAGCCGCAGCGCCTTGGGGCCGGTCTTGGTGCTGCCGTTGCCTCCGCCCTGCTGCGTGAGCGCGGAGGCGCCGAGCGGGTGCGACTCGACCTGTCCAGAGCCGCGCGCGGCGCCGACCGTGACCACCGCAGGGCCCGCGCTCCTCGGGCGGCGCGGTGAACAGGGTCTGGCCGACGCTGATCTTGGTCGGGTCGTCGAGCTTGTTCCAGCGCGCGAGATCGTGATAGTCCACACCCTGCTCCAGCGCAATGCTGTAAAGCGTGTCGCCCGGCCGCACCACGTAGGTACCAGAGCCCGCGCCCGGGATCGGCGCCAGCAGCGCGACCAGGGGCTTGGGCGCGGGCGCGGTGACCGGCGCGCGGTCCACCACGGGGGCACCTACCGGCTGGTTCGCACAGCCCGCGGCGGCAAGCGCAGCGAGCGCGACGGCAAGCAGGGGACGGTCGGTCAATCGCATCATGCCTTTCCCATTTCCAGCGGCACGAACCGCACCGGGTCGAGTTCGGTCTCGGCGAAGCCGCGCGCGCTGCGTTCGATCAGCGAGAGGCGTTGCGCGTCGCGCCCCGCAGAGGGGCTTTTCAGCGGAAGTATCATTCTGCCACCCATGGCGAGCTGTCGTAAGAGGCCTTCGGGCACCTGGATTGCAGCGGCGGCGACGATGATCGAGTCGAACGGCGCCGCTTTGGCCAGTCCCTCGTTGCCGTCGGCATGCGCCAGCCTGAGATTGGAGAGCTTCAGTCCGAGAAGGTTCGCCCGTGCGCGCTCGAGCAGGCCGCGGATACGCTCGATCGAGTAGACCTCCTGCGCAAGCTGAGCGAGGACAGCCGCCTGATAGCCGCAGCCCGTGCCCACTTCGAGCACCTTGCCAAGCTTGCGCGGCCTGTCCGCCATCAGGGCCTCGATCATGCGCGCGACGATGTAAGGCTGGGAGATCGTTTGCGAGAACCCGATTGGCAGCGCGCTGTCCTCGTAAGCCCGGCTCGCGAGCGCTTCCTCGACGAACACGTGGCGCGGAACCGCTCCCATCGCCGCGAGAACCCGCTCGTCGCGAATGCCCTTTTCCCGCAGGCGTTCCACCATGCGCACCCGCGTGCGCTGGGACGTCATGCCGATGCCGGGAATATTCTTCGGGTTGCGCGCGTTCACTTCGCAAGCCAATCGCGCACCATGGCGAGCTGGCCGTGGAAGGTCAGGTCCACCTGCAGGGGCGTCACCGAGACATGGTTGTTGTCTACCGCGTGGAAATCGGTTCCCGGTCCCGAATCGGCCGCCCCGCCGGCCGCGCCAATCCAGTAGCCGACGTCGCCGCGCGGCGTGTCGATCTTCACCACCGGTTCGGCCTTGTGCCGCCTGCCCAGGCGCGTCACCTCGCTGCCGCGCAGCGCCGCATAGGGCACGTCCGGCACATTTACGTTCAGCAGTACCGGCTGCAGGACGGCGAAGCGCCTGAAGCGCTCGACCATCCCGACCGCGACTTCAGCCGCGGTTGCGTGGTGCTTGCCGGCCTTTCCGACAAGGGAAACCGCGAGCGACGGAATGCCGAGCAGGAATCCCTCCATCGCCGCGGCGACCGTTCCCGAATAGATCGTGTCGTCGCCCATGTTGGCGCCGAGATTGATGCCCGAGACGACCATGTCGGGCAGGAAATCGAGCAAGCCGGTCACCGCCAGATGCACGCAGTCGGTGGGTGTCCCGTTCACGAACAGGAAACCATTCGCTGCGGTACGAACGCTGAGCGGCCGGTCGAGGGTCAGCGAGTTCGACGCGCCGGAGCGGTCGCGCTCGGGCGCGACCACCGTAACCTCGCCGATCGAGCGCAGCGCCTCGGCCAGTGCCGTGATCCCGGGAGAGAAGTAGCCGTCGTCGTTGGAGATGAGGATGCGCATTGCGGAACTTTCGGATTCTAGCCGAGGTGTCAGCTTCCGGCCGGTTCTTGTTGCCGCGGGCTATACTGAAATTTCGGAGGAACGAGCGATATGCCCACTGTGAAGCGCTGCATCCTGACGATACCGTCGTTGCTCCTTGTCGCCGCCTGCGCATCCTATCCGCCGGCCCCGGCGCCGATGATAAGCGTGCCGGCGCCGCGGCTGAACGCAGGCGAGCGCTGGGTCTACGAGCAGATCAATCCGTACAACGACCTGCGCGTGCGCACGCTGACGGACACGGTCGAAGCGGGCGCTGCGGGCTATACGATCGTGCGCCGCAGCGACCGCCCCGGCGACCCGGTCGAGACGCAGACGGTGCCGCAGCCCTGGAGCGTATCCGCCGAACGGGACGGCGCCGCTGAGCAGCGCTATTTCCCTGCGCTCACAGTAATCCCGTTTCCGATTGCGCCCGGCTCACATTGGCTCGAAACCCTCACCGCGACCGACGAGCATGGCGAGGCGCGCCGGCAGCAGACCTGGGGCCATGCGCTCGGCTGGGAGCGTGTCAGCACGCCGGCGGGCGAATTCGTCGCGCTGCGGATCGAGCGCAACCGGAACCTCGGCGACCGCGACAACACCTGGTTCGACACCGACCTGCGCGAGACCCTGTGGTACGCGCCAGCGGTAAAGCGCTGGGTGCGCATCGATTGGCGCAGCCGGCGACAGGAAATGGGGGTCAATCCGCGCGTCGAGCACGACGCGATCATCTGGCAGCTGATCGCCTACCACCAGTAGGCTTTAATTGGTCGGGGCGGTGAGATTTGAACTCACGACCACCTGCACCCCATGCAGGTACGCTACCAGGCTGCGCTACGCCCCGAAGGCGCGGATTATATCAGCCGGGCTCAGGCGCCCAGACTGTCGAGTAACTCGCGCAGCTCGCGCTTGATCGCGCCGAGATCGAATGCCCCGCCCGCGGGCGCGCGACCTTCGCTGCGCGCCCCCGGCTCGGCGCGCTCGCTCCGGCGCGAGGCCGTTGTCGAGGCGGTTGCGCGCCCCGCTGATCGTGAAGCCCTCCTCGTACAGCAGCTCGCGGATGCGGCGGATCAGCAGTACCTCGTGATGCTGGTAGTAGCGCCGGTTGCCGCGCCGCTTGACCGGCTTCAACTGGGTGAATTCCTGCTCCCAATAGCGCAGGACGTGCGGCTTCACCCCGCACAGCTCGCTCACCTCACCGATGGTGAAGTAGCGCTTGGCGGGGATCGGCGGCAGATCAGTTTTCTTGCGGTTCTGCTCCATGGCGTGCCTTCTCAACCATGGACTTCAACTTCTGGCTGGCGTGGAAGGTAACGACCCGACGCGCGCTGATCGGAATCTCCTCGCCAGTCTTCGGGTTGCGTCCCGGCCGCTGCGGCTTGTCGCGCAGCTGGAAATTGCCGAAGCCCGAGAGCTTGACGCTCTCGCCGCGCTCGAGCGCGCCACGAATTTCCTCGAAAAACGCCTCGACCATGTCCTTGGCCTCGCGCTTGTTCAGACCGACCTTCTCGAACAGCAGGTCCGCCAATTCGGCCTTGGTCAGAGTCATTGCCACTGCCCGAACTCCCTATTGCTGTTTTCTCTTTTAAGAACGCAGGCTTGCCGAGAATTCGCGCGCCAGCAGGGCGACCAGAGCGTCCCGGGCAGCATCCGCCTCGGCATCCGTGAGCGTGCGTTCAGTATGTTGCATAACTACCCGAAAAGCAAGGCTTTTTCTGCCAATTGGGAGACTCTTGCCCTGGTAAAGGTCGAAAACCCGGACTTCCTGCACGATTGGCGGCTTGGCAGCCTCGATCGCGTCCAGCAGCGCCTGGGCCGGCAGCGCGGCATCCACCAACAGGGCAACGTCGCGCACCACCGGCGGGAACTTGGAGGGCACCCGCGGGCGCGGAATCTCGAGCCATTGCGCAGCGCTCTGCGTCCAGCTCGAACAGTACCGCCGGCTGCGGCAGCTCGTAGCGCCGCTGCCAGCGCGGATGCAGCTCGCCCAGCCAGCCGGCGACGCGGCCGTCGAGCACGATCCGCGCCGAGCGCCCGGGATGGAACGCCGGATGCGGCGCAGCCTCGAAGCGCGCGATGCGCGGCGCGAGCAGCACCTCGACGTCGGCCTTTAGATCGAAGAAATCCGTCAGCCGCGCGGACTCGCCCCACTGTTCGTCGAGCAACGGGCCATAGGCCGCCGCGCCGATTCGCATCGGCTGGCGCACCCCGGCGACCGAAAGCGGACCGTCGGCGGCGGCGGGGTCGCGCAGGAACACCCGGCCGACCTCGAATACGCGTATGCGCGGCTGCTTGCGGGCGTGGTTGTAGCGCAGGTTGGCCACCAGCGATGCCGATCAGGCTGGTGCGCATCACCGAAAGCTGGCTCGCTATCGGGTTGAGCAGTCGGATCGGGTCCGTCTCGCCGGCGAAGTCTGCCTCCCATTGCGGCTCGACGAAGCTGAAGTTGATCACTTCCTGATAGTCGCGCGCGGCGAGCCGCTCGCGCAGCGCATGCAGCGGGCGCCGCGCCTCGGGCAGCGCGCTCATCCTGGCCGCGCGCCCGCGGCGGGTGCGCTGGAATACGCTCGAAACCGTGCACTCGCGCAACTTCCTCGATCAGGTCTTCCTCGATCTCGAGGTCGAAGCGGTAGCTTGGCGGCGCAACGACGAAGCTTTCGCCCTGCCACTCGAAGCTCAGGCCGAGCCGCGTGAACACATCGGCCATCTCTTCGCCGCTGATCGGAATGCCGATCACCTTTTGCGCGCGCGCCACCCGCATCGTTACGGGCTGTCTGCGCGGCAGGCGCGCGACCAGGTCGTCGGTCGGACCGGGCTCGCCGCCGCAGATCTCGAGGATCAGCCGCGTCGCGCGCTCGATGCCGTCGACGTTGTTGTCGAAATCCACGCCGCGCTCGAAACGGTGCGATGCGTCGCTGGCGAAGCCGAAGCGGCGCGTCCGGCCGGCGATCGCCGCCGGCGCGAAAAACGCGGACTCGAGGTAGATGTTCCTCGTTTCGGACTCGGCCTTGGTCGAGTCCCCGCCCATGATCCCGGCCAGGCCGATGACGCCGGAGCCGTCGGTGATGCACAGCACCGTTTCGTCGACCTCCACCTCCTGCTCGTTCAGCAGAAGCAGCTTCTCGCCCTTCCTGCCGAAGCGCACGTCGATCGCGCCGTTCAGCTTGTCCAGGTCGTAGACGTGCAGCGGCCGCCCGAGCTCGAGCATGACGTAGTTGGTGACGTCGACCAGCGCCGAAATCGATCGCTGGCCGGAGCGCTCGAGGCGCTGGCGCATCCAGTCCGGGGTCGCGGCGCCGGGCGTCCACGCCGCGGATGACCCGTCCGGTGAAGCGCCCACAGCCTTCGCGCAGCGCTGATTCTTACCGGATGGCGGGCATCGCTGCGCGAAGGCACTGGCGTGGTGTCGGGCGCACGCATCGTTCGAGCGGGTGAGCGCCGCGACCTCGCGCGCGACGCCAAGGATCGACAGGCAGTCGGCGCGATTTGGCGTCAGCTTGATCGTGAACACGTGGTCGTCGAGCTCGAGCAGAGCGCGCACGTCCGCACCGGGTGCGCTCCCGGCGGGTAGCTCGAGCAGCCCCGAGTGGTCGTCCGACAGCCCCAGCTCGCGTGCCGAGCACAGCATGCCCTGGCTCTGCACGCCGCGCATGGTGGCGAGCTTGATTTCGCCCGCCCGCCAGCCGCGCGCCGACCTTGGCCAGCGGCGCGAGCATGCCGGAGCGCACGTTCGGTGCCCCACAGACGATCGACAGCGATCTGTCCGCCAGCGTCCACCTTGCACACGCTCAGTTTGTCGGCGTCAGGGTGCCGCGCGACTTCGATCACGCGCGCCGCGACGACGCCATCGAACGGCGGCGCAAGCGGTGCGCACGATTCGACTTCGAGGCCCGACCATGGTCAGCAGGTGCGACAGCTCGTCCGTCGTGAGCGACGGGTCTACCAGACTGCGCAGCCAGCTCTCGGGTACGTTCATCGCGCGTCAGGCGAACTGCCTGAGGAACCGCAGGTCGCCGTCGAAGAACAGCCGCAGGTCGTCGATGCCGTAACGCAGCATCGCCAGGCGCTCGAGCCCGCTGCCGAAGGCGAAGCCTATGTAGCGCTCCGGGTCGAGACCGAAGTTGCGCACCACGTTGGGATGCACCTGCCCCGAGCCGGAGATCTCCAGCCAGCGTCCCTTGAGCGGTCCGCTATCGAACATCATGTCGATCTCGGCCGACGGCTCGGTGAACGGAAAGAACGACGGCCGGAAGCGCACTTCCAATGTCGTCGGTCTCGAAGAAACGGTGCAGAAAGTCGGTATACACGCCCTTCAGGTCGGCGAAGCTGATGTCCTCGTCGATCCACAGCCCTTCGACCTGGTGAAACATCGGCGAGTGGGTCGCATCGGAGTCGACGCGATAGGTGCGCCCGGGGGCGATGACTTTGATCGGCGGCCGGTGCATGCGCGCGTAGCGCACCTGCATCGGGCTGGTGTGGGTTCGCAGCAGCAGGTTGAGTCCCTGCGCGTCCTTCAGATCGACATAGAAAGTGTCCTGCATCGAGCGCGCAGGATGGTTCTCGGGATTGTTGAGCGCGGTGAAGTTGTACCAGTCGGTCTCGATCTCGGGACCGTCGGCGACGTCGAAGCCGATCGAGCGGAAGATCTGCTCCACGCGCTCCAGGTGCGCATCAGCGGGTGCAGGCCGCCGCCGCCGCGCCCGCGCCCCGGCAGCGTGACGTCCAGCGCCTCCTCGGCCAGCCGGCCGCTGAGCGCCGCATCGGCCAGTTCGCCTCGGCGCGCCTCGAGCGCCTGCTCCAGGCGCGCCTTGGCGGCATTGATCGCCTGCCCGGCGTCTTTTCGCTCCGCGGGCGGCAGCTGCCCGAGCGACTTCAGCAGCGCGGTCAGCTCGCCCCCTTTGCCGAGGTAGCGCGCCTTGGCGTTTTCGAGCGCTGCAGGGTCCGCCGCCCGACTCAGGTCGGCAAGCGCGCGATCGACGATGGCTTCGACGTCTGGCATGTCCAGAAATGCGAAGCGAGGGTCTGGCCCTCGCTTCTGTTCGTTGCGCGTCCTGGCGCCGGTCTCAGTGCGCGAGGCTGGCTTTGACCTGCTTCGCGATCTTCGCGAACGCCGGCTTGTCGAGCACCGCCAGGTCGGCCAGCACCTTGCGATCGATCTCGATATCGGCGCGCTTCAGGCCCGTCATGAACACGCTGTAGTCATGCCCAGCTCGCGCACCGCCGCGTTGATCCGGGTGATCCACAGTGCGCGGAACTCGCGCTTGCGCTGGCGGCGGTCGCGGTAGGCGTACTGCCCCGCCTTCATCACCGCCTCCTTGGCGATGCGGTAGACGTTGCTTGCGGCGGCCGCGGTATCCCTTGGCCTGCTCGAGGACCTTCTTGTGGCGCGCGCGGGCGGTTACGCCACGTTTGACTCGTGGCATGGCGGCTCCTTAAGCGTAGGGCAGCATCGCGCGCACCTGGCGCTATGTTGGTGGCATGTACCGAGCCCGTGCCGCGCAGCTGGCGCTTGTGCTTGGTGGATTTCTTGGTCAGGATGTGGCGCTTGAAGGCCTGCGAGCGCTTGATCGTGCCGCTCGCAGCGCACCTTGAAGCGCTTGTGCGCCCCTCTTGGTCTTCATCTTGGGCATGATCTGCTCCATTTTTTAGCTTAACGCCGCGGTGGCCCGCTGCGCGAGCGCTTGATACCCGGACATCACTTGTGCCGCACCGCGCGTATCGAGCGCGACGCGAATGACTACGCTACCTGCTTCGGCGCTCGCCGAGGCTGGCGCGGTTTCTTCGCCTTGGTCGGAATCACCTTCTTCTTCGGCCCCAGCACCATCACCATCTGGCGGCCTTCCATCTTCGGAAACTGCTCGACCACGCCATGCGTTCGAGGTCGGCCTTCACGCGCTCGAGCAGCCGCATGCCGAATTCCTGGTGCGCCATCTCGCGGCCGCGGAAGCGCAGCGTCACCTTGGCCTTGTCGCCCTCCTCGAGGAACTGGATCAGGTTGCGCAGCTTGATCTTGTAGTCGCCTTCGTCGGTGCCCGGCCGGAACTTGACTTCCTTGACCTGGATCTGCTTCTGCTTGAGCTTGGCCTCGTGCGCCTTCTTGCTGCTCGCGGTACTTGAACTTGCCGAAGTCCATGAGCTTGCAGACCGGCGGCTTGGCCGAGCGGCGCGATCTCCACCAGATCCACTTCCTGCTCCTCGGCCATCCGCATTGCGTCGGCGATCGTCACGATTCCGAGCTGTTCGCCTTCGACGCCGACCAGGCGCACCTCGGGTGCGGTGATCTCCCCGTTGAGGCGTTGCGCTTTCTCGAGCGCTGATGAGTGCATCTCCATTACAGGCGGCTCGTTGCGGTCGCCGCGCTGACCGTGCGAAACCCCGTTTCGCGAAAATTAGGCCGTGCCCAGCGCTTCCGCCTCAGTTTCGAGGCGGGCGATGAAAGCGTCGAGGCGTCATCGGCGCCGAGGTCCTCACCGCCGCGGGTGCGCACGGCCACGTTGGCAGCCTGCTTTTCCTTGTCGCCGACCACCAGCTGGTAGGGGAGCTTCTGCAAGCTATGTTCCCGAATTTTATAGGTAATTTTCTCGTTCCGCAAATCGGCTGCGGCGCGCGCAGCCGGCCGCACGCAGTCGGCTGCGCGACGGCCGCTGCGTAGTCCGCCTGGCGCTCCGAGATACTCATCACCACCACCTGCACCGGGCGCCAGCCACAGCGGGAACGCGCCGGCATGGTGCTCGATCAGGATGCCGATGAAAGCGCTCCATCGAGCCGACGATGGCGCGGTGCAGCATGACCGGCACGTGTGCGCGCATTGTCCTCGCCCACGTATTCGGCGCCCAGGCGCCCGGGCATGATGAAGTCCACCTGGATCGTGCCGCACTGCCAGGCGCGGCCGATGGCGTCCTTGAGCGTGGTATTCGATCTTGGGGCCGTAGAAGGCGCCTTCGCCCGGCAGATCCTGCCAATCGCACGCCGCAGGCGCGCAGCGACTCCGCCAGCGCCGCCTCGGCCTTGTCCCAGAGCTCGTCGGCGCCGATGCGCTTTTCCGGGCGCGTGGCCAGCTTGTACGACGATGTCGGTGAAAGCCGAAGTCGCGCGTAGACCTTCTGCAATAGCGCAGTGAACGCGACGCACTCGCCGCAGGATCTGGTCTTCGGTGCAGAAGATGTGGCCGTCGTCCTGGGTGAAGCCGCGCACGCGCATCAGGCCGTGCAGCGCGCCGGAGGGTTCGTTGCGGTGGCAGGCGCCGAACTCGCCGTAGCGCAGCGGCAGGTCGCGGTAGCTGCTGCAGGCCGTGGTTGAAGATCTGGATGTGGCCCGGGCAGTTCATCGGCTTGACCGCGTAGTCGCGCTTCTCCGACTCCGTGGTGAACATGTTCTCGCGGTAGTTCTCCCAGTGGCCGGACTTTCCCACAGGCTGCGATCGAGGATCTGCGGACAGCGCACTTCCTGGTAGCCGTTGTCGCGATAGACGCGGCGCATGTACTGCTCCACCTGCTGCCACAGCGTCCAGCCCTTGGGGTGCCAGAACACCATGCCCGGCGCCTCGTCCTGCATGTGGAACAGGTCCAGCTGCTTGCCGAGCCGCGGTGGTCGCGCTTCTCCGCTTCCTCCAGCATCTGTCAGGTAGGCGTCCTGGTCCTCCTTCTTCGCCCAGGCGGTGCCGTAGATGCGCTGCAGCATCTCGTTCTTGCGAGTCGCCGCGCCAGTAGGCGCCGGCCACTTCATCAGCTTGAACACCTTGAGCTTGCCGGTCGAGGGCACGTGCGGCCCGCGGCACAGGTCGATGAAGTCGCCCTGCTGTACAGCGAGATCGCCTCGTCCGACGGGAATCGAGGCGATGATCTCCGCCTTGTACTGCTCGCCCATGGTCGCGGAAGAACTTCACCGCCTCGTCGCGCGGCATCACCTTGCGCGTCACCGGGATGGTCGCTTCTTGGCGAGTTCGGCCATGCGCTTCTCGATCGCCGCCAGGTCTTCCGGCGTGAACGGCCGCTTGTAGGAAAAGTCGTAGTAGAAGCCGTTCTCGATCACCGGGCCGATGGTGACCTGGGCGTCGGGAAACAGCTCCTTGACCGCGTAGGCGAGCAGGTGCGCGGTCGAATGGCGCATGATCTCGAGGCCTTCCGCGTCGCGCTCGGTGATGATCGCAGCTCGGCTTCGCGATCGATCGTGAAGCTATGTATCGACCAGCTTGCCGTCGACTTTGCCCGCCAGCGCCGCCTTGGCCAACCCGGCGCCGATCGAGCGCGCGACCTCGGCCACGGTGACCGGGCCGGTCGAAGCTCTTGTGCGAGCCGTCGGGCAAGTGGATGTTCGGCATCTGTCGTGACCCTTCGGGAGGCAAAAAAAAGTGCGGTCGCGCCGCACTTTCTTCGACACTCCTTCCGGGCGGAAGCTGGTAGGCGCGATTGGACTCGAACCAACGACCCCTACCATGTCAAGGTAGTGCTCTAACCAGCTGAGCTACGCGCCTGAAAGGTGGCGATTCTAGCGTATCCTGCCTCCTTCCCTCAATGGCGTAACGCTGGCGTCACGTTCCCCGAACAAGCTTCGGCAGGGCTTGTCCAACAACAAGTGGAGAAATTCGCGTGGACCTGATCCTGTGGCGCCATGCCGAGGCGGAAGAAGGCGGGCCCGATCTCGAGCGGCGCCTGACCGCCAGAGGCCAGAAGCACGCCGGCCGGGTGGCGGCCTGGCTGCTGCAGCGGCTGCCGTCGAAGTTCACCGTGATCGCAAGCCCGGCGCGCCGCACCCGCCAGACGGCGGAGGCCCTTGGGGTCAAGTTCAAGACCTCGCCCAGGCTCGCGCCTGGCGCCTCGGCGGCCGACGTCCTGGCCGCCGCGGAGTGGCCCGAGCGCAAGGGCGCGGTCGTCGTGGTCGGGCACCAGCCGACGCTCGGCCTGGCGGCGGCGTTCCTGGTCTGCGGCAACAGGGACGAATGGACCATCAAGAAGGGCGGCCTGTGGTGGCTGACCAACCGCGTACGCGACGACGAGTCGCAGGTCGTGGTGCGCGCGGTCGTCGCGCCGGACCTGCTCTGAATACGGTGCACTGACTACGGACGGCTCAGCACCGCGACCTTCTTTTCGGACAGCCCGCTCACGCTCAGCCTCATGCCGACCGCCTTCCAGTAGTCGGCCTCCGACTCGAGCGCGGCCGCGGTCAACGGGTTCTCGTCCAGCCATATTTGCGGCAGCTCGAGAGAGAACCCGCCCGGGTCGGCGGCCACGCGCAGCAGCGGCAGCTTGAGGTCGGCGCGCCGGCGCAGGATCAGCGACGCGAGGCGCAGCGCGCACACCAGCGCCCAGTCGGTCGAATCGGGGCCCGCGTCCTCGACCTTCGCCAGTTTGCCGCGATGCGCCAGAACCACGCGCGCGAGGCGCTGCTGCTCCATGCGCGAGAAGCCCGGCATGTCGGCGTTGGACAGCACGTAGGCCGAGTGCTTGTGGTACTGAGCGTGCGCGATCGAAAGGCCGATCTCCGCCAGGCGCGCCGCCCAGTCGAGCAGCATCCGGTCGGGGTCGTCCTCCTGGTCGCGCTCGACGCCCGCCGTCAGCGCATCGTAGATGCCCAGCGCCAGGTTGCGCACGCGCTCGGCCTGCGCCGCGTCGACATGGTAGCGTCGCATGAACTGAACGACGGTCGCCTCGCGCATGTCGCCCCGATGCTGCACGCGGCCGAGCAGGTCGTACAGAACGCCGTGGCGCAGCGCCCCGTCGGACACGCGCATCGTCTCGATGTCGAGCTCTTCCAGTGCGGCGCCGAGAATCGCCACCCCGCCGGGAAGCACCGGGGCGCGGTTCGCGCGCAGGCCCGCGATGCGCTCCGGGTCGGCGCGCTCGTGCTTGATCAGCAGGCTGCGCAACCGCTCGAGGCCGTCGCGCGTAATGCCGTCCTCGGAGAAGCCGTTCTCGCGCAGGATGCTCTCGATCGAGCGCGCGGTGCCGGAGGAGCCCACCGCCTCGTCCCAGCCGTTGCTGCGGTAGGCGCGCACGATGCCGCCCAGTTCCTGGCGCGCGGCCAGCTCGGCGCGCTTCATGCGGCCTTTGTCGATCCGCCCTTCCGGAAAGTGCTTCAGGCTGTAGCTCACGCAGCCCATGTAGAGCGATTCGGTGAGCTGCGGCTCATAGCCGGTGCCGATGATGAACTCGGTCGAGCCGCCGCCGACGTCCACCACCAGGCGCCGGTGCGCGGCCGCCGGCAGCGCGTGCGCCACCCCGACGTAGATCAGGCGCGCTTCCTCGCGCCCCGCGATCACTTCGATCGGAAAGCCCAGCACCTGGCGCGCTTCGCGCAGGAACTGCGGCGCATTCTTGGCGACCCGCAGGGTATTGGTGCCGACCGCGCGCACCGCCTGGCGCGGCAGGCCTCTCAGGCGCTCGCCGAATTTGCGCAGCGCCTCGAGCGCGCGCGCCTGCGTGGCGCGGTCGATGCGCTTCTCGGCGGTGAGCCCCGCGCCGAGCCGGACTACTTCGCGCAGCGAGTCGAGCGGGTAGATCTGGCCGCCTTCGACGCGCCCGATGTGCAGGTGAAAGCTGTTCGAGCCGAGATCGACCGCGGCGAGGGTTTCATGGCGCGCCATTGCGGTGCCCAGCTTAGCGCCGCCGCGCGGCGCCCGCAATCGCTACTGCGCCGAGCCCACCTCGCGCTCAATTTCCTCGACCGAAATGTGGCGCACGTCCTTGCCCTTGACCGCGTACACGACGTACTCGGAGATGTTCTTGGCATGGTCGCCCACGCGCTCGAGCGCCTTGGCGACGAATACGATGTCCAGGCAGCCGGAGATGGTGCGCGGATCCTCGATCATGTAGGTGATGAGCTGGCGCAGCACGGCGCGGAAGGCATCGTCCACCTCGTCGTCCATGCGCACGATCTGCGTCGTGCGTTCGAGGTCGAGCTTCTCGAGCGAAACCAGCGCCGCACGCAGCATCTCGAGCGCGACGCCCGCCATGTGCCGGATCTCGACGTAGCGCGGCAGCAGCGGCCGGCTCCCGGCGCCGATCCTGCGGGACCAAAGCGCGATCTTCTTCGCTTCATCGCCGATGCGCTCCAGGTCGGTCGTGGTCTTGATCAGCGCGGTGAGCAGGCGCAAGTCCGCGGCCGCCGGCTGGCGGCGCGCAATGATCTGACCGATCAGCTCGTCGATCGAGCGCTCGAGTGCGTTGACTACCGTTTCGTGGCGCAGGACCTGGTCGGCCAGCGCGCCGGAGCCGGAGGCGAGGCACTGCACTGCGTCGACCACCTGCCGGTCGACGCGCGCTCCCATCTCAATCACCAGATCCCTCGCCTGGTCGAGCTGCTGGTCGAATTCGCGCGAGGTATGCGGGGTCTGGACGGAGCTCATGCGGGGGCAATGCTAGCGGCTCAATGTGACAGCCGCGTTGCAGCTGCGTTACCGTCATCGCTCCGGAGGAGCGGTAAACTGGCGTATCCCAGAATGAAGAAAGCGTATCCCAGCGCCCATTTTCTGAACCGCGAGCTCGGCCTGCTCGCGTTCAACCGGCGTGTGCTCGCCCAGGCCGCGGACGAAACCGCGCCGCTGCTCGAGCGGCTGCGCTTCCTCACCATCGTGTCGTCGAACCTGGACGAGTTCTTCGAGATCCGGGTCGCGGGGCTGAAGGAGCAGATCAAGCTCGACATTCCCGAGCCCGGACCGGACGGCCGCAGCCCGGCCGAGGTGTTCGCCGACGTTGCGCGCGAGGCGCATGCGCTGGTGGCCGAGCAGTATCGGCTGCTGAACGAAGTCGTGCTGCCGAAGCTGGCCGAGGAAGGCGTGCGCTTTCTGCGCCGCACCGATTGGGGCGCGGGCCAGCGGCAGTGGATCCGGGACTACTTCCTGCGTGAGGCGCTGCCGGTGCTGACCCCGATCGGGCTCGATCCGGCGCACCCCTTTCCAAAAGTGCTCAACAAGAGCCTCAACTTCGCCGTCGAGCTCGAGGGCAAGGACGCCTTCGGGCGCAGCTCGGGCGCGGCGATCGTGCAGGCCCCGCGCGTGCTGCCGCGAGTCATCCGCCTGCCACGCGAGATCTCGGGCGGCGACTACGACTTCGTGTTCCTGTCATCGATCCTGCACGCGCACGTGGATGAGCTGTTCGCGGGCATGAAGGTTCAGGGCTGCTATCAGTTCCGCGTCACGCGCAACTCCGACCTGTTCGTCGATGAGGAAGAAATCAAGAACCTGCGCATTGCGCTGCAGGGCGAGCTGCTGCACCGCCACTTCGGCGACGCCGTGCGGCTCGAGGTCGCCGACAACTGCTCGCCTTCGATGGTCGAGTTCCTGCTGCAGCAGTTCAGCCTGACCGAGGTCGACTTGTACCGCGTCGAGGGCCCGGTCAACCTGGTACGGCTGCGCGAGGTGCCGGCGCAGGTCGACCGCCCGGACCTGAACTACGCTCCGTTCCAGCCCGGCATCCCGGCGCCGCTCGACAAGCGCGACGATCTGTTCGAGGTGCTCGCGCGCCAGGACGTGCTGCTGCACCACCCCTACCAGTCGTTCATGCCGGTGATCGACTTCATCCGCGCCAGCCGCCGCCGACCCGCAGGTGATCGCGATCAAGCAGACGGTGTACCGCACCGGTACCGACTCGGAGCTGATGGAGCTGCTGATCGACGCCGCGCGGCGCGGCAAGGAAGTAACGGTGGTGGTCGAGCTGATGGCGCGCTTCGACGAGGAGGCGAACATGAACTGGGCCGCCCGCCTGGAGGAGGTCGGCGCGCACGTCGTGTACGGAGTGGTCGGCCACAAGACGCACGCCAAGATGGCGCTGGTGGTGCGGCGCGAGGAGGGTCCGTCCGGCAAGCTGCTCAAGCGCTATGTCCACCTCGGCGACCGGCAACTACAACCCGCGCACCGCGCGCCTTTACACCGACTTCGGCCTGATGACCGGCCAACGAGGAGCTGTGCAGCGACGTCAATGAGGTTTTCAAGCAGCTCACCGGCCTGGGCCGCGCGAGCAGGATGCGCCACGTCTGGCAATCGCCGTTCACGCTGCACAAGCGAATCGTGGCCGCGATCCGCAACGAGGCCGCCATCGCCGCAGACGGGAAGGACGCGCGCATCATCGCCAAGATGAACTCGCTGCTGGAACCGGCGATCGTCGAGGAACTCTACACGGCGTCGCAGGCGGGAGTGAAGATCGACCTCATCGTGCGCGGCGTGTGCGCGCCTCGGCCCGGCATCCCGGGCCTGTCGGACAACATCCGCGTGATCTCGATCGTCGGACGCTTCCTGGAACACTCGCGCATGTTCTACTTCCACAACGACGGCGCGGACGACGTCTACCTGGCCAGCGCCGACTGGATGGACCGCAATTTCTTCCGCCGCATCGAGCTCTGCTTCCCGGTGCTCGAGCCCGCGCTCAAGCGGCGCGTGATCCGCGAGGGGCTGCAGCCCTACCTGGACGACAACTGCCAGGCCTGGATGATGGACGCCGACGGCGGCTACGAGCGCGTCAGGCCGCGCCGCGGGCGCCGCCGCTCGGCGCAGGAAGAGCTGCTTTTCACTCTGGCGACGCCGAGCTAGGCGCGAGTCGCCGCGTCGCCGAGGAAGTGACGCGCATAGCGCGCCGTCACGTGCGACAGCGGCAGGAACATGAAGAAGTCGGCGCTGTTGAAGTCGGGATCCCAGGCCGGCTCGCCGCAGACCCAGGCGCCGCAGCGCAGGTAGCCCTTGACCAGCGGCGGCAGCGCGACGTCGTCCGGGGCGTCGATCCGGTCGAGCTCGAGCGGCGTACGTGGAAACACTTGATATTCGATCGGTGCCAGTGACATCGCACGCATGCGGTGGAAGGCGGCCGCGGCGCTGCGCCCGCCGTCGGCAAGGCTGATCGAGGCGCAGCCGGCGAGGTAGCGGTAGCCATGCGCGAGCATGTAGCGTGCAACGCCGCTCCAGAGCAGTGCGATCACGCTGCCGGCCCGATGCCGCGGATCGACGCACGAGCGCCCGATCTCGACCATGCGCGGGCGCAGCAGCCGCAGCCGGGTAAGGTCGAACTCCGTCTCGGAGTAGTAGCAGCCGACACGGCGCGCCGCGTGAGGGGAAAGCAGGCGATAGGTGCCGATCACCTCGCCGCTGTCCTCGTCGCGCACCAGCAGGTGCATGCAGTGCGGGTCGAACATGTCCTGATCGACGCCGGGCTCCTTCGAGCGCAGCCGCGCTCCCATTTCCTCTACGAACACGCGCCAGCGCAGACGCTGCGCCTCGCGCCGCTCGGCGTCGCTGCGGGCGAGGCCGACCGAGTACCGCGGTCCGTTGCGCGCGAGGGCGCGGGGCTCAAGCAGCAGTCTGTCGTCGATACGGTCCATCGCATGGCTCCCTTGGTTCAATTGGCGCGTGCACTCTAGAAAGGAGCCGTGACTGCGCGGTGACAATGCGGTGAAGATTCGATGACGCCCACTCGTGCTACATTCGCGGCGCGATGGAGAGCCCGCACAAAGGCAAGACAGGACTGCGCCGCCTGATCAATGCGACGCGTTACTCGCTCTCGGGTCTGGCCGAGGCGGCGCGACACGAGGACGCGTTCCGCCAGGAGCTGATCATGGCCGCCGTGCTCGTGCCGCTCGGCCTGTGGCTCGGCTCGAACGGGCTCGAGCGCGCGCTGCTGGCCGGGTCGGTGCTGGCGGTGCTGGTGGTCGAGTTGCTCAATTCGGCGGTCGAGGCCACGGTGGACCGGATCTCGCTCGAGAATCACCGCCTCGCCAAGCGCGCCAAGGACATGGGCAGCGCCGCAGTCATGCTGTCGCTGCTGTCCGCGGCAACGGTGTGGCTGCTGGTCCTGCTCGGCTGAACCGGAGCCGCGACCGTCGGCTGTCACGAAGACATCACATAACGGTCATCCGGATTTCATACGCGCGCCGCATGCTCGCGCGGCGTGAACTGGATCCTCCACATCGATGAGCTCGCACCGCGCGGCGGCAGCCTGCGCGTGGCGATGGTGACGGAAACCTATCCGCCCGAGGTCAACGGCGTTGCCCGGACCATCGGCCTGATGGTCGAGGGCTTGCGTGCGCGCGGACATGCAATCCAGCTCGTGCGTCCGCGCCAGCACCGCGCCGAGCAGTGCGCTGAAGAAGGTGATTTCGAGGAGCTGCTGCGCCCCGGATTCCCGGTGCCGCGCTATACCCAGCTCCGGATGGGCGCGCCGGGCGGACGCGCGCTGGTGAACGCGTGGCGGCGCTGGCGCCCCGACTTGGTTCACATCGCGACCGAAGGCCCGCTCGGCTGGTCGGCACTTTCCGCCGCGAGGAAGCTCGGGCTGCCGGTGGTAACGGACTTTCATACCAATTTTCACGCCTACAGCAAGCACTACGGCGTCTCCTGGCTGCGGCGGCCGATCGAGGGCTACCTGCGCCATTTCCACAACCGTGCCGACTGCACGCTGGTGCCGACCCGGGAGCTGGCGCAGCAGCTTGGCGCACGGGGCTTCGAGCGCCTGCAAGTCGTCGGCCGCGGCGTGAATCCACAGGTGTTCTCGCCCACACGCCGATCGCAGGCCGTACGCGCGAGCTGGGGCGCCCGCGACGACACCCTGGTCGCGCTTTGCGTGAGCCGCTTTGCCCCGGAAAAGAATTTCCCGCTGGTGATCGAGGCCTACCAGGCGATGCGCCGCCTGCGCCCCGACGCCAAGCTCGTGCTGGTGGGCGACGGGCCGCTGCTGGACGAGCTGCGCCGGGCCGGCGTCGGCTGCGTGATCGCCGGACGGCTGGTCAACGGCGAGCTCTCGGCGCACTACGCGTCGGCCGACGTGTTCCTGTTTCCGAGCATCACCGAAACCTTCGGCAACGTCACGCTCGAGGCGATGGCGAGCGGCCTCGGCGTGGTTGCTTACGACTACGCCGCCGCGCGCCAGCACCTGGAGCACGGCCGCTCGGCGCTGCTCGCGCCGCTCGATGACCGCGCCGCGTTCATCGCGCATGCCGAGCGCCTCGCGCGCGAGCCGCAGCTCGCGCGCGAGCTCGGGCGCGCCGCCCGCTCCGTCTCGGAGGGCGTCACCTGGGCCCACATCGTGCGCGATTTCGAGGCCGCGCTGCTCGAAGCGGCCGGCGACGCGGCGCGCGCGGCGGAGGCGCAAAGTGTCGCGGCTTGACGCAGCGCTCGAGCGCATCCAGCGCTGGGACGAGCGCGTCTGCCTGCGCTTCAACCGCGCGTTGCGTTACCGCGCTCTGCCACAGACCTGCCGCACGATCAGCCGCCTGGGCGACGGCGTCTTCTGGTACGCACTCATGCTCGCACTGCTGTTGTGGCGCCGGGATGCCGCGCAGACGGTGCTGCACATGGCGGGCGTGGGCCTGGCCTGCACGGTCATCTACAAGCTTCTCAAGCGCGGCACGCTGCGCCCGCGCCCCTACCAGGTACAGGCCAGCATCGCGCAAGGTGCCTCGCCGCTCGACAGCTTCAGCTTTCCCTCCGGCCATACGCTGCACGCCGTGGCATTTTCGATCGTCGCGCTGGCCTACTATCCGTCGCTCGCGGCGCTGCTCGTTCCCTTCACGCTGCTCACCGCCGTCTCGCGCGTGGTCCTCGGGCTGCACTACCCGAGCGACGTGCTCGCCGGCGCGGCTCTCGGGGCCATGCTCGGCGCGGCTTCGCTTGCGCTCGCTTAGTCTTCGTCTGCTGCGCGAGGCGCGCGCCTTGCTGCGCATCGTTCGCGTCGCGCTGCACCTCGCGGGCGGCATGGCCACGGTGCTCGCACTGTTTCCGTTGCTCGCCTACCGCGCCCGCGCCGCCGTCTCCAGGCGCTGGAGCGCGGCGCTGCTGCAGATGCTGGGCGTGCAGCTTCGCCGGGGCGGCGCGCCGATTCCGAACGGCGCCCTGCTGGTCGCCAATCACGTCTCGTGGCTGGACGTGCTGGTGGTGAATACAATCTGCCCGGCGACCTTCGTCTCCAAGCGCGAGGTCGGCGCCTGGCCGGCGGTCGGCGTGCTGCTCGCGCGTACCGGAACCATCCTGCTGCGGCGCGGCAGCGGGCGCGCCGCGATGAAAGCGGTGATGGAGATCGGCGCCCTGCTCGGCGCGGGCCGCACGGTGGCGATATTTCCCGAGGGCACGACCAGCGACGGCTCGCGCGTGCTGCCGTTCCGGCCGGCCCTGTTCCAGGCCGCAGTCGATCGGCGGCGCGGGGTGCTGCCGCTGACGCTCAGCTACCACGACGCGCGCGGCGAGCCCTGCCACGCCGCTGCGTTCGTCGGCGACGCGAATCTTCTGCAATCGCTGCGCCGGATCGCTCTCGCGCCGCGCATCGTGGCGAGGGTAAGGATATCGCCGCCACAGACCGCGCGCATGGCGCCGCTGCAGTCCCGGCGCGGATTCCCGCGGCGCCAGCTCGCGGCACGCTGCCGCGAGCTGATCCTAGAGCAGCTTTGCGGGCAGCAGCAGCCTGCCGCGGCACCAGAAGTCGCGCCGCGTGCTGTCGCGCACCGGCTCGGCGTCCCAGTCTGGCTCGGCGCCGTTCAGGACTTGCTCGAGGTGGCCAAGCCTGGCGGAGGTCTCGCGCACGTAGGCCTCGAACCGGGGAACGACGCCGCGATCGAAGAGCCGCAGCGCGCGTCGGCATAGACCCGGCAACGGCGTGGCGCGCAGCGCGCCGTCGGCGCGGCCAAGCAGTTCGACGGCACGCCGCGCCAGCACCGTGCCGCAGCGGAATCGGCTGCCGACGAAATCGGCCAAAGCGGCGCGCTCCCCGACAAGCAGGTCCACCGCCGCGGCGCATACCCACGGCCCCAGGAAGTCGTCCATCGCCCATTCGCAGGCCGCGTGCGTGAGATGCTCGACCCGCGCGAGGCGCCGCTCGTGCTCCGGCACGAAATAGTTGTGCGCGACGACATCCGCCAGCAGATGGCTCGCATAGCCGAACACGATCGCGCGGTCTTCGTCGCATAGCGGGACGGCGGCGATGCGGCGCAAGGTCGTCCAGCGGTGAGAGCGGCGAAACGCCGGCGTGCCGAGGACCGGCCCGACCAGCGCAAGGTCGGGCAGACATGCTCCGGCCAGCACCAGGCGCGGCAGGCGCAGCGCCGCGCGCCGCAATAGCAGGTCCGCGAGCGGCGTCGCCATGAGCGCGTATTGGGCGAAGAACAGATGCGTCTGCAAGCCCCAGGCGAGAGCGTCCGGAGCGAACACGACGAGCGGCAAGGCGTAGATCAGGATCCGCAGCTTCACGGGCGCCCATCGTCGCGCGCCCGCGTGACGCGATGATGAAACTCAGCCGCGCGCGGCGCGGATCACGCCCGGCACGTCCTTGACCACGGCGAAGGCGCGCTTGAGCTGCGCCAGGTCGCCGACGTTGAAGCTGAAGCGCATGAAAGCGAGCTCGTCGCGGCTCTGGGTGCGTACCGCGGTGACGTTGATGCGCTCGCGCGCCAGCGCGTCGCCGATGTCGCGCAGCAGCCCGGGGCGGTCGCTCGCGGTGACCACCATGTCGACCGCGTAGGCACCGCCCGCGCTGCCGTCCCATTGCGCCTCGATCAGGCGCTCGGGGTGGCGCTCGGCGAGCCGCTTCAGGCTCGGGCAGTCCTCGCGGTGGATCGACACCCCCTTGCCGCGCGTGACGAAGCCGCGCACCGGGTCGGGCGGCACCGGTTTGCAGCACTTCGACAGCTGGGTCAGCAGCCGGTCGACGCCGACCACCAGCACGCCGCCCTTGCCCGAGGCCTGGCGCGCGCGCCGCGATGGCTGCGCCGCTGCCGGGGCCGCGGCCGGGGCCGCCGCGCCCATTCCGCGCAGCGCGGACTGCAGCTGGCGCAGGTTCACCTCGTCGCGCGCGACCGCGGCGAACAGGTCGTCCTGGCGCGAGAAGCCCAGGCGCGCGGCGAGGGTCTCGAGCTTGGCCTGGCTCGCGCCCTCGCGCTTGAGCTCCTTTTCCACCGCCGCCCGGCCGGCGGCGACGGTCTCCGACAGCGCCTGGCTGTTGAACCACTGCCGGATCTTCTGCCGCGCGCGCGGACTCTTGACGAAGCCGCGCTCGGGACTGAGCCAGTCGCGCGAAGGCCCGCCGCTCTTGGCGACCGTGATTTCGACCCGCTGCCCGCTCTTGAGCGGGGTCTCGAGCGGGACCATGTGCCCGTCGACCTTTGCGCCGCGGCAGCGGTGCCCGAGGTCGCTATGCAGCGCGTAGGCGAAGTCCACCGGCGTCGAGCCCGCCGGCAGGTCGACCACCTTGCCCTGCGGCGTCACCACGTAGACGGTGTCGTCGAACGCCGCCTGGCGCGTCTTCTCGGCCCACTTGGAGCTGTCGGTCACCTCGTCGCGCCAGGCCAGCAGCTGGCGCAGCCAGGCGATCTTGTCCTCGAACTTGCCCTGCGCCCGCGTCGCCGCGCCCCCCTCCTTGTAGCGCCAGTGCGCCGCGACGCCGAACTCGGCGTGGCGGTGCATCTCCGAGGTGCGGATCTGCACTTCCAGCGTCCTGCCGCCGGGGCCGATCACCGCGGTGTGCAGCGATTGGTAATCGTTGCCCTTGGGGCGCGAAATGTAGTCGTCGAATTCCTTCGGAATCGGCTGCCACAGGTCGTGCACCACGCCGAGCGCGGCGTAGCATTCCCGGGCCGAGCCGACGATCACGCGCAGCGCGCGCACGTCGTACAGCTCGGAGAAATCGAGCCCCTTGGTTCGCATCTTGTTCCAGATCGAATAGATGTGCTTGGGGCGACCGGCGATCACCGCCTCGACGCCGGCGGCGCGCAGTTCGCGCGCGAGCAGCGCCATCGCGTCCTGGATGTACTGCTCGCGCTCGGCGCGCTTTTCGTCCAGCATCTGGGCGATCTTCTTGTACGTCTCCGGCTCGAGGAAGCGGAACGAAAGGTCCTCCAGCTCCCACTTGAGCTGCCACACGCCCAGCCGGTTGGCGAGCGGCGCGTAGATGTCGAGCGTCTCGCGCGCGTAGCCGTTGCGGTCCGGCGCCGCGTTCTTGGCGTACCAGCGCAGCGTCTGGGTGCGACTCGCCAGGCGAATGAGGACCATCCGGATGTCCTCGACCATGCCGAGCACCATCTGGCGCAGCACCTCGATCTGCTGCTGCGGCGTGCCGCGCGTGAGCACGCGCAGCTGGTAAAGCTTCTCCACGCCCGCCGCGAGCGCCGCGACGTCGTCGCCGAACTTTTCGCGCAGCACGTCCACCGCACCGGCGTACTTGGGGGCGGCGAACAGCACTCCGGCCGCACGCCCGGGCGGGTCGAGGCCAACCGCGGCCAGGCTCGCCGCCAGCCCGAGGGCGTGCGACCAGACCGGCTCGCCGGTCGACAGCACCTGCCCCGCGTACAGCGGTTGAGCGAATTCCAGCGCGCGCGCGACCAGGGCGCGATCCTCTCCGGCGAGGCCGGCGGCAATCGGCTCCAGTGCGGCGGCGCTGTTTTGCGGGCGTAGCTGGACGACGGAGACCATGCTGATATTGTAACGGGCCCATGTCGGACACCCGCACCCTGGCGAAGGTTTCTCCGCACCTGCTGCTTGCGCTCACGGCCCTGTTCTGGGCCGGGCACTGGATCGTCGCGCGCGGCGTGCACCTCGAAGTGACGCCGGTCTCGCTCGCGTTCTGGCGCTGGATGACCGCGATCGCGCTGCTCGTGCCGCTCACCGGGCGTCAGCTCGCGCGCGACTGGCCGATCGTACGCGCGCACTGGAAGGCGATCGCGCTGTTCGGCTTCACCGGCAACGCGGTCTACAACATGGTCGGCTACTACGGCATCCGGGAAACTACGGCCACCAACGCGCTGCTGATCCAGTCGGTGACGCCGGCGCTGATCCCGCTGTTCGCGTTCGCCCTGTTCGGGGAGCGCATCGGCCTGCGCGCCGCGCTCGGCGTCGCGGTGTCGTTCTGCGGCGTGCTGGCGATCGTCAGCCGGCTCGACCCGCATCTGCTCGCGAGCCTCCAGATCAACCACGGCGACCTGTTTCTGCTCGCAAACGTGGCGATGTGGGCCCTGTATACAGTGTGCCTGCGCTTCAAGCCGCCCGCCCTCTCGCAGCTGAGCTTCCTGCTCGCGTGCTCGCTCGCCAGCATGCTCGTGATGCTGCCGCTTTACGCCGCGGACATCGCCGCCGGGGGGCGCATCGTGCTCGGCTGGGGACCGGTGCTCGGCATTCTCTACCTGGGACTGCTTCCTTCCGTCGCCTGCTACGCGATGTGGGGCAAGGGCGTGCAGGCGATCGGCGCCGGGGCCGCGGGGGCCTATCTCTACCTCATTCCGCCGTTCGGCATCCTGATGGCGGTGGCGTTCCTCGCGCGAGCGGCTGCACCTGTACCATGCGGTGGGCATGGTGCTGATCTTCGCCGGGGTGTGGCTCGCCGCGCGGCGCCGGCGCTGACGGGAACGGGCGGCAATGGGCTGGCTCAAGCGCTGGCGGCGTCGGCGGGTGCTGGCGAGGCACCGCATCGACCCGGCGCTTTGGCGGCGGGTCACCTCGCGCATGCCCTTTCTGCGCGGGCTCGACGCCGACCAGTCGCGGCGGCTGCAGGAGCTGGCGCTGCTGTTCCTGGCCGAGAAGCGGTTCGTCGGGGTGCGCGGTCAGGCGCTGGACGACGCGCTGCGTCTGTCGATCGCAGCTCCAGGCCTGCTTGCCGATCCTCGAGCTGGGGCTGGACCGGTACGCGGGCTGGAGCGGCATCGTCGTCTATCCAGGCGACTTCCGCGTCAGGCGCAGCGAAGTGGACGAAGCGGGCGTGGTGCACGAGTGGGACGACGAGCTGGCCGGCGAGTCCTGGTCCGGCGGGCCCGTGATCCTGTCCTGGGACGCGGCGCAGCACGACGAGCACGCCAACGTCGTGATCCACGAATTCGCGCATAAGCTCGACATGTCGAGCGGTCGAAGCCGACGGCATGCCGCCGCTGCCGCCGGAAATGGACCGCGACGCCTGGCGCGCAGCGCTGGCGCGCGGCTACGAGGCATTCCGCGACGCGATCGAGCGCGGCCGCGACGCTTGCTCGATCCCTACGCCGCGGAGCACCCTTCCGAGTTCTTCGCCGTGCTGACCGAGGCGTTCTTCGAGGCGCCGAACGAGACCCGCCGCCGCTACCCGGAGATGTACGATCTGCTCAGACGCTTCTACCGTCAGGACCCCGCGACCCGGCTCAGATCGTGAAGACGCTGCTCATCGTTTATCACACCGGCGGCGCGAAGACCGCGAACATGGCCGCGGCGGTCGAGCGCGGCGCCAGAACCGAGCAGGGCGTGCGGGTGGTGGTAAAGCGCTGCGCCGATGCCGGTCCCGACGACGTGCTCGCCGCGGACGGCCTGATCCTCGGCACGCCGGAGAACTTCGGCTACATGTCGGGCATGATGAAGGACTTCCTCGAGCGCATCTTCTACCCCTGCGAAGGCAAGGTCGCAGGCCGCCCCTGGGCGCTGTTCGTCGGCGCGGGCCAGGACGGCACGGGCGCGGTGACTTCGGTGGAACGGATCGTCGCCGGACTGCGCCTGAAGCGGATAGGCGAGCCGGTGGTGGTGGTCAAAGAGCTGCAGCCCGGCCAGATCACGGCGCTGGAGGAGCTGGGCGCGACCTTCGCCGCCGGGCTCGCGCTGGGCGTGCTGTAACAATGCGGTAACGCAGGCGTGACACAAGAAGAAGGATGACGCACGCACGCAAGTCCGGGGCACGCGAGCTCAAGCGGCTCGCGCGCGAGGTCGAGGCGCTGGCCGCCGAGCTGAGGCTGGCCGAGCGCAAGGAGCGCGCGAGGATAGAGGCGGTCGACCCGACCTTTGCGCTCAGCGCCCGCAACCTGGTGCGCTACCTGGCGCTGCGGCGCCACGACCGGCGCGCTTTGCAGCGCAGCCTCGCGCAGCTGGGCCTATCGTCCCTCGGACGCGCCGAGGAGTGGGTCGCGGCGACGGTCGAGCTGGTGGCCCGGGCGCTGCGCGGTCTCGCCGCCCATCCCAAGGCCGTGCGCGGCGGCGAGTTGCCGGCACCCGACATGGACCTCGGTGCCGACCTGCTCGAGCGCAACACCCGCGCCCTGCTCGGCGATCCGCCCGCGAAGCGCGAGGTGCGGATCATGGTCACCATGCCGTCCGAGGCGGCGGACGATTACCGGCTGGTGCACGACCTGCTGGCCGGGGGCATGGACGTCATGCGCATCAACTGCGCGCACGACGACGAAGCGCGCTGGGGCCGAATGATCGGCAACCTGCGGCGCGCCGAGAAGGCGCTCGGCAGGCGCAGCCGCGTGCTGATGGACCTCGCCGGGCCGAAGCTGCGCACCGGGCCGGTCGAGCCTGGTCCCGCCGTATTGCGAGTGCGCCCGCAGCGCGATGCGTTCGGCGTGGTCACCGCGCCGGCGCGCGTCTGGCTCACGCCCCAGGAAGACCCGCGCGAGCCCGTCGCGTCGGCGGACATCGTGCTGCCAGTCCCTGCGCGCTGGCTCGCGGCGCTCAAGACGGGCGACCTGATCGTGTTCGACGATGCGCGCGGGTCTCACCGCAAGTGGAAGCTGATCGACAGCGGTGACGAGGGCGCCTGGGCGGAAGCCGCCAAGACCGCCTACCTGGTGCCCGGCACCGTGCTCGCGCGCGAGGGCAAAGGACAGGTGCTGATGGCGAAGGTGGGCGCGCTGCCCGGCAGGGAAGGATCGCTCCTGCTGCGCGAGGGCGACAGTCTCGTGCTGACCCGGGCGCTGCGCCCCGGTACCCCGGCGAAGCTCGACCGCGGCGGCAAGCTGCTGCGCCCGGCGACCATCGGCTGCACCCTGCCGGTGGTGTTTCGCGACGCGCGCGCCGGCGAGCGTATCTATTTCGACGACGGCAGGATCGGCGGCGTGATCGAAAAGGCCAGCAAGGATCGCCTGCTGGTCCGCATGCTGCGCGCGCGCCCCGGCGGCGTCGCGCTGCGCGCCGACAAGGGCATCAATCTGCCGGATACGGCGCTGCGCACACGCGCGCTGTCGGACAAGGACCGGCGCGACCTGGAGTTCGTCGCGCGCCACGCCGACATGGTCGGGCTTTCGTTCGCCGATACGGTCGCCGACGTACGCTCGCTGCGCACCGCGCTCGCGCGCCTGCGGCCCCGGCCACCGGCGATCGTGCTCAAGGTGGAGACCCGGCGCGGCTTCGAGGCGCTACCCGCGATGCTGCTCGAGGCAATGCGCGGGCGCTCCTGCGGCGTGATGATCGCGCGCGGCGACCTCGCGGTCGAATGCGGCTTCGAGCGCCTGGCCGAGGTGCAAGAGGAGATCCTGTGGCTGTGCGAGGCCGCGCACGTGCCCGTGGTCTGGGCCACGGAGGTGCTGGATACCCTCGCCAAGCGCGGCGCGCCGACCCGGGCCGAGATCACCGATGCGGCCATGTCGATGCGCGCAGAGTGCGTGATGCTGAACAAGGGGCGCTACATCCGCGAGGCGCTGCGCTCGCTGGACGACATCCTGCGCCGCATGAGATCGCACCAGACCAAGAAGCGCGCGATGCTGCGCGAACTCAGGATCGCGCGCGGTCTCTAGAGCCTCACCCGCGGCGCGCCGGGCGCGCCAGGGGCGAGCCGGCCGTCGTCGACCGGCTCGCCCAGCACCTGGCGGACCGGCACCACGCCGGCCCAGATCGGCAGCGCGTAGTCAGGCTCGTCGTCCACCGGCGGGCCGCTGCGCACTTTGGCGACCGCCTCCTCGATGTGCAGGCCGAACACGCTCGTCGCCTTAAGCTCCTGCTTGTGCACCGGCCGCAGCTGCGGCCAGCGGCCGGGGTAGAGGCGCTCGACGAAGCGCTCCATCTTGGCCAGCTTCTCCTCCGGCTCGCTCACCTTGTACGGCTTGCCGAGCAGCATCGCCGAGCGGTAGTTGATCGACTTGTGAAAGCCCGAGCGCGCCACCACCAGCCCGTCCAGGTGCATCACGGTCAGGCAGACGCGCGGCGCCTTCTCAAGCGCGAGCAGCATCCTGCTCTTGGACGAGCCGTGCCAGTACACCGCGTCACCCTCGCGCCAGTAGGCGGTGGGCGTCGCGTACGGCTGCCCGTCGATGACGTAGGCGATGTGGCACACGAAGCCCGCGTCGAGGATCGCGTACAAGGTGTCGCGGTCGTAGTGGCCGCGCTTGGGCAGGCGCCTGATCCTGGTGCGTGCGGTTGGGGCGAAGGCAGTCACGGTGGATCTCCTGGATGGAGCGCAGATATTATCAGCGGCTCGCCTATACTCGCGCCCATGCCTGCCAGTTTGATTTTCGAACAGCAAGCTATCGCCTGGGCGGAGCTCGAGGACGCGGTGCTGCGCGCCGCGAGCCGGCTCGAGCAACTCGGCGTGGGCGAGGACGACGTGGTGTGCCTCATGCTGAAGAACGACCCCGCGTTCCTCGCCGCCGCGTTTGCCACGCTCAGGCTGGGCGCCTACTCCTGCCCGATCAACTGGCACTACAAGGCCGACGAGGTCGGCTGGATCCTCGCCGACAGCGGCGCCAAGGCGCTGGTGGCGCACGCGGACCTCCTGCCGCAGATCGACGGCGCGTTGCCGGCGGGGGTCGGGCTGGCGACCGTCGACCCGCAGGACTGGGACGGCTGGCTGCGCGCCGCGCCGCGCTGGAGCGGCGCGCCGCGGCGGCCGCGCGGCAACATGCCCTACACCTCCGGCACCACCGGGCGGCCCAAGGGCGTGCGCCGCGCGCCGGCGCCGCTCGAGGACGCCGATCGCATGGCCGAGCTCGCGCGCGAGGCGCGCTACAAGGGGTTCGGCATCGAGCCCGGAATGCGCGCGCTGCTGCCCGGGCCGCTCTACCACAGCGCGCCGAACCTGTACGCGATCCAGACCCTGCAGCTCGAGGACGCGCTGCTGGTGCTCGAGCCCAGGTTCGACGCCGAGCGCAGCTTGATGCTCATCGAGCGGCACCGGCTCAGCCACGCCTACCTGGTGCCGACCATGTTCGTGCGCATGCTCAAGCTCCCGGAAGAAGCCAAGCGGCGCTACGACCTGTCGTCGCTGCGCTTCGTCGCCAGCACCGGCTCGCCCTGCGCGCCGGCGCTCAAGCGCGCGATGATCGACTGGTGGGGCCCGGTGTTCCACGAGTGCTACGCCTCGAGCGAAGCGGGCGTCATCACCTCGATCGATTCGCAGGAGGCACTCAGGAAGCCGGGCTCCGCCGGCCGCGCGATTGGCGCAGGTGCGCTCAAGATCCTCGACGCGCAGGGACGTGAACTGCCGCCCGGCGAAATCGGCCTGATCTACGCGCGCCAGCCAGCCTACCCCGACTTTTCCTACAACAACAACCCCGCCGCGCGCGCCGCGCTCGAGCGCGACGGCCTGTGGACGCTGGGCGACATGGGCTACGTGGACGAGGACGGGTACCTGTTCATCTGCGACCGCGCCTCGGACATGGTGATCTCGGGCGGGGTCAACATCTACCCGGCCGAGATCGAGGCCGCGCTGCACGGCATGCCCGGGGTGCACGACTGCGCCGTGTTCGGCGTGCCGAGCGAGGAGTTCGGCGAAGCGCTCGCCGCGGCAATCCAGCCCGATCCCGGCGCGAAGCTGGACGCGGCGTCGGTGCGCGCGTGGCTGACCGAGCGCATCGCGGGCTACAAGGTGCCGCGCGTGGTCGAGTTCCACGACGCGCTGCCGCGCGAGGACAGCGGCAAGATCTTCAAGCGCAAGCTGCGCGCCCCGTACTGGGCGGGGGTGGGCCGAAGAATCTAGCGCTCAGTGCGCGCCGGCGTCGGCGGGCGCGCGGTGCGAGATGTTGGCCGGCTTGGCGATCCACACCAGCGCGGTGAGCGCGATGAACAGCATGCCGGAGAGCCAGAACAGGTCCACCGTGCTCAACATGCGCGCCTGCTGGTCGATCAGGCGGTCCATCAGCCCGAGCGCCTGGTCGGGGCTCAGGCCGTGGGCGTGCATCGCGGCGAGCGCACCGGTCGCGTCCGGGTTGTAGGCGGTGACGTGCTCGACCAGGTGCGCCCGGTGCACCGCCGCGCGGTCGTTCCACAGCGTGACCGAAACCGAGGCGCCGAAGGCGCCTGCGGTGAAGCGCGCGAAGTTGCTCAGCCCGGTCGCGGCCGGAATGCGCTCCGGCGGCAGCCCGGCGAGCAGCAGCGCGGTGAGCGGCAGGAAGAACGACACGGTCGCCGCGCCCTGGATCACGGTCGGCAGCACGATCGACCAGAAGTCGGTCTGCAGGTCGAAGCGCGCGCGCATGAACATGACCAGCGCGAACACAAGGAACGCGGCGCTCGCGATCTTGCGCGCGTCCAGCCGCGCGAGGTTGCGGCCCAGGATCGGCGCGATGATGAGCGAAAGGATCCCGATCGGCGCCACCGTAAGCCCCGACAGGAAGGCGGTGTAGCCCATGATCGTCTGCAGCCAGAGCGGAATGATCACCGTGATGCCGAAGAACACCGCGTAGCCGACCGCGATCGCCAGCGTGCCGCTGGTGAAATTGCGCCCCTTGAACAGCGACAGGTCGACGATCGGATGCTCGTTGTCGACCAGCTCCCAGACCAGGAACAGCGCGAAGCCGACCGCCGCCACGCAGGCCAGCGTCACGATCTGGGCCGAGTTGAACCAGTCCAGCTCGTTGCCCTTGTCGAGCATGATCTGCAGCGCCGCGACCCAGGTAATCAGCAGCCCCAGTCCGACATAGTCCACCGGCACCTTGCGCGTCGCCGAATCGCGCGTGCGGTAGAGCTGCCAGGTAACCGCGGCGGAGAACAGTCCCACCGGCACGTTGATGTAGAAGATCCACGGCCAGGTCGCGTTGTCCGAGATCCAGCCGCCAAGCAGCGGCCCCGAGATCGGCGCCAGCAGCGCGGTCATCGACCACAGCGCGAGGGCCAGGCCGGCCTTCTCGCGCGGGAAGGTGGAGAGCAGCATCGATTGCGACAGCGGCACCATCGGCCCCGCGACCGCGCCCTGCAGCACGCGGAACACGATCAGCGTCTCGAGGTTCGGCGCCAGGCCGCACAGCCAGGACGCGGTGCTGAACAGCAGCACCGAGGTCACGAACAGCCGCACCTGTCCGAAGCGCACCACCAGCCAGCCGGTGAGCGGCACCGCGATCGCGGTCGAGACCGCGAACGACGTGATGACCCAGGTGCCCTGGCTCGGGCTCACGCCGAGGTCGCCGGCGATGGTCGGGATCGACACGTTGGCGATCGTGGTGTCGAGCACGGTCATGAACACGGCAAGCGAAAGCACGAATGCGCCGACGGCGCGCTCCATGCCCTCGAGCGGCGGCGGCGCCGCTGCAGCCGGTACCGCGCTCACCTAGCGCGCCCCCAGGTTGGCCGCAATGATTTCGCGCACGCGAGCGTCGGCCGCCGCGGCCTGCTCGTCGAACGCCTTGGTCGCGTACACCGGCCCCTTGACCGGCGTCGTGGCGAGCTGCGGGCCGCTCGCGTCGCGCACGTCGACGTCGACCTCCATCGACAGCCCCACCCGCAGCGGATGCTCGGCGAGCTGCTTCCGGTCGAGCTCGATGCGCACCGGCAGGCGCTGCACCACCTTGATCCAGTTGCCGGTGGCGTTCTGCGGCGGCAGCAGCGCGAAGGCGCCGCCGGTGCCGGCGGCGAGGCCGGCCACGCGCCCGGCGTACTCGACCCGGCTGCCGTAGAGGTCGGCGGTGAGCCGGACCGGCTGCCCGATGCGCATCTCGCGCAGCTGCACTTCCTTGAAGTTCGCCTCGACCCAGACCTCGTCCAGCGGCACCACCGCCATCAGCGGCTCGCCCGGCGCCACCCGCTGACCCACCTGCACCGAGCGCTTGGCGACGTAGCCTCTGACCGGCGCCGGAATCGTGTCGCGCTGGACCGTGAGGAACGCCTCGCGCACGCGCGCTGCGGCGCGCAGCACGCTCGGCTGCTTCTCGACCGACGTTCCCTCGGTCAGCGCGCGGCTCGCCGCGAGCTGCTCGTCCGCGGTTTTGAGCGCGGCGCGCGCTGCGGCGACCGCGTCGCGCGCGTGCTGCAGGTCCTCCTGCGACACCGCGCCGCTCGCCACCAGCGGCGCGCGCCGCGCGAGGTCGTCCTCGGCGCGCGCGAGGTCCACCTTGCGCTGGGCCACCGTCGCGGCGAGAGTCGTGTCCTTGGCGTAAAGCACGCGTGCCTCGCGCACGGCCTGCGCGAGCTGCGCCTCTGCCTGTGCCAGCGCGACCCTGGCGTCGGACGGATCCAGCCGCACCAATGTCTGGCCGGCCTCGACCAGGTCGGTGTCGTCGGCGCCGATCGCCACCACGGTGCCGGGCACGCGCGGCGTGACCTGGACCAGGTTGCCGCCGACGTAGGCGTTGTCGGTCGTCTCGTGGCCGCGCGACTCGAGGTACCACCAGACGAGCCAGCCCATCCCGATCAGCAGGAAGACGACGATCACGACGCTCAACGCGCGGCGGCGGCGCGCCCCGGTCGTGGGCGCTTGCGGTATTTCACTCATTTCTTGCTCCGGTGATCGGTAACGCTGTTGGCGGCCTGCTCCTGGTAGCCGCCGCCCAGCGCGCGGTAAAGCGCCACGTCGGCCTGCAGCGCGCGCGCGCGCAGATCGGCCTCGGCGCGCTGCTCGGTAAACAGCGCGCCCTGCGCGTCCAGCACGCTCAGCAGGTCGGATACGCCGGCGCGGTAGCGCGCGAGCGCCAGGTCGTAGGCCCGCTGGACCGCGGCGAGCGCGGTCCGCAGCTCGCGGCCCTCGTTCTCGAGCGCGCGCCGGGTCTGGACCTGATCGGCCACCTCGCGCACGGCGTCGACCAGCAGCGCGTTGTACTGTTCAACCGCGAGGTCGTATTCGGCCTCGCGCCCGCGCAGGTTGGCGCGCAGCCCGGCAGCGGAAAAGAGCGGCAGCCGTACCGCGGGTCCGGCACCGGCGATTGTGCTGCGCGCCTGCAGCAGCTTGTCCAGCCCGAGCGAAGACAGGCCCGCGAAGGCAACCAGGTTCACATTCGGCATGAACCGGTCCTCGGCCACTTCGACGCTGCCTGCCGCGGCTTCGGCGCGCCAGCGCGCGGCCGCCAGCTCGGGAAGGCGCCCGAGCAGGTCGAGCGGAAGCGCCGGCGGCAGGCCCGGGCCGGAATCGCGCGCGGTCGCGGGCTGAAGGGCGAGCCCGCGGTCCGGGCCCTTGCCTGCCAGCGCCGCAATCTGGTTGCGCGCCAGCGCGATCGCGCCGTCGAGCTGGGCCAACTGGGCGCGCAGCGCCGGCGGCAGCGCCTGCGCGCGGGCGAGCTGGGCCTGGGTATCGAGCCCGCCGGCGACGCGCCGGCGCGTCAGCTCGACCAGCTGCTCGCGCTGCGCGAGCTCCTGGCGGTCCACATCGCGCAACGCGAACAGGCGCTGCAGCTGGAAGTAGGCGCGCGCCACGCCCGAGGCGAGCGCAAGGCGCGCGGCATAGGCGTCCGCGCCGGCGGCGAAGGCGTCCGCGTGCGCGGCGGCGATCGCGGCGTCGTTGCGGTGCGCGAAATCGAGCTCGTAGCTGAAGTTGACCGCCAGCTGAGCGGTGGTCTGCGTGGTTCCCCCGAGCGGCGGGGGGTAGATGCCGGTCGCGGTGAAACGCTGGCGCGTGACGTCCAGCGCGCCTTCCAGGTCGTACCCTGCGTTCGCCAGCGCGGCGTCCACCATCGCCTGCGCGCGGCGCATGCGTGCCGCGGCGACCGCCAGCGTCGGACTCGTGGCAAGCGCTTCGTCGACCAGCGCATCGAGCTGGGGATCTTCGAAGCCGGTCCACCAGCGCTCGCCAGGCCATTCGCCGGCCGGCGCGCCGGCGATGCTTCGCGAGGCTTCGAGCGCGGCCGGCGGGGTTTGCTTCGCCGCGGGCACGACCCGCTCGCCCGGCGACGCGCAGGCGGCGAGCAAGAGCGCGAGGATCGCGATGGGCACGGTGCGCATGACGCTCAGTCGGCGTTCGCCAGCATTCGGCGCAGGAGCGACTTCAGCTGCTCGAACTCCTCGCCACTGAACCCACGCAGGTGGTGGTTAAGGACCTTGACCGCCACCGCGGGCAGCTTGCGCGCGAGCTTGCGCCCCGGCTCGGTCAGCTCGAGGCGCGCCACGCGACGGTCGTTCGGGTCCCGCGCGCGCCGCAGCAGGCCCTTGCGCACCAGGCGGTCGATCATGCGCGTCATCGAACCGGTGTCGGTGCTCTGCTCGCGCGCCAGATCGGCCGCACACGAGCCGCGCGCCTGGGCGACGTTCATCAGGATGACGAACTGGGCTGCCGATACGCCCAGCGGCGCCATCTCGCGGTCCACCGCGGCGAACAGCGAGGCGCGCACGCGCGCGACCAGATAGCCGACACTTTCGTCGGGGGTGTAGCTTTCGACCTTGTAAGGAACGGGGCTGGCAACCATGGGATAACTGCCTAGGCAGCGAAGTTTACTGCCTAGGCAGTTACTGTCAAGACCCGCGCCTAGCGCTGATCGTAATCGAGGCTGAGCGTCGGCGTGACGGGGTGCGACTGGCAGGTGAGGCGAAAGCCGCGCGCGACCTCGTCGTCTTCGAGCGTGTAGTTGGCGTCCATGCTCACCTCGCCCTCGACCAGCCTGGCGCGGCAGGTGCAGCACACCCCAGCCTTGCAGGCGTAGGGCAGGTCGGCGCCGGCCCTGAGCGCGGCATCCAGCACGCTCGGGCCGTCCTGGGCGAGCTCGAAGCGGTAGCGCATGCCGTCCACGATGACGGTCACCTCGCACGCTCCTGCGGCAGGTGGCTTGCGCAGCGCGGGGCGCGACCCCGCCTGCGGCGCGGGCACCCCGAAGCGCTCGACGTGAACGCGCTCGCGCGCCAGCCCATGCGCCTCGAGCTCCTCCTGCACGGCGGCCATCATCGGGTCCGGGCCGCAGACGAAGGCCTCGTCGATCGCGCCCGGCGCGATCAGCGTATCCAGAAACCGCGCCACTTTGGCGCGGTCGAGCCGCCCCCTGAACAGCTCGATCTCCTGCGGCTCGCGCGAGAAGACGTGGTACAGCGCGAGCCGCGCCAGATGCTTGTCCTTCAGGTCTTCGAGCGCCTCGTTGAAGATCACAGAATCGAGTGTGCGGTTGCCGTACACCAGCGTGAAGCGCGAGCGCGGCTCGCGCGCGAGCGTGGTCTTGACCAGCGACAGCACTGGGGTAATGCCGCTGCCGGCGGCGAAGGCAACGTAGTGCTTCGCGTTGGCGGGGTCGAGCGGCGCGAAGAAGCGTCCCTCGGGCGGCATCGCCTCGAGCGTGTCGCCGGCCTTCAGCTCGCTGTTGGCCCAGCTCGAGAACCTGCCCCCGGGCACCGCCTTGACCGCGATGCGCAGCTCGCGCTCATCGGCCCCGGAGCAGATCGAGTACGAGCGGCGCAATTCTTCGCCGCCCAGGCGCCGGCGCACGTTCAGGTACTGGCCCTGCGTGTGCCGGAAAAGCTCCTCCAGCGCGGGCGGGATTTCCAGCCCGAGCGAGACGCAATCGCCGGTTTCGCGCCGCACGTCCCTGACCGCCAGCGGATGAAAGTGCGCCGTGGTCACAGCGGCTTGAAGAAATCGAACGGCTCCAGGCACTCCAGGCAGCGGTAGTGCGCCTTGCAGGCAGTCGAGCCGAATTCGGACACGCGCTCGGTGCGCGCCGCGCCGCAGCGCGGGCACTCGACGCTGCGCGGGAACAGGTTCACGCGCCCGGGCGGCGCGATGCCGTAGTCCTTCAGCTTGTCGCGCGCCGCCGACGCGATCCAGTCGGTGCTCCAGGCCGGCGCGAGCACCGTCTTGACCCTCACCTCGGCGAAGCCGGCTTGCTTCAACCGGCCGACGATCTCCTCCTCGATCATGTGTATCGCGGGGCAGCCGGAGTAAGTCGGCGTGATCGCCACCTCCACCTCGCCCGCCGCCTGCGTGACCTCGCGCACGATGCCGAGCTCGGTGATCGAGACCACCGGAATCTCGGGATCGGTGATGCCGGCCAGGATCTGCCAGGCGTCTACCATCGCGCTCCCGGGTAGGCGCGCTGCAGGAACTGCATCTCGGCCAGCACGTAGCCCAGGTGCTCGCTGTGCACGCCGCGCTTGCCGCCGGAAACAAACGCGCCGTCCGCGGGGATCGCGAGAGTCGCTTCCTTGAGCACGGGCTCGACCAGCGCGCGCCACGGCCCGCGCAGCGAGTCCGCTTCGGGGTCCACCGCATCGGGGACGAACAGCTCGTGCGTATAGCCCCAAAGGCGATCGAGCGCGCCTTGCGCGCGGCGGTGCGACTCCTCGGTGCCGTCGCCGAAGCGCAGCGTCCAGTCGGCGCTGTGGCGCCAATGGTAGTCGGCTTCCTTCCTGGACTTCGCCGCGATCGCCGCGATCTCGCCGTCCGCGCCGCCCGCCAGGCGCTCGAGCAGCACCCGCTGGTAGGCGTCGAACAGCATGCGCCGCACGATGGTGAAGGCGTAGTCGCCGCTCGGCAGCTCTACCATGGTGCAGTTGCGGAACTCGTTCTGGTCGCGAGAATAGGCGAGCGCATCCTCGTCGCGTCCCCCGCCCTCGAGCCTGCCGGCGAGCGAAAGCCACAGCCGCGCCTGCCCGACCAGGTCGAGCGCGATGTTGGCCGAGGCGATATCCTCTTCCAGCTGCGGGCCGTGACCGAGCCATTCGGCCAGGCGCTGGCCGAGGATCAGCGCGTTGTCGCCCATGCGCAGGGCGAGCTCACATGTGCTCGAGGTCATCGGGCAGCTCGTAGAAGGTGGGGTGACGGAAGATCTTGTCGGCCATCGGCTCGACGAAGCTCTCGCGCTGGTCCGGGTCTGCGGCCGCGATCGCGGCCGACGGGACGACCCAGATCGAGACGCCCTCGCTGCGGCGCGTATAGACGTCGCGCGCCATCTGGATCGCCATCTTCGCGTCGGGCGCGTGCAGGCTGCCGCAGTGCTTGTGGTCCAGGCCCTGCTTGGAGCGGATGAACACCTCCCACAACGGCCATTCCCTCTCGCTCATGCGGCCTCCTTGCGATATTTCTTGTGCGAGTAGGCAAGCGCCGCTTCGCGCACCCAGCGGCCCTCTTCATAGGCCGCCACGCGCGCGGCGAGCCGCTCGCGGTTGCACGGGCCGTCGCCGTTGACCACGCGCCAGAACTCGTCCCAGTCGATCGGGCCGAAATCGTAGTGCCCGCGCGCGGCGCTCCACTTCAGCTCCGGGTCGGGCACTTTGAGCCCCAGCAACTCGGCTTGAGGCACCGTGACGTCGACGAATTTCTGCCGCAGCTCGTCGTTCGAGACGCGCTTGATCTTCCACTTCATGGACTGGGCCGAGTGCGTACTGTCCTTGTCCGAAGGCCCGAACATCATCAGGCATGGCCACCACCAGCGATCGAGCGCGTCCTGCGCCATTGCCTTCTGCTCCGGCGTTCCGCGCGCGAGCGCAAGCATGATGTCGAAGCCCTGGCGCTGATGGAACGACTCCTCCTTGCAGACCCGGATCATGGCGCGCGCGTAGGGGCCGTAGGAGCAGCGGCAGAGCGGGATCTGGTTCATGATCGCGGCGCCGTCCACCAGCCAGCCGATCGCGCCGACGTCGGCCCAGGTGAGCGTCGGGTAGTTGAAGATCGACGAGTATTTCGCCTTGCCCGAGTTCAGCGCCGCCATCATCTGGTCGCGCGACTGGCCGAGCGTCTCGGCCGCCGAGTAAAGGTACAGCCCGTGCCCGGCCTCGTCCTGCACCTTGGCGATCAGGATCGCCTTGCGCTTGAGCGTCGGCGCGCGCGTGATCCAGTTGCCCTCCGGATACATGCCGACGATCTCGGAATGAGCGTGCTGCGAGATCTGCCTCAGCAGCGTGCCGCGATAGGCCTCCGGCATCCAGTCGCGGGGCTCGATCTTCGCGTCGGCGTCGACCTTGGCCTGGAAGCGCCGCTCCTCGGGCGAGTCGCCCGCGAATTGCACCTGCCCGGGCAAGTCCATCGATTGGGTATACATCGGAGCCTCCTCTCGGAAATGATACAGTCTTATTGTCTTACGTCAACTTTTCTGTATCATTTCGGCATGCCCGCCGAGCGCCGCACCGTACCCCCGCGTGCTGTCCCGCTCAGCGTAACGGTGTTCGGCGACGCCGTGCTGCCCTTCGGCGGGCGCATCTGGCTCGGCTCGCTGATCCGGCTGCTCGCGCCGCTCGGCGTGTCGGAGCGCCTGGTGCGCACCGCCGTATATCGGCTTTCCCGCGAGCACTGGTTGCACGCCGAGGCGCTTGGGCGCCGCAGCGACTACCTGCTGACCGATTTCGGTCGGCGCCAGTTCGAGGCGGCCGAGCGCCATATCTACGCCAGCGGGCACGCGAACTGGGACGGGCGCTGGCGCACGCTCGTGATGCTGCCGGCGAAATGGAGCGCCGCCGAGCGCGAGCATCTGCGCCGCAGCCTGGCCTGGCAAGGCTTCGGCCAGCTCGACGGAAACGTGTTTCTCCATCCGAGCGCGCCGCTGGAAGAGTCGCTCGCCGCGCTCGACAGCGAGGATTTCCCGCGCCTGCGCGAGAAGGTCTTCGCGCTGACCGGCACGGGACCCGGCGACCGGCATGCGATCGTGCGTGCAGCGTGGGACTTGGCCGAGCTGTCGCGCGCCTACGGCGCCTTCGTGCGACGCCACGGATCGCTCGCCCCTGCCGCCGCGGCGAAGCTCTCGCCAGAGCGCGCATTCGTCGTGCGCACACTGCTGATCCACGAGTACCGGCGCCTGCTGCTGCGCGACCCCGGCCTGCCCGGCGAGCTGCTGCCCGCGGACTGGCAGGGAAGCAAGGCCCGCGCGCTCTGCGCGCGCCTGTATCGGGCGCTGGCCGCGCCCTCGCAAGCGCACCTGCGGGCCGAGTTGCGCACGGCGGACGGCACGCGCCCCGCGCTTGCGCGCGGCTTCGGGCGTCGCTTCAGCGCCTCCTAGCGCGAAGCGTTAGACTCGGGCTACTACCGCTCGACAGCGAAGGAGGTTCGATTGGCCAGACAAAACTACCAGTTCGAGAAGCGCCAGCGCGATCTGGCGAAGAAGCAGAAGCAGGAGGAAAAGCGCCTGCGCAAGCAGCAGCAGAAGGCGGCTGCGACCGAGAGCGCACCCGAGGCCGAGAGCGCGCCCGCGACCGAGCAAGACGACCCGGCGAAGCCCTAGTCAGCCGAGCAGGAAATCGCGCGCCAGGGCGATCTGGTCCGCGTGCAGCAGGGTCGGCGCGTGGCCGACGCCGGCGATCTCGACCACCTTCGCCCTCGGGCCGCAGCCGGCCATCCGCTCGCAGGTCTCGCGCGTGAGCAGGTCGGATTGCGCCCCGCGCAGCACCAGGGTCGGACAGCGCACCGCCTCGTAGAGCGGCCAGAGCTCGAGGTCCTTCTCCGGCATGTGGGCGCGGAACGGCTCCGCAAGGCGCGGGTCGTAGTGCATGCGGTAGCCGTCGACGGCATGGCGGCGCAGCACTACTTCGGTCAGGAAGCGCCATTCTGCGTCGCTGTGCGGGCCGAACGGCGCCGAGACCGCGCGCACGTACCGTTGCGCGGCGTCGACGTCGGGAAAGTTCGGCGCGAGCCCGACGTACGCGGCGATGCGCTCGAGCGAGACCCTGGTCACGACCGGTCCCGCGTCGTTCAGCACCAGCTTCGTCACCGGCGTGTCGCGCTGCGCCGCGAGCGCCATCCCGATCAGGCCGCCCATCGAGGTGCCGAGCCAGTGCACGGACTCCACGTCCAGGCGCGCGATCAGGGTCACCATGTCGGCGACGTACTGCGGCAGGACGTACTGCATCGGGTCGGCAAGCCAGTCGGAATCGCCCCGACCCGCCACGTCCGGGCAGACCACCCGGTAGCGGTCCGCCAGCGCGCCGGCGAGAGCGTCGAAATCGCGCGCGCAGCGCGTCAGGCCGTGCACGCACACCAGCACGCGCTCGTTGCCCGGATCGCCCCACTCCAGGTAGGCAATGCGGTGCAGGCCCTGGCCCGAGACGCAGCGCACGCTGCGCCGGCGCGGGACCGGGCTCACGCCTTGCGCGCCCACGCGCTGCGCAGCCGCTCGCGCAGCACCCGCGCTTCCGGCGGCAGGGTGCTGAAGGCCTGCCCGAGGCCGACGCGAAGCAGCTGCTCCGATTTCAGATTGGCGCCCGCCACCGCCCAGCCGTGGTCGGCGTAGCGCTTGCGCTCGAGCACGCTGGCGGGCGAAGCGTCCTCGTCGAACCAGAGCCAGTCGCCGGCGAAGCGAAACGCGATCTCTTCCAGCCGCTCGAGCAGCGCCGGCTCGATCTCCCCGCCGTGCGGGCCGCTCCAGCGCCCGCTCGCGTCTTCATCCAGGCGCAGCGCGCCCGCCGGGTCGAGCTGGAAGTACGCGTGCCGGTCGGCGCTCGCGCAGTAGCCGAGCCACGCCGCGCCCTCGCGCACGCACGCCAGGCCGAACACGAGCTCGCCCTGCGCGCCGCATTCGACCTCGAGCGCGAGGAGCCCGCTGTCGAGCGGCGCGGTCTCGTGGTCGAACAGCCGGCCGCCCTGGATGATCGCGCGGCCGCGCACTCCCTGCGCGGTATTGCGCCACTCCGCCTCGACGCGAAGCTCCGGAAACTCCTCCGAGGCGTTGGCGAAAGCGGCGAACGGAACGCCCTTCTTGAGCTCGAAGCGGTACTCGAGAATGTCGCCGGCGTGGTGCTCGGAATAATTTTCGGCGTCGAGGTCCCGTACCATCAGCCAGCGCAGCTGCTCGCGAAACTCATCCAGCCGCCCGGGACCGGTCACGCGCACGATCGCCGTGAAAGCGGACCCGGGTGCCGCCATGCCTCAGGAGCCGTACTTGAACGACAGCGACAGGCGCGTGCGGAACGCGACCACCTTGCCGTTCTCGACCTTGACGTCGAGCTTGGTCACTTCCGCGATGCGCAAGTCGCGCAGCGATTTCGACGCCGTCTTGACCGCGTTGCGCGCCGCATCCTCCCACGACTGGCTGCTGGTGCCGATCACCTCGGTTACGCGATAGACCGCCTCTGCACTTTTCTTGGCCATGTTCGCCTCCTCGCGATTGTGGTGCGGAGCATTCCGCCGGACGATTATATGCCGCGCCAGTAGCGCGCCTGCCGCAGGCGCTCGACTTCGAGCGTGACGCCGGCCGCACCGATCCGCACGCTTACCGCGCCGTCGCGGTCGGTACGCAGCGCGCGGGCGCCGGCGGCGAGAGTGCGCGCGAGAGTCGCCTTGCCCGGCTGACGCAAGCGGTTGCGGTAGCCGACCGAGTACACCACCCAGCCCGGCGCCCGCGCCGCCTCGGGCGCGCGCCCGCCGGCGCCCGGGAGCAGCACCGCGTGTCCGCTTGAGCTGACGCGCAGCGCGCAGCCCGCGCCGAGCACTTCGAAGCTCACGCCGTCCCATTGCCAGGCGTCGCCGCGCGCGCAGCGCCGCGGGGCCGCGGCGAGCGCGAGCGCGGGATGACGCGCGGGCAGCGAGCTCAGCAACGCCCCGGTCGGCACGCTCTCCATCACCGACGGTGCGCCGCCGACGTGGTCGGCGTCGTCGCGCGACAGCACCATCGCGTCGAGGCGCGCCACGCCGCTCGCGCGCAGCAGCGGCACGACCGTACGCTCGCCGGCGTCGCCTTCGCCCGCGAACGCCGGCCCGGCATCGACCAGCAGCGCGTGCCGCGCGGTACGCACCAGTACCGATCGTCCCTGGCCGACGTCGAGCGTGGTGATCCACGCCTCGCCCGGCGCCGGCGCGGGCGCGGGCAGCGCGAACGCGGGCAGCATCAGCCCGAGCCCGCTCGCGCGCCAAGGCAGTCCGCGCGGCGCGAGCAGCCAGGCGACCCCGGCGAGCGCGGGCAGCAGCGACCAAGCGGGCGGCACCCGGGCATGCCACACCGCGAGCGGCAGCGAGGCGCAGGCCTCGAGAAACTCCAGCAGGCGCTCGGCGAGCCAAGCGCCGAACAGCAGAATGGCGTCCAGCGGCAGCACGGCGCCCAGCAGCGCGAGCGGCGTCACCGCCGCCGAGACGAGCGGGATCGCGACCGCATTCGCGAGCGGGCCCACCAGCGACACCTGCCCGAACAGCAGCAGCGCCGCAGGCGCAAGACCCAGCGTCACCGCCCACTGGACGCGCCCCCACTGCAGGACCTTCGATTCGGTGCCGGTCCAGCCCGCGGCGACGTAGAAGATGAGCGCCACTGCGCCGAAGGAAAGCCAGAAGCCGGGCGCGAGCGGCGCCCACGGATCGGCCAGCACCACCGCGCCAAGCGCTAGCGCGAGCGTACGCGCAGGCGATACCGAGCGCCCCGACCACAGCGCGAGCGCGACCACGCACACCATCAGCAGGGTGCGCTGCGCCGGCACGCCGAAGCCGGCGAGCAGCGTGTAGCCGAGCGCGCCCGCGACCGCCGCCGCCGCGGCCGCTTTGCGCGCCGGCAGCCGCAGGCACAGCCGCGGCAGCCGGCGCCAGCCGAAAGCGACCAGCCACGCGACGAGCCCCGACACCAGCGTCACGTGCAACCCGGAAATGCTCATCAGATGGGTCACTCCGGTGCGCCGGAACAGGCCCCACTCCTCGCCCGAGATCGCGCGCTGGTCGCCGATCGCGAGCGCGGCGAGGATGCCCGCCGCCGGGGTGGCGCCGAGCACGCGCAGGAAGCGCTCGCGCACCGCCTCGCGCGCCTGCTCGATGCGCTCGAGCGCGCCCTCGCGCGCGCCCAGGCGCAGCGGCGGCGGGAACGCGCGCACGTAGCCGGTTGCGCCGATGCCGCGCTCGAGCAGCCAGGCCTCGTAATCGAAACTGTGCGGATTGACCTGACCGTGCGGGCGGCGCAGGCGCAAAGCGAAGCGCCAGCGCTCGCCCGGGTGCACCTCGGGCGCGGCCGCAGGCGGCGGGGGTGCGTACCATGCCAGCCGAATCTTGCGCGGCAGCCGCACCCCTTCCGGCGCGGACTCGGGCTCGAAGTCGAACCGCAGTCCGCGTTCGCCGGCGGCGGCGGGCAGCCCGGATACCACCCCTACCACCTGCAGCTCGCGCCCCTCGAGCCCGGGCGCCAGGCGGTCTGCGAGGCGAAGCTGGGCCCAGCCCGCGGCCCACAGGAAGCCGACGGCAAAGGCCGCGGCGAGCCTCAGCCCCGGGCGCCAGGCACCGAGCGCGAGGCACAGCGGCAAGCCCCATAGCCAGGCCGGGGCGGGAAGCCCGCCCTGCTGCTGCAGCAGCAGCACCCCGGCCACGAAAGCAAGCACTCCCGCCGTCATCTACAATGCAACGGCCGGGCTGCGCGCCGGATGACCATGCCGCGAAAGTACTTCCGCAAATACCTGCCCGACGCCGCGAAGGTCCGTTCCTACCGCATCGTGGCGGTGTTCGGCTCGCTGCTGCAGCACCCCAATCTGTGGCACCTGAACCGTGAATCGGTCGCCGGCGGGGTGGCGATCGGGCTGTTCGCCGGCCTGGTGCCGGGACCTCTCCAGATGCTCACTGCGGCGCTGCTCGCGGTTCCGCTGCACCGCAACCTGCCGGTCGCGCTCGTGACCACCTTGTATACGAACCCCTTCACCATCGTGCCGCTGTACCTGCTCGCCTACGAGTACGGCGCGCTGCTGCTCGGCGCCGGGGGCCAGGCACCAATCGCGCGGCCGCCGGAACTCGACTGGACCCGGCTCGCGGCGTCGGCGCACACGCTCGTGCATTGGTCGCTCTCGCTCGGCAAGCCGCTCGCGGTGGGGCTCGTCGCCCTCGCCTGCACGCTCGCGGCGCTGGGCTACTTCGGCGTGCACCTCGCGTGGCGCTGCTACGTCGTGCTGGCCTGGCGCGCCCGCCGGCGCGCGCGTCGCAAGGAACCCCGGACATGACCAGCACTCCCCGTTTCATGGTGCGCGATGCGCAGCCTGCCGACCGGCCCCGGCTGGTCACGTTCGTCGCCGCGCTGCAGGACCTCGAGCGCACGCTGCACGCGGGGCGCGCCGAAGGCCGCCGCATCGCCGCGGCACATCTCGTTCACCTCGAGCGCGCGGCGCGCGAGCGCCGCGGAAGGGTGCTGGTGGCGGTGCGCGGCGACGAGCGGCTGGGCTTCCTGGTCGGCTGGGTCGAGGAGGAGGAGCACGGCTCGCACCACGTGCGCCCGGGGGAGCGGCGCTACGGCGTGGTCACCGACCTGTACGTCGAGCCGGGTGCGCGCGCGCGTGGCATCGCCGTGGCCCTGCTCGAGGAAGCGGCGCGTCACTTCGCGCTGCTCGGCCTCGCGCGCCTGCGGGTGCGCACGCTCGCCGCCAACCAGGCTGCGCTGCGCTTTTACCGCGCGCTCGGCTATGCGCCCTACGAACTCACCCTGGAGCGCGAGCTACCTCATGCAAGACCCCGTCGCGCAGCTCGAATATCCGCTCGGCGCGCGCCGCGAGCGCGGGATCGTGGGTGACGATGACGAACGCGGTGGCGTGGGTTGCCGACAGCCGCATCATGGCCTCGAACACCTCGTCCGCGGTGCGCAGATCGAGGTTGCCGGTCGGCTCGTCGGCCAGCACGCAGGCCGGCTCGGTGACCATCGCGCGCGCGAACGCGCAGCGCTGACGCTCGCCGCCCGATAGCTCGCCGGGCTGGTGCTCGAGGCGCTCGCCCAGGCCCACTTCCGTCAGCACCGCGGCCGCCCGGCCGAGCGCATCGGCGCGCGGCATGCGGCGGATCAGCAGCGGCATGGCGACGTTCTCCAGCGCGCTGAACTCCGGCAGCAGGTGGTGAAACTGGTAGACGAAGCCGAGCGTCGCGTTGCGCACGCGACCGCGCTCGGCTTCCCCCATCTCGCTGAACGCCCGGCCCTGGACGCTGACGCTGCCGCCGCTGGGCGAATCCAGTCCGCCCAGCAGGTGCAGCAGCGTGCTCTTGCCGGACCCGGACCGGCCGACGATTGCGATGCGCTCGCCCACCTTCACATCCAGGTCGACGGCGCGCAGCACCGGAACCGCGGTCGGCCCGAGATAGGTCTTCTGCAGGCCGCGGCAGGCAAGCACGATCACTCATAGCGCAGCGCCTCGGCCGGATTGACGCGCGAGGCGCGCCAGCTGGGATAGAGCGTGGCGATGAACGACAGCACGAGCGACACCACGCCGATGATGACCACGTCGCGCAGGTGCACGTCCGAAGGCAGCTCGGGAATGAGATACACGCTCTTGGACAGGAACTGGACGTGGAACGCGCGCTCGATCGCCGGCACCAGGGTGGGTATGTTCAGCGCGAGCAGCACTCCGCACACCACGCCCACGAGGGTCCCGATCACGCCGATTACCGCGCCCTGCACCATGAAGATCTGCATCACCGAACCGGGCGCCGCGCCGAGCGTGCGCAGGATGGCGATATCGGCCTGCTTGTCGGTCACCAGCATCACCAGCGCCGAGACCACGTTGAACGCCGCCACGGCCACGATCAGCAGCAGGATGATGAACATGACCCGCTTCTCGATCTCGACCGCGCGGAAGAAGTTGGCGTGGCTGCGCGTCCAGTCGGTGGCGTAGAGGTCCGGGCCGAGCCGCGCCGTCAGCTCGCGCGCGACCTCGGGCGCAGCGAACAGGTCGTCGAGCTTGAGCCGCACGCCGCTCACCGCGTCACCCATCTGGTACAGCTTTTGCGCGTCCTCGAGATTGATCAGCGCGAGCCCGGCGTCCGCCTCGACGAAGCCGATGTCGAATATCCCGACCACGGTGAACTGCTTCAGGCGCGGGATCACTCCGGCCGGCGTCACCAGCCCCTGCGGCGCGATGAGCGCGACCTTGTCGCCCGGCAGCACGCCCAGCGCGCGCGCCAGATCGACCCCGAGCACGATGCCGAAGCGCCCCGGCTGCAGCGCATCGAGGCTGCCGGCGCGCATGTGCGTGCCGAACTGCGCCACCCGCTCCTCGTCGCGCGGCAGGATGCCGCGCACCAGCGCGCCGCGCACCGCCTGGCCGAAGGTGAGCATGCCCTGCGCGCCGACGAACGGCGCGGCGGCGACCACGTGCGGATTGCGCGCCGCCTCGGCGGCTGTCTGCTGCCAGTGCTCGAGGCGATTGTCCGCGCCGAAGATCTGCACGTGCGACACCACGCCGAGGATGCGCGCGCGCAACTCCTGCTGAAAGCCGTTCATCACCGACAGCACGACGATCAGCGCCGCGACCCCGAGCGCGATCCCCGCCATCGAGATGAGCGAGATGAAGCTGATGAAGTGGTTGCGACGCTTGGCGCGCGTGTAGCGCAGGCCGATGAGGAGTTCGTAACGCACAGTGGCGCGAGAATACTACAATGGCGATCATGGACGCTGACGCCTCTGCCTTGCTCGCGCAATTGATCCGGGGCGTGCGCGTCGCAGCGCTCGGCACTCTGCGCCAGGACGCGCCGATGGTGTCGATGGTGGCGTTCCTGCCCGAGGCCGACTTCGGCGCCGTTTCCTTGCGCGTCAGTCGCCTCGCGTGGCACACCCAGGACATGCTCGCCGACCCGCGCGTCTCGCTCGCGATCGTCGAGCGCGACGACGGCCGCGCCGACCCCCAAACCCTGGCGCGCGTCACCCTGCGCGGCGAGGCGCGGCCGCTCGCCGGTGAAGGCGAGCCGTTCGAGCGCCTCAAGAGCGCCTGGCTCGAGCGTTTTCCCGCCTCGGTGGTGACATTCGCGCTGGCCGACTTCGGCTTCTGGCGCGTCGTGCCGCGCGACGCGCGCTTCGTCGCGGGTCTCGGGCGCACCTTCAACCTTTCCGCCGAAGCCCTGCGCCGCGCGGCGATTTAGCCGATGATCACGTGAGCCCGAGATCGAGCGCCCGCCACACGGCAACGCGCATTGAGCGATTGCCGCGGGCAGGGCACAATGTCAGGCATTCCTAATTCTCGCTTCAATTCAAAAGGGAGACGCATCAATGGCGAACGAGGGCTACCACGAGCCGGTCGGCGAGATGTCGGACGAGACGCGTGACATGCACCGCGCGATCACCTCGCTGATGGAAGAGTTGGAGGCGATCGACTGGTACAACCAGCGCGTCGACGCGTGCAAGGACAAGGTGCTCAAGGCGATCCTGGCGCACAACCGCGACGAAGAGAAGGAGCACGCGTCAATGGTGCTCGAGTGGATTCGGCGCAAGGACCCGAGCTTTGACAAGGAGCTCAAGGACTACCTGTTCACGACCAAGCCGCTGACGCACGACTAGCCGTCGCGCGATGAGCATCATCGGCGCCGATTTCACGTCCGCGCCGCGCCCGGGCTGGATCGTGTCCGCCGTCACGTAGAATTCGCGTTCATGGAAGCGATCGCCGAATTCGCCGAGGAGGCGAAAGAGCACCTGCTGCGCGAGGACCGGCGCCTGCTTGGGCGTCTGCTGGGCGATGCGATACGCGAGCAGGTTGGCGAGGAGATGCTCCACCGCATCGAGCTCATCCGGCAGACGGCGGTCGCGTTCAGGCGCACCGAGTCGGGCGCGCAGGAGGCGAAGTCCGAGCTCGAAGGGCTGCTCAACGCGCTCGATATCGAGCAGACACTGCACGTGGTGCGCGCCTTCAGCTACTTTTCGCACCTGCTCAATATCGCCGAGGACACGCAGCAAAACCGGCGGCGGCATGCACATGCCGAAGCCGGCTCGCCGCCACGACCCGGCAGCATGGCATTTGCGCTCGCACACCTGCGCGACGAAGGCTTGCGCGGCGAGGAACTGCTGGCCTGGTTCGAGCGCGCGCGGGTGAGCCCGGTCCTGACCGCGCATCCGACCGAAGTCCAGCGCCAGAGCATCCTCGATTGCGAGCGCGAGATTGCGCGCCTGCTGGCGACGCCCCAGGACGCGCCGCGCGACGCGCGGCTGCGGCGGGAGGTGCTGCGCCTGTGGCTCACCTCGATGCTGCGCCTCACCAAACTGGAAGTAACGGACGAAATCAAGAATGGCCTGGCGTACTTCCGCATGACCTTCCTCGAGGAGCTGCCGCGCCTCTACGACGACCTCGAGCGCGCATTGCAGGAGGACTTCGGCCTCGCGCGCGTGCCGTGGCTCGCGCCGTTCCTCACCGTCGGCAGCTGGATCGGCGGCGACCGCGACGGCAATCCGAACGTCACGGCGCGCACGCTGTCGGCCGCTCTCGCCCAGCAGGCCGAGCTTATTCTCGAGCACTACCTGGGCGAGGTGAACAGGCTCGGGATGGAGCTCTCGATATCGACCCGCGTCAAGCCGGTGCCGCCGGCGCTGCGCGAGCTCGCCGACGCCTCCGGCGACGATTCGCCCTACCGCCGCGACGAGCCGTACCGCCGCGCGCTCGCCGGCATCTACGCGCGCCTGGCCGCGAGCGACGAAGTGCTTGCCGGCCGGCACGCCGCGCTGCAGCCGAGCGCGCGGCGACCGCCCTATGCGAGCGCGCAGGAGCTTGCAGCGGACCTCGACGTCGTCGACCGGTCGCTGGTCGAGCAAGGCGCCGGGCGCCTGGCACAGGGCCGGCTGGCGCGCCTGCGCCGGCTGGTTAGCGTATTCGGATTCCATCTCGCCCCGATCGACCTGAGGCAAAGCTCTGACGAGCACGAAGCCTGCGTCGCCGAATTGCTGGCACGCGCCGGGGTGGAAGCCCACTATGCGGCCCTGGACGAGGAGGCGCGCATTGCGCTGCTGGCGCGCGAGCTGGCCGGGCCACGGCCGCTGCGCTCGCCGCACCTCGAGTATTCGCAGCGCGTGCAGCGCGAGCTTGCCGTGCTGGACGCGGCGGCAGAGGGACGCCGGCGCTTCGGCGCGCGCGCCGTGCCGCACTATGTCATCTCGCACTGCGAATCCGTCTCGGACCTGCTCGAAGTGGGCGTGCTCCTGCGCGAGGTGGGGCTGCTCATGCCGGGCACGCCCCGCGAGCTCGGAATGGACATCATCCCGCTGTTCGAGTCGATCGCGGACCTCGAGCGCAGCGGCGCGATTATCGACCGTGCGCTCAAGTTGCCGCTCTACCGCTCGTGGATCGATTCGCGCGGCGGCGAGCAGGAGGTCATGCTCGGCTACTCCGACAGCAACAAGGACGGCGGCTACCTCGCGTCGAGCTGGTCGCTGCACGAAGCCTCCACCGGCCTGGTGCGCGTCTGCCACGCTCACGGGGTGCGCCTGCGCCTGTTCCACGGCCGCGGCGGTACCGTTGGCCGGGGCGGCGGGCCGAGTTACGACGCCATCCTGGCGCAGCCGGCTGGCAGCGTGGACGGCGCGTTGCGCCTGACCGAACAGGGCGAAGTGATCGCGAGCAAGTACGCCGACCCGGAGACCGGCCGGCGCAACCTGGAAACGCTGGCCGCGGCGACGCTTGAGGCGAGCCTGGGCGCGCGGCCGCACAGCGAGCGCGAGAGGGAGCGCGACGCAAAGGCGATGGAGCAGCTGTCTTCGCTCGCCTACCGCGCGTACTGCGAGCTGGTCAAGGAAACGCCGGGATTTCTCGAATATTTCCGCGCCTCCACCCCGATCGCGGAAATCGCCGACCTGAACATCGGCAGCCGGCCCTCCGCGCGCCGCGGTTCCGCGCGCCTGGAGGATCTGCGCGCCATCCCCTGGGTGTTCAGCTGGAGCCAGTGCCGTCTGATGCTCCCCGGCTGGTACGGTTTCGGCAGCGCGGTCGAACAATGGCTGGCGCAGCCCGGTTCGCATCTCGAGCAACTACGCGCGATGCACGAGCGCTGGGCGTTCTTCAGGAGCGTGCTGTCCAACATGGACATGGTGCTCGCCAAGACCGACTTGGCAGTCGCCTCGCGCTACGCCGAGCTGGTGCCGGATGAGCCGCTGCGCAAGCGCGTGTTCGGCGACATCGCGGACGAATGGCATCGCACCCGGCGCTGGCTGGCGCAGATCGCGGGCCGCTCGGAGCTGCTGGCGGACAACCCGACGCTGGCGCGCTCGATACGCAGCCGCTTTCCCTATCTCGATCCGCTCAACCACCTGCAGGTAGAGCTGCTCAGGCGCTACCGCGCCGGCGACACCGATGCGCGCACCAAGCGCGCCATCCACCTCACGATCAACGGCGTCGCCGCGGGCTTGCGCAACAGCGGCTGAAGGAGGCGGCATGTACGTCGTGTACGGCAACTCCGATTCCGGCAACTGCTACAAGGTGAAGCTGGCGCTGGTTCAGCTCCCCATTCCGCACCGCTGGATCGAAATCGACAGCGTCGGCGGCGCGACCCGCACGCCCGGGTTTCTTGCCAGGAATCCGAACGGCAAGGTGCCGCTGCTCGAGCTCGATGATGGCAGCTACCTGCCGGAATCGAACGCGATTCTTTGGTACCTGGCCGAAGACACGGTGCTCGCGCCGGCAGGGCGGCTCGGGCGCGCACGCACCCTGCAATGGATGTTCTTTGAGCAGTACAGCCATGAGCCGTTCGTCGCGGTGGCGCGCTCGATCATGCGTTACCTCCCCAGTGACTCACCGCGCCGCGCGGAGCTGCCGCGGCTGCACGAACGCGGCCACCAGGCGCTCGCCGTCATGGAGCAGCACCTTGCGCGCGAGCCGTACTTCGTCGACGGCGTCTACTCCATCGCGGATATCTCGCTGTTCGCGTACACGCATTGCGCCGAGGACGGCGGCATCTCGCTCGCGCCCTACCCGGCGATTCGCGCCTGGCTCAAGCGCGTGCGCTTGCAGCCGCGCTTCGTTCCCATGCAATGACGGCGCTGTTTCTGAAGGGACTGGCGTTCGGCTTCGTGCTCGCCGCCACCGTCGGCCCCATGTGGATGCTTTGCTTTCGTCGCACCATCGCAGCGGGAGCGCTGGCGGGCTTCGTCTCGGGCATGGGCATCGCAGTCGCCGACGCCATCTATGGCGCGATCGCGGCATTCGGCCTCACCGCGGTGTCCGGCTTCCTGATTGCGCAGCACGTCTGGCTCGGGCTCGCGGGCGGCGCGTTCCTGGTCTATCTCGGGATCCGGGCGCTGCTCGCTAATCCCTCCGCGGCCGGTGACGCCAGGCCCGCAAATCAAGGGCTGCTGCGCGCCTTCGTGTCGACGCTCGGCCTCACGCTCGCCAATCCGCCGACCATCCTTGCCTTCGCCGCCATTTTCGCCGGACTGGGACTCGGCGCCCATGCAAGCTACAGCGCCGCGGCGATGGTGGTGCTCGGCGTGTTCCTCGGCTCGGCCTCGTGGTGGGTCATCCTCGCGCTCGGCGCCGGGCGGCTGCGGGCGCGACTCGGAACCGGCCTGCTGCGCGCGTTGAACCTCGTTTCCGGCCTCGTCATTCTCGCTTTCGCGGCGTGGCAGCTCGCGCAGCTGGTCTGATATCCTGCCAGCTGGACGGATATCCACTATGCAGCTTCTCGACGCGCCGCTCGCCATCGTCGACCTCGAGACCACGGGCGCGAACGCAAGCTGGGACCGCGTCACCGAGATCGCGGTGATCGAGGTCGACGACGGCGAGATCTCCGGGGAATGGTCGACGCTGGTGAACCCCGAAACCGCGATCCCGCCGGCGATCCAGGCCCTCACCGGGATCAGCAATGCCATGGTCGTCGACGCGCCGACTTTCGGCGATCTCGCCCGCGAACTGCACGAGCGTCTCGACGGGCGCGTGGTCGTGGCGCACAACGCGCGCTTCGACTACGGCTTCCTGCGCCAGGAGTTCGCGCGCGCCGGCATTCGCTACGCGGCGCGCACGCTGTGCACCGTCAAGCTCTCGCGCCGCCTGTATCCGGGCCATGCGCGGCACAACCTCGACAGCTTGATCGCGCGCCACGGCCTGCAGTGCCGCGCGCGGCACCGCGCGCTCGGCGACGCGGATGCGCTGTGGCAGTTCCTGCGCACCGCGGCGGCCGAGCACGGGAGCGAGGCGCTCGCGCTCGCCGCACGCCAGGTGGCGAAGCAGCCGAGCTTGCCCGCTCACGTCGAGCGCGCCGCGATCGACGCGGTGCCCGAGGCGCCGGGGGTGTACCTGTTCTACGGCGAGGGCGGCGCGCCCCTGTACGTCGGCAAGAGCGTCGACATGCGAAGCCGCGTGCTGGCGCACTTCGCCGACGACTTGCGCTCGTCAAGGGAAATGCAGCTCTCGCGCGAGGTGCGCCGCATCGACTGGCAGCGCACCGCAGGCGAGCTCGGCGCGCTGCTGCGAGAAGCCGAGCTGGTCAAGGCGCTGCAGCCCGCCTACAACCGGCGCCTGCGCCGCGCGAGCGAGCTGTGCGGCTTCGTGCCGGACGGCGGGTCGCTGCGCCTCGCGGGGGCGGACGAGCTCGACGCCGACGCGGTGCCGCAGGTTCACGGTGTGTTTCGCTCCAAGCGCGCGGCGCTGGCGGCGCTGCGCGGCATCGCCGACGAGCACGGCCTGTGCCTGCAAACGCTCGGCTTCGACCGTACGCGCGCCGGCAAGGGCGCCTGCTTCCGCCACCAGATCGGCCGCTGCGCCGGCGTTTGCGCGGGCCGCGAGTCGGTGCAAGCCCACGGCGCGCGCCTGGCGCTCGCGCTCGCGCGGCTGAAGACGATTGCCTGGCCCTACTGCGGCCCGGTCGGCGTGGTGGAGGAAGACCGCGGGCGCGAGGCGAGCGAGGTGCACGTGGTGCACAACTGGTGCTACCTGGGAACGGCGCGCACCGAGTCCGAGATCGGCGAGTTGCTCGAGGGCGGCGCGCGCTCGCGCTTCGATCTCGACCAGTACAAGGTCCTCGCGCGCCACCTTCTCGGGGGGCGCGCGCGGGTGGTCGAGCTCTCGGCCTGACGATGCACTGCGAGCTGCTGGTTCCCGCGCTTTTTCCGACACGTGATCCCGCGCGCGAGGCGCTCGGCGCACTGCGCCTGCCCGCGCTCGAGCTGCTGCTGGCGCGCGGTCGCTCGGCGGGCGCGGAACCGCAGGCGCCCGAGCGCTGGCTGGCCGAGGCCTTCGGCGGCGGGGACGCGCCGCCCGCCGCGGGCGCGCTCACCGTGCTGGCCGAAGGCGGCGACCCGGGCGAATACGCGTGGCTGCGCGCCGACCCGGTGCACCTGCGGCTGGGGCGCGATGCGCCGGTGCTCATCCCGAGCGCCGCGTTCGAGGTCTCGCGCGAAGAGGCCGAGGCGCTGTGCGAGGCGCTGAACGAGCACTTCGCCGGCGCGCCGACTTTCTACCCGCTCGCGCCGGGACGCTGGTGCGCGCGCCTCGCGGCGGAAATGTTCGCCGCGGCGGAGTCGCCGCTCGAGCTGGCGGGCGAAGACGCCAGCCAGCGCCTGTCCGCCGAGAGCGCCGCGAGGGGCTGGCATGCGCTGCTGACCGAGGTACAGATGGTGCTGCACCCGCACCCGGTAAATGTGGAACGCGAGCGCCGCGGCGCGCCCGCGCTCAACAGCTTGTGGCTGTGGGGCAGCGGCCGGGCGCCGCGCGACGCCGCCGGGCCATGGCAATCGGTCAGCGCCGACGAGCCGCTCGCGCTCGGCCTGGCGCGCCTGGCCGGCATGGGCCGGCGCACGCTCCCTGCAACGGCCGACGAATGGCTCGCACGCGCGCCCGAGGACGGCCGCCACCTGGTGGTGCTCGACGCGCTGCGCGCGGCGCACGCGCTGGACGAGCCCGATGCCTACACGGCGCGGCTGCGCACGCTGGAAGCGCGCTGGTTTGCGCCGCTGCTCGAGGCGCTGCGCGCCGGCCGAATCGGCATGCTCACGCTGCACGTTCCCGACGCGGCGGACGCGCGCTCGTTCGAGATCATCCGCGGCGACCTGCGGCGCATCTGGCGCCGCCCGCACGCGCTCGCGCGCTACGTATGAAGATCGTCGAGCGGACCTTTGCGGAGGCGGACCGGCGCGCGCTCGAGCGCGCCGGCATTCACCCGGTGCTCGCGCGCGTATTCGCCGGCAGGCGCATCCGCTCGGCGCAGGAGCTGGACTACGACCCCTCGCGCCTGCTCGCGCCTTCGCTGCTCACCAACGCGGAACAGGCAGGAGCGCTGCTCGCGGACGCCATCGCCGGCAAGCGGCGCATCCTCATAGTCGCCGACTACGACGCCGACGGGGCGACCGCGTGCGCGCTGGGCCTGCGCGCGCTGCGCGGCCTCGGCGCCAAGGTCCAGTACCTGGTGCCGGACCGCTTCGTGCTCGGCTACGGCCTGTCGCCGGAGCTGGTCGAGCTCGCGGCCGGCCTGCGTCCCGAGCTGCTGGTCACGGTCGACAACGGCATCGCGAGCGTCGAGGGCGTGGCGCGGGCGCGGGCGCTCGGCATCGCCACCCTCGTCACCGACCACCACCTGCCGGGCCCCGAGCTGCCGGCGGCCGAGTGCATCGTCAACCCGAACCAGCCTGGCTGCGGCTTCCCTTCCAAGGCCTTGGCGGGAGTTGGCGTCATGTTCTACGTCATGCTCGCCCTGCGCGCGGAGCTGCGCCGGCGCGGCACCTTCACCGCGCGGCCCGAGCCCAACTTCGGCACGCTCGCCGACCTGGTCGCGCTCGGGACCGTCGCCGACGTGGTTCCGCTGGACGCCAATAACCGCATCCTGGTCGCGCAGGGACTGAAGCGCCTGCGCACCGGGCATGCCTCGCCCGGGTTGAACGCGCTGCTGCGCGCGGGCGGGCGCTGGCCGGCGCAGGCGACTGGCTTCGACCTCGGCTTCGTCGCCGGCCCGCGCCTGAACGCGGCGGGGCGTCTGGCCGACATGAGCCTGGGCATCGAGTGCCTCGTGACCGACGACGAGGCGCGCGCATCGGGCATCGCGCTGCAGCTCGACCAGCTCAACCGCGAGCGGCGCAGGATCGAGGGCGAGATGCTGGACGAGGCGCTGGTGGTCGCCGCCGCAATCGAAGCCGCGCCTGGCGCGGCCGCGGCATTGTTCGAGCCGGGCTGGCACCAGGGCGTGGTCGGGATCCTCGCCTCGCGCCTGCGCGAGCGCCTGCACCGCCCGGTGGTGTGCTTCGCGCGCGCGGGGGACGGCGCCAACGCCGGGCTGCTGCGCGGCTCGGGGCGCTCGATCCCGGGGCTGCACCTGCGCGACTGCCTCGACCTGGTGGCCAAGCGCGAGCCCGGGCTGATCCTGCGCTTCGGCGGCCACGCGCAGGCCGCGGGCCTGACGCTGCGCGAGCGCGACTTCGAGCGCTTCGGCGCCGCGTTCGAGCGTGCCGCGGCCGACACGATGCCGCCCGAGGCCCTGGCGCCGGTCATCGAGACCGACGGCGCGCTCGACCCGGAGCACGTCACGCTCGGCGTGGCGCGGCTGCTCGAGGAGCAGATCTGGGGCCAGGGCTTTCCGCAGCCGCTGTTCTGCGATACATTTTCCGTCGACAGCCAGCGCGTGGTGGGGGAGCGGCATCTCAAGCTGCGCCTGGTCAAGGACGGGCGGCGGTTCGATGCGATCCGATTCAACGCCGTGGATCCGCGCTCGGTGCAGCGCGGCGGCGGCCTGGGTTCACGCATACGCGCCGCGTACCGGCTTACGGTGAACGAATTCAACGGCCTGAAGAGCGTCCAGCTCAATGTCGAGCAAATCGAAGCCTAGCGCCAGGCTGCGCATCCGCGCCGGCCGCACCGAGCTCGAAGTCGCGCTCGACGACACGCCCAGCGTCGCCGCGCTGCTCGAAGCGCTGCCGTTCGAATCGTCCGCCCAGACCTGGGGCGAGGAAGTCTACTTCGACGCCCCGATCTCGGTCGACCTCGAACCGCACGCGCGCCAGATCGTCGAGCCCGGCACGGTGTGCTTCTGGGTCGAGGGCTCGGCGCTCGCCCTGCCCTTCGGCCCGACGCCGATCTCGACCGACGGCCGGCCGAAACTCGCCAGCCGCTGCAACGTGCTCGGCCGCGTGCTGGGCGACCCGCGCGCGCTGGCCAAGGTACGCGCGGGCGACAAGGTGCGCGTGGAGGCGGCCTGAAGTGGAGCGCAAGCGCGTCAATTCCTCCAAGGTCCGCTCGGTCGGCTACGACGAAAAGAGCCAGACGCTGGAAGTCGAGCTGTCCAACGGACGCGTGTTCCAGTACCCCAAGGTCTCGCCCGAGGTGCACCGGCGCTTCATGGCGGCGCCCAATCCCACCAGCTTCTTCGAGGACCGCGTCGAGGAGGACTACACGGGCAGGGAGATTCGATGAGCCTCGCAGCCGAGATCCAGGAACGCCTGAAAGGCATCTTTCCCGAGCTGCTCGGCATCCGCCTGACCGAGGTCACGCCGGAGCGGGTGCTGGCCGAGCTCACGGTCCGTCCCGAGATCTGCACCACCGGCGGCGTGATGCACGGCGGCGCCTTCATGGCCTTCGCCGATACCCTGGGCGCGGTCGGGACCGTCGCCAACCTGCCGCCGGGCGCGCGCACCACGACGATCGAGTCGAAGACCAACTTCATCGGCGCGGCGCAGGTCGGCGCGCGCGTGATCGGCGAGTCCACCCCCTTGCATCGCGGCAGGACGACCATGGTGTGGCAGACGCGCATCAGCGCCGAGGGTGGCAAGCTGCTCGCGCTGGTGACCCAGACGCAGATGGTGCTCCCGGCGCCTGTATAATCCGCCCTTTCCGCGCAGCACCTCCCCATGGAAGCAGAACGCATCAACCAGATCGCCTCGTCGCTCGACGACTTGCGCCAGCGGATCGCCGAGCTGCGGAGGTATCTTTGACTTCGACGGCAAGCAGAAGCGCCTCGAAGACCTGAATCGCGAGCTCGAAGACCCCAAGCTGTGGGACAAGCCGCAGCGCGCCCAGGAGCTCGGCAAGGAGAAGAAGTCGCTCGAAGCCGTGGTGCTGACGCTCGAGCGCGTCGACGCCGGCGTCGCCGACGCGAGGGAGCTGTTCGAGCTCGCGCGCGAGGACAACGACGAGGCCACGCTGGAGCAGATCGGACGCGAGGCGGCCAAGCTCGAGAAGGAAGTGGCGGGAGTCGAGTTCCGCCGCATGTTCTCCAATCCGCTCGACCCCAGCAATTGCTTCGTCGACATCCAGGCCGGCTCGGGCGGCACGGAAGCGCAGGACTGGGCCGCAATGCTCGAGCGCATGTACCTCAAGTACTGCGACCGCAAGGGCTTCAAGGTGGAGATCCTCGAGCGCACCGACGGCGAGGTGGCCGGGATCAAGAGCGCCGCGCTCAAGGTCGTCGGCGATTATGCCTACGGCACGCTGCGCACCGAGCTCGGCGTGCACCGGCTGGTGCGCAAGAGCCCCTTCGACTCCAATGCGCGCCGGCACACCTCGTTTGCGAGCGTGTTCGTGTACCCCGAAGTGGACGAGTCGATCGAGGTGGAGATCAACCCGGCCGATCTGAAGATCGACACCTACCGCGCCTCCGGCGCGGGCGGCCAGCACGTCAACCGCACCGACAGTGCGGTGCGCATCACGCACCTGCCCACCAACACGTGGTGCAATGCCAGAACGACCGCTCGCAGCACCGCAACCGTGCCGAGGCGATGGCGATGCTCAAGTCGAAGCTTTTCGAGCTCGAGCTGCGCAAGCGCCAGGCCGAGCGCGACAAGGTCGAAGAAGCGAAGTCGGACATCGGCTGGGGACACCAGATCCGGTCCTATGTACTGGACCAGTCGCGCATCAAGGACCTGCGTACCGGAATCGAAGTCGGCAACACGCAGGCGGTGCTCGACGGCGACCTGGACCCGTTCATCAGCGCGAGCCTCAAGCAGGGAGTATGAAATGACGCAGACCAACAAGCCCGAGGCGCAGCAGGACGAGAACCAGATCATCGCCGAGCGGCGCGCCAAGCTCGCCAAGCTGCGCGAGGAAGGCGCGGCCTATCCGAACGACTTCGCGCGCGAGGACATGGCGGCGAGCCTGGTTGAGCGCTACGGCGAGCTGCCGGCCGAGGAGTTGGAGGGCAGGCAGGTGCAGGCCAAGATCGCCGGCCGCCTGATGCTCAAGCGCGTCATGGGCAAGGCGAGCTTCGGGGTGCTGCAGGACCACAGCGGACGGCTGCAGATCTACGTTTCGGACGACAACACGGGCAAGGAGAGCCACGCGGCCTTCAAGCATCACGACATCGGCGACATCGTCGGCGTGACCGGCGTCCTGTTCAAGACCCGCACCGGCGAGCTGACGCTGCGCGTGCAGGGGCTGCGGCTGCTGGCGAAATCGCTGCGCCCGCTGCCGGAGAAGTTTCACGGCCTGACCGACCAGGAGCAGCGCTACCGCCAGCGCTACCTCGACCTGCTGGTGAACGAGCGCTCGCGCTGGGTGTTCGCCGTGCGCTCGCGCGTAGTGCGGGCGATGCGTGAGTACATGGCGCGCGCCGACTATCTCGAGGTCGAGACGCCGATGCTGCAGCCGATCCCGGGCGGCGCGGCGGCGCGTCCGTTCCGTACCCACCACAACGCGCTCGACATGGAGCTGTACCTGCGTATCGCACCGGAGCTGTACCTGAAGCGGCTGGTGGTCGGCGGCATCGAGCGGGTGTTCGAGATCAACCGCAACTTCAGGAACGAAGGCATCTCCACGCGCCACAACCCGGAGTTCACCATGATGGAGGCGTACTGCGCGTACACCGACCATCACTACATGATGTCGCTCACCGAGGAGTTGATCCGGCACGCCGCGCAATCCGCCCTGGGAACCGCCAGGGTGGTCTATCAGGAGCGGGAGATCGATTTCGGCAAGCCGTTTGCGCGCCTGACGATGGCGCAGGCGATCCAGCGCCACGCCCCGGAGTTGTGGTCCGCGGCGCAGCTGCGCGAGCGCGCTTTTCTGGCCGACAAGCTGCGTGCGCTCGGCATCGCCTTCGGCGACGAGCAGGGCTGGGGCTCGCTGCAGCTGCTTCTGTTCGAGGCGCTGGCGGAAAAGCAGCTCGTCGAGCCCACCTTCATCCTCGACTTCCCGGCCGAGGTCTCGCCGCTCGCGCGGCGCAAGGACGGCGATCCCGAGATCACCGAGCGCTTCGAGCTGTTCATCGACGCGAAGGAGATCGCGAACGGCTTTTCCGAGCTGAACGACCCCGAGGACCAGGCCGAGCGCTTCCTTGACCAGGCGAAGAAGAAGGACGCCGGCGACCAGGAAGCGATGTACTACGACGCGGACTACATCCGCGCGCTCGAATACGGCTTGCCGCCCACTTCGGGCGCCGGGATCGGCATCGACCGCCTGGTGATGCTGCTCACCGACAGTCCGTCGATCCGCGACGTAATTCTCTTCCCGCAAATGCGGCCTGAAGCGTGACCGATTGATGCCCCGCCGCGGAACCCAGGCGATCGGCTCCGGTCTATCGCAGGTCTGCAAATCGATGACGGGAGATCAATCCAATGAGTGTCGCCAATAAGCTACACCCCCTGGTCGCCACTGCAGCGGCCGCCGTGATCGTGCTGGCAGCGGTCGGCGTTGCCGCGTTCACAGGCTTGCTCCCCGGAAGCAAAGGCGCCTCCGAGCCCACCGCAGCGTCCGCGCCCGCGCAAGCGCCTGCAGCCGCAGCCAAGGCGCCAGAGACCAAAGCGACGCACAAACCCTTGCGCCGCGCGGCCGCGGCCGCGGCCAAGCGCGCCGAGCCTGCAGCCCAGGTTGCCGAGGCCAGGCCGGCATGCGCCGACTGCGGCGTGGTCGAAGGAGTGCGCGAAGTGGAGGTCAAAGGCAAGGGCACCGGCCTGGGCGCGGTGGCCGGCGGCGTCGCCGGCGCGCTGGTCGGCCACGAGCTGGGCGGAGGCAACGCGAGGACGCTGATGGGCGTGGTCGGCGCGGTCGGCGGCGCGCTCGCCGGCAACGAAGTCGAGAAGCGGGCGCGCGCGACGAAACAGTGGCAGGTCACCGTGCGCCTGGAAGACGGTCGCACGCGGGTCGTCACGCTGGCGCAACAGCCCCCTTGGCGCGCCGGAGACCGCGTGCGCCTGGCGGGCGGCGCGATCGAGCCTGCCGCGCGCTGAGCTAAAGACGCAGCGCCACCAGGCCGGCCAGCACGGTCGCGGTGGCGCCCGCGCGCCGCAGCGTGAAGCGCTCGCCGAGGAACAGCGCGCCCAGCGCGGCGGCGAACACGACCGAGGTTTCCCGCACCGCCGCCACCAGCGCGACCGGCGCGCGCGCCATGGCCCACAGCGCGATGCCGTAGGATCCCAGCGTGAAGGCGCCGCCAATCGCCGCACGCAGCCAGTGGCGCCGCAGGTAGCCCGGCACCTCCCGCCCGCGCCCCGCCACGCCGAGCGCGATCTGCACTACGCTGTTGGCGACGAAGAACCATAGCGCGTAGCTCACCGCGGCGCCCGACAGGCGCACTCCGCGCGCGTCGATTAGGGTGTAGGTCGCGATCACCGCCGCGTTGCCGAGGGCGAACAGCATCGCCCGCCGCCCGGCCTGCGCGTCGCCGCGCGGACCACGGGCGAAGGCGAGGATTCCGGCGCAGATCAGCGCCACCGCCGCCGCCTGGTGCCAGGAAAGGACCTCGCCGAACAGCGCCGCGCTCGCCAGCGCCACCAGCACCGGCGCCCCGCCGCGCATCACCGGATAGGCGAACGTCAGGTCGCCCCAGCGGTAGGCTCCCGCCAGGGCCCAGAAATAGGCGACGTGCACCAGCACCGATGCCGCGATCCAGGGCCAGGACGCGGGCGCCGGCAGGGGCAGCCACGGCACGCAGGCGAGCGCGAGCGCGCCGCGGCTGACCGCGAGCGCGACGTTCTCGAGCGCCTTGTCCGGACTCGACTTGAACAGCGCGTTCCAGCCCGCGTGCAGCAGCGCGGCACCGAGCACGGCAAGCGTGACCTGCGGCGAGAGTTCCATCGCCGTTAGTCTAACAAGGCCGGCGCCTTGACATCGATTGAGCGGTCGCTCAGAATTCGTGAGCGTCTGCTCAAACCATGATTCGTTCCCCCGTACGTTCTGGCGCCGCCGCCGGCGGCACCCGCGAGCGTCTGATTGCCGCCACCACGCGCCTGATGTGCGAGCGCGGCCTGGCGCGCACCAGCACGCGCGACATCGCGCGCGCGGCCGGCGTCGCCGAGGGCGCCCTGTACCACCATTTCGCCGACAAGGCCGAGCTGCTGCTCGCGGTGATCCAGGCCGGGATGGGCGAGTTCAAGCAGGTGGTAGACGACCTCGCATTGCAGGTCGGCCGGCGCAGCCTGCGCGCGAACCTGGAGCAGGTCGCGCGCGCCGCGCTCGAGTTCCACCTCAGGGTCGCGCCGATGGTCTGCTCGCTTTACTCGGACCGCACGCTGCTCCTGCGCGTGCGCCAGATCCTCGAGCGCAACAAGCTCGGCCCGGGCGAGTCCGGCGCCGCGCTGGCAGCCTACCTTGAAGCCGAGCAGCGCCTGGGCCGCGTCGCCCCCGGCGCGAACGCGCGCGCGGCGGCCGAGCTGCTGCTCGCGGGATGCTTCCAGGCCGCGATGCGCGAACATTTCAGCTGCCACGCCGCGCCCTTTAAGCACGGGGTGCGCGACATGGTGAGCGCGCTGATCGAAGGCCTCGCACCGGCCGCCGTGGTCGAGGCTCAGCTGTGAGTCCGCGCCCGGTTCGTCTTGCGGCGCTGGCCGCGGCTGCCGCGGCGCTGGCGTCCTGCACCGTGGGGCCCGACTACCGCCGGCCCGAGGCTCCCGCCGGCGCGGGCTACGCCGCCGGGCCGCTGCCGTCGCAGACTGCCGCCGCGCCGGTCGCCGGCGGCGCCGAGCAGCGCTTCGTCTACGGGCGCGAAATTCCCGCCGAGTGGTGGCAGGTCTTTCGCTCGCCCGAACTCGACCGCCTGATCCGCGCCGCGCTCGCGGACAGCCCGACCCTCGAGGCGGCGCAGGCGGCGCTGCGCGTGTCGGAGGAAAACCTCAGGGCGACCACCGCCGTGCTCTATCCCAGCGTCGACGCCAGGTTGGGCGCGTCGCGGCAGCAGATTTCCGGCGCCTCCCAGAACCAGCCGCAAGCGCGGATACCGGCCTTCAACCTGTACAACGCCTCGGTCAACGTGTCCTACCAGATCGACGCCAGCGGCGGCGCGCGGCGCGAGCTCGAGTCGCTCGAGGCTCAGATCGACTACCAGCGCTACCAGATCGCGGCGACCTATCTGACGCTTACCTCGAACATCGTGACCACCGCGGTGAGCGAGGCCTCGCTGCGGGCCCAGATCGGCGCCACGCGAGACATCATCGACGCCCAGCAGCGCTCGCTCGCGCTGGTCGAAAAGCAGCTCGCGCTGGGCGCGATCTCGCGCGCCGAGGTGCTGGTGCAGCGCGCACAGCTGGCGCAGACGCGCGCCGCGCTGCCGCCGCTGGAAAAGGCGCTGGCGCAGACGCGTAATGCGCTCGCAACGCTGGTGGGCAGGACGCCCGCCAGCGCCCAGCTGCCGCAATTCGAGCTCGCCGGGCTCGCGCTGCCGCGCGAGCTGCCGCTCAGCCTGCCCTCCGAACTGGTGCGCCAGCGGCCCGACATCCGGGCCGCCGAGGCGCTGCTGCACGAGGCGAGCGCCCAGGTCGGAGTCGCGACCGCCGCCGAGTACCCGCAGCTCACGCTCAGCGCGTCCTACGGCACGGTCGCGACCAAGACCGGCGACCTGTTCGGCGCCAACAGCATGATCTGGAACGCCGGCGCCGGGTTGCTGCAGCCGATCTTCCACGGCGGCGCGCTCAAGGCGCAGGAGCGCGCGGCGGTTGCGGCCTACGACCGGGCAATGGCGCAGTATCGCCAGACGGTGCTGGGGGCGTTTCAGAACGTCGCCGATGCGCTGCGCGCGCTGGAAGGCGACGCGCAGGCGCTCAAGGCGCAGGCCGAGGCCGCGGCCGCCGCGCGCGCCAGCTACGAGCTCGCGCACAGCCAGTTCGAGCTCGGCGCCACCAGCACCCTTGTGCTGCTCAACGCGGAGCAGCAGTACCAGCGCAGCCGCATCGGGCTGGTGCAGGCCCAGGCCGCGCGCTACGCCGACACGGCGGCGCTGTTCCAGGCGCTTGGCGGCGGCTGGTGGCACGACGCCGCCGCGCAGGCGCCCAATTCCGAACCTGCAGGGAGTCGCAATCCATGACCAAACGCATGGTCCTGATGCTGCTGATCGCCGGCGTGATCTTCGGCGCCATTTTCGGCTTCCAGGCTTTCAAGTCGCGCATGATCAAGAAGTACCTCTCCTCGCAAGGCGTGCCGCCGCAGACGGTATCGACCATCAAGGCCGGCTACCAGAGCTGGCAGCCGGCGCTCAGCGCGATCGGCACGCTGCGCGCGGTGCGCGGCGCCGACCTCGCGCCGGAAGTCGCCGGCGTCATCTCGGCGATCCATTTCCGCTCCGGCGAGGAAGTGCCGGCCGGCGCGCCGCTGGTGCAGCTGAACGCCGCCTCCGACCTGGCGCTGCTCGCCTCGCTCAAGGCCACGGCCGGACTGGCAGATCTGAACTATCAGCGCGACCAGCGCCAGCTCAAGGTCGAGGCGGTGAGCCAGGCGACGGTCGATGCGGACGCGGCCAACCTCAAGGTGGCGCAGGCGCAAGTGGCCGCGCAGCAGGCGCTGGTCGACAAGAAGAACATTCGCGCGCCCTTTGCCGGCCGGCTCGGCTTGCGCGCGGTCGACCTCGGCCAGTACGTCGCGCCCGGCGCCAAGCTGGTGACGCTGCAGGCGCTGGACCCGGTGTACGTCGATTTCAGCGTGCCGCAGAGCGCACTGGCGGGCATGCGCGCCGGCCTCAAGGTGAGCGCCACGGCCGACGCGCTGCCGGGCGAGCGCTTCGAAGGGGAGATCGCCGCGCTCGATGCCAAGGTGGATCAAGCCACGCGCAATGTGCAGGTACGCGCCTTGCTGCACAACCCGCAGCACCGGCTGCTGCCCGGCATGTTCGTGAACGTCGCGGTCGAGTTCGGCGCCGAGGAGCGCCGCCTCACCCTGCCGCAGACCGCGATCACTTTCAATCCCTACGGCGACACCGTGTTCGTGGTCGAGGACAAGGGCAAGGGGCCCGACGGCAAGCCGCGGCTGGTCGCCGCCCAGCGCTTCGTCACCACCGGCGCGACGCGCGGCGACCAGATCGCCGTGCTCACCGGCCTCAAGGAGGGCGAGACGGTGGTAAGCACGGGCCAGCTCAAGCTGCGCAACGGCACTCCGATCCTGATCAACAACACGGTTCAGCCGACCGACAACCCTGCCCCGCGTCCGAAGGACGAGTGAGGCGGGGCGAGCCATGAAATTCACCGACATCTTCATCCGCCGGCCGGTGCTCGCCACGGTGGTGAGCCTGCTGCTGCTGGTGCTGGGCCTGCGCTCGGTCGCGTTGCTGCCGGTGCTGCAGTACCCGCGCACGCAGAACGCGGTGGTCACCGTGACCACCACCTACGTCGGCGCCGATCCGGCGCTGGTGGCGGGGTTCATCACGACGCCGCTGGAGAATTCGATCGCCCAGGCCAACGGCATCGATTACATGACTTCCTCCAGCAGCCAGAGCGTGAGCACGATCACCGCCAACCTGCGGCTCAATTACGACCCGGACAAGGCGCTGACCGAGATCAACACCAAGGTCAACGCGGTCCTCAACCAGCTGCCGCAGGGCTCGCAGCAGCCGGTGCTGTCGGTGAAGATCGGCCAGACCATCGATGCGATGTACATCGGCTTCGCGAGCGACGTGCTGCCGGCCAACAAGATCACCGACTACCTGGTGCGCGTAGTGCAGCCCAAGCTGCAGGCGGTCGAGGGCGTGCAGACCGCGGAGCTGCTCGGCCAGAAGCTGTTCGCGCTGCGTGCCTGGCTGGACCCGAACAGGCTCGCCGCCTACGGCCTCACCGCCAGCGACGTGCAGCAGGCGCTCGCGAGCAACGACTACCTGTCGGCGGTCGGCAGCACCAAGGGCCAGATGGTCCAGGTCAACCTGACCGCATCCACCAGCCTGCACTCGCTGGACGAGTTCAAGCGCCTGATCGTGAAGCAGCAGAACGGCGCCGTGGTAAGGCTCGAGGACGTCGCCAACGTGACGCTCGGCGCGGAGGACTACGAGTCGGCGGTCGGCTTCGACGGCAAGCAGGCGGTCTACATCGGCATCCAGGTGGCGCCCGCGGCCAACCTGCTCGACGTGATCAAGCGCGTGCGCGACACCTTTCCCGCGATCCAGGCCCAGCTGCCGCAGGGCCTCGACGGTCGCATCGTCTACGACTCGACCAAGTTCGTGAACAGCTCGATCACCGAGGTGGTGAAGACGCTCAGCGAGGCCCTGCTCATCGTCACCCTGGTGGTGTTCGCCTTCCTCGGCTCGCTGCGCTCGGTGATCATTCCCACCCTGGCGATTCCGCTGTCCCTGGTGGGCACCTTCACCGTGATGCTGATATTCGGCTTCAGCATCAATCTTCTTACGCTGCTCGCCCTGGTGCTGGCGATCGGGCTGGTGGTCGATGACGCGATCATCGTGGTAGAGAACGTGAACCGGCACCTCGAGGAGGGGCTGCGCCCGATGCAGGCCGCGGTGCTCGCCGCGCGCGAGCTGGGCGGCCCGATCATCGCGATGACGGTGGTGCTGATAGCGGTGTACGTGCCGATCGGCTTCCTCGGCGGCCTGACCGGCGCGCTGTTCACGGAGTTCGCGTTTACCCTGGTCGGCGCCGTGACCGTATCGGCGATCGTCGCGCTTACGCTCTCGCCGATGATGTGCTCGCGCATGCTCAAGCCGCACAATCCCGCGGAGCACGGCTGGCAGGCTCGGCTGGTGCTCTATCTCGACCATGCGTTCGACGGCCTGCATCGCCGCTACGAGGCGCTTTTGCACCGTACCCTCGCCTACGTGCCGGTGACCGGGGTTTTCGCGCTGATCGTCCTGGGCAGCATCTACTTCCTGTACGCGGGCGCGAAGACGGAGCTCGCGCCGCAGGAAGACCAGGGCATCCTCATCTCGTCCTCGACCTCGGCGCCCAACGCCACGCTGGTGCAGCGCCAGCTCTACTCGCGCGAGGTGTACAAGGACTTCGCCTCGCATCCCGAGACCGATCACGTGTTCCAGCTCGATGTGCCGGGCCAGTCGATTGCCGGCATGGTGCTCAAGCCCTGGGACCAGCGCGCCAAGACTGCCGCGCAACTGCAGCCCGCGGTGCAGCAGCAGCTGAACAAGATCGCAGGCATCAAGGTGGTGGTGTTCCAGCCGCCGCCGCTGCCGGGCGCGTTCGGGCTGCCGATCCAGTTCGTGATCCAGACCACCGAGCCGTTCGAACGCCTGAACGACGTGGCGCAGAAGTTCCTGCAGGACGCGCAGAAGAGCGGCATGTTCATCTTCATCGACGGCGACCTCAAGTTCGACCAGCCCCAGTCGAGGTGGTGATCGACCGCGAGCTCGCGGCGCAGCTCGGGCTGTCGATGCGCGACGTCGGCGGCGCGCTGTCGGCGATGCTGGGCGGCGGCTACGTCAACTACTTCAGCCTCGCCGACCGCTCCTACAAGGTGATTCCGCAGGTGCGAGCAGGTCGACCGCCTGAACGCGGACCAGCTGCGCAACTACTACCTGCGCACCGCGAGCGGCGACATGGTGCCGCTTTCGACCATCGCGCATATCGAGACCAAGGTGGTGCCGCAGACGCTGAACCACTTCCAGCAGCAGAACTCGGCCACCATCTCGGGCGTGCCCTTTCCCGGCGTGGCGCAGGGCGACGCGCTGGCCTATCTTCAGAACCTCGCCGCGCGCACGCTGCCGCAGGGCTACTCGATCGATTATGCCGGCCAGTCGCGCCAGTACGTGCAGGAGTCGAGCGCCCTGGTGGTGACGTTCTTCTTCGCCCTGATCATCATCTTCCTCGCGCTCGCGGCCCAGTTCGAGAGCTTCCGCGACCCGGTCATCATCCTGGTGTCGGTGCCGATGTCGATCTGCGGCGCGCTGATCTTCATCAACCTGGGAATCGGCGGCGCGACCCTCAACATCTACACCGAGGTCGGTCTGGTAACGCTGATCGGACTGATCAGCAAGCACGGCATCCTGATCGTCGAATTCGCCAACAACCTGCAGCGCGCAGGGCACGCCAAGCGCGAGGCGATCGAGATGGCCGCCGGAATCCGGCTGCGCCCGATCCTGATGACCACCGCGGCAATGGTGTTCGGCGTCGTGCCGCTGATCACCGCGAGCGGCGCCGGCGCGGTGAGCCGCTTCAACATGGGCCTGGTGATCGCCTCGGGCATCGCGATCGGCACCCTGTTCACGCTGTTCGTGGTGCCGGCGATGTACCTGCTGCTCGCGGCGGACCACGCGGCGCGGCCGGCAGCGGAGCCCTTGCCGGGCGAAGCCGGCTAGGACAGGCGCGGTCGCCGGCCCGTTATCGGGTAGCGCGGATCGTTGAATCCCGGCGTCGAAGGGTGGCCGGGCGCGACCAGCGCCCCGACCAGCGCCTCGTCCTCGGCGCCGAAGGCGTGACCCAGGGCGCCCAGGTACTCGGTCCACTGCTCCATCGTGCGCGGCCCGGCGAGCACGCTGGTGACCGCGCCACTGTTGAGCACCCAATTGAGCGCGAACTGGCCTGCGCTCATGCCGCGCCGCTGGGCCTGCGCCTTGATCTTTTCGGCGATCGCAAGCGACTCGGCGCGAAACTCGGTCTGCATCATGCGCTTGTCGCCGCGCCCGGCACGCGTGTCCGCGGGCGGCGGCTCGCCCGGCCGGTACTTGCCGGTGAGCACGCCGCGCGCGAGCGGCGAGTAGGGCACCACGCCGAGGCCGAAGTGCTCGCACGCAGGCAGCACCTCCACTTCGGGCATGCGGTTCACGGCGTTGTAGTAGGGCTGGCAGACGGCCGGGCGCGGCACCCCGATCCGGTCGGCGAGCAGCGCCGCCTCGGCGATGCGCCAAGCGCGGAAGTTGGACACGCCCCAATAGCGGATCTTGCCGGCGCGCACCAGGTCGCCCATGGTCGACACCGTCTCCTCCAGCGGCGTGCCGGCATCGTCCAGGTGCAGATAGTAAAGGTCGACGTAATCCGTGCCGAGGCGCCCGAGCGAGGCGTCGATCGCGCGCATCACGTGGCGGCGCGACAGGTCGGCGTCGTCCGGCGGCGGCGCGCCGGTATTGCCGACTTTGGTGGCGACGACCCAGCGCTCCCGGTCCGTCGCGATCAGGCGCCCGACAATGCGCTCCGAATCGCCTTTGGCGTAGGCGTCCGCCGTGTCGACGAAGTTGATGCCAGCCTCGCGCGCCGAGGCCACGATCCGCTCTGCCTCGGCCTCGTCGGTGCGATCGCCGAACATCATCGCACCGAGGCACAGCACCGACACCTTGAGGCCGCTGCGGCCCAGTCTGCGATAGTCCATCTCACACCTCCGTCATTCGTTCCAGCATCGGGCGCGCGCGGGCGACCGCCGCGCGGCCCTCCTCGATCGCCTCGGCCGCGCGGTGAAAGTCCATGGTGGCGAAGTCCGGCAGCATCGGCGTCACCATCACTTCCGCCGGGTCGCCGGCGAGCCGGCTGCGCGCCACCCTGACTTGCATGATGTCGATGCTGGTCAGGATCGCCTCGATGATCGAAGGCGCGTTGCGGCGCTGCTCCGCCTCGCTCAACTCGCCGCGCCGCACCAGCCGCGTGAGTCGGTCGAGCCACGACGGCGCGCGCAAGCCGCCCATTCTCGCGCCGATATGCTGGCGAAAGCGTCCCAGCTTTGCCCAGCCCAGATCGACCGCGATCACCACCTCGGCGCCGAGCGCGCGGCACATCGACACGGGGACCGGGTTGACCAGGCCGCCGTCGACCAGCAGCATGCCGTCGCGCTCGACCGGCGTGAACAGGCCCGGCATCGCGATCGAGGCGCGTACCGCCTCGAGCAGCGGTCCCTCGCGCAGCCAGATCTCGCGCCCCGTGGCGAGGTCGGTGGCCACCACGCCGCAGGGCAGGGCGAGCGCCGAGAAATCCCGGTCTTCGATGTGCGCGGCGAATAGTTCAAACAGCCGGCGCCCCTTGATCAGGCCTCCGCCCCAGGCGACGTCCATCAGCTTGAGCACGTCGCCTCGCCCGATCCCCCGCAGCCAGCGCTCGAGTCGCTCCAGATCCCCTGCGGCGTAGGCGGTGCCGACCAGCGCGCCGATCGAAGTGCCGCACACCACATCCGGCTTGATGCCCAGCTCATGCAGCGCGTGGATCACGCCGATGTGCGACCAGCCGCGCGCGCCGCCCGAGCCGAGGGCGAGTCCGATGCGGGTCTTGCGCGCTTTGGTAGGCATCAGTCCGCGCGATTAGGCTATTCTTGCGCCATGCCCAGGGCAATCTGGAACGGGACGGTGCTGGCCGAAGCCGACGCGGACGCGGTGCAGCGGGTCGAAGGCAATACCTACTTCCCGCCCGAGGCGGTCGATCGGACCTACCTGCGCGAATCGCAGACGCACACCGTTTGCTCCTGGAAGGGTACCGCGAGCTACTACAACGTAGTGGTCGAGGGTGAAGTCAACCGCGACGCGGCCTGGTATTACCCGGTCGCCAAACCCGCAGCCGAGCATATCGCCGGGCACGTCGCGTTCTGGAAAGGCGTGCAGGTCGAGGACGACTAGCCCAGCCGTTCGTAAATGGCGGCGATGCCCTGCCCGCCGCCGATGCACATCGTCACCAGCGCGTAGCGCTTCTTCGTGCGCTCGAGCTCGTACAGGGCCTTGACCGTCAGGATGCAGCCGGTGGCGCCGATCGGGTGCCCCAGCGCGACCGCGCCGCCGTTCGGATTCACCTTCTGCGGATCCAGCCCGAGGTCCTTGGTCACCGCCATCGCCTGCACCGCGAACGCCTCGTTCGACTCGATCACGTCCATGTCGGCCGGCTTGAGCCCCGCCTTCTCGAACACCTTCCTTACGGCGGGAATCGGCCCCAGTCCCATCAGCTGGGGCTCGACGCCCGCGTGGGCGTAGGCGACCAGGCGCGCCATCGGGCGCGCGGCCGCCTTGGCCGCCGCCTGCGCTTCCATCAGCACCACCGCGGCGCCCGCGTCGTTCAGCCCGGAGGCGTTGCCGGCGGTGACCGTGCCGTCCTTCTTGAACGCCGCCTTGAGCTTCTGCATGTCCTCGATCTTCGCGTCGCGGCGGACATGCTCGTCAATGACGAACTGCTCGACGCCTTTGCGCGTCTTCAGCTCCAGCGGCACGATCTGGCTCTTGAAGTAGCCCTTGTCGAGTGCGTTGGCGGCGCGCCGGTGCGATTCGAGCGCGAACGCGTCCTGCTGCTCGCGCGTGAAGCCGTACTTGGCCGCGATGTTCTCCGCGGTGACGCCCATGTGGCCGTGGCCGAACGGATCGTGCAGCGCGCCCGTCATCGCGTCCACGATCGGGCCGTCGCCCATGCGGGTTCCCCAGCGCGCGCCGGGCAGGAAATACGCCGCCCGGCTCATGCTCTCGGCGCCGCCGCCGATCGCCACGTCGACGTCTCCGAGCAGGATGTGCTGCGCGGCCGAGACGATCGCCTGCAGGCCGCTGCCGCACAGGCGGTTGACGGTCAGGCAGGGCGTGCCGACCGGCAAGCCGGCGTCGATCGCCGCCACGCGCGACATGTACATGTCGCGCGCCTCGCCGTGGATCACGCTGCCGACGACGACGTGCCCGACGCTCGCCGGATCGACCTTGGCCCGTCCCAGCGCCTCCTTGATCGCCGTCGCGCCGAGGCGCGTCGGCGCGACCTCCTTGAGCGCACCGCCGTAGTCGCCTATCGCCGTGCGCACTCCCGCTACCACCACCACTTCACGCGCTGCCATATTGCCTCCTCGCCGCGATGTCAGGCCGCCAGGCGAGCCGTCAAGTCATGCTCGCCCGCGTCCTCCACGATGACCGCGGCGAATTCGCCGGGCCTGAGTTTGCCGCCGTCGCGTATGCGCACCACGCCGTCGATCTCCGGCGCGTCAGCGCTCGAGCGCGCGACGGCGCCCTTGCGGTCGACCTGGTCGACCAGAACCTCGAGCCTGCGCCCCGCTTTGGCGCGCAGGCGCGCCGCGCTGATCCCCGCCTGCAGCGTCATCAGCCGCGCGCGCCGCTCCTGCTTGACTTCCTCCGCCACCGGATCCGGCAGCGCGTTCGCCGCTGCCCCCTCGACCGGCGAATAGGCGAAGCAGCCGACGCGGTCGAGCTGCGCCTGCTCGAGGAATTCGAGCAGCTGCTCGAACTCCGCCTCGGTCTCGCCCGGGAAGCCGACGATGAAAGTGCTGCGCAGCGTGATCTCCGGGCATATCGCGCGCCAGGCGCGGATGCGCTCGAGCGTGCCGCCGGCGCTGGCCGGGCGCTTCATCAGCTTGAGGATCCTCGCGCGCGGCGTGCTGGAACGGCACGTCCAGGTAGGGCAGGAGCCTGCCTTCGGCCATCAGCGGCACGACCTCGTCCACGTGCGGATACGGATAGACGTAGTGCAGCCGCACCCAGACGCCCAGCCCGCCGAGCGCGCGCGCAAGCTCGGTCATGCGCGTCCTGAGCGGGCGGCCGTTCCAGAACCCGGTGCGGTACTTCAGATCCACGCCGTAGGCGCTGGTGTCCTGCGAGATCACCAGCAGCTCCTTCACGCCGGCGCGCACCAGTCCCTCGGCTTCCTGCATCACCTCGCCGATCGGGCGCGACACCAGGTCGCCGCGCATCGACGGGATGATGCAGAACGTGCAGCGATGGTTGCAGCCCTCCGAAATCTTGAGGTAGGCGTAGTGCTTCGGCGTGAGCTTGATGCCCTGCGGCGGAACCAGGTCGGTGTACGGGTCGTGCGGGCGCTGCGAGCTGCGCGTGCACCGCGCGCATCACCTGCCTCGGTGGCGTGCGGACCGGTCACCGCGAGCACGCCCGGGTGCGCGGCGCGCACCGCGCCGCCCTTGGCGCCGAGGCAGCCGGTCACGATGACCTTGCCGTTTTCGCGCCAGCGCCTCGCCGATCGCGTCGAGGGATTCCTCCACCGCGTCGTCGATGAAGCCGCAGGTATTGACGACCACCAGGTCGGCCTGCTCGTAGCTGGCGGAGGTCGCGTAGCCCTCCGCGCGCAGCTGCGTCAGGATGCGCTCCGAATCGACCAGCGCCTTGGGGCAGCCGAGCGATACGAAGCCGATGCGGGGCGGCGCCGTCTTCACCCTAGGACTGCTTGTTGGGATCTTCGTTCTTCTGCGGCACTGCGCCGGGAAAGCCGGGGAACGACATTCCGGCGAACATGTTGCGGGCCTGGTTCTGCATCTGATCCTGGAACTGCACGAACATCTTCTGGCTCTGCTCGATATAGGCCTGCATCAGGCTCTGCATCGCCGGGCCCTGCAGGTTCATGAACTGCGACCACAGCTCTTGCGGCGCGTGGGTATTGTCGCCGTACATGCGCTGCGACTGCTCCTGCAGCGACTTCTGCATCTCCTGGAAGGCATGGATGTTCTTCTCCAGGTAGGTGCCCATCAGGCCCTGCATCGCGTTGCCGTAGAACCGGATCAGGTGCGACAGCAGGTCGGAGGAGAACATCGGCATGCCGCCCGATTCCTCCTCGAGGATGATCTGCAGCAGGATCTGGCGCGTCAGATCGTCGTTGGTCTTGGCGTCGATGACCTGGAAATCCTCATGCTTGAGCACCATCTGCTTCACGTCCGCGAGCGTGATGTAGCTCGACGTCTTGGTGTCGTAAAGGCGTCTGTTGGGATACTTCTTGATCATCCGTACCTGGTTTTCCATTCCTTTCCCCTTAGTACATGTGCTGGCCGCCGTTGATCGAGATATTCGCCCCGGTCACGAACGCGGCCTCTTCCGAGCACAGATAGATGATCAGGCCGGCGACCTCGTCGGGCTTGCCCAGACGGCCGACCGGAATTTGCGGCAGGATCTTCGAATCCAGGATTTCCTTCGGGATCGCGGTCACCATCTTGGTTCCGATATAGCCCGGCGAGATGGTGTTGATGGTCACGCCCTTCCTCGCCACCTCGAGCGCGAGCGCCTTGGTAAAGCCGTGGATGCCGGCCTTGGCGGCGGAGTAGTTCGTCTGGCCGAAGGCGCCCTTCTGGCCGTTGACCGAGGATACGTTGATCACCCGGCCCCAGTTGTGCTCCAGCATGCCGTCCATGACCTGCTTGGTCATGTTGAAGCAGGAGTCGAGGTTGGTGCGCATCACCGCGTCCCAGTCCGCCTTGGTCATCTTCTTGAACGTCATGTCGCGCGTGATTCCAGCGTTGTTGACCAGGATGTCGATCGTCCCGCAGTCCTTGACGATCTTCTCGCTCTTGGCGGCGCAGTCGTCGAAATCGACCACGTCCACCGGGTAGGCGGCGAAGTCGTGCCCGCGTCCCTTCATCTCCTCCAGCCACGACTTCCATTTGGTGTTCGAGGGCGAATAGGTCACCGCCACCCTGTAGCCGGCGTCGGCCATCTTGGTGGAAATCGACTCGCCCAGCCCGCCCATTCCGCCGGTCACGACTGCCAGCTTCTTGTCCGTCATGTTCCTCTCCTCCTCCCCATTGGCTCTTCGCCCGATCTTCTACGTCATGTACATTCCGCCGTTGATGGCGATATTCGCGCCCGTAATATAACCGGCTTCCTCCGAGGCCAGAAAGCCGATCAGCGCCGCGATCTCCTCCGGGTGCGCCAGGCGCCCCATCGGGATGCCGGCCACGATCTTCTCCAGCACGTCCTTGCGGATCGACTTCACCATGTCGGTTTCGACATAGCCGGGCGACACCGAGTTCACCGTCACGCCCTTGCGCACCACCTCCTGCGCCAGCGCCTTGGCGAACCCGTGCAGCCCGGCCTTGGCGGCGGAGTAGTTGGTCTGGCCGAATTGCCCGCGCTGCCCGTTGACCGAGGACAGATTCACGATCCGTCCCCAGCCGCGCTCGGTCATGCCTTCGATCACCTGTTTGGTGACGATGAAGGCACTGTTCAGGTTGGTGCTGATCACCGCCATCCAGTCCGAGAGCGACATCTTCTTCAGCATGTTGTCGCGCACGATGCCCGCGCTGTTGACCAGGATGTCCACCGGCCCGATCTCGGACTCGATCCTGCGCACCATCGCTGCCGCCGAGTCGTAGTCCGACACGTCGCCCTCGGCGGCGAACACGTTGTCGTAGCCCTCCGCGCGCAGCTGCGCCAGCCATTGGTCCTTCTTTTCGTAGCCCGGAAGGCAATTCGCCATCACCACGTTGTCGTTCATGCGGGCGAGCTTGCGGCACACCGCCGTGCCGATGCCGCCCATCCCCCCGGTTACCAGTGCCACACGCTTGGTCATGCTCGATCTTTCATGTTTACGGAAAAATTCATCGCTCCACCGCCAGCGCCACGCCCATGCCGCCGCCGATGCAAAGCGACGCGAGCCCCTTCTTCGCGTCGCGCTTGGCCATTTCGTGCAGCAGGGTCACCAGGATGCGGCAGCCCGAGGCGCCGATCGGGTGCCCGAGCGCGATCGCGCCGCCGTTCACGTTCACCTTCGCGGTGTCCCAGCCCATCTGGCGGTTGACCGCGATCGCCTGCGCAGCGAACGCCTCGTTGATCTCCATCAGGTCGAGATCCGGCGGCGTCCAGCCGGCGCGCGACAGGCAGCGCTTGGAGGCCGGCACCGGGCCCATCCCCATGTATCTCGGGTCGACGCCGGCCGAGGAGAACGACTTGATGCGCGCCAGCGGCTTGAGCCCGAGCTCCTTCGCCTTGCGCGCCGAGGCGAGCACCACCGCCGCCGCGCCGTCGTTGATGCCCGAGGCGTTGCCGGCAGTCACGCTGCCGGCCTTGTCGAACGCGGGCTTCAGGCTCTTGAGCGATTCGAGCGTGGCGCCGTGGCGCGGGAACTCGTCGTCGGAGAACACCAGCGTGCCTTTGCGCGACGCGATCTCGAACGGAACGATCTCGTCCTTGAACCTGCCGGCCTTCTGCGCCGCCTCGGTCTTCTGCTGGGAAGCGAGCGCGAACTCGTCCTGCGCCTCGCGCGTCACCGCGTACTCCTTGGCCACGTTCTCGGCGGTAACCCCCATGTGGTACTGGTTGTAGACGTCCCACAGGCCGTCGACGATCATCGAGTCGATCATCTTGGCGTCGCCCATGCGGTAGCCGTCGCGCGAGCCCATCAGCACGTGCGGCGCGAGGCTCATCGATTCCTGTCCCCCCGCGACCACGATGTCGGCGTCGCCGTTGGCGATCGACTGCGCCCCGAGCATCGCCGCCTTGAGCCCCGAGCCGCATACCTTGTTGATCGTCATGGCAGGGATCATGTCGGGCAGTCCTGCGCCGATCGCCGCCTGGCGCGCCGGGTTCTGGCCCGAGCCCGCGGCCAGGACCTGCCCCATGATCACCTCCGAGACCTGCTCCGGGGCAATGCCCGCGCGCTCGAGCAGCTTGTGGATCACGTGCGCGCCGAGCGCCGTGGCGGGGGTCTTGGCGAGCGTCCCGCCGAACTTGCCGATCGCGGTGCGCGCCGCGCCTACGATGAAGATCTCTTCCATCTCTAGCCTCCTAGTTCACTCGTTGCTTCACATAGCGGCCGGGCCCCGGCTCGGTCGCCTTGTACTTGCGGTTGCCGGGTCGCGCCGGCGCCTTGCGCGCGCCGCCCTTGTGCTGCTCCATCCACTCGGCCCACTGCGGCCACCAGCTGCCTGGGTGCTCCTCGGCGAGCGCCAGCCAAGCCTCCGGATGCTCCGGATAAGCCGTCGCGCGCCAGTAGCTGCGCCGGTTCTTGGCCGCAGGGTTGATCACCCCGGCGACATGGCCGCTCGCGCCCAGCAGGAAGGTCTTCTCGCCCCCGAGCAGGCCGACCGAACGGTAGGCCGAGCGCCACGGCACGATATGGTCCTCGCGCGTGGCGAGGATGAACGTCGGCCGGTCGACCTTGCCCAGGTCGACCGGAACGCCGCAGTTGGTCAGCGCGCCCGGCACCCGCAGCCGGTTCTCGAGATAGGTGTTGCGCACGTAGTAGCAGTACATCGGCCCGGGAAGATTGGTGCTGTCGGCGTTCCAGTACAGCAGGTCGAACGCGGCCGGCGTGCCTCCCAGCAGGTAGTTGTTGACCACGTAGGGCCACACCAGGTCGTTCGCGCGCAGGCTCGAGAACATGAACGCCAGGTCCGAGCCGGGGAACACTCCGCCGCCGCCGATGAGCGCCTCGCGCGCGGCCAGGCTCGCCTCGTCGACGAACAGCCCGATCTGCCCGGTCTCGCTGAAATCGAGCATCGTGGCGAGATAGGTGACCGCCTCCACCAGGTCTTCGCCCTTGCCCGCCAGCACCGCCAGCGCCGCACCGAGCAGCGTGCCGCCGACGCAGAAGCCGAGCGCATTCACCCGCTCGCTCGCGGCGATCTCGCGCGCCACTCGCAGCGCCTGCAGCACGCCCTGCTCGATGTAATCGTCCCAGGTCAGCCCGCCCAGCTCGGGGCCGACGTTGCGCCAGGAGAGCATGAACACGGTGTGTCCGGCGTCGACCGCGTAGCGAACGAACGAGTTCTCGGGCTGCAGATCTAGGATGTAGAACTTGTTGATGCACGGCGGAATCATCACCAGCGGGCGCTTGCCCACCTGCGGGGTGGACGGCGCGTACTGCACCAGCTGGATAAGAGGGTTCTCGTATACGACGCGCCCCGGGGCGGTCGCCAGGTTGCGCCCCACCTCGAAGGCGGACTCGTCGGTCTGGCTCAAGCGCCCCTTGTGCGAGTCCGCGATCAGGTTCACCAGTCCCCGGGCCAGGCTTTCGCCCCGGGTATCGAGCGCGCGCCGCAGCGCCTCGGGGTTGGTGGCGACGAAGTTCGCCGGCGACATGGCGTCGATCCACTGCCTTACCGCGAAACGCAGCCGGTCCTTGGCCGCAGGCTCGAGCTGCGCGCCCTCCACCAGCTCGGTGAAGTAGTGCGCCGACAGCAGGTAGGACTGCCTCAGGTAGTCGTAGAACGAATTCTCGCGCCAGGCCTTGGCCGCAAAGCGGCGATCGCCCGGCTCCGGTGCAACCTGCGGCGCCGCCCCTGATCCGCGCGCAAGCGCCATCCAGAGCTGAGCCTGCTTCTCGGCGTAGGACGACTGCAGCGCCGGCATTCGCGCGCCGCCGAGCTCGCGCGTCCAGTCGCCGGGGGACGCGCCGGCGGGCGGCACGACGCCGCCGACCAAGCGCATCCAGCCCTGCGCCATCTCGTTGCCCGCCTGTGCGATCGCCGCCAGGAGCGCCTCGGGAGAACTCGGTTGCGCGGCCATTCAGGTCAGGACGTCGGGGAATGAAAATGTCGTTTGCCGACCGGCAAATAGCTCAGCGCCGGAGTGGGTTGCGGCAGGCTGGATCGGAGGCCGATTTTGCGCCGCACAACGCACCGGCGTCAAATGCCTCCCGGACTGCCGCCGGCGAGCCAAATCAGCGCCGCCATGCGCCCCGTGGCGCCGTCGCGCCGGTAGGAAAAGAAGCGTGCCGGATCGGAAAAGGTGCATAACCCGCCTCCGTGCACGCGCGTCACGCCGCGTGCCGCGAGGCGCTGGCGTGCGACCGCGTACAGGTCCAGCATCCAGTGCCCGCGGCGCACGGCGCGAAACGCGGCAGCCGCGGCCAGGTCGCGCGCGACGAAGGCCTCGCGCACCTCGTCGCCGACCTCGTACGCCTGCGGCCCGATCGCAGGACCGAGCCAGGCCATCAATTCCCCGGGCTCGGCGCGCATCGCGTCGAGCGTCGCCTCGAGCACTCCATTGCACAGGCCGCGCCAACCCGCATGCGCGACGCCCACCACGGTCGCGGCCTGGTCGGCCAGCAGCACCGGCATGCAGTCCGCCACCAGCACCGCGCACACCGTGCCGGGCCGGCGCGCAACCGCGGCGTCGGCCTCGGGCTCTTCGCCGGCGGCGCGCGCGGCGTCGGCATCGGCGACGCGGGTGCCGTGGACCTGGCGCAGCCAGACCGGGCGCGACGGCAGCAAGGCTTCGAGCCGGCGCCGGTTTTCCCGCACTGCGGCTTCGTCGTCGCCGCTGAGCAGGCCCAGGTTCAGGCTTGCGTAGGCGCCGCCGCTCGCGCCGCCCTCGCGCGTGGTGGCCAGCGCGCCCGCGGCCGCGGGCCAGTCCGGGCGCATCAGGCCGATCATCGCGCGGCGCGCAACTCGTCGATCAGGCGCTGCAGGTCCGGCGGCGGCGGCGCGCGCCAGCTCATTGCTCGGCCGCTGCGCGGGTGTACCAGGGACAGCTCGCAGGCGTGCAGCGCCTGGCGCGCGAAAGTCGGCGCCTGGCGCGCGCCGCGGCGGTAGATCGGGTCGCCGAGCAGCGGGTGGTGAATGTGCTGGAAATGGACCCGGATCTGGTGCGTGCGGCCGGTCTCCAGCCGGCATTCGACCAGCGCGGCGCGGCCGTAGCGCTCGAGTACGCGGTAGCCGGTGCGCGCCTGCTTGCCGCGCTGGGATACGGCCATCCTGGTGCGAACGCGCGCGTCGCGCCCGACCGGGGCGTCGACGGTGCCCGAGGCCGGCGGATCGCCGTGCACCACCGCAAGGTAGACGCGGCGCATGCTGCGCTCGGCCAGCTGCTTGGCGAGATTGGCCTGCGCGGAGACGTTCCTGGCCACCACCAGCAGGCCGCTGGTGTCCTTGTCGAGCCGGTGCACGATGCCCGCGCGCGGGACCGCGGCCAGCTCGGGAGCGTGCGCGAGCAGCGCGTTCAGCAGGGTGCGGTCCGGCACCCCGGCGCCGGGGTGCACGACCAGCCCGGCCGGCTTGTCGATCACGATCAGGTCGCGGTCTTCGTGCACGATCGACAGCGGCATGCGCTGCGCCCGGGCCGCGCCGCCCGCCGGCGCCTGCGGCGGACAAAGAACGAGGCGTTCTCCGCCCGTGACGGCCTGCTTGCCCGCCCCCGCCGCGCCGTCGACCAGGATGTGGCCCGACTTGAGCCAGGCCTGCAGGCGGTTGCGCGAATACTGCGGGAACAATTGCGCCAGGGCCTGATCCAATCTGATTCCGCCCAGCGCCCGAGGGACGATTGCCTCGAGCGGGCTATAATTTTCCGTTTCCGACGCGGGGCCTTGCTTCATGCGCTCAAGTTTACTTGCTCCCCTGGCCCTCGCCACCGCGCTGCTGCTCGGCGCCTGCGCCTCGACCGAGCGCGACGAAACCGCGAACTGGTCGGCGCAGCGGCTCTACGGCGAAGCCATGGACTCGATGGCCTCCAAGGACTGGGCCCAGGCGGTCAAGTACTTCGAAAAACTCGAGGCGCGCTACCCCTACGGCCGCTTCGCCCAGCAGGCGCAGATCGAAATCGCCTACGCGTACTGGAAGGACAGCGAGCGCGCCTCGGCGCTCGCGGCGGCCGATCGCTTCATCAAGCTCTACCCGAACCATCCGAACGTCGACTACGCCTACTACCTCAAGGGGCTGATCAACTTCAACGAGAACACCGGCCTGCTCTCCGGGCTGTCGAGCCCGGACATGTCCGAGCGCGATCCGAAGGCGACGCGCGAGGCTTTCGCCACCTTCAAGGAGCTGGCAACGCGCTTCCCGAAATCGAAATACACGCCGGACGCGATCGAGCGCATGCGCTACCTGGTCGACTCGCTCGCCTCGCACGAGGTGCACGTGGCGCGCTGGTACATGAGGCGCGGCGCGTACGTCGCGGCGGCGAACCGGGCGCAGTACGCGGTAAAGGAGTACCCGCGCGCGCCGGCAACCGAAGAGGCGCTTTCCATCATGATCCACGCCTACGACGCGCTCGGCCTGGACAACCTGCGCGACAGCGCGGTGCGCGTGATGAAGACCAACTTCCCGAACAGCCCATACCTGAAGCCGGGAGGCGTGAAGCGCGAAGCGCCCTGGTGGAAGCTGTGGGACCCGAACTGGTAAGCGCTTTCGGCTACCGGACCTTGATGCCTTCGTCCGCGATATAGTTGCGGATCACCGTTTCCACGTCCGGGTCGGCGCGAAATCCCATCGCCAGTGCGCGCGGGGTCTCGAACCGCGCCGGCCAGGTGCGGACGATGGCCTGAATGCGCGCGTCCGGCTTCCACACCACCCGCTGCGCCACCGCCGGCCCGGCAACGCGGCCCATGGCTTCGATCATCTCGGCCACGCTCGCCGTGATGCCGGGCAGGTTCAACGCGCGGCGCGTTCCCCAGGCGTCCGCGGGCAGCTCGTGCGCGTGCACGAAGGCCTCGATCACGCGCTTGGGCGAAAGCAGCCAGACGCCGGTGCCGGCCTCGACCGGGCATTCCGAGGCGACGCCGTTGAGCGGCTCGCGCAGGATTGCGCTTGCGAACGACGAGGCCGCCGCATTCGGCTTGCCCGGGCGCACGACGATCGTGGGCAGGCGCAGCGAGCGCCCGTCGAGGAAGCCCTTGCGCGAATAGTCGGAGATCAGGTACTCGCTCACCACCTTCTGCGTGCCGTAGGAGGTCTGCGGCAGAGGCGTGGTCGAATCGTCCAGCACCGGCGGCAGCTCGCCGCCGAACGCCGCCACCGAGCTCGCGAACACGAGGCGCGGCGGCCGCGCGCACTGGCGCAGCCGCTCGAGCAGCAGGCGCGTGCCCTCGAGATTGACCCGCATGCCGAGGTCGAAATCCGCTTCCGCGCCGCCGCTGACGACCGCCGCCAGGTGGAACACCGAGCCGGTATCGGGCGTGACCACCCGTTCGACCACCGCGCGCTCGGCGATGTCTCCGCTCACGATCTCAAGCCGCGGGTCGCTCGGCATCGCCGCCGGAAACGCGCCGTCGAGCAGCACGATGCGCGAGATCTGGCGCTCGCTACCCTCCGGCCCGGTCAGCTTGCCGCGCGCGAGCAGCGCCCGCGCCAGGCGCGAGCCGAGAAACCCTCCCCCTCCGGTGATGACGACTCTCATGCATCGATTCTATCGAAGAATGCCTCGACCTCGGCGAGTTCGCGCGTCTGTTTCATCGGCGGCAGGCTGGCCCGCACCAGCCGGCCGTAGGGGCGCGAATGCAGGCGCGGGTCGCACATCATCAGCACGCCGCGGTCGGCTTCGTCGCGAATCAGGCGCCCGGCGCCCTGCTTAAGCTGCAGGATCGCCTGCGGCAGCTGCAGCGCAGTGAAAGGATTGCCGCCCTGCGCGCGCACCGCCTCGATGCGCGCCGACAGCACCGGGTCGTCGGGCGGCGCGAACGGCAGCTTGTCGATCACCACCAGCGAAAGCGCCTCGCCGCGCACGTCGACCCCTTCCCAGAACGACTGGCTGCCGAGCAGCACCGCGTTGCCGAGCACGCGAAAGCGCGCCAGCAGCTCGCTGCGCGAGCCGGTCCCCTGCACCAGCAGCGGGTACTCGATCGCGTCGCGCTCGAAGCGCGCCGCGAGCAGCTCGTGCGCCTTGCGCAGCGCGCGCAAGGTGGTGAAGAGCAGGAACGCCCTGCCGCCGCTCGCGCGCAGCGCCGGGTAGGCGGCGTCCACCACCGCGGCGGTGAAACCCGGGTCGTTCGGGTCGGCCGGCAGCCCCTTGGGCACGTAGAGCAGGGCCTGGTGCGCGAAATCGAACGGGCTCTCCCAGCGCCGCGCGCTGGATTGCTCGATGCCGAGCTCGCGCGTGAAGTGGCCGAAATCCTCGCCCACCGCGAGCGTCGCGGAAGTGAAGATCCATGCCCGCGGGTGGTCCGCCATCTGGCGCCGGAACAGCTCGGCCGAGGACAGGGGCGTCAGATGCAGCTGCGCCGACTGGCTGAACGTCTCCACCCAGCGCACCTCGTTGGCCGCCTGATCGCCGTGCATGCGCGCCAGCGTCGCGCGCGCCTCCGCCGCGCGGCGCGCGCAGGACTCGAGGCCCTCGGAGCGCTCGGCCTGCTCCGCGAGGGGCTGCGCCAGGGCGCCGAGCGCGGCGTCGAGCGCCGCCAGCGCGGCGCCGAAGCCGGGCAGGCGCGTCGCCTGCCCCCAGCCGAGGCGGCTGCCTTCGCCGCCGAGCGCGAGCCTCAAGTCGCGCGCCGCTTTCTCCAGCGCCCCGGCGAGCCGGTCCAGCTCAGGCGACGCGCCGCCCGCGGCGCGCAGCTCCAGGCGCGAGTCGCGCGCGAGCTCCACCAGCTGCGCGGTCGAAACGGTCGCGCCGAAGAACAGCCGCGCGGTCTCGGGCAGCTGGTGCGCCTCGTCGAACACCAGCGTGTTGCACGCCGGCAGCAGCTCGGCGACGCCCTCGTCGCGCAGCACCACGTCGGCGAAGAACAAATGATGGTTGACCACCACCACGTCCGCGGCAAGCGCGTTGCGGCGCGCCCGCATCACGAAGCAGTCCTTGTAGTCCGGGCATTCCTGCCCGAGGCAGTTCTCGCGCGTGGAGGTGGCGTGCGCCCAGACCGGCGCGTCTTCGGCCACGTCGGCAAGATCGGCGCGGTCGCCGCTCGCGCTCGCCGCGGCGAAGCGCTCGATGCGGCGCAGCTGCGCCGCCTCCTCGCGCGAGCCCAGCCGCGCCTCGCGCGACGCGCGCGCGAGACGATACAGGCAGACGTAGTTCGCGCGCCCCTTGAGCAGCGCTGCGCTGGCGCCCGAGGCGAGCGCCTCGCGCACCGCAGGCAGATCGCGGTCGAACAGCTGGTCCTGCAGCGTCTTGGTGCCGGTCGAGACGATCACCTTGCCGCCGGCGACCAGCGCCGGCACGAGGTAGGCGAAGGTCTTGCCGGTGCCGGTGCCGGCCTCGACCACCAGCACCTCGCTGCGCTCGACGGCGTCCAGAATCGCGCGCGCCATGTCGAGCTGCTGCGGCCGGTGACGGAATCCGGGCACGCGCTGCGCGAGCGCGCCGCCCTCGGCAAAGGCGCTCTCGAGCGCTGCCGCCTCGCGCGACGCGGCGCGGCTCATGAAAAGGGGCGCATAGGCGCTCTCGCTGAATGTCTCTTCACGATCTCCCTCGAAGCAACGCGCTCGCGCGGCGCGCGGCTGACATGGCGCGACTTTACTTTGTCTTCCACATTCACTACATTGCTTTAATTATGGTGCGCAATTCTCTGTATTTGTTAGCGCTTTGCGCCGCAATGACGGGTTGCGCAGGGCCCCAGCGAGCGCCCGACACGCCGCCGCCGGACCGGCTCGCGCCCGCCAGCGCCGAGCGCTCCGAGGCCTTGCTGCAGGCAGTGCTCGCGCTCGGCACCGACTACCGCTACGGCGGCGAATCGCCCGCCACCGGCTACGATTGCAGCGGACTGGTGGCCCACGTGTTCGAGCAGGCCTGGGGGCTCGAGCTGCCGCACAACGCCCGCGCCCAGAGCGAAATCGGAACGCCCGTCAGTCTAGCGGAACTGCAGCCCGGCGATCTGGTGTTCTACAACACGCAGCACCGCGCCTTCTCGCACGTCGGCATCTACCTCGGCAACGGCCGCTTCGTGCACGCGCCCAAGACCGACGCGCGGGTGCGCGTCGAGCGCCTGCGAACCTCGTACTGGATGCGCCGCTTCGACGGCGCGCGCCGCCTCACGCCTCCGGACCTGCAGCCGGTATCGAGCCGCAGCCCCTAGCCGTCGGCGTCGCGCAGGCTGAAGATCACCGGGATCTCGACGCTGAAAGGCTTGCCACGCAAGCCCTCGGGAATGGCGGTTTGCGGCTCGGCGCTGTGGACCATCTCTAGCGCCTGCTGGTCGAGGATCGAGTATCCCGTCCCGCGCGCGACGCGCAGCGACGCGATCGCGCCATCGGCCCCGATCGCCAGGCGCACCTCGACCCTGCCTTCCCAGCCGTTGTCGCGCGCGAAGCGCGGGTAGCGCTTGTAGCGCGCCGCCTCGGCCATTAGCGCCGCGCGGTACTGCGCCGCCAGGCTCGCCGCGTCGGGCTGCGGCGCTGCACGCGGCGCCGGGGCGGGTGCAGCGGACGGTGCAGCCGATTCACGGGGTTGCGCTTGCGCAATCGGCGCGACAACCGGGGCGGGCGCCGGGGCAGTTATTACCGGCTCGGGCATGGACACGGGTTCGGGCGCAAGTTCGCGAACAGGCCGTGCCTTCTTCGATGTGTGCCGTGGTGCCGGATGCGGCGTCGGCTGCGGCGCGGGCTGCGGCTCGATCTTCGGCGGCGGCGGGGGCGGTCCGGGTGCTTCGACCCGCCGCGCCGGCACCAGGCGCGCCTCGAGCGGCGGCTGCGCCGGAGCCGGCCGCATGCCGAGCGAGGGTAGCGAGGGAAGCGAAAGCATCGCCAGCGCGTGCAGCGCAAGCGAGGCGGCAATCGAATATTCGAGCACGCGACGGGCCCCGTCCTGCCAAGCCGTACCGCGCGCCGAACCCGCCGCCATGCGACCTCACCCCGTTCGATCGACTACACGCCGTGCAATGCCCTCCAGACCTTCTCGGCGGTGAGGGGCATCTCGAGCTGCGTGATACCGCGTTCGGCCAGCGCGTCCAGCACCGCGTTGACGACCGCCGGCACCGAGCCGATGGTGCCGAGCTCGCCGCAGCCCTTCACGCCGAGCAGGTTGGTGCTGCAGGGAACGCTCTCGTCGAACGCGGTGTCCAGGGGCGGAAACTGATCCGCGCGCGGCATGCCGTAATCCATCAGCGAGCCGCTCAGCAGCTGGCCGCTTTCCGGATCGTAGACCGCGCGCTCGCAGAGCGCCTGCCCGACGCCCTGCGCGATGCCGCCGTGAATCTGCCCCTCGACGATCATGTGGTTGATGATGCGACCGATGTCGTCCACGCTGGTGATCCGCGCCAGCTCGACCTCGCCCGTTTCCGGATCGATCTCGAGCTCGCACACCTGGGCCCCGTTGGGCCACGAGGGCGTCGAAGGCGTCTCGGTCGCCGAGACGCGGAAATAGCGCTCGGCCTGGCGCGCGGCGAGCTCGTCCAGCCCGATCGCGCGGTCGGTGCCGGCGATGCGGAAGCGCCCGTCGCGGAACTCGATGTCCTGCGGCGCGGCTTCCAGCGCCTCGGCCGCGAGCTCCTTGCCGCGCACGATCACCTTGCGCCCGGCGGCGACCACCGCCGAGCCGCCGACGAACGCCGAGCGCGAGCCTACGCTGCCGACGCCGTTGGCGCGGTCGGTGTCGCCCTGCACGATTCGTATGCTCGTGACCGGCACCTGCAGCACCTCGGTGATGAGCTGGGAATAGGTCGTCTCGAGCCCCTGCCCCATCGCCTGGGTGCCCGAGAAGACTGTCACCGCGCCATCGGCGTCGATCTGGATGTCCACCGTCTCGGTCGGGATCGCGCCGGTCCATTCGAGGTAGACCGCCAGTCCGCGCCCGCGCAGCCTGCCGCGGCGCTTCGACGCCTCGCGCCGCGCGGGAAAGCCGTTCCAGTCCGCGCGCGCGAGCGCGCCGTCCAGCACGCGGTCGAAATCACCCACGTCGTAGACGTCGCCCAGGTGCGTGCGATAGGGAAAATCCTGCGGGCGGATGAAGTTGCGGCGCCGGATCTCGGCCGGGTCCAGCTTGAGCTGGCGCGCCGCCTTCTCCATCAGGCGCTCCATCAGGTAGTTGGCCTCGGGGCGCCCCGCGCCGCGATAGGCGCCGGTGGCCATGGTGTTGGTGAGCACCGCCTTGACGCCATAATCGACCACCGGCACCTTGTACACGGTGGTCTGCACCTTGGGTCCGAGCACGAGCGGAATGATCGCCGAGGAGCCCACGGGCGTGGCGCCGATGTTGCCCAGCATGCGCATGCGCAGCGCGAGGATCCTGCCGTCCTTGTCGAGCGCGAGGCTCGCCTTGAAGCGCTGGTCGCGCCCCATGTGCGCGGCGAGGAACTCCTCGCTGCGCTCGGCGCGCCACTTGACCGGCCGGCCGAGCTTCTTCGCCGCGTAACACACCAGCGCATCCTCGGGCGTGAGGCCGGTCTTCATGCCGAAGCCGCCGCCGATGTCGCCGACCACGACCCGGAACGCCTCCGGCTTGGCGCCGAACGCCGCGCCGAGCAGCTCGCGCGCGCCGGTCGGCGTCTGGTTCTGCGTGTAGAGCGTGGTGCGGCCGTCCGCGAACACGCCGATCGCGCAGCGCGGCTCGAGCGCGTTGGCGATCAGGCGCTGGTTGTGCAGCTCGAGCTCGACCACCTGCGCGGCCGCGGCGAACGCGGCGTCGGCCGCCTTCGGGTCGCCGTAGGCCGACTCCGCCGCGACGTTGCCCGGCGCCTCGGGCCAGAGCTGCGGTGCGTCCGGCTCGAGCGCGCGCTTCGCATCGACCACGCTGGGCAGCTCGTCGTACTCGATCAACACCCGCTCGGCCGCATCCTCGGCCTGGTCGCGCGTGGCGGCGACGATCGCAGCAACCGGCTGGCCGACGTAATAGACGGTCTCCTCGGCCAGCAGCACCCGCGGCGGCGCCGCCATCGGCGAGCCGTCGGCCTGCTTGAACAGCGGCGGAAAGGGAATGTGGCCGACGCCGTCCGCACGCAGGTCCTGCACGGTCCAGGCTGCGAGCACGCCCGGGGCCGCGCGCGCCGGCGCGAGATCGGCCGACAGGATCTTCGCGTGCGCGTGCGGCGAGCGCACCAGCACCAGCCAGGCGAGCCGCGCGAATTCTCGGTCGTCGCTGTACAGGCCCTTGCCGGTGAGCAGGCGGTCGTCTTCGAGCCGCTTCTGCGAGCGCGAGCTGCCGAAGCGGGCGGATTCGGGGTCGAACTGGATTTGGGGTGCGTTCATCTCGATGGGGAAGAAACTGAAACGGCCCGTGAGGGCCGTCGATCGTGCTGCCGGAGGGCGCAGTCTAGGTCGAACTGCCCCGCGCGGCAAATCCGGCGCCGACGGTCACGCTCCGGCGACCAGCGCCCGGCGCAGCGCGCGCAGCTTGGCTTTGACCTTGAGCTCGTTGTCGCGGCCCATGCGCATCATGATCTTCTGTCCGGCCGAGCGCCCCTCCAGGTCCGGGTCCGCGAACTCGTACAGCACCTTGGGCTGCGCGAGCTTGACCGGACCGTCGAGCTCGGGCGCGGCGAGCATGTCGTCGATCGCTTCGATCAGGCGGTCGTTGAAGTACTTGTTCGGGTAGCCGAGCTCGCGGTAGGCGCGCTGGAACAACGGGTAGAAGCGGCCGTAGACCGCGACCAGCTTGCGCCCGTCGATCGCCTGCAGAATGCGCACGTAGGGCGTGTAGCGCGCGTCGTTCTGCGGACCGATGACCGCATCGTCGCCGGTGCCCACGGTGACGAAGGCGCCGGCGACCGGCTTGACCGGCATCATGCGCGCGGGCGCCGATTTGCGCGGCAGATTGTCCACGGTCGCGACGATGCGCAGGATGATCCGCTCGGGATAGAAGAAGTCCGCGAACGACTTGGCGCCCAACAACCCGATCAGCGCGTCGCGCGCGGCGGCGTCGCTGTCGGCGAGCGCGGGCAGCGGCGGAACGATCTCGCCCGGCGGCGCCTTGGGCGCCTCGACCGGATGGCTGATGACCGGCGCGCTGCTCGCCTCGGGCGGCGGCGCCGCAGGCGCGCTCGCCGACGCAGGCGGCGCCGCCGGCGCCGGTTCCGCCATGTGCGTGCTCACGAAATAGTAGTAGTAGGCGCCCACGGCGCCGGCCAGCAGCGCGACCAGCAGCGCCACCCACCAGATGCGGCGGTTCGGGCGCGCGCGCGGCGCCGTAAGGTAGGGGTTTTCGTCCCGTGCGGACCAGGGTTCCACTAAGCGTCTCCCGCCTAGATGCTATCAAACTCCGGGCGCTCGCCGTATTTCTGAACGACGGCGTCAGCAAGCTCCGAGGATGCAAGGCCGTTGTCGATCGCGTCCGCGATCGCGCGCGCCTCGGCGCGATGGCGCCGCGCGAGCTCCGCCCGGCCTTGCGCGTCGTGCAGGCGCGCCAGCGCGGCCTGCGCGTCCATTTCCAGGCGCACGCGGCCGACATCCTGCGCCAGCACCGCGGCGCGGGTAAGCTCCGGCTGCGCCTGCGCGTAGTCCTTCGTTGCCAGCCAGCCTTCCCCGCGCCAGCGCCGCGCCACGGCCTCGAGCTCGCGCAGAGCGTTCGGCACGGCGACGCCGAGCAGCTCGTCGCCATACGCCCGGCAGCCGCTCGCGTCGCCCGCCGCCAGCGCGATCTCCGCCAGGCCGTCGAGACAGCGAACCATCAGGTAGCGCTCCGCATTTCGGCGCGCCTGCTCCAGCACGCGCTCGAGCACCGGCGCGACGCCTTTCTGTCCCAGGCGCGAGCGGGCGACCGCAAGGTGCGCCTCGATCGCCGCGCGCCAGAACATGATGCCGGCGTCGCGCCCGAGCGCGAGCCCGCGCTCCATTTGCTCGACCGCCCGTTCGTTCAGGCCGAGGTCGAGCAGCAGGTGGCCGGTGAAATCGTAGGCGATGAGCTGGTAGCGCACCTGCCCGAGACCTTCGAGCCAGCGCAAGGTCTTTTGCATGCCTGACCAGGCCTCGCCGTAGCGCCCCGTGCACGCCCTGACATGGTCGAGCCCGAGCAGCGTCGGTCCGAGGTGCCACTGCAGGTCCGCCGCGCGCGCAATTTGCAGCGCCGCCTCGAAATTCGACATCGCGCGCGGGTAGTCGCCGAGCCCCTTGGTTCCGACGCAGGCGTGCCCGATCATCATCAGGTTTTCCGACTCGTAGCTCTTGTCGCCGATGCCGCGGGCGAGCTCGAGCGAGCGCGTATAGCACTCGATCGCCGCGGCGGGCTCGGCGTTCGCGAAGTGCGCCTCGCCGCGCCCGTGGTAGGCCTGGACCGCGACCAGGTCGGCCAGAGCCTTGCGCTCGCAGATCTCGACGGCCCGCTGGTGAAAGCGGATCGCCTGATCGTTCTGCCCCGTGCTCCATGCCACGGTGCCGAGGTGATAGAGCGTATCGGCCGCCTGGTGCTCGTCGCCCATGGCGCGCGACTCGGCCAGCGCTTGGTCGAGGCAAGCGGTCGCATCCTGATACGCGTCCGCACGCCGGTACGCCATGCCGAGCTGGATCAGCGCGTCGCGCGCCTTGGCGCGGTCACCGGCCGCGCGCGTCGCCTCGATGACGCGGCGGATGTCGGCCACCGCGCCTTCGGTCTGGCCGGCCTGCGCCCGCGCGGCTCCGCGCCGCTCGTGCAGGGCGAGGCGCTGAGCCTGGCTTACCGCTTCCGGGTGGGACTCCGAGAGCTCGACCGCGCGGTCAAGCCAGTGCAAGGCGTCGCGCATCGCGAACAGCGCCCGCGAGCGCTCGCCGGCCAGGACCAGGTATTCGAACGCCTTCGGCCAGACGTGGGCGCGCTGGTAGTGCTCCGCCAGCCGCGCGTCGCGCTCGTGCGCCTCGCCCTCGCCGCGCCGCTCCAGCGCTTCGGCCACAGAGCGGTGCAGCAGCATGCGCCGGGTGCCGCCGATGTCGCGATACACCACCTCGCGCAGCTTGTCGTGGCTGAAGTCGTACACTCCGCCTTCGGGCTCCTCGCGCAACAAGCGACGCCGCACCAGCGCCTCGAGCGCATCGAGCAGCCGCTCCTCGGGCTCGCGCGTCACATCGAGCAGAGTATCGAAGTCGAAGCGCCGGCCGAGCACGGCCGCGGACTCGAGAATCGGCCGGATGTCCTCCGGGACGTGCGTGATGCGAGCTCGAACGGCGGCGCGCAGCGCATCTGGAAGCATCCCGGGGTCGTCTCTGGTGCGCTCTTGCAACTCGATCTCGCCGTCACTCAGGGACTGCAGGATCGAGGTGATGAAGAACGGGTTGCCCTCCGTCTCGCGGAAGATACGATCCGCCAGTCCGGGGGCGCCGAACCCGGCGTGGTCGAGTGCCGTCACCAGGGCCTCGGCATCCTCCGGGCGCAATCGCGCGAGGGGAACACGGCGCGCGTGCCCCTGGCGGCGCAAACTCTCGACCAGTCGCGCGAGCTGCTCGTTGCCGTCCGGCTCCTCGTCGCGATAGGCGTAGATCACCAGTGCCCGCCTGTCGGCGACGTGCCGTGCGAGATAGTGCAGCACCTGAGCGCTCGCGTCGTCTGCCCACTGAATATCGTCCACCGCGAGAATGAGTGGCCGACCGTCCTGCATTGCTGCGAGGAGCTGGCCTACCGCGCGCGATAGCCGAGCCTGGCGTGCCTCGGGAAAGTCGTCCGACAGTTGCGGCAGATCCGGGAATCGCTCGGACACCGCGGGAACCAACGCGGCAAGCTCGGCCAGCGACACGGGCGCCATCTTGCGCAGCGCTTTGGGCGAGGCACGCTCTAGCGCCCGGGTGACCAGATCGATCACCGGCTGGTAGGGAATCGCGCGCTCGATCTCATAGCAGTTCGTGGCGAGCGTCGGCACGCCGCGCGCCTCGGCGTAGCGCGCCACCTCGCGCATCAGCCTGCTCTTGCCGATGCCGGGCTCGCCTTCGATCAGAACGACATGCCCGCTGCCGGCGCTGAGGCGCGCGATGAGCCCGATGAGCAGACCGTATTCGTTGCTGCGCCCGACGAACGGCGCCGGTTCGGCCGCGGCGCCGGGCGCGGGCTCGCTCCCGGAAGCTGATGGCGCGTCGTCCGCGCCCGCCGCGAGCGGCGCGGCGTCGAGCGCCAGCCGGTTGCTGCCGCGCACGCCGCGCGCGACCTCGAGGAAGGCCCGCCGTTCCGCCTCCGGGACAGTCAGCGCCGCCGCGAGCCGCTCGGCGAGCTGGCGTGACGGCTTGCGCTCGTCGGCCTCGATCTTCCTGATGGTGAAGCTCGAGCAGCTGACTCGCTCGCCAAGCGCCCCCTGGGTCAGATCCAGCGCCTTGCGCCGACGCCTCAGCCAGTAGCCGAAGGAATGCGACTGCTCCTGCATGCCATCCCTGCCCGCCGTTGCCCGGTTCAATCCGATTGACCGGATTCTAGCGGCATTGTCCCGGCTTCTGTCCCTCACTTTGTCCCCCTTTGCGTGACCCGGGGCGGGCTGCCGACGCGCCAAATGGTGACGCTTCAATCACTCAACGGGAGAAATGCCATGTCCGCAGTCCTTGCCACCCCGACCCCCGCGGTCGACTTTTCCGCCGTCAAGACCAGGCAGCAGGCCGCCTGGTCGGCCGGCGACTACGCCGTCGTCGGCACAACCCTGCAAATCGTCGGCGAATCGCTGTGCGAGGCGCTCGACCTGCGCGCCGGCGCGCGCGTGCTGGATGTCGCGGCCGGCAACGGCAATGCGACGCTGGCCGCCGCGCGGCGCTGGACGGACGTCACCTCGACCGACTACGTCCCGGCGCTGCTCGAGCGCGCGCGCGCCCGGGCGGGGGCCGAAGGCCTGCCGGTGACTTTCGAGCAGGCGGACGCGGAGAAGCTGCAGTACGCCGACGCGAGCTTCGACGTCGTGCTGTCCACCTTCGGCGTGATGTTCACGCCCGACCAGGACAAGGCCGCGGCGGAAATGGCGCGGGTCTGCAGGCCTGGCGGAAAGATCGGCCTGGCCAACTGGACCCCTTCCAGCTTCGTTGGCGAGATGTTCAAGCTGATCGGCCGCTACCTGCCCCCGCCGGCGGGCGTGAAGTCGCCCGCGCTCTGGGGCACCGAGGAGCGCCTGCACGACCTCTTCGGTGATCGCGTGGCCTCGATCGCGATCGAACCGAAGGACTTCGTGTTCCGCTATCGCAGTGCGGCGCACTTCCTCGAGGTTTTCCGCACCTACTACGGTCCGGTCCACAAGGCATTCGCTGCGCTGGACGCCGCGAAGCAGGACTCGCTCGCCGCCGACCTGGTCGATCTCGCTGAGCGCTTCAATCGCGCGACCGACGGCTCACTGCTGGCTCCGGGGCGATACATCGAGGTGGTGATCCAGCGCCGATAAGCGCGGGAGGATCGGATGCCGATTCTGCAAGCAGGGAGTCTTACGATCGATCACACTGACGAGGGGCGCGGCGAGCCGGTCGTCTTGATCCACAGTTCGGTCAGCGCGAACCGGCAATGGCGTGCGCTCAGCCAGGCTTTGTCCGATCGCTACCGGGTCCTTGCGATCAATCTCTTCGGCTACGGACAGACGACTCCCTGGCCCGGCACCTGCGCGCAGTCCCTGTATGCGCAGGCCCAGCTGGTCCTCGCTTTGTGCGAGCAAGCCGGCACGCCCGTTCACCTGGTCGGCCACTCCTTCGGCGGCTCGGTGGCGATGAAGTCTGCGATGCTGCTCGGCCCCCGGGTTGCCAGCCTGACGCTGCTCGAACCGAACCCCTTCTACCTGCTCAAGCAGAACGGCCGCACGCAGGCGTTCCTGGAGGCGCGCGGACTGCGCGATCACGTGAAGTGCTTTGGATCGCTGGGGGACTGGCCTAGGGTGGCGAAAAGTTTCGCCGACTACTGGCTGGGCGACGGTTCGTGGGACGCCATGCCGGAGAATCGCCGAGCGGCCTTTGCCGATGCCCTGCCGCCCAATTTCCACGAGTGGGACGCCGTCATGGACGAGGAAACAACCGTCGACCAGTGGAAGACCTTGGCGGCAAGAACTTTGCTGGTGAGCGATGGGGCGACGCGGCTGCCGATCCGCGAGATTGTCGCCATCCTCGCCGCAGCCTGCCCGCACTGGACTTTGCGCACCCTTGCCGAAGGCGGACACATGGCGCCCCTCACCCGCCCGGAGCTCGTTACGCCGATCATTCGCGAGTTCCTCGACGGCGCCGACAGCGCCTAGCGCCACACCGCGTCACGTCGCCTTTGCGGCGGACTTGTCCGCCGCGAGGTAGGTATAGATCGCGGGCACCACGTAGAGGGAGAACAGCGCCCCGATCGCCAGCCCGGCGCAGATCACCAGCCCCATGTCGAAGCGGCTCACCGAGCCGGGGCCCGAGGCGAGGAGCAGGGGCACCGCGCCGAACACCATCGCGCCGGTGGTCATCAGGATCGGCCGCAGCCGGATGCTCGAGGCCTTCTGCACCGCGGCGAAGCGGTCGAGCCCCTCGCTCTCCTGGATCACGTTGGCGAACTGCACGATCAGGATGCCCTGCTTGGTGATCAGGCCGATCAGCGTGACCAGGCCCACCTCGGTGTAGATGTTCAGCGTCGCCGCGCCCAGGTACATGAAGGCGAGCGCGCCGGAGATCGCCATCGGCACGGTGACCATCACGATGAGCGGGTCGCGGAAGCTCTCGAACTGCGCCGCGAGCAGCAGGTAGACGAGCACGATCGACAGCGCGAAAGTCACCAGGAAGCTGTGGCCCTGCTGGACGTACTGGCGCGACTGCCCGGCGGTGTCGGTGCCGAAGTCGGTGGGCAGGGTCTGCGCCGCGAGCGCGTTAAGGTCGTCGAGCGCCTGGCCGAGCGTCACGCCGGGAGCCATCACGCCCTGGATGGTCGCCGAGTTGAGCTGCTGCATCTGCGGCAGGAACTCGGGCGTGACGCGCGTGTGCACCGAGATGAGCGTCGAGAGCGGCACCAGGCCGCCCGCCGCGTCGCGCACGTAGTAGTCGCGCAGCCGCGCGGGCTCGGCGCGGAACTGGTCGGGCACCTGCGGAATCACCTCGTAGCTGCGGCCATTCAGGCTGAAGCGGTTGACGAAGTTGCCGCTCAGCAGCGGCGCGAGGTTGCCGCCCAGGTCGGCCATGGTGATGCCGAGGTCGCCCGCCAGCGCACGGTCGATCTTCACCAGCACTTCGGGATTGTCGTAGCGCGAGGTCCTTGGTGAGGAAGGCGAAGTCGCCGGTTTGAAGCGCCTTGCCGATGAAATCGTTGGCGACCTTCTCGATGGTGCCGTAGTCGGCGCTCGAGGTGAGCACGAACTGCACCGGGAAGCCGGTCGGCGAACCCGGCAGGGAAGGCTTCTCGAACGCCGCCGCCTGCACCCCGGTCAGGCCCGCGAGCTTGCTCTGCAACGGCTGCAGCAGCTGCATCTGGGTGCGCTTGCGCTTGCTCCAGTCGACCATCTTCATGCCGGCGATCATGCCGTTGTAGCCCCCGCCGCCGCCGAGCGACAGGCCGTTGATCTCGAATACCTGCTTGTTCTCCGGGAAGCCATCCATGATGTTGCGGATCTGGTCCGAATAGCGGTCCAGGAAGTGCAGCGTCGCGGTGGACGGCCCCTTGGCCGACACCAGGATCAGGCCCTGGTCCTCGGTCGGCGCGAGCTCGCTCGGCGTGCCGAGGAACATCAACGGGATCGCGACGAACACGCCCAGCGGCGACCACCAGCACCGCGCCGCGGTAGCGCATCACCGCGCCGAGCGAGCGGTCGTAGACCGCGCGCAGGCGCGCGTAGCCCGCCTCCAGGCGTGCGCGAGGCCGCGCGGCGGCGTGTGTGCGCAGCACGCGCGAGGACACCATCGGCGAGAGAGTCAGCGCCACCACCGTGGACACGGCCACGGTGAACACCAGGGTGAAGGCGAATTCCGTGAACAGGCTGCCGGTGAGGCCGCCAGTGAAGCCGATCGGCGCGAACACCGCGGCGAGCGTGGTCGCCATGACGATGATCGGGCTAGGCGAGCTCGCGCGCGCCCAGGAGCGCCGCCTCGAGCGGCGTGATGCCGTCCTCGATGTGGCGGTGCATGTTCTCCACCACGATGATCGCGTCGTCGACCACCAGACCGATCGCGAGCACCACCGCGAGCAGGGTCAGCAGGTTGATGCTGAAGCCCGCAGGCGATCATGAACATTCCCGCCGCCGACGATCGAGAGCGGGATCGCCATCGCCGGGATCAGCAGCGATCGCAGCGAGCCGAGGAAGAGGAAGATCACCACCACGACCACCACCAGCGTGATGCCGATGGTGAGCATCACCTCGTCGATCGAGTTGCTGGATGTATTCGGTCGCGTCGTAGCGGTCACGACGACTCCGATGCCCGGCGGCAGCGCGGAGCTGAGCTCGCGCGAAGGCGCGTGTGCACGCCCTCGGCCACGTCCAGCGTCGTTCGCCCCCGGGGTCGGGTACACGCCGATGAACACCGCCGGCATGCCGTTGTAGTACACCGCCTGAGTGTAGTTCTCGCGCGCCGAGCTCGACCTTCGCGATGTCGCCGAGCCGGACCACCGTGCCGCCGGTGCGCGTGACCACCAGGCTTGCGGAACTGCCGCGCTGTCGTCGAGCGAGGTCTGGCGGTGATGGTGCGCGTGACGTTGCCGGACTGCACCTGGCCGACCGTGCTGATGAAGTTGTTCGCCTGCAGCGCGCGCACCACGTCGGACGGGGTGAGATGCAGCGCCGCGAGCCGGTCTGGGTCGAGCCAGGCGCGCATCACGAAGGCTGTTGCCGTCGGCGCCGGTGCCAGTCGGCACGATCTGCGCCTGGCTCGACCCCGGCCACGCCCTGGATCTTGGGCTGCGCGACGCGCAGCACGTAGTCGTTGACCTGCTGCTGCGACAGCGTCTTGCTGTAGAACGACGAGGTACATGAGCGCGGTGGTATCGCCCACGGTCTCGTTGATCATCGGCGCCTGGGTGCCCTGCGGCAGCAGGTTCTGCACCTGCTGTCACCTTGGCCATGATCTGCGCGATCGCCGCGTTCGGGTCGTAGTTGAGCTTCATGTACGACGGTGATCGTCGACAGCCCCTCGGCGCTGCTCGAGGTGATGTAGTCGATCCCCGGCGCGGCGGCGATCGCCTGCTCCAGGCGCGAGGTGATGAAGCCCTGCACCGTGCTCGGGTCGGCGCCCGGGTAGGCGGTGGTGACGGTCACCAGGGTGCTGCTCACCTGCGGGTACTGCTGCACGGTCATCGCGCTCCAGGCGCGCAGCCCGAGCAGCAGGATGACCAGGTTGAGCGCGGTCGCGAGAACCGGCCGGCGGATGAAGAGATCGGTGAAGCCCATGGCAGCGCTCAGTTGCCGGCGCCCGGCTCGACCTTAACTTCGGCGCCGTCGTGCAGCTTGAGCTGGCCGGCGGTGACCACCTGCTCGCCGCTCTTGAGCCCGCTCAGCACCTGGGTCAGCCCGTCGCGCGACTCGCCGCTGCGCACCGGCGCGGCGACCGCCACCTGATTGCCGTCGCGCGTCTCGACGCGGTACACGAAGTCGCCGTAGGTGTTGTAAGTGATCGCCACAGTCGGCACCGCGAGCGCCTGCTGCGGTGCGCCGACCAGGATCTGCGCCTGCGCGAACATCCCGGGCCGCAGCTGGTGCTGCGGGTTGGGCAGCATCGCCTCGATCGTGACGTTGCGCGAGCTGGCGTCGACCTCGGAGCCGAGCGCGCTCACCTTCGCCTCGAAGGTCTTGCCGGGGAAGGCATCGACCGTGAGGCTGACCGCCTGCCCGCTCTCGATCGCGCCGATCTCGCTCTGCGGCACCGTGAACTGCACCCGCACCGGATCCCACACGGTCAGCGTGGCGATCCCGCTGCCGGGGGTCAGGTACTGCCCGAGGCTGACTTCGCGCACTCCCAGCCAGCCGGAAAAGGGCGCGCTCAGCGCGAGCTTGGCGAGCGTCGCGCGATCCCCGGCCACGGCGGCCAGCGCGGTCTGGAGGTTCGCGTGCGCGCTCTGCACGTCGGCCTCGCTCGCCGCGTGCGTGGCGAACAGGCGCTGCGCGCGCGCGTATTTGGTCGTCGCCAGCTCGACCGCGGCCTGGTCGCTCGCGAGCTGCGCGCGCTGGGTCGTGTCGTCGAGCTGCAGCAGGCGCTCGCCCTTGTCGACGTGCTGGCCGGAATGAAAGTACAGCGCGGTCACCTGCCCGGGGAGCTGCGGGGTGAGGTGTACGCTCTGCAGCGCCACCAGGCTCGCCACCGCGTTGATGCGGCGCTGCCAGGACACCGTCTGCACCGGCGCCGCGGAGACGCTCACCAGCGGCGCGCCGCGGTGCGCCTGCGCGGCGTGCGCGCGGTGCTCCTGCAGGCCCTTGTAGCCGAACAGCGCCCCCAGGCCGAGGGCGACCCCGAGCACGGTCAGGACGAGGACGCGGAGCTTGGATCTGGCCATCGGTCAATTCTCCAGGACTGAGCCGCCGAGGGCGATGAACAGCGCGACGCTGTCGCTGTAGCGCTGCGTTTCGGCGGCGATGTAGGCGTTGCGCGCGCTCTGCACCTGCACTTCGCTGGTGAGCAGGCCGAGGTAGTCGGTCGCCCCTTCGCGGTACTGGCTGCGCGCGAGATCGAAGGCGGACTGTGCGGCGTCCAGGGCACGGGCGCGCGCCCCGAGCGCGTCCGCGTCGCGCTGCAGCGCGCGCAGCGCGTCGGCGACGTCGCGGAAAGCGGTGAGCACCGCGGCGCGATAACCGGCGAACACCGCCTGGTAGCCGGCCTCGGCGGCCTTGCGCTGCGCGCGCAGGGTGCCGCCGTCGTAAAGCGGCGCCGCGGCGGCCGCGGCGACGCTCCAGATGCGGCTCGCGGAATCGAAGAATGCGCCCCAGCCGTTGCTCTGCTGGCCAAGGCCAGCGCTCAGCTGCACGCTCGGGTACAGGCGCGCCACCGCCTCGCCGACCTGCGCGTTGGCCGCGCGCAGCTGCGCCTCGGCCGCGCGCACGTCGGGCCGCACCCGCACCAGCGTCGCCGGCAGGCTGACCGGCAGGCTCGGCGGCAGGTGCAGCGCGGCGAGCTTCGGCAAGGCCATGCCGCCCGCGTCGGAGGGGAATTCGCCCAGGTAGGTCGCGAGCAGGTGGCGGCTGCGGTCGCGCGCCAGCTCGAGCGCTGGAAGCTGCGCCTCGGTGGCCGCGAGCTCGCTCTGCTGCGTCGCGACCTGGAGCTGCGACACCGCGCCGGCGGCGTACTGACCGCGCACCAGCGCGAGGATCTCGCGCTGGTCGGAGACCGTCTTTGCGGTCGACTCGAGCTGCGCCTCGAGCGCGGCGAGGCCGATCGCGGCGTCGGCGACGCTGCCCTCGAGCACGAGCTGCGCCGCGCGCAGCCGCTCGTGCGCCACGTCGACCTGGGCCTGGGCATTCTGCGCCACCAGCCGGTTCAGGCCGAAGACGTCCGGGTAGTAGCTGACGTCGAGCTGTCCGGTGTAAAGGTTGTACACGATGGGCTTGGCCAGCCCGCCCGAGGTCGCCCCCGAGCTGCGCTCGCGCGCGAGCCCCGCGCCGGCCGACACCTGGGGCGCGAATATCCCGCGCGCCGCCTCGAGCTCGTAGCGCGCCTGCTCGAGCGTGTGCTGCGCCGCATCGAGCCCGGGGTTCTTCGCCAGCGCCCGCTCGACGAGCCGGTCGAGCTCGGGCGAGCCGAACTGCTCCCACCAGCGCGGCGAGACCTCGGCGCCGTAGTCGAGCCGCTGCGCGTCGAGCCTCGCGGGCACGGGCGTCGCGGTGTAGCCGGCGGCCGCGGGCGGCGAAGGCTTGACGTAAGCCGGCCCGACGCTGCACGCCGCGAGCGCGCCGCACAGCGCGAGCGGCCACGCCGCCCGCGCGGGATTTCGCAAGATGAACGCCATCCTGGCAAGAAAAAAGTTTGCGGCTCCGCACTGCCCGGCCGATGGCAAAATAGTGCAGCAGTCCTATCATGTCAACAGACGTTTACTTTCCGACGGTGGAGGGACGCAATGGCGGGACGGCCCGCGCGGCGGCGCGGCGCGACGGGGACGCGCGCGGCGATCCTGGCGGCGGCGAAGCTGGAGTTTTCGCGCCGGAGCTATGACCAGGTCGGCGTGCGGGACATTGCCGCGCGCGCCGGCGTCAACCCTGCGCTGGTAAACCGCTATTTCGGCTCCAAGCCGAAGCTGTTCGCCGCCGCCTACGCGGAGGACATCCGGCTGCAGGAGCTGCTGCGCGGCGAGCGCGCCGCGCTCGGCGAGCGGCTGGCGCGCCGCGTCATGCGCAAGCGCGCCTCGCAGCGCGGCGATTCGCTTTCGCTGCTGTTTCGCTCGGCGACCAGCGCCAAGGCGCTGCCGATGATCCGCAAGGCACTGGCGGCGCGCTTCGTCGAGCCGCTCGGCGTCTGGCTCGGCGGGCGCGATGCGCAGCAGCGCGCGGCGCTGATCACCGCGTACCTGCTTGGCCTCGCGACGCTGAGCGTGGTGCTGCGCAACCCGGCGCTGGGCCGCTCCAGCGCCGAAAGCGTCGTGCGCCGGGTGGCGCCGGTGCTGCAGCGCTACATCGACTGCGACTGAGGGGCCGCCGCCCGGCTAGGCGGACGCGCGGGAGCGCTCGCGCTCGATCAGCACCCGCCTGAGCAATTTGCCGGTCGCCGACTTGGGCAGCTGGTCCACGAACTCCACCGCGCGCACCTTCTTGTGCGCCGCCACGCGCGCGGCGACCCAGGCCATCACTTCGTCGACGGTCATCTCGCTTTTCTTCACCACGAAGGCCTTGGGCACTTCCCCCGCCTCCTCGTCCGCGATGCCGATGACGCAGGCGTCGGCGATCGCCGGATTGGCGAGCAGCACGGACTCGAGCTCGGCCGGCGCCACCTGGAAGGCCTTGTACTTGATCAACTCCTTGGTCCGGTCGACGATGAAGAAGTCGCCCTCGGCATCGACATAGCCCACGTCGCCCGTGCGCAGCCAGCCCTCGGCGTCGATCGTCGCCGCGGTGGCGCCGGACTGGCCGAAGTAGCCCTGCATCACGAGCGGTCCGCGCACCAGGATCTCGCCCTGCTCGCCGACGGGCAGCTCGGCGCCGGTGCCGACGTCGACGATCTTGCATTCCATGTTGGGCATCAGCCGCCCGCCCGAGGCAGGCTTGATCTTGTCCTCGGTCGTCGGCCCGAGGTGGCTCGCGCCGCTGACCTCGGTCATGCCGTAGGCCTGCGAGACGCGGAAGCCGAGCCGCGCGTGCAGCGCGCTCGCGACCGCGTCGCCCAGCGGCGCCGCGGCCGAGAACGCGCCGCGCACCTTCGACAGATCGAACTTGTCGACCACCGGGTGCTTGGCGAGCGCGAGCGCGATCGGCGGCACCACGTGCAGGATGGTCACGCCGTGCTTCTGCACCAGCTGCAGGTACTGCTCGAGATCGAAGCGCGGCATGGTGACCACGGTCGCGCCCTGAAGCAGGCTCAGATTGAGGAACGCGACGATGCCGTAGATGTGGAAGAACGGCAGGAACGCGAGCACCGTGTCCTCGGGAACGATCAGCGCGGCGTCGGTGACGCCCTTGACCGAGCACAGCTGCGCCACCAGGTTGTGGTGCGTGAGCATCACCCCCTTGGGCAGGCCGGTGGTGCCGCTCGAATAGGGCAGCGCGACCAGGTCCGCGCGCGGGTCGATCGTGACCTTCGGCGGCGCGCCCTCGCCCGCGAGCAGCGAAGCGAATGGCGTGGCGCCCTCGGCTTCGCCGAAGACGAAGATCTCCTCGACCTTCGACTGCGCCACCGCCTCGCGCGCGGCCGGGAGGAACGCGGGAACCGTCAGCAGAATGCGCGCGTTCGAGTCGTTCAGCTGCTTGGCCATTTCGCCCGCGGTGTAGAGCGGATTGACCGTCGTCGCCGTGCCGCCGAGCGAGGCGACGGCGTGAAACGCGATCGCGTACTCGGGCACGTTCGGGCTGCAGATCGCGAAGCGCTCGCCTTTGCCGAAGCCGCGGCGCGCCAGGCCAGCGGCGGCGCGCGCCACCAGTCCCGGCAGCTGGGCGTAGGTGATGACGCGCCCGCTGGGGCCGTCGATCAGCGCGGGCTTGTCGCCGCGCTCGCGCGCGTGCGCCAGCACGTAGTCGGTCAGCGCGATCTCGGGGATCGCGACATCCGGGTAGAGGCTGCGAAACGGCATGCCTGGTTCCTCCTCTTTGCGGGCATTTTGCGCATGGGACCGCGCGATTCGCAACGCCCGCGCCGGGGCACTATGTGCGATGGCGCACGGACGCCTGCCGAGGCGCGGGCGATCATTCGCAGCCGCCTCGGAAGGGGTGCGGCTGATTTCCGGCTGCTTGCGGTCGAGTCTTCCGTTGCCGGCCCGGCAAGCGCGGGTTCCCCGCCTGATTGTATTAGGTTATTACGGAAATCGAGCATGGCCATGACAGCGGACGCGATTGCCCTTGCGGAGGACGACCGCAAGACAGGCGCCCTGCAGAACGCCATCCTCACCAGCGCCACTTTCTCGCTTATCGCCACCGACGAGAAAGGGATCATCCAGCTGTTCAATCGCGGCGCCGAGCGCATGCTCGGCTACACCTCCGACGAGGTCGTGAACAGGATCAGCCCGAGCGACATCCACGATCCGCAGGAAGTGACCGCGCGCGCAAAGGAGCTGAGCCTCGAGCTGGGGACCACGATTGCGCCGGGCTTCGAGGCGCTTGCTTACAAGGCATCGCACGGGATCGAGGACAGCTACAGCTTGACCTATATCCGCAAGGACGGCAGCCGCTTCCCCGCCCTGGTTTCGGTCACCGCGCTGCGTGACGGAGGCGGCGGGATCATCGGCTTTCTGCTGATCGGCACCGACAATTCCGTGCGCACGCAGATCGAATCGGAGCGCAACGACGCGATGGCCGCAGCGGAGAATGCCAACCGTGCGAAATCGGATTTTCTGTCCGGCATGAGCCACGAATTGCGCACCCCGCTCAATGCGATCCTCGGATTCGCGCAGCTCATGGCGTCCGGCTCCCCGCCGCCGACCCCCGCCCAGCAGCGGGACCTCGACCAGATCCTCAAGGCGGGGTGGTACCTGCTCGAGCTGATCAACGAGGTCCTCGATCTGGCGCTGATCGAGTCGGGCAAAGTGACGCTGTCGCACGAGCCGGTGTCGCTGGCGGAGGTCATGCTCGAGTGCCGCGCGATGATCGAGCCGCAGGCGCAAAGGCGCGGCCTCAGCATGACGTTTCCGACTTTCGAAATCCCCTGCTTTGTCAAAGCCGATCGGACGCGGGTCAAGCAGGTCCTGATCAATCTTCTCTTCAACGCGGTCAAGTACAACCGGCCGGGCGGCACGGTGGTCGTGGAGTGCACCCCATGCGATCCGGGTTCGATTCGCATCGGCGTGCGGGACACCGGCCCGGGACTGGCGCCGGCGCAGCTGGCGCAGCTGTTCCAGCCGTTCAACCGCCTCGGCAGGGAAAGCGGCGCAGAGGAAGGCACCGGCATCGGCCTGGTCGTGACCAAGCGGCTGGTCGGGTTGATGGGGGGCGCCATCGGCGTGGAAAGCACGGTCGGGGTGGGGAGCGTGTTCTGGATCGAATTGAGCCTGACGAGCGCGCCCGAGCTCGCGGCCCTGGAAGCAGCGCGCGCGGCGCAGATGCTGCCGCAGGCGCTGGTGGGCGCGCCGCCGCGCATCCTGCTCTACGTCGAAGACAATCCGGCCAACCTGGAGCTGGTCGAGCAACTCGTCGCGCGCCGTGCCGATCTGCGCATGATGAGCGCCACCGACGGCAAGCAGGGCATCGACATCGCACGCAGCTTCTTGCCCGAAGTGATTCTGATGGATATCAACCTGCCTGGCATGAGCGGGATCGAAGCGATGCAGATCCTGCGCGCCGATCCGTCCACGGCGCACATCCCGATCATCGCGCTCAGCGCCAATGCGGTGCCGCGCGACATCGAGCGGGGCCTCGAGGCCGGCTTCTTCAGCTACCTCACCAAACCCATCAAGGTGGACCGGTTCATGGACGCGTTGAACGTTGCGCTGCGTTCCACGCCAGCGGCATCCAAGCGCAGCGCCGCAAAGGCGCCGGCAGCATGATCAGCGAGCGAGAGATCCTCGATGCCCGCATCCTGATCGTGGACGATCAGGAGGCCAACGTCAGCCTGCTGGAGCGCCTGCTGCATGACGCTGGCTTCACCCATGTTTCCTCGACCATGAACCCGCAGGAGGTCTGGGCCCTGCATCGCAGGAACCGCTACGACCTGATTCTGCTCGACCTGCAGATGCCCGGCATGGACGGCTTCCAGGTCATCGAAGAACTCAAGACGAACGAGACCGACGCCTATCTTCCGGTGCTCGTGATTACCGCTCAACCCGGCCACAAGCTGCGCGCGTTGCAGGCCGGCGCAAGGGATTTCATCAGCAAGCCGTTCGATCTGGTCGAAGTGAAAACGCGCGTGCGCAACATGCTGGAAGTGCGCCTGCTTTACAAGGCGCTGGAAAATTACAACGCGGCGCTGGAACAAACGGTCGCCGAACGCACCGCCGAACTCCGCGCCAGCGAAGCCCGCTATCGCGCCCTGACCGAGCTGGCCGCCGACTGGTACTGGGAGCAGGACGAGACCGGCAACTTCACCAAGGTGTCCGGTCCGGTGCTGGAGATGCTGGGCATCCGGGTGGACGCCCTGGCGGACGACGCGGGCGGCGCCCAGGTCGAGGGCTGGAACGCGGCGCAGCGCAAGGCCCTGCAAGCGCACATCGCGGCGCGCGAGCCGTTCCTGGACTTCGTCTTCGACCGCGTCAATACGGACGGCTCGGCGCAGCGGTTCCAGGTCAGCGGGGAGCCGATGTTCAATAATTCCTGCCGCTTCATCGGCTACCGCGGCATCGGCGTAGAGCTTTCGGCGAAGAAATAGGACGCAGGATTTCGATCGCTCGCCATGGTATCCGCCCACAGTCCCAGCCAGAACCATCTGCTCGCCGCCCTGCCGGAGGCGGAATTCGCGCGCCTGGCGCCGCACCTCGAGCTGGTCGAAATGCCGCTCGGAGAAATCCTCTATGAACCCGGCGCACGCATGCAGCACGCCTTTTTCCCAACCAGCGCCATCGTCTCGCTGCACTACGTCACGGAGTCCGGCGCGTCGGCCGAGACCGCGGGGGTAGGTAACGAGGGGGTGGTCGGCATTGCGCTGTTCATGGGCGGAGACAGCACGCCGAGCTCGGCCGTGGTGCAGACCGCGGGCCACGCCTACCGCCTGGAAGGGCGCCTGCTGAAGCAGGAGTTCACACGCGGCGGCCTGCTGCAGCGCCTGTTGCTGCGCTATACCCAGGCGCTGATCACGCAGATGATCCAGACCGCCGCCTGCAACCGGCATCATTCGGTCGAGCAGCAGCTGTGCCGCTGGCTGCTGCTGACGCTCGATCGAGGACCCCCGCGCGAGCTCGTCATGACGCAGGAACTGGTCGCGAGCATGCTTGGCGTGCGCCGGGAAGGAATAACGGAAGCCGCCGGCGACCTGCAGCGCGCAGGCGTCATCCGCTATCGCCGCGGGCACATCGCGGTACTCGAGCGCGCTGGGCTGGAAACCCGCGCCTGCGAGTGCTACGCGGTGGTCAAGAAGGAACTGGGCCGCCTGCTGTCCGACGTGCGTTACCGCCAGGGCATCGCCGCCCTGGTCGAGTAACCCCCCGCGACCAACCGGCCGCGGGCGGAGTCGTCAGACGGGGCTTCGTCCGCTGATCACCCTGAGCAGGATGATCACGAGCGCGACCACCAGCAGAACGTGGATGAATCCGCCCATGGTGTAGGAGGAAACGAGTCCCAGCGCCCACAGGATGATGAGCACGACGGCGATTGTGTAGAGCACGGCACATCTCCTCGGTGTAACAAGTTACTGAGTCAGGAAGGCATCGTCCCGCAGTTCTCGCCGCAGTTCCGTGCGTCGGCGCACATACGGCTCGCGCAAGGTGAATTTCCCGCTATGTGCGCTAGCGCGCCGACTTCCGCGTCGCGCAAGCCGATGCTGCACCTACCGACCGGTCAGTATTTTTCCGCTTTTGCTGGCAGTCAGACGAACGGAAGCAACAAGGCGGATCAAGTACCAGTCACTTAACGAGAGACACCATGAAAACCTCATTTAGCAGAAAACAACTCGGCCTCGCGGCAGCGTGCGCGCTGGCACTCGGCATCATGTCGAGCACGGCAAGCGCGGACACGATGGCACCGGTCGACCAGAGGGCAGTCGTCAGCGGTCCGGCGGAGCTGGTCTGGATGGACGGCTACGGCAACTGCTGGCACAGCGATTTCGGCCCGCCGCCCCTGCCGAATACCCCCTGCGGACCGCAGCCGGTTGCGCAGGTGGTCGCCCCCGCCCCCGCCCCGGTGGCGCAAGCGGCCCCCGTCGCGCCTCCCGCGCCGGCTCCGCAGATCGTGCGCGAACGAGTGGCCCTGGACGCGGATGCGCTGTTCGATTTCGACAAGGCGGTGCTGCGTCCGAAAGGTCGGGACGCGCTGGATGCCTTCATGGGCAAGTTCCAAGGCGCCGACCTGCAGACAATCTCGGTCGTCGGGCATACCGACCGCATCGGCAGCAACGCCTACAACCAGACCCTGTCGGAGCAACGCGCCGCGGCGGTGAAGGACTACCTGGTTGCCAAAGGAATCGAGCCGGGTAACGTGCGCGCCGAAGGCGTGGGCGAATCGCAGCCGGTCACGAAAACCGGCGAATGCGTCGGCGGCAAGAGCAAGAAGCTCATCGCCTGCCTCCAACCGGACCGTCGCGTCGAGGTCGAAGTGATCGGTACCCGGGCCACGCAGTAGCGAGCGATGCAAACGTGGAACAGACGACCAAATCGCTTCATCCTCTCACCTGGGCAGCGGGTATCGCCCTGATCGTGTTCAGCGCGGTCGGCATCGGCGCCTTCATGGGCTGGATCCCGACCTCGCTGGGCGGTGCGGGTGATGGGGCGGCTCTCCCAACGCAGGCGGCAAGCACGGCGGCGCCTGCACCTGCGCAGGCGCAGGGGAGAGAGCGCAGCGCCATTAGAGACAGGGCGCCCGCGCGCACCGTAGCCAGGTGTTCCGATTGCGGCGTAGTCCAATTGGTGCGCGAGGTCGACGTCAAGGGCCAGGGCTCCGGCCTTGGCGCGGTCGGCGGAGCGGTGGTGGGCGGAGTGCTCGGCAACCAGGTCGGCGGCGGCCGCGGCAAGGACGTCATGACCGTGGTCGGCGCAGTCGGCGGTGCAGTGGCCGGCAACGAGGTCGAGAAACGCGTCAAGTCCACCAAGAGCTACGAGACCACGGTGCGTTTCGACGACGGCACGAGCCGCGCGATCAGCGAGGCGAACGCGCCGTCCTGGCGCGCAGGCGACAAGGTAAGAGTCGTGAACGGCGTCATCCAGTCCAACGGCTGAGCGTGCGGAGCAAAGAGACAATTGCAGTCAATCGATGTTTGAAAGAGGTCTTCCAATGAAAACGATGCAAAGGTACGCATTCGGTGCGCTCGCGGCGGCGGTACTGCTCGGCGCCGGCGGGTGCAGCGGAATGTCGCAGCGCGACCAGAACACCGCAGTCGGCGCAGGCGTAGGCGCAGTCGGGGGCTCCATCCTTACCGGCGGCAGCGCGATCGGCACCATCGGCGGCGCAGCGGTCGGCGGCGTGATCGGCAATCAGGTCGAAACCAACGGTGGTCGCCGGCACTGATCGCGCAATTGCCCCCCATATGTGCGGTGTCGAACAGAACGGATTCGAAAGCTGGCGCAGGATATCCGCGGGTGTTCGTGCTCCTCTCCTCCCCTGACGAACACCTGCAGCACCGGGCCCGGAACGGCGATCCTGTTCCGGGCCTTTTCTTTGTGTTCGCTACCGCACAGATCGCCGTGGCGGTACCGCTCCATGATGCGACATGACTGTTAGGAGGTGACATGAGCTTGGGAGCAATTCTTCTGATTGTCTTGGTTCTGGCGCTATTTGGCGTGATTCCCGCGTGGCCGCACAGCAGGCAATGGGGTTATGCCCCCAGCGGCGTTGTTGGGGTAGTGCTGGTGATCATTCTGGTTCTGTTCCTGCTGGGGAGGATCTGAACAATGAAACCCGCTTACAGCGTGGTCACCGCATTGGCGGCAGCGGGCCTGATGCTCGGCCTGGCGGGCTGCCCCCAGCACGAAGGTCCGGCCGAGCACGCCGGAAAGCAAGTAGACAAGGCGATGGACTCGGCCGGAAAACAGATCGAGAAGGCCGGTGAGAGTGTCCAGGATGCGGCCAAAGGCGACAAGAAGTAGCCTGCGGCGCGCGCCGCCGTCAGTGGCGGGACAGTAGTCGCGGCAGCGCGGCGTACAGGTCTTCGTACTGCCGCCGGATGAACCGATAGCATTCGCAGGAGCGCTTTCCCAGGCCCGGCCTGTCGAGCATGCTTATACGGCCGCGCCGGTAGCTGATCAATCCTGCCGCTTGAAATTTGCCGGCGGCCGCGGTAACGCTTACACGGCGCACCCCGAGCATGGCGGCGATCGAATCCTGGAGCATCAGCAGCTCGGTCGAGCCCGCATAGCCGCTCATGGTGAGCAGCCATCGCGCCAACCGTTGCTCGATGTCGTGGTGCTGGCTGCAGGCCACCGATTGGCTGATCACCGCGACAAAACTCCGCGTGTAGTTCAGAAGCAGTTGTTGCAGCGGGCTGCCAAATTGCATTTCCTTGCGCAAATCCTTCGACTTCATCCTCATCGCGCCGCCCGGCAGCTGCACGATCGCCCTGTCGGGAGTGACGATCCCGCCGAGGAAGATATTGATGCCCAGGATCCCTTCGCGACCGATCAGCCCTACCTCTACGGTGTGGCGATCTTGCGTGGTGTCGACCATCGCGACCACGGCATCCTCGGGAAAGTACACCGCGTCGATCCTCTGATCTGCCCGATATACCGTCTCACCGCGCCGCAACGTCACGTGCTCGAGCTTGGGCAGCAGGCGCTTGTACTCGGTGGCAAGGAGCGCGGCCAGGATGCGGTTCTTGCTCGCCATCGCCGGGGCAGGGGCCGGGGCGCGCGTCACGCCGCTACCGCGACGGGCATCCCGGCGGCCGCCTGACCATCGCGCGCTCCGTCGTGCATGTCCTTGACCACCGTGTAGCACGCGCAAGCGGCAGCCTCCAGACCGGCGCGGTCGAGCACGGTAATGTCGCCGCGGCTGTAGCTGATCAGCTTGCGCTCCTGCAGCGCCTGCGCCGCCTTGGTGACGCCTACCCGCCGTACGCCCAGCATATGGCCGAGGAATTCGTGCGTCAGCCGGAATCGATCCGATTTCACCCGGTCGTGGGTCATCAGCAGCCAGCGCGCGAGACGCTCTTCTACCACATGGAACCGGTTGCACGCGGCCGTCTGCGAGATTTGGGCCATCAAGGAATAAGTGTAGCGGTACAGCTCGCGCTGCAACGGCGGGCTGCGCCGGAATTCCTTCAGGAACGGCGCCGCCGCCATTCGCATCGCCGACCCCGTTCCCTGCACCAGGGCGCGCACCGGCGACAAGTCGTGCCCCAGCACCAGCGGAATGCCGACCACTCCGTCGCGGCCGATGAGGCCGACTTCGAGCGCCAGATGGCCGTCCGCCAGCGTGAGCAGCGACACCAGCGAGGTACCGGGAAAGTACACGTGGCGGATCGCCTCGCCCGCCTCGTAGAGCACATCGCCGAAGGTCAGCGTGACCGGCTCGAGCCCGGCCTGCAGCCGCCGGTACTCCCTGCCAGGCAGGGCGGCGAGCAGGCTGTTCGGGGCGCGTGGCGCGAGCATACCCGCAAGGCTAGTTTGAATATCGGGCAGCGTATGTACGGCAACGTACAGATTGATGGTTTCAGACGGAACACGATTCGCGCTTCCGTTCGATTGCGGCGCGGAACTGGAACTGGGAGGCAACATGAATCGGGTTCGCATCTACGGCATCTGCAGGCAGCTCAGCGGGACGATAGCGGAAGGGTGGGGCAGGCTGAGCGGCGATCCGCTCGCGGTAGCCGCCGGCCGGCGCGAACGGCTCATGGGCAGGATCCAGGCGCAGCGCGGCGCCCTGAAGCAGCAGGCCGATCGGCAACTCGCAGAATTCATCAGCCGCAACCGCGACTGGAAAACCCTCGCGCGGCACTAATTCAACGCACAACCGGAGGTTTCAGTCATGCAACGAATCAAGCGTCTTTCCGCTCTCTTGCTCGCCGTCATGCTGCTGTCCGTGCTGGGTTGCGCCGCCACGCCCACGCACGAAGGGACGGGGCAATACGTCGACGACTCCGTCATCACCACCAAAGTGAAAGCGGCGATCTTCAATGAGCCCTCGCTCAAAGTGGCGGAGATCAACGTCGAGACCTACAAGGGCATCGTGCAGTTGAGCGGCTTCGTGAGTTCCCGCGACGACATGAGCAAGGCGGTCGAGGTTGCGCGCGAAATCGCGGGCGTGAAGTCCGTCAAGAACGACATGCAGTTGAAATGATTCCGACGGCAAAGCCCCGCTACCCGCGTCGTCGGCTCGGATGAAACCGCAATTCACGGACCAATTCAGGTACCCGCGAGGCTATGTCCGCTCCGATACCACCGACATAGCGAAAACCTGGGCGGCAGTGCGCAAGAGACTCAAGCAGGAGAGTTGCCTGAGCGAGAGCAACGTGCACAAGCTGAAGCCGGTCGGGGAAACGAAAAGATGAACCGTCAATGCTTGCCACCGCACAGACCGCGCCGCACCGGCACCCCATCATGTAGTGCTTCATAACCTCATACGGAGAACATCATCATGCGTATCGATCGTAAGCGTCTCGTTCTGGGTGTAGCGCTCGCGGGCGCAATGTCCTTGCTGGTTGCCGGCTGCGGCAAGAACCCGGAGGAGCAGGCGGCGCAGCCCGCGACCACCAGCGAGGCCGCCACGACCCCTGAACCCGCGGCCGCCCCGCAAGCTGCTACCACCCCTGAACCTGCGGCCACCCCTCAAGCTGCCACCACTACCGCGGGCACGGAGATTGACGACAGCGTCATCACCACCAAAGTGAAGGCGGCGCTGCTTGCCGACCCGGACATCAAGAGCTTCGATATCGCGGTCGAGACGCGCAAGGGCGAAGTTCAGCTCAGCGGCTTCGTCGACAGCCAGGCGCAAATCGACCAGGCGATCGCCATCGCCCAGAAAGTGGATGGCGTGACCAGCGTCGGCAACGCAATGAGCATCAAGAAGTAGCGATACGACCGATCCAACGGCGCCTCAGGGAGCGAGCGATGATGCAACAGGCAGCGCAGGATTTCGACCGAGCCAAGGGCAAGATGGCCGGCGACTTCAGGGCAATGATCGCCGACGGCGAGGAGCTGCTGAAGGCCGCGGCAAGCGTTTCGGGCGAAGGATTCGCGGCGGCGCGGACCCGGTTCGAGCAGAAACTGACCAGCGCCAGAGCCAGCCTGGCGGAAGCTTCACAGCCTGCGATCGACAGGGCTAAGGAAAGCGCCGCGGCGGCGGATCGCTACGTGCGCGGCAATCCCTGGTCCGCCGTCGGCATCGCGATCGTTGTCGGAGCCGCGCTCGGCTTTCTGGCCGCGAAGCGCTAGGCAAACGGCGCGGGCCGGACAAGGCGGCCCCGTCGTGAACAAGGCGGACATCCCGGTCGCCGACTCCGCGGCGCTGGCAGCCCGCGCGCTTGCGGTGTTCGCGCTGGTCGCCGCGCTGTACCTCGCGCGCGCGTTTTTCGTCCCGCTGATGATCGGGATCCTCGCGAGCTACGCGCTGCACCCGATCGTCGACTGGCTCGAGCGCTGGCACATGCCGCGCAGCATCGGCGCGGCGCTGGTGCTGGCGACCTTGGTCGGGAGCGTTTCCTGGACCGGCTACGCGCTGAGCGGCGACGCCGAGGCGCTGATCGAAAAGCTGCCCCAGGCGGCGCGCAAGCTGCGCAAGGACCTGAGCAGCGCGCGAACGAGCGCTCCGACCGCGCTACAGAACGTGCAGGAGGCCGCTCACCAGCTGCAGGGGGCCGCATCCGATGCCGGCACCAAACCGGTCACCCGCGCAAGCGCGGTCCGTGCGCCCGAACCCACCTGGTTGAGCGACTACACGCTGGCGCAGTCCGCGCTGGTCGCCGCGGTCGCGGCGCAGACCCCGATCGTGCTGCTGCTGACCTATTTTCTGCTCGCCTCCGGAGAGCACTTCCGGCGCAAGCTGCTGCAGCTGGTCGGGCCGTCGCTTACCCGCAAGAAAGACGCCGTGCGCATCCTCGAGGAGATCGACCTCCAGGTGCAGCGCTACCTGCTCGCCGTTCTGGCCTCCAACGCCCTGCTGGCCTTCGGCACCTGGCTCGTCTTCCTCGCGCTCGGCCTGGACCAAGCGGGCGTGTGGGGCATCGCGGCCGGCGTGCTTCACTTCGTGCCCTACCTCGGTCCGGCGCTGCTCGCGCTCGGGGCCGGCGTGGCGGCGTTCCTGCAGTCCGGCTCGCTCGTCTACGCGCTCGCCGTGGCAGGGTCGTCGCTGCTGATTGCCGGTGTGATCGGCTTCGCCTTCATGACCTGGCTGCAAAGCCGCTTCGCGCGCGTCAACGCCGCGGTGCTGTTCATCGCGCTGCTGTTCTTCGGCTGGCTGTGGGGCGTGTGGGGGCTGCTGCTCGGCGCGCCGCTGGTGGCCATCGCCAAGGTCGTCTTCGACCGGGTCGAATCGCTCAAGCCCGCGGGCGAGCTGCTCGGGCGCTAGAGCCCGACGGCCGCAACGCGCATGTCTTCCCTGAAGAACCGGAAGGTGTTCCGGCCATCTTCTTTTGCCTGGTACATGGCGCTATCCGCGCGACGGATCAACGTCTCGGCGTCCGGGCCGTCGTCGGGGAACACGCAGATGCCGATGCTCGCCGTGATATGAATTTCCTTCCCGCCAAGATGGTGCGGCGCCGCCACCGCCAACAGGATCTTTTCCGCACTGACGGCTGCATCCGGCGCGCGCTCGATCTCGGACAGCAGCACCACGAATTCGTCGCCGCCTCGCCGGCTCACCGTGTCGGAATCGCGCACACAACCCACCAGGCGTAGGGACACCGAACGAAGCAGCTGGTCGCCGATCGGATGTCCGAACCTGTCGTTGATGTCCTTGAAACCGTCCAGATCCAGAAACAGAACGGCGCATTGCTTGCCGTGGCGACGCGCCAGGGCAATCGCGATTGCGACCCGGTCGCCAAGCAGCACCCGGTTCGGCAGATCGGTCAGAAAGTCATGCTGCGCCAGGTGGGCCATTTTCTGCGTGACGGCCCGCGCCGCGCTGACGTCGTGGAACACGATCACTGCCCCCGTCACCTGCCCTGTGCGGTCGTGGATCGGGGCGGCCGAATCTTCAATCGCGGCTTCGCGCCCGTCACGCCGTATGAGGATGCAGTTCGCGCTCAGGCCCACGGTCCGGTCCTGGCGGATGGCTTCAGCCAAGGGATCGAGCGCGGGTTTGCGCGTGACGGCGTCGACGATTTTGAACACTTCGGCCAGCGGACGGCCCGACGCCTCCCGGCCGGACCAGCCCGTCATTTCTTCCGCAACCTGATTGAGATAGGTTACGTTGCCCGCGACATCGGTGCTCAACACGGCGTCGCCGATCGAGTTCAGCGTAACCCGCGCGCGTTCCCGTTCCGCGAACAGCGCCTCTTCACCCACCTTTCGCTCAATCACGCTGCGCAGAATCCGCGGCAGCCAGTACGCGTCGAGATGTTCCCTGCGCAGGTGATCCTGCGCGCCAAGCTGCGTAGCTTGCCACGCGATCTCTTCGTTTTCCCGGCTGGCAAGGAGCAGGATCGGCACCAGCGGGGCCGCCGCGAATACTGCCTCGAAGGTCTCGACCCCCCGACTGTCGGGCAGAAGAAGATCGAGCAGGACGGCGTCGATTCCAACCTGCTGCAGGCGTTTGACCGCGTCGGAGAGGCGCCCGACCCGTTCCAGGCGCAATTGGCTGCCAGACGACTCAGCCAGCGCCCTCTCGATCAGCGCGATATCGACGGGAATGTCCGAGACGAGAAGAACCGTGGACAGGGTTTGGTCCGTGGGCGCAGGAAGCGAACGGGTCTCCATGCCTAAAGTGTGGCGCAAGCGCCAGTGCCCTTTCTGTGCGTCCCCCCACATATGGTGTGCGCGACCGCACAGAGTCCGGAGCGCATTGGGCTTAGGGTTGCGCATCATGTACGTACGCCAGGAGAGCTCGAATGCCAAAAGGCCGTCAACGCAGCAACCGCGAAGCGAAGAAGCCCAAGCAACCTAAGAAGCCCGACGTGCCGCCGGTGTCTTCTACCCGGCTGCCGCCTGCAAAACCGCGCTAGCCCGCTTGCTCCGGCTTAACTCGACATGAAGAGTCGATCTGCCTTCGGCCGCTTTGCACTCGTCCTTGTTGCGTGCGTCGTGCTCTCGGCAGCCGGCTATTACGCGTGGCGGACATGGTCCGGCCGCGCGAGCGCGAACCCCGGCCTGATCACGGCGCTGGCGCAGCGCGGCGACCTCGAGGATACGGTCACCGCAACCGGAACGCTCCAGCCCAAGGACTTCGTCGATGTCGGTACCCAGGTCTCGGGGCAGCTGAAGAGCCTGCTCGTGGACATCGGCGCCGTCGTCAAGAAGGGGCAGCTGCTGGCCGAGATCGATCCTTCGGTCTACCAGGCCAAAGTCGACGGCGATCAGGCCCAGTTGCTCAACCTGCGGGCACAGCTCGCCGACAAGCAGGCGCAGCGCGTGCTGGCGCAGCTGCAGTTCACGCGCCAGCAGGACATGGACAAGGAGCATGCGACGACGACCGACGCACTGCAGAGCGCCGATGCGGCGCGGCAGTCGGCCGTTGCCCAGGTGAATGCGCTCAAGGCGCAGCTGCAACAGACCGAATCGACGCTGCGCGGCGACCAGGCGAACCTCGGCTACACCAAGATCTACGCGCCGATTGCAGGAACTGTCGTCTCGCAGGCGGCAAAGCAGGGTCAGACGCTGAACGCCAATCAGCAGGCCCCGATCGTCATGCGCATCGCTGACCTGTCGACGATGACGGTGCAGGCCCAGGTCTCGGAGGCGGACGTGCCAAAGCTGCACCTCGGGATGGACGTGTACTTCACCACGCTGGGCGGCGACAGCCGGCGCTATTACGGCAAGCTGCGCCAGATCCCGCCCACGCCGAACGTGGTGAACAATGTGGTGCTCTACGACGCGCTGTTCGACGTGGCGAACCCGGACCAGACGCTGATGACGCAGATGACGGCCCAGGTGTTCTTCGTCGCCGCGAGCGCGAAGGACGCGGTGCTGGTTCCACTCGCCGCGCTGCGTCCGGTAGCGTCCGCAGCCGGCGCGCGCAGGACCCGCGGCGCGGGCGCAGGCCTCGATGCGCGCACTCAGTTCGCCAACGGCATTGCGCGGGTAAGCGTAATCGGCGCCGACGGCAAGGCTCTGGAGCGCGAGGTGAAGGTCGGGGTGATGAACCGCGTCTCGGCTCAGATCGTCTCCGGACTCGAGCCCGGCGAAAAGGTCGTGATAGGAGCCACGGCGCCCGCGGCGGCGGCCGCGCGGCCGCAATCCGCCAGCGCGCTGGCGCCGAACGCGGCGAGGGGCGGCCACCCGTGACGCCGCTGATCGAGCTGGTGAACGTGACCAAGACCTACCGCAGCGGGGAGCTCGAGGTCGAAGTACTGCACGGCGTCAGCCTGCAGGTCCACGCCGGCGAGTACCTCGCGATCATGGGCGCGTCGGGCTCGGGCAAGACCACGCTGATGAACATCCTGGGCTGCCTGGACCGCCCGACCACCGGCAGCTACCGCTTCATGGGCGAGGACGTCTCCGGTTTCGAGCGCGACGAGCTGGCGCGATTGCGGCGCGAGGCGTTCGGGTTCGTGTTCCAGAGCTACAACCTGATCGGCACCGTTTCCGCGCTGGAAAACGTGGAAGTGCCTGCCGTGTATTCGGGGATGCCGCCGGCGGAGCGCGACTCGCGCGCCAGGCAGCTGCTCGACTCGCTCGGCCTGGGGGACCGGCTCGCGCACCGGCCGAGCCAGCTCTCCGGGGGGCAGCAACAGCGCGTATCGATCGCGCGCGCGCTGATGAACGGCGGGCGCATCGTGCTGGCCGACGAACCCACCGGCGCGCTCGACAGCAAGAGCGGCACCGAAGTGATGGCGCTGCTGCAGGATCTTTCGCGCCGGGGGCACACTGTGATCCTGATCACGCACGCGCAGGACATCGCCGCGCAGGCGCGGCGCATCATCGAGATCCGGGACGGAGCGATCGTCGCCGATCCCGGTCCGCGCCTGCCGCAGGGTCCGGCAGCGCCGGAGCTCGCGCAGCGAGCGGATGAAGGCGGCGCATCGCTTCTCGGCGGCGCGCTCGAGGCGGCGAAGACCGCGCTGCGCGCATTGCGCGCAAATCTCTTCCGCACAGCGTTGACGCTGCTCGGGATCGTGATCGGCGTGGCCTCCGTGATCGCGATGCTCGCGATCGGCGACGGCGCCAAGCAGATGGTGCTTGACCGCATCAGCGCGATGGGCACCAACCTGCTGCTGATCCGCCCGGGCGCGCCGGAGCGCCGCGGCGTCGGCGGCACGGTCGCCTCGCTGGTGCCGGGCGACGCGGACATGATCGCCGCGCTCCCCAACGTGCAGGCGGCAGTGCCCGAGCTGGGCGGGAGCGTCACCGCGCGCTTCGGCAATTCCGACTACCAGACCCAGGCGACCGGAACCTCCGCCGCGTATCCGCAGGCGCACGACTGGGCCCTCGGCAGGGGCGTATTCTTCTCGACCGCTGACGTGAAGAGCTACGCCGCGGTGGCGGTACTCGGCCAGACCGTCGCGGACAGCCTTTTTGCCCGGGGCACGGATCCGGTCGGTCAGTACATCGTGCTGAACAACGTCATGTTCCAGGTCATCGGCCTGATGGCGGCGCGCGGCGCCTCGCCGCAAGGCCAGGACCAGGACGACGTCGTGCTGGTGCCTTTCACGACAGGCGGCCTGCGCCTGTTCGGCCAGAGCTTCCTGCGCACCATCACGGTCGCAGTGGACGACGTCTCGCTCATCGACGCGACCCAGGACGAAGTCGCCACACTGCTGCAATCACGGCACCAGAGCACCGACTTCCGCATCCGCAACATGGCCTCGATCCTCGAGACCGCGACGGACACGCAGAACACGCTCACGGTCCTGCTCGGCTCGATCGCGGCGATCTCGCTGCTGGTGGGCGGCATCGGGGTGATGAATATCATGCTGGTGAGCGTCACCGAGCGCACGCGCGAGATCGGTATCCGCATGGCCACCGGCGCCAGAATGAGGAACATCCTGCAGCAATTCCTCACCGAAGCGCTGGTGGTGTCGATGCTCGGAGGCGCGATCGGCGTGGCAGTCGGGCTCGCCGCGGCGGCGGTCATCGGCGCGTTCGGCACGCCGGTCCGCTACTCCGTCGGCCCGGTGCTGCTCGCCTTCGGCTGCGCGCTCGCGACCGGGCTTGTGTTCGGCTACATGCCCGCGCGCAAGGCCGCGCAGGTCGATCCGATCGTGGCGCTGGCGACATGACTAAGGCACTAGCGGCGTGGTGCGCGGCCGCGTTCGCGCTCGGCGCCTGCGCGACCGCGGGCGGCCCTCCGGCGCGGGCGCCCGAGATGCCGCCGGCCTGGTCCGAGCCGGGCGCCGCGGACGCGGCGACGCTGACCCGGGACTGGTGGCGCCGCTTCGGCTCCGCGGAGCTTTCACGCCTGATCGACGACGCCGTGCGCGCGAGCCCCGACCTGGCGATCGCCGCCGAGCGCGTCGTCCAGGCCGAGGCGCAGATGCGCGTCGCGCACGCGACCCTGTTTCCGGGACTGAGCTTCGGCGCCGGCACCGGGCGGCGCGAAACACGCCCGCCGCAGGGCAGCTGGAGCGGCGCGAATTCCTCCAGCGCCGCCCTCGAGGCGAGCTACGAGCTCGACCTGTGGGGACGGATCGGCGCGAACCTGCGCTCGGCCGAATTCTCGCTGCGCGCCAGCCGCTTCGATATGGAAACGGTGCGGCTCGCTCTCGCGGCGGGCGTCGCGAACGGCTATTTCGAGGTGCTGTCGCTGCGCGGACGCCTTGCCAGCGCACGCGAGAACTTGGCGATCGCGCAGCGCGTGCTCGATGTCGTGGATTCGCGCTCGCGCAATGGCGCCGCCTCGGCGCTCGATGTGGCGCGACAGCGAGCGGCAGTGTTGACGCTGCGCGCTTCCATCCCGCCGCTCGAGCTCGAACAGCGCCAAACCTTGTACGCGCTCGCCATACTGACCGGCCGGCCACCCGAGGGCTTCGACGCCGCGGGCTCGAGCGTTGACTCGCTCGCCGTGCCGCGCGTCGCGCCGGGGCTTCCCGCCGATCTGCTCGCCCGCCGGCCCGACCTCGCAAGCGCCGAGGCGCAGCTGGCCGCAGCGAATGCCGACGTCGCCGCGGCGCGCGCGGCGCTCCTGCCCGACATCTCGCTCACCGGGTCCGCGGGCCTCGCGAGCAACGTGCTGATCAATTTCCTGAACGCACCGACCGCGTCCGTGGCGCTCGGCGCGTCGCTGCTACAGCCGATCTTCGACGGCGGACGCCTGCGCGGGCAGGTCGATGCGGCGGCCGCGCGCGAGCGCGAACTGGTGGAGACCTACCGCAAATCCATCCTCGCCGCGCTGGCCGACGTCGAAAGCGCGCTCGCCTCGGTCAGCCGCACGGCACAGCAGGAAGCGCTGCAGGCGCAGGTGCTCGAACAGGCACGCATCGCGCTGCGCCTCGCGGAAGTCCGCTACCGCGCCGGTAGCGACGACCTGCTCGTCGTGCTCGACGCGCAGCGCACCCTGTTTCAGGCCGAGGACCAGCTCGCCCAGCTCCGGCTATCGCGCCTGCAGGCCTCGATCGGCCTGTTCAAGGCGCTCGGCGGCGGATGGGGATGACGCTCGCGTGGCGGACTACTCGCGCGGCTCACCCTGCGCGTTGACTGTCACCGTGGCGCCGGGAGGAGCGGTCGTTTGCATGCGGTGCCCCTCGCCGCGGAAATTGTAGGTCACGTCCCAGTACTCGGGGCGAGCCTGGCTCGGTACGCTTTCGCAGCGCTTGACGTCCTGCGTCTGCGCCGGCGCGCCGCCGTTGCGGCCGACATTGGCGCCTATCGCCGCCCCGGCAACAGCGCCGCCGACGGTGGCGAGATCCTGGCCGCGCCCGTTGCCGACCTGGTGCCCGAGAATGCCGCCGATGACGGCGCCGGCGATCGCACCGGGGACGTTGGCACTGCTCTTCTCAGGGGCGATTTGCTGGTGTTCGACCCAGCAGCGCTGCGTGGGCGGTCCGACCACGGCGTGGACCGAGGTCACGTCCGCCTGGAACAGACGTTCGTTGTGGCGCCGACGATAGTCCTGGCGCTCGGTGCTCGCCTCGGCCTGGGGCGCAGGGGCGAAGCGCTCGTCGCGAATGTGCTTGTTTGCGTCGAGAGCCCGCGTCGACGAAACGCGGTCGTTCAGGCCCATCGCCGCGAGCGACGGATACCTGCCCGGACGCAGCACCATGCATCGCCCGCGGAAGCGGACATCTTCGCATACTTCCCACCGCTTGCCGACGACCTCGACCGACGAGGCGCGGTCGTTGAAGCCATAACGCGCAAAATTGCTGATTTGTCTATGCGTGGTGAACGACCGGCCGTGAAAGCCTTCGCGTTCGTAAAAGGTGACTTGTGCGGCCGCTTGCGTCGCGACGGCCAGCCCGGCCACCGCCAACGCGGTTCTGAGTAGCACGTTCATCGATTGCTCCAGTCAAAGGCCGGACTACGGATTCACTGCCGAACCCGTAGTTGCCGAGCCAGGTTTCGTCCCGAGGCGCGTCAGCGTTTCGGCACGATCACGACGGTGTCGCCGCTGCCGGTCGCGCCGGTGCGTCCGGTCGCGCCGGTGTACCCGGTCGCTCCCGTATTGCCGGTTGCTCCGGTGTATCCGGTCGCACCGGTATCGCCGGTCGCGCCCGTATATCCGGTTGCGCCCGTGCTGCCGGTGGCGCCGGTGTATCCGGTGGCGCCGGTGTGTCCCGTCGCCCCGGTGTATCCGGTCGCGCCAGTGTCACCGGTCGCACCTTGCGGGCCCGGGGGGCCTGCCGGCGCCGTGATACATCCGCCCAGCGCAAGAATTGCTGCTGCCGTTACCAACTGCTTTGCGTATTTCATGATGATTTCCTCTGCTCGGTTAGCGGGCGTCGCGCGCGTGATTGCGCGCGCTCACTCGGATTCGATCGGCTTCGGTTTCGGCCGTCAGTTGCTCAGCAACATCTGCAGGATGACGCCGGTCGCGATCGCGACCAGCACATAGTCGGCGCCCGATTGAACCCAGTGGTAGCCGCGCGGCGGAGCGCTCAGATGGTGTCCGCGCCAATCGCTGACCACATACTGCCGCTCCCGGTACTGGGCCGGCATGCGCTGGCCGCGGTAATAGGCGTGGTTCGGGCCTGCACCGCGACCCTCATCGCGGCGGTCGTTCCGCGCGCCACGCTGGTAGTCGCGCTGATCCTGCTGGCGCTGGCCTTGCATCTGGTCGTTGCGACCGTGGTCGTAGCGGTCCGAGTTCTGCTGCCCGCGGGGTTGCATCTGCTGATCGTGACCGCGGTCGTTGCGATCTCCGTTGCCCTGACCCTGGGCGAAAGCCGGCCCTCCCGCGCTCAAAAACACCGCCATGACGGCGGAGACAATCACTGTTCTTTTCATGCTGGACTCCATTCGGTTGAGTTGTGCGACGCGAAGCCGACCATAGGGCAATCCCGCACCGAATTCAGTGCGCTGGCGCACGCTGCACAATATGTTCGCCATCGCACGGACCGCGGTCGAGACGCGGCGGATCATCCTTGCACCCACATCTCCTTCCAGGTGCACCATGCGCCAACCTCCCGCGCGCGCCGCCAATGCCACCGTCGGCGGACAATCTCCCGTCTCGGGGAGCGCCATCACGAGCTGCGCCGAGCGCGCGAAGTCGCTTGCAAACTGTCGCGATGCTTCGACCCTCAAGTCCGCGGTGCAGGAGCTCTGCACCGAATTCGGCAAAGTCACGCACATCGACGTGCTCACCATGACCGAGGCCGAGAGGCGGCGCGCGCTGTGCTTCCTGCGCCTCGAGTCCTCAGCGCAGGAGCAGCGGCTGATGGCGAGTCTCGGCGCCCCACGCTTCGGCGACGACGTGCTGATCGTGGTCGATCTTCCGCGCAACTTGCCCAGCCCGGCCAATTAGGCCGTCGCGGCGCGACCTGATGCTCAGCATCGGCTCGCAAGGCGAGCGCCCGACAGAAACCCGTCAGGCATAAGCCGCGCGAGATCATCACTCCGCGGTATCCGATTTACGTACGCTGGCGCACCGACTGTCCCGGGCCGAAGCGGAGAATGCAAAGGGTTGGAAATCACCACAAAGAAGGCAAACCATGGCCGACAACAACGCAGTGGTGGGAATCTATAATTCCCACACCGACGCAGAAGCGAGCATCAAGGAACTCCAGCGATCGGGGTTCAACATGAAGAAGCTGTCCATCGTGGGCAAGGACTATCACACCGAGGAGCACGTCGTCGGCTACTACAACACCGGTGACCGCATGAAGGTATGGGGCAAGCTGGGGGCCTTTTGGGGCGGTTTGTGGGGCTTGCTGTTCGGCTCGGCCCTATTCATCATCCCGGGCATCGGTCCACTGGTCGTATTGGGTCCGCTGGTCGGCTGGATCGTCGGCGCACTGGAAGGCGCAGTGGTGGTGGGTGGCCTGAGCGCCCTGGGCGCCGCGCTGTACAGCGTCGGCATTCCCAAGGACAGCATCATGAAATACGAGACGGCCCTCAAGTCCGACAAGTTCCTGGTCATCGCTCACGGCACGGCGGACGAGGTGGCCAAGGCCAAGAGCATCCTCAAGACGACCGGCGCGGCGGAAATCGACGCGCACGAGGAGGCCTTGGCAACAGCCTAAGTCCGCCGCAGGCGTTGCCGGCCAGTTTGCGCACGCGTCCATGGAGGTAAGCCCCTTCGCAGGCAGGCAGGCCACGCCGGCAATGCTGGTCGACGTGCCCAGGCTCGTCACGGCCTACTACACCGGGGTGCCCGATGCTTGCGTGCCGGCGCAGCGGGTTGCGTTCGGCACCTCGGGCCATCGCGGCAGCGCGTTCGAGAACTCATTCAACGAGCAGCACGTTCTGGCCATTGCGCAGGCCATTTGCGATTACCGCAAGCGGCGCAACATAGGCGGTCCGCTCTTCCTCGGCATCGACACGCATGCGCTGTCCGTGCCGGCTTGCGCCAGCGCGCTCGAAGTGCTGGCGGCCAACGGCGTCGAGGTCATGCTCGCAGACAAGGACGAATACACCCCCACGCCCGTCATTTCCCACGCGATCCTTACCTACAACCGCGCTCGCGGCACGGGCCTTGCCGATGGCATCGTCATCACGCCCTCCCACAACCCGCCCGACAGCGGCGGCTTCAAGTACAACCCGCCCAACGGCGGGCCGGCGGACAACGACGTCACGAAGTGGATCGAAGCCAGGGCCAATGCGCTTCTGGAACGCGGCCTCGAAGGCGTGAAGAGAATTCCCCACGCCAATGCCCTGCGCGCCAGCACCACGCACCGGCACGACTATCTCGGCGCGTACGTGGGCGACCTCGCCAATATCCTCGACCTGGATGCGATCCGCGGCGGCGGACATAAAAATGGGCGTGGACCCGCTCGGCGGCGCCGGGGTGCACTACTGGGGTCCGATCGCGGAGCGCTATGGCCTGAATCTGGCGATCGTGAACGAAACGGTCGATCCGACCTTCCGCTTCATGACGGTCGATTGGGACGGGCGCATCCGCATGGATCCGTCCTCGCCCTGGGCCATGCAGAGCATGATCGCCCTCAAGGACCGCTTCGACATCGCCTTCGCCTGCGACACCGACCACGACCGGCACGGGATCGTCACCCGCAATGCGGGTTTGCTGCCGCCCAACCATTACCTTTCTGTCGCCATCTTCTACCTGTTCCAGCACCGGCCGCAGTGGAGCAATTCGGCCGCGGTCGGCAAGACGCTGGTCAGCAGCCTAATGATCGACCGCGTGACGGCGAAGCTCGGCCGCAAGCTGTACGAGGTGCCGGTCGGCTTCAAGTGGTTCGTCGACGGGCTGCTCGACGGCTCGCTCGGCTTCGCCGGGGAAGAGAGCGCGGGCGCTTCGTTTCTGCGCAGGGATGGCAGGGTGTGGACGACCGACAAGGACGGTATCGTCGCGGCCTTGCTGGCCGCGGAAATCACCGCAAGCATTGGCCGCGATCCCGGCGAAATCTATCGCGAACTGACGCGCGAATTCGGCGCGCCGGTGTTCGAGCGCATCGATGCGCCCGCCACGCCGGCTCAAAAGGCGCTGCTTTCAAAACTCTCACCGCAGCAGGTGAAGTCCGCACAACTGGCCGGCGAGAAGATCCAGAGCATCCTTACCCGAGCGCCGGGCAACGGCGCGCCGATCGGAGGATTGAAGGTGGTGGCGGAGAACGGCTGGTTCGCGGCACGCCCCTCGGGCACCGAGAACATCTACAAGATCTACGCCGAGAGCTTGCGCGGCACGGATCATCTGCACCGCATCCTGGTCGAAGCGCAGACCATCGTCGGCGCTGCCCTGGAGCAGCGGCCATGAGCGAAGCCGCACGGACCAGCCACCCCCTGTTCGGTCTTTTGCCCGCCGACGTGGCGGGATTCGAGCCCCTCGCAGAGCTCGCGCTGGATATGCGCTCGTCGTGGAATCACGCTACCGACCAGGTATGGCGGCAGCTGGATCCCGTGTTGTGGGAGCTCACGCACAATCCTTGGGGCCTGCTGCAGACGGTCTCGCGCGATCGAATCGAGCACCTGTCGGCCGATCCCGCCTTTCGCAAGAACGTCGATGACCTGGTGCGCGCCAGGCGCCAGGCAGCGGAGGCGCCCGCGTGGTTTCAGCGGACCCACCCACAATCGCAGCTGCGCTGCGTCGCCTATTTCAGCATGGAATTCATGTTGAGCGAGGCCCTGCCCATCTACTCGGGCGGGCTCGGCAACGTGGCCGGCGATCAGCTCAAAGGCGCCAGCGATCTGGGTGTGCCGGTGGTCGGCGTGGGACTGCTGTACCAGCAAGGCTATTTTCGCCAGGTGATCGACAAGGACGGAGCGCAACAGGCGCTGTTTCCGTACAACGACCCCGGACAGTTGCCGATCACGCCTTTGCGCCAGGCAAACGGCGAGTGGCTGCGGCTGGAGATCGCCCTGCCCGGCTACTCGGTCTGGCTGCGCGCCTGGCAGGTCCAGGTCGGTCGCGTAAAGCTGTATCTGCTGGACAGCAACGATCGCGGCGAACATCCCCGCTCATCGCGGGATCACCAGCGAGCTGTACGGCGGCGGGCCGGAGCTGCGTCTCAAGCAGGAGCTGCTGCTCGGGATCGGCGGCTGGCGACTGCTCGCCGCGCTCGGCATCCGGCCGCGAAGTCTGCCACTTGAATGAGGGGCATGCGGCCTTCGCGGTGCTGGAGCGCGCGCGCGATTTCATGCAGGAGAACGCGCAGCCGTTCGAGGTCGCGCTGGCCGTCACCCGGGCGGGCAATCTCTTTACGACGCATACGGCAGTAGCTGCCGGCTTCGATCGTTTCGCGCCGGCCCTCATCGAGCAGTACCTCGGCGGCTATGCCGAGCAGAAGCTCGACCTTAGCCTGCGCGATTTGCTGGCCCTCGGCCGCAGCAACCCGAGCGATTCTTCGGAACTCTTCAACATGGCCTATCTGGCGATGCGCGGCAGCGGAGCGGTGAATGGCGTAAGCCGCCTGCACGGGCAGGTGAGCCGGCACATCTTTCGTGCCTCTGTTCCCGCGCTGGCCGGAGCACGAAGTGCCGGTCGGACACGTGACCAATGGCGTCCACGTGCCGACCTGGGACTCGGCCGCTGCCGACGCTCTATGGACGCAAGCTTGCGGCAAAGACCGCTGGCTCGGGAACGACGGATACCCTGGCGCAGGACATACGCCGCGTCTCCGACGCCGGTCTCTGGCAATTCCGCACCGCCGCCAGCAAGTCCCTGGTCGAATACGCTCGCCAGCGATTGGCGCGCCAACTGGCCGCTTCGGGCGCCGCGCCCGAGGAGGTCGAAGCGGCGAAGCACCTGTTCGATCCCAATACGATTGACCCTGGGCTTCGCGCGCCGCTTCGCGACCTACAAGAGACCGAATCTGCTGCTGCACGACCCGGATCGGCTGCTGCGCCTGTTGAGCGATCCGCAGCGTCCGGTGCAGCTCATCATCGCCGGCAAGGCCCACCCGGCGGACCAGGCGGGCCAGGCCCTGATCCGGGAATGGACGCAGTTCATCCGCCGGCCCGAGGTGCGCCCGCATGCGATCTTCCTCGGCGACTACGACATGCTCCTGACCGAGCATCTGGTGCAGGGCGTGGATGTCTGGCTCAACACGCCGCGCCGCCCCTGGGAAGCCTGCGGAACCAGCGGCATGAAGGTGCTCGTCAATGGCGGCATCAACCTGTCCGAACTGGACGGCTGGTGGGCGGAAGCCTACACGCCGGAGGTCGGCTGGGCATTGGGGGACGGCCGCGAACACGGCGATGATCCGGCCTGGGACGCGGTCGAGGCCGAGGCGCTGTACGACCTGCTCGAGCGCGAGGTGATCCCCGAGTTCTATACCCGCGACGATCAGGGCATCCCCGGCGCCTGGGTGGCGCGGATGCGCGAAAGCATGGCACGCCTGACGCCGCGCTTTTCCACCAACCGCGCGGTGCGAGAATACACCGAGCAACACTACCTCCCGGCGGCGGCGGCCTACCTTGCGCGGGCCGTCGATAAGGGCGCAAGCGGAGTGCGGCTGGTTGCTTGGCGGCACGCGCTGAATGAAAAATGGACTGCGCTGCGCTTCGGCGATGTGAAGCTCGAGACCGATGGCGAGCAGCACGTATTCGAGGTTCAGGCCTATCTCGATGATCTGGACCCCGAGGCCGTGCGGGTCGAGCTGTATGCCGATGGCGTTGACGGTGGCGCGCCGGAGCGCGTGGAGATGAAACGCGTGCGGCAACTGGTGGGCGCACTGAACGGCTACGCCTATCGCGCAGGGGTGTCCGCAGCCCGCCCGGCGGCGGACTACACGGCACGAGCTATACCGCAGCGCGACGGCGTGGAGGTCCCGCTGGAGGACGCGCGAATCCTGTGGCAACGGTGATCCGCTCAATGAAGGAGGCGAGATGTTGAAAGGGATTATTCTGGGAATCGCATTGACGCTCGCCGTTGCTCTGACCGGCGCTTACGCTCTGGTGCGAAGCGGACTCATTCCGGCCAATGCCGACGCAAAGCCCGGTTGGCTGGAAACCTGGGCGGCCGGTACGTCGCTCGACGCGACTTTGGCTCGCGAAGCGCCGAAGGGCAGCAATCCGGTACCGCCGACCGAGCAGAATCTGCTCGAGGGAGTGCAGCTTTTTGCGCAGAACTGCGCGGTTTGCCATGGTTCCGCGAAGGGCGCCGCGTCCCCATCGCCGATCGCGCAAGGCCTTTATCAGAAACCGCCGCAACTTGCGACCGATGGGGTCGAGGACGACCCGGAAGGCGATTCGTTCTGGAAGATCAAGCACGGCATTCGCCTGACGGGCATGCCTTCGTTCGGGCACTCCCTAAGCGATCGGCAGATCTGGACGCTCGCGCTTTTCCTGAAGCACATGGACAAGCTGCCGCCCGTGGTGCAACAGACCTGGCAGCAAGTGCGGAACTGGCCGCTGAAGTCGGTGGACCAGGCCGGTCAGAGATAGTCCGTTCCAGTTGGTCGTCAGTCTAAAGGCCACCCCTATGTACGCCATCGCACCGAGCAGTCCCCCCATTCGGCGTATCAATTGGGCTTGTAATGAAGCAATTGTTTTGAAATCTCCGAATCGAAGGAGAGGGTCAAATGTTGCGCAGCATGAAGGATCTGGAGGACTACGCCATCCGCGCGAGCGACGGCATCGTCGGCCACGTGAGGGACTTCTATTTCGACGACGAAGCGTGGGTCATCCGCTATCTTGTCGTCGACACCGGCAGCTGGCTATCGAGTCGAATGGTGCTGATCTCGCCGATCGCGCTCGGCCAGCCGGACTGGGCGAAGAAGGTGCTGCCCGTTGCGATCACGAAAGAGCAGGTGAAGAACAGCCCCCACATAGACACCGATAAGCCGGTCTCACGCCAGCACGAAGTGCGCTACCTCGGGTATTACGGCTACCCGTTCTATTGGGGCGGCGCCGGGCTCTGGGGCGGCGGAGCCTACCCGGGCATGATGATGACGGGCTTCGGCGGCTTCTCATCGACGCCGTACGCCGTGCGCCCGGAAGCGCAGAAAGCTTACGCGCGCGCCGAAGAGGCGCGGCACAGGGACGACGACTTGCACCTGCGCAGTTGCAAGGCGGTGATGGACTATCACATCGAAGCGACCGATGGCGACATCGGCCACGTCCAGGGGCTGCTGGTCGATGAGCAGACCTGGGCCATTCGCTACATGGTGGTGGACACGAGCAACTGGTGGCTCGGCCACAAAGTGCTCATCGCACCGCAATGGATCAAGGACCGTGAGCTGGCCCGACGCCACGGTCTCGGTCGATCTGAGCCGGCAGGCGGTTAAAGATGCGCCGCCATACGACCCGGTGATGCAGCTGGATCGAAAGCAGGAAACAGGCATCTACCAACACTACGGCCGTCCCGGCTATTGGGCAGACGAGGTGAAACGCACAGCCGAGATATCACACCACTAGGTGCACGTCGGAATGAAACCATTCGCCGCACTGGCAGTTCTCGTCTTCTCGCTCGTCGCGTTGCTGCAATTGCTGCGCGTCTTTTTCGGGTGGCAAGTCACGATTGACGGCTGGTTCATTCCGCTCTGGGCCAGTGTCATCGCCTGCCTGCTTGCGGCTGCGCTCGCATTCGCGCTCTGGCGCGAAGCGCGCACTTGACTGTTCCGGCTTCGAAACAATATCGCTTGAACTGAGTTCTCCGGTGCGCGGGTGCATTTGCGACGGACGCGGCATTCCCGGCATAGAACCGAACTACAAGTCCAATGCCAAAACTCAAGCGTTGATTTCGCCGCAATCCGGAAGTGGAGCAAGCTCAAATGAATGCCAAAGCCGACCAAGCCAAGACTCCCGAATCGAAGCCCGATGCGAAGGACGATCTGAAATCCCTGCCCCTGGCGGAGGTGGAGAAGAAACTCGGCTCGTCGCCGGACGGCCTCACCCAGGCCGAGGCGGCAAAGCGGCTGACCCAATATGGGCCGAACGAGATCGAGGAGAAGAAGACCAATCCGCTCCTGAAGTTCCTCAGCTATTTCTGGGGTCCGATCCCGTGGATGATCGAAGCGGCCGTGATCCTTTCGGCGGTCGCCCGGCATTGGCCGGACTTCGGCATCATCCTGGTTCTGCTCCTGGCCAACGCCGTGGTCGGATTCTGGGAGGAACGCGAGGCGGGCAACGCCATCGAGGCCCTCAAGGCCAAGCTGGCGATCAAGGCCCGGGTGAAACGTGACGGGAAGTGGGTCAACCCGGCGGCGCGCGAGCTGGTGCCGGGCGATGTCATCCGCATGCGCCTGGGCGACATCGTGCCGGCGGATGCGCGCCTGCTGGACGGCGATCCCATGTCGAGTGGATCAGTCCGCGCTGACCGGAGAGTCCTTGCCCGCCACGCGCAAACCGGGCGACGCGGTGTTTTCCGGTTCGATCATCCGCCGAGGTGAGATCGGCGCGCTGGTCTATGCCACGGGCGCGAACACCTATTTCGGCAAGACCGCGGAACTGGTGCAGGACGCGCACACCGTCAGCCATTTTCAAAAGGCGGTGCTGAAGATCGGCAACTACCTGATCATTCTCGCGGTGGTGCTGGTGGCGGCGATCATTGCCGTCGCGATTTTCCGCGGCGACCCGATCCTCACCACCTTGCAGTTCGCCCTGGTGCTGACCGTGGCCGCGATTCCCGTGGCGATGCCCACGGTGTTGTCGGTCACGATGGCGGTCGGCGCGCGCCTGCTCGCGAAGAAGGAGGCGATCGTCAGCCGCCTGGTGGCCATCGAGGAACTGGCCGGCGTGGACGTGCTGTGCGCGGACAAGACCGGCACCCTGACCCAGAACAAGCTGACGCTGGGCGATCCGTTCAGCGTGAACGGTATCCCTGCCGAGCAGGTCATCCTCGACGCCGCGCTGGCGTCGCGCGCGGACGACAAGGACACCATCGACCTGGCGGTGCTGGGCGGCCTGAAAGATGACAAGGCCCTGAAGGGCTACCAGGTGGTGCATTTCCAGCCGTTCGACCCGGTGCACAAGCGCACCGAAGCGACCGTCAAGGGCGCGGACGGAAAACAGTTCAAGGTGACCAAGGGCGCGCCGCAGGTGATCCTGGCGCTGGCGGCCAATGCCGGCGAGGTCAAGTCCGCCGTCGACAAGGCGGTCAACGAATTTGCGGCGCGCGGCTTTCGTTCGCTGGGCGTGGCCCGGGCCGATGAGGAAGGCAAGTGGATGTTTGTCGGCGTGCTGCCCTTGTTCGATCCGCCGCGGGAAGACGCCAAGGCAACCATCGCGACCGCGCTGGCGATGGGCGTGAAGGTCAAGATGGTGACGGGCGACGCACTGGCCATCGCCAAGGAAACCGCCAAGAAGCTGGACATGGGCGCGAATATCCTCGATGCCTCCAGCCTGGGCGACTCGAAGAAGCAGGAGACCGCGCAGGTGGCCGAGTCCATCGAGAAGGCCGACGGCTTCGCCCAGGTGTTTCCCGAACACAAGTTCCACATCGTGGATGTCCTGCAAAAGCGCGGCCACATCGTCGGCATGACCGGCGACGGGGTGAACGACGCCCCCGCGCTGAAGAAGGCCGACTGCGGCATCGCCGTTTCCGGCGCGACCGACGCGGCGCGCGCGGCGGCGGCCATCGTGCTGATGACGCCCGGCCTGTCGGTGATCATCGACGCGATCAAGGAGAGCCGGAAGATCTTCCAGCGCATGAACAGCTACGCGATCTACCGCATCGCCGAGACGCTGCGCGTGCTGTTCTTCATGACGCTGGCGATCCTGATCTTCAACTTCTATCCGGTGACGGCGGTGATGATCGTGATGCTGGCGCTGCTCAACGACGGCGCCATCCTGTCCATCGCCTATGACAACGTTCATTACAAGGACCAGCCCGAGGCCTGGAACATGCGCATGGTGCTGGGGATTTCCACGGTGCTGGGCGTCATCGGGGTCGTCGCCGCCTTCGGCCTGTTCTATCTCGGCGAGCGCGTCTTTCACCTCGACCGCGCCGCACATCCAGACGCTGATGTACCTGAAGCTGTCCGTGGCGGGACATCTGACGATCTTCCTCACGCGCACGCGCGGCCCGTTCTGGTCCATCCGCCCCGCGCGGATCCTGTGGGGGGCCGTGCTCGGCACGCAGATCGTGGCGACGTTGATCGCGGTCTATGGGTTGTTCATGACGCCCCTGGGCTGGGGCTGGGCCGGGTTCGTGTGGGGCTATGCGCTGCTGTGGTTCCTCGTGAATGACCGCGTGAAACTGCTCGCGTATCGGATTTTTGATCCAGTCAAAGCTGGAACCAAGTATGGTTCCAAAGTCGAGGAACAAGCCCGAAGCTGAAAGACAGGAGGTAAGCCTGACAGCCAAAGGCCAAAGCGACTTCCCGATCTGAGCACCGCAGATCGCCAGCACGGGCGTATGAACTGTACGAAGAGCAGGGCCGACGGGACGGTCAATCTGTTCAGGATTGGGAGAAGGCGGAGCGGGAAATTCAGAAAGCAGATGTCAAGGCCGAGCCTGAAGCCAAGGCAGCGGCTAAACCCGAGGGCAAAGCCGAACCCAAGCCCGAACGCCAAAGCCCAGCCCAAGCCCGAAGCCAAAGCCAAGACCCCGTCGGATTTGACGCCGCAACTCGTCAAGCGAGTCCATCAACTCTACGAGGACCTGGGGCGCGAGGACGTGCGAGCAGTTGAAGACATTGGAGAAGGCGGAGCGGGAGAGTCGGAAGGACGAACCGAGCAAATAGACCGACGCGAACAACGGCCGGACGTGGCCCAAGGAATGAAGATGAAGATCAATTCAAAGGATTTCCGTGTGCTGCCAGGAGAAAAGGTCAACCTCAAAAAGTGGCCGACGCATGGTGAAGCCCTTCTGCAAATCGAAGAAGCAGTACAAGAAGCTCCTGCAAGAACACGTCGAGGAGTTGAGCGCGCTGCAGCGCCTTCACTACGCGTCCAACCGCTATGCGTTGCTGCTGATCTTCCAGGCGATGGACGCTGCCGGCAAGGACGGCGCCATCCGGCACGTCATGTCCGGCGTCAATCCGCAAGGCTGCGAGGTGTTCAGCTTCAAGCACCCGAGCGCGACCGAGCTGGAGCACGACTTTCTGTGGCGAACCACTCGCCGTCTGCCGGAACGCGGCCGGATCGGCATCTTCAACCGCTCCTATTACGAGGAAGTGCTGATCGTCCGCGTGCATCCGGAGATCCTGCGCACGCAGGGGCTGCCGGACGCGCTGCTCGACGAGAGCGACAATCTGGAAGGAGCGCTATCGCTCCATCGTGGACTTGGAAGACCATCTCCACCGCAACGGCACGCGGATCATCAAGTTCTTCCTCCACCTGTCGAAGGAAGAGCAGCGAAAGCGCTTCCTCGAGCGCATCGATGAACCGGACAAGAACTGGAAATTCAGCCTGGCCGACATTCACGAGCGGAAATACTGGGAGCAATACATGAAGGCGTATGAGGACTGCCTGGGCGCGACCAGCACCGATCACGCGCCCTGGTACGTCGTTCCCGCCGACGACAAGGAAAACGCCCGGCTGATCGTTTCCCAGATCATCCTTGATGCGTTCAATGAGCTCAAGATGGCCTATCCCAAGAGCACAGCGAAGCGCCGGCGGGAATTAAGGTCCATCCGCAGGCTGCTGGCGAAATAGCGCTCTCATCGTGGCTTCCCGAGCGGGAGAAGGCAAGATCGGGTTGTGGGCGGTGGTCGCCATCGGCGTCGGCGGGATGGTCGGGGGCGGGATTTTTGCGGTGCTGGGCCTGGCGGTGCAACTGGCGCACGGCGGCACGCCGGTGGCCTTTGCGCTGGCGGGCGTGGTGGCGCTGCTGACGACGTATTCGTACGCGAAGCTTTCCGTCGCTTATCCCAGTCGCGGCGGGACGGTCACGTTCCTCGATCGCGTGTTCGGCGCCGGCATGTTCACCGGCAGCCTGAACGTGCTGTTGTGGCTGAGTTACGTGGTGATGCTGTCGCTGTATGCGTTCGCGTTCGGCAGTTACGGCGCGACGTTTCTGCCGCAGGCATGGCAGGCGATCGGCAAACACGCGCTGATCAGTCTCAGCGTGATCACGATTGCCGGGCTGAACCTGCTCAGCGCCGAGTGGATCGGCAAGGCGGAGACCTGGATCGTGGGATTGAAAGTGGCGATCCTGCTGTTCTTCGTCGGCGCCGGCCTCGCCGGCATTCACGCCTGCCCGGATCGCGCCAGGCTCGTGGTCGCCGCCGCTGCAGTTGGCGGCGGGCGGGATGATCATCTTCCTGGCCTACGAAGGGTTTGAGCTGATCGCCAACACCGCGCACGACGTGCGGGACGTGGCGCGGACGCTGCCGCGCGCGTACTACACGGCGGTCGGGTTCGTGATCGGGCTTGTACGTGCTGGTCGCGCTCGTCACGGTGGGCAATCTCCCGGTGGACAAGATCGTGGCGGCCAGGGATTACGCGTTGGCGGAAGCGGCGCGGCCGTTTCTCGGGCAGGCCGGCTTCACGCTGATCGCGGTCGCGGCGATGTTATCCACCGCTTCCGCGATCAACGCCACGCTCTACGGCGCGGCGCGGTTGAGTTACTGCATCGCGCGCGACGGCGAATTGCCGGCGATGCTGGAGCGGAAAGTGTGGGGTGAGCCGGTGGAAGGACTGTTGATCACCGCCGGGCTGACGCTGCTCGTGGCCAACGCGTTCGACCTGACCAGCATCTCGACGCTGGGCAGCGCCGGGTTCCTGCTGATCTTCGCCGCCGTGAACGCCGCCAACGCGCGGCACGCGCCTCATACCGACAGCCGCGCGCTGGATTTCGGTCGCCGGGGCCGTCGCGTGCCTGGCTGCGTTGGGCGCGCTGGTCTGGCAGACGGCCATGACCGGCGCCCGCAAAGTTGTGGGTACTGGCGGCGATGGTCGCCTCGGCGCTGCTGATCGAGGGCGGCTACCGGCTGGCGAAACGGGAGCTCCGATTGCATGAATAGCCGGCCGACCTACGTGCTCGGGAGTGCATCGAAGGGGACGTCAATCATGAAGACAAAAGCCCTTTCGCCTGAACTGCTGCGCAAGATGAACGCGTACTGGCGCGCCGCGAACTACCTGTCGGTCGGCCAGATCTACCTGTACGACAATCCGCTGCTGAAGCGGCCGTTGAAGCTCGAAGACGTGAAGCACATGCTGCTCGGCCACTGGGGCACGACCCCCGGGCAGAATTTCATCTACGTGCACCTGAACCGGGTGATCAAGAAATACGACCTCGACATGATCTACGTCTCCGGCCCCGGGCATGGCGGGCCGGCGGTGGTGGGCAACACCTATCTCGAGGGGACCTACAGCGAGATCTACCCCAACGTCGGCCAGGACGAGGAAGGGCGGCGAGCTGGGCTATTCGCTCAGCCGTTCGTTCGGCGCGGCGTTCGATAATCCGGACTTGAGCGTAGCCTGTGTGCTCGGCGACGGTGAGGCGCAGACCGACGACCAGGGCATCTACCTGAAGCAGCAGCTCAAGGACAAGCTGATCGAGCACAAGCAGTACATCGCAGGAAACAGCCAAGACCTGCCGGAGATTCGGAACTGGAAGTGGGGATGAACCATGCATAAGCTGAAACAAATCTGGAGCGACCTGCGCTCGAGCTTCTGGTTTGTGCCTTCGCTGATGGTCGCGGCCAGCATTGTCTTGGCGGTCGCTTTAATCGAAACAGACTCCGCCAGGGGCGACCGCTGGCTGGCCCATTGGCCGCGTCTGTTCGGAACCGGGCCGGAAGGCGCGCGGCAGTTGTTGTCCACGCTCGCCGGTTCGATGATGACCGTGATGGGCATCACGTTCTCCATGACGCTGGTGGCGCTCGCGCTGGCGTCGAGCCAATACACCTCGCGCATTCTGCGCAACTTCATGCGCAGCCGCGTCACGCAGGTCACGCTCGGGATCTTCGCCGGCATCTTCGTTTATTGCCTGATCGTGTTGCGCACCATTCGCGGCGGTGCCGGCGAGGCGGAGTTCGTGCCGGGCGTGGCGGTGTTCTTCGCGTTTGTCATGGCACTCGGCGGTGTTGGCGTGCTCATTTACTTTATTCATCACATCGCCTCGTCGATCCAGGCCTCCAGCATCATCGCCTCCGTCGCCGAGGAGACCATGGCGACCGTTGCTCGGCTGTTTCCGGAAAGGCTGGGACGTGAACCCGATGAAGATGACGACCAGGACCAAGTGCTCCGGGCTCTGAAAGAGAGGACCTGGCGCGCCGTGCCGGCAAAAATGGACGGTTACATTCAGAACGTGGATAACGATGGGCTCCTGCGGCTGGCGCGGGACAGGAAGACCATCGTGCGGATGGAGTGCGGCATCGGCGAGTTCGTCGTCCAGGATACCGCGTTGGCGTGGCTCGCTCTGGAAGAACCGCCGGGTCAAGAGACGATCGCCGCCCTCAATGCGTCATACAGCATCAGTAGCTACCGCACCGTGGACCAGGACCCCGCCTTCGGTGTCAGACAGATCGTGGACATGGCATTGAAGGCGCTTTCGCCCGGCGTCAACGACACCTCGACGGCCGTGATATGCGTGGATTACCTGAAGGCGATTCTGGCGCGGCTGGCTTCCCGGAGATTCCCGGCGTTGCGGCGCTACGAGGAAAGCGAACTGCGCGTGATCGCCGTGGCCCCAACTTTCGAAAATCTGCTGCTCGAAGCATTCGATCAGATTCGCCGAAACGCCGAAGGCAATGTCTCCGTCATGTCGCGCATGCTCGGCGCTCTCGATGCCATCGCCAGTCTGACGGACAGTCCGCGCCGCCGGCGGGCGCTGCGCGAACAAGTGCAGCGCATCTCCGAGCTGGCCGATCGCACCATCGACTCCGCGCATGATCGCGCGCGGATCGAGGAGCGGCTGTCGCGCACGCGCGAAGCGCTCGGAGACGAGCCCCACCCGGAAGCGCCTTGAGCCTCTTTTCCCTGGTCAGCATCCTGATCTCACTCGCGGCCGTCTCGAGCTACGTCAATTACCGCTACATCAAGCTGCCGACGACAGTCGGCGTCATGCTGGTAGCCCTGGTCGCGTCGCTCGCGCTGGTGCTCGCCGGTCCCTACGCCGGAGGTTTCCGCGAGCAGGCCGCGCATTTGGTCGCGCGGATCGACTTCAACCAGGTGGTGCTGCACGGCATGCTCGCCTTCCTGCTGTTCGCCGGCGCGATACACGTGAATCTCGATGAGCTAGGCCGGGAATGGCTGACCATTTCGTCGCTCGCCATTGTGGGGACGCTCGCCTCCACCTTCATTGTCGGCGGCGCGACGTGGCTGGCGCTCGGCTGGCTGGGCCTGGGCATTCCCTTCCTGCATGCGCTGTTGTTCGGCGCCCTGATCTCGCCGACCGACCCCATCGCAGTACTGGGAATCCTGAAATCCGTCGGTGCGCCCCGGCAGCTCGAGGTGCAGGTGGCCGGCGAGTCGCTGTTCAATGACGGGCTGGGCGTCGTCGTCTTCCTGGTGCTCCTGCAGCTCGCCGGCGCGGACGGAGCTGATGCCGGCAGCGCGGCGGCACCGCTCTCGATCGGGGTCGGCGCGGTGGGATTGCTGCTGCTCAAGGAAGTCGGCGGCGCCGTGGCGCTGGCGCTGGCGGCGGGATTCATCGCCTACCAGATGCTCAAGCGCGTCGACAACTACCAGGTCGAAGTCCTGCTCACGCTCGCCCTGGCCATGGGGCTCTACGCCCTCGCCGACGCCCTGCACCTGTCCGCGCCGATCGCGGTCGTGGTCGCGGGCCTGTTCGTGGGCAACCAGGGCCGGGAATTCGCCATGACGGAGAAGACGCGCGAGCACGTCGACACCTTCTGGGAGCTTATCGACGAAATCCTCAACGTCGTTCTCTTTCTCCTGATCGGCCTGGAGCTACTGGTGCTCCCGATCGAGCGCAGATGGCTGGTGGCAGGAGTCCTCGTGATTCCGATCGTGCTGGCCGCGCGCTGGCTGAGTGTGGCGGCAATCATCGGCCCCCTCAGCCGGGTGACGGCACAATCAAGAGGAGCGATTGCGGTCTTCACCTGGGGCGGATTGCGCGGGGCAATCTCGGTGGCCATGGCGCTGTCGCTGCCGACAAGCTCCTCCCGCAGCCTGGTGCTGACCCTCACGTACTTCGTGGTCGTGTTCTCGATCCTGGTCCAGGGGTTGACCGTAGGCCGGGTCATACGGATGACGCAAAAGGAGCACCCCCTGCCGCCATGAAAGGCACGGCGGCGCACGGGTCGCCGGACACGCTGGCTGTCGTCTGAGACAGAAAAAGCTTCGGGCCCGGCGTGCGCCAGCGCACAGAGGGCTGCGGTGAGAAGGTGACAATCGATATTTGTCACGCGGAGCGCTGAACTTGAACCCGATCACGTCCTTCCTGGTATTCGTCCTCGCTCTCGCAGGCCTTGCCGCCGGCCTGTGGGTGAATCTTTACCTCGCGCTGCCGTTGTTTGCCGTCGCGGCGATCGTGGCGACATCATTGAAGATGGCCAACGTGTGGCAGAAATTCGTCGTCCTGCGCATGGGCAAGCTGCAGGGTGTCAAGGGACCCGGCATGTTTGCCATCATTCCGGTGATCGACAACGTGGTGGCGGTGATCGACGGACGCATCCAGACCACCGCCTTCAACGCCGAGCAGGCGCTCACCAAGGACACGGTTCCGGTCAACGTCGACGCGATCATCTTCTGGCACGTGCACGACGCGGAAATGGCGGCGCTGGCGATCACCGATTACCGCGAGGCGATCGACCGGGTTGCGCAGACCTCGCTGCGCGAGATGATCGGCTCGTCGATGCTCGCCGCGCTGCTGTCCGACCGCAAGGACGCCGACGAGCAGCTGCAGAACGAGATCGGCGCGAAGACCGCCCCCTGGGGCATCGCGGTGGGCTCGGTCGAGATTCGCGACGTCGCCCTCCCGGTGGCGCTGCAGGACGCCATGTCGCGCCAGGCCCAGGCCGAGCGCGAGAAGCAGGCGCGGGTGATCCTCGGATCGGCCGAAGCCGAGATCGCCGGCAAGTTCGTCGAGGCTGCCGATATCTACGCCGGGCATCCCGCCGCGCTGCAGCTGCGGGCGATGAACATCATCTACGAGACCACCAAGGAGCGCGGCGCCACCATCCTGATTCCGAGCTCGATGGTCGACAGCCTGAACCCTTCGACCACGCTCGCGCTCGCGTTCGGGAGTAAGGGGGTGCCCGGCAACGAGGCCACCCTTGCGCCCAAGATCGCCGCCTAATCCTCACCCCACAGGAAAATCGACCATGAACAAGAACCAAGTGAAGGGCGCCGCAAAGGATATCGCCGGCAAGCTGCAACAGCGGGCCGGCAAGCTCGTGGGCAGCGACGTGCAGCAGAGCAAGGGGCTGGCGAAGCAAATTTCCGGCAAGCTGCAGAAAGGCGTCGGCGACGCCACCGAGGCAATCAAGAACATCGTCAAGCCGCGGCGCTGACGCGCGCCGCCCTGCTCGCCGATCGTCCGTCGCGCCGTGCTACGTGCGCCAACGAACCGACTCGGCGCCGCCAGCGGCGTAACTTGGCTCATCAACCGTAGCGCGCACCCACGCTTGCGAGACGCATAGATTCGACCCCGTGCGCATTCTTCTTCAGCCACATACAAGGATTCGCCATGAAACCAGTAATGATCAAAAGCACGCTCGCACTCGCGGTGATCGGGCTGTTCGCGGCCGGCTGCAGCACGACGCAGCCCGCCATGCAAGAGTCGGCACAGCCGATGAGCTACGTCGGTCCTGCGGGCCCCACCGGCGCCACCGGCGCCACCGGCCAACAGGGCGCGACCGGCAACACCGGCGCGACCGGCTATGCGATGGCCGGGCCTGTCGGCGCGACCGGCGCGACCGGCCCCGCCGGAATTCAGGGTCCGACGGGAGCCACCGGAGTGGAAGGCAGATGGGTGGTTGGGCGTGCCGGCCCGGCCGGTGCGACCGGTGCAACGGGCGCGCAAGGCATGACCGGCGCGACCGGCGTGCAAGGTGAAAGCCTGCCCGGCCCTGCCGGCGCGACTGGCGCTACCGGAGCCTCCGGCATCCAGGGTGTCGTGGGAAGCGCGGGCGCGGAAGGCCCGACCCAGGTCGGTCCGACCGGACCGGTCGGCGCCACGGGCGCAACCGGCGCGCAAGGCGCAACCGGATTTACCGGTGCGCAGGGCAACGCCAATCTCTTGGGGTTTGTCGGCCCGACGGGTCATACCGGTGCCGCCGGCCCGCAAGGCGCAATCGGCCAGACCGGTGCGCAGGGCCCGGGCGGAGCGGTTAGCGGCTGGACCGCGTTCAGGGACTACTGGTTCGATATCGACAGATCGGACCTGCGCGCTGCCGATTCGGGCAAGGCGTCCGACATCGCGAGCTACCTGAACCAGAACCCCGACCAACAAGTCGGCATCGACGGCTCGATCGACTCGAACAACGTGGATCTGAGCAATCGCCGCATCAATGCCGTTCGCACCGCTCTGCTCGATGCGGGCGTGCCGGCGTACAAGATCCAGACCGGCGCCTTCGGCAACCCGCAAGCGCAGCGCGACGGCCGGGTCGAGGTCCTGGTCGGCAAGCAATAAGTAACCGGCAGCAGCTTCGCAGCAAGTAACCGGGCCCGGCAACGGTGGTTTCGTTCCGGGCCCTTTCACGAGAGCCAATGAACATTCGCCGCCGCCGTGCTCTGAATGTCGCGCGCAGATTGCTCTGCGCTTCGGCGTTGACTTGCGCCGCGGCGGGCGCTTCGGCGCAGACGGTCTCGGCGATCGACGTATCGCGAGCGCTGGCCAGCAACTCCGTCATCTCTTCGCGAGATGCATTTGCGGTGGACGCCAACGAATCAGCGCGCAGGCTCGAGCAGGCACAGCTGCGGCGCAGGCAAGGCGCACGCCCCCAGCCCGGCGAACAGGCGCCAAGCACCGCACCGGGGCAGGTGAATCATCGCTACTGGCGGCGGCAGGAAAAACTGCGCCGCCTGGTCGAGCAGGCCTTGCTCCGCTCGAACGAAACGCATCGGTCGAGCGTGGCGCACACGCGCAAGACGCGCCACGCACGGCGCTAAACGCTTTAGCGCCGTTGCGGCTCCCGACCGGACTCGCGCCGGCGCAGTTCGGCAATGACGCTCGCGACGGCTTGCTTGCGCGTTGCCGCCGTATCGTGCGAATCACTCAACGGCGCTTGCGCGCCGCTCTCCAGCTGCTCGAGCTTGTCGAATAAGCCCAGCGCCCGCTGCGGGTCGTAGTCGGTCACGAACAGGATTGCGGCCCCGATCGAGTCCGCCTCGCGCTCCTGCCGTTGCGCTCTCGCCTGGAACGCCGCCGCGTACGAGTCCCGGGCCAGGAACTCGAGCAGGGCCGCGCGCGCGGTGGGAAGCTTGTCCTTGCCCAGGAATTCGGCCATGAAGGAGAGCTTGGCCGAGGCGTGCCCGGCAAGGATGTGCGCGACCTCGTGGCACAGTATCAGCGCCAGCTCGTCGTCGCTAAGCGCGAGTTTGCGCACGAAATTCGCGTCGACAAGCACGATTTGTCCCGGAAACGCCACCGCGCCGTGGCCGAAGTCCTCGATCAGGATGGCTTGCCAGGCAGAGGCGGCAAAACGTGGATCAATCTCGGCCGCTGCCGCGCCGACGGCGGCCATCACCCTGTCCACGCGCGCGTTCAACACCGGATCCCGGTCCAGCGTATGGTCCCTGACCGCCTTGCGCACGTAACCCGCCGCGAGCGCGCGCCATGCCGCGACGGTCTCGGCTGCCGGATATGCGGCGACGATCCGGGCGCTGCCCGCCGGCCCCTGGGAAAAGCAAATCCCCCACGCAAGCAGCAGCACGGCGGCGAAACAGGCTTTGATGGCTTCCCTCCAGGTCGCGCCCGGCTCCCGCTTTGTTCCAGCGGGATGCCGCTCCGAACCGAGTATGCCGCCTCAGCCCCGCCACCACAACAGACGGGTTGAGTCTGTGTGTTGGCGCACATAGCGCCGCGCAATGTGGAGAAAGCCACGCGTGCCTAAGTGCGGCGGCGCACAGACGAAATAGTACCGGCGAGCGCTGGAGGCTCGGCGGGGCTCTCGTGGGGCTTTACAGCCCGACCTACAACCACGGCAGATTCTTCGTCGCGCCGCTGCCGATCGCCAGCTACGACCTCGCCCCGGTGACGCTGAACGCGGTCTACGCGCCCCGCTACCGGGAGTACAACCAGTTCGCGGTGTTCGGCTTCTACTTCAGCATACCGCTCAGGAAGTAGGCGCGCCGGTTCATCTCATGTGCACGCCGCCGAACAGTCCCAGCAATCCGACGACGATCAGGTAGGCCGCGACGATGTAGTTCAGCAGCCGGGGCACGACCAGGATGAGCACGCCTGCGATGAGCGATATCAGGGGCGTCAGAGACAGGGTGATGTTCATTGCGGCCTCCTTTAGTACTGCGATGAGGAACCAGACTGCGCCGACAATATCCCCGTGCCGCGAAATGCTCTGTGCGCCAGCGCACAGCGCGCCGCGCATGAATGACGATAATCGAAGCGACAGGGAACGAGGTCGCCTTCGATGCGCAGATTGCTGGTCACGAGTTTCGCCGCCTTCGCCGCGCTGGCCGGATGGACCCATCCGGCGGGCGCGGGGCTGCTATCCAGCACCGGCCCGGTCATCGCGATCCTCGCCGGGGATCTGTACCTGGGCGAAGCCGAAGGCAACCTGGACGGGTCCGGCACGATCGACATCAAATCGCGGGCCCGCCCCGAGGTCGACTGCCGCGGGGAGTTCACTTCCATTGCCGAGCACGGCGGCACCGGCAAGGGGGACCTGCGCTGCAGCGACGGCGCCACCGCGACGCTGCAGTTCAAGCGCCTGAGCCTGGTGCGCGGCTACGGCAGCGGCAGCTCGAGCCGGGGCGCGCTGAGCTTTACCTATGGGCTCAGCGCGGAGGAATCCACGCCCTACCTAGTGCTGCCTCCCGGCAAGAAGCTCGTGCGCCGCGTAAGCGATCTGGTTCTGGCAGACGCAAGTCCGCCGTCGACGGCAATTCCCATGCCGACAGCGCCGGACGCGCTGCTGAGCGCGGCGACGCTGGTGGTGACCGACAAGCTCAGGCGCGACAACCAGCAGCACACCGGCAGTGCGGCGAAAATCGCCGAACTGGTTGACTCGACGCTCTTGCCGCTGTTCGACTTCCGCCACATGACCCAGCTTGCCGTGGCGCGCAACTGGCCCCTCGCCTCGCCCGCGCAGCAACACTCACTCGTGGCTGAATTCAGGACGCTGTTGGTGCGCACCTACTCCGCGGCGCTGGCGGGATACCGCGATCAGGTGATCGAGTACAGGCCGCTGCGGATGACGTCCGGCGCAACCGACGTCACCGTCAAGTCGACCGTGAGCCAAACCGGAAGCGCACGCATCAGCATCGACTACGACATGGAGATGACCGCGGCCGGGTGGAAGGTGTACGACATCAAGATCGGCGGCATCAGCCTGGTCACGACCTATCGCTCGAGCTTCGCGCAGACCGTCCACGATCTCGGGCTGGACGGATTGATAAAAACGCTCGCGGCCAAGAACCTGCAGGTCGACGCGGGGCCCAGTCCCTACGGCGGCGGCGGGCAGGCCGCCGTCATCATGTACGCGGTCATACCAAGCGTCTTCCGCGGCGACCGATAGTCTCCGCGCGCCGCGCCTTGAGGGCGAAAGCCTAGGTCGCGGCGATCCGGGCCAGGCGGTCGTATTCGCGTTTCACCACCGCGTAGCACTCGCAGGCCCGTGCTTCCAGCTTCGGCCGGTCCAGCACGGTGATCTTGCCGCGGCTGTAGCGGATCAGCCCCGCGTCCTGCAGTTTGCCGGCCGCCTCGGTCACGCCCTCGCGGCGCACGCCCAGCATGTTGGCGATCAGCTCCTGCGTCATGGTCAGCTCGTTCGCCGGGAGCCGGTCCAGGCTCAGCAGCAGCCAGCGGCACAGCTGCTGCTCGACCGAGTGATGCCGGTTGCACACCGCGGTCTGCGCCATCTGCGTGATCAGCGCCTGGGTGTAGCGCAGCAGAAGATGCTGCAGCTCCCCGCCCCGGCCGAATTCGGCTTTCAGGACGCTCGCTCCGAGCCGGAAGGCGTTTCCGCCGCTCTGCACTACCGCGCGGCTCGGAGTGGTCTCGCCGCCCATGAACAGCGCCATGCCGACCACGCCCTCGTTGCCCACGACTGCGATCTCCGCCGAGGAGCCGTCCTCCATGACGTAGAGCAGCGACACGATACTGTCGGTCGGGAAATACACGAAACCCTGCGTGCTGCCGGATTCATAGAGCGCGCTGCCCAGCTTCAATGAGACGGGCTCGAGCTTCGGCAACAGGCGCTCGAAATCGGCCGCCGGCAGCGCGGCCAGGAGACGGTTCTGAAGCGGAGACTGCTTTGTGGGACTGGTTTGGCTCGTCGTGCTGAGAGTGGCGGGCATAATCCCCCCCCCCCCGCGTCATCGGTTGGCTCGGGCCGCCGATCGGACTGCCCCAAGGTGTGAGTACGGTAGCGTACTTTGCATCATCACACAAGCAAGCGGACGCTCAACGCACCAACTGGTTGATTTCGATGATCGGCAGCAGGATCGCGCTCAGGCGCCTAGTAGTCGCGAAGCCTGCGGCGCAGCGGATTCGCAGGTCTGGCGGAGAGAGAGGGATTCGAACCCCCGGTACCCGATGGGTACAACAGATTTCGAGTCTGCCGCATTCGACCACTCTGCCATCTCTCCGCATCGCGATCCATTCGACGCGAAGGGCGAATTCTATCAGGACCGAGTGATTGTCTCTGCCTCGACCGTGCGGGGTCGCAGGCACCCTGACCCCGCTTGGCTCCGCGAGGTCGTCAGCCGCGGCTGCGCACGATCTGGTAGGCGCGGCCCAGGTAGGCGATCGAGGCGAAGCCGCTCCAGACGTGCACCAGGCGCGAGAACGGGAACAGCAGAAACAGCGTCATGCCGAAGAACAGGTGGATCTTGAAAATGAGCGGCACGCCGGCGATGAACGCCGCCGCGCCGCCGCGGAAGGTGACGATGTGCTGCGCCCAGTCGGCGAGCAGCAGCATCATGCCGCCGTCGAGGTGCTGCGCCGAGAAGGCGATCGAAGTCAGCCCGAGCAGGAGCGTCGCCAGGATCCACAGCAGGATGAAGATGTCCATGCGCGTGCTGGTGGCGCGGATGCGCGCAACGGTGAGGCGCCGATGAAGAAGGAGAAGCAGGCCCGCCAGGATCATCGTGCCTACGATTCCGCCGGAGGTCATCGCCAGGATCTGCTTCGCGCCGGGCGTAAGGCCCAGGGCGGCGTACGCGCCGTGCGGCGTGAGCAGGCCGAACAAGTGACCGAGGAACAGCAGCAGGATGCCGACGTGGAACAGGTTCGAGCCCCAGCGCAGCTGGCCGCGGCGCAGAAGCTGCGAGGAGTCGCTCTTCCAGGTGTACTGCTCCCGGTCGAAGCGCACCAGCGAACCCAGCAGGAACACGGCGAGGCACACGTAGGGATAGATGCCGAACAGCGCCTGATTCAGAAAGTCGCTCATGACGCGGCTCCTTTGCGATAGATGTGCACCGGGGCGACCTGCGGCGCGCCGCCGCCGAAGGTCACGGGCTGCTCCGTCCAGCTGCGGTCGATCGCTTCGGGAGTATCCTCATCCCCCGCCCGCGGCCGCGCGGCGCGCTCGATCCCGAGGCCGCGCTCGCCGGCGATCGCGAGCAGCGCGGCGAATGCCGCGCAATAGCGGCTGCCGCGGGCGGCCAGCCGCTCGCCCAGCGCGCGCAGGATGTCGGCGGACTCGCCGAGCAGGCCGCGCGACTCGGCGGCCGGCAGCAGCGACGCGAACTCCAGGAACGCAGGCAGGTAATCCGGCAGCTCGTGCCCGTCCACTGCCAGGCCGCGCGTCCGGTACGTGGTCGCGAGGTCGACCATGGCCTGGCCGCGGTCGCGCGATTCGCCATGCACGTGCTCGAACAGGTGCAGCGACAGGGCGCGCGACCGGTCGAACAGCGCCACGTAGCGCTCCTGCGACGCCGTCAGCGGCTCCCGCCCGAGCTCCTCGAGCAGTCCCTTGAGCTCGGCCTGCGCTGCGCGCGACAGCAGCCGCTCGGCGTCGATCGCGGCCGAGAGCTCCGGCAAGGCCGTGAGCAGATCCGCCTCCGGGTACGCGAGCAGCGCGGCGCACGCGCGCACGGCTTTCATCGCCCGCCTCCATGCTCGTCGGCGACGAGCGCGAATCGGGATCGTGCGCCGTTTCTTGCCGCCGAACAGGCTCGGCTGGCTTTCGCCGTCCGAGCAGCCGTTGCCGAACGAGAAGCCGCAGGCGCCGCGCAGGTCGTAGGCGTTCTCCGCGTATTCGCGGTGCGTGGTGGGAATGACGAAGCGGTCCTCGTAGTTGGCGATCGCCATGATGCGGTACATGTCCTCGACCTGCGCCGCGCTGAGCCCGACCTGCGCGAGCACCGCGGCGTTGTCGCGGCCCTCGACGTGGCGCGTCGCGCATGTAGGCGCGCATCGCCAGCATGCGCTCCAGCGCGAGCCTGACCGGCGCTTCGTCGCCCGCGGTGAGCAGGTTGGCCAGGTACCTGAGCGGGATGCGCAGCTGCGCGACGTCGGGGATCTCGCCGTTCATGCCCAGCTGCACCGCGTTGGCGGCGGCGCTGATCGGCGAGAGCGGCGGCACGTACCACACCATCGGCAGGGTGCGGTACTCGGGATGCAGCGGAAAAGCCACCTTCCATTCCATCGCCATCTTGTACACCGGCGAGTGCCGCGCCGCCTCGATCCAGGCCTCCGGCACGCCGTCCGCGCGCGCCTGCTCGATCACCTCCGGGTCGTACGGATCGAGGAACACCCCGAGCTGGGCCTGGTACAGGTCCTGTCGGGTCCGGAACGCTCGCGGCCTCGCCGATGCGGTCGGCGTCGTACAGCAGCACGCCGAGGTAGCGGATGCGGCCGACGCAGGTCTCGGAGCACACGGTCGGCTGGCCGGCCTCGATGCGCGGATAGCAGAAGATGCACTTCTCGGCCTTGCCGCTTGACCAGTTGTAGTAGATCTTCTTGTACGGGCAGCCCGAGACGCACATGCGCCAGCCGCGGCACTTGTCCTGGTCGATCAGCACGATGCCGTCTTCCTCGCGCTTGTAGATCGAGCCCGAGGGGCAGGAGGCGACGCAGGTCGGGTTGAGGCAGTGCTCGCACAGGCGCGGCAGGTACATCATGAAGGTGTTCTCGAACTGGCCGTAGATCTCCTTCTGCGATGTCAGTCGAAGTTGCTGTCCGCGCTGCGCTTGGCGAACTCGCCGCCCAGGATCTCTTCCCAGTTCGGCCCCCACTCGATCTTCTCCATGCGCTCGCCGGTGATCAGCGAGCGCGGCCGCGCGGTCGGCGCGGCGTCATGCTCGCGGCGCGGTATGCAGGTGCTCGTAGTCGAAGGTGAAGGGCTCGTAGTAGTCGTCGATCTCCGGCAGGTGCGGGTTGGCGAAGATCTTGGCCAGCACGGCGAGCTTGCCGCCCTGCCTCGGCTCGATGCTTGCCGTCGGCGCTTGCGCTCCCAGCCGCCGTGCCACTTGTCCTGGTTCTCCCAGTCCTTCGGATAGCCGATGCCGGGCTTGGTCTCGACGTTGTTGAACCAGGCGTATTCCATGCCCTCGCGGTTGGTCCAGACGTTCTTGCAGGTCACCGAGCAGGTGTGGCAGCCGATGCACTTGTCGAGATTCAGCACCATGCCGATCTGGGCGCGGACTTTCATGACGTCAGCTCCTTCGCCTCGCCGGTCCATCCAGTCCACCTTCGCCATCTTGCGCACGATGACGAACTCGTCGCGGTTGGCTGCCCACCGTGCCGTAGTAGTTGAAGCCGTAGCTCTGCTGCGCGTAGCCGCCGATCATGTGGGTCGGCTTCGGGCACGGTGCGCGTCACCGAGTTGTGGATGCCGCCGCGCGTGCCCGTGATCTCGGAGCCCGGCGTGTTCACGATCTTCTCCTGCGCGTGGTACATCATCACCATGCCCTCCGGCACGCGCTGGCTAGACCACCGCGCGCGCGGTGAGCGCGCCGTTCACGTTGAAGACCTCGATCCAGTCGTTGTCCTCGATGCCGGCCTTCCTCGGCGTCCAGCTCCGAGATCCAGACGATCGGCCCGCCGCGCGACAGCGTCAGCATCAGCAGGTTGTCGGTGTAGGTGCGAGTGGATGCCCCACTTCTGGTGCGGCGTGATGAAGTTGAGCACCACCTCGGGGTTGCCGTTCGAGCGCTCGCCCCAGCAGCGGCTTGACCGTCTTGGTGTCGACCGGCGGCCGGTAGCTGCACGAAGCCCTCGCCGAAGGCGCGCATCCACGGGTGGTCCTGGTAGAAGCTGCTGGCGCCCGGTGAGCGTGCGCCAGGGGATCAGCTCGTGCACGTTGGTGTAGCAGGCGTTGTAGGACACGTGCTCGGATTCCAGGCCCGACCAGGTCGGCGAGGAGATGATCTTGCGCGGCTGCGCCTGGATGTCGCGGAAGCGGATCTTGTCGTCCTCGCGCGGCATCGCCAGGTGCGCGTGATCGCGACCGGTGACTGCCGACAGCGCCTGCCAGGCCTTGACCGCGACTTCGCCGTTGGTTTCCGGCGCGAGCGCGAGAATGACCTCGCAGGCGTCGATGTCGGATTCGATTCTCGGCAGGCCCTTGCGATGCCCTCGTCGATCACGTGTAGTTGCAGTTCAGCCAAGCTGTTCACTTCGCTCTCGGTGTTCCAGGCGATGCCCTTGCCGCCGTTGCCGATCTTCGCCATCAGCGGGCCGAGCGAGGTGAAGCGTTCGTACACGTCGTCGGGTAGTCGCGCTCGACCACCGTCGACCGCCGGCATGGTCTTGCCCGGGATCGGCTCGCACTCGCCCTTCTTCCAGTCCTTCGCGCTCGAACGGCTGCGCCAGCTCGCCGGGCGTGTCGTGCATGAGCGGGGTCAGCACGACGTCCTTCTCTACGCCGAGCTGGCCGGCGGCGAGCTCGGAGAACTTCTTCGCGATGCCCTTGTAGATCTCCCAGTCGCTCCTCGACTCCCACGCCGGGTCGACCGCCGTCGACAGCGGATGGATGAACGGGTGCATGTCGGAGGTATTGAGGTCGTTCTTCTCGTACCAGGTGGCGGTCGGCAGCACGATGTCCGAGTACAGGCAGGTGGTCGACATGCGGAAGTCGAGCGTCACCAGCAGGTCGAGCTTGCCCTCGGGCGCCTCGTCGCGCCACTCGACCTCCTCCGGCTTTTCGCCCGCGCTCGCGCCGAGGTCCTTGCCCTGCACGCCGTTCTGCGCGCCGAGCAGGTGCTTGAGAAAGTACTCGTGGCCCTTGCCCGAGGAGCCGAGCAGGTTGGAGCGCCAGACGAACAGGTTGCGCGGAAAGTTGTCCGGATGGTCCGGATCCTCGCAGGCGAAGCGCAGCGTGCCGCTCTTCAGCTCTGCACGCGCGTAGTCCTTCGGCTCCATGCCCGGCGGCGTCCGCCGCCTTGGCGATCTACAAGCGGATTCGCCTGCAGCTGCGGCGCCGAGGGCAGCCAGCCCATGCGCTCGGCGCGCACGTTGAAGTCGATCAGGCTGCCGCCGTAGCGTTGCGCGTCGGCCAGCGGCGAGAGGATCTCGCCCACCGCGAGCTTCTCGTAGCGCCACTGGTCGGTGTGGGCGTAGAAGAACGACGGTCGAGTTCATCTGCCGCGGCGGGCGGTGCCAGTCGAGCGCGAAGGCGAGCGCGGTCCAGCCGGTCTGCGGGCGCAGCTTCTCCTGGCCCACGTAGTGCGCCCAGCCGCCGCCGGACTGGCCGATGCAGCCGCACATCATCAGCAGGTTGATGATGCCGCGGTAGATCATGTCGCATGTGGTACCAGTGGTTCAGCGCCGCGCCGATGATCACCATCGACTTGCCGTGGGTCTTGTCGGCGTTGTCGGCGAACTGGCGCGCGACGGTGATCACGTCGCGCGCGCTTCACGCCGGTGATCCGCTCCTGCCAGGCCGGGGTGTAGGGCACGTCGTCGTCGTAGCTGCGCGGCGACATTCGCGCCGCCCAGGCCGCGGTCGATGCCGTAGTTCGCGAGCAACAGGTCGTACACCGTGGCGACCAGCGTCTCGCCGTCGGCGAGCTGCAGCCTCTTCACCGGAACATCGCGCAGCAGCACGTCGGGATGCGGACTCTCGCGGAAATGCTCGTGCAGCTGGCCGCCGAAATACGGAAACGCCACCTCGTACCGCGTCGTCCTTCGCCTCCAGCAGCGACAGGCGCGGCTTCGCATCTCGGCGCCCGCGCCGCTCTTTTCCTCGAGGTTCCATTTGCCGCCGTTCTCGCCCCAGCGGAAGCCGATCGAGCCGTTGCGGCACCACCAGCGTCGCCGCTCGCCTCGTCGAGCACGACCGTCTTCCACTCCGGGTTGTTGGCCTGGCCCAGCTTGTCGGCGAAGTCCGATGCAGCGCAGAAGCGGTCGGGCACATAGCGTCGCGCCTCGTGCTTCACCAGCATGCACCAGCATCGGCATGTCGGTGTAGCGGCGGCAGTAGTCGTCGAAGTAGGCGCTCGTGCCGGTCGACGTGGAACTCCTTGAGGATCACGTGGCCCATCGCCATCGCGAGCGCCGCGTCGGTGCCCTGCTTGGGGTGCAGCCACATGTCGCCGAACTTCGCGCCTTCGGCGTAGTCCGGGGACACCGACACGATCTTGGTGCCCTTGTAGCGCACCTCGGTGATAGAAGTGCGCGTCCGGCGTGCGCGTCTGCGGCACGTTCGAGCCCCACATCATGATGAAGGTCGAGTTGTACCAGTCGGCCGACTCGGGCACGTCGGTCTGCTCGCCCCAGGTCATGGGCGAGGCCGGCGGCAGGTCGCAGTACCAGTCGTAGAAGCTCATGCAAACGCCGCCGATGAGCGACAGATAGCGGCTGCCGGCGGCATAGGACACCATCGACATCGCCGGGATCGGCGAGAAGCCGATCACCCGGTCCGGGCCGTACTTCTTGATCGTGTAGACGTTGGCCGCGGCGACGATCTCGTTCACCTCGTCCCAGCGCGCGCGCACGAAGCCGCCCAGGCCGCGCTGGCGCTTGTAGGCGCCGTCGCCTTGCCGCGATCGACGATCGCCCAGGCCTCGACCGGGTCGCGGCTCTTTCTGCGCCTCGCGCCACGACTGCAGCAGCGCGCCCGCGCACCATCGGGTACTTGACGCGGTTGCGCGCTGTACAGGTACCAGGAATAGGACGCGCCGCGCGAGCAGCCGCGCGGCTCGTGGTTCGGCATGTCGGGCCGGGTGCGCGGGTAGTCGGTCTGCTGCGTCTCCCAGGTGACGATGCCGCCCTTGACGTAGATCTTCCACGAGCACGAGCCGGTGCAGTTGACGCCGTGCGTGGAGCGCACGATCTTGTCGTGGCTCCAGCGCTGGCGGTACGCGTCCTCCCAGGTTCGGTCCTCCTGGCGCGTCTCTCCGTGGCCGTCGGAGAAGCCTTCGCGCGTCTCGGTCAGAAATCGAAGTCGGTCGAGAAAGTGACTCATATCAGCTCCTGGCTGCAGGCTCCGCGCGCACGAACGCGATCGCCAGCGCCGTCGCGGCCAAACCCAGCACCGCGTAAACGAAGAATCCGCGCGCGTACCCGACGGGGCCGAGCACGTCGACGAACGCGCCCAGGATCGGCGGGATCACGAATCCTCCCAGCGCGCCCAGGCCGCCGACCCAGCCCGAAGCGCCGCCGACGGCGTGCGGCACGTACTTGGGGACCATCTTGAACACCGCGGCGTTGCCGATGCCCATGCCGAGCGCGATCACCAGCTCGCCCAGCAGATTGACGGCGAACTGCGTCACCAGGGTGAGCAGCAGCGCGCCGGCGAGCACCGCGAGGAAGGCTCCGACCGCGACGCGCTCGCCGCCGAAGCGCTCGGAGATCACGCCGCCGAACACGCGGATCGCGGCGGCGAGGAGCGAGAACCCCAGCCCGCCGAGCACGCCCGCGGTCTTGACGTCCATGTGGTGCAGGTTGATCCAGTAAGTCGGGAACCAGGCCGTGAGCGCGAGGAATCCGCCGAAGGAGGTGAAGTACAGGAACACCAGGCCCCAGGTGCGCTGCTCCTCGGCGGCAGCCCACAGCGCGGGCCACACCGACTCCTTGGGCACCAGCTCCTGCCCGCACTGGCGCGCCACCTGCTTCGCTTCCTCGAGCGCAACGCCCTTCTTGCGCAGCTGGAAGAAGTACGCGTCGCGCGCCAGCCAGGCGTAGATCAACGCGCCGGCGAGCAGGAAGATGAACCACGCCAGGTACGACCCGGCGAGCCCCCAGGCGGCGATCGCGAACGGCAGCATCAGCGTGAACAGGCCGGGGGCGAGGTTGCCCACGCCGCCGTAGGTGCCGAGCACCGTGCCCTGCCGGTTCTGCGGAAACCAGTACGACACCTGCGGGATCCCGACCGAGAACGAGGCCACGCCGCAGCCGCTCATGAACCCGAACAGCAGGATCACCGGGTACACCTTCATGTTCAGGTCGTGGACCGTGTGCAGGATATAGACCAGCCCCCACATGCCGACCAGCGACATGGCGAACAGGGTGAGCATCGGCAGGCGCCCGCCGGCCTTGTCGACCCAGGCGCCGAACGGGATGCGCAGCAGCGACCCGGTGAGCTGCGGCGCTGCCACCAGCAGCCCGAGGGTGACGCCAGAGATCCCCATGGAGGCCTGGAAGTAGTGCGCCGCGGGACCGTACAGCGACACAGCGGCGAAGCCGATGAAGAAGCCCCAGGTCCCCATCCACAGACCGGTGGCGGGGGTGCCGCGCAGGCCGTAGCGCTCAATCAGTTCATTCGTGTTGGCCATCCTTGCTCCTCGGCAGTGTCAGCATGGCATCTCGGCGCGGCGGCGCGCGTAGTACCACCAGGTAAGCGCAATGCAGGTCAAGTAGAAGACGATGAACACGATCAGCGCCCCCTGCGGCCCGCCGCTGAGCGCGATCGACGTGCCGTAGCTCTTCGGGATGAAGAACCCGCCGTAGGCCGCGAACGCGGACGAGAAGCCGAGCACTGCCGCGGCTTCCATGTTCGCGTCCTTCACGGCCTGTTCCCGCACGCCCGCATCCCCGCTCGCGGCCTCGCGCTGGCGCTCGGTGAGGAAGATGACCGGGATCATGCGGAAGGTCGAACCGTTGCCGATGCCGGTGGTGAGGAACAGCAGCATGAACATGGCGAAGAAACCGGCGAAGCTCCCGCCCGCGCCGTGCGAAGGCAGAAAATAGAGCACGCCGAGCACGGCGAGCGTCATGACAATGAAGTTCCAGAACGTCACCGCGGCGCCGCCGAGCTTGTCGGCCAGCCAGCCGCCGAACGGCCGCACCGCGGCGCCGACCAGCGGCCCGAGCCAGGCATACTGCAGCGCGTTCACGTGCGGGAACTGCGAGCGGATGAGCAGCGGAAAGCCCGCCGCGTAGCCGATGAACGAGCCGAAGGTCCCGAGGTACAGCCAGCACATGATCCAGTTGTGCTTGCGCTTGAAGATCACCGCCTGGTTGCGCAGCGAGGCCTTGGCGTCGGCGATGTCGTGCATCCCGAACCAGGCGGCGAGCGCGGCGAGCGCGATGAACGGCACCCACACGAAGGCCGCGTTCTGGGCCCAGATCTGGACTGTCTCGCCCGCCGCGTTGACCACCGTCTGCGCGCCGCCCGCAAGCGGGCCGTACACCCCGGCCGCGATCACCAGCGGGGCGAGGAACTGAACTCCGGACACGCCCAGGTTGCCCAGTCCCGCGTTAAGGCCGAGGGCCGAGCCCTTGCGCTCCTTGGGGAAGAAGAAGCTGATGTTGGCCATGCTCGAGGCGAAGTTGCCGCCGCCCAGGCCGCACAGCAGCGCAAGAACAAGCAGCACACCGTAGCCGGTGCTGGGGTCCTGCACCGCGACGCCGATGCCGATCGCCGGCACCAGCAGCGAGGCGGTCGAAAGCGCGGTCCAGCGCCGCCCGCCGAACACCGGCACCATGAATGAATAGAAGATGCGCAGGGTCGCGCCCGACAGCCCCGGCGCGGCGGCGAGCCAGAACAGCTGGTTGGCGCTGAACTTGAACCCGAGCGCCGGCAGGTTCACCGCCACCGCGCTCCACATCTGCCACACCGCGAACGCGAGGAACAGCGCCGGGATCGAGATCCAAAGATTGAGGTTGGCGATCGCCTGCCCCTCCCGCACCCAGAACTCGCGGTCCTCGGGGGTCCATATGGTCAGGGTCTTGCCCGGGGCCGGGCGGGATGGTTTCGCAGGCATGTTCAAGTTCCGGTTTTCCTCGCCGTTCGCTCGCAGGGGCGGAGCGTCCCGACGCTTGCCTTAAGTTACGCGTCGAGCGCGGGTCGCTTGCTTGATCCACATCAAGCGATTCGGGCCTCGCAGGTCGAACGTCCGCGCGGATTCGCTTGACTCATATCAAGGTCCGCGCCGGCTCGCGCCGCGAACAATTCGCGGACGCAACGACGTGGAGCTTGAAAGCCATGGGAGGACTCGCGGAATCTCTGTCGCGGCATCATCGCTATTGCGATCGATTCTTCGCATCGGCGTTGGAGGCCGCGGCGGCGTCGGATTGGGCGGCGTTCACGCGCCAGGTCGCGGCCCTGGGCGATGAGCTCGAGCGTCACATCGCCTTCGAAGAGGGCGAGCTGTTCCCTGCGTTCGAGGAGGCGAGCGGTCTGCGCGTGGGACCGACGCAAGTGATGCGTGCCGAGCACACCGAGATGAAGGACGTGCTCGCCGCTCTTGGCGCCGCCCAGCCGCGCATCGACCCGGACGGCTGCCGCGCCGAGCTAGACCAGCTGCGCGCGCTCCTGCACGAGCACAACGTCAAGGAAGAATCTGTCCTCTACCCCGCCTGCGACCGGCTGCTCGGGGCGCGCGCCGACCTGCTTGCCGGCGCGCAGGCGCTCAACGGCCGCGCAGGCGATTCAGATCGGGAATTCGCACCAGGGGCCCTTCGACCTTGATCATGCCCTGCGCGTCGAGGTCGTGCAGGATGCGCGAGAAGTGCTCCGGTGTCATGTTGAGGCGGGAGGCGATCACGTTCTTGCCCGGCGTGAGCTCCACCTCCACCTGGCCGGCGCCGGCGCCTTCCGGCAGCTCGCTCAGCAGGTAGCCGATCACCCGTTCCGAGCCCGAGCGCAGCGTATAGGCCTCGACGTCGCGCACGAGGCCGTGCAGGCGCTGCGACAGGCCGGAGAGCATGCGGCGCGCGAAGCCGGGGTCGCGCGCCAGCTCCTCGTTTACCGTGCGCTTCGCGACGTGCAGCAGCATCGAGTCGGCGAGCGCCCGCGCGAACACGATGTAGGGCCGGTCGAGAAACATAAGAGCCTCGCCGAAGCTCTGCCCGGGGCGGACGATCTCGACCACTTTCTCCACCCCCTGCGGCGAGGTGAAGCCGAGCGTCACCTGGCCGTAGACCACGACGTGGAAACCGGTGACCGGATCGCCCGTGTGGCACACCTCCTCGCCCTTCTGCACGTACTGCGTCTCGGTGCCGGCGGCGATCCGGTCGAGCTCCTCGGGGCTCATCTCGCTGAACAGCGGCAGCTTGCCGAGAAACGCCTGCACCTTGATCTGCGGATGCCGCCGTTTGCGCGACACTTCGCCGGAATTCGGCGATGGCTTGTTGTCGGGGTCCGTTTCCATCCGGGCGTGCGCTCCGACGCTACTCTAGCTTTGTCAGGCCCGGACGATCTTGTCCGCCCCGCCCATGTACGGCCTCAGCGCCGCGGGAACGGTGACCGAGCCGTCGGCATTCTGGTAGTTCTCCAGGATCGCGACCAGGGTGCGCCCGACCGCGAGCCCCGAGCCGTTGAGCGTGTGCACCAGCTCGGGCCTGCCTTTTTCGTTGCGAAAGCGCGCCTGCATGCGGCGCGCCTGGAAGGCCTCGAAGTTCGAGCAAGACGAGATCTCGCGGTAGGCGTTCTGGCCCGGCAGCCAGACCTCGATGTCGTAGGTCTTGGCCGACGAGAAGCCCATGTCGCCGCTGCACAGCACCACCGTACGGTACGGCAGCGCGAGCTTCTGCAGGATCGTCTCGGCGTGCGCGGTCAGCTCCTCATGGCAGCGATACGAGTCCTCCGGGCGCACGATCTGGACCAGCTCGACCTTGTCGAACTGGTGCTGGCGGATCATGCCGCGCGTGTCCTTGCCGGACGCGCCGGCCTCGGAGCGGAAGCACGGGGAGTGGCAGACGAACTTGAGCGGCAGCGACTCGAGCGGAACGATCTCGTCGCGCACGAAGTTGGTGACCGGGTACTCCGCGGTCGGGATCAGGTAGAGGTCGCGGCCCTCGATCTTGAACAGGTCGTCCTTGAACTTGGCCAGGCTCGAGACGCCGTTGGCGCACTCGCCGCTCACCATGTAGGGCACGTAGGTCTCGACGTATCCGTGCTCCTGGGTGTGCACGTCGAGCATGAACTGCGCGATCGAGCGGTGCAGGCGCGCCACACCCGCGCGCATCACCGCGAAGCGCGCGCCAGCGAGCTTGGCTGCGGTCTCGAAATCGAGCATGCCGAGCCTCGCGCCGACGTCGACGTGGTCCTTCGGCGGGAAGTCGAACTTGCGCGGAGCTCCCCAGCGGCGCTGCTCTACGTTGTCCTGCGCGCTGGTTCCCTGCGGAACGCTCTCGTGCGGCAGGTTCGGAATGACGTCGAGCAGCTGCCGCAACCGTTCCTGCGCCTGCGCAAGAGCCTGCTCCAGCTCTCCGAGCCCGGCGTTGATCGCTCCCGACTCGGCCATCAGCGCGCCCGCATCCTCCCCCTTCGCCTTCGCCTGTCCTATTTTCTTCGCCTGCGCGTTGCGCGCCGCCTGCAGCTCCTGGGTCCGGGTCTGGATGTCTTTTCGCTCCGCTTCGAGCGCGAGGAATTCCGCGCGCGGGAAGGCGTAGCCACGCACAGCCAGACGCGCAGCCAGCGCATCGAGGTTCGTCCTGAGCAGCTGGATATCGATCATTTCCTTCTCTTTCCTCCCGCTTCGGCGTCGAGTGCGCGCAGATGCTCGAGCTTGTCGCGGATTTTCGCTTCCAGGCCCCGATCGGTGGGCCGATACCACTCCACTTGCGGCATGCCCTCGGGAAAGTAGTTCTCGCCCGCGGCGTAGCCGCCGTCTTCGTCGTGCGCGTAGCGGTAGTCCTTGCCGTAGCCGAGATGCTTCATCAGCCGGGTCGGCGCATTGCGGATGTGCAGCGGCACCGGCCGCGTGCCGTCCGTCGCGACGAATTCGCGCGCCGCATTATAAGCGCTGTAGGCCGCGTTCGACTTCGCCGCGCAGGCGAGATAGAGCACCGCCTCGGCGAGCGCGAGCTCGCCCTCCGGCGAGCCGAGCCGCTCGTAGGTCTCGCAGGCGTCGAGCGCGAGGCGCAGCGCGCGCGGGTCGGCCAGGCCGATGTCCTCGGTGGCCATGCGCACGATGCGCCGCCCGAGGTAGAGCGGATCGGCGCCGCCGTCGAGCATCCGCACCAGCCAGTAGAGCGAAGCGTCCGGGTCGGAGCCGCGCACCGCCTTGTGCAGCGCCGAGATCTGGTCGTAGAACTGCTCGCCGCCCTTGTCGAAGCGGCGCAGGTTCTTCGCCAGCGCCGACTCGACGAACGCGGCGTCGATCACGCCCGTCGGGCGCGCGTTGCGCAGGATCTCGACCGCGTTCAGCAGTCGCCGCGCATCGCCGTCGGCGAAGCCGATCAGGCGCTCGCGCGCGCCTTCGTCGAGCTCGATTTCCGTGCGCGCGAGCAGCGTCGCCAGGTCCTCGGCGGACAGGCTCTCCAGCACGTAAACGGTGGCGCGAGACAGCAGCGCCGAATTCACCTCGAACGAAGGATTCTCGGTGGTCGCGCCGATGAAGGTGAACAGCCCGCGCTCGACGTAGGGCAGGAACGCGTCCTGCTGCGCCTTGTTGAAGCGGTGCACCTCGTCGACGAACAGGATCGTGCGGCGAGCGGAGCGCGCGAGCACGGCTTCCGCCTGCTGCACCGCCTCGCGGATCTCCTTCACGCCCGAGAACACGGCCGAGAGCGCGATGAACTCGCAATCGAACGCGGTCGCCATCAGGCGCGCGATGGTCGTCTTGCCCGTCCCCGGCGGCCCCCACAGGATCATCGAGTGCGGCTTGCCGGACTCGAACGCGAGCCGCAGCGGCTTGCCAGGGCCGAGCAGGTGGCGCTGCCCGATCACTTCGTCGATGCTGCGCGGGCGCAGCGCCTCGGCCAGCGGCGCGGCCGGCGCGGCGGTGCCGAAGAGGTCGGCCATGCCGCTGCCTCAGGGCTCGCCGAGCACGTCGGCGCCCTTGGGTGGCGTGAAGCGGAACTGCGCGGAATCGAGCTCGGGATTGAGCGTGATGGCGTGGAAGCGCAGGCGCGTGATCTGGCCGAAATGATCGTTCAGCTCCATCGCTTCTACGCCCTTGGGGCCGAGCCCGAGGCGGATGAGGCCGAATCCCGCGTCGGCGTCGCGCGGCTTGGCGTCGAGCCACTCGAGACCGTCACGCGTTCCGGCTTCGCTGAACTGGAATGCGCGCTCGACCTCGGCGCTGCCGGCGAGCAGCGCCGCAGGAGTCGAGCCGAGCGCCTTCGCCATGCGCCGTACCGTGACCTGGTCCAGGTCGCGATCGTAGATCCAGACGTCCTTGCCGTCGCCCACGATCAGTTGCGGCGTGGGCGCGGCGTAGGTCCAGCGAAACAGCCCCGGGCGCCGGAACTCGAAGCTGCCGCTGGATTTCTGCAGCTGCTTGCCGTCGCGGTCGTAGACGCGCTGCTCGAACTGCGCGCGCGCGGAGCGGGTCTCGTGCAGGAAGGATTCGAAGCGCGCGAGCGCCGTGGCATGCGCCGGCGGCGCCGCAAGCGCGATGAGTGCGGCGGCGGCCGCCCGCAGCCCGGGGCGCATCTACTCGGCCTTCGCCGGCACCAGCACTTCGCGATTGCCGTTGGACTGCATCGGCGACACCAGCCCGGCGCGCTCCATGTCTTCGATCAGGCGCGCGGCGCGGTTGTAGCCGATGCGCAGGTGGCGCTGCACCAGCGAAATCGACGGGCGGCGGGTTCGCAGCACGATCTCCACCGCCTGGTCGTAGAGCGGGTCCTTCTCGCCGCCGCCTTCGCCGCCGCCATCGGCGCCCAGCTCCGCCGCCTCCTGCGGCTGGAGCACGTCCTGCAGGTACTCGGGCGCGGCCAGCCCCTTGAGGTACTCGACCACCCGGTGCACCTCGTGGTCGGCGACGAACGCGCCATGCACCCGCTGCGGTAATCCGGTTCCGAGCGGCATGTAGAGCATGTCGCCCGCGCCGAGCAGCGATTCGGCGCCCGACTGGTCGAGGATGGTGCGCGAATCGACCTTGCTCGCGACCTGGAATGCGATCCGGGTCGGAATGTTGGCCTTGATCAGGCCGGTAATCACGTCGACCGACGGCCGCTGCGTGGCGAGGATGAGGTGGATGCCCGCCGCGCGCGCCTTCTGCGCCAGGCGCGCGATCAGCTCCTCGACCTTCTTGCCGACCACCATCATCAGGTCGGCGAGCTCGTCGATCACCACCACGATGTGCGGCAGCGGCTTGAGCGGCTGCGGCGAGCCGGATTCGATCGTCGCCGGGTCCTCCAGCGGCTTGCCCGCCTTCTCCGCGTCCGCCACCTTGTGGTTGTAGCCCGCGAGGTTCCGCACCCCGACCCACGACATCAGCTTGTAGCGCCGGTCCATCTCGGCCACGCACCAGTTGAGCGCATTGGCCGCCTGCTTCATGTCGGTCACCACCGGCGCAAGCAGGTGCGGGATGTCCTGGTACACCGACAGCTCGAGCATCTTCGGGTCGACCAGGATCAGGCGCACGCTGCGCGGCTCCGACTTGTACAGCAGCGCGAGGATCATCGCGTTGAGCGCGACCGACTTGCCCGAGCCCGTGGTGCCCGCCACCAGCAGGTGCGGCATCTTCGCCAGGTCCGCGACCACCGGCTTGCCGGCGATGTCCTTGCCGAGCACCAGCGCGAGCGGCGAATGCGTGTCGTGGTAAACCGCCGAGCCGAGGATTTCCGACAGACGCACCGTCTGGCGGTGCGGATTGGGGATCTCGAGGCCCATGCACGACTTGCCCGGAATCGTCTCGACCACCCTGATCGACACCACCGACAGCGCGCGCGCGAGGTCCTTGACCAGGTTGACGATCTGGCTGCCCTTGACTCCGACCGCGGGCTCGATCTCGTAGCGGGTGATGACCGGGCCGGGATACGCAGCAAGGACCTTGACCGAGACGCCGAAGTCCGACAGCTTCTTCTCGATCAGGCGCGAGGTGAACTCGAGCGTCTCCGCGGTGACCTGCTCGGCGTCGTGCCGCGCCTCGTCCAGCAGCTTGAGCGGCGGCAGCGGCGTGTCGGGCAGGTCGTCGAACAGCGGGGCCTGCTTTTCCTTCTGCGCGCGCTCCGACTTCTTGATCTCGACGATCGACGGCTCGATGCGCAACGGCGGGTGATCCTCTTCGCGCTTGCGCTCGGCCTCGACCACGAAGTCGCGCTCCTCGCGCGCGATCTCGCCCAGCTTGCGATCCTTGCGCTGCTCCCAGGTTCGGCGCGCGAGACCGTACAGCGACTCGAGCAGGAAACCGGTGAACTCGGATACCGCAAGCCAGGAGATTCCGGTGAACAGGCTGAACCCGACCGCGACCAGCGTGATCAGCGCCAGGGTCGCGCCGGTCAAGCCGAACACGCCCGCCACTAGGTGGCCCACCGACTGGCCGACCATTCCGCCGGCCGCGAGCGGCAGCTCGGCGGGCAGCGACTGCAGGCGCAGCGCCTCGAGCGCGGCGCTCGCCAGCAGCAGCAGCACGAAGCCGGCGAACGCGATCGCGAGCGGGCGGCGATCGATCAATCCGCTGCCGTCGATCCGCCGGTAGCCCCAGACCACGACGTAGGCGCAAAGCGCCGCCCACCAGTACGCCGAAACGCCGAACAGGAACAGCAGCAGGTCGGCGAGCCATGCGCCCAGGCGCCCGCCCGCGTTCTGGACCACCGCGGCGGTCGCGCTGTGCGACCAGCCCGGATCATCCTTGTGGTAAGTCGCCAGGATCAGCAGCAGATAGGCCGCGAGCGCGACCAGCACCAGCCACTTCGCCTCGCGCAGAAGGCTCGCGAGCTTGGCGGGAAGTGGGGCTGCGGAGGATTTTTGCGCTGCTGCCATTTAGGCCCGCTGGGAAGTGCGGGATTGTACCCCACTCCCTGCTCGAAACCCCCGCCCGGGCGGGCGCTTAGCGCCGGATCGTGAGATCCGTTCTAGCGCGAGCCTAGTCCGGCAGCATGATCGACTCGTGCAGCACAATGGTCGAGCCGCGCATTTCGATGTAACCGCCCAGCTGCAGGTCCTTCATCACGCGGCTCACCATCTCGCGCGAGGCGCCGATCATCTTGGCGATGTCCTGCTTGGGCAGGCGCTTGGTCACCATCTTCTGGCCGTCGACCGTGTCCGCCATGTCGAGCAGCAGGCGCGCGACCCGGCCGTAGACGTCGAGCAGCGCCAGGCTGCCGATCTTGCGGTCGGCCTCGCGCAGGCGCCGCACCAGGCCGCGCATCACCGCCATCGCCATCTCGAAGTTTTCGGCCAGGCACTTGTTGAAGTCGCGTTTGGCGATCGACAGCAGCTCGCAGGGCTCGATGGCCAGCACGCTCGCTGAGCGCGGGCTGTCGTCGATCAGCCCCATCTCGCCGAAGAACTCCCCCGGGCCGAGGATGCTGAGGATCACTTCCTTGCCCTCGGCGTCGCTCATCATCACCTTCAGCCGGCCCGAAAGGATGATGTAAAGCGAGTCGGTCTGATCGCCCGCCACCATGATTGTCGCCCCGCGCGCCACGCTCCTGCGCGTGACCACCGTGGCGAGAGCGCGCAATTGCTCGTCGGGGACGCTCGAGAACAGTGGAACCGCTCTCAGCACCGTTGTCGACACTGTCGTGGGTACGCCCGCCATGCTCCTCCCCGCTTGGTATCGCGCCTGTGAACGTGGCAATGTTAGCAGAATCGGTCGTTTATAATCGACCGCGATCGACCGAAGCGCTGCCGCAGCCCCCCGCCCTGCCATGGCCACCCGTCATACACGCCTGCTTATCCTCGGTTCCGGCCCGGCCGGCTACACCGCCGCGGTGTACGCCGCGCGAGCCAACCTGCGCCCCCTGCTTGTCACCGGCCTGGCACAGGGCGGCCAGCTGATGACCACCACCGACGTGGACAACTGGCCGGCGGACGCGAACGGCGTCCAGGGCCCCGAGCTGATGGAGCGCTTTCAGAAGCACGCCGAGCGCTTCGAAACCGAGATCGTGTTCGACCATGTGCACAGCGCGCGCCTGGGCGAGCGGCCACTGGTGCTCGAGGGGGACTCGGCGACCTATACCTGCGATGCGCTCATCGTCGCCACCGGCGCCTCGGCCAAGTACCTCGGGCTCGAATCGGAGCAGAAGTTCATGGGGCGCGGCGTGTCCGCCTGCGCCACCTGCGACGGCTTCTTCTACAAGGGTCAGGACGTCGCCGTGATCGGCGGCGGCAACACCGCGGTCGAGGAGGCGCTGTATCTCGCCAATATCGCGCGCACGGTGACGCTGGTGCACCGGCGCGACAAGCTACGGGCCGAGAAGATCATGATCGACAAGCTCATGAAAAAGGCGGCCGAAGGCAACGTGCGGCTGGAGTGGCACCACGTGCTGGACGAAGTGCTGGGGGACAAGAGCGGCGTCACCGGCCTGCAGCTCAAGCACGCGGCCACCGGGGCCGCGAAACAGCTTGCCGTGACCGGCCTGTTCGTGGCCATCGGACACACTCCGAATACGTCGATCTTCGAACGCCAGCTCGAAATGGAGAACGGGTACATCGTGACCCGCGGCGGGCGCAACGGCAACGCAACTGCGACCAGCGCGGCCGGCGTATTCGCCGCCGGCGACGTGCAGGACCACGTCTATCGTCAGGCCGTCACCAGCGCGTCGAGCGGCTGCATGGCCGCGCTCGACGCCGAGAAGTACCTCGACAGCCTGGCCGGGTGAGGAATGCCCCGGTGCCGGCCACGCGCAAGCCGCCCGACGACGACCTGGACTTCCGTCGCGCGGTGGCTGACGTGCAACCGATCGCGCCCGCAAGGCGCAAGCCGCTGAGGCGGGCGCCGCCGGCGCCGATTCCGCAGCACAGCCGGCGCGACGAGCGCGCCGCCCTGGCCGAGACGCTTAGCGGGCCGGTCACGCTCGACGACGCGCTCGAGTCGGGAGAAGAGCTTGTCTATTTGCGCGACGGGCTTTCGCGCCAGGCCCTGCGCCGCCTGCGGCGCGGCCACTGGGTGGTGCAGGACGAGCTCGACCTGCACGGCATGAACCGGGCGCAGGCGGCGATCAGCGTGGCCGAGTTTCTGCGCCGCTGCGCGTTGCGCGGCCGGCATTGCGTGCGCATCGTGCACGGCAAGGGGCTGGGCTCGCCCAATCGCGAGCCGGTGCTGAAGCACAAGCTCAGGAAATGGCTGATGCTGCGCGACGAGGTGCTGGCATTCTGCCAGGCGCCGCAGGCACAGGGCGGCAGCGGCGCCGTGCTCGTGCTGCTGAAAGCGCGAACCTAGACTGCCGATTCGTTGGTCTCGCCGGTGCGGATCCGGACCACGTGCTCGACCGCGGTGACGAATATCTTGCCGTCGCCGATCTTGCCGGTGCGTGCGGCCTTGACGATCGCCTCGATCGCGGGCTCGACCTGGTTGTCCGCCACCACGACTTCGATCTTCACCTTGGGCAGGAAATCGACCACGTACTCCGCGCCCCGATACAGCTCGGTGTGCCCCTTCTGCCTGCCGAATCCCTTGACCTCGGTGACAGTCAGCCCGCTCACCCCGACTTCCGAAAGCGCTTCGCGCACTTCGTCGAGCTTGAACGGCTTGACGATGGCTTCGATCTTCTTCATCCGATTGCCTCCCGGCGGCCAACCCGCCTGCCGGGCCGATTGTAGCGCGCCTTGCCGGCGCCTTGCGCTGACGGCTTGTTCTGCATAATAGGCCCATGGCGGATCAAGCCGGTGCAGGAGGGCTGGAAAGCCTCGCGGTCGTCGAGTCGCTCGACGGCATCGATCCTGCCGAATGGAACCAGCTGGCCGGAACCAACCCGTTCGTGCGCCACGAGTTCCTTGCGGCCCTGATCGATACCGGCTGCGCCAGCGCGCGCACCGGCTGGGCGCCGCGCTTCCTGCTGCTGCGCCGCGCCGGCGCGCTGGCGGGCGCGATGCCGCTGTTCCTGAAGTCGCACTCCTACGGCGAGTACGTATTCGACTGGGCCTGGGCCGACGCCTATGCGCGGCACGGCCTGGATTACTACCCCAAGCTGCTCAGCGCGGTGCCGTTCACCCCGGTGACCGGGCCGCGCCTGCTGGCGCAGTCGGAGCGCGAGCGCGAAGCGCTGCTTGCGGCCGCGCTCGAGCTGGCGCAGGACGCCTCCTCGTTGCACGTTCTGTTTCCGACCGAAGCCGAAGCGCGTCTGATGCAATCCCAGGGCATGCTGTTGCGCCGCACGGTCCAGTTCCACTGGCGTAACGAAGGCTACGCCGATTTCGAGGCATTCCTCGCGTGCCTGACGCACGCCAGGCGCAAGAACATCCGGCAGGAGCGCCGGCGCGTGCGCGACGCCCGCGTCACGCTGCGCCGGCTGCGCGGGGAGGCGATCGAGCGTCGCCACTGGGAGCTGTTCCACCGGGGCTATCGCGCCACCTATGCCGCGCATCACTCCAGCCCCTACCTGAATCTCGAGTTCTTCCTGCGCATCGGCGCGACCCAGCCCGAGCACACCCTGCTGATCCTCGCCGAGCGCGCCGGCGCACCGATCGCCGCCTCGCTCTGCCTGATCGATGCCGGGGCGATATACGGCCGCTACTGGGGCGCGCTCGAGCACGTGCCGCTGCTGCACTTCGAGTGCTGCTACTATCAGCCGATCGAGTATGCGATCGCGCACGGCCTGCAATATTTCGAGGGCGGCGCGCAGGGCGAGCACAAGCTGTTCCGCGGGCTCATGCCGGTGGAAACGCTTTCCGCGCACTGGCTCGCGCACCCCGCCTTCGCGCGCGCGATCGAGGATTACCTGGAACGCGAAACGAGTGGCATCGGGCGCTACGTAGACGAACTGGTCGAGCACTCGCCGTTCCGGCAAAGCTAGACATTCACCCCGGAGGAGGACACAGCATGCGTCTCGGCAACAAGGTCGCGATCGTCACCGGCGCCGGCAGCGGCTTCGGCGAAGGAATCGCTGCGCGCTTCGCGCAGGAGGGCGCGAAGGTGCTCGTCAACGACATCAACGCCGACGCCGGCGAGCGCGTCGCCGGTGCGATCCGCAAGGCGGGCGGCAGCGCGCAGTTCGTGCAGGGCGACGTGACGCGCGACGCCGACTGGGCGCGCCTGGTTCAGAGCGCGCAGTCGACGTTCGGACGCCTGGACGTGGTGGTCAACAACGCCGGCTGGACCCACCGCAAGAAGCCCTTCCTCGAAGTGACCGAGGCCGAGTTCGACAGGGTCTACGCGGTCAACGTCAAGAGCGTGTACCTGTCGGCGCGCCACGTGCTGCCGACGTTCCGCCGCCAGGGCGGCGGCTGCTTCGTCAACATCGCCTCGACCGCAGGCCTGCGGCCGCGCCCCGGGCTGATCGTCTACAACAGCTCGAAGGCGGCGGTGATCCTGATGAGCAAGGCGATGGCGGGCGAATTCGGCCCGGACAAGGTGCGGGTGAACTGCGTCAACCCGGTATTCAGCCCGGACACCGCGCTGTCGAGCGAATTCGCGGGCGGCATGATCACGCCGGAAGTGCGGGCGGCCTACCTTGCCACCATTCCGCTGGGGCGCTTCTCGACGCCGCTCGACGTCGCCAACGCCTGCCTCTACCTGGCCTCGGACGAGGCGTCGATGATCAGCGGGGTCTGTATCGAGGTCGACGGCGCGCGCTGCGTCTAGCGCGCGGTGCTTCAGCCGTCGGCGGCGCGCTTCACGCCACCCAGCAGGGCAGCGACCTGGCGCTGCTTGCGGCGCGGGTGCGTGCTGCGCGCCTCGGGCGTAGGCGCCACGCCTTCGCCGGGCTCGTAGGGCTTGGAAAAGATCGGATCCGCGGCCGGCTTTTCGTGTCGCGCCGGCTTCTCGTGCCGCACCGGCGCGTCGTGTCTGGGCGCGTCGCGTTTCGGCGCTTCGCGCAGCCTCGGCTCTCGGCGCGGGGGGCGGCCCTCGCGCGCGCCTTCGCGCCCCATCATGCCGGCGACCGTGCCGCCGTCGGGCGCAAAGCCGGGCACCAGCACGCGTTCGAGCTTGCGCTTGATCAGCTTCTCGATCGCGGCGAGCTTTTCCTGGTCGTCCGGCGCAACGAGCGAGATCGCCTCTCCGGTCAGTCCGGCGCGCCCGGTCCTGCCAATGCGGTGCACATAGTCCTCGGGCGAGTGCGGCACGTCGAAATTGATGACCTGCGGCAGCCCCTCGATGTCGAGCCCGCGCGAAGCCACGTCGGTGGCCACCAGCACCGCCACCTTCCCGGCCTTGAAGTCCTCCAGCGCCACCAGGCGCTCGGCCTGTGACTTGTCGCCGTGGATCGCATCGGCGTGAATGTGCTCGCGGCGCAACTGGTGCGCCAGCCGGTTGGCGCCGATGCGCGTTCCGGTGAAAACCAGCACTTGGCTCAGGTTGCGGGCGCGGATCAGGTGACACAGCAGCTCGCGCTTTTTCTCGCGCGCCACGGGATGCACGATGTGAGTCACCAGGTCGGCGACCGCGTTGCGCGCGGCAACCTGGACCTCCGCCGGATCCTTCAGGATCGTCGCTGCCAGCTTGCGGATTTCTTCGGGGAAGGTGGCCGAGAACATCAGGTTCTGGCGCACCGGCGGCAGCAGCGCGATGATGCGCCGGATGTCCGGCATGAACCCCATATCCAGCATCCGGTCGGCTTCGTCGAGCGTCAGTATCGAGGTCTGGCCGAACATGACGGTCTTGTTCTGCACGTGGTCGAGCAGGCGCCCCGGAGTAGCGACCAGGATTTCGACGCCGAGCCGCAGCTGGGCGATCTGCGCATTCATGTCGACGCCGCCGTAGACCACCGCGCTGCGCAGCGGAAGGTGCTTGCCGTATTCGCGGAAACTCTCCTCAACCTGGATCGCGAGCTCGCGCGTCGGCGTCAGGACCAGGGCACGCACCGGATGGCGCGCGGGCGACGTGCTGGTGCTCGCCTGCGGGGCGAGCCGCTGCAGGATGGGCAGCGCGAAAGCGGCGGTTTTCCCGGTGCCGGTCTGCGCGCCGGCCATCAGGTCGCGCCCTTGCAGCACCAACGGAATCGCCTGTTCCTGCACCGGCGTGGGCTTGTCGTACCCGAGCTCGGCCACCGCCGCGAGCAGCGGTGGAATGAGGTCGAGTTGTTCGAATGCGGAGCTGATAACGGAACCGCCCTGAAGCGTAACGATCGCGGAAGGCCGAATTATACTCCCGTCCCTCCTCGGACATTCGCATGATCCTACTTCGCAATCTCGCGCTCTCGCGCGGCGCCCAGACGCTGTTCAGCGATGCTTCGCTTACTCTCGAGCGCGGCTGGAAGGTCGGTCTGGTCGGAGCCAACGGCAGCGGCAAGTCGAGCCTGCTCGCGCTCATCGCGGGCGAGCTTGCGGCCGACGCGGGGGACTGCGAGCTGCAGCCCCGCACGCGCATTGCGCGCATCGAGCAGGAGGCCCCTGCCCTCGAACAGCCGGTGATCGAATATCTTCTGGATGCGGACGCCGAGCTGCGCGCCGCGCAGAGCGCAATCGTCGCGATGGAGAGCGCCGGCGACGGCGAGCGGCTTGCGCTCGCGCACGAACGCTACGCGCTGGCGGGCGGCTATACCGCGCAGGCGCGCGCAATGACGCTGCTCGCGGGACTGGGCTTTGCGCCGGCCGACGCGCTGCGCCCGGTAAGAGAGTTCTCCGGCGGCTACCGCATGCGGCTCAACCTCGGGCGCGCTCTCGTGCGCCCCTCCGACCTGCTGCTGCTGGACGAGCCGACCAACCATCTCGACCTCGATACCATTCTCTGGTTCGAGAACTGGCTGCGCGGCTACGCCGGAATGCTGCTGGTCGTCTCGCACGACAGGGATTTCCTGGACCGCGTCTCGGACCACACCCTCGCCATCGGCAACGCGACGCTGCGCCTGTACGCCGGCAACTACTCCGCCTATGAACGGCTGCAGGCGCTCGAGCTCGCCCAGCAAGCCGTGCTTGCCGCGCGCCAAAGCAAGGAAGTGCAGCGCATCACGACGTTCGTCGAACGCTTTCGCGCCAAGGCGAGCAAGGCGCGCCAGGCGCAGAGCCGACTCAAGCAGCTTGAGCGCATGGCCGAGATCGCGCCGGTGTACGCCGCGCAGTCGTTTCGCATTCAGTTCGAGGAACCGGAACGCCAGCCCGAGCGGATCGTCACACTGGAAGACGTCGCTGCGGGATACGGCGACAGCCCGGTCCTGGCCGGCGTCTCCTTGGTCGTCGCGCGTAACGACCGGCTGGCGGTGATCGGTGCCAACGGAGTGGGCAAGACGACGCTGGTGCGGCTGCTGGCCGGCGAGCTCGCGCCCCTGGCCGGGCGCCGCGCCGAGGGGCGCGGCATCGTGATCGGCTATTTCGCCCAGCACCAGGTCGAGATGCTGCGCGCCGAGGAGACACCGCTCGCGATGATGCAGCGCCTGTTCCACGGCGAACGCGAGCAGAAGCTGCGCGATTTCCTCGGCCGTTTCGGCTTCGCCTCGGAGCGCGCCGAAAGACCGATCGGACCGCTCTCGGGCGGCGAAAAGTCGCGCCTCGCGCTCGCGGCGCTGGTGAGGCAGCGCCCGAACCTGCTGCTGCTGGACGAGCCGACCAACCATCTCGACCTGGAGATGCGCCGCTCGCTCGCCATGGCACTGCAGGGCTACGCCGGGGCGCTGGTCATCGTATCCCACGACCGCCACCTGCTCTCGACCTGCGCCGACCGCATCCTGGTGGTCGGCGAGGGGCGCGTGACCGAGTTCGACGGCGACCTCGAGGACTACCGCCAGCTGCGCCTGAAGCAGGAGCGCGGCGCCGCTCCCGGCGAACCCAGGCGCAATCGGCGCGACTTGCGGCGCGACGAAGCCGTCGCGCGTGAAGCGCAACGCGGCCGTCTGCGTCCCCTCGAGCAGCGGCTCGCGCGCGTCGAGGCCAGGGTGGAGAAGCTATCGGCCGAGCACGCCGCGGTGGTCGCGCGGCTCGCCGAGCCCGGGCTGTACGCCGACGCGCAAAAGCAGGTGCTCGCCGAGGCGCTGGAGAACGACGCGCGGCTCAAGTGGGAGCTCGCGCGCGCCGAGACGGAATGGCTCGAGATCTCCGAGCAGCTCCAGACGATGCGCGCTAGTTGAGCGTACGCGGCGCGCGCTCGGCGGGCGGCCGCGCTTCCGAGTCGGGCAGCCGCAGATCCATGCCCCAGTCGCTCTTCTTGACCGCGGACTGCAGCAGCCGGCACACGGAGTGCAGCAGCACTGAATCAAAGGTCAGAGTCACGCCGCTGCCTTCGGCCGGGTGCAGCGCGACCACCGGCTGGCCTTCGCGGTTGCGTCCGGTCTGGATTCGAGCCAGCAGCAAGGGTGCCTCGCCCAACGGCGTCGCGCGGGGCTTGTGTTCGTAGGCGCGGGAAAAATCGGCGCGCGCGACCGCCTGTTCGTGCTCGATCCCGAACAAGGCTTTGCGCGCCTCGGGATTGGCCTGGGTGCTGATCCGGGGACTCGCCTCCTCGGCCAGTTTCACCAGCAGCGGCCAGAGCAGCTTGACGAAGCGCCGCGTCAGCGTCAGGCGCACTTCGACCCCGTCACTCGCCGAAACGAGCATCAGGAGCCTGTCCTGCTCCGCGTCGTAATCGATCTTGAGCTGGTGCAGACGCATGCGAAAGTGTACCGCGATCGCCCGGCTGCTCAAGCCCGCGGCGCGCGGCGGATCCGCTCCAGCAGGCGCGTGGTCGAGCGCTCGTGCTCGAACGGGATCGAATGCACCTGCCCGCCGCGCGCGAGTACCTCGCGCGCGCCGACGATGCGCTCGACGGGCCAGTCGCCGCCCTTGACCAGCACGTCCGGGCCGCATGCCTCGATCAGCGCGGCAGGGGTGTCCTCATCGAACCAGGTCACCGCGTCCACGGCCTCGAGCGCGGCGACAACGGTCATGCGGTCTTCGAGCGGATTGAGCGGCCGGTCCTCGCCCTTGCCGAGCCGCCGCGCGGAAGCGTCCCCGTTCAGCGCCACCAGCAGCGAGGCGCCGCAGGCGCGCGCGCGCGCCAGGTAGGTGACATGGCCCCGGTGCAGCAGGTCGAACACGCCGTTGGTGAACACCAGCGGCCGCGCGAGCATTTCGAGCCAGCGCCCGAGGTCCTTGGGCGGGTGGATCTTGCGTTCGAATTCTGGCGGTTTCTGCGCCACGCGGAACGCGGTCGGCCGCGGCGGGTTACTTCTTCGGCTCGGCCGCAGCCTTCTCGCGCGGGCGGCAGATATCGTCGGTCGGTTTGCAGTATTGGAAGATCTTGACCACCTTGCGCACGCCACCGGTGGTGCGCGCGACCTCTACCGCGTCGGCGGCCTCCTGCTCGGTCACGATGCCCATCAGGTACACCACGCCGGCCTCGGAGACGACCTTGACGTGGATCGGATTGAACTTGTCGGCGTCCAGAAAACGCCCCTTCACCTTGGCGGTGAGGTAGCCGTCGTTAGCGCGCGCCGGCGCCGAGGGAATCCCGGCGATTTCGATCTCGTTGGTCACGCCGCGCACGTTCTGCACCCCCAGCGCGATCTTCTCGATGTCAGCCTTGGTCTTGGCGTCGGGAACCTCGCCCGTCAGCAGCACCGACCGGTTGAAGGAGGTGACGTCAACGTGCACCTTGTCGTCGTAGCGCTCGCCGACGCGCCCCTTCGTCTTGAGCTCGATGCCCTCGTCGTCGACCTGGGCCCCGGTGGTGCGCCGGTCGGCCGCCGACAAGACCGCCCCGGCGCCCACGCCGACGACGGCGGGGAAGCAGCCCTGGAGCAGCACGACCGAGGCGGAAAGGACGAATGCAAGCAGCAGGTGATCTCTCTTCATTGCCTCGCTCCAAATAGCTGAAAGTCGATCGCGTCGCACATGCAGTGCAGCGCGAGCAGGTGCACTTCCTGTATCCGCACCGTTCGCGTGTGAGGAACGCAGACGTGAACATCGCCCGTCGTCAGCAGCGGCGCGAGCTTGCCGCCACCGTTGCCGGTCAGCGCCACCACGCGAAGCTCGAGCTCACGCGCCGCGCGCGCGGCCTCGAGTACGCTGGCCGAGTTGCCGCTAGTGGAAATTGCGAGCAGCACGTCGCCCTTGTGTCCAAGTGCGCGCAGCTGCTTCGCGAATACCTGTTCGTAGCTGTAATCGTTGGCAATCGCGGTAAGCGCCGACGAGTCGGTGGTCAGCGCGACCGCCGCAAGCGGCGGTCGCTCGATCTCGAAGCGGTTCACCAGCTCCGCCGCGAAGTGCTGCGCATCGGCCGCCGAGCCGCCGTTGCCGCAGGCGAGCATCTTGCCGCCGGCGCGCAACGCGTCCGCCATCAATCCGGCCGCACGCGCGATCGGCCCGGCGAGCGCCTGCGCCGCCCCCGCCTTCAGCTGCGCGCTGTCGGCAAACTGCGCTGCGACGCGAGCCGCGATGTCGGCGTTCTGCTCGGCGTGACCCATGAGGCATTTTACACTGCGTTTTACCGGCTATTCCTCGAACGCATCGCGAATCCATTGGATTTCCGGCTCATGCGCGCCATCGAGCAGCAGCACGTCGAAGCGGCAGTTGACCTCCTTGCGGCCCGCGAGATACAGGCGCGCGGCAGCGAGCAGGCGCTGGCGCTTGGCGCGGGTCACGCTCTCCGCCGCACCGCCGTAGCGGGCGTTGCGCCGCAGGCGCACTTCCGCGAACACCAGGGTACCCCCGTCCTCGGCGACGAGGTCGATTTCCCCATGGCGGCAATGCCAGTTGCGCGCCAGGATGCGCAGGCCGGCGCGCCGCAGCAATTCCGCGCACAGATCCTCGGCTCGCGCGCCGGCCCGGTTCATGGCAGGCTTAACGCGCGCCCGCGTGGCGCGTTGACCCGCCATGAGCGCCGGAACCCTCCATATCGTCGCCACCCCGATCGGCAATCTCGCCGACGTGAGCCCGCGCGCGCTCGAGGCGCTGGGGCAGGCCGACCTGATCGCGTGCGAGGACACGCGAACGTCGCGCACCCTGCTCGCGCGCCACGGGATCACGGCGCGCGTCGTGCCTTTGCACGCGCACAACGAGCGCGCCGCGAGCGAGCGGCTGCTGGGCGCGCTGCGCGCCGGCAAGAACGTGTCGCTGATCAGCGACGCCGGGACGCCTACGATCTGTGATCCGGGTGCACTGCTGGTCGCGGCGGCGCACCGCGAGGGGATCCGGGTCGTGCCGGTGCCGGGACCGAACGCCGCGCTCGCGGCCTACAGCGCGTCGGGCTTCGCCGCCGACAGCTTCCTGTTCGTCGGCTTCCTGCCGGCGGCACGCGGCGCGAGGCGCAAAACGCTGGCGGCGCTCGAAGCCGCGTGCCCGGTGATCATCTACGAGGCGCCGCACCGCGTGCTGGAGACGGTTCAGGATCTCTGTGAGCGCTTCGGCGGCGCGCGCGAACTGCTGCTCGCGCGCGAGCTGACCAAGAAGTTCGAGGAACTGGCGCGCATGCCGCTGGCCGAAGCCGGTGCCTGGCTGCTCGCGCGGCCGCACCGGCAGCAGGGCGAGTTCGTCCTCATCCTGGGCCCGGACAGCGCGCCGCGCGCGCCGGACCGGGTTGAAGGCGAGCGCGTACTGAGCGTCCTGTTGCAGGAGCTTCCGGCCAGCGACGCGGCGAGGCTCACGGCGCGCATCACCGGACTACCTCGTGCGGAGCTGTACGCCCTCGCGCTCGGAAAAAAAGGCAAGGACGCGGGATAATAGCGACCTATGGACCGTATCGAGCTGCTGCGCCCCGACGACTGGCATCTGCATCTTCGCGACGGCGCGGCGATGTCCTCGGTCCTGCGCGACAGCGCGCGGCGCTTCGCGCGCGCGATCGTGATGCCCAACCTGAAGCCCGCGGTGCGCACGACGCAGCAGGCGCTTGATTACCGCGAGCGCATCCTCGCGGCGCTGCCGCAGGGCGCACGCTTCGAGCCGCTGATGACGCTCTACCTCACCGACGACACGCCGCCCGAGGAAATCATGCGCGCGAAGGTTTCGGGCCGGGTGCATGGCGTCAAGCTCTATCCGGCCGGCGCGACGACGCACTCGGACGAAGGCGTGACCCGCCTGTCGCGCTGCTTCCACGCGCTCGAGAAGATGCAGGATATCGGCATGCCGCTGCTGGTGCACGGCGAGGTGACCGACCCCGAGGTCGACGTATTTGATCGCGAGAAGGCCTTCATCGAGCAGGTCCTCGGCCCGCTGGTCGACCGCTTTCCGAGCCTGAAGATCGTGCTTGAGCACGTCACCACGCGCGACGCGGTGCAGTACGTGGAGATCACCGGCCCGAACATCGCCGCGACCATCACTGCGCACCATCTGCTCATGAACCGAAACGCGCTCTTCATGGGAGGCATCCGGCCGCACCACTACTGCCTGCCGGTGCTCAAGCGCGAGGAGCACCGCGAAGCGCTGGTCGAGGCAGCAACCTCGGGCAACCCCAAGTTCTTCCTCGGCACCGACAGCGCACCTCACGCGCGCTCCGCCAAGGAAGCTTGGTGCGGCTGCGCGGGCATCTACACTGCGCACGCGGGCGTCGAGCTGTATGCGATCGCCTTCGAGGAGGCCGGCGCGCTGGACAGGCTCGAGGCCTTCGCCAGCCGCTTCGGGCCGCAGTTCTACGGCCTGCCGCCGAACACCGAAAAGATAGCGCTGGTGCGCGAGGGCTGGGCGGTGCCGCAATCGATCGCCTTCGGGGACGAAACGCTGGTGCCGATGCGCGCCGGCGAAACCATTCCATGGAAGCTCGCCTGAGCCCCGAGGGGCCGTACGGGGCGGACTTCTCGCATCCGATCTACGACCCGGTCCGGCCCGCGCTGGCGCGCCTGGCGCGGGAAACGGATTGGCCCAGCGCCGAGCGCCTCAACTTGCTCGCGCGCGAGCTGGGCGCGGCGCCCAGCACGGCGAGCGGCAGAGCCGTGCGGTTCGTCGCGCCGCTGCGTGAAGACGCGAACTACGAGCTGCGCGTGTATGCGAGCGGCCAAGTCGCGACGCGTCCGCGCAACTGGCACGACCTTTTCAACGCGCTCGCCTGGATCTCTTTTCCGCGCACCAAGGCGATGCTCAACGCGCGCCATGCCGCGCAGATCCCGCGCGAAGGCGGGCGGCGCGGCCCGCTGCGCGATCTGCTGACGATTTTCGACGAAGGCGGTGCGATCGTCGCCTTTGCCGACCCTGCGCTGGTCGAGCTCATCCGCGCTTTTCGCTGGCGGGAACTGTTCTGGGAACGGCGCGCGGACCTGATCGAAACGATGCGCTTCGTGATCGTCGGCCACGCTGTGCTCGAGCAGGCGCGCAATCCCTGGCCCGGCATTACGTGCAAGGCGCTTTTCGTTCCGGTCGACGAGGCGCTGCTGCGCCTCGCGCCCGCGAAGTTGCTGGCCGAGCTCGATCAACGGTGTGCGGCGTGGCTGGACGCCGCGGCGGACGAACTCACGCCGCGCGCGCTGGCGGCGTTACCGGTTTTCGGCTATCCGGGCTGGTCACCCGAAAACGCCCGCGCCGCTTTCTACGAGGACACGCGCTATTTTCGTCCGCTCCGGCGCAGCCTCGGCAGGGTAGAATCGGCACGGGAGTCGGCCAGGCAGCCGCTGCGCGCAATCGCAGAGGAAAGTCCGGGCTCCGTAGAGCGGGATGCGGGGTAACACCCCGGCGCGTATAAACGCCGCGCAAGCGGCGCGAAGGCGACGAATAGGGCCACAGAGACGAGTCCCCGGGTCAAACCGGGGGGTGAAACGCGGCAACCTCCATCCGGAGCAACACCAAATAGGCAAGCGTCTGAGGTCGGCTCGGCCGAGCTTGCGGGTAGGTGGCTTGAGCCCGCGGGTAACCGCGGGCCTAGAGGAATGGCTGCCGTGGCGCGTGCCCTAACCGGCCGCGTCAACAGAACCCGGCTTATCGGCCGTCTCCCGTTTCTTTGCTTGCGCGTGCACACGCCGCTGCGCAATAATTGACATAATAATAGCCGCCGCGGAGCCCCGTCGGAGCGTCATGCAGGACCGTCTCAGCCAATATGACGTGGCCAACCGGGTGGACGTCGAAAACGTCGACCGCGTACGCGACTTTGTCACTTCCATGTTCGCGGCGCGCTACCCGAATGCGGACTTGTCGCCCCTGGCGCGGGCCTTTGCCGACATCAAGGCGCTATTCGAGGGGACCTTCCCGGGCTACCTGGCCTGCGACACCCTCTACCACGACCTGCGCCACACGCTCGATATTTCACTCGCCACCGCCCGCCTGATCGAAGGTCACGACCGCGTCCAGGAAGCCTCGCGCCGGCTCGGGCCGCGGCGCGCGATACTGGGCGTGATCATCGCGCTGCTGCACGACTCGGGGTACATCCGGCGCGCATCCGAAGCGCACGTCGAGAACGGCGCCATCTTCACCAAGGTGCACGTCGGCCGCAGCGCCGATTTTCTCGCCAACTACCTGCCGCGGCTCGGATTCGAAGCCGAGGCGTCCGTTGCCGCCGCCCTGGTGCATTTTACCGGCTACGAGAAGGAAATCGACGACATCCAGGTCGACGACCCCGCGGACCGGCTGCTCGGCCATATGGTGGGCACCGCCGACCTGATCGGCCAGATGTCGGACCGCATGTACCTCGAAAAGTGCCGCGAATTCCTCTACCGCGAGTTCGTCTGGGGACGCATCGCGCGCGACATCACTCCGGACGGACGCGAAATAGTGCGCTACGCATCGCCCGAGGACCTGATGTACAAGACTCCGGGATTCTACGAGTACGTCGTTCGCCACCGCATCAGTACCAAGCTCGGTGGCGTCGAGCGCTTCGCCGCCGCGCACTTCGACGGGCCCAACCTCTACCAGGCCGAGATCGAGCGCAACATGACTTTCTTGCACCAGGCAATCGAAACCGAGGACCTGGGACGCCTGCGCCGCTTCTGCTATTCCCTCTCGTCGCGCCCGCGACAGGCGCACTAGCGCACCAATTCGATGCACGCTCGCGCGCGCGTGCACTAAGGCATCGCCTCCTCCCCTGCATACGACGCTCTGCGCCCGATGCGCGCCATGGCACGTCCATTGCTCACAGAGGAGCAATGCGCGTCCCTCAAGCGATCAAGAGGCTCGTCTGCCGGCACGCAGGTGAGCACAACCTGAACGAGACCGAAGCGCTCGAGCTGTGTTCGGCCGTGCTGGACGGCGGCATCAGCGAATTCGAGCTGGGCGCGCTGCTCGGCGTGCTGGCGATCAGGCCGCTGGCGCCGCCGGAGCTGGCGGGGTTCAGGCACGCGGCACAGGCGCGCCTGAACCGCCTCGCCGTCCCGCCGGGACCGCGCCCGGTCGCGATTCCCAGCTACTGCGGCGCGCGAGCACAGGCGAACCTCATGCCGCTGGTGGCTGTGGCACTGGCGCGGTTCGGCGTTCCGGTGGTCGTGCACGGGCCGCTCGAGGGCCAGGGAGGCATCGCCAGCGCGAGCGTTTTCCGCGAGCTGGGCGTCCTTCCCAACGCCACCCTGAACGACGCGCGCGAGGCGCTCGACGCTGCGCGCATCGCGTTCGTGCCGACGGCGCTGCTTTGTCCGGCGCTGGCCCAACTCGTCTCGCTCCAGGCACGTCTGGGTGTGCCCACCTGCGGACGCGATGTGGCGCCATTGATCGACCCTTTCGGCGGCGAGGCGCTCAAGTTGGTTCCGGCCGGAGACAAGGACCAACGCGAATCTCTGGCGGCGGTGCTGGCAACGCTGGGCGAACATGCGCTGCTGTTCCACGGCTGCGAAGGAGAGGCCTACCCCGATCCGCTGCAGCGCCCGGCGATGATTTTGTTCGACGCCGGCGAGCGCGTTACGTTGTTCGACGGGCACGCGCCGCCCGCGCCCGCGCCCGCGGGCGTGGCGCGCGCCAGCGCGCTACCGGAGCAACCGGACGCGAAGGGCACGGCCGGATGGATCGAGCAGGTCCTCGTCGGCAGGCAGCCGATGCCGCTGCCGATCGCGAATTTGCTGGCGTGCTGCCTGTTCGGCACCGGATATGCGGAAGACTTCAACCAGGCAAAGGCCATCGTCGCGGTTCGCGCCCACACGCTGACCACCGTCTGAGCGGCCGGGCGCGTGGTGTAAGTCACATTTGGCTGAAAAAACGCTCCGTTAGCGAGTCGTGGTTGCTTGCCGTGCCGCCTGATCCATGGCAAAAGTGAGCCATGACAGTCGCTGACAAAGTGCGCCGTATGCCCCCTCCGGGGCGCCCGGCGTGCGCGCGCCGCGAGGCGGCGCCTGCGCTGTTCCGCCTGCTCGCCGACAGCGCGCTTTCACGCGCCGCCCTGTCGGCCTGCGGCTTGCCGCTGGCGCTGATCGATGCCGACGGACCGGGACGTCCGGTGACCTATGTCAACGCTGCGTTCGAAGGCTTCTTCGGTTATCGCGAAGCCGAGGTGCGCGGACGCGGGGTGGTCGACTTGCTGTTCCGCGGCGACGAGGCGCTCGCGCAGAGGCTGTTCGGCGAGCCGGCTTCGCGTTGGCGGCTGCCCGCCTGGAGCAAGGATGGCGCCGCGCTCCAGGTCGAAGCGGCGCTGGGCGCGGTACGCGCCGCCGACGGCCGCCTCACCCACTGGGTGCTTGGCATCGTCGACCGCAGCGAACTCGAGAGCCTGCGGGCCGAGATCGCGGCGCTGCGCGCCGTTCCCGATCACGAACCGGACCGCGTCGACGCGCTCTCGCCCGGACGCTAAGCTTTACGCGCGTCTCGCTTCGCCTGGTTCGCCGCGCCCAGGAATTCCACGAAAAACTCGCGGATCACGAGCACAAATGTCGCAATCACGATGACCCACAGCGGCACGGAATGAATCTTGAGCGCGAGAAATCCTACATATAGCGCGCTCGCCGCGATCCCGAGGACGGCAATAATCATCTCAAACACTCGGCACCTCCTCTGTGCATATTACTCTGCACCGCCAACCTGCTTCATAAGCCAGCGCGCGCACTGCAGCAGTCGCGCATCGTCGCCGCGCGGACCGACTAGCTGCACCCCGATGGGCATGCCATCTGCCCCCTGCATGACCGGCACCGTGACCGCCGGTAAACCGCACAGCGTCCACAGGGTGCAGAACGCCGGGTTCCCGGTCGACTCCAGTCCGCGTGGCGCCTCGCCGGCAGTCGCCGGCGTCAATATGGCGTGCATTTCGTGGAACACGTCATCCAGGGCCGCATTGTAGATCGCGATGCGCGCCACCGCCCGGTTGTAGTCCAGCGCGAGGTGCCGTTGTCCCCGCTCGAGCATTGCGCGTAGCGTGGCGCTAAGCTGCGCAGCGCCGCGTTCATACTCCGGAGCGAAGCTCAACGCGAGATCGACTTCCAATATCAGCCGGTGCAAATCGACGCCTTCCTCGAAGGGCTCCGGCAGCGTAACTTCCGTCACTCGGTCACCGAGCGACTCGATGAGCTCCGAGAAGGCAGCGTGCGTATCCTGGGACGCCTGGTTCCACATCGGCGTCTTAACGAAAGCGAATCGTGGCGCAAACGGGAGCGGAAGCGAGACGAAGTCGGCGAGCCGCGGCCGTGCGCGCGGTTGCATGTCCAGATCCGCGGCGTCGAACGCCATGAGTTCCTGCGCCAGTAACGCCGCGTCAGGCAGCGAACGCGCAAAGACGCCCACGTGATCGAGAACGCGCGACTGGCGCAGGATCCCGGCGCGCGAGATCAGTCCCTGCGTCGGCTTGTACCCCACCACCCCACAGTACGAGGCCGGACGGATGACAGAGCCGTTGGTTTGCGTGCCCACGGCCAACGGAACCATCTCGGCGGCAACCGCAGCGGCCGAACCGCTCGATGATCCCCCCGGCGTGCGTCCAGGGTCATGCGGATTGCGCGTCTTGCCGGGGGCGTAGACCGCAAGTTCCGTGGTCACCGTCTTGCCCAAGATGACCGCGCCGGCCGCCCGCAACAGGGAAACCACCGCGGCATCCTTGCGTGGCCGCCGGCCGGCGTGCAGGACGGTTCCGTCCTCTGTCGGCATGTCCGCGGTATCGATGATGTCCTTGATGCCGACCGGAACGCCGTGCAGCGCACCGATGGGTCGCCCTCGGCTGCGGGCCTCGTCGGCTGCCCGCGCCTGCCCGCGCGCGTGCTGGGGGTCGAGAAATGCCCAGGCTTGGACTCCCTCTTCGACTTCGTCGATCCGCGCCAGGCAGGCATCCACCAGCTCCTCGGACGCGATCTGACCGTCGCGGATCGCCGCCGCCGCCTCGAGCGCGCCGAGTCGGGTGAGCCCGCGCTGCCGCTCCGTAATCACGCCATTGCTCGCCGACGGCCGGCTAGTGGTAAAACTGCTTGGGCAGCCACGTCGCCATTCCGGGGAAGATGTACAGCAGCGCCATCGTCACGAACACCATGAACACGTACGGCAGCGAACCGGCGAATATCTGGGTCAGCCGCACCTGCGGCGGAGCGACCCCCTTGAGGTAATAGGCCGACATCGCCATCGGCGGCGTATTGAACGAGGTCTGGATGTTGAGTGCCACCAGGATGCCGAACACCAGGGGGTCAACGCCGAACACCGGGAGCAGCGGAAGGAAGATGGGAACGAAGATGATGATGATCTCGGTCCACTCCAGGGGCCATCCCAGCAGGAAGATGATGCCCTGCGCCAGCAACAGGAACTCCACCCGGGAGAGGCTCATGCTCTTGATGGTGTGCTCCACGAGCTCCTGTCCGCCGAGGTAGGCGAAAACCGAGGCGAAGGTCCAGGAGCCGACGAACAGGAAGGTGACCATCGCCGTGGTCCGCGCCGTCAGGTAGACGGCCTCCTTGAGGCGCTGGAAGTCGAGCGCACGGTAGCCGGCGGCCAAGACCAGGCTGCCGAGCGCGCCCACCGATGCGGCCTCGGTGGGCGTCGCGAGGCCGCCTACGATGGCGCCCAACACCGACAGGATCAGCACCGCGAGCGGAAAGAAAGAGGTGAGAAGTGCCACCACCACCTTTTGCCAGGGAATGTCCGTCTGCTCCTTGGGCAGTTCCGGGGCGAGAGACGGGTTGAGTATTACGCGTCCTACCACGTAGATGACGTAGAAGCCGGCAAGGACGAAACCCGGGATGAACGCTCCGGCATAGAGTTGCACCACCGAAATGCCGGCCGTCGCGGCGTAGACGATGAGCAGGATGCTCGGCGGAATAAGGATTCCGAGCGTCCCGCCCGCGCACACCACTCCCGAAGCGAGTTTGGTGTCGTAGCCCGCCTTGAGCATCGCCGGAAGCGCGAGCAAGCCCATCAGGGTGACCACGGCACCGACGATGCCGGTTGCGGTCGCGAAGAAGGCGCAGGTAAGGAGAGTCGCCACCGCCATGGAGCCCGGAATCTTTCGCGCCGCTACCTGAATACTGAAAAACAATCGATCCAGGATGTTCGCCCGCTCCACGATGTAGCCCATGAACAGGAACAGGGGAACGGCGGTGAGCACGTCATTGCTGAGAATACTGAAGGTGTTCTGGGTGAGCAGGTAGAAGATCCGGTCGCCCATCGCGTAGTGGCCGAAGAACAGACCCATCGCCATGAGCGTGACCCAGATCGGGAACCCGAGCATGATCGTAAAGATAAAGAGGCCCAGCATCAGCAGGGCGATTTCCGGATTCGTCATCGAATCGCTCTCTTCTCGGGGTTATTGCTTGTTCAGGGCTTTGCGCCCGCTTCCTGGAGGCCGCGCTTCCTGATGGCTTCCTGCTCGTGCAGGACGGCGGTCTCCAGCTCCTCGACGTCTTGCAGGCGCTGCGGCCACTTGCCGTCGCGTAGGCACACCACGCAGCGCGTTAATTCGGCCAGGCCCTGCACGAACAGCAGCACGCCGCCCGCGGGGATCAGGGTCTTGAGCGGGAAGATGGGGATATCGGAGGGGCTGAACACGCTCACCTCGTGATAGCGCCACGACTCTCCCGCATACTGCCAACCGGCGAACACGAGGGCGATGACACCCGGGAAAAAGAAGGCGATGTACAGAACGAGATCGATGCCGGCCTGCACCCGCTGGGGAATCAGCCGGTAGATCACGTCCACGCGGACGTGGCCGTTGCGCGCGAGGGTGTAGGCGCCCGCAACGAAGAACAACGCTCCGTACATGTTATAGCTGACGTCGTAAGCCCACGTGGTGGGGTCGTTGAGCGCATAGCGGACGAAAACTTCGTACGTTTCGCCAAAGGTGAGGATGAGGATGTACCAGGCGAACGATTTGCCGACCGCCGTGCTGAAGCGGTCGATGGTCAAAATAAAGGATTGCGAGTTCATCGACACTCCACGCTCACCCGTGCTTACAAAAGCGGGGGTGGTACCTCATGGCACCACCCCCGTCGTATCAACCTCTGCCAATTCTAAGACAGCCTTGCGGTTCTAGAAGCCCAGCGGCTGCTCCTTACCGAAGTAATGGTCGTACGAGAGCTTCGTGTCGACCTGGTTCAGGATGTCGTAGTAGGCCACGTTCTTGGCCCAGGCGCGCTGCGCCTCGATCACCTCCTTGAACTCAGGCACCTCGGCGCTGTACTTCGCGACCACCTCGTCCCACGCCTTGAGCTGGGCCTTGAGGATCGACGCCGAAGTACGGTAGACGTGCACCCCGTCCTTGTGGATCAAGTCCTGCAGGTCCTTCGGATACTGTTCGTAGGCGGTCCAGATGTTTTCCGAATTCGCGGCTTTTACGGACTGCTCGATGATCGCCCGCTGCTCCCTCGAGAGGGAGTCCCACTTGGTCTTGTTCATCTCGATTTCGAGCAATTCGGCAGGCTGGTGATAGCTCGACAGCATGTAGTACTTCGCTACGTCGGCGGCGCCGAAGCGGCGGTCCGAGGTGGGGTTGTTGTACTCGAAGGCCTCGATCACGCCCTTCTCCATCGCGGGGATGATCTCGCCGCCCGGCAGCGCAGTCACCTTGAGCCCCATCGCCTGCATGACGTTGGTCGCGAGGCCGACGGTGCGGTACTTGAGGTTCTTGAGGTCCTTCGGGGTCTTGGGCTCGAACTTGAACCAACCCAGCGGCTGGCACGGCTGCGGCATGAGGAACCAGCCGACGACATTCAGGCCGAGCTTCTTCTGCAGCAGGTCGAGGTAGATCTGTTGACCGCCGCCCTTGTAGATCCACGAAAGAGTCATGCTACCGTTCCAACCCCAGTTCGGGCCGGTGCCGAACAGCGAGGCGGCCCGGTTCTTGCCGTACCAGTAGGCCGGCACCAGGTGGCCCATGTCGAGAATGCCCTTGTTGACCGCGTCCTGCACCTCGAACGCCTTCACGACCGAGCCGGCGCTGAGATAGTCAATCCTGAGCGAGCCCTTGCCCATGTCGTTGACGATGTCGACATACTGCTTGGCGTACACCTCGAGCATGTCTCCGGCGCCCCACGAGCCCTGCATCTTCAGCACCGTGGTCCCTGCGCCCCGTGAAATCATCGGGAAGCCAAGGGTCGCCGCACCTGTAGCTGCCGCGGCGGTGCCTTTCAGAAATTTGCGGCGCGATGCTTCCGGCTTTACCTGTTGGTTGCTCATTTGAATCCTCCTCTGTTCTCGCTAACTTGATGTGCAGGGCCGCAGCCCCTGAGGTGACCTCGCCCGCCCGGATTCTTGTTTTTGCGCTCCGGGACAACTCCCGTGCACGTCAGCGAGCTGAAGTGATTCTAACCACAGCTTTCATGGGTTGCAAGGCAAGTCCATGATCCGGGATAAGGACGGCGCCCAGGGACTCAGCCAGTCCTCCGTCTGATGAGTCGCCCAAGTACGGGAGGCGTTACCAGCGTGGTGAGAATGACCATCAGGACAACCGCGGAAAAGGTGGCTTGGTCGATTGCGCCAAGTTCGCGCCCGATTGCGGCGAAGATCAACCCGACCTCGCCGCGCGGCACCATTCCCCAGCCGACGACCCACCTTCGCGCCGCGCCCGCGGCCAGCCCGGACGCAAGCTTGCCGACGATCGCTGCGCCGGCGAGCGCAAGCGCCGTCAGCAGCAGCGCGCCGTGGGCGAACAGTTCAATCCGTACTTGCATTCCCGTGTAAACGAAGAACACCGGCACGAACACGTAACCCAGGGGGCCAAGCAAGTCGGTGTGGTGCCGTTGCGCGTGGCGGTCGAGGATCTTACGCAGCTCTGAAGACGCCTCGCCGCCGGTCCGTGCCAGCAGCGGACGGATTTCCTGCACGATTTCCGGCTCCTCGAAGTCGTCGAAATATGCCGGCTCGAGGAACAATCCCGCCGCGAACGCGCCGACGATGGCCGCGAGGCCGATCTGGTGCGCGAGCCACGCGAGTGCCAGCCCCAATGCCAGCATCAGCGTGAACTTCATGCCCTCCCCCGCGTGCACCTTGGCCAGCGCCCGAGCGAGCCTGGGCGAAAGCAGGCGGCCGAGATAGACCGCGCCGACGAGAAACAGAACCGATTGAGCGACGATCCACGCCACCGTGGCGGCTTCAACGCCGCCTTTGGCAACCAGGCTCGACACGACCGCGAGGAGAATCAGGCCGAGCACGTCGTCGATGACCGCCGCGCCAAGCACGATCCTCGCTTCGCGCGTTTCCAGCACCCCCAGATCGCGAAACACCCGTCCCGTGATGCCGACGGAAGTCGCGGCAAGAGTTGCGCCGACGAAAAGGTAGGCATTGAACGACTGCCCTGGAACCAGCAGCGGGCCCACCAGCAGGCCGAGCGCGAACGGCACCACCACGCCTACCACGGCTACGGCGAATGCGCGCGCGCCGACCTGACGCAAGGAGGCAAAGCTCGATTCGAGACCGATCTGGAACAGCAAGATCACCACGCCAAGCTCGGCCAGAAACCCGACCAGCGCGTCGTGGCCCATCTGGTCCAGAAAACTTAGCCCGAGATTGCCGAGCAAGACGCCGGCGAGCAACTCCCCGAGCACTGCAGGTTGGCCAAAGCGCTCGACGAAGCCGGCCAGGCGCGCGACGATCAGGGCAAGCGCCAGGAACAGAAATGTGCCCGCCGCATCGTCCGCGCCCGCGGCGAAGGCCCGCGGCGCCAGAACGCCGCTCAGCGCGACAATCGCCAGCGCGGCCCGGAATGTCGATGGCTTCGCCCGCATCGGGCTCTGCTCAACTCAAGCTAGCCGACTCGCAACGGCATCGAATGGCCCTGACTCGGCGTCAACGCGCCTAGATTCTTGTGCGGTGGATCGGGATGCCAGCCGAGCAAGAAGAGCATCACGAAGAAACCCGCGACGTAGCCAAGCGCGACATGCCAGCCGTGCCGCAACCACAGCGCTACCGATCTGGCCTCCGGAAACGTGTTGGTGAGTGCCACGCCCGCGCTCGAGCCGAACCAGATCATCGAGCCCCCGAATCCGACCGCGTAGGCGAGCATGCCCCAATCGTACCCGCCCTGCTTGAGCGCCAGCGCGGTAAGCGGGATGTTGTCGAATACCGCCGACACGATGCCGAGGCCGAAGGCCGTATGCCATGAAGCCAGCGGCAGCTTGTCCACCGGCATCATCGACGCGATGGTGACGAGCGAGAGCAGAAAGATCGCCCCTTTGAACGCGTTCGGCAGCAGCCCCCAGTTCGGTTGCCGCCACGGCGCGGTGACGATCAGCGCCGCCCAGACGGCCGCTCCTATAAAAGGAAAACTGTCGGAGATTGCGCCGAACTTCACGTTCACGACCACATTGGCGGAAATCGCGGCCGTAAGGATGATCAACACGATCACGACCCGGCTCCAGTCCACCCGGTGCTCGACCTTCGCTTCCTTGATGATCGGCGAGTGGCGCTGCTGCTGGAGGGACGCCGGCACGCCGAATACGATGATTGCGGCAATCGCGGCCACATACCCGTCCAGCACGTTGAGCGGGTTGACACCGTCGATCCACATCATGGTTGTAGTGGTGTCGCCGACCACGCTGCCGCAGCCTCCGGCGTTCGACGCCGCTACGATTGCGGCGAGGTAGCCGATGTGCACTTTGTGCCTGAACACCACGCGCGCGATCGTGCCACCGATGATCGCGGCCGCGATGTTGTCGAGAAACGAAGACAGCACGAACACGATCAGAATTAGCACCAGTCCTCCCTTCCAGTCATCCGGAAGGTAATGCGGCAGCACCGCCGGCACCTTGCTCTCCTCGAAATGATTGGAAAGCAATGCGAAGCCGAGTAGCAGGCAACCCAGATTGGTCAGCACCACCCACTCGTGCAGCATATGGGCGCCAAGGCCGGCCACTCCTACTCCCTCGCGAAAGCCCGTGAAGACAACCGAATAGAGCGTGATGACCACCAAACCGATGATCGCCACATAGAACGTGTGACGATGAAACAGCGCCACGCCGGCGAGGGTCAGGGCGAACAACACGAACGCGATCGGCACGCCTAGCGCGGCCGCCACGCCCGCGATCACGAGCGCGCCGAGGAAAAGGCCGCGCTCGAGCGCGATCAAGCGTGCGGCAATTCTCAGTACTGATGTCATGCTTCGTCTCGCCGTAGTCTTGGTGGCCCGCATTATATGTGCGCGACCGCTCCGCCGCGAAAGCCCGCTCGCCGCGCTCGATCAGGCCGCCGCGCTCCAGCGCGCCGCAGACTCGCGCACCACGTCGGGCAGCGAGCCGCGCACTGTATGGCACTCGAGTAGCCAGTTGGCGTCGGAGTACCCGTGCCGCACGTCAGTGGCGAGCTCGGCGAGCGCATCCGCGGCCCCTATCTGCAACGCGTGGGGCATGACGGTCTCGATGCTCTCCAGAATGTCCTGCCCGAGCTTCTTCTTGCGGCTCTCGTAGGGCTCGATCAGGTCGCCGCGGCAGCCGAAGCGGCTGGCCTCGAAGCGATTGAAGCTGTTGACCAGGTAGACCGCGCGTGCCGGCGCGCGCGGCCGCTCCGCCAGATGATAGGCGACCAGCGCCTGGGCGTAGGCGCCCAGCAGTGCCGCCCGCTGCACCGTGAGCGGCGTGTCGCAGACGCGGATCTCGACCGTGCCGTACTCGGGCTTGGGACGGATATCCCAGTAGAAGTCCTTCATGCTGGCGACGACGCCGAAGCCGCGCATCTTGTCGTAGTACTCGAGAAACTCCGCCCAGTCGCGCACGAACGGCATGTGCCCGGCGAGCGGAAACGCGTTGATCGAGGTCAGGCGCGAGGACTGGAACTGGGTGTTTTCGCCCTGGTAGAACGGCGAGGCGGCCGACAGCGCGATGAAATGCGGCACGTAGCGTGTCAGCATGTGGATCAGGTACACCGCGTCGTCGCCACCGGGGCAGCCGACGTGGATGTGCTGCCCGAAGACCGTGAACTGCTTGGCCAGGTAACCATAACGCTCCAGGATCGAGCGGAAGCGCTCGGTCGGAAAGATGCGCCGGTCGGCCCAGTCGTGGAACGGGTGCGAGCCGCCGCCCGCGACGCGCAAGTTGAGCACGCCCGCCTCCTTCACCACCGCGTCACGCATCACGAGCAGCTCGTCGCGCAGCGAGGCGTGGTGCCGATGAACCGAGCTGTTCAGCTCCACCATGCTTTCGGTGATCTCGGGCTTCACTGCGCCCGGCAGCTTGCGCTTCTCCAGCAATTCGAGCAGGTCGGCGGCTCCGCGCGAGAGGTCGAAGTCGTGCGCGCGCAGCAGCTGCAGCTCGAGCTCGACTCCGAGGCTGATTTCGGCCGAGGGCGTGAAATGCATCTCGTCCATGGCGCCGGCCTCAGCCCCCTTGAGCCCCGGGGTGCGCCTCGCCGGCGCGGCGCAGCGCGAATTGCGTCGCGAGCGGTCCCAGCAGCTCCGAGAGCGCAACCGCGGCCAGCAGTATTCCGCCCAGCTCGCCGCCGAACGCGGGCGAAAGCTCACTCGCATCGCGCACCATGCCGACCGCGAGGCCCGACATCGGCAGCAGCGCGATCGCCAGCAGTCCGGCGCCGCCGGTGCGCACGCCCGAAAGGCGGCCGAAGACGAGAATCGCCAGCGCCTTGCCGAGGAAGCGCACCACCAGCAGCGTCGCGACCAGCCACGCCGCCGTGGCCCAGGCGCCGAACTCAAGCCCGGCACCGGTGAGCACGAACAGGATCACGAAGAACAGCTGACCACCGTAGCCGAAGCGCAGCGGGATCAGGACGTGGCGCCGGTCGAGGTTTCGCGCCAGCATGCCTAGCGTCATCAGCGCGACCATCACCGACAGGTTGAGGCTGCGCGCCACGCCTACGGTGAGCACCACGATCGCCACCAGCAGCACGAATTGGCGGTCCTCGCGCTTTCCCAGCCAGCGCGCCAGCGCCAGCATCAGCGCGCAGGCCGCAGCGCCTGCGAGCAGCGAGCCGCCCAGGACGTACGGCGGGCGCAGCAGCGCCTGCTGCCAGCCTTGATGCAGGTCGGGGTGCAGGAACGGCAGCACGAGGGTGAGCGCGACATACGCGAACACACTGTTGACCGCGGTGAACAGCAGCGCCCGTTCGGTGACCTGGCCTTCAGCCCGCAGCTCGTGTGCAACCAGCATCACCACGGCGGGCGAAGTGGCGGCGCCGATCGCCGCCGCGCCTGCCGCCAGCGCGGGCTCGAAGCCGAAGTAAACCAGGGCGCCGAATATGGCACCGAATCCGAACAGGCTTTCAGCGACAGCGGTTACCAGCAGCCACCGGTTGTGCTTGAGCCAGTCCCAGTCGAAGCGGAATCCCAGCTCGAACACGATCAGGCCGACCGAAAGGTCGATCAGGACGCTGAGCGCATGCAGCACTTCGCGACTGAGCAGTCCGCTCAGCTGAGGCCCGAGCACGACCCCGGCCAGCGCGTAGCCGGTGATGCGCGGCAGCGACGCATAGCGGTTGACCGCTTCCCCGGCCAGCAGTCCGGCGGCGAGCAGCGCGCCGAACATGATCGGCGCGGACAGCGCAAACGGAAGCTGCGGCAGAAAGCTCGGATGCAACGCTCCTCCCTGCTCTTGTCTAGCCGCGCGCTGCGCGCAGAAACTCGTCCAGTATCGGTGCGCTTTCCAGCACGCTGTCGTCGCCAGGGGCGTGGAACTCCGGGTGCCACTGCACCGCGAAGACGTAGCTCTTGCCCGCGCCGCGGATCGCCTCGATGACGCCGTCAGGCTCTGACCGCGCTTCTACCGTCAGGTTCCGGCCCAGCGCCTTGATCGACTGATGATGGATCGAGTTGATGCGCGTCGTTTCGATTCCCGGGTAGAGACGCGCCAGGCCCGACCCGGGCTCGATGCGCATCTGGTGCGTGTTCTTCTCGTACGCACTGGTCACATGCGGCTGCGACTTGGGCAGCTGGGTGCGGATGTCCTGGTAGAGCGTGCCGCCGAAGGCGACGTTGATCAGCTGAGCGCCGCGGCAGATGCCGAGCACCGGCTTGCCAGCCTCGACGAATTCGTGCAGCAGCTCGATCTCATATACGTCGCGTTGGCGGTCGCCGGCCCATTCGCCGTCAAGCGACTCCTCGCCATAGGTGAGCGGGCTGACGTCGGCGCCGCCCTGCAGCACCAGCCCGTCAAGCACGCGCGCGTAGTCGCCCACGCGGATGTTGCTGCGGTGGAACAGGCTGTCCTTGTCGACCGTTGGCACCATGAACACCAGCACGTCGCGCGACATCACCCAGTGCGCGACCGACTGCTCGAGGTACTGCATGCGCTTGCCCTGCAGCCCGGTGGCGTCGGGGCGGGGATGGAACAGACGCGCCGACATCCCAATGCGCAGCGGCGGCGGAGGCATGCGCCGCGCGAGAAAGCCGCGCAGCGTGCGTGCGCCGCCGGCAAGCTTGCTGCGCCAGGCCGTAAGGTCGATCCCTCGCATATTCCGGGGCGCCGGCCGCGCGCGGCTCAGCCGACCAGTACGATATGAACGCGATAGGGACCGTGCGCACCGAGCACCAGGGTCTGCTCGATGTCGGCGGTGCGCGAGGGTCCCGAAATATAGTTCACTGCCCGCGGCAGGCGGCCGAGCTCCGCGCGCATCAGATCCCAGGCGTCCTCCATATGTGGCACGAGGCGCGCCAGCGCCACCAGCGCAACGTGCGTCTCAGGCAGCAGGCTCGCGCTCGCCGGCGTGTCGGGGGCCGAAACCATCGCCAGCGTGCCGGTCTCGGCCAGCGCGCAGAACGCGCCCGTCACGCCGACCAGGTCCTCGCCCTTGGCCGCACGAGGCTCGAGCTCGAGCCCTGCCGCCTTCCAGTCGAGCCCGGCCAGGCGCGGCCAGACGCAGCCGGACATGGGAAGGCGGTGCGCCTCGAGGTAGCGCGCCACCGCGCCGGGCGCATCGGCCATCTCCGCCACCCTGTCGCAGGTGCTCGCGCTCGCCTCGGCGCGCGCGCGAAAGCGCAGCGCGAGGTCGCCCGCGACTTCCCGCAGCGGCCCGCGCGGATGCGCGCGCAGGTAGGTCTGCAGTTGCTCGCGCTCTGCGAGCGCGGGCGAGCCGCCGCGCCCCTGGCGCTTGCGGATCGTGGCGAGAATCTCTTCTCTCGACCCCATCTAGTCGATCGCCTTGACGATATCCTCGACGACCTTCTTCGCGTCGCCGAACACCATCATCGTCTTGTCCATGTAGAACAGTCGATTGTCCAGCCCGGCGTAGCCCGCCGCCATCGAGCGCTTGTTGACGATCACCGTGCGCGCCTTGGCCACCTCGAGGATCGGCATGCCGTAGATCGCGCTGCCCTTCTCGTGCGCGAGCGGGTTGACGACGTCGTTCGCCCCCAGCACCAGCACCACGTCGGTATTGCCGAACTCGCTGTTGATGTCGTCCATCTCGAACACCTGGTCGTAGGGTACTTCGGCCTCCGCCAGCAGCACGTTCATGTGTCCGGGCATGCGGCCAGCAACCGGGTGAATCGCGTATCGCACGCTGACACCCTTCTCGATCAGCTTGTTGGCCATTTCCTTGACCGCGTGCTGCGCGCGCGCGACCGCCAGGCCATAGCCGGGCACGATGATGACCGTCTCCGCGTTGCGACATCAGGAACGCGGCGTCGTCCGCCGAGCCGGAGCGCACGGTCTTCTGCTCGCCGCCCGGCGGCCGCGCTGCCCTCGGCCGCGCCGAAGCCGCCCAGAATCACGCTGAAGAACGAGCGGTTCATCGCCTTGCACATGATGTAGGACAGGATCGCGCCCGAGGAGCCGACCAGCGAGCCGGCGATGATCAGCATCGCGTTGTTCAGCGAAAAGCCGATTCCAGCGGCCGCCCAGCCCGAGTAGCTGTTCAACATCGAGATCACCACCGGCATGTCGGCGCCGCCGATCGGGATGATGATCAGCAAGCCGAGCACGAAAGCGATAGCGGTCATCACGGCAAACGGCGTCCAGCCCTTGTCGTCGGCCATGAAGAACGCCAGGCCGAAGCCGATCATGACCAGCGCAAGCGCAAGGTTGAGCAGGTGCTGGCCCTTGAAGACCACCGGCGCCGCCGAGAACAGGCGGAACTTCTTGCCCAGCCGGCAAGCTTGCCGAACGCGATCACGGAGCCGGAGAAAGTGATCGCGCCGACGAATGTGCCGATGAACAGCTCGAGCCGGTTGCCGGCGGGCAGCGGGTCGTGTTCGCCGAATGCGACCGCGGGTTGTTGACCACCGCGATCGCGATCAGCACCGCGGCCATGCCGACCATGCGAGTGCATCGCCGCGACCAGTTCGGGCATCTGCGTCATTTGCACCCGCCGCGCGATGATCGCGCCAGCGGTGCCGCCGACCAGCATCGCGATCAGGATCAGGTCGATGCGTCCGTGCGCCGACCACCGCGATGGTGGTCAGCACGGCGATGGTCATGCCGGCCATGCCGAACAGATTGCCGCGGCGCGCGGTGGTAGGCGACGAGAGTCCCTTCAGCGCCAGGATGAAGCACACCGAGGCGACCAGGTACCACAGGGTAAGCTGGTTGGCGCTCATTTGCCGCCCTCTTTCTTCGGCTGCTTCTTCTTGAACATTTCCAGCATGCGTTGCGTGACCAGGAAGCCGCCGACGACGTTTACCGACGCGAGCGCGACCGCGAGCACGCCGAGGACCGAGCCGAAGTCCGTCTCGTTCGGCGCCGCCGCGAGGATCGCGCCGACGATGATCACCGACGAAATCGCGTTGGTGACGCTCATCAGCGGAGTATGCAGCGCCGGCGTCACGTTCCAGATGACGTGGTAGCCCACGAACACCGCGAGCACGAACACCACGAGGTTTAGGATGGTGGGGTCTACGGTTCCTGACATTTCAGCCTCGCTTGGTTGCCGCACCGTCGGCGCACACCATGGTGCCGGCGACGATCTCGTCTTCCCTGTCCAGCTTGAATTCGCCACTCTTCGGATCGAGCATCAGGGCGAGGAAGTTGTACAGGTTGCGCGCGTACAGCGCCGAGGCGTCGAACGGCACCGTCGCGGGCAGGTTGGTCAGGCCGATGATCTTGACCCCGTGCTTGAGCGCGATCTTGCCTGGTTCGGAGCCCTCGACGTTGCCGCCCTGCTCGACCGCCAGGTCGACGATCACCGAGCCTGGCTTCATTTGCCGCACCGTTTCGTCCTTGATCAGCTTGGGCGCCGGGCGCCCGGGGATCAGCGCCGTGGTGATCAGCACGTCCGACTGGGTCGCGCGCTGGTGCACCAGCTCGGCCTGGCGGCGCATCCAGTCCGCCGGCATCGGCCGCGCGTAGCCGCCGACGCCCTGCGCGATTTCGCGCTCCTCGTCGGTCAGGTAGGGCACATCGAGGAACTTGCCGCCGAGCGATTCGATCTGCTCCTTGACCGCCGGGCGCACGTCGGACGCCTCGATCACCGCGCCGAGCCGCTTGGCGGTGGCGATCGCCTGCAGGCCCGCGACGCCCGCGCCGAGCACCAGCACGCGCGCCGCCTTCACGGTTCCGGCAGCGGTCATCAGCATCGGGAAGAAGCGCCCGATCTCGGCCGCCGCCAGCACGACCGCCTTGTAGCCGGCAATGTTCGCCTGCGACGAGAGCACGTCCATCGACTGCGCGCGCGAGATGCGCGGCAGTGCCTCCATCGCGAAGCCGGTGACGCCGCGCTTGGCGAGCGCATCGATCCCGGCCGCGTCGAAGGGGTTCAGCAGGCCAATGAGCACCGATTTGGGCTTGAGCATCTCCAGCTCGCCGCCCGCCGGTCCGCGCACCTTGAGCACCACCTCCGCGTCGTAGGCCTCGGCCGCCGAGGCAACCAGCTTGGCCCCCGCCGCCTCGTAGTCCTTGTTCGGAATGCTCGAGCCGTTGCCGGCGCCGGCCTGTACCCGCACGTCGTTCTTGGCGGAGAGCTTCTTGATCGTCTCGGGGGTCGCGGCAACGCGGGTCTCGCCCTCGAGGGTCTCGGCGGGAACGCCGATTCTCATGGCTTGGGTCTCCCTTGTTTGTCTTACGGCGATTCTAGCGCGGGCGCGGCGCGAACGCCCGCTCGATCAGTTCAAACGTGGCATGCGCGATAAGTGCGAGTCCCGCGGCGGGCAGCGCGCCCGCGAGCAGCATCACGTCGTCGTTCAGGGCCAGCCCCTGCACGATGCGCTCGCCGAAACCGCCGGCGCCGATGAACGCGGCAATTGTCGCGGTGCCGACATTTATCACCGCCGAGGTCTTGATCCCCGCAAGAATGGTGGGCATCGCGAGCGGCAGCTCGATCTTCGCCAGGATCGTGCCGCGCCGCAGGCCGAGCGCCAGCCCGGCCTGGCGCAACCCGACGGGCACGCCGCCGAGACCGGCGTGCGTATTGCGCACGATCGGCAGCAGCGCGTACAGGAACAGCGCGATCAGCGCCGGCCACAGGCCGATGGTCCCGGTGACCGGGATCAGGAACGCGAGCAGCGCGAGCGCGGGGATGGTCTGCACCAGCCCCGTGATCGCAAGCACCGGCTGCGCGAGCGCGCGCAGCTTGGCCGCGGCGACGCCCAGCGGGACGCCCACCAGCGTCGCCGCCGCGAGCGAGACCAGCACCAGGAACACGTGCTCGCGCAGCAGGCGCCAGAAGTCGGGTGCGAACACCGCCGCAAGGAGCGAACGCCGCCCAACGTTGTCGTGGCCCGAGAGGAATTCCGTGGCCACCGCGGCGAAAGAGCGCCCGTCGAGCTCGGCGCGCGCGTTGAGCCGCATCATGTGCGTCGCGTCGATCCTGCCCTTTAGCTCGCGGAACGCGGCGAACGCCGCGGGAAAGCGCCGCGGGGCGTCGAGACGGTACAGCAAGACCGCGTCGTACGCCGGGAAGAACTTGCGGTCGTCCTCCAGCAGCGCGATATTGAAGCGCAGGATCTTGGCGTCGGTGGTGTAGACGTCTATCGCGTCGATTTCGCTCTGCGCCAACGCCTCGTAGGCGAGTCCGTGGTCGAGCCCGCGCGGCGTCTGCGGCAGACCGTAGGCCGCCTGCAGACCAGGCCAGCCGTCGCTGCGTCCGAGGAACTCCTGGCTGAGGCCGAGCCTGAGCTCGGGGTGACGCGCCAGATCCGAGATCGTTCTTATGCCGAGGCGCTCGGCCAGGACGCGTCGGACGCCGACGGCGTAGGTGTTGTCGAACCCGAGTGGCACGCCGGCCTCCAACCCGAGTGCGCGCAACCGTTCGTTCAGCGCTTGCAGATCGAGCGCACGCTGCAGGCCCAGGATTTCGCGCGCGATGGTGCCGGTGTACTCCGGGTAGACGTCGATCGCCCCGGCGCGCAGCGCCTGAAACAGGACCGCGGTGCCGCCCAGGCCGGGTCGATACTCGGTCGCGACTCCCGCCGCGCGCGCGGTCTGGGTCAGGATCTCGCCCAGAATGTAGGACTCGGTGAAGCGCTTGGAGCCGACCTGCAGCGGCTCTGCGGCGCGCGCGGCGCCGCACGCCAGGAGCGCGAGCGCCGCGGCGAGAAGTGTCCTGCGCGCCGCCTTGAATGCTGTCGCGCCCGCGCTCAGGCGGCGAGCTCCACGTCCAGAAACTGCAGTGCGGCGAGGCTCGCGTACAGGCCCGCCTCGCGCATCAGCTGCGCGTGCGTGCCCTGGGCCACGATCGCGCCACGCTCGAGCACCACGATCCGGTCGGCGTGGCGCACGGTGGCGAGCCGGTGCGCGATGACCAGCGTGGTGCGCCCGCGCTCGAGCTCGCCTAGCGCCTGCTGCACCATGCGCTCGCTCGCGGCGTCGAGCGAGCTGGTCGCCTCGTCGAGCAGCAGGATCGGCCGGTCGGCAAGCAGCGCGCGGGCAATCGACAGGCGCTGGCGCTGGCCGCCCGAAAGGGTCACGCCGCGCTCGCCCAGCAGCGTATCGATCCCCTGCGGCAGGCGGTCGACGAACTCGGACGCGAACGCGCGCTCGCAGGCGCGCTCGACCGCGGCCCGGTCCGCCTGCGGGCGGCCGTAGCGCAGGTTGTCGAGCACGCTGGCGGCGAAGATCACCGGGTCCTGCGGCACCACCGCGATCAGGCGGCGCAGCGCGCGCGGGTCGAAGTCTCGCACGTCGACGCCGTCGATGCGCACTGCGCCGGATTGCGGGTCGTAGAAGCGCGCCAGCAACGCGAACACGGTCGACTTGCCCGCGCCCGAGGGGCCCACCAGCGCCACGCGCTCGCCGCGAGCGAGCTTGAGCGAGAACCGCTGCAGCGCCGCGAACGCGGGACGCGCCGGGTAGGAGAAGGTCACGTCGTCGAATTCGATTTCGCCACCCGCCTGCTCACCCGGCTGGCGCGGCTGCGGCGGCGCGATGATGCCGGGCTGGGTCTCGAGCAGCTCGACCAGGCGCTCGGTGGCGCCCGCGCCGCGCTGCAGCTCGCTCCATACCTCAGACACCGTTCCGGCGCCGCCCGCCACCACCAGGGCGTAGAACACGAACGCCGACAGCTCGCCGGCGGTCAGCCGCCCGGCGAGCACGTCGTAACCGCCGATCCACAGGATCAGTCCGACGGCGCAGAACGCGATCAGCATTACGCTCGAGATCAGCAGCGCTTTTTGCCGGATACGTGCCACCCCTACGCCATAGGCAGCCTCGGCGTGGCGCCCGAAGTCCGCCCGGTCCACGTCTTCGTGCGCGTATGCCTGCACCGTGCGGATTTCATGGATTGCTTCGTCCACGTAGGCCGAGACGTCGGCCACCCGGTCCTGGTTGGCGCGCGACAGCCGCCGCACTCGGCGGCCAAGCAGCAGGATCGGGACCAGCGTCGCGGGAACACCGAGCAGCACCATCAGCGCGAGTTTCCAGCTCACCACGAACAGCATCACCGCGGCGCCGGTCATCATCAGCAGGTTGCGCACGAACATCGACAGGCCGAAACCGATAACCTGCTGCAGCAGGGTGGTGTCGGTGGTGAGGCGCGAAATGACTTCGCCGGTGCGGGTCGCCTCGAAAAAGCCCGGCTCGAGCCCGAGGATATGGTCGAACACCGCGCGCCGCAGGTCGGTGATCACCCGCTCGCCAGTGGTCATCATGAGGAAGAAACGGAAGTAGGTCGCGACCGCGAGTACCGCGGCGACCGCGATCATGGCGCCGAGCGCCTCGTTGAGCAGGTGCGGGTCACCGCTGCCAAAGCCGTTGTCGACCACATGCTTCAGGCCCTGCCCGAGCGCGAGCACGCAGGCCGCCGCCACCACCAGCGCCAGCAGCGCGCCCGCGATGCGGGCGCGGTAGGGTCGCATGAAGCGCGCCAAGCGCGCGAACTGCCGCCAGTCGCCGCGCTTCGCCTCGGGCGGCAGCCTGATTTGCGGGCTGCTCATGCGGCCACTATACCGTGCCTCAATGACCGTAGAACCGGTACTGATTCCTGCCCAGCTGCTTGGCGCGGTACATGGCGACGTCGGCGTTGCGCAGCAGCGTTTCGCCGTCGCCCGCATCGGAGGGGTAGATCGATATGCCGATGCTCGCGCCAATGCGGAATACTCGCCCCTCGACGCGAAACTCCGGCTCGAGCGCGCGCAGCGCCTTCTCGGCCACGAACTGGCAGTCCGACTCGCGCTGCAGGTCCGGCAGCAGCGCCACGAACTCGTCGCCGCCCTGGCGCGCGAGCGTGTCCGACTTGCGCATGCAGGCCGACAGCCGCTGCGCTACCTCGCGCAGAACGGCGTCGCCCGCGCGGTGTCCCAGCGCGTCGTTGACCTGCTTGAAGTCGTCCAGGTCGATCAGCAGCGCCGCAACCCTGACGTCGCGCCGCTGCGCGAGGTAGACCGCCTGGCGCATGCGGTCGTCCAGCAGGCGCCGGTTGGGCAGCCCGGTGAGCGTGTCGTGGTAGGCGAGGAAGCGAACCTCCTCTTCCTGGCGCTTGCGCTCGGTGATGTCCTGCGACACCCCAATCATCTTGGCGGCTCCGCCCTCGGGCAGCCTGAGCACCGAGCCATGCGCGGCTAGCCAACGCACTTCCCCGTCGCGGGTGACGACGCGGAACTCCACGGCGAACGGCTCGCCCGACGCGAGCGCGGCGCGTCCGGCCGCGAGGTAGCGCTCGCGGTCTTCCGGATGCACCATGTCGCGCAAATCCGGGTGAAGGCGCGAACGCTCGTCGGGACGGCCGATCAGGCCGCCCGGGTCGCGGCCCCAGGTCAGCTTGTCCGTGCTCAGTTCCCATTCCCAGTAGTACAGGTCGGCGGCATCGACCGCGAGCCGCAGTTTCGCGACGCTCTCGTGCAGCGCCGCTGCAGCGCGTTTCTGCTCGCTCACGTCGTGCGCGGTGCCGGTCCCGCCGACGATCGCGCCCGTCGCGTCGCGCAGCGCGGTGGCGTTGAACGACAGGTCGACGTGACTGCCGTCGCGCCTGGTGTGGCGCGTCTCGTAGTCGAATACCTGCTCGCCCGCCATTACCCGGCCGAATACCGCGGCGTCCCGCTCGCGCACCGCCTGCGCACTGCGATCAGTCAGCGGCCGGCCAATCAGCGCCTCGACCCCGCAGCCGTAGATCCGCTGCGCCGCGATCGGATTGAGGTAGGTCCAGCGCCGCTCGAGGTCGATCGACCAGATCAGGTCGTTCGAGGTCGCGACCAGGTTGCGGTACAGCGCCTCGCTCGCGCGCAGCGCCTGCTCGGCGACAATTCGCTCGCTCGCATCGGAGAAGACGAAGATCGCGGACTCCTCCGGTGCCGACGGATCGAGCGCGCGTCCGAGCGCGCGGCACCAGAAGCGCGACCCGTCGCGCCGCGCCAGGCGCGAATCGCCCTCTATGATGTCGCCGCTCGCGAGCCGTCGGTAGGCCTCCTCGCCCGCCGCGCCCCACTGCTCGTCCGAGGCGTACCACACGCGCGTCGGCTTGCCGTGAAGCTCGCCCGACGCGTAGCCGAGCATCTGCTCAAGCCGCCGGTTGCAGCGCACTACCACCCGCCGCTCGACGAACGCGACGCCGACGGGCAGCGTCTCGAGCATCATGTTCTCCTCGGCCAGCACCGCTAAGTAGGCGTCCTGGGCGCGCTTGAGATCGGTGATGTCGGTGACCACGCTGACGTAGCCCCCGAGCACGGTTCGCACCGACTTGCCCTGCTTCCAACGCCCGTCGCGCGTCTGGAACTGGCGCAGCAACCCGGACCCCTCACGGTGCTGGTGAACGCGCGTCTCGACCCAGTCCTCCTCGCGCCCGGCGAGGCCGGGCGGCTGCTCGGCCTGGTAGGCGTTGCGTGCGATTTCGACGAAATGCGCGCCGACCAGCTCGCGTGCGCTCCGCCCGCCGCCGAAGAGCTGCGCGTAGGCGTCGTCGCACACTACCAGGCGGTCGTTGCCGTCCCAGACCGCCATCGCATCGGGAAAGCTCTCGATTGCGTCCCGCAGGCGCGCTTCGCTGCCAGCCAGCCGTTGCGTCAATTCCTCGTTGCGCAGCCGGGCGCGCAGCGCCTCGACCACTGCGCCGTGGATGTCGCGGTAGACCCGCACCATCACCACGCCGAACACCACGACCGTCAGGCCGAGCAGCTTGTAGATCCGGCCCGGCTGCAGCAACAGCTGTGACGCGATCGCCACCGAGGGCAGCGCGGCAAAGGCGTAGAACGCAAGCCGGCTCGCGGCATAGATCCCGGCTGCGCCGATGATGCTGCCGCCGACTACGAACACCACTGCCATCTGTAGCAACGGGCCGCTGTCTGGAAACAGCGCCGCCGGCGCGCAGGCCCAGACCGCGCCCGTCGCGAGCGCGCCCAGCGCGAACCGGTGCTCCCACTGGCGCGCGTCGCCTCCGGCGCCGGCACGCGCGAAGCTGCGGTGCAGCGCAACGCGCGCCAGCGTCACCACCAGCACGGCCGCGTACCACCCCAGCAGCACAGCCTGCCGCTCGGCGCCCCACAGCACGGCGACCAGGATGGCCGCGTTGGCGAGCGTCGTGGCGTAGGCGGGCCTCGCCACCCGGTACAGTGTGGAGACCCGTGCCGCCTCCAGGTCTTGATCCTCGTCTGCCGTTGCCGCGCGCCGCTCCATCTCAGGCTTCAATCAGTGCTTCCAGCACGGCGCACCACGCCATGCCGAGGTTCTCGAGGCTGTAGCCGCCGCCGCCGAACGCCATCAGCCGCCCTTGGGCGTGGCGCTCCGCGAGCGCAGCAAGCCGCCGCGCCGCATGCGCGTGCGCCGCGGCCGTCAGGCGCAGGTCCGCGAGCGGATCGCCGGCCAGGCCGTCGGCGCCGCACTGCAGGATCACGAACTGCGGCGCATAGCCCTCGATGAAGCGCTCGGCCTGCTCCCAGGCGCGGAAGAACTCCGCGTCGCCCGCCCCCGGGCGCAGCGGCAGGTTGAGCTTGGTGCCGAGCGCGGGGCCCGTTCCCGCCTCGTAGGCGCAGCCCGAGCCGGGGTAGAGAAAAGATCCGTCCTCGTGTATGTCGGCAACGATCAGCTCGGGGTCGTCCTCGAACTCGTAGTACACCCCGTCGCCATGGTGGACGTCGATGTCGACGTAGGCGATGCGGCGAATGCCGTGCTCCGCGCGCAGCGCCTCGATCAGCACGCCCAGGTCGTTGAACACGCAAAAGCCCGCGGCCGCGCCGCGCCGCGCGTGGTGCAGGCCGCCGATCGGCTGGAAGGTGCGGCGCGCCTCGCCGCGCAGAATTCGCCGCGCGCCCTCGAGCGCCGCGCCGACCAGGTGCGCCGCCGCCTCGTAGCAGCCCGGAAACGCGGGCGTGTCGCCGTAGTCGAGGTAGCCTACGCCCTCGCGCGAGGCCGCGATCACGCGCTCGACGTACTCTGGGCGGTGAAAGCGCTCGATCTCGTCGCGCGCCGCGGGCAAGGATGCCGCCAGCGTGACACGGGCGTCGATCCCGCGCGCCGCGGCGGTGCGCCAGAACGCGCCCTGGCGGTCGATCGATAACGGGTGCCCGGCGGGAAAGCCGTAGCCGCCGAGCTCGTCGCTCAGGAACAGATGCGTCGCGCCCGGCATCGCCCGGCCCTCCGTTTCTCAGCCGGACTTCTCGACTTGCACCAGGCAATCGTAGAAGGTCGCGCCGCCGCCCAGATCGGCGGTGCGCTGCGAGGTGACCTGGTTCGCGTTGCGGCCGTCCGGCGAGAATTTCTTCCACCATACCGACGGCGCCACTACCACGCCGCGCCGCGGCTTGCCGTTCACGCTCGCGCGCAGGCTGAACTCGCCGCGCGCGTTGAATACGCGCACCTGGTCGCCGTCGCGGATGCCTCGCGCCGCCGCATCCTCCGGATGCATCTCAAGCCCAGGCTCGCCTTCGAAGTCGCGGAACCGCTTCAGGTTGGCGAAGGTCGAGTTGAGGAAATGGCGCGCCGGCGGCGACAGGAACGCAAGCGGGTAGCGCCCGGCAAGCTCCGGGTTGCTCACCACCGACTCGGCCGGCGGATTGAAGAACGGCAGCGGGTCGAGGCCCTGGCGCGCGAGCGACTCGCTGTAGAACTCGCACTTGCCGGACGGGGTCGGAAAGCCGCCCTCGGCGAACGGCGCGAAGCGCTCGGGCACCTGCAGCCGCTGCCAGCCCTTCTCCTTCACCTCGCGCCAGGCGACGCCGCGCATGCGCGGGTTGACCGAGGCGAGCGCCTGCGCGCAGATGTCCTCGTCGCTGTCGCGAAAACACGGCTCGTCGAACCCCATGCGCGCGGCCAATCGCCTGAACACTTCCGAGTTCGGCAGCGATTCGCCCACCGGTGCGATTGCCGGGCTGTTGCCGAGCACGTACAGGTGACCGTAGGACTTGTGCACGTCGTGGTGCTCGAGCTGCGTGGTCGCCGGCAGCACGATATCGGCGTAGTCCGCGGTGTCGGTGAGGAATGAGTCCATCACGACGCAGAACAGGTCCTCGCGCGCGAATCCCGCGATCACCTTCTCCGAATCGGGGCAGACCGCCACCGGGTTGTTGTTGTAGACGATCGTCGCGCGCACCGGCGAGTCGGCTCGGGTGAGCGCGTCGCCGAGCGCGGACTGGTTGATCACGCGTGGCCGGCGGCCGGCGAGCAGATCCGGGCGCTCGAGCGCGGCGTGGTCGAAACCGTAGAAGTCCGCGGTCGTCAGCACGATGCCGCCGGCCGCCTCGCGCCAGGCGCCGGTGAGCGCGGGCAGGCAGGCGATCGTGCGCGCCGCGATTCCGCCGCCCGCGTGACGCTGCATGCCGTAGTTCAGCCGAATCGCCGCGGGGCGCGCGCGGCCGTACTCGCGCGCGAGGTTGACCACCTCTTCGGCCGCGATGCCGCAGGTCCGCGCCGCCCAGTCGGGCGCGTAGCGCTGGACACGCTCGGCCAGCTGCTCGAAGCCGAGCGTGTGGCGCGCGATGTAGTCGCGGTCGATCAGGCCTTCGGCGATCAGCACGTGCATCATGCCCAGCGCCAGCGCGCCGTCGGTTCCCGGCAGCGGCGCGATGTGCTGGCTGCACTTCTCCGCCGACAGGCTGCGATAGGGGTCGATCGCCACCACCTTTGCGCCGCGCCGCTTGGCCTGCTGCACCCGCGACCACAGGTGAAGATTGGAAACGACCGGATTCGCGCCCCACAGGATGATCAGCTTCGCCTCGTCGAAGCGCTCGGGGTCCATGCCCACCGAGCCGCCAAGCGTGGCCTTGAGGCCGAACTTGCCCGCGCTCGAGCACAGGGTGCGGTCGAGGATGGACGCGCCGAGCTTGTGGAAGAAGCGCCGGTCCATCGAGCTGTACTGCACCATCCCCATCGTGCCGGCGTAGCTGCACGGCAGGATCGTCTCGGGTCCCTCGGGCGAGGCGGCAAGATCCTTGAGCCGCGCGGCGATTTCGTCCAGCGCCTCGTCCCAGCCGATGCGGCGGAACTGGCGGCTGCCCTTCGGGCCGACCCGCCTGAGCGGGTGGAGCAGGCGGTCGGGGGAATAGGTGCGCTCGAGGTAATAGGCGACCTTGGTGCACAGCGTGCCGTCGGTGAACGGCATCGACGGGTCGCCCTGGACCTTGACCGCGACGCCGTCCTTGACGCTCACCAGCATGGCGCAGGTGTCGGGGCAGTCGTGCGGGCAGGCCGCGCGCACCACCTTCACTTCGCTGTCGGCGTTCGCCAGCGCGTCCGCGCTCTGGGGGGCGTTCATGCCGGAATTGTACGCCGCAGCGCCTCGTCGACCAGCTCGATCCAGTGCCTGACCGGGGTCTCGGTACCGGCCTGCAGGTGGGCCAGGCAGCCGACGTTCGCGGTCGCGATCTGCGCCGGAACGCCGGCCTGCAGCGCGCCGAGCTTGCGCGCACGCAGCTGCAGCGACAGCTCGGGCTGCAGGATCGAGTAGGTCCCGGCCGAGCCGCAGCACAGGTGCGCCTCGGCCACCGGCGTGAGCTCGTAGCCGGCGCGCGCGAGCAGCGCCTCGACCACGCCGCGGATCTGCTGCCCGTGCTGCAGCGAGCAGGGCGATTGGAATGCGACTCGCCCGCGCGGCGCTTTGCCGCCCAACTGCGCGCCCAGCGCCTCGGCTTCGGCGGCGACCACCTCGGACAGGTCACGCGTCATGCCGGCGATGCGCGCCGCCTTGTCGCGGAACGCGGGATCCTGGGCCAGGAAATGGGCGTAGTCCCTGACCGTCGAGCCGCAGCCGCTCGCGGTCATCACGATCGCCTCCACCTCGCCGCGCTCGATCGCCGGCCACCAGGCGTCGATCAGCGCGCGCATGTCGTCCCGGCCGCCCTCCTGATCGTTCAGATGAAAGCGCACCGCGCCGCAGCAGCCGGCGCCTCGCGCTTCGATGAGCGACACACCCGCCCGGTCCAGAACGCGCGCCGCGGCAGCGTTCACCGACGGCGCAAGCACCGGCTGAACGCAGCCCGCCAGCACCAGCATCGTGCGCGCATGGCGCGGGGCCGGCCACGCACCGGGCGCGCCGGCACGCGGTGGTACCTTGGCCTTCAGTGCCTCCGGCAGCAGCGGCCGCACCAGCTGCCCCAGCCAAAGCGCGGCGCCGAACAGGCGCGTGCGCGGCAGCGCGAATGCGAGCGCCGCACGCGTGGCGCGGGCGACCCAGCTGCGCGGCGGAGCACGTTCTTCCACCAGCGCGCGCCCGATGTCGGCCAGCCTGCCGTACTGGACCCCGGAGGGGCAGGTCGACTCGCACGCGCGGCAGGTCAGGCAGCGGTCCAGGTGCAGGCGCGTGCGCGCGGTCACGGGCGCGCCTTCGAGCATTTGCTTGATCAGGTAGATGCGCCCGCGCGGCCCGTCCAGCTCGTCGCCCAGCAGCTGGTAGGTGGGGCAGGTCGCGGTGCAGAACCCGCAATGCACGCACTTGCGCAGGACCGCGTCCGCCTCGCGTCCCTGCGGCGTGTCACGGATGAAATCGGCCAGGCTGGTCTGCATTGTTCAGACCCGGGCGCAGGCTCTATAGTTGCGCCGGCCGCGTGCGAAGAGAGGACGCATGGAGCGAACCAACTGGAAAATGATCCTGCCGTTGGCAGCGGGGATCGGGTTCGTGCTGACCGGCTTCTGGGGACTGCTGCTCGGACCGGTCGCCGCGGTTCCCATCGTTTCGTGGCGCCGCCGTCGCGAGGGCGTCCCGGCCGACGACGAGGACCAACGCCTGGCGGCGTTCATGGCCGAGACGCTCGCGGCTTCGGCGCCGAAAAAGCCCGCGCCGCAGGAAGCCGTCAGGCCAAGCTTCGAGCAGATGCGTTCGCGCGCGGCGACGCTCGGCGAGGGTGAACTGTTCGGGGCCTTCGCCGCAGCGCGGCTGGCGCTGATCGAAAACGGTCGCGATGCGCAGGCGGCGGCCGTGGCGGCACTGCTCGCCAGACGCCTGGCGCCCGGCGAGGCGCAGGCGGCGCTGCGGCGGCGCGCGGCGGCACAGGCGATCGGGCTGTGCCTCGCCGCCGGCCAGACGGGCGCGGCGGTCGGCGTATTCGCCGAGTACGTCGAGGAACGTGCCGAGCTGCGGCTCGCACCGGCGCAATGGGCGGCGCTCGGGCGCGCCCTGCTCGGCGCAGGCGGCTTCATGCAGGCGGCCTGGGCGCTGCACGCGGGCGCACTGCTCGCCGGCGACGCGGTCGGCGCGCAGAAGCGCCTGATCGAAGTCGCCGGCAAGGCCGGCGAAGCCGGCCAGGCCGAGGTCGCGCTCAAGCTGTACCGCACGTTGCTGGGGAAGTACCCCGACTCGCCGTACGCGCAATTCGCGCGCGACAACGTGAAACTTGAGGAAAAGCGCCTGGTCACAAATCGGGATAAAGCCGGCCGGGGTTGAAGATCCGCGCGGGGTCGAACACGGCCTTGAGCTCGCGCTGCAGCTTCATATGGACCGGCCCGAGCGGCGTGAACGCGCCCGATGACTTGTCGCGCGCGCGGAACAGCGTCGCATGGCCGCCCGCGCGCTGCGCAGCCTCGCGTATCGTGCGCGCCTCGCCGGCGGACGCAAGCCAGCGCAACGCGCCGCCCCACTCGATCAGCTCCTCACCGGGCAGGCGCGTCGGCGCCGCGTTCGATGGCAGCGACAGGCGCCACAGCGTCGCTTCGGGCGCGAAATACGGATGCGTCTGCTCGCGCAGCGCGGTCCAGAACCCCTCGCCGTCGCCGAGCTGCTCGCCGCCGAGGGTCTCGCGCGCCGCGCGCACCGCTGCTGCGGCGCCCGACAGGCGCACGCTCAGCTCACCGTTCAGGTAGCAGGTGGCCGAGATCGGCAGCGGCTTGCCGGCCCAATGGTTCATCCATTCCAGCGCCTTGTCCTGCGGCGCCTCCAGCCGCAACGTCGCTTCGGCCGCGGGGCACGGCAGCACCTTGAGCGACACCTCGAGAATCACGCCCAGCGTGCCGAGCGAGCCCGCGAGCAGGCGCGAAACGTCGTAGCCGGCGACGTTCTTCATCACCTCGCCGCCGAAAGCGAGCACGCGGCCGCGGCCGTCGAGCAGGCGCGCACCGAGCACGAAGTCGCGCACCGCGCCGGCGCTCGCGCGCCGCGGCCCGGACAGGCCGGCGGCCACGCAGCCTCCGAGCGTCGCGCCCGGTCCGAAATGAGGCGGCTCGAACGGCAGCATCTGGCCGTTCGCGGCCAGCGCCTGCTCGAGCTCCGCGAGCGGCGTGCCGCAACGTGCCGTGACCACCAGCTCGCTCGGCTCGTAGTTGACCATGCCCGCGTAGGCGCGCGTGTCGAGCGGCTCGCCGGCGAGCTCGTTGCCGTAGAAGTCCTTGCTGCCGCCGCCGCGCGGGCGCAGCGGCCGCGCGTCCTGCGCCGCCGCGCGTACCCTCTCGGCCATCGCTTCGAGGACGGCCTGCATCAGAAGCGCGGCAGATCGGGAAACGGCAGCTGGCCGCCGTGCACGTGCATGCCGCGATACTCGGCGCAGCGTGCCAGGGTGGGCACCGCCTTGCCGGGGTTGAGCAGGCCGGCGGGATCGAACGCGCGTTTCACCGCGTGGAAGGCCTCGAGCTCCGCGCGCCCGAACTGGGTGCACATCTGGTCGATCTTCTCGACCCCCACGCCGTGCTCGCCGGTGATCGTGCCGCCGACCTCGACGCATTTCTCGAGCACCTCGCGCGCGAACTGCTCGGTGCGGTGCAGCTGCTCAGGGTCGTTCGCGTCGTACAGGATCAGCGGGTGCAGGTTGCCATCGCCCGCGTGGAACACATTTGGGCAGCGCAGGCCATACTTGGTTTCCATCTCGCCGATAAAGCGCAGGATCTCGCCCAGGCGACGGCGTGGGATGGTTCCGTCCATGCAGTAGTAGTCGGGCGATATGCGCCCGACGGCGGGGAACGCCGCCTTGCGCCCGGACCAGAAGCGCAACCGCTCGGCCTCGTCGCGCGACACCGTCATGCGCGTCGCGCCCGCGTTCGACAGAACCTGCTTGACGCGCGCGATCTCCTCTTCCACTTCCTCCGGCGTGCCGTCGGATTCGCACAGCAGGATCGCCGCCGCGTCCAGATCGTAGCCGGCATGCACGAACTCCTCCACCGCGCGCGTGGCCGGCTTGTCCATCATCTCGAGGCCCGCGGGAATGATTCCGGCCGCGATCACGGCGGCGACCGCCTGGCCCGCGGTCTCGACATCGCCGAACGACGCCATCACGACGCGCGCGAGCTGCGGCTTGGGCAGCAGCTTGACCGTCACCTCGGTAACGACGACGAGCAGGCCCTCGGAGCCGATCGCGAGCGCGAGCAGGTCGTAGCCAGGCGCGTCGAGCGCCTCACTACCGAAGTCGACCGCCTCGCCGTCGATGGTGTAGCCCCGCACGCGCATTACGTTGTGCACCGTCAGGCCGTACTTGAGACAGTGCACCCCGCCCGAGTTCTCGGCCACGTTGCCGCCGATCGAGCACGCGATCTGGCTCGAAGGGTCGGGCGCGTAGTAGAGCCCGAACGGCGCCACCAGGTCCGAGATGGCGGCGTTGCGCACGCCCGGCTGCACCACCGCCAGGCGCGCGACCGGGTCGATGCGCAGCGCGCGCATGAACTTGGCCATCGAGAGCAGCACGCCGTCGGCCAGCGGCAGCGCCCCGCCGGACAGTCCGGTGCCCGCGCCGCGCGGCACCACCGGCACGCCGAGCGCCGAGCAGGTCTGCAGAACGCGCCGCACCTGTTCGTCCGTCTCCGGCAGAGCCACCGCCATCGGCGCACGGCGATAGGCAGTGAGTCCGTCGCACTCGTAGGGCCGCGTGTCCTCGTCCTCGAACAGCACCGCCTGCGCGGGCAGGAACTCGCGCAGCCGGCGCACAACTTCGCGCTGGCGCGAGGCGTCGATGCGCTCTACAGGTACGGCTTCGCCCATTTCAGTCCTTCCAGCGTTTCACTCCTTGGATTGTATTCGCAGCCGGTCACTGCGCGATAGGCGATATAAGCGTGCCTTATCTCGATAGCAGGAGCGTTCGCGAGCGCGCGAGAACGAATCGCGGTGCGCGTAACTTGCTAAGATACCGAGTCACCTTGGCGCCCCCCTTGCCCGCGCAACCCCTTCTCCGCCGGCTGTTTCCGTTCCTTGCCTGGTGGCCGCGCGTGGGCCGCAAGTCGCTGCGCGCGGACACAATTGCCGGCCTGATCGGCGCGGTCGTCGTCCTACCCCAGGGTGTGGCGTACGCGACGCTTGCGGGCCTCCCCCCCGAGTACGGCCTCTACTGCGCCATGGTGCCGACCGCCGTCGCCGCGCTGTTCGGCTCGTCGCTGCACGCGGTGTCGGGCCCCACCAACGCGGTTTCGCTCATGGTGCTCGCGATGCTCACGCCGCACGCCGCACCCGGCTCCCCAGACTTCGTTACGCTGGCCCTCACCCTGTCGCTGATGTGCGGGCTGCTGATGATGCTGATGGGTCTGTTCCGCCTCGGCACACTGGTCAATTTCATCTCCAACGGCGTTGTGATCGGCTTCACCGCCGCGATCGGGTTCATCATCATCGTGAGCCAGCTCGGACCGCTCGCCGGTGTGCACGTGGCGCGCGCGAGCGTATTCGTGGATATGGTGCACAACACGGTCGTCCACTTGGGCGAGGCGCGCCCCTGGGCGCTGGCGGTCGGCCTGGCAACGATCGCCTCCGGCGCGCTCGCCAAGCGTTTCGTGCCGCGCATCGCGCCGATGCTGGTTGCGACCGTCGTCGGCACCGCGGCGGCCCTGGGGGTGAACGCCCTGGTCGGCGCCGAGGCATCCGGTATCCGCACGCTCGGCGCGCTGCCGGGCGCGTTGCCGCCGCTGTCGTTTCCCGATCTGACCGGCGACACGCTGAGCAGCCTGTTCGGCCCAGCGCTCGCGGTTACCATCCTGTCGGTGACGCAGGCGATCGCCATCGTGCGCGCGATCGCAATCCGCTCCGGGCAGCGCATCGATAACAATCAGGAGCTGATCGGCCAGGGGTTGTCGAACGTTGCGGCGGCGTTCTTCTCCGGCTATCCGTCGAGCGCGTCGGTCAACCGATGCGGCATCAACTACGAGTCCGGGGCCCGCACGCCGCTCTCGGCGGTCCTGTCAGCCCTGTTTCTTGTTCTGCTCCTGCTGGTGCTCGCACCGGTCGCCGCGCTGCTGCCGCTGCCGGCGATCGCCGGCTTGCTGGTCCTCGCCGGCTGGGGCCTGATCGATCTCGAGCAGATGCGGATGTACCTGAACGCGAGCCGGCAGGAGGCCACGGTGCTCGGGGCGACGCTGGTCGCGACGCTCGTCATTCCGCTCCAGTACGCGATCCTGGTCGGCGTCATGGCGTCTCTGGTGGTGTACCTGTACCGAACCTCGCGCCCGGTCATGCGCAGCCTGGTGCCGGACCCGCGCCACAGCGAGCGCGCGTTTTCTCCGACGCGCGAAGGGCTGCGCGAGTGCCCGCAACTCAAGATCCTCAGCATCGAGGGCTCGATCTACTTTGGTGCGGTGGACCACGTCGAGTCGCACTTCGAGACGCTGCGCGAAGTCACGCCTGAGCAGAGACATTTGCTGATCGTTGCGCGCAATATCAACTTCGTCGACGTCGCCGGCGCGGAAGTCCTGTTGCGCGAGGCGCGCAAGCGCCGCTCGGACAATGGTCAGCTCTACCTCCAGGGCACGCGCCAGCCGGTCGAGGACGTCCTGCGCAACTGCGGCTTCATGCAGGAAATCGGCGAGCAGAACGTATTCCGCTCCAAGGACGAGGCAGTCGCCGCGGTGTTCGGCCGACTCGATCGCGCGATTTGCGCGCGCTGCACCGCGCGCATCTTTCAGGAGTGTGCCTCGCTGCCGCCGCCGGAATCGGAACGCGGATCGCCGTGAGTCCCTATCCCCTGCTCCCTGCGCGGTTTCTTCCGCTCTGAAGTGAGGCCTGCGTTGTCACGCTGCCGCCGCTTCCACTAGAATCGCAAGGCTTTCCCACCTGCCCGGAGGATTCCTACATGGAACATAAGCTTCCCCCCCTGCCGTACGCGATGGACGCGCTCGCGCCGCACATCTCCAAGGAGACGCTGGAGTTCCACTACGGCAAGCACCACCAGGCCTACGTCACCAATCTGAACAACCTTATCAAGGGCACCGAGTTCGAGAAGGCGTCGCTCGAGGAGATCGTGAAGAAGGCCAGCGGCGGCGTGTTCAACAACGCGGCACAGGTCTGGAACCACACTTTCTTCTGGAGCAGCATGAAGAAGGGCGGCGGCGGCAAGGCATCCGGCGCGCTGGCGGCGGCGATCGACAAGAAGTGGGGCTCGTTCGACGCCTTCAAGGAAGCGTTCGCGAAGAGCGCGACGGGCAACTTCGGTTCGGGGTGGACCTGGCTGGTCAAGAAATCCGATGGCGGCGTCGACATCGTCAACACCTCCAACGCCGGCACCCCGATCACGGGCGCCGACAAGCCGCTGCTGACGATCGATGTCTGGGAGCACGCTTACTACATCGATTACCGCAACGCGCGCCCGAAGTTCGTCGAGACATTCCTCGCCAGCCTGGCGAACTGGGACTTCGCCGGCAAGAACTTCGGTTGATCAGCGCCTGGCTTTTAGCCTGTCGAGACCGAGCAGCACGGCGCCCGCACCGATGCCGTTGCGGGCAAACCAGCCCTGCTCCATTTCCAGGGAATAGCTCGCCGGGCGCTCGGCGCAGTGCGAGTCTTCGGTCTGCGGCTGCATCTGCTCGATATTGATGATTCTGCCCGCCGCGTCGAAGAAGGCGACCGACAGCGGAATAAGGGTGTTCTTCATCCACATGCACTCCATGGCGGGCTGCTCATAGACGAACAGCATGCCGCTGTTGGGGGCAAGCGACGTCCGGTACATGAGCCCCTGCATGCGGGCGGGAACGTTGTCGGCGAGCTCGGCGTGGATTTGCCGCATGCCGAGAGAGAGTTCCACTTCGGGCAGCGACCCAACCTGGCCATGTGCAGCTGCCGCAGCGAGCAACGCGGCGGCCAGGAATCCGGCGAGAAAGCGCTTCACAGGGCCCACAAAAGGAAAAGGCAGGGAAAGATACCCTGCCCTTTCTCGAAACGCCAGGCAACGCTTACTTCTTCATCTCGTCCTTCTTTTCTTCCTGCACCGTCGACTTCGCGCCCTTCTTTGCTTTGGCGCTCTTCTTGACGGAGTGCTTCTTAGTCTTGGCCTTCTTCGTGGTCTTCTTCGTGGTCTTCTTCTCCATCTTCGTCGTTTCTTCTTTCTTCTCGGTCTGGGCGACCGCCTGGAACGAAACGGCAGCGAACATCGCAGCGATCAGGAGCGACAGCAGCTTTTTCATCGTAATGCCTTCTCTATAGAGTTGAACGTTGTCGTTGTACAGCGACGCCCGGCCTGTGCCGGGACGCCGCCCAACAACGCTCGTGCGCCTCGTCGGTTGACAGCGCTGCGCAGTGGCGTGCGCCGTGCGGCGTATGATTTTGCGCGCCGGCAAGGTTTCGGCCCGGCATCCGAGCAGCCGCGGCCAAGTCTTATATAATATATCTTTTAGGCATTATTCCTCCCAGGAGCGGTCATGGCGTACAAGCACATCAAGGTCCCCTCAGGCGGCGAAAAAATCAAGGTGAACAAGGACTTCTCGCTGTCTGTGCCCGACAACCCGATCATCCCCTACATCGAGGGCGACGGCACCGGCGTCGATATCACGCCGGTGATGATCAAGGTGGTCGACGCCGCGGTGAAGAAGGCCTACGGCGGCAAGAACAAGATCCTGTGGATGGAAATGTACGCCGGCGAGAAGTCGTGCAAGGTCTACGGCGAGAACGTATGGCTGCCCGAGGAAACGCTGGAAGCCTCGAAGGAATACGTGGTTTCGATCAAGGGCCCGCTGACCACGCCGGTCGGCGGCGGCATCCGTTCGATCAACGTCGCGCTGCGCCAGCAGCTCGACCTCTACGTCTGCCTGCGCCCGGTGCGCTAGTTCAAGGGCGTGCCCAGCCCGGTCAAGGAGCCCGAGAAGATCGACATGGTGATCTTCCGCGAGAACGCCGAGGACATCTACGCCGGCATCGAGTGGCCGGCCAAGTCGGCCGAGGCGAAGAAGGTGATCGACTTCCTGATCAAGGAAATGAAGGTCACGAAGATCCGCTTCCCGGGCACCTCCGCCATCGGCATCAAGCCGGTCTCGAGCGAGGGCAGCGAGCGCCTGATTCGCAAGGCGTTCCAGTACGCGATCGACAACAAGCGCAAGTCCGTAACCCTGGTGCACAAGGGCAACATCCAGAAGTTCACCGAAGGCGGCTTCCGCGACTGGGGCTATGCGCTGGCGCAGCGCGAGTTCGGCGCCAAGCTGATCGACGGCGGACCGTGGTGCAGCTTCAAGAATCCCAAGAGCGGACCGCGACATCGTCGTCAAGGACGTCATCACCGACGCGATGCTGCAGCAGATCCTGCTGCGGCCGGCCGAATACGACGTGCATCGCGACCACTGAACCTGAACGGCGACTACATCTCCGACGCGCTGGCGGCGCAAGTCGGCGGCATCGGCATCGCGCCCGGGCGCCAACATGTCCGACTCGGTCGCGATGTTCGAGGCCACCCACGGCACCGCGCCGAAGTACGCCGGCAAGGACTACGTCAATCCCGGCTCCGAGATCCTCTCGGCCGAGATGATGCTGCGCCACATGGGCTGGGTCGAGGCGGCGGACGCTGATCATCAAGTCGATGGAGGCGCGATTGGCGACAAGGTGGTGACCTACGACTTCGCGCGCCTGATGCAGGGCGCCAAGCAGGTTTCCTGCTCGGGGTTCGGGCAGGCCCTGATCGAGCGCATGTAATAAAAAAGGCCGCCCGAGGGCGGCCTTTTTAAATTCTGTGCCGGAAACCGGCTAGGCCTTCTGGATGTTCGAGGCCTGTTTTCCCTTCGGGCCCTGCACCACGTCGAAGGAGACCTTCTGGCCTTCCTTTAGGGTCTTGAAGCCCGACATGTTGATCGCCGAAAAATGCGCAAACAGGTCTTCACTGCCGTCGTCCGGCGTGATGAACCCGTAGCCCTTCGCGTCGTTGAACCACTTAACGGTGCCTGTCGCCATGACCCTTCCTTTCCAACTGGTTTTGAGGAATACCGCGGGAATACCCGGGATGCCTGAACTTCACGACCCCGCCGCCCTCTCCATGGCGAAACAGACAGCCTGAAATCAAACACGGTTCGCGTTTTACCCCCCCCGCCCGGTGCCGTCAAGAGGAGCCCCAGAACGCTCCCTGCGCCAATTCTGCCGCATCCGTCGCGGCGATCGCATTGCGCCGCCCCGGTACATTGATTAGGATAGCCGAGAGAGTCTAGGGGCAAAGGAAACGATTCATCACGTCACGCGGAGCGGGAACGGGCAAGCGAAAGGGATGTCTGACCTTATTGAGCTCGACGGCGCATAGCAAACGGGCGGCATGGCGACGCAGTTCAGGGACGATAGCGTACTCGAGGCGCGCAAGAGCAAGCTCAAGCCGCCGCCGATGTACAAGGTCATGCTGCTGAACGACGACTACACGCCGATGGAGTTCGTCGTGCTGGTATTGCAGAAGTTCTTCAGCATGACGCGGGAACGGGCGACCCAGGTGATGCTCAAGGTTCATCGCGAAGGCATGGGGTCTGTGGGGTCTATCCGCGCGATGTGGCCGCGACCAAGGTGCGAGCAAGTGGCCGCGTACTCGCGCAAGCACCAGCACCCGCTGCAGTGCGTGATGGAGGAAACGTAGGATGATTGCCCAGGAACTGGAAGTCAGTCTTGCACATGGCGTTCGTCGAGGCGCGCCAGAAGCGCCACGAGTTCATCACCGTCGAGCACCTGCTGCTCGCCCTGCTGGACAACCCCTCTGCGGCCGAGGTGCTGCGCGCCTGCGGCGCCAACATCGACGAGCTGCGCAAGAATCTGTCCGCAGCTTCATCACGGAGCACACGCCGCGCGTTGCCGCCGACCGCGAAGTCGACACCCAGCCGACGCTCGGCTTCCAGCGCGTCATCCAGCGCGCCATCATGCATGTGCAGTCCTCGGGCAAGAAGGAAGTGACCGGCGCCAACGTGCTGGTGGCGATCTTCGGCGAAAAGGATTCGCATGCGGTCTACTTCCTGCACCAGCAGGGCGATCACCCGCCTGGACGTGGTGAACTACATCTCGCACGGCATTACCAAGACGCCCCAGCCGCAGCTCTGGCAAGGGCGAGCAGGAAGCCGAGCAGGAGAGCCAGGCCGAGACCGCGAACAGCGCCGCTCGACAACTACACTCAGAACCTGAACGCGCTGGCGCTGGCGGGCAAGATCGATCCGCTGATCGGCCGCGACCGCGAGCTCGAGCGCGTCATCCAGACGCTGTGCCGCCGGCGCAAGAACAACCCGCTGCTGGTGGGCGAGGCCGGCGTGGGCAAGACCGCGATCGCCGAAGGGCTCGCGCGGCGCATCGTCGAGGGCGAGGTGCCGGAGCTGCTGGCCAAATGCACAGGTCTATTCGCTCGACATGGGCGCGCTGCTCGCGGGCACCAAGTACCGCGGCGACTTCGAGCAGCGCCTGAAGGCGGTGCTCAAGCAGCTGGTGGACAATCCGAACGCGATCCTGTTCATCGACGAAATCCACACGCTCATCGGCGCAGGCGCGGCCTCGGGCGGCACGCTCGACGCCTCCAATCTGCTCAAGCCGGCGCTCTCGACCGGGCAGCTGAAGTGCATCGGCGCGACGACCTACAACGAATACCGCGGCATCTTCGAGAAGGACCACGCGCTGTCGCGGCGCTTCCAGAAGATCGACGTCGATCGAGCCGTCGGTCGAGGAGACGGTCGAGATCCTGCAGGGGCCTGAAGTCGCGCTTCGAGGAGCACCACGGCGTCAAGTACACCGCCGGCGGCGCTCACGCACGGCGGCGGAGCTGTCGGCGCGCTACATCAACGACCGCCACCTGCCGGACAAGGCGATCGACGTGATCGACGAGGCCGGCGCGGCGCAGCGCATCCTGCCCAAGACGCAAGCAGAAGAAGATCATCGGCAAGGCCGAGATCGAGGAGATCATCGCCAAGATCGCGCGCATTCCGCCGCGCACGCGTCTCGACCGACGACCGCAGCGCCGCTGCAAGACGCTCGACCGCGACCTGAAGAGCGTCGTGTTCGGCCAGGACAAGGCGATCGACGCGCTTGCCGGCGCGATCAAGATGGCGCGCTCGCGGCCTGGGCAACCCGCACAAGCCGATCGGCAGCTTCCTGTTCTCGCGGCCCGACCGGGCGTCGGCAAGACCGAAGTCGCGCGCCAGCTCGCCTACATGCATGGGCATCGAGCTGATCCGCTTCGACATGTCCGAGTACATGGAGCGCCACGCGGTCTCGCGCCTGATCGGCGCGCCGCCGGGCTACGTCGGCTTCGACCAGGGCGGGCTGCTCACCGAGGCGATCACCAAGAAGCCGCACTGCGGTGCTGCTGCTCGACGAGATCGAGAAGGCGCATCCGGACATCTTCAACATCCTGCTGCAGGTGATGGACCACGGCACGCTGACCGACAACAACGGGCGCAAGGCCGATTTCCGCAACGTGGTCATCATCATGACCACCAACGCGGGCGCGGAGCAGCTGTCGAAGAACGTCGATCGGGTTCACGCATCGCGAAGCAGGCCGGCGACGAGATGGCCGACGATCAAGCGCATGTTCACGCCCGAGTTCCGCAACCGGCTGGACGCGATCATTTCGTTCGCGCGCGCTGGACGACGACATCATCCTGCGCGTGGTGGACAAGTTCCTGATGCAGCTCGAGGAACAGCTGCACGAGAAGAAGGTCGAGGCCGATCTTCACGCAGAAGCTGAAGGAGCACCTGGCCAAGAAGGGCTTCGATCCGCTGATGGGTGCGCGGCCGATGGCGCGCCTGATCCAGGACACGATCCGCCGGGCGCTGGCCGACGAGCTGCTGTTCGGCAGGCTGGTGCACGGCGGCAAGGTGACGATCGACGTCGACGACGCCGAGGCGATCCGCCTGACCTTCGAGGAAGAGCCGGCCGCGGTAGTCTGAGGCTAGCCCCGGCCGGTGCTGCCGAAGCCGCCGGCACCGCGCTGCGACGCGGCGAACTCCTGCACCACGTGCAGCTCGACCTGCACCACCGGGATGACCACCAGCTGTGCAATGCGGTCCATGGGCCGGATCGTGAACGCGTCCCGGCCGCGGTTCCACACCGAAACCAGCACCTGTCCCTGGTAGTCGGAGTCGATCAGGCCGACCAGGTTGCCCAGCACAATGCCGTGCTTGGCGCCCAGCCCCGAGCGCGGCAGCACCACTGCCGCCAAGCCAGGGTCGTCCAAGTGGATCGCGATGCCCGACGGCACCAGCTCGCTGTCACCGGGCGCCAGCGTCAGAGGCAGGTCGATGCACGCGCGCAAATCCAGCCCTGCCGCGCCTGGCGTCGCGTAATGCGGCATGTCGTGCCTGATGCGCGAGTCGAGGATCTTCAGCTCCAGCTTGTGGCGCATGTCTCTAGCGCCGCTTCTTGCCGGCGCTCATGCCGACAATGTGCAGCATCAACTTTCGCGCCAGCTCGATCTTGAGACCTCGACCAAGCGGGTGCTCGCCGCGCTCGTCGAAAAGCGTGATCTCGTTCTCGTCGGCGCCCAACGCCTGCTGGGCCAGATTCGCCGCCAACAGCGGCAGCTTCTTCTTGCTGCGCTTGGCGCGCGCATTGCTCGCCACGTCCTCGCTCTCGGCGGCGAAGCCCACGCACAGCGGCGGCGCCGGCCGCGCGGCCACCCAGGCCAGAATGTCGGGGTTCTCCTCGAGCTCGAGCGTCCTGCCGCGGCCGGAGTCCTTCTTGATCTTGTTCAGTGCAGGGCTCTTTGCCCTGTAGTCGGCTACCGCGGCCACGGAGACAAAAATATCGCTCCCGCCCACGGCCGCCTTCACTGCGTCGAACATCTCGCGCGCCGTGCGCACGCTCACGCGCGCGACGCCGCTCGGCGCCGACAGCGCGACCGGCCCGCTGACCAGCGTAACTTCGGCTCCCGCCTCGCGCGCCGCGCGGGCCACTGCGTAGCCCATCTTGCCGGAGCTCAGATTGGTGATGACCCGCACCGGGTCAATCGGTTCCTCTGTCGGTCCCGCCGTGACCAGCACCCGCTTGCCCACGAGCACCTTGGGCTGGAACAGCGCCTCGACCTCTTCGGCGATCTGCGGCGGCTCGACCATGCGCCCCATGCCCGTTTCGCCGCAGGCCTGGTCGCCGGCCGCCGGGCCTGCAAACGCGATGCCGTCGTCACGCAGGGTGATAACGTTGCGCTGCGTCGCAGGGTTGTCCCACATCTCGACATTCATTGCCGGGGCCAGCATCAGGGGGCAGCGCCGAGCCAGCGCCAGCGCCGACAGCAGGTCGTCGGCCAGGCCATGCGCCAGCTTGGCCATGAAGTCTGCGCTTGCGGGCACGACGAGGATCAGATCGCGGTCGCGCGACAGCTCGATGTGCGCCATGTTGTCCGGCACCCGCGCGTCCCACAAATCGGTCCAGACCGCCTGGCCCGACAACGCCTGCATCGTGACCGGAGTGATGAAGCGCGTCGCCGCCTCGGTCATGGCCACCCGCAAGTCGACCCCCGCCCTCACCAGGATGCGCGCCAGCTCGGCGCCTTTGAAGGCCGCGATGCCGCCGGTCATGCCGAGAAGAATTCTCTTTCCCTTGATCGTTGTCATCGATCCGGCCGCCAACGCGTTGGATGGAAGGGAATTCTAGGCGAAATCAAGGGAAGCCGCATGGCGATCAGGGATTGGCCTGCAGCCGAAAGGCCGCGCGAGCGCATGCTGGCGCACGGTCCGGCGCGCCTGTCCGACGCCGAGCTGGTTGCCGTATTCCTGCGCAGCGGGGTGGCCGGCAAGAGTGCGGTCGAGCTCGCGCGCGAGCTGATCGGACGCTTCGGCGGGCTGGCCGGGCTGCTCGCCGCCGGCCACGGTGCGCTATGCGAAACGAAGGGTCTGGGCGAGGCGAAGGCAGCGCAGCTCGCCGCGGTGCTGGAAATGGCGCGCCGCTGCCTGGGCGAGCAGCTGCGTGCCGGCGCCGCCTTGACTTCGCCCGCCACCGTACGCGAGTTCCTGAGCCTCGCGCTCGGTGCGCGCGAGCACGAGGTTTTCGTCGCGCTGTTCCTCGACGCCCAGCACCGCGTCATGGCGGTCGAGGAACTGTTCCGCGGCACGCTGACACAGACCAGCGTCTATCCGCGCGAGGTGGTGAAAGCCGCACTGCGCCGCAACGCGGCCGCCCTGATTCTGGCGCACAACCATCCCTCCGGCGTGGCACAGCCGAGTCAGGCCGACGAGCTGCTCACCCGCAGCCTGCGCGAGGCGCTCGCGCTGGTCGATGTCAAAGTGCTGGATCACTTCATCGTCGCCGGCAACCAGACGCTGTCGTTCGCTGAGCGCGGACTGCTGTAGCCAGCGAATCACCGCCGGCCGCGCTCAATCGGTCGTTCGCGTTCCGCAGGTCGCTCGCCCGGGACTCCGCTGCGTTCACGCGGCGCTCGAATGGCCGAGCCGCGAACAGCTCTCTGGCGCGCTGCCTCTGCGCGCGGGGACCGTTCGCGCAGGGCCGCGCCCGGCGCGCGGCGCGCTCCCGGGCGCAGCTCGCGCAGGCGCTCGGGCGCCCGTCGCTGCGCTCCGTGGCGCAGCGTGCGAAGGTCGCGGATACGCGCCTGTCTCTGCGCCGCGAGCGTGCGCACCGACGTCCGCGCACGCTGCGCGAACTCGCGCTCGTGTGGTCCCGGCCTGAAGAATCCGGGAATCGAAGCGAGCAGACGCGGCCGCCGAGGTTTGGCGCCCCACGCGCTGAATACGGCGCGCTGTGGCGGCACCGCGACCACATTATTGCCGGAACGCATGAACGTCTCGCCTTCGTTCACCTTGTCGTACACGCCCGGCTCGCCGCGCGGATCGCCCGGCGGGATATAGGTCACCTCGTGGTCGGTGCCGCGCACGCCGATGGTGACCAAGATAGGAGTGCGGATCTCGTACTCAGCGCGGTTGTATTTGCCGATCCAACCAGTGATGCTGCGCACCGTTCCCTTGATCAGGTCGAGGATGCTGCGGTCCTTGTCCCCGCCGTCCGCGACATACGCCTCGATCTCGATTCGCGAGTTCTCGCGCACCATCAGGTAGGCGCCGTCCAGCATATGCAGTTGGGCCTCGCCGTTCCTGAAGGTGACGACCGTATCACCTTCGTGCACCTCGCTTCCCTCGGCGACCAAGCGACTGTCGCCGACCTGCGGTGTGATCATCGAATCGCCGCTGGCGAATTCGACCGTGCCGGCGAGGCGCGGCTCGCCGGCGGCGGCAGACTCCGCTGTCTGACCGATCGCCGCAGCGCAAATCAAGGCCAGCCCGAGCGCCGCTGCTCTGGCGGCGAATCTGCAAGGTCGCATCGAAGTCGGCTCCACGTCGCGCACTATCACAGAATCCGTCGGCGGCGATCAAGTGCGGTTTGAGCACGTCGCTTTTCTTGAAAGAGCGCTGATTATTCGGGTATAATTGTCTCTTTTTTGCCGCGGAGCGCAATCCATGTCCCGTGTCTGTGAAGTCACCGGCAAGAAGCCGATGAAGGGCAACCTGGTCTCGCACGCCAACAACAAGGCCCGACGCACCTTCCAGCCCAACCTACACTACCGTCGCTTCTGGGTCGAGAGCGAGAACCGCTGGGTGCGCCTGCGGGTCTCGACTGCCGGACTGCGCCGCATCGACAAGCTCGGCATCGACGTCGTGCTCGCCGAGGTGCGCGCCAAGGCGAAAGCCAAGGCGAAGGCCGAAGCGAAAGCCTAACTGGACCTGCTACCATGCGCGAAAAGATCAAGCTCGAGTCCACCGCTGGCACCGGCCACTTCTACACCACAACCAAGAACAAGCGCACCACGCCCGACAAGCTGGAGATCAAGAAGTACGATCCCAAGGCGCGCAAGCACGTGATGTACAAGGAAACCAAGCTCAAGTAGCACGCCGGAGCGCCGAAAAAAAAGCCCGCCATAGGCGGGCTTTTTCATTGTGGCCGGCGCGCGGTTACGCGTAGCAGCGCAGGCGACGCGAGAAATCCTGGAGGGGCGCAATACCGCTCGACTCCGCTCGGTGGCACCAATCCTGCAGCTGGCGCAGCAACTGCTCCTTCGAGGCGCTGGAGCGCTCCCACAGCGCCATCAGCTCGTGCCTCATCGCGACCACGGTCGCCAGGGCGCGAGAGTTACGCAGCGCATCGGTTAGACGCACGCGCTCGGCCTCGGAAAGCTCCTGCACGCGAAGCAGCACGCGCTTCAGGGACTTTAGTGCTTCCGCGTCGCCCGGCGACCAGTGCGCCAGCCGCTGCACTTCCTCGTGGTAGGTCTTCTTGATCGATTTGGCGTAGCGTGACAGAACATCGTAGCGGTTGGCGATCACCGCATGCAGCGTGTCGAAGTCGGCAGCGGGCTTGGGCGCGGCAAAACGGGGGGTCGGCGCCACCTTCTTGACCGTCGCGAGGCCGAGCATCTCCATCATTCTGATGTACATCCAGCCGATGTCGAACTCGTACCACTTGGAGGACAGCTTGGCCGAAGAGGCGAACGCGTGGTGGTTGTTGTGCAGTTCCTCGCCTCCGATCAGGATGCCCCAGGGCACGATGTTGGTGCTCGCGTCCGCGCAGCCGTAGTTGCGGTAGCCGAAATAGTGGCCGATGCCGTTGATCACGCCAGCGGCCCAGAACGGAATCCACACGATCTGGGTGAGCAGAATCAGCACGCCGGGCACCAGACCGAACAGCGCCAGGTTGACCGCGCCCATCAGCGTGAGGCCTAGGATCGGATGCCTCGTATACAGGTTGCGCTCCATCCAGTCGTCGGGGGTACCGTGGCCGTAGCGCTCGAGCGTCTCGCGGTTGTAGGACTCCTTCACGTACAGGAACACGCCGCCCCACAAGACGCGGTTGATGCCGTAGATCTGCGGGCTGTGCGGATCCTCTGCGGTCTCGCACTTCGCATGGTGCTTGCGGTGGATGGCCGCCCATTCTTTAGTCACCATGCCGGTGGTGAGCCACAGCCAGAAGCGGAAGAAGTGCGATGCGATCGGATGCAGGTCGAGCGCGCGGTGCGCCTGATGGCGGTGCAGGAAGATCGTTACGGAAGCGATCGTGACGTGGGTCAGGCCCAGTCCCACGAGCGTGTAGCCCCACCAGGGCAGGTCGAAAAAACCGGAAAAAATCATCAAGTTGGCTTCTAATAGTCGTTATGAACGTCAGGTGCCTGTCATTCTACGCGAATCCCCACAGGTCGCAAGAAACAATCTGTGATGGACCGATTGACGTGCAGCTGATTCCGTAACTCCCCGCTGCGAAAAGGGAAAGAGGTATGCGGAGCGCGTGTGCAAAAATTCCTCTCGACTGCCTTCCCAGGAGCCCCTGTCGATGATCGATCTGCTGACCGACCCTCAGGCCTGGATTGCGTTCGCCACCCTAACTGCGCTCGAACTCGTGCTCAGCATCGACAACGTGATCTTCATCGCCATCCTAGTGGATCGCCTACCTGCGGGACGGCGCGAGCCTGCGCGCCGCATCGGTCTGCTCGGCGCCATGTTCATGCGCATCGGCCTGCTGCTAGTGCTGGCATGGATCATCGGCTTGACCGCACCCCTGATCAGCGTTCTCGGCCAGGACATTTCGGGGCGTGACGCGATCCTGATCTTGGGCGGCATGTTCCTGCTGTGGAAGAGCACCAGGGAAATCCACCAGTTGCTCGAAGGCGCGGGGGATTACCCCGCGGCGGTGGCCGCGCGCCCGTCCTTCGGCGCCTTGGTGGTGCAGATCATGCTCATCGACCTCGTGTTTTCGCTCGATTCGATCATCACCGCAGTAGGGATGGTGAAGGACGTCGTGGTGATGGTCGCCGCGATCGTCGCTTCAGTGGCACTGATGATGGCCTTCGCTGGCGCGATCGGACGCTTCATCTCGGCGCATCCGACCATCAAGATGCTCGCCGTGTCGTTCCTGGTAGTGATCGGCGTACTGCTGATCGCACAGGGCTTCGACCACGAGGTCCCTAAAGGCTACGTCTATTTCGCGATGGCGTTCGCGGTCTGCGTGGAAATGCTGAACATCCGCATGCGCCGCGCGATGGCCGAGCCGGTGCACCTACGCGCGCGCTATAGTCGCGGCGAGGATCAGGCGCCGGATTGAGCGTTGCGGCGACGCTCCAACGCCGCGGCGAAGAACCCGTCTGTACCATGCAGGTGCGGCCACAATCGCAGGCGCTCACCCGCCGGCAGCGCGATGCGCTGGGCGGCGAGAAGCTCGCCGCACGATAGCGCGGCGAACTCGGGGTGCGCGTCGACGAAGCGTTCCACCACGGTCTCATTTTCCGCCTCCAGCATGCTGCAGGTCGCGTAGACCAGAAGGCCCCCCGGCTTCACCAGACGCGCGGCCGCGTGCAGGATGCTGAACTGCTTTTGCGCCAACTCAACGATCGCGTCGGGACCATGGCGCCACTTGAGGTCCGGGTTGCGCCGCAGCGTGCCGAAACCGCTGCAGGGCGCATCGACCAGAACCCGGTCGAGCTTGCCCGCAAGCCGCTTGGCCCGCACGTCGCCCTCACCCGTGAGAGCGAGCGTGTGAACGTTCGAGACGCCCGCTCGGGCCGCGCGCGGCCCGAGCGCGTGCAGGCGCCTGGCCGACACGTCCATCGCATAGAGCCGACCCGTGCCGCACATGAGCATCGCCATCGCCAGCGTCTTGCCGCCAGCCCCGGCGCAGAAGTCGGCCACCATTTCACCTCGCCGCGGCGCCACCAAGTACGCGAGCAGCTGGCTGCCTTCATCTTGCACTTCGACCAGTCCCTGCTCGAAGAGCGGGTGGCGGTTGATCGCCGGTTTGCCCTCGAGTCGGATCCCCGCCGGCGAGTAGGGCGTCGGCGCGCAGGCAACCCCGCTCGAGGCGAGGACCGCAAGGGCGCTCTCTCGATCGGTGCGCGCGAGATTCACGCGCAGATCGAGTGGCGCCGTTTTCAACAGACCCTGCGCGATGCGCATCGCCTCGGCTGGCCCCTGCTCCGCCTCCAGGCGCTGCCACAACCAGTCCGGCAGGTCGGCTCTTACCGCAGCAGGCCAGTCCGTCTCCCTCGCCGTCCGGGCGCGCACGAGTACCGCCTCGTCGCCTGGGCGCAGCGCGCCCTCGAGAGCGCCTGCGGAAAGCCCCTGCACCCGCGACAGCGCCGCCAGCAGCAACGCGCGCGGGGCGGCGCTCGCCGCAGCGGCTTCTAGCGAGCGTCTGCGGCGCAGCACGGCATAGACAGCCTCGGCCACGAAGGCACGGTCGTTCTGACCCAACTCGCGGTGGGCGCGAAAGTAACGCGATACCACTTGGTCGGCGGGCCCGGCGAAGCCCAGCAACTCGCCGACGAGGGCTTCCGCATGCGCCAAGAGCGCGGAGCGCGGCTTCACGGCGCGGCGATTCGCGTCACGACTTGGTCTACGCTCGTGCCGTCCTTGTCGGTGATCAGGACCCGGATCGGAAGGTAGCCGTGTCCCCGCGCGAGCCAGATCTGGGTGCCATGGTCGTCCGGACCGTCTTTGCGCTTGACCAGGCGCAAGGCGTCGAACTTTCCGGCCGGAGTGTCGATCTCTTGCCGGCCCGCCACTTCGAACACGTAGTGCGACACGCCCTTGCCGTCGGTGGCATTGATCGCTACCGGAGCCGGCCCCGGAAGGTCGAAGGCGAAGGCGTAAAGCATCGAGAGTTTGTCCTGCGCGTGCGCCGGCATCGGCTCGGTGCGGGTCTTGCCGTCGGCCTCCAGCTTCAGACTCTTGTCCGCCCAGTCGAACACCGCACGTACCGGGTCTCGCCCGGTGCGCACGTCCGAGAACTCCAGCGGCCGCAGCGTGCTGCTGCCGATCGTCCCGCTGCTGGTGCGTTTGATCCCGCCCAGCAGCGCGAACAGGCCCTTGCCGTGCCACTCCTCCACCAATGGTAGGTCTTGCCGTCGTGCTCGAACCGGTCGACCACTTCGGCCATTGCGCTTCCGTTGCGCAGCACGTCGTAGTCGATCTGCACGTGCACCGGGGGCGCCGCGTGCGCGCAGGCGCAGAACCACGCGCTAATCGCGATCGGAATAAACCAGTTGCGCATCGTCTCCCTCAACACTTACGACTCCGTCACGGACGACAAGCTTGCCGTCCAGGAACCAGCGCACCGCGCGCGGGTACACCACGTGCTCCTGGCGCAGCACGCGTGCGGCCAGCAGCTCAGGCGTGTCGCCCGGCCGCACCGGAACGGCGGCCTGGACGATAATCGGGCCGTGATCGAGCTGCTCGCTTACGAAATGCACGCTGCAACCGTGCACCTTGACCCCCGCGGCCAGCGCGCGCCGGTGCGTGTCGAGCCCGGGAAACGCCGGCAGCAGCGAGGGATGGATGTTCACCAGCCGCCCTGCGTAATGCGCGACGAAGCGCGGGGTCAGGATGCGCATGAACCCCGCCAGCGCCACCAGTCGCGGCGAATGGCGATCGATCTCCATCGCGAGCGCGCCGTCGAACTCCTCTCGCGTCCGGTAGGCCTTGTGCTCGACCACAACGCCGACGAGGCCGCGCCGCGCCGCGATCTCAAGCCCCACCGCATCGGCCGTGTTGCCGATCACCGCCGCAACCGGCAACCCGGCGTCGAGCAGGGCCTGCATGTTGCTGCCCCGGCCGGAGATGAGAACGACGACTGACATCGCGGGGCGCAGTTTATCAGCCTAGTTCATCGCCGCGGCCCGGTCATATCCTGGGGACGAAGCCAACGGTCGAACTCGTCCGCGCCGACATAGCCCAGGGCAAGCGCCGCCTCCCGCAGGGTACTGCCGTCGTGATGCGCTTTTTTGGCGATCTCCGCCGCCCGGTCGTAGCCGATCATGGGCGACAGTGCGGTGACGAGCATCAGCGAGCGCTCGACCAGCTCGGCAATGCGCGCGCGGTTCGGTTCGATGCCGCGCGCGCAGTGCTCCTCGAAGGACTCGCAGCCGTCGGCGAGCAGGCGCGCGCTCTGCAGGAAGTTCTGGATCACTAGCGGCTTGAATACGTTTAGCTCGAAATTTCCCGATGCGCCACCTATGTTGAGCGCCACGTCGTTGCCGAAGACCTGCGCGCACAGCATGGTCATCGCCTCGGCCTGGGTCGGGTTCACCTTGCCGGGCATGATCGAGCTGCCGGGCTCGTTCTCCGGCAGCGAAAGCTCGCCAAGCCCGGAGCGCGGCCCCGATGCGAGCCAGCGCACGTCGTTTGCAATCTTCATCAGCGCGGCGGCCAGTGTCTTGAGCGCGCCGTGCGCGAACACCAGCGGCTCGTGACCTGCAAGCGCAGCGAACTTGTTACGTGCGCTCTCGAACCCCAAGCCGGTTTCCCGCGCGAGGCCCTCGGCCACCCGCGCGCCGAATTCGGGATGAGCGTTCAGGCCGGTGCCGACCGCGGTGCCGCCGATCGCGAGCTCGTACAGCCCCGGCAGGACCGCGCGCAGCGCCGCCTCGGCGTGCCCGAGCTGCGCCACGTAGCCCGAGAACTCCTGCCCGAGCGTGAGCGGGGTCGCATCCTGCAGGTGCGTGCGGCCTATCTTCACGATGTCCGCGAAGGCAGCGCTCTTGTCAGCCAAGGTGCAGCGCAACCGCGCCAGCGCTGGCTGGAGCCGCTCGCGCAACACGCGCGCGGCGGCGACGTGCATCGCGGTCGGAAACACGTCGTTCGACGATTGACCGAGGTTGACGTCGTCGTTCGGGTGCACCAGGCGCCGCTCGCCGCGCTCCCCGCCGAGGATCTCGGACGCCCGGTTGGCGAGCACCTCGTTCACGTTCATGTTGGATTGGGTACCGGAGCCAGTCTGCCAAACCACCAGCGGAAACTCCTCGTCGTGGCGGCCGGCCAGTACCTCGTCGGCCGCCTGCTCGATCGCCTCGGCCTTGCGCGCTTCGAGCAGGCCCAGCTCCCGGTTCACCCGCGCTGAGGCGCGCTTGACCTGCGCCAGGGCGTGGATCACCGCCATGGGCATGAGCTCGCCCGAGATGCGGAAATTGCGCCGGCTCCTCTCGGTCTGCGCGCCCCAGAGCCGCTGCGCCGGAACCTCGATCGGCCCGAAGGAGTCGCGCTCGGTGCGCGTATCGACCATTGGCCCGCGCCGCCGGGACCGCTCAGGCGAGGTCGAACAGCAGGACTTCTGCCTGTTCGCCACGCTCCAGTACGATTTCCGCCACGTCGCTCGCCTTCAGCGCGTCGCCCGCGCCGAGCTCATTGCCGTTTACCGTCAGATGGCCGCGCGCGACGTGCACGTAAGCGCAGCGTCCCTTGGACAGAGGGTGGGCCACGCGCTCGCCGCCGTTCAGCAGCGCGGCATGCATGTACACATCCTGGTGAATCGTCACCGAGCCATCACGCCCGTCGGGCGAGGCGACCAGCCGCAGGCGTCCGCGCTTGGAGCCGGCGTCGAAGTGCTTCTGCTCATATCCCGGCGCGATGCCGCGCACCGCCGGCTCGATCCAGATCTGCAGAAAGTGGGTAACGCCCGAGGGCTCGTGGTTGTACTCGCTGTGGCGCACGCCGGTGCCTGCGCTCATGCGCTGGACGTCGCCCGGAACGATGGTGGAGCCGTTGCCCATCGAGTCCTGGTGCGCGAGCGCGCCGTCCAGAACGTAGCTCACGATTTCCATATCGCGGTGGCTGTGCGTGCCGAAGCCGGTGCCGGGCTGGATCCGGTCCTCATTTATCACGCGCAGGCTGCCGAAGCCCATGTGCCGCGGATCATGGTAGTCGGCGAACGAAAAGCTGTGGAACGAGTCGAGCCAGCCGTGATTGGCGTGCCCGCGTTCCGCGGCGCGGCGCAGCTCTATCACGTCGCGCCCGCTCAGGCCTCGCCGGCCTGCGGCCCGGCGCTCCCGGATTGCTCGCGCTCCGCGCTCTCCTGCTTTGCGATTTCCGCGTGCACCTGCGCCATGTCCAGCGCCTTGGCCTGCTCGAGCACCTGCTCGAGGGCGGAAGCCGGCAGCGCGCCGGCCTGCTGGAACAACAGTACCTTTTCGCGAAACACCATCAGCGTCGGAATCGAGCGGATACCGAACGCACCGGCGATGTCCTGCTCGTCATCGGTGTTGACCTTGGCAAATACGACGTCCTGATGCTGCTCCGACGCGCCCTCGAAAACCGGCGCGAAACCCTTGCAGGGCCCGCACCACGGCGCCCAGAAATCGACCACCACCATCGGGTTCGTGCTCACTACCTGCTCGAAGTTTTCCTTCGTCAGCTCCACAGTCGCCATGCAGCGATCTCCTCTGCAAAATGGCACTATACCCGCACATGCGCTACACGGGCCGCTTCGCCCCGTCGCCGACAGGGGCTTTGCATTTCGGCTCGCTGGCAGCCGCGCTCGCGAGCTGGCTGGACGCGCGCGCCGTTGCCGGCACCTGGCGGCTGCGCATCGAGGATCTGGACAAGCCGCGCGAGCAGCCCGGCGCGGCCGACGCCATCCTGCGCCAGCTCGACGGTCTGGGGCTGACCTGGGACGGGCCGGTGCTGTACCAAAGCGCGCGCGTCGCGAGCTACCGCGCCGTGCTTGAAGCGCTCGGGCGCCAGGGTGCCACCTATCCCTGCGCCTGCACGCGCAGCGAAATCGCCGATTCCGCACTCGCGATCGACGGCGCGCGCGTCTATCCCGGCACCTGCCGCGGCGGCATCGCCCCGGGACGGCGCGCGCGCGCCACGCGCGTGCGCACCAAGGGGGAGACGATCCGCTTTAGCGACCGGGTGCAGGGCCAAATTGCGCAGTCGGTCGAGCGGGAGGTCGGCGACTTCGTCTTGTGCCGCGCCGACGGCGTGATCGCCTACCAGCTCGCGGTCGTGGTCGACGACGCCGAACAAGGCGTCACGGACGTGGTGCGGGGCGCCGACCTGCTCGATTCCACGGCGCGCCAGATCTGGCTGCAGCGCCTGCTCGGCTACTCCACTCCGCGCTACCTGCACCTGCCGGCCGCGGTGACTGCGAGCGGCGAGAAACTGAGCAAGCAGACCGGCGCGCCGGCGGTCGACGCGGCGCAGCCGCTGCGCGAGCTCGCGCGCGCGCTCGCGTTCCTCGGCCAGCCGGTGCCCGAAGCGGCAAGCACGAGCGAGCTGCTGCAGCGCGCGCTCGAGCGCTGGGACGCGTCGCTCATCCCCCGCGTGCGCGCTGCGGCAGCACCACCGTGAGCAGCGAACCGAGCACCAGCGCAAGGGCCGCGTATTCGGCCCAGCTCGGGCGTTCGCCGAGGAAGACCATGCCCGAAAAGACCCCCACGACCGGGATCATCAGCATGCTGAGCGAGGACACCGCGACGGGGACGGTGGTCGCGATCCGGATCCAGGCCCACTGCGCGAACGCGAACGCGATCAGAACGTTGTACAGCACACCGAGCGCCGGCCACAGACCGATAGACGCGAGCCGCCCGGGGTCTTCGAGCAGCAGCGCACCGGCGAAAATGGGGATCCCGCCGAGGAGCATCATCCAGGCGGTGTAGGGGGCCGGTGGCATCGCCATCGGGTAACGCCTCTGCAGCACCGTACCCAGTGCCCAGGACAGCGCTGCCGACAGCACCAGCAGCGACCCGAGCGGTGCCGAGCGCAGGCTTGCGGCGCCCTCGCCGATCAGCAGCATCATGCCCGCCATGCCGAGTGCCAGCCCCGTCAGCTTGCGCCCGTTCATGCGCTCCCCGAGCAACCAGACCGAAAGCGGGATCGCCCACGCCGGCATGGTGTACGCGAGGATCGCGGCGCGCCCGGACGGAATCATGGTCATGCCGAACACCACCAGCGCGTTCCAGCACGTAACGTTGAAAAAGGCGAGCAGCGCGAGCCGCGGCCACTGTCCCTTGGGCACCGCGAGCGACTGCCCGCCGGCGCGGACGACGCTGAAAAGCACCGCGGAGCCCACTGCCAGGCAGAGGGTGCGGAAAGTCAGCGGCGAGACGCCCGAAAGCGCGACCTTGATCGCGGTCCAGTTGAACCCCCAGGCCAGGGTCAACCCAGCGAGCGTCCACCACAGCCTGCGCGGCAATTGACCCGGCTCGGGTGCACGGGCGTCCACGCTCAGGCCCAGCTGCTCACCGCGCGACCCTTACCGGCATCGCCTTCATGCCGCGGAACACCATCGAGTCGATCCATTCCAGGTGCTCGGCTGCCAGTTCGATGCGGCGCCAGCGCGCGAGCACCGCGGGCAGGCTCAGCTGCCCCTCGAGTCGAGCCAGCGGGAAGCCGAGGCAGATATGGGTCCCGAATCCGAAGGTCAGGTGCGGCACCCCGTCGCGCCGCAGCGCAAGGCGATGCGGGTCGGGATAGGCCCGGGGGTCGCGGTTGGCGGCATTGAGCATGATGAAAACGCGCTCGCCGGGCCGCAGAGTCTTGCCGCGCAGGTTGTGCTCGTGCCTCACGATGCGGACCTGAGCGCCGCTCGGGCCGTCGTAGCGCAGCAGCTCCTCGACCGCCATCGGAGCGAGGGCCGGGTCCTCGCGCAGCGCGCGCATCTCGCCCGGGAAGCGGATCAGAGACAACATTGCGTTGGCGATGTGGTTGGTGGTGGTCTCGTGGCCGGCGAACAGCAACAAGATGCACGTCGCGACCAGTTCGTCCTCGCTCAGGCGGTCACCCTGGTCATCGAGAAGCACTAGCTGAGTGAGCAGATCGTCGCGCGACTCGGCGCGACGCGACGCGATCAGGGCACGGAAGAATTCGGCCATTTCCTTCGTTGCGCTCTCGGCAACGCCGTACTTTTCTGGCTGGTTCCGGGAGCTTCCGATGAACAGCGCCATGTCGTCGGACATACGCTTCACGCGCACGAGTTCGGTGCGCGGTACCCCGAGCATGTCCATGATCACGAGCGCAGGCAGCGGCCCGGCGAATGCGCGAATGAAGTCGAACTCCTCGCGCTCGCCGATCTCGTCCAGCAGCCAGCGGCAGAGCGCGACGATCCGCTCGCGCATTCCGTGCATCGAGCGCACGTTGAACACCTTGCTGGTCAGCCGACGCAGGCGCGTGTGCTCGGGCGGATCGCGAAACACCATCCAAAGCGACAAGTAACGGACGATGTCCGCGATGCGACTCGCCTCCGCGCCTGGCAGCGAGGCGAAGAACGGCCGCAGACGATCCGAGGAAATCTCGCGATCGAGGCAGACCCGCTTTACGTCGTCGTAGCGCGTTAGCACCCAAGCCTTCAGACGCGGGCTCCAGTGCACCGGATCCTCGTCCTGCATCCGGGCGTAGAGCGGGAACGGGTCGGCAAGAAAATCGGGGTCGTCGGGACGGTAATTGATAGCCATGACGCAGGAAGACAAACGAGCGTTCGCATTATCGCGGCTTGTCGCGCAGGTCAAACTACTAATGTAAGTGTGCACTCACATAAAGTTTCCGTTCCTCTCCAAAGAGACCGTGGTAGTTCCTGTTGCTCTACATCAAAATAATATGCTGCTTTGCACAAGAGCCTTGACTTTCAAAGTGATCGGCCTAAAATTCATTTTGTTGCAGCGCACCAACCCAAGCGATTTAGGCCAGATTACTTTTAGAGTTTCAAACACAGGAGTCCCAAATGTACGTCACCCCGGAACAAATCCAAGCGGCCAATAAGGCCAACGTCGAAGCGATCCTTTCCCTCGCCGCCACGCAATTCGCGGCCTTCGAGAAGTTCGCCAACCTGAACGCCAACGCGGTCAAGACTGCGTTCGAGGATACGCTGTCGAATACCCGCGCGCTGCTCGGCGCGAAAGACGTGCAGGAATTCGTCAACCTGCAGAGCACCCTCACCCAGCCGACGATCGAGAAAGCGATCGCCTTCTCGAAGAGCGCATACGAAGTCGCGACCGAGACCAACGCCGAAATGTCGAAAATGGCGGAAAAACGCATCGCGGAATGGAACGAGAACTTCGTGTCGATGCTCGACAAGGCGACCAAGAACGCCCCTGCCGGTTCCGACGTGGCGGTGGCAGCGGTAAAGTCGATGATCGCGGCCGCGAATTCGGCCTACGACAACTTCAACAAAGTCGCCAAACAGGCGACCGAGATCGCGGAAGCGAACGTGAATGCCGCGACCGAAACCGTCAAAGGGATGGCCAAGGCAAAAAAGGCCGCCTAAGCCCGGCCAAGCGCCGGCAGACGAAGAAGCCCCGCTGAATGCGGGGCTTTTTTTACGCCTCGCGAAACGGAAAGCCCGAGTCGCGAACCCCGCTGCGCAGGCGCTCGATCGCCTGCGTCACCTGCGCCGGGTCGCCGCGCACGCCGAGCTCGACGTGACGCCTGCTGCCGTCCTCGCCCATCGACGGCAGGCTGAACACCTTGATCCCGGGGAATCCTGCCCCGACCGCGTCCATCACCGGTATGAGCTGGCTCTCGCCCGCCTCGTAGACGATGATTGAGGCTTCGGCCCAGCGGTCCCGGTCCGCGAGATGCCGGTAACGGTTGTCCAGCACCCACTCGATCATCGGCCACGCCATCTGTGGAAAGCCGGGCACGAAATGATGCTCGCGCAGCGAAAAGCCCGGCACCCGGTTCACGGGGTTTGGAATGATCTGCGCGCCAAGCGGGAACTCCACCATCCGCAGCCGCTGCGGCGTGAGCTCGGCGCCGAATCGCGCCAGCAGCTCCCGCTCGCCTTCCGGGTGCACCGCGAGCGAGACGCCTAGCGCGTCGCCGGCGCACCGGCGGGTGTGGTCGTCAGGCGTCGCGCCGATGCCGCCGAAGCTGAAGACGATGTCCTCCGACGCAAACGTGCGTCTGAGCGCGGCGGTCAGGCGCGCGGGGTCGTCGCCGTGATACTCGCAGTAGGCCAGCCGCAAGCCACGTGCCGCGAGGGCGGCGACCAGAAACTCGAAGTGTTTGTCCTTGCGCTTGCCGACGAGGATCTCGTCCCCGATCACCAGCGCGCCGATGTCCTCGCTCACTGCGGCACCGCCGTCGTCTCGATCGGCTCCGCGCGCAACGCTAGGAGCTCGGCCAGCAGGTAGTGAATGAACGCAAGCCCGAACAGCACCGGCGCGAAAAGTCCGACGACCGGAATATAGGCGACCAGGGCGAGCACCACTCCTAACAGGTACAACGCTGCGCGCCGGCGCGAGAAGACCGTGCGCATCTCTCGCGCGTCCGCATGCTCGGCGAGCGCGTCGTAACGCAGTATGCGCTGGTTCACCCAGCCCATGATGGCCACCGGTATCGCCGGCCACAGCGGCGGGAAGATCCAGAACGGAAGCGACAAGGCGCCCAGCAGCATCAGGCCCGCGACGCCGACCACCGAGTTCCAGACGCTGCCGCCGAAGCTGCCGCCGCGCCGGCGCGCAAGCGCGGAAAACGCTCGCTCGGCGACATGATCGACCATCGCCGGCATGCCGAACACGCCAAGAATCAGCAGCGCGGTGAGCTGGATCAGCGGCACCAAGCCTACGATCACGAGAATCTTGGCTGCGACCAGCGCGACCGTGCTCGCATTCCAGTGCACGAAGAAGGTGGCGCGCTCTATCCAGTGCTGCAGAGCGTGCGCGAGCCACGCCACCAGTCCGGTCCAGCTCCAGATCGCCGCCACGCCCCAAATCCCGGTCGCGACCAGCACCGGCCAGAGCATCAGCCAGAGCATCCTGGGGTGCAACAGGTTGGCGAAAGCGAACGCAATCGAGGGGCCGATGCCGCGCATGGTGCTCAGGGTCTTGCGTGCCTGATACTTTGCCACAACTTCGCCAGCCGCTTGACCGACACGGGAACGGGGGTCTTGAGGCTTTGGGCGAACAGGGACACGCGCAGCTCCTCGAGCAGCCAGCGGAACTGCTCGATCTCCGGCGTGAGCGCCGCCGCCTTCTCGCGCGCCGAGTACTCGCGCTGCCAGGCGGTGTGCAACGGAGAGAATTCGGCCATCAGCCGCGCATCGCGCCCCGGATCGGCGCGCAGCTTGTCCAGCCTCTGAAGCGCCGCCATGAGATAGCGCGGGAAATGCTGCAGCCGCGGCCACGGCGTTCGCGACACGAAGTGCGGATGCAGTAGCCGCGCGACGCTCGCCGCAACGTCCTCGGCCGCCTGTGGAAAGCCCTTGGCGACCGCGGTCAGCCGCTTCTGCGTCTGTGCCTGCTCGGCCATGATCTGCGCCACGGTGCGCGCGATCTCCTGCGCGATCAGGTTCAGCCGGCTGCGACCCTCCTCGACCCGGCGCTCGAAGTCCGCCTGCCGCATCGGCAGCGAATCGGCCAGAAAGCTGCGCTCGAGCGCTGCGGTCACCACCTCGTCCGCAAGCCGGACCTCACCCGCCGTCTGCGCGAACTGCATATTTAGCGCGTTGTCGCGCGCGACCGACTTCTCGATCTCGCGAATGCGCTCCCGGAATGCGATCGCCAGCAGCCGCCGCACTCCGGCGCGGTGGACCCCGGCCGCGCGCTCCGGCGTATCGAATACCTGCAGCGCGACGCCGTCGCCCGCATCGGCGAGCGCCGGATAGCCGACCAGCGTCTGGCCGCCGCGCCGGAGCTCCATGATTTCTTCCAGGTCGCCGAAGGTCCATGCACGGTAGCGCTCACCCTCGTCGGCGGGCGCCTCGTCCCGCAGCACGGCCTGGGTTTCCCGCGCCAGCTCGCGCTTGAGGTCCGCCAGATTGCGGCCCATTCCCAGCTGGCGGCCATGTTCGTCCAAGACGCGGAAGTTCATCTGCAAATGGAGCGGTACCGAGTCCGGCCGGAAAGCGTCGAGCGGAACTTCGAGATTGAGTTCGGCACGGACGTGGCGCGCGAGCGCGGTGCCGAGCGGCAGGTCGGACGGCGCCGCTGCGGCGACGAAGTCCTCCGCGAAGGCCTCGAGCGGGCCCAGCTTATGGCGCAACCGTTGCGGCAGCGACTTCGCAAGCAGCCGCACTTTCTCCTTCAGCAGGCCCGGCACCAGCCATTCGCAGCGCGCCGCCGGCACCTGGTTCAGCAGGCCGACCGGGACGACGAGCGTCACTCCGTCGCGCGCCGAGCCTGGCTCGAAGCTGTACTCGAGCTCGAAGTTGTTCAATCCCAACGCCAGCCGCGGCGGAAAATTCTCCGTCGTGATGCCGGCCGCCTCGTGCCGCATCAGGTCCTCGCGCCGCAGGAACAGCCGCTTGGGCTCCTCGCGCTCGACCTCCCTGCGCCACTTCTCGAATTCCGCGCCGTTGTGGATGCCCTGCGGAATGCGCGCGTCGTAGAACGCCGCGATCAGCTCATCGTCCACCAGCATGTCGGGCCGGCGCGACTTGTGCTCGAGCCGCTCGATCTCGTGCAGCAGCTTCTGGTTGTGGGCGAAGAACGGCGCCCGCGTCTCGAACTCGCCGTCGACCAGCGCCGAGCGGATGAAGATCTCGCGCGCAAGCTCGGGCTCGAGCGGCCCGTAGTGGATGCGCCGGTTGGCGTATACCGGCAGCCCATAAAGCGTGCCGCGCTCGAGCGCCACCACCTGCGCGCGCGTCTTTTCCCAATGCGGGCGCTCGCGCTGGCGCTTGATCAGGTGCGCGCCGAGATCCTCGAGCCACTGCGGCTCGATCGAAGCGACGGTGCGCGCGTACAGTCGCGTGGTCTCGACCAGCTCGGCGGCGACCAGCCACCTGCCCGGTTTGCGCGTCCACGAGCCGGGGTGAACCCAGAACTTGATCCCGCGTGCGCCGATGTAACTGCCGCCCTCGGCATCGTGCAGCCCGATGTTGCCGAGCAGTCCGGTGAGCAGCGCGCGATGGATCGCGCGGTAGCCTTCCTGCCGCGCGGGGTCGGCGCCCGAGGCTCGCCAGCCGAGCTCGGACACGTCGCGTGCAGCTGCGAATGCACGTCGCGCCACTCGCGCATGCGTGGAACCGAGAGCGAGTTCTCGCGGCAGGCCTTCTCCCACTTGCCCTCGAATAGTTGCCACAGCTTGAGGTAGGCGAGAAAGTCCGAGCGCTCGTCGGCGAAGCGCTTGTGGCGCTCGTCCGCGGCCGCCGGGTTGTCCATCGGGCGCACGCGCGGGTCCTGCGCCGACAGCGCAGCGGCGATCACCAGCACCTGGTCGACGCAACCCTCGTCCCGCGCCGCGATCAGCATGCGGCCGATGCGCGGATCGAGCGGCAGCTTGGCCAGCTCGCGCGCCGAGCTGGTGAGCTGCTTCGCGTCGTCCACCGCCCCGAGCTCGGCGAGCAGCGCGTAGCCGTCGGCGATCGCACGTGCGCTCGGCGGATCAAGGAACGGGAAATCTTCGACTGCGCCGAGGCCGAGGCTCGCGGCGCGCAGGATCACCGCGGCAAGCGACGAGCGCAGCACCTCCGGATCGGTGAACGGCGCGCGCCGCTCGTGATCCTCCTCCGAGTAGAGGCGGATGCAGACCCCGTCGGCGACGCGCCCGCAGCGCCCCGCGCGCTGCTTGGCGGAGGCCTGCGAGATCTTCTCGATCTGCAGCTGCTCGACCTTGTTGCGGTAGCTGTAGCGCTTGACGCGCGCAAGCCCGGTATCGACCACGAACCTGATGCGCGGCACGGTGAGCGAGGTCTCGGCGACGTTGGTCGCGAGAACGATGCGCCGCGCGCCCGCGGGCCTGAACACCCTGTCCTGCTCGGCGGCGCTCAGGCGCGAGTACAGCGGCAATAGCTCCGTGCCGGCCGGGTGCTGCTTGCGCAGCACCTCCGCCGCGTCGCGAATCTCGCGCTCGCCTGGCAGGAACACGAGCACGTCGCCCGGCCCCTGGGCGCACAGCTCGTCCACCGCGCCGGCCAGCGCCTGCTCCTCCTCCTTGCGCGTGGTGTCTTCCGCGTCGCCGCCGACCGGCCGGTAGCGCACTTCGACCGGATACAGCCGCCCCGAGACCTCGATCACCGGCGCGCCGCCGAAATGGCGCGAGAATCGCTCCGCGTCGATGGTTGCCGAGGTGATCACGAGCTTAAGGTCGCGCCGCTGCGGCAGCAGGCGCACCAGGTAGCCGAGCAGGAAATCGATGTTGAGGCTGCGCTCGTGCGCCTCGTCGATGATGATCGTGCCGTACTGGCGCAGCTGCGGATCGCCCTGCGTTTCGGCCAGCAGGATGCCGTCGGTCATCAGCTTCACCGCCGCGTCCGGCCCGAGCCTGTCCTGGAAGCGCACCTTGTAGCCGACCACCGCGCCCAGCTCGCTGCCGAGCTCCTCGGCGATGCGCACCGCGACCGAGCGCGCAGCGATGCGGCGCGGCTGCGTATGGCCGATGAGGCCCGCTTCGGCGCGGCCCATCTCGAGCAGGATCTTGGGCAGCTGGGTGGTCTTGCCCGAGCCGGTCTCGCCGCAGACGATGACTACCTGATTGCTCTCGATCGCGGCGCGGATTTCTTCCCGACGGGCGCTGACCGGCAGCGCCGGATCGAAGCTCAGGCGCGGCAGTTTGACATTTCGCAAGGGAGGTGCAGGCTTGGTGGAATACATTGCGGGCTGTCGCATCGCCCCAGAGCCGCAATCATGACACGCACGGACTACATCGAGAATCGCACCTACGACGAGATTCAGGTGGGCGATTCTGCGAGCCTCACACGAACGCTCAAGCCGGAGGACATTCAGCTTTTCGCGGTCATGTCGGGCGACGTCAACCCCGCCCACGTCGACCCCGAGTACGCCAAGAGCAGCATGTTCCACGAGGTCATCGCGCACGGGATGTGGGGCGGCGCGCTGATCTCGACCGTGCTCGGGACCCAGTTTCCCGGCCCCGGCACCATCTACATCGACCAGACACTGCACTTTTCGCGCCCTGTCGGCGTCGGCGATACCATCACCGTGACGCTCACGGCGACGCGCAAGTTCGACCACAATCGCCACATTGTGTTCGATTGCGTCTGTACCAACCAGGACGACCAGAAGGTGATCCGCGGCACCGCCGAGGTGCTGGCCCCGACCGAGAAGATCAAGCGCACGCGCATCGAGCTGCCCGGCGTAACCTTCTCCGATCGCGCGGCGCGCTACCAGAGCCTGCTCGCGCGCGCGAAGGGGATGGAGTCGATTCCGATGGCGGTCGTGCACCCGTGCGACGCCGAGTCGCTCGGCGGCGTGATGACCGCGCTCAGAGCCGATCTGATCGTGCCGATCCTGGTCGGGCCCGCGGCGAGGATCCGCGCCGTGGCCGAAGAGCTGGGATTCGACCTGGGGGGGATCGAGATCGTGGACGCGCCGCACAGCCACGCCGCGGCGGCGCAGGGCGTGGCACTGGTGCGAGCAGGCCGCGCCGAAGCGCTGATGAAGGGCTCGCTGCACACCGACGAGCTGATGGAGGAAGTGGTCGCTGCCGGCAGCGGCCTGCGAACCGCGCGGCGCATCAGCCACGTCTTCCTCGCCGACGTGCAGACCTATCCGCGGCCGCTGCTGATCACGGACGCGGCGATCAATATCGATCCCACTCTCGCCGAAAAGGCGGACATCGTGCAGAACGCGATCGACCTCGCGCACGTGCTCGGCGTCGTCGAGCCGAAGGTGGCGATCCTGGCGGCGGTCGAAACCGTCAACCCAGCCATGCGCGCCACCATCGACGCGGCGGCGCTGTGCAAGATGGCCGACCGGCGCCAGATCACCGGCGGAGTGCTGGACGGGCCGCTCGCATTCGACAACGCGGTGTCGCTGGTCGCGGCCAAGACCAAAGGTATCCTCTCGGCGGTGGCGGGCCGTGCCGACATCCTGGTGGTGCCCGACCTCGAGTCAGGCAACATGCTCGCGAAGCAGCTCGAGTACCTCGCCGGCGCGCTGCTGGCGGGACTGGTGGTCGGCGCGAGCGTCCCGATCGTGCTGACCAGCCGCGCCGACAGCGCGGAGTCGCGCGCTGCGTCGTGCGCGATCGCGGTCATCATGGCGCACGCTAAACGCAAGCGCACCGCCTGAGCAGTCCGTATCATTGCGCTCTGTACCGGGAAACGAACCATGAAATTCCTGCTCGTCCTGTCCGATGCCTTCGACGCCCTGTGGGCGCGGCGCGGTCGCGTCGCGATCGCGCTGGCCGGGGTCGCCGTGCTGGGAGTGCTGGTGGCGATCTACCTGCCGCTTATCTCCGGCGGCGACGGCGGCTCGCCGCCGTCGCCGCCGGCCACCGCTGTGCGCAATCCCACGGCCCAGGGGCCTGTCGAGCGAGCCCGGGTCGCGCCCCAGGCGGCTGCGCCGGCGCCCGCTGCTCCCGCCCCGGCGCCCGCGGCCGTTCCCGCGCTCCCCCAGGCACCTCAGGCCGCGACAACGGCCGACCCCGGCTCAACGACGGAGCAAGCGCCCGCGCCTGAGCAGACGCCCGCGCCCCAGCAGACGTCCGCCGCGGAGGCGCCCACCCCCGAGGCCACCCCCGCGGCCGCTCCGGCGCCTGGCGCCGAATCCGTATTCCAAGTGCAGGTCGGCGCCTTCCGCGAAGTCGCGCGCGCACAGAAGCTGTCGCGCCGCCTGACGCGCGCCGGCTTCCCGACCTCGGTCGTGCGCGGGACGACGCCCGACGGCGAGCTGATCTACCGCGTCCGCACCAGGCAGGCGCTGCCCAAGGGTAAGGCGCGGCAGCTCGTGGCGCGCCTGCGCCACAGGGTGCCGGCACTGCGTCCCATTCTGGTGCCCGGGGGCGAGTCCGCGGGCTAGGCGCCGCGCGCGCGACTCCACAACAACCCGATCCACTCCCTGAGCGCGCGGCTCGAAGTCCGCAGTCCGCGCGCCGAAGGCAGCCAGTCGACCGGGGTATGCACCAGCTGCGCGCGGTAGTTGGTCGGCGCCGGCACCACCTGCAGCCCCGCGCTGCGAAACCGCCCGCTCGCGCGCCGCATGTGCGTCGCATCCGTAACCAGGATCACCCGGCGGATGCCGGCAGCGGCGAGGATTGCCGCGGAAAGGCGCGCGTTCTCGATTGTGTTGATCGATTTCGTTTCGCGCCAGCGCACCGCAACACCGAACTCCCGCTCCAGGACTTGCGCCATGAGAGCCGCCTCGCTCGCGACGCCGCCGTCCGGACGTCCGCCGCTGACCAACAGCGGCAGGCCGGTAAGGCGGGCCAGGCGGGCGCCGTAGCGCACTCTGCCGAGGCCTGCCGCGTCCAGCGTCTCGCGGCCGTATTCCAGCGCGCCGCGATTGCGCCCGCCGCCCAGCACGACGATCGCGCCCGCGCCGGCGTTCTTGGCTCGCTGCGCTTCGAGCGCTGGCGCGCTGTCCTCGAGCGTCGCGGCGAGCAGGTCGCCGACCCGAGGCATCGACAACGCCGCAAGCACGGCGAGCCCCGTGGCGGCGAGCCCCAGTCCGAGGCGCGGACGGCGCGGCACAAGCGCGAGCCCCAGAGCGATCAAGACGATCAGGTCGAGCGGCGGCAGCAGCCAGACGGCGAGCAGGTTGGTAGCCAGCCACTCGGGCGACACTCGCTCATCCCGCCGCGGGGTGGGTGGCGCGTAACAGGTTCGCGAGCGCTTCGAGGTGCCGGTCGCGAATGCCCAGCTCGCGCAGGTGCGCGACCGTATCGAACAGATAGTCTCGGCAGTGTCCGAGCGGGCCGGCGCCGTTCGCCAGGTAGCGCGCAATGGCGCCGTTATCGAGGCCGCGCACGTAGCGTTCGTGCGTCCGATTCGCGACAAAGGCGATCGCGTGCTCGATCCCCTTAGGCGTGCGGGCCGCGACCCAGACCGGGCGGTAGGCCATGGTAATCATCTCGCGCCGCCACACCACGTCGAGCTCGGACTCGACGTGCGTGTGCGCCAGACGATAGGCGACGCCGTGCACGCTGCCGCCGCGCTCCAGCGCGAGCATCAGCCCGGGGCGCTCGGGACTGCCGCGCCCGGCGCGCGCCCAGAGGCAGAACTGGCGGTGAAAACCGTGCACCAGAGCGGTGCGGCGCTCGGAGAAGTGGAAGGCGGGGTTCCAGATCAGGGAGCCGTAGCCGAACACCCAGACCCGCTCCGGTTTCGGTGCCAGCGCAAGCATCGCGTGCACGCTGTGCTTGCGCTCCTCCTCGGTCATGAAGCGCACCCCCGGCCCGAGCAGTTCCCGTGCCGAGGCATGCAGCGTGCCGTTGAGAATGCTCTCGCGCGTTAGCTTCAGCTTGCTCAAGGGGCCCAGTGACGATCTTGCGTGGCGCTATTCTGCCCGATCCATCCGCCGACGCGCGCGCGCTACTTGTAGAAAGCATGTCCGCCGATGCGGGCGACGAGCGTTTTTTCCTTCGCCCAGGCGGGCGTGATATTGGTGGCGTGGTAGTACATCGCGCCCTGCAGCTGGGGCGCCCGCCGCCCGTAATACACATCCTGCGCCACCTTGCGCGCGCGCTCCCAGTCCTCGCCGCTCGGCGCCGGCAGTGCGCCCAGCTCGGTCCACGAGAACGCGCCGACGAAGCGCCCGCGCAGCGCATCCCAGTTCTTCTGGTGGACCACCGCACACACCGAGTCGGGGAAGCGCGCAGAAGCCTTGCGGTTCATTGTCACCTCGGCCACCGCGTACTGGCCCGCCTCCGGCTCGCCCCGCGCCTCGAAGTACACGTTGCGCGCGAGGCAGGCCAGTTCCTGTCTGATGGTTTGCAGCGCCTGTTCGCGCACCGCGTCCTGATGTGCGAACGCGGCCTGAAGCACGAGCGCAAACCCCGTCAGGATGGCGCCAACGATGAGCACGAAGGCCATCGCTTCCCTGTCGGCGCGGTACCAGTACAGGCGCAGCTTGCGCCGCGCGGGCGCCGTGGCCCAGCGTAGGCGGGAAGTGAATTCGGCGAGGCAGCTGCGAGCGTCCACCGTACGCATGGTTCGCGCGCTCATGCGCCCTGTCAAGGTAACTAATGCCGCGGCCCGCGCCTTTGCCTGACCTACTCGGCCGCGCTCAACATGCGCTCCACGTAACGCGCGATCAGGTCGACCTCGAGATTGACCCTGACGCCTGGCGCCAGGCGCGAAAGGGTCGTGACGGCCAGCGTGTGCGGAATCAGGTTGATCTCGAATACGTCGCCGTCGACCCGGTTCACCGTCAGGCTGACGCCGTCGACGCAGATCGATCCCTTGCGCGCGACGTACTTTGCCAGTCCGCGCGGTGAGCGCAGCCGCAGCAGCACGGACTCGCCCGCCGGATCGAACGCGAGCACTTCGCCGACGCCGTCGACATGGCCGGTGACCAGATGCCCGCCCAGCTTGTCGCCCAGGCCGAGCGATGTCTCAAGGTTGACCTTTCCGGGATGCGCCAGTCCGCTGGTGCAATCGAGCGTTTCGCGCGAGACGTCGAACGAAAGCTTCCCGCCGGCGACCTCGACCACCGTCAGGCAGGCCCCCTGGACACAGATCGAGTCGCCGCGCCGCACGTCGGCCAGATCCAGGTCGCCGGTTTGGAGCGTGAGACGCACCCCGCCGCGCATTTCTCCCGCGAGCGGAGCAATCGTCTCGATCGTTCCCACTGCCTGCACGATGCCGGTGAACATCAGAGCCTCGCGACGATCCTCAGGTCCTCGCCCACGCGTTCGAACGAGCGCAGGGTAACCCGCAGCCGCTGATCGAGCGAAGTCACTTGCGCCAGATCGAGCATGCCCTGCGCCGTGTCGCCGAGGAAGGCCGGCGCCAGATACACGAGCATCTCGTCCACGCAGCCCTCGCGCGCGAGGGAGCCGTTGAGCTTGAATCCCGCCTCGACGTGCAGCTCGTTCACTCCGCGCCGGGCGAGCTCCCGCAGCATGGCCGTGAGGTCGACCTTACCCTGCACGTTCGGCATCGCAATCGCCTCGGCGCCTTGAGGGGGTTTGTTCCGGGTGTCGCCGAAAAATATCAGCGTGTTGCCGCCTTGCAGGATCTTGGCGCCCGGGGGCGTCTCCAGGCGGCTGTCCACGACAACCCGCAGCGGCTGGCGCGGCGTTTCAACCTCGCGCACGCTCAGCCTCGGGTCGTCGGCCTTGACCGTGCCGATCCCGGTCAGCACGGCGCAGGCCCGCGCGCGCCAGCGCTGGCCGTCCTTTCTCGCCTCGACACCCGTAATCCACTGGCTCTTGCCGTTGGCGAGGGCGGTGCGGCCGTCGAGCGTCGCGGCGATCTTCATGCGAACCCAGGGCCGGCCGCGCGTCAGGCGCGAGACGAAGCCTATGTTCAGCTCGCGCGCCTCATCCTCCAGCAGGCCGTGCTCGAAGCGCACGCCCGCCGCGGCGAGCCTGACGCCGCCGCCGCCCGCCTCGGGGTTCGGGTCGCGCATCGCCGCCACCACGCGCGCCACCCCCGCGGCGACGAGCGCGTCGGCACAGGGCGGCGTGCGGCCGTGGTGGGCGCAGGGCTCGAGGTTGAGATAGGCGGTCGCGCCGCGCGCGTCTGCGCCGGCCGCAGCGAGCGCGTTCGCTTCGGCGTGCGGCGCTCCCGCCTTTTCATGCCAGCCCTCGCCGACGACGCGCTCCCCTTTCGTGAGCACGCAGCCGACGCGCGGATTGGGGGTCGCCGTAAACAGGCCCTTCTCGGCGAGCGCCAGGGCACGCCGCATCATCGCTTGGTCGAAAGTCGAAAAGGACGTCACTTCCTTCGCCGCGGCCGGCGGATCTCCTGCACCGCCTCGCGGAAATCGTCCGGCGTTTCGAAGCTGCGATAGACCGAGGCGAAGCGGATGTAGGCGATCTTGTCCAGTTTTGCCAGCTCTCGCATGACCAGGTCGCCGACGCGGCTGGTCGGCACCTCGCGGTCGCCGAGCGAGCGCAGCTTCTCCTCGATCCGGTCGACCGCTGCGTCGATCGCCTCGGTGGCCACGGGTCGCTTGCGCAGTGCCACCATCATGCTGCCAAGCAGCTTTTCGCGATCGAAATCGGTCCGGCTGCCGTCTTTCTTGACCAGCCGCGGCATTCTCAACTCGACCCGCTCGTAGGTGGTGAAGCGCTTGTCGCACTTCGGGCAGCGCCGGCGCCGGCGGATGACATTCGCCTCCGGGTTGGAGCGCGTGTCGACCACCTGGGTGTCGAGATGGCTGCAGAAGGGGCAGCGCATGGCCGGCGCCTAGCCGTACACCGGAAAGCCCGCGCAAAGGGCCTTGACCTCGCCCGCGACGCGCCTCACGTTCGCATCGTCGGCGGGGTTGTCGAGCACGTCGGCGATCAGGTTGGCCAGAATCTCGGCCTCGCCGCTGCGAAATCCCCTGGTCGTCATCGCCGGCGTGCCGATGCGGATGCCGGAAGTCACGGTCGGCTTTTCCGGATCGTTGGGTACCGCGTTCTTGTTGACCGTGATGTGCGCGCGTCCGAGCGCCGCCTCGGCGTCCTTTCCGGTGACGCCCTTCTTGCGCAGATCGAGCAGGAACATGTGGCAGTCGGTGCGCCCCGACACGACGCGCAGCCCGCGCTCGGTGAGCACGCGCACCATGGTGCGCGCGTTGTCGAGCACGTGCTGCTGGTAGCCCCGGAACTCCGGCCGCAGCGCCTCGCCGAACGCGACCGCCTTGGCGGCGATCACGTGCATCAGGGGTCCGCCCTGGATGCCGGGGAATATGGCGGAGTTGACCGCCTTCTCCTGCTCGGGCCGGCCGAGGATCAGCCCGCCGCGCGGCCCGCGTAGCGTCTTGTGCGTGGTCGAGGTGACGAAGTCCGCGATGCCGACCGGCGAGGGGTAGAGGCCGACCGCGACCAGCCCCGCGTAATGCGCCATGTCGGCCATCAGCAGCGCCCCCGCCGCGTCGGCAGCCACGCGCAGCCGCTTCCAGTCGATCGCGAGCGCGTACGAGGACGCCCCGCCAACGATCATCTTCGGCCGGTGTTCGCGTGCCAGCGCTTCGATCTGGTCGTAGTCGATCTCCTCGCTCGCGTCGAGACCGTAGGAAACCACCTTGTACAGCTTGCCCGAGAGGTTTACCGGCGAGCCGTGAGTCAGATGGCCGCCGTGGGCGAGCGACATGCCCAGAATCGTGTCGCCAGGCTTTAGCGCCGCGGCGTAGACCGCCTGGTTGGCCTGCGAGCCGGAATGCGGCTGCACATTCGCCCATTCGGCGCCGAACAGTCGCTTGGCGCGCTCGATTGCGATCGACTCCGCCATGTCAACGAACTCGCAGCCGCCGTAATAGCGCTTGCCCGGGTAGCCCTCGGCGTACTTGTTGGTGAGCTGCGAGCCCTGGGCGATCAGCACCGCGGAGCTGACGTAGTTCTCGGACGCGATCAGCTCCACGTGGTCCTCCTGGCGACGGTGCTCGAGGCGCACCGCGTTCCAGACTTCAGGGTCCGACTGGGCGAGTAGGTTTGCGGCGAACATTTGCGGCGGGGCGGGGTGCTGGGAAGGCGCGATTCTACCCCGGCAGGGCGCCACCGCTCAGCCGCCTTCGCGCTCGATGCGGTAGCGCACCACGTGATCGCCGTGGCGCGAGGCGCTCATGCCGAGCCCGATCCAGCCGCGCTCGCCGAGCACCGCTTCCTCGCGCTGCAGCAGCACCTCCGCCGCGCCGTCGTCGGCAAGCAGGTAGGTCCCATTCGAGGACTGATCGGTAAGAAAGAAGCCGCCCTCGCGCTTGTGAATGCGAGCGTGGAAGCGCGACGCGAAGTGGCTCGCCACCACCAGGTCGTTGGACTTGTCGCGCCCGAGCCGGGCCGAAGGCGACGCCTCGTCGATCATGAACGTATTGCCCTCGTGACTGAGCTTGAGGAACAATTCGCCTTCGTCCGCGAAAGCAGACCGCGCCGGGTTCGCCGCCGTGACGTCAGGGTCGCTGCGCCACAGCACCTCGCACGCCGTGACCTCCTCAGCCCGTCCCTTGATCTGGATCGGGAACAGGGTGCGGCAGCGGCTGCGCAAGCCCGGCGAGAGCGCGTCCACGCTCTGCTGACTTGTCAGAACCTGGTCGGCGTTGGCCAGTGCAACCAGCCGCGCGCACACGTTTACCGTGTCGCCGAACACGTCGCCTTCGGACAGCACCACCGGCCCGTAGGTCATCCCGATCTTGATCGACAGCTTGCCGTACGGGCGGGCCGGCAGCGGCGCGACCAGCGCCATCATGTCGCATGCGGCGCGCAGCGCGCCGTCGGAGTCCTCGAACGCGCACACCATCGCGTCGCCGAGGGTCTTGACCACGCTGCCGGCATGCTTCGTGACGCAATGCTCGAGCAGGCCCAACAGGTGGCTGACGACGGACTGCGCATGCGTGTCGCCCAGCGCTTCGTAGATCCGCGTGCTGTTGCTCACGTCGGCAAAAAGAATCGCGCGCTGAACGGTTTGCAAGCTTCCTACCAGGCAGGTTTTCTCGTAAGCGCGATAGTACCCGATGCGCTAGACGGCCAACGGCGGCGCGAGGTCCCCGGGAGCGTCGATATCGCGGATCACGCCGGGGTCGCCGCAGGGGATTTTCACCAATTCGGCGGCGTGCCGCTCGAGCAGTGCGCGCGCGCCTTGGTCGCCGTCCAGGGCCTCCAGCTCGGCGCGGTAAACCCCGGAGATGCCGACCGGATGACCGCGGCGGGTGCGGAAGTAGGGCGCCGCCAGCGGCGCGCCGGCGGCAAGCGCGTCGCACACCGCGCCGATCGTGCTCGGGCGCACGAACGGCATGTCGCCGAGCGCGATGATGTAGCCGCCGGCCTCGCCCGCCGCCCGCGCGCCGCAGGCAAGGCTAGCGCCCATTCCGCGCTCGGCCTCGAGGCAGGGCACGACCTCGCAGCCTTCGAGCGCGAGGGCGTGCGCCGTGTCGTTCGCCCCGGAGCGAACCACCGCGATCACACGCCCGAGCCGGGACTTGAGGTGGCGCGCCGACTGGACCGCGATCGGGACGCCGTGCGGCAAGCGGTGGCGAAGCTTGTCCGAGCCGAAGCGCGAGCCCGAACCCGCGGCGAGCAGCAGGCCGACGAGGTCCAGGGTCAGACTTTCTGGGGCGCGACTTCGCAGGCCGAAGGCGCGAAGCGGCTCTTTTCCTTCGCCCCCCAGTCGGGGGCGGCGACGCCGCGGCGCGCGGCGGTCATTTCCGCCAGAATCGCCACCGCGATCTCGGGCGGCGTCTTGGAACCGATGTACAGGCCCACGGGCCCGCGCAGGCGGGCGATTTCCCCCTCCGACAGATCGAATTCGCGCAGGCGCTTGCGCCGTGCATCGTTGTTCCTCTTCGAGCCGATCGCACCGACGTAGAACGCCGCTGACTTCAACGCTTCGAGCAGCGCCATGTCGTCCAGCTTCGGATCGTGAGTCAGCGCAACCACCGCGCTGTGGCCGTCGAGGTTCAGGGCCGCGATCACGTCATCGGGCATGCCGCGCTCGAGCGCCACGCCGGGAAGGTTCCATCCATCGGCGTATTCCTGGCGCGGGTCGATCACGACAACGTGGTAATCGAGCATACGGGCCATCTCGGACAGGTAGCGCGTGAGCTGTCCCGCGCCGATCAGCACCAGACGCCAGCGCGGGCCGTGCACCGTGGTCAACACCTTGCCGTCGAACTCCAGCGCGTCCTGCCACTGTCCCGGTTCGAGCATCACGCGGCCGCTGTCCATCTCCAGGCGCCGGCGCACCAGCTGCTGCTTGGAGATCGTCTGCAGCAGCTCACCGATTCCGCTCGCCTCGCCTATCGGCTCGAGCACCAGCTGCAGGGTGCCGCCGCAGGGCAGCCCCCAGCGCGTCGCGTCCTCGTTGGTGACGCCGTAGGTCATCAGCTGCGGGCGATCGGCCGCCACCGCCCGGGCGCGAACCTTCTCGACCAGATCGTCTTCGACGCAGCCGCCGGACACCGAGCCGGCGATCTGGCCGTCGTCGCGAATCGCCACCAGCGCCCCGACCGGGCGCGGCGCCGATCCCCAGGTCTTCACGATCGTCCCAAGCGTCGCGCGGCGGCCGGCCTTGCGCCAGTCCTCGGCGCTGCGCAGTACTTCGATGTCGACGCTGTCCATGTCTTTCTCCGGCGGGGGACTATAGGGGCATTTTATGCCTTTATCGTTGCGGCGCCGGCGGAAAAATCAAGGCCACCCGGCAACCGCGGCCGCCTGCCCGCGGCTCACCGATCTCGACCTCGGCGCCGTGCAAGCCGGCGATCTCGCGCACGATTGCCAGCCCCAGCCCGCTGCCGGTGCCGATAGTGCCGGGAACCCGGTAAAAGCGCTCCAGCACCCTTTCGCGCTCGGCGGGAGGGATCCCGGGTCCCTCGTCCTCGACCTCGAGCAAGGGACGTCCGTCTTCGCTGCGCAGCGCGGTGCGCACCGTGACGTGCCCGCCGGCGGGCGTGTGCTCGAGGCTGTTGTGAACCAAGTTCGCGAGCGCCTCGCGCAGCAGGAAGGCATCGCCCTGAACGCGCGCCTCGGTGAGGTCGAAACCGAGATCGAGGTCGCGCGCCATCGCGCGGTGCACCCATTCGTCGGCGGCGCCCTGCACCATCTGCCTGAGGTCGACCGGTCCAAGGCCCGCGGCGAGGCCCCCGCCGGGCTCGGCGCGCGCCAGCGCGAGCAGCTGGTTCGCAAGCCGCGCGGTGCGCACCGTCGCAAGGTGTACCTGCTCGAGCTCGGCGCGGCAGCCCTCTGGAACCGGCTGCGCGAGCGCGAGTTCGGTGTGCGCCTGAAGCCCCGCGAGCGGCGTGCGCAGCTGGTGTGCCGCGTTGGCGAGGAAGCGCTGCTGGTTCTGGTTCGCTTCCGCGACCTCCTCCAGCAGCGCATTCAACGCGCCCACCAGCGGCTTAGCCTCTTCCGGCGCGCTCGCAGCCTCGACTGGACGCAGGTCGCGCGGCGAGCGCCGCTTGATCTCCTCGGACAAGAGGTCGAGCGGCTCGAGCCCGCGCTTGACCCCGAACCATACGATCAGCAGCGTCGCGAGCGCGATCAGCACCGTCGGCACCAGGCTCGAAAGCACAATGTAGCGCAGCAGCCGCTGGCGTTTGTTGGTGGTTTCGGCGACCTGCACCATGCAGCGCGTGCCGTTGCACGGCACCAGCACGGCCACGACGCGCAGGTCCTTGCCTGCGTACTTGCCGTCGTAGGCGATGATGTGATCCTGCGGCGTCTCGTCGGGCGGCGGCGGCGGCAGACCTTCGTCGCCGGCGATATGGCTGCCGTCGGGCGCGGCGACGTGAAAATAGATCGTGTCGTAGCGGTCGGTGCGCAGCATGCGCTCCGCGGCGCGCGGCAGATCGAGCGAATATTTGCCGCCTTCGATCTCGATCCGGTCGCCGAGCGCCAGCCCGACGTCGATCAGCGCCTGGTCGTAAGCTGCGGTGGCCGGCTCAATGGTCGGGAAGTACGCGATGACCGTCGCGAGCGCAAGCAGCGCGGCAACCGGCGGCAGCAGCTGCCGCAGGAGCTGGCCTCGCAGGCTCTGCGCCGTCATCTCAGCCAGCCTTGTGTTCCTCGAGCATGTAGCCGAAGCCGCGTACCGTGCGGATACGGATCCCGGCGGGCTCGAGCTTGGCGCGCAGGCGCGAAACGTACACCTCGATCGCGTTCAGCGACAGCTCTTCGCCCCAGTTGGCCACCGCCTGGATGATGACTTCCTTCGACACCACGCGCTCCACCTTGGCGAGCAGCACTTCGAGCACCGCCCATTCGCGCCCCGCCAGCTCGAGCGGTTCACCGTTGAGAAACGCGCGTCGCGCCACCGTGTCGAGCAGCAGCGGACCATGCACTATCTTGGGCCCGGCTTGGGCCTGGCTGCGGCGAATAAGGGCCCGCACCCGCGCCGCCAATTCGGATATGGCGAACGGCTTCGCGACGTAGTCGTCCGCGCCGAGATCGAGGCCGCGCACCCGGTCGTCGACCGCGTCGCGAGCGGTCAGCAGCAGGACCGGAACCCGTTGTGCCTGCATGCGCAGCCGGCGCAGCACTTCGAAGCCGTCCATCCCCGGCAGACCGACGTCGAGGATTACCAGGTCGAAGCGCTCCTGCTCGGCGGCGAGAATCGCCTGCTCGCCGCGCGCTACGACGTCCACCGCGTAGCCCTCGGACTCCAGGATGCGGACGACGCCGCGCGCGAGTGCGGCGTCGTCTTCGACAATCATGATGCGCATGGCGGGGCGGAGGCAAAAGCGGCAGGAGGGCCGCTATTTTGCCACGCTCCCGCGCATCACCCCGCGTTGCGCTGATGATGCTCCAGCAGCATGTAGCCGAAGCCGCGCACCGTGCGGATACGGATCCCGGCCGGCTCGAGCTTGGCGCGCAGGCGCGAAACGTACACCTCGATCGCGTTCAGCGACAGATCATCGCTCAGGCCTGCCACTGCCTCGATGATGGCTTCCTTCGAGACCGTGCGCTCGACCCGCTCTAGCAGCACCTGCAGCACCGACCACTCGCGCGCAGCCATCTCGAGCGGCTCGCCGTTGAGCCACGCGCGCCGCGCCGCTGTGTCGAGCACCAGTGGACCGTGCACGATGCGCGGCCCGACCTGTCCGCGGCCGCGCCGGCCGAGCGCACGAACTCGCGCCGCGAGCTCCGGCAGGGCGAACGGCTTGGGCATATAGTCGTCGGCGCCGAGATCGAGGCCGCGCACCCGGTCGTCGACCGCGTCGCGCGCGGTAAGGATCAGCACCGGCAGCGCATAGCCGCTGGCGCGCAGGCGGCGCAGGACTTCGAAGCCATCTATGCCGGGCAGGCCGATGTCGAGCACGAGCAGGTCATAAGGCTCGCTTCGGACGCGCTCCAGCGCTTCCTCGCCGTTGACCGCGGCGCTGACGTCATAGCCTTCGTTCGACAGGGCACGCATCAGCCCCGTGGCGAGGGAAGTGTCGTCCTCAACGATCAGCAGCCGCACGGCAGGCATGGTACCCGGACGGAGTGCCCCCGGGGTCTGGTTCATCGGCTGGGCTTGAGCAAAGGTCATAGTCGATCCGCTGGAAGGAAAGAAGCCGCTAAGGTATTCCGCGCGCCTTGCCGGCTCCTTAAGTACCGCTGTCGTTCTGCTGACTCGCGTGCAAAGCCCGATGCCGCAGCGCAACATTGCCGGCGCCGGGGCGCTTCGCTACGATGTGCGCGTCCGTCAGTCACGCCACGGTCACACCCCAGCTGCAGATTCCACCCCACAGCATTGCCGGCGGGGCGATTCCCGGGCACAGAAGAACCATTCCCGAAGGAGGCAACATGGCAGTGAAAGTATCCATGAAGGTCAATGGCAAGCCCGTTTCGGCCGAGGTCGAGGCGCGCACCCTGCTGGTGACGTTCATTCGCGAACAGCTGCGTCTGACCGGCACCCACGTGGGCTGCGACACTGCCCAGTGCGGGGCCTGCACGGTGCAGATGAACGGCAAGGCGGTGAAGTCGTGCTCGATCCTGGCGATGCAGGCCGAGGGCGCCGACGTTCTGACCATCGAGGGAGTAGCCAAGGCAGACGGCACGCTGCACCCGATGCAGGCAGCATTCAAGGAGCATCACGGCCTGCAATGCGGGTTCTGCACCCCCGGGATGGTGATGAGCGCGATCGACTTCGCCAAGGGTCATCCGGGCGCCAGCGAGAAGGAAGTACGCGAAGCGCTCGAGGGCAACCTGTGCCGCTGCACCGGCTACCACAATATCGTCAAGGCGATCATGGCCGGTTCCAAGGCCATGGCCGCCGCCAAGTAGAACCAGGAGACCCTGCCATGGCCGCATCCCTGATCGGCGCTCGGGTCGAGCGCAAAGAGGACTACCGCTTCCTCACCGGCGCCGGGCAGTACACCGACGACGTCGCCCTGCCCAGGCAGACCTGGGCCGCGTTCGTGCGCTCGCCGCACGCGCACGCCAAGATCAAGTCGATCAAGAAGGACAAGGCGCTCAAGGCGCCGGGCGTGCTGGCGGTCTACACCGGCGAGGACCTCGCTGCCGGCAAGGTCGGCGGGCTGCCTTGCGGCTGGCTGATCACCGGCACCGATGGCCAGCCGATGAAGGAGCCGCCGCACCCTCCGCTCGCGCAGGGCAAGGCGCGCTACGTCGGCGACCACGTCGCGGTAGTGATCGCCGAGACCCAGGACGCGGCGCGCGATGCCGCCGAGCTGGTCGAGGTCGACTACGAGGTGCTGCCCGCGGTGGTCGATGCGTCCAAGGCAATGCAGAAGGGCGCGCCGGCGCTGCACGACATCGCGCCGGACAACAAGTGCTACACCTGGGCGCTCGGCGACAAGGCCGCGGTCGACGCGGCGTTCGCCAAGGCGGCGCACGTGACCAAGCTCGAATTCATCAACAACCGCCTGATCCCCAACGCGATCGAGCCGCGCGCGGCGAACGCAACTTACTCCCGTGCCGACGACAGCTACACGCTCTACGTCGCGAGCCAGAACCCGCACGTCGAACGGCTGCTGATGACCGCGTTCGTGCTCGGCCTGCCTGAGCACAAGGTGCGCGTGGTGGCGCCCGACGTCGGCGGCGGCTTCGGCTCCAAGATCTACCTTTACGCCGAGGACGTGGTGGTCACCTGGGCCTCGCGCCAACTCGGCCGCCCTGTGAAATGGACCGCCGAGCGCAGCGAATCCTTCGTCTCCGATGCACACGGGCGCGACCACCATACGCTGGCGGAGCTGGCGCTGGACAAGGAAGGCAAATTCCTCGCCATGCGAGTGCATACCACCGCGAACATGGGTGCCTACCTGTCGACCTTCGCCTCGTGCATTCCGACCATCCTGTACGCGACCCTGCTCGCCGGGCAGTACACCACGCCGGCGATCTACTGCGAGGTGACCGCGGTGTTCACCAACACCGCGCCGGTCGACGCCTACCGCGGCGCGGGACGTCCCGAAGCGACCTACGTGGTGGAGCGCCTGGTCGAGACCGCGGCGCGCGAGATGAAGCTCGACCCGGCCGAGATCCGGCGGCGCAATTTCATCAAGACCTTCCCCTACCAGACCCCGGTCGCGCTGATGTACGACACCGGCAACTACGAGGCCACCCTCAGCGCGGTGATGAAGATGGCCGACGTCGCCGGATTCGCGAAGAGAAAGGAAGAGTCGGCCAAGCGCGGCAAGCTGCGCGGACTGGGCTACGCCTGCTACATCGAGGCCTGCGGCATCGCGCCGTCGAACATCGCGGGCGCGCTCGGCGCGCGCGCGGGACTGTTCGAGGCGGGCGAGATCCGCGTCCACCCGACCGGCAGCGTGACGGTGTTTACCGGCTCGCATTCGCACGGCCAGGGGCACGAGACGACCTTTGCCCAAGTGGTCGCCGACAAGCTTGGCATGCCGATCGAGAACGTCGACATCGTGCACGGCGACACCTCCAAGATCCTGTTCGGCATGGGCACCTACGGCTCGCGTTCGATTGCCGTTGGCGGCACCGCGATCGTCAAGGCGCTCGACAAGGTCATCGCCAAGGGCAAGAAGATCGCCGCCCACCTGATGGAGGCAGCCGAGAGCGATATCGAGTACGACAAGGGCGTGTTCAAGGTCGCCGGCACCGACAAGCAGAAGATGTTCGGCGAGGTGGCATTCGCGGCCTACGTGCCGCACAACTACCCGCTGGACAAGCTCGAGCCGGGGCTGAACGAAAACGCGTTTTATGACCCGACCAACTTCACCTTTCCGGCGGGCAGCTACGTGTGCGAGGTGGAGATCGACCCGGATACCGGGGTCACCAGGGTGGAACGGTTCTCCGCAGTGGACGACTTCGGCAAGATCATCAACCCGATGATCGTCGACGGCCAGGTGCACGGCGGCCTGACCCAAGGCATCGGCCAAGCGCTGACCGAGGCCTGCCGCTACGACCCGGAAAGCGGACAGCTGGTCACCGGCTCGTTCGGCGACTACTGCATCCCGCGCGCGGACGACGTGCCCTCGTACCAGCTCGACACGCGCGAGACGCCTTGCACCCACAACCCGCTCGGGGTCAAGGGCTGCGGCGAGGCCGGCGCAATCGGGGCCCCGCCGGCAGTGATGAACGCGATCACCGACGCGCTCGGGATCAAGGACCTGCCTATGCCCGCCACCGCCGAGACGGTATGGAAGGCGATCCGCGCGAACCGAAGAGCAGCCTGAGAAGGAATAAAGGAGAACACCATGCACGCATTCAACTACCACCGCCCCTCCTCGCTCGCCGACGCCTCCGGGCTGGCAGGCAAGGGTGCCGATGCCAAGCTGCTCGCCGGCGGCCAGAGCCTAGTTCAGGCGATGAAGCTGCGCCTGTCGGCGCCGAGCGACCTCGTGGACCTGAGCGCGATCGCCGAGCTGCGCGGCATCAAGTCCGACGGCAAGACCGTCACGGTCGGCGCGATGGCGCGCCACGCCGAGGTCGCGGCGTCGGCCGAGGTGAAGAAGGCGATCCCCGCGCTCGCCGCGCTGGCCGAGCTGCATCGGCGATCGGCAGGTGCGCAACCAGGGCACGATCGGAGGGTCGCTCGCCAACAACGATCCGGCCGCCGATTACCCGGCCGCGGTGCTGGGCCTGGGCGCGACCGTGGTCACCAACAAGCGCAAGATCGCGGCCGACGAGTTCTTCAAGGGCATGTTCGAGACCGCGCTTCAGGCGGGCGAGATCATCACCCAGGTGTCGTTTCCGGTGCCGAAGCGCGCCGGCTACGTGAAGTTCAAGAATCCGGCCTCGCGCTTCGCGATCGTCGGCGTATTCGTCGCCGATACCGGCAGCGGCGTGCGCGTCGCGGTGACCGGCGCCGGCCCGAGCGTGTTCCGCCAGAGCGATATGGAGAAGGCGCTCGGCGCGAAGTTCGCGCCCGAATCGGCCGCCAGCGTCAAGGTCAAGGCTGACGGCCTCAACAGCGATTTGCACGCGAGCGCCGAATACCGCGCCCATCTGGTCGGCGTGATGGCCAAGCGCGCGGTCGAGGCAGCGCTGAAGTAGCCCAAGCCGCTCTTTGCAGGCGAACGGCCCGCCCCGGCGGGCCGTTTCTTTTCTACAATGTCGCTTTTGCAGGACACCCCGCCATGTCTCGCCCGCTGCCGAAATCCATCGATGAAACCCAAGCGCTGCTTGCCTCGTCCGACTACGTCGCCGAGCGCAGCCTTGCCACCGCGCTCTACCTGTCGCTGGCGATGCAGCGACCGCTGTTCCTCGAGGGCGAGGCGGGCGTCGGCAAGACCGAGATCGCCAAGGTCATTGCCCAGGCGCTGGGACGCGAGCTGATCCGATTGCAGTGCTACGAAGGGCTGGATATCGCGCAAGCGGCATACGAGTGGAACTACTCGCGCCAGATGATCGAGATCAGGCTCGCCGAGGCCTCGGGAGAGAAGTCCAAGGAGAAGCTCGCGCAGGACATCTTCTCCGAGCGCTTCCTGGTCAAGCGTCCGCTGGCGCGCGCGCTTGAAGGCAAGCCCGGCAAGGCGCCGGTGCTGCTGATCGACGAGCTCGACCGCACCGACGAGCCGTTCGAGGCCTACCTGCTCGAAGTGCTGTCGGACTGGCAGATCTCGATCCCGGAGACCGGCACGCTGCGCGCCTCCGAGCCGCCAATCGTGGTGATCACCTCGAACCGTACGCGCGAGATCCACGACGCGGTCAAGCGGCGCTGCTTCTACCACTGGGTCGACTATCCCGACGCCGCACGCGAGCTCGAAATTCTCAGGCGCAAGGCGCCGAAAGCGTCGTCCGGACTGTCCAGCGAGGTGGTGGCCTTCGTGCAACGGCTGCGCGGGGTCGAGCTGTTCAAGCTGCCGGGGGTCGCCGAAACCATCGACTGGGCAAACTGCCTTGTCGCGCTGGATCGCATTGCACTCGACCCGGATACGGTCAACAACACGCTCGGCGTGTTGCTCAAGTACCAGGACGATATCGAGAAGATCGCCGGTGAGGAGGCCACGCGTCTGGTGGCCGAATCCAAGGCCGCGGCCACGGCCTGATTCCGAGGCCATGCGGGTACCGACTTTCCTTGGCCGGTTGTGGGGCGCCGCGGAGCGCGCGGCGGGAGGCGGAGGCGCGCGCAAGGCGATCGCGCACTGCCGCGCGCTGCTATCCGAGCGCGGCGAGGCTGCGGGCACGGCGCTCGCGCGCCAGGCCCTCGAGGCCTGCCTCGCGCTCGATCGCGACGAGCGCGATGCGATGTTCGACGCGCTGACGCGCGATTTTTCCCCGGAGCCGGAGCGGGTCGGCAAGGCCGCCGACGCCTATCGCCGCGAGCCGGGCCCCGCAACGCTCATCCGCCTGCAGGAAACGGTCGAGCCGCCGCGCCAGGAGCTGTTCCGGCGCCTGAACATGGCCCCGGGCGGCACCGCCGCGCTGGTCGAGCTGCGGCGCCGGCTGCTGCGGGGGCTGCGCGCGCACCCGGAGTGGGCGGCGCTCGACTTCGACCTGCTGCACCTGCTGCGCTCGTGGTTCAACCGCGGGTTTCTGGTCCTGGAGCGCATCGATTGGCGCACGTCCGCCATGGTGCTGGAGAAGCTGATCGCGTACGAAGCGGTGCATGAAATCAAGGGTTGGCCCGATCTGCACCGGCGGCTCGAAGCGGACCGGCGCTGCTTCGCCTTCTTTCACCCCGCGCTGCCCGACGAGCCGCTGATCTTCATCGAGGTCGCGCTCGCGCACGGCATGTCCACCCGGGTGCAGCCGCTGCTGGACGTCGACACGCCCGTCGGCGACACGGACCAGGCCCGCTGCGCGGTGTTCTACTCGATCACCAATTGCCAGGATGGCCTGCGCGGAATCTCGTTCGGCAATTTCCTGATCAAGCAGGTCGCGGTCGAGCTGCAGCGCGAACTGCCGCAGCTGCGCAGCTTCGCGACGCTGTCGCCGCTGCCCGGCTTCAGGCAGTGGCTCGAGCGCCAGCGTGTCGCGGGAATCGAGGCGCTGTCGCAGCCGGGCTGGCAGCAGGCGAAGGACTCCGATCCGCTGCCCGTGCTGCTGCAGCAACTGTGCGCCTACTATCTGCTGTACGCCAAGCAGGGCAGCCAGCCTCTGGATCCGGTAGCGCGCTTTCACCTCGGAAACGGCGCGCGTTTGGAGCGCATCAACTGGCTCGGCGACACCTCCGACAACGGCATTGCGCGCTCCGCGGGCCTGATGGTGAACTACGTCTACCGGCTGGACGAAGTCGAGCGCAATCACGAGCTGTTCGTGAACGACAACCGCGTTATCGCTTCACGCGAAGTCGAGCACCTGGCGCGCGAATCCCCCCTCTCGGCCGCCGCAGCGGCGAAAGCCAAGGCCTGACATGCTGCCCGGCCTCGAGATCGACGCGACGGCCCCCGGCGCGGGCCGCCTGGCGGAGAACGTGATGCACTTTGCTCGCCTGCTGCGGGCCGCGGGGCTGCGCATCGGCCCGGACCGTGTGATCGATTGCGTGCGCGCGCTCGAGATCGCGGGCGCCGCGCGCCGCGACGACTGGTACTGGACCATGTCGAGCGTGCTGCTTTCGCGCGAGGAACAGCGCCCGATCTTCGACCAGGCGTTCCGCATCTTCTGGCGCGACCCGAAGCTGATGGAAAAGATGATGCAGCTTCTGCTGCCCAAGACCTACGGTCGCGCCGGCAAGGACGAGGAACAGCAGTCGCAGCGCCTGACCGACGCGCTGTTCGCCAACCAGAAGCACGAGCCGCGCGAACCGGAGGAGCAGGAGATCGAGCTCGACGCCAAGCTGACCTTTTCCACCAGCGAAGTCCTGCAGCGCATGGATTTCGACACCATGTCCGCGGCCGAGCTGGCCGAGGCGAAGAAGATGATCGCCCAGCTGCGCCTGCCGCTGCCCGAGATCCGCACCCGGCGTCATGCGCCGAGCGTGCGCGGGCGGCGCGTCGACTTGCGCGCCAGCCTGCGCGAAAGCCTGCGCGAAGGGGGCGACGTGATCCCGTTGGTACGCAGCGCGCCCGGCCGGGAGCACCCGCCCCTGGTGGTGTTGTGCGACATCTCGGGCTCGATGAATCCCTACGCCCGCATGTTCCTGCACTTCCTGCACGCCATCACCAACGACCGCGACCGGGTTTCGGTGTTCGTATTCGGCACCCGGCTCACCAACGTCACGCGCCAGCTGCGCCATCGCGACGTAGACGTTGCAATGGCGAAGGTCGCCGATGCAATCAAGGACTGGTCCGGCGGCACCCGGATCGGAATGTGCCTGCGCGAATTCAACTGGCGTTGGGGACGCCGCGTGCTGGGGCAGAATGCCTGCGTGCTGCTGGTCTCGGACGGCCTCGACCGCGAGGCGGGCGAGGGCTTGTCGGACGAAATGGACCGCCTGGCGAAGTCCAGCCGCTACCTGGTGTGGCTCAACCCGCTGCTGCGCTACGAGCAGTTCGAGGCGCGCCCCGCCGGCGTGCGCGCCATGCTGCCGCACGTCGACCTGTTTCTGCCGGTGCATAATCTTAAGAGTCTGGTCGATCTGGCGCATACGCTGAACCGGCCGCTTACCCGATCTCATCAGGAGAATCGCGCATGGAGATGACCGGCGAGCAGCTGATCCCTGCGTCCCAGCAGCAAACCTGGGACGCGCTGAACGACCCCGAGATCCTCAAGGCCTGCGTTCCCGGCTGCGACTCGATCGAAAAGACTGGCGAGAACCAGTACCTGGTGCTGATGGTGGCGCGCGTCGGGCCGGTGAGCGCGAAGTTCAAGGGCAAGCTGGCCCTGTCCGACCTCGACCCGCCGAGTTCGTACTCCATCGCGTTCGAAGGCCAGGGCGGTGCCGCGGGCTTCGGCAAGGGCGGCGCGCAGGTACGCCTCGCGCCCGAGGGCGATGGCACACGGCTGGCATACAGCGTCAAGGCGAGCGTAGGGGGCAAGCTGGCGCAGATCGGCTCGCGCCTGGTCGACGCGGCGGCGAAGAAGATTGCCAACGACTTTTTCCAGGCCTTCAACGACAAGGTCGCCGGCGCGCACGCCGGACCCGGGCACGAGGAGCACGAAGAACACAAGGAGCACCACCCCGAGCCGGTGCCGGCCGATCCCGACATGCCGAGGTTGTCGAGTTCCTCCGTGGCGTTCTTCGCCGCCGGAGCACTGGTAGTGGTCGCCGTGTGCCTGTTCGTGCTCTACGGATGACCGAGCTGCTGTTCCGCGACGACGCCTACCTCAAGTCCTGCAGCGCGACGGTGGTTGCGGTACACGGGGACGCGGTCGAGCTCGACCGTACCGTGTTCTATCCCGCGGGCGGCGGACAGCCCGGCGACAGCGGCAGGATCGGAGACCTGCGCATCGCCGACGCGCGCAAGGGCGAGGATGGCGAGCGCGTGCTGCACGTCATCGAGCCCGGAGCGCCGCTGCCGCCTCCCGGTACGCCGCTCGAGGTCGAGATCGACTGGGAGCGACGCTACCGGCACATGCGCTTTCACACCGCGCTGCACCTGCTATGCGCAGTGGTGCGCGCACCGGTCACCGGCGGGCGCATCGCCTCCGACAAGGCGCACCTGGACTTCGACGTGGCGATGGACCGGCTGGTGAAGGAGGAGCTCGAGGCGGGCCTGAACGAGCTCGTCGCGGCGGGCCACGCGGCACGTGCGCGCTGGGTAAGCGAGGCGGAGCTCGACGCCCGGCCCGAGCTGGTTCGCACCATGTCGGTGGCGCCGCCTCGCGGCGAGGGGCGGGTGCGCCTGCTGGAGATCCGGGGTGTCGACCTGCAGGCCTGCGGCGGCACGCACGTCGCCAATACGAGCGAAATCGGCCGCTTGACAGTGGCGAAAATCCGCTCGGAAGGAAAACGCAACAAGAGGGTCACGCTCGCATTTGCGCAATAGGTCACGCGGCCCCCGCCCGTCGGGTCCGCGGCACCATTCGTCAACGGACGGGACGGAGCAGGTAATCTTTCCTCCATTGTGGTTTTCGCGCAGACCTATGATGGTCGCGCCACACCGCAACAGAGGCAAACGATGGGAGGCATCGAAATGTCCGCGCTGACCGAACGCAGGGGCGTTGTCACGGAACGCTGCCCCGCGATCGTGCTGTTCGCCGAGCTGCGCAACTTCACCCGTATGTCGGAAATGCTCGAGCCGCAGAAGGTGCTCGACCTTGCGAGCGGATTCTTCGCCCTCGTGGCCGATGCGGTCGAGGGAAGCGGCGGAGAAGTGTTCGGCGTGCGCAACGACACCCTGATCGCCGCGTTTCGCGGCGGCGCTCGGACCGAGCAGGCGACCCGGGCGGTGGCCGCGGCGCAGCGGATCCAGCGCGAATTTGGCGCCATCGCCGAATCCTGGCAGCGCGAGTACGGGCTGATGACCGCGGTGGCAATGGGGCTGCACATGGGCGACACGGTATTCGGCATGGCGGGGCCCGACGGCGCCGCGCAGTTCGTCGCGTTCGGCGATTGCGTGAGTATTGCCGAGCGCCTGCTGCACCGCGCCCGCGCAGGGGAGTTCGTGCTTTCTGCGGCAGTGATGGACGCGCTCGGCGGCGCGAATTCGGAGCTGGAAGCCGACGAACTGCCGCCGCTGCAACTGGCGCGGCGCGAGTCGATTGAAATCTACGGCGTACTGCTCGACACTCGCCTGGATTTCACCTAGGCGGAAACGGCAGCCTCGCGTATCGCCGCCGCCAGGGCTTCAGGCGGGTGGGCGCCCGATACGGCGACCTTGCGCCCGAGGATAAAAGTCGGCACGCCCGAAATCCCCAGCCCCTTCATTTGCTCTTCAAGCTGCGCCACCCGCCGCCTGTCGGCCTCGTCGGCCCAGCGCGCCTCCAGCTCGTCCACCGCCACGCCGCACTCCGCGGCGATTGCTCTCAGCACCTCGCGATCCCCGGTGTCACGCGCCTGCTCGAAGTAGGCGCGAAACAGCGCCTCGACCACCGCCTCGCCCGCGCCGCGCTCCTGAGCCAGTTCAATCAGCTGGTGCGCGGCGAAGGTGTTGGGAGTGCGTGCTTGGCGCTCGAGGGCGAACGCGAGGCCCTCCCCGGCAGCTTCCGCCGCCACGCGCGCATCGAGCTCGCGCGAGCGCTGCTCGCCGAATTTCGCGCGCCGGTAATCGGCGCGTGCAATGCCTTCAGCGGGCATTTCAGGATTGAGCTGGAATGGCAGCCAGGCAATCTCGACTTCGACCTCGTCGCCGAGCAGAGCGAGCGCTTTCTCCAGGCGCCGCTTGCCGATGAAGCACCACGGGCAGATGACGTCCGAAACGATTTCGATGGCGACGGTCGCGGGCATAGGGCCAAGTGTACGTCAGGGCGAGAATCCCGTCGCCCAGCGGCTCGAGGTCGCAGCCTCGCTCGCGTTGCCCTCCTTGCCGGGTTCGAGCGCCGACCAGGCCCACAGGATGAGCAGCATGGCGCCGACGATTGCTGCCACGCTCAGCCAGCCGAGGATCCGATCGCGCCGCCATTTGACGGGTTTCATGACCGCTTCGACATTCTCCGCGGGCGAATGTTCACCAGCGCTCAGTCACCCGCGATGGTCATGCTGTCCACCAGGATCGACCCCGTGCGCCGCGCGCCGCGCACCACCACGTCACTGCCGACGGCGACCACGCCGCGCAGCATGTCGCGCAGGTTGCCCGCGATCGTGATTTCCTCGACCGGAAAGCGAATCTCGCCTCCGTCGACCCAGTAGCCCGCCGCGCCGCGCGAGTAGTCGCCGGTGATCAGATTGACGCCGTGGCCCATCAGCTCGGTCACCAGCAGTCCGCGGCCCATCGCCCGCAGCATGCCGGCGAAGTCCGGGGCCGGCGCCTTGCTCTGGCGTATTACCAGATTGTGGTTTCCGCCCGCGCTGCCGGTGGTTTGCATGCCCAGCTTGCGCGCCGAGTAACAACCGAGGAAATAGCCCTCGAGCGTTCCGTCGCGTACCACGCTGCGTGCGCGGGTCGCCACCCCCTCCTCGTCAAACGGCGAACTGGCGAGTGCCTGCGGCTCGTGCGGCCGCTCATCGATGCTGACGAGGGGCGAGAAAACCTGCTTGCCGAGCGCATCGACCAGGAACGAAGCCTTGCGGTAGAGGCTGCCCCCGCTCGCCGCGGCGACGAAGGAGCCGATCAGCTGGGTGGCGATCGGCGCTTCGAACAGCACCGGTGCCTTGCAGGTGGAAATCTTGCGCGCTCCGAGGCGCGCGAGCGCTCGCTGGCCGGCGTAGCGTCCGAGCGCCTCGGGGTCGGCCAGCCGCGACGCGACGCGGTGCGCGCTGTACCAGTCGTCGCGCTGCATCAAGCCCCTGTCTTCGGCGATCACGGAGCACCAAAGCGAATGGCGCGAGGTGGGAAAGCCTCCCATGAAACCGAGGCTGTTGGCGAAGACGAACTGCGAATGCTGCGTCGAAAGCGATGCGCCCTCGGAATTGCTGAGCTTCTTCGAGAGCGCGAAAGCGGCCGCCTCGCAGCGCCGCGCGATGCCGATCGCCTGCTCCGTATCGAGATTCCAGGGGTGGAACAGGTCGAGGTCGGGAATCTCGCGCGCGAGCAGCGCGGGCTCCGGCGGACCGGCGCAGTCGTCCTCCGCGGTGTGGCGCGCGATCGCGAGCGCGGCGCTCACGGTCTGCTCGAGCGCAGCGGGCGAAAAATCCGAGGTGCTGGCGTGGCCGCGTCGCGCGTGCGGACGCTCGCCGACGTAGACCGTGACGCCGATGCCCTTGTCGCGGTTGTGCTCGATTGTCTCGACCGCGCCCTTGCGCACCGTTACTGACAGGCCGCGGCCTTCGGAGACGTCGCACTCGCAGGCGCTCGCGCCCAGCTGCTTTGCATGTGCCACGATCGCGGCGGCGAACTCTTGCAGCTGTGCGGCACTGTAGGTGAAGCGATGGCTGTTGGTCATGGCGCGCTATGATAGCAGCGCGATGCAGGACGAGATCCCGAGCAAGACGCGCAAGAAGCAGGCAATGCACGAGCTGCAGGCGCTCGGCGCGGCGCTGGTCGCCCTGCCCGACAGTTCGCTCGCGTCGATCTCCCTGCCTGATTCGCTGGCGCAAGCGATCACCGAGATGCGGCGCGTCACCAGCCGCGAAGGCAAGCGCCGCCAGCTGCAGTACATCGGACGCCTGATGCGCGACCTCGACCCCGAGCCGATCCGGGCCGAGATCGATCGCATCGAGGGACGCTCAGCCGCCGAGGCGGCGCGCCACCGGCGCCTGGAGCAGCTGCGCAGCCGACTGCTGGAGGACGACGAGGCCTTGACCGAGTTCGCGCACGAGCACCCGGCGGCCGATCTGCAAGCGTTGCGGGCGCTGATCCGTAGCGCGCGCCGCGAGCAGCTGGAAGGCCGCCCGCCACGCGCATTCCGAGAGCTTTTCCGCCTGCTGCGCGAGGCGGCCGCGCCTTAAGCCGGAGTTAAGTCGCGGCCCGCATCGTGCGAGTGTGAACCCCGTGAACGCCTTCGGCCATCCCGGCATCAGTCCCACCTGGAGCAGCAGCGCGAAGGACATCGTCGGCTGCTCGCTCGGCAGGGCGCGGCTATGGTTCACCTCGAGCTTCGGCATCCTGACCGAGGTCTATACGCCGCGCGTGGACATCCCGCAGATCCGCGACCTGGGCTTCATCGTCGCAGACGGAAGCGGCTTCTGGGTCGAGGTGAAACGCCTGAACTCGTACCACATCCGGCAGCCGCAGCCCGGCATCCCCGCGCTCGACATCGTTCACCGCCATGCGCGCTTCGAATTGCGCCTGCGCGTCGCGCCCGATCCCCAGCGCGAGGTGGTTCTGATCGAGGTCACGCTGCAGGGAGACCGGGGCCTGCGTCCGTACGCGCTGCTGGCCCCGCACCTCGGCGGCACCGGCTGCGACAACACTGCCCAGGTCGCCCATCACCGCGGCCGCAGAGTGCTTTGGGCGGAACAGGGTCCGTTCGGACTGGCGCTCGCGGCGGCCGACCCCGCTCAAGGCGACGCATGGGGCGCCGCGAGCGCCGGATACGTTGGCGCGAGCGACGGCTGGCAGGACTTCTCGCGCAACGGAAGGCTCGCCTGGCAGTTCGAGGCAGCCGGCCCGGGCAACGTCGCGCTGATCGGGCAGCTGCCGGCGATCGCGACGCTGGCCCTGGGATTCGGCACGAGCCGCGAGTCCGCCGCCACCCTGGCGTCCGCCGCACTCAGCCAGTCGTTCGACGAGGTGTGGAAGCGCTACGTCGGTGAGTGGCGCGCGTGGCACGACAAGCTTGAGCTGCCCGCGGAGCTGCCCGATGCGGTGCGCGCCCAGCTGGCGACATCGGCGATGGTGCTGCGTGTGCACCAGGACAAGACCTATCCGGGGGCGATGGTCGCCAGCCTGAGCGTGCCCTGGGGCAACACGCGCGACGACCTGGGCGGCTACCACCTGGTCTGGCCGCGCGATCTGGTCGAGAGCGCCGGCGGTCTGCTGGCGCTGGGGGCGATCGACGAGGCACGCGACGTACTGCGCTATCTGATCGCGACCCAGCATACCGCCGGCAACTGGTCGCAGAACCAGTGGCTCGGCGGCAAAGCATACTGGCAGGGCGAGCAGCTCGACGAAACCGCCTTTCCGGTGCTGCTCGCCGCCGCGCTCGCCGAGCGGGACGCGCTCGACGGCATCCAGGTGAGCGCGATGGTTCGCCGAGCGCTCGGGTTCATCGCGCTCAACGGTCCGTCTACCCAGCAGGACCGCTGGGAGGAGGATGGAGGACTCAACGCCTTCACGCTTGGCGCATGCGTGGCGGCGCTGGTGTGCGGCGCGCGCTACCTCGAGCAGCCCGCGCGCGGCTTCGCGCTGGCGCTGGCGGACTTCTGGAACTCCCGCATCGAGGAATGGACCAGCGTGCACGACACCCCGCTCGCGCGGGCACAGGGCGTAGCGGGGTATTACGTACGCATCGCGCCGCCGCCTTCGCCCAGCGACAGCAGTTCGCTCGACCAGGTGCTGCCGATCAAGAACCGCGCCTGTGATCCGCGCATCCGCGGCGACCAGCAAGTGGCTACGGATTTCCTCCAGCTGGTGCGGCTCGGGCTGCGCGACGCCAACGAGCGCCTGATGGTGGACAGCGTCAAGGTGATCGACAGCCAGCTCGGTGTGGAAACGCCGGCCGGCCGCGCCTGGCACCGCTACACCGGTGACGGCTACGGCGAATCGACGGATGGCTCGCCGTTCGACGGCACCGGCTGCGGACGCGCCTGGCCTCTGCTGAGCGGCGAGCGCGGGCATTACGAGCTTGCAGCCGGGCGCGATCCGCTGCCCTACCTGCGGGCCATGGCCGCAATGACCGGGCGCTGCGGGCTGATCCCGGAGCAGATCTGGGACGCCGAGCCACTGCCCGAGCGATTCCTATACCCGGGCAAGCCGACCGGTTCGGCAATGCCGCTGGTGTGGGCCCACGCCGAGTTCATCAAGCTGGCCAGGAGCAGCGCGCTTGGCCGACCTTGCGATCGGCCCGAGGACGTCTGGCAGCGCTACCGCGGCAGGCGCCCGGCAAGCACGCACGCGATCTGGACGCCGCGCTTTCCGCTCACCACGCTCGCCGCCGGGCAGGCGCTGACCGTTTGCCTGCCCGCCCAAGCGCAAGTGCATTTCGGCGTCGACGGCTGGCAGCGCGCGACCGATGTCGCGACCGCCGACAGCGGCCTGGGCGTCCACCTTGCGCAACTGCCCAGCGCCGCGCTGGCGGCGGGTCAACGCATCGAGTTCACTTTCCACTGGTCCGGGAATTCGTCCTGGGAAGGACGCGACTACGAGGTTCGGATGGTCGCGCCGCAGGCGCGCTAGACTGCGCGCGAACGCGCAATGGGAGATCACATGCTGCAGCTCGAGCGGCTGTTCCGCGCCGAGGTCACGCTCGCGCCGGCACAGGAAATCGGCAATGGCCCGTTGGGCCGACGCCGCATCATTCCGATCACCGGCGGCGAGGTGTCGGGCGCGCGCCTGTCGGGCCGCGTGCTGCCCGGCGGCGCCGACTGGCAGATCGCGCGCCCGGACGGCGTCGCCTACCTGGACGCGCGCTACACCATCGAAACGCACGACGGGGGCCTGGTCTACGTGCGCAATCGGGGCTACCGCCACGGTCCGCCCGAAGTGATCGCCCGCCTTGCCGCGGGCGAGGCGGTCGATCCGGCTCTGTACTACATGCGCACCACGCCGTGGTTCGAAACCGGAGACGCGCGCTACGCCTGGCTCAACCGCACGGTCTGCGTCGGCAGCGGCGAGCGGCTCGCAGGCGCGGTGCGGATCGACTTCTACGCCGTAAAATAGGCGCATGGACAGCACGCTCGTCGTCGGCCTCGTTTCGGTAAGCGACCGCGCCTCGAAGGGCGTTTACAAGGACGAGGGCATTCCCGCGCTCAAGGACTGGCTGGGCGCGGCGATCGCCTCCCCGGCCTGGCGCGACGAGACGCGCCTGATCGCGGACGAGCAAGCCGTGATCGAGGCGACGCTCAAGGAGCTGGTCGACCAGCGCGGCTGCCACCTGGTTCTCACCACCGGCGGTACCGGGCCGGCGAAGCGCGACGTGACGCCCGAAGCGACGCTCGCGGTCGCCGACAAGGTCATGCCGGGCTTCGGCGAGCAGATGCGGCAGATCAGCCTGCAGTTCGTGCCGACCGCGATCCTGTCGCGCCAAGTCGCAGTGATCCGCGGGCAGGCTCTGGTCATCAACCTGCCCGGGCAGCCGAAGTCGATCAAGGAAACCCTAGAGGGCCTCAAGGACCCTTCGGGCAAGCCGCTGGTGCACGGCATCTTCGCCGCCGTGCCGTACTGCGTCGACCTGATCGGCGGGCCGTACATCGAGACCCGCGAAGACATCGTCAGGGCATTCCGGCCCAAGTCGGCGCAGCGGCCCAGGCGCACCGCCTAATGAGACTCGCGTGCGCCTCTTGACCTTCAGGCCCAGGCGGGGCGGGGCGCCGCGCGTCGGCGTGCTGCTCGCCAGCGGGCGCGTGCTCGATGTCGGCGCGGCGGCGCGGCGCGCGCGCGTGCGCCTGCCGTTCGACCCGGGCGACATGCTGTCGCTCATCGCCTCAGGGCGCGCGGGGCTCGCGGCGCTGCGCAGGCTGACGCGGGGAACTGCCGCCAAGGGGCTCGCCTTCGGCGCTTTGCGCCTGCTCGCGCCGATCCCGCGCCCGCGCAAGAACGTGTTCTGCGTCGGCTGGAACTACCTCGAGCATTTCGAGGAGGGTGCCAAGGCGCGCCCGCAGATGCAGGAAATGCCGCTGCACCCGGCGTTTTTCAGCAAGACGCCGACCGCCGTCAACGGGCCGTACGAACCCATCCCGCTGCACGCGAGCGTGACCGGGAAGCTGGACTGGGAGGTCGAGTTGGGCGTCGTCATCGGGCGCGGCGGGCGCGACATCGCCGAAGGCGATGCGCTGAAGCACGTCTATGGCTACACGGTCATCAACGACGTCTCGGCGCGCGAGGTGCAGCGCCAGCACGGGCAGCAGTGGTTCAAGGGCAAGAGCCTGGACGGGACCTGTCCGATGGGCCCCTGGATCGTGACCGCCGATGAGGTGCCGGATCCGCAAGCCCTGCGCCTCACCTGCCGCCTGAACGGGGTGATCAAGCAGGATTCCAGCACGCGACACATGTATTTCCGCATCCCGCGCATCATCGCCGAGCTCTCCGCGGGACTGACGCTCGAGTCCGGTGACGTCATCTCGACCGGCACCCCGGCAGGGGTCGGCCACGCACGCACCCCGCCCGAGTTCATGCGCGCGGGGGACGTGCTGGAGACCGAGATCGAAGGCATCGGCGAGCTGCGCAACCGCATCGGCCGCTAGAGCGTCGCTACATGATCTGGTTGACGGTACCGCCGTCGACTCGCAGCGCGGCGCCAGTGGTGGCCGAGGCGCCCTCGCCGCAAAGATAGACGGCGAGGTTTGCCACTTCCTCGGCGGAAGTGAAGCGCTTGAGCAGCGACGTCGGCCGGAAATTGACGAAGAATTCGCGCTCGATCTCCTCGACTGACTTGCCAGCGGCCCTCGCGCGCTCGGCGCGCAGCCGGTCGGTAGTCTCGGTTCGGGTTGGCCCGGGCAGCAGCGCGTTCACGGTGACTCCCGTGCCGGCGAGCTCCATCGCCAGGCCGCGCGAGATCGCGAGCTGAGCGGTCTTCGTCGTTCCGTAGTGGATCATCTCCTTCGGGATGTTGAGCGCCGACTCGCTCGAGACGAAGATCACCCGCCCCCAGCCGCGCTGCGCCATCGCCGGCGCGTAGCGGCGCGCGAAGCGGATTCCGCTCATGACATTGACTTCGAACAGTTGCAGCCAGTCGGCATCCGATAGGTCGAAGAACGCCTTGCGCTCGTAGATGCCGAGGTTGTTGACCAGAATGTCGCACGCCGGCACGCGCGCGAAAACCTGCTCCGTGCCTGCGACGCTGGCGCAGTCGGCGGCGACGCCTTCCGCCGCGGCGTCGGGCGCCGCCACCCGGATTCGCTCGAGCGCCCCATCGACCGATGCCTGGGTGCGCCCGGTGAGCGTGACGCGCGCGCCCTCGGCCGCGAGCCCTTTCGCGATCGCGTAGCCGATGCCCGCGGTCGAACCGGTAACAAGCGCGCGCCGCCCTTTCAGTTTCAGGTCCATCTGTTTGCTTTCTCCATTGCTAGCCGCCGCGTGTGGTCGCGCTCAGCCCGCCGTCGACCACGATCTCGGCCCCAGTGACGAACTTCGCCTCGTCCGAGGCGAGGTACACCGCCGCCCAGCCGACGTCCCAGGCGTCCCCCATCTTGCCGGTCGGCGTTCTCGCATTGCGCTTGGCGATCAGCGCCGCCGCGTCGCCGCCCTGCGACTTCGCCAGCCGCGCGGCGACCAGCGGAGTGTTCATCAGCCCGGGGATCACGGTGTTGATCCGCACGCCCCTGGGCGCGTAGCGTACCGCCGCCACGCGCGAGAAATGCTGCAGCCCGGCCTTGGACGCCGCATAGGCCGCCAGATCGTTGCCGAGATGGCGCAAGCCGGCGATGGAGGACAGGTTGACGATCGCCCCTCCGCCCTGCTTCGCCATCAGCGGCGCCACCATTCGGGTCGACTGGTAGACGTAGTGCAGGTTGAACTCGAACTGCGCGCGCCAGGCGTCCGGCTCGATTTCCTCCGGCCCGCCCGGAATGCTGCCGCCGACGTTGTTCACCAGGATGTCGATCCGGCCGTACCGCGCGAGCGTTTCGTCTACCGCACGCCTGAGGTCCGCCTCCTTGGTCACGTCCGCCGCGAGCGCCGTCATCGTCGCGCCCTCGGCCTTCACCAGGCGCGCGGTTTCCTCTGCCGCCGCGAGATTGACGTCCGCGCCGACCAGCCGCGCGCCTTCGCGCCCGAACAGAACGCAGATCGCGCGCCCGTTGCCGACGCCCTCGCCCACCGATCCGGCGCCTAGCACCAGCGCCACCTTGTTCCTGAGTCTGTCGCTCATCCGGCCTTCCCGTCAGTCGTCCTGCCGCGGCAAAGTGAGAATCGCCTCGAGTCCGCGGCCAGGACGGTTCTTCAGCACCAACTCGCCGCCGTGCGCGCGCGCGACGTTACGCGCAATGCCCAGGCCGAGCCCGGTGCCGCCGGTTTCGCGGCTGCGCGAGCCCTCGCCGCGGTAGAAGGGCTCGAACGCGCGCTCGAGCTCCTCGTCCGGCATGCCGGGTCCGTCGTCGACGATGCGCACCACGACCTGCTCCGCCCTGTCTTCTATCTCGATCATCGCACGCCCGCCGTAGCGGATTGCATTCTGCACCAGGTTGGTGAGGCAGCGGCGCAGCGCAAGCGGGCGGCCGACATAGGGCAGTGCGATGACGCCCTTGATCTCGACCACGTTGCCCGTGTCGCGAAAATCGATCTGCAGCGTTTCGAGCAGCGCCATCAGGTCGATCTGCTGCGCGGACTCGCCCCGGCTCGAGTCGCGCATGTAGTCGAGCGTCTGGGTAACCATCGACTGCATCTCGTCCAGATCCTTCTCTATCTTGGCGCGCAGCGCCGGGTCCTTTACGGTCTCCATGCGCAGCCGCAGGCGGGTGAGCGGCGTCTTCAGATCGTGCGACATCGCGGTCAAGACCCGCGCGCGATCGGCAAGGAAGCGCGACAGGCGCTGCTGCATGAGGTTGAAGGCGCTCGCGGCGCGCCGAACCTCGAGCGGGCCGATTTCTTCCAGCGGAGGGCGATCGATGTCCTTGCCGAGCTTCTCCGCCGCCGTGGCGAGCGCCGAAAGGGGCCCGGTCACCCATCGTACCGCGATCAGCGAGAGCGCGATCACCGTTCCGAGCAGCACCAGCAGGGTCAGCCCGAGACGCAGCGGGATCGATCCTTCCTGCGGCGACAGGTAGGAGTCGAAGGTGACCAGCGCGCCATCGCGCAGCGTGATCTGCACCAGGTACGACGCGCCGCCCGGCGCCATGCCCGGCATGGGGTATCCAGCCATGGGATGGCGCATCATCGGCAGTCCGGGCGGCGGTTCGAATCCTCCGCCGGACCGCCTCATCAAGCTCACTGGCATCTGCGAGCCAAGCGCAAAGCGCAGCACGCCGGCGAACACCGAGTTCTGCGCGTCGTCGTCCCCGGCCTGCGCCAGGGGCGGGCGATCGAGCGAAATAGCGAGCGGCGGCGCGTTGAACACCGCCGCGATCCTGCGCCGCTCCTGCGGCCCGACCGAATCGAGCAGCCGTGCGATGTCGGCAATGCGCTGCGCGAGCTGCATGCCGCCCGCGCGATAGAGCAGTCGGTCGCGCTCCGCCAGATTGATGTACGCCGCGGCCAGCTGCGCCACGATCAGCCCCCCGAGCAGCACCATCACCAGGCGACCGAACAGGCTCCGCGGCAGCAGCCATCCCATGGTACGTTCCACTAGCGCTTCACCTCAACCGGCACCGCGAGCAGATAGCCTTCGCCGCGCACGGTCTTGATGATCCGGGGATCCGACGGGTCGTCCTTCAGGCGATGCCGCAGGCGGCTGATCTGGATGTCGATGCCGCGATCGAGCGGATCGGCCTCATGGCCCTTCGACAGCACCATCAGCTGGTCTCTCGAAAGAACGTGATTGGGATGGCTGAGCAGGATGCGCAGCATCTGGTACTCGCCGCCGCTCAACGAGGTGACCACGCCCTTGGGCGAAACCAGATGCCGCGGACCGGTCAGCAGCCGCCAGCCGGCGAAGGCGATCTCGCTTGCTTCGTCGACGCGCAGATTGCGCGGCAGGCTGCGGGCGCGCCGCAGCACGCTTTTGATCCGCGCCACCAGCTCGCGTGGACTGAACGGCTTCGACAGATAGTCGTCGGCACCCATCTCCAGCCCGACGATGCGGTCAGTTTCCTCGCCAAGCGAAGTGAGCATGATGACCGGGGTGTCCGCGTCGCCGCGCAGCTTGCGGCACAGCGTCAAACCGTCTTCGCCGGGTAGCATCAGGTCAAGCACGATGAGGTCGACCTTGCCGCGCGCAAGCGCCGCCCACATCGCCTTGCCGTCCGCGGCGACGCTCGCGCGGTAGCCGTTCTTGGCCAGATAGTCGCCGAGCAGGTCGCGGATGTCCGCGTCATCGTCGACGATCAGGATGTGGTCCTGGGGGTCCATGACGGCATTTTCAACCGGTTGCGCCCGGCCGCAGAGACGGATTTGTAGCCTAGCGTAACAAGCCGCACGCAGGATACGACGCGCTACAAAAATCCAACCAGCCCGTTACGCCCGGGTGCTGCAATGGGAACCGTAGCGAAGTCACCGTATTCAACCAACGGAGAGAGTCATGAAACGCAACACCAAAATTGCACTCGGCGTCGGCGCAGCATTGAGCCTCGGGCTCGCAGCCGCGATGGTCAACGCGCAGGGCTACGGACCGGGCACGGGCTACGGTCCGGGCATGGGCTCGGGCCCCGCTTACATGATGGGCGGCGTGGGGCCGGGAAGGATGATGGGTTACGGCTACCACTTCGGCAATCCCGCCGCAGCGATGGAAGGCCGGCTGGCTGAGATGCAGGCCGAGCTGAAAATCACCGCAGCCCAGGAAAGCGCGTGGCAAGCCTACGCCGCAAGGGCGAAGGCGCAGGCCGAGAGCATGCAGGCCTGGCACGCAGCGATCCAGGCCGGCACCCAGGCGACCGCACCCGAGCGGCTCGCGCAGCGCGACGCGATGATGAAACAGCGCCTGGCGCAGCACGAGGCGATGACCGCCGCATTCAAGGATCTTTACGCGGCGCTCAGCCCCGAACAACGCTCAATTGCTGATCAGGGCTACCTCGCCATGGGCCCGGGGCCGCGCGGCCCGGGCGGACCCGGCGGACGCTTCCGCTAGCCGCAGCGGCGCCAGACCGTCGCCAGCCAGGGCTGCTGCGAGCGCGGCAGCCCCGGCGGACGGTAGTAGTGCTCGAGTTCGGTGAACCCCGCCCGCGTCATGTATCGGCGCCACGATTCCAGGTCGTGGTAGGCGCCATAGCGCCCGCGGTTCCAGCCTTCCTCGTTGTTGCCGCGCGGGTTTGAGCTGAACAGCACGCCGCCCGGCTTGAGCGCCGCGCACAGCTCAACCAGCACTCGGGGCAGCTCCTGGCTCGGGACGTGGAACAGCACCGCGTTCGCGTACACGCCGTCGAAATGCGCCGGCGGAAGCTCGAGCGCGAGCAGGTCCTGCAGCCACACCTCGCAGCCGCTGTTCTCGCGCGCCATCTGTGCGAACCGCTCGGCTCCGTCCAGGCCCACGGCCACGTGGCCGAGCCCGGCAAGCACCTCCAGGTCGCGCCCGGGCCCGCAGCCGAGGTCGAGGATCGTGAACGGCGGCTCGCCCTCGATGTGGCGCAGCAGCGCGGCGATGTTTTGCGATACGTCGTGCCCGCGCGTTCCCTCCCAGTAGTCCTGCGCGCGCTGGTTGTAGTACTCGAGCGTCAGCGCGGCGATCTTGTCCAGGTCCTGTTGCTCGAGCTTCATTGCGTCCGGCGCCGGTCGAATCACACGGTCGGCCTAACCGCCGAGCTCGCGGTTGCGCTCGCTCACTTGGGAATTGAGCGTCCAAAGGTCATACAGCACCCCGACCAGGAACAGTCCTGCAGTGCACAGGTAAAGCAGCCCGGTCCCCCACTTCCCCATGTAGAAGCGGTGCACTCCGAAAAGTCCCAGAAAGGTGAGCAGAATCCAGGCCACCGAATAATCCACCGGCCCCGGCGTGTAGCGCATCTCCGCAGTGCGCTCCATCCACGGAATCAGAAACAGGTCCACCAGCCAACCCGCCCCTAGCAGCCCGAGCGTGAAGAACCAGATCGTGCCCGAGACCGGCCGCCCGAAATAGAATCGATGCGATCCGGTGAACCCGAAGATCCACAACAGGTAGCCGATCACCTTGCTATGCGTGTCTGCGCGCCGGTTCACGTAAGCTTCGCCCCCTTCTCCGCGAGCAGCGCCCGCAGCACCGAACGGTGGCAGCGCGACTCGTCGGCACAATAGCAGCCGATGGAGAAGTTCGTCTGATGCGACAGCGCCGCCAGCAGTTCGATGGCGCGTGCGGCGTCCGGCGCGCGCATCTCCTCCCGGTACCTCCTTGCGAACGCGCTCCACTCGCGCGCGCTGCGCGCGTTCTGCGCCAGCTTCACGGTCTGCGGGCTGGGTGCGAGATTCGGATACCAAACGTCGTACCAGTCTTGCGACGCATACGCGCTCTTCGGCACGCCCCTGGGCGGGCGCCGCACGGTGCCGACTCGCAGCCCCTCGTCGTGTGCCCTGGCGGTGCCCAGCCGGACTATACGAATCGCCATCGTACGCCTCCGGAACGAGTCGTATCATTGTACGGCGCACTTTGCGAGCCCGGCGCGGCTTGGCACAATGCGCAATGCGCTTTCTGATCGTCGACCAGGCGCGGGAGCCCCGCGCGGGGCTCGCCGCCCTGCTGCGGGAGCACTGGCCTGACGCCGAGATCAACGAATGGGAGCCCGCCTCCCAGGGCAGTCCGCGCGAGGCGATCGCACAGGGCGAGTATTCCGCCGTTCTGCTGTCGGCGCAGAGCTGGGAGGACGCGCCGGTCGCGATGGTGGCCGAGATTTGCAATGACCCCAAGTCGCCGCCGCTGTTGCTGCTGAGCGATCAGGGCGGCGAGCGCATGGCGGTGAAGGCGATCAAGGCCGGGGCGTCCGACTTCCTGCTGCGCGAGGGTCTGCAGGCCGGCCGGCTGGCGCAGGCGGTGATCGACGGCATGAGCGAGCGCGCGGAGATCGGCCGCGACGCGTCGGGCCGGCGGCGCCAGCGCACCATTACGGTCAAACTCGCGGCGCTGCGCGATGCGCACGCGGACCGCAGCGCGACACCGGTGGTTCCCGGGTACCGCGCGCTGCGGCTGATCGGCGAGGGCGGCTCGTCGCGGGTCTACCTCGCAGAGCGCGTTCACGACGGCAGGACGCTGGTGCTGAAGGTGCTGGACCCGAGGCTGCGCGAGGACACGCTGTTCATGGCGCGCTTCGTGCAGGAGTACAAGCTGCTTGCCGACCTCGACGACGAGCACGTGGCGCGGATCTACGACCAGGGCTTCGCGGGCAGCCATCCCTACATCGCGATGGAGTATCTGCCCGGCGGAGACCTCAAGGCGAAGATCATCGAGGGCCTTGCGCCGCGCCAGGCCCTGCGCCTGCTGGGGCAGATTGCCAAGGCGCTCGATGCGATCCACCGCCACGGAATCGTCCACCGCGACCTCAAGCCGCAGAACATCCTGTTCCGCAGCAACGGCGTCCCGGTGATCGTCGACTTCGGCCTGGCGCGCTCGCTGGCGGCGGACTCCACCCTCGCGCGCAGTGGCCAGATGATCGCCACCGCGCGCTACCTGAGCCCCGAGCAGTGCCTCGGCCAGCCCGCGGATGCGCGCTCCGATCTCTACAGCCTGGGAGTCATCTTCTACGAGATGCTGACCCGCAGGAAGCTTTACGAGGGGGCGAACGACAGGGAGCTGCTCAGGATGCACGTGAAGGGCGAACCGCGGCGGCTTGGGCCGCCGCTGACCGGCTACCAGCGGGTGCTCGACCGCCTGATCGCCAAGGACCCGGCGAAGCGCTACCAGAGCGCGCGCGAGCTTTTCGCTAACATAGCGATATGAACCTCGATCCAGGCGAACAGCAGTACCTCGACCTGCTCGCCGAGCTGCTCGAGCGCGGCGCGCGCAAGTCGGACCGCACCGGAACCGGAACGCTGTCGCTGTTCGGACGCCAGATGCGATTCGCGCTCGACCGGAGCTTTCCTCTGCTCACGACCAAGAAGCTGCACCTCAAGTCGATCATCTACGAGTTGCTGTGGTTCCTGCGCGGCGAAACCAATGTCCGGTGGCTGCAGGAGCGCGGCGTGACGATCTGGGACGAATGGGCCGACGCGCGCGGCGAGCTGGGCCCGGTATACGGGTACCAATGGCGCCACTGGAGGACGCCCGACGGGCGCGAGATAGACCAGATCGGGCAGGTCGTCGAATCGATCCGGCGCAATCCGGACTCGCGGCGCCATATGGTCGTGGCATGGAACCCGGCGGACGTCGACAAGATGGCCTTGCCGCCCTGCCACGCGCTGTTCCAGTTCTACGTCGCCGAAGGCAGGCTGTCGTGCCAGATGTACCAGAGGAGCGCCGACGTGTTCCTGGGCGTTCCGTTCAACATCGCGTCCTACGCGCTGCTGACGCTGATGATCGCCCGCGTCGCCGGGCTCAGCCCGGGCGAGTTCGTGCTTGCGCTGGGCGACGTCCACCTGTACCTGAATCACGTCGAACAGGCGCGCGCCCAGCTCGCGCGCGCGCCGCGGCCCTTCCCGCGCATGACGCTCGCGCCGCGCGAGGATCTGTTCAGCTTCCGCTACGAGGATTTCGCGCTCGAAGGCTACGATCCGCATTCCGCGATCAAGGCGCCGATCGCGGTCTGACAACCTTCAGGAGGAGTCTGCTATGAGCGCACAATCCGCCGCCCAGTGGATATTCAACCTGGCGAACGAAAAGCAGGGAATCAGGCGCAAGCTCGGCGAGGGAATCAACACGCGCATCTTCCCCGGCGAGCACGTGATGCTGTCGGTGGTGCGCATCGAGCCGAACGCGACCGGCACCGTGCACAGCCACCCCAACGAGCAGTGGGGCGTGCTGCTCGAAGGCGAATGCGTGCGCATCCAGGGCGGCGAGGAGCACCCGATGAAGGCGGGCGACTTCTGGCATACGCCGGGCGGCGTGGCGCACGGGATTCGCACCGGTGCCGCAGGCGCAACGGTGCTCGACATCTTCGCGCCGCCGCGCGAGGAATACCGCAACGCGGGCGTAGGCTTCGGGACCGGGTCCTGATGCGCATTCGTCTCGCGGTGCTCGACGTCGGCGGCACCGTGATCCACGATACGGCCGACGTTCCCGCGGTGTTCAAGGCGGCGCTCGCGCGCCACGGCCTTTCGGCCACCGACGCCCAGCTTCACGCCTGGCGCGGCGCCGCCAAGCGCGAAGTCATCGGACGCCTGGCGGCGGGCAGTGCGGCCGACCCGGAGCGGGTCTACGCCAGCTTCCAGGAGCTGCTGATCGCCTCGTTCGCCGAGCACGGCGTGAGGTCCATCGACGGTGTCGAGCAGGCGATCGCGACGCTGCGCGCGCGCGGCATTCGAGTCGCGCTCACCACGGGCTTCGACCGCAGGGTGGCCGACGGGCTGCTGGCCCGCCTCGGCTGGCGCGACAAGGTGGACGCCGTCGTGTGCGCGGACGAAGTGGCGCAGGGGCGACCGGCGCCCGATATGATTCTGCGCGCGATGCAAAGGACGGGCGTCGGCGACGCGCGCGAGGTGCTATGCGCCGGCGACACCGACAACGACCTGCAGGCGGGCGCGAACGCCGGGGTCGGCGCCAACCTCGGCGTGCTGAGCGGCGCGCACGACCGCGCCCGGCTGGAAAAGGCGCCGCACGATGCGCTCCTGGCGAGCGCCGCGCTGCTCCCCGCCTGGCTCGAGCAAAGGAGCGGCGGCGGGAGGTAAAAAAATGGGGCCCGCCGGTAGGGGGAACCGGCGAGCCCCGGGGGAGATAGGAAGGACTGGGGTCTTATTGTTGTGGGGAGACTCCTTTAGAAGCGCAGCGGCATGAGGATCTGCGCCAGGTACACCACCCCGGCGCCGGCGAATACATAGATCAGAACGTCGGCCAAGCGGTTCTTCTGGTAGGCGGACACCCACTCGCGGGTGAACCACGACAGCACCGCGAGCACCAGCAGCGACAGCACCGCGGCGGTCGCAGCGGTGACGCCGGTGCCGAACAGCTGCACCAGCCATCCTTCGGGCGCAATCATGCGGTATACCGTGCCGCCAACGCCTATCATCACCAGCGCCAGCACCATGAACCCGACCAGGGTCTGAATCAGTACGCGGTAGTCCTGCTTGAACTGCTTGATGTCCTGAAACATGGCGCGCTCCGTTTGGTGAACCTTTCAAATTCATGTCGGGCACTGGCCCGTTCTATGCGACTACGGCAGAAAACGGCTTTCGCCACTTGGCTTACTGCAATCGGCGTGCCACGCCGAAAATGCTTCGCCGGCACAGCAAGTTGCGAGCCGTTCGTGAAAAAGTTCGCTGGCGCGGAAGAGGGTCGAATCGTCTCCCGCAGGCGACGTTCGCCGGCGAGTTTTTGCCATGTGCCTGATCGACCTCGGGTTTCGCTGTCGCCGCGCGGCGACGCAGCCTGCCCAAGCTAAGATCCGCTAGTGAAGCTTTCGGTCCTCGACCAGTCTCCCGTCATCGGCACTCTCGGCGCGCGGCGCGCGATCGAGGAGACGCTCGCGCTCGCGCGCCGCGCCGACCAGCTCGGCTACCAGCGTTACTGGCTGGCCGAGCATCACGCCATCGCCGCGCTCGCCGACCCCTGCCCGGAGGTGCTGCTGGCGCGTCTCGGGGCCGAGACCGGGCGCATCCGGATCGGTAGCGGAGGCGTGCTGCTGCCCTACTACAGCGCGTTCAAGATGGCCGAGACGTTCAGGATGCTCGAAGCCCTGTATCCGGGGCGAATCGACCTGGGCATCGGCCGCGCGCCAGGCGGCGACGCGCGCACCGCGCAGGCCGTCGGCGGCGGCCGCTTCCCCGATGCGCGCGACTTCCCCGAGCAGGTATGGGAACTGGTCGGCCACCTGGACGGCAGCCTGCCCGACGACCACCCTTTCAGGCGCGTACGGGCCCAGCCCGAGTGCGAGAGTGCGCCGCAAGTCTGGCTGCTCGGCTCGTCGGACTACAGTGGGGCACTCGCGGCGCAGCTGGGGCTGCGCTTTGCTTTCGCGCACTTCATCAGCGCCCAGGGCGGCGATGCCGTGACGCGCGCCTATCGCGCGCAGTACCGGCCCTCGGCACGAGAGCCGCAGCCACAGGTGCTGGTATGCACCTTCGCCATCTGCGCCGACTCCGACGCCGAGGCGGAGCGCCTCGCCGCCTCGATCGACCTACGCCGGCTGCACATGGCCCTTAATCTCGATACCACGGTGCCGACGCTCGATGAAGCCCTGCGCCACGAATACTCGGACGAGGAGCGCCGTTACGTCATGGGACAGCGCTCGCGCGCGGTGATCGGCGGGCTCGCGAAGTGCCGGCGCGAGCTCGAAGCGATGGCCGAACGCTACGCCGCCGATGAGGTGATGCTGCTCACCATCACGGGCGACTACGCCTCCCGCCTGCGCTCCTACGAGCTGCTCGCCGAGCTGATCTAGTGCGCCCTGAGCGCGCGCGCAAGAGCGTCGGCGAGATGCAGCGTCTCGCGGCCCGCGAGATCCTCGACCTGCTCGCGGCAGGAAAAGCCGTCGGCGATCACCATCGCGTCGTCGCCCGCCGCGCGCAGCGCGGGAAGCAGCGCGAGCTCGGCGATCCGGCGCGACGCCGCGTAGTGCTGCGGCTTGAAGCCGAACGAGCCCGACATCCCGCAGCAACCGGTGTCGGGCGCCGCCACCTCGACCGCGGCCGCGCGCAGCAGCCCGATCTCCGGCTCGAGCCCGCCCAGCGCCTTGCGGTGGCAATGGCCGTGCAACAGCGCGCGCCCGCCGACCGCCGGCGGCTGCCAGCCACGCGCCGCGAGCAGCTCGCCGAGCGACGCCGCGCGTTCGGCCAGCAATGCCGCACTCGCGTCGCCCGGCAACAGCTGGACCAGCTCGTCGCGGAACACGGACAGGCAGCCTGGCTCGAGCACCACCAGCGGCGCGCCGGCCGCCACCCGCGGCGTGAGCGCCGCGACCAGCCGCCGCAGTGAAGCACGGGCACGATCGAGCATGCCGAAGTCGAAGTAGGGCCGGCCGCAGCAGATGCGCTCGCGCGGCACCTCGACCGCGCAACCGGCGGCTTCGAGCACCTCCGCCGCCGCGAGCGCGGTCTCCGGACGGAAGTGGTTATTGAAGGTGTCGGCGAACAGGACAACCCTGTCACCAGCATGCCGTTTGGAAGTGAACTGCGACTGGAATGTTCTCGCAGCGAGCCTGGGCAGGTTTCGCTCCGCCGCCACTCCCGCGGCACGCTTGGCGAGCGAGGCCAGTCCCGGCGTCTGGGTCAGGAAATTCACCAGCCCCGGGGCGCGCGCCGCGAGCGGGGCCCACTCGCCGATGCGCCCCATCGAATGCGCCTGGCGCGGGCGGGCTCGGCGCTCGTAGTAGTGCGACAGGAATTCCGCCTTGTAGCTCGCCATGTCGGTATGCGTCGGGCAATCGCTGCGGCAGCCCTTGCAGGCAAGGCACCACTCGAGCGCCTCCTTCACCTGCTCGCTCGCCCAGCCGTCGGTGATTACCTCGCCGCGCAGCATCTCGTTCAGCAGCCGCGCCCGGCCGCGCGTGGAATAGCGCTCCTCGCCGGTCGCGCGGTAGCTCGGGCACATCGTGCCCCCGGACGCGGCGCGGCACTTGCCCATTCCGATGCAGTGCTCGGTCGCGCGCGTGAACCCGTCGCCGACGTCGGACTTGAATGCCAAGCGGGTGGCAAGGGTCACCGGCCGGTAGTCGGGCCCGAGGCGCAGGTTCTGATCCGCCCGGTAGACCGTGCCGCGCGCGCTGACCAGCTTGCCCGGGTTCATCCTGTCCTGCGGATCCCAGATCGCCTTGAATTCGCGCAGCGCGGCCATCAGCTCGGGGCCGTACATCGTGGGCAGGAACTCGGCCTTGGCCTGGCCGTCACCGTGCTCGCCCGAGAGCGAGCCGCCGTACTTCACCACCAGGGTCGCCGCCTCGGCGAGGAAGCGGCGCCAGTGCGTCAGGCCCTCCGGCGTGCGCAGCTCGAACGTGATGCGGGCGTGGATGCAGCCGTCGCCAAAGTGCCCATAGAGCGAAGTGCGGTAGCCGTAACGGTCTATCAGCGCCTGGAACTCGCGCAGATAGTCGCCCAAGCGCAGCGGGTCGACCGCAGCGTCCTCCCAACCCACCACCGGGTCCGGTCCCTGCCCGCCCAGGGCAAGCGCGGTCGCGGAGGCGCCCGTCTCACGGATCGTCCACATGCGCGCGATCATCGCGCTGTCCTCGATCAGCCGCCGGCTGACGTCGGGCCGCGCCGCAAATACCGCCTCGAGCGCGCGCGCCTGGGCGAGCGCCTGCGCTTGCGAATCGGCGCCGAACTCGCACATCAGCCAAGCCTTGCCCTGGGGCAGCAGGCCGATGTCATCAAGCTTCAGGCGCCGCTCGCGCAGCCCGCCGATGATCTTCTCGTCCAGCCCTTCGCAGGCGATCGGCCGTGCGGCGAGGATCTGCGGCACCCCGTCGCCCGCCAGGTAGATGTCGGAAAAGCCGAGCACCAGCAGCACCCGGTGCTGCGGGCTTCGCACCAGCGTCGCTTCGGCGGCGAGCGTGAGTGCGCAGGTTCCTTCCGAGCCGACCAGCGCGCGCGCCACGTTGAAGCCGTTCTCCGGCAGCAGCTGGTCCAGGTTGTAGCCCGACACGCGCCGCCTGATCTTCGGGAACCGGGCGCGGATCAGATCGCCGTACTTGTCCGCGAGCGCTCTGAGCCGGGCGTAGATCTCGCCCTGGCGGCCGCCGCCGGCGACGATGCGTGTGTATTCCTCCTCGCTGGTCGGCCCGCACCAGAACCGCGCGCCGTCATAGGTCAGCACCTCGAGCCGCTCGATGTTCTCGACCGTCTTGCCCGCCATCACCGAGTGCGGGCCGCAGGAGTTGTTGCCGATCATGCCGCCGAGCGTGCAGCGCGAGTGCGTCGCCGGGTCGGGCGCAAAGGTGAGGCGGTGGCGCTCGGCCGCGTCGCGCAGCGCGTCGCACACCGCGCCGGGCTCGACCAGCGCCCGGCGCGCCTGCGGATCGATCTCGAGCACGCGGTTCAGGTACTTCGAGCAGTCGAGCACCACCGCGACGTTCACGCTCTGGCCGTTCTGCGCCGTCCCGCCTCCGCGCGCAAGGATGGGCACGCCGTGGGCACGGCACACCGCCGTCGCGGCGACGATGTCCTCGACCAAGCGCGGCAGCACCACCCCGATCGGCACCTGGCGGTAGTTCGAGGCGTCGGCCGAGTACGCCGCACGCGCACCGGCGTCGAAGCGAACCTCGCCCGAAACGGCGCGCGCGAGATCCGTCTCGAGCCCCTTCCAATCGCTCATTTCAGCGTCGCCGGGTCGAGCGCCGCGAGTACCGGCGGCAGCGGGCAGTCGAGCGTCACCGCAACCATGCGCGTGAGCTCCGCCTGCGCCAGCGTGATGACGTTGTCGGCGCTCGCCACCTCGAGGCAGGCCTTGATCACGCGCGGCTTGGCGAGCGGCGCGAGCAGCCGCAGGCGCTCGAGCGCCTCGGCCACGCGGCCGGTGGAAAGTTCGGAGACCGGCACCGGCTCGCGCACGTTGAGCGACAGGTACTCGGCGCCCTTGGCGTAGGCGACCGGGGTGTCGGCGAGCGCGGCGTGCGCCACCAGCGAGAGGACGGTGCGCAGCTCAGCGTCGACCTCGGAGAGGTCGCGGTAGCGCGTCGGTATCGGATTCCCCGCTCCTTCGCGAAGCTGCTGGCGCAGGATCGTCGCAAGAACGAACTCGGCCAGGGTCACTTTGCTATCGGCCTCGACGACCTTGGCGACGTCGGCGACGAGTGCGTCGCGCTCCGGCTGCGCGAGCCGCCGCAGTACCGGCGATACGATGCTGAGCAGGGGCAGCACGTAGCCGCGGTCGAGGCGACTGGTGAGGTTCCAGACCTGCTCGACCGCGCGCGCGGCATCGTCCCCGCGGCGCGCGCGCAGCGCGTCGAGCTTGGCCATGCGCGAAGTCTCGTCACCGGCGATCGCCAGCGCGAACACGATTTCCTGCGCGCCCGCAGGATCGGAAAGTTTCGCGCGCAGCGCCGGCGGGATCGCCGCCAGCAGCCGCTGCGCGAAGTCGACGTGCGCCGCAGTCGGGTTGCCGACCGAGGCCGCCACGGCGGCGATCGCGGCGGTCGCGCGCGCCGCGTCGCCCGCCGCCCGTTGCCCGCCGCCACCGATCGTCTTGACCACGTTGCCGGTGCCGTCGAGTACCGCCACCGCCGGCGCGTCGGTGCCCATGACGGCGGCGCGCGCCGCGCGATAGCGGCTGCGCTGGAATCCGGGGCGCACCCGGCGGATGCGCTCCTCGATCGGCGGGTGGGTGTCGAACATCGAGCCCATCCAATTCGCCACGCCCTGCGCGAAGAACATGTGCGACAGCTCTTCGGCATGCGCGTTGTGGACCAGGGTCGAGCGCGGCGAGCCTGCAATCGTGTCGAGTGCGCCGGCGATGGCGTCCGGGTTGCGGGTGAACTGAACGCTGGAGGCATCGGCCAGGAACTCGCGCTGGCGCGAGATCGCCGCCTTGATCAGGCGCGCGAACTCGAGACCCAGGAAGCCGATCATCGCCAACGCGATGCCGAGGAATACCAAAGCGACTTCCGGACCGCGGTTCTCGCGGCTCAGGCGCACCTCCCGGTTGGCCGTCGCACGCACCAGGAACTGGCCGAGCTGACCGATGCAGACGATGCCGAAAAGGATGCCGAGCAGGCGCACGTTGAGGCGCATGTCGCCGTTCAGGATATGGCTGAACTCGTGCCCGATCACGCCCTGCAACTCGTCGCGAGAGAGCTCGTCGAGCGCGCCGCGGGTGACTGCGACCACGGCCTCGTTGGGCGAGTAGCCGGCGGCGAAGGCGTTGATGCTGCGCTCGCCGTCCATCACGTAGGCCGCAGGCACGTGTACCCCGGAGGCGATTGCCATCTCCTCCACCACGTTGAGCAGGCGCCGCTCGCCCGGGTCGCCGCTGGCCGGATCGACGCGGCGCGCGCCCACCATGTCCGCCACCGCCTCGCCACCGTCGGAGAGCTGGAACACGCGGTACAGCGTGGCGCTCGCGATCAGCAGCAGCGTCGCGCCCGCGCCGAAGGCGTACAGCTTTAGCGGCACCCCGTAGCGCATGATCTCGACGAACGCCGAGCCCAGATGCCTGCCGTCGATCATCACCTCGCGCGCAGGCGCAGCGGCGCCGGACATCACGGCAAGGGTGTAAGCCGCGCCCAGTCCCAGACACACCGCGATCGCCACCGTGGCGACCGCCAGCAGGTAGAGCAGCACCAGCCGCCGCGTGGCGCGCCGCGCGAGCTCCTGTGCCTCGAAGAAATCCAAGGCTTACTTAAAAGAGACCTTGGGCGCCTGGCGCTCGGCCGCCGATTCGGTCGCCTGCAGCAGTTCGGCCTGGACGAAGCCGAAGGAGCCGGCGAACATGTTGTCCGGAAACGACTCGCGCGTGGTGTTGTATTGCATCACTGAGTCGTTGTAGGCCTGGCGCGCGAAGGCGATCTTGTTTTCGGTGCTGGAGAGCTCCTCCTGCAGCGCGAGAATGTTCTGGTTCGCCTTGAGGTCGGGGTAGGCCTCGAATACCGCCATCAACCTCCCGAGCGCACCGCCAAGCGCCCCTTCCGCCTGCGCCAGGCTCTGCATCGCCGCCGGGTCGCCCGGCGCGCCGGCGGCGCGCTGCGACGCGCTGACTGCCGCGCCGCGCGCGGCGGTTACCGCCTCGAGCGTGCCGCGCTCGTGCTGGATGTAGCCCTTGGCGGCCTCGACCAGATTCGGGATCAGGTCGTAGCGGCGCTTGAGCTGGACGTCGATCTGGGCATACCCGTTCTTGAACCGGTTGCGCAGCGCCACCAGGCGGTTGTAGATGGTGATGCCGAATACCACCAGCAGCACCACCAATGCGATGAATATCCACCCTCCTGTGCTCATCCTTCCTCCCTGTTGCGCCATGGCGCGCGGCTGCTATTCTAGAATGAACGCATGCCTCGCCGCGAGCTTCGCCCAGGGCGCCGGCGCGCGCTCGGCCTGCTCGCCGGCGTGCCCGCGGCGCTCGCAACGACCCAGACCATGTCCGCACCCGACACGCCGCTCACTCGCCGGATCCCCGCCAGCGGCGAACGCCTGCCCGTGGTCGGCGTCGGAACCTGGCAGACCTTCGACGTCGGCGACGACGCCGCCGCGCGCGCTCCGCTGCGCGACGTGCTGGCACAGTTCGCGCAGGGCGGCGGCAAGCTGATCGACAGCTCGCCGATGTACGGCACGAGCGAATCGGTCGCGGGCGACCTTGTGGCCGAGCTCGGCCTGCGGGAGCGGCTGTTCATCGCTACCAAGGTCTGGACCAGCGGCCGCGCGGAAGGCATACGCCAGATGGAGGACTCGTTTCGGCGCCTGCGCGTCGCGCGCATGGACCTGATGCAAATCCACAACCTGCTCGATGCCGCCACCCACACGCGCACGCTCGAGCAGTGGAAGAGCGAGGGGCGCGTGCGCTACATCGGCATCACGCACTACACCGCGTCGGCCTACGCCGAGGTCGAGCGCTGGCTCAGGCGCGGCGGCTACGACTTCCTGCAGATCAACTACTCGCTCGCCGAGCGCGACGCCGAGCGCCGGCTGCTGCCGCTGGCGCAGGAAATGAAGGTGGCGGTGATCGCCAACCGTCCGTTCGCCGGCGCCGGCGCGTTCCGCCGCGTTCTCGGCAAGCCGCTGCCGCCTTGGGCGCAGGAGCTTGGCATCGCCAGCTGGGCGCAGTATTTCCTCAAGTGGATCATCGGGCATCCGGCGATCACCTGCGCCATCCCGGGTACCGGCAAGCCTGCGCACCTGAAGGACAATCTCGGCGCGGCGCACGGCAAGTTGCCCGACGCCGCGATGCGCAATCGCATGGTGCAATACTTCGAGTCGTTTTGAAACGTCGCCGAACTGCGACAGTTTCCTCGACTCGCGACAATACCTAGAATACGGCTTCACCAGCGCCCAGCTGGGCGCACTCCCACGGCGCGCAAGTCCTGCGCCGCCATCAATCCGAAATCAAGGAGAACGCGATGGAAGTTTCCGCATTGCTCCGTTCGACGCAGCCGCAAAGGGGCGACAATGGGCTGCTGGCGCAGATCAACCGCATGATCACCGCACTGCCGCGAGTATTCGTGCCGCTGTTCTCGCTGCTTTTCTTCGCGTTCGCCGTGTGCCTCGCGGTTTCGGCGTTGGTCCAGTTCGCGCAGCCGATCATCCAGGACGGCGACTTCGTGCAAGGGCTCGTGAAGGGTCTGCATACCGGCGTCGTCGCGCTAGCGGTGTACGAGCTGGCGCAGATCGTTCACCAGGAGTACGACCACGACAACCAGCCGCAAGACATCATGGATCGCATCCGGCGCGGCGTCGCGCGCTTCGGCAGCGTCGTTTTCGTCGCGCTGGTACTGGAATCCCTGATCATGGTAATCAAGTACAGCCAGCAGGATCTGGCTGGTTTCCTCTATTACCCCGCGACGATCATCGTCGGCGCAGCCTTGCTGCTGGTTGCCCTGGGTCTATTCGTTCGCCTCAGTTCCCCGCCGGCCGAGACAAGTCGGGACTGAGCGCGGCGCCGGCGAGGTGGCGGCCGGCGAGCCAGCCGAAGGTCATGGCCGGACCGAGCGTGATGCCGGGCCCCGGGTAGTTTCCTCCCATGATCGACAGCGCGTCGTTGCCGGCTGCGTACAGGCCCGGAATCGGGCGCTTGTTCGCGTCCAGCACCTGGGCGTTGCCGTTGGTGAGGATGCCGTCGTAGGTGCCCAGGTCTCCCACCACCACCTCGACCGCGTAGAACGGCGGCGCGGCGAGCGGCGCAACGCATGGGTTGGGCGCGATGTCCGGATCGCCGTAGAAGCGATTGTAGGCCGTGCTTCCCTTGCGGAACACCGGGTCCTGGCCGCGGGCGGCGTGGCGGTTGTATTCGGCGACCGTCGCCTGCAGCGCGGGCGCGTCGATGCCGGCCGCGCGCGCGAGCTCGGCCAGCGTCGCGCCGCGTCGCAGGTAACCCGAGGCGAGGTGCGCGCCGAGCGGCAGCGGGCGCGGTTTGACGAAGCCGAGGCCGTAGGCACGGATCGCACGGTGGTCGGTGACCAGCCAGGCAGAGGTTTCTCCGGCGGCCAGCAGCGCCTGGATGAAGTCGTGATACGAGTTTCCCTCGTTGACGAAGCGCGCACCCCTGTTCGTCACCGCGATCACCCCGGGCTTGGCGCGGTCGATGAAGTGCGGGAACAGACCCCAGCTTCCGTCGCCGCGCGGCACGCGCGACACCGGGACCCACGCGGCGGCATTGGGGAGCGACTCGTCGATCCTGCCGCCCGCGGCCGCGGCGAGCCGAAGCCCATCGCCCGTGTTCGACTCCGGCGCGGGCGAATGGTGCTCCGGGTGCGGGAACAGCCTTGCGCGCCGCTCGCGGTCGTGCGGGAATCCGCCGCAGGCAAGCACCACGCCGCGCCGCGCCACGATGCGCTGCCGCGCTCCCTCACGCTCGACGATCGCGCCGCGCACCGCGCCGCCCTGCCTCACCAATTCGGTCGCGGGCGCGGAAGCCCAGAGCTGGGCCCCGGCGTCGAGCGCGGACTTGAGCAAGCGGCCCGCGAGCGCATTGCCGTTGGTGAGCCTGACGCCGCGCCCGTGCACCAGCTTCGCCACACCGTGGCCGAGCAGGCGGCGCGCGACGAAGGACGCCGACTCGAGCGACTTGGACCAGCGCATGAAGTGCACCAGCTCTGCGCCCGAGCCGATCATGATGCCGAACACGGTCAGCTCCGGCAGCGGCGGGCGCAGCTTCGCCAGCCAGGCGCCGAGCTCGCGCCCGTCGTAGGCCCGCGCCACGATCGAGCGCCCGCCCGGCTTGCCGCCCGGCGCGTCCGGATGATAGTCGGAGAAGGTGGCCGACGCGTCGAATCGCACCGCGGTTTCGCGGGTGAAGAATTCGACCATGCGTGGGCCGTTCGTCAGGAACGCGTCAACCCGCTCGGGGTCGTACTTCTCGCCGGCCTGGTCGAGCAAGTAGGTGCTCGCCTCCTCCAGACTGTCGGATACGCCGATCTCCTTCTGCATCGGGTGGTTCGGGATCCATAGCCAGCCGCCGGAGCGCGCCGTGGTGCCGCCGAACAGGGCGTCCTTCTCGGCCACGATCACCTCGAGCCCGAGTCGCGCCGCGGTCACCGCGGCCGCCAAGCCGCCGGCGCCCGAGCCGACCACCAACACATCGCATTCGACGCTTTGATCCATTCGTCCTCCTTGGCGTCAATTATGCATGCCGCCGCCGGCGCGCATTTCGAAGCGCGACATTGACAAGGTGCTTACAGCGGAATCTAATCCCCGCGCGGCTGACGCTTCAGGGGGGCGACGGCTCGAAGGTACAAGAACGGAATTCCACTTTTGGTGTAAGCACGAAGAGGAGGCACCACGATGTCACGCAAGTCGAGATTTTTGCTCGGCGCCGCTGCGATCGCCGCGGCGATGTTCGCCGTCACCGGCGCGCAGGCGCAGGGGCTCAAGCATTACGATTCGAGCAAGAAGTCGTTCTGGGAGCATCCGCCCGCGGACTGGTTCCTGGGCGACGAAACCGAGGCGCAGAAGGGCCTTGCCCCGAAGGCCCCGCCCGCCACCGGCGTGCCGATGGAAGAGATCCAGGCCACGCTGAAGAAGATCAAGCTGCCCAAGGGCTTCCACATCAGCCTGTGGGCGCATGACGTCCCGAGCGCGCGGCAGATGGCCTGGGGCGACAAGGGCACGCTGTTCGTCGGCGCGTTCGGTGTAGGCAACGTCTACGCCATCACGGGTCCGGAAGGCGACAAGCAGGTCAAGGTCATCCTCAAAGGCCTGCAGATGCCGACCGGGATCGCGTTTCGCGACGGCGCCCTGTACGTGGCCGACATCAACAAGATCCTCAAGTACGACAACGCCGAGGCGAATCTCGACAGCATGCCGGCGCCCCAGGTCGTGTACGACGACATGCCGTCGTACGTGGCGCACGGCTGGAAGTACCTTGCGTTCGACAAGCACGGCTGGCTCTGGCTGGCGTTCGGTCCTCCGTTCAACATCGGCATTCCGCCGACCAGCGTGTCGCAGATCCGGCGCGTCGACCCCGCGACCGGGCTGGCCGAGATTCGTGCCCTTGGCGTGCGCAACAGCGTGGGCGGCGACATCGATCCGCGCAGCGGCGATTACTGGTTCACGGAAAACGCGCGCGACTGGCTGAGCGACAACACGCCGAGCGACAAGCTGAACCACATCACGCGCATGGGTCAGCACTTCGGCTATCCGTACTGCCATCAGGGCAATATCCCCGATCCGAAGTTCGCCATGGGACACAAGTGCTCCGAGTTCACGCCGCCGGTGCTCAACCTGGGCGCGCACGTGGCGCCGCTCGGGATGAAGTTCTACACCGGCAAGATGTTCCCGGCGAGCTACAAGGACAACATCTTCATCGCCGAGCACGGCTCATGGGACCGGCACGTGTACCAGGGCGCGCGCATCGTGCGCGTCATCGTCGACCCGAAAGGCAAGCATGTTAAGCAGGAAGTGTTCGCCTCCGGCTGGCTCAAGGGCAAGCAGGACTTCCACGGTCGGCCGGCGGACGTGATCGTCGCCCCCGACGGTTCGCTCCTGATCGCCGACGACTGGGCCAACGCGATCTACCGCATCAGCTACGGCAAGTAAGCCCTGCACCTCAGAGTAATTCGGACAGTTCTCGCGCTGGCGGCGCTTTCAGCCGCCGCCAGCGCGGGCGCCGCCGATCCCGCCGCGGGAAAGGCGAAGTTCGTCGAGTCCTGCCTCGCCTGCCACGGCCCGGGGACGGCGTCGAGCGGCGCCGTCGCGCCGGTGCTCGATGCCCAACCCGACAATTTTCTCCAGTGGCAGCTGGTGTACTTCCGCACCGAGACCCGCAAGGATCCGGTGATGACGCCGATTGCCGCCAGCCTCGGCAACCCCGATATCCGCAACATCGGCGCCTACCTGTCCTCGCTGCCGCCGCCCAAGCTGCAGCAGGTCAAGGACGACCGGCCCGACCTGAGCGAGGCCGGGCAGCAGCTCGCGATCGCGAACCATTGCGCGAGCTGCCACATGGACGGCTTCGTCGGCAAGGACGCGGTGGCGCGGCTTGCGGGACAGCGTGAGGCCTACTTGCTCAAGGCACTGCGCGACTTCAAGTCGGGCGCGCGCCGCGGCGGCGGCGTCGCCGCGATGCCGGATGCAGTCTATCCGCTGAGCGACCAGGGGCTGCAGGCGCTGGCGCACTACCTTTCGCGCCTGCGCTAGGCGAAAGCATTACGTCAGGGTGAAACCTTTTCCGCCGTCGTTTTGTCCATCTCTCTTTTACGCACTGGGAGACCATCAAATGTCTGACAACAAAAGCAAGATATTGGGCCGACGCAGAGTCCTGAAGGGTGCGGCGCTGATCGCGGGACTGGCTGCGATTCCGCTGGCGGTTGAGGCCGCCGGCACGGTGTCGAAAGCGGCGATGCAATACCAGGATCACCCCAAAGGCGAGCAGGACTGCAGCAACTGCCTGCAGTTCATTCCCGGCAAGTCGGCGTCGGCAATGGGTGAGTGCAAGGTGGTCGCGGGCCCGATCAGCCCCAAGGGCTGGTGCGTCGCGTATGCCAAGAAGGCCTGAGCGCGCGCTAGTCGCGCGGCGCGGCCGGCAGCCTGATGCCGTCGTAGAGCCAGGCGATGCCCTCGAAGCTCGGCTGGCCTGGATTGGCGCCGGGCTTGGGAGCGAGGAACTGGTTGCGCAGCTCGCGCACCACGCCGGCGGCATGGTAGAGGTCACCGTAGTAGCGCGAGGTGATCTGCACCCGCGCGGTGCGCAGGTAGCGCTCGTCCTGGTACCAGCGGAACGCCTTTTCCCAGTCGCGGCCGGATAGCTCGACGCAGGCGGCGAGCACGACCGCGTCCTCGATCGCCATGTTGGCGCCCTGCGCCATGTACTGCAGCGTCGGGTGCGCGGCGTCGCCGAGCAGGGTCGCGCGCCCGCGTGACCACTCGCGCACCGGTTCGCGATCGCACAGCACCCACATTTTCCAGGCGTTGATTTTGGCCAGCAGACGCCTGACTTGCGGACGCTCGGAGGAGAACTTCTGCTCCAGCTCCTGCGGATCGCCGTAGACGTTCCAGCCCTCCTCGTACTTGTCGCTGTGGAACACGGCCACCAGGTTGTACAGCTCGCCGCGGCGCAGCGGGTAGTGCACCAGGTGCGTTTTCGGCCCGGCCCACAGCACGACGTTGTTCTGCCAAAGGTCGGGCGGCACCTCGTCGCGCGGCAGCACCGCGCGGTAGGCGATGTGGCCCGACACGCGCGGCTTCGCGTCGCCCAGCAGCTGGTTGCGCACCCGCGACCAAAGACCGTCGGCACCCACCAGCGCGCAGCCCTCGATCTGCTCGCCGCTCTCCATGTGCAGGGTCACGCGAGCGCCGTCCTGCTCAAAGTGCAGTGCCTTCGCCAGCACGTTGAGCTCGACGTTCTTCTCGCCCTTGCAGGCGTCGAGGAAGACCTGGTGCAGGTCCGCGCGGTGGATCACGCCGTAGAGATAGCCGCCGAAGCGTTCGCGGAACGCCTGCCCGCCGACCGGCAGGCGGATGACCTCCTCGCCCGTCAGTCCGTCCATCATCACCATGTTGTCCGGGTGCACCGAGTAGCCCTCGATCGCCTCGGTCAGTCCGAGCAGTTCGAACATGCGGTATACGTTCGGCCCGAGCTGGATACCGGCGCCGATTTCTTTGAATTCCGAGCCCTGCTCGAACACCCTTACCTTCAGGCCCTTGCGGCCGAGCGCAAGGGCCGCGGCGAGGCCGCCGATGCCGCCCCCGACAACCAGTACCGGTAGATCCTTCGACATGATTTCAGCTCACGATCAGGTCGGGGCCGACCTCGGACAGGGTGCGCGCGCCGCACAGCCTGAGCGTGCGCTCGATCTCGTCGCTCAGAATCTCCAGTGCGCGGCGCGCCCCGGCCTCGCCCGCGGCCGCGGCGCCATAGAGCGTCGGGCGCCCGATTGCCACCGCCTGCGCGCCCAGTGCGCGCGCCTTTATCGCGTCGGCGCCGCGCCGCACGCCGCCGTCGATCAGGATCGGCAGCTTGCCGCCGAGCGCCGCCGCCACCGCAGGCAGCGCCTCGAACGCGCTGACCGCCCCATCGAGCTGACGGCCGCCGTGGTTCGAGAGCCACACCGCGTCCGCGCCGAGCCGCGCTACGCGCACGGCGTCTTCGGCGCGTGAGACGCCCTTGACGATCAGCTTGCCCTGCCACAGGTCGCGCAACCGGGCGAGCCCGTGGTCATCGAACGAGGCATCGTGCTGCTGTCCGACCGACGACGCCGTGGAGATCATGTCTGCGCGCTGCCGGCCCGCCAATCCGCGCAGGTTGACGAGCTCGGGGATGCCGCCGGCGGCGGCGATGCGCAGGGCCCACGAAGGATGCGCCATGCCGGCGAGCAGCTCGCGCCAGCCGGGTCGGAACGGCAGTACCAGGCCGTTGTGAGTGTCGCGCTCGCGCTTTCCCCCTACCGGCAGGTCGACCGTGACCACCAGCGCCTCGTAGCCCGCGGCACGCGCGCGTTCCACGAGGCGATCGGTGAACGTGCGGTCGTGCAGCACGTAGAGCTGGAACCAAAGCCGCCCGGGCGCTTTATCAGCGACCTCCTCGATGGTGGCCGTGGCGGCGGTGGAAAGCGTGCAAGGAATCCCGAAAGCGGCGGCGGTACGGGCGATCGCCAGATCCCCGCCCGGCCAGCCCATTCCGATTCCGCCGACCGGCGCGATCACCAGGGGATACTTCGCCGGTCCGCCCAGTATCTCGGCCGCGGCGTCGACCTTGGCGACGTCGCGCAGCACCCGGGGAGCGAAGCGGACGCGCTCGAACGCGGCGCGGTTGGCGCGCAGGGTGACCTCGTCCTCGGCGCCGCCGTCGAAGAAATCGAACACGATCCGCGGCAGGCGGCGGCGCGCCAGCTCGCGCAGGTCGTCCATGTTCGCAGTGCGGGACAGATCCATGGCCCGCGAGTCTACCGCGGGCTCACCGCTTACATATAATGAGGCCCATGAAAATCCCACAACGCATTGCCGGCGTCCTGTCGCCGGTCGTCACCCCTTTCGGCGCGGACCTGACGCCCGACGCGGCGAGGTTCGTGCGCCACTGCAAGTGGCTGCTGGCCAACGGCTGCTCCGGGCTGGCGGTGTTCGGCACCAACAGCGAGGCGAACTCGATGTCGGTGGGCGAGAAGCTCGAGCTGCTCGAAGCCCTGCTGGCGGGCGGCGTGCCGGCCGCCGCGCTGATGCCCGGCACCGGCCACTGCGCGCTGACCGACTCGGTCACGATGACCCGGCGCGCGGTGGAGTTGGGCTGCGGCGGCGTGCTGATGCTGCCGCCGTTCTACTACAAGGGCGTTTCCGACGAAGGCCTGTACCGCAACTTCGCCGAGGTGATCGAGCGCGTCGGCGACGACCGGCTGCGCCTGTACCTGTACCACATTCCGCCGGTGTCGCAGGTTCCGATCACCCTTGCGCTGATCGAGCGCCTGCTGAAGAAGTATCCGCGCATCGTTGCCGGCGCGAAGGACTCCTCGGGAGACTGGTCCAACACCAAGGCGATGCTGGACGCCTTCGCCAAGGCCGGATTCGACGTATTCGCCGGCAGCGAGGTGTTCCTGCTCGACAACATGCGCTACGGCGGCAAAGGCTGCATCACCGCCACCGGCAACGTCAACCCCGGGCCGATCGACCAGGTGTACCGCAACTGGCAGGCGACGAGCGCGGATCAGCTTCAGGCCGGCATCACCGCGACGCGCAACATCGTGCAGAAAGTGCCGATGATCCCGGCGCTGAAAGCGATCATCGCCCACTTCGGCAACGACCCGCAGTGGCGCACCGTGCGCCCGCCGCTGGTCGAGCTCGATCGCGCGCAGGAACAGGGGCTGATCGCCGCGCTGCGCGCAGCGGGCTTCGGCATGCCCGGGCTCGCCGCCTGAGATGCCCGCGGCGCTGGTCACCGGCGCAGGCAGGGGCATCGGCCTGCACGCCGCGCGGGCCTTCGTCGGGGCCGGCTGGACGGTGCTTGCGCTGGACAAGGATTTCTCGCGCTGCGATCTGCCGCCTTCGGTGCGGCGCCTGGAATACGACCTGACCGACGTCGCCGGAATCCCCGCCCTGGCGGGCTCGCTGAGCGAAATCGACACGCTGGTGAACAACGCGGGCGTGCTTTACTGCGAGCCCTACGATTCGATCCCCGACGCGCACCGGCGCGAGATCATGGCGGTCAACGTCGAGGCGCCGGTGGCGCTGATGCGCTCGCTCGCGCCGCAGATGATGGCGCGCAAGTCGGGGCGCATCGTCAACGTCGGCTCGGTGGCGGCCTTCACCGGCCACCCCGACCTGTGGTACGGCGCAAGCAAGGCGGCGCTGCTCAACGTCACCAAGAGCTTTGCCGGCTGGCTCGGTCCGCACGGCGTGCTGGTCAACGCTGTCGCGCCCGGGCCGACGCAGACCGACATGTACGATCAATTGCCGCAGTCGCGCAAGGACGGCGTCATGCGCAGCGTCTATTCCCGGCGCGTGTGCCGGCCGGATGAGGTCGCGCAGGCCATCCTGTGGCTCGGCTCGGCCTGCCCGGAGTACGTCAATGGCGCCACGCTGGACGTCAACAACGGCTCGTACGCCCGCTGACGCGTCATGGCCGAGCTCCGAACCGCACTCGTCACCGGCGCCGCGCGCGGCATAGGCCGCGCGACGGTCGACGCCCTGCTCGCGGCGGGGCTGCGCGTGATCGCGCTCGATCGCGACTTCGAAGGCGGCAAGCTGGTCGCCTCCGGGCCGCTCGAGCTGGTGCGGCTGGACCTCGCCGACCTGGCCGCGATCGCGCCGCGTGTCGCGGCGCTCGGACGCATCGACGTGCTGGTCAACAACGCCGGGGTGCAGAACGGCCTGCCGATCGAGCGCTATACCGAAGAGGCTCGCACGCGGCTCCTGCGCGTGAACCTCGAGGCACCGGTCGAGCTGATCCGCTCGGTGGCGAAGCAGATGGTCGAGCGGCGCGCGGGTCGAATCGTCAACCTCACTTCGGTCGCGGCCTACATGGCGCACCAGGACATCTGGTACGGTGTGAGCAAGGCCGGGATCGTGAGCTTCACCCGCAGCTTCGCCGCCTTGCTCGGCCCGAACGGGGTGCAGGTGAACGCCGTGGCCCCCGGGCCGATCGAGACCGACATGCTGCGCCGCGCGGCGGCGCCCGAGCGCCGCGAGCAGCTGTTGAAGGCGGTGTACTCGCAGCGCGCCGGCAGGCCGGACGAGGTGGCCGGCGTCATCCGCTGGCTGGTCACCGAAGCGCCGGCGTTGTTGAACGGCGCCGTCATCGACGTCACCGACGGGAGCTTCCTGCGCTGATGGCCCTCACGCTGTTCGACAAGGTATGGAGCGCGCACGTGGTCGCCGACCTCGGCGGCGGTGCCGCCCTGCTGCACGTGGACCGGCACCTGCTGCACGATCTTGGCGGCGGCAAGGCGCTGGCCGAGGTCGCCGCGCGCGGCCTGCGCCTGCGCAACCCGGAGCTGACCTTCGCCACTGCGGACCATGTTATCTCGTCCGCGCCCGGACGCACCGGCGGCGCGCACGACTGGGCCCAGGTGCTGGTCGACTCGCTGCGGCTGGAGACGCGCAGGGCGGGCGTGCGCCTGTTCGATGTCTGCGGCGACGAGCAGGGCATCGTGCACGTGATCGGCCCGGAGCTCGGCATCACCCTGCCGGGCACCCTGGTGGTCTGCGGCGACTCGCACACTTGCACCAACGGCGCGCTCGGGGCGCTCGGTTTCGGCATCGGTGCGTCCGAAATCCTGCACGTGCTCGCCACCCAGACCATCGAGCAGCGCAAGCCGCGCACGATGCGCGCACGCTTCGAGGGCATGCCGCCGAAGGGCGTGTACGCCAAGGATCTGATCCTTGCGCTGATCGGTAAGCTCGGCATGTCGGGCGGGGTCGGCTACGCGATCGAATACGCCGGCGCCGCGGTGCGCGCGCTCGGAATGGATGGTCGCATGACACTGTGCAACCTCTCGATCGAGCTTGGCGCCAAGGTCGGGATGGTGGCCCCCGACGAAACGACCTACGCCTGGCTCGAGGGCCGGCCCTTCGCGCCGCGCGGCGCACAGTGGGAGGCCGCGCTCGCCTGGTGGAAGACCCTGCCCTCCGACCCGGACGCAGGATTCGATCACGAGGTCGAGCTCGACGCCGGCAAGCTCGCGCCGCAGCTGACCTGGGGCACGAGCCCGGAAGACACGATCGCGGTCGATGCGCAGATTCCCGCCGCGAAGCCCGAGGCGCTCGAATACATGGGGCTCGCCGCCGGCCGCCCGCTCGCCGGCACGCGCATCGACCGGGTATTCATCGGCTCGTGCACCAACTCGCGCCTGTCCGACCTGCGCGCCGCGGCCGAGGTCGCGCGCGGGCGCAAGGTCGCGCGCCACGTGCAGGCCTGGGTGGTGCCCGGCTCGGTCGGCGTCAAGCGCGCGGCGGAGGCCGAAGGGCTGGACCAGGTCTTCCTCGACGCAGGATTCGAATGGCGCGAGCCCGGCTGCTCATTGTGCGTCGGCGCGAACGGCGAGCTGGTCGAGCCCGAAGCGCGCTGCGTATCGACCTCCAACCGCAACTTCGTCGGCCGCCAGGGGCCGCGCGCGCGCACCCACCTCGCCAGCCCGGCCACCGCCGCGGCCTGCGCGCTCGCGGGCGAGATCGCCGACGTGCGCCGCTTTCTCGCCTAGCGATGGAAAAGTTCACCGTCCTTGATGCGATCGCGGCCGCGCTGCCGACGCGCGACGTCGACACCGACATGATCATCCGCATCGAGCGTTGCGTGCGCACGCCGCGCGCGCAGATGGGGCGCTGGGCGTTCGAGATGGCGCGCTACCGCGCCGACGGCAGCGAGGACCCCGGATTCGCGCTCAACCAAACGCGGTTCCGCGGCGCGCAGATCCTGGTCGCGGCGGAGAACTTCGGCTGCGGCAGCTCGCGTGAAATGGCGGTGTGGGCGATCGCCGGCATGGGCTTTCGCTGCGTGATCGCACCGTCTTTCGGCGAGATCTTCTACGGCAACTGCTTCCAGAACGGCGTGCTCGCCATCCGCCTGCCGCTGGCGACGGTCGAAAGCCTGCAGGCGCGGCTAAGTGCGGCGTCCGAGCCGGTGAAGCTCGGGGTCGACCTGCCCGCGCAGACCATCTCCGCCCCCAGCGGAGCGCTGCACCGCTTCGAGATCGACCCATTGCGCAAGAAGGCGCTGCTCGAAGGCCTGGACGCGATCGGCATGACGCTTGCCCGCGAATCCGAGATCGCCGCCTGGCAGGCGGCGGACCGCGCGCGCCGACCCTGGGTCTGGGGCTGATCAGGCCTTAAGCCGCGCGCGCAGCGCCCGGTTCAGCGTCTTCAGGATGGTGATTCGCGCGTGGTACTTGTCGTTGGCGCCGATCAGGGCCCAAGGCGCGTGCCCGGTGCTGGTGCGCTCGATCATGTCGGCCGCGGCGACCTGGTAGGCGTCCCATTTCTTCCGGTTGCGCCAGTCCTCGGGCGTGATCTTGAACTGCTTGAAGCGCGTCTTCTCGCGCCCCGTGAAGCGCCGGTACTGCTCCTCCTTGGAGATTTGGAGCCAGAACTTGGCCACGATCGCGCCGCTGCGCGCGAGCTGCTCCTCGAAGTCGTTGATCTCCGTGTAGGCGCGCAGCCAGTCGGCCTCGGCGGCGAAGCCTTCGACGCGTTCCACCAGCACCCGCCCGTACCAGCAGCGATCGTAGATGACGAAGCGTCCCTTGCGCGGCAGATGGCGCCAGAAGCGCCACAGGTAGGATTGCGCGCGCTCCTCGTCGGTCGGCGCTGCGATCGGGATCGTGTGGTAGAGGCGTGCGTCGATCGCGCCGGTGATGCGCCGGATCGCGCCGCCCTTGCCGGCGGCGTCCATGCCCTCGAACACCAGCACTACAGTGTGCTCACGGAACTTCGGGTGCCGCGCGAGCTTCGCCAGTTCGCCCTGCAGCTTGACCAGCTCCTGCTGGTAGCGGTTCTTGGGCAGCGTCTGCGACAGGTCGAGGCGGTCGAGGATGTGCAGGTTGTCAACCGGCTGCACCAGCGGCGCGGCGTCGCTCTTCCTGCTGCGGCGCTCGGGCGGCGCCGAGAGGCGCTTGTTCATCGCCTCCAGCAGCGTCTTGCCCGCGGTCACCGCACGGTACTCCGGATCTGAACCCTCGACCACGATCCACGGCGCCCATGCGGTGCTGGTTTCGCGCAGCGCGTCTTCGCTCACCTGGTAGAAGCGGTCGTACTGCTTGAAGAAGCTCCAGTCGCGCGCCGTGACGCGCCAGCGCGTCTCCGGATCCGATTCGAGCGCCTTGAGGCGCTTGCGTTGCGCCTTCTTGGACAGGTGGAACCAGAATTTCAGGATCAGCGCGCCGTCGTCGGCGAGCATCTTCTCGAAGCGGTTGATCTCCTCCACCGAATGCAACAGGTCCTTCGCCTTGGTGCGCCTGAAGACCCGGTCGATGATCGGATCGGTGTACCAGGAGCCGAACAGGATCCCGATCTTGCCCTTGGGCGGCAGCGCGCGCCAGTAGCGCCACATCGGCGGCCGCTCCGACTCCTCGTCCGAAGGGTTGTCGAAGGCATGCGTGTGGATATGGCGCGGGTCCATCCACTCGTTAAGCAGGTTGACCGTCTCGCCCTTGCCGGCGCCGCGCACGCCCGAAATGAGGACGATCACGGGAAACTTGCCGAGCTGCGACAGCTGGTACTGCGCGTTCAGCAGGTCGACGCGGAGCTTCGGTTCGATGTGCTTGTACTCCCCCTTGGAGAGCTTGTGCCCGAGCTCCGCGGACTCGAACATCGCTACCTCACCTCGTAGATTTCCTGCTCGAACTTCCCGCGCGAAACCTCGAGCTGCGCGCGCCGGCGGTCGAGCTGCACCGACAGGAGTGCCTTATCCCGGCCGCTTTCCCAGCGCACCTTGTAGATCTGCCGCTCCGGCTTGCTATCGCGGCTGAAAGTCTCGACGCGCTCCGACAGCGGCTCGCCGTAATGCGATTTCAGGAATTGCACCACCCGTTCGCGGTCATCGGGGCTGAAGCGCACGTCGAAAGCCTGCACCGAGTCGTTCTTGAGGTAGAAGGTGATGCGCGCTCGCACGTCAGCGAAGGAAATCCTGGCGTCGTCGCAGCGCCGGTCAGCGGCAACCGACTTCCATTCGAGCGGTTGGCAGTGCGCGCTGGGAAACGAGTCCTTGACCTCGAGTTCGCTGGCGCCGAGCGCCACCCCGTTCGCGTCGTAGGCGAGCGCGGCGCGGGCAGCTCCGAAAAGCAGGGCGAGGAAAAGTGCGGTTCTCATCTGCGCGGCGCGGCGCGGCGGCGAAAGCACCCGACCGCGTGGTCGTCCACCATGCCAACCGCCTGCATGAAAGCATACACGATCGTCGAGCCGACGAACTTGAAACCGCGCCGCTTGAGGTCCTTGGACAATGCATCCGAGACCTCGCTTCGAGCCGGCACGGGCGCGCCGCGCGCGCGGCGGTTGCGCAGCGGCTTGCCGCCGACGAAGGCCCATAAGTAGCGCGCGAAGCTGCCGTATTCCTTTTGCACCGCAAGGAAAGCGCGCGCGTTGCACACCGCCGCCTCGACCTTCGCCCGGTTGCGCACGATCCCCGGATCGGCCAACAACTGCGCCTTCTTGCGCGCGCCGTAGCGCGCGACCTTGTGCGGGTCGAAGGCGTCGAACGCCTCCCGGTAGCGCTCGCGCTTCCTGAGGATCGTGTCCCACGACAGTCCGGCCTGCGCGCCCTCGAGCAGAAGAAACTCGAACAGCTTGCGGTCGTCGTGCACGGGGACGCCCCATTCGCGGTCGTGGTAGGCGATCGACAGGGGGTTCGTCGCCCAGGCGCAGCGTTTGCGGGCCGCCGCGCTCACCTCAATAGCTCCCTCGCGATGATCAGCTTCTGCACCTCGGTGGCGCCTTCGTAGATGCGCAGCGCGCGCACCTCGCGGTACAAGAGCTCGACCGGATGGCCGCGCGTCACCCCGAGGCCGCCGCAGATCTGCACCGCTTCGTCGACCACCCGCTGCGCGGTTTCGGTGGCGAACATCTTGGCCATCGCCGCTTCGCTCGTGATGCGCCTGGCGTGCGCGTCGCGTGCCCAGGCCGCACGGTAGGTTAGCAGCGCGGAGGCTTCGATCTCGGTCGCCATGTCGGCCAGCTTCGCCTGCGTGAGCTGGAACTGCGCCAGCGTCTGGCCGAACATCCGGCGCCCGCGGGCGCGCGCCAGCGCCTCGTCGAGCGCGCGGCGGGCGAAGCCGAGCGCGGCGCCGGCGACCGTGGCGCGGAACACGTCGAGGTTGCGCATCGCGAGCTTGAAGCCCTCGCCCGCGGCCCCGACCAGGCCGTCGGCGGGCACTCGGCAGCCAGTCAGCCGCACGGTGGCCATCGGATGCGGAGCGACGATCTCGATGCGCTCGCTCGCGTCCAGTCCCGGCGCATCGGCGTCGACCACGAAGGCCGAGATGCCGCGCGTGCCGGCGGACGCGTCGGTCCTGGCGAACACGAGGTAGAAATCCGCGATGCCGCCGTTGGAGATCCAGGTCTTGGTGCCGTCCAGAACCCAGCCCGCGCCGTCGCGCCGCGCGCTGGTCGACAGCGCGGCTACGTCCGAGCCGGCGTCGGGCTCGGACAGGGCAAAGGCGGCGATCGCCTGCCCCGCGGCCACCCGCGTCAGGTAGCGCTCGCGCTGCGCATCGCTGCCGGCGAGCGCGATCGGCCCGCTGCCCAGGCCCTGCATCACGAAGGCGAAGTCCGCCAGGCCGGCGTGGTAGGCGAGCACCTCGCGCAGCAGCGCGATCGAGCGCACGTCGAAGTGGTCGGTCCCGGGCGCGCAGTAGCGCAGCAGTCCCGCCGCGCCCAGCTCCTTGACCAGCCGCCGGCACACGGCGTCGGCGTCCGGGTCGTGCGCATGCGCCAGGTGGCGCGCGGCCCAGTCTTCGGCTTCGCGCGCGAGCGTGGCATGGCGCTCCTCGAGGAACGGCCAGCCGTAGTGCGCAAAGCGGTCCATGAGATCGCGCCGGGTCTAGGCCTTGCGCAGGAAGTCGAAGTCGCAGCCGTGCTCGGCCTGCAGCACGTGGTCCATGTACAGCTTGGCGTAGCCGCGAACCGGCGCAGCGGCCGGCGCTCGCCACGCCGCGCGCCGGCGCGCGAGTTCGTCTTCGGCCACCAGCAAGTCGATAGCGCGGTTCTTCACCGAGAGGCGGATGCGGTCGCCGTCGCGCACCAGCGCGAGCGGTCCGCCGACCGCGGCCTCCGGCGAGACGTGCAGCACGATCGTGCCGTAGGCGGTGCCGCTCATGCGTGCGTCCGAGATGCGCACCATGTCCTTGATCCCGGCGCGCGCGAGCTTGGCCGGAATCGGCAGGTAGCCCGCCTCGGGCATCGCGTAGCCGCTCTTCGGGCCCGCGTTCTGCAGCACCAGGAAGTCGTCCGCGGTGACGTCGAGGTCGGGCGCGTCGATGCGCGCGGCCAGGTCGTCGAGCGATTTGAACACTACCGCGCGGCCTTCCTTCTCGAACAGCTTCGGGTCGGCCGCCGAGCGCTTCAGGATGGCGCCGTTCGGCGCCAACGAGCCGAACAGCGCTACCAGGCCGCCCGTTTTCGCCAGCGGCTCGGCGAAGGGCCTGACCACGGCGCGGTCGACCCAGCGCGCCCCAGCCCGCTCTTCGCGCTCGAGCCGCTCGCCGAGCGTCTCGCCCGCCACCGTCATGCATTCGAGGTTGAGCAGCGGCTTGAGTTCTCTCAGCACCGCGCCCAGCCCGCCGGCGAAGTGCAGGTCCGACATATAGTGCTGCCCGGTGGGCTTGAGGTCGATCAGCACCGGCGTGCTGTCGGACAGGGCGTTAAGACCTTGCAGATCGATCTTGACCCCGACCCGGCCGGCGATTGCGGTCAGGTGCACGATCGCGTTGGTCGAGCCGCCGATCGCGAGCAGCACGCGCAGCGCGTTTCCGATCGATTTCTCGGTGATCACCTGCGATGGCCGGATCGGGTGCTGCGCCAGCTCGACCGCGCGCCGCCCGCTCGCCTCCGCCGCGCGCAGCCGGTCGGCGTGCACCGCAGGGATCGCGGCGGTTCCAGGCAGCGCCATGCCAAGCGCTTCGGCCAACGCTGCCATGGTTGAAGCCGTGCCCATCACCGCGCAGGTGCCGGCGGTCGTGGCAAGGTTACCCTCGACTTCTTCGATGCCCTGGGCATCGACCATGCCGGCGCGGTGCATGGCCCAGAAGCGGCGGCAGTCGGTGCACGCGCCCAGGCGCTCGCCGCGGAACGAGGTCGGCATCATCGGCCCGGCCAGCAGCTGCACCGCGGGCCGGTCTGCCGAGGCGGCGCCCATCAGCTGCGCCGGCACGGTCTTGTCGCACCCGCCCACCAGCACCACCGCGTCCATCGGCTGCGCGCGCACCATCTCCTCGGTGTCCATCGCCATCAGGTTGCGGAACATCATCGAGGTGGGCGACAGGAACACCTCGCCCAGCGAGACAGTGGGGAATTCGAGCGGCAGCCCGCCGGCGGCGAGCACGCCGCGCTTGACCGCGTCGATCAGCTCGGGGAAATGGCGGTGGCAGTTGTTGTAGCCGCTTCTCGAGTCTGCGATTCCGACCGTCGGCCGCGCCAGCATCTCGCCCGAGTAGCCCATGCTCTTGGCGAACGAGCGCCGCAGGTAGAGCGAGAACCCCGCGTCACCGTAGTTCGTGAGGCCGCGCCCGAGGCCCTTCGGCTTTTCCTTGTCCATGCTGCCATTCTAGCGTCGGCTAGCCCCAGATCGCTCGTGCCGCGCCGACGCACAGCTTCAGTTTCGCGCGCTCGTCGGCCTCGGTCACCGGGTTGCCGCCCATGGTGCTCGCGAAGCCGCATTGCGGACTGATCGCGAGCCGCGCCGCGTCGACGTACTTGGCCGCCTCCTCGGCCCTGCGCTTGAGCAGGTCCAGGCTCTCCAGCTGCGGCGTTTTCGAGCTCACCATTCCGAGCACCACGCCCTTGTCCTTGGGCATGAAGCGCAGCGGCGCAAAATCCCCGGCGCGCGGCGTGTCGAACTCAAGCAGGAAGTGGTTCACCTGCGCGGCGCCGAACAGCTTCTCCGCGATCGAATCGTAGCCCCCCTCGGCGAGGTACTTGCCCTTGTAGTTACCGCGACACATGTGCACCCCGATCACCATCCCGGCGGGGCAATTGCGGACCGCCTCGTTGATGGCCCCCACGTACAGATCGACCAGCCGCTCCGGGGTCTCGCCTTCGGCCTCGACCTTTGCGCGCGCCGCGGGGTCGCAGAGCATCGCAAGAGCGACTTCATCCAGTTGCACGTAGCGTGCTCCGGCCGCGCCGAGGTCGGCGATTTCCTCCCGGTAGACGCGACCAAGGTCGACGAAGAATTCCTCGGCGTCGGCGTAGACACCTGCCTCGACGTATTCGCGCCCGCGCCAAAAGTGCATGGTCGAGGGCGCGGGCATAGTGATCTTCGGCGTAGCGCGAGTGATTCCAGCAACGAAACGATACTCGTCCAGGGTGATCGGCTTGCCGCGGTGGACCCGCCCGACCACATGGGGCGCGGTGAAGTCCGTCTCGTGACCATGATCGTCGTGGAACTTGAAGCGCGCCTGCCTGACCTCGAGGCCGTCGGTCAGCTCGACGAAGCGCGCCCAGTACGAGGTTCGGCGGAATTCGCCGTCGGTCGCCAGCTGCAGGCCGCAGTCCCGCTGCAGCCGCACGACATCCCGGATCGCCCGGTCCTGGACCGCGCGGAATTCGGCGTCCGCCAGCTTCCCTTCAGCGTGCTCGCGAAACGCCTGGCGCAGATTCTGCGGGCGCAGCAGGCTACCGATATGGTCGGCGCGAAAAGGTGGCCGGCCGTTTGCCTGGATCGATGCGTTCATGGTCACGGTATTCTATGAGGCTTGGACGGAGGAGCGCCATGGCCACCATTGATCGCAAGCACGCCACTCGCGTGAAATGGCTCGAGACGCTGGAAAGGCACCGGCGCGACTTCGAGCAGCCGGGATCGGCCGAGTACTGGTCGCCGTCGCTCGACTGCGCCTCGCGCGACGAATTGCGCGCACTGCAGGACGAGAAGCTCTCGGTACTGACGCCTTTCCTGTACGAGAACTCGGAATTCTACCGGCGCCGATTCGACAGGCTAGGACTCGCCCCCACCGACATCCGCATCGTCGACGACCTGGTGAAGTGGCCGCCGGTGGACAAGAAGGAGATGGCCGAAGACCTGATGGCGAATCCGCCCTGGGGCACCTACACCACGCACGACGACGAGATCTGGGACCAGCGCGGCTGGACCCTGTTTCCGACCTCCGGTACGACGGGCCTGCCGCGCATATTCCGCTACTCGCAGTTCGACCTCAGGCAGTGGCAGTGGGCCAATGCGCGCGCCTTGTGGTCGCTCGGGGCGCGGCGCGGCGAGAAAGTGTTCCTGGTGGTCGGCTTCGGCCCCCACGTGTGGGCCTGGGGTGTGCTGCACGCGCTGGCGCACATGGGCGTGCCGTGCATCCCCGGCGGCGGGCTGACCGCCGAGCTTCGCTGCAACATCATTCTGCGCTACAAGCCGACCATACTCGCCACCCTGCCCTCGCAGTTGCTGCGGCTCGGCCGCACCATGCAGCAGATGGGCCACGACCCGCGCAAGACCTCGATCAAGACGCTCTTTACCGGCGGCGAGCCGGCCGCGGGCATCAAGGCCACGCGCGAGCGGCTCGAGGAGCTGTGGGGCGCGAAGCTGGTCGAGTTCTACGGCTGCACCGAGGCGGCGCCGCATTCCGGCGGCTACTCCTGCCCCGAGGCGGTGCGCCCCGACGGGCGCATCCAGACCCACCTGATGGAGGACTTCCAGGTCTGGGAGCTGATCGATCCCGACAGCGGCAGGCGCGTGCCCGAGGGCGAGCGCGGCATCACGCTGTGCACCAACATGAATTCCGAGAGCTCGTCGCAGCTGCGCTTCGTGGTCGGCGACTACACCGTGTTCGACAGCGCGCGCTGCGCCTGCGGGCGCACTCACGTGCGCGCGATCGGCGGGTTCCAGGGCCGCGCGGACGATCTCATCAATCTGCGCGCAATCAAGTTCTATCCGTCGGTGCTGGAGGAGGCGGTGCGCTCCGTGGCCGGAGTCGGCGACGAATACGAGGTGGTGCTCGACACCAACCAGGAGGGGATCGACTTCATGACCGTTCTGGTCGAGCACGCGGACTACCAGCAGCCCCGGGCCGTGGTCGCCGCGCTGCAGAACGCGGTCAGCTCGCGCATCGAGTTGCGAGTCGGCGTCGAAGTGCTGCCGCCCGATACCTTGCCCAAGACCGAATTCAAGGCGAAGCGAATCAAAGACCGCCGCAACAAGGCCTGACCCGGACCTGCGTTGCGCAATCTGCTCTCATTTCTCGGTCGACAGGCGCGCTGGGCGCTTCCCGCGGGCGTGTTCGTCGGCATCGCGCTGCCCGACCTGGCCGCGCTGCTGCGCCCGCTGCTGACGCCCGCGGTGATCGGCACGCTTACCGCGGCGCTGCTGCGCTTGGACTGGGGCCGGCTCGCCGACGGGCTGCGGCGCCCGGCGCTACCGGCGATGATCGCGCTGTGGCAGCTGGTGGCCTCGCCGCTCGTGGTCTGGCTCGGCACGGCGCTTGCGGGGCTACCCCCCGATCTGCGGCTGGTGCTGGTGCTGCAGGCGGCCGCGCCGCCGATCGGCTCGGCGGCGGTGTTCGCCATGATCCTCGGGCTGGACGGCGTGCTGGCGGTGCTCGGCACGGTCGCGGCGACGCTGCTGCTGCCGCTCACCCTGACGCCGCTGGTCGGCTGCCTGCTGCCTGAGGCCGGGCTGAACGTAGACCTGGCGGCTTTCTTCGTGCGCGTCACGCTGCTGGTGGCGGCGCCCTTCGTGCTCGCCTGGGGGCTGCGGCGCGCCGCGGGCGCGGCGCGCCTGGCGCGCAACGACGATCAGCTCGCAGGGGCCAACGTGCTGCTGCTGGTGGTATTCGCGATCGCGGTGATGGATGGGGTCACGGCGCGCTTGATGCGCGATCCGCTCTACATCGGCAGCCTGCTGCTCGCAGCCTGTGCCGCGACCGCGCTGCTTCACCTGGCCGGCTTCGCGCTGTTCCGGCGCGCCGGGATCGCCGCCGCCTACGGCGCGGCGCTGCTAAGCGGCAACCGCAACATGGGTCTGATGCTGGCGATCACCGCAGGCAGCGCCGGCGTGGCGTTCTCGCTCTATGTGGGGATTGCGCAGATCCCGATGTACTTCGCGCCGCTCGCTCTTACCCCCTTCGTGCGGCGCAACCGGCCGCTACTGCGCGAATAGTTCGATCATCAGCTCGCGCAGCCAGCGATTGCCGGGGTCGCGCTCGAAGCGCTCGTGCCAGTGCACCGCCACCTCGGCCGGCGCAATCGGCAGCGGCACCGGCAACGACTTGAAGCGCCCTTCGGCCTCGTAGACGCGCGCCACCTGGCTCGGCAGCGTGAGCAGTAGGTCGGTGCGTGCGAGCACCATCGGCACCACGGTGAAGTGAGGCACGCGCAGCGCGATAAGGCGCGTCAGACCGTGGCGCTCGAGTGCCTCCTCGATCACGCGGTGCCCGCTGCCGCTCGAGGACACCAGCGCATGCGAGGCCTCCAGGAACAGCTTGCGCGTCAGGCGCGCACCGATGCGGGGGTGGTCGCTGCGCATCAGGCAAACGTAGGGGTCGCTGAACAGCCGCCGGCGCCGCACCGGCGCGCCGAGCCCGGGCAGGAAGCCGACCGCAATGTCGAGCGCGCCGCTGGCGAGCCCCTCGTTGATCGCCTCCAGCGGCAGCCCCGGCGCCTCCAGGTAGACCCCGGGCGCACGCCGGCGCACGTGCTCGACCAGCGCCGGCAGGAACGAGATCTCACCCAGGTCCGACATGTAGAAACGGAACGCGCGGGTCGAGGTTGCGGGATCGAAACCGCCGCCTTGCGCAAGCGCCGACTCGATCAGCGCGAGCGCCTGGCGGACGGGGTCGTCCAGGTCGCGCGCAAAAGGCGTTGGCGCCATGCCCGAAGGGGTGCGCACGAATAGCGGGTCGCCGAACGCCGCACGCAGCCGCGCGAGCGCGTTCGATACGGCGGGCTGGGTCAGCCCGAGGCGCGCCGCGGCGGCGGTCACGCTGCGTTCGCGCAGCACCGCGTCGAGCACGCGCAGCAGGTTCAGATCGAGATCCGCAACATTCATATCAGTGATTAATATCATGTAGTCCATCAATTTGACAAATATGCTTTCCGGCCCGTAGCCTTGCCACCTCGGAGCTGCCCGTGACCCTGCCCGAACGCCCCCTCACCGTGCTGATTGCCGCCCTCGGTGGCGAAGGCGGTGGCGTGCTTGCCGACTGGATCCTCGCTGCGGCTGCGGCGCAGGGCTACCCGGTGCAGAGCACCTCGATCCCGGGCGTCGCGCAGCGCACCGGCGCGACCACCTACTACCTCGAGCTCTACCCCGTCCGTGTCGCCGAGCTCGGCGAGCGGCACCCGGTCATGACGCTCGCGCCCGCCCCCGGCTACGTCGACGTGATGCTCGCCTCGGAGCTGCTCGAAGCTGCGCGCGCGCTGCAGAACGGCTTCGTCACCCCGGACCGCACCACCCTGATCGCGTCGACGCATCGTATTTACACCACGCTCGAGAAGATCGCGATGGGCGACGGACGCCTCGACAGCGAGCACATCCTCAAGGCGGCGCAGACGCTCGCCCGACGGGCGCAGCTGTTCGACATGCAGCGCCTCGCACGCGAGGCGGGCACGGTGATCAGCGCGGTCATGTTCGGCGCGCTTGCCGGCTCGGGGACGCTGCCGCTGCCGCGGGCCGCTTGTGAAGCCGCGATACGGGCTTTCGGCAAGGGCGCCGAGGCGAGCCTGCGCGGCTTCGCCGCCGGCTACGCGCACGCCGCGGGCGAACCCGCCCCGCTCGCGCCGGCCGAGGCGAAGCGCCTGCGCGCGCAGCCACTCGAGCGCGTGCGCAGAACCTTCCCCGCCGAAACCCATGCCATCCTCGAGGAGGGTGCCGCGCGCTGCGCCGGATACCAGGACACGGAATACGGAGCGCTGTATCTCGACCGCCTCGAGTCGATCGCGATGCTCGAGCGCGAGCAAGGCGGCGCCGCTGGCGGTTACCGGCTCAGCAGCGAGACCGGGCGCTTTCTCGCTTTGTGGATGTGCTACGAGGACGTGATCCGCGTTGCCGACCTGAAGACCCGCGCCAGCCGCTTCGAGAGGGTGCGCACGGAGGTGCAGGCCGCGCCGGGCGAACCGCTGCACATCTTCGAGTTCCTCAAGCCGGGCCTGGAAGAGGTCGCGGCCCTGCTGCCGCGCGGCCTGTCGCGTGCGCTGCTGAGATGGGCCAGGCGACGCGGCCTCGCGCAGCGGCTGAACGTCGGCATGCAGGTCAAGACCACCAGCGTGGGCGGCTTCCTCATGCTGCGCACGCTGGCGTGGCTGCGCCCCTGGCGCCGCTATAGCGCGCGCTACGCAGACGAGCAGGCCCTGATCGAGCGCTGGCTGGCCGCCATACGCGGCGCCGCCCGCGATCCGGCGCTTGCGCTCGAGATCGCACTTTGCGGGCGGCTAATCAAGGGCTACGGCGACACGCACCAGCGCGGCAAGGACAATTTCCTGCGCATCATGGACACCCTGGTCGAGAGCGGCGCGCTAGCCGGTGCCGTCGCGCGCGCCGCGGCCGTGCGCGACGCGCGCGAGGCGGCGCTGGCCGACCCCGAAGGGCGTGTTCTCGAGGGTTCACTCGCCGCGCACGGCATCGATCCGCTACCCCCCAAGTCCAAGCCGCTGAAGTTCTTTCGCAAGGCCGCCTGATCATGGAGCGCCAGTTCAGCGAAGAAATCGGGCTGCTCAAGCTGGGCGCGGGCGAAACCTTCCGTGGCGAGGGCATTCTCGCGGTCACCAAAGCACTGCTTCAGTCGGGCGTTTCCTACGTCGGTGGCTACCAGGGCGCGCCCGTATCGCACCTGCTCGACGTCATGGTGCAAGCGCGCGAGTATCTTGATACGCTCGGGGTTCACGTCGAAGCCTGCACCAACGAGGCCTCTGCCGCGGCGATGCTCGGCGCCTCGATCAACTATCCGGCGCGCGGCGCCGTGACCTGGAAATCGATCGTCGGTACCAACGTCGCCTCCGACGCGCTCAGCTACCTCTCGAGCGCAGGTGTCGTCGGCGGTGCGCTGATCGTGATCGGCGAGGACTACGGCGAGGGCGCAAGCGTCGCTCAGGAACGCACCCACGCCATCGCGCTCAAGTCGTCGCTCTGCCTGCTCGATCCGCGCCCGAACCTGCCCACGATCGTCAATATGGTGCAGAAGGGTTTCGAGCTGTCGGAGGCCTCGAGCACGCCGGTCATGCTCGAGCTGCGCATCCGCGCCTGCCACGTGCACGGCTCGTTCGCCGCAAGCGACAACCGCGCCCCCGCCATTTCGATGCGCCGGCCGCTCGAACAGGCGGCGGCTTTCAACTACGACCGGCTGGCTCACCCGCCTGCAACATTCAAGCACGAGAAGCTCAAGGCCGAGGTGCGACTGCCAGCGGCGCGCCGCTTCGTGCACGAACAGCGGCTGAACGAGGTCTTCGAAGGCACCGAGACCGACGTCGGCATCGTGGTTCAGGGCGGGCTGTACAACAACCTGCTGCGCGCGCTACGCCTGGCGGGCCTCGCGGACGACTTCGGCGTGAGCCGCATTCCGATCCTCGCGCTGAACGTGGTCTACCCGCTCGTGCCGGAGGAGATCACCTCGTTCTGCGCCGGAAAGCGCGCGGTGCTGGTGGTCGAGGAGGGACAGCCCGAGTTCATCGAGCAAGACATCGCCACGCTCCTGCGCCGCGCCGACCTGCAGACCAGGCTGCACGGCAAGGACCTGCTGCAGATGACCGGCGAATATGGCGCCGAAGTGCTGGTGCGCGGCATTACGTCGTTGCTGGGGCAGCATGCGCCCCGGATCGACGTTTCGGCCGGCACGGGCTGGCTCGAGCGGGCGCAGGAGTCGCGCCGGCAGGCCGCGGAGCTGCTCGGCGCGCCGCTGCCGCCCCGACCGCCGGGGTTCTGCATCGGCTGTCCGGAGCGGCCGGTCTTCGCGGCGCTCAAGCTCGCCGAGCGCGAAGTCGGCCGGCCGCACGTCTCGGGCGATATCGGCTGTCACTCCTTCGCCACGTTCGAGCCGTTTTCGGTCGGCAATTCGATCCTCGGTTACGGCATGGGCCTCGCGTCGAGCGCAGGCGTCGGGCCGATGATGGCGCGCCGCCCGATCGCGATCATGGGCGACGGCGGGTTCTGGCATAACGGGTTGCTTTCGGGTGTCGCGTCCAACCTGCTCAACAAGGGCGATGCGGTGCTGATCGTGATGAAAAACGGCTACACCTCGGCGACCGGCACGCAGGACGTGATTTCCAAGCACTCGGACCGAACCATCGAGAACACCCTGCAAGGCCTCGGGGTGAGCTGGATGAGAACGGTGCACAACTACCGCGTCGGGGAGGTGGCCAAGACGCTCAAGGACGCGATGACTACCGAGCACCGGGGGCTGAAGGTCGTGATCGCGGAGGGCGAATGCCAGCTCGAGCGTCAAAGGCGCATCCGGCCCCAGAATGCCGCCGCGCTCAAGGCCGGCAAGCGCGTGCTGAGGACCCGTTTCGGGGTCGACGAGGACGTCTGCTCGGGTGACCACTCCTGCATCCGCCTCTCGGGCTGCCCCTCGCTGACCGTGAAAGACCCATCAGATCCGCTAAAGGTGGATCCCGTGGCCCACGTCAACAACGACTGCGTGGGCTGCGGCCTTTGCGGCGAGGTGGCTCACGCCGCCGTGCTCTGTCCTTCGTTCTTTCGCGCCGAGATCGTCCACAACCCGTCACGCTGGGACCGCTTCAAGCACTCGCTGCGGCGCACCGTCATCGGCTGGCTGCAGCCAGCCTGAGGCGGGTTTTGGCCCCACCGGATTGCGGCGACCGGCCAGACCGGAGAAAATGCACGTTCTCGATCCCAGGAGCATGTAATGGCTTCGGTCCTCAGGCCCGGGGCGCGTCCCGCACCCGACGGTGCACGCGCCGACCTCTACCGGCGGATGGCGCCTGACAATCTGGCCCCGCTGTGGGAAGTGTTGCACAGCCTGGTGCCGCCGCAGCCCGAGACGCCGTGCGTGCCCGCGCTGTGGAGGTACCGCGACATCCGTCCCTTCATCATGGAGTCGGGCGAAGTGATCACGGCCAAGGAGGCGATTCGGCGGGTCCTGATCCTGGAGAACCCCGGCTTGCGCGGGCAGTCCGCGATTACCCGCAGCATGTTCTGCGGCTTGCAGCTGATCCTGCCGGGCGAGATCGCGCCCAGCCATCGCCATACCCAATCGGCGCTGCGCTTCATCGTCGAAGGCTCGGGTGCCTACACCGCGGTAGACGGCGAGCGAACCACCATGCACCCGGGCGATTTCATCATTACCCCGCCATGGACCTGGCACGATCACGGCAACCCGGGCAAGGAGCCGGTGGTATGGATGGACGGGCTCGACATCCATATCGTGCGCATGTTCGACGCGGGGTTCATGGAAACCTTCCCCCAGGAGGTGCAGCCGGTGACGCGCACGGAGGGCGACTCCCAGGCACGCTATGGCAACAACATGGTTCCCTTGGGGCCGCTGCCGGCCTCGAGGACCTCGCCGATCTTCAACTATCCGTACGCGCGCAGCCGCGAGACGCTCGAGACCTTGTCCAGGAACGGCGATCCGGATGCCTGCCACGGCTGGAAGATGCAGTTCATCAACCCGCTTACCGGCGCGCTCGCGATGCCGACCATCGGCAGCTTCATCCAGCTGCTGCCCAAGGGATTCAGGTCCGCCGCGTACCGGTCCACCGACGCAACCGTGTATTCGGTGGTCGAAGGCACGGGCAGGGCGAGAATCGGCGAACAGGAGTTTGCCTTCGAGCCGCGCGATACCTTCGTCGTGCCGAGCTGGCACCCGGTATGTTTCGAGAGCGACGCCGAGTGCGTGCTGTTTTCCTACTCCGACCGCCCGGCGCAGCTCGCGCTCGGCCTCTGGCGCGAGACGCGCGCATGAGCGACCAGGATTTCCTCAGTCGGGAATACAACAACCGCGCGCTGGTCCCCGACCACCCGCAGTACTTTGCGCGCTGGGCCGAAGGCTCGGCGCGGGCGCGTGCCACCATGACCTGCTACCTGGACCGTGACTACGGCGCGGCTCCCGGCGAGAAGCTCGATATCTTCCCTGCCAGAAAGGGCGACGGCTCGGTGCTGATGTTCATCCACGGCGGCTACTGGCGCTCGCTCGACAAGCGCGACTTCGCCTATCTCGCGCCCGCCTGGGTCGACGCCGGGGTATCGCTGGTGGTGGTGAACTACGACCTTTGTCCGCAGGTCACGGTAGAGGAGATCGTGCGCCAGATGCTGCGCGCCTCCGCCTGGTTGTACCGCCACGCCGAGGAATACGGCATGGACGAAGACCGGCTGTTCGTCAGTGGCCATTCGGCCGGTGCGCACCTCACCGCGATGATGATGGCGGCCCTGTGGCCGGTCTACGACGCACAGCTGCCCAAGGACCTTTTCAAGGGCGGGCTTGCGGTGAGCGGAATCTACGACTTGCGCGCTCTGGCGCAGGTCGATTTCGTTAATACCGACCTGCGCCTCGACGAAGCCTTGGCGCTCAAGGTCTCGCCCGCATTCCTGCCGCCCGCGACGCGCGCACCGGTCTACACCTGCGTCGGCGGCGCCGAGAGCTCCGAATTCAAGCGCCAGAACACGCTTCTCGCGCAGCGTTGGAAGTCCGCCGTCTCGGGCGACATCGCGATGCCGGGGCACAATCACTTCTCGGTGATCGACGAGCTCGCCAATCCCGCGAGCGCGCTGTTCGCGGGTGCCAAGCGAATGATGAAGCTCGACCGCTGATGGGCGCGGCCGAATCCTGCCTTCTGCCGGGCGTCTACATCGATAGCGACCACTCCGCGGTCGCCGCGTTCGCGCGCGACGCCGCGCGCGGCGCCACCGCGATCGCGCGCGCGGTTTCTCTCTACTACGCCGTGCGCGACGGTATCCGTTACAACCCCTTTCTCGACTTCACCGTCGACTCTGCTTACCGCGCCAGCAGCTGCCTCGAGGCCGGAGAGGGGTTCTGTGTCGGCAAGGCGGCGCTGCTCGCGGCCTGCGCCCGCGCCGAGGGCATTCCGGCCCGGGTGGGTTTCGCAGACGTTAAGAACCATCTCTCCACGCCCCGCCTGCTGGAATATATCGGCAGCGACCTGTTCATCTACCATGGCTACACGGAGTTCCTGCTCGAGGGCAGGTGGGTCAAGGCCACGCCCGCGTTCAACCTCGCGCTGTGCACCAAGTTCCGCGTCAAGCCGCTTGAGTTCGACGGTCGCAGCGACTCGATCTTTCATCCCTACGACCAGAATGCGCGGCGGCACATGGAATACGTACGTGATCGCGGCAGCTTCGTAGATGTGCCGGCGGCCCAGATCCAGCAGGCTTTCCGCGAGTTCTATCCCCGGTTGTACGGCCTCGGCCGGCATGCGGCGCGAGAGAGCTTCGGCTGAGCGTCACCGCCACCCCTGCATGCGCAGGCTGCTAGAGGACAGTTTTCGCGCCGCGGTCGCGGCGGCTGACCCGCTCCGGATCCTCGGGCCTCAGCTTCCGCGCCCACCGCGCGGGCGAACGCTGGTCGCCGCTGCGGGCAAGGCCGCGGCGTCCATGGCGGCGGCAGTCGAAAGAAGTTGGCCCGCGAGCGCACCGCTCGAAGGGCTGGCGATCACCCGCTATCGCCACGCGCTTCCGACCTCCCGCATCCGGGTCGTCGAGGCAGGGCACCCCGTCCCGGACGAGGCTGGCGAAGCCGGGGCGCGCGAGATTCTTAGCCTGGTTGGCGGGCTCTCGCCGGACGACCTCCTGCTCGCACTGCTCTCTGGCGGCGGGTCGAGCCTGCTGTCGCTGCCCGCTGCAGGCGTCGCGATGGCCGATCTGAAGTCGGTGACCAGCCAGCTGCTACGCTGCGGGGCCGCGATCCAAGAGATCAATACCGTGCGCAAGCACCTGTCCGCGATCCAGGGCGGGCGCCTCGCCGCGGCATGCAAGGCGCCGGTACTCGCGCTCGTCATCTCGGACGTGACCGGCGACGACCCGACCCACATCGCCTCCGGACCTTGCGCGCCCGATCCGACCACGTTCCGCGACGCGCTCGGGGTGCTGGCGAAGTACGGCATCACGCCGCCGCCGGCGGTGCGGGCGCGGCTCGAGAGCGGTGCCGCCGGCCGGGTCGCAGAGACGCCGAAGCCGGGCGACGCCGCCTTTGCGCGGGTGGAAAACCGGGTCGTCGCCACCGCGCACCGCTCGCTTGAGGCCGCAGCCGAGACGTTTCGCGCCGCGGGCATCGCGCCGGCGATTCTGGGCGACACGCTCACCGGCGAGGCGTCCGAGGCGGCGAAAGTGCTCGCGGCGCTGGTGCGCGAGGTGCGGCGCTACCGCTCGCCGTTCGTTCCGCCGGTAGCGCTCATTTCCGGCGGCGAGTGCACGGTCACACTGCGCGGCGACGCCGGACGCGGTGGCCGCTGCAGCGAGTTTCTGCTCGCGCTCTCGATCGAGCTGGAGGGCGTGGAGAGCATTCACGCGATCGCCGCCGACACCGACGGCATCGACGGCTCCGAGGACAACGCGGGTGCGCAGCTCACCCCCGATACGCTGGCCAGAGCTCGCGCGGCAGGGATCGATGCGCGCAAATGTCTCGCCGCGAACGACAGCTACGGGTTCTTCGCCGCGCTCGGCGACCTGGTGATTACGGGTCCGACCCTGACGAACGTGAACGACTACCGGGCCATCGTTATCGCGTAGATAGCGCGACCCTGCTGCCGACGCGCAAGCCAAGTTTACGCGCGGCACTCGCCTGGTTGGCGGCGATCTCCAGCAGGCCCAGGCTGTTCTCGTACCAGAACACGGCCCCTCGGGGCACCGTGCCAAAGGTCTCAGCCCGCGCAAGCGCCCGCCCGCCCGCCCGCAAGCGTGCACCGGGCGCGACGGACGCGGCGCGCAGCCCGGTCATTGCATTTCCGTAGTGGTCGACATAGATCACCTGCGCCAGATCGGCCGCGTCGAGCAGAACGCGCGGGGGGCGCGGCGGCGCGAGCCAGCCGGCAGGCACACGCCCGCGCGCCAGCGCCGCCGATACCGGGGCGAACAGGTCTCGGCCATGAAAGGTGCTCGAGAGCGACGCCGGGCGCCACACGATGCGCCGGCAGCGGCCCCGCTTCGCACGCTGCCAGAGAACCGACAGCAGTCCGTTGTCGGGACCGACGAAGCGGCGCTCGTCGGCCTCCACCACGATGGCGTCGCGCGGCCCGCCCACGCCGGGGTCGATTATCGCGAGGAACACGCTTCCGCCCGGGTAGCGAGGTGCAAGCGCGGCAAGCAGATGTGCGGCAGGCTCGACCGCAAAATCGGGAACGTCGTTGAGCGCGTCCACTACCGGCGTGCGCGGCGCAACGCACTGCAAGGCGGCCTTGACCTGTCCCAGATAGGGATCGGACGTGCCGAAGTCGGTGAACAGAACAATCACGCGCAATCCAAAATGAAAAAGGCCGGGTGGTGCCCGGCCTTCTTCGCACGAACGTGGGACGCGATCAAGCGGCCTTCTTGTCTTCCTTGCGCTCTTCGGCCGGCCTGTCGGGCTGATCGAGCAGCAGCACCAGTGCGAGCGGCGCATTGTCACCCTTGCGAAATCCGCTCTTCAGGATGCGCAAATAGCCGCCATTGCGCTTGGCGTAGCGCGGCCCCAGGTCGTCGAACAGCTTACCGACGATCTCCCTGTCGCGCAGGCGGTTGAACGCCAGGCGCCGGTTGGCGAGCGAGGGCTTCTTGCCGAGCGTGATCATCGGTTCCACGACGCGCCGCAGCTCTTTCGCCTTGGGCAGCGTGGTCGTGATCGTCTCGTGGCGCAGAAGCGAATTCGCCATATTGCGCAGCATGGCGAGCCGGTGGCTCGACGTGCGGTTAAGCTTACGGAGTCCGTGACCGTGACGCATGGCTTGTTGTCCTTATCTCCGGCGCGCGCTAAACGCGGTGGTGCTCAAGTCCCGCTGGCGGCCAGTTCTCGAGCTTCATGCCGAGCGTGAGACCGCGCGAGGCAAGAACTTCCTTGATCTCGTTCAACGACTTGCGACCGAGGTTTGGCGTCTTGAGCAGCTCAGTCTCGGTACGCTGAATCAGGTCACCGATGTAGTAGATGTTCTCAGCCTTGAGACAGTTGGCCGAGCGCACCGTGAGTTCCAGGTCGTCGACCGGGCGCAGCAGGATAGGGTCGACCTGCGGCGATTTCGGTTGCTCGGCCGGCATCGAGGTTCCCTCAAGCTGCGCGAAGACTGAAAGCTGGTCGACCAGGATGCGCGCCGAATAGCGAATCGCCTCCTCCGGCTCAATCGCGCCATTAGTCTCGATGTCCATGATCAGCTTGTCCAGATCGGTGCGCTGCTCTACGCGCGCCGACTCGACGGCGTAGGAAACGCGGCGCACCGGGCTGAACGAGGCGTCGAGGACGATCCGGCCGATCCCCTTGGTCTCCTCCGGCAGATAGCGCATGTTGCCCGGAACATAGCCTCGCCCGGACTCGACCTTGATCTGCATCTCGAGCTTGCCGCCCGAGGCAAGCGTCGCAATGACATGCTCGGGATTGACGATTTCCACGTCGTGCGCAGCTTCGATATCGGCGGCGGTGACCTGACCCTCACCGTCCTTCTTCAGCGAAAGGATGGCTTCCTGCCGATTGTGGAGGCGGAACACCACGCCCTTGAGATTGAGCAATATATCGACGATGTCCTCGCGCACGCCGTCCAAGGTGGAGTACTCGTGCACCACGCCGGCAATCTGCACCTCGGTCGGCGCGTAGCCGGGCATCGATGACAGCAGCACACGGCGCAGAGCATTGCCGAGCGTATGGCCGTAGCCGCGCTCGAAGGGCTCCATAGTCACTTTTGCGTGGTAGGGAGACAGGTTTTGCACGTCGACGATGCGCGGCTTCAGAAATCCGGTTTGCGACATTTTTTCGTCCTGCGGTTGATCGTGTAGGGGGTGCGGGGACAAGACGCGGCTCGACCCGGCGTCACCTCGTTACTTCGAATAGAGTTCGATCACGAGGCTTTCGTTGATCGAAGAAGGCAATTCTGGCCGCGTCGGCAAGGCCTTGAAAGTTCCCTTGAGTGCCTTCGCATCCACTTCCATCCAGTCCGGAACGCCACGACTCTCTGCGGCCTCGACGGCGGCCTTGACGCGCAACTGTGCCTTTGCCTTTTCCGTCACTTCGACGACGTCTCCAGGCCTGACCTGGTACGAGGGAATGTTCACTCGCTTGCCGTTCACGGATATTCCGTTGTGGCGCACCAACTGGCGCGACTCGGTACGCGATGCGCCGAATCCCATCCGGTACGCGACGCTGTCAAGGCGTGTCTCGAGCAGTTGCAGCAGTCGCTCGCCGGTCACGCCTTTAGAACGCGACGCCTCGGCGTAGGTCTTGCGGAACTGGCGCTCAAGAACGCCGTAAATCTTGCGGATCTTCTGCTTTTCGCGCAGCTGCTTGCCGTAGTCCGACAGGCGCTGGCCGCTCTTCTGTCCGTGCTGGCCCGGCGCATAGCTGCGGCGCTCCACGGCGCACTTGTCGGTAAAGCATTTCTCGCCCTTGAGAAACAGCTTCTCCCCTTCGCGGCGGCACTGGCGGCACTTAGCGTCGAGATTTCTTGCCATGGCGTCTCCTTTCCCGTCGGCTCAGACCCGGCGCCGCTTGGGCGGCCGGCAGCCGTTGTGCGGGACGGGCGTGACGTCAGCGATGCTGGAAATCTTAAGCCCGATCGCATTCAGTGCGCGCACCGCGGATTCACGGCCGGGCCCCGGTCCCTTGATGCGCACTTCGATGTTCTTCACTCCGCACTCCTGCGCCGCCCGTCCCGCGCGTTCCGCGGCGACCTGCGCGGCGAAAGGCGTCGATTTGCGCGAACCCTTGAAACCCGCGTTGCCTGAAGTCGCCCACGAAAGGGCGTTTCCTTGGCGGTCGGTGATTGTCATGATGGTGTTATTGAACGATGCGTGCACGTGCGCGATTCCTTCGGCCACATTCTTCTTGACTTTTTTGCGGGCGCGCGCCGCTTGCTGCGTCTGTTGCGTGGGATTTCTGGTCGCCATGAATGTCCTTTAACCTGCGTTACACCTTGCCGGCCTGGGCCGTCAGCTTGATGGCCGTCTTACGCGGCCCCTTGCGGGTTCTGGCGTTGGTGCGCGTGCGCTGCCCGCGAACCGGCAGGCCCTTGCGATGACGCACCCCGCGATAGCAGCCAAGGTCCATAAGGCGCTTGACGCTCATCGAGACTTCGCGCCGCAGGTCGCCCTCAACCGACAAACGCATGACGTTGTCACGCAGTCGGTCGAGCTCCGAATCGGTCAGATCCTTGATCTTGCGCGACCCTTCAACGCCGGAGGCGACGCAGATCGCCTGTGCGCGAGCGCGCCCAATGCCGTAGATTGCCGTCAGCGCGATTTCAGCGTGCTGATGGTTGGGGATGTTTATTCCCGCGATCCGTGCCATGTGCTAGTCCCGTAAGTGCGTCGCGAACGAAAAGCCGATTATTTTATCCTGAAATGCCTGTCTGCTCAAGACGTTAAATCACCCCTGACGCTGCTTGTGGCGCGGATCGGAACAGATGACCCGCACCACGCGCTTGCGACGGACGATCTTGCACTTGCGGCAGATCTTCTTTACTGAAGCCATTACTTTCATGCCCAGCTCCTTTGCCTCGGTGTCTACCGCGCGGGCAGACCACCTTTGAAATTGGCCTTGCGCAGCAGGCTTTCGTACTGGTGTGACATGACGTAGGCCTGCACCTGTGCCATGAAGTCCATGGTGACGACAACAATGATCAGGAGTGACGTCCCGCCGAAGTAGAACGGCACGTTCCACTTCAGAATCAGGAATTCGGGCAGCAGGCATACCAGCGTCACATAGAGCGCGCCGACCAGAGTGAGGCGGGTCAGGATCCGCTCGAGATAGCGTGCTGTCTGGTCGCCGGGCCGAATGCCCGGCACGAAGGCGCCCGACTTCTTGAGGTTGTCGGCGGTTTCCTTCGGGCTGTATTGCAGCGCGGTGTAGAAGAAGCAGAAGAAGATGATAAGGGCTGCGTACAGCATGACGTAGATCGGCTGCCCCGGGGTGAGCGTCCCGGCGATGTCGCGCAACCAGAGCATCCCTTCCTGCGAGCCGAACCAGCCGAGCAGGGTCGCGGGAAACAGGATCAGCGAGCTGGCGAAGATCGGTGGAATCACGCCCGACATGTTGAGCTTGAACGGGAGATGCGAGCTCTGCCCGCCGTATACGCGGTTACCGACCTGCCGCTTGGCATAGTTGACCAGGATCTTGCGCTGGCCTCGCTCGACGAAGCAGACGAACGCGGTCACCACCACCACTGCCACGGCTATCAACAAAGCGGTCAGCGGGTGCATGGCTCCGGTGCGCACCAGCTCCAGCGTTCCGGCCACTGCGTTTGGCAGGCCGGCGGCGATGCCGGCAAAGATGATGATCGAAATGCCGTTGCCGAGCCCGCGTTCCGTGATCTGCTCACCGAGCCACATCAGGAACATGGTGCCGGTCACAAGAGTAGTGACGGCAGTTACGCGGAACATCAGCCCCGGATCCAGCACCAGGCCGGGCTGTGACTCGAGCGCGATCGAGATCCCCGTCGCCTGGAACAGGGCGAGAAAGACGGTGCCGTAGCGCGTGTATTGGGTGATCTTGCGCCGCCCAGATTCGCCTTCTTTGCGCAGCGCCTCCAGTTGCGGCGAGACCGAGCTCATCAACTGCATAATGATCGACGCCGAGATATACGGCATGATCCCGAGCGCAAAGATGGTGAAGCGGCGCAGCGCCCCACCGGAAAACATGTTGAACATTCCCAGTATTCCGCCCTGCTGACCGCGGAACAGCTCGGCCAGCACCCCGGGATCTATCCCCGGCACAGGGATGTGGGCCCCGATGCGGAACACGACGAGCGCACCCAGAAGGAAGAACAGGCGTCGCTTCAGGTCGCCGTAGCGCCCGGTCTTTCCGGCGTTTGGGAGGGCGGTGGCCAAGTGAACTATCCTCGAATGCCTTATGCCGCGGCCGGCGCCGCTGCGGGCGCGTCCTCGACCTTGCCGCCCGCGGATTCGATCGCTGCGCGGGCGCCCTTGGTCGCGCGCACGCCTTTGAGCGTGACCTTGCGTTCAAGCTTCCCCGAAAGAATCACTTTCGCGGCCTGCGCCCGGCGCGACACGACGCCCTCCGCCTTGAGCGCCGCGAGATCGATCTCGCTCGCGCTCATTCGTTCGAGCTCCGAAAGGCGCACTTCGGCCGTCGCGTCGCGCGACAAGGAAGTGAAGCCGCGCTTCGGCAGCCTGCGGTGCAGCGGCATTTGGCCGCCCTCGAACCCGATCTTGTGGAATCCGCCCGAGCGCGCCTTCTGCCCCTTATGGCCGCGGCCTGCGGTCTTGCCGAGCCCCGAGCCGATGCCACGACCGACGCGGCGACGCGAGCTCTTTGCGCCCGGCGCCGGTTTGATATCGTTCAGCCGCATGACTACCTCTGTTCCCTACGCCACTACCTGAACTAGGTAGTAGACCTTGTTGATCATTCCCCGAACTGCAGGGGTATCGGTCAGCTCGACCATATGATTGAGGCGCCGCAGACCGAGCCCGCGCACGGTCGCCCGGTGGCTTTCTTTGCAGCCGGCAAGCCCCTTAATTAGCCTTACCTTGATCTTCTTGTCAGCCATGGCCCGCTCCTCAGGAGAGGATTTCCTCGATCTTCTTGCCGCGCTTGGCTGCGATTTCAGATGGCGTGCTCATCGCCTGCAAGCCATTAAGCGTGGCGCGTACCACGTTATACGGGTTAGTTGAGCCGAAGCACTTGGCCAGGATATTGGTGACCCCCATGACCTCGAATACCGCCCGCATGGGGCCGCCGGCGATGATTCCCGTGCCCTCGGATGCCGGCTGCATCAGCACCTTCGCCGCCCCGTGGCGTCCTACTACCGAGTGATGGAGCGTGCCGTGCTTCAGCTTGACCTTGAACAGCCGCCTGCGCGCTTCTTCCATGGCCTTCTGAACCGCGACCGGGACTTCGCGCGCCTTGCCCTTGCCCATTCCGATCCCGCCGTCTCCGTCGCCGACCACCGTCAGCGCGGCGAAGCCGAGTACGCGGCCGCCTTTCACCACCTTGGTGACGCGGTTCACCGCGACCATCTTCTCGCGCAACCCGTCGGAACGATCGTCCGAGGCCTGCATTCTCGGTTGGATTTTTGCCATGCGCTTCGTGCCCCCTAGAACTTCAGCCCGCCAGCCCGTGCGGCCTCAGCGAGCGCTTTGACGCGTCCGTGATACTTGTAGCCGGAACGATCGAACGCGACCGTTTCGACGCCCGCCTGCTTCGCCCTCTCGGCAATGCGCTGCCCGATGACTTCCGCCGCCCTGACATTGCCGCCGTGTTTGAGCTTTGCGCGCACTTCTTTCTCTGCACTGGACGCACTGGCGATCACCTTGTCGCCCGAAGCGGACGTAATCTGCGCATAGATATGGCAATTCGTGCGGTGCACGGTCAGACGCACCGCGCCGAGCTCCCGTATCTTGAGCCTGGTTTGTCGCGCGCGGCGAAGCCGCGAAGGATTCTTATCGAACATGGCCTTGTCCCGTTACTTCTTCTTCGTCTCTTTCAAGATGACGATCTCGTCGGCATAGCGCACGCCCTTGCCCTTGTAAGGCTCCGGTGCGCGGTATCCCCGCACCTCGGCGGCAACCTGTCCGACCTGTTGTTTATCGATTCCGGTAATTACAATTTCGGTCTGCGTCGGGGTCGCCACCTTCACCCCCTTCGGCATCTGGTGAACCACCGGATGAGAAAAGCCGAGCGTCAGGTTCAGCTTGTCGCCCTGCGCCTGAGCACGGTAGCCGACGCCAACGAGCGCAAGCCGCTTCTCGAAACCTTTACTCACCCCGGTCACCATGTTGGCGATCAGTGCACGCATGGTCCCGGACATGATGTTGGCCTGACGTGAATTGCCGAGCGCCTTGCACATCAGATTCTCGCCGTTTCTCTCCACTGCGACGTTCGGATCGGTCGTACGGGAAATGGTGCCGAGCGGTCCCTTGACGGATATCTGACCCGATGCGACGTTCACCTCGACGCCCTTCGGGACCGGAATGGGAAAACTGCCGACGCGAGACATGTTCAGCTCCTCACGCGACGATGCAAAGCACTTCGCCGCCCACACCTGTGGCGCGCGCTTTGCGGTCGGTCATGACCCCGTGCGAAGTCGAAAGGATCGCCACGCCGAGGCCGTTCATCACCTTTGGCAGGTCATCGCGTCCCTTATACACGCGCAAGCCGGGCTTAGAAACGCGCTCGATGCGCTCGATCACTGGCCGGCCGGCGTAGTATTTGAGGCTGATTGCAAGTTCAGATTTGCCGTCGCGCTCGCGCACCCCGAAGTCCTCCACGTAACCCTCGTCCTTAAGCACTTGGGCGATCGACGCCTTGAGCTTGGAGGAGGGTATCAGGACTTCCGTGTGCCCGATCAGCTGCGCATTGCGGATGCGCGTCAGCATGTCCGCGATGGGGTCGCTCATGCTCATACTCTGTGCTCCTTACCAGCTGGCCTTGATGACGCCGGGTACTTCGCCGCGCATGGCCAAATCACGCAGCTTGTTGCGCCCGAGGCCGAATTTCCGATATACGCCACGCGGCCGGCCGGTAAGCGAACATCGATTGCGCAGACGGGTGGGCGAGGCGTCTCGTGGCAGCTTTTGGAGCCGTACCCGCGCCGCGTCCTTGTCTTCGTCGGAACTGCCGACGCTCCACAGAACTGCGAGCATCGCAGCGCGCTTCGCCTTGAATTTCTCGACCGTTTTGCGGCGCTTTTGGTCGCGGTTCTTGAGAGCAAGCTTGGCCATGCGTATACCTCAGTTTCTGAACGGGAAGCGGAAAGCGGCGAGCAGCGCGCGCGCCTCTTCGTCCGTCTTCGCGGAAGTGGTAATGCTGATGTTCATGCCACGCAGCACATCGACCTTGTCGTACTCGATCTCGGGAAAAATGATCTGCTCTTTGATGCCAAGGTTGTAGTTGCCGCGACCGTCGAAGGCGCGCCCTGAAATGCCGCGAAAGTCGCGGATTCGCGGAATCGCGATATTCACTAGGCGATCCAGGAATTCGTACATCCGCGTGCCCCGTAGTGTCACCATGCATCCGATGGGGTAGCCAGACCGGACCTTGAATGTGGCGATCGACTTGCGCGCCTTTGTAACGACCGGTTTCTGGCCGGCGATCTTGGTCATGTCTGCGACCGCATTGTCCAGCACCTTCTTGTCGCCGGTGCTCTCCCCCACGCCCATATTGAGCGTGATCTTCTCGATCCGCGGTACTTGCATTACGGACTTGTACCCGAACTTGCCGGTCAACTCGGGAATTACCTTGTCACGGTAGAACAAATGTAGCCGCGACGACGGCACCGGCGTCGCCGCCTTTTCCTTTTGTTGAGCTGATGCTTTCGCCATATCGATGACCTTACGCGTCGACCTGTTCACCGTTCGACTTGAACACGCGCACTTTTCGCCCGTCTCCGAGAACCTTGAATCCCACGCGGTCCCCTTTCTTGGTACCGGGATTGAATAGTGCGACGTTCGATACGTTGATGGGCATGTCCTTGTCGACGATGCCCCCCGTGACGTTCTTCATCGGGTTGGGGCGCTGATGTTTCTTGACGCGATTCACGCCTTCCACGACGACATGCTCGTCGTCCACACAACGCAGAACCGCACCGCGCTTGCCCTTGTCGCGACCGGCGATGACGATAACCTCATCGCCTTTCCTAATTCTTCGCATGACGATTCCCTTCCGGCGTCCGCCTACAGAACTTCGGGTGCGAGCGAAACGATCTTCATGAAGCGTTCCGTGCGCAGTTCTCGCGTCACGGGACCGAAGATTCGCGTGCCGATCGGCTCGAATTTCGCCGTCAGCAATACTGCAGCATTGGAATCGAACCGGATCAGCGAACCGTCGGCGCGACGCACCCCCTTCGCGGTGCGAACCACTACCGCGTGGTAAATCTCGCCCTTCTTAACCCGCCCGCGCGGCGCAGCGTCTTTTACGCTCACCTTGATAATGTCTCCGATGCTGGCGTAGCGACGCTTCGAGCCACCAAGCACCTTGATGCACATCACCGCACGTGCGCCAGTATTGTCGGCGACGTCCAAAATGGACTGCATCTGAATCATTGCTATTTCTCCATCCAACTTCCTCTGCCCCGCCGCCTCGGCGGCATTGCAGCCAGTTTTGGATCCCGTCCGGGTCTACGTATGCCCAACCATGTGTGACAGGCGGGCGAAAAGACCTTTGATTTTATACCAATTCCGCTTTCTCAAGCAAGAAAAGCCGCTCAAACTTCCTTTGACTTCTCCAGCAGCCGGGTAACGGTCCAGGATTTCGTCTTGGAAATCGGCCGACATTCGGCAATTTCGACCAGATCGCCGAGGTTGACGTCGTCCGAATCCACGTGCGCGTGGTACTTCTTGGAGCGCGTCATCGTCTTACCGACCATCGCATGCTTCACTCGGCGCTCGACCAACACTGTGACCGTCTTTTGCATCTTGTCGCTCACGACGCGCCCGGTCAAAGTGCGCGTGTTCTTCACGACGGCTTGCGCGGAGGTCTGCTCGGTCATTTGGCGGCCTTCTCTTTAAGCAAGGTGCGCGTGCGCGCAATGTCGTGGCGCACCTTCTTCATTTGGCTGGTATTGGTGAGTTGCTGCGTCGCAGCCTGCATGCGCAGGCTGAATTGCGCCCTGAGAAGCTCGCTCAGCTCCTTCTGCAGCTCCTCACCGCTCTTGGTGCGTAATTCGCTAGTCTTCATGGCTTACCCCAGCATGCGGTGCACCACCGCGGTCTTGAACGGCAACTTCGCCGCAGCGAGCGCGAAGGCCTGCCGCGCGAGCGGCTCGGTGACGCCGTCCATCTCGTAAAGAATCTTGCCTGGCTGGATTTCGGCGACGAAATACTCCGGATTGCCCTTACCGTTTCCCATGCGGACCTCCGCAGGCTTCTGCGAGATCGGCTTGTCCGGGAATATGCGGATCCAGATACGGCCGCCACGCTTAATGTGGCGCGACATCGCTCGCCGCGCCGCCTCGATCTGCCGCGCAGTTATTCGACCCCGAGTCAGGGCTTTCAGGCCGTATTCACCGAAGGAAACCTTCGCTCCACGGGTTGCGACTCCCTTGTTGCGGCCCTTCTGCTGCTTGCGGTATTTGGTCCTTGCTGGCTGAAGCATCGTCTACTCCTTCTTGCCCTCGTCGCCCGCGGCGGCGTCGCCTTCTCTGGACGCCGGCTTGCGAGTGCGCTTGACCGTGGTCTTCGGCTTAGACGCGCCGGCCCCTTCGTCCTTCCTCGTCGCGCGCGGTCGTGCAGACTTTTTCGCCTCGCCGTCGGGAGCGGTCTTAGCCGGTGCCCTGCGACCGGCGGGCCGCGGAACCGGCTTCTTCGCGCGTTTGGGCGCCGCCGGCTCTTCGGGCGACGCTGGGGTGGCGGCCGACGACAACGCGGCTTGGGCCTCGCTCTTCGGCATCACTTCGCCCTTGTAAACCCACACCTTGATGCCGATGACGCCGTAGGTGGTCTTGGCCTCGCCGAACCCGTAGTCGATGTCGGCGCGCAGCGTATGCAATGGTACGCGTCCCTCGCGGTACCATTCCGTGCGCGCGATCTCTATGCCGTTCAGCCGGCCGGCGCTCATGATCTTGATGCCCTGTGCGCCGAGGCGCATCGCGTTCTGCATCGCGCGCTTCATGGCGCGCCGGAACATGATGCGCTTCTCCAACTGCTGCGCAATCGAGTCCGCAATAAGCTGAGCGTCGATCTCCGGTTTGCGGATCTCCTCGATATTGACGTGGACCTGCTGCACGCCCATAAGCCTGCGCAATTCGCCCTTGAGGGACTCGATCTCCTCCCCTTTCTTGCCGATTACGACGCCGGGCCTGGCCGAGTAGATGGTAATGCGCGCATCCTTCGCTGGTCGCTCGATTACCACTCGTCCCACCGAGGCGTGCGCGAGCTTCTTCTTCAGAAATGCGCGCACCTTGATGTCGTCGGCCAACATGCCAGCGAACGCACGCGTGCTGGCGTACCAGCGCGAGCTCCAATTCTTGTTGACCGCCAGGCGAAAGCCGATCGGATTGATCTTCTGTCCCATAATTGCTCTCTCAGTCGCCGACCGTGATGTAGATGTGGCAGGTGTGCTTGAGCACCCTGTTGCCTCGCCCCTTGGCGCGCGCGTGGAATCGCTTCAGGAAGGCGCCACGCTCTACGTGGATCGTCTTCACCTTCAGCACATCGATGTCGGCTCCGTCGTTGTGTTCGGCATTGGCGATCGCTGACTCCAACACCTTCTTCAGGATCGCCGCGCCTTTCTTGGGTGTGAGCGCGAGAATATTGAGTGCCCGGTCGACCGGCTTGCCGCGGATCAGGTCCGCCACCAGCCGCCCTTTCTGGGCAGACATGTGTGCTCCACGAAGTACCGCTCGAGTCTCCATATCGGGCTCCCTACTTCTTGCCGCCGGCCGGAGCCGCGGCAGGCGCAGGCGCAGGCGTTCCGGTTGGCGTTCCGCTGGTCTTCCGATCCGCGGAATGACCTTTGAATTGCCGCGTCAACGCGAACTCGCCGAGCTTGTGTCCGACCATGTTTTCGGTGACGTACACCGGGATGTGTTGCTTCCCGTTATGCACCGCAATCGTCAGTCCGACGAAATCCGGCACGATCGTCGAGCGTCGCGACCAGGTCTTTATCGGACGCTTGTCGCTCGTACCGCGCACGGCATCGACCTTCTTGATGAGATGCAGATCCACGAAGGGACCCTTCTTGATTGAACGCGCCATATTCAGCCTCGCCCTGCGTTATGCCCGGCGCCGGTCACGGACGATCATGTTCTGCGTCCGCTTATTGCTTCGGGTCTTGTAACCTTTTGTCTGCACGCCCCATGGGGATACGGGAGGACGCCCGGCCGAAGTACGGCCTTCGCCACCACCGTGGGGATGATCGATCGGATTCATCGCGACGCCGCGCACTGTCGGCCTCACGCCACGCCAGCGCATGCGACCCGCCTTGCCGACCGACTCGAGGTTGTGTTCTTCGTTGCCGACTTCCCCGATCGTCGCTCGGCAGTCGACGTGCACCTTGCGGATTTCGCCCGAACGGAGACGTAGTTGCGCATAAGAACCTTCGCGCGCCAGCAGCTGCGCACTCGCGCCCGCGGAGCGCGCAATCTGCGCACCCTTGCCGGGCAACATCTCGATGCAATGCACCGTGGTGCCGACCGGGATGTTTCGCAACGGAAGCGCGTTGCCCGGCTTGATCGGCGCTTCGACACCTGACAGCAGCTGCATGCCTGGCGTCAATCCCTTCGGCGCAATCACATAGCGGCGTTCGCCGTCTACGTAGAGTAGCAGCGCCAGGTTCGCGCTCCGATTCGGATCGTACTCGAGGCGTTCGACCTTCGCTAGGATGCCGTCTTTGTCGCGCTTGAAATCGATCAACCGGTAATGCTGCTTGTGGCCGCCGCCTTTGTGCCGCATCGTGATGCGCCCAGCGTTGTTGCGGCCGTTGGTCTTCAATTGCTTGGCGAGCAATGGCGCGTGCGGCGCCCCCTTGTGAAGATTGGGGTTGGTAACCTTTACCAGCGCGCGGCGCCCCGGCGAGGTGGGTTTGACTTTGACCAGTGGCATGGCTTACTCCGTCGCCGCGAAATTGATTTCCTGCCCCGGCGCGAGGCAGACGAAGGCTTTCTTCCAGTTGCGTCGGCGGCCGTTGAAGCGACCGAAGCGCTTGGCTTTGCCCTTCACGTTGGACACCGTCACCGAGTCGACCGTAGTTTTGAACAGCAGCTCGACTGCGGCCTTGATCTCCGGCTTGCTCGCATCGTCGGCGACACGAAACACATACTGCCTATTGCGCTCGGCCAGCATCGTGCTCTTTTCCGACACTATTGGCGCCAGAACCACCTTCATCAGCCGATCGGCGCTGTACTTCTTGGTCGCCGTCATTTCAGCATCTCCTCGAGCTTCTGTACCGCCTTCTTGGTCAGCAATACATTCGGAAAGCGCACCAGCGCCTCGGGATTCGCATGCTGCGCCGCAACCACCATCACATTCGGCAGGTTACGTGAAGACAGCAGCAGGTTTTGGTCGACCTCGTCCGTGATCAGCAACAAGCCGGTGAACCCCATCGACTTCACCTTCTGCGCCAGTAGCTTTGTTTTCGGCGCCTCCAGCTTGAAGTCATCTACGACGCGGATTCGATCCTCCCGCGCAAGCTGCGACAGGATGGATGCCATCCCTGCCCGGTACATCTTGCGGTTGACCTTGTGCGAGAAGTTCTCGTCTGGACTGGCGGCGAAAATCTTGCCGCCGCCGCGCCACAGCGGACTCGATGCCATGCCCGCGCGCGCACGGCCGGTACCCTTCTGCCGCCAGGGCTTGCGCGTCGACTTGGCCACCTCGCTGCGCTCTTTCTGCTTGCGTGTCCCGAGCCTGGCATTCGCCTGGTAGGCGACGACGACCTGGTGCACCAAGTCCTCGTTGAAGTCGCGCCCGAACAGCGCATCGGGCGCATTGAAGGTACCCGCGGCGCCCTTATCATTGACCATCTTGAGTTCCATGGCGCCTCCTAACCCTTGGCCGTTGGCCGCACGATTACGTCGCGGCCGCGGGACCCGGGAACTGCTCCCCTTACTAGCAGCAGCTGGCGCTCCGCGTCGACGCGTACTACGACAAGGTTCTGCACCGTGCGTCGAACATCGCCGAGGTGGCCGGCCATGCGCTTGCCGGGGAATACGCGCCCAGGATCCTGGTTCTGCCCCGTGGAGCCCGGCTTATTGTGCGAAACCGAGTTGCCGTGCGAGGCGCGGTTAGATGAGAAGTGATGGCGCTTGATCACGCCCGCGAACCCTTTGCCAATCGAGATTCCGGTCACGTCGACCTTCTGCCCTACCTTGAATAGTTCAACACCGAGCTTTGCGCCGACCTTAAGGTCGGCAAGCTCCTCGGGTTTGGCGCGGAATTCCCTGAGGGTGCGGCCCGCTTCCACCGCGGCCTTGGCGAGATGCCCGGCAAGCGGTTTGACGACACGACTGGCTCGGCGCTTGCCGAACGCAACCTGCACCGCGGCATAGCCGTCGTTTTCGGGCGTCTTGATCTGCGTGATCCGGTTGTCGGACACGTCGAGGACGGTCACCGGAAGCGTGTCGCCGTCATCGGTAAAGATGCGCGTCATGCCGACCTTGCGGCCGACGAGTCCAATAGTCATTTTCTTAACCTCTCTTGAGGCGCCGGCTGCAATTGGCCGGCCTTACTGTCAATCATCCACCCGGTCGCCCGGGAATCCGGCGCTCCGGCAAATAAGGGAGCCGAAGCAAATGAAAACGTTCCTAATGCTTGTTTCTTACTGCACCTTGATTTCCACGTCGACTCCGGCGGGCAGGTCGAGCTTCATCAGCGCGTCCACGGTCTTGTCGGTCGGATCGATGATATCCATCAGTCGCAGGTGAGTACGGATCTCGAGCTGTTCGCGCGACGTCTTATTGACATGCGGCGAGCGAAGAAGATCGAACCGCTGCCTGCGCGTCGGCAGCGGCACCGGGCCGCGCACAACCGCGCCCGTACGTTTCGCCGTGTCGACGATCTCCAGCGCCGACTGATCGATCAGGCGATAGTCGTATGCCTTGAGACGGATGCGGATACGTTGGCTTTCCATTGTCCTTACTCGATGACCTTGGCGACGACGCCGGCGCCGACGGTCTTGCCGCCCTCGCGGATGGCAAAGCGCAAGCCCTGCTCCATCGCGATCGGCGCAATCAGCGTCACCACCATCTTGATGTTGTCCCCCGGCATCACCATCTCGGTGCCCTTGGGCAGCTCCACCGCGCCCGTCACGTCCGTGGTCCTGAAATAAAACTGCGGCCGGTAGTTGTTGAAAAACGGCGTGTGCCGCCCGCCCTCTTCCTTCGAGAGCACGTACACCTCGCACTCGAACTTGGTGTGCGGCGTGATCGAGCCGGGCTTGGCCAAGACTTGTCCGCGCTCGACCTCTTCGCGCTTGGTGCCGCGCAGCAGCACCCCGATGTTGTCCCCCGCCTGACCCTGGTCAAGCAGCTTGCGAAACATCTCCACGCCCGTGCACACCGTCTTGGTGGTCGGCTTCAAGCCCACGATCTCGATCTCCTCGCCCACCTTGATCACCCCGCGCTCCACGCGCCCCGTGACCACCGTGCCGCGACCCGAGATCGAAAACACGTCCTCCACCGGCATCAGAAACGCCCCGTCGATCGCACGCTCGGGCGTCGGAATGTAGGCATCCAGCGCCTCGGCCAGCTTCATGATCGCCTGCTCGCCCATCTCGCCCGTGTCGCCCTCCAGCGCCTTCAACGCCGAGCCGATCACGATCGGGGTCTTGTCGCCCGGAAAATCGTACTTGCTCAGCAGCTCCCGCACCTCCACCTCCACCAGCTCCAGCAACTCCTTGTCGTCCACCATGTCGGCCTTGTTCAGGAACGCCACGATGTAGGGCACCCCCACCTGCCGCGCCAGCAAAATGTGCTCGCGCGTCTGCGGCATCGGCCCGTCGGCCGCCGACACCACCAGAATCGCCCCGTCCATCTGCGCCGCGCCCGTGATCATGTTCTTGATGTAGTCCGCGTGCCCAGGACAGTCCACGTGCGCGTAGTGCCTCTTGGCCGTCTCGTACTCCACGTGCGCCGTGTTGATCGTGATCCCGCGCGCCTTCTCCTCCGGCGCCGAGTCAATCTGCGCGTAGCTCCTGGCCTCGCCACCAAACTTCTTCGCCAAAATACTCGTCATCGCCGCCGTCAGCGTCGTCTTGCCATGGTCCACATGCCCAATCGTGCCAACGTTCACGTGCGGCTTGGTCCGCTCAAATTTGCCTTTTGCCATGACGCTCTTCCTCGGTTCTTATGATTACTTCTTGCTGCTGATAACCGCCTCTGCGACGCTGCGCGGCGCCTCGGCGTAGTGCTTGAATTCCATCGTGTACGTAGCACGGCCCTGAGTAAGGGAGCGCAGCGTCGTCGAATAACCGAACATCTCGCCTAGCGGAACTTCGGCCTTGATCGCCTTGCCGCCCGGCAGATCATCCATGCCCTGGATGATGCCCCGACGCGACGAAAGATCGCCCATCACGTCGCCCATCTTCTCCTCGGGCGTCTCCACCTCGACCGCCATCACCGGCTCGAGCAACACCGGAGTGGCGCTGCGCATGCCGTCCTTGAACGCGAATATGGCAGCCATCTTGAACGCATTCTCATTCGAATCGACTTCGTGGTAGGAGCCGTCGAACAGGGTCGCTTTGACGTCCACCACCGGATAGCCGGCGAGCACGCCATCCTGCAGCGCTTCCAGAACGCCCTTCTGCACTGCTGGAATGAACTCGCGCGGCACCGAGCCGCCCTTGATCGCATCGACAAATTCGTAGCCCTTGCCCGCAGGTTGCGGCTCGAGCTTGAGCCAGACGTGGCCGTATTGGCCCCGACCGCCGGACTGCTTGATAAACTTGCCTTCGGATTCGACCGATTTCTTGAACGTCTCGCGGTAGGCGACCTGCGGCTTGCCCACCGAAGCCTCCACGCCAAACTCGCGCTTCATCCGATCGACCAGAATCTCGAGATGCAGCTCACCCATCCCGGATATGATCGTCTGGCCCGACTCCTCGTCGGTGCGCACGCGGAACGAGGGGTCTTCCTGGGCTAAGCGCCCAAGCGCGACGCCCATCTTCTCCTGGTCGGCCTTGGTCTTGGGCTCAACTGCCTGCGAGATGACGGGATCCGGAAACTCCATCTTCTCCAGCGTGATGACCTTGTTGACGTCACAGATCGTCTCGCCGGTAGTGACGTCCTTCATCCCCACTGCCGCCGCGATGTCACCTGCGCGAACCTCCTTGATATCCTTGCGCTCGTTCGCGTGCATTTGCAGCAGGCGACCGACGCGCTCCTTCCTGCCGCGGACCGACGTATACACCGTGTCGCCCGACGACAGCACACCCGAGTACACCCGAATAAAGGTCAACTGACCGACGTACGGGTCAGTCGCGATCTTGAAGGCCAGCCCGGCAAAGGGTTCGCCATCCTCCGCCTTGCGCACATCGGGCTCACCGTTTTCCTTCTGGCCCTTGACCGGCGGAATGTCAACTGGCGAGGGCAAATAGTCGATCACCGCGTCCAGCATCGCCTGAACGCCCTTATTCTTGAACGCGGAGCCGCACAGCATCGGAACGATTTCGTTGTTGATCGTCCGGATGCGGATGCCCTGCTTGATTTCCTCGAGGGATAGTTCGCTGGTCTCGAGGTACTTGTTCATCAGCTCTTCGTTCGCTTCGGCCGCAGCCTCAACCATCTTCTCGCGCCATTCCTTGGCCTTGGGCGCGAGATCCGCAGGGATGTCTCTGCGCTCGAACTTCATCCCCTGGGAAGCTTCGTCCCAGTAGATCGCCTGCATGGTGACGAGATCGACCACACCCTGAAACTTCTCCTCCGCGCCGATCGGCAACTGGATCGGGACCGGGTTAGCCTTCAGGCGCAGCTTCATCTGGTCATAGACCTTGAAGAAGTTCGCCCCGACACGATCCATTTTGTTCACGAACGCGAGCCGTGGCACCCGGTACTTGGTCGCCTGGCGCCATACCGTTTCGGATTGCGGCTGCACGCCGCCAACCGCGCAGTACACCATGCAAGCGCCGTCGAGCACGCGCAGCGAACGCTCGACCTCGATCGTGAAATCGACGTGCCCGGGGGTATCGATGATGTTGATATGGTGCTCCGGATAGGTGAGGTCCATCCCCTTCCAGTAGCACGTGGTCGCGGCCGACGTGATGGTGATGCCGCGCTCCTGTTCCTGCTCCATCCAGTCCATGGTCGCTGCGCCGTCGTGCACCTCGCCGATCTTATGGTTCACGCCGGTATAGAACAGAATGCGCTCGGTGGTCGTGGTCTTGCCCGCATCGATATGCGCGCTGATGCCGATATTGCGATAGCGCTCGATTGGAGTCTTACGTGCCACAGTAATGCCCATCCTTTGTCCGTTCGGGGCACCCTAAATGGGGGCGCGACCCGCCAATAGCAAGCCTCAAAACCTGTAGTGCGAGAACGCCTTGTTCGCGTCCGCCATGCGGTGCACTTCCTCGCGTTTCTTCATCGCGCCGCCTCGCCCTTCCGCGGCCTCCTGCAACTCCCCAGCCAAGCGTACGGTCATCGACTTCTCTCCGCGCTTCTGAGCCGCCTCGCGAATCCAGCGCATTGCCAGCGCGACGCGACGCACCGGCCGCACTTCCACCGGGACCTGGTAGTTCGCGCCGCCCACTCGGCGGCTCTTGACCTCGACTACCGGCTTCACGTTCTGCACCGCCTGGGTGAAGACCTCGACCGGATCCTTTCCCGCCTTCGACTTGATGACGTTGAACGCGCCGTACACGATGCGCTCAGCTACCGACTTCTTGCCGCGCGTCATCAGGACGTTGATGAACTTGGCGACATCGGTGTTGTGGAACTTCGGATCCGCCAGGATCTCGCGTTTCGGGACTTCTCTGCGACGGGGCATGATTTCCTCTGTCTTGCCGGGCTCAGGCGGCCTTGGCCCGTTTGGCGCCGTACTTGGAGCGGCTCTGCTTGCGGTCCTTGACCCCCTGCGTGTCCAGCGAACCACGCACGATGTGATAGCGCACGCCCGGCAGATCCTTCACCCGACCGCCGCGGATTAGCACCACCGAGTGCTCCTGCAAGTTGTGGCCTTCGCCGCCGATGTAGCCAATCACCTCGAAGCCGTTGGTGAGCCGAACCTTCGCGACTTTGCGCAGGGCCGAGTTCGGCTTCTTTGGCGTGGTCGTATAGACCCTGGTGCAAACGCCTCGTTTTTGGGGCGAGCCGGCGAGCGCTGGCACCTTCGATTTCGGGCGCCGGGCGGTCCGCACGCCGCGCACTAACTGATTGACGGTAGGCATTTTTTTCCGTGTCCAGAAACGAACCGGGCGACCGCGTTGACCACCCGCTGTCGCCCAGGTGCAAAAAAAGAGAGGCCGGATTATAAAGGGGTTTTTTATATAGCGTCAAGGATTATGCAGGGCAAGTTTGATGCTTCTCTAACCCATATCCGCACCCGCGTACGGGTCCGGGCGCGGTTCGGGAACGAAACCAAACTTGGCCGGCAAATCGGCGCGCAGGATCCTTCCGAGCGGGACGCGCCCGGCGGCGCAATCGAACCAAGCCACCGCGCCCGAATCGTCGATCAGGTCGCTCGCTGCGAGAAGATCGCGATCATCGACGTTCCCGATCCCCGATGTGGCTACGATTATCAGCGCGCCACGCTCGTCGCGCCACGCGCCGCGGAGCGGCCCGATGAGGCGGCCACAGTGGTCAATGAGCCGTCCGCCCTCGAGGCGAAAGACGAACGGGGCACAGGCAAGCCGCGCGTAGACGCGTTGCGGTCCGTTCTGGAAGTACCAGCAGCCGCGCGCATCCGGCGCGTAGTTACGGCAGATGAAGTCGCGCAGTGCAGCATTGCCGATCCGCCCGAACTCGCCCGTCGCAGGATTGCGCAGCAGCCAGTTGCCGCGCTCGTCCAGCGCGAGCCAGCCGTATACCGCCGGTACGGTCGGCCATTTCGCCAGAGCACGGATTACGGCCTGGTCCATACACGTCATCCTCTTGCGTCACTGTCCCTGGGGGTCAGCTTCCAACGGTGTCGGCCGCGCGATGCCGAACCCCTGCGCATAACCCACGCCAAGAGCAAACAGACGCACCAGGACCTCGGTTTCCTCCACGAACTCGGCGATCACGTCGACCTTGATCGCGTGCGCCACACGAACGATCGTGCGTAACTTGTTCAACGCAGACTCGCTGCTCAGGATGTTGCGCGTGATCGATCCGTCGACCTTGAAGTAGTCGATGCGCAAGCTCTTCAACGGCGCAAACGAAGCCGAGCGCCGACCAAAACCATCGATGGCCACCCGGCAGCCCAGCCTGCGCACCTTGGCACTAAACTGCACCGCTGCCTCCAACCTTCCGAGGATGTCGATCTCGTCGATTTCGAAACACAAGGCCTGCGCTGGCACGCCGAACTCGCGCAGCGTCCGAGACACATGTTCCGGAAAATCCGGGTCCAGCAATGTCTTTCCCGCAACGTTGATGCTGAACTGGTGAAACCCTCCAGGGGCGTGGTGGGGAATGCGCCGAACAATCTGCCTCACGACCCATCGGTCCAGATCAGGCATCATCCCGAACTGCTCGAACACCGGGAGGAAATCGCCCGGCGGAAGCATTTTCTTTTCTTCCTCGCGCAGGCGCACCAGCACTTCGGCCGCCACAAACCGGTTTTCGCCAAGTTTCGCGATTGGCTGGATGTAAAGCTGCAGCTCATTGTTCGCGAGCGCGTCGCGCAGACGTTTGGCGGGGTCGCGCCATCCCGTGTACGCGCCATCCATCTGCGCCAGGAACTCTGCATCCACCGGTATGCTGGAAGGGTTGTCCTCGTGCATAGTGCGTAGTGCGGCGCTGAATCTTGGGCGCACGAAAGCTTAGCACGCCGACCAATCGCGAAATGGCGTAACATCTGCCGAGGCATTCGAGCATCGTTTTCCGCTAGTGCAAACCCCCGATCGCGTAATCGACACCGGAATTCGCGGCGCGCGCGCGAATGTCGCTTTCGATCAGGCCCTGATCGAGGCACGCAATGCCGGTAAGATCCCGGACACTATCCGCTTCCTTCGTTTCCACCCGTCAGCGCTGGTCGGACTGCACCAAATTCTTGCGCACGAAGTTCGCCTCGACTACTGCCGGCGGACCGGCATCGAGGTCGGCCGCCGGATCACCGGCGGCGGGGGACTCTATTTGGACGAGGGACAGATCGGCTGGGAACTGGTGATGGACCGCCGCCGGCTAGGCACGACTGACCTCGCCGAGATTGCCGCTCGCATCTGCCGGGCGGCAGCCTCAGGACTGCAGCGGCTGGGCATTCCCGCAGAATTCCGACCCAGAAACGACATCGAGGTGGACGGCCGCAAGATCAGCGGCACTGGCGGCTTCTTCGATGGCGGCACGCTGTTCTATCAAGGCACGTTGCTTATCGACTTCGATCCGGCGCGCATGATCGAAGCCCTCAAGGTACCCGTGGAGAAGCTCGCCAAGCGCTCCCTCGACGATGCGCGCAGGCGCGTGATTACGGTGCGCGAGGTGCTGGGCCGGACGCCGTCCCTGGACGAGGTCTACGCGGCGATGCTGGCAGGCTTCCGCGAAGAATTGGGAATGACCCCGCAGTGGGACTCCGCCTCGCAATACGAGGAATCTCTCGCGACGGCGCTCTATGAACGCGAATTTGGCACCGACGAGTTCGTGCACCTGGTCGACGCGCCGGAAGCGGACGACTCGCTCGTTTCGGCGACGCTCGTGCGGCGTGGCGGAACGCTACGCGCCGACATTCGGTTGGAGGGCCCGGGGCTAACCCGCGTCAGGGAAGTTCTGCTGACTGGCGATTTCTTCGTCACGCCGCCACGAACGATCTTTGATCTGGAAGCGGCACTGCGCGGCCGCGCCACCGCAGAGGCAGCCTCGGCAGTGGAAGCCTTCTTCGCCGCGACCGAATGCGATCTCGTCGCCCTGACGCCGGCCGATTTTCGCGAAGTCGTGGAGCGCGCGCTGCGGCAGCTTACGCTTCGGGCGGACGGACACGTATTGCGCGGCCACTGGCGAGGTCCCGGCACCGGTCGCGCGCCGGCGCTCATATTCCTGCACGACGCATTGGGCAGCACACGGATGTGGGGGGATTTCCCCGACCAAATCGTACGAGCGACGGGATGCGGCGCGTTGATCTACGATCGTTGGGGCTCGGGCGACTCGGAAGCGCTGGTTCGCCCCTATCAGCGGGACTATCTTCTGCGGGAAGCGCTGCACGTTCTGCCGGAAATTCTCGGTCAGGCCAAGGCGCATGACGTAATACTGATCGGCCAATCCGACGGCGCATCGATCGCGTTGGCGTTTGCCGGAGCGCACCCGGAATCGGTGCGTGGCGTCGTGGCCATATCGCCGCATCTGTTTCGGGAGGAAAAGACAGTCGACGCCATTCGCACACAGATTTCGGATTTCAATCACGGCGATCTGAAGGCACGCCTTGAGCGTCATCACGGTAGGAAAGCAGAGACACTGTTTGAGCGCCTGGTCGAGGTCTGGACTTCGGAAGAGGCTGCTGCCGGCTGGGGACTGGACCCCTATGTAGCGCGTATACGCTGCCCTGTGCTCGCGATCCAGGGTGAGAACGACGAATTCTTTTCGGGAAAGCAACTCGAGGCACTTCGCACCTGCGCCCCCGGGCGCATTGACACGCTGAAGATCGCCGAATGCGGCCACTACCCGACGATTCAGGCGCGCGGAGCGACTCTTGCTGCGGTCGGCGAGTTCGTACGCTCGCTATTGCAGGTTTCAGAGGCGCACGTTTCCGGCCCTCGGATCTGACTCTACACAATGCCTCGTGAAGATTTCGTCTGTAGGCCGCAGTTGCGGGTGCGCTGGGCTGAAGTGGACATGCAGAAGATCGTGTTCAACGGCCATTACCTGACCTACATCGACACCGCGATAGCGGAATACTGGCGCGCAATCGGTCTTCCCTACCCGCACGGGTATGTCCAGAAGTATGTCAATGACGTCTATTTGCGCAAGGCGACGGTCGATTACCTCGGTTCCGCACGCTACGACGATGTGCTCGCAGTGTGCTGCCGTGTTGCCCGACTGGGCCGCAGCAGCATGACTTTCCACTTCGAGATATTTCGCGACAGCCCGGATTCCGCACCCGCGCCGCTCGTCACCGCGGAGCTGGTCTACGTCAACGCCGACCCGTCGAGCATGACACCCGCGCCGCTGCCGGAGGAACTGCGCGAGCGGATCCGTGGCTACGAGCGTCTCGCGCCGCAGACATGAGCCTCGACAGGACTCTCTACTGGGAAGACTTCGAGGTCGGCGAGACCGTGGCGATTGGAAGCCACACCTTCACCCCGGACGAGATGATCGACTTCGCGCGCAAGTTCGATCCACAGCCGTTTCACATCGACCCGGTTGCCGCCAAGGATTCGTACTTCGGGGGCCTGATCGCTAGCGGCTGGCATACCTGCGCAGTCGCGATGCGACTGCTTTGCGACAACTACATCAATCGCAGCGCCAGCCTGGGCTCGCCCGGAATCGAAAACGTGCGCTGGCTGAAGCCGGTACATGCAGGCGATACGATCTCCTACCGGCGCGTAGTGCTTGAAGCGCGGCCATCGAGCAGCCGTCCCGGAATGGGCTTGCTCAAGTCACGCACCGAGGCGGTGAACCAGAGGGGCGAGATGGTCATGACTTTCGAGGGCTGGGGCATGTTCGGCCGCCGTCCGGGCTAAATCGCCGTACGCGCAGTGCTCTTCAGTGGTAGTGCTCGTAGCTCGCTAAGCTGGTAAGCAGCCTGGCGATCCCATAGGCGACCCACACCCGCGCGCGTCGCCACAAGGGTTGATGCTTCCATTGCAGCGGTTGCACCGCCTGGGAACCGTCGCGCATCGCCTCTCCCAGGCTCGCACGCAGCTGCCCGGCGAAATCCGGGTCGTCGACAAATACGTTCGCCTCGCGCGCGAGCAAGAGGCTGAACGGGTCAATATTCGAGGAGCCGACGCAGGCGACGCGGCGGTCGAACACGGCGACCTTGGCGTGCAGGAAGCTGCGGTGGTACTCGCGAATCTCGATGCCGGCATCCAGCAGGGAACCGTACAGCGCGCGCGATGCATAGTGCAACAGTGCGTACTCCACCCTGCCCTGCAGCAGCAGCAACACTCGTACGCCGCGCGCGGTGGCATCACTGAGCGCGCGCCGGAATTTCCGCCCGGGAAAGAAATACGCGCATGCGATCACGATCTCGTCCCGCGCCTCGCCGATGAACTCCAGGTAGCCTTCCTCAATGTCGTGCCGGTGGCCGACACTGTCGCGCACCAAGAGCGCCGCACGTTGCCCTGCGAGCATTGCTTCTGCGCTGTCCGGCGTTCGCCCAGTCTTGCGCTTGAGCGCCGCAAATCCCGGCCAGCGCCGCCGGAAAGTCGCCCACGATACCTGCGCCCAAAGCCGCGCTGACCCTGCGCGCACCTGTGTGGTCAGCGGTCCTTCGATCCGCACCGCGTAGTCGTAGCGCGGCGGCGTCCGGCCCGGCGAATCGTAATCGTCGATGACATTGATGCCGCCGACGAACGCGATGCGCGCGTCGACGCAGGCCAGCTTACGGTGCAAACGCCGCAGGCGCCCGCGGCGCAGCGTCCACGGGCTGATCTGCGGACGGAACACCAGAACCTCCGCGCCGGATTGACGCAGCATGGCGCGAAAACGCGGTGCGAACTCGCGCGCTCCGAAGCCGTCGAGCAAAAGATGCACCGCCACGCCACGTGCGGCCGCGCGGGCGAGTGCGTCCGCCACCAGGCTACCGGTCTCGTCGTCGGCGAAAATATAAGTTTCGAGGAACACCTCCGCAGCAGCGGCGTCGATGGCAGCGACCAGCGCCGGGAAGTATTCCTCGCCGTTGCGCAGCAACTGCAGGCGGTTGCCCGGGACGAACCGCATCCGTTACATCCGCTTCAGGTCCGCGCTGAGCGCGAGATGATCCGAGAGCAAAGACCAGGGAGCGCCGCGGTGTACCTTCGCGGCGAGCACCTCGAAACCGCGAACGTAGATTCTGTCCAGGCGCAGCAGCGGCAGGAAGCTGGGAAAGGTGCGCGCAGAGCGCCCGCCCCGGGCAATCAAAACCTCGCGCATTCCCAGCCCGCGCTCGAGGATCGAGCTCGCGCGCTGGCGCCAGTCGTTGAAGTCCCCTGCAACGATCACCGGCATTCTGCGCGCCACGATCTCCTCCAGGCGACCCGCAATCGCATCGAGCTGCTTACGGCGTCCGCGCTCGTGCAGCGACAGGTGGACGCACAGGCAATGCAGGTTCAGCGGCCAGCCCGGCACCGCGACCTCGCAATGAAGCAGGCCGCGTTTTTCGAAACGATGATTGGAGACGTCCTCGTTCAAAGCCGACAGGATGGGAAAGCGCGACAGGACCGCGTTGCCATGATGTCCGTGGTCGTAGACCGCGTTTCTCCCATAGGCGTGTTGCCACCCGTCGTCGGCGAGAAACTCGTACTGCGGGGCCCGTGGCCAGGCCGCGAAGCGAAGCGCGTGGCGCTCGTTCAGGCCCAGGACTTCCTGCAGAAAAACCAGGTCCGGTGAAAGCGAGCGCAATCCCTCGCGCAGCTCGTGAACCACCATTCGCCTGTTGAATTGCGACAACCCCTTGTGGACGTTGAGCGTGATGATGCGCAGCTGCCCGAGCATGGTTGCGACCTTTGGGCAGTTCCGATCCCGGGCGCTCTCAGTGCCGCACGTGGTCCCCGGCGTTCACCTTGGCACGCGTGAGAAACGGCAAGGCGAGCGCGCGGTACAGGGGCTCATTGCAGACCAATCGCGAGATACCAGTCGCGATCAGCGCCGTCGCCATCAGCGGCAGCAGCATGTCGTGGTTGTCGGTCATCTCCATGACGATGACGAACGCGGTGATTGGCGCCTGAACCACGCCCGCAAAGTAGGCCACCATCCCGAGCAGGGCGACTGCTGCCGCCGGGGCGTAAGGCACCACCAGCGCCAGGTTCGCGCCGAGTCCCGCGCCTACGGCGAGCGAAGGAGAGAACAGTCCGCCGGGAATTCCGCTTATGTACGACACCAGCGACGCGAGCAGCTTGAGAATGCCGTAGCTGGCCGGCAGCGCCTCTGTACTCTCGACGATCTTGCGCGCCTCATGGTAGCCGGTGCCGTAGGTCGTGCCGCCCGAGGCCAGACCGATCACGGCGAGCAGCAGCCCGCAGGCGGCGCCGAACGCGACAGGGCGCTCGCGGACGAACTTTCCCAGCCTTCCCGGCAGCCCGCGCGAGGACAGTACCAGCAGCTGGCTGAAGATTCCCCCGGCGAGCCCGCCCGCAACGCCGCATACGCCGACCGCAATCCAGCCTTCGCCGAAACCGAACGACGCCGAGGTGTGCCCAAAGTAGGTGTAGTCACCCAGAATTGCGAGAGAAACGGCGCCCGCGACGATCACCGCCGTGATGATCGTGCCGCTGGTACGTTCCTCGAACGAACGACTCATTTCCTCGATTGCAAACACGACCCCGGCCAGCGGTGTGTTGAAAGCCGCCGCGACGCCGGCCGCGCCGCCCGCGAGGATGAGCCCCTTCTCCATGTCGTGCCGGGAAAAGCGGATCAGCTTGCCCATCGCATGCATGATCGCCGCGCCGATCTGCACCGTAGGGCCCTCGCGCCCGACTGACGCTCCGGACGCGAGGCCGACCAGCGTGAGCAGGATCTTGCCCGCCACCGTGCGCAAACCAAGCAGCCGGCCGCGCTCCGCCTTGTCGGCAATGGTGAGCGCGGCGATCGTCTGGGGGATGCCGGAACCTTCGCTGCCCGGGAATTGACGCGTCGCGGCGACCACCAGCGCGATGCCGAGAGGCGTGAGCACAAGTTGAAGGTAAGGCGACCAGGCGAGGCCGAAATGCAGAACATTATTGGCGTGCTCGGCGCCGATCGCGAACAGGATCGCGACGCCGGCCACCGCGATCGCGCCCCCCCAGAACACCAGCCGCTGCAGCCAGCGGCGCGGGGAAAGCAGGTGGTGAAGGCGGTGCGGTCGGCGCAGCCCCTGCCTTGCACCACCACCTTCGGCCGGTTCGTCGTCTTCTGGATCTGGCTGCCAGGGTGCGGCCAACTCTACCGGAGGCGGCGCCGGCTCGGGCGCGGCCCCTGTTTTCTCTGACATAGGGGCCGAATTCTACGCCAATGCGATCCGCAGGCGCGCCGGAAGCATCTCGATCGCCTCACGGTTCGACCACGAAAAGCACTTTTGCGCCGCCTCGCGCCAGGGCAGCCAAACATATGCAAGATGCTCTTCGGCTGCGAGCACGACGGGCGCGCGTCCCGCAACGGGGAGGCTGAAGACGTGTTCGGTGTTGTGCGTCGCGCCCGGAACGAAACGATGGCTCCATTCGCCCCAAATGCGAAAGGTATTGATGACGTTCCAGCGCAGCAGCTGGGCGGGCGCCGCTTCGATACCTGTCTCTTCGCGCACCTCGCGCAGCGCGGTGTGTTCGAGCGGCTCGTCCAGTCGGTCGACTGAACCTGTCACCGACTGCCAATATCCGGGCCTGATCGTGCGCTCGAGCAACAGCACGTCGAGGGCCGGCGTGTGTATCACGACCAGCACCGAAACCGGGATCTTGAGCCTCACACGCTTCTCGCGCGAAACAGAACCGGCAAGGCGAGACTGCACGTGCGATCCACGAACGCGACGAAGAACGGTCTACCGCGCTCACGCCAGTACTGCGCGCTCGACGAGAGAATGTCGAGCAGCACCCCGAAGTCGTCCGGCCGACGTGCGCGCAGATCGTCGAATCCCTCGACGAGCAGCAAGTGCCCGTCGCCGGTGCGCCAGGCAAGGTCGCCCAGGCAGTCCTCGAGCGCGTCCCAGTTGCCACCGAACCAAGCAGGGAACGCAAGCGACGAGGCGAATTGCGCGAACAACTGCTCCCTGTCGGATACCGCGCCGAGTTGGATTCTCGCCACGTCGAGCTCGGAGCCACGCGTCGCGTCCAGGATTTCGTCGGGCTGCGGCACCCGGTAGACCCCCGAACGCCTGGCGTCACGCAATCTGGACAGCAGCTTACTCACGCTCATTGCCTTATGCGCTGGAAGCTGCGGTAGTGGTCGCGGCTGTAGTAGAACTCTCCGTTGCGACCCGCGACGATGCGGCGCGCGCCACGCTCGTGCCCGCCCAGCGGAACAACCGTGTACTCCAAGTAGTAGCCGCGATAGCGCGGCGGCAGGCGCCGCTCGCGATTGGCGAACACGCTGCCATCCCTGGCGAACGGGTAAGGTCCGCCGCGCTCAATCAGCCTGACCGTTCGGGCCGCGTCGGCAGGCAGCGCGTCGAAGCGGATTTCATCCGACGGCGAAAATCCCGCGGCATTCGTGGCGACAACGAGCGCGACGAGCGCCGCGAACAGGCGCGTCACGGCTTGGGCTTGTCTCGCAGGCGCAGACCCAATTCGCGCAGCTGCTTCTCGTCCACCGGGCTGGGAGCATGCGTCAGCAGGCATTGCGCGCGCTGCGTCTTGGGAAACGCGATCACGTCGCGTATCGACTCGGCGCCCGTCATCATGGCGACGATGCGGTCCAGACCGAACGCGATCCCGCCGTGCGGCGGCGCGCCGTATTGCAGGTCATCGAGCAGGAAGCCGAACTTGAGCTCCGCCTCGGTCTCCGAAATGCCGAGCGCGCGGAAGACCTTCGATTGCACTTCGGCGCGATGGATGCGAATCGATCCGCCGCCGATCTCGGAGCCGTTCAGCACCATGTCGTAGCCCTTGGACAGCGCCTTGCCGGGCTCGGTCGCGAGCATATCCTCGTGCCCGTCCTTCGGCGAGGTGAAGGGATGGTGCATCGCTGCCCAGCGCTTGGCCTCGTCGTCCCATTCGAACATCGGGAAGTCCACCACCCACAGCGGCCGCCAGCCCTGCGCTGCGTAGCCTTTGTCGTGCCCGAGCTTGACCCGCAGCGCGCCCATCGCATCGTTCACGACCTTCGCTTTGTCCGCGCCGAAGAACAGAAGGTCGCCGTCCTCGGCGCCGGTGCGTTCCAGGATCTTTGCCAGGACGTCGACAGGCAGAAACTTCACGATCGGCGACTGCAGCCCGTCGGGCAACTTCGCGCGCTCGTTGACGCTTGATGTACGCCAGCCCCTTGGCGCCGTAGATTGCGACGAATGCCGTGTAATCGTCGATCTCCTTGCGCGTGAGATCGCGCCTTGGGAACGCGCAGGGCAGCGACCCTTCCGCCGGGCATGTCCGCCGCGCCGCGAAACACCTTGAATTCGACCGTCTTCATCAGGTCGGTGAGCTCGGTGAGTTCGAGCGCGACACGCAGATCGGGCTTGTCCGAGCCGAAGCGCGCCATCGCTTCGGCGTAGGTCATCCGTGGAAACGGGCTTGCAAGATCGAACTCGAGCGACCTCCTTGAATACGGACCGAATCATCGCCTCGCTGATCGCCTGGATTTCCGCTTCGTCGACGAAGGACGCCTCGATGTCGATCTGCGTGAACTCCGGTTGACGGTCGGCGCGCAGGTCCTCGTCGCGGAAGCACTTCACGATCTGATAGTAACGGTCGAAACCGGCAACCATCAGCAGCTGCTTGAACAGCTGCGGGGACTGCGGCAAGCGCGAAGAATTCGCCGGGGTGCACGCGCGACGGCACCAGGTAGTCGCGCGCGCCCTCCGGTGTGGAGCGCGTGAGCATCGGCGTCTCGATGTCGATGAAACCCTGCGCGTCAAGATAGCGGCGCACCGCCATCGCGACGCGATAGCGGAGCCGCAGGTTGCGTTGCATCGGCTCGCGCCGCAGGTCGAGCACGCGGTGGGTGAGGCGCGTGGTCTCGGACAGGTTGTCGTCGTCGAGCTGGAACGGCGGCGGCACCGAGGCGTTCAGCACCTCGACTTCGCGCGCCAGCACCTCGATCTCGCCCGACCGCAAGTTGGGATTGACCGTTCCTTCGGGGCGGCGGCGCACCGTGCCGGTGACTCTGAGCACGTACTCGCTACGCGACCGGTCGGCGGTCGCGAATGCTTCGGCGCGATCGGGGTCGAACACCACCTGCGCAAGGCCCTCGCGGTCGCGCAGATCGATGAAGATCACGCCACCGTGGTCGCGCCTGCGGTGCGCCCACCCGCACAGGGTTACGCTCTGGCCAATGGATGCGGCGGACAAATCGCCGCAGTAATGCGTTCGCATGCGCGAGATCCCGTTACTAGATGCCACTGTGCGCAGCGCGCCTGTCTGACTTGCCGCCGGGCGACACCACGCCCATGGAGATGATGTACTTAAGCGCGTCGTCGACGCTCATGTCGAGCTCGATTACGTCGGCGCGAGGCAGCATGACGAAGTAGCCGCCGGTCGGATTGGGCGTGGTGGGAACGTAGACGCTGACATAGTCGCCCTTCAGATAATTGACCACATCGCCGCCCGGAACGCCGGTCTGGAACCCGATTGTCCACATGCCCTCGCGCGGCCACTGCACCAGCAGCGCCTTGCGGAATGCCTGGCCCGAGGAGGAAAAGAGCGTATCGGAGACCTGCTTGACGCTCGAGTAGATGGACGACACGAAGGGGATGCGATGCAGCAGCTCGTCCCAGATCCGCACCAGCCGCTCGCCGATGAAGTTCGCCGCCAGCACCCCTGTGACGAACACGATCACGACGGTCAACACCACGCCCTGCCCAGGGATGTGCACACCGAGCCAGTACTCGGTCCGCCAATGCTCCGGCAGCAGCAGCATGCTCTGATCGAGGGTGTCGACCACTAGCTTCAGGACCCAGATCGTGATGACCAGCGGGATCCAGATCAGAACACCGGTGAGCAAGTACTTTTTCAAGGTCGGAAGGGCCGGCCGTGCCGGCGGCCGGCGCGCTGCGCGCGCCGCGTTGCGTGCGAGTTGGTGATCATATCGTTCAGTCCGAGCGCCCGCCCCCGCCTGATGCGGGGGCCTCGGACTTGGGTTTCGTCTTTGAATCCGATTTTGCCTCCGGCTTGGCTTCGGACTTCGCCTCGGACTTCGCCTCGGACTTCGCTGCGGCCTCGGCGCCGGGCTTCGAATCGCCGGTTTTGGCGGCCTTCGTGCCGCTGTTGCGGAAGTCCGTGGCGTACCAGCCGCTGCCTTTGAGCTGGAAGCCCGCGGCGCTGAGCAACTTCTGGAACGTCGCCTTGCCGCACGACGGGCACACGCTCAGCGGCGGCTCGGATACCTTCTGCAGATACTCGTTCTGGAAGCCGCACTCCCTGCAACGATATTCGTAGATCGGCATCGCGATGCCCCTAACGTATTGATTTCAACTGCGAACGGGGGCGCATTATAGGTCAGAACGGGATGTCGTCCTCCATGTCGTCGAACTTTCCCGCCGGTTTCTTGGCCGCCGCCTTGGGCTCGGCCGCCCGCGAACCTGCCACAGCCTCTCGCGGCGGCTCGGCCTTCGGCTCGCCCGCCCCGCCGCGCGAGCCGAGCATCTTCATGGTGTCGGCAACAATCTCGGTCGTGTACTTGTCCTGGCCTTCCTTGTCCTGCCACTTGCGCGTGCGCAGGCGTCCCTCGACATAGACCTGGGAACCCTTCTTGAGGTACTCGCCCGCGATCTCCGCCAGGCGGGCGCGAAAGACCACCCGGTGCCATTCGGTCTCTTCCTTCTTCTCGCCACTCGCCTTGTCGGTCCACTGGTAGGACGTGGCGATCGACACGTTGGTGAGCGCCGCTCCGTCCGGCATGTAGCGGGTTTCGGGATCACGTCCCAGGTTACCCACTAGAATCACCTTGTTAACTGAAGCCATTTAAACCTCCCCCTTCGCGATTTGTCCTTGATCGAGCGCCCCTTGCGGGTTCAAGCGCCCCGTGAGCGGGAAACGTCGGACTCGGCCAGTTCGTTGACACGTTTCGGCGCCAGCGGCCGCATCCCCGCCGCCGCCAGCAGCCATAGCGCCGCCAGCCCCGCGCAGGTGCTGAACACGGCTTGCGGCCCGTGATTCTTGGCCAGCCAGCCACCGATCATGCCACCCGCGAACAGACCGAGGGTCTGGGTCGTGTTGTAAACCGCTATCGCGGTGCCGCGCGCGTGCGCCGGCGCGATGCGCGATACCAGCGACGGCAGGAGCGCTTCGAGAACGTTGAACGCAACGAAGAAAGCGAGCATCAGACCCGCGAGCGGCACAATGCGATCGGGCGCCGCGGCAAGGCCGACTTCGACTGCGGCGAGCAGCAGCACGGTACCGAGCAGCACCGGCTTGTGATGGTTGCGGCGGTCGGCGTAGAACACAGCCGGCACCATCAGCACGAACGACACCAGTACCACGGGCAGGTAGAACTTCCAATGCGACGGCAGCGCGAGGCCCGCCTCCACCAGCATCGGCGGCACGACCACGAACATCGCCATTTGGGACACATGCAGCACGAAGATCCCGACGTTGAGCCTCATCAGCTCCGGTTGCGCGATCAGCGCGGGCAGATCGCGCGCGCGCGCCGGCTGCTCGGCATGCCCCGCCTGCGCTGCATTCGGCACCACCGCAAAAAGCAGCCAGATGGCGATGAACGACAGCAGGCCGGTGACGTAAAACACTCCGCTCAGTCCGATCCAGCGGTAAAGCACCGGGGCAATGACTAGCGACAGCGCGAAAGCGAAGCCGATCGTGCTGCCGATCATCGCCATCGCCTTGGTGCGGTGCCGCTCGCTCGTGAGATCCGCCGTGAGCGCAACGACTACCGACGAAACCGCCCCCGCGCCCTGGACTGCACGGCCGGCGATGACCAAGTAGATGCTGTGAGCCGACCCCGCGAGGAAACTTCCCGCGGCAAAGAGCAACAGCCCGACCAAGATCACCGGTTTGCGCCCCCAGCGGTCGGATGCGATGCCGAATGGAATTTGCAGGAATGCCTGCGTCAGGCCGTAGGCGCCCAGCGCAATGCCGACCAGGGTCATGTTGTCGCCGCCCGCGAGCTTGTGCGCGTCAACCGCGAGCAAAGGCAGGATTAGGAAAAGCCCGAGCATTCTCAGGCCGAACAGCGAAGCGAGGGACGCGCCTGCGCGCCGCTCTTGTGGGCTCATACGCTCAGAAGCCATGGCGTGAACTGAGTGTCTAGAAAGAGAAACAACGAAGGAATGGAACGACTTGCCGGGAACTCGTTATAGTAGCAGGTTTAGTTTCTCGGCCGCCCGCCGGCGGCGCTCAATGCAGACGATTCGCATACGCGGTGCGCGCACGCACAACCTCAAGAACCTCAATCTCGAACTGCCGCGCAACAGGCTGGTGGTGATTACGGGGCTCTCCGGCTCGGGCAAGAGCTCGCTCGCCTTCGATACGTTGTACGCCGAAGGCCAGCGCCGCTACGTCGAGTCGCTTTCGGCCTACGCGCGCCAGTTTCTGCAGCTGATGGGGAAACCTGACGTTGACCTGATCGAAGGCCTTTCGCCGGCGATCGCGATCGAGCAGAAGGCCGCCAGCCACAATCCGCGCTCGACCGTGGGCACAGTAACCGAGATCCACGACTATCTCCGCCTGCTGTTCGCCCGCGTCGGCACGCCGTATTGCCCGGACCACGGCTTGCCGCTGGAGGCGCAGTCGGTGGCGCAAATGGTGGACCATGTGCTCGCGCTGCCCGAAGACACCAAGCTCATGGTCCTCGCGCCGGTGGTGGCCGGGCGCAAGGGCGAACAGGCCGACCTGTTCGATGAACTGCGCGCCCAGGGTTTCACCCGCGTGCGCGTTGACGGCAAGGTGTTCGACCTGGACACCGCGCCGCGGCTGGCGAAGAACGTGAAGCACACCGTCGAAGTGGTGGTCGACCGCCTGAAGGTAAGGGCCGACGTAAAGCAGCGCCTGGCCGAGTCATTCGAAACCGCGCTGCGCCACGCCGCCGGGCGCGCGATCGCGGTCGAATCCGACAGCGGGAAGGAGCATCTTTTTTCGTCCAAGTTCGCCTGCCCGGTATGCGGTTACGCGCTGGCCGAGCTCGAGCCACGGCTGTTCTCGTTCAACAATCCTATGGGCGCCTGCCCGACCTGCGACGGCCTAGGGACGGTGGAGTTCTTCGATCCCAAACGCCTCGTCGCGCACCCGAATCTGAGCCTGGCGAGCGGCGCGATCCGGGGCTGGGACCGACGCAATCATTTCTACTACTCGATGCTGCAGTCGCTGGGCAAACATTACGCGTTCGACGTCGAGCAACCGTGGGAGGCGCTCGACGACAAGGTGCAGCAGCTGATCCTGTACGGCTCAGGCAAGGAGAAGATCGCCTTCAGCTATCCCGCAGAGCGCGGCCGCAGCGCGGTCAAGGAGCACCCCTTCGAGGGCATCGTGCCCAATCTGCAGCGTCGCTACCGCGAAACCGAGTCGATGGTCGTGCGCGAGGAGCTCGCCAAGTACCTCAACCACAAGACTTGCCCGGATTGTGGTGGCGCGCGTCTGCGGCGCGAAGCGCGCCATGTCTTGCTCGATGGCAAGTCGATCTACGAAATCTCGCACGTCCCGATGCGCCAGACGCTGGCGCTGTTCCGCAACCTGCGGCTGGACGGCACCCGCGCTCAGGTCGCCGAGCGCATCGTGCGCGAGATCGCCGACCGGCTCGAGTTCCTGGTGAACGTTGGGTTGGACTACCTGTCACTCGACCGCTCGGCGGAAACGCTCTCCGGCGGAGAAGCGCAGCGAATCCGCCTCGCGAGCCAGATCGGATCCGGCCTGACCGGCGTGATGTACGTGCTGGACGAGCCTTCGATCGGCCTGCATCAGCGCGACAATGCGCGCCTGATCGAGACCCTCAAGCGCCTGCGCGACCTCGGCAACTCGGTGATCGTCGTCGAGCACGACGAAGAGGCGATTCTGGCCGCCGACCATGTAATCGACATGGGGCCGGGAGCAGGCGAGGCCGGGGGACAGGTGGTCGCCCAGGGAACGCCGGCGGCGGTCATCGCCGAGCCCGAGTCGCTCACCGGCAGGTATCTCGCCGGCGCGCTCAGGATCGAGCTGCCCCAACGCCGCAGTCGCGCCGGCCGCAAACGGCTGACGATTCGCGGCGCGCGCGGCAACAACCTCAAGAACCTGGATTTCGAGCTTCCGCTCGGGCTGCTCGTGTGCGTGACCGGAGTTTCAGGCTCCGGCAAATCGACCCTGGTAAACGACACCATGTACGCCGCGGTCGCGCGCCAGCTGTACGGCAGCGCGGCGGAGCCCGCGCCTTACGAATCGATCGCCGGGATTGAGCAATTTGACAAGGTGATCAACGTCGACCAGAGCCCCATCGGACGCACTCCCCGCTCGAATCCCGCGACCTACACCGGTCTGTTCACGCCGATCCGCGACCTGTTCTGCGGCGTGCCCGAGGCGCGCGCGCGCGGCTACGGCCCGGGCCGTTTCTCCTTCAATGTCAAGGGCGGCCGCTGCGAAGCCTGCCAGGGCGACGGTCTGATCAAGGTCGAGATGCATTTCCTGCCGGACGTCTACGTGCCTTGCGACGTCTGTCACGGCCAACGCTACAACCGGGAATCGCTTGAGATTCGCTATCGCGGCAGAAATATTCACGACGTGCTCGAAATGACGGTCACAGAGGCGGCCGAGTTCTTCGCCGCGGTGCCCGCAATCGCCAGGAAGCTGCGCACCCTGCTCGACGTCGGCTTGGGCTACGTGCGCCTGGGCCAGTCCGCGACCACGCTCTCGGGCGGCGAGGCGCAGCGCGTCAAGCTTTCGCTCGAGCTGTCCAAGCGCGATACCGGGCGCACGCTCTACATCCTCGACGAGCCGACCACCGGACTGCATTTCCACGACGTCAAGCTGCTGCTCGGCGTGCTGCACCGGTTGCGCGACGCGGGCAACACCGTGGTCGTGATCGAGCACAACCTCGACGTGATCAAGACCGCGGACTGGATCGTCGACCTCGGCCCGGAGGGCGGCGATGGCGGCGGGCAGATCGTGGCCGTAGGCACTCCGGAGCAGGTCGCCGCGAACAAGGCCAGCTACACCGGAAGCTACCTGAAGCACGCGCTGGCCGAGCCGCGCCGCCGCGTGGCGGCCTGACGCGCTTGCCGCGTCGGGCTAGGCCGGCGCCAGGCGCGGTACGCCATTGGGCGCCGGCGTCCAGGCGAGCCGGCGCTCGTGGAATCCTGCCAGGCTGGAGCGATGCCCGATCGACACCAAAGTCGTGCCCGGCAGGCGCTCGCCGATCAATGCGTACAGAGCGGCCTGGTCCTCGTCGGGCAAGGCCGAAGTCGCCTCGTCGAGAAAGAGCCAGTCCGGGTGGGTGAGCAGCGCGCGCGCGAACGCGAGCCGCTGCTGCTCGCCGCCCGAGAGCACCTGCGCCCAGTTGTCGCGCCGCTCGAGCTCGGCTGCGAAGTGCCCGAGCCCGACCGCGCGCAGTGCCTCGCGCACCTCCTCGTCGCCGATCACCTTGTGGTCGCCCGGATAGCACACCGCATGCTTGAGCGTGCCGATCGGGAGGTAGGGCTTTTGCGGCAGGAAAAGCAGCCGTCCGCCGAGCGGCAAGGCGATTCTGCCCTTCCAGTAGGGCCAGATTCCGGCCAGGGCGCGAAACAGCGTCGACTTACCCGCGCCCGAGGGTCCGGTCACCAGCACATGCTCGCCGCGCCTCAGCTCGAGCGAGCTCGGCGCGAGCAGCGGCTGGCCCTGCGGCAGCGCAAGCGACAGGCTGTCCAGGACGAGCGTCGAGCTTGCGCCCTCGATGCGGTCGCCGTCCAGGCGCTCGGCCTCCACGCGCACGTGAGCGAGCGAGGCAGTGAAGCCGGTCAGCCGGTCGACGGTCGCCTTCCAGGCGGCGAACTGCGTGTACGCGCCGATGAACCAGGACAGCGCGCCCTGCACCTGGCCGAAGGCGGAGGCGATCTGCATCAGCCCGCCGAGCGCGATCGCGCCCGAAAAAAAGCGCGGCGCGGCCACCACGAACGGGAACACCACCGCGAGCTGCGCGTAGGACGAGGTGAAGAAACCGAGCTGCTTCTGCTTGCGCATGATGCCCCACCAGTTGCTGATCACGTTGGCGAAGCGCGAGCGGAAATTCTCCACCTCCTCGGCCTCGCCACGGTACAACGCCACGCCTTCGCTGTTTTCGCGCAGGCGCACCAGCGAGAAGCGGTAGTCCGCTTCGAAGCGCTGCTGGTCGAAGTTCAGCCCGATCAGCGGCCGGCCGATGAGGTGCGTGAGCCAAGAACCCGCGATTGCATAAAGCAGGGCGAACCACACCATGTAACCAGCGATCGAAAGGTGCGTGCCGCCGAGAGTGAAGCTCAGCACCCCAGAGAGCGTCCACAGGATCAGCACGAACGACACCAGGGTGACCACCGCGGACAGCAGCCCCAGCCCGAGCGACAGCGTGCTGTCGACGAAAATGCGCAGGTCCTCGGCGATCCTCTGGTCCGGGTTGTCGGTCCCGCGGTCCAGCAACTGCAGCCGGTAGTAGGCGCGGTCCCTGAGCCAGTCGGCCAGTAGCCGGTCGTTGAGCCAGGTGCGCCACTCTATCTGCAGCATCTGCTGCAGATAGACCTGGTACACGCCGATGATGATGTAGCCGAACGCAAGCAGCGTGAACTTGAGCAGCTGGTGATAGAAGTCGGCCTGGTTCTTGGTCTGGAAGGTGTTGTAGAAGTCGTTGTACCAGTGGTTGAACTGGACGTTGAGCCACACCAGCGCGAGCGACATCACCACCACGGCGACGAGCAGGACGACGCCTGTGCGCCGTTCCTTCGACACCCAGTAGGGCCGGGCCAGCGCCCAGAATGCCGACATGAATTGCTTGCTGGTCATGGTGTTCCTCTCGCTTTCGAAGAATCGAACTTAAGGTGGGCGGACGGGAGTTTACAGAACGCGCGTGAAGGGGCGACAATCCCTCGCATGTCCTCCGGCAGGGTCTATCGCTTCGGCACCGCGCCGGAGCGCGAAGCAAACCGCCTGTTCGTGTTCCTGCACGGCTGCGGCGCCACCGCACAGTCGATGATCCCGATTGCATTCAAGTTCCAGGCGCGTTTTCCTAGCGCAGCGCTGGTGGTGCCGAGCGGGTTCGCGCCGGGCGCGCGCGGCGGGGAGGCGCAGGACTGGTTCCCGACGCGCGGACTGAACGTCGACAACCGCGCCGAACGAGTCGATGCGGTGCTGCCCGACGTCGAGGATCTGGTGCGGCGCGAACAGACCAACTTTGGCGTGCCCGCGCATCGCACAGTTTTAATCGGCTTCTCGCAGGGCGGCACTGTCGCGCTCGAGGCGGTGAAAAAGCTGCGCGGCCTGGCCGGTGCGGTGGTGGCGTTCTCGGCCCAGTTCGCTCGGCTGCCGCAGGTCGGCACCCGCATCGACGCGCGCATCCACTTGGTGCACGGCGAGTTCGACTCGGTGGTGTCTCGTGTGCACGCCGAGCGCGCCGCGCGCGTGCTCGCCGGGCTGCACGTTCCCGTGACGCTCGACATCATCGAGGACCTCGGCCACGCGCTCACGCACCGTGCCATCAGCCTTGGCTCCCTGCGCCTGCTGCAGGGAATCTACGAGCGCCGCCGCGCGACGCTGCACTAGCCTCGCTCAGCCCTGCAGCTCCGGCAGGTCGCGGAACAGCTCGAGCGCCTCCGGGTTCGCCAGCGCGTCGGTGTTGCCCACCGGCATGCCATGCACGACCGCACGCACCGCGATCTCGACCACCTTGTTGTTCTTGGTGCGAGGGATGTCGGCAACCTGGATGATCTTGGCCGGCACGTGGCGCGGGGTGGCGTTGTCGCGGATGCCCTTGCGTATTTGCTCCTCAAGCGCCGCGTCGAGCGCACGCCCGTCACGCAGCTTGACGAACAACACCACGCGCGTGTCAGAGGGCTTGTCCGGCGGCCAGAGCTGGCCGATTGCCACTGCCTCCTCGACCTCGTGGACCTTCTCCACCTGCCGGTAAAGCTCGGCCGTCCCGATGCGCACCCCGCCCGGGTTGAGCGTCGCGTCGGAGCGTCCGTATACGATCATGGTGCCGCGCTCGGTCAGTTCGACCCAGTCGCCGTGGCACCAGACATTGGGGAACTTGTCGAAATAGGCCGAGTGGTACTTCTCGTGGTGGCGGTCGTTCCAGAAACCGAGCGGCATCGACGGAAAGGGCCTGGTGCATACCAGCTCGCCCTTCTTGCCCACGACCGGCTTACCCTCCTCGTCGAACACCTCGACCGCCAAGCCGAGCGAGCGGCACTGCAGCTCGCCTCGATAGACGGGCAGGATCGGGTTGGCGTCGGCAAACGCCGCCATGATGTCGGTACCGCCCGAGATTGACGACAGGCAGACGTCCTGCTTGACGTGGGCGTACACGTAATCGTAGCTCTCCGGCACCAGCGGCGAGCCGGTCGAGATGATCATGCGTACGTGCGACAGATCGTGCGTCTCGCGCGGCCGCAGGCTGCGCTTGGCGATCGCATCGATGAATTTGGCCGACGTGCCGAAGTGCGTGACGTGCTCCTCCGCGGCGAAGTCGAACAGCACTCGCCCGGCGCGCACGAACGGCGAGCCGTCGTACAGCATCAGGCTCGCCTCGGCCGCCAGGCCCGCGAACAGCAGGTTCCACATCACCCAGTTGCAGGTGGTGTAGTAGAAGAAGCGATCGCCCGGGCGCACGTCGAACTGCAGCTTGTACATCTTCAGGCCCGCGAGCAGCGATCCGCCCGCGCCGTGCACGATGCACTTCGGCTTTCCGGTGGTGCCGGAAGTGAACAGGATGTAGAGCGGGTGGTCAAACGGCATCTGCGCATAGTCGATGTCGCCCGGCGTGAAACGCCGCAGCCATTCCTCCAGCACCACAGCGTTGGGTATGTCGGACACGTCGGGCCGCTCCTCGAGGTGCGGCGCGACGACGACCTTGCGCACGCTCGGCAGCCGGGCCGCGATTTCGCGCACCCGCGCGAGCGAATCGTGCCGCTGCCCGTTGTAGACATAGCCGTCGGCGCAGAACAGCACCTTGGGCTCGATCTGGCCGAAGCGATCGAGCACGCCGTCGGTGCCGAAATCCGGCGAGCAGGACGACCAGACGATGCCCTGCGAGATCGCAGCCAGCGCGAACACCATGGTTTCCGGCATGTTGGGGATGAACGCCGCGGCGCGATCGCCGGCGCGCAGCCCGAGCGCCTTCAGCGCCTGCGCGGCGCGCGAGACGTCGCTGTACAGGTCGGCATAGGACACGCGGCGCCTGAAACCCGTTTCGTCCCAGAACACCAGCGCGTCGCCGCGGTCGCCTCGCCGCAGCAGGTTCTCGGCGAAGTTCAGGCGCGCCTCCGGAAACCACTTCGCGCCGGGCATCTTGTCGCCGTCGACCAGCACCGTGGAGCCCTTGCGCGAAGCGATCACGCCGCACCACTCCCAAATGGAACTCCAGAACTCCTCGGGGTTGTCTACCGTCCAGCGATAGAAGTCCGGGTAGCTGTTCAGATCGAGCTTGAGACGGCGCACGATCCAGCGCGCGAACTCGGTGATCTGCGTCCGCTCGATCGCTTGCTGTGACGGCTCCCAGAGCTTTTGCGGATCGGCCACGGCTCCTCCTGCGACGCCAACTGCGCTAGGCGCCGATTATATATAAGGACGCTTGACACCCCGCGCGGGCCTGTCGATATTGCGCCATCGAGGTTCCTTTCTATCAGGAGGTGAAATGACGACGGTTGCATTCATCGGTCTCGGCGCGATGGGATCGCGCATGGCGGCAAACCTGCAACAGGCCGGATTCAAGCTGCGCCTGTACAACCGTGACCGCGCCAAGACCGGTGCGCTGGCGGGAAAGGGCGCCGAGGTCGCCGACTCGCCCGCTGCGGCGGTCAAGGGCGCGCAGTTCGCGGTCTCGATCGTTTCCGACGACAACGCGACGCGAGAGGTGATGCTGGGCGCGCAGGGCGCGCTCGCCGGCGCGGCAAACGGCTGCGTCATCGTCGACTCGAGCACCAACACGCCTGCCATTGCGCGCGAAATTGCGCTTGCGGCCGCCGACCGCGGCTGCGTCTACCTCGACGCGCCGGTCTCGGGCAGTCTCAAGCAGGCGCAGGGCCGTGAGCTGGTATTCATGGTAGGCGGGCCGCAAGAGGCCTTCGACAAGGCGCAGCCGCTGTTCACGGCCATGGGCCGCATGGCCAAGCACGCGGGCGACTCGGGCGCGGGCGCAACCGTCAAGCTGATCAACAATATGCTCTCGGGCACCATGACCGCCGCGGTGGCCGAGGCCGTCCAGATCGCCGAGGCGGCGGGCATCGGCCGGGACGCGGCGCTGGACATTCTCGGCGAAGGCGCGGCCGCGTCGCGCCTGCTCAAGAGCAAGATGCCGATGATGTTCCAGCGCGATTTCAAGCCTCAGTTCCAGCTCGCGCTGATGGAGAAGGATCTGCGCTACTTTCTGGGCATGGCGCAGGAGCTCGACCGGCCGACGCCGATCGCTGCGCTGGTGCGCAGCCAGTTCCAGGCGGCGCGACGCGCCTCGCTCGGGGGACTGGACGCCTGCGCGGTGTTCCTGCAGGCGGCGGGCGAAAAGCCGCCGGCCTAGCGGGGCTCGATCTTCTGCCGCATCGGTTCCGGGATGCGGTAGTCCGGAAAGCGACGATGGAATTTGGCGAGCTCGCGATCGGCTTCGTCGTCGCGCCCCTCGCGGCGCAAGTCGGTGATTTGCGTCAGCCACTGCTCGGGCGAGGCTTCAACCGACTGCCCCGACAGGCGCCCCGGCTGCGCGGCAGACCGTGCCGGCAGATCCTGCAGCTTGCGTTTAAGTGCCGGCGCCCTCATGACGCCGCCGGATGCTGACGGCGCGGACGCCTTGCCGGCCTCGGCCGGTGTGGCGGGCTGATCTGCCACATCGGTACGCTCGCGCTGCACCTGCAGGGCCACGCCCACCGACAGCACGACGAGCGCGGCGATCGAGGCCGGCAGCATCCAACGGCGACGGCCCAGACGCGATGGCGCCGCCCGGCGAGCGGCATCGAGAATCCTGGCGTCGAGCTCGGGCGGCGGCTGCTCGCGGCCGAGCGCGCGGTAGCGCTCGCCGAGTTTGTCGTTTTCGGACTCAGTCATCGAGCGCCTCGCGCAATTTCGCCAGCGCGTAGCGAAGGCGGCTTTTAATCGCCTCCTCGTTGCTGCCGGTCGCGGCCGCGATCTGCGCCAGCGACAGCCCGCCCTCCTCACGCATCAGAAACACTTCGCGCTGCGCTTGGGGCAGCGTCTCGAGCGCGTGCGCCAGGCGTTCGAGCTGCTGGTTGGTCTCGGCCTGGCGCTGCGGCTCGCGCGCAGCCTGCGCGGCGGGCTCAGGGGACGCCGGGTCGTCCGGATCGTCGCGCTCCAGCGACACGACGTTCAAGCCGCGCTTGCGCCAGTGGTCGACCATCCGGTTGTGCGCGATGGTGTACAGCCAGGTGGTAAAGCGCGCCCGCGGCGCGTAGCGCAGACGCGCCTCGATCACGCGCATCCAGATCTCCTGGAACAGATCCTCTGCGATGCCCCGCTCCTTGGTGCCGCGCAGCACGAAACGGTAAAGCCCGCCTCTGTACCGCGCGTAAAGCTCTTCGAAGGCCGCCGCGTCGCCCGCCGCGTAGGCGAGCATCAGCTGTTCATCCGTGGCCTCCATGCCGATACAGTGTAATCCCCGGCGGATTCGGGGAACCCCGGGAACGGCTGCGGCCAGCGGTGGCGGGCTCATGCAGGGGTGAAACGAACCGCGGCGCAGAAAGGGTTAAGTGCGAAACTTGTCACCCAACTCGCGTAGAATGCGCGACTCCTTTTCTTGATTCTGCGTAAATGAAGAACGGCAAGAACGGTGCCGCGTTCCCGATACCGGTGAAGAACGCGCTGCGCCACAGCGGCAATCCGCGCCGCAGCTACAACTGCGCCAAGTGCCCGGGCTATTGCTGCAGTTATCCGCTGATCGAAGTCGGCAAGCGCGACATCGCGCGGCTGGCCAGGCACTTCGGCCTGACGTTCGAGCAGGCGCAGCAGCGCTTCACCAAGTACGACGCCGGCGAAAAGGCGCCGGTGCTGCGCCACCGCAAGGACAAGGTGTTCGACAGCGTGTGTCAGTTTCTCGACCAGGACACGCGTCGCTGCACGGTCTACGAATCACGCCCCCAGGTGTGCCGCGACTATCCCGACAGCGCGCGCTGCGGCTATTACGATTTCCTGAAGTTCGAGCGCGACCAGCAGGACGACCCGCAGTTCATCGCTCTGACTTGAGCGCCTGCGCGCGGATCTTCGACAGCGTGGTGCTGGTCGTGATCGCGTCCGGGTCGATGCGCAGTTCGATGATCGCAGGCTTGCCGCAAGCCCGCGCGCGCTCGAAAGCGGGCGCGAACTGCGCGGTTTCCTCCACCAGCTCGCCGTGCCCCCCGAAGGCCCGCGCGTAGGCGGCGAAATCCGGGTTCTTCAGCTCGGTCCCGCTCACTCGCTCGGGGTATTCGCGCTCCTGGTGCATGCGGATGGTGCCGTACATGCCGTTGTTCACCACCAGCGCGATGATCGCGGCGCCGTACTGCACTGCGGTCGCGAATTCCTGCCCGTTCATCAGGAAGTCGCCGTCGCCGCATACTGCGACCACGGTGCGCTGCGGCGCGGCGAGCTTGGCCGCCACCGCCGCCGGCAGGCCGTAGCCCATCGAACCGTTGGTCGGCCCAAGCTGGGTGCGAAATCCCTTGTAGCGGAAATAGCGATGCACCCAGCCCGAGAAGTTGCCCGCCCCGCCGCTGACGATCGCGTCCTCGGGCAGGGCCCCGTCCAGCCACTTGACCACTTCCGCATATTGCAGCCGGCCCGGAATCGGCTGCGGCTGCGTCCAGGTCTCGAACTCGGCACGCGCGGCGCGCGTGCGCTCGCGCCAGCCGGCGCTGTCGAGGTCTACTTCGGCGAGCGCTTCGACGAACTGCGCATAGCCCGAATTGATCGGCAGCGCCGCCTGATAGACGCGCCCGAGTTCCTCGGCACCGGCGTGCACGTGAATTAACTTCTGCCGCGGCACCGGAACATCGAGCAGCGAGTAGCCGCTGGTTGTCATCTCCCCCAGGCGGGCGCCGATCACCAGCAGCACGTCGGCCTCCTTGACGCGCTGCGCAAGCCTGGGGTTAATCCCGATGCCGACGTCGCCGGCGTAGCTCGGGCTGCGGTTGTCGAACAGGTCCTGGCAGCGGAACGAAGTTCCCGCGGGCAGCGCGCTCGCCTCAACCCACGCGCGCAGGCCGTCGCAGGCCTGCCGCGACCAGCCGCCGCCACCCACCAGCACGAATGGCCGCTGCGCGCCCTGCAACAGGGTGCGCAGGGTCTGCATGTCGCGCGCGCTCGGCGCCGCGCTCACCCGCTTGTAGCGAGGCGCATCGGCCACCGCGGCCTCGGCGAACAGCATGTCCTCGGGCAGGGCGAGCACCACCGGTCCCGGACGCCCGGCAGTGGCGGCGTGGAACGCATGGCTGACGTACTCCGGAATGCGCTCGACGCGATCGACCTGCGCCACCCACTTCGACATCTGGCCGTACATGCGGCGGTAGTCGATTTCCTGGAACGCCTCGCGCTCGGCGAAGTCGTTGCCGACCTGGCCGATGAAAACCACCATCGGGGTGGAATCCTGGAACGCGGTGTGCACTCCGACCGCGCCGTTGGTCGCGCCCGGCCCGCGCGTCACGAGCAGGATTCCCGGCTCGCCCGTGAGCTTGCCCCAAGCATCGGCCATGTAGGAGGCGCCGCCTTCCTGGCGGCAGACGACGAACTTGAGCCGGTCGCGCACGTCGTAGAAGCCGTCCAGTACCGGCAGGTAGCTCTCACCCGGCACGCCAAACGCCATCTTCGCGCCGTGGCCGACCAGCGCCTGGGCAAGGATCTTGCCGCCGTGGCGCAGCTTGAGGTCTAGTTGCTGCATCATTTCGCTCCATCGAATGCGGCGCGCAGCGCCTGCGCGCACTCTCCGACCGCCGCATTGGCCGTGTCGAGCACGCCGCCCAGCAGCAGGAAGCCGTGCACCATGTCCGGATACTCGCGATAGACCATCGCCACGCCCTCCGCGGCAAGCCGCTCGGCGTAGGCACGGCCTTCGTCGAGCAGCGGATCGAAGCCCGCAGTGATGACCAGCGCCGGCGGCAGTCCGGCCAGATTGCGCGCGAGCAAAGGCGACGCGCGCCAGTCCTCCCAGTCCTGCCGGCGCGGCAGGTAGTGGCCGCGGAAGTACTCCATCGACTGCTTGGTGAGCAGGTAGCCCTCGCCGTTGCGCTCTACCGATGGGTGTCCCGCGCGCTGGTCGGTCGCCGGGTAGACGAGCAACTGAAAGCTGAGCGCCGGCCCGCCGGCGTCGCGCGCCGCGAGCGCGACCACGGTGGCGAGGTTGCCACCGGCGCTGTCGCCCCCGACCGCGATCCGCCGTGGATCGAGCCGCAACGTCGCCGCTTCGGCCGCAGCCCATTGCGTGGCGGCAATGCAGTCCTCGACCGCGGCCGGAAACGGGCTCTCCGGCCCCATCCGGTAATCGACCGAGATCACCGCGCAGCGCGCGCCATTGGCGAGCTGGCGGCAGACCACGTCGTGCGTGTCGAGGTCGCCGATCACCCAGCCGCCGCCGTGAAAGTACATCAGCACCGGCAGCGTTTCCTCGCTCGAGCTGCCCGCGGGCCGGTACAAGCGCAGCGGAATCGGCCCGCCGGGGCCGGGCGCCAGCAGCAGCTTCGCCTCGGCCACGGCCGGCGGCGCGGGCGAGAGCGCGCCGCGCGTGTCGCGGTACATCCGGCGCGCAACGAATGGCGGCACGCTGGCGTAAGGCGGCAGCGGCGAGCGCGCCACGCGCTCGAGCAAGGCCGCGACCTGGGGATGAACCCGAGCGCTCACTTTCCAGCCGCCAGCATTTTCTTCAGCCGTTCGACGAAGAACGGTGCGCACTTCAGGATGCGCGTGTCCTGGCTCACGATCAGCGGCCGAACCTTGGGCAGGTAGGCCTGCCAGGCCGGGTCGGCCTGCATCGCTGCGCGGCACTTCTCGCGCTGGTTGAGGTCGTCGTAGGCCCACAGGTGGATCACCAGGTTCTGCGGACCGACCTCGGTCACGTAATAGCCGACCATGTTCGGCAGGTGCTTGAGCTGGACCGCCATGCCCTCGGCCTCGTAGTTTCTGAAATATTCCGGCGCCTTGCCGGGCTGCAGCAGGTACATGCGTTCTTCGACGTACATCTCTCCTCCCTGGGTCGCGATCCGGCCGATTATAGGCGCAGCCCGCTGCGGTATATTGACGCCATGGACGACGTCGAAACGCTGCGCCGGATCCTGCGCGAGAACCGCGTGGTCGCGATGGTCGGCCTGTCGGCCGACTGGTTCCGGCCAAGCTATTTCGCCGCCAAGTACCTGCAGGAGCACGGCTACCGGGTGATCCCGGTGAACCCGCGCTACGCGGGCAAGCAGGTGCTGGGTGAAACCTGCTACCGCAGCCTGCACGACATCCCCGACATGGTCGATGTGGTGGACGTCTTCCGCCGCGCCGAGGACGCGGGCCCGATCGCGGAACAAGCGATCGCGATCGGCGCGAAGGTGCTTTGGCAGCAGATCGGGGTAAAGAACGAGGCGGCGGCCGCCAAGGCGCAGGCCGCCGGACTGGACGCGGTCATGGATCGTTGCATGAAGATCGAGCATGGCCGGTTGTTCGGGGGCTTGAACTGGATGGGAGTGAATACGCGGGTAATCTCGGCCAAACGACCACGGTTGCAGGCGTATTGAGGCGCCGTCGCCGACCCACTAGCGCGAACGGCGGTGGGAACGTATGCTGTCATTGCCATGAACCGGCCGATCAGAGTCTTCGACGGGCGTTTTGGGCGCCTGATGCTGCTCGAGGTCAGCGCGCCGGGAGCGCCGCATGCGCATCCTGAGCCCACGATCCTGCTCAAGCACGACGGAGCGGACACGGAATACCTGATCGGCGACGAGGCCGTTGCGCTTACGCGTGGCGACATAGCCTTCCTGAACGCGCGCGAAGTGCACGCCGACCGCCGTGCGCCCGGCTCCGCGCCGACGCGGCTGCTCGTGCTGCACGCCTCGGGCGAGTGGCTGCACGACAGTTTCCCGGCCGTGTTCGGCACCGACGGCGAGCAAGCCTTCCCGCGCCGGCGAGAGGAGATCACAGCGCGCATCCGCCAGCTGGCCGACACCCTGGCGGTCGAGATCGTGAACGACCAGTTCCTGTCGCCTGAGCGTCTCGAATTCATGCTGCAGGAGCTGGTGCTTTCGATCATAGACACCTACGTCGCGCGTCGTCGCGCGTCGTCGCCGCTTTGGCGCGGCTCGCGCTTCGAGGACTCGCGCATCCGGCGCGCCATCGCGCTGCTGCGCGCGCGGCCAAACAAGGACATGAACATGGACGAGGTGGCGAGCCAGGTAGGCCTGTCGCGCTCGCGCTTCTACGATCTGTTCCAGCTCTGCACCGGTCGCTCGCCGCGCGCCTACCTGGACATGCTGTGCGTCGAAACGGCGATATCGAGGCTGGCCTCGGGCCGGGCCAAGATCGCTGACGTATCGGCCGAGCTGGGCTTCTCGGCCCAGAGCAACTTCACCCGCTTTTTCCTTCACCAGGTGGGCATTCCGCCCTCTGAATACCGCCGGGCCGCCTCCCGGCTCGAGCCAGCCTCGAGCAAGCCCGGGGCCGAGGAAGACGACTCCGGCAGCACGGCCTGAGGGCGGTAGCGCACCGTCCCGGTGCAACCGGGTTGGGGCCCTTCGCTAAGTGCCTGAGTTTGCGGCAAGTGCGCGCGTGGCATGTCAGTTGCTCCGCTCAATCCGAGGGGAACCCCGTTGAAACGACAGCACTACGACGAAATGCACGCCGCGCCGGAAAACGTCCGGACGCACTACCGCGCGCTGGCGCAATGGCTCGCTGAAACGCCGCCCGAGCGCCTGCTGGAAAAGCGCCGCGAGGCGGACCTGCTTTTCCACCGCGTCGGCATCACCTTCGCCGTCTACGGCGATACCCAAGGCACCGAGCGCCTGATCCCGTTCGACACTATCCCGCGCATCATTCCGCAGGCCGAGTGGGAGCTGCTGGTGCGCGGCCTGAAGCAGCGCGTCGCGGCTTTAAACCGCTTTCTGCACGACGTCTACCACGGGCAGGAGATTCTGAAGGCCGGGGTGATTCCGGCCGAGCAAGTGCTCGCCAATGAAGCCTACCAGGTTGCGATGCTCGGCCTCGACCTGCCGCACCAGGTCTACTCGCACGTCTCCGGAGTGGACCTCATCCGGCACGAGGACGGCACGTGGTACGTGCTAGAGGACAACCTGCGCACGCCGTCCGGCGTTTCCTACATGATCGAAGACCGCAAGATGATGATGCGGCTGTTTCCCGAGTTGTTCGAACGCCAGCACGTCCATCCGGTCGAGCACTATCCCGCGCTGCTGCTGGAGACGCTGCGCAGCATTGCGCCGAACGCGATGCACGAGGCAACGGTTGCGGTGCTCACGCCGGGTCAATACAACAGCGCATACTTCGAACACGCCTTTCTTGCGCAACAGATGGGCGTCGAGCTGGTGGAGGGCCCGGATCTTTTCGTGAAGGACGGATTCGTCTACATGCGAACCACGGGCGGGCGTCAGCGCGTGGACGTGATCTATCGCCGCGTCGACGACGCCTTCCTGGATCCGCTCGCGTTCCGCGAAGACTCGCTGCTCGGCGTGCCGGGCCTGCTGTCGGCCTACCGCGCTGGGAACGTTTCGCTTGCCAATGCGATCGGCACCGGCGTGGCCGACGACAAGTCGACCTACCCCTACGTGCCCGACATGATCCGCTTCTATCTGGGCGAGGAACCACTGCTCGCCAACGTTCCCACCTGGCAGTGCAAACGCGCCGAAGACTTGGCCTACGTGATGGACCATCTCTCCGAGCTGGTGGTGAAGGAGGTGCAGGGATCGGGCGGCTACGGGATGCTGATCGGCCCGGCATCGACCAGCGCGCAGGTCGACGCCTTCCGCGCGCGCCTGCAGGCCACTCCGGCCAATTACATCGCCCAGCCGACGCTGTCGCTGTCGACTTGCCCGACTTTCGTCGAGCGCGGGATCGCCCCACGCCACGTAGACCTGCGTCCGTTCGTCCTATCCGGACGTGAAGTGAAGCTGGTGCCCGGAGGCCTCACGCGCGTGGCCCTGAAGGAGGGCTCGCTGGTGGTCAACTCGTCTCAGGGCGGCGGCACCAAGGACACCTGGGTGGTGGACTGATGCTCTCGCGCGTCGCGGACCGGATCTTCTGGATGAGCCGCCAGATGGAGCGCGCCGAAAACATGGCGCGCATTCTCGGCGTGACCGCCAACCTGGTGCTGTTCGGCGCCAAGGACCGTCAGGCCCAGAACCTGCTCGCGCCGCTCACGATCACCGGCACGGCGCAAGCCTTCGAAGAGCTTGATCAGCCTCTTACGCTCGAAGCGCTGGTCGCCTTCCTGGCGTTCGACGAAACCAATCCGTCTTCGATCTACTCCTGCCTGCGCGACGCGCGCGACAACGCAAACGAGGTCCGCTGGCAGATAACCTCCGAAATGTGGGAAACGCTCAACGCAACCTGGCTCGAAGTGAGAAGCATGCGCCGCGACCGGGCAATCGGCTCGGGCGCCACGCAATTCTTCGACTGGGTGAAGGAAAGGAGCCACCTGTTCCGGGGCGTTACCTACGGAACCATCGTGCGCGGCGAGGCATTCAACTTCTCCCGCATGGGCACCTTTCTCGAGCGCGCCGACAACACGGCGCGCATCCTCGACGTCAAGTACCACATTCTCCTGCCCACGGTGCGGGACGTCGGCGGTGCGCTGGACTTCTACCAGTGGACCGCGCTGCTGCGCTCGGTCTCCGCATTCGAGACCTACCGCACGCTGTACCGCGACCAGATCTTTCCGATCAAGGTGGCCGAGCTGTTGATTCTCGAGCAGCGCATGCCGCGCTCGCTCGCGGCGTGCTCCTTCCAGATCAACAACGCGCTCGAGCGAATCGTCGGTCAGCACGACCACGCGGCAAAACGCCTTGCCGTGGAACTGCTGGCTCGCCTCACTCACGCGGATATCGAGGAGATTTTCCAGGGCGGGCTGCACGAGTTCCTGATGTCGGTGCTGGCCGACATCATCGAGCTGGGCAATCGCATCCAGCGCGCCTACCTGGGAACGGTATGAAGATCTCGATCACGCATGAGACGCGTTACATCTACGATGCGCCGGTGCGCTCGTCGACGCAGTACCTCCGGCTCGTGCCGCGCGACACGGCGCGGCAAAAGGTGCTCGAGTGGAAGTTGGACACTCCCGCGCCGACGGTGCGCACGCGGGATGGCTACGGCAACGTGCTGGACGTGCTGACGCTCGACAAGCCGGTTTCGGAGATCCTGATCGTCGCCTCCGGAGTGGTCGAGACCACGGCGGTCGTGGACGAGCCCGCGGACTTCCCGGTGCAGACGTTGTCACCGCTGCTGTTTCTGCGCGCGACCGGACTGACGCGGCCCGACCCGTCGGTCACCGCGCTCGCTGACGCGTCTCGCGCCAGCGTGGGCACGCACGCCGGGCTGCGCGATCTCGCCCAGGCCATCCGACGGCGCATCGAGCCGAAGATCGGCGCGACCGGCTTCTACCCCCGCGCGGCCGACGCGCTCGCCGCCGGCAGCGGGCTGCCGCAAGACCTGGTGCACGTTTTCATCGCGTGCTGCCGTCATCTCGGCGTGCCTGCGCGCTATGCCTGCGGCTACGTATACCTGCCCGAGCGCGCGGGCGCGCCGAGCGTCGGGCATTGCTGGGCCGAGGCCTGGGTCGAGGAGCGCTGGCGCAGCTTCGACGTGGCCCTGGGAGGCTCGATCGACGAGCGCCACGTCAAAGTCGCGATGGGCGCCGACCACCTCGATGCCTGCCCGATCCGCGGCATGCGCATCGGCGGCGGCGAAGAGAGCATGACGGTCAAGTCCCAACTCCAGCAACAGCAGAGCTAGGGCGAGCGCGGCTGTCGTGTCGATCCACGTCGCTCTCAATCACGTCACGCACTACCGCTACGACCGGCCGGTGATGCTCGGTCCGCAGGTGGTGCGGCTGCGGCCGGCGCCGCACTCGCGCATACCGGTGCTCGCCTATTCGCTCAAGATCTCGCCGCAGAAGCATTTCATCAACTGGCAGCAGGACCCGCAGTCCAACTGGCTCGCGCGCCTGGTATTTCCGGAAAGGACGCGAGAGCTCCGCATCGAGGTCGACCTCGTCGCCGAGATGTCGATCATCAATCCCTTCGACTTCTTCCTCGAGCCCTACGCCGAGCGCTTTCCCTTCGCGTACGAGGACTGGCAGCTGCACGAGCTGACGCCCTACCTGGCAAAGCTGCCCGCCTCGCCGCGCTTCGCGAAGTACCTCGCCGCCGATGCCGCGCGAGCCCAAACCGACGGTTGATTTTCTCGTTGCCCTCAACCTGCGGCTGGCGCGCGAGATCCGCTACCTGATCCGCATGGAGCCCGGCGTACAGACTCCCGAGGAAACCCTGGAAAAGGCGAGCGGCTCGTGCCGCGACTCGGGCTGGCTGCTGGTGCAGCTGCTGCGCCATCTCGGCCTGGCCGCGCGCTTTGTCTCGGGCTATCTGATTCAGCTCAAGCCCGACGCCAAGCCGCTGGAAGGCCCCGCCGGCACCGACGTGGACTTCACCGACCTGCACGCATGGTGCGAAGTGTACCTGCCCGGCGCCGGCTGGATCGGGCTTGACCCGACATCGGGACTGCTCGCCGGCGAAAGCCACATCCCGCTCGCCTGCACACCGGAACCGGCGAGCGCGGCGCCGGTCACCGGCGACGCGGAAAAGTGCGAGACGACGTTCGCGCACGCCATGAGCGTGGTGCGCGTGTGGGAAGCCCCGCGCGTCACCAAACCTTACAGCGACGCGCAGTGGACCTGTATCGAAGAGCTCGGCCACCGAATCGACGAAGACCTCACGGCACGGGACGTGCGGCTGACGATGGGCGGCGAGCCCACCTTCGTTTCGATCGACGACCACGACGGCGCCGAGTGGAACACGGATGCCCTGGGGCCCGCAAGCGGTTGCTCGGCGCGCGCCTGCTTGCGAAGCTCAAGGCGCGCTATGCGCCCAAGGGCATGCTGCACTACGGGCAGGGAAAGTGGTACCCGGGCGAGCAGCTGCCGCGCTGGTCGCTCAGCTGCTTCTGGCGCAAGGACGGCGAGCCGCTGTGGGACAAGACCGCGCTGTTCGCCGACGAAAGCGTGGACTACGGCGCGACGCGAGGCGCAGGCGGCGCTGTTCCTGGCCACATTGGCGACCAAGCTCGGGCTCGACCCGAAGTACGTGTTCCCGGCCTACGAAGACACCTGGTACTACCTGTGGCGCGAGCGCCGCTTGCCGGTGAACGTCGATCCGTTCGATTCCAGCCTCGACGACCGTCTCGAGCGTGCGCGCCTGGGCAGGTGTTCGGCCAGGGTCTGGACAAGGTCGCCGGACACGTGCTGCCGCTGGCACGCGCTGACGCATCGGGCGTGCGCTGGAAAAGCGGCTCCTGGTTTCTGCGCGACGAACGCTGTTACCTGATCCCGGGCGACTCGCCGCTCGGCCTTCGCCTGCCGCTCGACTCGCAGCCCTGGGTAGCGAAGTCGGACTACCCCTGGATCCATCCGCCCGACCCGTTCCAGGCCGTCCCGCGGCTCGCGCCATACCACGACGTCGCGCACCCGCTGCGCTCCCCAGGCGCGCGCAACGGCCGCACGCCGCGGCAAGGCGCCGCGAGCCGCATCCGGGCTTTCTGGAATCCGCTGCCGGGATCACGCGCACCGCGCTGTGCGCCGAGCCGCGCCATGGCGTGCTCTACATCTTCATGCCACCGATGGCGGCGCTGGAGGACTACCTCGAGCTGGTCGCCGCGGTGGAAGCGACCGCCGAGGATCTGGGCTTGCCCGTGGTGCTCGAAGGCTACGAGCCGCCGCGCGACGCGCGCCTGGAGGTACTGCGCATCACGCCCGATCCCGGCGTGCTCGAGGCCAACGTGCAGCCGGCGCACAGCTGGCGGGAGCTGGTCGAGAACACGACCTTCCTCTACGAGGCGGCGCGCGAATCGCGCCTCAGCAGCGAAAAGTTCATGCTCGACGGCCGCCACACGGGCACCGGCGGCGGCAACCACTTCGTGCTCGGCGGCGCCACGCCGGCGCGATTCACCGTTCCTGCGCCGCCCGGACCTGCTCGCGAGCCTGATCGGCTACTGGCACAACCACCCGTCGCTGTCGTACCTGTTCTCGGGGCTGTTCATCGGACCGACCAGCCAGGCGCCGCGCATCGACGAGGCGCGCAACGACTCGGTATACGAGATCGAGCATCGCGTTCCGAGAGCTGGAAAGGCAGATTGCCGAGGGCGCGTGTCGCGCCGTGGCTCGTGGACCGGCTGCTGCGCAACCTCCTGATCGACGCGAGCGGCAACACGCACCGCGTCGGAATTCTGCATCGACAAGCTGTACTCGCCCGACGGCCCCGCCGGGCGGCTCGGCCTGCTCGAGATGCGCGCGTTCGAAATGCCGCCGCACGCGCGCATGTCCCTTACCCAACAGCTGCTGCTGCGCGCGCTCGTGGCGCGCTTCTGGCACAAGCCCTATCGGCCGCGGCGCCTCAAGCGCTGGGGCACCGAGCTGCACGACCGGTTCATGCTGCCGCTACTTCGTATGGCAGGATTTCGCGGACGTGATCGCCGACCTGAACGACTTCGGCTATCCGCTCGAGGCGGCGTGGTTCGCGCCGCACCACGAGTTCCGCTTTCCCCGCTACGGCGATTTTGCCGCGCTGGGAGCGCACGTGGAGCTGCGCGCCGCCCTGGAGCCCTGGCACGTGCTGGGCGAGGAAGGTGCGGCGGCGGGCACCGTGCGCTACGTCGATTCTTCGGTCGAGCGGCTGCAGGTGAAGGTCACGGGAATCGTCGGCGACAGGCACGTCATTACCTGCAACGGACGCGCCGTGCCGCTGGCAGCCGACCGGAAACGTGGGCGAGTTCGTCGGCGGCGTGCGCTATCGCGCCTGGCAGCCCACCTCCGCGCTGCATCCGACCATCGGGGTACATGCGCCGCTGGTGTTCGATCTGGTGGACACCTGGATGAGCAGGTCGCTGGGGGGCTGCCAGTACCACGTGGCGCATCCGGGCGGGCGCAGCTACGAGACCTTCCCGGTCAACGCCTACGAGGCGGAAGGGCGCCGGCTAGCGAGATTCTTCAAGATCGGCCACACGCCGGGCCGGCTCGAGGTCCAGGCGGAAGAGCGCAACCCAGACTTTCCGTTCACGCTCGACCTGCGGCGAGGCTAGGCGCAGGCGGGTTTGCGCCCGCGCTGTGCTAACCTCCTCCCCGCGTTTTTGCGCAGCGCCTTTTCGCCGAACCATGTCCCGCGAGCTGCTTTCCGACTACCGGCTGTCGCCCTCGCGCTACGACGAGATGTTCGAGGCGCCGCAGACCCCGCGCGCCCACTGGCGACCGATGTTCGAGCAGCTCGCCGCCGCCCCTGCGGCGCTGATGAAAGCGCGCATCCAGGCGGTCCAGCGCCAGGTGCGCGAGAACGGGGTCACCTATAACGTCTATGCCGACCCCGAGGGCGCGGATCGGCCGTGGGAGCTGGACGTGCTGCCGCTGATTCTACCGGCCGAGGAATGGGCCCAGATCGCGGCGGCGATCGCCCAGCGCGCGCAGCTTCTCGACTCGATTCTCGGCGACATCTACGGCGAGCAACGGCTGCTGCAGGAGGGGCTGCTGCCCCCGACGCTCGTGTACGGACACGCGGCGTATCTGCGCCCCTGTCGCAATGCGAAGCTCGCAGGCGGCGTGCGCATGCACCTGTACGCCGCGGACCTCGCGCGCGCGCCGGACGGCCGCTGGTGGGTCATGGCCGACCGCACGCAGGCGCCATCCGGCGCCGGCTACGCGCTGGAGAACCGCCTGGTGATCTCGCGCATGTTTCCGGAACTGTTCCGCGACCTAAAAGTCGAGCACCTGGCGCAATTTTTCGCCACGCTGCGCGACAGCCTGGCGCGCTGGGCACCCGAGGGCGACGGCACCCCGCTGACCGTATTGCTCACCCCCGGCCCCTTCAACGAGACCTACTTCGAGCATGCCTACCTCGCCCGCTACCTCGGCTTCGCCCTGGTCGAAGGCAACGATCTCACGGTGCGGGAGGGCAAAGTCTGGCTCAAGACGCTCGCCGGACTGCGTCGCGTGCACACGATCCTGCGCCGCCTTGACGGCGATTTCTGCGACCCCCTGGAGCTGCGCGCCGATTCGGCGCTGGGCGTGCCGGGCATGGTGGAAGCGATCCGCCTCGGCAACGTGCTAGTGGCGAACGCGCTGGGTTCGAGCATCCTGGAGTCGGGGATGCTGCTCGGGTTCCTGCCGCGGCTTTGCGAGCGGCTGCTGGGCGAGGCGCTGAAAATGCCGTCGATCGCCACCTGGTGGTGCGGAGAGCCCGCCGCGCTCGCAAACGCGATTGCGCGGCTGCAGAGCCTGGTAATCAAGCCCGCCTTCCCGCAGCTTCGCATGGAGCCCGTTTTCGGCCAGGACCTGGCGCAAAAGGAGCGCGATACGCTGGTCGCCCGCATGCGCGCCAGGCCGCGAGACTATGTGGCGCAGGAACTGGTGCATCTATCGCAGGCCCCCGTGTGGGACCGAGAAAACGGGCGCGAGCTTGCGCCTCGCGCCACCGGCCTGCGCGTGTATGCCTGCGCCAGCCGCGACGGCTACGTCGTGATGCCCGGCGGGCTGACGCGAGTGGCGACCGGGCCGGACGCGCGCGTGGTCTCCATGCAGCGCGGCGGCGCGAGCAAAGACACATGGGTGCTCGCTTCCGGTCCGGTAAGCGCGTTCAGCCTGCTGCGCCGCCCCACCACGCCCCAGGACCTGGTACGCACCGGAATCAACTTTTCGAGCCGCGTGGTCGAAAACCTGTTCTGGTTCGGCCGCCACGCCGAACGCTCGGACGCTGTCGCGCGGCTGCTGCGCGTGGCACTCGGGCACTTGATCGACGAGTCGACCAGCGAGCGCGAGCGCGCCTGGCCGGGAATCGCCGGCCTGCTCGCGCACTTCGAGATCACGGACAGCGCACGCGGCGCAGACGACGTGGCACTCGTGCGCACCTTGCGGGCGGCGATTACAGACGAGTCCAAACCCGGCCTCGCAGGCAACCTGAGGCTGCTTGCGCATAGCGCCTCGCACCTGCGCGAGCTGATGTCGGCCGACAATTGGCGCAGCCTCAATCAGATGATGCGCAGCGTCGCGCGCCGCAAGGGACAGCCGCTCGCGCTCTCGGACGCCCTATCCGAGCTCGACGGCGTCATCGTGTCGCTGATGACGCTGTCCGGCTTCGCGCTCGACGGCATGACCCGCGACCACGGCTGGCGATTCCTATCCATGGGGCGCCGCATCGAACGCCTGCAATGGATGTGCGTTGCGCTAACGCAGGCGCTGCTCGCGCCGCGCGAATCCGACCTCGGCTGGCTGCTCGAACTGGCCGACTCCACCCTCACCTACCGCGCGCGCTACGTGGGTCAGCCCGACTGGCTGCCGCTGCTCGACCTGCTGGTGCGCGACGAGACCAACCCGCGCTCCGTCGCTTTCCAGCTGAACGGCCTGCACGACTACCTTAAGCGCGTTGCCGCGGCCGTAGGCTATGCGGGCGACGAGCGCCTCGAGGAGGCGGTCGGCGGGTTGCGCTCGCTCGACCCAGCGGCCGATCTGCAGTACGGCAGCGAGCGGCTGCTGCAGCTGCTGGACGAGTGGTTCAGTGCGGCCTATCGTCTTTCCGAGCAACTCGGACTGCGCTTCTTCGTACATGCCGGCGAAGTCAACCGGCAGACGTTCGCCACCTGAAGTTCGCCATCCGAATCATGCGCCTGACGGTCGTCCATGAAACACAATACGAGTACGCCAGCCCGGTGCTGCTGTCGCAGCAGCTCATGCACCTGACGCCGCGCGTGCTGCCGCGCCAGTCCTGCCACGCGCATCGCATCGCGATCGAGCCTCAGCCGGTCGAGCTGAACGACGCGGAGGACTATTTCGGCAACCCGGTCACGCGCGCGCTGTTTACCGCCCCGCACCAGGCGCTGAGCGTGCGCGCCGAATCCGAAGTGAGCGTCGTGCCCCGCGGTGACAACCCGCTTGCCCGCCCCTCCAGCGGCTGGGAGCAGGTGCGTGACCGGCTAAGGAGCCTGGAAGCCCCGCCGCTGCTCGAACCGACCGAGTTCGTGTTCGAGTCGCCCCACATCGAAACCTTCGCCGCCCTCGCGGAATACGCCGCCCCGAGCTTCGCGCCGGGCCGCGGTCTGCTCGACGGCGCGGCGGACCTGATGCGCCGCATCCACGCCGACTTCGAATTCGACGACGCGGCCACAAGCGTCGCCACGCCGCTGCGCGAGGTGCTGCGGCGACGCCGCGGCGTGTGCCAGGACTTCGCCCACCTCATGATCGGGGCGCTGCGCAGCCTGGGCCTGCCGGCGCGTTACGTGAGCGGCTACATCCTCACCACGCCGCCGCCCGGGCACCCGCGGCTGGTCGGCGCGGATGCCTCGCATGCCTGGGTTTCGGTGCACGACCCGACAGCGGGCTGGGTGGACTTCGACCCCACCAACGACTGCCTCGCCGACGACGAGCACGTCACGCTCGCCTGGGGACGCGATTTCGGCGACGTCACGCCGATGCGCGGCGTGATCCTCGGCGGCGGCGAGCAAACGCTCGAGGTCCACGTCACCGTCTCGCCGGTAGAATTGCACGATGGCTGACCGCAAATTCGGCATCGAGACACTCTGCCTGCACGCCGGGCAGATCCCCGACGCCGCCACCGGAGCGCGCGCCGCGCCGATCTACCAGACCACCTCGTTCGTGTTCGACTCGGCGGATCATGCCGCGAGCCTGTTCAATCTGCAGACTTTCGGCAACGTCTATTCGCGCATCTCGAATCCCACCGTGGCGGTGTTCGAGGAGCGCATGGCGGCGCTCGAGAACGGCCGCGCGGCGCTCGGCTGCGCGACGGGCCAGGCGGCCGAAGTGGTGGCGATCCTGACTCTGTGCAAGGGCGGCGACCACATCGTCTCGGCCTCGACCCTGTACGGCGGTACGCATACCCTGCTCGGGGTCAATCTGCAGAAGCTCGGCATCGAAACCACCTTCGTCGCGCCGGACGATCCGGAGAACTTTCGCCGCGCCATCCGGCCTGGCAAAACGAAGCTGCTGTACGCCGAAACGCTCGGCAACCCGCTGATCAACATCGTCGACATCGAGGCGCTCGCGGGCGTCGCGCGCGAGGCCGGGATTCCGCTAGTGGTCGACAACACCGTACCCTCACCCTACCTTTGCCGCCCCTTCGACTGGGGCGCAGATATCGTGGTGCACTCGGCCACCAAGTACATCGGCGGTCACGGCACCACGATGGGCGGAGTCATCGTCGAGTCCGGCAAGTTCAAGTGGGACAACGGCAACTTTCCCGAGATGACCGAACCGTCGCCGGGCTATCACGGGGTGCGCTTCTACGAGACCTTCGGCGACTTCGGTTACACGATGAAGGCGCGCATGGAGATCATGCGCACCTTCGGTCCCGCGCTCTCGCCGATCAACGCCTGGCTGCTGCTGCAGGGGATCGAGTCGCTGCACGTGCGCATGGAGCGCCATTGCGCCAACGCCATGGCGGTGGCCAGGTTCCTGGAGAGCCACAAACAGGTGGCGTGGGTGAATTACCCCGGTTTGCCGGGCAGCAAGTACCACGCGCTGGCACGCAAGTACCTGCCCAAGGGCGCATCCGGCTTGCTCAACTTCGGCGTCAAGGGCGGGGCCGGGGCCGGCGAGAAGTTCATCGAGGCAGCGCAGTTCATGAGCCACCTCGCCAACATCGGCGACGCCAAGACGCTCATCATCCACCCAGCCTCGACCACGCATCGCCAGATGAGCGACGAGGATCAGCTCAAGGCCGGCGTTACCCCCGACATGGTGCGCATGTCGGTCGGAATCGAATCGCTGGACGACATCCTGTGGGACATCGACCAGGCGCTCACCGCGGCATCCAAGGCATAAGGAGAGAGAAATGCTCAGCTGGCAGGTCATCGAACACGGCAAGCCGCTGCAGAAAGTGCTGCAGGACACGCCCAAGCCCACCGGCACCGAGGTGCTGGTGCGGGTCACACGTGCAGGCGTATGCCACAGCGATCTTCACATCTGGGACGGCTATTTCGACTGGGGCGGCGGCAAGCGCTTCTACGTCAGGGAGCGCGGCTGCGTGCCGCCGTTCACCATGGGGCACGAACCCTTCGGCGTGGTCGAAGCGATGGGCCCGGCGGCGGCCAAGGCCGCCAAGGGCCTGAAGATCGGGCAAAGGCGCCTGGTCTATCCTTGGATCGGCTGCGGCAAATGCGCGCTGTGCAAGGCCGGCAAGGACAACTACTGCGTCTCAGGCTCGCGCTTTCTCGGCGTTAATCGCGCCGGCGCGTATTCGACTCACGTGCTGGTGCCGCACCCGAAGTACCTGCTCGACGCGGGCGGGATCGAAGAAAGCTTCGCCTCGACGCTCGCCTGCTCCGCGCTCACCGCCTACAGCGGCATCAACAAGCTTCCCGCGCCCGGACCGAAGGATTGGGTCGCGGTGCTCGGCTGCGGCGGGCTGGGCCTGATCGCGGTGTCGATCTTCAAGGCCAAGGGTGTGAAGAATGTCATCGCCTGTGACATCGACGAATCCAAGCTCGCGGCGGCGAGAAAGCTGGGCGCGAAGCTGGTGCTCGACACGCGCGCGCCCGACGCCGCGCAGAAGCTCGCCGCGCTGGCCCAGGGCAACCTTTCGGCCGCGATCGATTTCGTGGGCATGCCGGCCACCGCGCTGCTCGGCATCGGCGCGCTGCGAAAGGGCGGGCGCTACGTGCTCTGCGGGCTGTTCGGCGGCGAGCTGAACTATCCCCTGCCCCCGATTGCGCAACGTGCCATCGGCATCATCGGCTCCTACGTCGGCGACTTGCAGGAGCTCAAGGAAGTGGTCGCGCTGGCCAAGAAGAAGAAGCTCAAGCCTTCGCCGGTCGAGACGCGACCCGCCGGCGAAGTCAATCGCACGCTGGACGAGCTCAAGGCCGGCCGGATTCTCGGCCGAGTGGTGCTCGATTTTGAACACGAGACTAACTGATCAATGACGCCTTTCTCCTGGGAACTGCCCTACGCCTGGCCGCGCAAGCCGCTGCTCGCCGCAAACGTCGTCTCGACCTCGCAGCCGCTCGCAGCACAGGCGGGACTGCGTATGCTGCTCGCGGGCGGCAACGCGGTCGACGCGATTCTCGCTAGCGCGATAACTCTCACGCTGGTCGAGCCGGTCTCCAATGGCATCGGCTCCGACGCCTACGCCATCGTCTGGGACGGCAAGACGCTGCACGGCCTGAACGCCTCGGGTCGCTCGCCGGCGGGCTGGACTCCGGAGTACTTCGCCGGACAGAAAGGCGTTCCCCTGCGCGGCTGGAACTCCGTCAGCGTGCCCGGCTGCGTTTCGGCCTGGCGCGAAATGAGCGCGCGCTTCGGCAAGCTGCCGTTCGACAAGCTGTTCGAGCCGGCGATCCGCTACGGGCGCGACGGCTTCCTGGTCTCGCCGACCATCGCGCGCCAGTGGGCGGCGCAGGTCGCGGAGCTCAGGGTCCAGCCGGGCTTCGCCGAGGCGTTTCTGCCGAGCGGCAAGCCACCGCTTCCGGGCCAGCAGTTCCGCTTCGCGGATCACGCCGCGACACTCGAGAAGATTGCCGCCACCAAGGGCGATGCGTTCTACCAGGGCGAGCTCGCCGACAAGCTTGAGGCGCATGCCAGGGCCAACGGCGGCGTCATGACAGCGTCCGACCTCGCCGCGCACAAATCCGACTGGGTCGACACATTGACCATGGACTACCGCGGCTACACGCTGCACGAGCTGCCGCCCAACGGCCAGGGCATCGTGGCGCTGATCGCGCTTGGCATACTCGAGAACTTCGACGTCGCCAGCCATCCGGTCGACTCGGCCGACAGCGTGCACCTGCAGATCGAGGCGGTGAAGCTCGCCTTCGCCGATGCGCAGGCCTACGTCGCCGACATCGATTACATGCCGTTCCCGCCCGCCCGCATGCTCGACAAGGCCTATCTCAAGTCGCGCGCGAAGCTGATCGACATGAAGAGGGCGCAACCCTTCGCCGCCGGAACTCCCCCCAAGGGGGGCACCGTCTACCTCACGGCCGCCGACGCCTCGGGCATGATGGTGTCGATGATTCAGTCGAACTACATGGGCTTCGGCTCCGGCGTGGTCGTTCCGGGGACCGGGATTTCGCTGCAGAACCGGGGCGCCACCTTCGTGCTCAAGGAAGGCCATCCCAACCGCGTCGGCCCGAACAAGCGACCCTACCAGACCATCATCCCCGGATTCGTCACCAGGGGCGGCGAGCCGGTGATGAGCTTCGGCGTCATGGGCGGCACCATGCAGCCGCAGGGCCACACGCAGGTGATGGTGCGCATCGCCGACTATGGCCAGAACCCGCAGGCCGCAAGCGACGGTCCGCGCTTTCGCTGGGTGCAGGGTCAGGACGTGAGCGTCGAAGGCGGCTTTTCCGCCGCGACACTGGAAGCGCTCAAGCAGCGCGGCCATCGCATCGTCACCGTCGATGACTACAACCAATTTGGCTGCGCGCAGATGATCTGGAAGCTTGACGGCGGATACTTCGCCGCCAGCGACCCGCGTCGCGATGGCCAGGCGGTCGGTTTCTGAGGGGGACGGAGATGCTGAAGATCTGGGGACGCGCCAACTCGGTCAACGTGCGCAAGGTGCTGTGGTGCTGCGATGAGCTCGGCGTGCCGTTCGAGCGCATGGACGCGGGGATGCAGTACGGGGTGGTCAACACGCCCGAGTACCGCAAGCTCAATCCCAACGGCCTGGTGCCGACGATCGAGGAGGACGGCTTCGTGCTGTGGGAGTCGCACGCCATCGTGCGCTACCTTTCGGCCAAGCATGGTGCGGGCAAGCTCTGGCCCGCGGACCTGCGCGTGCGTGCGGATGCCGACCGCTGGATGGACTGGGCGGCCGGAAGCTTCCTGCCCGCGTTTCGGCCGGTATTCTGGGGCCTGGTGCGCACACCGGCCGAGCGGCGCGACATGAAGGTAATCAATGAAGGCGCCAAGAAGTGCGGCGAGCTGGCCGGCTACGTCGATGCGGCGCTCGCCGGTCGGCGCTTCATCGCCGGCGAGCAGTTCACGATGGGAGACATCCCTCTCGGCTGCCACCTGCACTTGTGGCTCAACCTGCCGCTGGAACGGCCCGCGTACGCCAACGTAACGGCCTGGCACAAGCGCCTGCTCGAGCGCCCCGCGTTCGACAAGTGGGTCAACACGAAGATCAGCTGATCGATGCTCAAGGACAAGATCGCGATCGTCACCGGTGCGGCAAGCGGCATCGGGCTCGCCTGCGCCGAGCGGCTCGCGGCAGACGGCGCCAGTGTGGTTCTCGCCGACATCAACGAAAAGGCCGGCGTGGAGCACGCCAGGCGCATCGGAGGGCGTTTCATCGCCGCGGACCTGACGCAGCGCGACGGCTGCAAGCGGCTGGTGGACGCCACGCTCGCCGCGCACGGCACGGTGCACGTGCTGGTCAATAACGCCGGCTACCAGCACGTCTCGCCGATCGAGGATTTCCCGGAAGACCAGTGGCAGCGCATGATCGCGCTCATGCTCAGCGCGCCGTTCCTGCTAACGCGCTACTGCTGGCCCGCAATGAAGAAGCAGCGATGGGGCCGCGTGGTCAACATCGCTTCGATCCATGCGCTCATCGCCTCGCCGTTCAAGGTCGGCTACATTTCGGCCAAGCACGGCCTGGTCGGACTGACGCGCACCGCGGCGCTGGAGGGCGGCGAGTACGGCATCACGGTGAACGCGATCTGCCCGGCCTACGTGCGCACGCCGCTGGTCGATGCGCAGATCGCGGATCAGGCCAAGGCGAACGGCATTTCGCCCGAGGAAGTGATCGAGAAGATCATGCTCGCGCCGGCGGCGGTAAAGCGCCTGATCGAGCCGTCCGAAGTCGCCGACTTCGTCGCCTACCTGTGCGGCCAGTCGGCCGGCACCATCACCGGGGCCGCGCTCACCATGGACCTTGGCTGGACGGCGCGCTAGCGCGCCGAACGTTCCGCGCTGCTCAACGCGGCGTCGCGCTCGGCCTTGGGCAGGCTAGCGAGCGCCTTTACCCTGACGTAGAACGCGGCCAAGTCGCCGTGCACCGCCGCAAGCTCGCGCCTGAACCCTGGAACCAGCTGCGAGTAGGCGGAAACCGAGGCCAGCAACGCGTTGTTGGGCTCGCGCATCAGGCGGTCGAAGCCGGCGTAGCCCTCCCAGCGCGCCTTGAGCGCGGCGTAGCGTTCGGCAAGGCGCGCAAACTCGGCGCGCTTGGCGGTGCGCATCGCGACCGGCGCGAGCGGCTCGGCGTACACGCGCGCCAAGCGCGCGCGCGCGTCCTCGATCAAGGCCGTGAACTCGTCGTTGCGCGCTTCAGCTTTGCCCAACGCGGCGAGCTCCGCACCGCGGCCTTCGGACTCGAGCCAGCGCCGCACGCCCTCATCCTGCACCGTTACCGCGAAGGACTCGTTGAACGTCGTATCGCCCTTCACGTAGACGACCTGGTGCGCCAACTCGTGGAATATCAGCCGCGCGACCTCCCATTCAGGGTATTGAATGAAGGTCGAAAGCAGCGGGTCGTCGAACCAGCCCAGGGTCGAGTAAGCCGGCACGCCGTAGCCGAACACGTCGAGCCCTTCGGCGCGCTCCTTCGCGGCGTAACGCTCGGCGGCGTCGCGCGCGAAGAAACCGCGGTAGGCGACGCAGCCCGCGATCGGAAAGCATGACTCCACCGGATGCAGTGCGAACTCGGGCGCGGCGAACACGTTCCAGACTGCATATGGGCGGCCCAGGTCAGCGTAGCTGCGGTAGCTGCCGTTGTCGGGCAGCGCCAGCTCGCGCGAGGCAAATTCGCGCATGCTCGCGGCAAGCTCGAGCCGCCGGCGCAGCGCGGGAGGCGTATCGGGATTCGAGATCCAGTCGGCCAGCGGCTGCGCGCGGTGCATGAGCTCGAGCTGCCCGCCTACCGCCTGGGCGTAATACGAAAGCGTCTCGCAGCCCGCAAGCGCGAGCAGCCCTGCCAGCGCAAGCCATCTAGCGCGCATGCGGGGCGAAGCTTCCGGTCCCGAGGAAGGCCTGCAGCTCGCGCGCCACGCGGGCCGACAGCAGCATGCCGCTATGGCTCACCGGAAGGACGGTGAACGCCGCCGAGCCTTCAATCCGCGTTTCGTCGACGCACACCACCCCGTCGTTCGCGCCCGGCAGTCGCCCCAGGGACCGGCCAAGCCCGAACGGAAGAGCCCCCGCGACGATGCCAAGCGGCTCGGGCCGCGTCCAGCGCGCGGCGCGCCCTTCGCGCCAAAGCGCCTCGCTCTCACCCAGCATCCAGCGACCGAAGCCGTAGTTCGCGAGCCGGCGCCCCGCGAGGCAACCACGCGCCGGCGTGCCGAGCAGCGCCACCCGCTCGACCTCGAGCGGGGGATTTGCGTTAAGCGCCTCGAGCACCACAAGGCCGCCCAGGCTGTGGCCGACGAAATGCGCCGGGCCCACGCCGCGCGCGAACTGCGCCAGCCGCTCGGCGTTCGCGGCCAGCGGCCGCTCGCGCCCGGCATAGTCGAACAGGTGGCATTGGTAGCCGGCCCGCGACATCCGCCCGGCCATGGGCGACATCGCGAGCCCGGGCATCCACAGTCCGTGCACCAAGATGACCGATCTCATTGCCGCGGCGTCAAGCCGCCTTCTTGCCGAGCGCGAAGATCGCGCTCGCGCGCACGATGCGTTGCTCGCCGGCAAGCAGGTAGCAGTTTGCGAAACCCAGTCGCGCGCCGACGCGCTGCACCTCGACCTGCGCTTCGACCCAATCGCCGACCCTTGCGCTGCCCGCGTAGTCGATGGTCAGGCTGGCGGTCACGAGTGAGGATTTGCCGCCCGTCGTGACGCCCATCGTATATCCCAGCGCGACGTCTGCCAGCGTGGCGAGCACGCCGCCGTGGCAGATCCCGCGGCGGTTGGCGTGCTTGCCTTCGATGCGCAGCCCAAGTGTCAGCGTCCCATCGCGCGTTCGCTCGTAGAGCGGACCGATCAGTTCGATGAACGGGCTGGCGCGCTCGATCGGCCGAAACCCCCCTGGGACAGGCTGCATAGCGCCAAATTCTAGCTCGGGCGGGCGAGCAGCAGGCGTGCACCGATCGCAAGTGACGGCACCCCGAACACCGCGTAGGCTGTCGCGTAGCTGCCGGCGAGCGACAGCACGACGTTGAACAGCAGCGGCGTGACCACCACGCCAAGAAAAGTGAAGAACAAACATCCGCCGGTCGCCTGACTGATCTGTCCTTGTGGCGCAAGGTGCGCCACTTCGGCCAGGTAGACGCCGTTCCAGCCAACCGCCGTGGCGCCGAACACCGCAGCGTAGGCGAATAGCAGCCAACCGGGCCACTGCGGCCCCGCCGCCAGGGTTGCGATGGCGGAGAATCCCATGCCGATCCCCAGCAACCCGAGCATCCTGCGCCGCGACAGCACGCGGTCGGCGACCACTCCCCAGAGCACGCGGCCGATCACGCTGGCGACCTGCGACACCGCCATCACCAGGCCCGCCAGTACCAATCGCATCGCGAAGGCATCGGTGAGGAAGGTCACCAGATAGCTGACCAGCGTGATCTGCACTCCGCCGTAGATGAACGAGGTCAGCGCCATTTCCTTCAGCCGCGGCTCCCGCAGGACCAGCGCGACCGGCGCGAACGCCGAGCGCAGGGATATAGGTGCCTTGCGGTTCAGGCCGCGGTCGTAGCGCGGCCGCACCGGCTCGATCGCAAGGGCAAGCGCCAGGCATGCCAGTCCGATCGCGAGCGCGCTCGCGCGCCAGCCGAGCGCGTGGATCATCGCCGGCACCAGCGCCCCGGCGATCGCCCCGCCCAGGGGCACCCCGGTCTGCTTGATCGAAAACGTCAACGCCACCAGCCCGGGAGGCGTGGCACGCGCGAGGATCTGAGAACTCGCGGGCGTCGCCGGGCCGTAGCCCAGTCCGATCACCACCGCGCCCAGCGCCACCAGCGGCAGCCATGCCGACGCGCTGAACGCAAGTCCGACCAGGCTGAGGCCAAGCCCGACCTGGCTGACGCGGATCGGTCCGAAGCGCGCCACCCAGCCGCCGGAGGTGACGCTGCCGAGCATGCTGCCGAAGTACACCAGCGCGATGAAATAGCCGATCGCCGAAGGCGCGACCCCGAGCGCAGGCGCCGCCACCGGCGCCATCACCGGCGCGCAATACACGGCCAGCGCAACCAGGGTCTGCACGGCGAGCGTCGCCGCAAGCGGCAGCGCGACCGGCCGCAGGGACGGCGGTGCGGCGCTCAAGCCGGATTCAATCGCGCTGCGCGTCGATCGCGCGCGCGGCTTCAAGCACCGCGCGCGCGCGGCGTGCGACCGGATAATCGATCATCTGGCCGTCGACCTGGATCGCAGCCGCCCCGCTCGCTTCGGCCGCGTCGAAGGCGGCAACGATGCGCTCGGCGCGTTCGACCTCTTCCTTGCTCGGTGCGTAGGCCGCGTTCACCGGCTGCACCTGGTCCGGATGGATGCACAGCCTGCCCTGGAAACCACTGCGCCGGCTGCGCACCAGCGCGCGCGAAAACGCCTCGCTTTCGCGCAGGTGGAACCAGGGACTGTCCAACGGGCCTTCCAGCCCCGCGGCGCGCGAGGCGAGCACCACCCGCGCGCGCGCGTCGCCAAGCTCGACCTCATCCAGCCCGGGCGCAAGGCCAACCTCTGCGGCGTAGTCGGCAGCCCCGAAAGCCAGCCTCATGACGCGCCAGCGGCCATCGTAAGGACGCAGTCCGCGCGCCTGAACCACGCGGTCGATGCGCTGCATGCCAACCGCGGTTTCGATGATCGGTATGAGCTCGATTGAGCCGATCTCGAGCCCGCGCTCGCGCTCGAGGTTGGCCATCAGCCAGTCTATTGCGTGCAGGTCCGCCGCGCTTTCGACCTTAGGCAGCACCACGCCGGCAATGCCCTGGCCGATCACCGCAACCAGGTCCGCGTAGCAGAAATCCGTCGAAGGCGCGTTTACGCGAGCGTAGCCACGGCAGCGGCGCGGCTGCGCGAGGGCGGCGGCGACCGCCTCGCGCGCAGCCGATTTCTCCGCGGTCGCGACCGCGTCCTCCAGATCGAGGATCACCGCGTCGGCACCGACGGTGAATGCCTTTTCGACGCGGCGCGCATGATTGCCGGGTGCGAAGAGGAATGAGCGGTACAGAGGCATCTGGCTTCCTATCTATGCAAAAGTACGCGCTGACGCCAGCCGGGGTAAGGCAGCTGCCACATGGCGGTCGCGAGCGCGTCAGGCCACACCACCTCCCGCTGCCCTTTGAGGATTTGCAACAGCGCGGGCCGCGCGCCCAGCTGCTCGCCGCTCGCGGCGTCGAGCTTATACCCGCCGAGCACGGTTTCAGTCGTCAGCGTGGCGAGCGTTTCGCGCAGGCGCTCCTGGTCGAAGCTACCCGCGTGTTTGACCGCATCCTCCAGCACTTCGCAGGCCGCGTAGCCTTGGGCGGCGGCCAAGCCGGGGGGCGACGACCACCTGGCCTCGAACGCCTTGACGAAGCCGGCATTGCCCGCGGTCGCAAAAGAGGGCTCGTAGCCGCTCAGGCCGATCACCCGCTCGGCGTCTTGCCCGACTGCGGTAATGAAGCTTGGATCGGCTGCGCCCTGCGCGAAAAAGAGCGGCGGGGCGTAGCCCAGGCGCTTGAAGGTCTTTACCATCTCGGCCGCGTCGGTCGCTTCGCCGAACGCGATCCAGGCCTGAGCGCGTGCCGATTTGGCCATTGCAACCAGGGGTTCGAAATCGCTCAGCCCCGACGCATAGATATGGGCGCCCAGGGCACCGGCGTCCATGCCCTGGCGGTCCGCCTGCGCGACTGTGTGCATCGCCATTTCTCGCGACGCGGGATCGTCGCGCGCAAGAATGAAAAGCCTGCGGTATCCGGCCTGGCGCGCGACCGCGAGCACTCCGGTACCGTAGACCGCGTACGGCGCCGCCACCTGGAACGCGTAGCGGTGCCCCGCTCTCAGCACGGACTGCGTCGCTCCGGTCGCATTGATCAGCACCCTGCGCGCGCGGTCCGCGGCGGCGGCCGCGCCGCGCGATGCCGCGGATCCGAATGGACCGATCAGCAGGTCGGCGTGGCGCTCGCGCATCAGGCGCTCGTATAGCCGCTCTGCCGTGATTGCCTCCGAGCGGTCATCGATCAGCGTCAGCTCGACGTGCCGCCCGAGCAGGCCGCCCGCCGCGTTGACCTCGTCCTGCCACAGCAGCAGTGCTTTGCGGTAGCCGGCCGCAAGATCGGCGAGCTGTCCCGTTTGCGCAACCGCGGCGCCCACTACCACGGGGCGCGCCTGCGTCTGCGCCGGTGCGCACACGGGCACAATCGCCAGGATCATTGCCAGTAGCGGCGCGCGCAAGCCGTTCATCGTTTGCCTCAGGTTCAAGTCGTCCAAACTCCGGCTCCAAAGTAAGGTGTGACAAAATCTGCGTCAAGGAACATCTCACCAATGCCACAGGACAGCTTTCTCTCCCGGCTCGCCGCCATCGTCGGCGGCGAACAGGTACTCGCGCAGCCGCAGGATACCGCGCCATTTTTCACCGACTGGCGGCGGCAGTACCGTGCCGCCGCCGAGTGTGTCGTACGCCCCTCGTGCACGGCCGAGGTCTCAGAAGTGGTTCGACTGTGCGCGCGCGAAGGCGTTGCGCTCGTGCCTCAGGGCGGCAACACCGGACTCTGCGGTGGCTCGGTTCCGACCGGCGCCAAGCGCGAGATTGTGCTGTCGCTCGCGCGCATGAACCGCGTCCGGGAACTGGACGCGCTGAACGACACCCTGACCGCGGAGGCAGGATGCGTGCTGGCCGACGTCCAGCGCGCTGCGGATGACGTGGGGCGGCTCTTTCCGCTCTCGCTCGGCGCGGAAGGCAGCTGCATGATCGGCGGCAACCTGTCGACCAATGCCGGGGGCGTGAACGTACTGCGCTACGGGAACGCGCGCGAGCAGGTGCTGGGGCTCGAGGTCGTGCTGCCCGATGGCCGCGCCTGGAACGGGCTGCGCGGCTTGCGCAAGGACAACACCGGCTACGACCTGAAACAGCTCTTCATCGGCGCCGAGGGCACGCTGGGTGTGATTACCGCGGCGGTGCTGAAGCTCTACCCGAAGCCCTCGGCCGGCACGACCGCCTGGATCGCGGTCGCGAGCCCCGCGCACGCGGTCGAGCTGCTGGCGCGCCTGCGCGGACGCCTCGGTGATCGATTGAGCGCGTTCGAGCTCGTATCGCGCGCGTGCCTCGACGCCGTTCTCGCGCACGCCCCGAGTGCCCCCGATCCACTCGCTGCGCGGTACCCGTGGTACGTGCTCGCGGAACTGGCCGACAGCAGCGAGCAAGCTGCGCTGCAGGCGCTCGCCGAGCAGGCACTGCTCGAATGCGCCGAGCACGGCGCGCTGGAAGACGTCGCACTCGCGCACAGCGAGGCGCAGGCGCGCGCCCTGTGGAAGATCCGCGACACGATTCCGGAAGCGCAGTTTCGCAACGTCAAGCACGACGTATCGGTGCCGGTGTCGCGCGTGCCGGAGCTTATCGAACGCGCTTCGGTAGCGCTGGAAGCCGAATTTCCGGGCGCGCGGATCTACGCTTTCGGGCACATCGGTGACGGCAACGTCCACTTCAACGTTGGCATGGGCGACGCCGCGGCCACCGAGGGTCTGATAGCTCGCCAGGCCGCGGTCAACCGCGTGGTCTACGGCGTGGTCGACGCGCTCGGCGGGTCGATCTCGGCCGAGCACGGGCTCGGCCAGCTCAAGCGCGAGGAGATCCGCCGCCACAAGGATCCACTCGAACTCGCGCTCATGCGCACGATCAAGGACGCGCTCGACCCGCTGGGGCTGATGAATCCCGGCAAGCTGCTTTGACCGCCGCTCAGAGCTCGAGCGCTTCGCGTACGGCGTCGATTCCCGCGGCGGCGCAACGGTCGTCCTCGACGCCGCCCGGCGCACCCGAGACCCCGATTGCGCCGACCAGCGTGCCACCACTCTGAAGCATCTTGCCGCCGCCGAGCACCACCACGCGTTTCAAAGCGCGCACACCGCTTTGCGGCTTGCCCGGCTGGGTGAGATCGACGAGCTCGCTGGTGTCGGTCCTGAAGCTGGCCGCAGTCCACGCCTTGCCGATGGCGGTGCGCACGGTGTGCGGTCCGGCGAAGCGGTCACGCAGCACGACCTGCGGTGTGCCGCTGCGATCCACCAGCGCCACCGTCACCTGATAGCCCAGCGCCCGACACTGCTTGAGCGCTGCCTGCGCCGCAACCAGCGCCGTTTCGGGCGTCATGAATTTCACCTCATAGGTGCCCTGCTGCGCCTGGACCGGATGCGCAGCGACGGACGCGGCCAATAGCGCCGCAGCGACGATAGAGCATTTCATGGTTACCTCCTTAGGTTCTCGAAATGGTGCGGCCCCCTTTTTCCCGACCTCGGGGTCGGTGACGCGGCGCAGCGCTCCCCACATGGCCGCCTCGTCCGGAGCGAATTCCGTACCCATGTGCCCAGTCTGCGGGGGGCCGGAGCAGGTGCCTTGATCCGGGTCAAATTCTCCTACTGCAGGGCCGATGCAGATTGCAGCGACGGCGGCCTTGGCATCAACCCGGTGATCGCACCGCGCACGGCCGGGGACGACCAGTCGAGGGCGCCGACGAAGCGGTAGCGGATCATGCCATCCGGGCCGGCGATGAAGGTGCTCGGGAGAGCACGCGCCCCCCAAGCACTGGCCGTGCTGCCGTCTCGATCCAGGAGCAGCGCCGAACCTAGTTGTACGGCGTCGGCGAATCGGCGCGCCGCCTGCGCCCCTTCGCCGACGTTGACCGCCAGCACCACGAAAGGCTCCCCGCGCAGCGAGCGGCGAAGTCTCTCGATCGAGGGCATCTCCTCGCGGCACGGCTCACACCAGCTGGCCCAGAAATTGACCAATACCACCTTGCCCTGGTAGTCGGCGAGCCGATGGAGAAGACCGTGCACGTCCGGCAGCTCGAGCGCCGGCGCCGCGGCGCTCGGCGAGGGCCGCAACTCCTGCCCCCAAGCGCCGAGCGCCCAGAGAAGGAGCGGCACTGCCAGCCATGTCTTTCGCATCGTACAGGGTGTGGGCAGCAATGAGATGTCGGCTACGATAACAAAATGAAGGGCCAATACGCGTAGAAATGACCGTTACGCAACTGCTGCCGCTGCTTCCGCCGGGCGACTTGTGGGTCTTCGGCTACGGCTCGTTGATGTGGTCGCCGGGCTTTCGTTACCGCGCGAAAGCGCCCGGCTTCGTGTTCGGTTACCACCGCTCGCTTTGCATCTACTCGCACCGTCATCGCGGCACGCCCGAACGGCCGGGACTTGTAATGGGACTGCGCCGCGGCGGGTCGTGCTGGGGAATGGCGTTCCGCGTAGCGGCCGCGAGCGCGCCCGCGGTACTGGCAAGGCTATGGCAGCGCGAAATGCGAAACCGCGTCTACCAGCCGCGGCTGGTTCAGGTGCGTCTTGACACACGGCGCGCGGTGCGAGCGGTAGCGTTCGTCGCCGATCCGCGCCACCGACAGTTCGCCCGCGATCTAGACCTCGCGCATACCGCACGCCTGGTCGCCCAAGGATCGGGACAGCGCGGGCACAATCTCGAATACCTGCATCGTACTATCGCCCACATGCACGCCATCGGCGTGCGCGACCTCCACCTGGAGCGGGTTCTGACGGTCGCGCGCGCGCTGCGTCGCAGCGCATCCTAGCCGCGCGCCCCGACCGCTCCGGCCATGCGCCGCAGGGCCTCGGCGAGGCGGGCGCGCTGCGTGCCGAAATTGAGGCGCACGAATTTCTGCGCGCCGAATTGCGCGCCCGGCGACATCGCAACGCCGTGCTCGAGAAAGAGCGCGTGAGGATCGGCCACCCCCAGCATGCTGGCATCGATCCAGGCCAGGTAGGTCGCCTCCACGTGCGCCATCGCCAGACCGTGCATGTGCGACACCGCCTGCTCGACCAGGTCGCGGTTGGCACACAGGTACTCGAGCTGCGCGCGCAGCCATAGGTCGCCCTCGCGGTACGCGGCAAGCGCGCCGAGATAACCGAACACCGACGCGTCGTGCACCGTCGCATGATGGTCCGAAGAAAATTCGCGCCGCATGGCAGCATCCTCGATGATTGCGAATGCGCATCCGGCCCCGGGAAAGTTGAACGATTTGTTCGGCGACATCAGCGTTACGGTACGGCGCGAGACCTCGGGCGACAGGCTCGCGATAGGCACGTGCAGTCTCCTCGGTTCGAGCAGGATGTCAGCGTGGATTTCATCGGAGCAGATTCGCAAATCGTGACGCTCCGCGAGCGATGCGAGCCGCTCCAGCTCGGCGCGAGTGAAGATGGTGCCGCCCGGATTCTGCGGATTGCACAGGAACAGCAGCCTCGTATCCCGCCGCACGGCCTGCGCAAGGCGGTCCTCGTCCAGCACCCAGCGCCCTGAGGACAGTACGAGCGGAACGTCGCTGTGCTCGCGCGGGGCCAGCTGAACCGCGCGCTTGAAATGGTGGTAGATCGGCGTGGGCACCAGCACGTGGCCGTCGGCCGGGACCAAGTGGCGCGCCGCGAGGTGCAGTCCGGGAACGACGCCGGGCAGAAACACGATCCAGCCGGGCTCGATGTGCCAGTGGTAGAGGTCCCGCATGCGCTCCACGATTGCTGCGCGCAACGCCTGCGGCACCTCGGTATAGCCGAACACGCCGTGCGCCACCCGCCCGGAGAAGGCCTTCAGTACCGCCGGCGGGGCGCGAAAGTCCGTGTCGGCCACCCAGAGTGGAATCACGTCCCGCCCCGCGTAGCGTTCCCAGCGTGCGCTCCAGGTGTCGGAGCGATCGATCGGTTGGTCGAAGTCGAAGCCCATGTCGAGCTTTTAGCACAATCCGGGTGACTCAAACAAAAACGCCGGGCTGCGTGCCCGGCGTCGAGTTTTGTTGTTGCCTACTGTGACTTCGCGTCGTCACCAGGCTTCATGTCCGCCCTTTTCGAGGTCGTTGCCTGCCGCTCCTCCTCCCAAGTTCACGCCGTATCTAGCCGTATCTCTACGGTGTTCCTCCGCGTCAGTCAAGCCGGGCGACGATGCCCTCCAGATCCTTGCTCGGCGCCGGGTACCGGTCCAGCACCTGGGGATCGTGGCCGGGGATGATATGCGCTGCCGAATCGGCCAGCTCGTGCAGGCGGCGATAGCCCTGCACCATGTCGGCAACCGAGTAGACGATGGGGAACGGGCGCAGCTGCTCCATGTTGGCATAGAAATGGCTCGCGTCCGACGCGAGCACCAGCCATCCGCGGCGCGTCGCCAGGCGCACCACCTGAAGACCCTTGGTGTGCCCGCCGATGAGGTGCACCGACACGCCGGGCAGAAGCTGCGCATCGCCAGCGTGAAAGCGCACGCGGCCACGGTAGACATTGCGCACCATGCCAACCACGTCCTCCACGTCGAATGCGCCGCTGAATACCGGATGGCACATGTGACGGCCGGTGGCGTAGCTCAGCTCGTCGTCCTGCAGGTGAAAAGCCGCGGCGGGAAAGAGATCGAAATTGCCGACATGGTCGTAGTGCAGGTGCGTGATCACGACGTCGCTCACCGCGCTCGCTTCCACTCCAAGCATGCGCAATCCCTCGGTCGGGCAGCGCAGGTGTTCGCGCCCGCGACGCGCGCCGGTCGCGGCGGAAAACCCGGTGTCGACCACCAGCTCTCGCCCGCCGCCCCGCACCAGCCAGACGAAATAGTCGAGCGGCATGGGCCCGTCGTGCGGATCGCCTCCGATAAAGTTCTCGCTTGCATTGCGCTCGTGATGCGCATACTTGATCGCGTAGACCTCGTAGACTGTGCTCTCCATCATGGCTTGCCTCAAGCGAGCGTGATGCGCACGAACTTGCGCTTTCCGACCTGCGCCACGACGACTTCTCCGCGCGCGATCCGAAGTCCCTTGTCTGTCAGGCGCTCGCCGTCGAGCCTGACCCCTCCCTGTTCGATCATCCGCAGCGCTTCGGAAACGCTCGGCACGAGTCCGGCCTGCTTCAGCAGCTGGGGCGCGGCCAGGCCGTCGTCGCCTACCTTCAGCGTCACCTGCGGCATGTCCTGCGGCAGAACGCCGTGTCGAAAGCGCTGCTCGAACTCTGCGTGCGCTTCGTCTGCCGCCCGAATATCGTGGAAACGCGTCACGATCTCCCGCGCGAACAGCACTTTGACGTCGCGCGGGTTGCGCCCACCTGCCACCTCTTCTTTCCACTTGCGGACTGTCTGCATCGGTTCGAACGAGAGGAGCTCGATATAGCGCCACATAAGCTGGTCCGAGATCGACATCAGCTTGCCGAAGATCTCTCCAGCCGGCTCCGCTATGCCGATGTAGTTACCGAGTGACTTTGACATCTTGTTGACGCCGTCCAGCCCTTCCAGCAGCGGCATCGTCAGGATGCACTGCGGCTCCTGCCCGAAGTCCTTCTGTAGCTCGCGTCCCACCAGGAGGTTGAATTTCTGATCGGTGCCGCCGAGTTCGACATCCGATTTCATCGCCACCGAGTCGTAGCCTTGCATCAGCGGGTAGAGGAATTCGTGGATCGCGATCGGTTGGTTGCTGCGGAAGCGCTTGCCGAAATCGTCGCGCTCGAGCATGCGCGCCACCGTATAGTGCGCCGCCAGGCGGATCATGCCTTCGGCGCCGAGCTTGTCGGACCAGGCGGAGTTGAACAGGATTTCAGTCTTGTCGGGGTCGAGAATCTTGAACACCTGGTCGCGGTAGGTCGTCGCGTTGCGCAGAATTTCCTGGCGCGTGAGCGGGGGACGCGTTTGGTTCTTTCCCGTGGGGTCGCCGATCATTCCAGTAAAGTCGCCGATCAGGAATTGCACCTGGTGGCCGAGCTGCTGAAAATGACGCAGCTTGTTGATCACCACCGTGTGCCCCAAATGCAGATCGGGGGCCGTGGGATCGAGTCCAAGCTTGACCCGCAGGCTACGCCCGGTAGCGAGCTTCCTGGCCAATTCGTCTTCGACGAGCAGTTCGTCACAGCCGCGCTTTATCAGCTCCATTGCCTGCGCAATTTGGGTCATGTTGGCGCGCCGGGTGAGACTTAGTTGGTTTGCCTGCCTGGCAAAGTTTGTTACACTGCGCCAGCCTTGAAATAACACCGGCAGGCGCCTGAAAGAACAAGGATTTTAGCCGGAAAAACGGACTCCGATCAGGATCGTGAAAACTGCACCATTGTTCCCCCGTTCAGGCAACGCGCGCATCGCCGTGCTGCTCGCGCTCGCCCTGTCTGGCATGGTGGCCGCGTTTGCCACTATTGCGCCGGCCACCGAGCCCGCACCGTTGCCCGGAAGGACGGTACTGGAATCGGTCGCCATCCCGCGCGAAGCCCTGGTTGCGCCGCCCGGCGCGTACGTGCGTGAGGCGCGCTTCGAGCGTGGCGAGACCCTGGGAGACTTGCTCGACAAGCTCGGGGTCGAGGATTCGCAGGCGGGTCGTTTGGTAAAGCTCGGAACACTGCACCTGCTGCGTCCGGGCACCGTCGTCACGGCCAAGGTCGCCTCGGCAGGAGAACTGGTCCGCCTCAGCTACCTGAACGGGCACGACACCGTCAGGAGCATCGTTCCCGACGAAGACCGTTTCCGGGTCGGTGACAAGCCGGCGAAATTCGAGACGAGCACACTCATCAAGTCCGCCGAGGTCCGCTCTTCACTGTTCGGCGCCGCCGATGCTGCCGGCATCCCGGACAGTGTCGCGATTCAGCTGGCCGACGTATTCGGTGGCGAAATCGATTTCTACCGGGATCTGCGCAAAGGCGATCGATTTTCCGTGGTTTATGAAATGCAATACCTCGGGGGCCGACCGGTACGTTCGGGGCGCGTTATCGCCGCCGAGTTCGTCAACAAGGGCAAGACCTTCCGTGCGCTCTATTACGTCGACGCCAATGGCAAGGGTGGTTACTACGCGCCCGATGGCCAGAGCTTGCGCAAGGCCTTCCTGCGCGCACCGTTGGAATTCTCGCGCATTAGCTCGGGCTTTGGCATGCGCAAGGACCCCTACCTGCACTCGTGGCGTAACCACACGGGCGTCGACTATGCCGCTCCGCTCGGCACGCGTGTGCGCGCCACGGCCGACGGCGTAGTCGATTTTGCGGGACGCAAAGGCGGCTACGGTAACGTCATCATCCTGCGCAATGGCGGGCCCTACAGCACCGTGTACGGCCACTTGCGGGGCTTTGCGCACGGCATTCACGGCGGCGCGCGAGTGGAACAGGGGGATATCATCGGGTTCGTCGGGCAGACCGGCTGGGCGACGGGCCCCCATCTGCATTACGAATTTCGCATCGCGGGAGTTGCGCGCAACCCGCTCGCGGTCGCCTTGCCGGCGGCCGTCCCGATTCCTGCATGGGAGCTTCCCGCGTTCCGGCACTACGCCCAGCCGCTCGTCGCACAACTCGATTTGCTGGCCCCCAGCACTGTCGCGCTGCTGGAGTAGCGCCTGCGTCGGGGGCTCGGAAACTTCGTGCCCAGCCAGCTTTACATAGGGCTCATGTCGGGCACCAGCCTCGACGGGGTCGACGCGGTAGTCGCCGATCTGTCTGCCAAGTCCGCGCGCGCCGTGGCCGGCGTTCATCTCCCATTCGAGCCGAGACTGCGCGCCGAATTGCTTGCGCTGAATACGCCGGGGGACGACGAAATTCATCGTTCGGCCCTGCTCGGCAACGAGCTGGCCCGCCGCTATTCAGCGGCTGTTGACGCGGTACTCACCCGCGCCGGTGTGTCAGCGCAAGAGGTGGTTGCCATCGGCTGCCACGGTCAGACCGTGCGCCACCGACCGACGCTGGGCTACACCGTTCAGATCGGCAATCACGCGTTACTGGCTGAATTGTCCGGAATTCGAGTCGTAGCGGATTTTCGTCAGCGGGACATTGCCGCTGCAGGCCAGGGCGCGCCGCTCGTGCCGGCATTCCACGCCTTCGCTTTCGGCAGCGTCGACGAAGACCGGCTTGTCGTCAATCTTGGCGGCATCGCCAATCTCACGTGGCTGCCAAGATCGGGAGCGGTTGCCGGATTCGACTGCGGCCCCGGCAACTGCCTGCTCGACCTCTGGGCCGAGAGGCACCTCGGCGCGCCAATGGATGCCAACGGCGACTGGGCAGCCGGCGGCGCGGTTGACGAGATGCTGCTCCAGCGCTTCCTGGCAGAGCCCTACATCTCGGCTCGGCCGCCAAAAAGCACCGGCCGCGATCTATTCAATGCCGCGTGGCTGTCGGCGCACGGCGCCGACGCTGCAGACCCTCGAACGATCCAAGCGACGCTGCTTGAATTCAGTGCCCGCTGCGTGTCGGATGCGTGCCGCCGTTACTACCCGGGCGCGGGAAGGGTGATCGTCTGCGGCGGAGGTATCCGCAACGCCGCCTTGATGCGGCGCCTGAGCGCTCTGTGCGGCCCGGTTCCGGTAGTTTCGAGCGAAACCTGCGGATTGGCTCCGGAACTGGTAGAGGCGGTCGCGTTTGCCTGGCTCGCCAAGATGGCATTGGACGCGGTGCCGGCGAACGTGCCGGCCGTAACGGGCGCCTGCGGCCCCCGCGTGCTGGGCGCGATCTACCCGAAATAGAACCAAGCGGCCACAGGAAAAAGGGGCCCGAAGGCCCCTGTTCTTACCCGTCTGAAAGGGTTGCGCTCAGGCCGAGAACGAAGATCCGCAGCCACAGGTCGTGGTCGCATTCGGATTCTTGATCACGAATTGCGCCCCTTCGAGCCCTTCCTGATAGTCGATCTCGGCCCCGACCAGATACTGGTAGCTCATCGGATCGATCAGAAGCGTAACGCCGTTCTTCTGCATCGCCGTGTCGTCCTCGTTCTGGACCTCGTCGAACGTGAAGCCGTACTGGAAGCCGGAGCAACCCCCGCCACTGACAAACACGCGCAGCTTCAGCTCGGCATTGCCCTCTTCATCAATTAGCTCTCGCACCTTGTTGGCGGCGTTGTCGGTAAAGACCAACGGCGCCGGCATTTCAGTAACTGCGTTCATTCCTTGCTCCTGAAAACCCATTTGGTAATTATCCTGCCCTGGTTCCCCTAGGGTCAACGTGGCTATTCCCCGCCGCGGCCCACCCAGCACCGGCTAGCTACCGGAGGCAAGTTTGAGCTCGATCGCCTTCGATTCCGCGCCGTGATGGACCAGCCGGCCCTCGACCACCGCGCCTTGGTGCATCTCGACGCTCTTGTAATGCACGTCTCCTTTGACGTGCGACCCGGTCTGAAGTTCGAGCGACTCCGTCGCGTTCACCGGGCCGTTGATGGTTCCATTCACGACCACGTGCGCCGCCTGCACCTCGCCTTCAATCCGCGCTTGTTCCGAAACGACCAGCGTGCCCGGCTGGTCGGGTAAGGCGGCGACGTTTCCACGCACCGTCCCGTCGACCCGCAGGCCGCCACTGAAGAACACATTGCCTTCGATCCGGGTCGTCGCGCCGATCAGGCTGTCGATCCGGTTCTGCGGCTTGCTTGCCTTGCGAAACATATCCGCCATCCTCCATCAGCCCAAGTTGACCGTCTGGGTCGCGCGCGCCTGGTCCGAATTGCCTTCGTAAATCCTGACCTGAACACTCTCGACCTTGGCCTTCGGCCCTACCCGGAACGTACCCTCGACGCGCCGGAAGTATTTGAATGTAAAACGGAAAGCCGACGCACTGGCATCGGTCCGCTCAGGGAATTTCATAATAGCACTCTTGCCATCTTCAGTCATGCTCACCACCAGCTCTAGCCGTCCATCAAACTCACGATCGCGCCGCATGCCGGAGGTAAGCAACAGCATCCGATAGCGGAACTCGCCCGGCAGCACGTCGGGGGTTACCTCGAATCGATAGATGGCGAGCGCCGGCACGCTGCGCGGATCGGTGGTAAGCATGCGCTCGAAAATGGCCAAATCCTCGCGCAGCTTCCCGTCCTGCTGCTCCAACGTGCGGATCTGCTGCGCCAGCCGCTCTTGGGCGGTCCGCTCGATTGCCAGTTGGCTTCCTGAGGCATCTGCTATAGCGCGCAACCGCTTCAGCTCGCTGCGCGCAGATTCCAGTTCCGCCCGCGTATCGGTCAGCTTCTGCTCCACCTGGTCGCGGTCGAAGCCCGCGAAACGCCTGCCCGCGTCATACGTCCAGAAGGCCAACGCGGCGGCAACCGCAAGCGCGACCGCGATGCCGAGCCAGCGCAAATACCAGGGCACTTCGGTTCTCACCGCAACCCGGGGGGCTGTGATGCCGAAGCGCTTACGCAAATTGCGCAGACTGACCATCGTGTCGCGCTACGGCACGATCGGAAGCTGCCCGAGCCCCGTGGACTCCGGCAACCCGAACATGATGTTCATGTTTTGCACGGCCTGCCCCGACGCGCCTTTTACCAGATTGTCGATTACCGACAACACCACGAGCGTATCCGATTGGGCCTCGGTTTCGCGCGGCCGGTGCACCGCGATTCGGCACAGATTTGCCGCACGTACCGAACGGGTGTCTGGATGGCTACCGGCCGGCATGACATCGACGAACGGCTCGCGCGCATAGCGCTCCCGGTACAGCGCTTGGAAATCCATTTCGGTCGTCACTCGCGCATAAAGTGTGGCATGTATGCCGCGAATCATCGGGGTCAGATGAGGGGTAAACACCAGTCCGACCTTGCGTCCCGCGACCTGCGACAGACCCTGCCGGATTTCGGGCCAGTGGCGGTGTCCGGGCACGCCGTAAGCCATGAAATTGTCGGACGCTTCGGAAAAGGCGAGATGAAGCTCGGCCTTGCGCCCCGCGCCGCTGACGCCGGACTTTGCGTCGGCGATCAGGTGATCGAGGTCGACCGCGCCGGCCTCGACCAGCGGCAGGAAGCCCAATTGGACAGCCGTTGGATAGCATCCCGGATTGGCGACCAGGCGAGCCTCGCCGATGCGGGCACGGTTGACCTCGCACAGGCCGTATACCGCTTCGCCGACCAGCTCGGGCGAGGCATGCTTCATGCTGTACCAGCGCTCCCACTCCGCGATGTCGCGAATGCGAAAATCAGCCGAGAGATCGACGATGCGCACGCCCGAATCGAGCAGTGCGCGCGCTTCGCTCATGGCCACCCCGTTCGGAGTCGCGAAAAACACGACGTCGCACTTGCCCAGTGGAGCCTGGCTCGGTTCGGTGAAATCGAGCGACACATGTCCGCGCAAACTGGGGAACATCGTTGCCACCGGCGTGCCCGCGTCTTTGCGCGAGGTCACTGCGACAAGCTCGACGCCCGGGTGCCGTACGAGGAGGCGCATCAACTCCACGCCCGTGTATCCGGTCCCGCCGACGATGCCTACCCTGATCATTCGCCACCCCGCACAAGATACATCCGCAGACGAAAAAGCCGCCCGAAGGCGGCTTTTTGTTTGGCTCCGGGACCGAAGGCCCCTTTGCTCAGCGTTTCGAGAACTGCTTGCGCCGCCGCGCCTTATGCAAGCCCACCTTCTTTCGCTCCACTTCGCGCGCATCGCGCGTAACGAGACCCGAGGCGCTCAGCACTGGCTTAAGCGCAGCATCATACTCGATCAACGCGCGCGCAATACCATGGCGCACCGCGCCCGCCTGGCCGTTCTCTCCGCCGCCGTAAACGTTGACCTTGATATCGAAGCTGGTGAGGTTCTTCGTCAGATCGAGCGGCTGACGGACAATCATACGACCGGTTTCGCGCGCAAAGAACTCATCCACGGGTTTATCATTTACAACGAAGCCGCCCTTACCGGGCTTGATGAACACACGTGCAACCGCGCTCTTGCGCCGTCCCGTGCCGTAGTAATAATCACCAACCATATTCTCGACCTCAGATTTCCAGCGCTTTGGGCTGTTGTGCGGAATGAGGGTGCGCGGCCTCCGCGTATACCTTCAATTTCTTGAGCATGGAATTGCCGAGAGGCCCCTTGGGCAACATGCCTTTGACCGCCCTCTCCAATACGCGACCCGGGTACTTGGCGTGCAACTTCGCGAAGTTCGTTTCGCGAATGCCGCCAGGATAGCCTGTATGGCGGTAGTATTTCTTATCTTCAGCCTTGTTGCCGGTGACGCGGATCTTGGCGGCGTTGACAACGACGATGAAGTCTCCGGTGTCGACGTGCGGTGTGTACTCCGGCTTGTGCTTGCCGCGCAGCCGCATAGCAATTCGTGCCGCGAGGCGGCCGAGCACCTTGCCCTGGGCATCTACCACATACCAGTCGTTGCTAACTGCGCCCGGCTTCGCCGAATAAGTTTTCATCGTGCCGCGAATTTCGAAAAGGGAGCGATTTTAATGGGAATATCCCCTTGCCGTCAAAGCGTCGCCCCAGGCGCACAAAAAAAACGCGACTCTTGCGAGTCGCGTTCAATCCACCAAAGGAGGAGGGTGGAGGAGACAAACTCGCGAGGCTCCGGAGGAGGATGGAACCCCGCGACGGAAAGAATGTTAGCGAGCAGATTGCTGCGTTGCAAAACTAAAAATATGATGGGCGAATTAGTTTGTTAGATGCGTGACGATTTTGGCATATTACTTTGATTATACGTATTTATTTTTCTGAAATGTAGATCTGGCGATCGGTAGAAGGGAATTAAACCATGCGCGTGCTGCGGCTATCTGTACCGCAGTGCACAAATCTCTGATTTCGTGAGGATATTGAGATGGAATGTACCGTGCGCTGGACGCAAGGCATGACCTTCATCGCCGAGACCGAGAGCAATCACCTGCTCGCCATGGACGGGGCGCCCGAGGGCGGCGGCAGAAACTTGGCGCCGCGGCCGATGGAGCTGGTGCTGGCCGGAACAGGCGGATGCACCGCGTACGACGTGGTCCTGATCCTGCGCAAAAGCGGGCAACAGATCACCGGCTGCGAAGTCAAGCTGAGCGCAGATCGCGCCGCAAGCGACCCGAAGGTGTTCACGCGCATCCATATGCACTTCGTGGTCCGCGGCAAGGCGCTGAAGCGAAATCTGGTCGAGCACGCGATCCGCCTGTCGCACGAGAAGTACTGCTCGGCCTCGATCATGCTCGGCAAGACCGCCGAGCTCAGCAAGGACTTCGAAATCGTCGACGGGTAGTCGAGATGGCGTGCGGGTCAGATCCGGTACGCAATCGTGGTCATCACCTTCGACATCAGCCGCATCGCGCCCTTCACCGGCCCCGGCAGCTCGGCCGCGCCGAGCGAGATCGCGGTATCCCGATGGCGCGCCTCGTCTGTCCGCATCTGCTCCATGACGGCCCTGGTGCGCGCGTCGTCCGCCGATAGCTGGGCGAGGTGCCCGGATAGATGCTCTTCCACCTGCCGCTCCGTTTCGGCCAGGAAGGCGAGGCTCCAGCGGTCGCCCAGCACTCCGGCGGCAGCGCCGATCGCGAACGCACCCGCGTACCAGAGCGGGTTGGCATAGCTCAGCCGCCCGCCCAGCTCTTCGATTCGCGCCGCGCTCCAGGCGAGGTGATCCTGCTCCTCAGTGGCCGCATGCTCGAGTGCCTGACGATTGCCAGGGTCGCGCGCGGTAAGCGCCTGACCCTGATACAAGGCCTGCGCACATACCTCGCCGACATGATTTACCCGCATTAACGCCGCCGAACGGGCACGCTCCCGATCGTCCAACCCGCCTTCGCCGCGCCCCTCCGCCGGAGAAGGTCGCCGCGCGCGATGCACGCCGGCGACTGCCCGCAACGCAAGGTCGCAACCTTCGATCAAGCGATCGGTCGCACAGCGGTCGTTCGTCATGTCCCACATCTTACCGAACCGCTCGGGCAAAAAAAAAGCCGCCCCGAAGGGCGGCTTGGTGTTTCGATACCTTACTGGCGTTAAGCCGGTCTGGTATTAGAACGAGTGCGCAATGCCGACGCCGACGCCGGTCGAACCGTCGTTGATGGTGTTGCCTTCAACCTTCGCGACACCGTCAGCCGAGGCACCAGTAAGAGAGTGGTGATCCAGCTCGACGTAGGCGGTGGTGCGCTTCGACAGGCTGTAGTCGACCGCGAGTATCGTGGTCTTGTGCTTGCCATCGGCCGCGGCCGCGAAGCCGTCGTATTTCTCGTCGTAGTAGCCGAAACGACCGTTCACGCGATCGTTGAACGCGTACTGCACGCCGAGCATGAACAGGCGCTGCTTCTCCACCGGCGACGGGTACAAGGGCATCGTACTTGTTCTGCGCCCAGCCGGCACGGAACGTGAACGCGTCCATTTCGTACGCGGCACCGACCGTCGAGACCGTCTTCTTGCCGGAGTCGGTGGCATTGTTCAAGCTCGATGTCGCGAAGCCGACCTTCAGCGGCCCGCCGATGTAATCGGCACCGATACCGACGCGGCGGTTGTCGGAGCTGTTGCCCGTCGCTTCGCCCAGCGCGTAGTCGACGCGAATGCCGACCCCGTTGAAGCGGGTCGCGGCAGTGACCATGTTGCTGGAACGAACGCCGTTGGTGTACGCCACTTCCGGCATGATGCCGGTGTAGGTGTAGCTCATCGGATCGTACAGGGCCTAGTTCCTTGAAGTCCACCGTGTAGTCGCGGCCCATGTCGAACGAACTGTCGCCACTCGACAGGCCGACGATCGACTTGCGGGCGAAGATCCGCGTTGCCGCCGTCGTCGTCGTGCCCGGTCCACCGCCGGTGTCGGACGAGTACTGGCCTTCGAGGGTGAAGTTCGCCTTCAGCCCGCCGCCCAGATCCTCCGAGCCCTTCATGCCCCAGCGGTTCGTGGTGTGCGAGCCGTCGGACATGTACGTCTGGGTACCGTTGGTGGTGGGTGTCTCGACGACCTTGCTCTGGTTCCGGATGCCGGTGTCGATGGTGCCGTACAGCGTCACGCTCGACTGAGCGAACGCGACCGCCGGAATCGCCAGCGCGCCGGCCACCGCTGCAGCCATTAGCTTCTTGTTCATCAATAAGTCTCCCAACTTGTTGGAAAATTTGGGGCGCTTGCGCGCCCCGCCTCAACCCCTCACGTGAGAAGTTACTTTAATTGTCCTCGCTGCTGCGGCTTCAGAGCAACGCTTCCGAGTCCTTTTGCCCATTCTCAGGCAAAAACTGTTGCTCAGATACAACACAAGCCGAATGATTCTAAAAAACGCCTAAAATCATACCATTAGAGTTCCAAAGAGCTCGCGAAGCGCGTTTCCAGGGTCCTGTGCGCGCATGAAGGCCTCGCCCACAAGAAATGTACCGACCCCGGCACGCCAGAGGCGCTCGCCATCGGAGGGTATGAGGATTCCGCTTTCCGCGACGACGATGCGCTCGCGTGGAACCCGCGGAAGCAGATCCAGCGTGGTCCCGAGCCGTGTTTCGAACGTGCGCAGGTTGCGGTTGTTGATCCCGAGCAGCGGGGTGCGCAGTCGCAGCGCCGCGTCGAGCTCAGATGCGTTGTGAATCTCGACCAGCACGGCCATGCCGAGCTCGTGCGCGATCCCTTCGAGCGCGCGCATGGCTTCGGGTTCGAGCACGGCGGCGATCAGCAGGATGCAGTCGGCGCCAAGCGCGCGCGCCTCGTAGACCTGGTAGGGCTCGAGCACGAAATCCTTGCGCAGCGCGGGCAGCGCGCAGGCGGCGCGCGCGGCGCTCAGGTGCTCCGGCGCACCCTGGAAGAACTGCCGGTCGGTCAGAACCGAGAGGCAGGTCGCGCCGCCCGCTTCGTAGCTGCCCGCAATCGCGGCCGGGTCGAAGTTCTCGCGCAGCAGGCCCTTCGAGGGGCTCGCGCGCTTTATTTCCGCGATCACCGCGGGTCGGCCCGCGGCGCGCTTGGCGCGGATTGCGCCGACGAAGTCTCGCACGGGCGCGGCGGCGCGGGCGCGCGCCTCGATCTCGCGCGCCGGGATCTCGCCCTCGGCCGCCGCGACCTCATCCCGCTTTACAGCGAGGATGCGCTGCAAGACGTCCGCCATCCTCAGCTCTTCTTCAGGCGCTGGGTGTACGCCACGAACTCGTCGAGCTTCCTTTTCGCCTCGCCGCTTGCAAGCGTCTTGCGCGCTCGCTCGATACCCGCGGCGAGGGTCTTCGCGGCGCCTGCGACGTATATCGCGGCTCCCGCATTGAGCAGGACGATGTTCAGCGCGGGGCCCGGCTGGTTCTCGAGCACGGCGAGCACCATCTGTCGCGATTCGTCTACGGTATTGACCTGGATTGCGCGCCGGTCATAGAGCTCGAGCCCGAATTGCGAGGGATGGATCGTGTACTCCTGGATTTCGCCCTTTACCAGCTCGCCGACCATGGTTTCGCCCGAAATCGAGATCTCGTCCAGGCCGTCCAAGCCGTAGACCGTCATCACGTGCCTGCTTCCAAGGCGCTGCAGCACGCGCACTTGGATTCCCACCAGGTCGGGATGGAACACGCCCAGTACCTGGTTCGGCGCGCCGGCCGGGTTGGTGAGCGGGCCAAGGATATTGAAGATGGTGCGCACGCCCAGCTCCTTCCGCACTGGTCCGGCGTATTTCATCGCCAGGTGGTGCGACGGCGCGAACATGAAGCCCACGCCCACGCTCTCGATGCTCGCCGCCACCTGCTGCGGACTGAGCAAGATGTTCGCGCCCAGCGCCTCGAGCACGTCCGCGCTCCCCGACGACGAGGACACTGCGCGGTTGCCGTGCTTGGCGATCCGGACTCCGGCGGCAGCGGCCACGAAAGCGGAGGCGGTCGATACGTTGAAGGTGTGCGCCGCATCCCCGCCGGTGCCGACGATGTCGACGAGATGGTGGCCGTCGGTCACCTCGACGCGGGTGGCGAACTCGCGCATCACCTGCGCCGCCGCTGCGATCTCGCCAATCGTCTCCTTCTTCACCCGCAGTCCGATGAGAAAACCGGCAATCTGCGCGGGCGTCAATTCGCCGCGCATGATCTGCCGCATGACGTGGAGCATCTCGTCGTGGAATAGCTCCCTGTGTTCGACGGTGCGTTGGATCGCCTCGGCGATCGTGATCTGCTTCATTGGGCCCTCCCCTGCAGGAAATTCTTCAGCATCCGGTGGCCGTGCTCGGTGAGCAGGGCCTCGGGATGGAACTGCACCCCTTCGACCGCGAGTTGCCGATGGCGCAGGCCCATGATCTCGCCGTCCTCGGAGCGGGCCGTGACCTCAAGACAGGCCGGCACAGATTCGCGCTCGACCACCAGCGAGTGATAGCGGGTCGCTACGAAATCCTGCGGCAGACCGGTGAACACGCCCTTTTGGTCGTGATGGATATGCGAGACCTTGCCGTGCATCACCTGATTCGCGCGCACTACGCGGCCGCCGAAGGCCTGCCCGATCGCCTGGTGGCCGAGGCACACGCCCAGGATCGGGACCCGTCCGGCGAGCCGTTCGATCAGCCCAAGCGAAATCCCGGCCTCGTTCGGCGTGCACGGGCCCGGCGAGAGCACTACCAGCGCCGGCGCCATGGCCTCGACTTGCTCGACGGAAACCTCGTCGTTGCGCAATACCCTCACGTTCTCACCCAGCTCGCCAAAGTACTGCACGAGGTTGTAGGTGAACGAATCGTAGTTGTCGATCATTACGAGCATCGTTCCCCCTTCACTAGCGCGACGCCGCGCGCGGCGTCGCGCTGTGCAGCGCCCCCGAGGCATGCTCTGCCGCCGCCACCTCGGCGGCGCGCAAGATCGCGCGCGCCTTGTGCTGCGTTTCCTGCCACTCGGACTGCGGGTCGGAGTCCGCCACGATTCCCGCCGCCGCCTGTACGTGCAGCAGGCCATCCTTCACTACCGCAGTACGGATCGCGATCGCCACGTCCATATCGCCGTTGAACCCGAAATAGCCGACGGCGCCGCTGTACACGCCGCGTTTGACAGGCTCCAGTTCGTCGATGATCTCCATCGCGCGCACTTTCGGCGCGCCGCTCACGGTGCCGGCCGGAAAGCTCGCCTTGAACACGTCGATCGCGTCCAAACCGGGCGCGATCTTGGCCTCGACGTTCGACACAATGTGCATCACGTGGGAATAGCGCTCGATCACCATCTTCTCGGTGACACGCACGCTACCGGTCGCGGCAACCCGTCCCGCGTCATTGCGCCCCAGGTCGATCAGCATCACGTGCTCGGCGCGTTCCTTGGGGTCTGAAAGCAGATCCTCGGCCGCGCGCGCATCCTCCTCCTCAGTACGTCCGCGTGGGCGCGTGCCCGCAATCGGTCGCACCGTAATCGCGTCGCCGGCGAGCCGCACCAGAATCTCCGGCGACGCGCCAACGACGTGGTGGTCGCCGAAGTCGAAATAGAACATATAGGGCGACGGGTTGAGGCCGCGCAGCGCACGGTAGAGCGTGAGCGGCGGCGCCTCGAACGGCCGCGTGGTCCGCTGCGACACCTGCACCTGCATGCAGTCGCCGGCGAAGATGTACTCCTTGCAGTGGCGCACCGCATCGAGAAAACCCTCCTCGCTGAACGTCCGGCTAAGCGGCGCCGGCTCCCCCGCCGGTGCGTCGACCGCCAGCGCGAGCACCATACTGTCCGGCAACGGCGTCGTCAGGCGGGCCCGCAGGCGTTCGAGCCGCTCGCTCGCCGCCTTGTAGGCGTCGGGCTGCTGCGGATCGGCGTAAACGACGAGATAGAGCTTGCCCATCACGTTGTCGACGACCGCGAGCTCGTCCGAGACGAGCAGCAGCATGTCCGGCGTGCCGAGCGGGTCGGGCTTGTCGCCGGAGAGGGCGCGCGGCTCGATATGGCGCACCATTTCGTAGCCGAAATACCCCACCAGCCCGCCGCCGAAGCGCAATGCCGCCGGTACCGGCGCGACGCGATGGCGCTTGAGGTACGCTCGCACATATTCGAATGGGTCCGCGTTGTCGGCGCGCTCCAGGCAGACGTCCGCCCCGCGCGCGTCGCGCAGCAGGCGGCGCACGGTCGAGCCGCGCGCCTCGATCCGTTCAGCGCACGCTAGGCCGATGAACGAATAGCGCCCGAAGCGTTCCCCGCCCACCACGGACTCGAGCAGGTAGGAATAGGGGCCGTTGGCCAGCTTGGCATACACCGCGAGCGGCGTGTACAGATCTGCGCGCACTTCGGCGACGACCGGGATGCGCGTGTAACCTTGCGTTGCGAGCTTGTCGAAATCGAGCTCAGTCATGCGACTACTCCACCTGAAACCGAAAGAACCGGAAAACTGCGGCTGGGGCATTGCGCGCCGCCCGTGCCGCGCAGGGGCGCGCGAAGGTCTAGCGGCGCCAGGAGCGCCAGCTACGCCAGCGAGTGCTGCAAATTCCGGTTCGGTGGTGGTTCACGACTGTGGCGAGAGAAGATTCGCGGCGTCAATTAGCGAAGCGACTATACCATCACATTCGATTGCGAGTACATCCTGCCCTTCGCGGTAGCCATACGGCACCAACAGGACGCGGCAGCCCGCCCGCCGCCCGCCCACGGCGTCGTTGGCGGAATCGCCGATCACGGCCGCCTCGGGCGGAGCAACGTCAAGCGCGCGGCAGGCAAGCAGAAACGGGCCCGGGTCCGGTTTGCGTCGCCCCGCCCGGTCGCTCGTGACCACCTGGTCGAAGTAGCCGGCGAGGCGGGTGGAGGCGAGCAAGGGATCGGTGAAGCGCGACGCTTTGTTCGTCACGCAGGCCAGCCGCAGGCCCCGCGCCTTCATGGCCGACAGTCCTTCCTCAACTCCAGGGTAAAGGCTCGACGCCGAGCCGTTCAGGCGTTCGTAATGCAGCGCGAAGCGCTCCAGCGCCGACTCGTAAAGCGGCTCGTCGGGCACGCTACCGGCGGCTGATGCAAGGCAGCGGCGCACCAGCGCGGCGATTCCCCTGCCAATGAAATCTCTCACCTCATCGGGATCGATCTGGCGCATACCCAGGTCCGCGAGCGTCGCGTTCGCCGCCGCCGCAAGGTCCGGCGCAGTGTCGAGCAGGGTGCCGTCGAGGTCGATCAGCGCGGCGTGAATCACGCTGCGCGGCGCACGGCGCCGAGGCGCGTTCGCATGTCGCGGATGGTCGCCGCGTAGTCCTTTGAGCCGAAGATCCCCGAGCCCGAGACGAACGTGTCGGCGCCCGCCGCCGCGACCTCGGCAATGTTGTCGGTCTTGATGCCGCCGTCGACCTCCAGCCAGATCTCTCGTCCGTTTGAGCGCACTTCGGCGTCGATGCGCCGCCGCACCTCGGCGATCTTGGGCAACATCGAGGCAATGAAGCGCTGGCCGCCGAAACCAGGGTTGACCGACATGATCAGCACCAGATCCAGCTTGTCGAGCGTGTGGTCGAGCCAGTCGAGCGGAGTGGCCGGATTGAACGCCAGCCCGGCCTTGCAGCCGTGCTCGTGGATCAAGCCTATCGTGCGGTCGACGTGCTCGCTTGCCTCCGGATGGAAGCTGATCAGACTGGCGCCTGCCTTGGCGAAGTCCGGCACGATGCGATCGACCGGCTTCACCATGAGATGGACGTCGATCGGCAGGGAAACGTGCGGGCGCAGCGCCTCGCACACCTGCGGGCCTATGGTCAGGTTCGGAACATAGTGGTTGTCCATGACGTCGAAATGAATCACGTCGGCGCCGGCTTGGGCGACGGCTTTTACCTCTTCGCCCAGCCGCGCGAAGTCGGCAGACAGGATGCTCGGTGCAATGCGGAACGCCATGACGCAGCCAGTTTACAATGCACGCATGGGCCAGGAGAAGCACTACGAGATCGCGGTCAGTGCCACGACGCAATACCTGCCGGAACAATCCGACGAAACGTCGAACCGCTATGCATTCGCCTACACCATCACGATCCGCAACGTGGGTACGGTCACCGGCCAGCTGATCAGCCGGCACTGGATCATCACCGATTCACAGGGCCTGGTGCAGGAAGTCCGGGGCCTAGGCGTGGTCGGCGCGCAGCCTGTACTGCGGCCGGGCGAGCAATTCGAGTACACCAGTGGCACGTCGATCGCGACTCAGGTCGGCACTATGCGCGGCAGCTATCAGATGGTGGCGGAGGACGGCACCCGATTCGAGGCCCCCATCCCGGAGTTCACGCTGTCGGTGCCGCGCGTGCTGCACTGACGGCGACCGTGTCGCGGAGCCTGCGCCGCAGCTACCGCCTGCTGGCGCCGGTCTACGACCTCGCGGTGCGCGGCGCCCTCGCCCGGGCGCGAGTTCGCAGCCTGGCCCGCCTGCAGCGCCGCACCCGCGGCGAGGTGCTGGTCGCGGGCATCGGCACCGGGCTCGACCTGCCTCTTCTCCCCTCGATGCACCGCTATATCGGAGTGGATCTGACGCGCGCTATGCTGGCGCGCGCTCTGACACGCCGGGGCGCACTCGATATCGGCTTCGTCGAAGGGGATGCCCAGGCGCTGCCGTTCGCCGAAGCGAGCTTCGACTCGGCGGTCATGCACCTGATACTGGCCGTCGTTCCGCAGCCGGCACGCTGCCTGGCCGAGGTGGCCCGGGTACTGCGACCCGGAGGGCGCGTTCTGCTGTTCGACAAATTCCTCCGCGCGGGGGATCGTGCATGGCTGCGGCGCGCGCTTAACCCGCTTGTACGGCGTATTGCGACCCGCACCGACGTGGTGTTCGAGGAGGTGCTCGCCGGCGTACCCGGGCTTCGCCTGCTCAGCGATGAGCCGGCGCTCGCGCGTGGCTGGTTTAGACTGATTGAGCTGGAGAAGACGCTACTCTGAGGACCTCGGCGGGCGCTCGTTATCGCGGCCCTGCTCGCGCGGGAGCGTCAGCCGATAGATGAGGGCCACTAGAACCAGGGCAAACACTATTTCGGCAGCAATGAACCACATCGTGCGCGCTTTCCTGATCGCCGTGGCCGTAATTGTACTTGTCGCGGGGTGCGCGCCGCTGGCGCAGCGGCCCGGCGCCGTGCGCTACGAGAGGGCGACTTTCGCCGACCTGCCGGGATGGGAGGGCGCCGCGCTCGAACCAAGCTTGCGCGCCTTCATTGCCGGATGTCCGCGTCTGCAGCGGGTCGCCCCGCTTGCGCATGCCTGCGCCGCGGCACAAGCGGTGGCGCCGGACGACGAGGCCGCCGCGCGCAAGTTCTTCCAGACGATGTTCGTTCCCTACGCGGTTATCGCTCCTGACGGCACGAACACGGGACTGGTTACCGGCTATTACGAGCCGGTGCTCGAAGGCAGCCGGGAACGCACCGACCGTTTCCGCTACCCGGTCTACGGCATTCCCGACGACCTCATCGACGTGGACCTTGCCGGCCTGTACCCGGAGCTCAAGGGTATGCGTCTGCGCGGGCGCCTCGAAGGCCGCAAGCTGGTGCCGTACTACTCCCGCTCCGAGATCGATGCTCACGACGACGATTTCAAGGCGCCGGTGATCGCGTGGGTCGCCGATCCGGTCGAGCTGTTCTTTCTCCAGATTCAGGGTAGCGGCCAGATCCGCTTTGGTGACGAGGACCGCATCCGCGTCGGCTACGCAGACCAGAATGGCCACCCGTACAGGTCGCTCGGCCGCTACCTGGTCGCCCAAGGCGCGCTGCCGCTCGAGCTAGCGTCGATGCAGGGCATCAAAGCGTGGGCTCAGGCCCACCCGGAGTCGCTGCAAGGGGCGCTCGAGCAGAACCCGAGCTACGTGTTCTTTCGCAATTTGCCGACGAGCGGCGGGCCGACTGGCGCGCTGGGAGCGCCACTGAGCGCCACCTACAGCATTGCGGTGGATCGGCGCTTCTACCCGCTCGGCGCCCCTGTCTATCTGGCGAGCACGCTTCCGTTGTCGAACATTCCACTGCAGCAGCTGGTCATCGCGCAGGACACCGGAGGTGCGATTCGTGGTGCGGTGCGTGCGGACTTCTTCTGGGGCAGCGGCGACGAAGCCGGGGGGTTTGCCGGGCGGATGCGCCAGCAGGGCAGGATGTGGCTGCTGTGGCCGCGCGGCGAGCCACCGCCGCGCCCCTAGCAGGCTACTTGGCCTTCGCCGCTTTCATGTCCCGATAGACGTCGTCCAGCGCCGCCGCGAGGTGCACCGAGGACAACCCGCCGCGCAGGCGCTCGCCGTTGGCGAGAAACAAGGTCGGCGTCGAGTTCACCCCAAGGCGGTGTCCGAGCTCGTCGATCTTCTCGAGCGGGTTGGCGCAGTCTGCATTGGCGACGGGCCGCTTGCCGCGCAGCGCAAGGTCCAGCCACGCCTTGGACCGGTCCGGCGAGCACCAGATTGCCCTCGACTGCTCGGCCAGCTCCGGGTGTATGACCGGATACATGAAAACGTAGATCGTGATGTCGTCGACCCGCGCCAGTTCCTTCTCGAATTGCTGGCACGCAGGACAGTAGGGGTCGGAGAACATCGCCAGCACGCGGCGCCCGCTGCCGCGGCTGATCTTGACCGCGTCTTGCAGCGGCAACTCGTTGAACTTGATCGCGAGCAGTTTATTCATCCGCTCTTCGGTCAGGTTGCGGTCGTGCCGGACGTCGTAGATGGTGCCCAGGATGATGCTTGTCGCCTGGGCGTCGGTGTAGACGATCCGCGGCCCGTCGCGACCGCGGATCACCACCTCGTACAGGCCGAGCACGGGTATCGGCTGCACGCTCTCGATGAGCGCCCCGTCGAGCTTGGTTTCGATCACCTTGCGGATCTGTGCCTCATCGGCGCGCGCAGGCAGGACGGCGAGACTGAGGGTGGCGAGCGCCAAGGCTCGAACGAACATCATATGGTCTCCGGCGCGCCTCAGCCCATCGCCTGGCGCATGAGAATGTTCTTTAAGACCGGAACCCGGTCGGTCAAGTTCAACCCGGCGTTGCGAAGCAGCGAAACCGCCCGGCCCTGGGCCGCGAACAGGCGGTACAGGCCGTGCACCGTCGCGTCCATGGCCAGCACTGCCTCGGCGCGCGCGCGCGCGTAGCGCCGCAGCAGCCTCAGGTCGCCCGGGTCTCGCACCGGTTCGCGCCCAGCGAGCACCTGCGCCAGGGCCCGAGCGTCCTGGAAGCCCAGATTAGCACCCTGTCCCGCGAGCGGATGCACAACGTGCGCCGCGTCGCCGATCAGCGCGACCCGTGGCGCGACCAGGCGGCCCGCCGCAAGCCGCCGCAGCGCAAAGCCCCGCGCCGGCGTGACCAGCGTGAGCGCGCCGTGCGCGTCGTGCGAAGCCCGCTCCACTTCCCGGCATAGCGCATCGGCGTCCAGCGCGAGCAGGCGTGCCGCCTCGGCATCGGCAACCGACCACACCATCGATACGTGGCTGCCCGGAAGCGGCAACAGCGCGAGCACGGGTCCGCCCTGGAACCATTGTTGCGCCACGTTACCGTGCGGCCGCTCGCAGGCGAAGTTGGCGACCACTGCGGTCTGTCCGTAGGCGTGCTCGGTGGCCCCCAGTCCGGCGCCTTCGCGTACGAAGGAGTGCGCACCGTCCGCCCCGACTACAAGTTTGCCCCTCAAGCTGCGGCCGTCGCGCATGTGCACGATCGCGTGCGCGGCCGACAGCTCCAGCCGCTCGCACTGGGCCGGCGCAATGAGCTCGAGCCCGTCACGCGCCTCCAGCACGCGCCATAGCGCGTCCTGCAACACGCCGCCCTCGACGATCCAGGCCAGCGCCTCGACCCCGGCACGATAGGCATCGAACTCCAGCAGCGAGCGTCCGTCATCGCCGAACACGCGCATCGCATGCACAGGAGTCAGCCGCTCCGGCGCAACGCCCTGCCAAGCCTTGAGCTCGCGCAGGAACTCGGCGTTGGCGGGGCTGAGCGCGTAGACGCGGGCATCGAAGCTTCCAGGTGCGACATGCGTGGCGGCGCGCTCGGCCGGGGCGATCAGCGCGGTCGACATGCCGTGCGCCGCGCGCGCAAAGCTCGCACCGACCAAGCCGGCGCCGACGACGATGAGGTCGAAGTTCACGTATGCATTGTATCCCGCGGCGAACGGGGTCGATGTTCGCCGGCGTGAAATAACCCGTTGGTTTAGCGCAATATTCGAGCGCGGTCGGCCGCTCCACACGGCGCGCGCGCTTGACCGGAACGCGGTCGAAGGCGACAATTCGCGCCCTTTCCGGAGGCGAATTAGCTCAGCTGGTTAGAGCAGCGGAATCATAATCCGTGTGTCCGGGGTTCGAGTCCCTGATTCGCCACCACCCCCTTCGCGCCAGCCTGCGGCGCCCCTCCTCTAGAATAGGGTCTCGGAGGCCATGTCGATGACCCTTGCCAAGCTCACCCGCGCGCTTGCGCTCTGCCTGCTCGCCGGATTGCCGCCAAGCGCGCTGGCACAGCTGCGCACCATCCCGGCCAACGCCCAGCGCGGCGAGATCCGCCACGTGCAAGGGATGCTGGTCGAGATCAATGGCCAGCGCGTCCTGCTTGCACCGGGGGCGCAGATCCGCGACGCCTCGAATCGTATCGTCGTGCCTACCGCCCTGCAGCCCGGCGCGCAGATTCGATATCTGCTCGACGCCCAAGGCAACCCGTACCGGATCTGGCTGCTGACGCCCGAAGAAGCGGCGCAGCCTGACCCCAACAACTGAGGACGAGGCCAGCGCAGGCGAGCATGCCCGGCAAGCTCTACATCCGCACCTTCGGCTGCCAGATGAACGAGTACGACTCGGACCGGATGACCGACGTGCTGGTGCAAGACGGCGCATACACCCCCACCGGCAGCCGGAGGAAGCCGACCTGATCGTGTTCAATACCTGCTCAGTGCGCGAGAAGGCGCAGGAGAAGGTCTTCGCCGATCTCGGCCGGGTGAAGCACCTGAAGCGCGAAAACCCGCAGCTGATGATCGGGGTCGGCGGCTGCGTCGCCAGCCAGGAAGGCGCCGCGATCATCGAGCGCGCGCCCTATGTTGACGTGGTATTCGGCCCGCAGACCCTGCACCGCCTGCCCGAGCTCCTCGCGCGCCGGCGCGCGACCGGCCGCGCGCAGGTGGACATGAGCTTCCCTGAGATCGAGAAGTTCGACCATCTGCCGCCGGCACGGGTCGAGGGCGCGGCGGCGTTCGTCTCGATCATGGAGGGCTGCAGCAAGTACTGCAGCTTCTGCGTCGTGCCGTACACGCGAGGCGAGGAATTTTCGCGCCCGTTCGACGACGTGCGTGGCAGAGATCGCCGGCCTGCGCCGAGCGCGGCATGAGCGAAATCACGCTGCTGGGACAGAACGTGAACGCCTGGCGCGGCGAGATCGAGGGTGAGCCGGCCGATTTCGCCGAGTTGCTGCGCTACGTGGCCGAAATCGACGCGCACTGAGCGCATACGCTATACGACGTCGCATCCGCGCGAATTCACGCAACGCCTGATCGACGCGCATGCGGACCTGCCGAGCCTCGCGGGCCACGTGCATCTGCCGGTGCAGTCCGGCTCCGATCGGGTGCTCGCGGCGATGAAGCGCGGCTACTCCGTACTCGAATACAAGCTCGATCGTCCGGCGCCTGCGCAAGGCGCGGCCGGACCTCAGCCTAACGTCCGACTTCATCGTCGGCTTCCCGGGCGAAACCGAATCGGACTTCCAGGCCACGCTGAAGCTGGCGCGCGAGCTGAATTTCGACGGCTCGTTCTCGTTCGTCTACAGCCCGCGCCCGGGCACGCCCGCTGCCGAGCTGCCGGACGACGACGCCGCAGGCCGAGAAGCTCGACCGGCTGCAGCGGCTGCAGGCCTTGCTCGACGCACAGGCGCGCGCGGTCAGCGAGCGCATGGTCGGCAGCGTGCAGCGGCTGCTGGTCGAAGGCCCTGCGCGCCGCAACCCGGACGAGCTCGCGGGCCGCACGGGCAACAACCGCGTGGTCAATTTCCGCGGCGGGCACGAGCTGATCGGACGCTTCGTCGACGTGCGCATCAGCGCGGCGCTGTCGCATACGCTGCGCGGCGAAGCCTAGGGAGCACCCGCCGCCGGTGACGCGCAGCCCGTCCCTCAAGCCGGTTGAAGTGCGCTTCGAGCCGCTCGACAACCAGCGCCTGGCGCGTCTGTGCGGGGCGCTCGACGCGAACCTGCGCCAGATCGAATCCGCGCTCGATGTCGCGATCGCGCGCCGCGGCGAGCACTTCACCGTGCGCGGCGAGCCCGCGCAGGCGGCGCGCGCCGCGCGCGCCCTGTCCGGCCTGTACGACAAGGCAACCGGCGAGCTGTCGATCGACGACATCCAGCTCGGCCTGAGCGAATTGATGCGCGGCAACGCGCCCGCCTCCGGCGGCTCGGGCCCGCAGCTGCTCACGCGCCGCCCCGACCTGCACGGCCGCACCGTCACACCAGGTCGATACCTGCAGAGCATCCTGGCGCACGACATCACGTTCGGCATCGGCCCGGCCGGAACCGGCAAGACCTATCTCGCTGTGGCCTGCGCGGTCGACGCGCTCGAGCGCGACGCGGTGAAGCGGCTGGTGCTGGTGCGCCCGGCGGTCGAGGCGGGCGAACGGCTGGGCTTCCTGCCGGGCGATCTGGCGCAGAAGGTCGATCCCTACCTGCGCCCGCTGTACGACGCGCTGTACGACCTGATGGGCTTCGACAAGGCCGGCAAGTTGCTCGAGCGCGGCACGATCGAGATCGCGCCGCTCGCCTACATGCGCGGGCGCACGCTGAACCACTCCTTCATCATCCTCGACGAGGCGCAGAACACCACGCCCGAGCAGATGAAGATGTTCCTCACCCGCATCGGCTTCGGCGCAAGGCCGTGGTCACCGGGCGACGTCACGCAGATCGACCTGCGCGCGCGGCCAGAAGAGCGGACTGATCGAGGCGCGCCGCATCCTGTCGGATGTGCGCGGCATCGCCTTCACCCAATTCGGCGCCGACGACGTGGTGCGCCACCCGCTGGTGGCAGCGCATCGTCGATGCCTACGAGAAGCACTCCGAAGAACCTGCCGACGAAGTAGCGTCGCAGTGCAGCGCGCCGCAACGCGGCGCGCCCTCTGCCGTTCGGCTGCGCAGCTGGGCGCGCGCGGCCTGCGCCGGCCCGCGCCGAGATCACCTTGCGGTTCGTCGGCGCGGCGGAGGGCACGCCGCTCAATCGCGCCTTCCGCTCGCGCGACTACGCGACCAACGTTCTCAGCTTTCCCTACGGCGCACAGGCCGCTACGCGGCGACATCGTGCTCTGCGCGCCCGGTAATTGCGCGCGAAGCGCGCCAGCAGGGGAAGTCGCTGGCAGCGCACTACGCGCACCTGGTGGTGCACGGCATGCTGCACCTGCGCGGACACGGCCACTCCCGCAAGCCGGCCGCGGCACGCATGGAACGCGCGGAGATCCGCATTCTGCGCCGCCTCGGATTCGGCGATCCGTACATTGTAGAATGAGCCGTCCCGCATGACCGACCCCTCGCGACCCAGCCTGCTCGAGCGCCTTTCGGCAATGCTGCTGCGCGAGCCGGAGGACCGCGAGCAGCTGATCGCGCTGCTGCACTCTGCCCACGAGCGCAACCTGCTCGACGCCGACGCGCTGTCGATCATCGAAGGCGTGCTGAACGTCTCCGAGATGCAGGTGCGCGACATCATGATCCCGCGCGCGCAGATGGACGTGATCGACATCAACGAGCCGATCGAGAACTTCATCCCTCAGCTGATTTCGACCGCGCACTCGCGCTTCCCGGTCATCGACCACGAACCGCGACGACGTGATCGGCATCCTGCTGGCCAAGGACCTGCTGCGCTACTACGCGGGTGAAGAGGAATTCAACGTGCGCGAGATGCTGCGCCCCGCGGTCTTCGTGCCCGAAGCCAAGCGCCTCAACGTCCTGCTGCGCGAATTCCGCGCCAGCCGCAACCACATGGCGATCGTGGTCGACGAGTACGGCGGCGTTGCCGGGCTGGTGACCATCGAGGACGTGCTGGAGCAGATCGTGGGCGAGATCGAGGACGAATACGACTTCGACGAGGCGAGTGACAACATCCTTGCCGGAGTCGAGCGGCCGCTTCCGGGTCAAGGCGCTGACCCAGATCGCGGACTTCAACGCCGCGTTCGGGACCCGCTTCTCCGACGAGGAAGTCGACACGATCGGCGGCCTGGTGATCGCCGAGCTCGGGCGCCTGCCCAAGCGCGGCGAGACGCTCACGATCGGCGGTTTTCGCTTCCAGGTGCTGCGCGCCGACAGTCGGCGCGTCTACACTCTGCTGGTCGAAAAGCCGAAGTGAGCCGCCTTCGGGCAGCGGCGGTCGCCCTGCTGGCCGGCGCGGCGACAGTTGGGGCCTTCGCGCCATTCGGCGCCTATCCTCTCGCCTTGCTCGGGTTCGCGGCGCTGGCGCATCTCTGGATCGAGGCGCCGCGTCCGGCGGCGGCATTCCACACCGGGCTCTGGTTCGGTCTCGGCCTGTTCGGCTGCGGCGTGTCGTGGGTATACGTCAGTTTGCACCGCTTCGGCGCAATGCCGGCGCCGCTCGCCGCCATTGCCACGCTCGCTTTCTGCGCCATACTTTCGCTCTACCCAGCGCTCGCGGGCTGGCTGCAGGCGCGCGTCAAGGCACCGGACGCAATTCGCGCCGTGTTCGTCATCCCGGCGTCGTGGACGCTGCTCGAATGGCTGCGCGGATGGCTGCTCACGGGCTTCCCGTGGCTGTCGGCCGGGTACTCGGGCGTCGACACCCCGCTCGCAGGCCTGGCGCCGCTCGGCGGTGTATACGCCATGTCGCTTGCGACGCTCGTGTGCGCCGGCCTGCTGTGGTGCGTGGTGCGGGGCCGCGCGCGCTGGATTTCCGCCGCCGTGTTCACCGCCGTCCTTGCCGCCGGCTGGGGGCTGCGCCAGATCGAATGGACCACGAATTTCGGCACACCGTTTCGCGCCGCATTGCTGCAGGGCGACATCCCGCAAGACCTGAAATTCGACCCGCGGCGGTACGCGAACACGCTCGAGACCTACACCCGCCTCGCCGAGCGCAGCGACGCCAAGCTGATCGTCCTGCCGGAGACGGCGCTGCCGCGCTTTCTCGACAGCATCGATCCGGACTACCTGCGCCGCTTGGGCGACGCCGCGCGACGTAACGGCGGTGATCTGCTGCTTGGTGTGCCGACCCGCGCGGCGCCCGGGGAGTACTACAACAGCGTGCTCAGCCTGGGATCGTCACCGCCGCAGATCTACAACAAGGTGCACCTGGTCCCTTTCGGCGAATTCGTGCCCCCGGGCTTCGGCTGGATCGTTCACATCCTGTCCATTCCGCTGGCGGACTTCTCGCGCGGCGCGCCCCACCAGCCGCCGCTCGCGGTCGCTGGCCAGCGCGTCGCGCTCGACATCTGCTACGAGGACGCTTACGGCGCGGCGATCGCACGCGCGCTTCCCGCCGCCACCCTGCTGGTGAATGTCTCGAACGTGGCATGGTTCGGCGACTCGCTCGCACCCGCGCAGCACCTGGAGATCGCGCGCCTGCGCGCGCTCGAGACCGGGCGCATGATGCTCACGGCGACCAACACCGGCGTCACCGCCGCGGTCGCGCGCGACGGGCATGTGATCGCGCGCCTGCCCGAGTTCGTGGTCGGCCGGCTGGAAATAGAGGCGCAGGGCTACGCCGGCGCGACGCCCTACTCGCGCACGGGCGATTGGCCCGCGCTCGCCGTGGCGCTCGCGCTGCTCGCGGCTTCGCCTCTCGTCGCGCGCGCGAGGCGAAGCCGGTAAAATCCGCGCCTTCCCCATGCTCACTTTCCAGCAACTCATCCTCCGCCTGAACCAGTTCTGGGATCGCCAGGGCTGCGCGCTGCTGCAGCCCTACGACATGGAGGTCGGCGCCGGAACCTTCCACACCGCGACCTTCCTGCGCGCGCTCGGGCCCGAGCCCTGGAAGGCGGCCTACGTGCAGCCCTCGCGCCGGCCAAAGGACGGCCGCTACGGCGAGAACCCGAACCGGCTGCAGCACTACTACCAGTACCAGGTGGTGCTCAAGCCCTCGCCCGCGAACATCCAGGAGCTCTACCTCGAGTCGCTCGCGGCGCTCGGCGTCGACCCGAAAGTGCACGACATCCGCTTCGTCGAAGACGACTGGGAGTCGCCCACCCTGGGCGCCTGGGGCCTGGGCTGGGAGGTGTGGCTCGACGGCATGGAAGTGACCCAGTTCACCTACTTCCAGCAGGTCGGCGGCCTGCCACTGCAAGCCGGTCCTGGGCGAGATCACCTACGGCCTCGAGCGCCTCGCGATCTACCTGCAGGGCAAGGAAAGCGTGTTCGACCTGGTCTGGACGCCGGGCGTGAGCTACGGCGACGTCTACCACCAGAACGAGGTCGAGCAGTCGCGCTACAACTTCGAGCACTCCAACGCCGAAATGCTGTTCGGGCATTTCTCCCAGTTCGAAGCAGAGGCCAAACGCCTGATCGAGGCCCAGTGCGTGCTGCCTGCCTACGAGATGGTGCTGAAGTGCTCGCACACGTTCAACCTGCTCGACGCGCGCGGCGCCATCTCGGTCACCGAGCGCGCCGCCTACATCGGCCGCGTGCGCGCGCTCTCGCGCGCGGTGGCGCAGGCCTACTACGAGTCGCGCGAGCGGCTCGGATTCCCGATGGCGAAAGGCGGCTCGTAATGGAGGCAAGCCTTCTCGTCGAACTACTCACCGAAGAGCTGCCGCCGAAGTCGCTGCGGCGACTTGCCGACGCCTTTGCCGAGCAAGTCGTTTCCGAGATCATCAAGCACCGACTCAAGGACCACGATCCCAGGCACCGAACGTTCGCGACACCGAGACGGCTAGCAGTCCTAATTCCGGACGTACGCGCAAAGGCGCTCGACTCCGAACATTCGGTCGAAGGCCCACCGAGCTCCAACCAGAAAGCGGTCGAAGGCTTTGCGCGGAAACACAAGCTTGCGCCAGAGTCCCTCGAGCGACGCCCGACGGCCAAGGGCGAAATCGTGGTTGCGAATTTCACCCTGCCCGGCGTGGAACTCGAATCCGTTCTGGCGCAAATCGTGGAACAGGCTTTGAGCAAGCTTCCCGTGCCGAAAATGATGCGCTGGGGTGACGGAGAAGTGCAGTTCGTCCGCCCGGTGCACGGGTTGGTGATGCTGCACGGCGCGCGCGTGGTGCCGGGCGCGGTGCTCGGCGTCGCGGCCAGCAGCACTACACACGGCCACCGATTCATGGGCATTGGGTCGATCGCGCTGTCGAGCGCCGACGAGTACGAGGCCAGACTGCGCGACGACGGAATGGTAATCGCGGATTTCGCCGTCCGGCGCGCGGAGATCGAGCGCCAGTTGCGCTCGGAGGCGAAGCGGCTGGGCGCCCAGCTGGGTGAGTTCGCCGACCTGCTGGAAGAAGTCACCGCGCTGGTCGAGCATCCGAGTGTCTACCTCGGCGCGTTCGACGCCGCGTTCCTGGAAGTGCCGCAGGAGTCCCTGATCCTCACCATGCGGCAGAACCAGAAGTACTTCCCCCTGTTCGACGCGTCGGGCCGGTTGCTGCCGAAGTTCCTGATCGTCTCCAACATGCGCGTCGCCGACCCGCGCCACATCGTCGACGGCAACCAGCGTGTGGTGCGGCCGCGCCTCGAGGACGCGAGATTCTTCTATAACCAGGACCGCAAGACACGTTTCGAGGCACGCGTGCCCCAGCTCGCGAAGGTGATCTACCACAACAAGCTCGGCAGCCAACTCGAACGAGTCGAGCGGATCCAGCTTCTCGCGGGTCGCGTCGCGCGTGCGCTCGGCACGGACGCAGCACTGGCCGAGCGCGCGGCCTGGCTCTGCAAAGCGGATTTGCTCACCGGAATGGTCGGCGAGTTCCCGGAGCTGCAAGGCGTCATGGGGCGCTACTACGCACTGAACGACGGCGAGCCCGCCGAGGTCGCGGACGCGATCGAGGCACATTACCGGCCACGCTTCGCCGGCGACCTGCTGCCACAGGCGCCGACAAGCTGCGTGGTCGCGCTCGCTGACAAGCTTGTCGCGCTGGCGGGCCTGTTCGGAATCGGCGAGCAGCCGACCGGGGAGAAGGATCCGTTCGGACTGCGCAGGGCTGCCCTGGGCGTGATCAGAATCGTGGTCGAAAATCGGCTTCCGCTTGCCCTGGACGAGCTCGTGAACGACGCGTTCGAAGTGTTCAATGGGAAGACCGAGAACGCGAGCTCGGAGCTGCAGGCTTTTGTATTTGAACGCTTCGCCGGTTACCTGCGGGAGCAAGGGTTCTCGACGCTGCAGGTGGACGCCGTCCTTTGTCAGTTGCCTGTTCAGATCAGCCGGGTGCCGTCGCAGCTCGAAGCGGTCAAGGCGTTTCAGGCGCTGCCCGAGGCAGAAAGCCTGGCCGCGGCCAACAAGCGCGTGGCGAACATCCTGCGGCAGGCCGCCGCGAAGGGCGAATCCTACGCCGAGGTCGCGCGCGCGCAGTTGAAGGAGCCCGCGGAGATCTCGCTTTTCGACGCGCTGCAGGAAGCATCCGCAACGGCTGGCAAACTGTTCGAACGCGGCGATTTCACCGGTTATCTCAAGACCTTCGCGGTACTGAAGACGCCGGTCGACGCCTTCTTCGACAAGGTCATGGTCATGGTGGAGCAGGACGCGCTGCGCAGGAACCGGCTCGCGCTGCTCGCCGACCTGCGCCAGGCAATGAATCGGGTGGCCGACATTTCGAGACTGGCGGCATGAAGTTCGTCATTCTCGACCGCGACGGCACGATCAACCACGACAGCGACCAGTACGTCAAGTCGCCCGCGGAGTGGAAGCCGATCAAGGGCAGCATGGAGGCGATCGCGCGCCTGACGCAGGCCGGCTACCGCATCGTGGTGGCGACCAACCAGTCGGGCATTGCGCGCGGACTGTTCGACATGACCACGCTCAACGCGATCCACGATGCGATGCACCGCGCCGCGGCCCAGGAAGGCGGGCGCATCGACGCGATCTTCTTCTGTCCGCATGCGGCCGACTCGGACTGCGAGTGCCGCAAGCCCAGGCCGGGGATGCTGCTCGAGATCGGGCGCCGTTTCAATGTGCCGCTGGACGAAGTCTACATGGTCGGCGACGCGGTGCGCGACGTGCAGGCCGCCGCAGCCGCGGGCGCGAGGCCCGTTCTGGTGCTCACCGGCAAGGGCAGGAAGACGCAAGCTGCAGGCGATCTGCCGCAAGGCACGCAGGTATTCGCCGACCTCGCCGCGTTCGCCGAGCACCTCGCGCCATGACGCTGTTGCGCTCGAGCCTGTTCGCGCTCGCGCTGTTCCTGGTCACGCCGCCATACGCCATGCTCACGCTGCTCACGTTCCCGCTGCCGCCTCTGACCCGCAACCGCATCATCTCGGGCTGGTCGCACCTCGTGGTGTGGCTTGCGCGCGCGTTGTGCGGCATCCGCTGGCGCGTCGAGGGTCTGGAGCACCTGCCGCGGCGCCCGGCGGTGATCCTCGCCAAACACCAGTCGGCCTGGGAAACGATGGCCTTCCAGATCATCTTCCCGCCGCAGGTCTATCTGCTCAAGCGCGAGCTGCTGTGGCTTCCGTTCTTCGGCTGGGGACTTGCGCTCACCAGTCCGATCGCAATCGACCGCTCGCGCGGCACTGCCGCGCTGCGCCGCCTGGTGCGCCTCGGCAAGGAGCGCCTCGAGCGCGGCTTCTGGGTGGTGGTGTTTCCAGAGGGTACGCGTATCCCGCCGGGCGAGCGGCGCAAGTACCAGCCGGGCGGAGCGATGCTCGCCGAGCACAGCGGCGCGCCGGTCGTGCCGGTGGCGCATAACGCCGGGCTGGTGTGGCCGCGCAATGCGTTTCTCAAGCGGCCGGGAATGATCACGGTGCGCGTCGGCCCGACGATCGATAGCGCCGGACGCGATGCCAAGACCATCAACTCGCTGGCGGAAAAGTGGATCGAAGAGCAGCAGAAGACGCTTTGCCCGGACAGCTGAGCCTGCTCGATGAGACGCGCACCGAAGCGCGCCTCATCTACTACCGGTTCGCGCGCTCGAAGCGGCGCACCATAGGACTGACGGTCGACGCGACGGGCCTCAGCGTGCGCGCTCCGTACCGGGTGCCCAGGCGCGAGATCGAGGCTTTCCTGCACGCAAAGCGACGCTGGATCGTCTCCAGGCTGGACGAATGGTCCACGCTGCCGCCGCCGCCCCTGATCCTTGGCGCAAGCGGTGAAGCGCTGCCGCTGTTCGGCGAGCCGGTCGCTCTGCAAGTTCTCGATGGCCGCCGCGGCGTCGGCCGCAGCGGGGCGCGCCTCGTCGTCTCGGCGCCGGCGCCGCGGCGCGCCGGGCTCGTGCTCGAGCTGCTGCTCGGCTGGCTCAAGCAGCAGGCCCTGACCGCGCTCGCGCCGCGCGCGGCGGTCTTCGCCGCGCGCCTGGGCCTCGCTCCGCCCCCGGTGGCGCTGTCTCGGGCACGCAGCCAGTGGGGCGCTTGCACGGAACGCGGGGCAATCCGGCTCAACTGGCGGCTGGTGCACCTGCAGCCCGACCTGGCCGATTACGTCGTGGCGCACGAGGTGGCGCACCTGGTGGAACTCAACCATTCGAAACGGTTCTGGAATCTGCTCGGGACGCTGTATCCTGATTGGCGCGACGCGCGAGAGAGAATCAAGCTTGCAGGCGCGTCATTGCCACAATTCCGGGAGCTAAAATGAGATTACTGCACACCATGCTGCGGGTCGGCGACATGGACCGTTCGGTCCGCTTCTACACCGAAGTGCTCGGCATGAAGCTGCTGCGCGGCACCGATCGGCCCGAGCAGAAATATTCGCTCGCCTTCGTCGGCTACGACACCGAGGATAAAGCCGCAGTGCTCGAGCTGACCTATAACTACGGCGTCGACAGCTATGACCTGGGCAGCGCCTACGGGCACGTCGCGATCGAGGTGGACGATATCCGCGCAAGCTGCGACGCGGTGCGCTCCAAGGGGGGCAAGGTGACGCGCGAGCCGGGCCCGGTGAAAGGCGGCACGACCGTGATCGCTTTCGTCGAGGACCCCGACGGCTACAAGATCGAGTTCATCGAGAAGCGCAAGTAAGCCGCTGCGCGATGCGCACGTAGTCCTGCGGCGACAGGTTCTCGGGCCGCAGGCCCGAATCTATCCCGAGCGCCTGGAAGTCCGCCGCGGCGAGCGGCAGCGCGTTGGAGAGCTTCTTCCTGCGCGCGGAAAAAGCGCCCGCGATGATCCTGCCGAACACCTCCCAGTCCATCTGCGGCCTTTCCGCAGGCGCCAGCGGCACCAGGCGCACCAGCGCGGATTCCACTTTCGGCGGCGGGCGGAACGCGCCGGCGGGAACGCGAAACAGCTTCTCCATCCGGAAGCGCGTTTGCAGCGCGACCGAGAGCCGACCGTACTCGGACGTAGAGTGCGGCGCCACCATTCGCTCCACCACCTCGCGCTGCAGCATGAAGTGCATGTCGCGCACCCGCTCGGCGAAGCGGGCGAGATGGAACAGCAGCGGCGTCGACACGTTGTAGGGCAGGTTGCCCACCAGGCGCATTCCCGGCGCGAGCGCGGCGAAGTCGAACTGCAGCGCGTCGGCGCAGCGCACGGCCAGTCGTTCCGCCGGGAATTCCGCCTGCAGGCGCGCCGCGAGATCGCGATCGATCTCGATCGCCTCCAGCCGGCGCACGCGCTCGAGCAGCGGACGCGTCAGCGCACCCTCGCCAGAGCCGATCTCGACCACCAGATCGTCCGCACGTGGCGCAATCGCGTCGACGATTCGCGCCAGCACCTGCCGATCGTGCAGGAAATGCTGTCCGAAGCGCTTACGCGGCCGGTGCGAGCTTGATCGCAAGCTGAACTGCTTCAAGCAGGCTGCCGGGATCGGCGCGGCCGCTGCCCGCGAGATCGAGCGCAGTGCCATGGTCGACCGAGGTGCGCACGAACGGTAGTCCCAGGGTTACGTTCACGCCCTTGCCGAAACTTGCGTACTTCAGCACCGGCAGTCCCTGGTCGTGGTACATCGCGAGCACGCAGTCGGCGCGCTTGAGCCGCTCGGGCACGAACAGCGTATCAGCCGGAATCGGGCCTTCCGCCGCGATGCCCTCCGCCTGCGCCGCGCGCAGCGCAGGCTCGATCACGTCGATCTCCTCGCGACCCAGATGGCCGCCCTCACCGTTGTGCGGATTGAGCCCCGCGACCAGGATGCGCGGACGGGCGAGCCCGAAGCGCTGCCGCAGGTCGCGCTCGATCACGCGCAGGGAGTCGATCAGCCCGGCGCGCGTAATCGCGCGCGCAACCTCCGCCAGCGCCAGATGGGTGGTGGCGAGCGCGACGCGCAGCCCGCCCCCGACCAGCATCATCACCACGTGCGGCACGCGGGCGCGCGCGGCGAGGTACTCGGTGTGGCCGGTGAAAGCGAAGCCGGCGTCGTTTATCACCGCCTTGTGCACCGGCGCCGTCACCATCGCGTCGAACTCGCCCGCCAGGCAGCCGTCGGCCGCGCGATCGAGCAGCGCCAGGACGTAGCGGGCGTTGGCCGGATCGAGCTTGCCTGCGTGCGACGGCGCCGCGAGCGGAACGTGCTCGATCTCCGTCCCGGGCGAGGCGCCGCGCTGCGTGAGCAGGCCAGCATCGCCCAAAACCACCACCCGCGCCGGCAGCGACTGCCGCGCAAGCATGGCGCATAGCTCCGGCCCGACGCCCGCCGGCTCGCCCGAGGTCAGCGCGATCACGGGCCGTCGCACGCCCACGGTCATCGGTCCCCCAGATGGATTTCGACGTAGGTCTCGTCGCGCAGCTGCCGCAACCACTCCTGGTAGGCCTCGTCGGACTTGCGCTCGCGCAGGATCTCGCGCGCCTGCAAACGCCGACGCTCGGGGCTCATCGCCGCGGTGCGGCGCTCGAGCACCTGGATCAGGTGCCAGCCGAAAGCTGTCTTCACCGGCTGGCTGATCTCGCCCGGCTTGAGCCCGTTCATCGCACGCTCGAAGTCCGGCACCGTGTCGCCCGGATAAAGCCAGCCCAGGTCGCCGCCACGCGCCGCGCTGGCATCCTCCGAGTGCACTCGTGCGAGTTCGGCAAAATCCGCTCCGCCGCGCACGATGCGCTCGCGCAGGTCCTCCAGCTTGCGCTTGGCGTCGGCCTCGGAGACCGCCTCGCTGGTCCTGATCAGGATCTGCCGCGCGTGGGTCTGCTCGACCGGAGGCCCGGCGGTGCCCGCCGCGTCGCGCCGCCCGAGCAGCTTGAGAACGTGAAAGCCGGCGGGACTGCGTAGCACCTGGCTGATGCCGTTCGGCTGCATGTCCTTGAGCGCCGCCGTGAACAGATCTGGCAGCCGGTCCTCCGCGCGCCAGCCCAGCGCGCCGCCCTTGAGCGCGTCCGGCCCGTCCGAGTAGGTCGCGGCGAGCTTGGCGAAATCGGCGCCCGCGAGCGCTTCGGCGCGCGCCTTCTCCGCCTTCGCGCGCGCTGCCTCGATGCGTTCGGGGCTCGCCTGGTCGGGCAGCCGCACCAGTATCTGCGCCACGTCGTACTCGGTGTGCCGCTTCGAGGCATCCTTGTTCTGCTCCAGGTAGAGGTCGATCTCGCTGTCGCTGACCTGGATCTTGCTGTCCACCTCGCGCTCGCGCAGCCTCGTCAGGATGATCTGGTCACGCACCTCGTCGCGGAACTTGTCGAACGCGACGCCGTCGTGCTCGAGCGCGCTGCGGAACGCAGCGAGCGTGAGGTTGTTGTTTTCCGCAATGCGCTCGACCGCGCGATCGAGCTGCAAGTCGTCGACGCGTATGCCGGTCTCTTTCGCCAGCTGCAACTGGGCCTTCACCAGGATCAGCCGGTCGAGCACCTGCCGCTCGAGCGCGGCATGGTCGGGCAGCGGCGTGCCCTGGCGCTCGAGCTGGCGCTCGGCCATGGCAACCTGATCGTCGAGCTCGGACTGGGTGATTGCCTCCTTGTTCACCACCGCGACGATGCGGTCCACCAGCGTCGGGCGGTCCGCCTGGGCGCCGAGCGGGAAGGCGAAGCACAAGACGAGGGCGGCAATCAGGCTGCGCATCGAGAACCCCTAGTAGACCTGCTTGAACGGCAGCTGCGGCTGCAGGCTGGGTGGTACCAGGTTCTGGTCACGCGGATTGGTGATCGCGTAGCCGGGTACGCTGCGCCTGAGAATGTTCGTGGTTTCATCCGTTCCAATGCCCCCGAGGCCATTGAGTTCCAGTTGAAAGAAGAAGCCGGTCGAGGCCACTTGGGTGGCAGCCTGCAGGCGCTGGAACACCGCCCGGAATACCCAGCATCCAGCGTTGTACTCTATTCCGCCCGTGCCCTCGAGCAGCCGCCCGTCGAGGAAGGAATAGTTGTACCGCCCGACAGCATACCAACCGGGTTTGACAGGCCACTGGCCGGAAAGATCCATCTGCCTGAGCGGGTTGGCCGGGTCGCGGTTGAAGCTGAAGCCGAGATTGATGACTTTCGCAATTTCGGGCGAATAGCGCACAGAGGCGCTGTAGCGCTCGGTCAGCATGTCGCGCTGGTCGTACTGCACCGTCGTGTCGAAGCTCCAGCCGTGCGCGAAGCGCCCGCCCAGCGACGCGAGCGTATCCGAATGCGTATAGTTGATCGGCGTCGATGCGGGGGTCAGCACCACCTGTTCATTGCTGAAGTAAATGCGCTGGCCGAGCGTGGCGCGCAGCATCTCCTCTCCGTTGCCAGTCAGGAAGCGTGTGGTCGCCGCCAGGGTAAGCTCGTTGGCGTCGCCGAAGCGATCGCCGCCGGTAAAGCGGTTCTCGCTGAAGATCTGCGCGTAATTGAAGTCGGCCAGGCCGGTGTCGAACAGCGGGATTTGGCTCTGATCGCGGTATGGGACGCGCACGTAGTATGCGCGCGGCTCGAAGGTCTGCGTGTAGTCGCGGCCGAACCAGTGCACCGGACGATCGAACACCAGCCCGCTGTCCAGGCTGATCCAGGGAATGGATACGGTCTGACTGTCAGGCTGCGGCGCGGTGGTGCGGGTCAGGCTGTAAGTGGCGTAGTGCAGCCCCAGCTTGGGGGTCAGGAACCAGCCCGGGGCGAGCAGCGGTGCGGCGATGGTCGGGTCGAGCGAGGTGCGCCCGCCTTGAACCAGGGTCGGGTGACTGAAGCGGACATACTCGGCCGGAAGGCTGAGGTCGGCGAAGCCGCCGATGTCATTGCGGCTGGCCGCGAACGTAAGTTGCGGCACCCGGTCGTACGGCGGCACGATCGGCGCCAGCGGATCCTGCAGCGTCTGGAAGCGCTGGATCCTGGCCGTCGCACCGTAGCCGAAGCCGGCCAGCGAGCCGTTGTAAGCGAGGCTGCCGTCGCCCTGCAGGTTGGTGACCGAAACCTGCCGCACCTGGGACGACAGGTCGACGAAATAAGCATCGTCGGAGACGCGGTTCAGGTCGAGCACGCCGCGCAGCTGCGGCGTGAACTGCTGCTCGTGCTGCAGCGATATGCCGGTGCGCGAGGCGCCGAACGCCATGTCGTAGGGCAGGTACTCGACTTTCAGCTCCCCCTTGTACTTCGGGTCGATATAGCGCAAGTCCGTCTTGAGCTGCTCGCCGCGCTTGGACATGTAGACCCCGGTGAAGGTCGCGTCCCGTTCCGGCGCGATGTTCCAGTAGAGCGGCACCCCGAATTCGAGGCCGCGCCGCGTGTTCTGCGCGTAGTAAGGCGTCAAGAATCCCGACTTGCGCTGGTCCTCGAGGGGAAACGAAGCATACGGCAGGTACGCGATCGTGGTGTCGAGAAAGCGCAGCTTCGCGTCGCGCGCGCGCCCTTCTTCGGCGTTGAAATCAAGGTCGAGTTTCCCCACGATCAGCTTCCAGTCTTCCTTGTCCGCGCGGCAGGTCGTATAGGTCGCGTTATCCATCCGCAGGTGGTCCTTGCCGAGGAACTCGAGCCGGTCGGCGGTCCCGCGCGAAGTCTGCTGGCGCTCGATGACGAAGGTCGGCTTCTCCAGAAAGCCGGTGTCGACCCGCGTGTCGTAGTTCAGGCGCGAGCCGAAGAATCGGTCCCCGCCACGCTGCAGCCGCACGCCGCCGGAAGCCTCGATGCGGCCGAATTCCTGGTTGAACTTTAGGTAGTCGCTGAACACGCTAAGGTCGTCGCGGTGGAGCTCGACGTTCCCGCGCGCGACGACCTCGAGTTCAGACACGCCTTCGATGCTCTGCGCGTCGATGGTGGTCGAACCGTCTTCTGCCGCCTGCCGCACCGGCGCATCCACCTGCGCCCTCGCGCCCGACGCGGCGCAAAGAATGACTAGCAGCGTCGCGAAGCGGGCGGCGGGAACAGCCAGCTTCCGCGCGAAGCGGTGCTGCATAGGCGGAAGGGAAAGGGGTGATTCTTGAGTGCTAAAATGTCACAATTCGGCGGAATTCGCAACGAAACTCGTGGACGTACGCCTCGACGCGCTCGAGCGCTGGCTCGCAGCGCAGCTCCCGGGCAGCGCGTTCACCCTCGCTCCCGCCTCCGAGGACGCGAGCTTCCGGCGCTATTTCCGCGCCTCGCTCGCCGACGGGCGCAGCTTCATCGCAATGGATGCGCCGCCCGACAAGGAAGACTGCCGGCCATTCGTTCACGTCGCGCGCCTGCTGCGCGAGGCGAAGGTGAACGCACCCGAAATCCACGCGCAGGACCTGGCACAGGGCTTTCTGCTGCTTTCCGACCTGGGCAAGACAACCTACCTCGCGGCGCTCGACGAGCACAACGCCGACGCGCTGTTCCGCGACGCGATCGACGCACTGGTGCGCTGGCAGCTCGCCACCCGCGCCGGCGAGCTGCCGGCGTACGACGCGGCGCTGCTGCGCCGCGAGATGGCGCTGTTTCCGGAGTGGTACCTGGGCCGCCATCTCGGGCTTTCGCTCTCGGCGGCGCAGCAGGCCGCGCTCGAAGACGCTTTCCGTCGGCTCGCCGCGAGCGCGCTCGCGCAGCCCGCGGTCTACGTCCACCGCGACTACATGCCGCGCAACCTCATGCTGTGCGAGCCCAACCCGGGCGTGCTTGACTTCCAGGATGCCGTCATCGGCCCGATCAGCTACGACATTGCCTCGTTGTTGCGCGACGCCTTCATCAGTTGGGAAGAAGCGCGCGTGATCGATTGGTGCGCGCGGTACTGGGACGCGGCCAAGCGGGCGCGGCTGCCGGTCGACGCCGACTTCGCCGAGTTCTACCGTGGTTTCGAATGGATGGGGCTGCAGCGCCACCTGAAGGTGCTCGGCATCTTCGCCCGCCTGACCTACCGCGACGGCAAAGCGAAATACTTGGCGGACACGCCCCGTTTTCTCGACTACGCGCGAGCGGTGGCCGGACGCTACGCGGCGCTCGCGCCGCTCGCGCGGCTGCTCGACCAGCTCGGCGGGAAGCAGCAATGAAGGCGATGATCCTCGCTGCCGGGCGCGGCGAGCGCCTGCGTCCGGTCACCGACCGGCTGCCCAAGCCGCTGCTCGAGGTCGGCGGCAAGCCGCTGCTCGCCTGGCACCTCGAGCGCCTGGCCGCGGCGGGATTCCGCGAGGTGGTGATCAATGTGTCGCACTTCGCGCAGCTGATCGTCGAGCGCGTGGGCAATGGCACCGCTTTCGGCCTCTCGATCGCCTACTCGCACGAGCAGCGACCGCTCGAAACTGCGGGCGGGATCGCGCGGGCGCGCGCCCGGCTGGGCGAAGCGCCGTTCCTGCTCGTCAACGGCGACGTCTATTGCGAGTGCGATTTCGCCCTTCTGCGCGCCGAAGTCCTGGGGCAGCGCCTGGCGAACCTGGTGTTGGTGCCGAACCCGCCGCATCGCCCGCAGGGGGATTTCAGCCTCGAGAGGGGCAGCGTCGGAAACGGCGCCGGCGCGCGCTACACTTACGCCGGCATCGCAGTCATGTCGCCCGCCCTGGTGGACGGGGTCGGTCCGGGGACCCGGGCGCCGCTTGGGCCGCTGCTGCGCGCGGCGGCCGAGAACGGCCGCATTTCCGGCGAGCTGTACCACGGCATCTGGCAGGACGTCGGGACGATCGAGCGGCTCGCGGCGCTCGACGCATTGCTGGCGGCGCGTCATGGCGCTCGATCCTGACGCGGTCGACCGGGCGCTCGCCTGCGACGCGGGCTGGCTGGCGGCGCTGCGTCGCGAGTGGCTCGCGCTGGCCGACTTGGCGGTGTGGGGCGGCGCGCAGTCAGCCAAGCTCGGCGCGCTGCCGCGGCTGCGAAAGCGCATTATGGAGCTTGGCGAGCGGCTCGCGGCACTCGGCGCTCCACGCGGCTGGATCCCGCAGCCGCGGGAACGGCTGAAGAGCGCGCTCGCGACGGCGATCGCGGCGCGCGAGTTGCTCGGGCAATGCGCGCAGGCGCTCGCCGAGCTGGAGCCGGGCACAGTGCAGGACGCGCTTGCCGCGGCGCTGACGGATCTCTCGCGGCGCGTGCGCGCGCCGCTGGATGAACATGCGACACGCTGGGCCGCGCTGCTCGACTCGCAGCTCGGGCACGACAACGAGGAGTAATGCAGGCATGGACATGAACGTCACAGACAGCGCGGTCTACCAGGCGCGGCGCGACCGGCTCGCGCGCGGCATGGGTGCGGGCGTCGCGGTGATCCCCACGGCGCCCGAGCGCATCCGCAACCGCGACGCGCACTACCCTTACCGCTTCGACAGCCACTTCTACCACCTGAGCGGCTTCGGCGAGCCCGAGGCCGCGCTGGTCATCGTGGCGGGGGACGCGCCCAGGTCGCTGCTGTTCTGCCGCGAGCGCAACGAAGAGCGCGAAACCTGGGACGGCTTCCGCTGGGGCCCGCAGGCGGCGCGCGAGCGCTTCGGCTTCGACGAGGCGCACCCCATCGGCGCGCTCGACGAGACGCTGGCGCAGCTGCTCGAAAATCAGCCTGCGCTGTTCTACCCGCTCGGTGCCGACGTCGAGTGGGACGCGCGCGCGATGCGCTGGCTGAACGCGGTCCGGGCCAAGGCGCGCACCGGGGTGCAGGCACCGGAGCGCGTCCAGGACGTGCGCGCACTGCTGGACGAGATGCGGCTGGTCAAGGACGCGCACGAGCTGGCGCTGATGCGGCGCGCGGCCTCGATCTCCGCCGTTGCGCACCGCCGCGCGATGCGGGCGACCCGCCCGGGACGCCACGAGTACGAGATCGAGGCCGAGCTGCTGTACGAGTTCCGGCGCAAGGGCGCACAGTTCCCGGCCTACTGGCCGATCGTGGCCGGCGGCGCCAACGCCTGCGTGCTGCACTATGTCTCGAACGACGCGCCATTGCGCGACGGCGACCTGCTGCTGATAGACGCCGGCTGCGAGCTCGAGGGCTACGCCTCCGACATCACGCGCACTTTCCCCGTCAACGGCAGGTTCGGCGGCGCGCAGCGCGAGGTCTACGAGCTGGTACTGGCCGCGCAGCAGGCTGCGATGGAAGAGATCCGGCCAGGCAATGCCTGGAATGCGCCGCACGATGCGGCCGTGCGGGTGCTGGCGCAGGGCATGCTCGACCTGAAGATACTGGCGGGCAGCCTGGAGGAGGCGCTCGAAAAGGAGAGCTACAAGCGCTTCTACATGCACCGGACCGGGCACTGGCTCGGACTCGACGTGCACGACGCCGGCGAGTACAAGCGCGAAGGGCAATGGCGCGCGCTGGTTCCGGGCATGACGCTCACCGTCGAGCCGGGGCTTTACATCCGCGCGGCCGACGACGTCCCCGAGCGGCTGCGCGACATCGGGGTGCGAATCGAGGACGACGTCGTCGTGACCGGTTCCGGCTGCGAGGTGCTCACCCACGAGACGCCGAAGCAGGTGGCGGAAATCGAAGCCTTGATGCGCGATGCCCGCGGCACCCATTGATGTCCTGGTCGTCGGCGGCGGCCCGGTAGGCTGCAGCTTCGCGCTCGCGCTGCGCGGCTCCGCGCAGCGAGTCGTGGTGCTCGAACGCGAGACCGAGGGCACCCGCGCCGCCGCGTCCCGCCCGCTCGCGCTGTCGTACGCGAGCCGCCTGATTCTCGAGCGCGTCGGCGCCTGGTCCGCGCTGGCCCCTTCACCCATTGAAACGATTCTCGTCTCGCAAGCGGGAGGCTTCGGCCGTGCGCGCCTCGACGCCGCCGACGCCGGCGTTCCCGCGCTGGGCTACGTAGTGGAGTACCGCGAGCTCGCCTCCGCGCTCGCTGCGCGGCTCGAGTCGAGCGGGATCGAAGTGCTGCGCGGTGCCGATGCGCGCGCGCTGCCGGCCCGCTGCGTGGTGCACGCCGAGGGCGCGTCCGAGGACGCGCGCGAAACGCGCTACGCCCAGGACGCCGTCGTCGGCGTGGTCGAGATCGAGCCGCGCACAGGCACCACGGCGCATGAACGCTTCACCCCCGAGGGGCCGCTCGCGCTGCTGCCGCTCGCCGGCCGCTACGCTTTCGTCTGGGGCACGCGGCCGGAACGTGCGCGCGCTCTCGCCGATGCCGCCCCCAACGCTTTCCTCGAGGCGCTCGCGCGCGCGGCGGGGGGGCGCGTGGGTCGCGCCCTGGCAGTAGAGTCGCGCGCAGTCCATCCGCTCGCGCTGCGCGTTCGCGCCTCGCGCGTGGGACCGCGCGAGGTCTTCATCGGCAACGCGGCGCAGACGCTGCACCCGGTCGCGGGGCAAGGCCTCAACCTCGGCCTGCGCGACGCATGGGAACTCGCTACGCTGCTGCAGGCAGCCGACGACCCGGGCGATCCGGCCGTTCTCCGCCGTTTCGTGACGCGTCGCCGCCTGGACGCGGGCGCGACGATTCGCGTCACCGATCTCCTTGCCCGGGGCTTTCTCGGCCGCAACCCAGCCGCGAGCGCCGCACGCGGCCTGGCGCTGACGGCGCTCGACACGCTGCCGCCGGCGCGCCGGTTCTTTGCGCGGCGCATGATCTACGGGCCTTCGGCGCTTCCATGAGCGGAGCGCAATGTTAGAATTCTTCCTCCTCTCGACGACTCCAACCGCGTACAGAGCATGAAAATCGGGGCGCACGTGCTGCGCAATTCGTTGTTTGTCGCTCCGATGGCAGGCGTCACGGACCGCCCTTTCCGCCAGCTCGCGCGGCGCTTCGGCGCCGGCCTGGCGGTGTCCGAGATGGTGACCTCGCGCCCCGAGCTGCGCGACTCGCGCAAGTCACGGCTGCGCCTCGACCATGAGGGCGAGTCAGCGCCCGTCTCGGTTCAGATCGCCGGGGCGGATCCCGCAATGATGGCAGACGCCGCGCGCTACAACGTCGAGCGTGGCGCGCAGATCATCGACATCAACATGGGCTGCCCGGCGAAGAAAGTGTGCAACGTCTACGCCGGATCGGCGCTGCTGGCCGACGAGGCGCTGGTCGGGCGCATTCTCGAGACGGTGGTCGGCGCGGTGGATGTCCCGGTCACGCTCAAGATTCGCACCGGTCCGAGCCCCGAGCGGCGCAATGCGCTGCAGATTGCGCGCATCGCGCAGGCGTCCGGCGTCCAGCTGCTCGCGATCCACGGCCGCACGCGCGCCTGCGGCTTTGCCGGCCAAGCCGAATACGACACGATCGCCGAGGTCAAATCCAGGCTGGCGATCCCGGTGATCGCCAACGGCGACATCCGCACGCCGGAACAGGCGCGGGAAGTGCTGCGACGCACCGGCGCCGACGGCCTGATGATCGGGCGCGCGGCCCACGGCCGGCCGTGGATCTTCCGCGAGATCGCGCACTACCTCGCCACGGGAACCCGCCTTGCGCCGCCCACGGTCGAGGAGATAGGCGCGGTGCTGCTCGAGCACTTGGCCGGCATTCACGCTCTTTACGGGAACGAGCAGGGGGTGCGCGTCGCGCGCAAGCACATCGGCTGGACCGTTTGCGCCCTGCCGCTGGGAGAGCAGTTCCGGCGCGAGGCGAACCGGATCGAGGCGGCGCCGACCCAGCTCGACGCGGTGCGCGGCTACTTCGAGCGTCTTGCCGCCGCCGCCAACGACGCGCGCATTGTCGGCGAGAGGCTGGCCGCATGAGCACGCGCAGCAACGATCTCGCCGACGCCGTCAGGCGCGCGCTGGAGCGCTACTTCAAGGACATGGACGGCGAGAAGCCGACCACCATTCACGAGATGGTGCTGAAAAACGTCGAGAAACCGATGATCGAGACGGTGCTGCGCTTCGCCGAGGGCAACCAGACGCTCGCGGCCGAGATGCTCGGTATCAACCGCAACACGCTGCGCAGCAAGATGCAGCGGCTGCGAATCAAGGGCTGAGGATCGTCCGGGGCGCCTGCGCAAAGATGGACCGAATCGCCAGGGCGCTAATCAGTGTTTCCGACAAGGCGGGCGTGGTCGATTTCGCCCGCGCGCTGGCCGCGCTCGGAGTGACAGTGCTGTCCACTGGAGGCACCGCCAAGCTGCTCGAGAAGGAAGGCGTCCCGGTCACTGAGGTTTCGCGCTACACCGGCTTCCCCGAAATGCTGGACGGGCGGGTCAAGACGCTGCATCCCAAGATCCACGGCGGCCTGCTCGCGCGGCGCGACATGTCGAGCCACATGGCGGCGATTCGCGAGGCCGGCATCGAGCCGATCGATCTTCTGGTCGTAAACCTCTATCCATTCCAGGCCACGGTCGCCGACCCCGACTGCCGGCTGGACGACGCAATCGAAAACATCGACATCGGCGGCCCCGCCATGCTGCGCGCGGCCGCCAAGAACTACGGCGGCGTGGGCGTGCTGGTCGATCCGGCCGACTACGACCCGGTGCTCGCGGAAATTCGCGCCACCGGCGCGGTGTGCGACGCGACCCGGCTTGCGTTGGCCAAGAAGGTATTTGCCCATACCGCGGCCTACGACGGCGCGATCGCGAACTACCTTTTCTCGCTCCATGCCGACGGCAAGCGGCGCGAATACCCGGACGTACTCAACCTGCAGTTCTGCAAGCTGCAGGACATGCGCTACGGCGAGAACCCCCACCAGTCGGCCGCCTTCTATCGCGACGACAAGCCCGTCGCCGGCGGCCTCGCCAGCTATCGCCAGCTGCAGGGCAAGGAGCTGTCGTACAACAACGTGGCCGACGCCGACGCCGCGTGGGAATGCGTCAAGGCCTTCTCGGATCCGGCTTGCGTGATCGTCAAGCACGCCAACCCGTGCGGCGTGGCGATCGCCGAGAACCTGCTAGGCGCATACGAGAAAGCGTTCAAGACCGATTCCGTTTCCGCCTTCGGCGGCATCATCGCCTTCAACCGCGCCCTGGACAGGTCAACCGCCGAAGCCGTGTCGAAGCAGTTCGCGGAAGTCATCATCGCGCCACGGGTCGAGCCCGGGGCGCGAGAGTTGTTGGCCGGCAAGCAGAATCTGCGGCTGCTGGAGGTTCCTCTCGCGCACGACGTTCAGGCGCACGATTACAAGCGCGTCGGCGGCGGGTTGCTGGTGCAGAGCCCGGACGCGCACACGATCGAGCGCGCCGACCTCAAAGTCGTGAGCGGGAAAGCTCCCACCGAGGCGCAGCTCGCCGACCTGCTGTTCGCCTGGCGCGTGGCGAAGTACGTCAAGTCCAACGCAATCGTCTTTTGCGCCGGCGGCATGACGCTCGGCGTCGGCGCCGGCCAGATGAGCCGCGTCGACAGCGCGCGTATCGCTTCGATCAAGGCGCAGAATGCCGGTCTTTCCCTGTCGGGATCGGTGGTGGCGTCGGATGCCTTCTTCCCGTTCCGTGACGGCCTGGACGTGGTCGCCGACGCGGGTGCCGTGGCGGTGATCCAGCCGGGCGGAAGCGTGCGCGACGACGAGGTCATCGCCGCCGCGAACGAGCGCGGGGTGGCGATGGTGTTCACCGGATTGCGCCACTTCCGGCACTGAGATGAAGCTCCTCGTTATCGGCTCGGGAGGCCGCGAGCACGCGCTCGCGTGGAAGCTGGCGCAGAGCGCCGCGCGTGCAGAAGGTGTTCGTCGCGCCGGGCAACGCGCGGCACGGCGCACCGAGCCCGGCCTGGAGAACGTCGACATCACCGCAACTGCGCCGCTGATCGAATTCGCGCGGCGAGAAGGCATCCACCTGACCGTGGTCGGGCCGGAAGCGCCGCTCGCCGCCGGCGTGGTCGACGCGTTCCGAGCCGCGGGGCTGCAAGATCTTCGGCCCGACACGCGCCGCGGCGCAGCTGGAGGCCTCGAAGGACTTCGCCAAGCGGTTCATGGTGCGGCATGGCATTCCCACGGCGCGCCTACGCGACCTTCGAGCGACGCGGCCGCGGCGCAAGGTCTACGTCGAGCGCGAGGGCGCCCCGATCGTGGTCAAGGCCGACGGGCTCGCCGCCGGCAAAGGCGTGGTCGTGGCCTCGAGCGTGGAGGAGGCGCACGCCGCGATCGACATGATGCTGCGCGAGCAATCGCTTCGGCCAGGCGGGCGCGCGCGTGGTGATCGAGGAGTTCCTCGAGGGCGAGGAGGCGAGCTTCATCGTGATGTGTCCGACGGCGTGCACGCGCTGCCGCTGGCGACCAGCCAGGACCACAAGCGCCTGCGCGACGGCGACCAGGGCCCCAACACCGGCGGCATGGGCGCCTATTCGCCCGCGCCGGTGGTGACGCCCCAGGTCCACGCGCGCGTGATGCGCGAAATCATCATGCCGGCCGTGCAGGGCATGGCGAAGGACGGCATCCCGCTACGTCGGCTTCCTGTACGCCGGGCTGATGATCGACGAGGCGGGCAATCCGAAGACGCTCGAGTTCAACTGCCGCATGGGCGACCCGGAGACGCAGCCGATCATGCATGCGCCTGAAGTCGGACCTGCTCGCGCTGTTCGAGCGCGCGCTCGACGGGCACGCTGGATCACGCCGAGGTGGAGTGGGACCGGCGCACCGCGCTCGGCGTGGTGCTCGCGGCCGAGGGCTACCCCGATGCCCCGCGCCAGGGCGCCGTCATCGACGGGCTTGCCTGCGGCGGGCACCGGACTGCCGCGTGTTCCACGCCGGCACCGGCTCGAGGGCAAGCGCCTGGTCGCGAGCGGCGGGCGGGTGCTGTGCGTCACCGCGCTGGGAGACTCGATCCGCATGGCGCAGCACCGTGCCTACGACGCGGTGGAGGCAATCCGCTTCGACGGCATGCAATATCGCAAGGACATCGGCGCGCGTGCGCTGAAGGCCAGGAGCTAGCACGGCGCATGGACGCAGAAGCGGTCGCCGCGTATCTCACCGGCCTGCAAGAGCGCATCGTCGTGGCGCTCGAGGCGCTCGACGGCGGCAGCTTCCGCAGCGACCCGTGGCAGCGGCCCGAGGGCGGCGGCGGGCTGACGCGCGTGATCGAGGACGGCGCCGTGTTCGAGCGCGGCGGCGTCAACTACTCGCACGTGCAGGGGCCGCGCCTTCCGCCCTCGGCCAGCGCCGCGCGGCCTGAGCTCGCGGGCCGCGGCTTCGAGGCGATGGGCGTGTCGCTGGTGCTGCATCCGCGCAATCCGTACTGCCCGACGGTGCACATGAACGTGCGCTTCCTCGTCGCCACCCGGGAGCGCGACGCGCCGGTATGGTGGTTCGGCGGCGGCATGGACCTCACGCCCTACTACGGCTTCGAAGAGGACGCGCGCCACTTCCACGCCACCTGCAAGCGCGCGCTCGAGCCTTTCGGCGCCGGGCTCCACGCCGCGCTTCAAGAAATGGTGCGACGAGTACTTCTTCCTCAAGCACCGCGACGAACCGCGCGGCATCGGCGGCATCTTCTTCGACGATTTCTCCGAAGGCGGCTTCGATCGCGCGTTTTGCGCTGACGCGCTCCGTCGGCGACCACTTCCTCACCGCCTACGCGCCGATCGTCGAGCAGCGCCGCGCCCTGACGTACGGCGAGCGCGAGCGCGACTTCCAGGCCTACCGGCGCGGTCGCTACGTCGAGTTCAACCTGGTGTACGACCGCGGCACGCTGTTCGGGCTGCAGTCGGGCGGCCGCACCGAGTCGATCCTGATGTCGATGCCGCCGCGCGTCGCCTGGCGCTACGACTGGCAGCCCGCCACCGGCAGTGCCGAGGAGGCGCTCACCCGCGACTTCCTCGTCGCCAGGGACTGGGTCTAGGCGCCCGAGAGGTCGGCTGCGCGGCGGAAATGGCGCTGCGCATCGGCTTCGCGCCCCGTGCGCTCGGCCAGCCGCGCGAGCTCCAGGTGCGCGGCGCGTGTCTCCTCGAATGAAAGGCTCGCCTCGAGGTAGCTCTGCGCCTTGCCCCAAAGCTCGGCATGCGCGCACAGGCGCCCGAGGGTCGCCAGCAGTTGCGGATCTTCGGGCCGCTCGTGCAGCCACTTCTCCGCCCTCTCGGTGCGCCGGCGGGCCTCCTCCGCACGTTCCGCGGCGTCCAGCGCCGGCAGCACACCATAGAGCGAGACCAGCGGCGCGCTCCATTCCGCCGCCAGGCTGCGCTCGATGATGTCTCGCGCGAGCGCGGCCGCGCCCAGTGCCGCCGCGTGCCGCGCGGCGGCGGCCGCGATGCGCGGCTGCACCTGATCGCGCGCAGGGATCGCGCGCCAACGCGCCTCGAGCGCCGCGCGGTCGGCCGCCGCGCGCGCGAGCAAGGCGACGTAGGCCTGCACCTTGTATTCTTCGGCCGCGGCCGGCGCGATCGCGTCGCGCTTGGCGAGCTGCGAGGCGATGCGCAGCACCTCCTCCCAGTTGCCAAGGCCCCGCTCGGCGCGCAGCAGCAGCCTCAGGCTGGCGATGTGCTTCGGGCCGGCGCCGTGCAGGCCGGTCAACGCGTCGCGCGCAGTGGCGTAGTCGCGCTCCTCCAGCGCCAGCTCGGCGCGCGACACCAGGCGCGCCACCTGCAGGCTCTCGCCTGCTGCCGCAGCGCGCTCCAGCCACTCGTCGCGCCGCTCGAAGTTGCGCATCTGATGCGCCGCGCGGGCCGCGATCAGCGCGGCGAGCCCGGGCGCCGCACCCGAGGCGTGGGCGCGCTCGGCCTCCTTTTCCGCGTGCGCGTAGCGGCCCTCGAAGTAGGACTGCAGCGCGGAGGCGAGCGCGGACTGCCCGCGCTCGCGCCGGCGCCGCTGGCGGAAGCTGCGCACGTGCACCGGCAGCGCGAGGATGTGGTGGGCGAGCCGCGTCAGGACGTAGAGCGCGGCGAAAACGGCGATTGCGGCGACGCCGAAGAACAGCAGCGACATCTCGAGCCGGTACGGCGGGTAGACAAACAGCACGTAGCCGTTGTCGGCCTGGCCGAATATGACCAGCACTACCGCCGCCGCGAATACCGCGAGCAGCCAGAACAGCGCCCTCATGCCGACGCCCCCGCCACTCAGGAGCCGCCCGCGCGCTGCGCCTTGAAGCTGCGCACCGCCTCGAGGCTCTCGGAAATGCCGGGAATCTCAAGATCGAGCGAGACTGAAGACAGCTGATCGAGCTGCGCGAGCACTTCCTCAGTGCGCTTCGAGTGCAGGTCGAAGTAGCGCTTCACCCACGCCTGCGCGGCGCGCAGATCCCCGCGATAGCCGGCCTGATCGCGCATCAGCAGCGACAGGCGCGCGTTGAGCAGGCGCAGGCGCAGGTTCTCGCGCAGGAAATACGACTGGGACGGCGGCAGCAGCGGCGGCGCGGGAGACTCCACCTTGCGCAGCACCACCAGCTTGCGCAGCTCGCTCCAGACCTGGGCGCCCAGGCGGGCGAAGAACCCCTCGCCATCCGCGCCGGCAGGGCCGGCGCCGGTCGGCGCCGGCGCGGCGCGCTGGTCGAACGCGAGCGGCAGGCCGTCGACCGCCTCCACCAGCCCGTCGATCCTCAGGCTCAGGCCGGGCAGGTCGAGCGCCGGTGCCGCGCTAAGTCGCTCGATATCGTGCGCGATCGCGCGCCGGATGGGCAGCAGTTGCGGGCGGTCTGCGCGCGCCAGGCGGTTGTCGGCGAACTGCAGCGCGAGCAGCGCGGCGTGCACGTTGCCCGAGAGCTGCAGCTGCTGCGAAGCAATGGTCAGCACCTGCTCGATTTCGGCCAGCTGCACTTCGTCGCGGTTGCGCGACAGATCCTGGTAGAGCGATTCAAGCGCCTGCTTCTGGCTCTGCAGCTCGCCCAGGCGCGAATCCATTTGTCCGAGCTTGGTCTGCGATTCGCGCACCGATTCCTGCGCTTTGTCGGCCAGCGCACGCGCGGCGCGGACCTCCGCCTCGACGTCGCGCAAGCGATGCGCAACCTCGGACTGGGTGGCGTCAATGCGCCTGCGCGCGTCGTACCAAGACAGCGCGGCGACTGCGATCGCAATCAGAATTGCAACCCAGGCGAGCGGGCCGGCATCACGCCGCGGCGCAGGCGACGTTCGCTCAGCCGGCTCGGGCGCCTTTTCGGCTGCCGCTTGCTGGAAATTCGTGGAATCCGAATTCATATGTCAACGTTTTACTTCGCTAGGCGAAAGTATGCAACCAGCGCCTGCAGCACTTCGGCGTCCGCGGGCCCGCCCACGACGACATTGCCCACGCCAAGGCGCGCGGCCGCTTCCGCAACCCTCGGATGCGGCACAAAGAGCGGCGTGGTGCGCAGCCACTGCTGCCCGAGCTTGCCGAGCATGTCGAACAGATTGGCGAGCCCCTCCGCCGATGAGACCGTTACCGCGTCGACCCCGCCCCGCGCCCAGGCGGCCAGCAGCGGTGCGCTGTCGGCGCGCGGCCGGGCGCGCCGGTAGCACTCGGCGTATTCGACTGCCGCACCGCGCGCCGCGAGCGTGTCGCCGAGCAGCTCGCGCCCGCCGTCGCCGCGAAAGATCACGATCCGCCGTCCCGCGACGTCTGCCAGCTCATCCAGCGCAAGCAGCGCCTCGCTGTCGGCGTGGGCCTGGGGCGCGATCACGCGCTCGAAGCCCTGCCGCTCGAGCTCGCGCCGGCTGCCGCGGCCGACTGCCGCAACGCGCAGCCGTGACGGCAACGGCCGCGCCCCGCGCCGCGAGCGAACCAGGTTGAGCGCCTTGTGCACCGCGCTCGGGCTGATGAAGATCGCTATGTCGAACTCGTCCAGCCGGTCGACAAGCGCCAGAATCGGGCGCAGGTCCGGCAGATCCTCGATCTCGATCGCCGGGAATACCAGTGCCGCGCCGCCGGCCGCCTCGATCAGCGCCGCGAGCCCCTGCGCCTGCTCGCGCGGGCGCGTCACCAGAACGCCGCGACCCTCTAGGGGACCGCCGCTCACTCCCCCGCCACCAGGTCGGCGAGGATTTCCGCCGCGCCTTGCGCACGCAGCAGCGCGGCGACCTCGTTCCCCACGCGCTCGGGATCGCCCGCGTCGCCTTCGCGCTCGGCGCGCGCGATTCGGCGCCCGTCGGGCGAAGCGACCAGCGCGCGCACGCGAAGCCGGGCGCCGTCGAGCTCGGCGTAGGCGCCGAGCGGAACCGAGCAATTCCCTCCAAGCGCGCGGTTCACTGCACGTTCTGCGCGCACGCAAATGCTGCTGCGGGCGTCGACCAAAGGTTCGAGCAGGGCCGCGAGCGCGGGCCGGTCCACGCGGCACTCGATGCCAAGCGCGCCCTGCCCGGCCGCAGGCAGGCTGTCTTCTACTTCCAGCAGCGACCGGATGCGCGCACCCAGGCCGAGCCGCTTGAGCCCCGCAGCGGCCAGCACCACCGCGTCGTATTCGCCGCGGTCAAGCTTCGCCAGCCGCGTGTCGAGGTTGCCGCGCAGGGTGCGGATCCGCAGCGCCGGGTAGCGCTCGGCAATCTGCGCCGCGCGCCGCAGACTCGAGGTGCCCACGACCGCGCCCGCAGGCAAATCCGAAATCGCCGCGTAGCGACCCGAGACCAGCGCGTCGCGCGGATCCTCGCGCGCGGTGATGGCAGCGAGCATGAAGCCCGGCGGCATTTCCACCGGCACGTCCTTCATCGAATGCACCGCGAGGTCCGCGCGCCCATCTTCGAGCGCGGTCTCCAGCTCCTTGACGAACAGTCCCTTGCCGCCCGCCTTGTCCAGCCGTACCTCGAGCAGCTCGTCGCCGCGCGTGGACATCGGCAGAAGCTCGACCGACAACCGCGGATATAATGCTTCCAGGCGCTGCTTCACATGCTCGGCCTGCCACAGGGCAAGCCGGCTGCGGCGGGTGGCGATCACCACGCGCTCGAAGGGGCGCGATTTTGGGGAGTTCATGCTGTGCGGATGCTGTTTTTGATTCTAGCATGCAGCCTCGCGGCACCAGCCGCGGCGCAGCGCATCGCGCCCGCGTCGGATCTCGCGCGCGAGGCGCGCGAGGCGCAGGCGGCGCACGCGCCGCTGCTGGTTTTCTACACCCAGCCGGACTGCTCATACTGCGAGCGCGCGCGGCGCGATTATCTCGAGCCCATGATGGCAGACCCCGCACAGCGCGACCGGCTGCGAGTGGTCGAGGTCGACGTCACCAGCGGCGCGCCGCTGGTGGATTTCGCGGGCCGCGGAACGACCCAGGCGGCGTTCGCCGGCTCGAGCCACGTCCGCGTCGTGCCGACTATCGCCTTCGACGGCAGCGGCGGCGCGGCGCTCGCCGAGCCGCTGGTCGGCCTCAGCCTGCCCGACTTCTATCTGACTTACCTGGAGCGCCGCATCGATCAGGCGCGCGCGCTCATTTCTCCGCCACCAGGTCGCGCAACGCGGGCCACTGGCGGCGGCTGATCGGCAGCCGTTCGTCGAGTCCGTCAAGCACCACCAGCCAGCGTTCGTCGACCTCGTCGGCGGCACGCTCGAAGCCACGGATGGCGCCTTTCGCGACCAAACAGTTGCGGTGGATGCGCACGAACTTGTCGGCGAACTCGCGCTCGAGCGCTATCAGCGATTCCTCGATCAGATGCTCACGCTCGCGCGTGCGGAGGGTGACGTACTTGAGCTCGGCCTTGAAGTAGAGCACGTCGCGCAGCGGCACCAGCAGGATCCGATTGCGCTCCGCGGCCGACAGGTATTCGCGCGCCTGGCCGGCGGCGCGCGCGAGCGGCTCGGCGGCAGTCGGGCCCGCGGCCATCGCCTTGCGCAGCGCGGCCGCAAGACGCTCGGCTCGAACCGGCTTGAGCAGGTAATCGAGCGCGTTCAACTCGAAGGCCTCGACCGCGTGGCGGTCGTGCGCCGTGACGAACACGACCGCCGGAGGCTGCGGCAGGCGCGCGAGGTGGCGCGCGACCTCGAGCCCCCCCAGTCCGGGCATGTGGATGTCGAGCAGCACGATCCGGGCGCCGGATTCGGGGACCAGGTCGACCGCCTCGAGGCCGTTGCGCGCCTCGCCCACCACCCTCGTGGGGATCTCCTGCGCGATGTCGCTCAGCAGCTCGCGCAAGCGCTCGCGCGCCGGCGTCTCGTCGTCCGCGATGAAGACGGTAAGCGCGTTCATCCGCGCCCCCCCTGGCGCGAGCGATAGGGCATCTCAATCTGCACCACGTAGCGCCCGTTCTTCACCCCGGTCTCGACGCGCGCCTCGGCGTCGAAGAACAGCTGCAGCCGCTCGCGGATATTCGCCAGCGCCATGCGATTGCCCGCGCGGTGCTGGTGCTCCGGGTAGTAGGGATTTTCGACTCGTGCCAGCACGCGCTGGCCGCGCTGCTCGATGCGCACCAGCACCTCGCCAGTGCCGGTGTCCGGCTCGACGCCGTGGTAGATCGCGTTTTCAAGCAGCGGCTGCAGCAGCAGGGGCGGCAGCAGGGCGTCGGGAGGGGCGCTGTCAAGCTCCCACACCACGCGCAGCCGGTCGCCCAGGCGCAACTGCTCGATGCTGGCGTAACGCTCGAGCAGCGCAATCTCGTCGGCCAGGCGCACGAACTGGCGACCGTCGGACATCAGAGTGCGGAACAGGTCGGCGAGGTCCTCGAGCGTGCGCTCGGCGCGCTTTGGATCGCGCCGGATCAGCGCCAGCACCGCGTTAAGGCTGTTGAACAGGAAGTGGGGCCGGATGCGCGCCTGCAGCGCCTGCAGCCTCGCCTCCGCGAGCGCAGGGGAATAGGCCTTAGCGAGCAGGCGCAGGTAGCCTAGCAGCGACGTCACCACCAGCGCGGCGAGAACGAGGGTGCGCAGCAGCCCGGCGGCACCCAGCCACCACAGGTGCGATACCGACGCGAGCAGCAGCACGAGCCCGAGCACGGCGGTCCAGCCGGGCCAGTACGGCAGGCGCGCGAGCAGCGGCGCAAAAGCATACAACAGCACCACGCTCGCCAGCAGCAGCGGCTCGAAAAACGCGGCCGAGGCGATGAACTGTTCGATGACCTGCGGCCAGGAGGGCGTCGAATAGAGCGCCGCGGCAAGCGCGAGTACGTTCACCCCGACCAGGACGCGCGCGATGATCCCCTGGTTGCGAAAATCGGGAAGGGCGTCCGGGTAAACGTTTTGTCTTATACTTGCCATCGCCGCGCCGCGTAATCCCAGTATGCCCCATGGCCCCACCCGCCTCCAAGCGGCCGCCTCGAGCCCGCCGCAATAAGAAAGGCCGTGTCACGGCTTCGGCGAAGCCGTGGTCGGGCCGCTTCGCCGAGCCGGTGACCGAGCTCGTCAAGCGCTACACCGCGTCGGTATCCTTCGACCGCCGCCTGGCGCCCTACGACATACGACGGCTCGCTCGCCCACGCCCGCATGCTCGCGGCACGCGGCATCATCGCCCAGCCGACCTCGCCGCAATCGAGCGCGGGCTGGCCAAAGTGCGGCGCGAGATCGAATCGCGGCGCCTTCGAGTGGTCGCTCGAGCTGAGGACGTGCATCTCAACATCGAGCGCCGGCTCACCGCGCTGGTCGGCGACGCCGGCAAGCGCCTGCATACCGGCGCGCTCGCGCAACGACCAGGTCGCGACCGACGTGCGGCTGTGGCTGCGCGCCGAGATCGACGCGATCGACCGCCAGCTCGACAAGCGCTGCGAGCGCGCCCTGCTCGATCTGGCCGACGCGCCACGCCGCAGTGGTCATGCCGGGCTTCACGCATCTGCAGGTCGCGCAGCCGGTGACCTTCGGCCATCACCTGCTGGCCTATTTCGAGATGTTCGAGCGCGACGGCGAGCGGCTTGCGGACTGCCGCGCGCGCGTCAACCGCCTGCCGCTGGGCGCCGCGGCGCTGGCCGGCACCACGTTACCCCATCGATCGCGCGCGGGTGGCGCGCGAGCTCGGCTTCGACGGCGTGTGCGAGAACTCGCTCGACGCCGTCTCCGACCGCGATTTCGCGATCGAATTCGCTGCCTGCGCCGCGCTGGTCATGATGCACCTGTCGCGCTTCGCCGAAGAGCTGGTGCTGTGGATGAGCCCGCGCTTCGGCTTCATCGAGCCTGCCCGACCGCTTCTGCACCGGCTCGTCGATCATGCCGCAGAAGAAGAACCCGGACGTGCCGGAGCTGGTGCGCGGCAAGACCGGGCGCGTGTTCGGCCACCTGATCGCGCTGCTCGACGCTGATGAAAGGCCAGCCGCTGGCCTACAACAAGGACAACCAGGAAGACAAGGAGCCGCTGTTCGACACCGTCGACACGCTGAAGGACACGCTCGCGGCGTTCGCCGACCTGGTTGCGCGGCATCGAGCCGGTGCCGAAGGCGATGCGCGAGGCGGCTCTGCAGGGCTACGCGACCGCAACCGACCTGGCCGACTATCTGGTGAAGCAAGGGCGTGCCGTTTCGCGACGCGCACGAGGCGGTCGCGCGCGCGGTGCGCGAGGCGGAAGCGAGCGACCGCGACCTCTCTGCCCTGCCGCTAAAGACGTTGCAGCGCTACTCATCGAAAATCGGCCGCGACGTGTATCGCTTCCTCACGCCGGAGGGCTCGGTGGCGAGCCGCGACCATATAGGCGGCACTGCGCCGTCGCAGGTGCGCACGGCCGTGCGGCGCGCGCGCGCCCGGCTCGGCGCCAAAAGGAAGTCCTGACGCAGTGTCGCGCGCCGCGCTCGAAGCGGCGGCCGCGGCAGCATTCGGGCGCAGCGCCAGGCTCGAATCGGCCGCCGCGGTCTCCGGCGGCTGCATCAACCGCTGCTATCTCGTCGTGGCTGGCGCCGCGCGCCTGTTCGTCAAGCTCAACGCGGTGCGCTTCGCCGACGCCTTTGCCGCTGAGGCCGACGGCCTGGCAGCGTTGCGCGCCGCCGGCATGCGCGCGCCCGAGCCGCTCGCCCACGGCGCGGCCGCCGGACATGCCTACCTGGCGCTCGAAGCGCTCGAGCTCGGGGGCAGGGAGGACTTCGCCGCGCTCGGGCACGCACTCGCCTCGCTGCATCGCTCCAGAGGCGAGCGTTTCGGCTGGACACGCGACAACACCATCGGCGCCAGCGCGCAGCAAAATGCACAAACAGTATCCTGGATCGATTTCTGGCGCGAGCGGCGGCTCGTGCCGCAACTCGCTCTCGCGCTGGCGAATGGTCACGGCGAAATCAGAAAACCGCTGGAAAAAATATGCGAAGCGCTTCCGCAACTCCTCAACGCACACGTGCCCGAGGCCTCACTGCTGCACGGTGACCTGTGGCGCGGCAACCTGGGCTTCCTCGCGGGCGGCGCGCCGGTGGTGTTCGACCCGGCGCTCTACCGCGGCGATCGCGAGGCCGACCTGGCGATGACCGAGCTGTTCGGCGGCTTCCCGCGCGCGTTCTACGCAGCCTACGAGGAGGCCTGGCCGCTCGACGCGGGCTATGGGGCGAGAAAGCACCTGTACAACCTGTACCACCTGCTCAACCACCTGAACCTGTTCGGCGGCGGCTACCTCGCGCAGGTGCGCTCGACGCTAGGCCTGCTGCTTCGTGGCCTCTAGGATCTTCTGCAGCTCTCCGCTCTCGTACATCTCGCGCATGATGTCGCTGCCGCCGACGAATTCGCCGCCGATGTACAGCTGCGGAATGGTGGGCCAGTTGGCGAATTGCTTGATTCCCTGACGTATCTCGGCGTTCTCGAGCACGTTCACCGTGAACAGCTCCTTCACCCCGCTCGCCTGCAGCACCTGGATCGCCATGGCAGAGAAGCCGCACTGCGGAAACTGCGGCGTGCCCTTCATGTAGAGCACGACCGAGTGTTTAGTCACTTGGTCCTTGATCAGCTGCTGTACGTCGCTCATGGTGCGCTCCAGTGCAATAGTTGAGCAATTTGCTCAGGATTTTAACTTGCCTCCGGTCACACGCGCAATCCCGGCCAGGTCGGGCCAGCTGTAGATGCCTTCGAACCCCTCGTGCGCCAGAAGCGCGCGCACCGGAGCGTCCTGCCCCTGACCGTGCTCCAGCATCAGCCAGCCGCCCGGTCGCAGATGCGGCGCGGACCCAGCGACGATGCCACGCAGCGCCTCCAGGCCGTCCGGCCCCGCCACCAGCGCCGCCAGCGGCTCGAAGCGCAGGTCGCCCTGGGCGAGATGCGGGTCGTTGTAGGCGACGTAGGGCGGGTTGGAGACGACGAGATCGAAGCGCTCCCCCGCAAGCGGTTCGAACCAGCGCCCTTGGCGCAGTTCGATCGCGAGCGAAAGCCGCGCCGCGTTTCGCCTCGCCACGTCGAGCGCTTCGGCCGAAGCATCGGTGGCGACGACCCGTACGCGCGGCCGATGGCGCTTGATGGCGAGCGCGACCGCCCCGCTGCCGGTTCCCAGGTCCGCCACGCCTGCCTGGTCCTTGTCCGAGAGCTGCGCCAGGGCCCGATCCACCAGCAGTTCGGTTTCCGGGCGTGGAATCAGCACCGCGGGCGTAACCCCCAGTAGCAGGCCGTAGAACTCGCGCCGCCCGAGCAGATAGGCGATCGGCTCGCCGGCACGGCGGCGCGCCGCCCAGTCCGAGAACATCGCGCCCGCCTGCGGCGGAACGTCGCGTTCGGCATGCGCCAGTACGCTTGCCACGGAGAACCCGGTCGCCTCGGCCAGCAGCAGGCGCGCCTCACGCGGCTCGAGTCCGCAGCCGGCGAGAGCGTCACGCACTTTCACGCCGCTTCTTCGGCGAGCAGCGCGAGTTGCTCCGCCTGGTGCTCGGCGCGCAGCGCCCCAATCAGCTCGTCCAGCTCGCCATCCATGATGCGGTCGATCTTGTGCAGGGTGAGATTGATGCGGTGGTCGGTAACCCGGCCCTGTGGGAAGTTGTAAGTACGGATTCGCTCCGAGCGGTCGCCGGAGCCGACCAGGCTCTTGCGCGCAGAAGCCGTCTTGGCCTGTTGCTCGCGTGTCTGCTTGTCCTTGATCCGCGCCGCGAGCACTGAGAGCGCCTTCTCGCGATTCTTGTGCTGCGAGCGCGAGTCCTGACACTCGACCACGATTCCGGTCGGCAGGTGAGTGACGCGGATCGCCGACTCGGTCTTGTTGACGTGCTGCCCGCCGGCGCCGGAGGCACGGAAGGTATCGATGCGAAGCTCGGCCGGATTGAGCACCACGTCGTCGATCGCGTCCGCCTCCGGTAGCACCGCCACGGTGCAGGCCGAGGTGTGGATGCGCCCCTGCGCCTCGGTCGCGGGCACCCGCTGCACGCGGTGCCCGCCGGACTCGAATTTGAGCTTCGAGTAAACCCCCTGGCCGATGATGCGCGCGATCACCTCCTTGTATCCGCCCAGCTCGGAGAGGCTCTCGGAGATGATCTCGACCTGCCAGCCCTGACGCTCGGCGTAGCGGGTATACATGCGGAACAGGTCGCCCGCGAACAGCGCCGACTCGTCCCCGCCCGTGCCCGCACGGATCTCGAGAAAGGTATTGCGCTCGTCGTTCGGGTCGCGCGGCAGCAAAACCTGCTGCAGCTCGCGCTCGAGGCGCTCCATGGCGCCGCGCGCCTCCTTCAGCTCGTCCTCCGCGAACGACCGCGTCGCAGGGTCGAGCGCCATGTCCCTGGCCGCCGCGGCGTCGCGCTCGGCCTGGCAAAATCGGTCGTAGAGCGAGACCAGTCCGCTCAGCTCCGAGTGCTCACGCGAGAGCTTCCTGAACTGCTCCATGTCGCGCGTTGCGGTCTCCGCGGCGAGCAACCCGTTCAGCTCCGAGAGCCGCGCGGCCAGGCCGTCGAGCTTGGCGCGTAAAGACGCTTTCACTAGCGATTGACGCGGAACAGCCGTGCGACGGCTTCGCTCAGGCGTTCGCGCTCTTCGCCCGCGGCCTCGTTCAGGGCCTGGGTGGGCGGGTGCAGCAACTTGTTGGCGAGTCCCTGCGACATGGCTTCGAGCACGCGCTTCGGATCCTCGCCGCGTTGCAGCAGCTTCAGCGCGCGCTCGAGCTCGTGCTGGCGCGCCTGCTCGGCCTGCTCGCGCAGCGCCCGGATCAGCGGCACGGTCTCGCGCACCTGCATCCAGTGCATGAACTGGCCGACCTGGGTCTCTATGATCGCCTCCGCCTGCTCCACCGCCGAGCGGCGCGCGTCGAGGTTCGCGGCGACGATTTCGCCCAGATCGTCGACCGTGTAGAGGAAGACGTCGTCCAGCTCGGCCACCTCGGGCTCGATGTCGCGCGGCAGCGCGAGGTCGACCATGAATATCGGGCGGCGGCGGCGCGCGCGCAACGCGCGCTCGACCAGGCCCTTGCCGAGGATCGGCAGCGACGAGGCGGTGCACGACACCACCACGTCGTACTCGTGCAGGTGCTCGCCGAGCACTTTGAGCTCGATCGCCTGCCCGTTGAAGCGGTGCGCGAGCTGGCCGGCGCGCTCCAGAGTCCGGTTGGCGACCGCGATGCGCGCCGGGCCCTGGGCGGCGAAATGCGTCGCGCACAGCTCGATCATCTCGCCTGCGCCGATGAACAGCACCTTCTGCTCGTGCAGAGAGGGGAAGATGCGCGCCGCCAGCTTTACCGTCGCCGCCGCCATCGACACGCTGTTGGCGCCCACCTGCGTGTTGCTGCGCACCTCCTTCGCCACCGCGAATGAGCGCTGGAAGAGCTTGTGCAGGACGGTGCCCAGCGTGCCTGCCGCCTGGGCTTCGCGCACTGCATCCTTCATCTGGCCGAGAATCTGCGGCTCGCCCAGCACCATTGAATCGAGCCCGGAGGCGACCCTGAACGCGTGCCGAACCGCCTGCTCCCGGGTCAGCGTGTAGAGATAGGGCGATATATCGTCCGTGCGCAGGCTGTGGTACTTCGCCAGCCAGTCGGTGGCCGCCGCCGGCTGCTCGGCCGCGAGGTACAGCTCGGTGCGGTTGCAGGTCGACAGGATCGCCGCTTCGGAGGCGAGGCTGCGGCGCAGTTCGCCCAGCGCGTCGCGCATGCGCTCGACGTGAAACACCACCCGCTCGCGGATGTCGAGCGGGGCGGTTTGGTGGTTCAGTCCGAGTGCGTAAAGCGCCATGTCGTCCCAAATGGCCCTGGAAATGCGCTAAGGCCTGAGATTATAAGGTGGATTCTAAGGCCGGCCCCACCGCCCGGAGCTTGCGCTAGGTCAAATTCCCACCTGCAGCCCCACCTTCATGGCCTGGGTGACCGGGATCTGGTAGTAGGCGGTCGCGTCCTGGGTGTTGCTCGCCATCAGGACGAAAAGCTGGTCGCGCCAGCGGGCCATGCCGCGCAGCTTGCGTCCCGCCAACAGGTCGACGTGGCCGATGATGTAGTGCACCTTGTCCAGGTCGGCCGACAGGCCCAGTTCGTCGGATGCCGCCAGCTCCGAGGGGATGTTCGGCCGCTGCATGAAGCCGTAGTGCAGCACCACGCGGTGAAAGCCGGCGCCAAGGTCCTTGATCTCGATGCGCTCCTCCGGGTCAGTCTTGGGCTGCGGCTCGATCACCACGGTGAGGATGATCACCCGCTCGTAAAGGACGCCGGTGTGGCGCACCAGCTGCTGCAGCGCGGGGGGCGTCTGCTCGAGCCGACCGGTGAAGAACACCCCCGTGCCGGGAATTCGCGGGATGCGCTCCGCCTCGACACGTCCGATGAACGTCTCAAGCGTCGAGGCGGTCTCCGCGATCCGCTCGGCCAGCAGGCTCGCCCCCTTGCGCCAGGTTGCCATGGCGGTGAACAGCACCAAACCGATCAGCAGCGGCAGCCAGCCGCCGTCCGGAATCTTGAGCAGGTTCGAGCCGAGGAAGCCAAGATCGATGGCGAGGAACCCGAGCAGGAACGCGAGCGCCGCGGGCAGGCTCCAGCCGCCGCGCTCGCGCGCCACGTTGAACGCGAGCACAGTGGTGATCGCCATGGTGGAATTGACCGCCACGCCGTAAGCCGCGGCCAGGTTGCCCGAGGTGCGGAACGCGAGCACCAGGCCGATTGCCGCGACCATCAGAATCCAGTTCACCGCCGGCATGTAGATCTGGCCGCGCGCGTCGGCCGAGGTCTGATCGACCGTCAGGCCCGGCAGCAGCCCGAGGTGCACCGCTTGCCGGGTGAGCGAAAAGGCGCCCTGTGATCACCGCCTGCGAAGCGATGCAGGTGGCGGCCGTAGCGAGGATGACCAGCGGATACAGACCCCAGGCAGGGGCCAGGTGGAAGAACGGATGGATGTCGTCGCTTGGTTCGGCGATCAGCAACGCGCCCTGGCCGAAATAGTTGATCAGCAGCGCGGGCAGCACGAACGCGAACCAGACCCGGCGGATCGGCTTGCGGCCAAAGTGACCGAGATCCGCATACAGCGCCTCGCCGCCGGTAGTGACCAGGAAAACGGCATACAGAATCAGGTATCCGGACCAGCCGTTGGCAAGGAAGAACCGGATCGCGTACCACGGGTTCACCGCCAGCAATACTTCCGGAGCCTGGAGGATGCCCCGTAATCCGAGCAGCGCGAGGACCGCAAACCACACCAGGGTCAACGGCCCGAACACCGCGCCCACCGCCGCCGTCCCGTGCCGCTGCACCGCGAACAGCGCTAACAATATGCCGACCGTGATCGGAATGACGAAACTGTGCAAGCCGGGAGCCGCAATCTGAAGGCCCTCCACCGCGCTCAGCACCGAGATCGCGGGCGTGATCATGGCGCCGCCATATAGCATCGAGGCGCCGAGGATGCCGAGCAGGATGAGCACGCGCCGGCGCCAGTTGTTCTGGTCGCGATCCGGGCGCAGCAGCGCGATCAGCGCGAAGATCCCGCCCTCCCCGCGGTTGTCCGCCCGCAGCACGTAGACCATGTACTTGAGCGAGATGACCAGCAGCAGGGTCCAGAAGACGAGCGACAGCACCCCGAGCACGTTGGCGGGGCTGACCGGAATCGGATTCTTGCCGGCGAAGCACTCCCTCAGCGCGTAGATCGGGCTGGTGCCGATGTCGCCGTAGACCACCCCGAGCACCGCAATGGCGAGCACCGCGAACGAATCGCTGTGCGCCGTCGCCGGCGATGCGCGCTTCAGCGCCTCCTGCTGCGCATTTCGGCCCAGGCCGTTATCGGGGCCAGCCGGCACGATGGCTCATCGACGACTAATACGTCGTGCGGCAGGTCGTTCCGGCGTAGCGCCAAGCGGTGATCTTCTGCGCGTCATTGACGACGAAGTCCACCCTGCACGAGCTCGCGATGGGATCGCCCTTGTTGTACGTGTAGACCATCCCGCCGCCCGGCGTGTGCAGGATGCTGTTCGGCTGGCCCCACTCCTTGACCAGGTCGCCGACATTGCGGCCTTGCCACGAGCTGACCTTCGCCTTGAATGCTTCTTCGTTCGGAATGCCCGCGCAAGCCGAGATGGCGAGCAGGCCGGCAGCCGCAAGAATCCAGAGTCTCATGCCGTGCTCCGCGTTCGATGACGATATGGCCGATTTCAGCACAGTATGCGCGTCAGTGAAAGCGACGCCCGCAACTTGGCGCATGACTGCGGACATGGACGCGCCCGGAGGCGTTGTGCTAAAAGCCGCTCAACTACGCGCAAGGGGCACAGAATATGGGGGAATTGAGCGCATGACCGCGCCGCAACTAAAGCTGTTGAGCGGGGGCGCCGCACACGGCGTGGTCGAAGCCCTCGCGCCCCAATTCAGAGCAGAGACCGGCGCCGAGATCGTCGGCACCTTCGGCCCGGTCGGCGCGATGCGGGACAAGCTGCTCTCGGGCGAGCCCGCCGACCTCGTGATCCTTACCAAGACGCTCATAGCCGAGCTCGCCGCCGCAGGGCGCACGCTGGCGGATACCTGTGCCGACCTCGGACGCGTGCGTACCGGGGTCGCGGTAAAGCAAGGCGACCCGATTCCGGACATCTCGAACGCGGCGGCGCTGCGCGCGGCGCTGCTCGGCGCGCGGGAAATCTACTTTCCCGATCCCGAGCGGGCCACCGCCGGGATCCACTTCGCCAAGGTGCTCGAGCGCCTCGGCGTGCGCGAGACGCTCGCGCCGCGCCTGCGCCCGTACGCGAGCGGGGCGGCGGCCATGGGCGCGATGTCGCGCGCATCCAGCCACGGTCTTCTGGGCTGCACCCAGATCACCGAGATCATGATCACACCGGGAGTCGCGCTGGTCGGGCCCCTGCCCGGAGAATTCGAGCTGGCGACGGTCTATTCGGCCGCGGTGTGTGCCACCGCCGCGGCGACCGATCTCGCGCGTCGCCTCGCCTCGCTGCTCACCGGCACTCTGACGCGCAGCTTGCGCGAGCGATGCGGGTTCGAACTGGGAAACAGCTAATATTCACGACGCGAAATAACGGAGGAGGAGACGGGCATGATCAAGCGCACGATGGCCGCAATCGCGGTCGCTTCACTACTTGGCAGCGCAAGCACCGCCGCATGGTCGGCGCCCAAGGACATTCGCTGGGCCACTGGCCCCGTCGGCTCGTCGGGCGACAAGGCGCTCGTCGCGCTCGCCAGCGTACTCAACAAGGCGATGCCCGAGCTCCGCATCTCGGTGCTGCCGACGCCAGGCGCGGTGACGACCGTGAAGGGCTTCGCCACCGGCGATTTCGACGGCTATTACGGCTCGGATGTGGCGCTCAAGGAGCTCAAGGCCGACGACGGCCGCTTCAAGGGCTTCAAGGCACACATCACGCAGCAGCCGATCCAGTCGCTGTGGTGCTACACGCTCGACGTCGGACTGGCGATCAAAGCGAGCGACCGCGACAGCATCAGGAAGTGGGAAGACCTTTCCGGCAAGGCGGTGTACACCGGCCCGCTGCCCTTCGATACGCGCCGCCAGCTCGAGAATGCGATGGCCGCGGTCGGAGTGCACCACATCTACAAGCAGGTCGACCTTTCCACCGCAGGCTCGCAGCTCAACTCAGGCTCGATCAGAGGTATGAGCATCTACGCCGCCGGCGGCAAGACGCCGCCGCCGTGGATCGCCGAGGCCACGCTCGCGGTCGACTGGGCGGCGCTCAATCCGAGCCCGGACGAACTAAAGAAGCTCAAGGCGGCGGGCTTCAGCATCGAGCAGGTCGACCCGGCGAACTTCCACAAGAAGGAGCTGTACGTCAAGAAGGTGACGCTGCTGCCCTTCTACTGGGGCTTCGACCTCGGCCACGATCGTCTCGGCGGACGAGATGTACAAGATGCTGACCGTGATCGAGGCGCACGCGGACGAGCTGGCCAAGCTCGACCCGAGCTTCCGCCAGATCAGCGGCGGCCACATGGCCGCGTTCCAGAAGCAAGCGCTGGAGTCGACCTGGAATCTCGTGCCCATCCATCCCGGCCTCGCGAAATACATGAAGGCAAGGGGCGTGTGGGAAAGCAAGTGGGATACCAACGTCGCGAAGTAACGGCGGCAGGCTAGGCCCCAGGGCGTCAACCGTGACCGGCACCGTGGCATCACGACGGCCGCCTCTCGCGCTCGACCTGCTCTACTACGGGGCGGCGATCGCGTTCCTGGGGTACATGCTCTTTTATTACTGGACCGGGCTCGGCGGACCGACCCTGCTCGCGATGACGATGATCCCGGTCGCCTACGCCCTGTTCACGCTGCAGGCGCTGCGCAACAACGAGCTCTATCCGAAGCTGCCTGCGGTCGCGAACTACCTGATCGCGGCCGCCTACTGCCTGTTCTCGCTCTACTGCGCCTGGTACATGAACACCAACTACATGGCGCTCGGCGAGGAGCGCGCCGGCATGTGGAACACCGCGGACATGGCCGTCGGCGGCGTGATGACGCTGCTGATCATCGAGTACGCGCGCAAGCGCCACATGCCGCTATTCATTCTCAACATCGTGCTCATCCTGTACGCCGTATACGGCTACATGGTGCCTGGAATGTTCTACCACGCCGGCCTGCCCTGGCACCGGGTCATCACCGCAAGCAGCGTCGAGATGGCCACCGGGATCTTCTCGCGCCTGCCGCAGATCGCGCTCACGGTGATCGGCTCGTTCCTGCTGGTGCTGAGCCTGCTGCGCGGCTACGGCTGCATTGACTCGCTGCTGCGCGCGACGAAGCGTGTCGCGATTCGCTCGCCACACGCGATTCCGCAGTCCGCGGTGATCGGCTCGATGGCGATCGGCACCGTCAGCGGCAGCGGCGCGGCCAACTCCATCACGGTCGGCTCTGCAACCATTCCGGCGATGATCGATGCCGGCCTGCCGCCAGCGACCGCCGCGGCGATCGAGAACGCCTCGTCCATGGGTGGGCAGCTCATGCCGCCGGTCATGGGCATCGCAGCGTTTCTCATGGCGGAATTCCTCGGCGTCGACTACTTCGACGTCGTCGCGCGCGGCTGGGTACCGGCGCTGATCTACTACATCACCGTCGCGGTCTCGGTCTACCTGCTGTCGGTCCACTACCGCACCCACCTCGTCGCCGATCCCGGCGCCGAGACGCTCGGCTGGCGGGACAAGGTCAACATCGGCGCGTTCGTGTTCGTGGTCGGCGGCCTGGTCACGCTGATGGCAACGATCTTCCTCGCGCCGATGTTCGCGGCGCTGTACATGTTCTACGCCGCGGGCGCCGCGCTGCTGCTGATCAACCTCGCGCCGCTGCTGCGCCGCGGCCGCTGGTCGCTGCAGGCCTTCGTCGCGCCGCTGCGGCGCTTCCTTGACTCCTACATCGACATGATCACCGACATCGCGCTGCTGCTCGCGACTCTGTCGATCATGACCGGCGCGCTGGTGATCACCGGCGTGCCGACCAAGCTCGGTGCGCTGCTGATAGACGCCGCCGGGGTGAACATGGTCGCCATGGTGGGCATGGCGTTCATCTTCGGTGCCGTGCTCGGCATGGGACTGCCGCCGGCGCCCACCTATATCCTGATCGCGATCGTGATCGCGCCGCCGTTCATCCAGATCGGCGTCAATCCCTGGGTGGTGCACTTCTTCGCCTTCTTCCTCGCGGTATTCGGCGAGCTCACGCCGCCGACCTCGGTGACGGCGGCGATCACCTCCAAGATCGCCAACGCGTCGTTCTACGTGACGCTGTGGCGCTCGGTGCAGATCTGTGTCTCGCTGTTTACCTTGATGGCGGGCGTTTTCGTCCATCCCGAGCTCGTCATCAAACCGGGTCTGGAGCAGATGGGCGCGGCGCTGCTGGTCCTGACCTCCACCGTCGGCATCACCTTCAGCCTGCAGGCGCGCTTCGCCCGCGCGCGGCCTCTCGACGCGACGCTGCGCCTGATCCTCGCCGCGGTCTCGCTGCTGGTGCTGTTCGATACCGACGTCGCCGTGGCAGGGCTCGCATGCGCGCCGATCGTCGCGATGATCGGCTACTGGCTCGTCTGGCGCCGCAGGATCGGGTCCGATCGAACTCTGGAAGCCGACGCGGCGCCCGCCTAAGTCTCCTAGGCCGGCACCTTCCGATCAAGCAAACCGCGCCTGCTTCTTCCACGAGCCCCAAGCGACGCCGAGCTGCGCGATCAGAATGCCTTGGCGCGCCGCGAACCAGCCGCGGATGAAGGCGACGCTTTGCGAGTCACCGAGTTCCTCCAGCATGCGGCCCGCTACCGCGATGTCGTTAAGCTCGCCCAGAACGTCCTGCACCACTTCCAGCCGTTCCAGGTAGCGCCTCGTGGCCTTCTCAGGCAGCGTGCCCGAAAAGAACTCGCACGCGTAGCGCAGGCGCTTGACCAGGATGCGCAGCCTGTGGCGCGCCGCGGGATCGGCCCAGTCGATGCGCTGCGCGTGGCGCAACGCCTTGCGTTCGTGGCGCGCGAGCGCGCGGCGGCCGAACCGCCCCACCAGCTGCGCAACGGCGCGCCGCACCTCCGCGCTGCGGCGCCATGGCGCCTGTTCCGTCCAGCGCATCAGATGAAGCTGAAACTTCTGGAATGCCGCGGAGGCGAGCGCTTCGCGCGCCTGCCGGCGAGCGGCGCTGCGCCTTGCACTCACCTTTCTCAGCAAGCGGTTCATATCCGGGCTGCGTCCGGTCGGCGCTGCGATCTGCTGCGAGAGCATCAGATGGAACACATCCCAGTCGCGTGCGCTGCCGAGCCGCGCGACGACCGCTTTCAGCTCGCGCGCCACCGGTCGCACGCTGGCCTTGGTTACCAGAGGCGAAAACGCCCGCAACGCCGAGCGCAAGCGCCGCAGGCCGACGCGCAGCTGATGCAGGAACTCCGGATTGCGCGAATTCGTCGTCCCGGACACGTTTCCCTGCACTTGGGCGCGGCAGCTGTCGAGAATCGCGAGCATCGCCAGCTCCGCGCTCATGCCGCGCTGCAGTTGCGGGAGTTGGGCCTTGAGCGGCGTCGCGGTGCGCGACTCGATCAGGCCATAGCCCTGCTCGGCCTTGCTGCGCGCTTCGAGCTCGAGCCGCAGGGGCCCGACCAGGCGTTCAGCCAACGCAAGCATCGATGGCGGACTGCCTTCGAGCAGCTCGAGCTCGAGCTCCAGCAACGGAACGCTCAACCGTCCGGCGCTGATCGTGCCGGAGTCCAGGCAGACTTCGACCCGGCTGCCGTCACCGAGCACGACCTGGGCCGAGCGGCGCACGAAGCGCGTCTCGAACCGCGGCGCGAGCGCCGCCGCGTCGCGCTTCAGGTCCACACCCGTCGCTGACTTAATCTCCCCGCAGGGCAGCGCGTCGGGGGAGAACTTTCCGCGCGGCGCTGGCACCTCCCACTCCCTGCGCTGGGGCACGCCGTGCGTGACGGGCGAATCGCTCTTGAAGCACAAGATTCGCTTGCGCCCATCGCGCCGCAGGCGCAACGCCGCGCGCGCGTCGCGCAAACGGAAATCCGGAGTGTCGAAATAGGTGCTGTCCAAGCGCCGGCGCACCGGCACCGGGGCGCCCGGCAGAATCCGCCATAGATCCCTCCCGGCGTCCGCGGAGAGTCGAAACTTGAGCTCGCGCTCGATATGCATTCGATTCTCGCCGGTGAGCCGAACGTTCGCCCCCCGCGCGGGGAGATCGAATTGGTGTCCTAACTCGGCTCGGGCTCCGTAGGTTCGCGCCTCGCCGCGCCGCCGCGCAGCGCGTCGTCGGCGTCGCCGACCTCGTTCCCTTCGGCCTCGACGCCGCGTACCGACACGCTGCGCCGAAATCCGCCGTAGCGCAGGCCGTCGATGAGGTCCGCCCAGTTCCCTTCCTTCTCTTCGGTGCGATTGACCGTGAGTGACATTGGAGTTTTGCCTGGAGTGGTTCGTGCGGGAAGCGCGGATGTCTTGCGTTCCCGAGCGACATTATGCGTACGCGGCGCGGCGCGGCGCAACAACCCTGCTCAGCGTGTTGACAGGCACTTGCTCGCTGCGCCGACACACCGTCTAAAGGTCGCTTGGCAGCTTCTGGCGCCAAGTGCCCGACTCTCATACAGAAAGGTCAGCCGGGTATGCCGTCGTCATTTGGAGTTCATTACAGAATTGTTGCAGACGCTACCGCGCGGGCCGCTAGCGATGCGAGCGGGAGGCCTCCACGAGCCCCCTGTAATAGAGGCGCACCCGGCGTACGTACTCGGCGGTCTCGCGATAATCGGGGATCCGTCCGCCGGCGCGCAGCACCGGCTCCTCTCCGGCGTTGTAGGCGGCGAGCGCAAGCGATAGGTTGCCGCCGAACAGACGGAGCAGGTGGCGCAGGTGGCGCACGCCAGCGTCGAGATTGGTCGCCGGATCGAAACGATTGGTGACGCCGTAGCGCCGCGCCGTCTCCGGCATGAGCTGCATCAGTCCGGCCGCACCCTTACGCGAAACCGCGCGTGGGTCGTAGCCCGATTCGGCGCGCACCACAGCGTGCACCAGCAAGGGATCCACGCCGTGGCGCTCTGCCGCACGCCGGATCTGCGCGTCGCGCGGCAGCTTGCGCGCCGCCGGCGAGTGGTCGACCTGGATCAGGCGCGCCCTCGACGAGAGCGGCCGGTCGCTCAGCAGCAGGGTGCCGTTCTTCTGCACCTCAAGGAAGACGTCCGCCCGCGCCGCCTGAGCGCACAGCGCGAGGACAAGCAGCGCCGCGCAGCGCGTCAGCCGCATTGCGGCTCGACGGGAGCGCGGTCGTCCAAGTCCGATTCGACGCCGCTGACTTTGCATCGGCGTCATGGTAGGCGCGAACGGTTATGGTGGCCAAGGGCGGAATCGAACCACCGACACAAGGATTTTCAGTCCTCTGCTCTACCAACTGAGCTACTTGGCCGTGCCGGACGCACCCCGGTGTTGCGGCGCGGTTTGGGAGGAGCGAATTATACGGGCAACGGCCCGACAGCAAAAGAAAAAGGGCGCCGAAGCGCCCTCTTTCGCGACAGCAAGGGGTCCAGGGGAAACCGTGGGTTTCCCCTGTTCCGATTACATGTCCATGCCGCCCATGCCGCCCATGCCGCCCATGCCACCCATGTCGGGCATTCCGCCGCCGCCGCCCTTCTTCTCCTCGACCTGCTCCGCCACCATGGCGTCGGTCGTGAGCATCAGGCCTGCCACCGAAGCGGCGTTCTGCAGCGCGGTGCGGGTCACCTTGGTCGGATCGATGACGCCCATCTCGACCAGGTCACCGTACTCGTCGGTCTGCGCGTTGTAGCCGTAGTTGCCCTTGCCTTCGAGCACCTTGTTCACCACCACCGAGGGCTCCGCGCCGGCATTGAAGACGATCTGGCGCATCGGCTCCTCCAGCGCGCGCAGCACGATCTTGATGCCGGCGTCCTGATCGGGGTTGTCGCCCTTGAGGTTCTTGAGCGACTGGCGGGCGCGCACCAGGGCGACGCCGCCGCCCGGGACGATGCCTTCCTCGACCGCGGCGCGGGTCGCGTGCAGCGCGTCCTCGACACGGGCCTTCTTCTCCTTCATCTCGACTTCGGTCGCGGCGCCGACCTTGATCACCGCCACGCCGCCGGCCAGCTTGGCCACGCGCTCCTGCAGCTTCTCCTTGTCGTAGTCGCTGGTCGCTTCGTCGATCTGCATGCGGATCTGCTTGACGCGCGCTTCGATCTGCTTCTTCTCGCCCGCGCCGTCGATGATCGTGGTGTTTTCCTTGGCCGCCTCGACCCGCTTCGCACGGCCCAGGTCCTTCAGCGTCGCGTTCTCGAGCTTCAGGCCCAGCTCTTCAGCGATCACGGTACCGCCGGTCAGGATCGCGATGTCTTCCAGCATCGCCTTGCGGCGGTCGCCGAAGCCCGGCGCCTTGACCGCGCAGGTCTTGAGGATGCCGCGGATGTTGTTCACCACCAGGGTGGCGAGCGCCTCGCCTTCGACTTCCTCGGCGATGATCAGCAGCGGCTTGCCGGCCTTGGCGACCTGCTCCAGCAGCGGCAGCAGCTCGCGGATCGACGAAATCTTCTTGTCATGCAGCAGCACGTACGGGTCATCCAGCACCGCGATCTGCTTCTCGGGGTTGTTGATGAAGTACGGCGACAGGTAGCCGCGGTCGAACTGCATGCCTTCGACGAGGTCGAGCTCGTTGGCGAGCGACTTGCCGTCTTCGACCGTGATCACGCCTTCCTTGCCGACCTTGTCCATCGCGTCGGAGATGATCTTGCCGATGTCGGTGTCGGCGTTGGCCGAAATCGAGCCGACCTGGGCGATCTCCTTCGAGGTGGTGCAGGGCTTGGAGACTTTCTTCAGCTCTTCGACCACCGCACCGACGGCCTTGTCGATGCCGCGCTTGAGGTCCATCGGGTTCATGCCCGAGGTGACGTACTTCATGCCCTCGCGCACGATCGACTGTGCGAGCACGGTGGCGGTCGTGGTGCCGTCGCCGGCCACGTCCGAAGTCTTGGACGCGACTTCCTTCACCATCTGCGCGCCCATGTTCTCGAACTTGTCCTTCAGCTCGATTTCCTTCGCGACCGAGACGCCGTCCTTGGTGACCGTCGGGGCACCGAACGAGCGCTCGAGCACCACGTTGCGGCCTTTGGGGCCGAGGGTGACCTTGACCGCGTTGGCAAGAATATTCACGCCGTGGACCATCTTGGCCCGCGCGCTTTCGTGGAAACGTACTTCTTTTGCAGCCATAACCTTCTCCTAGTTGATTCGAATAGACTGTCGAGCGACGACTCAGGCGCCTTCGATGACGCCCATGATGTCTTCCTCGCGCATCACGAGCAGCTCGTCGCCCTTGACCTTGACGGTCTGCCCGGAGTACTTGCCGAACAGCACGCGGTCGCCGACTTTGACATCGAGCGGGATCAGCTTGCCGTCGTCGCCCTTCTTGCCCTTGCCGACGGCGACGATTTCGCCTTGGTCGGGCTTCTCAGCGGCGGTGTCGGGGATCACGATCCCACCGGCGGATTTGCGTTCTTCTTCGATGCGCTTGACGATCACGCGATCATGCAGCGGACGGATTTTCATGCGACTCTCCACTTTCTAGGACAATTAAATTGTTTGATAAACAAAGGGTTGGAGACCTCCAACCCCGGCAGATCAAGGTTCTGTTAGCACTCACACATTGCGAGTGCTAATGATAGGCGCGATTCCCGGCGGTTTCAAGGGGCGAGCGGAGTTATTTCGAAGATTCTTCTGCCGTCGCGCGCCGGTTGACTGCCGTCAAGCCGTCGCCGGGCCTAGCCGCTAGGCTGCAAATGGGAATTGAGCAACCGGTCAGTCAAGGAGCAACCATGAACAACGAATCCGTCAGCCGTGAAAAGCTCGTAACCGACGTCAAGGTCGTGCTATCGGACGCCGAGGATTTGCTGCGTGCAACCGCTGCGGACGCGAGCGAGCGCGTGAAGAGCCTGCGCCCGAAGCTCGAAGAGAGCGTTCGCAGCGCCAAAGCCAGAGTCGCCGAAACGGAGCGCGCCGTGCTCGAGAAGACCAAGGCGGCGGCGGTCGCGACCGATCGCTTCGCGCACGAGAATCCCTGGAAGACCGCCGGCGTGGCAGGCGCGGTCGGGCTGCTGCTCGGCTTGGTGATCGGGCGGCGCGGCTAGGCTGCGGGCCTACAGGCCAAGGTCTCGCCACATCGCGTCGACCTTGGCGCGCACCGCCGGGTCCATCGCGATCGGGCGGCCCCAGGTTCTGCTGGTCTCGGCGGGCCACTTGTTGGTTGCGTCGATGCCCATCTTGCAGCCAAGCCCCGCCGCCGGACTCGCGAAGTCGAGATAGTCGATCGGAGTGCGCTCGGCGATCAGCGTGTCGCGCGCCGGGTCAACGCGCGTGGTGATCGCCCAGATCGACTTCCTTCCAGTCGCGCATGTTGACGTCGTCGTCGCACACGACGATGAACTTGGTGTACATGAACTGGCGCAGGAAGCTCCAGATGCCGAACATCACCCGCTTGGCGTGGCCGGGGTACTGCTTCTTCATGCTCACCACGGCGAGCCGGTAGGAGCAGCCCTCCGGCGGCAAGTAGAAGTCGACGATCTCCGGAAACTGCTTCTGCAGCAGCGGCACGAACACCTCGTTCAGCGCCACGCCGAGCATTGCCGGTTCGTCCGGCGGCTTGCCGGTGTAGGTCGAGTGGTAGATCGGGTCGCGGCGCATGGTCATGCGCTCGACCGTCAGCACCGGAAAGCGCTCGGTCTCGTTGTAGTAGCCGGTGTGGTCGCCGAAGGGGCCCTCGAGCGCCATGTCGCCGGGATGGATCGCGCCCTCGAGCACGATCTCGGCGCTCGCCGGCACCTGCAGCGTCGCTGCCGAGGCATTTCACGAGCTCGGTGCGCGCCGCCGCGCAGCAATCCGGCGAACTGGTATTCCGCCGAGCGAATCCGGCACCGGCGTCACCGCGGCCAGCATGGTCGCCGGGTCGGCGCCGAGCGCGACCGCGACCGGAAACGGCTCGCCCGGAAGCGCGAGCGCGTGGTCGCGGAAGTCGAGCGCACCGCCGCGATGCGCCAGCCAGCGCATGATGACGCGGTTGGGTGCAATCACCTGCTGGCGGTAGATGCCGAGGTTCTGCGCGCGGCTTGTGCGGGCCGCGCGTGACGGTGAGGCCCCAGGTGATCAGCGGACCGGCGTCGTCCGGCCAGCAGGTCTGCACCGGCAGCTGACCGAGATCGACCTGCGCGCCTTCGCGCACCACCTCCTGGCAGGGCGCGGAGCCGACCTGCTTGGGCGCCATGTCGAGCACCTTGGACACCAGCCCGCGCAACTCAGGCAGCTTTTCCCACGCGTCGCGCAGTCCCTTGGGCGGGTCGGGCTCGCGCAGCGCGGCGAGCAGTTTGCCGATCTCGCGCAGCGCGGGTGCGGGCGAGGCGTCGGCCTCGATGCCCATTGCGAGCGCAACCCGGCGCACGGTGCCAAACAGGTTGCCGAGCACCGGCATCGAGTGTCCCGCGGGACGCTCGAACAGGATCGCAGGACCGCCCGCGCGCAGCACGCGGTCGCAGATCTCCGTCATTTCGAGCCGCGGCGAGACACTCACGCTCACGCGCTTGAGCTCCCCAAGCGCTTCGAGCTGGGCGAGGAATTCGCGCAGGTCGGCATAGTGCATTAGCGCCTCGCCTCTAAGATGCGCTCGCTCGCCGCGTCGGCGAACTCGTATAGCGCGGCGCTTCGTCCACGCACCGCGAAGGTCCGCTCGACCCCTCCCATAGTCAGCGTCAGGGTCGTACTGCCGAGCCAGCCGAGCGCGAGCAGCGCCGCGGCCCAAAGCACCAGCGCGGCCGATAGGACCGGCAGCAGCCGCGCATACGTCTGCAGCGAACGGAAGACCGCGATCACCAGGCTGGCGGTGCCGTGCCCGCTGCGCACCTGAGCCGCGACCTCATCGGCAGCCGCGCCGGCCAGCGCCGCCAGCGGCCCCGACGACGCGATCACGATCAGCGCAATCACGACCAGTACGCCGCCCCAGGCGAGCTGCCCCTCATTGCGCGCGAACGCGACGCGTATCGCCGCAACCGCGTGCAGCGGGATCGTCTCCAGGAAGGCGCCGCCGCGGTGCAAGAGCGAACCGGGCAGGAGGATCAGGTGCGTGCCGCGCAGCGCGCCGCTGGTGAAATCGAAGCTCGCGATCGGGGCGTCGGCACTACTCATCGCCAGGGGAGCACCATCGGAAAGGAAAACGCGATGCCCGCGAAGATCGCCGCGCCGACCCAGTTGTTGTGCCGGAACGCCTTGAAGCAGCCTGCGCGCGAGCGGTCGCGGATGAGGAAATAATGATAGCTCATCATTGCCCAGGCCGCCGCCAAGCCGGCGTAGTAAGGCCAGCCGAAGTGGCGTACGCTGCCGATGCCGAGCAGCAGCGCGAGCATCACCGCGTAGCACCCCATCACCGCGGCGACGTCGTAGCGCCCGAGCGTGAGCGCGGCGGTGCGGATGCCGATCTTCGCGTCGTCGTCGCGGTCCACCATCGCGTACTCAGTGTCGTAGGCGACGGCCCAGAACACGTTCACCGCCAGCAGCAGCCAGCACTCCGCCGGCAGCTGGTTCCGCACCGCGGCGTAGGCCATCGGGATGCCGAAGCCGAAGGCGATCCCCAGATACGCCTGAGGCAGCGCGAAGAAGCGCTTGCTGAACGGGTAGCTGGCGGCCACCGCGACCCCGAGCAGCGAAAGCATAATCGCGAAGCGGTTGAGGAACAGCACCAGGGCGAACGCGAGCAGCGCGAGGACTGCGCCGATCGCGAGCGCCTCGGCGGGGGAGATCTCGCGCGCGGCAAGCGGCCGGCTTCGAGTGCGCTCGACGTACGGATCGAAGTTGCGGTCGGCGAAGTCGTTGATCGCGCAGCCCGCGGAGCGCATCAGCAGCGTGCCCACGACGAATATGATCAGGATCTGCGGCGCCGGCCACCCGTCTGATGCCAGCCACACCGCCCACAGGGTCGGCCACAGCAGCAGCAGCGTGCCGATCGGCTTGTCGAGCCGGATCAGGCGTTCGTAGGCATCCAGCCGCCTGACAATGACCTCGAGGTTCATGCAGCCGGGATCATAGCTCAGACCTTCGCGTAGTCCTGCCGGCCGGAAAGCCAGCGCGCGACGTGCGCGCGGGCGCGCTCGGGGTCGCTCGCCAGCAGTTCGTCGGCCGCTTCACGCGCGGCGCTCACCAGTTCCTGGTCGCGCTCCAGATCGGCGAAACGCAGCAGCGGAACGCCGCTCTGGCGCTCGCCGAGCACCTCGCCCGGGCCGCGCAGCATCAGGTCCCGGCGCGCGATCTCGAACCCGTCGGAAGTCTCGAACACGATCTTGAGGCGCTCGCGCGCGGCCTCCGAGAGCGGCGCGGCGTAGAGCAGGATGCACACGCTCTCGCGCGCGCCGCGCCCGACGCGACCCCTCAGCTGGTGCAGCTGCGCAAGACCGAAGCGCTCAGCGTGCTCGATCACCATGAGCGAAGCGTTCGGGACATCCACGCCCACCTCGATCACCGTCGTGGCCACCAGCAACTGGACCCGTCCGGCGGCGAACGCATCCATCGCCGCGGCCTTGTCCGCGGCCGCAAGGCGCCCGTGCACCAGCCCGACCCGCAGCTGCGGCAGCTCGCGCGTGAGCGTCTCGTAAGTATCGAGCGCCGTCTTCAGCTCGCCCTCCTTCGACTCCTCGATCACGGGACAGACCCAATAGGCCTGCTGGCCCTCGGCGCAGGCCGCGCGGATGCGCGCCAGCACTTCGCCGCGGCGGGCATCGGCCACCAGGCGCGTCGCGACCGGGCGCCTGCCGGGCGGCAGCTGGTCGATCACCGAGACGTCGAGGTCGGCGTAGTAGCTCATCGACAGCGTGCGCGGAATCGGCGTCGCGCTCATCATCAGCTGGTGCGGCACCAGCGGCGCGGCGCCGGCGCGCGCCTCTCCTTTGCGACGCAGGCTGAGCCGCTGCTGCACGCCGAAGCGATGCTGCTCGTCGACCACCGCAAGAGCAAGCCGCGCGAACGCGACCCCGCGCTGGAACAGGGCGTGCGTGCCCACCGCGATCGCGACCTCCCCCGCGGCGATCGCTTCCTGCGCCGCGCGCTTTTGCTTTGCCGACAGGCCGCCGTGCAGCCAGGCGACGTTCACCCCGAGCGGCACGAGCCATTCGGCGAACTTGCGATAGTGCTGCTCGCCAAGCAGCTCGGTGGGCGCCATCACCGCCGCCTGCCGGCCAGCGTCCGCGGCCGCCAGGCAGGCGATGGCGGCGATGATGGTCTTGCCGCTGCCGACATCGCCCTGCAGCAGGCGCTGCATAGGATGCGGCTCGGCAAGATCGTGCAGCACCTCCGCCATGACCCGCGCCTGCGCCGGCGTAAGCCGGAACGGCAGCTTGCCGAGGAAACGCCGCAGCAGCGGGCCGTTTGGCGACAGCGCGGGCGCGGCGCGGGCGCGGCGCGCGCGGTAGGCAAGGCGCAAAGACAGCTGCTGCGCCAGGAGCTCGTCGAACTTCATGCGCTGCCAGGCGGGGTGCGAGCGGTCCGCGAGCGAGACGAGGTCCGTGCCGGGCGGCGGCAGATGCAGCAACCGCACGCTGTCGCCGAAGCGCGCGAGGCCGTAGCGCGCGAGGATCGCGTCGGGCAACGTGTCTTCGAGCTCCGTCTCGGCCAGCGCCTGGAGCACCAGCTTGCGCAGCGCCTGCTGGCCGAGTCCCGAGGTGGTCGGATAGATCGGGGTCAACGCGTCCGGCAGCGGCTCGCCATCGCGCACGATGCGATAGCGCGGATGCGCCATCTCCGCGCCGAACCACCCGGGGCGGACCTCGCCGAACGCGCGTACGCGCTGGCCCTGCTCGGCGGCGCGCTCAAACTGCTTCAACTGACTGCCGTAGAAGTTGAAGAAGCGCAGCGCAAGCGGCTCACCGTCGCACACGGCGTGCACCACCAGCTGGCGTTTGGGGCGGTAAGCCACTTCCGCGCGCACTATCGCGGCTTCGACCAGAACCGGCTTGCCGGTCGGCGCCTGGCCCAGCGCGCTGAGCGCGGTCTCGTCCTCGTAGCGCAGCGGCAGGTGCAGCACCAGGTCGAAGCGCGACCGGATGCCGAGCTTGGCGAGCTTCGCTTCGGCACTCACCCCGCGTGCAGAATGGCGTCGATCTCGACCAGGGCGCCGCGCGGCAGGCTGGCCACGCCGACCGCGGCGCGCGCCGGGTAAGGCTCTTTCAGGTGACGCGCCATGATCTCGTTCACTTTGCCGAAATGCCCGAGATCGGTGAGGTAGACCGTCACGCGCACCGCGTGCTCCAGCCCAAGGCCCGCCGCAGCCGCGACCGCCGCAAGGTTGCGGAAAACGCGCTCGATCTGCGCATCGATGCCCTCGACCAGCTGCATGGTCGCGGGATCGAGCCCGATCTGCCCGGAAAGGTAGACGGCGTCCCCGGCCCGCACCGCCTGCGAGTAGGTGCCGATCGCCGCCGGGGCGTCCTGACACTGGATTACGGTCTTCATCGTCGGCCCGAGAGTAAAATCGCCGTGGCAGTCCAGCCATCTTAGCCGAAATGCCCTCGCCGCTGATTACGAACCTGGAGAAGATGCTTGGCACGCCGCGCGACGGCGCGCTGCTGCGCTATTCGCTCGGCGCCGAATACCTCAAGGCGGGCGAGCACGCGCATGCGGCCGAGCATCTGCGCGAGGCGGTAACGCGCGACCCCGGCTACTCGGCGGCGTGGAAGGCACTCGGCAAGGCGCTGGCGGACGGCGGGCGCGCGGCGGACGCGCTCGACGCGTATCGCCGTGGCATCGACGCGGCGCACGCGAAAGGCGACAAGCAGGCGGAAAAGGAAATGTCCGTCTTCGCCCGGCGCCTGGAACGGAGCCTCGGAGGTTGAGCCTGTTCCAGGGTCTGCGCCATGCCGTATTCGGGGCGCCGCTCGACCCCCTGTCGAAAAAGACCCGGCACAGCATCGCGCTGGTCGCGTTCTTCGCCTGGGTCGGTCTGGGGGCCGACGGCATCTCGTCGTCGTGTTATGGCCCCGAGGAGGCGTTTCGCGCCCTTGGCAGTCACACTCACCTCGGCCCATATCTGGCGCTCGCCACCGTGGTCACTGTGTTCATCATCGCGCTCGCCTACAACCAGGTGATCGAACTGTTCCCGACCGGCGGCGGCGGCTACCGCGTCGCGACGCGCCTGCTCGGCCCCACGGCCGGCGTGGTCACGGGCGCGGCGCTGCTGGTGGACTACGTGCTGACGATCGCAATTTCGGTCGCGGCCGGGGTGGACGCGCTGTTCTCGCTGCTGCCGGTCGCCATGCACGAGTACAAGCTCGCCACCGGCCTCGCGATCGTCGTCGCACTGATGCTGCTCAACCTGCGCGGCATGAAAGAGGCGATCAAGGTGCTGCTGCCGATCTTCCTCGGCTTCATCGCAACGCACGCGGTCCTGATCGCCTATGGGATCCTGGCGCACGCGGGAGAGTTCAGCCGCCTGATCCCGCAGATGGCGGCCGACACGCGCGCGCTCGGCAACGCGATCGGCTGGGCGCCGATGGCGGCCTTCCTGCTGCTCGCTTACGCGCAGGGCGGCGGCACCTATACCGGGCTGGAGGCAGTATCGAATAACGTCAATGTGCTGGCCGAGCCGCGCGAGCACACCGGCAAGCTGACCATGCTCTACATGGCGCTATCGCTCGCGTTCACCGCCGGCGGCATCATCCTGGTCTACCTGCTGTGGGACGTGACGCCGGTCGAGGGGCGCACCTACAACGCGATCGCGTTCGGCGCCGTGCTGCATCAAATGGGGTTCGACACACCGGCGGCGAACCAGTGGGCCCTTCTGGTGGTGCTCGGCCTTGAGGCCGGGCTGCTATTCGTGGCGGCCAACACCGGATTCTTGGGCGGCCCCGCAGTGCTGTCGAACATGGCCGCCGACTCGTGGGTGCCGCACAAGTTCCGCTACCTGTCGACCCGCCTGGTGACCGAGAACGGCATCGTCGTGATGGGGCTGGCCGCATTCGCGATCCTGTGGTGGACCGCCGGCAGCGTGACACTGCTGGTGGTGCTGTATTCGATCAGCGTTTTCCTCACCTTCTCGGTCTCGCTGCTGGGGCTGGTGACCTACTGGTTCCGCAGGCGCGGAAGCGAGGCCCGGCTCGGCCGGCTGCTGCTGTCGCTGCTCGGCTTCGTCGTATGCGCCGGAATCCTGAGCTTGCTGGCGGTGGAGCGCTTCGACGAGGGCGGCTGGGTGGCGTTCGCGATCATCGGCGCGATCGTGGCGCTGTGCGTCGCGGTGCGGCGGCACTACGAGTGGACCAAGACGGCGCTGCGCCGCATCGACGAGCAGTTCGAAGGAGTGCCTTTCGGCTCGGTCGCCGAGCCCCCGCCGCTGGTGCCGGAGGCGCCGACCGCGGTGTTCCTGGTCGGCTCGTCGCGCGGCGGCGGGCTGCACGCGCTGCTCTGGGTGCAGCGCATGTTCCCGGGGCATTTCCGCAATTTCGTGTTCATCAACTCGCGTACGGTCGATGCGCGCAGCTACGGCGGCGCCGAGGACATGGAAGCGATGAAGACCGAGGCCAACGTTGCGCTCAGGTTCTTCGTCAATTTCTGCCACTCGAACGGGCTGGCGGCGAAATCCTACCTGTCCTTCGGTACCGATCCGATCGACGGCTTCGCCGAGCTCGCAGCCCAGGTGCGCGCCGACTTCCCCAACAGCATCTTCTTCACCTCGAAGCTGATCTTCGAGAAGGAGAACTGGTTCGTCAGCCTGCTGCACAACCAGGCCGCTCTGGTGCTGCAGGAGCGGCTGCACGCCGCCGGGCTGCAGATGGTGATCCTGCCGATGAAAATGGAGGTCTAGGGCAGCAGCACCATCTTGCCCTGCACCTTGCGCTCGGCGAAGCGCGCGAGCGCGGCGGCGAAGCGCGCGAGCGGGTAGCGCTCGCTGACGTAGGGCTTGAGCTTGCCCTCGGCCCACAAGGCGTAGAGCTCGGCCTGCACGCGCTGCACCCACGCCGGCTCGCGCTCGCGGTAATCGCTCCACTGCAGGCCAGCGGCCGAGATGTTCTTCAGCAGCAGGTAGTTGGCCTGGATCTGCGGCAGCTGCATCGAGGCGAAGCCGACCACCACCATGCGCCCGCGCCAAGCGAGCGCGCGCAGCGCGGCGTCGAACACTTCACCGCCGACGTTCTCGAGCACGATGTCCACGCCTCGCCTGCCGAGCGCGGCGTAGACCTGCTCGCGCAGACTGTTGCGCAGGTCGGGCGCCGCGAGGTCGATCACGTGGTCCGCGCCGTGGCGCCTGGCAAGCTCGCCCTTTTCGGCGCTGGTGACGCCCGCGATCACGCTCGCGCCGAGGGCCTTGGCGAGCTCGACCCCGGCCAGCCCGACCCCGCCTGAAGCGCCCGTCACCAGCACCGCTTCGCCCTTGCGGCAGGCCGCGCGCTCGACCAGCGCGAAGTGCGAGGTCTGGTAGGCGAGCCCGAGCGCCGCGCCCTGCTCGAAGCCCAGCGCGTCGGGCAGGCGATAGCAGGTCGCCTCGGGAGCAAGGGTCCGCTCGGCGTAGGTGCCGTACTCGCGCTGCGCCATGACGCGCTGGCCCGGCTTGAAGCGGGTCACCCCGGGACCGACCGCGCTCACCACGCCGGCCACCTCCTTGCCGGGGCTGAACGGACGCGGCGGCAGGAACTGATACTTGCCTTCGATCACGAGCATATCGGGGTAATTGACCCCGATCGCGCGCGCGTCGATCACTACCTCGCCGCGCCCGGGCACGGGATCGGGAACCGTCTCCAGGCGCGGGGAGCCGAACGGGCCGTGCTCGCGGACAACGACCGCGCGCATCGGCTCAGTGCGCCATCCCCTGGCCGCCGTCGAGGTAGATCGTCTCGCCGGTGAAGAAGGGGATTTCCTCCGAGAACAGCGCCGCCACCAGCCGCGCCACGTCCTTGGCCCCGCCCGGGCCGCCGGTCGGCACGCGCGCCTCGAGGAAGGCGCGCAACGCCCCCTTCTTCATCGCCTCGGCGTTGAGCTCGGTCTCGATGTAGCCGGGCGCGACGTCGAGCACCCGGATCTTCTTCGGCGCCCATTCGACCGCGAGGCAGCGGGTGATCGCGCCCACCGCGGCCTTGGACGCGCAGTAGGCGAGGTTCTGCTTCACGCCCAGCTTGTCGAAGAACGAGCCGATGTTGACGATCGTGCCGCCGGCGCGCACGAGATACGGATACGCCTCGCGGCAGCACAGGAACACCGAGCGCGCGTTGGTGTCCATCACCTCCTCGTAGCGCGCGGTCTCGAGCGCGGCTGATTTGCCGTAGAGGTGAACGCCGGCGTTGTTCACCAGGCCGTCGATGCGCCCCGCCTTGTCCGCGAGGGTCTTGAAGGCTTGCTTGAGGGAATCTTCGTCATTGACGTCACAGGCGATGGGGAGGGTTCCGTCGATGCCGATTCCTTTCCGTGTAAGAGAGCCCACCGTGAAGCCGCGGCGCACCAGCTCGGCGGCGATCGCCGTGCCGATGCCGCGGCTCGCGCCGGTGACCGCGATCACCTTCGCCATCTCAGCGGTCCCTGAAAGCGGGTTTGCGCTTGTTCATGAACGCATCCATCCCTTCGCGCGCATCCTCGGTCTGAAAGGCGAGCGTCGACAAATCGGCCTCGATTCTGAGGCCCTCGTGCACCGGCGTGTCGAGCGCACGCTGCACGGCCTCGCGCGCGAAGCCGAGCGCCGGCAGGCTGAAGCGGGAGAACTCGCGCGCAAAGGCGATGCCCGCCGCGAGCGCATCGCCGTCGACGACCCGGTTCGCGAGCCCCCAGGCGACCGCCGTCTGCGCGTCCACCGCCTTGGCGCTGAGGATCATCTCCAGCGCGCGCGCCTCGCCCACCGCGCGCGGCAGGCGCTGGGTGCCGCCGTAGCCGGGGATAAGGCCGAGCTTGATCTCGGGCAGCCCGAGCTTCGCGTTGGGCGTGACCAAGCGGAAGGTGCAGGCGAGCGCGAGTTCCAGGCCGCCGCCGAAGGCATAGCCGTTGACGATCGCCACCGAGGGCATCGGCAAGCGCGTGATCTTTTCCATCGTCGCCTGGCCGAACTCGGCGCCGCGCTTGGTCTGCGCCAGCGTCCGGCCGGCGAGCTCGGCGATATCGGCCCCGGCGCAGAACGCCTTGTCCCCGGCGCCTGTGACCAGCAGCGCGCGGGCGTCGCTCGCCGCGACCTCGTCGACCGCACGCGACAGATCCTCGACCAGGCCGAACGAAAGCGCGTTCAGCGCCTGCGGGCGGTTGAGGCGGATGAGCGCGAATTCCTCCACGCGCGACAGTTCGATAGCCATTTCATTTCTCCTTCACGGGTTCGCTCCAGCGCACCGGCTGCAGCGCGATGCGTCCGCTTCTCGCCCACTCCTGCAGCTCGCGCTTGAGGATCTTGCCGCTTGCGGTGAGCGGAAAGGCGTCCGCGGCCAGGAAATACTCCGGCATGTCGTATTTCGACAAGCCGACGGCGTGCAGGTGATCGAGCAGCGCCTCGCCGGAGACGCGCTCGCCCTCGCGGCAGATGACCGCAAGGCAGGCCTTTTCGCCCAGGCGCGCGTCGGGCACGCCGAAGGCGGCGGCCTTGTGCACCGCGGGGTGCCTGTGCGCCAGATCCTCGATCCGGGCCGGGTGGATGTTGTGACCGCCGCGGATGATGAGGTCCTTCTTCCTGCCTACGATGCGCAGGCAACCGCGCTCGTCGAGCACGCCAAGGTCGCCGGACAGGAACCAACCGTCCCGGTTGAACGAGTCTTCGGTGGTGGCCTGGTTGTCGAAGTAGCCGAGCATCAGCAATGCGCCGCGGGTTCCGATCTCGCCCACCGTGCCGGCAGGCAGCTCGAGATCGGGATTGTCCTGCGCGAAGATGCGCGTTTCGTAGCCGTGACAGGCGCGGCCGCAGGTCTCGACGATGGTCTGTGCGTCGTCGCTCGGCAGCGTGTACTGGTGCGAGCCGTTCTCGGTCATGCCGTAAATGTTCTGTGGCGTGACGCCCATGCCGAGGAAGCGCTGCGCCACTTCGCGCGGGATCGGCGAGCCGGCCATGTAGAACAGGCGCACGGCGCCAAGCCTGGCCAGGCCGCGGCGCTTGACCTCGGCCAGGATGTCGATGGCGTGCGTCGGCACGCCCATGATGTAGGTCGCGCCGCATTTGAGCGCCCAGTCGAGCGGCTTCATGCCCGCCGGCGGGTCGTTGACCACCAGCTCGAAGCCCGCGGCCAGCATCTGCTCGACCGCGACCGTGCCGATGTGGTGGCTCATCGGCGAAAGGCTGAGCAGCACGGTCGAATGGTCGTGCCCCCAGTCCTTGACCATTGCGCGGCCGTTGGCGAGCAGCGTGTTGTCCGAGTGCATCACGCCCTTTGGCACGCCGGTGGTGCCCGAGGTGAACGCGAGGTAGACGATCTTGTCGGGATCGGCGACGGGGGCAACGTCGCAGGCCGCGCCCGCCGACGGAAAGGGCGTGCCCGGCGCTCCGAACACGACCTTCATGTGGGGCAGCGCTTGCGCCGCTCCGACGACGTCTTGTCGCTGCGTGACGAGCGCAGCGGACCGCGTGCGCTCGAGCAGCTGCACGATCTCGGCTACGGTGTAGTTCAGGTGCAGCGAAGGATTGCAGACATAGCCGTTCCGCGCGCAGGCGAGCAGCGCGACCACGCTCTCGGCGCGCGAGGGCAGCCATACCGCCACGCGCTGGCCGCGGCGGACCCCCGCCAGGTGCAGCGCCTGCGCCGTCGCGTCGACCCAGGCCAGCAGCTCGCTCCAGGACAGGCGCAGGCGCGCATCGCGCAGCGCCGGCGCCTGCGGGCGCTCGGCCGCGTGGCGTGCGAGCAGCGAATAGAGCGTGTCGCTGCGCCACGCGCCCGAGGCGTAGTGGCGCGCCGCCTCCTGCGGGTTGAGCAGGGTGAGAACGGTATTCACGACCCTAGCGGCCGAACTTGCCCGGATCGGGCTTCCTCTTGGCGCGGAAGGCGTCGCCCAGCTCGTGCGATTCCTCGCTCTCGAGGTAGGGACGCAGCAGCAGGTCGTGCGCGACCCGCGCCAGCCCTGACACTCCGCCGTGGCGCGCATTGAACGCGCCCTTGATGGAGGCAAGCGCGAACGCGCCACGCTCGGCGACCTCCAGCGCCATCCTGCGCGTTTCCTCGCGCAGCGCGTCGTCCGGCACCACGCGGTTGATCAACCCGATCGCGAGCGCCTCCTTGGCAGACAGGCGCGGGTTGAGCATCCACATCTCCTTCGCCTTCTTCTTGCCGACCAGGTCCTCCAGGTACCAGGTGCCGTAACCGGCGTCGAAGCTGCCCATCATCGGCCCGACCTGGCGGAACACTGCGCTCTCCTTGGCGATCGTGAGGTCGCACACGACCTGCAGCACATTGCCGCCGCCCACCGCATAACCGTTGACCGAGGCGATGACCGGCTTCTGCAGCCGATCGATCGACTCGTACATCTCCAGGGTCGGCAGCACGCCTGCGTACAGCAGCGTATCCTCCATGCCCTCTTTGCGGCCGCCGATGCAAAAGAACCTGTCGCCCGCGCCGGTGATCACCAGCACCCGGGTGCGCGTTTCGCGCCGCACCGCGTTGATGCAGTCGCGGATCTCGTGGCACATCTGCGGCGTGAACATGTTGCCGTCGTCGGGACGGTTCAGCGTCAGCCAGCCGATCGGCCCGTCCTCCTGGTACAGGATGGTTTCGAAGCTCACTGAAGATTCCCCTCTGCGCTGCGTTGGACGATGATAAGCCCACGCACGCGCCGCGCGCTCGGGATGCCGGGAATGCCGAGCCGCTCGCGTATGCGTTCATCGTCGTACCAGGCGTTGAACTCGGCTTCATCTTCGGCGGCGATGTCGTTCCACACCGCCAGCAGGCCGGGGCGCGCGGGCATCGGACCTCCTCATTGATCTTGCTCAGATTATCATTCGCCTTGCTTGACCGTCAGATGCGTTTTGCTGCACCATCGTCGGCCCCAGAGGGAGGAGACCATGAACGCAATCAAGAAAGCTGTCGCGGCGGCGATCGTCGCCGCGCTGGTGCCGGCCTTCGCCGCCGCCCAGGAAGCACCGCTCAAGATCGGGGTCGTTTCGTTCCTGTCCGGAGCGGCCGCGGGACCGTTCGGCGTTCCGGCGCGCAATGCCGCCGAGATCATGTTCGAGATGCTGAACGCCGGCAAGGTTCCGGCGCCCTACGCCACCAAGGGCTTCGGCGATGCGCCGCTGCACATGAACCTGGTCGACGAGTCAGGCGGAACCACCACGCAGGTGACCGAGTTCCGCAATATGGTGCAGCGCGACAACGTCGACATGGTGATCGGCTACATCTCGAGCGGCAGCTGCCTTGGCATCGCGCCGGTGGCCGAGGAGCTCAAGAAACTCACCGTGTTCTTCGATTGCGGCACGCCGCGCATCTTCGAGGAGCGCAGCTACAAGTACGTATTCCGCACCGCCGCGACCGCGACCATGGACAGCGTCGGCGCAGCGCTCTACGTGAAAGACCTCAGGAAGGGCAGAATCAAGTCGATCGCCGGCATCAACCAGAACTACGCCTGGGGCCAGGACTCCTGGTCCGACTTCGAGGCGTCGATGAAACAGCTCGTTCCCGGCGTGAAGGTCGCCACTTCGCAGATGCCCAAGCTGTTCGCGGGCCAGTACAACGCCGAGATCTCGACCGTGCTCGGCGCCAAGGCCGACGTGGTGCACTCGAGCTTCTGGGACGGCGATCTCGAGGCGCTGATCCTTCAAGGCGGCCCGCGCGGGCTGTTCAAGCACCGCACTGTGATCCTGACCACCGGCGAAACCGCCATGTACAAGCTCGCGGGCAGCATTCCGGACGGCGTGGTGATCGGCGCGCGCGGCCCCTACGGTCCGTACGCCCCCAACAACGAGCTGAACAAGTGGTTCTCGAAGACGTTCCAGGACCGCTACGGCGTACCGCCGAACTACGCCGCCTACCATATGGCGCAGGCGATCCTCGGCACCAAGGCGGCGTGGGAGAAGGCGCAGGCCGCGAACGGCGGCAAGCGCCCCAGCACCGACCAGGTGATCGCGGCATTCGAGCACCTGACCTTCGAGAGCCCGGCAGGCAAGGTCGAGATGGCGATTGGGGCCGGCCACCAGGCGATCACCGAGACCGCCTACGGCGTGACCAAGAAGGTCCACGGCAAGATGACGGTGGCGAACGTCAAGCGCTATCCGGCCGAGATGGTGAACCCGCCCGACGGGGTCAAGGCCGCCGACTGGATCGCGAGCGGCTTCAAGAAGAAATAGGCGATTCGAGCGATGAACGGCTGCCCTCGCGGCAGCCGTTTTTTCGTCCCGGCATTTTCGGCCCCGCATAGCGTGGAACAGTTCCTGGCCGTCCTGATCGACGGCATCATCTACTCTGCCTGGCTGTTCGTCGCCGCGGTCGGACTTACGCTGATCTACGGCGTCATGAAGATCGTCAACGTGACGCACGGCAGCTTCTACGCGCTCGGCGCCTACGCCGCAGCCTCGATCACGGGTGCTTTGCTCGCGCACGGCATGCCGCCCTATCTTTCCTACGCGGTGCTGCTCGGCTCGGCGCTGCTGGTATCGGTCATCGTCGCGCCATTGATCGAGCGCGGCATTCTGCGCTTCATGTACGCCAAGGACGAGGTGGTGATCCTGCTCATCACCTACGCCCTGTTCCTGATCCTGGAAGACGTCATCAAGCTGATTTGGGGCGTGAGCCCGTACTTCATTGCCGAACCCTACGGCCTGCTCGGCAGCTTCGACATCGGCGACCTTACCTATCCCTACTACAATCTGATCCTGGTCGGCGTCGCGGTCGCCTGCGGGGCAGGACTCGCGTGGCTGCTGAACCATACGCGCACCGGCAAGCTGCTGGTCGCGGTGATCCACGACACCGAGCTGAGCCGCGCGATGGGAATCAACGTCGACCGGTTCTATCTCTTCACCTTCACCTTCGGCTCGCTGCTGGCGGCGATCGGCGGCGCCTACACCGCGCCGACCGTATCAGTGGTTCCCGGCCTGGGCGTCGACGTGATCGTGCTTTCTTTCGCGGTGGTTGTGATCGGAGGCCTGGGCAGCCTGCCGGGCGCCGCGCTCGGCGCGGTGATCGTCGGCCTGGTGCGCTCGGCCACGATCCACTATCTGCCGCAGGCGGAGCTGTTCGTGATCTACCTGGTCATGGCGGCGGTCCTCGCGTTCCGGCCGAGAGGGCTTTTCAGCCTCGCCGAGGCAAGGAAGATATGAGCCGCGACCGCACGCCGCGAACTCTCACGCTGATCGTCGCCGCGATACTCATCGCCGGGCCGTTCGCACCGCAGTGGACCGTGTTCCTGTTGACCGTGGCGCTCGCCAAGGGACTGGTGGTGCTCGGCCTGATGATCCTGTTGCGCTGCGGCCTGGTGTCCTTCGGCCAGGCGCTGTACTACTGCATCGGCGCCTATGCCGCGGGGCTGCTGGGGCTGCGCTACGAGGTGAGCGGCGTGTTCACGCTGATGCTCGCCGGCATGCTCGCGTCCGGGGTGACCGGCTTCGTGCTGGGGTTTCTGCTGGCGCGATACCGCAGCATCTTCTTCGGCCTGCTCAGCCTCGCGATCTCGATGATCCTGTACGGCCTGCTGGTCAAGACCGAGGCGCTCGGCTCGAGCGACGGCTTCAACCTGCTGCCCTCGACGCTCGCCGGATTCCGTCCGGCCGACGCCTGGGTGCGCTACATGGTGCTGGCGGTCGCCGTGGTGGTGGCGTTTGTCGCGGCGCTGCTGGTGAATCGCTACCTGAAGACGCCGCTCGGCCGGCTGGCGCCCGCGATCAAGGACAACGAAATCCGGGTCGAGTACATGGGCGCCTCAGCGCGCCACGCGATCCACGTCAAGTACGTCATTGCCGCGGCGCTCGCGGGGCTCGGCGGCGCGCTCGCCGCGACCACCGTCGGTCACATCGACCCGGAGATGGCGTACTGGACGACTTCGGGCGAGTTCATCTTCATCACCATTCTGGCGGGAACCGGCAGCGTGATCGCGCCTTTTCTCGGGGCGCTGATCTTCGGCATCATCCAGTCGGTCGCCTTCGACATTTCTCCCAATACCTGGCAGATGGTGCTCGGCAGCTCGCTGCTGGTGGTGATCCTGTTCCTGCCCAACGGCCTGTGGTCAATCTTCACCCGGCGCAAGGCGTCCTGAGATGGCGACCGTCCTCGACGCACGGGGCTTGTGCAAGAATTTCGGCGCGGTTACCGCGGCGAGCGACATCAATGCCGCGATCGAGCGCGATTCCGTGGTTGGCCTCATCGGCACCAACGGCGCGGGTAAGACGACCTTCATCAACATGATCACGGGCTACCTCAAGCCCGACCGCGGGCGCATTCACTACGAAGGGCAGGACATCACTGCGCTGGCGCCGCGCGATATCACGCGCCTGGGGATCTGCCGCTCGTTCCAGATCCCGCAGCTGTACGCCTCGCTCACTGCGTTCGAGAACATGATGGCCGGCATCGGCGTTGTGCTGAGGAACGCGGGCCTGGGCGGATTCTTTTCCGGCGGCGAGCCGCTGGTGCCGGGCCACAACCTGCCCGCCGAGGAGGTCGCCGGGCGCATCCTCGAGCGCTTCGGCCTGACCGAGTACCGCGACAAGAACGCGCAGGTGCTCCCGGGCGGAGTGAGGAAGCTGCTCGATATCGCGCTCACCATGGTCGCCAAGCCCAAGATCCTGCTGCTCGACGAGCCCACCAGCGGCGTCTCCGCGGAGGAGAAGTTTGCGATCATGGAGATGATCATGAGGGCGGTGCGCGCCGAGGGTGCGACGGTGCTGTTCGTCGAGCATGACATGGAGGTCGTGAGCCGCTTTGCCGAGCGGGTGCTGGCCTTCTACGACGGGCGCATCATCGCCGATGCGCCTCCCTCCGAGGCGCTCGAAGACGCCGAGGTCAAGCGGTTCGTCGTGGGTGGCGAGCTGCACCGGCTGGACGAAGCGCAGGCGAAACACCGTGCTTAAAATCGACAATCTCGAGGTCTCGATCCAGTCGGTGCAGATCCTGCGCCGCGTGTCGCTCGAGCTGCCCACCGGCAGCATGGCGGGTCTGATCGGTCGCAACGGCGCGGGCAAGACCACGCTCATGAAGAGCATCATGGGCATCCTCGAGGTTTCCGGCGGCGCGATCGGATTCGACGGCGCCGATCTGCTCGCTTCGCCGACCTGGCGCCGCACCCGTATGGGCATCGGCTACATGCCCGAGGACCGGCGCCTGATCCCGGACCTGACGGTGGAGGAGAACCTGCTGCTGCCTGCATGGGCAGCCAAGCTGCCCGATGCCGCGGCGCGCCTGGAAAAAGTCTATCGCCTGATCCCGGAGATCCGCGGCTTTGCCGCGCGCAAGGGCACGCAGCTCTCCGGCGGGCAGCAGAAGATGGTCGCGATCGGCCGCGCGCTCATTTGCGGCGACAAGCTGCTGCTGCTCGACGAGCCTTTCGAGGGCGTCGCACCCGCGCTCGCGCACCGACTGGTGGAAGTAGTCGGCAGCCTCAAGCTGGAGGGCATGTCGGTGATCCTGTCCGAATCCGACCTGCAGCACTCCGAGCGCATGGTCGACCGCATCTTCGTAATTGACCGCGGCAGCGTCAGCACGCGGGCATGATCGAACGCGTCATGCCGACCCAGCTCGCCAACCTCGACCAGGCAAAGAACACGGCCATCGACCTGGGCATCAAGTTCGGCCCGAAGCTCCTGGTCGCGATCCTGATCCTGGTGGCCGGCTACTACGTCGGGCGCTGGGTGGGCGCGTTCTTCGACCGCTGGCTCGGAAAACTGAGCCTCGAGCCGCCGATTCGGCTGCTGCTGGTGCGCCTCGCCCGGCTGATCGTGATCGGCCTGTTCCTTATCATGGCGCTGCAGAACCTCGGGGTGGACCTGCTGCCGCTGATCGCCGGACTGAGCGTTGCGGGCGCCGGCATCGCGCTCGCCATGCAGGGCGTGCTGGGCAACCTGGCGGCGGGCCTGACCATTATCTTCACCAAGCCTTTCCGCGTGGGCGAGTACGTCGCGATGGTGGGGGTCGAGGGCCGCGTGGAGTCGATCGACCTCTTCACCACCAAGCTCAGCCACCCGGACCGCTCGCGAGTGGTGGTGCCGAACCGCAAGATCGTGGGCGAGATTCTGCACAACTACGGCGAAATCCGGCAGCTCGAGCTGCGGGTGGAGATCGCCCGCGCGGCCGACCTTGGGCGCGCCCTCGCGGCGATCGACGAGGTAGTGCAGTCCAACGCGCGCATTCTGAAGGACCCTGCGGCGCTGGTCGGCGTCGCGACGCTCGCCGACAAGTCGATCGGCATCGCGGTAAGGCCGTGGGTCAAGGTGCCCGACTACGTGGCGGCCGGCGCCGAGATCAATCAGGCGATCGTGGAGAAGTTCGGCGCCGCAGGCGTCGAGTACCCGAGGGCCGCGCGCGAAATCCGCGTCATCGGCGGCGCTCAGCCCTGAAAGCGAGCCTGGAGATTCATGCTGCCGGTCTTGCGGCCGGCTCAATCAACGAGAGATTTTAGTGGAGTGGAGGAGGATCGAACTCCCGACCTTCGCATTGCGAACGCAGAACATTACCCAAAACCACTGTGCCTCAATGGTACTCAGTGAACGGCACCATGGGTTTTCCCCCGGGAAAACTGAGGTTTGGATTAGCGCATTTGGTGCATGGGGATTCCCTCGTGTGCATTTAGTTTGTGCTTAGGGTGTGCTTACGAAGCAATCGCCATGGCGCGCTTCGAGTGACCGCTTCCGACCCAGAGCGGTCATTCGCAAGCTGTGCTTGCGGACGCTCGCCGCGTTACATCTTGGTGGCATTGCTTGGAGTCATTTCGAGGCATAACGTATTGATCAACCGGGAGAATGCAAGCCGCTGTTACATGTTGTGAGGTTTGCAAACTGACCACAAATGGCAACTAAAAAGTCAACTAGTACCAGTTAGATTGCGCTATGTCAGCGACGTGCCCAAATTGCAGCCGATCGCTTCGCTGGTGGACGCTAAGACCCGTCTTCACATGTCCGCATTGTGCGGCTCCTCCTTCGGCCAAAACCACTGGAGCTTTCGTCGCGATCATCATTGTTTGGATCGTGGTCGATTTCCCGGTGAAGTTATTCATCTTCGGGCTTCTTGGCACAGAGAGTCTCCTCGGCCTGATTGCCCGCGTTCCTGTAAGCGGGCTCGTTGGATTGGGCTTGGCGTCTCTGATGGCAGTTGGTCTTAGCACCGTCACGCGGTGCACGACGCTGAGTGAACGTGCCGCGCAATCTAACCCCACGCCCCACGTGGACGCGCGCGACGCGGCGTGCCATCTTATCCAACCGGCTGCGCGCCCCGGTGGGCGTGAACGTTAGGCAGCCACTTTGAAAATGCAACAGTAGCGAAGAGGGCGACCAGCGACAAGGAATATGACGATGCGAACAAGAGGTATTGCAGCGGCCGTGTTGCTCGCCCTGATGCTGGCCGCTTCATTGAGCAGACCCGGCCGTGCGGCCGTCGGTCTGCCTGGTGTGACGCCGGTGTCGTGCCCTAGCCAAGAATGGCAGTACGGCGATCCGACGTTTCAAGCATTGCCAGGTGCGAGAGCACTCGCTGGCCGATATGACGGTGGCGTCTATCGAATTGAAGTTCCTGCCAAATGGAACGGAGAACTGGTTCTATGGGCGCATGGGTATCTCGATAACAAGGGAAGTGGGGGCTCGCAGCTTCGGGTTGGGTTTCCAGGTGTCGGCCAGGGAGGCGCTCTTCGCCAACACTTGATCGATGGTGGCTACGCGTGGGCCGCTTCGAGTTATCGATGCAACGGTTATGTTCCTGGCATCGGTTTGCTCGATACGATGGCGCTCACGGACTTATTTGCGAAATCAAACGGCATGGCTCCGCGGAAGGTTTACCTGACCGGCGCCTCGATGGGTGGACACGTCACGATTCTTGGATTGCAGGAGTTCCCGACGACGTTTGCGGGCGGCCTTGCCATGTGCCCTAGTGGGCCGGGCGAGATGGACTTCTTGACGGCGATTGGCGCAGCGTCGACGGCAATAAGTGGCGTCAGAGTCTCTGATGCAACAGCAGATCAGGACCTCGCGAAGCTCACAGACGTCCTGGGTAAGCCGCCTACTTATACGAAAAGGGGACGTCAGCTGGCCAGCGTGCAGATCGAGATTAGCGGTGGCCCGAGACCTTTCGCGCTCGAAGGCCTTGCAACACGCTTTACCAAGAACGTCGCAGCGGCGGCGAGAATCGAGGTTGAGCCAGCGTGGCGCCGCGTGACGACGAATGCCAAGGTGCGGTATGTCATCGACGAGACTCTTGGTCTGACCGCAGACACACTCAACGCGCGGGTTGTGCGGAAGTTCGCTGACCCGGAAGCGAGGAGTGCGCGTGGACCATACGAAGAAACCAAACCGTTCGATGGGCGCATTGAGCGGCCACTGATGACTCTGCATGGCACCGGCGACCTGTTCGTGCCCATTTCGCTTGAACAATCATTGAAACGAACTGTGGAAGCGGCAGGCCGCCAAAACCTCCTCGTTCAGCGAATCATGCGGATAGCCGGTCACTGTGGCTTCAGTGCGCCCGAGCAGATTCGGGCCTTTGACGATTTGACGAGATGGGTTGATAAGAACGTGCGACCAGAAGGGGACACTGTGTTGGGTGACTTGCGGAATGCGGGTTTGAAGTTTACCGATCCATTGCGACCAGGTGATCCGGGAACAGAGAAGCCATAGTGGCCGCCCGGCTTCGACAAGCTGCCTGCCACGGCATCCAGCCGACGGCGCCACGGTGACGCGAGCGCCGCGGCTGATATATGACGTTAGTCGAACGTCCGCTCATGGCCGATAGCGGTCGTCCATGCGGCAAGTCGCCGGCTTTAGGCGGCAATTTTTAGAATCAAGTCACCCGCATAAGTTGCGAACCCCCGTGGAGACGCCAGTTTGCCCGTCAATTACGACGGGCTAACGCAACTCCAATGTGCCCTTCGGTTGGCCAATGAACGATGGCTGCTGGTACGCCAACGGCCGATCGCGCCTCCGGTACGTCGATTAGAACTACTGCGCCGGCACCAATAAGCGCGTGATCGCCGATTCTGACGGCGCCTAGGATCGTCGCGTTTGCTCCGACCTCTACGTGACCGCCAATTATCGGAGGGCCTTCCTCTAGAGATTCGCAATGGCGTCTGCGCGTCCCTATAACCGCGCCGGAAAAGATCAGACAGTTGGGACCGATTCGCGCATCCGGATGTATCACCACCCCGCTCGGGTGCGGCAAGAGTAGTCCTCCACCAATGTGGCAATTCACGGGAATGTCGGCGCCGGTCACGATGCTCCAGAACCGGTGACGAAGCACTGCCACTTTTCTGGCAATGACGAGGAAGGGGTTTCTTGAATTCGCGTAGTGCTGGTACGCGCGGATGCTGGCTAGCAAGGACCGCGACGGGCACCAGCAAGAGTAGGCCTTAATTTCTCTGGACATATCGGACACATCGGCGGAAATCTTCGGCTCGGTTCTCGAGTCCACTTATCTAGTCCAGTTAGACCTCGTGAGGAGGAGAGAAAGGCTACAAGGCGGCTTTGCCGGAGCGCAGTCTGCTTTGTTGGGACTTGAATTAGTCCAGAAAGCTCCGCTGGCGGCGGACCGCAACCCAGCCGATCAAGCCAAGGCCGGCGAGCAGCATCGTGTAGTTCCGGGGTTTGGGCACGATCGACGACGGCGAGGCCAAGTCGCCGACTTTGTGTGTGGGATAGGTCCAGTCCTCTACGAAGCTGCTGGCGTCATGCCAAGAGGACTGGTAGCAATTCTCGCGCCCTTTAGCTAAGTTGTACGATAGGTACCGAAAAGTTGCTGTGCCCTCCGTGAAAGTGCCCGTCGCCATGCAGAAATCATCGGTCGACAAAGGATCGAACGAATTGTCATTCGCTCTAACAGGTGAGGCCGCGACCAGCAGCACAGACAGCGCAAGGGCCGCGCTATACCGAATCTCTCGCTTATTCAATTGGATGCCTCGGTTGGGGTCTCATGGAACATTTCTGCACGAGGCCAATTCCTCATCGCCTAGCACCCACAACATTAAATCGGGAGTCACGCGCCGTATGTGCGACAACAAACATAGCGCCAATATTGGGGGAGACGCGATTCACGCGTCGCGGTTGAGCCCCCCGCCGAAAGCGGCCATTCGAAGCCGGGAGCCTAGGCGGCTATTCGTTGCTCCCACTTCAGCGACCCCCACTCTGAAGCGCACGCGCGGGTCCCCGTGGGAACGCCAGAAGAAAATGATCACCAAGTTATCATCATGCACGCGCGGCTTCCGCGGCCAGTGTCCAGGACGTGTCTAGAAAGGTCTGCGCGGGGGCTGCGAGTGGCTCGCTAGCGAAGAGCGCGATCGCGGCAGAAGTGTATTACTTCTGTTCGAACAGCACATCGTAGATGCGGCCGCATCAGTTTGGGCGCCTCATCGTGGTCCAAGGTGTGCGTCAAGTGACTTTGGGGTTGCGGCACGTGTGGCGGACAATTCGATCCGGCCGAAATTAGCAGTAGATGGTTGAAAGGCTTCAATTTGGCTTTCAATTCATTTGAATCGACAGAACGGACGCAATGACGAAATATCGAATTTACCGCCCGGCGCTGTATGCTCTATGCTTGGTTATCCGCATTTTTTAATTCACATAGACAAATTAAACAAGGCGGATCCCAATGAAACCACATCTGGTTGCAAGTATTAGGGCCCTAGTTAAGGCCGCCATGAAGGTGCGTCTACGCGTGTCCCCGACTTGGGCTTCAAGAAGGTTTCTTCGGGCCGTTGCAGTTGGCCTGTGTGGCGCAGCATTCTACGGCGGGCCGGTCTATGCGGGACCCGTGTTGACTTCGGTATCTCCGAAAGGCTGCATGAGCGACGGCAACTACCACAGAGTCACGCTCAGCGGTTCGGGCCTCGCCGGACCTTCGACTAACGGTTATACATTCTCTCGGGACGTTCAGCTGTATATAAGCGTCAATAGAGCACCATACCAGGAGGTGACCGGCAACACGCGAGGCGCTGCGCAGTTCTATTCATGGTCGCCCAGCGCTCTTACCATCGATTTGAGGAGCGACGCGATGTGCCCGGCTGGGGGCACATTGGAGTTCTATGTAAGAGTCTTGAACGTGAACTCGAACCTCGTGTCGCTGCCAATTGTCCCTGTGCCCAACGTCGCGCCCAGGATTCTCTCGATTATGCCGACAGAGATGCGTGTCACGGAGACTAAATGGCTGGCGCGCATTGTCGCCACGGGTTTGGACTACTCCTCTACCGCTGTCAGCGTGGGTAACGTAGCTACGGGATTCCTGGCCTACGAGAATCCGATAGATGGGGTTGTCGACATCTACGTACCCACGGCTTTGCGAACCAAGCCAGGCCGTTACCAAGTTGTAGTAACAACCAGTAAGGGATCGTCAAACCCCATCGAATTCGACATTCTGGGGCCGCCGCACATTGATTCAATCATGCCTTCGACAATATCAGTCGTTCCGTCGAATTCTTCACCTACGATAGCGAATCAGCGCTTTGCAGCATTTCCGCCCCTCGCGACCGCATCTGTCCCATCTGGACCCGGTTCGCGACCTGGAATCGTGGCAATGCCCAAAGCAGCATTATCTTCAGCCATCTCTGGCCACTCCATTGCCATTTCTTCGAGTGGTATCGACAGTAGTGTCAAGCTCACGTTCGCGGGTTCCCCTCTCACGATTGAACACCTGGTGCTGACTTATGGTGCCCAGAAGGTTACTGCGCAGTTGCCCCGCTGGATGGCCGATCGATGCGGTCATCAGGCGTATCCGGTGCAGCTGACCACAAGTCTCGGTGCGTCGAATTTGGTAATGCTCGAAGTAGAAGGGGAACCCTGCGCAAAGGCGTCGGTTCGGCAATCGCCAATTACGTTACCCCCAAGCAAAATACCTCTCGCGAAACCTCTGCGCCCGTCGCCGCCCGTACATTAGATTGATTGCCAATGGCCCGAGGCTTCTTCAGTCTTTTTCTCGGGCACGACTTCGGTAACTGGGCCCCTGGACACTACAGCTTCAATTCCGTCTAGCACGTTCCACCTTCCACCTCCTTCGTCAGGGGCCGGAGAAGTCCTAATTGTCCGAACTGAAAGGTTTCGGATTTAAAATAGGGTTGGTGATGATCGTCATCCGGGCTGTACCGACAATCTTTCGCACTCGCTCCATGGATTAAAGGGCCCGCGCGCTACCCGACGCCAGGGTTTCCGTCTTTTCGCTTTGTCGAGCCACACTTGAGCGAGCGGGGTAACTTCCGTCAGGCGGCTCAAGGGAGGGCCAGCTCGCCCTTGATCGTCAAGGCTCGCATATAAGCAACGAGTCCCCGTGTGTGCGACAACCTCGATTTAGACCGCTATCGAGCCAAAGCGGTCATTCAGGCATAGACTGAAATTACGCTGGGATTCCTTAGCATTTCCCGACCAGCATGCCGATGATGAGCTCGTTCCTTTCATACCTTTCACACTTATACGTTTTTGATATACCTCTACTTTCGGCGCTCGCTTTAATGATCGTCGCGCCCGTCGCTGGCGGCTGGATCATATGCCCAGTGCTTGTGCTGTTTTCAGGCCGTTCTTACGGGGGAGCCAAGTTTGGCTGGTTTATAGTTACATTGCTGTTCAGTTGGCTTGGATTCGCGATATTTCTAATCGTCACTCAGAAGTCGCGGGAACGACTTGCCGTAAAGACTAATCGGGTTGAACCCCGTTTCTAATTGCCGAACAGCTTCGATTTCCTGCGACTGACCGCTTTTGGCCGATAACGGTCATGCGCGATAGATCGCGATTTCCCGTCTCAGACGCCTAGAAGGCTACCCGTGCGCTCTGTGCCGAATTTGTGCTCGAACGGTCCGCGAATTGCCTTGCTTACAGTGGACTTGAGTGGGGTATGGTTTTGGCAAGCATTGGTAAGCTATTGATCACTCAAGACACGCGATTACTTCGATAAAACTGAAAACCCTTGTGTCGGTGGTTCGATTCCGCCCTTGGCCACCATTCTTCCGCGGCAGTTCGAGCTAAGAATCGCAAACAAACTGAAAGCCCCTCTTTTGACGCTCGGTCACTAAATCGCAGGCCTCGCTTGAGGATGAGGGTAACTTGTGGAACGATGAGTGCATCGTGCAGGAGGTAGTATGAGCTTCCGCAGCGAGATCTTGCGGCGGGGAGTGACCGGCGTCCTGGTCGGAGTACTCACCGCTGGGGTGCCCCTTGCAGTGCAGGCGCAGTCCTGTCCGTCCGGCTATTACTACGCGAGCGACGGCAACTGCTATCCAGGCCCGCCGCCCAACTATCCGCCGCCGGCTTATGATTCGGCGCCACCAGCAGCCGCACCGCCCGTTGTGATGGACGGCTTGATGATCGGTTTGGGCCTGCTCATCGGCAGCGCCATCTTGAGCGACCACGGCGACAATCGCGACCGACCCGAGGCACACCGGCCGCCGCCTAGGCGCGCCCAGCCGGAACGGCGCAGCCCATACGAGCGTGACCGGCGCTGACGAGGGTAATGGAGACCAAATCATGAGAATCGCGTCGTTCCTGGCGGGCACCTTTGCCGCAGCATTGTTTATCGCACCGTCGGTCCTGATCGCCCAAGGCGCCCAAGGCCCGAGCATAGCCGCGCCGGCCAAGGCGGCGGTCGCCAGCCGCATCGAACAGCGCATCAAGAGTCTCCACACCCAACTCAAAATCACCGCCGCGGAGGAACCACAATGGACCGCGGTGGCCGAGGCGATACGCGACGACGCGCAGACGGTCGGCACGCTGGTAGTAGAGCGCCGGGAGAAGGCGGCAACGATGAACGCGGTGGACGATCTGCGCGCCTACCAGGCAATCGCCGAAGCCCACGCCGCCGGCGTAGCTAAGCTGGCTTCGGCGTTCGAAGCGCTGTACATCATCATGTCGCCCGAACAACAGAAGAACGCCGATGCGGTATTCGCTAAGTCGATGCACCGGCGAGCGACGAAAAAGAAGGCGAAATAGGGTAGGGAATAAGCACCAACCCGAAGTCTCTTGAGGCCGATCTTCATCCCGTGTGCTGAAATTGTGCTTGGCTAGGCAGCCGAGCACTGCGTATGTGGTCGACTGCCACCGGAATTGGCGCTGGCAAGCGTTAGCAAGTGGTTGATTTCCTGAAGCGCCCCATTCACTCGGTAGAGCTGAAATTCCCGAGCTCAATACTAGCCGTTGGTGAGTGACCGCTTTCGACCCAAACCCGACATTGCCATGGTCGCCAAGACCCCGGGTTGATAGATTGTGGTGTGGGGGAGTAGTCTGTTGTGAAGCAAGGCCACTGGAATGGGATACGACGAATCCGACGCTATCCAACTGTCCCGTGTTATCCCAACACGTCTTTGCTACCCGAACAACTCCGCTGCGATATGCGCACAGCGGAATATCATTTGGTGTCTCGCGCAGGATAAATAAAAGTTGGGCAGCAGTGGGCCGCTAAATCCACAGCTCGCTGGGTTATCGCAAGAGGGGGAAGCAAGATGCTCTGGACGATTGCAGTTATTTTAATTGCCCTCTGGCTTCTGGGCCTAGTCAGTTCGTACACGATGGGCGGATTCATTCATGTCCTCTTGGTCATTGCCATAGTGGTGGTTCTGGTTCGTGTCATTCAAGGTCGACGTCTGTAACGACTTGGAATGGCTCTATTCAGCGGGGCACTAGGCAGAGCGGTCAAGCTGCTGGCGGCCCCGGTCCTGATAGTCACTGCCTGGTGCGCTGTCCGTGGTGAGGATCGAAGCGTTTCTTTGTCAGGAGGAGACGAAATGAATGCCGTCAAGATTGCGGGAATCGTGCTGATCGTGGCCGGCGTCCTGGGGTTGGTGTATGGCAGTTTCAGCTACACCAAGGAGACCCATCAGGCTAAGCTGGGACCAATCGAGCTGTCGGTAAAGGACAAAGAAACAGTCAACGTGCCAGTTTGGGCCGGCGTGGGCGCGATAGTGGTTGGCGGCGTGCTCCTGCTTTTTGGAAGCAAGAAACGCTGACCGATGCACCTGCTGCCAGACACTACGCTCCAGCCGACGCCAGGCTCACGCCCTTCGGCGGCTGAGGTTGATCGCTAGTCGAGCGTCAGCTCTTGGCCCTAAGCGCCCAGTAAGCCTGCATCTTCCATTAGGAAGCAGCGGTTTCAGTTCGTGCCGCGGTGTGTGTTCGAACGACTCGGGTCGCTATAAGAAAGGGCGATAGAGCTCGGGAGGTACGCACGTAGGGGTGTGGTCGAAATCGGGAGCCGCGTCGGTGAGGGCGGGGCCCCATTCGCAGATCATTTCGGCGGCGCCACCGAGCCGGCATAGAACACTTCGCACTCTGCGCCGGGGAAGAGGTTCCTCCCCTTCTTGAGCAACCTGAACACCGGCCCCGTGAGGGACCTGAGGAGGCTCGGCTTCTCCACCACAGGTTTCCGGAAGGGACCACTTATTTTTTGCCGCACCTTGGCGCAGCCCTTGACGTCGATCAGCGCCACGGTCACGTCATCGAACCGCTCATTGACGAAATCGAGTCCTCCCTGGAGGGCGATCCGGTTCTCGTTCGTCGCCATAGCCACGTCCTGGGCCTGCGCCACGCCGCGCTCGACCTTCCACTCGGATACGAGTTTGCGGATCCTGCTGCTGCCCCCCGATCCTTGAAAGATGCTCGCAAAGTTGTACCCCTTCGTGACCGCCATGCCAAGAGGCCCGGCCAAGAAGAAGGCACCTACATCCACTAGATTGAAGTTCTGACTGGACTCGAATCGAGCGAACTCCCGATCGAGATCGCTGCCATTGAGGGTGAGGTTCTCGCCCCGAAGGGAGATCTCTCCATTCGCGGTCTGGTTTATCTCGTTCGCGGTCTTTCCCTGCATCGACAGGTTCGCGGAGAAATCCATCGTCCCCTCCGCGGCCTTGTTCGGCGACAGAGTTTTGAAAAACTCCTCGATGCGGAACTGCGGCAGAGAGTAACGCACGTGGTAAAGCGGGATGGCGCGTGAAAAGTCCGCCTGGAAACTCCCCGATCCCTGCGCGCCGAAGACACGCATCGTGATCGGTTTGAGATCGAGGACACCGTTCTTCTCGCCGGCCGAGAGCTTCAAATTGGACACGGTGAAGTCATCTTTCCGGATCTCTCCGCAACCGAGTTCCGCAATGTAGGAAAGGTTCTTTGCGAAGTCCGAGCTCTTCCCGCCCGAAAGCTGCAGACGGTGCACATCCAGGCTGCAATCCACGGCCTCGAATCCTTCTCCGGATTGTTTGTCCGAGTAGAGGAGACTCCCGCCCGTGACGGATACTTTCGCCAAGTCCATGGCGGGTAACGTTCCTCCAGCCGCCTCTGCTTTCTCGAAATTGAACTTACCGTCGCGGTCCCGCTCGATGGAGATTCTGGGGTGTTTCAACGCGATCTCACCGATCCGGATTTCCTTTTGGAGTAGAGGGAGGAGATCGATCCCAAGCCTAGCCTCCTTGGCGGAGGCGATATCCGCCCCGCGGTTTCGAATGTGCACGTCCTCCAGCGTGACGTACAAGTGCGGGAAGAAGCCGATCGCCAGCCGACTGCCGACTTTGATTTCCATGCCCAAAGCTCCCGAGGCAGCCGCTTCCAACCGGGACTTGTAGGCGTTGACGTCCACGAAAAGACGCAGTGCCACCGCGATCAGGACCAGGAACCCCACCAGTCCGCCGATGGCGACGAGGGTGATTTTAAGTGATCTTGACATTGACCTGATCGAGTCTCGCCGAAATTCTAGCGGCACTCGGCTCAAACGGCACAGTCACCGGCAACTCCCCGCGAACCGTGGGGAGCCTGGGTCATCAACCGACCGGCGGAATTCGAAAGAGACGAGGCCGCGCAAATTATTGGGCAGTATCGGTTTGGTGTCGCTCTCTATTTCGGGACATCCAGGGTGTTGTTCGTGGCCGCTATCCACCCGTAGCACTCGTTCGAGCGTAGGCTTCCCTGCAGGCTCGTTCGGCAGGGGGTAGGTGGAGCCGCCGATCGCAATCTTCGCAACCGTAGGCGCAAGCAATAGAGTAGGAACAAGGTGCGGCAACAAAGGAAACAGCAAAAGAAGATGCCAGGTTGAGACGACAAGTGTCGTGGACGTTTCCGCGAGGGTTCGCTTCTGGCCGATAGGGGACGTTCGGTCGCTAGCGCGGTGGCGAAGGGTCACGAAAACGTCACGGTCGGCAGCTAAGCGGTTGATTCCCGGGTGCCGACACAAGATTAATAGTCGACCGCCGTTTGTGCTTCCGGTGTGCTTACGGACTCGAGTGCCGAGGGACGTTGGGATTCAAGCAAACCGAGCCGCCCTCGGGAAAATCTGGTGGAGTGGAGGAGGATCGAACTCCCGACCTTCGCATTGCGAACGCGACGCTCTCCCAGCTGAGCTACCACCCCCTGGAGGAGCGCGATTCTACAGCAGAATCCGCCGCCCCGGCCAATGCGCAGGGTGAGCGTCCGCGACGCCAATTTGGTGCGGATCCCGCTTCGATCCGGTGCATGCCGCCACCTCTCGGTGCGCCTCATTCGGACGCAGTTCATGGCGGACCAGCTAACTGCCTGAAATTCATGCTCTCCGCCCGCAGCCCAACGCGCTCGTGCAAGAATTCGCCCCCCGCACGCTCCTTGCATTGACACTTTGAGCTGAGTCCATGAACAGGTTGCCCTGATGAACGCCCCCTCCGAACACGTTCCCGCCGCGCTGCACACGGAGGAGTACCGGACCAGCCTGCACAAGGACGCACTGCAGCGCGCCTTCCTAGACAACCTGCTCTACATCCAGGGCAAGTTTCCGGCCGTTGCGACCCCCAAGGACTTCTACCTTGCGCTTGCCTTCGCAGTGCGCGACCGCATGCTGCAGCGCTGGATCAGCACCGCCGCCGCTTACACCACCCAGGGTTCCAGAACCGTGGCCTACCTTTCGGCCGAGTTCCTGATGGGTCCCCATCTGGGCAACAACCTGCTCAACCTCGGGATCTGCGATTCGGTGCGATCGGCCTTGCTCGAGCTCGGGCTCAACCTCGACGAAATCCTCGCCCAGGAGGAGGAGCCCGGCCTGGGCAATGGAGGCCTGGGGCGCCTGGCGGCATGCCTGCTCGACTCGATGGCCACCGAGGAGATCCCGTCGCTCGGCTACGGCATTCGCTACGAGTTCGGCATCTTCGACCAGGCGATCGTCGACGGCTGGCAGGTGGAAAAGACCGATAAGTGGCTGCGCTTCGGCAACCCCTGGGAGATTGCGCGCCCGGAATGGGCGATGCAGGTGAAGCTGGGCGGCCGCACCGAGCAATACGCCGACGAGAGCGGGCGCCTTCGGGTTCGATGGGTACCGGGCAAGGTCGTGCTGGGCGTGCCTTACGACACTCCGATCCTCGGCTATCGCACGCACACGGCAAACACGCTGCGGCTGTTTCGCGCCGAGGCGCCGGAGTCGTTCGACTTCGCCGTGTTCAACCGCGGCGACTACTACGGCGCAGTCGACCAGAAGGTGCGATCCGAGAACCTGACCAAGGTCCTGTACCCCAACGACGAGCAGATGCAGGGTAAGGCGCTGCGCCTGGAGCAGCAGTACTTCCTGGTGTCCTGCTCGCTGCAGGACATGCTGCGCATCCTCCGGGTCCAGCACATTCCGGTCACGCGCTGGCACGAGAAGTTCGCCGTCCAGCTCAACGACACCCATCCGGCGATCGCGATCGCCGAGCTGATGCGTCTGCTGCTCGACGAGCATGGCCTGGCCTGGGACCAGGCCTGGCGGGTGACGCGACAAACCTTCGCCTACACCAACCACACGCTGATGCCGGAAGCGCTGGAGCGCTGGCCGCTCGAGATGTTCCGCTCGATCCTGCCGCGGCACCTCGAAATCATCTTCGAGATCAATGCCCGCTTCCTGGACGAGGTGCGCGTGCGGTTCTTCGGCGACGAAGCGCGCGTCGCACGCCTGTCGCTGATCGACGAGTCCGGTGAGCGCTACGTGCGAATGGCCAATCTCGCCTGCGTGGGCAGCCACGCGATCAACGGCGTCGCGGCGCTGCATTCCAAGCTGCTGCAGCAGGATGTCCTCAAGGACTTTTACGAGCTGTGGCCGGGCAAGTTCAGCAACAAGACGAACGGGGTCACGCCGCGCCGCTGGCTTGCGCTCAGCAACCCGCGCCTCACCACGCTCGTCTCGCGCTCGATCGGGGAGGGCTGGATCAAGGACCTGGCCGCGCTGCAGGCGCTCGAGCCCCTGGCCGAGGACGCGGGCTTTCGCAACGACTGGCGCATCGTCAAGCGACGTAACAAGAGCGACTTCGCGAAGTTCGTGCGCCACCGCACTGGCGTCGCGATCGACCCGGATTCGCTTTACGACGTGCAGGTCAAGCGCATCCACGAATACAAGCGCCAGCACCTCAACATCCTGCATGTCATCGCCTTGTACCAGCGCCTCAAGTCCAGCCCGGGGCTCGCCGTTTACCCGCGGACCTTCATTTTCGGCGGCAAGGCCGCGCCCGGCTACACCATGGCCAAGCTCGTCATCCGCCTGATCACCGCCGTGGGCGAGGTCGTCAACCGCGACAAGAGCATCGGCGACCGGCTGAAGGTCGTGTTCTTGCCCAACTACAACGTCAGCAACGGCCAACGCGTTTACCCGGCGGCCGAGCTGTCCGAGCAGATCTCCACTGCCGGAAAGGAGGCGTCCGGCACCGGCAACATGAAGTTCGCGATGAACGGGGCGCTAACGGTCGGCACCTTCGACGGCGCCAACATCGAGCTGCGTGACGAGGTGGGGCTCGACAATTTCTTTCTCTTCGGCTTGACCACCGACGAGATCGCCGCGCTGACCAGGCAGGGCTACAGGCCGGGCGACTGCGTGCGGGCCAACGACGAGCTGCGCGAGGTGATCTCGCTCGTGCGTCAGGGCTTCTTCTCGCGCGGCGACTGCGAGCTGTTCCGGCCGCTGCTGGATGCCTTGCTCCAACACGATCCGTACTTCGCGCTGGCCGACTTCGCTTCCTACGCCGAGTGCCAGGGCCGCATCAACGAGGCGTACATGGACAAGGAGCGCTGGACCCGCATGTCGATCCTAAATGCGGCGCGCAGCGGCAAGTTCTCCTCGGACCGGACCGTGCGCGAATATGCCTCCGAGATCTGGCGCGTCGATTCGGTACCGGTCGAGCTGCTTTCGCAGCAGGACATGCACGCGCGCATCCTGCAATAGGCGCGATGTGCCGGCGCCGGGACAATCCCGATGCAGGTGAGGGCGGCAAGGGATAGTACTGGTACTGGATGCTGCCCTGAGGATCGACGACCGGGACGACGTAGCAGCCCGAGAGGACAAGCGTGGAGGCGGCTACGGTTGCAGCAAACAGGTTATTGCCTTTCACGAATCGCTCCTCTTCGTGATCGCAGACGTACCTGGTTGCCTGCAGTGCACATGATCGGAGCGGCGCCGACACGGCCGGCCAACCGGTCGCTTACCCGTTCCTTGTTCATTTGCCGAAAATGTCGGGTCGGCCAGGACTCGAATCGAAGGTCGAGGAAATGTTCGTGGATCCCTAGTTCTGGCTAGTCGTTCATTGGCCCGCTCTCACTTCCCACGACCTGTCAGGTTCGCCCGTAACGTTCTCGAAACGCGCTGACCGAAAGTGACTAGGCAATACTTCCTGGCTTCCTGCTGGCCGAAGACCTGAAAATGCGCCGGCGTGCGACAAACGCCCCGAGGGCGAATTCCTCCGCACCCGAGCGCATCGCAGGGAGCACTTCAATGCAGGACATGTTGGCCAAACTGGTGGATTTGCCGCTCGCCCGGATGTTCGTCCTAACCGGGATCATTTTTCTGCTTGTGGCGGTGTTGGGTCGCGTTGAAGGAAAGATTGAGCCAGGCAACGCAGGTCGCGTCGGCGCGACGATCATTGGCGTGCTGCTCATGGTGCTGGGTCTGGCGATGTACTTTCTTGATGGCGACGCAGTGCGCGCTGCCCTGCGCGACGGCGCGGCGCGTTCACTCGCGCCGCACGCGAGCGCTTCCTCCGTCAAGGACGGACGCCAAGCGCCCCCGGCCGATACGGTCGCGGCGGGCGCCAAGCGCGGACCGCCCATCGTGGTGCTGGCCGGCACCTACGGGCGCAATTGCGGAACACCTTCAGGCAATGTCACCGCCGTGCTCGCGCGCGCCTGCAACGGCCGCAGCCTGTGTAAAGTCGCGATCGTCGCTGCGCCGGCCGACGGGACGACTCCAGGTTGCGACAAGGATTACACGGCCGAATGGAAGTGCGGCTCCGACGCGGGCGTCTATTCGGCCGCTATTCCTGCCAGCGCCGGTCGCGGCGCAAGCGTCACGCTCGCCTGCCCAGGCTGACGCCGCCTCCTCAATCGCCCGCCGCAACGGCCGAGCCGCTAAACCTCGCGCCCCCGGGATTAGGGGCTCCACCGTGATGGTATCGAAGAGCGTGTGGCTTACGCCGCATGCGGCACTTGGGACGCCGATCGCTCATGTGCAGCCGACAACCCTGCGGCCAGCTGCGCGAAGGGCATTGGTCTCGCGAACAACCAGCCCTGCGCGAATTGGACGCCGCGATCGCGCAGGAACTGCGCTTGTGCCTCCGTCTCGACGCCCTCCGCAATCATTTGCAGCTTCAGCGACTTGGCCATTTCGATGATGTGCGGAACCACCTGGCTCGTGGCTGCGTCCTTGCCGAGCGTGTCCACGAACGATTTGTCTATCTTCAGGTAGTCGAGTTCGAACGCTTCGAGGTACGACAGGCTCGAGTAGCCAGTGCCGAAGTCGTCTATCGCGATCTGTATCCCCATCGTTCGTATCTCGTGCAGGATCTCCTTCGCAACGTCCGCCCTCATGAAGCCTCGCTCCGTCGCTTCTACCATCAGGTTGCCGTGTCGCGCGCCGGTCTCATCAGCTAGCCTCGTGAGGCCTTCGATCGTTCTGCGGGAGTGCAGATCGGCTGCGGACAGATTTATCGCGACGTGAAAATCAGGATAGCGCTCGAACAGATCGTGGGCTTCGCTGCCAACGATCGCCATGACGCGCTCCGTGACGCGTTGAATAAGGCCGGTTTGTTCCGCGACAGCGATGAACAGGTCGGGACGCACCATCTCGCCGTTCGGTCGCCGCCAGCGAATCAGCGCTTCTGCGCCGACCCACTTGCCCGTCTGCAAATCCACAATCGGTTGATAGTTCAGGAAGAACTCGTTCCGCTTCAGCGCCACCTTGAGGACCGCCGGCAGGGCGAGCTGCTGCCTGGCCAGGTAGAGGACAGCAAGCGCAAGCAGGGCGCCCGCCAAAACCCCGATCGGAACGAGAACGAGCGCGGTTTGGCGAAGACCCTGGTTTACCTTTGCCGCCGGAACTGCTGCGAATGCTGCAAAGGAGTGTCGGCCTGAGCGCCGGATGGCAACGAGATAGTCTCCGTCCGAGAACCTCGCCTGCTGCGCATCGCCGAGGCGCTGCATCCAACGCGCCCGGAAGCTTCCCCGGCCGAGGATGAGCTTCCTCGCGGCATACGAAAATACGCCGACTGACACTTGGGGCTCGGTCACGAAAACGTCGAGAGGGAGGTTTGGATGTATTGCGACGGTATATCCGCTGATCTTGTGGGTGGACAGCAGAAACGTTCTACCTGGCAGCACCGGGAATTCCACACCGATGCGAATCTGGGTGCCGTAGCTCGTCTCGTAGGTTGGCGGACCAACTGGCGTGTGGTGATGGCCATACGAGGAACACAGCAGCGTGTCGTCCTTAACGTAGCCGACTGCCTGCACCTGCTCCGAGCCCAAGTCTAGTTTGCCCATCAGACGGATGTTTTCCGTCGAACACGGATCCTCGGCCTTGGCCTCCTCGAGTTTGCGGAAGATGACGAACGTCTGATCCGTTGATTCGTCGCTGCGCCGAAGAACGTCCTTGGCGATCGAGTCAACCTGCCCGATCTGCTCGTCGAAGCTCTGCTTCCAGGCCCAGTAGATAGCAATCGCGATGGGCGTGGAGATCGCGATCAGGCCAATGACAATGGCGAGCGCAACGGCGGCTCGTTTACTCATGCTGGGAGATCTGACCTAGGTCCGGCTGTCCGCATACCCCCCCGCGAGACGAGCAACATGGTAGACCACTACGCGAAGTTTGCGACGGATTGCTTGGCCGCAGCTGCAAGGCGGATCGAGTCCGGCCGTGGCGACGCCCTGGATAGTACTGCACGCTCTCGTCACGGTGGCCGGTGACCAGCTCTGAGACTGGCGACCAAATCTCTGAGTTGATTGGTGGGCCGGCTTGGATTCGAACCAAGGACCAAGGGATTATGAGTCCCCTGCTCTGACCAACTGAGCTACCGGCCCACAGGGTAAAGGCGTTACTTTACGTCGCCAGCGCGCGCTCGAGGAAGTCGAGCCGGTCCTGGCCCCAGAACAGCTCGTCGCGATAGGTGTAGGTCGGGGCGCCGAACACGCCGCGCGCGAGCGCTTCCTGGGTGAAGGCGTCGAATTGCGCCTTGGCACCGGGCGCGGCCGCGAGCAGCTTGTCGCCGTCCAGCCCGACCTTGGCGGCCGCGGCGCGCAGCGTCGCCGGATCGGCGATGTTCTGCTCCTCGGCCCACAGCGCGCGCAGAATCGCGCCCGCAAGCCGCATCTGGGCGTCGGCGCCGGAGGGCGCCGCAGCGACGATCGCCAGCGCCGCCGGATTGGCGTCGACCGGGAAGAACTTGGGCTGCACGGTCAGCGGCACCCCGACGTGCGCCTTCCAACGCCTGAGCTCCATTAGGCGGTAGGCCTGGCGCTGCGGCGCTCGCTTGCCCAGAGGCAGGCCGCCCGACTGCGGGAAGATCACGCCGTAGTCGACCGGCTTGACCGCGATCTCGCGCCCCGTAGCGTCGCGCGATGCCGGCGAAGCGCTCATGGCCCAGGTAGGTCCACGGCGAAGACGGCGAAAAGTAGTAGTCAACGTGCTTGGTCACAAACACTTCCTCCCAGAAAAGAGAAGGGCCGCTCACGCGGCCCTTCAATTGATTGCCGACCCGATCAGCCTTCCTGGTCGAGAAAGCTCTTCAGGCGTTCCGAGCGCGACGGATGGCGCAGCTTGCGCAGCGCCTTGGCCTCGATCTGGCGGATGCGCTCGCGCGTGACGTCGAACTGCTTGCCGACTTCTTCCAGCGTGTGGTCGGTGTTCATCTCGATGCCGAAGCGCATGCGCAGCACCTTGGCCTCGCGCGGGGTGAGCGTGTCCAGCACGTCCTTGGTCGACGTCGCGCAGCGACGAGTAGATCGCGGCGTCGGACGGCGCCATGGTCGACTGGTCCTCGATGAAATCGCCCAGGTGCGAATCGTCGTCGTCGCCGATCGGCGTTTCCATCGAGATCGGCTCCTTCGAGATCTTGAGGATCTTGCGGATCTTCTCCTCGGGCATCTCCATCTTGGCCGCGAGCGTCGCCGGATCGGGCTCCTGACCGGTCTCCTGCAGGATCTGGCGGCGAGATGCGGTTCATCTTGTTGATGGTCTCGATCATGTGCACCGGGATGCGGATGGTGCGCGCCTGGTCGGCGATCGAGCGCGTGATCGCCTGGCGGATCCACCACGTGGCGTAGGTCGAGAACTTGTAGCCGCGGCGGTATTCGAACTTGTCCACCGCCTTCATCAGGCCGATGTTGCCTTCCTGGATCAGGTCGAGGAACTGCAGCCCGCGGTTGGTGTATTTCTTCGCGATCGAGATCACCAGGCGCAGGTTGGCCTCGATCATCTCGCGCTTGGCGCGGCGGGCCTTGGCCTCGCCGGTCGACATCTGCTTGTTGATCTCCTTCAGGTCGCTTGAATCGGAATGCCGATCTTGCTGCTGCAGGTCCATGCAGCTTGCTGCTGCAGCTCCAGGATCGCGGGCTCGAAGCGAGCCAGCACCTCGCTGTAGGGATGCCCACCGATTCAGCTCGCCGGTCCAGCCAGCGCTTCGATCCTCGTTGCCGGGGAACACCTTGATGAAGTGCGGCCGCGGCATGCTGCGCCTTGTCGACGCACGATATCCTGGATCTCGCGCTCGCGCGAGCGGATATCGTCGACCAGGCTGCGCACGCTGTCGCACAGGCGCTCGACCGTTCGCGCGGTGAAGCGGATCGTCATCAGTTCGTTGGAGATCTGCTCGCGGGCGCTGCACGTAGTCCTTGTCGCGCGAGCCGTTGCTTCTCGAGCGCGCGCTTCATCTTGTCGTACAGGCGCCGAATGCGGGCGAACTTCTCCAGCGCATCGGCTGCGCAGCTGCAGCAGACTCGCGCGCGCGGCGGCGCCGTCGTCGTCCTCTTCCTCCTCGATCTCCTCCTCCTCGATGGTCTCGTCCTCTTCCTGCTCGGACTCGGCCTTCTTCGGGTCAAACTCGTCCTTGGCGTTGGGGTCGATCAGGCCGTCGACCACCTCGTCGATGCGCATCTCCTCCTTCGCGACTTTGCTCGGCCAGGTCGAGCATCTCGTGCGATCGTAGTCGGGCAGGCGCGAGATCGCCTGCATCATGTGCTTCAGGCCCTCCTCGATGCGCTTGGCGATCTCGATCTCGCCCTCGCGCGTGAGCAGCTCGACCGAGCCCATCTCGCGCATGTACATGCGCACCGGGTCGGTGGTGCGGCCGAATTCGGAGTCCACGGTCGACAGCGCGGCCTCGGCCTGCTCCTCGACGTCCTCGTCGTTGGACGGCGGCCGGCGCCGATTCCGTGATCAGCAGCGATTCCGCGTCGGGCGCCTGCGTCGTAGACCTGGATGCCCATGTCGGTGAAGGTCGATGATGATCGACTCGATCTGCTCGGCGTCGACCAGGTCGTCCGGCAGGTGATCGTTGATCTCGGCGTAGGTCAGGAAGCCGCGCTCCTTGCCAAGCTTGATCAAGGTCTTGAGCCGCGTGCGGCGCGCCTCGGCGTCTTCCTTGGGCATCTCCGCGGCGGCTGCGAGCCATTCCTCGCGCCGCGCCTTGCGCCCGCCGCGGCCTTTCTTCTCCTTGGCCGCCTTGAGGCCGGCGTTCACCTTGGCCTCGAGAAGCTCGAGCGCCTGCTTGGTATTCTGGATTTTTGCCTTTCCCTTCTTGCCGGCCTTGGCCTCGGGCGCGGGGGCGGGCGCAGCGACAGCCTTGGGTTGAGGCTTGACCTTGGCCGCCGTGACCGGCTTCTTCGCCTGAATCGGGCGCTTGGCGTGTACCGGCTTTTTGGGCGCTACGCGCTTGGCAGGCTTACGCGCCGCCTTGCGCGCCGCGCGTACGACGATCTTGGCCTTCTTTTTCGCCGCGGGCCGCGCCTTGGCGGCCGGCTTGCGATTCAGCTTCTTGACGTCTTTCGCCTTCTTGCTCGCCTTGCGGGCCTTCATCTGGGTCGTCTTGCGCTTGTCCTTGGCCATCCTTGCCTCACGTCTGGTCCCGGACTACGGGAGGTCCGGCGAAACCGTATATTGTAGCAAATCAATGAATCTCAAGGCCCTTTGGGCATGTAACGTTCCTGGAAAATCCTTTCTTCCTCTGCTGTTGCGGATTTCTTGAGAATCTTGGCCAGCAGCGCCTTTTCCTCGGCCGGGGCGCGCGTGCCAAGTTTGGATAGAGTGTCGCGGAACTCGCCCAGCGCCTCTTCCGGCGATAGCCTGAGCGACATCCACAGCGTCGCCTGGGCGCGCGCAAGCACGTCGCGGTGCGGCGATTCGCCCAGCAGCTCGATCAGCATCCCGTCAGACACCTCGTCCGGTCGCTCGGTTCGCTTGAGCGCCGCGGCAATTTGCGCCAGCGCCTTGCTCTCCTCGAGCGAGGGATCGAGCAGACCCGGATCGACCTCGAGCGCGAGCGACGGCTTGGCGAACACGAGCGCCAGCAGCCTTTCCTCGAGCGCGAACTGGCGCGAGGATTGAAGCTTCGCCGGCGCCGGCCGCGTGTAGGGTCGCGCCGGGCGCAATTCAAGGATCTGTTCAGCCTCGTCCTGGGATATGCCGGCGAGCGCCGCGACCTCCTTCACGATCTGCAGCCTGAGCGCGCCGGTCGCGATCTGTCGCAGGTAGGGCTTCGCCGCGCTGAGGAACCCGGAGCGGCCCTCGGCGCTGGAGAGGTCGGCCGCGGCGCGCAGCTCACCGAGCAGGAACTCTGACAGGGTCTGTGCCTCGCGCACTAGGCGCTCGAACGCCTCCTTGCCGTGAGCGCGCACGTAGCTGTCCGGATCGTCGCCCTCGGGCAGGAACAGGAAGCGGATCGGCTTGTGGTCCGGCGCGAGCGGCAAGCTCACCTCGAGCGCGCGCCACGCCGCTTTGCGCCCCGCCGCGTCGCCGTCGAAGCAGAACACCAGCTCGTCGGCGAGCCGCAGCAGCTTTGAGACGTGCGTCGGGCGTAGTTGCCGTACCGAGCGTGGCGACCGCATAGCCGACGCCGTACTGCGCCAGCGCCACCACATCCATGTAGCCCTCGACCACCAGCGCGCGGCCCGAGGTACGGATCGCGTCGCGCGCCTGAACCAAGCCATAGACTTCGCGCCCTTTCTCGAACAGGGGCGTTTCCGGCGAATTCAGGTATTTGGGCTCACCGGCGCCGAGCACGCGCCCGCCGAAGCCGATCACCGCCCCGCGCACCGACAGGATCGGAAACATCACCCGGTCGCGGAAGCGGTCGTAGCGCTTGCCCTCGTTCTCGATCACCAGACCGCATTCGACCAGCGCCTTGTCTTCGTACTCCGGGAACGCATCGCGCAACGCCTGCCAGTCGTCCGGCGCATAGCCGATGCGGAACCGCGCCGCGACCTCGCCGGTCAGCCCGCGGCCCTTGAGATATTCGATCGCGCGCGGCGATTTCTTCAGCTCGGCCCGGTAGAACTCCATCGCGCGCTCCATCAGCGCGTAGAGGTCGGTTTCGCGCTCGCGACGCGCGCTCTCCTGCGGCGAGGCCGGCCGAAACTCCGGCATCTGCATCCCGGCCGAGGCGGCAAGATCCTTCACCGCGTCGACGTAGCCGAGGCCGGCGTACGACATCAGGAAACCGATCGCGTTGCCGTGCGCGCCGCAGCCGAAGCAATGGTAGAACTGCTTCGCAGGGCTGACCGTGAAGGAGGGCGATTTCTCGCTGTGGAACGGGCACAGGCCCGTGAAATTGGCCCCGCCCTTCTTCAGCTTCACGTAGCGCGACACGACATCGACGATGTCGACGCGGTTGAGGAGGTCCTGCTTGAAGCTCTCTGGGATCACGGGACGGCCGCCTGGCCCTAGTTTAGCGGCCGGCGAGCCGCCTTAGGGGGAGAGTCTGGATTTCACCAGCCCGGACACCTTGCCCATGTCTGCGCGGCCGGCCAGGCGTGGCTTGAGCAGCGCCATGACCTTGCCCATGTCCTTCGGTCCGGCGGCGCCGGACTCCGCGATAGCCGCCGCAACCGCTTCGCCGACCTCGGCATCGCCCAGCTGCTGCGGCAGGTACTGTGACAGCACGCCGGATTCGAACTTCTCGACATCGGCCAGGTCCATGCGCCCGGCCGATTCGTACTGGGCGATCGACTCGCGGCGCTGCTTGAGCATTTTCTCTATGATCGAAAGGACGTCCACGTCAGTCAGCTCGACGCGCTCGTCGACCTCCTTCTGCTTCATTGCCGCCAGCAGCAGCCGGACCGCGGACAGCCGCGGCTGATCCTTGGCGCGCATGGCGGCCTTCATGTCTTCGGTAATGCGTTGTTTAAGCGGCATCCGGACTCAGAAATGGAAACGCCCCGGCGCACGGCGCCGGGGCGCGGGAATATCTCGGTCTTCCAGCCTAGTAGAGCTTCTGCGGCAGCATCTGGCTGCGCAGGCGCTTGTGATGGCGCTTGACGGCGGCTGCGAGCTTGCGCTTGCGCTCCGCGGTCGGCTTCTCGTAGAACTCGCGGGCGCGCAGCTCGGTCAGCAGCCCGGTCTTCTCCACGGTGCGCTTGAAGCGGCGCATCGCCACTTCGAACGGCTCGTTTTCCTTGATGCGAACAGTCGGCATCCAGACCCCAGCAGGTTTTGCAAAAGACGCGAATTATATCCGGATTCAAGGCCATGCCGCCAGCCCCGTAGAATGCCAATCGTATGCTGATCCTGGGGATAGAGACCTCGTGCGACGAAACCGGCATCGCGCTGTATGACAGCGCCGGAGCGGGCCTGCTCGCGCACGCGGTTCATTCCCAGGTGGCGATGCACGAGGCCTACGGCGGGGTGGTGCCCGAGCTGGCCTCGCGCGACCATATCCGGCGTCTGATCCCCCTGGTGCGCGGCGTCTGCAAGCAGGCCGGGCGCGAAATCGCACAGCTCGGCGCGGTGGCCTATACCGAGGGCCCGGGGCTGGCGGGCGCGCTGCTGGTCGGGGCCTCGTTCGCCCACGCGCTGGCGCTGGCGCTTGACGTACCGGCAATCGGCATTCATCACCTCGAAGGACATCTGCTTTCGCCCCTGCTCTCGCAGCGTCCGCCCGCCTTTCCGTTCGTCGCCCTGCTGGTCTCGGGCGGGCATACCCAGCTGATGCGGGTCGACGGGATCGCCCGCTACGCGCTGCTGGGCGAGACCCAGGACGACGCGGCCGGGGAAGCGTTCGACAAGACCGCCACGCTGCTCGGGCTGGGCTATCCGGGCGGGCCGGCGCTGGCGCGCCTGGCCGAATCCGGCATCCCGGGGCGCCATCGTCTGCCGCGGCCGATGATCGCGAGCGGCGACCTGGAATTCAGCTTCTCCGGCCTGAAGACAGCGGTGATGTTGCTGCTACGGGGCGCCAACCCCGAGCCGCAGTTCCGGGCCGACGTGGCGCGCGCCTTCCAGGACGCGATCGTCGAGGTGCTGGTGGCCAAGTGCGCGCAGGCGATGGAAGCGACCGGCCTGACCAGCCTCGTAGTCGCCGGCGGCGTCGGCGCCAACCGCGCGCTGCGCGCGCGCCTGGACGCGCAGGGCGCGCGCAGCGGGTTCGACGTGTTCTACCCGGAGCCCGAGCTGTGCACCGACAACGGCGCGATGATCGCGCTCGCGGCCGCCCTCAGGCTGCAGCAGCAGGACCGCCAGGTGCGCAAGCGCGCCGCCTTCGGCGTGCGCCCGCGCTGGGATCTCGAGACGCTCTCCTAGCGGATGCGCGGCTCGGTGCCGGCGATCAGGCGCGTGATGTTCGCGCGGTGGCGCCATACCAGCAGCAGCGCGATCGCCAGCACCGCCGCGAGCAGCGGCCGCAGGCCGAACAGCCACCAGGCATAGAACGACGCGAATAGCGCCGCGGCGAGGGCCGCGAGCGAAGAGATGCGGAAAAAGAGTGCGAACACGACCCAGGTCGCGACGGTCGCCAGCCCGAGCCACGGGTCGAAGCCCAGCAGCACGCCCGCCGCGGTCGCGACACCCTTGCCGCCGCGAAAGCGATGAAACACCGGAAACAGGTGCCCGGCGAAAACGGCGAGGCCGGCAAGCGGTGCGGCCATGCCGTCAACCGCGCCCGCGCCGGAAAACGCGGCCGCAAGCCACACTGCGAGCCAGCCCTTGCCCGCGTCCCCGAGCAGCGTGAGCACGGCCGCGGTCTTGCTGCCGCTGCGCAGCACGTTGGTCGCGCCGGGATTCTTCGAGCCGTAGGAACGCGGGTCGGGCAGCGCGAGCACGCGGCTCACAACGATCGCGAACGACACCGAGCCAAGCAGGTACGCGGCGAGGACGATCAGGACGGTTTGCATCGGCAGGCCATTCTACCCTTGCGACCCCTATAATCAGGCACAGGTCATGGACAGCATCCTCATCCGCGAGCTGCGCGTCGAAGTGCTGATCGGCATTCACAAGCGCGAGCGCCACGTGCCGCAGATCGTCTCGATCGACCTCGACATCGGGCTGCCGGGCGCGACCGTGTTCGAGAGCGACAAGGTGTCCGACACGATCGACTACGAGCAGGTGGCGCTGCGGATCCGGGACATCGCCTCCAGCGGACACTTCCGGCTGGTCGAGACCTTCGCCGAGCGCATCGCGCAGCTCATCGTCGGCGATTTCGGCGCGCCCTGGGTAAAGGTGAGCGCGGCGAAGATCGGCATCCTCGGCAACGCAAAGTTCGTTGGCGTCTCGATCGAGCGGCGCAAGGACTAGTCCGCGAGCGCGACGTCGAGCAGCTGCGGCGCGAGCACGCGCACGACCTCGGCCGGCGCCAGGCTGAGCAGAAAGCCACGCCGTCCGCCGTTGAGGTAGATGCGCGGCAGATCGAGGATCGAGCGCTCCATGTAGACCGGCATCGACTTGCGCGTGCCAAAGGGCGAGGTGCCGCCGACCTGGTAACCGGAATGGCGCTGCGCGACTTCGGGCCGGCACGGCTCGATGCGCTTGCGGCCCGCCTGGCGCGCCAGGTTCTTGGTCGAAACCTTGCGGTCGCCGTGCATCAGCACCAGGAGCGGCGCCCCGCGCTCGTCCTCCATCACCAGCGTCTTGACCACCTCGCTGCCTGGAACGCCGAGCTCATCGGCGCCGCGCTCGGCGCCCCCGTGCTCGACGTATTCGTAGAAATGCTCGCCGAAGACGACGCCGTGCTGCTTCAGGAACTGCGTCGCGAGGGTCTCGCTGTGGCTGGGGCGCTTCATCCCCTGGGGTGGTGCTTTGCGTGCAGCTGCTTGAGCCGCTCGCGGGCAACGTGGGTGTAGATCTGGGTGGTCGAGATGTCGGCGTGGCCGAGCAGCATCTGCACCACGCGCAGGTCGGCGCCGTGATTGATCAGGTGCGTGGCGAACGCGTGGCGCAGCACGTGCGGCGACAGGGTCCTGCCGGGCACCGCGCTTGCGCCGTAGCGCTTGACGTTGTGCCAGAACGCCTGGCGCGTCATGCCCGCGCCGCGCGCGGTGACGAACAGCGCGTCACTCGCGGCGCGCTTGAGCAGCCGCGCTCGCGCCTCGCTCAGATAGCGCTGCAGCCAGTGCACCGCCTCCTCGCCGAGCGGCACCAGGCGCTCCTTGGAGCCCTTGCCCATCACGCGCAGCACGCCCGCGTTGAGATTGACCTCGAAGGTCCTGAGCGATACCAGCTCGGAAACCCGCAGGCCCGAAGCGTACAGCGTTTCGAGCATCGCCCGGTCGCGCAATCCGAGCGGCGCGGCGAGCTCGGGCGCGGCGAGCAGCGCTTCGACGTCGGCTTCGGACAGCGTCTTCGGAAAGCGCGGCGCGCGCTTGGGCGAATCGAGCCTGAGGGTCGGGTCGGACGCGATCTTGCGCTCGCGCAAGGCGTAGCGGTAGAAGCGCTTGAGCGTCGAGAGCATGCGCGCATCCGACGACACCCGGTGCGACGCCCCGCCGCGGTGGCGCGAGGCGAAGAATTCGTGCAGATCCCCCTCGCTCGCGGCCTCCAGCGCGCTGCCGCGGCGCGCGAGCCAGCGCGCGAGCAGCGACAGGTCGCGCCGGTACGATTCGATGCTGTTGCGCGCAAGACCGTCCTCGAGCCATAGCGCGTCGCAGAACGCGTCCAGGAGCGGCTCGGCGGCCATCGCCTCAGCCCGTCGCCAGGGCGGCGATCTTTGCCAGCAAGGCGTCGGGCACCTCGATGGCCTCGGCCTGGGCGCGCGCCCTGGCTTCGAAGCGGCGCGATCCCGGCAGCCGCACGCCGGCGTCGGCAAGCATCAGGCGCACCACGGTCTCGACGCGCTCGAAGTACTTTTCGCGCCCGGCCAGTGTGCCCGGGTCGATGGCGATGAACGACTGTCCGACGCGCGGGCGGTTGCCCTGCTCGGCGAAGAACGAATCGGCTTCCGCTCCGATCGCCGAACCCGTAAGCGCGCTGCAGATAAGCTCGAACATCAGCGCCAGCATGGCGCCTTTCACGCCGCCAATCGGGAACATGCTGCCGTGCTCGATGGCTTCCTTCGGATCGGTGGTCGGCTTGCCGTGGCGGTCGAGCGCCCAGCCTTCCGGGATGCGCTCGCCCTTCTGCGCCGCAAGCATGATCTTGCCCCGGATCACGGTGGTGAGCGCGAGGTCGATCACCAGCGGCTCCGCATCCGGACGGGGGAACACGGCCGCCACGGGATCGGTGCCGAATAGCGCCTTGCTGCCGCCCCAGGGTGGAATCGCGGCAGGGGAGTTTGTGAACGCGAAGCCGACCATGCCGGCGCGCGCCACCGGCAAGAGGTGAATGCCGAGCACCCCCACATGCCCGCTGCGGGTGATGCCCGCGTAGCCGATGCCGTTGCGCCTGGCGCGCTCGATCACCTCGGCGATCGCCCACTCGCAGGCCTCGTAGGGCAGCGCGTCGCAGTTGTCGATCAGGCACACGGCCGCCTTGTCCGCGGCGAGCCGCGGCCCGGCGCTGCCGTCGGCGCGGCCGTTGTTGAGCATCGCGCAATAGAATGGAACCCGCGACATGCCGTGGCTCGGCAGCCCCTGCTCCTCGGCGGCGACCAGGTGCCGCGCCGCGGCCTCGGCCATGCGCGGGTCGGCGCCCGCGCGCTGAAGCGCGGCGCGCGCGAGTTTCAGCAATTCGTCAGGCGTTTTCTTCATGGCCCGGATTCTACCGGCTGCCGCTAGAATGGCCGGCCAGAACGCAACAGGAGGAGAGTATGGGGAAGATGATCGAACTCACCGCGGCCGACGGGCACAAGCTCGCCGCCTACCGCGCCGATCCCGCCGCCAGGCCGCGCGGTGCCGTGGTCGTTATCCAGGAGATCTTCGGCGTCAACAGCCACATCCGGTCGATCGCCGACGGCTATGCCGCCGACGGTTACCTCGCGCTCGCGCCGGCGATGTACGACCGGGTGCAGCGCGGCTACGAGACCGGCTACTCCCAACCCGAGATCCAGGCGGGGGTGGCGATCATGCAGAAGCTGGACTGGAAACAAACCCTGATCGACGTCAGCGCGGCAATCGAGACCGTAAAATCCGCGGGCAAGGTCGGGATCGTGGGCTATTGCTGGGGGGGAACCGTCGCCTGGGTGGCGGCCGGGCGCCTGCACGGGCTTGCCTGCGCGGCGCCCTACTACGGCGGCGCAATCCCGAACTTCATTTCCGAGCAGCCCAAGTGTCCGGTGATGTTCCACTTCGGCGAGCAGGACCAATCGATCCCGCTCGAGCAGGCGAAGAAAGTCGCCGCAGCGCACCCGGAGGCGACCGCCCACTTCTACCCGGCGGGGCACGGGTTCAACTGCGACCAGCGCGGCTCGTACAACGCAGAGAGCGCGAAACTCGCGCGCGCGAGGACCCTGGAATTCTTCCGCAAGTACGTCGGCTGACGGCTACTGCGTATCGGCCGACTCGCCCAGCAGCGCGCGGCGAAAGCGCGCCTTGAGCAGTCCGCCGTCGCGCGGCGGCAGGACGATCGGGACCTTGTCCGCCACCACCTTCACGGCGGCGAAGTTGGGCCCCGGCTGGGCATGGATCGCGGCGCGCAGCGGCGCGATCTCGCTTGCGCGCGTCAGGGTGCTTGCGTGCGCAAAGCCGCAGGCGCGCGCCACCGCGGCGAGGTCGACGCCGGACGCGGTGTGCGTGGCCTGCATGCCGGTTTCGCCGTAGCGCTCGTTGTCGATCACCACCACGCTCAGGTTGGCCGGCCGCTGCACGCCGATCGTGGCGAGCGAGCCCATGCCCATCAGCATTTCGCCGTCGCCGGTCACTACCAGCACCCGGCGCGAGGGCTGCGCGAGCGCGAGGCCCAGGCCCATCATCGCCGCCTGGCCCATTGCGCCCCAGAGCGGGAAGGTCAGCGGATGGTCGCCGGCCGCGGTGCAGTCCCAGGCAGTCGAACCCAGGCCCGCGACCACCAGCAGCTCGCCGCGCTCGGCCAGCAGCTGCGCCACCACGTCGCGCCGCTTCAGGTTTGCGCTCATCGCGCCGCCTGCTCCTGAAAGCTCTTGATGCCGATCACCTTCTGCGAGATCAGCACCGCGGTGGCGACATAGCTGTTGTAGGCCAGGCGCAGCGCGGCGTCGACCGCGGCCGGGATGCCGGCTGCCTCGCGCACCGGCTGCACCACCACGCCCATCGCCTCGAGCACCGCGGGCGTGGCCTGCCCCATCGGCACCTGCCAGGGGTTGAACTCGCCGTACTCGCCGCGCATGGTGACCAGCATCGGCAGCGGGAAGCGGCATTCCTTGATCGTTCCCAGGACGTTGATGAGGTTGCCCACCCCGCTCGACTGCATCAGCAGCGCGCAGCGCTCGCCGCCGAGCCAGGCACCCACCGCGAGCCCGATGCCCTCCTCCTCGGTGGTGAGCGGCACCGCGCGCATGGCGCCGTCAGCGCGGCACAGCTCGATCAGCCGCTTGTGGCCCGCGTCGGGAACGTAGCCGACCTGGCGCAGCTTCGCGGCCGAAAGAATCCGGTGAACCTCGAGCGGCCAGTCGATCGCTTCGGTCATCGCTAAGCCGCCGCCAGCAGCGACTCGCCCGGGCGCACGCGCGTGAACGCGACCGGGCGCATCGCGATCTCGACCGCGCCGGCTGCGAGACTGGCGCTGGTGTAGGCGGAGGCCTCGAGCGGGCCGGCGGCGGGAAAATCGTCGCGGAAGTGCGCGCCGCGCGAATCCTCGCGCGCGCTGGCCGCGTGCGTGATCACCCGGCTCACTTCGATCAGGCTCTTCAGGTTCATCCAGTCGTGCCAGGAAAGGTTGAAGGCGCGATTGTGGTCGGCGAGCGCGGCGGCGTCGAGTTCCGCTTCGATTGCGTCCAGACCGGAAAGGGCGGCGCGCAGGCCCGCCGCGTCGCGGATGATGCCGACCTTGTCCCACATCAGCTTGGACAGTGCCTCGCGCACCGGCTCGATTCCGCCCTGCGCGGCGGCCCTGTTCGCGAACGGGCGCTCGCAGCGCGTCCGCGCGGCGTCGATCTGCGCCCGATCGGGCTCACGCAGCGCGCCTTCGGCGGCCACCCAGGCCGCCATCGTCTCGCCCGCCACGCCGCCGAAGACGGTCGAGTTGGCGACCCCGTTGCCGCCGAGGCGGTTCGCGCCGTGCACCCCGCCCGCGTCCTCGCCGGCGACGAACAGACCGGGCAGCGCCGTGGCGCAGTCGGGCGCGAATTCGACCCCGCCCATCATGTAGTGCGCCGTCGGCACCACTTCGACCAGGCCGCCGGCCAGATCGAAGCCGCTGTCCGCGCAGCGCTCGACCATGCCCTTGAATGCCCTGGCGACCTTGTCCGGACCGAGGTGCACCATCGAGATGTAGACCCCGCCGTTCGGCGTCACGCGTCCGGCACGCATCTCGCTGAAGATCGCGCGCGACACGATGTCGCGCGTGGCGCGCTCGAGCTTGGGGTCGTACTTGTGCATGAAGCGCTCGCGGTTGGCGTCGAGCAGGTAGCCGCCGGCGCCGCGCAGTCCCTCCTCGAGCACGGTTCCCGTCATGCGCGTGTGGGGGCCCGCAAGCAGCCCGGTGGGGTGGAACTGCACCATCTCCATGTCGCGCAGTCGCAGGCCCGCGCGCAACGCCATCGCCAAACCGTCGCAGCTCTTGTCGCCGGAGGGCGTGTGGTAGCGGTACATGGTCGGCCCGCCCCCGGTGGCGAGCAGCACCGCCTTGGCCCGCACCAGCACGTACTCGCCCGTGCGCATGTCGATCAACAGCACCCCTGCGATTGCCTCTTCATTTCTTGCCTTGATGAATTCAACCGCCCGGTGTTCCTCGAGCCGCTTGATGTCGCGCGCCCAGACCTGCTCGGCCAGCCGGTTGATGATCTCGATCCCGGTCAAGTCGCCCTTGTGCACCGTACGGTCGAAGGTCTGGCCGGCGAACGCCTTCTGATGGATCGTGCCGTCGGGATTGCGGTCGAAGAAGCACCCCAGCTCGTTCTCCAGCTCGTGGATCCGCTCGATGGCGAGCGTCACCAGCTTCCACGCCAGGTCCTGGTTCGGCAGCCATTTGCCGCCCTCGATCGTGTCCATGAAATGGCGCTCGATCGAGTCGCCCGCGGCGAGCGCCACGTTGTAGCCGCCCTGCACCATTCGCGTGCAGCCGCACTTGCCGAGCAGCCCCTTGACCGCGATCGTGATAGACAGCTCGGGGGCGGCTTGGTGCGCGTGCAGCGCGGCGAACAGGCCGGCGCCGCCCGAGCCGAGGATCAGGATGTCGGTCGCAAACTCGCGCACTACTTGACGCCCAGGCTGGCGAGCGCGTCGGCGCGCCGCTCCTGCGCGCTGCGCCTGATCCGGGTGTAGAGGCTTTCGCCGTGACTGTCCATCGCCACCAGCAGCGGGCCGAAGCCCTTGATGCGGAACTTCCACAGCGATTCCGGGTTGAGGTCGTCCAGGTCGACGTCCTCGATGGCCTCGATCCAGGTGGTCTCGAGCGCGGCAGTGCCGCCGATGATCGCAAGATACGCGCCGCCGAGCTCGCCGAAGGCTGCGAGCGAGCCCTCGCGCAGCCCGCCCTTGCCGATGATGATGCGCACGCCGTTGTGCTGCATCAGGGGCCGGGTGAAGCGCTCCATCCGGTCGCTGGTGGTGGTGCCGATGCACACCGGCGCGTAGCCGGTCGGATGCGCCGCGCTTTTGACCACCTTCTTGACGTTGGGCGCGGTGTGGATCACGGCGTGCCCAGACAGGTCGAAGCGCGTCTTGCGGCCGCGGTCGAACATGTGGATCTGGGTCGCATCGCGGATGCCGTAAAGCGTGCCGTTGAGCGTCACGCTGTCGTTCACCTTCAGGGCGCGCACCTGCGCCTCGGTGACCGGCGTTTCGAATTCGTGATGGGCCATGTCAGTCCTGTGCGCCGAGCAGCGCCTGCTTGAGATCGTTCTGCACCGCGTGCGGGCCGAGCCAGATCCGCAGCAACGCGCGATAGAAGTCCTCGCCCTGAATCGGCTCATCCGCGGGCGCGCCGTCGATCGAAACCTGCGTCCCGGCGCCCGGCACCCAGTCGAGCCGGATGCGCATGCCGTCCTTCGCGGTTCCGACTTTTTGCATCACCGCTTCCAGCTGCTTGATCCGCGGCTCGATCGCCTTGACCTCGGCCTCGCTCTGGTTGGCATCGATGCCTTCGCGCAGCGCGTCGCTGAATGTTTTCGCGTCCACGTCGCGCAGCATGCGGATCGAGATCCGCTTGGGTCCGGGCGTATCGATCGCCGCCGCCGCGCTGGCGGCCCTGGCCGGAAGGTACAGCGCCATTGCATAGACCTTGAAGATGAACTTGCGCCGCAGCCCGGCGCCGTTCAGCACCAGCTGCTTGCCTTCGGCCTGCACCTGTTCGGGAAACTTCACTCCGGCGACCTCGGCCGCGAGCGCCGGCAGCGACGCCGCCAGCGCCACCAAGGCCAGCAGCAAGCTTTGTCTAGAAGCCATATTCGAGCCCCGCGGGCCGGAAGGTCGCGCGCGCGCGGCGCGCCGAGTGGCACTGCATGTTCACCGCCACCGGGTTCATCGTGATGTGGGTGGCCGCCGTTTCCACCTGCACCGCGAACGAGGTCGAATCGCCGCCCAGTCCCTGCGGCCCCACGCCGAGCCTGTTCACCGCCTGCGTCAGCTGCGCCTCGAGCGCCGCGCCCTCGGGATCTTCGCACTTGCTGCCCAGCGGGCGCGTCGCGGCGACTTTGGCCAGATGCAGGCACAGGTCGGCGGTGCCGCCGACCCCGACCCCGACGATGGTCGGCGGGCAGGTCTTGCCTCCCGCCTCGAGTACGCAGTCGATCACGAAAGTCTTTATCGCATCGACGCCTTCGGCCGGGATCGCCATGCGCAGGAAGGAGTTGTTCTCCGAGCCCGAACCCTTGGGCACCATCTCGATCGCGAGCGTGTCGCGCTCGCGCGTGAAATCGATGTTGATCACCGGAACGCCGCGGCCGCAGGAGGTGTGCTCGTTGGCGCGCGTGACCGGGTGCACCACCGAGGAGCGCAGCGGGTACTCGCGCGTGGCGCGCTCGCAGCCGCGGCGGATCGCGTCCTTGAGCTCGGCTCCGTCGAGTTCGACCCCGCGCCCGATCCACACGTTGTAGATCGGAATGCCGGTGTCCTGGCACAACAGGTTGTCTGTGTCCTCGGCCACCTTGATGTTGGTGATCATGGTGCCGAGCACGCTCTTGGCGGTGGCGTCCGACTCGTGTCCCGCGAGCGCGGCGAAGCCCTGCTTGATGTCGGGTGGCAGGAGTTTGAGCGCGCGGATGTAAAGCTCTTTCGCCGCTTGCTCGATCTGTCCGGGTTCGATCTTCATCGCCGTATTCTATCCATCGTCAGAGCGCGAGCGCGAACGCCAGCGCAAGCGCGAGCGAAACCCCGGCCGCGACCGCCGCCAGGGTCTTGTGCCATTCGCGCCAGGGCAGGAACTCGAGCGCCAGCAGCCGCAGCCCGCCGCTGAAGTGCGCCGCCAGCAGCAGCACCAGGCCCCACTCGCCAAAGCGCACCAGCGGCTGGTCGGTCCAGCGCAGGAAGGCATCCAGGCGCGCGCCGTCGTGCAGCGCGAGCCCCAGCACCCAGAAATGCACCGGCAGGTAGAGCGCGAGCAGGATGCCGGAGACCCGGTGCACCAGGAAGGCCCAGTAGCCGGGGTGGTTGCGCGCGCGCAGGGCGGGGTTCACAGGAACACGCCGAGAATCGCGCGCGCGCCGAGCCAGGCGAGCGCCGCGGCGAAGGCGGCCAGCAGCCAGTCGCGCGAAGCCCCGCGCCAACCGAGCCATTCCGCGAGCACTGCGCGCAGCCCGATCGGAACGTGCACAACGACCGCGAGCAGGAACACCGAGTAGAACCCGAGCCACGCCAGGTTGCCGCGCGTGCGCTCGAGGATCTGCGCCGCGCCGAGGCCACCGTGAACCGCGTAGATCATGGTCGCGAGATGAACGACCACGCACAGCGCGAGCAGCGCGGCGCTCGCGCGCTGGGCAGCCCAGAGCAGAGCTTCGCGCCTCGTGCTCATAGCTCCCCCTTCAGCGCCGCCGCGGCCGCGGCGCGCTTAAGGCCCGCGATCCCGGCGGTGGGCGAAATGTGCTTCGGGCAGCGCTCGCTGCAGCTCAGATGCGTGTGGCAGGCGTGGCAGCCGGCGTCGCCGGCGACCGCCCGCAGGCGCTCGGTCCGCGCGCCGTCGCGCACGTCGCGCTGCAGGGTCCAGGCGCGGTTGAGCGCGGCCGGCCCCAGATAATCCGGATTCCAGGCCACCACGTCGCAGGAGCTGTAGCACACGCCGCAGCCGATGCATTCGATCGCCGCGTCGACCTGCCTGCGCGCCTCCGAATCCGGCGCGACGCGCTCGAAATCGTCGTGTCGCGTGCGCCGCCCCTCGAAGCGCCCGCGTGCGCGCGCCCATTTGTCGAAGAACTCGCGCATGTCGGCCACCAGGTCGCGGATCACCGGTAGGTTGGCGAGCGGCCTGAGCTCGAGCCTGCCGTCGGCGCACACCTGGTCGACGTGGGTGCGGCAGGTCCAGCGCGCGACGCCGTTCACCGTCATCGCGCACGAGCCGCACATGCCGACCCGGCAGGCGAAGCGGTAGGCGAGCGTCGGATCGAGCGAGCGCTGAATGTAGGTCACCACGTCGAGCACGCTCTGGCTCGCCTGGCGCGGCACCTCGAACGACTGGAACTCGCCGCCCCGCGGTCCGCCGCGCCAGACGCGTAGCTTAAGCGTGCTCATGCGGGCAGCATCGGCGCGGCCAGGCGCTCGATCGTCACGTTTACGCAGGCAGGCAGGTGGGACGCGGCCGCGCGGGAGAGAGCCGCGGGCAGCTCATCCACGCGCTCGACGTGCTCGCCGTAACCGCCGAGCGCGGCCGCGACGCGATCGTAGCGCGTCGGCAGCAGCTCGCAGCCGCGGGCGCGCTCGCGCCCGTATGCCTTGAGCTGGATCTGGTGCTCGGCATTCCAGCAGCTGTCGTTGCCGACCACCGCCACGAACGGCAGCTTGGCGCGCACCGCGGTGTCGAACTCGGCCATGTGCAGACCGAAGGTGCCGTCGCCCAGCATGGCGAACACGCTCGCGCCGGGGCGCGCGAGCTTGGCGGCTATGGCGAACGGCAGTGCGCTCCCGATCGCGCCTGCCGGCCCGTTGATGATTCGCGTCGGGGCGCTGACGCAGGCCTGCGCCCACTGCCCGAACTCACCGCCGTCGGCAACCAGCACCGCTTGGCCAGCGCGTTCGATCTCGCTCTGCACCGCGCGGCCGAGCTCGGCCGGGTGAACGGCGCCGACGCCGGGCGATCGGCCAGCGAAGGGACGCTCGCGCAGCGCCGCGTCGACTTCGTCGCTCCAGCCCGAGCGGGCCGGCTGCGCCAAGCGCACCAGCTGCGCCGCGGCCGCGAACGGGCTCGCCAGCGCGGCGAGCGCGAGGCGCGCCGGATCGCCCAGCGCATAACCCGCCTGGCGCAAGGCTTCCGGCTCGGGATCGAGCAGCACGAGTCGGCAATCCGCGCGCAGCGTCGGCGGCTGCCCATAGCGCAGGGTGAAATCAAGCCGCTTGCCGAGCAGCACGATGAGGTCGGCCCGCGCCAGCATCCTGGCCAGGGCGCCGAGCGAGGGGTCGTTCACGCCGCGCGGGCTCTCCATGCACAATGCCGGCACGCCGGTGGCCTCGGCAAGCGCACGCAGGGCGGCGCGTCCACGGTCGGTCGCCATCGCCGGCCCCGCCAGCACGAGCGGGCGCGTGGCGCGCGCGAGCTCGAGCAGCACCGCCTGCGCCGCCGCGTCGCCCAGCGGAATCGCCCCGACGCCGAATGCCTCAGTCGCGGCAACGGCACGGCCGTCGTCCTCTGTTCTGGCCTCGAGCACGTCGCTCGGCAGCCCGAGGTATACCGGCCCGGGCCGGCCGAATTTCGCGTGCCGCCAGGCGCGCGCCAGATCCTCGCCGAGCGTGCGCGCGCTTTGCGCGCAGAACGCCGCCTTGACGACCGGCGCGGCCATTTCTCCCTGACGCATCTCCTGGAACGCGCCCTTGTGCCGCTCGCGGAGCGGCGCTTCGCCCGAGAGCAGCACCAGCGGCGACTCCGATGCGAGCGCCGTATACAACGCGCTCACGCCGTTGGCATGCCCCGGGCCGCCGGTGAGCAGCGCCACGCCCGGCTCGCCGGTGAGCCTGCCCCAGGCATCGGCCATGTGGACCGCAGCCGCCTCGTGCCGCACGTGCACCAGCTCGGGGCCGGCGTCGAGCAGCGCGTCATACACGGACATGACGTGATTGCCCGAGAGCGAGAACACACGCCGCGCGCCCGCCCGCTGCAGCGAGCGGGCCAGCACGTCGGCTCCCCGCAAGGCGACCACCGGCGCCTCAGGCCGATTCGTACAGCCGCGTCAGCACGAACTCGCGGTGGCCCAGCGCCTCGGCCGAGGTCAGCCGGCCGTTGGCAGTGCGGAACATGCACTCGAGCAGCTTGTCGCCGGCCTGATCGGGCGTCATTTCCTTGCGCAGCAGCCCGGTTACGTCGACGTCGATGTGCTCGCCCATGGTGCGCACCGTGCGCGGGTTGGCGCACAGCTTGATCACCGGCAGGATCGGGTTGCCGATCACGTTGCCCTGCCCGGTGGGGAAGAAGTGCACCGCGAAGCCCGAGGCCGCGCACAGCGTCACCATCTCCGCGGCCGCCGACGAGGAGTCCATGAACCACAGTCCCGGCCCGGTCGGCGCTTCGGCCTTGTCGAGCACGCCGTCGACCATGCACTTCTTGCCGATCTTCTGGATGTTGCCCAGCGCCTTTTCCTCGATCGTGGTCAGGCCGCCCTCGATGTTGCCCTTGGTCGGCTGCGAGTCCGACAGGTCGCTGGTCTTGTGGCGCTCGATCACTTCCTGGTAGCGGTCGAACATGAACTGGAACTTCTTGCGCACCGCGTCGTTGCTGCAGCGCGCCGCCACCAGGTGCTCGCCGCCGGTGAGCTCGGTGGTCTCGCCGAAGCACAGCGTCACGCCCTGCGGGTAGAGCTTGTCGAAGGCGTTGCCCACCGTCGGGTTCGAGCCGCAGCCGGAGGTGGTGTCGGACTCGCCGCACTTGGTCGAGACCCACAGCTCCTTGAGCGGGCGCTCCTCGCGCCGGCAGCTCGCTCGCCCACTGCACGAACTCCTTGGCCGCCTTCGAGGCGCGCATGATCGTGTCGTGGTCGCCGTGCTGCTCGATGCCGAAGTACGCCACCGGCTTGCCGGTCGCGGCGATGCCCTCGACCACGCTGCTTGGCCCACTGTTCCTCGATGCCGATCACCACCACCGCGGCGACGTTCGGGTTGGCCCCGGTGCCGATCAGCGTGCGGAAATGCAGGTCGAGGTCGGCGCCGAACTGCAGCCGCCCGTAGGGGTGCGGCAGCGCCATGCGTGCCCTTGATGTTGTTCGCCACCGCCTCGGCGGCGGCGTTGGAGAGATCGTCCACCGGCAGAATGATGACGTGGTTGCGCACGCCCACGCGGCCGTTCTCGCGCTTGTAGCCCCAGAAACTCGCTTTGGAAAGGTCCATGCTCACCACCGCTTGGTCTTGACGTTGTGCACGTGTAGCGTGCTCGCCCGCGCTTGATCGGCGCCACGACCTTGCCGATGTCCACGCCGTACTTGATCACGGTGTCGCCCGGCTTGTAGTCCTTGAGCGAGACCTTGTGGCCGATGGGAATGTCGCTCTGGCGCCTTGACCTTGATGTCCTTGTCTCTGTCCATGATCCAGCCGGTCAGCTCGTGGCCGGCCTTGACGCCCTCGACCACGACGACGCCGACGCCGTCGCCCTCCTCGTGCACCACGAATTGAATCATTGTCTTCTCCGGTTGGGATTGCGCCAATGCGGGGAAGGTGCAGTCTAAACCTCGGAATTTGGCGTAGTCAACTATATGAGTTGTATGACTTCGTGCTAGACTGGGCGCGCCATGAACCAGGTCATCGACCGAGGCGTCGCCGTCCCGCTCTACAAGGAGGCTAAGCGGGTGCTCACCCAGAGCCTCGCGCAGGGCGAATGGCGCCCGGGCGAAGCCCTGCCTTCCGAGTCGCGCCTGGCGCAGCGCTACGGCGTGTCGATCGGCACCCTGCGCAAGGCGATCGACGAGCTGGTGGCGGAAGGGATCGTGGTGCGCCGCCAGGGAAGCGGCACCTACGTCGCCCAGCACGGCGCCACCCGCCTGATGTTCCACTTCTTCCACGTCGTGCCGCGCGAGGGCGAAAAGCAGTACCCGCGCACCGCGACGCTCGCGTTCCGGCGCGGCCGCGCGGAAGGCGCCGAGGCCGCCAGGCTCGGCATCGCGGTCGGCGACCCGGTGCTGCGCATCCGCAACCTGCTCTCGCTCCCGGACGAGCCGGTGATCCTCGACGACCTGGTGCTACCGCAGCGCCAGTTCCCCGATCTCTCGGAGCGCATCCTGACCGCGCGCGACAACACCATCTATCACCTCTACCAGACGCGCTACGGCATCAACGTGCTGCGCACCGGCGAGCGGCTGCGCGCCACCCTCGCCGACGCCGAGGTCGCCAAGCTGCTCGGGGTGAGGAAGGGCGCGCCGCTGCTCGAGATCGACCGTGTCGCCTACACCTACCACAGCACCCCGGTCGAGCTGCGCCGCAGCCTGGTCAACACCGCGGAGCACGAGTACTTCTCGGATATTGGAAAATGAGCTGCAAATGAACTCACGGCGCGAATTCCTGCGTGCGATGGCCGTGCTCGGCGCGGCCGCTGCAGCCCCTGCCCGCGTCGTCGCCGCGCCGCGCTTTGCGCGCGATCCTTTCCGCCTCGGCGTCGCCTCGGGCTACCCGAGCGCCGGCGGCGCGGTACTGTGGACCCGCCTGATCACAGACCTCGAGCGCGACGACGGCGGGCTCGACCCCGTGGCGGTGCGGGTGCGCTGGGAAGTCGCCGCGGACGAAGCGATGCGCAACATCGTCGCCTCGGGCGTCGAGAGCGCGACCCCCGAGTGGGCGCATTCGGTGCACGCGGAAGTAAAGGGGCTCGAGCCCGGGCGCTGGTACTGGTACCGCTTCGCGGCCGGCGACGCGCTGAGCCCGCTGGGCAGGCTGCGCATCGCGCCGCGGCGCGATGCGCCGGTCGAGCGGCTGCGCTTCGGCTTCGCCTCATGCCAGCAGTACGAGCAGGGCTACTACGGCGCCTGGCGCCACGTCGTGCGCGACGAGCCGGATCTGGTGGTGTTCCTGGGCGACTACATCTACGAGTCGTCCTGGGGCCGCCGCCACGTGCGAAAGCAAAACCCGGGCGAGCCCTACACGCTCGCGGAATACCGCATGCGCTACGCCTGCTACAAGAGCGACCCCGACCTGCAGGCGGCGCACGCGGCCTGCGCCTGGCTCGCGACCTGGGACGACCACGAGGTCGACAACGACTACGCCGATGATCGCGGCGGCGACGGCATGACGGGCGCGCGCTTCCTCGCGCGCCGCGCCGCGGCCTATCGCGCCTATTACGAGCACATGCCGTTGCCCGCGCGCATGCGGCCCGACGGCCCGCACATGCGCATCCACACCCAGTTCGGCTGGGGTGCGCTGGCGCGCTTTTACCTGCTGGACGACCGGCAGTACCGCGCGCACCAGGTCTGCCCGCGCTACTCGGGCGGCAGCAACGTGGTCGACCTGCGCGAGTGTCCCGCCCTCGCGGATCCGGACCGCGGCCTGCTCGGCAGCGCGCAGGAAGCCTGGCTCGCGCGCGCCTTCGGCGCCTCGCGCGCGAGTTGGAACGTCATCGCGCAGCAGACCCTGATGGCGCGCTTCGGCGTCGGCAGCGGCAGCGCGCGGCGCTACTGGACCGACGGCTGGGACGGCTACCCGTTGGCGCGCAAACGACTCCTGGAGTCGATGCGTTCCGAGAAGCTCCGGAACCCGGTCGTCATCGGCGGCGACGTGCACCACCACGCGGTGGCCGACCTGAAGCTCGATTTCGACGACCCCGGCGCGCCGGTGCTGGCGAGCGAATTCTGCGGCACCTCGATCACCTCGCAGTCGCGCGCGCAGAAGCAGCTCGACGCCGCGCGCGCCGACAACCCGCATGTCAAGCTCGCCGACGGCCGCTACCGCGGCTACGTGCGCATGGACGTCGAGCCCGGAAAGCTGACAGCCGACCTGCGCGCGATGGAAAGCGTGGCGCAGCGCGACGCCGACTGCGGCACGCTCGCGAGCTTCGTGGTCGAGAGCGGCCGCCCCGGTCCGCAGCGCGCCTAGGCGCTAACGGCAGCGCAGATTGGCGCTCGGATCCTCGAGTGGCTTGGTGCAGTCCTGCTCGCGTACCGTACGGCCCTCGAGCAGCGCCGGCGGCCCGCTGCGCTCGCCGCCCGGGCCATACATCGCCCCCAGCGCACCGATCGCGATGACCGCTCCCAGCGCCGAGCCGCTCTGGACGTCGATACCCAGGTAGGTTCCGCTCGCCGAGCCTGCGCCGGCCGTGACCTGCGAGTGCGAAGCGCAGCCGGCGGCCAGCACGGAGAGTAGGATTGCGAGGCGGCGCATGCAGCCGATTCTAGACGTTTGACCCACGTCAATGAAGCCAATCGGGCGCGGCGCAAGATGACTCCACAATCCTTTTGAAAGCGGAGAGAGCGTCATGTCCTACAAGACGATCCTGATCCACCTCGATGCGGGCAAAGGCATCGATTCGCGGCTCGACATCGCGTTCTCGCTGGCGCAGAGATTCGACGCACACCTGGTCGGCCTGCACGCGCTGAGCGTGGCCCCCCTGCCGGGCTGGGCGATCGCGGAGGCGGGCGAGTTCATCGAGAAGGCGCAGGCCAAGGCGCGCGCCGACCTGGCGCAGGCGGGGCGCAAAGCCTGGGACGCTGCGGTGCAGCGCGCCAATTGCTCGAAGTGCGAGTGGCGCAGCTCGAGCGCCGACGCGCTGGATGCAGTGACGCTGCACGCGCGCTACGCCGACCTGGTGATCATCGGTCAGGACGACGGCAGCGGCACCAGCGGCCTGCCGCGGGATTTTGCGCAGCACCTGCTGCTCGCCGCGGGACGCCCGGTGCTGGTGGTGCCGTACGCGCGCGACAAGCGCGCGCCGGGCAACAAGGTGCTGGTGGCCTGGAACGCGAGCCAGGAGGCCACCCGGGCGCTCACCGACGCACTGCCGCTGCTGCAGGGTGCCAAGCAGGTGCAGGTGGCCGCGTTCAACGCTGGCCGTAAAGGCGGCATGCACGGCGACGTGCCCGGCGCCGACATCGGCCTCTATCTATCGCGCCACGGGGTGAAAGTCACCGTGTCGCAGTACCAGGCCGATGACGTCGACGTCGGAAATCAGCTCTTGTCGCGCGCCGCGGACCTCGATTCGGACCTGATCGTCATGGGCGCCTACGGCCACTCGCGCATGGCGGAGCTGATTCTCGGCGGCGTGACACGCACGCTGCTCGAGTCGATGACCGTTCCGGTCCTGATGTCGCACTAGGCGGCTGAAGCGGCGCGCCCGAGACGGTCGCGCACCGCCGCCCACGCCGGATCCTCGGGCGGCCGCTCGACCAGGATCTGCGCGCAGCCCGCCGCGTCCAGCTCGCGCAGTGCCGCGTACAAGCGACGCGCATATCCCGCCGGATCGCGCGGCATGCGCAGCCAGCGGGTGGCGCGCGCATCAGGGCGCGAAAACGCAAGCACCGCCACCTTCACCGCGCGGCGCGCGATCTCCGCGTCCAGCTCGTGAGACGCGACCAGCCGCAGCGGCGTGTTCGGCGCATAGTGCCGCTCGAGCGTGCCGGAGGCGCGCGGCGCCTCCGCATCCGCCGCCGCGAGCGGCGCGCCGAGCGCCGCTTCGAGCGCTGCGGCCGGGATCGCGCCGGGACGCAGCAGCACCGCGCGCCCGCGCGACAGGTCGACGATGCTCGACTCGATGCCAACCTCGCTGTCCCCTCCGTCGAGCACAAGCTCGACGTCGCTGCCGAGGTCCTGGCGCACGTGTTCCGCTCGCGTGGGCGACACGCGGCCGAAGCGGTTGGCGGACGGAGCCGCAATGGCGCCACCAAATCGGCGCAGCAACGCCTGCGCCACCGGGTGGGAGGGCACCCTGAGGCCGATCGTGTCCTGCCCGCCGGTGACGAAGTCGCCCACGTGCGGCGCGCGCCTCAAGATCAGCGTGAGCGGCCCGGGCCAGAAGCGCGCGGCGAGCGAGCGCGCCGCGTCGGGCACTTCGCGCGCCCAGGTGAAGGCGTCTTCCGCGCTGGCGAAGTGCACGATCACCGGATGGTCCGCCGGGCGCCGCTTGAGCGCGTAGAGCTTGTTCAGCGCGGCTTCGCTCGAAGCGTCCGCGCCGAGCCCGTACACCGTCTCGGTGGGAAACGCGACCAGTTCGCCGGCGCGCAGGATCTCGGCCGCGCGCCGGAGCTCGTCGCTCACAGCTTCAGCGGCGCGGCCTGCAGAACCGCCTCGGTCTGCTTGCGGCGGAAATCCTCGAGCTTGTTCGCCATGCCGGCGTCGGACAGCGCGAGCAGCGCCACGGCGAACAGCGCGGCGTTCGCGGCGCCCGCCTCGCCGATGGCGAAAGTCGCCACCGGAATGCCCTTGGGCATCTGCACCGTCGAGAGCAGCGAGTCCAGCCCCTGCAGGTGCTTGGAAGGCATGGGCACGCCGAGCACGGGCAGCGTGGTGTGCGCCGCAACCACCCCCGCGAGATGCGCCGCGCCGCCCGCGGCGGCGATGATCGCCTTCACGCCGCGCTTGGCGGCGCCTCCGGCCCACTCCGCGACCGCGTGCGGGGTGCGATGCGCGGACATCGCCCTGGCGTCGAAAGGCACGCCAAAATCCTGTAGCACTTTGGCCGCGGCCTTCATGGTCTCCCAGTCCGATGTCGACCCCATCACGATGCCGATCATGAAAGCTTTCTCCCTGTCAGCCGCTGCAGCGCCTCGCGGTATTTTTCCGCTGTCTTCGCGATCACCTGCGGCGGAAGCTTCGGCGCCGGCGGCGTCTTGTTCCAGTCCAAGGTTTCCAGGTAGTCGCGCACGTATTGCTTGTCGAACGACGGCGGGCTGATGCCGACGCGGTAGGAGTCCGCCGGCCAGAAGCGCGATGAGTCCGCCGTCAGCGCTTCGTCGATCAGCACCAGTTTGCCCTGCGCATCGGTGCCGAACTCGAACTTGGTGTCGGCGATGATGATGCCCCTGCCGGCCGCGTAGTCGGCCGCCTCCGCGTAGAGCCGGATCGAAACGTCGCGCACCTGCTCGGCGAGCGGGCCGCCGATCAGCTTGACGACCTGGTCGAAGGAAATGTTCTCGTCGTGCCCCTCGGCGGCCTTGGTGGCCGGGGTGAAAATCGGCTCGGGCAGCTTCTGCGCCTGCTGCAGACCCTTGGGCAGCTCGATGCCGCATACCTTGCCGCTCTTCTGGTAGTCCTTCCAGCCGGAGCCGATGAGGTAGCCGCGCACCACTGCCTCGATCGGCAGCGCCTTCAGCTTCTTGACCACCACCGAGCGGCCCCGCACCTGCGCTTTCTCGGCCTCGTCGCGCACCACCGACTGCGGCTCGATTCCGGTCAGGTGATTGGGCACGACATGCGCCAGCTTCTCGAACCAGAAGTTCGACATCTGGGTCAGGACCGCGCCCTTGTCCGGAATCGGGTCGGGCAGCACCACGTCGAAGGCGGACAGCCGGTCGCTGACCACGATCAGCATCTTGTCGTCGCCGACCGCGTAGATGTCGCGCACCTTGCCGCGCGCGATGCGTGGCAGGCTCGCGATGCCGGACTCGAACAGAGCGGCGCTCATGCGGCCTGGCTCTCGAGCCCGGGCTTCCACTTGCCCTGACAGGCGAGACCGTTCATGTGCGCCCGGTGATGGAACGCCTTCTGCGCCGCGGCGACGTTCTGCAGGCTGCCGCGCCAAGCCTTGAGCGCCGGATTCTGCAGCGCGCGCGAGTAGGAGAAGGTCAACGGCCAGGGCAGCCCCTTCATTTCCGCCATCGCGTTCAGGTGCGCGGTAGCGTCCAGGTCCGACTGGCCGCCGGAGAGGAACACCACGCCCGGCTGCGCCGCCGGCACGGTGCGCTTGAGCACCCGCACGGTGCGCTGGGCGACCTCGTCGACGCCGGCCTGGCGCGCGCAGTCCTTGCCCGAGAGCACCATGCTCGCCTTGAGTATCGTGTGCTCGAGCGAGACGTTGTGCGCCGCCAGGGCGGCGTAGGTCGCGCGCAGCGTCGCTTCGGTCACTTCCTCGCAGCGCTCGATCGTGTGGTCGCCGTCGAGCAGCACCTCGGGCTCGATGATCGGCACGATCGAGGCCTCCTGGCACAGCGCCGCGTAACGCGCCAGCGCGTGCGCGTTGGCGTACAGGCAGGTGTGCGAGGGAATTCCGTCGCCGATGGTGATCACGGCGCGCCACTTGGCGAAGCGCGCGCCGAGCTTGAAGTATTCCGCCAGCCGCTCGCGCAGGCCGTCCAGCCCCTCGGTGACTTTCTCTCCCGCGCACAGCGCGAGATCCTTCGCTCCCTTGTCCACCTTGATGCCGGGAATGATCCCCTTGCCGGCCAGGAACTGCGGAAACGCCACGCCGTCGCTGGTCTTCTGGCGCATGGTTTCGTCGAACAGGATGACGCCGGAAACGTACTGCTCGACGCCCGGCGTGGCGAACAGCAGGCCGCGGTAGGCGCGCCGGTTCTCCTCCGTGCTTTCGACGCCGACAGACTTGAAGCGCTTCTCGCAGGTGCCGCTCGATTCGTCGGCAGCGAGCAGGCCCCGGCCTTTCGCGACCATCGCGGCCGCGGTCTTGGATAGCAATGCCTTGTCCATACGGATCCTCGGTGTAGAGATGAAGCGGGGGGTGGAACGCCGCGATTTTACCGCCGCCGACTTTCCGCGGCCACCTTTAAGCCTGGTTTAAGGCGTGCCGGCGATCCTCTGGCCTGCGCCGACAATTCAGCGATAATGCGGCCCCTTGAAGCCGCGGCGCAAGCCTCACAGCCCATGATCCGAATCGAGAATCTGGTGAAGTCGTTCGGCCCGAAGCGCGCGGTGGACGGCGTTACGTTCAACGTCGAGCGCGGCGAGGTGCTCGGCTTCCTGGGGCCGAACGGCGCCGGCAAGTCGACCACCATGCGCATGATCACGGGTTTCATCCCGCCTACCGAGGGCAGGGTCGCGGTCGGCGGCTACGACGTGACCGAGTCGCCGCTCGAGGCCAAGCGCCTGATCGGCTACCTGCCCGAGGCGGCGCCCGCGTATCCCGACATGACGGTGCACGGCTTCCTCGCCTTTGCGGCCGACATGCGCGGTCTCGGCGGCGACGCCAAGCACAAGGCGATCGCGCGCGTGGTCGAGCTGTGCTTCCTTGACTCGGTGCTGCACCAGGGCATCGACACGCTGTCCAAGGGCTACAAGCATCGCACCTGCCTCGCGCAGGCCCTGATCCATGACCCCGAGGTGCTGGTGCTGGACGAGCCGACCGACGGTCTCGACCCGAACCAGAAGCACGAGGTGCGCAACCTGATCCGCGAGCTCGGGCGCACGAAGGCGGTCGTGTTCTCCACCCACATCCTGGAGGAGGTCGATGCCGCGTGCACCCGCGCCATCATCATCGACCGCGGCCGCATCGTCGCCAACGGCACGCCGGCGGAGCTGCGCGGCATGTCCGGCCTGGCCGGCGCGGTCACGGTCTCCGGCCAGGGCGTGAGCGCCGAAAAGCTCGCGCCGCTCGGGCGGGTCGAGGTGGCCGACGGCGCCTACCGCGTGTTCCCCGCGGACAAGGCCGCGGCCGGCGAGCTGGCGCGCGAGGTGGCGGCGCTCGCGACGCGTGAAGGCTGGCGGCTCGAGGCGCTGCGCACCGAAGAGGGGCAGCTGGATGAAGTATTTCGCCGCATCACGCTGCCCGACACGGTGAAGAAGTGATATCCGCCTGGAAAGCCGTTCGCACCATCGCGCGGCGCGAGCTGACGAGCTATTTCACCTCCCCGGTGGCGTACGTGTTCCTGGTCATCTTCCTGCTGCTGACGGGCTTCTTCACTTTCACCGCGGGCGGCTTCTTCGAGCGCGGCGAGGCGAGCCTGGCGTCGTTCTTCGGCTGGCACCCGTGGCTCTACCTGGTCCTGGTGCCCGCGGTCGGCATGCGGCTGTGGTCCGAGGAGCGCCGCTCCGGCACGCTCGAGCTGCTGCTGACCATGCCGGTGACGAACTGGCAGGCGATCCTCGGCAAGTTCCTCGCCTCCTGGGCGTTCCTCGCTATCGCGCTCGCGCTCACGTTCCCGGTGGTCGTCACGGTCAATCTGCTGGGCGACCCCGACAACGGCGTGATCGCGACCGGCTACTTCGGCAGCCTGCTGCTCGCCGGCGCCTACCTCGCCGTCGCCTGCATGACCTCGGCCATGACGCGCAACCAGGTGGTCGCATTCATTCTTGCCGTGGTGATCTGCCTGTTCCTCATCCTGTGCGGCTTCAACCCGGTAACGGATCTGCTGGCGCGCTGGGCCAGCCCCGCGGTGGTCGACACCGTGGCGGCGTTCTCGGTTATCCCGCACTTCGACGGCTTTCAGAAGGGCGTGATCGATTCCCGCGACCTGTTCTATTTCCTCTCGGTGATCGGCTTCGCGCTGTTCGCGACCGGCGTGATCCTGCGCAACCACCGGGCGGGCTAGGGCCATGAAGAAATACGAAACCTTGGTCTATTCGGCCGTCGGCCTGGCGGCGCTGTTCCTGATCCTGGTCGCTTTCAACTACCTCGCGGGGACCTCCCCACTGCGCGTCGACCTGACCCAGGGCAGGCTCTACACGCTGTCCGCCGGCGCCAGGAAGCTGCTGCACGGGCTGCAGGCGCCGGTGAAGATCAAGCTCTACGAGTCGCGCGGCGAAGCCGTCCCGGTGCAGCTGCGGGCGTTCTCCAAGCGCGTCGAGGACGAGGTGAACGAGCTCAAGGCCGCCGCGGGCAAGAACCTGACGGTGGAGATCTATCACCCGCAGCCCGACTCGGAGGAGGAGGACGCGGCGCAGCTGGACGGCATCGAGGCGCAGCAGCTGCCGAGCGGCGATTCGTTCTATCTCGGCGCAACGGTGAGCCGCCTCGACCGCAAGCAGACGCTGCCGGTGATCTCGCCGCAGCGCGAGCCGCTGCTCGAATACGACCTGGTGCGCGCGATCGCGCAAGTCAGCTCGGCCGAGCAGCCGGTGGTGGGCGTGATGAGCGCGCTGCCTGTTCTGGGCGAGGCCTACAACCCGATGACGCGCCGCGCCTCGGACCCCTGGGTGCTGGCAACCGAGCTCAAGCGCGAGTTCGACCTCAAGCAGGTGGACATGTCGGCGACCGAGATCCCCAAGGACCTCAAGGTTCTGCTGCTGATCCATCCGCGCGACATCACGCCGCAGACCGAGTACGCGCTCGATCAGTTCGTGCTGCGCGGCGGCAAGCTGATCGCGTTCGTCGATCCGTTCGCCTTCTTCGACCCGCTGCCGGGCATGCCCGGTATGCCGCAGCAGGGCACCAGCTCGTCGCTGCCGGCGCTGTTCAAGGCCTGGGGCGTAGCGATGAATACCGGCAAGGTGCTCTCGGACGTGGTCTACGCCTCGGGCAGCGGGCAGCGCTACACCCCGACGGTACTGTCGCTCAACAGCACTGCGTTCAACCGCCATGACGTGGTCACCAGCCAGCTCGAGACGCTGCTGTACGTCTTCGGCGGCGCGTTCGAGGTCAAGCCGGTCAAGGGCCTCGAGGTCGTCGACCTGGTCAGCAGCTCGCCGAACTCGATGCTGGTCGACGACTCGGTCGCCACCGCGTCGGGCGACGCCGCGACCAGGGACTTCAAGCCGAGCGGCAAGTCCTGGCCGCTCGCGCTGCGGCTGAACGGCAAGTTCAAAACGGCGTTTCCGGACGGACCGCCCGCGGCGCCTGGCGCCAAGGACAAGAAGCCGCTCGCCACCCCGGCGCAGCTCAAGCAGTCTGCGCACGACAATTCGGTCATCCTGGTGGCCGACAGCGACATGCTCGCGGACCCGGCGGCGGTCGATGTGCAGGACGTGTTCGGGCGCAAGGTGATCGTGCCCTCCAACGGCAATCTCGCTTTCGCGCTCGGCATGGTCGAGCAGTTCGCCGCGGGCGACGACCTGATTTCGCTGCGCAGCCGCGCCTCCGCGTTCCGCCCGCTCACGGTGGTGCGCGAGCTCGAGGCCAACGCCCAGAGGCAGTACTTCGGCAAGATCAGCGAGCTGGAGCAGGAGATCAAGAGCACCACCGACAAGCTGCAGGAGCTGCAGAAAGCGCAGGGCGGAAGCGCCGCCTCGGCCCAGATCCTCACCGCCGAGCAGCAAGCGGAGCTGGACCGGTTCCGCAAGCGGGTCGCGCAAACCAAGCTCGCGCTCAAGGAAGTGCGCAAGAACCTGCGCCACGACGCCGAGAGCCTGGTGTTCTGGACCAAGGTCGCTAACATCGCGTTGATGCCGCTGCTGGTGGCGCTGTTCGGCATCGGCATCGCGCTGCTGCGCCGGCGCAGGGCGGCGGCGCGATGAACGCGCGCTTCGCCGCGATCCTGGTGCTGCTGCTGGCGGTGCTCGGCGGCGGCGCGGTGCTGGTCTACCAGCAGCAGCGCGCACGCGAGCCCGCGAACGTGGGCACGCTGGGCCAGCCGCTGCTCAAAGGGCTGGCGGCGCCCGACATCGAGTCGATCCGCATCGCCGAACAGAAGTCCATCATCACCCTCGAGCACAAGGGCAAGGCCTGGGTGATCGACGAACGCGGCGGCTTCCCGGCCGATTACGACAAGGTGCGCGCCTTCGTGCTCGAGGCGCTCGAGCTGAAGATCGGCCAGAGCGAGCCGATCGGCGCGCGGGACCGCGCCCGGCTGCAGCTGCTCGAGCCGGACAAGGGCGAAGGCGCGGGAACGCTGGTCGAATTCCGTGCCGCCGACGGCAAGCCGCTCGCGCGCCTGTTGATCGGCAAAAAGTATTTCAAGCAGGCGCCCGCCGATCCCGCGAGCGCGGCCGCCGACGGGCGCTTCGTGCTGCTGCCGGCCGATCCGGGCACCGTCTACGTCGTGGCGGATCCGCTGCTGCAGGCGACTGCGCGCAGCGCGGCCTGGATCGACAGGAGCGGGATCAGCGCGCAAAAGGTGAAAACGCTCGCGGTGCAGCTCGCCGGAGAAGCGCCCTGGAAGATCGAGCGCGCGAGCGACAATGCGCCCTGGACGCTGGTCGGCGCGCACGTAGGGGAGAAGGTCGAGGTCACCACGGCGAACGCGGCGTCCTACTCGCTCTCGCTGCTCGAGCTGGCCGATGTGGCGCCGCCGGGAACGAGCGCGCAAAGTGCCGGCTTCGACAAGCCGACCGCGACCATCGACGCCACCACTTTCGACGGCCTGAGCTACGAGTTCACCGTCGGCAGGCTCGAGGGCCAGAACTATTACCTGAGGTTCACCCGCCGGGGCGATTCGGACAACAAGAAGGATGCGGCGCGGCTCGCGCGCGAGCAGGCACTCGAGCCCTACATGCTGCTGGTCGCCAAGGCCAAGCTGGATGACACCCTGAAGAAGCGCTCCGAGCTGCTGGAAACGAAGAAGTAACCGTGCACCTGGCGGCGGCCCGGCTATCATAGCGGGGGATGGATCAGGGAGCACAGCTCATGGCACTACAGGAAACCAGGACCAAGGTAGTCATCCTGACCGGCACCTACCGCATCAAGGGCTACATCGATCTCGTCCCCGGCGCGCGCGTGACCGACTACATGGTCGAAGCGAAGAACTTCATCGCCGTGACCGACGCCGAAGTGTGGGAGCTGGCGGGCCGGCAGGTGTTCACCGCGCCGTTCATCAACGTCAGCCGCGAGCACATCGAGGTCGTCGCGCCCGGGAGCTGAGCGTGTCGGACGCCGCGGCCGCGAAACCGTCCTGCCAGGTCTGCGGCCGGACCACATCCTTGCGGCGCGCGATCGTGGTCAGGCCCGCGGTGGCGAGCCTGATCCAGCAGGAAGTGCAGCGCTGGGACGAGGCCGGCTGGATCTGCCTGGAGGACCTGCAGCGTTTCCAGCACAAGTATGTCCAGCGCCTGCTCGAGGACGAAAAGGGGGAAATCACCCAGCTCGAGCAGGAGGTGCTCGAGAGCCTGCGCGACCAGGAGATCCTGTCGCACAATCCCGAAACCGAGTTCGACGCCGGCCTGACCCTCGGCCAACGCACAGCCGACCGGATCGCCAAGTTCGGCGGCAGCTGGCGCTTCATCGCGATCTTCGGGTTGGTGATGTTCTGCTGGATGCTGCTGAACTCCTACCTGCTGGCCGCGCGGCCATTCGATCCCTACCCCTACATCCTGCTCAACCTGGTGCTGTCGTGCCTCGCCGCGATCCAGGCGCCGGTCATCATGATGAGCCAGACGCGCCAGGAAGCGCGCGACCGCAAGCGCTCGCTGCGCGACTACCAGGTCAACCTCAAGGCGGAGCTCGAGATCCGTCACCTGCACCAGAAGATCGACCACCTGCTCTCGCGCCAGTGGGAGCGGCTGGTGGAGATCCAGGAAGTCCAGATGGAGCTGATCAACCAGATCAGCCGGCGCAAGCCCTAGGACGATGGCCGTCCGAGCACGCTTTCACATCGGCCCCGGATGCTGCTATAAGGATTGATGGACAGCGGCAAAACGACGTGGCCAAGCTCGCGACCGATAGCATCCGCACTATTGCCCTGCTAGGGCAGGCCGGCAGCGGCAAGACCTCGCTCGCCGAAGCGCTGCTGGCGCAGGCCGGCGCCATCGGCGCGCCGGGCAGCGTCGATCGCGGCAATACGGTGTGCGACTACACCCCGCTCGAGAAGTCGCTGCTGCATTCGCTCAAGCTGGCGGTGGCGTCGTTCGAGACCCGGGACACCCGCGTGCATCTATTGGACACCCCCGGCTACCCGGACTTCCTGGGCCATTCGCTGCCGGCGCTGGCGGCGGTGGAGACCGCCGCGGTCGTCATCAACGCCCAGAACGGGATCGAAATGATGAGCGGCCGCTTCATGCAATGGGCCGCCAGGCGCGGGCTCGACCGGTTGATCGTGGTCAACAAGATCGACGCGGGCGCCGACCTGGCGGGGCTGCTCGAGAGCATCCAGCAGGCCTTCGGCAAGGAATGCCTGCCGCTCAACTTGCCCGCCGCCGGAGCGACGCGCGTCTCGGACTGCTTCTTCGCGCCCTCGGGCGAGTCGGACTTCTCCTCGGTCGAGGAAGCGCACAAGCAGCTGGTCGACCAGGTGGTCGAGGTCGACGAGGCGCTGATGGAGCTGTACCTGGAGCAGGGCAGCGTCGAGCCGGAACAGCTGCACGAGCCGCTCGAGCGCGCGCTGCGCGAGGGCCATCTGATCCCCGTGGTCTTCACCTCGGCCACGACCGGCGCCGGCATCGCGCAGCTGCTCGACGTCATCGTGCGCCTGCTGCCCAATCCCGCCGAGGGCAATCCGCCGGTCTACGTCCAGACGCCGGTCGACGGCGGCGCTGCGCGCGACATGCGCGCCGAGCCGGACCCGTCCAAGCACGTGCTCGCGCACGTGTTCAAAGTCGAGATCGACCCCTACCTCGGGCGGCTGGCAGTGTTCCGGGTGCACCAGGGCCGCATCACGCCCGCGACCCAACTCTTCATCGGCGAGGGGCGCAAGCCGATCAAGCCCGGCCACCTGTTCATGCTGCGCGGCAAGCAGCAGACCGAGCTGGCCGAAGCCCTGCCGGGGGACATTTGCGCCATTGCCAAGGTGGACGAGATCCGCTTCGACCACATCCTGCACGACTCGCCCGAGGACGCCCACATTCATGCGCGCCCGCTCGAGCTGCCGGCGTCGATCTTCGGCCTCGCGGTGCAGTCGAAGAAGCGCGGCGACGAGCAGAAGGTTTCCGACGTACTGCACCGGCTGGTGGCCGAAGACCCCTGTTTTCGCGTCGAGCACAACGCGCAGGCGAACGAGACCGTCATCCGCGGGCTGGGCGAGATGCACCTCAAGACCATGCTCGACAAGATGGCGAGCCAGTACAAGCTCGAGCTGGATACGCGCCCGCCCGCGGTGCCGTTCCGCGAAACCATCGTGGCGAAAGCCGAGGGGCACAGCCGGCACAAGAAGCAGACCGGCGGCGCGGGGCAGTTCGGCGAGGTGTTCTTGCGCGTCGAGCCTTTGCCACGCGGCGCGGGTTTCGAATTCCTCGACCAGGTCAAGGGCGGCGTCATCCCGTCGGTCTACATCCCGGCGGTCGAGAAGGGCGTGCGCGCGGTGATGGAGTCGGGTTACCTCGCGGGCTTTCCGTTGCAGGATCTGCGCATCATCGTGTACGACGGCAAGAGCCACCCGGTCGATTCGAAGGAGGTGGCGTTCGTCGCCGCCGGCAGGAAGGCGTTTCTGGACGCGCTGTCCAAGGCCCGGCCGATCGTGCTCGAGCCGATCGTGAACGTCGAAGTCGCGCTGCCCGAAGCGAACATGGGCGATATCGCCGGCGACCTGTCCGCCCGCCGCGGCCACATCAAAGGCTCGGAGGCGCCGCGGCCCGGAACCTTGCGCGTCTCGGCCCAGGCGCCGCTGTCCGAGCTGGAGACCTTTCCCTCGCGTCTGAAGGCGCTCACCGCGGGCCACGGCTCGTACACGCTCGAGTTCAGCCACTACGAGCCCGCCCCGGCCCCACTGCAGCAAAAGCTCGTCGCGCAGCACAAACCGCTGGCCGAAGAACCTTGAGCGACACGCGCGCCCCGATCTGGTACGAGCGCGCCGGCACCGGCTCGCCGCCGCTGGTGTTCGTGCACGGCTTCGCCTGCAGCCACGCCGACTGGCAGCCTCAGCTCGACTGCTTCGCCGCCACGCAGACGGTGGTCGCGTGCGATCTGCGCGGCCACGGCGAGACGCCGGGCGACCCGGCCGATTGCTCGATCGAAACCTACGGCGCCGACGTCGCCGCCCTGCTCGGCGCGCTCGAGTTGCGCGGCGCGGTGCTGATCGGGCACAGCCTGGGCTGCCGCGTCGTGCTGCAGGCCGCGCTCAACGCGCCCGAGCGGGTGGCCGGCGTGGTGCTGATCGACGGCAGCCGCATCGGCATGGGCGACCCGGAAACCGCCGGCCGGGTGATGCGCGAGCAGATTCGCGCCACCGGTTACGGCGCGTTCGCGCGCCGGCTGTTCGAGGAGATGTTCCTGCCCTCCAGCGGCGTGATGCTCAAGACCTCCATCGTCGAGCGCGCGCTGGAGCTGCCGGCGCCGATCGGTACCGCGCTGTTCCCGCGCATGGTCACCTGGGACGCGGCCAACATGGAGCGCGCGCTGTCCACCCTCAGCGCGCCGCTGCTGGTGGTGCAAAGCACCAACGTGAACGCGCAGCGGATGCGGGTCGCGCTTTCCGCGGACGAGTCGACGCCCTGGCTCGATCTGGTCAGGCGCCTCGCGCCGAGTTCCCGGATCGAGATCCTCGCCGGCGTCGGGCACTTCCCTCAGCTCGAGGCGCCGGAGGAAGTGAATCGGCTGGTAAGGGACTTCGCCGCGGTCTGCGTGGCGACCTTCATGCTGGGCAACGCCTCCCAATCCGGCAACGCCCCGCTCGCGTAGCCCGCGCAATCGAGCGAGCCGATCGCAAGCATTCCGTCGCGGATCGCCGGCCGTACCGCACCGCGACTCCTCTCATAGAGGTCGGGGTGCGCGGCGAGGAACGCGCCTTGCTCCGAATCGGGCGCGGCCGCCATGCCGTTGACGTAGTGGTGGCCATTGCGCTCCACGTGGCGGATGCCGAGCAGCGACACGAGCGCGAGATCCTGCTGCAGCGCGATGCCGGCCTGCACGGTCAGGTCCTCGCCGCTCATGAAATAGCGCGCGGCGCGTTCTTCCTGGTTCCAACGCGCGCAGCGCGCCGCGTTGATGAGCGACTTGTACAGGCCCTTGCAGGTCTTGGATGACACGCCGGCGTAGCCGAGCGCGCGCGCCTGCGGGAAGGCCTCGAGCGAGTCGTCGGACTCGTCGATGATCACCGGTATTTCGCGCGCCAACGGCGAGATGTCGCGCGCCAGCGCGCTGCCGCGTCGGATCGGCTGTTCGACGAAAAGCACGCTGCGGGCGAGCCGCGCCAGGCGCGGCTCTTGCGCGACGCGCCGCCACAGCTCGAGCGCACCGTCGACGTCGCCGTACTGCTCGTTTCCGTCAAGCGTCGCATGGTACGGCGCATCGATCCGGTCCAGCACGGCGGCGATCGCCGCCAGCCGCTCCACCGCGGCGCGCGGGTCGCCGTCCACCTTAAGCTTGAAATGGCGCTGGCCGTATTGCGCCACGACTTCCTCCAGCGTCTCCGGCAGGCCGTCGTTCACCCGCTGCCCGAGGTCGCCCGCGGTAATCGGGTCGCTCAGGCCGACCGTGTGGCGAGCGGCGATCGTCGCCCTCGGCGCCAGTTTCGACAGGAACGCCGACATGTCCAGGCCTGGCGCTTCGACCCCCGGCAGGTTCGATCTCAGCGCGCGGTAGAAGGACAGGCCCAGCGCGCGGCACAGCGCGTCGAGCAACGCGCGGTCGAGCAGCGCCGGTCCGTAGCACGCCGTCAGGCCGTTCAAGCCGAGTTCCGCGCCACGCGCGATCTGCGGCGCGTAGTTGTCGCGCCAGTGCCCGCCGGCCGTGTTCTCGCCCCCGGCGAGGTAGGCCTCGCTCGCCAGCGCGAGCGAGCTGCGCAGCTGCTGGACGTTGTCCTCGTCCGACAGCGCAGGGTTCTTGTCGAACCATTTCGGCGCCATCATCTCGGCCGCCGCGCCCACGCCGCGCCTGCCGTCCGCAAGCCGGATGCGTGCGCGCACGTAAGCCTGCGGCGCGGCCGTCAGCGTCACCACCCCGAATCGGAACGGCATGCGCAGGACAATCCGCCGCTCGAACAGGTCGAGCGCCTCGACCGCAAAGCGCGGCGCGCTCATTGCTGCCCGAGCGCCTCCAGGATGCCGCGAATGTAGCCCACCGCGCGCGCCGCCGCCCCGGGGCCGTCCGGCACGTAATCGAAAGGCTCTACCGCGACGTCGCCGGGATAGCCGTTGCGCAGCAGCGCGGCGAACAGTGGCGCGAAACGCTGCTCGCCCTGGCCCGGCCCGCGCCGGTTGCGGTCGTTCACCTGGACGTGCGCGATCATTCCCGGCGGAACCCAGCGCTCGACCAGCGCGTCGAGGGGCTGCGCCTCGCTGCGCCCGGCCGCGCTGCAATCGAGCATGGAGCGCAGCGCGGGGTTGCCGATCCGCTTCACCAGCGCGGCGGCTTCCTCGAGCGTGTTGATGAGCGGCGTCGCGTCCGCGGCCAGTGGCTCCACGCAGTACAGCACGCCCGCCTTGGCGGCGCGCTCCGCCGCCCGCGCGAAGCATTCGCTCGCGCGCGCCAGGGCCGCCTCGCGCGTGTCGCCCGCTTCGATGCGGCGCTGCTGCGGCGAGCCGTGCACCAGGTAACGCCCTCCCAGCTCCGCGCAGAGATCGACCAGCGCCAGCATCGCGTCGACGGTGCGCTTGCGCACCGCGTCGTCGCGCGAGGTGATGGATAGTCCCGCCGGCTTCACCAGCAGCCAGTGCAGCCCGGTAACCGCTACGCCCGCGTCCTCGGCCGCCGCGCGCGCCGCGGCGATCTGCGCCGAACCAAGGCGATGCGGCTCCTCCGACAGCGTGTACGGCGCCACTTCGAGCCCGTCATAGCCCAGCTTGGCGGCGTACTCGCACTGCGCCGGAAACGGCATCGGCGCGATGACCTCGTTGCAAAGGGCGATCCGCATCGGTCTGGGTTCCTGGTCGAATCATATCGTGCCGCTCGCGCGCAGCGTGCGCAGTGTGCGGACCTTGACCAGATCGTTCAGCGCCACCCAGGAAAGAGCGTAGCCCCAGATCCAGAGTGCGTCCTTCCATCCGACCGGTGTTACGAACACCCCATAGACCACGATCAGGGTGGCGAGCGCGGCGGACCAGAAGCTCGCGTGCAACAGGAGCTTCGACGGGAAGGGACGCTTCCAGAACCAGTCGTCGGTACGCGTCAGGAAGATGGTCGCGTGCCCCGCTACCACCAGCTTGAGAAAAATGAGCGACTGAATCGCGCCGCCCGGAAGCTTCATTTCCACCAGAATGTAGAACAGGCCGAACGAAGCGACCACGCCGATAGCCCCCAGCATCGTGGCCACGGTCAGCAACTCGGTCATGTTCCAGCGCACGGGTCGCTTCTGCACCTTGGTCCGGTCGTACGCGATGGTGAGGATCGGAATGTCGTTCAAGAGGGCGAGCAGGATGATCATGAGCGCGGTTACCGGGTAGAAGTTGAACAGGACGATGCTCAAGGTCATGAACAGGATGACCCGCACGGTCTCCGCGATGCGGTAGATTGCATAGCTCTTCATGCGCTCGAACGTGATGCGCGCCTGCTTGACCGCCTCGTTGATGACGTCGAGGCCCGGCGCGGTCAGCACGATGTCTGCTGCGGCGCGCGCCGCGTCGGTGGCGTTCGATACCGCGATCCCGCAATCGGCCTTCTTCAGTGCAGGCGCATCGTTGACGCCGTCGCCGGTCATCGCCACGATATGGCCGCCTTTTTGCAGCGTGGCGACGATGCGGTACTTATCCTCTGGCACCACCTCGGCGAAGACGTTCACCGATTCGATCATATCGACGATGGCCGACTCGTGCGTATGCAGGAACTCGTGCTCGAGCAGACTGGTGTTGTACATCGCGCGCACCGCCTGCATGACTTCGTCGGCGAATCGCTGCGCGTCCTTGCGCGTCACTTCGGGCTTGAGACGCTGGTAGATTGCCGCCGAAAGCACGGACACCAGCTCGAGCAGCTCGTTGCTCGAACTGCCCGAGAGCTGGCTGGTGGTCATGGTGCGCCGCTCGAATCCGAGAATGCCGCCGATCTCGCGCGCGATGGCGAGGTTGTCGCCGGTAACCATCTTCACGTCGATGCCGTGCTCGCGCATCTCCTGGATGACCTGCTTCGAATCGTCGCGCGGCGGATCGTATAGCGGGATCAAGCCAAGCAGCTCGAGCGCGCCGCTGCCCGCCTTGCGCCCCACCGCCAGGGTTCGGTAGCCCTTCGCGGCCTGCGCGTCCACCAATTTGCGGATTTCCTGCAGGCGCTCGTCGGGCAACTCGCCCATGCCGAGCAGCACCTGCGCTGCGCCCTTGAGGGCGAAGAAGCGCTCTGTGCCCCTTTCCACCTGCGCCTCGGTACGCTTGCGCACCGGATCGAAGGGCGTGAAGGAAAGCTGCTTGTAGCCCTTCCAGTCGAGATCGGAAAAGTGCTCGTCGATATAGTTGAAGATCGGCAGCTCGATCGGGTCGCGGTTTTCGGGCTTCGAGGCCAGTGCGGCGACGAGAAACAACTCGCGCTCGTCATGGCCCTCGAACGCGACCGGCTCGGCGACGCGCATCTCGTTCTTGGTCAGAGTGCCGGTCTTGTCGGAGCAGAATACGTCCACCCCGGCCAGTTCCTCGATCGCCGTGAGACGGCTGACGATGGCCTGGCGCCGCGCCAGATTCATCGCGCCGACGGCGAGCGTCACCGACAGCACTGCGGGCAGCGCCACGGGGATCGCGGCAACGGTGAGCACCAGCGCGAAGCGCGCGATTTCGAGGAACGGCTCGTGCCGGAACAGCGCCACCATGATGATGAGCACCACCAGCGCGACGGTGATCATGATCAGGTAGTCTCCGATGCGAATGACCATCTTCTGGAAGTGACTGCGCTCCTCCAGCGACGCCCTGGCCACCAGCGCCACGACGGTGTGGAAGTTGGTGTTGGCCGCGGTGTTGACCACCGCGGCGAGCATCTCGCCCTGCTTGACGATGGTGTTGGCGTAGGCGACCTCACCCGCCTTTTTGTTCACCGGCAGCGATTCGCCGGTAAGCGCCGACTGGTCGACGCTCAGGTACTCTCCCTCGAGCAACTGCACGTCCGCGGGCACGACGTTGCCGATGCGCAGCTTGACGACATCGCCTGGCACGAGCTCGCGCGCGGGCAAAGTCTTGAAATCGCCGTCGCGCAGCACCAGAACCTCGTTCGCCAGGCGCTGCTTGAGCGCCTTGAGCGCGTTGAGCGCGCGATGTTCCTGGAAAAAGTCGAGCCCCGCATTGACCAGCAGCATCACGCTGATGATCGCGAAGTCTTCCCACTTCTGCACCACCGCGGAGAGGATCGCCGCGGCCTCGATCATCCAGGGGATGGGGCCCCAGAAACGGCGGAAGACGCGATGCCACAGCGGCTCCTCCCTCTCCTGGATTTCGTTGTAGCCGTAGTGCGCGAGGCGCTCGCTCACCTGCTGCGCGCCAAGGCCCTTATCGGCCGACACCTGGAGCTGGACGAGCGTTTCGGCGATCGGCTGGCGAGCGAATTCGTCGGTCTTGCGATGTGCCGCTGGATTGGGCGGGGACTTCGAGGAAGTTGTCTGTGCGCTGGTTGTCATCGCGGGTCTCCCGGACATTGAACTCCTCAGTGCGTGCCGCGGCTTGACCTGCGTCAAGCCCCCCGGTCCGCACCGGGCGAGTATTCCATGCTGCGAATACCCAAGCGACGCGGCGCAAGAATTCCGACAGACAATGAGCGAGAAGCTGCCCGCATCATGCGACACCGGGTCGAAGGTCCCGAGGCCGGCTGCCTCGGAAGGGGCCATCGACGCGGAGGACCGCGAGCTGCTGTGGTTCGCCGAGACCCGCAGGAGATCTGGGACGGAATCCCGCACTGGTACCGACTGGCGGGCCAGTCGCTGTTTCCTGCCACCTGAATGAAGACGGTCACTTGAGACTCTCGTTCCATGGCGCTGACCGCGGCGTCACCGGCTCCTGCCACCTCGTCGAGTGCGCCGGGCGCCGCGTGCTGATCGACTGCGGCCTCTACCAGGGCGGACGCGAGCTGGAGGAGGAGAACGTCGAGCCGTTCGGCTTCGACCCCGCAGGCATCGACACGGTCCTTCTCACCCACGCTCACCTGGATCACTGCGGTCGCCTGCCTCTTCTGGCCAAGCGCGGATTTCGCGGCGAGATCCTGACCACGGCCCCAACCCGCGAGCTCGCACGCCTGGTGCTGCTCGATGCCGCGCATCTGCAGGAAGAAGAAGCACGCCACCGCGCGCGGTGGGCGGAGCGGCGAGGCAAGGAAGGCGGGGCGGCAGGGCCGCTATATACGGTCCTCGACGCGCTCAACCTGCAGGACGCCTTCCGCCGCACCGTCGCCTACGAGGAACCGCTGCAGGTCGCGCCGGGGATTCGCGCGACGTTCCTCGACGCGGGGCACATCCTGGGTTCGGCGAGCATTCTGCTCGAGCTGGAAGAAGGCGGCGAACGGCGCCGCGTGCTGTTCTCGGGCGACCTCGGCAACAGCGGCAGACCGCTGCTGCGCGATCCCGCTCGGGCACCGCACGCCGACACGGTCGTGATGGAGACGACCTACGGCGATCGCATGCACAAGCCGCTCGCCCCTTCGGTGGAGGAGCTGTTCCAGGCCGTGGCCGAGACCTTTGATCGGGGCGGCAACGTCATCATTCCGACCTTTGCGCTCGAGCGCGCGCAGGAACTGCTCTATTACCTGCGCGCCGGTGTCGAGCAACGGCGACTGTCGCGCTCGCTACAGGTCTTCCTCGATTCCCCGATGGCCATTTCGGCTACCGCCATCTTCGAGCGCTATCCGGCCTTCTACGAGGCGCATACCGCGGAGCTATTCCGCGAAGGCCGCGACCCATTCCACCTCCCCGGCCTGCATTTCACCCGCGAGACCGCGGACTCGGTCGCGATCAATCGCATCGTCGGCGGCGCCGTGATCATGGCGGGATCGGGCATGTGCACCGGCGGGCGCGTGCGCCATCACCTCAAGCACAACCTGGCGCGCGAGCATTGCAGCGTGGTGTTCGTCGGCTTCGCGGCTCAGGGCACGCTGGCGCGGCGGATCATCGATGGAGCGAAAAGCGTGCACATCTACGGCGAGGAGATCGCAGTGCGCGCCCGCATCTACACGATCAACGGTTTTTCCGCGCACGCCGACCAGGCCGAACTACTCGCCTGGCACGCCCAGGCGCAGGCGCCGCGAACCTTCCTGGTGCACGGCGACGAAGACGCGATGCGGGCTTTCGCGCTTAAGCTGCGGGGAACGCGGGTCGAAATGCCCATCCTGCATCAGAGCTTCGAACTCTGAGCGCCGCGGCCGGCGGGCGCCCGGGGCGCTAATAGCGGCCGTGCTGCTTGGTGATGTAGTTGGTGAGCTCTACGTATTCCAGGTTCATGCGCAGCAGGATCGCATGCACGGTGCGCACGATCGCGCGCATCACGCGGTAAATCAATTGCGGATGCGCTTCCAGCAGCGATTCCAGAGCCGACCGCCGAAGGCTGTAGATTTCAGTCGTGCCCGTCGCGCGCAGGCTTGCGATATGTTCCTTGCCGTCGAGAAACCCCATTTCGCCGGCAATGTCTCCCTGCCTGAGCAGCTGCAGCGTTACCCAGGTTCCGCCGGCCGTGTTGCGCGTGACAGCGAGCGCGCCGCTGATGAGGACATGCAGCGTGTCGTCGACGTGGCCTTCCTCGAGCAACACTTCGCCATCGGCCAGTCGGCGCGTCGTCATCGCGCCGGCGAGGGTACGGCAGTCCTCTTGTCCGAGCTCCACCCCCAGGGGGCAGCGCGCGACAACGTCGGGATCGGGTTTGTCGTTCATGTTCGTTCAGCTGCGCTCCTATGCTATTGCCTTCGGCCGCATCGTCTCTGACCTAGATCAAGCGCATTCGTTGAAGCAACCGCGTGCGTCAGGACCAAGTCAGGCGAACGCGATGCCGGCGTGCGGCTAGGAAGCCTCTGCGTCGCCGCGGGCAGCGATCCAGCGCCCGATCTCGGGCCAGGTGTCGGCGAGGGTACGTGTGCCCATGAACAGGCCGATGTGTCCGCCGGGAACGAGATTGGTCACGACATTGCCGCCCGGGGTGCCGACCAGTGCGGCAGCATTGAACACCTGCTCCTTGGTCGTGATGTCGTCCTGCTCGCCGGCCAGCAGGTAGAGCGGAACGCGAATCGCTTTCAGGTCGAGCTTGCGCCCGAGCGCGACGAACTCGCCCTTTGCCAGCCGGTTCTCCTTGAACAGCAGCTGAATCGCCTGCAGGTAATAGCGCCCGGGCAGGTCGATCGGGTTCTCATACCAGCGCTCGAATTGCTCCGTGCGCTTGATGTAGCACTTGTCCTCGATGTGCCGGTACAGATCGAGGTACTTGTCGACGTATTGCTGCTCCGGATGCATGCTCTTCCAGCCGGCGAGCATGAATTTGCCCAGCATTCTTCCCCCGCCCGCCTGCACCAGCTCCTGGTAGAAGCTCAGCGGAAGGCTGTGCGCGATCTTCTTGATCGGCCCGTCGCCCGCGTCGGTGTCGATCGGCGCGCCGGCGAGCACCAGGCTCCTGACCTTGTGCGGAAAGCGCGCGGCGTACATCGCGCTCATCCACCCGCCCTGGCACAGCCCGACCAGGTGCGCGGCGCCGCCCAGCTCGTCGACCGCGACGTTGATCTCGGCCAGGTACTTGTCGATGTCGAAGTCGCGCATCTCGGCAGTTGCGGGCTTCCAATCGGTGGCCAGCACGCGCCCGAGCCCGGCCGCGAGCAGGGTCTCGACCAGGCTCTGGCCCTTGGCGTAGTCGGCAATCGACGAGCTGTGCCCGGCGTAGGGCGCATCGACCAGCACAGGAGTGCCGCCGGAAGCGCCGAATTCGCGCAGGCGCATGCTGTCGAGATCGAGCAGGATGCGGTTGGGCGTGGCCCACTTCGGCTCGGGCGGAACCGCGAGCTCGCCCGCCTCGGCGAGGAACTCGATGTTCTGCCGGTAGAGCTTCATCCCTTCGTCCTGCAGCTCGATCGCGGCGGCGAACGGCCAGAACCAGGGGACGCTGTGCTCCCGGGCCGGCGTTTTGGGCGGAAGCGTCTTTTCGGCCATCCGACCGGCTCTATATCTTCGCCGTCTCGAGGCGCTCGTAGGCCTCGCTCCAGAACTTGTTCCAGTCGTTGCCGAGAAAGTCGATCTCGCGCCCGTCCTTCTCGTAGAAGCGGTTCGGGATCTGGAACATGGCGAGCATCAGGCCGCCTTCGGGGCCGGCCCATGCCTCGTGCCGGCTGCCCGCCGGCCGCCAGACGAACTGGCCCGCGCGGCACACGCCTTCGCCGCATTCGAGGCTGCCCTCGAGCACCCAGGTCTGCTCGATCAGGACGTGCTGGTGATCGGGCAGCTTCGCCCCGGGGGCCATCTTCAGCAGCACCGTGAGCAGTCCGGTGGCGCGCTCGAGCAGCAGCGTCTTCGCTTCCACGCCCGCGTAGATGGTCTTCTGCCACGGCAGCGCCGCGACGTCGACGAAGCGCGACGCCATCGGCGGCAGATTGGCGTGCTGGGCGACGTTCGGTGTGATGGCAGCCATGCGCGTCCTCCTATCCCCTCAGATGTTCGCCGACCCGGACGATCTTCATCGTATTCGTCCCGCCCGGCTTGCCGATCGGCTCGCCGATCGTAAGCACGATCAGGTCGCCCTCCTTCACCACGCCCTGCTCGACCAGCGCTCGCTCGGCTTCCGCAAGCAGCTCCTCGCGGTCGTGGCCCGCGTACTCCACGATCAGCGGGTAGACGTCGCGGAACAGCGCGCAGCGGTAGCGCGTGTGCGTCTGCGAGGTGAGCGCGTAGATCGGCACGCCGCAGTTCAGGCGCGACATCCACAGCGCGGTCGAGCCCGACTCGGTCAGCGAGGCGATCGCCTTGACCTTGAGGTGGAAGGCGGTGAACAGCGCGGCCATCGCGATCGACTGGTCGATGCGCGAGAACATGCGGTTGAAGAAGTCGCTGGTCGAGGTTGACCGGCTGCGTCGCCTCGGCCTCGAGGCAGATGCGGCGCATCGCCTCGATCGTCTCGCACCGGGTACTTGCCGCTCGCCGATCTCGGCCGAAAGCATCACGGCATCGGTGCCGTCCAGCACCGCGTTGGCCACGTCCGATACCTCGGCGCGCGTCGGCACCGGGCTGTCGATCATCGACTCCATCATCTGGGTGGCGGTGATGGTGAGCCTGTTCTGCTCGCGCGCCATGCGGATCATCCTCTTCTGCAGCGCCGGCACCGCCGCGTCGCCCGACCTCCACCGCCAGGTCGCCGCGCGCCACCATGATGCCGTCGCAGGCGTCCATGATGTCGCTCAGCGCCGCTTCGGTGATCGGCTTCCGCGCGCTCGATCTTGGCGATCAGCATCGCCTTGCCGCCGGCCGCGCGCAACAGCTCGCGCGCCATGTCCATGTCGGCGCCGGTCTTGGGGAACGACACCGCGAGATAGTCCGCCTGCAGCCTGGCCGCGGTGCGCATGTCTTCCATGTCCTTGGCCGTCAGCGCCGGCGCGGTCAGGCCGCCGCCCTGGCGGTTGATGCCCTTGTTGTTCGACAGCACGCCGCCGTCGCGGGCGATCGTGCACACCTCGTCGCCGCGCACCTCGGTCGACCTCGAGCACGATCATGCCGTCGTCGAGCAGCAGCACCGCCGCCCGGCTCGACGTCGCGCGGCAGCTCCTTGTAGTCCAGTCCGACGCGCTCGGCGTCGCCGAGCTCGCATCTCGGCGTCCAGGATGAAGCGGCTGCCGGCCGCGAGCGTCACCTTGCCGTCCTCGAACTTGCCGATCGCGGATCTTCGGCCCCTGCAGGTCGGCCATGATCGCGACCGTGCGCCCGAGCCTGCGCGCGATTTCGCGTACCAGGTCGGCGCGCTTGATGTGGTCCTCGGCGCTGCCGTGCGAAAAATTCAGCCGCACCACGTCGACCCCGGCGCGGATCATCTTCTCCAGGACCGCGGGATCGCTCGACGCCGGGCCCAGCGTGGCGACGATCTTGGTGCTGCGCAGCATCCAAGTGCTCTCCTGAATGCCGCCGTTATACCAGATCACGCCGATCAACCGTCCACCCGCGCCTCCAGCGCCGCCACCGCGGGCAGCGTCTTGCCTTCGAGGAACTCGAGGAACGCGCCGCCGGCGGTCGAGATGTAGCCGATCTTGTCGGCGATGCCGTACTTGTCGATCGCGGCCACCGTGTCGCCGCCGCCGGCGATGGAGAACGCCTTCGACTCCGGCGATCGCCTTGGCGACGGCGTCGCGTGCCGCCGGCGAACGGGCTCGAACTCGAACACGCCGACCGGCCCGTTCCAGACGATGGTGCCGGCCTGGCCGAGCGCAGCGGCGAGCGCCAGCGCGCTTTTGGGTCCGATGTCGAGGATCATGTCGTCGTCGGCCACGTCGCGTCGACGGGCTTGACGTGACCGCGTTGGCGTCGGCGCGAAGCTCTTGGCGCACGACGACGTCGATCGGGATCGGCACCTTGGCGCCGCGCGCGCGCATGATCTTCTTCGCTTCCGCCACCAGGTCCGGCTCGGCCAGCGACTTGCCGATCTTCAGCGCCGGCAGCGAGCATGAAGGTGTTGGCGATGCCGCCGCCGACGATCAGCTGGTCGACCTTGGCGCCAGCGCGCCGAGCATGGTCAGCTTGGTCGACACCTTGGAGCCGGCGACGATCGCGACCAGCGGGCGCGCCGGCTGCGCAAGCGCCTTGCCGAGCGCGTCGAGCTCGCCGGCCATCAGCGGGCCCGGCGCAGGCGACGGGCGCGAACTGCGCCACGCCGTGGGTGGTGGCCTCGGCGCGGTGCGCGGTGCCGAAGGCGTCGTTCACGTAGACGTCGCACAGCGCGGCGATCTTCCGCGCCAGCGCCTCGTCGTCCTTCTTCTCGCCCTTGTTGACGCGGCAGTTCTCGAGCAGCGACCACCTCGCCCGGGCTGCACGTCGAAACGCCGTTCGACCCAGTCTCGACTACCAGCGGCACGTCGCGACCCAGCAGCTCGCCAAGCCGCTTCGCCACCGGCGCGAGCGAGTCCTCGGGCTTGAACTCGCCTTCCTTCGGGCGGCCGAGGTGCGAGGTCACCATCACCGCCGCGCCCGCGTCCAGCGCGCGCCGGATGCCGGGCAGCGAGGCGCGGATGCGGGTGTCGTCCGTGACCTGTGCCGGCGTCGTCCAGCGGCACGTTGAGATCCGCGCGGATCAACACGCGCTTGCCGCGCAGATCAAGCGTCGGTCATGCGCTTGAAGCGCATGATTTACTTCGCGTTCATCAATGCGACGGCGGCGTCGAGCATCCGGTTGCTGAAGCCCCACTCGTTGTCGTACCAGGCGGTGACCTTCACCAGCGTGCCGCCGATCACCTTGGTCAGCGTCGCGTCGAAGATCGAGCTGGCAGGATTGTGGTTGAAGTCCGACGACACCAGCGGCTCGGTGTTGTAGCCGAGGATGCCCTTCAAGCGCGCCGCTCGGAGGCCTTCTTCATCACGGCGTTCACCTCGTCGACGGTCGTGTCGCGCTTCTTGGCGACGAAGGTCAGGTCGACGATCGAGACGTTGATCGTCGGCACCCGGATCGCGATAGCCGTCGAGCTTGCCGTTCAGCTCGCGGCAGCACCAGGCCCACGGCGGCCGCGGCGCCGGTCTTGGTCGGGATCATGTTCTGCGATGCCGAGCGCGCCCGGCGCAGGTCCTTGTGGTAGACGTCGGTCAGCACCTGGTCGTTGGTGTAGGCGTGGATCGTGGTCATCAGGCCGTTCACCACGCCGATGTTGTCGTGCAGCGCCTTCACCAGCGGCGCCAGGCAGTTGGTGGTGCACGAGGCGTTCGAGATCACCGTGTCGCTCGCCTTCAGCGTCCTTGTCGTTGACGCCGATAGACGATGGTGCGCGTCGACGTCCTTGCCGCCCGGCGCGGAGATGATCACCTTCTTCGCGCCCGCCTGCAGGTGGGCGCCGGCCTTCGCCTTGCTGGTGAAAAGGCCGGTGCATTCGAGCACCACGTCGACGCCGAGCTCCTTCCAGGGCAGCTCGGCCGGGTCGCGTTCGCGCCAGTACCTTGATCCGGTCGCCGTTGACGACCAGCGCATCGCCTTCGACCGCGACGCTGCCGCGGAACGGCCCGTGCGCGGTGTCGTGCTTGAGCAGATGGGCGTTGGTCTCGGCGTCGCCCAGGTCGTTGATGGCGACGATCTGCGATGTCGTGCTTCTTGCCGTCCTCGTAGTGCGCGCGCAGGATGTTGCGCCCGATGCGGCCGAAGCCGTTGATTGCGACCTTGATGGTCATGATGTCTTCCTCGACGTGTAAGTCCGCGGACCAGCCTTGCATGATGGCGCAGCGGGCCGCATCGCTTTTGACCTAGATCATTCGGCGGCCCGCAGAACGCCGCGCGCGGCCGCTGCCACGTGCCCGGCGGTCAAGCCGAAATGCTTGAACAGCTCCGCCGCCGGCGCCGACTCGCCGAAACGGTCGATGCCGACCACGGCGCCCTCGAGCCCGACGTACTTGCGCCAGAAAGTCGGTCACGCCCGCCTCGACCGCCACGCGCGGCACGCCGCGCGGCAGCACGGCGTCTCGTACGACGCGTCCTGCCGGTCGAACACGGTGGTCGAGGGCATCGACACCACGCGCGCGGCGATGCCCTCGGCGGCGAGCTGCTTCTGCGCCTCGAGCGCCAGCTGCGACTTCCGAGCCGGTGGCGATGAGCACCACCTGCGGCGCCGCCGGCGCCCTCGGACAGCACGTAGCCGCCGCGCGGCACGCTCTCGAGCGCCGCCGCGTCGCGCCTGGACAAACGCGCAGGTTCTGGCGCGACAGCAGCAGCGCGCGTCGGGCCGTTGCTGCGCTCGAGCGCTGCACCCAGGCCACCGCGGTCTCGACCGTGTCGCACGGACGCCAGACTTCCATGTTGGGGATCAGGCGCAGGCTCGACGCCTGCTCGATCGGCTGGTGCGTCGGCCCGTCCTCGCCCAGGCCGATCGAGTCGTGCGTGAACACGTAGATCACGCGCGTGCTTCATCAGCGCGGCCATGCGCAGCGCGTTGCGCGCGTAGTCGCGAAAAGATGAGGAAGGTGCCGCCGTAGGGCATGCAGCCGCCGTGCAGCGCCAGGCCGTTCATGATCGCGGCCATGCCGAACTCGCGCACGCCGTAGTTGATGTAGTTGCCGCCGCCGGTGCGCGCCGATCGCGCCTCGAGCCCTTGACCAGTTGGTGAGGTTGGAAGCCGGGCAGGTCGGCCGAGCCGCCGAGCAATTCCGGCAACGCCGGGCTGCAGCGCCTCGAGCGCGTTCTGCGAGGCCTTGCGCGTGGCGATCGTCTCGGCCTTCGCGTCGCATCTGCGCGCACCAGCCTGCTCGCCAGCGCGTCGAAATCCGTTCGGCAGCTCGCCCGCCATGCGGCGCCGGAATTCGGCGGCCAGCTCGGCGTGCGCTGCCTCGTAGGCCGCGAACATCTTCGCTCCAGCGCCGCTCGGCCCGCTTGCCGGCCGCGCGCGCATCCCAGGCGGCATAGACATGCTGCGGAATTTCGAACGGCGGATAGGGCCAGCCAATCGCGACGCGCGTCGCCGCGACCTCGTCCGCGCCGAGCGGCGCGCCGTGCGCGTTGGCCGGTGTCCGGCCTTGTGCGGCGCGCCCTTGCCGATTACGGTCTTGCAGCAGATCAGCGTCGGGCGCGACGTTTCGCGCTTGCGCCTTGCGGATCGCCTTGTCGACCGCCTCGACGTCGTGGCCGTCGACCCGGGGGATCACCTGCCAGCCGTAAGCCTTGAAGCGCTCGGGCACGTTGTCGGTGAACCACTGGTCGATGTGGCCTTTTTCCGAGTCGATCGAGATGCCGTTGTCGTCGTAGAACGACGACCAGTTTGCCCAGCCCGAGGGTGCCGGCGAGCGCGCAGGCCTCGTGCGAAATGCCCTCCATCATGCAGCCGTCGCCCATGAACACGTAGGTGTGATGGTCGACGACATCGAGGCCCGGTCGATTGAAGTCGATCGGCCAGCACTCTCTCGGCGATCGCCATCCCGACGCGCGTTGGCGACGCCCTGGCCCAGCGGCCCGGTAGTGGTTTCCACGCCCGGCGTGCAGCCGAATTCCGGATGCCCCGGCGTCTTGGAGCCAAGCTGGCGGAAGCGCTTGAGCTCGCCGATCGGCAGGTCGTAGCCCGTCAGGTGCAGCAGTCGCGTACTGCAGCATCGAGCCGTGGCCGTTCGAGAGCATGAAGCGGTCGCGGTTGGCCCAGTGCGGATCGGCGGGGTTGTGGCGCAGGTGCCGGCTCCACAACGCGAGCGCGATCTCGGCCATGCCCATCGGCATGCCCGGATGACCTGAATTCGCGGCCTGCACCGCGTCCATGGCGAGCGCGCGCAGCGCGTTGGCCATGTCTCGCTGCAGGGACTCCTGGGATGAGGCAGGGGGGCGGCCACGGCCGCCGTGGTCGGGGTGTTCATGGCGGTATTTTAATGACTCAGGCCGCGCGCGTCAGCGCCGGAGCCGAAAAATAGCGTTGCGCCATGCGCTCGAGCGGCTCGGGGCGGATGCGCGCCGCCTGCCCCGCGCAGCCGAAAGCCTCGAAGCGCTGCCTGCACAGCGCCCGCGCGGCCACTGTCGCCGCCTTCAGGAATTTGCGCGGGTCGAACTCGGCAGGATCCTCCGCCATGGCGCGGCGCATCGCGCCGGTCATCGCGAGCCGGATATCGGTGTCGATGTTGATCTTGCGCACGCCGTGCTTGATGCCCTGCAGGATCGCCTCGACCGGAACGCCGTAGGTCTGCGCGATGTTGCCGCCGTGAGTGCGGATTACCTCCAGCCATTCCTGCGGCACGCTGGAGGAGCCGTGCATCACCAGGTGCGTGTCCGGGATGCGGGCGTGAATTTCGCGGATGCGGTCGATCGCCAGCACGTCGCCGGTCGGCTGCTTGGTGAACTTGTAGGCGCCGTGCGATGTTCCGATCGCGACCGCGAGCGCGTCGACGCCGGTGCGGCGCACGAAATCAGCCGCCTGCTCCGGGTCGGTGAGCAGCTGTTCGCGCGCCAGGTGACCTTCGGCGCCGACACCGTCCTCCTTGCCCGCAGTACCGGTCTCGAGCGACCCCAGGCAGCCGAGCTCGCCTTCGACCGAAACGCCGACCGCGTGCGCCATCTCGACCGCGCGCCGCGTCACCTCGACGTTGTACTCGTAGTCCGCCGGCGTCTTCATGTCCTCCAGCAGCGAGCCGTCCATCATCACGCTGGTGAAGCCCGAGCGGATCGCGGACTGGCACACCGCGGGGCTCGCGCCGTGGTCCTGGTGCAGCACCACCGGAATGCGCGGATACGATTCGACCGCCGCCTCGACCATCTTGCGCAGGAAGGCCTCGCCAGCGTATTTGCGCGCGCCGGCCGAAGCTTGCAGGATCACCGGGCTCGACGTCTCGTCGGCCGCCTGCATGATCGCCTGGATCTGCTCCAGGTTGTTGATGTTGAACGCGGGCACCCCATAGCGGTGCTCCGCGGCATGGTCCAGCAGCTGGCGCAGCGAAATGAATGCCATCTCCCCCTCCTAGATGATTGAAATCCGGTGTCTTAGCGCTCGAGCGCCTGCCTGCGCCGGTCCATCAGCCGCCAGATCATCGGCGTGAAGATGAGCTGCATCGCGAGGTCGATCTTGCCGCCCGGGCAGACGATGGTGTTCGGGCGCGACATGAAAGAGTCGTGCAGCATCGACAGCAGGTAGGGAAAATCGATGCCGCGCGGATTGGCGAAGCGGATCACCAGCAGGCTCTCGTCCGCGCTCGGAATGTGGCGCGCAATGAACGGGTTCGAGGTGTCGACCACCGGAACGCGCTGGAAATTGATATGGGTACGCGCGAACTGCGGCGTAATGTAGTTCACGTAGTCGTTCATGCGCCGCAGGATCGTGTCCGTCACGGCCTCGGTCGAGTAGCCGCGCGTAGCGCGGTCACGGTGCAGTTTCTGGATCCACTCCAGGTTGATCACCGGCACCACGCCGATCAGCAGATCAACGTGCGAGGCGAGATCGACCTCGGCGTGCGCGACGCCGCCGTGCAGGCCCTCGTAGAACAGCATGTCGGTGCCCGCCGGCAGATCCTCCCAGGGCGTGAAGGTGCCGGGCTTTTGCTTGTAGGGCGCGGCTTCGGCATCGTTGTGCAGGTACTTGCGCGTTCGCCCGCCGCCGGTCGCCGCGTAGTCGCGGAACAGCTGTTCCAGCTCCGCGAACAGGTTCGCCTCCGGGCCGAAGTGACTGAAGTGTTGATTGCCGCGTTCGACTTCTTCGGCCATCCGGCGCTTCATCTCCTCGCGGTCGTAGCGGTGGAAAGCATCGCCTTCGACGAACGCCGCCTTGACGTTCTCGCGGTAGAAGATCTGCTCGAAAGTCTTCGATACCGAGGTGGTGCCGGCGCCTGACGAGCCGGTGATCGCGATGACTGGATGCCTGGCCGACATGCGCGTCCTTTCAGAGCCCGGCCGGGGCGCGGAACAGCCCGCGCGTGCCGAACAGGGGCGCGTCGTAATCGCGCTGGTTGTGGTCGCGATGGTACTGCTCCAGGCGCTCGACCTCGTTGCGCGAGCCGAAGATGAGCGGGCTGCGCTGGTGCAGCGCGATCGGCGCGACTTCCAGCAGCGGACCGTCGCCAGTGCTCGCGCGCCCGCCCGCGCGCTCGATCAGGTAGCCGAGCGGGTTGGCCTCGAACAGCAGCTGGTGGCTGCCTTCGCGCCAGCCTTCGGCGGCGACGCGCGGGCAGAGAAACACCCCGCCTCGCATCAGGATGCGGTGCACGTCTGCCACCAGCGAGGCGGCCCAGCGCATGGTGAAATCGCGCCCGCGCGGTCCGGCCGCCCCGGCGAGGCATTCCTCGACGTAGCGCTTGACCGCAGGCTCCCACAGACGCGCGCCGGAGTTGTCGATCGCGAACTCGGCGCTGTCCTCGGGAACGCGCAACGAGGCGTGCGTCAGCATGAACTCGCCGATCTCGCGATCGAGCGTGAAGCCATTCACCCCGCTCGGCAGCGCGAGCATCAGCATGGTGGTCGGACCGTAGATCGCGTAGCCGGAGCAGACTTGCGCCGAGCCGGGCTGCAGGAAATCGCTCTCGGTCCCCGTCGCCTCGTTGGGCAAGCGCAGCACCGAGAACAGGCTGCCCGCGACCGCGTTGACGTCGAGCGACGAGCCGCCGCAAAGCGGATCGAACGAAAGCAGGTACCGCCCGCGCGGGTACTTGTCCGGAATCGGGTGCGATGCGGGGTCGGACTCCGATGCCATCGCGGCAAGGTGCCCGCCCCATTCGTTGGTGCGCAGGAAGGTTTCGTTGGCGACCTGGCGCATCGCGTCCGCCGGAACGTCGGCCAGCGCCCCCTTTCCGACCAGATAAGCGATGCGCTTGCAAGCCAGCCGGATATCGTTCAGCAGCGCGGTGAAGCCGCCGCTTGCGCCGGGCGAGCGGCGCTGCTCTCCGATGATGAACTCGGTGATGGTCTTTTCCGGCCGCATCGTCATCCCCTAGGCGGCACGCGTGGCACGCGCGGCGTGCAGCGCCGCGATGCGCTGCAGGCCGAGTGGCGGTTCGTCCAGGCTCGACTGCACCAGGTCGGCCTGCGAGAAATCCTGCGTCGCGGTCCAGCGCGAAGGCGTCGCGATCGTGAACAACCCGGCCGCCTTTGCCGCCAGCACGCCGTTGGCCGAATCCTCTATCGCGACGCAAGCGTCCCCCGCCACGCGCAGCGTGCCGACGATCCTGCGGTAAAGGTCCGGCGCGGGCTTCTTCTGCGCCACCTCGTCGGCGCTCGCAACGGCACCGAACCAGCCCAGCGCCTTGGGGCCGAGCACGGCAGCCACCAGCGCCTCGACGTTCGCCGTCGTGCTGGTAGCCGCCAGGGCGAGCTTCACGCCGGCTTCGCGGGCCTCTTTCATCAGGCGCACCACGCCTGGCCGCGCGGCCGCGCGGCCGTCACTGATCAACTCGTAGTAGAGGCGGGTCTTCTCGCGGTGGATCGCCGGCACCAGGCCGGCCAGGCGCTGCTTTTCCGCCGGACTCGTCCTGAGGCTCGAAACGTAGTGCGCGAGGCGCTCGGGCCCGCCCGAAATCCTGAGCAGCGCCATGTATTCCGCCTCGCTCCAGTTCCATCCCAGGTCCATGGCGAGAAATGCAGCGTTGAACGCCTGGCGGTGCACTTCCTCAGTGTCCGCGATGGTTCCGTCGACATCGAAGATCAGGGCTTGCAGATTCATCTGGATTCTCCTGCGGCTTCGAACACACGGCTTGCGCGAATGTCCTCGCCCGTGATGGTCATCAGCGCCTCGCGCGTGAGCGGCGTGCCGCGCCGCTCGAACAGTCTCTTCGCCTGGCGCAGACGCGCCCGGTCGAGCGCGTTGCGGATCGAGCGCGCATTGGCGAAGTGCGGCCGCGTTTTCCTCAACGCGATGTACTCGCGCAGCGCGGCCTCGCCGCCGGCGTCGAGGCGGTATTTCATGTTGTCCAGCATCAGGCCGGCGATCGCGAGCAGTTCGCGCTCGTCGTAGTCGGGAAAGTCGATATGGTGCGCGATGCGCGAGGCCATGCCCGGGTTGGAGGAGAAGAACCTTTCCATCCGGTCCTTGTAGCCGGCCAGGATGACCACCAGGTCCTCGCGCTGGTTCTCCATCACCTGCAGCAGGATCTCGATCGCTTCCTGGCCGTAGTCGCGCTCGTTCTCGGGCCGGTAGAGGTAATAGGCCTCGTCGATGAACAGCACGCCGCCCATGGCGCGCTTGAGCACTTCCTTGGTCTTGGGCGCGGTGTGGCCGATGTACTGCCCGACCAGGTCGTCGCGCGTGACCGCGACCAGGTGCCCTTTCCGCGAATAGCCGAGCGCGATGCAGGATTTCGGCCATGCGCAGCGCGACCGTGGTCTTGCCGGTGCCGGGGTTGCCGGTGAAGCACATGTGCAGCGAGGGCGCGCCCGCCTCCAGCCCGACCGAGCGGCGCAGCTTGTCGACCACCAGCAGCGCGGCGATTTCGCGCATGCGCGTCTTCACCGGCACCAGCCCGACGAGCTCGCGCTCGAGCGCCTCGAGCGCGCCCGCGACGTTCGAGTCGCGGTACAGCTGCTCCAGGTCGAGCGGCAGGCTCTCCGGCGCGGACATCAGTAGCGCTCGCCCTCCGGGCGCTCGGCTGCGTAGGCGCGAATCCGGTAGCGCTGCATTCGGCCCGGGCCTTCTTCGCGCTCCAGCGCGAAGCCGGGCTCGTTCGGCGGCCGGTTGACGATGAACGAAAGGCGCAGCGCCTCCCAGCCGTGCGTGGCGTCGAACGCGTTTACCTTGACGTAGTGACGCGGGAAGGTCTTGCGGCAGGCGTCGATCTCGGCCATCACGCCGGCCGCGTCCTTCAGGTCGAACATCGGCATGCCGTACATCTCCCAATAGGTGTTGCGCGGGTGCGGGTCGTCGGTGTACTCGACCGAAACCGCCCAGCCGCGGCCGAGACAGTACTCGATCTGCGCCCGGATCTGCGCGTCGCTCAGGTCGGGCAGGAAGGAAAAGCTGCCTTGGGTCAATCTCATGGCGGGTCTCCGGGATCAGGCGGGGGTCGCGGCGGGCACGAAATCGGCCGTGTCGGTCGAGGCGTAGTCGAAGGTCACGTCCTTCCAGGTCTCGAGCGCCTGCTTGAGCGGGGTGCACTGGCGCGCGGCCTGCTCGAGGATCTGCGGCCCCTCGTTCCAGATGTCGCGGCCCTCGTTCCGCGCCAGGACCATCGCCTCGAGCGCGACGCGGTTGGCGGTCGCGCCGGCGGCGATGCCCATCGGGTGGCCGATGGTGCCGCCGCCGAACTGCAGCACTACGTCCTCGCCCAGATAGTGCAGCAACTGATGCATCTGGCCGGCGTGGATGCCGCCCGAAGCGACCGGCATCACCTTCCTCAGGCCGGCCCAGTCCTGCTCGAAGAACAGGCCGCGCTGCAGGTCGACCGGATTGTGGTCCTCGCGCAGCATGTCGTAGAAGCCCTGCACCGAGTTCGGGTCGCCCTCGAGCTTGCCGACCACGGTGCCGGCGTGGATGTGATCGACGCCCGCCAGCCGCATCCATTTCGAGATCACGCGGAACGACATGCCGTGGCTCTTCTGCCGCGTGTAGGTCGAGTGGCCGGCGCGGTGCAGATGCAGGATCATGTCGTTGCGGCGCGCCCACTTCGCCATCGACTGGATCGCGGTGTAGCCGATCACCAAGTCGATCATGATCACGCAGCTGCCCAGCTCCTTGGCGAACTCGGCGCGCTCGTACATGTCCTCCATCGTCGCCGCCAGTGACGTTGAGGTAGGTACCCTTCACTTCGCCGGTCGAGGCCTGAGCGCGGTTCACCGCCTCCATGCAATACAGGAACCGGTCGCGCCAGTGCATGAACGGCTGCGAGTTGATGTTCTCGTCGTCCTTGGTGAAGTCGAGCCCGCCCTTGAGCGCCTCGTACACCACCCGGCCGTAGTTCTTGCCCGAAAGTCCGAGCTTCGGCTTGACCGTGGCGCCGAGCAGCGGGCGGCCGAACTTGTCCAGGCGTTCGCGCTCGACCACGATGCCGGTCGGCGGGCCGTCGAAGGTCTTGACGTAGGCCACCGGCAGACGCATGTCCTCCAGGCGCAGCGCCTTGAGCGGCTTGAAGCCGAACACGTTGCCGATGATCGAGGCGGTCAGGTTGGCGATCGAGCCTGGCTCGAACAGCGTCGAGATCGTAGGCAATGTAGGCGAAGTACTGCCCGGGGGTCCCGGGCACCGGGTCGACCCGGTAGGCCTTGGCGCGATAGCGGTCGCAGGCCGTGAGGCGGTCGGTCCAGACCACGGTCCAGGTGGCGGTCGAGGACTCGCCCGCCACCGCGGCGGCCGCCTCTTCGGGGTCCACGCCTTCCTGCGGCGTGATGCGGAACAGCGCGATCACGTCGGTGTCACTCGGCACGTAGCCGGCGTCCCAGTAACCCATTTGCGCGTACTTCATGACGCCCGCGCGGTAGCGCTCGCTCGCCTGCGGGGCGGCTCGGTCCATCTTGCCCATTGCCACGTCCTCCGTCTGTCGTCTGAGGTCAAGGTAGCGCGCCGTTGTGATAAGGACTACTTAAATGTTCTAATTGCACCAATAAGCCATTCGAAAGCTTGTGCGCCACCTCACCCTCAGGCAGCTACGAATCTTCGAGGCCGCCGCGCGCCAGCTGCATTTCGGCCGCGCCGCGCGCGAAATGCATCTCACTCAGCCTGCGGTTTCGCTGCAGCTGAAGCAGCTCGAGCAGCACGTCGGCCTGCCGCTGTTCGAGCAGATGGGGCGCCGCATGCACCTGACCCGCGCCGGCGAGGAGCTGCTGCGCCACAGCCGGATCGTCCTGCGCCAGCTGCGCGAAGCCGAGGAGGCGATCGACGCGCTCAAGGGCGCCGGTGGCGGCGAGCTCCACATCGCGGTCACCAGCACCGCGAAGTATTTCGCGCCCAAGCTGCTGGCCGAGTTCCGGCTTCGCCACCCGGAGGTCAAAGTCCGGCTGACGGTCAACAACCGCGAAGCCGTGGTGCACGAGCTGTCCGACAACAGCGTGGACTTGGCGCTCATGGGGCGCGCGCCGAGGGGTCTCGACACCATCGCTGCGCCCTTCGCCAGGCATCCGCTGGCGCTGATCGCCGCGCCCGAGCACCCGCTCGCCCGCAGGCGGCGCCTGACGCTTGCCGACCTCGCCGCCGAGAGTTTCTTGATCCGCGAGCGCGGCTCGGGCACCCGCAGCGCGATGGAGCGCATGTTCGCCGAGCACCGCTTCAAGCCGTTGGAAACGATCGAGATGAGTTCCAACGAAACCATCAAGCAGGCGGTCATGGCGGGAATGGGGGTGAGCTTTCTGTCGCTGCACACTGCGGGCCTGGAGCTCGCGACCGGCAAGCTCGCGGTGCTGCGCGTCGCCGGCACGCCGGTGATGCGCGACTGGTACGTGATCCACCGCGAGCGCAAGCGCCTGTCGCCGGCCGCCGAAGCGTTCAAGGATTTTCTCGCGCGTCAGGGCGCCGGGCTGATCGATCGCGTGGTCGGCATCGCTCCTGCCGTTAAACTACGGGGGTGATCCGCCTACCGTTCCACAGCCCAGAGGGCTTCGTGCACCTGAGCGCCCCGGCGCCGGAGTCGCCCGGGCACTGGTTCGTGTTCAGCGGCGACCGGCTGCTGGTGGAAGTCGGGCCGCCGAGCCCGGACCCGACCGGGGACCTGCGGGTGCGCGCGCGCCCGAGCTGGGCGCGCCTGCCGTTTGCCGCGCCGCCGGGTCCGCTGGCGGATGCGGCGCTGCGCAGCCTCTATCTCGGGCGGCTGAGCGGCGAGCACTGCTTCGCCGAGGAGGTCGCGGCCGACGCCGCAGCACCCGCCGGCTCAAGCTGGGAGGGATTGCGCACGCTTTTCTCGGTGCTGGACGACCGCCTGTTCGCCCTTGCAGGCCGCGCGCTGCAGCTCATCGATTGGGACCGCAGTCACCAGTTCTGCGGCCGCTGCGGCGCGCGCACCGAGCCGCGGCCGGACGAGCGCGTGCGCGTGTGCCCTGCTTGCGGGCTGGCGGCATATCCGCGCGTCGCGCCCGCGGTGATGGCGCTGGTGCGCCGCGGCCGCGAGCTGCTGCTGGGGCGCGGCCCGCACTTTCCGGCCGGCATGTACAGCGCGCTGGCGGGCTTCGTCGAGCCGGGCGAATCGCTCGAGCAGTGCGTGCAGCGCGAGGTGGCAGAGGAAGTCGGCGTCGAGGTGGCCAACCTGCGCTATTTCGCCAGCCAGCCGTGGCCGTTTCCGCACTCACTGATGGTCGCCTTCACCTGCGACTGGGCGGCGGGCGAATTGCGCCCGCAACCGGGCGAGATCGAGGCTGCGGACTGGTTCGATGTATTCCAATTGCCTAAACTTCCAAGTAAAATCTCGATTGCTCGCAGCCTGATCGACGCCTTTGCGGGCCAGATCAGGGGCGAAACTGGAACGGGCGCCTAGCTTCGCGCAGCCGACGGATTCGGCGCCGGGGCGGCCCAAGAGGGGTCCTGCACGAATTGAACGCGACACACGCTTTTCGTTCTTGCGCCGCAAGGCGCGACGGAAGGGCGCAGCCTGGTGAAAGCGCTGGGTTGCGCCTTCGCGTTTTTCGGGGAGAATGAAAATGAACGGTCTGCATCTCATCGGTGACCTCACCGGCTGCCGCTGCGATCCGCAGCTCCTGCTCGACGGAAAGCGCTTCCGCGAAAAGTGTGTCGAGTTGGTCAACGACTCGGGGCTTACGATCATGGACGTGAGCTTTCACCAGTTCGAGGGCTCGGGCTACACCGGCGCGGTGGTGCTGGCCGAATCGCACCTGGCGATCCACACCTGGCCCGAGACCGGGGGCCTGACGCTCGACGTCTATGTGTGCAACTACAGCGCCGACAATTCCGCCAAGGCGCGCAAGGTGTTCGACGCGATCATCGAGCATTTCCAGCCGACCGACGCGGCGCGGCACGAGATCGAGCGCGGCGAGCACCTGCTGATGGAGCCGCTGAACGATTCGACCGGCTTCTACATCAGGGCCCGGCGCCGCATCGGCGAGTGGCAGACGCGCTACCAGAAGATGGCGATCTTCGACACGGCCCAGTACGGCAAGCTGTTCCGCCTGGACGGGTTCAACATGACCTCCGAGAAGGAGGAATTCGTCTACCACGAAAACCTGATCCACCCCGCGCTCGCAGCGCACAACGCGCCCAAGAAGGTGCTCGTGATCGGCGGCGGCGACGGCGGCTCGTCCGAGGAGGCGCTCAAGCACCCCTCGATCGAGCAGGTCACGATGGTCGAGATCGACGAAGACGTGATCCGCGTCGCCAAGGAGCACTTCGGCGCGGTGCATAACGGCGTGTTCGACAACCCCAAGCTGCGCGTGCTGATCGACGACGGCATGCGCTTCGTGCGCGAGACGAACGAGAAGTTCGATCTGATCGCGCTCGACCTGAACGACCCGATGGGCCCGGCCGAAGCGCTGTACTCGACCGAGTTCTTCCAGCAGCTGCGCCATACGCTCGCCCCCGGCGGCGCGCTGGTGCTGCACATCGGCTCGCCGGTGGCGCGCCCGGACCGGGTCGCGGAACTCGCGCAGCGCCTGAACGGAGTGTTCCGCATCGTGCGCCCCTACACCATGTACATCCCGCTCTACGGCTCGCTGTGGGCGATGGCGGTGTGCTCCGACAAGCTCGACCCCAAGGCCTTCACCGCGGACGAGATCGACCGCCGCATCGAGCAGCGCAGGCTGCAGGACCTGAGGTATTACAACGGCGAGACCCACGAGGGTGTGTTTGCGCTGCCGAACTACGTGCGCGAGCTGGTCGCCCCGCCGCGGCTCAAGCAGCCGACGCGCGGGCGCCGGCTCGGCGTGGTGCGCGCCGCGGCGAAGTAGCGCCCCTTCTCAGGCGAGCGAGGCGAGCACCTCGCGTACGATCGCGAACAGCTGGTCGATCTCCGCCTTCTTGATGATGAGCGGAGGCGCCAGCGCAATGATGTCACCCGTGTACCGAATGTAGGCGCCCTTCTCGAACGCCTTGAGGTGCGCGTCGAACCCTCGCGTGCCCGGTGCGCCCGGGCGCGGCGCGAACTCGATCGCCGCGATCAGCCCGATGTTGCGGATGTCGATCACGTTTGGCAGGTCTCTCAGCGCGTGCGCCTTCTCTTCCCAGTAGCCTGCGAGCTCCCCGGCACGGGTGAGCAGGCCTTCTTCCTGGTAGACATCGAGCGTCGCCAGTCCCGCCGCGCAGGCGAGCGGGTGCGCGGAGTAGGTGTAGCCGTGCGGCATCTCGATCGCGCCTTCCGGCCCGCCCATGAAGGCCTGGTAGACCTCCTCCTTCATCAACACCGCGCCCATCGGCACGGTGGCGTTGGTGATGCCTTTGGCGGTGGTGATCAGGTCGGGCGTGACGCCGAAATACTGCGAACCGAAGGGCTTACCCAGGCGCCCCCAGGCAGTGATCACTTCGTCGAATATGAGCAGGATGCCGTGCCGGTCGCAGATCTCGCGCAGCCGCTCGAGGTAACCCACGGGCGGCACCAGCACTCCGGTCGAGCATGCCACCGGCTCGACGATCACCGCGGCGATAGTCGAGGGATCGTGCAACTGGCACAGGCGTTCGAGGTCGTCGGCGAGCTCGGCGCCGTGTCTGGGCTGCCCGCGCGAAAAGGCGTTCTTCGCCAGGTCGTGCGTGTGGCGCATGTGGTCGACGCCCGCCACCAGCGCGCCGAAGATCTTGCGGTTGCCGGAGATCCCGCCGACCGCGGTACCGCCGAAGTTGACCCCGTGGTAGCCGCGCTCGCGTCCGATCAGGCGCATGCGGTGGCCTTCGCCGCGCATGCGATGATAGGCGAGCGCGAGCTTGAGCGCGGTGTCGACCGACTCCGAGCCGGAGTTGGTGAAGAACACCCGGCTGATGCCCTTGGGCGCAAGCTTGGCAATTCGGTCGGCGAACTCGAACGCCGCCGGGTGGCCCATCTGGAACGGCGGCGAGAAGTCCATCGTCGCCACCTGCTTCTGCACCGCCTCGACGATCTTCGGCCGGCAGTGCCCCGCATTCACGCACCACAGCCCGGAAGTGCCGTCGATCACCTGACGCCCTTCCGGCGTGTAGTAGTGGATGCCCTCGGCGCGCGCGAACAGCCGCGGCGCCTTCTTGAACTGGCGGTTGGCCGAGAACGGCATGAAGAAGGCCGAATTCTCGAGCGAGTGGGCGACGGCTTCGGAGCGTGCGCGTTCGTTCATGGTCGATTCTCCGTCAAAGGCCTAGGCTGCGCGCGAAAGCGCCGCATGCAGCAATACGTTACACCCGGCGGCCAGGTCCTGGGGCGTGGCGTTCTCGATTTCGTTGTGGCTGATGCCCCCCTCGCAGGGCACGAAGATCATCGCCGTGGGCGCCACCCGGGCGACGTACACCGCGTCGTGACCCGCGCCCGAGACGATGTCGCGCCGCGTGTAGCCCAGCGCCTCGGCCGCGTCGCGCACCGCGCCCACCATCGAAGGGTCGAACCGGCAGGGCGGAAAGTAGGTCACCTCGGCGAGCTCGATCGCCACCCGGCACTCGGACTCGATCGCCTTCAGACTCTCTCGCAGCGCGGCCACCATGGCGGACAGGGTGTCGTCCTTCTGGTTGCGGAACTCGACCGACATGCGCACCTCGCCCGGGACCACGTTGCGCGAGTTGGGCTTGACCTGCATCGAGCCGACCGTGCCGCGGGCGTAGTCGGGGAACGCAAGCGCGATGCGGTTCACTTCCAGCACCAGCCGGCTGGCGGCGATCAGGGCGTCCTTCCGCAACTCCATCGGCGTCGGCCCGGCATGCGCGTCCTGGCCGGTGATCACCGCGTCGAACCAGCGCTGGCCGAGCGCCCCCTGCACCACGCCGATCGTGGTCTTCGCGTCCTCCAGCACCGGGCCCTGCTCGATGTGGGCCTCGAAGTAGGCGCCCAGCCGATGCGGCGGCGCTTCGCCGTTACAACCGATCGATCTCAGCGCATCCTCTACCGTGACCCCGTCCACGTCCTTTTGCTCGAGAACGTGTCCGAGCGGGAATACGCCGGCGTACACGCCGGAGCCCATCATCACCGGGGTGAAGCGGGAGCCTTCCTCGTTGGTCCACGACACCACCTCGAGCGGCGCGCGGGTCTCGATGCCGGCATCGTTCAGCGTGCGCAGCACCTCGAGTCCGGCCATCACGCCGTAGGCGCCGTCGAACTTGCCGCCCGAGGGCTGGCTGTCGAGATGGCTGCCCATCGCCACGGCAGGCAGCGAGGGGTTGCGGCCCGCGCGGCGCGCGAACATGTTGCCGATGGCGTCCACCGCGACTTCGAGCCCGGCCTCGCGCGCCCAGCGCGCGAACAGCTCGCGCGCTTTGCGGTCGGTGTCGGTGAGCGTCAAGCGCTTGACGCCGCCCTTGGGCGTCGCGCCGATGCGCGCAAGCTCCATCAACGACTGCCACAGGCGATCGCCGTTGATGCGCAGCGGCTGCATCTCAGCCCGCGTAGGCGACTACCTTCTGGCGCTGCTCGCCCAGGCCCTTGATGCCGAGCGTGACCACGTCGCCCACGTTCAGGAACACGGGCGGCTTCATCCCGAGCCCGACCCCCGGCGGCGTGCCGGTGGTGATGACGTCGCCGGGCAGCAGCGTCATGTAGCGGCTGACGTAGGACACGATATTCGCCGCGCCGAAAATCATGGTGCGCGTGTTGCCCGTCTGCATGCGCTTGCCGTTGACGTCGAGCCACATGTCGAGCACCTGGGGATCGGTGATCTCATCGGTGGTCACGAGCCACGGGCCGATCGGGCCGAAGCTGTCGCAGCCCTTGCCCTTGTCCCATTGCGACGACTGGAGCTGGAACGCGCGCTCGGAAACGTCGTTCACGACGCAGTAGCCCGCAACGTGCTCGAGCGCCTTGTCCTCGGCAACGTACTGAGCCTTGGTGCCGATCACGATGCCGAGCTCCGCTTCCCAGTCGAGCTTGGTCGAGCCCTTGGGCTGGATGATGTCGTCGTAGGGCCCGCTGATGCAGGTGGTCGCTTTCATGAACACGACCGGCTCGGTCGGAATCGGCATCCCGGCCTCCTTGGCGTGGTCGGAGTAGTTGAGGCCGATCGCGACGAACTTGCCGATGCCGACATAGGGCACGCCGAGGCGCGGGTTGCCATTGACGATCGGCAGCGATTCGGCCTTCACCTTGGACAGCATCTTGAGCCCGCGCGGCGAAATCTCGTTCGGGCCGATGTTGGCCACCACCTTGGAAAGATCGCGCAGCCTTCCTTCGTTGTCGATGACGCCCGGCTTCTCGAAACCGGACTTGCCATAGCGGCAGAGCTTCATATGGTCATTCCCCCGTCGATTGAATACATGTTTCCGGTCGCGAACTGCGACTCGTCGGATGCCAGAAAAACCAGAATTCCCGTGATGTCGTCCACGGTGCCGAGGCGCCCCATGGGCTGACGCGCGATGAAGTCCTTGCGCGCCTGCACCGGATCGGGAAACGCCTTGATGCGATCGTGCAGCGACGGCGTGTCCACCGTGCCCGGGCCGATGCAGTTGCAGCGGATGCCCTGCCTGACGTAGTCCGCCGCGATCGCCTTGGTGAGCCCGATCACCGCGGCCTTGGTCGCGCCATACACGAAACGGTTCGGCAATCCTTTCACGCTCGAGGCGATCGACGACATGTTGATGATCGAGCCGCCGCCCTTCTTCAGCATGCCTGGCAGGAAGGCGCGCGTGACCAGGTACATCGACTTCACGTTCAGGTTGAAGCTGAAATCCCAGTCCTTCGGCGTGCAATCGAGGATCGTGCCGTGGTGGACGAACCCGGCGCAGTTGAACAGGACGTCGATCTGGCCGACCTCGGCCGCAATTTTCGCGATCGCGGCCTCGTCCGTCACGTCGAGCACGCGCGTGCGGATGCCGTCCTTGCCCTCGATTTCGGTCAGCGTCTTGGGGTTGAGGTCGGTCGCCCATACCTTGGCGCCTTCGCGCGCGAAGGTGAGCGCGGCCGCGCGGCCGATACCCTGCCCTGCTGCGGTAATGAATGCGGTCTTGCCGGCCAGCCGTCCTGACATCTCTGTCCTCCCGGGAGCGGGGGAGGATTATAGCGGTTCGGCGCCGGCCGACGCGGTACACTTTCGATTCCGTTGACGCCGGGGAGGACGATGAACCAACTAGATTTCGCAGGCCGCAGCGCGATCGTAACCGGAGCCGCGCAAGGCATCGGCCTAGCCATTGCCAAGCGCCTGCTCGCCTCCGGCGCCAAGGTGCGCATCTGGGATCGCGACGACAAACTGCTCGCGCGCGCGCTGGCCGCCCTCGGGCGCGACGCAAGCGGCGACGTGCTCGACGTGACCGATGCGGCCCAGATCGAGCACGCCACGCGAAGCGCGCTCGAGGCCGTGGGCAAGATCGACGTGCTGGTCAACAACGCCGGCATCGCCGGGCCAACTGCACCGGTGGTCGATTATCCGATCCAGGAATGGAAGCGCGTCATCGAGATCGACCTGAATGGCCCCTTCCTTTGCAGCCGCGCAGTCGTGCCCAACATGGTGAAAGCGGGCTACGGCCGGATCGTCAACATTGCCTCGATCGCCGGCAAGGAGGGCAACCCGAACGCCGCGGCCTACGCCGCCGCCAAAGGCGGACTGATCGCCTTCACCAAGGCGCTCGGCAAGGAGCTGGCGCAGACGGGGGTATTGGTCAACTGCGTCACCCCCGCGGCCGCGCAAACGGCGATCCTCGACCAGGTGACGCCCGAATTCGCGCAGTTCATGCTGTCCAAGATCCCGATGGGACGCTTCGTCACGGTGGACGAGATCGCCGCGCTTTCCTGCTGGCTCGCCTCCGAGGACTGCTCGTTCTCGACCGGCGCGGTGTTCGACATTTCCGGCGGCAGAGCGACTTACTGACATGGCGAAGAAGAATCCGGCGCAACGCAGCATCCAGTGGTTCGGGCGCGAGGACATCTACGGTTTCATCTACCGCAGCTGGATGAAGAACCGCGGCGTGCCCCAGGACCAGTTCGACGGCCGGCCGGTGATCGGCATCTGCAACACCTGGTCCGAGCTCACGCCCTGCAACACCCACTTTCGCGTCATCGCCGAGCACGTCAAGGCCGGCGTGCTCGAGGCCGGCGGTTTTCCGCTCGAGTTTCCGGTCATGTCGCTGGGCGAAACGCTGCTCAGGCCGACCGCGATGCTGTACCGCAACCTCGCCAGCATGGACGTGGAAGAGTCGATCCGCGGCAATCCGCTCGACGGCATGGTGCTGCTGGTCGGCTGCGACAAGACCACGCCGGCGCTGCTGATGGGCGCGGCAAGCGTCGACCTGCCGGCGATCGCGGTCTCGGGCGGACCGATGCTCATCCGGCAAGTACCGCGGCACCGACATCGGCTCGGGCACCAACGTCTGGTCGATGTCCGAGGACCTGCGCGCCGGCAAGATCACGCTCGACGATTTTCACGAGGCCGAGTCGTGCATGCACCGCTCGCACGGGCACTGCATGACCATGGGTACGGCGTCGACGATGGCGTCGATGGTCGAAGCGCTCGGCGTGGGCATGCCCGGCAACGCGGCGATCCCGGCCGTCGATGCGCGCCGCAACGTGCTCGCGCGCGCCGCCGGGCGGCGCATCGTGCAGATGGTGAAGGAAGACCTGACGCTGTCGAAGATCCTCACCAAGCGAGGCGTTCGAGAACGCGATCCGGGTCAACGCCGCGATCGGCGGTTCGACCAACGCGGTCATCCACCTGATCGCGATCGCGCGCCGCATCGGCGTCGAGCCTCAAGCTCGAGGACTGGGACCGCTGCGGGCGAGGGGTGCACACGCTGCTCAACCTGATGCCCTCGGGCAAGTACCTGATGGAGGACTTCTTCTACGCCGGCGGCCTGCCGGCCGTGATCCGCGAGCTGGGCGAGGCAGGCATGCTGCACAAGAACGCGCTGACGGTGAACGGCGAGACGATCTGGGCCAACAACAAGGATGCGCCGTGCTGGAACCGCGACGTGATCCATGCCTTCAAGAAGCCGTTCAAGAAGAATACCGGCATCGCGGTGCTGCGCGGCAACCTGTGCCCGGACGGCGCGGTCATCAAGCCTTCCGCTGCGACACCGAAGCTGATGAAGCACCGCGGCCGCGCGGTCGTGTTCGAGAACATCGAGGATTTCCACCGCCGCATCGACGACCCGAAGCTCGAGATCGACGCGCGCTGCATCATGGTGCTCAAGAACTGCGGCCCCAAGGGCTATCCGGGAATGGCCGAGGTCGGCAACATGCCGCTGCCGCCCAAGCTGCTGAAAAAGGGCATCACCGACATGGTGCGCATCTCCGACGCCCGCATGAGCGGCACCTCCTACGGCACGGTGGTGCTGCACATCGTGCCCGAAGCGGCGGCCGGCGGAGCCGCTGGCGCTGGTCGAGAGCGGCGACATGATCGAGCTCGACGTCTCGCAGCGCAAGTTGAATTTGCTCGTTTCAAAATCTGAATTGATGAAACGAAAGAAACGCTGGAAAGCGCCGCAGCCGCCGCTCGAGCGCGGCTACTGGAAGCTTTACCACGACCACGTGCTGCAGGCGAGCGATGGCGCGGACCTCGATTTCCTGGTCGGCAAGAGCGGCCCGCTGGTGCCGCGCGACAACCACTGAAGAAAGGGCGAACCATGCTGCAGGCCGCCGAACTGACCATTCGTCTCCACCCGAACGACGACGTGGTCATCGCACGCGTCGAGATCCCGGGCGGAACGCTGCTGGCGAAGGAGAACGTGCGCGCCTCGGACGCGATCCCGGCCGGCCACAAGGTCGCGGTGAGGGACCTTGCGCAGGGCGCGGCAGTGAAGCGCTACGACCAGATCATCGGTTTCGCGACGCGCGCGATCCGCGCCGGCGAGCACGTGCACGTGCACAACCTGGGGATGGCCGATTTCGCCAGGGATTATTCCTTCTGTTCGGACAGCAAGGACACCGACTACATAACTCCACAAGCGACGTTTCAGGGAATCGTGCGTCCGGACGGGCGCGTCGCCACGCGCAACTACGTCGGAATCCTCACCAGCGTCAACTGCTCGGCCACGGTGGCGCGCATGATCGCGCGCCACTTCGAGGGCCGCCTCGAGGCCTACCCGAACGTCGACGGCGTGGTGGCGCTGACCCACAAGTCCGGCTGCGGCATGGCGAGCGAAGGCGAGCCGATGGACGTGCTGCGCCGGACCATGGCGGGCTACGCCCGCCATCCGAATTTCTGCGCGGTGCAGGTGGTGGGCCTGGGTTGCGAAGCGAACCAGATCAGCAACCTGCTTTCGGCGCAAAAGCTCGAGCGCCGCGACGGTTTCGGCGCCTTCACGATTCAGGACAAGGGCGGCACCGCGAAGGCGGTGCGCGAGGGCATCGCGCGTATCGAGGCCATCCTGCCCGAGGCGAACCGGGTGACGCGTGAGACCGTTCCGGCGAGCCACCTTACGCTCGGGCTGCAGTGCGGCGGCTCCGATGGCTACTCCGGCATCAGCGCCAACCCGGTGCTCGGCGCGGCGGTCGACCTGCTGGTGCGCCACGGCGGCAGCGCGATCCTATCCGAGACGCCGGAAATCTATGGCGCCGAGCACTTGCTGACGCGCCGCGCGATTTCAAAGGAAGTCGGGGAGAAGCTCATCGCGCGCATTCGCTGGTGGGAGGAATACACGCGCCGCAACGGCAACGAGATGAACAACAACCCCTCGCCCGGCAACAAGGCGGGCGGGCTCACCACGATTCTGGAGAAGTCCCTCGGCGCGGTCGCCAAGGGCGGCACCACCAACCTGGTGGACGTCTACGAGTACGCCGAGCCGGTCACCGCCAAGGGCTTCGTCTACATGGACACGCCGGGCTACGACCCGGTCTCGGCCACCGGCCAGGTGGCGGGTGGCGCGAATCTCATCTGCTTCACCACCGGGCGCGGCTCGGCCTACGGCTGCAAGCCCGCGCCCTCGCTCAAGCTCGCCACCAACAGTGCCCTCTACGCGCGGCAGGAAGAGGACATGGACTTCAACTGCGGCACCATCGTCGACGGGCGCGAGAGCATCCAGCAGGCGGCGGAGAATTTCTTCCGCCTGATCGTCAGGACCGCGTCCGGCGAGCAGACCAAGAGCGAAGCCTTCGGCTACGGCGAAGATGAGTTCGCGCCCTGGGTGCTGGGCGCGACCATGTGACGCTCAACGCCACTTGATCGAGCAGCCGACCGAGGGCGTCTGCTCGCGCGGTCCCTGGCCGGTCCGCGCGATCTGCAGCATCGCCTCGTAGAGCTCGCGCCGGGCACCGGGAACCGCCTCGCGGCGCGAGGCGTCCAGCCGGCCGCGGTACTGCAGCTCGAGCTTGGCGTTGAAGCCGAAGAAATCCGGCGTGCATACCGCGCCGTAGGCCTTCGCCACCTGCTGCGCCTCGTCGAAGACGTACGGAAACGGGAAGTTCTTCTCACGCGCGACGCGCTGCATGTTGTGGAACGAGTCCTCGGGGTAGTCCTCCGGATCGTTCGACATGATCGCGATCGAGCCTATACCGTGGCCCGTGAGCTCCCGGCAGTCGCGCACGACGCGATCGATCACCGCCTTCACGTACGGGCAGTGATTGCAGATGAACATCACCAGCAGGCCGTCCGGCCCGCGCGCGCTCGCCAGGCTGTGACGCTCGCCGTCGACGCCCGGCAGGTCGAATTCGACCGCGTTCCAGCCGAAATCGCACACCGACGTCTGCAGGCTGACCATGCGAAAATCATAGCATGCGACAAAAGACCGCACGGACCCCGCGCCTGTACGTCGAGGGCGCGCTGCGGGCCGGCGCGCGCATCGCGCTGCCCGCGCGTGCGGCCCATCACGCCAGTACGGTGCTGCGCCTGCGCGAGGGCGAGCCGGTGGTCCTGTTCGACGGCACGGGCGGCGAGCACGACGCGCTGATCGCCTCGATCGCGCGCGAGCGCGTGCAGGCGGACGTCGGCGAGCGGCGCGACGTGGAGCGCGAGTCGCCGCTCAGGGTGACCCTGGTGCAGGCGGTCTCCTCCGCTGAGCGCATGGATCTGACGGTGCAGAAGGCCGTCGAGCTCGGGGTCGCCGCGATCCAGCCGGTCCTGACGCAGAAGTCCCTCGTCAAGCTCGATCCGAAGCGCGCTGCCGCGCGGGCCGAGCACTGGCGCAAGATCGTGCTCGCGGCCTGCGAGCAATCCGGGCGCAACCGCATTCCCCAGGTTCACACCGTCGCTTCGCTGGCGGACTATTGCCGCGCCTCGCCGCCGGGTACGCGCCTGCTGCTCTCGCCCGGCGCCAGCCTCGGCCTGCGCGCCGCCGCAGCGCGGCTCGACACCGACGTCGCGCTCGCCGCCGGGCCGGAAGCCGGATTCAGCGCCGACGAGGAGGCGCTGCTGATCGGCGCGGGATTCGAGCCGGTGCGGCTCGGGCCGCGCGTGCTGCGTACCGAGACGGCGGCGCTGGCGGCGCTCGCCGCGCTCAACGCGCTCGCCGGCGACTATTAAGCTTAGAATTCCGCGATCCGCGACGACCCTGGAATCGCATGAGCTCTCCGCCCAGCCCCGAAGCCTTCGTGCGCTGGTTCCGCCAGGCCGCGCCCTACGTGCACGCGTTCCGTGGGCGCAGCTTCGTGATCGCCTTCGGCGGCGAGCTGGTGAGCGAGCGTGCGCGCTTCGCGCAGTTTGTGCACGACCTGAACCTGCTCGCGGCGCTGGGCATACGCCTGGTGCTGGTGCACGGCGCGCGGCCACAGATCGAAGCCGAGCTCAAGACCAAGAAGCAGCGCTCGCACTACGCACGAGGCCTGCGCGTGACCGACGAGGCGGCGCTGGTGGCCGTCAAGCACGCCGCCGGCGTGCTGAGGGTCGAGATCGAGGCGCTGCTGTCGCAGGGGCTGCCGAACTCCCCCATGGCGGGGGCCCGGATTCGCGTCGCCTCGGGCAACTTCATCACTGCGCGCCCGATCGGCGTGGTCGACGGAACCGACTTCCAGTTCACCGGTGCGGTGCGCAAAGTGGACGCCACGGCCATCGCACGGCGCCTCGACGCGGGCGAGGTGGTGCTCGTGCCCAACATCGGCTATTCCCCCACCGGGGAGGTGTTCAACCTCGCCTGGGAGGACGTGGCCGAAAGCGTTGCGATCGCGCTCAAGGCCGACAAGCTGCTCATCTTCACCGACCGGCTGCCCACCGACCGCAAGAGCGAGGTGCTGGCCGAGCTGACCGCGCACGAGGCGCAGGCGCTGCTGAAGAAGGGCGAACTCGGCGCATCGACGACGCGCGCGCTGGAGCATGCCCTGCGCGCCCTGGCGGCGGGCGTGGGGCGCGCGCACCTCATCACGCGCCGAGCCCCTGGTGCGATGCTGCTCGAGCTGTTCACGCACTATGGCGTGGGCACCATGCTCACTGCCGACCCGGTGCAGAAGCTGCGGCCCGCGCGGGTTGAGGACATCGGCTCGATCATCTCCCTGATCGAGCCGCTCGAGGCCGACGGCACCCTGGTCAAGCGCAGCCGTGAGTTGCTCGAGCGCGAGATCGGCAACTTCCAGGTGATCGAGCACGACGGCGTGCTGCTGGGCTGTGCGGCGCTGTACCCCTACCCCTCGGAGAAGAGCGCCGAATTCGCCTGCGTGGCCGTGACACCCGACTACCGCGATGCGGGGATCGGCGAGCTCCTGCTGCAGGCATGCGAGGATCGCGCCAAGGCCTTGCGCCTGCGCAAGATCTTCGCGCTGACCACGCGCGCTGCGCACTGGTTCCTAGACCAGGGCTTCGTCGCCACCGACGTCGCGGCCCTGCCGAGCGAACGGCGCGAGCTGTACAACTGGAAGCGAGGCTCGAAGGTCTTCGTCAAGAGAATATAATCTGGCGGATCAAACCGAACGGAATCCCCATGGCAAGAATGGTCAAATGCGTCAAGCTCGGGCGCGAAGCGGAAGGACTGGACCTGCCGCCCTATCCGGGCGAGCTCGGCAAGCGGTTGTACGAGAACGTCTCGAAAGAGGCGTGGCAGCAGTGGCTGCGCCACCAGACGATGCTGGTAAACGAGAACCGGCTCAACCTGGCCGACCCGAAGGCGCGCAAATACCTCGCCGAGCAGATGGAAAAGCACTTCTTCGGCGAGGGCGCCGACGTCGCGCAGGGCTACGTGCCGCCGACGCAGGCGAAGTAACCCTTCGCCCTATTCCAGGATTTCCTTTTCCATCTCGTCGATGGAAACGTGCCGCACGTCGCGGCCCTTGGCCATGTAGATGACGTACTCGGCCATGTTCTTCGAGTGGTCGCCGATGCGCTCGATCGCCTTGGCGATGAATAGAATCTCGAGCGAACGGGTGATGGTGCGCGGATCTTCCATCATGAAGGTGATGAGCTGGCGCATGATGGCGCGGAACTGGTCGTCCACCGCGCTGTCCTGACGCACCACCGCCATCGCCTCGCTGACGTCCAGCCGGGCGAAGGCATCCAGCGACTGGCGCAGCATCGCAAGCGCGCGGTCGGCGACGTTGGACAGGTCCATGCGCGGCATGTGCATCCGCCCCGCGCCGTGGATCAGCTTGGCCATGCGGGCGATCTTTTCCGCCTCGTCGCCGATGCGCTCCAGGTCGGTGATGGTCTTGATCACCGTGATCAGCAGGCGCAGGTCACCCGCAGCCGGCTGGCGGCGCGCGATGATGTGGCTGCAGGATTCGTCCAGCTCGACTTCGAGCGCGTTCACGCGGTGGTCGTCGGCGATCGTCTTTTCGATCAGCTCCATGTCGCCCGAGATCAGTGCCTCCATCGCGCGCGTGATCTGCTGCTCCACCAGACCGCCCATGTGCAGCACGCGCGAGCGCACGCTTTCCAGCTCGGCGTCGAATTGCTTGGAAGTGTGCTCGGCCATGGGTTTTTCGCAGTTAGCAGAGGAATTTAGTATAGCCTCATTACGGTTGCGTGACAGTGAGGCTGCGTACCCCCTGCGGCCCTCCCAGCAGCAGCAGGTCTGCGCCGCGGCGCGCGAAAATGCCGTTGCTGACCACGCCCGCAATGTTGTTCAGCTCGGCCTCGAGCCTGGGCGGATCGACGATGCTCAGCCCGTAGCAGTCGATGATCAGATTGCCGTTGTCGGTGCGGAAGTTCTGGCGCAGCTCGGGCTGGCCGCCGAGCCTGAGCAGCTCGCGCCCGACGTAGCTGCGCGCCATCGGGACCACCTCCAGCGGCAGCGGGAACTTGCCCAGCACCGGCACCAGCTTGGAGGCGTCGCAGATGCACACGAAGCGCCTGGCGACCGCGGCGACGATCTTCTCGCGCGTGAGCGCCCCGCCGCCGCCCTTGATCATGTACGAGGTGCTCGTTCACCTCGTCCGCCCCGTCGACATAGACCGGCAGCGCATCGACGCTGTTCAGGTCGAACACCCTTATGCCATGGCGCTTGAGGCGCTCGGCGCTCGACTCGGAAGCGGCGACCGCGCCCTCGATGCGGCCCTTGATCCCGGCCAGGGCGTCGATGAAGAAGTTGACTGTCGACCCAGAGCCGACGCCGACCACGGCGTCCTCGACCACGTGCTTGAGTGCCTCGCGCGCGACCAGCTGCTTGAGCTCGTCCTGGGTCATCGCTTGCGTTGTGGCGGCAGGTCGGTGCATACCCCTTCGTAGAGCTCCGCCGCCATGCCGACCGACTCGCCGAGCGTCGGATGGGGATGGATAGTCTTGCCGATGTCGGTGGCGTCGGCGCCCATCTCGATCGCGAGCGCGAGCTCGCTGATCAGGTCGCCCGCGCCGGTGCCGACGATGCCGCCGCCGACGATGCGGTGCGTCTCGGTCGTCGAAAATCAGCTTGGTGAAGCCTTCGTCGCGCCCGTTGGCGATCGCTCGGCCTGACGCGGCCCAGGGGAACTTGGCGACACCGACCTTCGCGCCCGCCTGCTTCGCCTCTTCCTCGGTCAGGCCGACCCAGGCCACCTCCGGGTCGGTATAGGCCACCGACGGGATCACGCGCGCGTCGAAATGCGCCTTCTGCCCCGCCGCGGCCTCCGCCGCTACGTGCCCCTCATGCACCGCCTTGTGCGCGAGCATCGGCGCTCGCGCGATGTCGCCGATGGCGAAGATGTGCGCCACGTTGGTGCGCATCTGCGTATCGACCTCGATGAAGCCGCGCTCGGTGACTGCGACGCCCGCCGCCACGGCGCCGATGTTCTTGCCGTTCGGCGTGCGCCCCACCGAGACCAGCACCAGATCGTAGGTCTGCGGCGCCTTGGGCGCGGCGTCGCCCTCGAACCAGACCTTGATGCCGTCCTTCTGGACTTCCGCTTTCGCGGTCCTGGTCTTCAGCATCACGTTGTCGAAGCGGGCGGCATTGAACTTCTGCCATACCGCGACCAGGTCCCGGTCCGCACCGAGCATGAGGCCGTCCAGCATCTCGACCACGTCCAGCCGCGCGCCGAGGCTCGAGTACACCGTACCCATTTCCAGGCCGATGATCCCGCCGCCGATCACCAGCATGCGCTTGGGCACGGCCTTGAGCGCGAGCGCGCCGGTCGAATCTACGATGCGCGGATCCTGGGGCAGGAACGGCAGCTTCGCCGCCTGCGAGCCGGCGGCGATGATCGCGCTCTTGAAATGGACCGTTTTCGGGCCATCCTTTGTTTCAATCTTCAAGCGATTTGCATCCGCGAAGCTTCCGACGCCCTGAACCACCGTGACCTTGCGCGCCTTCGCCATCCCCGCCAGCCCGCCGGTGAGCTTGCCGACGACCTTGTCCTTGAACCCGCGCAGCTTGTCGAGGTCGAGCTTCGGCTCGCCGAAATCGATGCCGTGAGGCGCGAGCGCCCGTGCCGCATCGGCGATCGCCGCGGCGTGCAGCAGCGCCTTGGACGGAATGCAGCCGACGTTCAGGCACACGCCGCCGAGCGTGGCATAGCGCTCGACCAGCAGCGTCGTCAGTCCCAGATCGGCGGCGCGGAAGGCTGCCGAGTAGCCTCCGGGGCCAGCACCCCAGGACCACGAGATCGCACTCGATGTCGCCGGCGGCAGCGGTCGACGGCTGCGCGGCGGGTCCGGGCTTGGCGGCAGGCGGCGCGGGCGGCGCCTGCGTCACGCCGCCTTCGAGGATCAGCACCGGCGAGCCCTCGGACAGCTTGTCGCCGACCTTGACCTTGAGCTCCTTCACCACTCCGGCGGCCGGCGACGGAATCTCCATCGTCGCCTTGTCCGATTCGAGCGTGATGAGCGACTGCTCCTTCGCCACGGCGTCGCCCGGCTTGACCAGCACCTCGATCACCTCGACGTCCTTGAAGTCGCCGATGTCGGGGACCTTCACTTCGGTCAGGTTGGCCATCTCAGAGCAGCGAGCGGCGGATGTCGGACAGCACCGACGCGAGGTAGCTGGTGAAACGCGCGGCGGCGGCGCCGTCGATCACGCGGTGGTCGTACGACAGCGACAGCGGCAGCATCAGGCGCGGCGCGAAGGCCTTGCCGTCCCACACCGGCCGCATCACCGAGCGCGACACGCCCAGGATCGCCACCTCGGGCGCGTTGATGATCGGCGTGAAGGCGGTGCCGCCGATGCCTCCCAGGCTCGAGATCGAGAAAGTCCCGCCCTGCATGTCGCCGGGCTTGAGCTTCTTGTCGCGCGCCAGCTTCGAGGTCTCGGACAGCTCGCGCGCCAGGTCGAAAACGCCCTTGCGGTCGGCATCCCGGACCACCGGCACCACCAGGCCGTCAGGCGTGTCGACCGCGACCCCGATGTGGTAGTACTTCTTGAGCACCAAATTCTCCGCCTTGGGGTCGAGCGAGGCGTTGAACTGCGGGTACTGCCGCAGCGCGGTGACGCAGGCCTTGATCAGGAACGCGAGCATCGTCAGCTTGAAGCCCTGCTTTTCCGTCACCGCGGTGTTGGACTTGCGGAACGACTCGAGGTCGGTGATGTCCGCCTCGTCGAACTGGGTGACGTGCGGAATCGATACCCAGTTGCGGTGCAGGTTGCCGCCCGAGAGCTTCTTGATGCGCGACAGCGGCTTGGTCTCGACCGGACCGAACTTGGCGAAATCGACCTCGGGCCATGCCGGCAGGTTGAACGGCATGGCGCCGCCGCGCGCGGCCGGCGTTGGCGACGCGCCCGCGCCCTGCGTCATGACGCCCTTGACGAATGCCTGCACGTCGTCGTGCGCGACGCGTCCCTTTGGCCCGCTGCCGCGCACCTTGGTAAGGTCGACGCCGAGCTCGCGCGCGAACTTGCGCACCGAAGGGCTGGCATGCGGCCGCGCGGTGCGTTCGCCTCCTTCGGCTCCGACGGGCACGGGGCCGGCGGCGCTGACATCGGCACCGCGGCCACGGGCGCGGCGACGTCGGCGCCGCGGCCGGCGCGCTGCGGGCTTGGACGCGTTGCGCCGCCGGCACGCCTTCGCCCGGACTCGATGACCAGCACCGGCTGACCCTCGGACACCTTGTCGCCGACCTTGACCTTGAGCTCCTTCACCACGCCGGCGGCCGGCGACGGAATCTCCATCGTCGCCTTGTCCGACTCGAGCGTGATCAGCGACTGCTCCTTGGTCACCGTGTCGCCCGCCTTGACCAGCACCTCGATGACCTCGACTTCCTTGAAGTCGCCGATGTCGGGCACCGTCACGGTCTCCGGTGCGGAGGCCGCGGGCTTGTTCTGCTCCTTGTCCCTTTCCGCTGCCTTCCGTTGCCGGCGCAGGCTTGTCGGTCGGAGCACCCTTTTCCTCGACCATCAGGATCAGCGCGCCCTGCGAAATCTTGTCGCCGACCTTGACCTTGAGCTCCTTCACCACGCCCGAGGTCGGCGACGGGATCTCCATCGTCGCCTTGTCCGATTCGAGGGTGATGAGTGACTGCTCCTTCTCGATCGCGTCGCCCGACTTGACCAGGACCTCGATCACCTCGACGTCCTTGAAGTCGCCGATGTCCGGTACTAGAACCTCCTTCATACGGTGGTCGGATCCGGTTGTTGCGGGATCGAGCCTGTACTTCTTGATCGCCTCCGAGACGGTCTTCGCCTTGCCGTCGCCCTTGTCGGCCAGCGCCTTCAGCGCCGCGACGGCGACGAAGTGCCGGTTCGACTTCGAAGAAATAGCGCAGCTTGGCGCGCGAGTCGGAGCGCCCGAAGCCGTCGGTGCCAAGCACCCGGTAGGGGCGGTCGGCCGGAATGAACGGGCGGATCTGGTCGGCGAAGGTCTTGATGTAGTCGGTCGCCGCGACGACCGGGCCGGCGCGCTTTTCCAGGCACTGCGTCGACATAGGGCAGCGCGCGGCTTGTCTTCGGCGGTGAAGCAGGTTCCAGCGCTCCGCCGCGAGGCCGTCGCGGCGCAGCTCGGTGAAGCTGGTCGCGCTCCATACGTCCGCCGCCACGCCCCAGTCCTGCTCGAGCAGCTCGGCGGCAGCCATCACTTCGCGCAGGATGGTGCCGGAGCCCATGCAGCTGCACGCCGTGCCTTGGCCTTCGACTTGGATTCGTGCAGCAGGTACATGCCCTTGAGGATGCCTTGCTCGGCGCCTTCGGGCAGCGCCGGGGTGCGCGTAGTTCTCGTTCATCACGGTGATGTAGTAGAACACGTCCTCCTGCTTGGCCACCATGCGGCGCAGGCCGTCCTGGATGATCACCGCCAGTTCATAGCCGTAGGTCGGGTCGTAGGACACGCAGTTCGGAATCACCGACGACAGCACATGCGAGTGTCCGTCCTCGTGCTGCAGGCCCTCGCCGTTCAGGGTGGTGCGCCCCGCGGTGCCGCCGATCAGGAAGCCGCGCGCGCGCTGGTCGCCGGCCGCCCAGGCGAGATCGCCGACGCGCTGCAGGCCGAACATCGAGTAGAAGATGTAGAACGGCACCATCGCCAGGTTGCTGGTGGCTGTAGGAGGTCGCGGCGGCGATCCAGGACGAGAACGCGCCCGCCTCGTTGATGCCTTCCTCCAGGATCTGGCCCGACTTGTCCTCCCGGTAGTACATCAGCTGATCGCGGTCGACCGGCTCGTACTTCTGGCCCTCGGCAGAGTAGATGCCGAGCTGGCGGAACATGCCTTCCATGCCGAAGGTGCGCGCCTCGTCGGGAACGATCGGCACGACGTGCTTGCCGAGCGCCTTGTCGCGCAGCAGCGCAGTGAGGATGCGCACGAATGCCATGGTGGTCGAGATCTCGCGCCCCTCGGATCCCTTGAGCAGGGACTCGAGCGCAGCGAGCGGCGGCGGCACCGGAGGCGCGTCCGCCTTGGTGCGCCGCTGCGGCAGATAGCCGCCGAGCGCCCGGCGGCGCTCGTGCAGGTACTTCATTTCCGGCGAATCGGCGGGCCGGAATGTAGAACGGCAGTTTCTCGAGCTTGGTCGTCCGGGATCGGGATGTTGAAGCGGTCGCGGAATGCCGCGGATCGTTTCCACGTCGACCTTCTTCGATTGCTGGTGGGTGTTCTTCGCCTCGCCCTGCTTGCCCATGCCGAAGCCCTTGATCGTCTTGGCGAGGATCACCGTCGGCTGGCCCTTGTGCTTCACCGCCGCCGCGTAGGCCGCGTAGATCTTGTGCGGATCGTGGCCGCCGCGGTTCAGGCGCCAGATGTCCTCGTCGGTCATGCGCGATACCATCTCGAGCAGCTTCGGGTACTTGCCGAAGAAGTGCTTGCGCACGAACGCGCCGTCGTTCGCCTTGAAGTTCTGGTACTCGCCGTCGACCGTTTCCTTCATCAATCGCAGCAGGAGTGCCGTCCTTGTCGCGCGCCAGCAGCGGGTCCCAGTACGAGCCCCAGATCAGCTTGATCACGTTCCAGCCGGCGCCGCGGAAATCGGCTTCGAGCTCCTGGATGATCTTGCCGTTGCCGCGCACCGGACCGTCGAGGCGCTGCAGGTTGCAGTTGACGACGAAGATCAGGTTGTCGAGCTTCTCGCGCGCGGCCATGCCGATGGCGCCGAGCGATTCGGGCTCGTCCATCTCGCCGTCGCCGCAGAAGCACCACACCTTGCGGTTCTCGGCGTTCGCCAGTCCGCGCGCGTGCAGGTACTTCAGGAAGCGCGCCTGGTAGATCGCCTGGATCGGCCCCAGACCCATCGAGACCGTAGGGAACTGCCAGAAGTCCGGCATCAGCCAGGGATGCGGATAGGAGGAGATGCCCTTGCCGTCGACCTCGCGGCGGAAGTTGAGCATCTGCTCTTCGCTCAGGCGGCCTTCCAGCTGCGCGCGCGCGTAGATGCCGGGCGCGGAATGCCCCTGGAAGTAGATCAGGTCGCCGCCGTGGCCGTCGGAGGGCGCGTGCCAGAAGTGGTTGAAGCCGATGCCCGAACAGCGTGCCGACCGAGGCGAAGCTCGCGATGTGACCGCCCAGTTCGTCGTCGTTCTTGTTTGCGCGCGCCACCATGACCATCGCGTTCCAGCGGCAGTAGGAACGGATGCGGTCCTCGAGCGCGTGATCCCCCGGCGAGCGCTCCTCGAGGTGCGGCGGAATGGTATTGATGTAGGCCGTCGTGGCTGGAAAAGGGAATGTAGGCGCCCGAACGGCGCGCCTTTTCCACCAGCTGCTCAAGCAGGTAGTGCGCCCTCTCCGGGCCCTCGCGCTCCAGCACCGCCTCGAGGGCCTCGAGCCACTCCTTGGTTTCCAACTCGTCGGGATCGTTTGCGGCAGGCGACTGCGGAACGGCGGACATGTTCCTCTCCAAGCTCGTGGCTTTATGCGTCGGGCGCGCCTCGTGAGCGCGTGCACGGTCAGACGCGACCAAGCTTAATACGCCCGACGCGGCCGCTCAAACCGCCATTGCATATTGTAAAACATCATCTTGCGATGTGCAAAGCCGCTGCGTCCGACCCGGTGTTAGACTGCCCGCCCTTTCCCGCCCGGTAGCAGCATGAGCGCGAAAATCATCGATGGAAAATCGCTTGCGATCGCGGTGCGCGAATCGCTCGCGCAGACGATCCAGACGCTGGCGGCGCGCGGCGTACGCCCCGGCCTCGCGGTGGTGCTTGCCGGCGACGACCCCGCCTCCCGTCTTTATGTGCGCAACAAGATCCGCGCCTGCGAACAGACCGGAATTCGCTGGGAGTTGCACGAATACGCGCACGACGTGCCCGAGGCGACGCTGGTCGCGCGCATCGAAGGGCTGAACAACGATCCCGGCGTGCACGGCATTCTGATCCAGCTGCCGCTGCCGCGATCGCTCGACGTATCGCACATCCTCGACGCGGTATCGCCCGCCAAGGACGTCGACGGCTTCCACCTCGAAAGCCTCGGTGCGCTTGCCGCGGGTCGACCGGGCTTCGTTCCCTGCACCCCGGCCGGGATCATGCGCATGCTCGAGCACGAGCATGTGCCGCTCGCCGGCCGGCACGCGGTGGTGGTGGGACGCTCGAACGTCGTCGGCAAGCCTCTGGCGCTGCTGCTATTGCAAAGAGACGCCACCGTCACCATCTGCCACTCCAAGACGCCCGCGCTGGCCGATACGACCCGGCGCGCGGACGTGCTGGTGGCCGCCGCGGGACGCCCGGGCCTGATCACGGCGGACATGGTCAAGCCCGGCGCCTGCGTGATCGACGTCGGCACCAACCGCCTGCCGGACGGCAAGCTTGCGGGAGACGTCGATTTCGACGCGGTCAGGCGTGTGGCGGGCCTGATCTCGCCCGTGCCAGGCGGAGTCGGGCCGATGACGGTCGCAATGCTGATCGCAAACACGGTGCGCAGCGCACTGCGGATAGAGGCAAAATGAATCCACTGCTCGATTTCGACGGACTGCCGCGCTTTGCGGAGCTCAGGCCGGAGCACGTTGCGCCGGCGATGGACCAGCTGCTGGCGGAGGGTCGCGCCACCGTGGCTCGCGTCACCGGCAGCGACGTGCCGTGCACCTGGGACGCCTTCGTGACCCCGCTCGAGGATGCCAATGAGCGCGTCGCGCGCGCCTGGGGGCAGGTCGCGCACCTGCACGGCGTCCTCGACAGCCCGGCACTGCGCGACGCCTACAACGCGAACCTGCCCAAGCTCACCCAGTACTGGACCGAGCTCGGGCACGACGAACGGTTGTTCCGCCGCTACCGCGCCTTGCGCGATTCGGCCGCGTACGCCGATCTTTCTCCCGCGCGCAAGCGCCAGGTGCAGAACGCGCTGCGCGATTTCCGTCTCGGCGGGGCCGAGCTCGCGCCGGACGAAAAGGCGCGCTTCGGCGCGATTCAGGACGAACTGGCTCAGCTCGGAGCCAAGTTCGCCGAGAACGTGCTCGATGCGACCAACGCGTATTCGATCGTGATCGAAGACCCCGCGCGCGTGGCGGGACTGCACGACGACCTGCTCGCGGCCGCGCGCGAAGCTGCGCAGAAGGACGGCGGCGGCGGCTGGAAATTCACCCTGCACGCTCCTTCGTACCTTCCCTTGATGCAGTACGCCGAGGACCGCGCGCTGCGCGAGACCATGTACCGCGAGAGCGTCACTCGCGCCTCCGAGTTCGGCCGCCCGGAGTGGGACAACACCCCGGTCATCGGACGTATCCTCGAGCTGCGCCGCGAAGAAGCGCACCTGCTCGGATTCCCGAACTTCGCTGAAGTGTCGCTGGTGCCGAAAATGGCTGACACGCCGGAGCAGGTGCTCGGGTTTCTCGAAGACCTGGCGCGGCGCGCGCGTCCTTCCGCCGAGCATGATGCGCAGGAGCTGCGCGAATTCGCGCGCAGCGAGCTCGGCATCGATCGTCTCGAAGCGTGGGATCTCGCCTTTGCCGCGGAGAAGCTGCGCGCCCGGCGCTACGCCTTTTCCGACAACGAGGTGAAGCGCTACTTTCCGGAAGACGCGGTGATCGCCGGGCTCTTCGGCCTGGTCCAGACCCTGTACGGCGTGCATATCGAGCCTGGCACGGCGCCAGTCTGGCATCCGGAGGTTCGGTTCTTCGACATCCGAGACGCGGACGGCGCCCTGGTAGGGCAGTTCTACCCCGATCTCTATGCGCGCGAGACCAAGCGCGGCGGCGCCTGGATGGACGACGCCATCGGCCGGCGCCGCACCTCCAAGGGGGTGCAGACGCCGGTCGCCTATCTCAACTGCAATTTCTCGCGTCCGGTCGGGAACCGCCCCGCGTTGTTCACCCACGACGAGGTGATCACGCTGTTCCACGAATTCGGCCACGGCCTGCACCACCTCCTGACCCGCGGCGAGGACCTCGGCGTCTCCGGCATCAACGGCGTCGAATGGGACGCGGTCGAGCTGCCGAGCCAGTTCATGGAGAATTTCTGCTGGGAGTGGGACGTGCTGTCGCGCATGACGCGCAATGTCGATACCGGCGCCGCCTTGCCGCGCGCGCTGTTCGACAAGATGCTGGCGGCGAAGAACTTCCATTCCGGTCTCGCCACCCTGCGGCAGATCGAGTTTGCGCTGTTCGACATGCACCTTCACTTCGATTTCGAGCCGGACCGCCAGCGCACGGCGCTCAAGCTGCTCGAGGAAGTGCGCGACAAGGTCGCGGTGCTGAAGCCGCCCGCCTACAACCGCTTCCCGAACAATTTCTCGCATATCTTCGGCGGCGGTTACGCGGCGGGCTACTACAGCTACAAGTGGGCCGAAGTGCTCTCGGCCGACGCATACAGCCTGTTCGAGGAAAACGGCGTGCTTGACGCGGCCACCGGTGCGCGCTTCCGCGACGAAGTGCTGGCCGTTGGCGGCGCCCGCCCCACGGCGGAGTCGTTCCGCGCCTTTCGCGGCCGCGATCCGCAGGTCGATGCCCTGCTGCGTCACAATGGTATGATTTCCGCATGAGGCACGCGGCCGCCGCAATCGCCCTGTGCCTGGCGTTGGCGCCGGGCGCGGCTTCTGCGCAACAGCTCTATCGCTGGACCGACGCCGCGGGAGGCGTTCACGTCACCGACACGCCCCCGCCGCCTTCCGCGCGCGAGGTCGAACGGAAGACCTTCAGGGGCAGCGTGGTGGAAACGGACCAGCTGCCGTTCGAGCTGAGCAAGGCGATGAAGGACGCGCCGGTCACGCTCTACACCTCTCCGTCCTGCAAAGACCCCTGCAGCAAGGCGCGCGCGGCGCTGAACCGGCGCGGCGTGCCGTTCAAGGAGATCGTGGTGTGGAGCCCGGAGACCAACGCCGAGCTCAAGCGCGTTGCGGGAGCGGCCGAGGTTCCGACGCTCACGGTCGGCAGCATGGTGCAGAAGGGCTTCCAGCAGAGTGCGTTCGACAGCGCGCTCGACATCGGCGGCTATCCGAAGGCGGGCGCGCTGCCGGCGCGCACGCAGTCCGCGGCGCCCGTGCCTGAGGGCTACACCGCGCCGGGGCAGAGCTCGCCGCTGCAGCCTGCCGGGGAATCCTCTTCTCCCGCCGAGGAGGAGCAAAAGCCTCTCGGCCCCTACGCACCGCGCTTCGGCGGCGAGCAGAAGAAATAGCCAGCGTCGCGGCATGAGGCTCGCGACCTGGAACGTCAATTCGCTCAAGGTACGCCTTGGGCATCTCACCGACTGGCTCGCGCAGGCGAAACCCGACGCGATCTGCCTGCAGGAAACCAAGCTCGAAGACGGCAAGTTCCCCGCCGCCGAGCTGGAAGCGAGCGGCTATCGCGCGTCCTTCAGCGGGCAAAAGACCTACAACGGCGTCGCGATCGTTTCGCGGCACCCGCTCGGGGAGGTCTCGATTGGCATCCCCGGGTTCGCGGACGAGCAAAAGCGCGTGATCGCCGCCACGCTCGACAACTTGCGCGTCGTGTGTCTCTACGCGCCGAACGGCCAGGCCGTGGGCAGCGAAAAGTACCACTACAAGCTGCGCTGGTATGCCGCCCTGCGCGACTGGCTGGCTGACGAGATCGCGCGCCACCCTCGGCTGGCCGTGCTGGGAGACCTGAACGTCGCGCCCGAGGACCGCGATGTGCACGACCCGCAGGCATGGCAGGGACAAGTGCTGGTATCAGAGCCCGAACGCGCGGCGTTCGGTGCGTTGCTCGGACTCGGGCTCAAGGACGGATTCCGCCTGTTCGAGCAGCCGGAGAAGTCGTTTTCCTGGTGGGACTACCGGATGATGGGCTTCCGACGCAACGCGGGCCTGCGCATAGATCACATCCTGCTCTCGCCGGAGCTGGCTGCCGGCTGCAGCTCGTGCATCATCGACAAGGCGCCGCGCAAGCTCGAGCGTCCTTCGGATCACACTCCGGTGGTGGCCGAGATCGGCTAGTCGATCAGATCGTAGGCGGGCAGGGTCAGGAACTCGACGTAACTGTCGTCGCTGGTGATGCGCTCGAACAGCTTCGCGCCTTCCTCGTACTTGCCGGCCGCGTAGGCTTCGTCGCCGAGGTAGGCCTTGACCTTGGGCAGCTCTTGCGCGAGCAGCGTCCTGAACAGCTCCTTGGTGACCTTGCGCCCGTCGTCCAGATTGCCTTTCTTGCTGCGGATCCACTGCCAGATCTGCGAGCGGGATATCTCGGCCGTCGCCGCGTCTTCCATCAGGTTGAACACCGGCACGCAACCGTTGCCCGCGAGCCACGCGCCGAGGTACTGGATCCCGACATTGATGTTGTTGCGCAGGCCGGCCTCCGTGATCGGCGCCTCGGGACGGAAATCGAGCAGATCCCTGGCTGCGACCGACACGTCCGGACGCTGTTTGCCGTACTGGTTCGGCTGCGGCATGTGCTCATCGAATACCTGCTTGGCGACCGGCACCAGCCCAGGGTGCGCGACCCAGGTGCCGTCGCAGCCGTCGGTGACCTCACGCAGCTTGTCCTGGCGCACCTTCTCCAGCGCCGCCTCGTTCGCGGCCGGATCGTTCTTGATCGGGATCTGCGCCGCCATGCCGCCCATGGCGGGCGCGCCGCGCCGATGGCATGTCTTCACCAGCAGCAGCGCGTAGGCGCGCATGAACGGCGCGGTCATCGTCACCTGGGCGCGGTCGGCGAGGCAGAAATCCGGGTTTGAGCGGAACTTCTTGATGCAGGAGAAGATGTAATCCCAGCGCCCGATGTTGAGGCCCGCGGAATGATCCTTGAGCTCCCACAGAATCTCGTCCATCTCGAACGCCGCGAGCACGGTCTCGATCAGCACCGTGGCCTTGATCGAGCCATGCTTCACGCCGAGCTCGCTTTGCGCCATGACGAAGACGTCGTTCCAGAGGCGAGCCTCCAGGTGCGACTCCATCTTCGGCAGGTAGAAGTAAGGCCCGCTGCCGCGCGCGAGCAACTCCTTGGCATTGTGGAAGAAGAAGAGCCCGAAATCGAAAATGCCGCCCGCAACCGGCTTGCCGTCGACGCGCATGTGCTTCTCGTCCAGGTGCCAGCCGCGCGGGCGCGGGATCAGGACAGCTGTCTTTTCGTTCAGCCGGTAGCTCTTGCCGCCTTGCTCCAGCGTGATTGCACGGCGCACGGCGTCGCGCAGGTTGACCTGTCCGTCGACCATGTTGAACCAGGTCGGGCAGTTGGCGTCCTCGAAGTCGGCCATGAAGGTCGAGGCGCCGGAATTGAGCGCATTGATGACCATCTTGCGGTCGGTCGGGCCGGTGATCTCCACCCGGCGGTCGAGCATGTCGGCCGGCTGCGGTGCGATGGTCCACTCGGAGCCGCGCACCTTGGCGGTTTCGGGCAGGAAATCGGGCATCGTGCCCGAGTCGAACGCCTTCTGCCGCGCGGCCCGGCGGGCGAGCAGGTCCTGGCGACGCTGTTCGAACGCCCTCTGCAGCTTGGCGACGAACGCGAGCGCCTCGGGGGTCAAAATCTGCGCAAATTCAGCGCTGATCGGCGCCGAAACCGAAACGCCTTGGGGGAGTGGATTAGAGCTTGGCATGGCGGCATTTTATGCACGCGGTTACCGCATCGCAACATGAAATCGTCGCGCGACAGGAGTACGCTCTTTCGGTTGGCGAGTTGAAATTTCACGATATGAAATCGACCCCAACGCGCGACAGGAGACCCTCATGGCGAAAACGTATCGGATCCTTATTCTCGGCGCGTCGTACGGTTCGCTCCTGGCGACCAAGCTGCTGCTGGCCGGGCACACGGTCAAGCTGGTTTGCCTGCCCGCCGAGGCAGAGTTGATCAATCGCGAAGGTACCCGGGTGAGACTGCCCGTGAAGGGCAGGCAAGGACTGGTTGAGGTCGATTCGCGCAAGCTGCCGGGCAAGCTGTCGGCCGACGGTCCGGGGGCGATCCGTCCGGCCGAGCACGACCTGGTAGCGCTGGCGATGCAGGAACCCCAGTACGGTTCTTCCGGCGTACGCGAGCTGATGCAGGCGATCGCGAAGGCGAAGCTGCCCTGCATGTCGATCATGAACATGCCGCCACTGCCCTACCTGGCGCGCATCCCTGGCGTGTCCGCGGAGGCATGCAAGAACTGCTACACCGATGCCGACGTATGGTCCGGCTTCGACCCCGAATTGGTCACTTTGTGCAGCCCCGACCCGCAGGCGTTCCGCCCGCCCGAGGAAAAGGTCAACGTGCTGCAGGTCAGGTTGCCGACCAATTTCAAATCGGCGCGCTTCGCCTCGGACGCGCACACCGCGATGCTCCGCCAGCTGGAGTCCGGAATCGAGCGGGCGCGCTTCGACACCGGCACGGCGAAGATCGAATTGCCGGTCAAGCTGAAAGTGCACGAATCGGTCTTCGTCCCGCTGGCCAAGTGGGCGATGCTGATGGCCGGCAACTACCGCTGCATCACGAAGGACGGGATGCGTCCAATCCTCGAGGCCGTGCACGGCGACCTGGGCGCGGCGCGTGCGGTCTACGACTGGGTGGTGCGGTTGTGCAAGTCGCTAGGGGCCGCAGACAAGGACCTGGTGCCGTTCGAGAAGTATGCCGCCGCAGCCCAGGGGCTCGCGAGTCCTTCGTCCGCGGCGCGCGCCCTGTACGGCGGCGCGCCCAACATTGAGCGCGTCGACCTGCTGGTAAAGACGATTGCGGCGCAGAAGGGCATGCAACTGGAGGCAATCGACGAGATCGTCGCCCTGGTCGACGCGCAACTGGAGCTCAACCGGCGCGCGAAAAAGTAGACCGCGCGCCCTACTTTTCGCTTTCGCCGGCGTCTTCGATGCCGAGTTCCTGGATTTTGCGCGTGATGGTGTTGCGGCCCATCCCGAGCAGGTTCGCCGCCTCTATGCGCCGGCCGCCGCTATGCGCGAGGGCGCTGAGAATCAGTGCGCGCTCGAACTGCCTGCCGAGGACATCCAGAATTCCGCTCTCGCCCCGCGCCAGGCGACGCTCGACCTCCTCCGTCAGCGCTTCGAGCCAGTCGGCCTTGGCGGTCGGCGCGGGCTGAGCGCGGAACTCCGCCGGCAGGTCGCCCAGCTCGATCGTCTGTCCGGGCGCCATGACGGTCAGCCAGTGGCACAGGTTCTCCAGCTGGCGCACGTTGCCCGGAAAGTCGAGCCGCCCGAGATACTCGACCACGGCCTCGGACAAGCGCTTGGGCTCAACCCCGAGCTGCTTCGCGCTGCGCGCGAGGAAATGCCGCGCCAGCAGCGAAATATCCTCGCGCCGCTCGCGCAGCGCCGGCATGCGGATTCGGATGACGTTGAGCCGATGGTAGAGGTCCTCGCGAAAGCTGCCCTCGCGCACTCGCGTCTCGAGATCCTGGTGGGTGGCGGCAATGATGCGCACGTTGGCTTTGATCTGCTGATGGCCGCCGACCCGGTAGAAGGTGCCGTCCGAAAGCACGCGCAGCAACCGGGTTTGCAGCTCGGCGGGCATGTCGCCGATCTCGTCCAGGAACAAGGTGCCGCCCTCGGCCTGCTCGAATCTCCCGCGCCGCTGCTGCTGGGCGCCGGTGAAGGAACCCCGCTCGTGGCCGAACAGCTCGGATTCCAGCAGATCCTTTGGCATCGCCGCGGTGTTGATGGCCACGAAAGGCTTTGCGGCGCGCGTGCTGTGCCGGTGCAAGGCGCGCGCGACGAGTTCCTTGCCGCTGCCCGACTCGCCGGTGATCAGCACGGTCGCGCTCGACTGCGCAAGGCGCCCTATGGCCCTGAACACCTCCTGCATCGCCGGCGCCTGGCCCAGGATCTCGGGCAGCGCCGCATCCGGCTCGAGCGCTGCGCTTTCGCGCTGACTCTCCTCCAGCGCGCGACGGATCAATTCGACGGCCTGGTCGACGTCGAACGGCTTGGGTAGGTACTCGTAGGCGCCGCCCTGGAACGCGGCGACCGCGGACTCGAGGTCCGAATAAGCGGTCATCACGATCACCGGGACCTCCGGGTGCTGCTGCTTGACGCTCTGCAGCAGCTCGAGGCCCGAGGGGCCCGGCATGCGGATGTCCGACACCAGGACCTGCGGCGCGCCGTCGCGCAAGGCGTCCAGTGCCTCCTGCGCCGAAGCGAATGAGGTGTGCGCGATGCCCTCGCGCGTGAGCGCCTTCTCGAACACCCAACGGATGGAGCGATCGTCGTCGACGATCCACACTGGCTTCATTTGTACGGAGACTCTCGCAAGGATCAGGCCAGCGGCAAAAGGATCGTGAACGCGGTCCGGCCGGGCCGGCTATCGCACTCGATCACGCCGCGGTGGTACTGCACGTAGGTCTGCGCCAACGACAAGCCCAGCCCGCTGCCACCGTCGCGCCCCGACACGAGGGGGTTGAAGATCCGGTCGCGAATGCTTTCCGCCACCCCGGGCCCATCGTCGATGACTTGCAATTCTAGTGCCAGCCGATAGCGGTTTCGCACGAGCGTGATCTGGCGTATGGATCTGGTCCTGAACGTAATCGTTCCGTCTTTACCGGCAAGGCTCTCCCTGGAAGTGACCGCTTGCGCCGCATTGCGCGCAATATTCAGCACCACCTGGATGAGCTGCTCCTTGTCGCCCATGACGTCCGGCACGCTGGGATCGTAGTCGCGCTCGATGACCACCCCCGACGAAAACTCGGCCAGGATCAGGCTGCGCACGCGTTCGAGCACCTCGTGGATGTTGACCGGCGCGACGCGCGGCGCACGGTGCGGCGTCAACAGCCGGTCCATCAGCGCCTGCAGGCGATCCGCCTCCTTGATGATGACCTGCGTGTATTCCCTGAGATCGGGTTTGTCGAGCTCCCGCTCGAGCAATTGCGCCGACCCGCGCAGCCCCCCGAGCGGATTCTTGATCTCGTGCGCAAGGTTGCGAATCAGCTCCCGATTGGCCTGCTGCTCGGACACCATCCGCTCCTCGCGCGCCAGCCGAAGCTGCTGCTCGATCGGGCGCAACTCGATCAGCAGCGGCAGGCCGGCGGCGTCGATTCGGGTCACGACACAGGACAAGGGCAGCTGCTCGCGCCCGAGTCGTTCGTAGGTCACCACCTGCGCGGTGTAGTCCCAATGCGTCTTGAGCGCCTCCGCCAGGGCGTGTGCGATTTCGGCGCTCTCCGCGAAAAGTCCGGGAAAAGCCTGCCCGATCATCGACCGGGCGCCGGTATCGAGCAGGTTCTCAGCTGCGGGATTGGCATAGCGCACGACGAATCCCTCATCCAGCGCTACGACCGCCGTGGCGAGCAGATCGAGACCCGCCAATCCCGTGCTCACCGCGCCGCTCCGCCGGCGGTCACCGGTAAAGATTGCTCAGCTCGCGCCTCAATGCCTCGATATTTTTCTGGTGCAGCTCGACGTTGTCCTTGTAGGGCTGCAAGCGTGCCAGCACCCTGGCGTAGTTGTGCTCGTCGCCGAAGCGCACTGCCTCTTGTTCGTCGAGCGCCTTCTGCGCCTTGTCGAGCATGTCCTGTTCGCGCGCAAGCTCTTTCTCCAGGATCTCGCGCTGGCGCTCCTTGGCCGAAGCACGCGCCGCGGACGACTCGCTCGGAAAGCCTTGCGGTGACGGCCTGGCGGCGGCGTTCGGCTGCGCCGGCACGACGCTGATTTCGCGGCTCAGCACGGTGCATTTCTTGCCTTGTGTGTCACGCGGATCGTTGGTGTACAGCGGGCTGACCGAGCCCGGGACCTCGCATCGGTACATGTCTGCGTGCGCCGCTCCGACAGCCGATCCGAGCAGGAACAGCGCCAACGCCGTATTGCGCAACATGATCGAGAAGCCGCGTTAAATGGACGCTCTAAGTCTATGCCACCAAAGCGACTTCTAGCAATCCCAAAATAACCGAAGGACGGGGGCTGCGCCCCGTCCCTCGAGCTCTGCACGGACCTCGGCCGGCTTACGAGCTGTAGTACATATCGAACTCGACCGGATGCGTCGTCATCCGGAAGCGCTGTACCTCTTCGCGCTTGAGCTCGATGTAAGCCTCGATCAGGTCGTCGTCAAATACGCCGCCCTTGGTCAGGAACGTGTGGTCCTTTTCGAGATAGCCTAGTGCCTCCTCCAGCGAGGCGCAGACGTTCGGCACTTTCTTGCGCTCTTCCGGCGGCAGATCATAGAGATTCTTGTCGATCGGGTCGCCGGGATGGATCTTGTTCTGCACCCCGTCCAGGCCGGCCATCAGCATGGCAGCGAATGCCAGGTAGGCATTTGCGGTCGGGTCGGGAAAGCGTACCTCGACGCGACGTCCCTTTGGGTTCGGCACGTGCGGAATGCGGCACGAAGCGGAACGGTTGCGCGCCGAGTAGGCCAGGTTGATCGGCGCCTCGAAGCCCGGCACCAGGCGCTTGTAGGAGTTCGTGCCCGGATTGGTGATCGCGTTGAGCGCGCGCGCATGCTTGATGATGCCGCCGATGTAGTACAGCGCGAACTCCGACAGCCCGGCGTAGCCGTTGCCAGCGAACAGGTTCTGGCCCCCTTTCCACACCGACTGGTGTACGTGCATCCCCGAGCCGTTGTCACCCACTACCGGCTTCGGCATAAACGTGGCGGTCTTGCCGTAGGCGTGCGCGACGTTCCACACCGTGTACTTCAGAATCTGCATCCAGTCGGCACGCTGCACCAGCGGCGCGAAGCGGGTGCCGATCTCGCACTGCCCGGCGGCGGCAACCTCGTGGTGGTGCACCTCGACCTCCACGCCTTGCTGCTCGAGCGCGAGGCACATCGCGTTGCGCACATCCTGCAGCGAGTCGACCGGCGGGACTGGGAAATAGCCGCCCTTGACTGGCGCGCGGTGGCCCATGTTGCCCGACTCGTAGTCGGTTCCAGTCGACCAGGGCGCTTCCTCGGACTTGATCTTCACGAACGAGCCCGACATGTCGACCGACCACGTCACCCCGTCGAAAATGAAGAACTCGGGCTCGGGGCCGAAGTATGCCGTATCGCCCAGGCCGCTGGACTTGAGGTAGGCCTCAGCGCGCTTGGCCACGCCGCGCGGGCAACGGTTGTAGGGTTTGCCGTCGGAGGGCTCGATCACGTCGCAATTCAGGTTGAGCACGGCCTCGTCAGTGAAGGGGTCCATGCGTGCGGTCGAGGGGTCCGGCATCAGCAGCATGTCGGATGCCTGGATGCCCTTCCAGCCGGCGATCGACGATCCGTCGAAGGCATGTCCGCTCTCGAACTTGTCCATGTCGAAATACTTGGACGGCACCGAAACGTGCTGCTCCTTGCCTTTGGTATCGGTGAAGCGGAGGTCGACGAACTTGACCTCCTTGTCCTTGAGCATATTCAAGACGTCATCGGGCGTCATCGCCATCTTCGAATCTCCTGAGTAGGTCTGTGGTCTGTGAAATGAGCGCGGGCCGGGGACGCCGGCCGATCGCATCGAAATGAGCAGTTTCCGTGCCTAATAACGCCTGTCCAGAGCGCTCCCGGGGGGCTGAGCGGAATCTCGCGCATTCTACCCAAGCAGAATGCCCAACGCTGGTGCATTTTAGGCCAGTTTGCACTGCGCTGGTGCGGCCGGCACGAGTCCGTTTTGCGTTTATATAATGCGGCGCAACGATGTCCGATTCCGAGTTGATCAAGGCCGCGGCACGCGAACGCGGCGCGCGGCTCAACCTCCCCTACGCGGGCGCCCTGCTGCCGCGGGAGGCGCACGCGCTGATGCAGGCCGGCGCACGGTTGGTCGACGTTCGCACCCAGGCCGAGCTGTACTGGGTCGGGCGGGTTCCCGGCGCTCTGCCGGTGGAATGGAACGGCTACCCCGGCGCCCAGCGCAATCCCTTGTTCCTCGAGCAGCTGGCCGAACTGGTCGAGCGGGACGAAACGGTCATGTTCCTGTGCCGCTCGGGAGGGCGCTCGCACGACGCTGCGATCCTGGCGACGCAGGCGGGGTTTCGCGAGTGCTACAACGTGCTCGAGGGCTTCGAGGGCGACAAGGACGCCCAGTATCATCGCAACAGCGTGGGCGGATGGCGCGTGGCGGGCCTGCCCTGGATCCAGGGTTAGCCGGCGCTCCAGCTCACCACGCCGCTATAGGCGGTTGCCAGCACCACGAAGCCAAACGCAATCCGATACCACGCGAACGGCTTGAAATCGTGCGTCGCGACGTAGCGGATCAGCCAGCGCACGCAGACGATCGCCGCCACGAAAGCCGCTGCGAAGCCGAGCGCGAACATGCCCAGATCCTCGCTCGAGAACAGCGCGCGGTGCTTGATGAAATCGTAGCCGCCGGCAGCGATGAGCGTCGGCACAGCGAGAAAGAACGAGAACTCGGTGGCCGCCCGGCGCGAAAGCCCGAACAGCATGCCACCGATGATCGTCGCCCCGGAGCGCGAGGTGCCGGGGATCAAGGCAAAGGCCTGCGCGAACCCGACCTTGAGCGCGTCCTTCCAGGTCATGTCGTCGACTTGCGCGACGCGCACGCGGTGGTTGCGGCGCTCGGCCCACAGAATCACCAGCGCGCCGACGACGAACGCGAGCGCCACCGGCACCGGCTTGAACAGGCGCGCCTTGATGATGTGCTCGAACGCAAGCCCGAGCACGGCTGCAGGCGTAAAGGCGATCGCCAGGTTGAACACGAAGCGGCGCGCCGCCGGGTCACGGCGCAAGCCGCCGAAGGCGTGCACGAAGCGGTGCCTGTATTCCCACACGATAGCGAGGATCGCGCCAGTCTGAATGACGATTTCGAATACCCCCGCCTTGGGGCCATTGAAACCCATCAGGTCCCCGACCAGGATCAGATGGCCGGTGCTCGAGACGGGAAGAAACTCGGTCAGGCCCTCGACGATGCCCAGAATCAGGGCGTGGATCAGCGTCGTTTCCGCCATTCTTCGTCTCAGCGCTCCGAGAGCTTCTGGTTGGCGGCGGTTAGGCGGTCGATCAGTATGCGCATGAACGCCTTGTTGAATTGCACCTGGCAGGCGTCGCTGGCGGCCGCCAGCGCCTCGGCCTTGATTTCGAGCACCAGCACCGGCGTGCGGGCGCGGATCGTGGTGTTGCGCAGCGAAGTCTCGCCGGAGAAATAGAGCATTTCGCCGAAGCAGTCGCCCGCGCCGAGGGTGCTCAGGGGATGCCCCGCGCGCATCACTTCGACCTGGCCATCGACCAGGACGTAGAAGCTCTCGGCGCGCTCTCCCTCCTCGATGATTACCGTCTCGGCCGGCAGGCGCTGCCAGGTCGCGGTGCGCAGCGCTTCCCAGATCTCGACCTCGCGGAAGTCGCGGAAGAAGGCAAGGTTCCTCAGCATGTGGAACTTGCGCGTGTCCGAGAGTTCCTCGCGCGGTGCCTCCAGGTGTCGCACCAGGCTCGCAAGGTCCTTGCCGAAGTCGATCCAGCTCTGATAGCGCACCGCGAGATCCTTCTGCAGCGCGCGCGACACTATTGCCTCGGCCGCCTCGGGCAGATCCTGGCGCAGCGAGCGCAGTTGCGGAGGACGGTGATTGACGATCTGGTACATCAGGCTTGCGTGCGAGGTGGCGACGAACGGCAGGCGCCCGGCCAGGAGCTGAAACATCACCACGCCGAGCGAATAGATGTCGGTCTGGTGCGTCAGCGGCTCGTCCGAGAGCTGCTCCGGCGACATGTAGGCGGGCGAGCCGACGTTGCGCAGATTGGTGTGGGTTGCGTCCGCCAGGAGCGCGACGCCGAAGTCGGAAAGCTTGACGTCGAACGCGCGCGTCACCAGGATGTTCGCGGGCTTGATATCGCGGTGGATTACGCCTTGGCGGTGGGCGTACTCGAGCGCGCGGCTAGATTTAAACACCACCTCGACCACCTTCTCGAGCGGCAGTAGCGCGTCGGCGACTGTGAACTGCGCCAGCGTGCCGCCCGGAACGTACTCCATGACGATGTAGCTGTAGTCGCGCTCGATCGCGGCGTCGAGCAGCGAAACGATGTGCGGGTGCTGCAGCTTGCCGACCAGCGCCGCTTCGTTGAGGAAGGTGTTGCGCCGCTTGGGGGCCACGATCCCGGTGTCCTCCGCGCTCTGCCAGAAGACCTTGACCGCCACTTCCCGGCCGGCAAAGGCATCGCGCCCGAGGTAGACGGTCGCCGTCGCGCCGCGTCCGAGCTCGGACAACACGGTGTATTTGCCGATGTTTTGCGGTAGGGCGCTCAGTTTTCCGTCCTTCGATCGAGTCCGCAATGCTACCTCAGTCGGCCCGCATCCGGCCGGGTCGGGCACGCGTATGTAAGGACTGTCGCGACTGCGCGACGAATCAGCGGAGACGGGTGTCTCCGCCAACTTTTTCCGCTCCAGGAGGATTACACATGAACCAGAAGCTCGTCATTCGCAGTGCCATGGCAGGACTGTTCGCGCTGGGAACACTCGGCGCGCTGAGCGCCCACGCCGCCGACCCGAAGGGCATGGAGAAGTGCTTCGGTGTCGCCAAGGCCGGCCACAATGACTGCGGCAGCAACAAGACCGCGCACGCCTGCGCCGGCCAGTCGAAGGTCGACAACGATCCACACGACTTCAAGTACGTCAAGACCGGCACCTGCAAGGAGATGGGCGGGTCGGCGATGCCGGGCAAGATGTAATTCGGGCTTCGGCATGGACCCGGTCGGCGTCGGCTTGCGCGCAGCGCATTACGAGGACTTCCTCGCGCGCAAGCGCGACGTCGGCTGGCTGGAAGTGCACAGCGAGAACTACTTCGGCGCCGGCGGCTATGACCTGCACGTGCTGCACCGCCTGCGCGCCGATTACCCGATCAGTGCGCACGGGGTCGGGCTGGCGCTCGGTTCGGCCGCACCGGAGGCGGGCGGCCACGTCGCCAGGCTCAAGCGCCTGGTAGACGCGATCGAGCCGGCACTGGTGTCCGAGCACCTGTGCTGGGGACGCGGCTTCGGCCGCCATTTCAACGACCTGCTGCCGCTACCGTACACCGAGGAGGCGCTCGCGCTGATGTGCACCCGCGTGTCGCAGCTTCAGGAGGCGCTCGGACGCCGGGTCCTGGTCGAGAACGTCTCCAGCTACCTCGAGTACCGCGCGAGCGACATTCCCGAGGGTGAATTCATCGCCGAGCTCGCTCGCCGCAGCGGCTGCGGCGTGCTGCTCGACGTCAACAACCTGTACGTCAACCAGCTCAACAACGGTAGCGACGCCCTCGCTGCGATGGCCGCGATCGCGCCGAGCTCGGTGGCCGAGATCCACCTCGCCGGCCACCTCGTTGCGCCGCACTGCGTCATCGACACGCATGGCGAGCGCGTGGCCGAGCCCGTGTGGGCCCTGTACCGGGCCGCGCTCGAGCGCTTCGGGACGGTGCCGACGCTGATCGAATGGGACACCGACATTCCGCCGCTCGAGGTGCTGCTCGAGGAGGCGCAGCGCGCACGCGAGCTGCAGGCGGAGGCGTGCTGTGTCTGAGCTCGCGGCGCTGCAGCGGGACTTCGGGGCGGCAATCGCGAACCGCGACATGGCGGCCGAGGCGGCGCCGATCTTCCGCGGCCCACCGCAGGCGGCGCTCGAGCGGCTCGCCGTGTACCGCGGCAACGTGGTCGGCGCCTGCACCAAGGCGCTGGCCGGCGCCTACCCGATCGTCGCCAAGATCGTCGGCGAATCCTTTTTCGAAGGCTTGGCGCGCGAATACCTGCGGCGCTTTCCGTCGACCAGCGGAGACCTGAATGAGTTCGGCGCGCAGCTGGGCGAGTTCGTGGCGCGCTTCGAGCACACCCAGGACTTGCCCTACCTGCCCGACGTCGCGCGCATGGAATGGCTCGCGCACCGGGCCTACTACGCGCGCGACGCGGTCGCGCCCGACCCGGTCCGGCTCGCCTCAGCGCTCGAGCGCGATGACGGCGCGCTGCGCCTCGGTTTCGCGTCTGCGTGCGCGCTGCTCGCGTCGCCCTGGCCCCTGACACGCATCTGGGAAGTGCATCAGGAGGACTACCAGGGCGAATTTTCAGTCGACCTCGAGGCTGGACCGGAGCGCATCCTGATCTACCGGCCGCAGTTCCGGGTGCTGGTCGGGACGCTGTCGACGGGAAGCTACCGCTTTCTTGAGCGCTGCCGGGCAGGCGCAACGGTCGGCGCGGCGCTCGACGCGGCGCTCGTCGCCGAGCCGGGCTTCGATCTCGGTGCGGGGCTCGCAGTCTGGCTCGGGGCCGGTGTTATCGACGAAGCAACCGAAAAGGAAAACGCATGAGTACGATCGCCAAAGCGACCGCAACCTGGAACAGAATGCTCGGCTGGCTCGCCTGGCCGACGGCGCTGCTCGATCTCTGGATCCGGTGGGACGTCGCGAGCGCGTTCTTCAGGTCGGGGTTGACCAAGACCGATAGCTGGGACAAGACCGTGTTCCTGTTCCAGGAGGAGTATCACGTGCCGCTGCTGCCGCCGGAGGCGGCCGCCTATCTCGGCACCTTCGGCGAGCTCGCTTTTCCGCCGCTGCTGCTGCTCGGGCTGGCGGGGCGCTTTTCGGCGCTGTCGCTCAGCTTCGTCAACATCGTCGCGGTGGTCTCCTACTGGCACGTGCTGGGCGGCAACGAAGCCGCGCTCGCGTCGCACTACTACTGGGGCCTGCTGCTGCTGGTCACCCTTCTGCACGGCCCGGGCAAGCTGTCCCTGGACCACTGGATCCGGCGTCGGGCCGAGGCGCGCTCAGCCTGAAACGAAGCGCCTGATCGCGAGCCAGAAGCCGGGCGCCGCGTCGGTATCGCCGTGCGAGGCACCGGAGAGCACGAGCTTGCGCTTGGGTCCCTTCCAAGCGTCGTAGAGGCGCTCGGCGTGGGGCGGGGGGATCAGCTCGTCGCGCTCTGCGATCAGGCACAGCATCGGTACCTCGAGTCGGGGTGCGAGCGCGATCGAATCGAAGCGGTGCCGCAAGAGCCATCGCACCGGCAGAAAGGGATAGTGACGCTCGGCCACCGCCAGCACACTGTCGTAGGGCGTGATCAGGATGACGCCCCCAAGCGCCCGCCGCGCCGCGAGCGCCACCGCCACCCCGCTGCCCAGGCTGCGTCCGAAGGCGAAAATTCGCGCGGGCCTGAGCTCGCGCTCGGCGTAGTCGAACCAGCGCAGGGCGTCGGCGATCAGCCTGCGTTCCGACGGCGAGCCCGCGCTCGCGCCATAGCCGCGGTAGTCCGTTAGCAGCCACGCAGCGCCCGGGATTTCGGTTGCGGCCGCGCCGAGCATGGACGAGACTTCCTCGGCGTTGCCGCCGAAGTAGAGCACCAGGTCGGGACCGGCACCGACGTGCCAGGCATGCAACCGCGTTCCGTCCGCCGCCTCGACGAAGACCTGCTTCGCCGCCGGAAAGCCGGCTGCGATCCGCGCACGGCGCGCATCGCCGACGGGTTGCGGGTGGAAGACCAGGCGGTCCTGCAGGAAGAACAGGACCAGCGGCAGCGCGACGGCGAGCGCGACGAGGACCTTGACGATCGAGGCGATCAACTCTTCTGGTACAGCTCGCCGCCCTTGTTGACGAACTCGACCGACTTCTGCTCCATGCCCTTCGCGACGTAGTCGCGCACGTCCTGCGTGATCTTCATCGAGCAGAAGTGCGGCCCGCACATCGAGCAGAAATGGGCGAGCTTGGCGCCTTCCTGCGGCAGGGTCTCGTCGTGGAAATCCTTCGCCGTGTCCGGATCGAGGCCGAGGTTGAACTGGTCGGCCCAGCGGAACTCGAAGCGCGCCTTGGACAGCGCGTTGTCGCGCAGCTGCGCGCCCGGGTGCCCCTTGGCGAGGTCCGCGGCGTGCGCGGCGATCTTGTAGGCGATGATCCCGTCCTTGACGTCTTTCTTGTTCGGCAGCCCGAGGTGCTCCTTGGGCGTGACGTAGCACAGCATCGCGGTGCCGTACCAGCCGATCATCGCCGCGCCGATCGCGCTGGTGATGTGGTCGTAGCCCGGCGCGATGTCGGTGGTGAGCGGCCCGAGCGTGTAGAACGGCGCCTCGTCGCAGTATTTCAACTGCAGTTCCATGTTCTCCTTGATGAGCTGCATCGGCACGTGGCCCGGGCCCTCGATCATCACCTGGCAGTCGTGCTTCCAGGCGATCTTGGTCAGCTCGCCGAGAGTCTTCAGCTCCGCGATCTGCGCCTCGTCGTTGGCGTCGTGGATCGAGCCCGGGCGCAGGCCGTCGCCGAGCGAGAACGAGACGTCGTAGGCGGCCATGATCTCGCAGATCTCTTCGAAATGCGTGTAGAGGAAGCTTTCCTCGTGGTGCGCGAGGCACCACTTGGCCATGATCGAGCCGCCGCGCGAGACGATGCCGGTCATGCGCCTGGCGGTGAGCGGGATGAAAGGCAGCCGCACCCCGGCGTGGATGGTGAAGTAGTCCACCCCCTGCTCGGCCTGCTCGATCAGCGTGTCGCGGAATATCTCCCAGGTCAGCTCCTCGGCCTTGCCGTCGACCTTTTCCAGCGCCTGGTAGATCGGCACCGTGCCGATCGGCACCGGCGAGTTGCGCATGATCCACTCGCGCGTCTCGTGGATGTGCTTGCCGGTCGAGAGGTCCATCACCGTGTCGCCGCCCCAGCGGATCGCCCAGGTCATCTTCTCGACTTCCTCCGCGATCGAGGAGCCGAGCGCGGAGTTGCCGATGTTGGCGTTGATCTTCACCAGGAAGTTGCGGCCGATGATCATCGGCTCGGTTTCCGGATGGTTGATGTTGGCCGGGATGATTGCGCGTCCGCGCGCGACTTCGTCTCGCACGAATTCCGGGGTGATTTCCTTCGGCAGATTGGCGCCGAACGACTCTCCCCGATGCTGAAAACTCAATGAATCGATGAGACGCTGGTTCTCGCGGATCGCGATGAACTCCATCTCCGGCGTGACGATGCCCTTGCGCGCGTAGTGCATCTGCGTCACGTCAGCGGCCGCGGCGCGGCTTGCGCTTGAGATCGAACCTCAGCTCGGCGAGCTTGGGATCGTCGAGCCGCCGGCGGCCGTATTCGGACGACGGGCCTTCGAGCAGCTCGGTGTCGCCCCGCTCCTCGACCCACTTCTCGCGCAACGGCGCGAGTCCCTTGCGGATGTCGATCCTGACCTGCGGGTCGGTGTACGGCCCCGAGGTGTCGTAGACCAGGATCGTCGGATTGCCCGCGCTCTGCGTGATCGCGCGCACCGGCACGCGCAAGTCCGGGCGCGAGCCGTTGAGGTAGGCCTTGGCGGAATTCGGCAGCGGCTTCACCGCCGCGTTGTCGACGTGGGCGGTGGAAGCCAGGAATTTGGGATGGGCGTTCATGGTCGCTTCCTTCGGCGGGATTACCCGCATCAGGTTCAAAGGGTCTCTCTCACCCGGCGGCACCCGCCGCCAGGACCCCTGCGTGATGCAGGCAAGCTACTGCAAACCCGGCTCGATGACAAGTTACCGTTGGATCGGATGTAAACTATGGGCCGCATCGCGACTACCCCTCCTCCGGCCAGCCCCATGAACATCGAACAAGCCCGTTTCAACATGGTCGAGCAGCAGATCCGGCCCTGGGAAGTGCTCGATCAGGACGTTCTCGACCTTCTCTACGTCGTGCCGCGCGAGGAATTCGTGCCGCCGGCGCAGCGCGCACTGGCCTTCACCGACATGGAAATCCCGATCGGCGAAGGCGAGCGGATGTGGACGCCCAAGATCGAGGCGCGCGTCCTGCAGGAGCTCGCTTTGCGCAAGGTGGACCGCGTGCTCGAGGTCGGCACCGGCAGTGGCTACCTTACCGCCTTGCTCGCGCACCGCGCCGCGCACGTGCATTCGGTCGAGATCCGGCCGGCCCTGGCCGCGTTCGGCAAGGCGAATCTCGAGCGCCACGGGGTCGACAACGTTACCCTCGAGCTGGGCGACGCCGCGCGCGACTGGCCGCAGCACGCGCCGTACGACGTGGTCGTGCTCACCGGCTCGACGCCGGTTCTGCCGCAGACCTGGCTCACGCAACTCGCGCCCGGCGGGCGGCTGTTCGCGGTCGTCGGCGACGCACCGGTGATGACCGCCAAAATCGTTAACTGCAGCGCGCCGGGGGCGTTTCGAACGGTCGAGTTGTTCGAGACCATGCTTGCGCCGCTCGCGAACGCCGAGCAGCCGTCGCGCTTTCGCTTCTGATGACGCAAATTTCGCCCGCGCAGCTGTCGGCGTGGCTCGCTGCGCCCGATGAGCCCAAGCCGGTGCTGCTGGACGTGCGCGAGCCGTGGGAGTTCCAGACCTGCCGCCTGCCGGATTCGATGCTGGTGCCGATGCGCACGCTGCCGGCGCGCATCAACGAGCTCGAGCCCGGGACCGACACGGTCGTCATCTGTCACCACGGCACGCGCAGCATGCAGGTAGCCTACTTTCTCGAGCACCACGGCTTCACCAGGGTGCACAATCTCGCGGGCGGCGTCGACGCCTGGGCCCGTACCGTCGATCCCGCGATGCCGGTTTACTGAGCCCAAGGCCACCCCGATGAAACGCCTCTTTGCCGCCGTCGCCTTCGCCGCCGCGCTGCCGCTCAGCGCGCAGGCGGAGAACCTGCTCCAGGTCTACCGCGATGCGCGCGCCTACGACGCGCAATACGCCGCCGCGCGCTACGCGCTGCAGGCGGGGCAGGAGAAGCTGCCGCAAGGCAAGGCGCTGTTGTTGCCGACGCTTGGTCTGTCCGCGAACCTTACCGACACGCGTCTGCAGCTCGACTCCGACAACCAGTCACTGTTGCCGAGCTACACCCGGAATTTCCGCAGCGACGGCTACGCGCTGAACCTGACCCAACCGATCTACCGCAAGCAGAACTTTCTCCAGTACGACGAGGCCGGATACGAGGTCAAGCAGGCCGAAGCGACGTTCGGTCAGGCCGCCCAGGACCTGATCGTGCGCACCGCGCAGGCCTACTTCGACGTGCTCGCGGCGCAGGACACCCTGACCCTGGTCGGCGCGCAGAAGGTCGCCATTTCCGAGCAGCTGGCGCAGGCCAAGCGCAACTTCGAGGTCGGCACCGCGACTATTACCGACACGCACGAGGCTCAGGCGCGCTACGACCTGGTGGTGGCGCAGGAAATCGCGGCCCAGAACGACCTCCAGAACAAGAAAAGCGCATTGCAGCAGCTCACCGGCAAGGAATACGCCGGCCTCACGCCGCTTCGACGCAACGTCAAGCTATCGCCGCCCAACCCCAATGACGCGCAGAGCTGGGTCGATCTGGCCGAGAAGCAGAGCTATCCGGTCCAGCTGCAGCAGGCCACGACCGAGATTGCGAATCTGGAGATGAAGCGCAATGCCGCCGGGCACTACCCGACCCTCGATTTCGTCGCCAGTTACGGCCAGACCGACCAGACCGGCAGCTCGCTCACCGCAGTCGGCAGCAACGTAAACCAAGGGGTGGTCGGCCTGCAACTCGAGGTGCCCCTGTACCAGGGCGGCGCGATCAGCTCGCGCGAGCGCGAGGCGGCCGCGAACTACGAGCAGGCAAAGCAGAATCTCGAGAACGCGCGCCGCAGCGCGGCGCTCGCGGCGCGCCAGGCCTATTTGGGGGTGGTCAACGGCGTTGCCCAAGTGGGCGCGCTCGAGCAGGCGCTGGTCTCGTCGCAGAGCGCGCTCGATTCGAACAAGCTGGGCTACGAAGTCGGGGTCCGGATCAACATCGACGTGCTGAACGCGCAGCAGCAGCTGTACTCCACCGAGCGCGACCTCGCGGTGGCGCGCTACAACACGATCACCACCCAGCTCAAGCTCAAGGCCGCGGCCGGCAGCCTGGGGGAAACCGACCTCGAGCAGATCAATCAGGCGCTGGCGCCCTGACCGCGGCCGGCGTGGGCGCCTCGAGCAGCCCGAGCACCACCGCCAGATGGCGCCCGGTCGCGCCGCGGTGCGCAGCGCAGAGCCGGATCCCCGCCGCGCCCATCCGCGCGCAGCGCTCGGCGTCCCCGAGCAGCGTTCGCGCCGAGCGCATCGCCTCGCCCGCGTCGCGCGCCTGCAGCGCCGCGCCGGCGGCGAGCGCATCCCGCGTCGCTTCGGCGAAATTGAACATGTGCGGCCCGAGAACCACCGGCGCCCCGACGGCGCAGGCTTCGATCAGGTTCTGGCCTCCGAGGCGCCGGAACGAGCCGCCGATCAGCGCCACGTCGCAAGTCGCGTAGTAAAACGCCATCTCGCCCATCGTGTCGCCGAGATAGACGCGCTTGCCTGCGTGCGGCGCCTCGCCCAGGCTGCGGCGCGCGAAGGCCAGCCCGCGCCCGCCGAGCAGCGCCGCCACCTCGCCGAAGCGCTGCGGGTGCCTCGGAACAACGATCAGCAGGCTGCCGTCGTCCTCGCCCAGCTCGTCGAGCAGCATCGCCTCCTCGCCCTCGCGCGTGCTCGCCAGGAGCAGCACCTTGCGCCCGCGCAGCGCGGTCCTGAATGCCTGGCCCTCCTCGACCTTGGCCGGGTCGGGCTCGACGTCGAACTTCAAATTGCCGGTCAGCGCGACGTTCGCGGCGCCGAGCCGGGCCAGCCGCCGCGCATCGCTGCGGCCTTGCGCGCAGACCGCGGCCAGGCTGCCGAAGGCGGGGCGCGTGAGCCAGGCGAAGCGGCGGTAGCCGCGCGCCGATTTGCGCGACATGCGCGCGTTGGCCAGCATGACCGGCGTGCCCCGCTCGCGGCACACCGCAAGCAGGTTCGGCCACACCTCGGTCTCCATCATGATTCCGATCCGGGGTCTGAAATGCGCCACGAAGCGCGCCATCGGCCCCGGCAGGTCGTAGGGCAGGAAGACGCACCGCACCCGGTCGCCGAAGACCTGCGCCACCGTCGCGCGGCCCGCGGCCGTGGTGCAGGTCAGCAGCAGCTCCGAATCGGGAAACGCGCCGCGCAGCGCGCGCACCAGCGGCGCCGCGGCGCGAGCCTCGCCGACCGACACCGCGTGCAGCCAGATCACCGCGCGCCCGGGCTGCCCCGCGTAGCGGCCGAAGCGCTCGCCCAGGTGCTTGCGGTAGAGCGGCTCGCGCCTGCCGCGCCACCAAAGGCGCAGCAGAATCAGCGGCAGCGCGAGCCGCAGGATCAAGGTGTAGACCGCGCGCGCCACTAGCCGAGCGCCTCCAGCGCGGCCAGCACCTCGGCCGGGGCGGGCGGTGCGCCCGCTGCGCCGAGGTTTCGCGCGCGCGCGCTGCCGTACAGGCCGGTAAGCGCCGGGTCCGAGCCGCAGAAGACGCCCACCGCGGGTACCCCGAGCGCCGCCGCGAGGTGCGCAAGGCCGGTGTCGACCCCGATCACGCCGCGCGCGCCGCGCATGAGTCGCGCGAGCTGCGCAATGTCCATGCGCCCAGGCACCCGCGCGCCTTCGACCGCGGCCGCCAGGCGCGCGCAGCGCGCGCGCTCGCTTGCGCTGCCCCAGGGCAGCATCGCGCTCACGCCGCGCGCGGCAAGCGCGCGCGCGAGTTCTATCCAGCGCACTTCGGGCCAGAGCTTGTCGGCGCGGCTGGTCATCGTGAGCAGCACGGCGTACGGGCCCGGCGGCGCGAGCGCCGCTTCGCCCTCGACGCTCAGGCCGTAGTCGCACTCGCCCTGCAGCGCGTAACCCAGCGCGGCGGCGGTGAGGCGTCGGTTGCGCTCGACCGCGTGCAGCGCGCGCGGCACGGCGTGGCGTCGGTCGTACAGGCGCGCCGCGAGCGGCTCGCGCGCGCTGTCGCGGTCCAGCCCGTGGCGCTCGCCGTGCGCGAGCCTGGCGAGCAGCGCGCTCTTGAGCAACCCCTGCGAGTCGATCACGAAATCGTACCGCTCGGCGCCGAGCGCATGTCGAAAAGCGCCGAATTCGCGCCACGTCGCCGGACGCCAGAGCGACCCCCGCCAGCGGCGCAGCGCGACCGGGATCACGCGCCGCACCGAGCGGTGCATCGCCGCCACGCCGGCGAAGGCCTCTTCGACCACCCAGTCGATCGTCGCACCCGGCATTTGCCGCGCGACGTCCCTGACCGCGGGGCAATGGTGCACCACGTCGCCGAGCGACGAGGTCTTGACGAACAAGATGCGCGGCATGGTCGGCTAGAATAGGGCCCGCCGATTCTACGGGATATCACTTGACTACCGGGTCCCGCGTTCCCGTCTCCGCCGTCCTGATCATCCGCAACGCGGCGGCGCAGCTCGAGGATTGCCTCGCGAGCCTTCGCTTCGCGGACGAGATCCTGATCGTCGATTCCGGCAGCGACGACGGCAGTCTCGAGATCGCCGCGCGCCACGGCGCGCACGTGCTGCAGAAGGGCTGGCTGGGTTTCGGGCGCCAGAAGCAGTACGCGGTCGAGCAGGCGGCCAACGACTGGGTGTTGTGCGTGGATGCCGATGAGCGGGTGTCGAGCGAGCTCGCGGCGAGCGTCGCTGCCGCGCTCGCCGCGCCGCAGTCGCCGGTCTACCGCATGTCGCGCCGCAACCGCTTCCTCGGCCGCTGGCTCGAGCACGGCGAGGGCTACCCCGACTGGAGTCCGCGCCTGTTCGACCGCAGGCAAGCGCGCTGGAGCGACGACCCGGTGCACGAGAAGGTGCTCTACGCGGTGACCCCGGGCACGCTCGAGGGCGACCTGCTGCACGAGTCCGCCACCGACCTTGCCGACTACCTCGCCAAGCAGAACCGCTACACCACGCTCGCCGCGCGCCAGCTGCTCGAGCGCGGCAGCAGCGTCGGCCCGGCCGCGCTGCTGCTCTCGCCCCTGGTGCGCTTCGTCAAGATGTACTTCTTTCGCCTCGGGTTTCTGGACGGCCTGCCGGGCCTGATTCACATCTCGATCGGCTGCATGAACAGCTTTCTCAAGTACGCCAAGCTGATCGAGCTGCGCCGCGCGGCCAAACAACAATGAAGGTCCTGGTCACCGGCTGCGCCGGCTTCATCGGCATGCACTGCGCCGAGCGCCTGCTCGCGCGCGGCGACGAGGTGATCGGCGTCGACAATCTTTCGCCGTACTACCCGGTCGAGCTCAAGCGCGACCGCCTGCGCCGGCTGGCAGGAGAAGAAGGGCTTTCGCTTCGCCAAGCTCGACCTGGCCGACGCCGGCGCGCTCGGCAAGCTGTTCGCGAAGCAGGAGCCACAGGCGGTGCTGCACCTCGCCGCGCAGCCGGGCGTGCGCTACTCGCTCGAGAATCCGCGCGCTCTACGTGCAGGCCAACCTGGTCGGCTTCGCCAACCTGCTCGAGGCGGCGCGCGCGCATGCGCCGCGCCACCTGGTCTATGCCTCGAGCTCGAGCGTGTACGGGGGCAACGCCCGCCTGCCGTGGTCCGAGAGCGACAACGTCGACCACCCGGTCAGCCTGTACGCGGCGACCAAGAAGTCGAACGAGCTGATGGCGCACGTCTACAGCCACCTGTTCGGCCTGCCCACGACCGGGCTGCGCTTCTTCACCGTCTACGGGCCCTGGGGGCGGCCCGACATGTCGCCGGTGCTGTTCGCGCGCGCGATCATGGACGGGCAGCCGATCAAGGTGTTCAACCACGGCGACATGCAGCGCGACTTCACCTACGTCGACGACGTGGTCGAGGGGACGCTACGCGTGCTGGACGACCCGGCCGCGCCGGACGCCGCGTTCGACCCGACGCAGCCGGATCCGGCCACCAGCTGGGCGCCGTGGCGGGTGTACAACATCGGCAACCACCAGCCGGTCGGCCTGCTCGATTACATCGCGGCGCTCGAGCGCGCGCTCGGGCGCGAGGCGATCAGGCAGCTGGAGCCGATGCAGCCGGGCGACGTGCGCAGCACCTTCGCCGACACCCGGCGCCTGGACGGCGCGGTCGGCTTCGCGCCTTCCACCCCGCTCGAGGAGGGGCTGGCGCGCTTCGCGCAGTGGTTCAAGCGCTACTACGGCTACGCCTGAGAGGAATCCCGCGCCGCGCTTTTTGCTGGCGTGTACTCGGGAATCCAGGCCCGCAGCCTCGCCCGCACCGCATCCGGGCCCGCGTCCGGCGGCGCGCTCAGCCAGGCAAGCACCTCGTCCGCCAGTTGGCCGTTCTCGGCCACTCGCGCTTGCGCCACGCGCAGCTTGGGATGCGGCGTGGGCAGCGTGCGCTCGGCGTCGGCCAGCAGCTCCTCGTACAGCTTCTCGCCGGGCCGCAGGCCCGTGTACACGATCCGGATGTCGCCCTCGGCGAAGCCCGAGAGCCGGATCAGCTGCTGCGCCAGATCGGCGATCTTGCACCGGCTCGCCCATGTCGAGCACGAAGATCTCGCCGCCCTTGCCCATCAGCGCCGCCTGCAGCACGAGCTGCGCCGCCTCCGGAATCGACATGAAGTAACGCGTGATCTCGGGGTGCGTCACCGTCACCGGACCGCCGCGCGCGATCTGCTCGCGGAAGCGCGGGATCACGCTGCCGGTCGAGCCGAGCACGTTGCCGAAGCGCACGATGACGAACTCGGTCCGGCTCCCGGCCTGCTCGCGCCTGCAGCAGCATCTCGGCCAGGCGCTTGGTGGCGCCCATCACGTTGGTCGGGTTGACCGCCTTGTCGGTCGAGACCAGCACGAACTTCTCGACCCCCGCGGCCTCGGCCGCGCGCGCCAGCGTCACGGTCGACAGGACGTTGTTCGCGCACCGCCTCGGCAGGCGTTGCCGTCCTCCATCAGCGGCACGTGCTTGTAGGCCGCGGCGTGGAACACCACCTGCGGCGCGTGGCGCGCGAACACCTCGCCCACCCGCGCCGGCGACTTCGCGTCGCCGATCAGCGCCGCGACCGGCAGCTCGGGAAAGCGGTCGCGGAACTCCTGCTCGATCGAATAGAGCGCGAACTCGCGAGATCTCGAACAGGACCAGCTCGCGCGGCGCGTAGCGCGCGATCTGGCGGCACAGCTCCGAGCCGATCGAGCCGCCGGCGCCGGTCACCAGCACCCGCTTGCCGCCCAGCAGCCCGTGCAGGCCCGGCGTCGTCGAGCTTGACCGGGTCGCGCCCGAGCAGGTCGTCCAGCTCGACGTTGCGCAGCGCCGAGACGCTCACCTTGCCGGAGACGATGTCGGAGTAGGCCGGAACCGTCATCACCTGCAGCCCCGCCGCGACGCACAGCTCGACCGCACGGCGCCGCGCGGCGTGGCTCGCGGCGGGCATGGCGATGATCGCCTGCGTCACCTCGAAACGCCCCGCGACCCGCCCCACGTCGCCCAGCGTGCCGAGCACCTTCACGCCCGCGATCGCGCCGCCCTGCTTCGCCGCGTCGTCGTCGAGCAAGCCCACCACGCGCCAGCGGCCGCTCCCCGCCAGGTCCTTGAGCAAAGCGGCGGCGGCCGCGCCGGCACCCAGCACCAGCACCGGCTCGGACTCGGGGTGCGCGACCAGGCCGAGCAGGCGCTTCTCCTTCCACGCGCGGTACGCCAGCCGGCTGCCGCTCATCGCGCCGATCAGGAGCAAGGGCGCAAGCAGATAAACCGAGCGCGGCACGTGGGTCCCGGCGCGCAGCAGCGCGAGCAAAGCGGGGACCGCGAGCGCGCCGATTCCCACCGCGGCGAGGATGCGCTGCAGGTCGGGCAGGCTGGCGAAGCGCCACAGGCCGCGGTAAAGGCCCAGGGCCCAGAACACCACCGCGTAGACCGCCAGCACCCAAGGCAGCCGGGTCCACATCACGTGCGCGAAGTCAGGCGGGATCTCGAGGTTGAAGCGCAGCCAGAACGCGACCACCCACGCGAGCAGCGCCGCGACGACGTCGTGACCGAATTGCGGTCAGCTGGCGCCAGTTCACGCCGCGCTCCCGCTCTCGCGCAGGTAGCGCGACCAGCGCAGGTCGATCCAGACCGCGATCGAGATCAAGACGAGGATCGAGGCGGCAAGCACCGTGATCTGAATTTGCCTTTCCCGATTACACGCGTAGACGGCGGCGGCGCCGCAGGCCAGCATCGCCGCATACTCGATCAGCGCCGCGCCGCGATGCCCGAAGCCCATCCGCACCAGGCGCTGGTAGTAATGCTCCCGGTGCGCCTGCCATACCCGTTCGCCGCGCAGCAGGCGGCGCAGCAAAGTGAGCGTCGCGTCGCACACGAACGGCGCGAACACCAGCAGCGGAAACCACAGCGGCCAGACGCCGTCGTTCCAGCCGATCAGGCCGAGCGCGCCCGCCAGAAAGCCGAGCGGCACCGAGCCGACGTCGCCCATGAAGATGCGCGCGGGCGGGAAATTGCGCACCAGGAACGCAGCCGAGGCCGCGGCGAGCACCACGCTCAACTCGGCGAGCGGATGAACGTCCGCCAGCCAGGCCGCCGCCGCATAGGCGCCGAAGCCGAACAGCGCCATGCCGCCCGCCAGGCCGTCGGAACCGTCCATGAAGTTGTACAGGTTCGCGTACCAGGCCACGGCAAGCGCGAACAGCACCAGCACCGCCCAGCCGGGGAAGCGCAGCTCGAGCAGCACCACTGCCGCCGCCGCACCCAGATGCCCGGCGAGCCGAACCGCGGTCGGCAGGCCGAACAGGTCGTCCAGAAACGACAGCGCCGCGAGCGCCGCGGCGAGCGAAAGCGTGATCGCGAATCCCGGCGCGCCGACCAGCCAGCCGGCGCCGACCCCGGCCGCGATCGCGAGCCCGCCGGTGCGCGGCACCGGCCGCTCGTGCAGCGAGCGCTCGTTCGGATGGTCGAGCGCAAGCCGCCGGCCGGTTTCGGACATCAGCGCCTTGACGCACAACAGTGCGATCACGAACGCCGCAAGCGCGGGCTGCCAGAGCATGGCCGGCATTCTAACGGCCCTGCGCGAGGTACCACTCGGCGGTGGCGCGCAGGCCCTGCTCGAAGGTGAAGGGCGGGCGCCAGCCCAGCTCGCGCCGGATCGCGCTGTCGTCGAC
>CAVWJJ010000001.1:0-500356 GCA_963755395.1 uncultured beta proteobacterium | reverse complement strand
GTGATTTTTACGAGGCACAGGCGCATTGAGTTTAGATAGGCACGAATCACTTCGGCAGGGAGCGGACTCCCTATCGCACTCTCAGGAACTTCGGATGCATAGCCTGCGATCTGATGCTCTAGCTCACAGCGAAGCCGTTGGAAGAAGTCTCTGTCGGCAGGGTCTGGCTCGAGGTGGGACGTTGCCTTCTGCATGGCGATATTGTAAGTGTCGCGCGAAGTAGGCAGCCAGGGCACTCATCCTTTCGTCGGGGCACATCTTCCTTGGTTGCGAATTGCTTGTTGGCTGTGCAGAGATTACCGAGATTTTGCTCTATCTGGGAGTCTCTAAGGGGCAACCGCGGATCCTTCGCTGCGCTCTGGATGACAGCGCCGGTTGGATCGGGCGTTTGGCTCGTCTGGCAAAAACCTGATAGTTACGGCCTGCGCCCGGCTACTTGTTTTCGTTGCCGGTGAGGCGGAAGGTGATGGTGCCCCAGAAGAGGCGGGCGCGCATCTGCACGGGCAGATGGCGCTCGTCGTCTGTGTACCAGATCCAGATGTTGCCGCGATTCTTCACCACGCCGGCATCGGCGGTGGGCTGCACGCGCAGGGTCTTGAAGGTGCCCAGCGTGGTCTTGATCTCTTCGCGGCCTTCCACCTTCATGGTCACGGGCACGGTGCGCTGCGCGTCGACCACCGGAATGACGAAGCTGTGGCCCAGTGCCATGGGCTGCGAAGAGGCGTAAAAGATGCCGGTGAGCAGGTCGGTCAGGCAGCCGGGACTGGCGTCTTCAACGTGCTTGGTCTGCCCGGTGACCATGGTTCTTCTCGTCCAGAATCGACTTGCCCTGGCCGTAATCGAGCCGCAGCGTGGAGTTGATCTGGCGGCGGCCCTCGACGGTCTGCTTGTCGAACTCGTAGGTGCAGCCCTGTCTGGCGGTCGAAGGTGGACTGGAACTGATCGCTCGACGTGGAAGATCAGATTGATGGCGCCGATGGTGTCGGCGTTGGCGGTGATGCGCTCGCGATCGCCGTCGGCCTCAAAGTGGATGCACGGCCGTGCCGGCGGGAAAGACGCGCCAGTCGACGGAATAGGTGAGGGTCTGCTTTTGCGGGAAGCTGAAGCCGGCGCGCGGGGCGCAAGCGGGGCAGTCTGCTGGGCCGTGAGGCCACGAGCGGCCAGGGCAAAGGCGCAAAGAATGACTGTGAGCGTACGTGCGCGTCTTCAACGTCGGCGTGGCTCCTTGGCATGATTTGACGCGATCAGATTGACGTGGACGGCCAGTTGATCGAAACGGCTCCACGCGGAACCGCTCCGCGATGCATGGAAGCGCTTCCATCGCCGGCCGCAGAAAGAGCAGGCTCAGGTAAAGCAGTGCGGCCCCTATAGCAGCATTGTACTCGCGGTGCTTGAGGTAAAGCTCGAGCGAGAAGCCGCCGGAAGCGTCGGTACTTGCCAGTACGCGCTGGCATGATGCGGGCTTGCGCTGGCGTGAGCCGCGGAATCAGGCGGGGCACGCGGCGGCAATAGGCGTCGAAGCCGGGAAACGTGGCGCGCAGGAATCGCTCTTCCGAGGCGATGACCGGAATGTAGATGACGGCGAACCCGCGGCCAGCACCAGCGCCACCGGCCAACTGAGCAGCGCCACGGCAAAGCCGGCGGCCATGAGCATCGAGCCCAGGTAAAGCGGATTGCGCGTGTGCGCGTAGGGGCCGGTCACGGTGAGTTCGCGATTCTTCTTCACGTAGCCGGAGGCATAGGCGCGCAGCCAAAGGCCGGGCAGCACCAGCGCCAGGCTCCAGGCCATGGCGGCGGGATGCGGCGCGCGCCGCCAGAGCTCGAAGAGATAGAGCGCGGCGGTGAGAAAGCCCAGCGGCACGCGAATGCGGCGGGCGACCGCTGCCAGCGGCGATCCAGTCAGATCTGCAGCAGCGGATTGGCCGGGAGTTGGCGTCGGATCATCGTGCCGCTTTTCCTCTGCCAGCAGCTCGTCCGGCGGCGCGCAGCACGTCTTCCGGCGTGATGGTCAGCAGTCCGGCTTCGGGCTCGGCGCGGCGGGTGTGGTCGCGGCGGCTCAGCGGGCTGCGCAGCACTCGAAATCGCGTTCCGAAGGGCCGTTGCGGCTGGGGTCGGTGGGCCCGTAGATGCCCACGACCGGCCGGCCCAGCGCGCAGGCCAGGTGCAGCGGGCCGGTATCTCCGGCGACGCACAGGGCGATGCGGCGGGTGAGGGCGATGAGCTGGGCGAGCGAGTGCGTAAACGGGCTGGCCGCGCCGCCGGTTGCCGTCTCGATCACCTCGGCCATCGGCTCTTCGCCGGGACCGGCGTTGACCAGCACGCGGAAGCCGCGCTGGATCAGGCCGCGGCAACGGCTGCATAGCGCTCGACGGGCCAGCGCTTGGCGCCCCAGCCTGCGCCGGGATGCGATCAGCGCCGACAGGCCGCGCATGTTCCGCTAGCGAGGAACGCGTCGCACCAGGCTTCGGCGGCGGGATCGACGGGCAGCAGGGGCGCGGCAGGGTGAAGCGCGTCGCCGGCCACGGCGCGGGCCAGCTCCATGTCCTGCTCGATCACGTGCGCGCCGTGGGTTGCGACGCGCTCGGTGAAGAGCCAGCGGGCGGCGCCGCTCGCGCGGCTTGGCTTCGCCAATGACCCGCCGACGATCCGGCCATGCGGGCAATGACCGCCGAGCGGATCGCGCCCTGCAGATCGAGCACCGCATCGTAGTGCACGGCGCGCAGCTCGCGGCGCAGAGCGCGCTGATCTCGTGCGATCGTGCTGGCGCTCAGGGGCCGTTTGCGCCAGTCGCTTGGTGGGCGCAAAGTGCAGCCGATCGACGACAGGCTGCGCGGCTTGCTCGCGGGGGCGGCTGGATCCGGCGCTGCCCGGCTCGCTATCTGCTCTCGGCCGGCCGTGTCAGCAGCGCCTGCCAGCGCGGCTCCACCACCCAGCCGATCTCCCAGGCCGGATGCGCCAGGCGCAGCGCCGTCACCGCCGGCAGGGCGTGCAGAATGTCGCCCATGGCGCCCAGCCGCACCACGAGCAAACGAAACTTTGACTGCGTGTGCAAACTTTAATTTTCGCACAGCCGCTGTCACTCCACTTCCAGCACCAGGCACTTCAGATACTCGGTCTCCGGCAGGTTCAGCACCACCGGATGATCGGGCGCAGCGCCGCGGCGTTCCAGCAGCCGCACGCGGCGGCGGGCATCCGCCGCCGCCGAAGCAACCGCGCCTTCCAGATCGGCCCAGCCCACGTGGTGCGAGCAGGAGCAGGTGACCAGCAGGCCGCCCGGGCGCAGCATCTTCAGCGCGCGCAGGTTCAGCTCCTTGTAGCCGCGCAGCGCGCCCTCGACGGCGCGCCTGGTTTTGGCGAAGGCGGGCGGGTCGAGCACGATGGCGTCGAACCGCTCGCCGCGCGTCGGACCAGTCGCGCAGAATCTGCGAAGGCGTCGGCCTCCACCCAATCCACCTCGGCGCTGCCAGCTCGGTCGCGATTGGCCGCCAGATTCCGCTCCGCCACTTCAAGCGAAGCGCGCGAAGCATCGATGCCCGTGACCTGCCGGCAGACCTGCGGCCAGATGCAGCGCAAAGCCGCCCTGGTAGCAGCAGACATCGAGCGCGCGGCCGCCGTCGCGTCCGAGCCGCTCGCGCCCAGTCGCGCGCGGCGGCGTAGTTCAGCGCGCTGATCGAGAAACGCGCCGGTCTTCTGGCCGGCGTTGGCGTCGTAGTGGAAGACCAGACCATTCAGGTGAAATTCGCGTGCTGCAGTGGGCGACGCCTGGGATTGGCGGCCCACAGACGGCTCGGCGGTCGGCGCGGGCAGCCCTTCCAGCTCGCGGATGCGCGGATCGGGCCGCTCCAGAATCGCTGCCAGGCGCAAGCTCCTCGCGCAGCACGCGCACGCACGTCTCGCGCACGGCATCGCCGAGTCAAGCCCTGGACAGCAGCTGCAGAATCACCAGGTCGCCGTATTTGTCCATGACCAGCCCGGGCAGCTCGTCGGCCTCGCTGAAGCAGAGGCGGCAGGCGTCGTTTCTGGCGATGAGCAGCGGCTTGCGGCGCGCAATGGATCGCGCGCAAACGCGCTGCCAGCAGTTCGAGCCACGCGGGCTCGTCGAGCGCCTCGCGCGATACCATGCGCAACGCAATCTGCGAGACTGTGGCTGTAGAGCGCCGTGCCCAGCAACAGGCCGCGGTTGTCGGCCACCGGCAGCAGGCTGCTCGCCTGACTTTGGAGGAGTGATGGCCTCGATATCTGACGCGTAGACCCATAGATGGCCATTGCGGAGGCGGTCAGCGGCGCGGCGGCTGAGCACGGCGCCCGGTGATAGCGCAGTTTGATCGCCTGCGGGTTTAACCTTTTGCGATTGAGGTCGTGGTTTGCGCGCTTTTTCCATCCGCTTTAGTATCTCGCGCCGGGCGCGCTTTCCTTGCCACGCCTCGGTGGTCTCCCACCCGTTCCACTCATCCAGGAGCCCGTCGAGGCCGGAATCAAAATAGCACCGCCACTTGCCAACGTGTGCCGCCTGGCCAGCAGACTCTTTGTCCCTCGTCCCTAGTCCCTTGTCCCTAGCCCCTAGTCCCTTGTCCCTAGCCCCTAGTCCCTTGTCCCTAGCCCCTAGTCCCTAGCCCCTCACCAGCTCGCGCTGAATTTTGCCGGTCACCCATGCTTTGCCGGGCGCGGTCAGCATGTTCACTTCGCTGCGCACGCCGAACTCGGGCAGATAGATTCCCGGCTCGACGGAGAAGCAGGTGTTGGGCAGGATGCGGCGCTCGTCGTGGGTTTCCAGGTTGTCGAGGTGCGCGCCGGAGCCGTGCAGTTCCTGCGCGATGTTGTGGCCGGTGCGATGAGTGAAGTACTCGCCGAAGCCGGCCGCGCGAATCACGGCGCGGGCCGCATCGTCGGCCTCGAAGCCGCGGATCGCGTGGCCCTGCTCGCAAAGGCCGTTTCGACGGCGGCGATCGCGGCGTCGCGGGCGTTGCGCACGGTCTCAAAGACCTGCTGCTCGCGCGCAGAGGGCTCGCGGCCGACCACGCCGGTCCAGGTAATGTCGTAAAAGATGGTGTCCGGGCTGTTCACGCGGCCCCAGATATCGATGAGCAGAAAGTCGCCTTCGCGGATGGGCGACGAGCGTTCGGCAGTGGGCTCGTAGTGCGAGTCGGAGCTGTTGGCGTTCACGCTTACGTTGGGCCCGTTCTCCCAGACCAGACCTTCGCGGCGCATGGCCTCGCTGAGCCACTGCACCATGTCGAACTCGGTAGACGCCGCCGCTGCCGGCGCCGGACGCAGACGGCGGCCAATCTCCTTCCAGCCTTCGGCCAGAATCGCGTCGATGGCGCGCTGGGCCACGGTGTGGCTGGCGATCTGCTCCGCGGTGAGCACCGCCTCGAACTGGCTGACCAGGTCGGCGGAGCTGACGATCTCTTTGCCCAGCGAGCGCAGAAACTCGACCGTGCCGGCATCGACCATGGAGACATACATGATGTCGTTGTTGGGCGAGTACTGCATGGCGATGCGTGCGGCATCCGGCCAGCATGGCTTCCAGGCCGGCGTGCAGCTCCTGCCAGCTTGAATAGACGGCCTTTGGCGCCGGGCAGCGCGTCCAGGCGCCCCTGCTCGATGCGGTGCACCAGCTTGCGCGGCTCGCCCTCGGCGGGAACGAAGTAGTACCAGCGGCGGGTGATGTGCGCGTGGTGGTCGAGGCCCAGGATGCGCGCGGCGATGGGATCGCGGTGATGGTGGTCGTAGAAGAGCCAGCCGTCGAAGCCGGCCTCGCGGAGAGCGGCCTGGATCGCGTCGAGATTCATGTATAGATGATACGGCTCTGGATGAGGCGCTGGAGCCGGTTGGAAACCGAGCGTATAACCGATCTCCTTATGTTGCGCGGCGATTAAGGACGTTCGCCGCGCGCGAGACGAGCCGTAATTTCGTCAATGACCGGGATAAGGCCGGACACGCCCTCGATGATGTAGTGAGGACCGTGTGCTGCCAGGCGCGCCCGCGCAGCACCGATGCGCTCATTTTGCTGCGCAGGACTGAGTGCATTCAGCTCATCTTGAGAAAGCCCCACTTCATTGCCGGTTCTGGTCACCGAAACCGCCCACATGCCGGCGGCGTGCGCTTCGGCAATATCCGCTATCGTGTCACCAACCTTCACAAAGGAACTCATCGGATAAACCCCGAGTTTCTGCGCGGCATAGAAAGCCATCCATGGCGCGGGACGGCCCTTGGCCACAAGGTCGGGGCAGACCCAGAGATCGGGCGTGTATCCACCCTCGGCGGCCAGCGGAATCAGGTCAACCATCATGCCGGTATCAAATCCAGTTGTGTTCGCAATCTTGATGCCGCGCCGGCGCAGCTCGGCGACCACATCGACTACACCCGGAATCACGTCGCAGTGGCGCTTGAGAACTTCCATCTGCAGGGCGGTAAACTCGCCGTACAGGGCTTCCACCTTTTCCCGCGACGGCGCGCTGCCAGTAGCCTTTGTCCAGCGTTCAGCAATCTCCGGCTCGCTCATCATGGCCCAGATATGATCTTTTTTGTGGGTGCCCATCGGCTTGCGGGCCTCTTCATTTGACACCTTGACGCCGTAGCGAGCGAAAAGCTCCACGAAAGCCACCACCGGGCCACGGCTCCCGTAATCGAGTGTGGTTCCGGAGATGTCAAAAATCACGGCCCGTACGCCGTGATTCGAATTCTGTGTCTGGCTCATGCTTTCTCCTGATCTTGCTGTGTGGTTGGTTTCGCGGAATCAATACAAGTTGCAGTAACTTGCGGCTCGACCCGGCTGGGCGCGATTGTTGACATCGATTCGAGTTCCGCACGCGCGTGCGATGGGCTCAGGGCCCGGCTGACAAAGACGCATGTGCACGCTGTCTTGATGGGTGCGGCCTTTAAGCGATGGCTCAACGGCATGCTGCCGCCGGCACTGGCTGTGGCCGCCGTAATCAGCGGCCCGTTCTAATCGGCTCCAGCAACGCTGGAACTCATGCTACCGCGGCAGCCTCCTGCGCTACGATGCCCATCTCCGTCATCACTCTGCCAATCGCTGCGGTCAGGTCTTCGAGATCGCTCGGGTAGATGCGCCCAATGGTGCCGATGCGGAAGCAGTCCGCATCGCCTACCTTTCCCGGATAGATGACATAACCTTTTTCGTTCAGGCGGCGGTAAAAATCATCGAATTTGAAATTGGGATGTTCGGGATAGCGGAAGGAAGTGATAATGCAACTTTGGTCTTCGGGCTTCAGGTACTCAACAAAGCCCATCGCCCGCATGGCGCTCATCAAGGTCTCGTAGTTCTTCTGATAGCGTGCGTGACGGGCTTCCACACCGCCTTCGGCCTCCAGTTCCAGCAAGGCCTGACGGAAGGCGCAAAGCACGTGCGTGGGCGGAGTAAAGCGGAACTGTCCGTCTTTTTCCAAGCCTTTCAACTGGGAGAGAATGTCGAGGCTGAGGCTGCGCGCCGACCCCGCAGAAGCCTCAAGCGACTGGCGCCGGGCAATCACGAAGCCGAAGCCCGGAACACCCTCGATGCACTTGTTGGCGGACGAGACCATGTAATCGATTGAGGCTTCCTTTAAATTTAGCGGGATGGCGCCAAAGCTGCTCATGGCATCGACGAAGTAGCTGCGGCCAAACTCCCGAACCACCTCACCCACCTCTTCCACGGGATTGATGACCCCGGTGGTGGTTTCGCAGTGGATGATGGCCACGTGAGTGATGGAGGGATCCTGCTTGAGCCTGGCAGCCACGTCCTTTTCCGGATGGGGCTTGACGTTCTCCGGATAGACCAGCGTTTCAGTGGGGATTTTCAGCACCGAGGCCATCTGCGCGATGCGGCGCCCGTATGCGCCGTTGATAATCACCAGCATCTTGCCGTCCGCCGGGATGGTGGAGGAGACGACGGACTCCACGGAATAGGTGCCGCTCCCCTGCATGGGAATGCAGGCATATTCTTCGCTGCTAACGCCTGCCAGGGCCAGCAGGCGGCTTTGAATGTCCTTGATGATGCCGATGAATTCGTAATCCCGGGAACCCAGGTCCCGCAACATAGCCTGCTTGACGGTCCTGCTGGTAATGAAAGGGCCCGGAGTAAAGAGCAATTTATCCTTCGCAGTCATTTGATTCCTCTCCGAAATATTACCCGTACCGATGGGAAGCTTCACCGCAATGGTCTGCACGCGCAAACCAATGCGCCTCCGCAATCCGCAGATAACTGTTGTCTAAAGAGTAGGCCGGGCAGCAAGAAGGGGCAACGGAATTCGATGTTCAAAAAAGGGCGAAATCCATATCGCGAGTCTGTCATTTCTAACACCTGGATTTTGACAGCGAATTTGCGGGGCGCGGTTGCATTGGCGCTGCGGCACCTACAGCAGGCCGCAACGGCGGTGCCGCGGCGGGTCTGAGGCGTTCCACTCAATAGCCAAATTCAACAGAAATTTACTTACCTCGCCAGCGGAGCGGATGCCTCAACCACTTTGTCTCCCGCAATGGCGCTCAGATCCTGCGCTGTAAAGCATACGCCGGGCCGCGCTGGAGATCGGTTTGCGAGCACGCGGCAAGGCTCACCATGGGGCTCCCCCAGGCTGCTGAGGACGAGATCTGCATCGGAAAAATCTTCGTCGCGGGTGTAGCCGCTTACCGTCACCACGCAGTGCATTCCCGCCGCTACTGCCGCCAGCAACCCGTTGTTGGAGTCCTCGATGACAATGCAGTCGTGCGGCGCAATGCCTAGCCGTTCCGAGGCCAGCAGGTAAATGTCCGCGGCCGGCTTCTTTCTTTTCACCACATCGCCAGCCAGCACCACGGCAACGCGCGCCGTCGTTTCCGCTCCCATGGCATGGAGCAGCACTGCGTTCACCGACTCCAGCGCCGACGTAGACGCCACGGCCAGGGTCCATCCCTGGGCGAGCGCTTCTTCAGCCAGGCGGCGCACACCGGCGCGAGGGGGAATGCGGCCGGAATTCACAATCTCTTTGTAGATGTCGCTCTTGCGCTTGTGCCATGCCGCGATCAACTCGTTACGCTCCTGATCGCCGGCTGGCGGTGTATATCTCGCCAGAAATGCATCTTCACCGAACAGGCTGGCCATGCGTTCCTTACCGCCGCCAATCTTGAGCTTGCGTCCGTACTCGTCAACGCTCCACTCCCACGGTATACCCATCTCACGCCATATTTGGTTGAATGCGGGGAGGTGTCCAAAGGGCTCGGTGTCGGCCAGGACTCCATCGCAGTCGAAGATCAGCGCACGGCTCACTATGCCCTGCCCGCGCTGCCGAATACCATCATGAAGCCGGCAGCCATCGCCTGCACATTCTTTTTCACCGATCCCAGCAACTTGAGCGGATCGTATTCTGCCGGTTTTTCCGCGAGATAGTCGCGGAAGCTGTCGGCAAAGGTGATCTTCAGCTGTGTAGAAATGTTGATCTTGACGGCGCCGCGCGCAATCAACTCCTGAAACACGCCGTCGCTGAGCCCTGTGCCACCATGGACGACCAGCGGCATAGGTTCCTGCGCCACGATCTCGGCAACTCGATCGAAGTTGATATTCGGCGCTCCCTTATAGACGCCGTGCGCGGTGCCGATAGCCGGCGCAAAGCAGTCGATACCGGTCGCGCGCATGAAATGGACAGCCTTGTCCAAGGCGACCACCGGGCTGCCATACTCATTCCCCACGCCGTCCGCCACACTTTTGATGGCCTCCAATTCGCCTTCGACGGCCACACCGTGACCGTGCGCCAGCGCTACGACCTCGCGCGTTTGTGTCAGGTTGTCTTCATAGCTCAGCCCGGAAGCATCGAATAAGACCGAATTCCAGCCGGCCTGAATGCAGGCTTCGATCATCGCCCGGTCGGGACAGTGGTCCAGATGCAGCGTTGCCGGCACAGAGAGACGGCCGGCCATCTCCTCAAACATGACCCGGATCAATCGGGCTCCCATGTGCTTGACCGTTTTGACTGAGACCTGGATGATGACCGGCGATCGCGTCTCCTCTGCTGCAGCGAGTACCGCTTGCATGGTAAGGCCATCGACAATGTTGAACGCCCCCACTCCATATCGAAGGCGGAACGCATCGCCCAGAATCTCTTTCAATGACACCAGGGACATGGACTTTCCCTCTCAGCCGGACCAGCATAACCAATGAAGGACGGGCAGACAACAGATTTGAATGTCTGATTTCAATCGAATATCACGGACAGATGACAGTTAGATGAAAAAGGGCAGGCGGCAGCCGTAATGACTGTTTCGCGCCGAGCGGCTATTTGCTCAATCCTGTCGTGAGTCGGCCAGGCCAAAGGCGCGACGCACCGCGGCCGCAACGCCCGGCGCGCACCCCACCGCGGTTCCTTGGTCGATTGACCGAGAGCCATCCAGCGCGAAGAACACCCCGTTGGCTTCTTCAATGATCAGCTTGAGCGCGGCCAGGTCCCACGGTGCAACCTTCGCTTCAAACCATATATCTACTTTTCCGGCGGCGAGCAGGCAGGCCTCCAACGCGCCGCCAAAGCTGCGCACACACCAGGAATGCTGCATCAGGTCCACCACCTGCGCCAGGTGGGGCCGCGCGGCCGCATGATGAAGCCCGTTGGGACAAAATATACTCTTGCCGATGGATTCCACCGCGGAGGCCTGCAGCCGCTCTTGATTCAAAAATGAGCCGCCGCCGCGCACCGCGTAATACGTCTCGCGCAACAATGGAAAATGTGCGACGCCCACAAGCGATTCGTTCGCTTCTTCCAGAGCGATCAGAACGCACCAAAACAGGTTGCCCCTCGTATAGTCGCGAGTGTTATCGATGGGGTCGATGATCCACCGGCGGCCGCTTGTGCCGGCCTTGCTTGAGCCTTCTTCGCCCAGGATTCCATCCTCTGGAAATTCCGCTTCAACTGCCTCGCGGATCAGGCGCTCGTTCTCCTTATCCGCGGCGGTAACCGGAGAATCGTCGGGCTTGGTCTCGACGGAAACGCCTTGCTCGCGAAATACTCTGGCATTTTCTCCCGCGACCAGGGCGATTTGGCGCGCGAAATCGAGTTCCCTTTGGTAGTTCATTGAGAATCATCATAAATCCGGAACGGTGTTACGTCGCAAACGAGCAGCAAATCAGGCGCGTTCAGGAGCAGGAACTCCCCGGAGCGCGGGCGCCGAGGCGGTCAGAAAACAAGTTCAAATTTGCTTAATAGTCAAGACGCGGCTCCTCCGAATTGCCAGGCGCGCACCCAAATTTTGACAGAAATAGAACATCGAAATTAATTGGCCTCCAGGGCAAGCACTCCTACACTGGTACCGTTGCAATTTACAGCTTCGCGTGGCTACGAAAAGCAAAGTGCGTCGAGTCGTGCGGGATTCTATCAATCGGCGCCCACGCCGGGGTTCACCACAATCTTCCGACCGTGGTGTGGCGCTTTCAATTTCAAGATGGGAGCCGTTTCTTGACGATGAGTAAGTCCAAAAGGTGCCCTTGCAAGGACCTGACCAGGCGAGATTTTCTATCGCTTGCCGTGGCAGGCACGGCATGGGCTCTGACTGATGATGCCCGTGGTCAGGCGCTGGCCCCGGTTCCCACTGCTGCCGCGCCCAACGCCACGGACGAGTCGTTTCCGGGCTGGCTTTCTCCGGACAACTTAAAAGCGGCCAGGAAGCGTGCCGCGGAAATTGTATCTAAATTGACAATTCCGGAAAAGATATCGCAATTGGGATGCGTGGTGCCCGCCATCGAACGCGTCGAACTACCGAACTTCGCCTACTACGGAAGTGAAGCGCTGCATGGCCTCATTCACAGCGGCCCGGTCACTTCTTTTCCCTTGCCGCTGGCGCTTGGATGCACCTGGAATCGCACTCTCGTTCACCAGGTCTTTACCGTGATCTCCGATGAAATCTGGGCGTGGCACAAGAAGAGTGGAATGGATCTTCCCATGTTCTCTCCGCCCACAGTGAACATGGGAGCGCGCGATCCCCGCTGGGGGCGTATCGGAGAAAATTACAGCGAAGATCCTTACTTAGTGGTGAAATGGCAGTTGCCACCATTCATGGAATGCAGGGCAACGATGCTCGCTTCCTCAAGTCCACTGCTTGTGCCAAGCATTTCATCGCCAACGATACTGACTCCGATCGTCATGTTACCTCTGCTTCTGTCGATCCGCGAAGTTCTGGGAATATTACGCGCGCGGGTTTGAAACCTGCGTCAAGCGCGGACACGTCTTCACCATAATGAGTTCTTACAATGCAGCTCAACGGCATTCCAACCAGCTGCAGCCGCTTTCTACTCACCGATGTTCTTCGCAATCTTTGGGGATTCCAGGGCTACGTGGTCTCCGATTGCAGCGCCATCGAAGATATCTGCAGGACACACCACTTCACCTCCTCTCTCGAAGAAGCCGCCGCGCTGGCCATCAACGCCGGCTGCGATATCAACTGCGGAGAAACGTACCAGGGATATATGGGCAAGGCTGTCGAACAAATGCTGGTCAGCGAAGCATTGCTGGATGAAACGGTGGCCCGCTCTTTCACAGCCCGCGTCCTTCTTGGCGAGTTTGACCCTCCCCAGGAAAATCCCTACAGCCAAATCCCGATTTCGTGCCTGGAGAGCGAAGGCCATCGTGAACTCGCTTTGGAAGCAGCTCGGCAATCGATCGTTTTGTTTAAGAACGACGGAAACCTTCTCCCTCTCGACCCGAATAAAATCAAGAGAATTGCAGTAATCGGCCCCATGGCGAATGTCTGTAATCTCGGTAACTACAGCGGTACACCCAGCACCTCATCTCTCCCCTTCAAGGCATCAAGACATTCCTAGGCATCAAGGATGGTCCTGCGTACGAAAAGCGCGCTGCCGACTACGCGCGGTTTGACGGACCACTTACGCTGGAGTCGTGCAGCGAGGGAGCGCAGGACCTAAGCTACGATAGCGACGGCACAGGAGGCTACAACCATGTGAATTGGGTCAATAATGCCCAACCGCGTGAAGGCCTGGATCGCTTACGACGGAGTTCTTCTGGATGGCGCAACGAAATTCAGTGCCCGCGTCGCGAGCAGCTCAGACGTTGCCTCAATGGAAGTGCGGCTCGATGGCTTGGACGGACCGCTGGTCTGCGAACTGAAGATTCCCAATACCGGCGATTTTCAAAAGTGGACCGACGTCAGTGCTCCCATAATCTCCGTCGAGGGCGAGCATACGCTCTACCTGCTGTTCCTTGGTGAGCCCGGTCCGCTGTTCGGCATCCGCTCCTTTGCATTCACGCCGGCAAAGCCTGTGGCAGCGCCCCACCGGGGCCGGTCGAAGTGATCTATTCAATGGGATGCACAGCCGGAGGCAGCAAGGACCCGGGAGGAGTTTGCCAAGGCTGCTCACGCCGCGACTAACGCGGGACGTGGCTCTTGTCTTTGTAGGAACCGACGAGCAGGTTAGCAGCGAAGGACAGGATCGGTATTCTATCGCCCTTCCCGAAGTCCAGGAGGAATTGATGGGTAACATCTTCGCTGCCAATCCGCGGACCATCTTAGTTATATCGTCTAATGCTCCTGTCTCTGTAAATTGGGCGCAGGATAATTTGCCGGCGATTGTGGGGGGCTTCTTTCTGGGACAAATGCAAGGCCGCGCATTGGCGGAGGTGCTGTTTGGCGACTGCAATCCGGCGGGCAGGTCGAGCACAACCTGGTACAGGGGAACAGACGAACTGCCGGACTTTCACGACTACGATGTCGCGAAGGGCCGTACTTACATGTACTTCAAAGGACAGCTTCTCTATCCTTTCGGCCATGGGCTCAGTTATACAACCTTCGCGTACGGCAATCTCCGCCTAAGTGATCCAACCCTCAGGATCGACGAAACGATTACGGTCAGCGTGGACGTGACAAATACCGGCAAACGCGAAGGCGACGAGGTTGTTCAGCTGTATGTTCATGCGGCAAGCGAGGCCAAGGTCCGTTCCATGCCGAACAAGCAACTGGTAAATTTCCAAAGGGTTAACCTAAACCCCGGGAGCGTAAGACAGTAAAGTTTGAATTGCCATTCACAGAGCGCGCCTTGTCTTACTGGGACCAGGACACCTATGCTTTTGCCGCGGCAAAGGGATTGGTTGACTTACTGCTTGGAGCCTCCTCTGAAGATATAAGGCTCAAAGGAAGCATCCAATTAGGCTAGCAACTTACAAGCACGCTTTGCAGCGTCACGGGGCGCACGGCCACGGGGCGCACGGCCACGGGGCGCACGGCCACGGGGCGCACGGCCACGGGACGCATTTTCGCAATCTGCCGTGCCGGTCACCTATTGATCAGACGCAGTGCAGGCTCGGAGGATGTTATGGCAGTTTCGCGGTTACCTAACGTTGGCGTAAACGGGTAGCTTATCGCAGGGCCTGCCAGACTAAATTGCATCTCCGGCAGATTCTGAGCTCGGGCTTCTTCAACAAAGGAGAAAAAATGCGTAAGGTCAGACTACGGCTTGTACTTGTCAATCTTTTGATTTTGGGTTGCGTCCTTCCGGCATGTGCGCAGCGAGTGATTCTCTTTGGCGTGGACGGGCTTGCGTCTGAAGGGATTGAGAAAGCAAATACACCGAATATTCACGCCCTGATGAAATCCGGCTCCTGGAGCCTGCAGGCGCGTGCTGTTTTTCCCACGGTTAGTAGTCCCAACTGGGCCGCCATGATCATGGGAGCTCCAACAGAGTTGACTGGCGTGACCTCAAACGACTGGCAACCAGATAGCTACACCATTGCTCCGGCCTGCGCTGACTCTCCCGGGCACTTCCCAACACTCTACTACCTCGAACACAAACAACATCCGGATGCGAAGATAGGGATTTTTACTGATTGGCCGGACTACGTTCGTCTGGTGGAACAAGGTGTAGCCACCAAAGTCTATGTTTCCCAGGAAATGGAGGACGAAGCCTTTGATCATGCGCTCAAATACTTTGAAGAGGCGAAGCCGGACCTGCTTTTCATTCACTTGGATAACGTGGACAACGCCGGGCATGAGTTCGGCTGGGAATCACCAAAATATCTTGCCGCCGTGGAAAAGGACGACGCGATGCTGGGACAGCTCCTGGCCAAGCTGGATGCTCTCAACCTGCGCTCTTCCACGGTGATTCTGTTTACGGCCGATCATGGAGGGATTGGGACCATCCATGGCGGTTATACGATGAACGAGATTCAAATCCCGTGGATCATCAACGGTCCGGGCATCCGGGAGAACAACGAGATCAGCAGCACAATTCTGCAGTATGATACGGCGGCAACCCTCGCAGCGATTTTGCATGTGAAGCCCTCCGACTGCTGGCGAGGCCTGCCGGTTACTGCAGCATTTACCGACCCCAACAACCCCTAGCCGCGCTGGAATAAAGCAGCTCGATCGCTTCGAGTCATTGGAGATGAGCAAGGTGAAGAGACTGACGCGTCGCCGATTCCTGGTTAATGCCACCACCATCGCGCAAGGATTGCCATTTGTAAAACTCCATAGCGCTGTTCCGGAATCGCCAGAGCAGGAGAGCGACCTCAAGCTCTGGTATAAGTCACCAGCGTCCCGATGGACCGATGGGCTTCCCATTGGCAATGGGAGCCTGGGCGCGATGGTGTTCGGCGGCGGCGCAGTCAACCCGGTGAATGTCAAAGGCCCGCCGTACGATGTGTCGCGCTCTCTCGCTCCCGTCGACCCGGCCAAGGAAACACTTGAGCTCAACGCGGATACTTTCTGGTCGGGAGTTCCGCGCGATGGCAACAACTTGAACGCGCGGAATTATCTGGAACCGGTGCGCCGCGCAGTTCTTGACGAAAAGGACTATCACAAGGCCGATGGCCTCTGCCAAAAGATGCAGGGCTTATTTGCGGAAGCTTATCAACCGGTTGGCTGTCTGCACGTAGACTGCGCCCACGACGGCGAGGTGGCGGAATATCGTCGTGAGTTGGACTTATCGACCGCGCAAGCCTCCGTCAGCTATTCCGCAGGCGGCGTCCGCTTCGAGCGAACCATGTTCTCGTCTGCTCCGGACCAGGTTCTCGTCACCCGCATTTCCTCGAGCGAGGCCGGCCATCTCAACGCGGATATATGGCTCGATGGGCCACTCCTGCATTCTGTTCACTCTCCTTCCAAGAGCCGTTTGTCCATGACTGCCAAAGCAGCCAGTCATATTGCAGGCGCCGGCCATGCCGACTCGGAAATTCCCGTTCAGTTTTCTGAAGCCCCTGGAGAGGGCATGTACTCCGCAGTGGTGTTGGACGCGGCAGTGGAAGGCGGAGAACTTTCGCAAAGCGGCAACAGGCTCATGGTCCGGGGCGCTCAGTCCTGCACCATTGTGCTTGCCGCAGCCACGGGATATCGCAGCTTCGATCAAATTCCCGATACTGCTGAGGAGGTTGTTCTGGCCAATGCTGCCCGGCAACTGAACACGGCATTGCAGCGCAGCTATTCTGAACTACGGAGCCGGCATATTGAAGATCATCGAAGATTATTCGATCGCATGTCGTTCACGCTGGGTGCGCCCGTGCGGAGATCGACCAACCGATCAGCGCGTGAGCGACTTTGCACAGTCTCCCGATCCATCGCTGCTGGCCCTCTATTTTCAGTTTGGACGCTACCTTCTCATCTCCAGTTCTCGGCCGGGCACGCAACCGGCCAATCTGCAGGGCATTTGGAACGACCAGGTTGCAGCCGCCGTGGAGTTCGCAATTGGACCGCGAACATCAACCTGCAAATGAACTACTGGCCGGCAGAGACCTGCAATCTAGGCGACTGCGCCGAGCCTCTGTTCGCTCTGATTAGCGACCTTAGCCAAACCGGCAGCCGCGCGGCGCAGGAAACGTATGGTCTGCCCGGATGGGTACCCATCACAACATCGATGTATGGCGAGCGGCCAATCCCGTCGGTATGGGCGTGGGCGAAGCCAACCTGGGCCAACTGGTGCATGAGCGGGCCCTGGCTCTGCTCCCACCTGTATGACCATTATCGCTTCACCCGCGATCGCGAGTTTCTGCGCACACAGGCCTACCCGCTTATGAAAGGTTCGGCGGAGTTCTGCCTGGCATGGCTGATTGACGATGGCGAACGGCCATCTCACTACCTGCCCATCGGAGTCCACGGAGAACGATTTTATGGCTCCGGATGGCAAGCCCGCCATGACCAGCGCCGGCTGCACCATGGACATGGCTCTCATCCGCGAGCTCTTTACCAACTGCATCCACGCTTCGCAGCAGCTTGGAATCGACCAGGAGTTTGCCGCCAAGCTGGCCGCCGCAACGCGACCGCCTGATTCCTTATCAAATCGGCAAATACGGCCAGTTGCAGGAATGGTCCATCGATTTTGTTGAGAGCACACCCGGTCAACGGCACATGTCGCACCTCTATCCGCTTGTATCCGGCAGCGAGATTACACCCCGCGGACACCCCAGCTCGCGCAAGCGGCGCGTACTCGCTGGAACGTCGCTTGGCCAACGGCGGCGCCTATACGGGTTGGAGCCGGGCCTGGGCCATCGGCCTATGGGCACGGCTGGCCGACGGCGATCAGGCATGGGAATCCTTGATCATGCTGATGAAGCACAGCACCAACATGAATCTGCTCGATACCCATCCCGCAGATACTTCGCCATTTTCCAGATTGACGGCAATTTCGGCGCCACTGCATCGATTGCGGAAATGTTCTTGCAAAGCCACACAGGAATCGTTGAGTTTCTTCCTGCTCTACCTTCCGCCTGGCCCAGAGGCGAAGTAAAAGGGCTTAAGGCGCGTGGCGCTCTAGAGGTCGATTTACAGTGGGAAAATGGCAGGGCGGTCTCCGCGATCGTCATACCCGGCTTCTCCGGGAGTTACCAGTTGCGTGCACCCAAAGGGCAGCAGATCAGCAATGTAACCCATGTAAACCAAAGGCAGCCGCTCGAGCACAACGACGGCGTTGTGAAGGTCAATCTGGAGGCCAATGGACGATACAGGGTGAACTTTATTTGAGATGGGCGCAGCCGAGCTAGTGTCCTGAGCCTAAAGTTCGCGTCACAAATATGCTGTCATCCTAAGCGGAGTTTGCCCGGCTTTATGGGCGAACGGAGTCGAAGGACCTGCTTTTGGCATAGCCAATTTATGCAACGAACTTCCGACTCACCACACTAGCGGCACAAAACTGGGCAGGGAGATGAAAGGCATGCCGGAAATGATTGATTCTATGGTGGAGCTGAGCGGGATCGAACCGCTGACCTCCTCGTTGCGAACGAGGCGCTCTCCCAGCTGAGCTACAGCCCCACAGGTGCCTGGTTTATTTTATCAGCGGCAGAGCAAATCGGGAAAGCGCCCTCGACGGCGGCTGATGGCTGTATCAGCGCGCGTAGGTAAATGTACCGCACAGGCTGGTGGAGTTGGCCAGCGCATCGACGCTCAGCACGGGTGGATTCGATCCCGAAAAAAACGCCACCTGCAGGTCACGGCCGGAGACATAGGTTGCCATCCACTGCGTCTCGTCCGTGCCGCAGAGGGTGTTGTGGTGCAGGAAGCGCTTGTCCGCAGGCACGTTGACCCGGTAGAGTTCGCCATTTCCCCCAGCGTTCACGTCGGCATCAAAGGCCGCGGCCACTTCAGCGGCTCCCAGCGTGCGGATGGGCGCAGCCGTAAAGCCAGAGTAGTCAATGGTCACCCTGTTCGAGCCGATGGAGATGTCGCCGGTGATGGCTTTGGCGGTGTTGCTGGCCGCATTCCAGTAGCCGCGGTCCTGGGCGGACAATGCGAGAGCGCAGGCCACAAGCGACGCAACAGCCACACCAGGCAGAATGTATTTCCTCATCCTTCGAGGATTACATTTGCGATGGGAGAAGGGCAACCTAGCCCTGCAGCCCATCGCTGAACACCTTGATGGCCCGGCCGCCTACAATCACGGGGTCCGTGGTGACAGAACGCAAAAATGGATCGTCGATGTTCTCCGTATCGACGATCTGGAGCCACGGCTTGCCGCTGGGCGACGGCGGCAGATTGAATTCCACGCCCTCGTGCGCGGCATTGACCATCAATAAAAAGCTGTCGTCGATGACCCAGTTACCGTTTTCATCAGTCACCTGCAGGGTTTGGCCGTTGAGCAACAGGGCGATGGCGCGGATCCAGCCGGCGTTCCACGCCTCGTCGGAGACTTCGTTGCCGTCGGGATTGATCCATGTGATGTCTTTGATGACGCCTATCAGCTTGCCATCGCCCGTGCTACGGATCTCGCGATCCTGAAAGAACTTGCGGCGGTGCAGGTTGGGATGCGCCAGCCGCAGTTGGATGAGGCGGCAGGTGAAGTCGCAGCAGCCGCTTGCGCGGCTCATCCAGGTTCCAGTCGAACCAGGCAATCTCGTTGTCCTGGCAATAGGCGTTGTTGTTGCCGTGCTGCGAGCGCGCCACCTCGTCGCCGCCGCTGAGCATGGGCACGCCCTGCGACAGCATCAGCGTGGCCAGAAAGTTGCGCATCTGGCGCTCGCGCAGTGCGTTGATCGCAGGATCGTCGGTCGGGCCTTCCACGCCCATATTCCAGGAATCGTTGTTGTCGGCGCCGTCGCGATTGTCCTCCTGTTGGCCTCGTTGTGCTTCTGGTTGTAGCTGACCAGGTCGTTCAGGGTGAAGCCATCGTGGGCGGTGATGAAATTGATGCTGGCGTATGGCTTGCGGCCGTCGTACTGGTAGAGGTCGCTGGAGCCGGTGAGGCGATAGGCGAAGTCGGAGAGCATGCCCTCGTCGCCTTTCCAGAAGCGGCGCACGGTGTCGCGGTATTTGCCGTTCCACTCCGCCCACAGCACCGGGAACTGGCCTACCTGATAGCCGCCTTCGCCCACATCCCACGGCTCGGCGATCAGCTTGACTTCGGCCAGCGTGGGGTCCTGGTGAATGGTGTCGAAGAAGGAGCGACAGCTTGCTCACGTCGTGCAGTTCGCGGGCCAGGGTCGCGGCAAGGTCGAAGCGGAAGCCGTCGACGTGCATCTCCGTGCGCCAGTAGCGCAGCGAATCCATGATCATCTTGAGCACCTGCGGATTGCGCACGTTCAGCGTGTTGCCGGTGCCGGTGTAGTCCATGTAGAACTGCGGATCGTCGGCGACCAGGCGGTAGTAAGTGGTGTTGCAGACGCCCTTCCAGCACAGCATGGGGCCCAGGTGATTGCCCTCGCAGGTGTGGTTGTAGACCACGTCGAGGATCACCTCGATGCCCGCCGCGTGCAGCGCCTTCACCATCTGTTTGAACTCGCGCACCTGGCCGCCCTGGTCGCCGGACGAACTGTAGCGCGACATAGGCGCAAAGAAGCCGAGCGTGTTGTATCCCCAGTAGTCGCGCAGGCCGCGATCGAGCAGGAAGCCTTCGTCGATGAAGTGGTGAATGGGCAGCAGCTCGACGGCGGTGATGCCGAGCTGCTTGAGGTAATCGATGCTGGATTCGTGGGCCAAGCCGGCATAAGTGCCGCGCAGTTCTTCGGGGACTTCGGGATTGCGAATGCTGAAGCCGCTGACGTGCACTTCGTAGATGATCGAGTCGGCCAGCGGCATTTCCAGCGGCATATCGTCGCCCCAGTCGAAGTTGCCGTCGATAACCACCGACTTGGGAACGCCGGCCGCGCTGTCCTGCGCTCCATCTTCAGGTGTCGCCGGATTTGACGATCGTAGCCGAAGATGGGCTGCTTCCAATCCACATCGCCGGAGATGGCCTTGGCGTAGGGATCGACGAGCAGCTTGTTGAAGTTGAAGCGCATGCCGCTGATGCGGTTCCCAGGGGCCGTCGACCCGGAACCCGTAGAGTTGGCCGGGGCGGATATCGCGGACAAATCCGTGCCACACGAGAGCCGTATGCTCGCGCAGAGTGACGCAGTCGGTCTGGTTGCCGTCGGCGTCGAAGAAGCAAACATCGACGCGCGTGGCGACGTTCGGAATAGAGGGCGAAGTTGGTTCCGCTTTCGTGGGCGTTGCGCCGAGAGGGTAAGGCTTTCCAGGCAGCAGCGTTCGGCTCATGACGGCTGTGATGCGTCGCCTCGTAACCCTGTTGTATTCCGATGTTTTCGGCGATTTGGATGTCCCAAAGAGGAGACAGCACAGGCGAGATTGGACCGAAAATTCGTCGAGCGAAAGGAGTCGAGACTCACACGCTCAGCAGCATCACCGCGCCCAGCGCCAGCGCCATGCCGGCCATCTGCCGGCGGTAGGCCGCTCGTGCAGCACCAGCGCCGCCAGCAGAATCGTTCCCGCCGGATAGAGCGAGCAAACCACCGCCGCCACATCCAGCCGGCCGAGCTGCGCCGCCCGCAGATAAAACAGATTGCCGACCGTATCCAGCATCCCGGCCAGGAATCCCGCTGCCAGAAGCCCTTCCACGGGCCCTTCGGCGGCCGCGCCAGAATCACCAGGATCATGGCCACGCTGCCGGCCGCGCGCGCCGAGGTCATCGTCCCAGAATGCGCCCGCCCGCGCTGGCCAACTTGAACAGAATCAGCTGGGCGCCGAAGCCGGTCCGGCCAGCGCGCCCAGCAGCAGCGCCGCCGGCGGGGTGCGCTGGCCCGTCCTTCGCCGGCGCGTGGGTGATGAGCCAGATGGCGCGCCAGCCCGGCCGCCAGCCCGCCGCGGTCAGCGGGCTGGGCAGCCCGTCGTAGAAAACGGAAAACACCACCGGAACCAGCGCGGTCAGCAGGCCGGTGAGCGCGGCGGTAAGCCCCATGGCGCCCATGGCCAGCGCGCGATAAAAAATGGCCAGCGCCAGCGACCCCTCAAAGCCGCCCACGGCGGCGTAGACCAGAGAGATGCGCGCCCGGCACGGCGACGTGAAGCGCAAAGCAGATACGCCAGCAACAGAAGGAAGGAGACATGTGGCCGGAAGCCACAACCAGCAGCGCGGGAGCGCGGCGCGCGCCCAGGCCGCCCACAAAATCGGAACCGCCCCAGGCTGGCGGCGGACAGCAGTCCGAGCCCGGCTGAGGCGCCCGAGGCGTTCATCCGAGTGCGATCACGGTCTAGCGGTAGTCCTGCGCCGGAGGGATAGTAGCCCTTCTTGGCAATCACCTCCAGGTCGGGCCGGTCCACGCGCACCTCGATGGAGCGGTACTTGCCGTCGTAGATCGACTCGTGGCTCAGGTAGCCCAGCGTGTACTGGTTGCGCGCCTCGCCGGCGATCTTGGCGTAGCTCTTCTCGATGCCGTTCATGCCGCGCTCGGAGTCCAGATCGCCGCCCGTGGCATGCGGTGTACTTGAACAGGATGTTGTCGTACATGGTGAAGGGCAGGTGGAGGCGGCTCACCCAGCCCTCGCCCCAGCGCGCCGAAGCGCCCACGCCGCGTGGCGTAGACGGCGATCTTGTTGGTCTGCAGGTAGCGGATCACTTCGCTTCAGGTGGCCTTGCTGCCGTATTCCTTGCCGTCGGAGACCACGTAAATAATGCGGCGGCGCTCCTTGGGCCGGGTGGAGAGCTCCTTGGCCGCGGCCAGGATGGCGTCGTTGAGGGTGTGAATCTCCTTGGGAAGGGTGATGAAAGTCGGTTGCCCGCCGAGCCGCCCGTGCTGCAGGTTCGGATCGACGCAGTTGCCGTTCTTCGATATGCGCAGCCGGCAAGCGGGCCGCTGTTGATCGGAACCTGCTCGATCGGTGCCGGTCGCCTTGGCCAGCGCCAGCACGGCGGGCAGGCGGTTGCCCTGCGCGCCGGTAAAGCCGGTCCACTCCTTGGCGCCGTTGTTGTAGGTAAAGACCGCCGCTTCGTCGTAGGGAGTGAGCGCGCCCTGGATCGCGCCCAGCGAGTCGTTCACCTTTGCCATCACGTCCGAGGTCAGGCTCTGGTCGATGACAAAGGCGATCGAAAGCGGCGCCGGATCCACGCTGAAAGGCTCAGCGGCTGGCGCACGTTGTTCTCAAAGACCTTGAAATCGCGGAAGGTGAGCCCGGCAACCTGGTTGCCCTTGGAGTCCTTCACCGTCACCGGAACTTCGACGAAGTTGACGTTCACGGTGAAGCGGGGAAGCGACTCCAGCGCCCTCTTCGGGCGGCGTGGTCTGAAACGTGTCCGGCTTCGGGGCAGGCGGTGGAGTGGCGGGTGGCGCGCGGGCTGCGCCGGGGCGGTTTGTCCAGTCGTGGAAGAGGAAGGGCCGTTGCCGGGCAAGCCTTGTCCTTCGCCGGGGATGATGGGGCCCTGCGCGCCGGGCAGTGTTCCGCCTTCCTGCGGAGCGGGGCATCCGGCACACCGGTTTGCTGGCTCTGAGCCGTCGCCGACGTGCCAATCCACAGTCCTGAGCTCAGCAGCGCACCCAGCGCCCAAATCTTTAGCGGAACCTTCACAGCTCTCTTGCCTCCCTGCACACCCACGCTCGACCGGCCAGATCGCCGATTTCTCACACGTATCAGACTATCAGACGCGCCGTACCGGCACAGGTTGCTCCCCAGGCCGAACGGGAGCCATTCCGCGCTCCGCAACCGGCCCCAGGATCGCCTCCATCTTTCAGAAACAATGGAGGTTGGATTTCCGCTGTATGCGTCTCTACGGAGCTGCGGGTTTCCTCCACCACTTGCCGCACAGCCCCCGGCCCGGTATGATCCGGCAAAGAGAATTCTCATGAGCGAAACGGAAAGCACACCCAATTTGCGAGTCAAGGGCCGGCTGATGTCGGCCTCGGAGATCGAGCGCACGCTGGTGCGCCTGGCCCACGAGATCGTGGAAAAGAGCAACGGCAGCGAGGATCTGGCGCTGGTCGGCATCAAGCGCCGCGGCGTTCCGCTGGCCGAGCGGCTGGGCAAGCTCATCTCGGGCATCGAGAAGCGCCAGGTCGATACCGGTGTCCTCGACATCCAGTTCTATCGCGACGATCTCTCCACCGCCGGCGTCCGCCCGGTGGTCACGCCAGGCTCCATCGGTTGCGACGTCGAGGGCCGCGACGTGGTGATCTGCGACGACGTGCTCTACACCGGCCGCACCATCCGCGCCGCGCTCGACGCCCTCTTCGATCACGGCCGCCCGCGCCGCGTGCAACTTGCGGTGCTCATCGACCGCGGCCATCGCGAGCTGCCCATTGAGGCCACCTATGTGGGCAAGCACGTTCCCACCAGCAGCCGCGAGATCATCGAAGTCAAATTCAGGAAGTGGACGACGACGAGCAGGTGCTGCTGGTTGAGCGGGTAGGGTAAGCGGGCTGTATCTTCCTCACGGATTGCGCCCTTCGCTGCTCCCACATCGGTAGAATCGACTCAAGTGGCCGAATCGTCTTCAACTCAGCCTCCTGCGCGCGCGGGACGGTCTTCTCGACTCTCGTGGTGGGCGCGCGGCCTGCGCCTGCTGCACCCTTCGCACGCGCACAGCGTCTTCTCCGCCACCGTGGTGCTGATGGTCTCCACCTTTCTGTCGCGCATCATCGGCCTGGTGCGGATCAAATACATCGTCTGGCTGTTCGGCAGCGGCATGCAGGCCGACGCGCTCAACGCCGCGTTTCGTGCTGCCCGACATGATCTCGTACTTCCTGGTCGGCGGCGCGGCTTCCATCACCTTTGTCACCATCCTCACCCGCTATCGCGAAACCGGCCGCGAGGCCGAAGGCGAGCGCTCGCTCTCCGTCATTCTCACCACCATGTACCTGGTGCTGGGCGGCGCCATTGTGCTGGCCGAGATCTTCGCGCCGTGGTACGTGCACTGGTGGTTCAACGGCTTCGATCCGCACAAAGCCGCGCTCTGCGTGACGCTCACGCGCATCCTGCTGCCCGCGCAGTTGTGCTTCTTTGCCGGCGGCGTCTTCGGCGCGGTGCTGCTGGTGCGCAAGCAGTTCAGCGTGCAGGCCGTGGCGCCGCTCATCTACGGCATGGGCACCATCGTCGGCGGCGTGCTGCTGGTCAAGCGCATCGGCGTCTCTTCGCTGGCCATCGGCACGGTCGGCGGCGCGTTCTGCGGGCCGTTCCTGCTGAACTGGTTCTTTGCCCGCCGCGCCGGCACGCGCTACCGCCCCATTCTCGACTGGCACGACGAGGGTCTGCGCGAGTGGGTGCGGCTCTCGCTGCCGCTCATGGCCGGCGTTTCGCTGGTCACTGCCGACAACTGGATCATCGCCCACTTCGCCTCCGACATCGGCGGCGCGGTCTCGCTGATGAACTACGCCAAGCAGCTTTTCACCGCGCCCATGGCCATGCTGGCGCAGGCCGCCGGCGCGGCTTCCATGCCCTTCTTCGCCAGCCTGTGGACGCAGGAGCAGCCGCTTCGAGTTCGCCACCAACGTGGCCGACTCGGTTTCCCGCGTGGCCTGCGCTGGGCCTGCTGGCCGCCTCCGGCATGGTCGCGCTGGGCCAGCCCGCTCATCGACCTGGTCTTTACCGGCGGCCGCTTCTCGGCGGCCGACGCCAGCCTGTGCGCCGCCTACTTCGCCGTCTTCTCCATCTCCATGTTTCTCTGGTCGGCGCAGGCCATCTATGCGCGCGCCTTTTACGCCGCGGGCAACACCTTTGTGCCCATGGTCGCCGAGCACCATCGTCACCGTCGTCTCGCTGCCCATCTACGCGTCGCTCTTTCACGCTGCACGGCGCCATGGGCCTGGCCTTCGCCTCCGACATCGGCATCGCCATGCAGACCCTCACCATCGCCGTGCTGCTGCACCAGCGGCGCATGGTCTCGCTGGCCAGCCTGGACTACGCGGAGCTGGGCCGCTGCCTGCTGGCCGCGCTCGCAGCGGCGCGGCGGTGTGGGCGTCTTCGCCTGGCTGCGGCGTCGGCACGCTGCTAGGTGCCTGCGCACGCAGCACATGGCGGCGCACGCATCGCGCTGGGCAGACCTGGCGATCGCTGTCGCCGGCACGGCGCTCTGGCTGCCGCTGCCAAATGGTGCTCGAAAAGACCGGCTCGGCGCTGCCGCGCGTGACCATGCAACGGCTCGGCCTGCGCCTAGAGTCTCTGCCTTACAAAGCACAAAAGCGCCTCCGCAGGTTCGCAGGGCTCTTGCCGCAATCAGAGCGCTTCGTGCCTGGGCCGAGCTGCTGGAGTCGCGCTCGAAGCCAGCCTTGAGCCGACGCTTGGCGAGTCGCTGGCACGGCGCGTGGCGCCGTTCCGCCTTTGGCATCCGGCTTCTTGATGTCGATGCCGCCCTTGAAGAATGCGCCGTCCTCAATGCTGATGCGCGCCGCCGCCACGTCGCCGGTCAGCGCGCCCTCGGCGCGAATGTCCACGCGATCGGTCGCCGAGACGTTGCCGCGATCTTGCCCAGGATCACGATTTCGCGGGCAGTGATGTTGGCCGCCACCTGGCCGTTGCGGCCCACGGTCACGCGGTTGCCGGGGAGGTTGATGCTGCCCTCGACCTTGCCGTCGATGAACAGCGACTCGGAACCGGAGATCTCGCCCTTGATGAACAGGCCCTTGCCGATGGTGGCCTGCTCGCGCTGCTGGTGGAAGCTGCGGCGGCGCGGGCGGGCGGGTTCTATCGCGGAGCCGGAGTAGAGGGCCGCGGCGGTTCGGGGTTGGGGTTCGGGCTGATTGATCCGGTCTGGGTGGGTTTCCACATTGCGCTCAAAGTAAATTCCTTTTCTGTCCGGTGGGACGAGGGAGTGGCCAAGGCAATGCCCATGGCAGAGCCCGAAAAATCCAATCAGCGGCCGGCCGGGGACGGCAGCTCCAATCGACGGTATCCGCAACTGCGGGCAATTTGCTTCCCCGGACCGCCGGAATATGCTACGGGACTATTCTAAGACGGAATGCACTGCCTGGACGAACCTGTACCCGGAGCACGGGAAACCCTTCTGCCAATACAGAGACGATACATAAATACCGGGCGAAAACGCAAAGAGCGATCCCGGACAAGCTGCGCCCATCACGGAAGCCACGTCAACCAGGCCCATCCCACGGCCAGCGTAAGGAGCGTGACCGGGATGCCGACGCGGAATAATCCCAGAAGCCGATGTGGACTTCGTCGCGCGCGCGCTCCACCACGATGATGTTGGCCACCGAGCCGGTGATGGTCAGGTTGCCGGCCAGCGTGCTGGCCATGGCCAGCACCATCCAGCCGGTGTGCGGATTGTGGAACGACGGCACCAGCGATTTGAGCAGCATGACGGCCGGCACGTTGCTGACCATATTCGAAAACAGCGCGGTGACAGCGGTAAAGATGCCGGCGTTCTGCAGGTTCAAGCGCTGCGGCCATGCGCGAACAGATCGCGGTCGAGCCCGGCGCGTTCTCGCTCCGCCCACGATGAGAAACAGACCCACGAAGAAGACCAGCAGCCCCCAGTCCACTTGTCGTAGACCTGGCGCGGCTCGCGCGTGCGCGTGATCAGCATGAGCGCCGCGCCGATGGCGGCCATCATGGCCGGCGGAACGCCGCCAAGAAAGCCCGCCAGCACCAGCACGATAACGATGGCCGGCTTGCGCAGGCTCGCGCGACGGTCAATCGGGCACCGGCTGGCAGCGGAGACGCTTCGCTGTCTGCCGGCGACGCGCTTCCGGCCGACAGACCAGCGGATGAGCAGCCAGTCGAGCAACAGTCCGACCAAGGCCACCGGCCCCAGATGCAGCAGGAAAGTAGCGGTAGCCGAGCCCCGAAAACGACCCGATCAGCATGTTCTGCGGATTGCCGGTGATGGTGGCGACGCTGCCGATGTTCGACGCCGTCGCCACCGCCAGCAGATACGGCAGCGGCTTGAGGCCCATGCTGCCGCGCGGCGGTGAGCACAAACGGCACCATCACCAGGCAGATGATGTCGTTGACAAAAAATGCGGACAAGAACGCCGGTGATAAATGACCGCGGGCAGCAGGTGACGGGGCTTAAGCCGCGTCGACGATCTGCTCGGTGATCCAGTCGAAAAATCCGGCCAGGCGCAGGTAGCCGACCATCAGCATCATCGAGAAGAGCAGCACGATTGTGGCGAAGTCGATGGAGCGCAGCGCCTGCTCGGCGCTGACGACGCCGAAGGCCACCATGAGCACCGCGCCGATGATCGCCATGCCCGGGCGGTCGATCTTCATCCCGGGAAACTTGCCCAGCGCGAAGACCAGATAGCTGACCGCGAAGACAAGGTAGGCCGCCGCCACCTGCCAGTGAGCAAGCGGGCCTGAGGGCACAGGCAGATGCGGGGTAAGTAGCAGAGCCAAAATCATCGGTAACTAATCTCCTGAATGTGAAGTTCGCATGACAATCAAGCAGTCATCCTGAGCGAAGGTTGCCAGTTTTGCGGCAACCGGAGTCGAAGGACCTGCTTTTGGCGTAGCCGATTTAGGCAACATATTTCTGAGACACCAACTCGCGTGGGCGGGCAGAAATCGGTTGACCGGCTCCGCTTTCGCTCCGCTTTGTCCTTGCTCCGCGCCAGTACAGAATAAGGCCCAGCAGGATCGATGCCACCGTGCCCCCCACCAGCTTGAGTTCAAATCCCAGCTTGCTGGACGAGTCGCCCGGCGGCACCAGCGAAACCACAATCCCAATCAGCACCACCAGAAATCCCAGCCCGCCGCAGATCCACACGCCCGCCTTCCCGCCCGGCACCAGCACTGCGTGCGGGTTCTCCTTGCGGTCTTTGCGCCGCGCCAGCTTGATGACCGCCGCAAACATGTACAGGAACGGAATGAAGTAGAGAATGATGGCCGCGTCGATGAGGAACTGATAGGCCGCCGCGCGTAGTCTCGTTGATCTGGCTCAGCAGCAGAATCGCGCCCGAGAGCACCGCCTGCACCAGGATCGAGACCTACGGCGTCTTCCACTTGGGATGAATCTTGCCGAAGGCCGCGGGCAGATAGCGGTCGATGCCCACCACGAAAGGGCACGCGCGCAATGCCCGCCACGGTCGAGCCCACGCCGCCCGCATTGCCCGCCGTTACCAGCACCGCCGCAATGCACGCCCAGAACGCCGATGCTTCAGCGCCACCGAGCCCACGGTGATGGCGTGAAACACGCCGCTCTGCGGATCGATCTGGCCGGCCGGCACCAGCGCCAGTACCGCAAATGTTCCGGCGATGTACATCAGCGCGATGAGCGCGCCCGCGCCGAAGACCGCGCGCGGCAGCGTGCGGCGCGGATCGCGCACCTCTTCGCTCATGGCCGAAACCAGTTCCAGCCCGGTAAAGGCAAAGGCAATCTGCGACCAGAAATTCACCGTGTCCCAGTTCCACGTGGGCAGCATGTTGTGCAGCGTGAAATGCGTGGCCGAGCCGTGACGCAAGCACACCACCGCGGCCACGCCCGCCAGGATCAGCAGCGGCACATAGGTGCCCACGCCGCCCGCGTTCTGCAGCCATTTGCCGATGTTGAGCCCGATGATGTTCAGCACCACGGCCACCAGCAGCAGCGCCAGCGAGACCCAGATCAGGAACGCGCGGTTCTCCGCCAGCGCCGCGCCGTGCCCGCCCAGCATGTACGCGCGACATCGACGCGCTGGCCAGCAGCAGGCCCGGGAAAATAGAAGACGGTGTAGATCCAGTAGGTCCAGCCGGCAATGAAGCCGTGGAACGGCCCGAAGGCCTCGCGCGCCCAGACGTAAAGCCCGCCCTCCTCGGGAAAGCGCGACGAAAGCTCGTTGATGACCAGCGCGCCGGGCACGAAGAAGAACACCGCCGCCAGCACCCACAGGCTGATCGACGAGGTCCCGTTGTGGCCCGCCGCGGCAATCCAGCGCGGCCCCAGCACGGTGGCGATGTTGAACAGCAGCACATCCCAGAAGCCCATGGTCTTGCGCAGTTGGGAGGTGGTTTCGCCGCTACGGTCGGGGGTAATGGTCATCCTGCGATCGATGCTCCGGGATGAGATTAGGAGTGTATGCGGCAATGATATAAGACAGGGAGCGCGACCAGGGAACCAGGCCCATCACCGGCCGTGTTCCTTGGCTGCCTCACCTGCCGGCCAATGCGTCCCTTTGCCGCGTTTTCCGTCTAACCACTGGGAGAGAAAGAAACCGTGCGCCTTCGGTCCGTTCTATTCGCAGTGCTCTTCGCCGTTGTTCTTTCGCCGGCCGCGCGTGGCCAGTCCGCCAGCTTTGAAATCGCGCAGCACGGCCATCCGGTGGGCACGGCCAGCTACAGGTTCATCGCCACGCCGCAGGGTTACACCTCCACGTCGCTGGTCCGCGTGGCCATGCAGGGTCTGGATTATGCGCTCTCAAAGGACGAGAGACTTACGCCCGCCAACCACCTGCGCCACGTCTCGCTGAGCGCAACGGTAAACGGCTCGGCGGTCACCGCGGTGGCCAAGCCGGACGCGGGTAAACTTCTTCTCAACATTTCAGCAAGCGGCCGCAGCACCACGACAGACTTGCCCGACCACGCGGGCGCGGTGTTTCTCCCCGATTTCGATGCCGGCGCGCTGGAAACACTGCTCACGCTGGCAATTGAGCAGAACAGCCGCGATCTGTGGGCCATCATCCCCAAAGAGAAGGGCTCAGTGATGCCGGTCGAGCTTGCGACGTACGCCGACATGCAGGGCACGCTGAACGGGAAGACGGTCGTGGTGCATCACCTGGTGGCCACCATCGCGGGCGCAGAGACCGAGCTATTCTCCGGCCTTGAAAACCAGCTTCTGCAGGCCGAGTTGCCGCAAGAGGGATTTGCGCTGGTGCGCAAGGGATTCGTGCTGCAACCGCCGGCCCGCGCGCCCGCGCCACCGCCGCACCCGCAAACAGCCCCGGCGCCAACGCCATCGCCAGGATAGACGCGTTCGCTATTCACAGAACACGCGCACCTTGGTGGCATTTCCTTCTTTGCCGTCGACATCCACCGTCAGGTCTTCGAGGTGGTCGATCAGCTCCTCAAGATTCTCCGGCTTGATCTGCGATAGCGTCAGCGGCACGCCATGACGATTCAGCGCCTCGTCCAAGTGCTCATGAGCCTGCGCCGGGATCAGGCTTGCCAGGCGCACCCCGGCGCGCAACAACTGCATGGGCACGCGCACGTTCACGGTGGTCTGGCCTTTCATGCCGGTCATGGTTTCGTCCGCCTCCACCAGGACGCGCAGGTACTTGGCGCGAGTCTTCACGGGGGCGCCGTTGCTGGTGCGGCCCGTGAACTCGGCCGCGGCCGGCTCCGGTTCAATCGCGGCCGAGCAGCCGTTCGGCCTCCTCGGTGGTGATCTTGCCTGCGGCCAGCATCTCCAGAATTTGGCTGTGACATTCTGCTTGAGTTCGCGCGCATGCCTCGGAGGTGGCGTCGTGCAGCTTCGAGGAGCAGCGGCGCGTGCTCGCGATCACGCTGGACGAGGTCGGCGCGCGCGTGCCGGTGGTCAACGGCGTGTACGCCGAGAACGCGCTCGAGGCAGCGCGCATCGCGAGGATGGCGCACGACGGCGGCGCCTCGGCGCTGCTGGTGTTCCCCTCGGGCGTGTTCACTTTCGGCCAGCGGCCGGAGATGGCGCTCGATCATTTTCGCCGCATCGCCGACGCCAGCGACCTGCCGCTGATCCTGTTCCAGTACCCGCTCGCCGGCGGGCAGGGCTATCCGCTCACGACGCTGCTGAAGATCCTGGATGCGGTGCCGAGCGTGCGCGCGATCAAGGACTGGTGCTCCAACCCGCAGCTGCACGAGCGCCACATCCGCCTGCTGCAGTCGAGGAGCCCGGCGGTCAACGTGCTCACCACCCACAGCGCCTGGCTGCTGAGCTCGCTGGTGCTTGGCTGCGCCGGGCTGCTCTCGGGCAGCGGCGCGGTGATCGCCGATCTCCAGGCGCAGCTCTGGCGCGCGGTGCAGGCGAACGACCTCGCCGCCGCGCGGCGCATCAACGACCGCATCTGGCCCACCGCGGAGGTGTTCTACAGCGAGCCCTGGGTCGACATGCACAACCGCATGAAGGAAGCGCTGGTGCTGCTGGGCAAGCTGCCGCGCGCCACCGTGCGCCCGCCGCTCGCGAAGCTGCCGCCCGCGGAGGTCGAGCGCGTGCGCCGCGCGCTGCTCGACGCCGGGCTGCTCGGCGAGCGGGCGAAGAAAGTCGCGTGAACGAAATTCCGCGAGCCGAGGTGCGCTAGCGCAGCAGCGCGAGCGCCTTGAGCAGCTGCGCGTCGCGGCTCGCCGCGAGCTGCGCCGGGCTGAGCGACGCGAGGGCCTCGGGGAAGACCGGCGCCGCGCCGGCGGCGAGCGCCACCATCACGTTCGGTTCGATGCCCTGGTGCCAGATGGTGTGTCCGCCGGGCGTGAGCCACTCGCGCACCGCCAGCATCAACGCCGATCCGTCGGGCAGGCCGAACTGCTCGAGCACCGTGCCGGTGCCGAAGCTCTTCTGGCCGACGACGAGCGCGCGTCTCGCGTCCTGCAGCGCGCCGGAGACGATCTCCGCCGCGCTCGCGGTTCCGCCGTTTGTCAGCACCGCCATGGGAAGCTGCAGCCGGCTCTTCTCCGCCTCGACCGGCACCGGCTGCAGCTTGCCGCGGGAGTCCTTCTCGAGCAGCACGTTGCCGCCGCTCAGGAACTGGCTCGCTACCGCCACCGCCTGCTCGAGCAGCCCGCCGGGGTTGTCGCGCAAGTCGAGCACCACCGCATTCGCGCCCGCGGCGCGCAACTCGGCGATCGCCCGGCGCAGGCCTTCCGCCGTGCCCGCGCTGAAAGCGGCGATGCGCAGGTCGGCGATCCGCGTGCCCGGCACGAGATGCCAGCTGACCAGCCGCGGATGGATCACCGCGCGCACCAGCTCGACGCTGCGCGTGCGTTCGCTGCCCGGATCGAGCACCGATAGCGTTACCTTGGTCCCGGCCGGCCCGCGGATGCGGGCGACGACCTGTTCCAGCGTCTCGCCGGCAGTGTCGCGCCCGTCGACCTTGAAGATCACGTCGCCGGGGCGCAGCCCGGCCTTCTGCGCCGGCGAGCCGTCGAGCGGCGCCACGATCACCACCCGCTTGTCGCGCATGCGCACCTCGGCGCCGATGCCGGGAAAGTGCCCCTGCAGCTGCTGCTTGTCGCTGCGCACCATCGCGGGCGTGAGAAACGCGCTGTGACCGGTGTCCCCCAGCGAGTCGACCATGCCGCTGATCGCGGCGTAGGTCAGCTGCTGCGGCCGCACGGCGCTGCGGTCGACGTAATGCTCCTCGATCAGGCCGTCGGCCTTCGCGATGAGCCTGAGATCGAGCCGCGCGTTGCCGGCCGGGTCGAAGTTCGCAAGCACCTGGCGCTCGAAGATCACGCCGCCCGTCATCGCGAACAGGATCAGGCCGATCAGCGCCCCCAGGGTGAACTGGTACGTCGCCCGCGGGTTGACGCGCTCTTGCCGCATCGGCCTGGCCCTTGTCAGCCTACTTTCAGCAGCTCGACCTCGAACAGCAGCGTGGCGTTGGGCGGAATGACGCCGCCGGCGCCGCGCGCGCCGTAGCCGAGCGCGGGCGGAATGGTGAGCAGGCGCGTGCCGCCGACCTTCATGCCCTGCACGCCCTCGTCCCAGCCCTTGATCACATGGCCGGCGCCGAGCGGGAAGTCGAACGGATCGCCGCGGTCCTTGCTCGAGTCGAACTTGCGGCCCTTGATCACGCCGTCGGTGAGCCAGCCGGTGTAGTGCACGCTGACGTGCTGGCCGGCGGCGGCGGCCGCGCCGCTGCCCTCGACGACCTCCTCGATCTTCAGTCCGCTTGCGGTAGTGGTGGTTGCCATGAAAGTCTCGCTTTTGGTGGGTCAAACATTCTAGACTAGTGCGCATGAGCCGCAGCATCCTGGACGAAGCGCAGATCCACCCCGCGGTGCGCGACAAGGTCGCCGCGCACCACGCCGATTTCGTGCGCGAGGTGATCGAGGCGATGGCCGCGAACGACATCGTCGTGGTCGGCATGGCGCAGAACCCGTTCCCGAAGAAGGCGCGCCGGCTGCTCGACCAGGCCAAGCTCGACTACAAGTACATCGGCCACGGCAGTTACCTCTCGGGCTGGCGGCGGCGCAACGCGCTCAAGATGTGGACCGGCTGGCCGACCTTCCCGATGGTGTTCGTGCGCGGCGTGCTGGTGGGCGGCGCGGACGACCTCGAGCGGCTGATGGTGCGCGGCGAGCTGGATCGAATGCTCGGCCGCTAGGACGCGGCCGCTTTCGCCTTCGCCTCGAGCGCCTCCCAGCGCTCGAGCCCGGCGTGGATCAGCGCCTCGATCTGCGCGGCGCGGTCCTGGTCGGCGCGCATCGCCTCGGGCGCCCGGCGGTAGTACTCGGCGGCGCCCATCTTTGCCGCGAGCGCGCGCTGCTCGGCCTCCAGCGCCTCGAGCTCGACCGGCAGTCGCTCGAGCTCGCGCGCCTCTTTATAGGAGAGTTTTGCCTTGCTCCGGGCTGCGCGCACGGGAGCGCGAGGTGCTTCATTTGTCGGCAGCGCTTGCGGGCGCTGGCGCAGCCAGTCGCTGTAGCCGCCGACGTATTCACGCCAGGCGCCGTCGCCCTCGGCCGCGAGGGTCTGGGTGACGACGTTGTCGAGGAAGGCGCGGTCGTGGCTCACCAGCAGCAGCGTTCCGGAGTAGTCCTGCAGCGCCGCCTCGAGCAGCTCGAGCGACTCGAGGTCGAGGTCGTTGGTGGGCTCGTCCAGCACCAGCACGTTCGCCGGCCGCGCGAACAGGCGCGCGAGCAGCAGGCGGTTGCGCTCGCCGCCCGAGAGCATGCGTACCGGCGCGCTTGCGCGCCGCGGCGGGAACAGAAACTCGGCCAGGTAGGACAGTACGTGCTTCTTCGCGCCGCCGGCCTCGACCCAGTCCGAGCCCGGGCTCACGGTCTCGGCCACCGTCTTGTCCGGGTCGAGCTGCTCGCGCATCTGGTCGAAGTAGGCCGGCAACACGTTGGCGCCGAGGCGCACCGTGCCCGCGTCCGGCGCCAGCGCGCCGAGAATGATCCGGATCAGGGTGGTTTTGCCCGCGCCGTTGGCGCCGATCAGGCCGATCCGGTCGCCTCTACGGATGACCAGCGACAGCTCGCGCACGATCTCGCGCGCGCCGAAGCGCTTCGAGACGCGCTCGAGCTCGGCCACCAGCTTGCCGCTGCGCCCGCCGGCGTCGATCGAGAGCCTGACCTCGCCCAGGCGCTCGCGCCGCGCGGCGCGCTCGCGGCGCAGACGCTCGAGTCGGCGCACCCGGCCTTCGTTGCGCGTGCGGCGCGCCTCGACGCCCTTTCTGATCCAGGCTTCCTCCTCGCGCCAGAATTTGTCGAACTTGCGGTTGGAGACCTCCTCGGCGGCGATCTCGCCCGCCTTCAGGCGCGCGTAGTCGGAGAAATTGCCCGCGTAGGAGCGCAGCACGCCGCGATCGAGCTCGACGATGCGGGTCGCGAAGCGGTCGAGGAACCAGCGGTCGTGGGTGACCACGATCGCAGCGGGGCCCCTGGCCAGCGCCTGCTCGAGCAGCGCGATGCCGTCGACGTCGAGGTGGTTGGTCGGCTCGTCGAGCAGGATCAGGTCGGGCTCGAGCGCGAACGCGAGCGCGAGCGCGGCGCGCTTCTTCTCGCCGCCCGAGGCCTCGCCGGGGGCGAGCGCTCCGTCGGCACCGAAGCGCTGCAGGTACTCGGTCAGGCGCGCCTCGGCGCGCCAGCGCGCGCGCTCGTCGCGGATCGCCGCCAGCGCGCCGCGCGCGGCTAGGCTCTCGCGCAGGCTCGCCGCGGGCGGAAGCTCCGGCTCCTGCTCGACCAGGGACACGCGCAGGCCGTCGCGCCGGCGCAGCTCGCCGCCGTCCAGCTGCGCGCGCCCGGCGATCACCGCGAGGAGCGACGACTTGCCGCTGCCGTTCCTGCCGATCAGGCCAATGCGCTCGCCGTCGCGCACCGAGAGCGAGGCGCCGTCGAGGAGCGGCAGCAGCCCGTAGGCGAGCTGCGCATCGACTAGGCTGAGAATCGTCTAGCCCGCCCAGTTGAAGGGGGCGAAGTGCCCGTTGTTGCCCTGCGCCGTCATGTCGAGCTCGAGGCCGAAGCCGTGCACGTGGGTTTCGCTCGAGCGCGCGAGCGCAAGCCGGCGGTTCGCCGGATGGGACGTGTTGTCGAGGTAGAGCGGGTCGCCGTTCCCGGCGCGCGAAGCCACGCCTTCGATCGCGAACTCGAGCAGCCCGGGAATCGCCGCCGAGCGCTTCAGGCCGTCCATGCGGAACTCGATCGGACGCAGCTCGACGCCGCGGAAGTCGCTCACCAGGACATCGCGGATGCGCCCCGGGATGCCGCCCGCCTGGCCGCTCGCGATGGCGCCGAGCGCGTCGCGCTGCGCTTCGTTCGCTCTTTCGTCGATCACCACGCCGAGCACCCAGTTGCCGTCGGCCATCACCCTGCCCGAGCGGATCACGAGCGCGAACGCGAGGCCGTCGAGCACGATGTCGCCGCAGTGCCCGCGCTCAATGCGGTAAACCTGCAGCGAGGTGCACTGGTCATGGGTCACCGGCGCCTGCGGGTTGGTGTAGATGCAGGGGCAGAGGTAGTCGCAGTTGCAGCTTTCCATGTACTCGCCGCCGATTTTCCATTTGGCATGCAGCACGGCTTGGCTCCTAGAGGACCGCGAGGCTCGCGTTCTTGAGGTCGGTGATCAGCATGTGCCCGGGCGTGTGGGTGATGCACAGCGGCGGGCGCGCGTGGCGTACCGCCGACTGGGGCGTGACGCCGCAGGCCCAGAACAGCGGCAGCTCGTCGTCCTTCACCTCGGTCGCATCGCCGACCCAGGGCCTGGCGAGGTCCTCGATGCCGAGCAGCTCCGGCTTGCCGATGTGCACCGGCGCGCCGTGCACGCTCGGAAAGCGCGTCGTGATCTGCACCGCGCGGATCGCGTCGGCGGGGGTGAACGGACGCATCGACACCACCATGCCGCCGCGGAACGGCCCGGCGGGCGCGGTCTCGAGGTTCGTCAGGTACATCGGCACGCCCTTGCCCTGCGCGATGTGGCGCAGCGGCACGCCGGCTTCGAGCAGCGCCTCCTCGAACGAGAACGAGCAGCCGAGCACGAAGGCCACCAGGTCGGCGCGCCACAGCGCGCGGATGTCGGGGACGTCCTCGACGTAATCGCCGTCGCGGAACACGCGGTAGCTCGGCACGTCGGTGCGGATGTCGAGATCCTCGGCCAGCGCCGGCAGGCGCGGATCGCCCGGGTCCGAGGCCGCGAGCAGCGGGCAGGGCTTGGGGTTCCTCTGGCAGTAGACGAAAAAGTCGTCCGCGTATTCGCGCGGCAGGATGCAGACGTTGCCCTGCACGTAGCCGGGCGCGAGCCCGGCGGTCTGGGCGGCGTGAGCGCCGCTGCGGATCGCGCGCCGCGCGGCACGCGGGTCGGCGCGGTCGAAAAGCTCTGCTCGGGCTGCCTGCGCGATGGCCATGAATCGATAATCCACCGCCTTGGCGCATGCGTCAACCGGCGCTGTTGACGCTTCTCATGCGCGCGTTCTAAGCTGAGGCGCGAAGTCAAACCGGAGGGGAAAAAATGAAATCGATCGCATCCTGGGCGCCTGCGCTCGCCGCCGCGGCGCTGCTCGCCGGTCCGGCGCTAGGCGCCGACCTGCCGAAGACCAACGTCAAGGTGATCGGCTATTTCAGCAACCTGGCGCAGACCAAACGCGTCGAGAAGCCGTTCTGGACCGAGAAGATCGAGAAGGACTCGGGCGGCGCGATCACCGCCGATTACAACAACATGGACGTGCTGGGAGTGAACGACTTCCAGATCCTGCACATGACGCAGCTCGGGGTGACCGACTTCGCCGCCTCCGACATCAGCAAGATGGCGGGCGAGGACCCCGTGTTCGAGGGCTGCGACCTGGCCGGCATCACCAACGACATCAAGACCGCGCGCAAGGCCTGCGAGGTCTGGAAGCCGGTGATGGCCCAGCACATGAAGGAGAAGTTCAAGACCGGGCTGATGCTGCTCGCGCCGAACCCGCCGATCGTGTTCTGGTGCCGCGACAAGATCACGGGCCTGTCCGACCTCAAGGGCAAGAAGGTGCGCGTGTTCAACAAGACCCAGACCGATTTCGTCAGCGCGGTGGGCGCGGAGACGGTGACCATGCCGTTCCCGGAAGTGGTGCCGGCGCTGCAGCGCGGGGTGGTCGACTGCGCCCTGACCGGGACCCTGTCGGGCAACACCGCCGGCTGGCCCGAAGTGTCGAAGTACCTGTTTCCGCTCGCGGTGGGCTGGTCGATCGCCTACGAGGGCGCGAACCTGAACAGCTGGGACAAGTACCCGGCGTCGGTGCGCCACTTCTTCAGCAGGGAGTTCAAGCAGCTCGAGAACGATCTGTGGACGATCGGCGCCCAGGCGACCGAGGAAGGGGTGAACTGCAACACCGGAAAGGGGTCCTGCACTCTCGGCAAGCCCGGCAGCATGACGCTGGTGAGCATCTCCAAGGCCGATGAGGCGAAGAAGAAGGAGCTGGTGCAGGACGTGGTGCTGGTCAAGTGGGGCAAGCGCTGCGGCAAGGCCTGCGCCGAGAAGTGGAACCAGACCGTCGGCAAGGTCGTCGGCCTGAAGATCCCGCTCGACAAGCTCTGATCCGGTGAACAGGCTGTTGGAGCTCGCGCGACGGATCGCGCGGGCCGGCTGCTGGTTCGGCGGCGCGATGGTCACCGCCGCGGCGCTCATGATCGCGGTCGATGTGGTCGCGAGGAAGCTGTTCAGCGTGTCGATCGGCGCCTCGAGCGAGGTGTCGGGTTACGTGCTCGCGATCGGCACCAGCTGGGCGCTTGCGCTGGCGCTGCTCGATCGCGCCCACGTGCGCATCGACTCCCTCTACACGGTGCTGCCGGTGCGCCTGTGCGCGCTGCTCGACATGCTCGCGCTCGCGTCTTTCATGGTGTTCGCCGCCTTCACCACCTGGCAGGGCGGCAAAGTGCTGCTCAACTCGATCCAGGTCGACGCTCATTCGCTCACGCCGCTCGGAACGCTGCTTGCGATCCCGCAGACGCTGTGGGTGGCGGGGTTCGTGCTCTTCTCGGCGGTGCTGCTGCTGCTGTTCGCGCGCGCAGCGATGCTGCTCGTGCGCGGACGCTGGGAGGACGTGCAGCGGCTGCTCGGTCCGCGCACCGCGCAGCAGGAGCTCCAGGAGGCGCTGCACGAGCACGAGCGCTACAAGGCCTGAGGAGAGATCTTGGTCTGGACCGCCATCGTCGTCCTGCTCGCGATCCTGGCGCTGAGCATCCCGGTCGCCGCCGGGCTGCTGGTGCTGGGGGTGGTGCTCGATTACGCCTACTCGTTCCTGCCCTTGCGGCTGGCGATCGGCGAGATCACCTGGTCGACCTCGACCAACTTCATCCTGTTCGCGATCCCGCTCTTCATCCTGCTGGGCGAGATCCTGCTGCGCTCGGGCATCGCCGAGCGCATGTACGCCGCCATGACCCACTGGCTGTCGTGGCTGCCGGGCGGGCTGATGCACTCCAACATCGGCACCTGCACGCTGTTCGCGGCGGTCTCGGGCTCGAGCGTGGCCACCGCCGCGACCATCGGCACGGTGGCGGTGGAGCAGATCGACAAGTACGGCTACAACGAGCGCCTGTACCTGGGGACCATCGCCGCGGGCGGCACGCTCGGCATCCTGATCCCGCCCTCGATCCCGATGATCGTCTACGGCGCGCTGACCGACACCTCGATCCCGCAGCTCTACCTCGCGGGCATCGTGCCGGGCGCGGTGCTGACGGTGCTGTTCATGCTGACGGTGATCATCGCCTGCCTGGTCCGGCCGCGCTGGGGCGGGCACCGGGTGGAGGGAAGCTGGGGCGCGCGCTGGCGCTCGCTGCCGGACCTGATCCCGCCGCTGCTGATCTTCATCGTGGTCATCGGCTCGATCTACGGCGGCATCGCGACCCCGACCGAGTCGGCGGGCCTGGGCGTGGTGGCCGCCTTCGGCCTCGCCGCCTGGCGCCGGCGGCTGTCGTGGGCGATGCTGCGCGACACCTTCGAGGGCACGATGAAGACCACCGCCATGATCATGGCGATCCTGATCGCGGCCTACTTCGTGAATTTCATCATCACCTCGATCGGCCTGTCGGGCAAGGTGATGAGCTACGTCACCGGCTTCGGGCTCTCGCCTACCGGCACCATCATCGTGATCGTTCTGTTCTACCTGGTGCTGGGCATGTTCATGGAGTCGCTCTCGATGCTGGTGGCGACGGTGCCGATCATCACCCCGCTGGTGACGGCGCTCGGCTTCAACCCGATCTGGTTCGGGGTGTTGATGATGCTGCTGATCGAGACCGCGCTCATCACGCCGCCGGTGGGCTTCAACCTGTTCGTGGTGCAGGGCGTGCGCTCGCGCGGCCAGATCTACGACGTGATCGTCGGCTCGGCGCCTTTCGTGGTGACCCTGATGGTGATGATCGCGCTGCTGATCGCGTTCCCGCAGATCGCGCTCTGGCTGCCGGCCAGGCTGTCCTGAGCGACGCGTCGGACGGTTCTCGCGCTTGTCATGGGACCGCAGTATGGTTACGTTTCGCGTCTCCCGGGGGGAACAAATGAAACGATCGCGAATGCTGGGCGCGGTGATTGTCGCGTGCGTGGCGATGGCGGCGCTTGCCGGCTGCGCGGGCCAGCCGGCCGGCGGCGCCGGCCTCGACAAGATCGACACCGTGGTGGTGATCTACGCCGAGAACCGCAGCTTCGACCACCTCTACGGCATGTTCCCGGGCGCCGAGGGCCTCGCGCAGGCGAGCGCGGCGCAGAAGACGCAGGTCGATCACGACGGCAAGCCGCTGCCCTACCTGCCGCCGGTGTATACGCACGGCAAGCCGGATCCGCGCTTTCCGACGCGCGGCATGCCGAACGGGCCGTTCCGCATCGACGCGCCGCCGATCAACGGCCGGCTGGACGAGGTGCTGCCGAGCCCCTGGCACCTGTACTACCAGAACCGCGAGCAGATCGACGGCGGCAGGAACGATCGGTTCGTCGCCATGTCCAACGTCGGCGCCTGGGTGATGGGCTACTTCGACGGTTCGCGCCTGAAGCTGTGGCAGTGGGCGCGGGACTACACGCTCGCCGACCACTTTTTCATGGGCGCGTTCGGCGGCTCGTTCCTCAACCACCAGTGGCTGGTGTGCGCCTGCACCCCGTTCGACCCGAACGCCCCGGCCAAGGACCGCGCCACGCTCGACGCGGCAGGAAACCTGGTGCACAAGCCCGGCTCGCCCGCTTCGGTGCTCGACGGTCCGGTCGAAGTGGGCCCCAGCCGCGTCACGCCCGACGGCTTCCTGGTCAACACCACGCAGCCGCCGTACCAGCCGAGCGGCATTCCTCCGGCCGCAGGCGGCGACCGGGACTACGCCGACCCGGCGCGCCACCCCGCGCCTGCGCTGAGGGCGAAGACGATCGGCGACACGCTCTCGGCCAAGGGCGTGAGCTGGGCCTGGTACGCGGGCGGCTGGGACCGGGCGCTCGCCGACGGGCGCCAGGACCCCAAGGTCAAGCGCAGCGTGATCTACGCGCGCGGCCCCGACAGCCCGATCTTCCAGTCGCACCACCAGCCTTTCAACTACTACGCGCGCTTCGCGCCCGGCACGCGCGACCGCGCCGAGCACCTGAAGGACGAAAAGGACCTGCTCGAGGCGATCGAGCGAGGCACGCTGCCGCGGGTCGCGTTCTTCAAGCCCGCGGGCCGCTACACGGAGCACCCGAGCTACACCGACCTGATGAGCGGCGACGAGCACATCGCCGCCCTGCTCGCGCGGCTCGAAGCGAGCCCGCAGTGGGCGCACATGGCGGTCATCGTCACCTACGACGAGAACGGCGGCTTCTGGGATCACGTGGCGCCGCCTTCCGGCCCGGGCTGGGGCGACCGCTGGGGACCGGGCTCGCGCATTCCGACCCTGATCGTGTCGCCATACGCCAGGCGCGGCTACGTCGACAAGACGCCCTACGACACGACTTCGATCCTGAAATTCATCACCGAGCGCTTCGGCCTCGAGCCGCTGCCCGGGGTGCGCGCGAAGGCCGGCGACCTGAGCAACGCGTTCGCGTTCTAGTCCTCCTGGGCGGGTAACGCCCTGACGCAGCACCCCTTTTCCCGCTCGACTTGAATCCGGGGCAGGGCAGCGCCATCTAACGCCCATGAGATCGCGCGATTTGCACAGTCTGATGTGGGGCCAGGCCCTCTCTATGCTCGAGCAGGCCGAGCGCCTGCAGCGGCAGTTCTTCCGCGTCGGCCCGTCGGTGGCCGCCAGAACCTGGGAGCCGCCGGTCGACCTGGTCGAGAGCGGCGACGCGTTGCGGGTTCACGTCGCCCTGCCGGGCGTCGGCGCGGAGTCGGTCGCGATCGGCATCGAGCACGACGCGGTGACCATCTCCGCGCTGCGCGCGTTTCCCGCCTCCGACGGCGGGGCGCGCATCCACCGCCTCGAAATTCCCTACGGACGCTTCGAGCGCCGCATCGCGTTGCCGATGCACGCGCTCGAGCTGACCGGCAGATCCCTGGCGAACGGGCTGCTGACGCTCACGTTCGCCAAACGCAAGGAGGCCGCATGAACCTCTGGCCGCAGTCCCAGCAGATGCTCTCCGCCGATGAGGGCGCCCGCGCCGGCGCGCCTGCACCGGAGCGCGCCAATGGCAGCGCCAAGCCGCTGCCCGAGGACGCGATCGCCCTGATTCCGATGCGGAACACGGTACTGTTCCCGGGCGTCATCGCGCCGGTGACGATCGGGCGCGAGAAGTCGGTCGCGGCGGCGCAGGACGCTGCCAAGAGCGAGCGGCAGGTTGGCTTCCTCCTGCAGCGCGACCCGACCCGCAACGAGGTCGGCCCGGACGACCTGCACTGGGTCGGCACGGCGGGCCAGATTGCGCGCTACGTCACCGCGCCGGACGGCGCGCACCACCTGGTGGTGCAGGGGCAGTCGCGCTTCCGCGTGCTCGAGTTCCTCGAGGGCTGGCCGTTCCTCGCGGCGCGGGTGGCGATGGTCGAAGAGGTGCAGGAATCGGGCGCCGAGCTCGAGGCGCGCTTCGTGCAGCTCAAGCAGCAGTCGGCGGCCGCGATCGAGTTGCTGCCGAACGCGCCCGAGGGACTTGCGGCGGTGGTGCAGGGCATCGATTCGCCCGGCGCGCTGGCCGACATGGTGGCCAACTTTCTCGACGTGAAGCCGGAGCAGAAGCAGGAGCTGCTCGAGGCTTTCAGCGTGCGCGCGCGCCTCGACAAGGTGCTTGCGTTGCTTGGCAACCGCGTCGAGGTGCTCAAACTCTCGAAGGAGATCGGCGATCAGACGCGCAAGGCGTTCGACGAGCGCCAGCGCGAGCACGTGCTGCGCGAGCAGATGCGCCAGATCCAGAAGGAGCTGGGCGAGGGCGAGGACACCGCGGCCGAGATCGAGGAGTTGAAGAAGGCGCTCGATGACGCCGGAATGCCGGAGGACGTCGCCAAGCACGCCAGCAGGGAATTGAAGCGCCTGCAGCGCATGCAGGAAGGCGGCGGCGAGTACGGCATGCTGCGCACCTACCTCGAGTGGCTCACCGAGCTGCCCTGGAAGGCCGAGCCGTCCAGGCCGATCGACATCGCCGAGGCGAGGAAGGTCCTCGACGAGGACCACTTCGGCCTGGAGAAGGTCAAGCGCCGCATTCTCGAGTACCTCGCGGTGAGAAAGCTCAATCCCGAGGGCAAGAGCCCCATTCTGTGCTTCGTCGGTCCGCCGGGCGTGGGCAAGACCTCGCTCGGACAGTCGATCGCGCGCGCCACGGGGCGCAAGTTCCAGCGTGTGGCGCTCGGCGGCTTGCACGACGAGGCCGAGATCCGCGGCCACCGGCGCACCTACGTCGGCGCGCTGCCCGGCAACATCATCCAGGCGATCCGCCGCGCCGAAACGCGCGCCGGGGTGCTGATGCTGGACGAGATCGACAAGGTCGGCGCCGGCGGCTTTCACGGCGACCCGTCGTCGGCGCTGCTCGAAGTGCTCGATCCGGAGCAGAACTCGAAGTTCCGCGACAATTACCTGGGCGTCGACTTCGATTTGTCGAAGATGATGTTCATCGCGACCGCGAACGTGCTCGACACGATTCCGGGGCCGCTGCGCGACCGCATGGAGGTGATCCAGCTTCCCGGCTACACGGAAGAGGAGAAGCTCGAGATCGCGCGGCGCTACCTGGTCAAGCGCCAGCTGGAAGCGAACGGCTTGAAGCCGGAGCAGGCGTCGCTCACCGATGCCGCGCTGACGGCGATCGTGCGCGATTACACGCGCGAGGCGGGCGTGCGCAACCTCGAGCGCGAGATCGGCTCGGTGCTGCGCAACGTCGCAATGAGAATCGCCGAAGGCAAGGTGGAATCGGTAGCGCTCGACGCCGTCGACCTGCAGACCATCCTCGGCGCGCGCCGCTTCGAGAGCGAGGCGGCGCTGATGACGGCGGTGCCGGGAGTGGCGACAGGCCTTGCGTGGACACCGGTGGGCGGGGATATTCTCTTCATCGAGGCGACCAAGGTGCCCGGCAGCGGCAAGTTGATCCTCACCGGCCAGCTGGGCGAGGTGATGAAGGAGTCGGCGCAGGCCGCGCTCACGCTCGCCAAGGGCCGCCTGACGGCGGCGTTCGACAAGATCGACGTGCACATCCATGTCCCGGCGGGCGCAACGCCGAAGGACGGGCCGAGCGCGGGCGTGGCGATGTATCTCGCGCTGGTGTCGCTGCTGTCGGGCAAGGCGGTGAGGAGCGAGGTCGCGATGACCGGCGAAATCTCGCTTCGGGGTCTGGTGCTGCCGATCGGCGGCGTGAAGGAGAAGGTGCTCGCCGCGCTAAGAGCCGGGATCCGCACCGTGATGCTGCCGAAGCGTAACGAGAAAGACCTCGAGGACGTGCCGGCGGAGGCGCGCGCCAAGCTCGAGTTCGTGCTGCTGGAAAAGGTCGAGGATGCCGTTCGCCGCGCTATCCCCGAGTTTCAGGAAGACGTCAGCGCCGACTCAGGCGCCAGACAGCGCGCGGGCTTAGGATAGACCTCGAAGTACGGCCCCCCCTTTTCACCGTGCTTCAAGACGGGCCGGCCCTTTTCTGGGTCGGTCCGTTTTTCTTTGTGCTTCACCTCAGTCGCGTACCGGAACCCGCTCGAGGTCCGCCAGCCAGGCGTCGGCGACGCCGTCCGAAGGCGCGCGCCAGTCCCCGCGCGGCGAAAGCGACCCGCCCGAGCCGACCTTCGGTCCGTTGGGCAGCGCGCTGCGCTTGAACTGGCTGGTCTGGAAGAAACGCTTGAGGAACACGCCGAGCCACTTGCGGATCTCGCCCAGGCGGTAGCCGTCCTTGCCGCGCCAGGCGCTCCAGGCGAGAAATGCCACCTTGGACGGGGCATAGCCGAAGCGCAGCGTGTAGTAGAGGTGGAAATCCTGCAGCGCGTAGGGCCCGATCGTGTCTTCCGTCAGCTGCGCCGGCTTGCCGGCCTTGCGGCCCGGCACCAGCTCCGGGCTGATCTCGGTGGCGAGCACGCGCTCGAGCGTGCGCGCGACCGCGCGCTCGAACTGGCCCGACTTCGCCACCCAGCCGATCAGGTAGCGGATCAGCGTCTTGGGCACGCTTGAGTTGACGTTGTAGTGCGACATCTGGTCGCCGACGCCGTAGGTGCACCAGCCCAGCGCGAGCTCCGACAGGTCGCCGGTGCCGACCACGATCGCGCCGTGCAGGTTCGCCAGGCGGAACAGGTGGCTGGTGCGCTCCCCGGCCTGAACGTTCTCGAAGGTGATGTCGTACACCTTGCGCCCGCGCGCGTAGGGGTGGCGCAGGTCCTGCAGCATTTGCAGGCAGGAGGGGCGGATGTCGATCTCCTCGGCGCTCGCGCCGATCGCGCGCATCAGCTGCCAGGCCTGGCTGCGGGTGCGGGTCGAGGTGGCGAAGCCCGGCATGGTGTAGGCGAGGATATTGCGCCGTGGCAGCCCAAGCTCGTCCATGGCGCGGGCGCACACCAGCAACGCCTGGGTCGAGTCGAGTCCGCCGGAGACGCCGATGACCAGCTTCCCGGTGCCGCTCGCGCGCATGCGCGTGGCGAGGCCCTGCACCTGGATACGGTATACCTCCTCGCAGCGCGCATCGAGCGTCGCCGGGTCGCTCGGGACATACGGGAAGCGCGCGACGTGGCGCTCCAGCGGCAGCCGGCCCGCGGGCACCGGCACCGAGAGCGCGAACTCGCGGAACCGGCCGACCTCGGCGGCGTGGCGGCGCCCCGACTCGGCGAAGGTGTTTTGTCGCATGCGGTCTGCGGCCAGGCGGTCCAGGTCGATGTCGGCCACCGTGAGCTGCGGCGCGTCGGCGAAACGACGCGACTGCGCGAGCAGGGTGCCGTTCTCGTGGATCATGCCCTGGCCGTCCCAGGCCAGGTCGGTGGTCGATTCGCCTGCGCCCGCGGCGCTGTACAGATACGCCGCCATGCAGCGCGCCGACTGGTTCGAGGCGAGCGCGTCGCGGTACTCGTGCTTGGCGACGAGCACGTTGGAGGCCGAGAGGTTCGCGATGACGGTCGCACCGGCGAGGGCCGCGAAGGAGGAGGGTGGCGCCGGGACCCACAGGTCCTCGCAAATTTCGGTGAATAGCACGAAGCGCGGGTCCTGCTCGAGTCGGAACAGGAGATCGGTGCCGAACGGCGCCCTTTGGCCGGCAAGCGTCACCTCGCGCTTGAGGCAGGCCTCGCCGGGGGTGAACTGGCGCAGCTCGTAGAACTCGCGGTAGTTGGGCAGGTGAGTTTTGGGCATCACGCCAAGCAGCTTGCCGCGGCACAGCAGCGCGGCGCAGTTGTAGAGCTGCGCGTCGATCTGCACCGGCAGGCCGACGAGCGCCGCGACGGGCAGGCGTTTGCTGCGCGCGATCAGCTGCGCGAGCGCGTCCTCGACGCCGCGGATCAGCGCCTGCTGATGAAACAGGTCCTCGCAGCTGTAGGCTGAGAGCCCGAGCTCGGGAAACACCACCAGCAGCGCCTTGCGCCTGGCCGCTTCGCGCATCAGGGCGAGCGTGCCGGCGAGGTTGTACGCCGGATCGCCCACGCGCACGGTAGGCGTGGCGACCGCGACGCGGGCGAAACCGTGGCGGTAGAGGTTGAAGAAGGCATCCCGGGCAGCCATTTGAGGCATTCTAGCCTACTCGGACTATGGTATCATAGGCCATATGTCTCCGCTGCAGGAAAGGGTGCTGCTGGGCAACGGGACGCTGCTCGAAATCGAACTCCGCGCCGGGGGCGACTATCGGCTGCGCTATGGCGCGCTGGTCGAGTACGCGAAAGGCCGCCGCCGCGTGCGCGGGCGGGACCTGCCCTACGCGTTCCGCTCGGTCGAGCAGCTGCGCTACGACTTCGAGCGCGACGTCGAGGCGGTCGGGGGGAGCCTTGGCGAAAACGCTTGAGCTGCGCGTCGGCCTGCCGGGCGACGCGCTCGACCGCTTCGAGGCGGCGTGGAACCGCGCCGCCGAGGGCCGGCGCGCAGCGCCGCTCGCGGTGCTCACCCTGCCGGACCTGCCGGCGCTGCTGAAGAACCTCACGCCGGCGCGCTGGCAGCTGCTCGCGCGCCTGCGCGCAGCGGGGCCGCTGTCGGTCTACGAGCTGGCGCGGCGGCTCGAGCGCGACTACAAGAACGTGCATACTGACGTGAAGCGGCTGGCCGAGCTGGGCCTGGTCGAGCGACGCGCGGATGCGCGCGTCGCGGTCGGCTGGGACGCAGTTCGCTGCGGGCTGCGTCTGGCCGACTGAGTCGGAGGCGATACGCATGGCGCTCGAGAGTTGCGACGTTGTCTTCCGCAACGCGATCCTGATCGACGGCAGCGGCGCGCCACGGCGCGCGGCGGATATCGCGGTGCGCGGCGAGCGCATCGCCGCGCTCGGCCGGCTGGAAGGCTGGCGCGCCGAGCGCGAGATCGACGCCTCGGGCCGCGTGCTCGCGCCGGGCTTCATCGACGTGCACACGCACGACGACCGGCTGCTGCTCGCGCAGCCGGAGATGACGCCCAAGCTGAGCCAGGGCGTGACCACCGTGATCGGCGGCAATTGCGGCATCAGCCTCGCGCCGCTGGTCGCCGACCGCGTGCCGCCGCCGCTCGACCTGCTCGACGCGGGCGGCTCGTACCGATACCCGCGTTTCGCCGACTACCTGGAGCAGCTCGACGCGCGCCCGGCCGCGCTCAATGCCGCGCTGCTGGTCGGCCACAGCACGCTGCGCGTGGCGACCATGGACCGGCTCGACCGTGCGGCGAGTAAGAGCGAGATCGCTCGCATGCGGGCGATCGTGGCGGAAAGCCTCGACGCGGGGGCGATCGGCCTGTCGACCGGACTGTTCTATGCCCCGGCCAGCGCCGCGCCGACCGAGGAGGTGATCGAGCTGTGCGCGCCGCTGCATGAGCGCGGCGCGCTCTACGTCACGCACATGCGCGACGAGGCCGACCACCTGCTCGAGTCGCTCGACGAGACCTTCCGCATCGGGCGCGAGGCGGGAGTGCCTGCGTTCATCTCGCACCACAAGGCCGCGGGGGTGGCGAACCACGGCAAGACGCGCCAGAGCCTGGCGGCGATCGAGGCGGCGATGCGGGCGCAGGCGGTGGCGCTCGACGCCTATCCGTACGCCGCGTCATCGACGGTGCTGCGCTGGGACATGGCGGCGCGCGCATCGAAGACCCTGGTCACCTGGTCCAAGCCGCATCCCGAGTTCGCCGGCAAGGCACTGGACGAGGTCGCGCGCGCGATGGGCTGCGCTCCCGAGCAGGCGGCCGCCAGGCTGCAGCCGGCCGGCGCGGTGTACTTCCAGATGAGCGAAGACGACGTGCGGCGCGTGCTCGCTTTCGCGCCGACGATGATCGGCTCGGACGGCCTGCCGCACGACATCCATCCGCACCCGCGCCTGTGGGGAACCTTTCCGCGCGTGCTCGGCCACTACGCGCGCGACGAGGGACTGTTCACGCTCGAGCAGGCGGTGCACAAGATGACCGGCCTCTCGGCGCGCAACTTCGGGCTGGAGGGTCGCGGCCTGGTCGAGCCCGGCGCCTACGCGGATCTCACGCTGTTCGACCCGATGCGCGTTCGCGACACGGCGAGCTTCGAGCATCCTGCCACGCCCGCGGAGGGAATCGAGCTGGTGATGGTCAACGGGCAGATCGCCTGGCACGACGGGGGCCCGAGCGGCGCGCGCGCGGGAAGGGTACTCAGGCGGCAGACGGGGCGTCGAGATCGAGAGTCGTGACCCGGCGCAGCTCTCGCCGCTCTCTCGCGTCGTCGAACGGGCGCCCCCGGTGCATGGTGGCGCGGTTGTCCCAGATGACGAGGTCGCCCACGCGCCAGACGTGGCGATAAACGAACTGCGGCTGGGTGGCGTGCTCGATCAGGTCACGCAGCAGCAGCCGCCCTTCCGGCACCGGCCAGTCGATGATGCGCGAAGCGTGGGAGGCGAGATAGAGCGAGCGCCGCCCGCTACGAGGGTTGACCCGCACCAGCGGATGAATCGCGCCCTTGAGCAGCTCGGCCTCGTCGGGTGCGAACTCGAAGCCTAGCGTCTGGCGCGAGTAGGCAATCGAGTGGTGCGCGCGCAGGCCTTCGAGCCTGGCGCGCATCGCGTCGTCCAGCGCGTCGTGGGCCGCGCACATGTCGGCGAACTCGGTGTCCGCCCCCGACGCCGGCACCACGCGCGCATGCAGCATCGAGTAGCGGCCCGGCGGATCCTGGAACGAAGCGTCGGTATGCCACAGGCGGTTGCCGAGCGCGTACTGGCGCTTGCGGTCCTCGCGCGCCATGATGCTGCCGTCGGCGGCCAGGTTCGAGATGTCGGTCAGCGCCTCGTTGCCGAAGCGGTTGGCGCCAAGCGCCGCCGAGCCGGTCTTGGCGTGCAGCTCGCCGTCGAATCGCTGCGCGAAAGCGATCTGCTCGGCGTCGCTGAACTGCTGCGCGCGGAACAGCAGCACGCGGAATTCGTCCATCGCGGCGCGAATCGCTTCCAGCGTGCCGCGGTCGTTCACCCGGCGCAGGTCGATCGGGCTCGACTCGGCGGCGAAGTGCGGGTGCAGCCTGCGGAATGTCAGCGCCATTTCAGCTTCCAACAAAGGTTGTCAGCACGCCAGGACTGTACCGCCAAGCATAACTGAACTGAACTTCAGGGTGAGGCTCCGTGTCCCTCCTGGTATGAACCAAGAACGCGAGCCGAGCCCGATCAACCACAGGCGCCGCCGCCTGATCGCCGCCACTTCGGCGGTGGGGGCAATCGAGATCGCCGCCGCGGCCGTGCCTTTCGTCGGCTCGCTGCTGCCCAGCGCGCGCGCGAAGGCGGCGGGCGCGCCGGTGCGCGTGAGCGTGAGCGGGCTCGAGCCGGGGCAGATGACGACCGTGTCATGGCGCGAGAAACCGGTGTGGATCCTGCACCGCACGCCGGCCGAGCTGCACAAAGTGGAGCACTCGAAGCTGGACCTTTCGGATCCCAAATCGCAGGTACCGCAGCAGCCGCCGGACATGGACTTGCACCTGGACAACGGGGTGCGCGCGCTGCGCCCGGAGTACCTCGTGCTGGTCGGGATTTGCACCCACCTCGGCTGCATTCCGGAGTACCGCCCGCAGCCGGGATCGGTCGGCCCGGAATGGACCGGCGGATTCTACTGCCCCTGCCATGGCTCCAAGTACGATCTGTCGGGGCGAGTGCTGGCCGGCTCGCCCGCGCCGATCAACCTGCCCGTACCGCCTTACTACTTCGAGAGCCCGGGCGTGATCAGGATCGGCGAGCTGAAGGACGGCGCCGACCTGAACTGGGAGCCGAAGGGCTGGTGAGAGACGGCTAGAGCCAGCCTGCCTTGCGGAAGCGATACCAGAAGTAGACGTCGATGATTGCCATCGCGCCCAGCGCGAGCGGGTAGCCGAAGCTCCACTGCAGCTCCGGCATGCCCTTGAAGTTCATGCCGTAGATGCCGGCGATCAGCGTCGGCACGGCGACCAGCGCGGCATAGGCTGCCAACCGCTTGGTGACCTCGTTCTCCTGCACCGAGATGAGCGACACGTTCACGTTCATCGCCGTGCTCACCATGTCGCGGATCGAGTCGATGGTCGAGTTCAGCCGCACCAGGTGGTCGTTGACGTCGCGGTAGTACTCGCCCATGCCGGCGCACGCGTGCGGCACGCGCCCGCCGTAGAGCTTGCCCACCGCGTCCAGCAGCGGTCCGGCGGCGTGCTTGAGCGTCATGAGGTTCTGCTTCAGGGCGTAGAGGGACTCGATATTCGCCCGTGCCAGGCGACCGCCGAAAATCTCCTCCTCGATGCGCTCGAGCTTGGTCTCGAGCGCGTCGAGCGCCGGGAAGTAGCGGTCGACGACGGCGTCCATCAGCGCGTAGAGCACGTAGCCGGAGCCGTAGCGCAGCAGCTCGGGCTCGCGTTCGCAGCGCGCGCGCACTTCCTGGAAGCCCTTGGGGGCGTTGTTGCGCACGGACAGCACGTAGTTGGGGCCGACGAACATGTCCAGCTCGCCGACGCTCAGCTCTTCGCCCACGAACTCGACCGTGTGCAGCACCGCGAACAGCGAGTCGCCGTACTCCTCGATCTTGGGCCGCTGGTGGCCGTGCAACGAGTCTTCGACCGCGAGTTCGTGCAGGCCGAACTCCTGCTGCATTTCCTTCAGCTCGGCCTCGTCGGCGTCCCGCAGCGCCACCCAGACGAAGCAGTCCGGGCGCGAGACGTAGGCGCTGATTTCGCGCTTGCCGATCTCGGCCAGCTTCTTTCCGTCCTGGTATGCGACGCAATTGATCAGCATCGGGCAATGATAGCGCCATCGGCTAAAATTCGTACTTTCCCCGCCCCAGGCCACCCGCCATGCCCGAGATCAGCCGTCGTGCCCGCAGCCTCGGAACCGAGAACGCTTTCGTCGTGCTCGCCGAGGTGAATGAGCTCGCCCGCAAGGGCAAGGACATCATCTCCTTCTGTATCGGCCAGCCGGACTTCCCCGCGCCGCAGAACGTGCAGGAGGCGGCAATTCGCGCTATTCGCGAGGGCAAGCACGGCTATACGCCTTCGGCCGGGATCGACGAGCTGCGCGAGGCGGCCGCCGGCTACCTTTCGCGCACCCGCGGCGGGCTGCCGATTCGGCCCGCCGACGTGGTAGTGGCTGCCGGCGCGAAACCTTTCATCGCCTACGCGATCCTGTCGGTGACCGACCACGGCGCAGGGGACGAAGTGATCTACCCAAACCCGGGGTTCCCGATCTACGAGTCGCAGATTCTCGCCAGCGGCGCGCGCCCGGTGCCGATCCACCTGCACGAGACGCGCGGCTTCTCGTTCGATCCGGATGAGCTCGAGCGGCTAATTACGCCAGAGACCAGACTGCTGATCCTGAACTACCCGCACAACCCGACCGGCGGGTTGCTCTCGCGCAAGGAGCTGGAGCAGATCGCCGCGATCCTCAAGCGCCACCCCCAGGTCTGGGTCTACGCCGACGAAATCTACTCAAGGCTGGTCTACGGGGAGGCGTTCTTCTCGATCGCCCAGGTGCCGGGGATGGTCGAGCGCACCATCATCTCCGACGGTGCTTCCAAGACCTGGGCCATGACCGGGTGGCGCATCGGCTTCGCCGCGAACCCCGTGCTGGCGCCGATGTTCACGCGCTGGATCACCAACACCGAGTCCTGCGCTTCGCAGATCTCGCAGTGGGCGGCGGTCGAGGCGATCAACGGGCCGCAAGAAGCGGCGGAGGCGATGAAGGCGAGCTTCCTCGCGCGGCGCGACCTGATCGTGCACCTGCTCAACGAAGTGCCGGGGGTAAGCTGCCTGGTGCCGGGCGGCGCATTCTATGTCTGGCCGAACGTGACCGAGGCCTGCCGCATGATCGGCGCCGCCGATTCGGAGGAATTCCGCAAGCGGCTGCTGAACGAGGCGGGCGTCGCGCTGCTGGCCGACATCCATTTCGGCATGCGGGTGCCGGGCGAGGGCCAGCACGTGCGCTTTTCCTACGCCGCCTCCAAGGAGGCGATCGAGAGGGGCGTGGCGCGCATGGCGGCGTTCATCCGCAAGAATACGCAGAAGGCCGCGTGAGCGAGGTCTGGCGTCCCAGCGTCACGGTTGCCGCCGTCATCGAGCGCGACGGCAGGTTCCTCTTCGTGGAGGAGAACGCCGACGGCAGACGGGTGCTGAACCAGCCGGCGGGACACCTCGACCCCGGCGAGTCGCTGCTCGAGGCCTGCGTGCGCGAGACGCTGGAGGAGACCGCGTATACGCTCGAGCCGAGCGCGTTGGTGGGAATCTACCGCTGGCGCCACGAACCATCGGATATGACCTTCCTGCGTTTCGCCTTTGCCGGCAGGACGGCCGGCCACGACCCCGCGCGCAGGCTGGACAAGGAGATCGTCGCCACGCACTGGCTCACGCCCGAGCAGCTAGCGGCGCGGCAGGCCATGCACCGCTCGCCGCTGGTGGCGCGCTGCGTGGCAGACTACCTCGCCGGTGCCCGTTTTCCGCTCGATGTGCTGTCGCACGAATTCGCCTGAGGCACCGGCATGGCCGCGCGCGTGGTGGTAGGTATGTCAGGAGGCGTCGATTCTTCGGTCGCGGCGCTGCTGCTCAAGCGCGAGGGCTACGAAGTCATCGGCCTGTTCATGAAGAACTGGGAAGACGACGACGATGAGGAGTACTGCTCGACGCGCCAGGACCTGATCGACGCCGCTGCGGCCGCAGACGCGATCGGGATCGAGCTCGAGGCGGTGAATTTCGCGGCCGAGTACAAGGACCGCGTGTTCGCCGAGTTCCTGCGCGAGTATTCTGCGGGCCGCACTCCCAACCCGGACGTGCTGTGCAACGCCGAGATCAAGTTCAGTGCCTTTCTCGACCACGCGATGCGGCTCGGCGCGGCGCGCATCGCCACCGGGCACTACGCGCGCACGCGGACCGCGGTTGGCGGCGTCGAGCTGCTGCGCGGCGCCGACCGCAACAAGGACCAAAGCTATTTCCTGCACCGCCTGAAGCAGAACCAGCTCGCGCGGGTGCTGTTCCCGGTCGGCGGACTCAGGAAGCCCGAGGTGCGGAGCATGGCGCTCGAGGCGGGCCTGCCGAACCACGCCAAGAAGGATTCGACCGGAATCTGCTTCATCGGCGAGCGCCCGTTCCGCGAGTTCCTCAACCGCTATCTGCCGCGAAACCCGGGGCCGATCGCGACGCCGGAGGGCAGGCGCATCGGCGAGCACATCGGCCTCGCGTTCTACACCATCGGCCAGCGCAAGGGCATCGGTCTGGGCGGCGCAAGGGGTGGATCGGGCGAGGCCTGGTACGTCGCGGGCAAGGACATTGCGTCCAACACGCTGACCGTGGTGCAGGGCCACGACCACCCGCTGCTGCTGCGCGCGTCGCTTGAGGCGCTCGACGCGAGTTGGATCGCGGGTACGCCGCCGGCCGAGGGATCGCGCCACGGGGCGAAGAGCCGCTACCGGCAGGCGGATGCGGCCTGCACGCTCGGGCGGGTTGCCGGAGCCGAGGTTTCGGTCGCGTTCGACGCGCCGCAGTGGGCAATCACCCCTGGCCAGTCGGTTGTGCTGTACGACGCCGAGGTTTGCCTCGGCGGTGCGATGATCGCCTAGCCCGCGAAGCGCTTACCTGGGCGCGGTTTCGACGAACGCGGGGCGCCGGCCGAGCTTGTCGTAGTGGTGCGCAAGGTTGGGGTACTTGCCGTGCCAGTCGAGCTCGGGATGGCGGAACGCGAGCCAGCCCAGGCAGCACGCGAGCGCGATGTCGGCCAGCGTGAAGCGCTCGTTGTGGCACCAGTCGCGCTCGCCGAGTTCGCGCGCCATTTCCGCCACACCGCGCTCGACCTTGCCGCGCTGGCGCTCGATCCAGGCCGCGCTCTGCTCTGTCTTCGGCCGCAGCGTCTCCAGGCGCAGCAACACCCCTGCGTCCAATACGCCGTCTGCCAGCGCCTCCCAGCGCAGCACGGCGACGCGCTCGCGGTTGCCCTTCGGGATCAGACGGCCAATCGGCGAGACGGCGTCGAGAAACTCGACGATCACCCTCGAGTCGTACAGCGCGCTACCGTCGTCCAGCAGCAGGGTCGGGATCTTGCCGAGCGGATTGTGGTCGTTGAGCGGGCTATCGGCCGCGGTTACGTCGACCAGCTCGAGCTCGCACTCGACGCGCTTCTCAGCAAGAACAATGCGGACCTTGCGTCCGTAGGGACTGAGCAGTGAGACGAGCAGTTTCATGCTGACGCTTCGCGGGGTGAGGGCGCGGATTATACCGCCCGGCGCCGTGCTTCAACGCAATGCTCTGTCAACGCACCGGCGCAGCGCCGGGATGACAGCGCGCTCGAACCAGGGGTTGTTTCTAAGCCATAGCCTGTTGCGCGGGCTCGGGTGCGGCAACGGGAAATATTCTGGCAGATATTCGCGCCAGGCGTGCACCGTGGCGGCGAGGGTGCGCCTGCGCCGCTTGCCCAGGTAATAGGCCTGGGCGTGACTGCCGACCAGCAGCGTCAGGCGCAGCGCCGGCAGCGCGGCGCGAAAGCGGGGCTGCCAAGTCGGCGCGCATTCCGGCCGCGGAGGCAGGTCGCCGCTGGCGCCGGTCCCCGGGTAGCAAAGGCCGGTGGCGGCGATGGCGATCCGCGTGGTGTCGTAGAACGCCTCGCGCCCGATGCCGAGCCAGGCGCGCAGCGCGTCGCCCGACGGGTCGTTCCACGAGATCCCGGTTTCATGCACGCGGCGCCCCGGCGCCTGGCCCACGATCAGCACGCGCGCGCGCGGGCCGACGTGGAACACCGGGCGCGGCTCGAGCGGCAGCGCTTTGGCGCACAGCGTGCAGGCGCGCGCCTCGCGCGCGACGCGGGCAAGAGAGGCCGGACCAGGCATGAGCCTTATAATACGGCGTCAAAGGCCCGCGACCGAGAAAAATGCCATCCCCGCTCACCGCGCTGTCGCCGCTCGACGGCCGGTACGCCAAGACCGTCGATTCGCTGCGGGCGCACTTCAGCGAGCAGGCGCTGATACGCGCCCGCCTGAAGATCGAGATCGCCTGGTTGCGGGCGCTCGCGGCGGAACGCGGCGTGCGCGAGCTGAAGCCCTTCTCGCGCCATGCGGCGAGCGCGATGCAGCGTCTGGTGGTCGGCTTTTCCGAGCGCGACGCCGAGCACATCAAGAATATCGAAGCGCAGACCAACCACGACGTCAAGGCGATCGAGTACTGGCTCAGGGGCCGGCTCGGGGACGACCCCGAGGTGCGGCGCGCGCTCGAGTTCATCCATTTCGCCTGCACTTCGGAGGACGTCAACAACCTGGCCTATGCGCTCATGTTGTCCGAGGCGCGCCAGGGCGTGATGCTGCCGCGGCTGGAGGAGCTGATCGCGGCACTTCGCACGCTTGCGCACCGTCACGCTGCGTTGCCGATGCTGTCCCGCACGCACGGACAGCCCGCTTCGCCGACCACGCTCGGCAAGGAAATGGCGAACTTCGTGCACCGCCTGCGCCGCGCGCGCGACCGGCTCGCGAGCGTGCGCATCCTCGGCAAGATCAACGGCGCGGTCGGTAACTATAACGCGCACGTGATCGCCTATCCGGGCGTCGACTGGGAACAGTTCTGCCGCCGCTTCGTCGAGCGGCTCGGGCTGGAGTTCAACCCGTACACGATCCAGATCGAGCCGCACGATTCGTTCGCGGAGCTGTTCGACGCCTTTGCCGCCGCCAACACGGTGCTGCTGGATCTCGACCGCGATCTTTGGGGCTACATCTCCCTCGGCTACTTCCGCCAACGGCCAAAAGCGGGCGAGGTGGGGTCATCCACGATGCCGCACAAGGTAAATCCGATCGACTTCGAGAACTCCGAAGGCAACATCGGTGTGGCGAACGCGCTGCTGCGGCACCTGTCGGACAAGCTGCCGGTGTCGCGCTGGCAGCGCGACCTGTCCGACTCGACCGCGCTGAGGAATGCCGGCAGCGCGCTCGGCCACAGCCTGCTCGCCTATGTCGCCTGTCTGCGAGGACTGGCCAAGCTCGAGGCGGACCCGCGGCGGCTGGGGGAGGATCTCGACGCCAACTGGGAGGTGCTCGCCGAGCCCGTACAGCAGGTAATGCGCCGTTACGGCGTGCCGGAGGCCTACGAGAAGCTCAAGGCGCTGTCGCGCGGCAAGCGCCTGGACAGGCGCCAGCTCGCGGCGTTCATCCGTCGATTGCCGATTCCGGAAGGCGCGAAAAAGCGCCTGCTCGCGCTGACTCCGGCGCGCTACGTGGGGCTCGCGGCGGCGCTCGCAAGGCGGATCTGAGTCAGACCACCGCGCCTTCGTGCTCGTCGCGGCGGTCCTTCTTGGTCGGCTTGATGAACTGGGCCCGGGTGACTTTGAGCCACATCAGCAGCGGGCTCGCGACCAGTACCGAGGAATAGATCCCGAACAGGATCCCGATGGTCAGGGCGAGAGCGAAGTAGTGCAGCGCCGGGCCGCCGAACAGGAGCATGGAGGTCACCATCGCCTGCGTGCAGCCGTGCGTGATGATGGTGCGCGAGATGGTGCCGGTGATCGCGGCGTCGATCACCTCGGGCGTCGAGGCCTTGCGCATCTTGCGGAAGTTCTCGCGCACCCGGTCGAACACCACCACCGATTCGTTGACCGAGTAGCCGAGCACCGCCAGCACCGCGGCCAGCACCGGCAGCGAAAACTCCCACTGGAACAGAGAGAAGAAGCCGAGGATGATCACCACGTCGTGCAGGTTGGCGATGATGGCCGAGAGCCCGAACTTCCACTCGAAGCGCAGCGCGAGATAGAGCACGATGCCGACCGCCGTCACGATCAGAGCGAGGGCGCCGTACTGGGCCAGCTCCGCCCCGACCTGAGGGCCGACGAATTCCACCCTGCGCACCTCGGCGGACTTGTCCTTGGCCTGCAGCAGGGCGCTGATCTTCTGCGACAGGTCCGAGCTCGACTGGCCCTTCTTGATCGGCATGCGCAGCAGCACGTCGCGCGACGAGCCGAAGTTCTGCACCTCGACCTTGTAGCCCGCCTTCTCCATCGCCTGCGCGGATGCTTTCGGTATCGGCGCTGTCCTTGTAGTGCACCTCGATCACCGTGCCGCCGGTGAACTCGATCGAGTAGTTCAGACCTTTGGTGGCGAGGAAGAAGACCGCGGCGAGGAAGGTGAGCAGCGATATGACGTTGAAGACCAACGCATACCGCATGAACGGAATTTCGCGGCGGATCTTGAAGAATTCCATGGTGTCGTTCTATCCCGCGCCGGCTACTTCCAGGCCGTGTTGCCGATCGCCAGCCTGGCGACGCGGCGGCGATGGCCGTAGATCAGATTGACCATTCCCCGCGACACTATCACCGCGGAGAACATCGATGTGAGGATGCCGAGGCAGTGGACCACCGCGAAGCCGCGCACCGGCCCCGGCCGAAGATTAGCAGCGCGAGGCCGGCAATCAGGGTGGTGATGTTGGAATCCAGGATGGTGCCCCAGGCGCGCTCGTAGCCGGCGTGAATCGCAGCCTGCGGCGTGGCGCCGCCGCGGATCTCCTCGCGGATGCGCTCGTTGATCAGCACGTTGGCGTCGATCGCCATGCCGAGCGCGAGGGCGATCGCGGCGATGCCAGGCAGGGTCAGCGTCGCCTGAAGCATCGACAGCAGCGCCACCAGGAAGAGCAGGTTGCAGGCCAGCGAGACGGCCGCGACGACGCCGAACAGCAAGTAGTAGATCGACATGAAGACCACGATGGCGCTGAAGCCCCACTTGGTCGAATCGAAGCCCTTATGGATGTTTTCCTTGCCCAGGCTCGGGCCGACGGTGCGCTCCTCCACGATATCCATCGGTGCCGCGAGCGAGCCGGCACGCATCAGCAGGGACAGGTCGGCGGTCTCCGTCGGGCTGAAGTTGCCCGTGATCTGGAACGCGGCTGCCGAATTCGCCCTGGATCCGGGCGACCGAAATTGCCTCGCCCTTGCCCTTCTCGAACAGGATGATCGCCATCCGGTGGTGCAGGTTTTCGCGCGTGACCTGCCGCATGACGGCGCCGCCGGCGTCGTTCAGTTGAACCGATACCGCCGGCTCGGTGGTCCTGGTCGAAGGTTGCCTGCGCATCGGTGATCTGGTCGCCGGTGACGATGACCTGCTTCTTGACGGGGACCATTTCGACAGTGCCGTCGCGGTGCCGCTCCGGGAAGATGTCATCGCCCAGCTTGCCGCCGCCGCGCATCGCCTCTTCGTCCACCAGCCGCACTTCGAGGGTCGCGGTGCGGCCCAGGATTTCCTTTGCCTTCGCGGTGTCCTGCACGCCGGGCAGCTCACGACCACGCGGTCTGCGCCCTGCTGCTGGATGATCGGCTCGGCCACGCCGAGCTCGTTGACCCGGTTATGCAGCGTAGTGATGTTCTGCTTGATCGCGCGCTCTTCGGTGGACTTTGCGGCGCTCGGCTTGAACGTCGCGACCAGCAGCAGATCTTTGCCGTCGTCGCGCTCGTCGACGGAGAGGTCCGGTTCCGTGGTCAGGATGCGAGCCTCTGCGCGCGCGCGCATCGCCGGATCGCTGAAGCGGACTTTTATCGCGTCCCCGTCGCGCTCGATGCCGTGGTAGCGAATGTCCTTGTCGCGCAAGTCGCGGCGCAATTCGCCAGCGATTCCTTCCAGGTGCTTAGCGAGCGCGGCTTGCATGTCGACCTGGAGCAGGAAGTGCACGCCTCCGCGCAGGTCCAGTCCAAGGTACATCGGCAGCGCGTGGATCGCCGTCAGCCACGAGGGCGACGACGTCAGCAGGTTCAGAGCCACCACGTAGGAAGAGTTCGAGGGATCCGGGTTGACCGTCTTGCTGATCAGGTCCTTGGCCTTAAGCTGCGCGTCCGTATCTGCGAAGCGCACCCGCAGGCTGCTCGGATCGAGCAGCGCGCCCGTGTATTGGATGTCGGCGGACTTGAGCGCGGACCCGACGCGCGCGGCGAGGGCGTCGTCCACCTTCACCGTCGCTTTCGCGCTGGTGATCTGCACCGCCGGCGATTCGCCGTAGAAATTGGGCAGCGTGTAGAGGAACGCGACGATGATCGTGAGCCCGATCAGCGCGTACTTCCATGCCGGGAAGCGGTTCATGTCGTGCTAGGCCCGGTCGCGTGCCTTGCGGCCGGTCACTGCAGCGACTTGATGGTGCCCTTGGGCAGCAGGGTCTGCACCGCCGCCTTCTGCACGCTGATTTCGGTGTCGGGGGCGATTTCGACCGTGAGGTAGGCTTCGCCCAGCTTGGTGATCTTTCCGACCATCCCGCCCGAGGTGACGACTTCGTCGCCCTTCTGCAGGCCTTCGATCATCTGGCGTTGTTCCTTCGCGCGCTTCATCTGCGGGCGGATCATGAGGAAGTACAGCAGTCCGAACATCAGGACGATCGGCAACAGGCCGAGGAATCCGGATTGACCCGAGGAACCTCCCAAGGATTGCGCGAAAGCGGAAGAGATCAGCACAGCTAACTCCCTGGTATGGCGGGAAAAGCAGGCGATTATAGCATCGGCTCACGGCGCGCCGCGAGAATGCTCGCTGACACCTCGGACAGGCGGCCGTCTGCGATCGCGTCGCGCAGCTCGCGCATCAGCGTCTGGTAGTAGTGCAGATTGTGGAGCGTGTTCAGGCGCGCACCGAGTATCTCGTTGGTGCGCTGCAGGTGGTGCAGGTAGGCGAGGCTGAAATGGCGGCAGGCGTAGCAGCCGCAGGACTCGTCCAGCGCCCGCGTATCGTTGCGATAGCGGGCGTTGCGGATCTTGACGTCGCCGCGGCGGGTGAACAGCCAGCCGTTGCGCGCGTTGCGCGTGGGCAGCACGCAGTCGAACATGTCGATTCCACAGCACACGGCCTCGACGATGTCTTCGGGCGTGCCCACGCCCATCAGGTAGCGTGGCCGCTCGGCGGGCAGGCGCGGCGCGACGTGCGCGAGGATCCGCTACATGTCTTCCTTGGGCTCGCCGACCGACAGTCCGCCGATCGCGTAGCCGTCGAAGCCGATCGCCGTCAGGCCGGCGAGCGATTCGTCGCGCAGCGTGCTCGTACATGCCGCCCTGCACGATGCCGAACAGGGCGTTGGGCGTTAGTCCTCGAAGCGCGTGCCTGCGAGCGCTCCGCCCAGCGCAACGAGAGCCGCATCGAATGCGCGGCCTCGTCCTCGGTCGCGGGGTAGGGCGTGCATTCGTCGAAGATCATCGCGATGTCCGAGCCAAGCACGCGCTGGATGCGCATCGACTCTTCGGGCGTCAGCATCAGACGGTCGCCGTTGACCGGCGAGGCGAAGCGTAACGCCTTCCTCGCTGATCTTGCGCAGGGCGCCGAGGCTGAACACCTGGAACCCGCCTGAATCGGTGAGGATCGGCCCGCTCCCACCCCATGAAGCGGTGCAGGCCGCCGTGCGCGCTCGATCACCTCGAGCCCGGGGCGCAGCCAGAGGTGGAAGGTGTTGCCGAGCACGATCTGGGCGCCGATCTCGGCGCAGCTCCGCCGGCGCCATCGCCTTGACCGTGCCGTAGGTGCCCACCGGCATGAAGGCCGGCGTGTCGACGATGCCATGCGCGAGCTCGAGCCGGCCGCGGCGCGCGGCGCGGTCACGATGCGAGATCTCGAACTTCACGTCGCCCTCTCGATCAGCATCGCGTCGCCGTAACTGAAAAAGCGGTAGCGGCGCTCGATCGCATGTGCGTAGGCGCTACGGATGTTCATGTGCCCGGCGAACGCCGCGACCAGCATCAGCAGGCTCGACCTAGGCAGATGAAAGTTGGTCAGCAGCCGATCGACAACGCGGAAGGCAAAGCCCGGATACATGAAGAGGTCGGTTTCGCCCGCGGTGGCCTCGAGGCGGCCGCCGCGCGCGGCGCTTTCCAGGGCGCGCAGCGCGGTAGTGCCCGCGGCGAGCACCCGGCCGCCCGCGCTGCGCGCGCGCTCGATGGCATCCACCGTGGCCTGCGGCACTTCGAAACGCTCGCGGTGCATGCGGTGCGCCTCGACGGTTTCGGTGCGCACCGGCTGGAAGGTGCCGGCGCCCACGTGCAGCGTGACCCTGGCAATGTGAACGCCCTGCGCGGCGACGCGCTCGAGCATCGCGGCGTCGAAATGCAGCCCGGCGGTGGGCGCGGCGACCGCCCCGGGACGCGCGGCGTACACGGTCTGGTAGCGCTCGGCGTCTTTCTCGTCGGGCGCGTGGGTGATATAGGGCGGCAGCGGGACCTGGCCGCAACGATCGAGTAGCTCCGCTGCGCTGCCCTCCGCGAAGCGCAGCCGGTACAGGTCGTCCTCGCGCCCGAGCACCTCGGCGCGCACGCCGTCCCCCACCACCAGCTCGCTGCCCCGGCGCGGCGGGTGGCTGGCACGGATAAGAGCCAGAACTTCCCGTTCGCCGACCAGGCGCTCGACGAGCAGCTCGATGCGCCCACCGCTGCTCTTGCGCCCGGTGAGCCGCGCTTTGATTACCCGGGTGTCGTTCAGCACCAGCACGTCGCACTGCCCCAGCAGGCGCGGCAGGTCGGCGAAAAGCAGATCCTCGAGCGCGCCCGTGCGCGCGTCGAGGTGCAGGAGGCGGCTCCGGGAGCGCTCGGCCGCGGGATGCTGCGCGATAAGCCGCTCGGGCAGCGCATAGTCGAACTCGGCGACGCGCATGGCGCCGCATTATAGGGCTGGCGCTTTCCGCCTACGGCGAACTCCGGGATAATCCGACCCCAGCGCGCCGGAATGGCGGAACAGGCAGACGCAGCGGACTCAAAATCCGCCGGTGGCGACACCATGAGAGTTCGAGTCTCTCTTCCGGCACCAGTTTTGTGCCGCGCGCGGCGCGTTGCTCGTGGACGCGATCGAGTTCGTCAGGGAATGAAAAAGTGGTTAAAAATGCCGCGCCTTACGGTGCTTTGCCCTTGCTAGACTTCCCCTGGGCCCGAGCGTAGGCTTGGGCGCGATACCGAGGGGAATCCGCTTGGCCCAGGCTCAGATCAGGGCGCTGCCGTTGGCCCGAAACACCGTCATGGTGGTCGATGACCAGTCGACCGGACGCGCCATCCTGGAGCAGGTCGTGCGCAGCCTCGACGAGCGCGTCGGGGTGGAGGGTTTCGCGCGTCCCGTCGACGCCGTGGTATGGGCCACCCGCCACATCGCGGACCTGGTGCTGGTAGATTACATGATGCCGGACATGGACGGCATCGAGTTCGTCAGGCGCCTGCGCGCCCTGCCGGGATATGAACATGTGCCGATCGTGATGGTCACGGTGCACGACGACCGCAAGGTGCGCTATTCCGCGCTAGACGCGGGGATTACTGACTTCCTGGCCAAGCCGATCGATGCGCGCGAGTGCCTGGCGCGCTGCCGCAACCTGCTCACCCTTCGCCGCCAGCAGCTCGCGCTCGAAGATCGCAAGCGCCTGCTCGAGGGCATGGTCGAGGAAGCCACGCGCGAGGTGCGCGAGCGCGAAAAGGAGACCCTGCTGCGTCTTGCGCGGGCAGGGGAATTTCGCGATGCCGAGACCGGCTACCATCTGATTCGCATGGCGCGTTACTCGCGCGTGATCGCGGATGCGGTCGGACTCGACCGCAACGAAGCAGAGACAATCGAGCTCGCGGCTCCGCTGCACGACATCGGCAAGATCGGCATTCCCGACCAGATTCTGCTCAAGGAATGCCGACTGGACGAGACGGAGTGGACGGTGATGCGCCGTCATCCCGTGATCGGCCACGAGATTCTCAAAGGCAGTGCGTCGAAGTACGTGCGAATGGGTGCGCTGATCGCCCTCGGACATCACGAGAAATACGATGGCTCCGGCTACCCGAACGGGCTGGTCGGCGACCACATCGTGCTGTGCGCCCGGATCGTCGCCGTGGCCGACGTGTTCGACGCGCTCACCTCGGTCCGACCGTACAAGAAGGCCTGGTCGAGCGAGGACGCGTTTGCACATCTTCGCTCCCAGCGCGGGGCGCATTTCGACCCGCGCCTGGTGGACGCCTTCCTCGGCGTGCGCGACGAGGTACTGCGCATTCGGCACGAGTGGAGCGACGTTCCCATGGCAAGATCGAGCGACGGATGACGCGCGTCCTGCGAGACTCGCTTGCACGTGTTCGGGCGCGGCTGGCGGCGCGGCCTGATAGTGAGCATGAGCAGGCAATCGTGCGCCTCGCCGCCGGCGTGGTTCTCTTTTTTTATCTCCTGCCCGAGGCGCTCCATATATCGGGTGGCGCCTTCGATCTGACGCACAGCTATCTTGCGGCGATGTTCGCGTACCTAGCGTTCGCCGCGACGATCTTCGGCAGCATACTTGCGCGCCCGGGAATTTCTCGGGCCCGTCGCTTAATCGCAGCAGCTGGGGACCTTTCCGCAGTGACCTACTTTATGGCCGTGTCTGGTCCGCACGGTCTGCCAATGTTCCTGATGTACGTGTGGATCACGCTGGCAAACGGGTTCCGATACGGTACGCGCTACCTGCTGTTTTGCCTCGGGGTCAGCATTGTCGGGTTCGGTGTCGTGCTTGCCAGCAACGAATTTTGGCAGAGCTATTTCGGGGTCGGCGTGGGCCTCATGGCGGGGCTCGTGGTGCTCGCGATCTACGTCCTCAGCCTAGTCAAGCGCATGAACGACGCGCTTGCGCGCGCCGAGGCGGCAAATCAAGCCAAGCGCCGCTTTATCTCGGTCGTGAGCCATGAGATGCGTACGCCGCTAAATGCCATCATCGGTATGGCGGATTTGCTACGTGACACGCAACTCAACCGCGAGCAGGCCGATATGCTGCAGACGTTGCGCGGCTCATCTCGGGTGATGCTGGGTCTGGTCGAAGACGTTCTGGACTTCTCCAAGATCGAAGCCGGAAGGCTGGTGCTCGATCATTCGGATTTCGATCTGCATGCTTTGGTCAACAGCACGTGCAGGATTGTTGCCGCGCAGGCAGCAGCGAAAAGCGTGGAAGTCGTGGTGTCGATCATGCCGGAGGTTCCGCCGGCGGTTCGTGGCGATCCGCACTATTTGCGCCAGGTACTAATCAATCTTGCGAGCAACGCGGTGAAATTTACCGAGCGCGGCAGTGTGACGGTACACGTGTCCGCGCAGGGCGAAACAGAGGCCAAAATGCGGCTGAAATTCTCCGTGCGCGATACCGGGATCGGGATAGCGCCAGAGGCGCAGGCTCGCATTTTCGAGAGCTTCGCACAGGGCGAACAGTCGACGACGCGCCGCTTCGGGGGGACCGGCTTGGGGACCACGATTGCAAAGCAGCTCGTCGAGCTGATGGGTGGGCGCATCGGTCTGGAAAGCGCGGTAGGGCTTGGCAGCACGTTCTGGTTCGAGTTGGAACTGGATAAACAGCCGGAACGCGCCGACGTCGTCGCGGGCGAACTCGCCGGATCCCGTGTCATGCTGGTCGGCATTCCTGCCGAACAACGCAAGGCGCTGGAGCAGGCCTTGGCCGGGTGGGGGGCGACCCCAGTCGCGGCGCTGGGAATTGACGAGGGCGTCGCGCGACTGGTGACAGAGATTAGCATCGAAAGGCCTTACCACAGCGCACTGCTATTCGCGGAGGGTCGCGAGGACCTACATCAGGCGCAGCGCTTCCGGCGCGCCGCGCCCGACCCCGCGCCGCCGATTATTCTCGTCGTCCGAGGCGACGCAGACGTTCCGCGTTTTGAGGCGCTTTCGGCAGGATTCGCTGCGGTACTCGAGCTCCCCTTTGACAAGCGTCTACTCTTCAATGTACTTCACTCGGTCAGCGCGGGAAGCGAGGCCGGCGCGGGCGTGGTGCGGCTGCAGGATTACGCGCGCCGAATCGCGGGCGCGAGAAAACTGCGCGTGTTGGTCGCGGACGACAACGCTACTAACCGCGAGGTGCTTGGGAAGATCCTCGAACGAGGTGGGCATGATGTGACCTTGGTCGATGACGGCGAGCAAGCGCTCGATGCCGTAGAGCAAGGTCCCTACGATATCGTCTTGCTCGATCGCAACATGCCCCGAATGGGCGGATTGGAAGCTCTGCAGGCGATGCGCCTGATGTTTGTTGGACGTGATCGGCTGCCGATAGCGATCCTGTCCGCCGACGCGACACCGGAGGCGCGTCAGGAATGCCTGGAGGCGGGAGCGGATGCGTTCCTCTCCAAGCCGATCGAGGCTTCTCGCCTGCTCGAAGAGATCCAGGGCCTGGCCGGCAGCCGACCTCCGGAAGGCAGGCGCGCAGCGCCAATTGAGCGATCTCGCACGCTATCCCGTTTAGGCGGCGCCTCGCAGGCCGAGGTAGTCAACGCCGAAACGCTCGCGCACCTCGAGGAGCTTGGATCATCGGCTACGTTTATCGAAAAGCTGATCGGAGTCTATCTCGCAGACAACACGGCGCTGCTCACTAGGATCGAGGGTGCGTTGGCTGCAAGAAACACCCAAGAATTCCGTTCACTTCTGCACGCAATGAAGGGCTCATCGGCAAGCATGGGAACCGACCGGCTTACGAGGCTGTGTACCGATCTCGGCAAGCTCTCGGATGCAGAGTTAAGACTGCAGGCGGCGGGATTGGTCGGCGCGCTTTCATGTGAGCTCGCGGCAGCGCGTGGCGCGCTGGAGTCGCATCTACGCGACAAGCGGCAGTCGACCGGTTAGTCCGCGGTACAATCCTTCGCTGCAAGACTTGGGTGAAATGCACCCGTGCGCTGTCCGGCGTCGGGTTCTTTACTATCTTTGGATTGTTACGAATGTCGTTCTTCATTACGCTTATCGAGCTCACAGATGCGAACCGTCGCGAACTGGAGCTGATCCCGAAGGTGCACTCGATGATTCACCACGGGCTGACGCTGGACGAATATCGCGCCTTTCTGCACGACCTCTATCATATTGTCTGGCATTTCTGCCCTGTGATGGCGGTTTCCGCGGCACGCTGCGACGATCGTTTCCGGGACGTCCGATACGAGCTGTACGAGCGTATCGAGGAGGAGAAGGGACATGAGTCCTGGGTGCTCGAAGACATCGAGGCGCTTGGAGGCGATGTCCAGGTGGCCCGCAACGTCACGCCCAGTCCGCCTGCGCAGGCGATGATTGCGTTCAATTACTATGCGGCCGAGCGCGTGCACCCCTGCTCGGTATTAGGCATGCTCTATATGCTGGAAGTCGTTTCATCCGTATACGGCGGCAGAGTCTCGGATGCAATCGCGCGCGCGATCGGGCGTGAAGTCGGTGCCGGAGGGTTCAAATTTCTGACCTCGCATGCCACGATGGACGTAGACCATATGGCCAAATTGAACCGCCTCGTCAAAACAATCGAGAGCCAAGCGGCGCAGGAAGCCATTGTAAACGCGACACGCGTCAACTTTCACCAGTTCGGCCAATTGTTTCGCGAGGGCGGTCCACTGCTTCCCGTCTCGGCCTGAGCGGGCGCGGCAACGCGTTTCCTACATCGCAGTTCAGGCCGTTGCCGCGATCTGTTCGCGTCCGACATCAGCGTTCAGCTCCGCCGTGATGTCAGTTACGTCGCCGTGCTCCAGTCGGCGCATCTGTGAGCGCACGATTCGACCCATCATCTTGAGATCTTTGTCTTCGAGACGAAGCGCGGCGTCTACCCACACTTCGGCAATGGCGTCGAGCTCTTCGCGCGTGATCGGGTGTACCAGCTGACGCGCCCGCAACACTGCCTGGGTACCGTTGCGCCGCTTCCAACTCTTTGAAATCCACTCCCGCACTGTCATTTCAGCGTCACCGTCTTTCGCGAGGATGTCGATGACACCCATCTCGTGCAGCTGCTTGGCAGGCAACATCCGCCCCGAAAGGATCAACTCTTCAGCCGCACGCATCCCGATGCGGCGCGAAAGGAGACTGTAGGCTCCCATTCCGGGGAACAGATTGAAGAGAATCTCGGGCAACCCCAACTGAGCGCTCTCCTCGGCCACGATGACGTCCGACGAAAGTGCACACTCGAACCCGCCACCGAGCGCGTCGCCCTGCACCATCGAGATCGTGACCATGCTTTGGGCGTAATAATTCTGGATGCGGGGGTACATATTATCGATGCAGAGCTTGGCATAGTGCGCGAGTGCTTCACGGTCGCGGGACTTGATCAGGAGCACGAATAGAGCGAGATCGCCGCCAAGATTGAATACGCGCGGGATGCGGGACCCTACGACGTAGTAATTGACTTTCTGCAGTTCGCCATTGAAATCGATCCGGCCGTCGTTCACCGCAAGCTGGCTGTCGTGCGCGCGAATATCTTTGAGCAGTCCCAGGCTGAAGCAAGCCGTCCCCCTCGGGTTGAAGTATCCCCACACCGTTCCCGTCGCGGGCTCGAATTCCGTTTGGTATTGAGTATTGGCCTTGCCGTAACGCGTGCGAAGACCTTGGGCGTCGTTCATGTTGCTCATGTGATTCTCCTTCCCTGATAAAAACGCCCCCTTGCAAGGGGGCAATTCGCCTTGACCCGCCGTCGGCAAACCCACGCCATCAGTCAGGCCTCCCGCGGCAATTAAACGCCCGTTGCGCCGTCTGTGCAATCTGTCGCAGTCTGCGTTCCGGGCGCCAAGGGCCGAAGTTGCCGCTCGCGTCGTATCTTCCTGTCCGACGCAAAGGCCGCGCGGGCGTGACTTAATTCACACCCGCGGTCCCTGGCGACGGCGTCCCGGGTGGTGGAACAAAGGGCCTGTATCGGCTAAATTCGGGGCAGGGCCGCTTCGCGCGCAGGATTCAATGAGGGGGCTGAATGTACGCGATTGTCTACAAGGTCGACGGCTTTCCGGTATGCCGTCGGGTACCGGGGGTGAGCCCGGACCCGGTTGTCACCTGGAATTCCGAGGACGCCGCGAAGTCGTTCATTTCGTCCAAGGGCGGGGACTCCGAGTTTCGGCCTTTGCAGCTGACCGACGACGCCATGGACGGGCTCGCCAAGGCGATGGGCTGCCCGGTCCAATCGATCACCTTCGATCCGTATCCGGGTTAGTCAGGCTTCGACGTTGTCGATCAGGCGGGTGTTGCCGAGGCGCGCGGCGCCGAGCACCACGAACCGAGTGTCGCCGCGATCGGGCGCGGCCAGATCGGTTTGCCTGCGCACCTCGACGTAGTCGGGTCTCCATCCGGCCGCGGCGAGCGTGCGCATCGCTTCGGTACCGAGGGCATCGAAGTCCCTCTCGCCTTCGCCGAGCCGGTTCTTGACGTGTTGCAGGATCCGCTGCAACCGCGACGCCTCGGCGCGCTCCGAGGCCGATAGGTAGCCGTTGCGGGAGCTCATCGCCAGACCGTCCGGCTCGCGCAGGGTCTCCCCGGCGATGATCACGATCGGCAGGTCGAATTGGCGCACCATGCCGCGCACAATCATCAGCTGTTGATAGTCCTTCTTGCCGAATACCGCGCAGGCCGGCTGGACGCAGTTGAATAGCTTGAGCACGACGGTGGTCACCCCGTGGAAGAACCGCGGGCGGAACTTTCCCTCGAGTTCATTGGCGAGCGGCGGTGGCTCCACGACGAAGACCTGAGGTTCGGGATAAAGCGTCCCTTCGTCCGGCGCGAAAACTAGCTCGACGCCTTCGGCCGCGAGCTTCTCGCAGTCGGAGGCGAAGGTGCGGGGGTAGCGCTCGAAGTCCTCGCCCGGTGCGAATTGGAGCCTGTTAACGAAGATGCTCGCCGCCACTCGCGGCGCGTGCCGCCGGGCGAGGCGTACCAGCGACAGGTGGCCCTCATGCAGGTTGCCCATGGTCGGCACGAACGCGAGCGGGGCTCCCGCTGTATAGGTCCGCAGCGCGGCGATGTCGCTGACGACGCGCATTTCAGCCGAGGTTGAAGAACTCGCGGCGGCTCTTCATGCCGCGAATCCGCTCGACCAGAAGATCGAAGTCCGCGTCTCGCTCCACGAAATTGAGATTCTCGGAGTTCACGATCAGCACTGGCGAGGCGTCGTAGTGATAGAAGAAGCGCGTGTAGTTTTCGGCCAGCAGGGCGAGGTACTCGTCGCTGATGCCCCGCTCGAACGGCGCGGCACGCCGCCTGACACGCTCGACGAGGACGTCGGACTGCGCCTGCAGGTAGACGACCAGATCGGGTGCCGGAGCGTGCGGGCGAAGCACCTCGTAGATGCGCTGGTAAAGGGCAAACTCGTCGCCGGTGAGCGTAATGCGAGCGAACAGCGGGTCCTTGTCGAGCAGGAAGTCCGACACGGTCGGGTTGCGGAACATGTCGGCCTGTGCGAGCGGTTCGATCTGCCTGGCGCGCTGGAACAGAAAGAACAGCTGCGTCGGAAGGGCGTAGCGCGGCATGTCCAGGTAGAAGCGGGCGAGAAACGGGTTCTCCGCGGGCTGCTCGAGCAGCAGGTCGGTGCCGAGTCGCTCGCCCAGGCGCCGCGCCAGGCTGGTTTTGCCTGCGCCGATTGGCCCCTCCACGACCAGGTAACGAAAGCGATTGGTCACGCCATAAGCTCCACGTCCTGGGCCGCGCAGGCGCGCAGAAGCTGCGCCGCGGTGCCGCGTCCGGGAACGTTGGCGGCTGGGCAGATCTCGGCCAGCGGCCGCAGCACGAAAGCGCGCCGGTGCATGCGCGGATGCGGAACAGTGAGCGAGGCCGTCGCGATGACCGCGTCACCGTACAGCAAGAGGTCGAGATCCAGCGTGCGCGGTGCATCCGGGAACAGGCGCTCGCGCCCGTGCCGTTTCTCGATCGCCTGCAATTCCTCGAGCAGCCGGGGTGGCGTGAGCCAGGTATCGATTCGGGCGACCGCGTTGACGAAATCGGGCTGAGCCTCGTGACCAAGCGGCGCGCTGCGGTACAGCCGCGAGCGGCTGACCAGGCGCGTCCGAGGCAGGCGCTCGAGCTCGTCGAGCGCCGCAAGTACCTGCTCACGCGGGCGGTCGAGGTTGGAGCCCAGGCCGACGTAAGCAGTCGCCTGCGTCACGGCGTTTGCGCCCTGTCGGCGGCGGGCGACTTCTTGCGCCGCCGGCGCCGGCGCTTCTTGGGTGCGGTCTCGGGCATCAGCATCGCCTCGCGGGTTTCGGCATCGGCCTGCTGGAACGCCCGCCACCATGCTTCCATGTCCGCGCTTACCTCTCCGCTCGCAGCGCGCAGCGCGAGGAAGTCGTATCCCATCCTGAAGCGCGGAGATTCGATCAGGCGGTAAGGACGCTGTCCCGAGCGCTGCTCGAAACGCGGCTGCATGCTCCAAACTTCGCGCATCGTGGCGGTAAGCTTGCGCGTGATCGCGAGCTTCTCGCACTGTGCATTTAGCACCTCATCCATCGCCGACTCGAGCGCCGGCAGCGGGCGCTCGCCGCGGCCCTGCCGCGCTTTCCAAGCGGCCAGCACCTCGTGCCAGAGCAGGGCGGCGAACAGGAACGCCGGGGATACCGGCCGGTCCGTGCGCACCCGCTCGTCGGTTTGCGCCAACGCGAGAGTGACGAATCGCTCTCCGAGCGGCTGCTCGAGGATCACGTCTAGAAGCGGCAGCAGCCCGTGGTGCAACCCGTCCTCCCGCAACTGCCGCAGGCAGGCGCTGGCGTGGCCCGAGAGCAGCAGCTTGAGCATTTCGTCGAACAGCCGCGCCGGCGGCACCATTTCGAGCAGCGGCGCGAGCTCCCTGATCGGCGCGCGCGTCGCCGGGTCGAGCATCAGGCCCAGTTTGGCGCCGAGGCGCACCGCGCGCAGCATCCTAATCGGGTCTTCGCGAAAGCGCGTTTCCGGATCACCGATCATCCGCAATACGCGCTTGCGCAGGTCGGCGAGCCCGCCGTGGTAGTCGACGATCTCTTCGGTCGCCGGATCGAAGTACAGGGCATTCACCGTAAAATCGCGCCGTCGCGCATCCTCTTCCAGCGAGCCGAAGACATTGTCGCGCAGCACACGCCCGTGCTCGTTCTTTTCCGCCGTCTCGGGGTCGGCGGCACGGAAGGTCGAAACCTCCACCGTTTCCTGGCCGACCATGACGTGCACCAGCCGGAACCTGCGCCCAATCAGGAGCGCACGGCGGAACAGCGGTTTGATCTGCTCGGGCCGGGCGTCGGTCGCGACGTCGAAGTCCTTTGGTTCTATGCCGAGCAACAGGTCTCTGACCGCCCCGCCGACTACGTAGGCCGCGAAGCCCGCCTCGCGCAGGCCGTCGCAGGTCTTCAGGGCGCCCTGACTGATGGCAGCGCGCGCAAGATGGTGCTTAGCCCCCGGCACCCTGAGCGGCGCCGCAGAAGCCAGACCCAGAACGCGGCGGATGAATCTCTTGATCATGAAAGGCCGGGATTCTACCCGCGTAAGGAGATTACGGCCCAGCCGCGGCGGCGTGCCTCGGCTGCCAACTGCAGATCGGGGTCGACCGCGACCGGCCGGGTTACTCGTGCGAGCAGCGGCAGGTCGTTGTGCGAGTCGCTATAGAACGTGCTGGCCGCGAAGTCGGCCAGCGCGCGGCCTTGGGCGCCAAGCCATTCTTCGACGCGCTGAATCTTGCCTTCGCGAAAACAGGGTATGCCGGCGACGCGGCCGGTGAAGTGCCCGTCACGCGTCTCGGGCTCCGTCGCGATGAGGTGCCGCACCCCGAACTCGTTCGCGATCGGTCGGGTAACGAAGCTGTTGGTTGCAGTGACGATCGCGCATAGGTCGCCGGCCGCGAGGTGCCCCTGCACCAGCTCGCGAGCCGATGCGCCAATGGTGGGCACGATGCGCGAGCGCATGAAATCGGTGTGCCAGCGCGCAAGTTCCTCGCCGGTATGCTGCGCCAGCGGCCGTAGCGCGAATCCCAGGTATTCGTGGATGTCGAGCGTGCCCGCCACGTACTGGTCGTAGTAGGCCTTGTTCTGGGCTTCGTAGGCTTCGCGATCCAGCACTCCACGGTCGACCAGGAACTGACCCCACTCGTAGTCACTGTCACAGGCGAGGAGCGTGTTGTCAAGATCGAACAGCGCCAGGTTCATCGGCGATCCGCTTTGAGCGCTTCCCGAACCAGGGGCAACGTGATGTGCCGCTGGTGCGAGAGCGAATAGCGATCGAGCAACTCGAGCGCTGCGTTCAGGCTGGGCAAGTCGCGCGGCAGTCGACTCAGCAGGTAACGGATCACTTCGTCTGGCAGGCGCAGCCCGCGTCGCTCGGCCTCTGTCCGCAGGTGGCGCGCCTTGTCCTCGTCGGTGAGGGCTTTGAGCTGATAGACCAGGCCCCAGCCGAGCCGGCTGCGCAGGTCCTCGCGCAGTGCGAGTTGCCCCGGCGGCGCATTGCCGGCCGCGAGCACGGCACCGCGGCCCTCGCGCGCCAAATTGATGGCATTGAAGAGTGCGATCTGCGCCGCCTCGTCGAGCACCTGAACGTCGTCTGCCACCACCAGCTCGCGGCCGGATGCTGTCGCCGCCGAGGCGGCGTGCAAAAGATGGCTGCGCCCGCTGCCCGCCTCCCCCCAAAGATAAAGCACAGTTTCCCGCAGGCGTCCCTCTGCGAGCTCTCGCACCCTGAGCAGCGCCTCGGCGTTTGCACCCTCGACGAAATTACCGAACGTCGGCGCGGGGGCCGGAGAGATGGCGAGCGGCAGTTGCTGCATGCCCTAGTGCGGTCCCCCGCCGTATAGATTGCTCTCCAGATACGCGCGGCGCAGATGTCGCAACCCGACCAGCAGCGCCGCGCTCGCCGGCAGCGCGAGCAGGACGCCGAAGAAGCCGAACACCTGGCCAAAGGCCAGCAGGGCGAAGATCACGGCGACCGGATGCAGGCCTATGCGTTCTCCCACCAGCAGCGGCGTCACCGTGGTGCCCTCCAGCGTCTGTCCGACTGCGAATGCGAGCCAGACCCAGAGCAGCCCCGCCGCGCTGTCGAACTGCATCAGAGCGGCGATCGAGCCGAGCACGAACCCGGTCAGCGCTCCGACGTAGGGAATGAACACCAGGACGCCCGTGATGATGCCGATCGGCAGCGCAAACTGGAGTCGCGCGAGCCAAAGAGCGGTTACGTAATAGACGCACATGACCAGGATGACCACGATCTGGCCGCGAAGAAATTCGGCCAGCACCGCGTCGATTTCGCGCAGCAGCTGGCGCACTTTCGTATGCAGGTGGCGCGGGATCATATTGTCGATACGTGCCAGGAAGGCGTTCCAGTCGCGCAGCAGGTAGAACAGCACGACGGGAACCAGCAGGAGGTTGGCGAAGAACGCGATCAACGCAAGGCCGCCGATCTTTATCGAGCCGAGAAGTCGGGCCGCGACGTCCTGATTGCCGGCCAGCAGCTTGGAGGCGACTTCGCGCACGCTAGCCGTGTCGAGCTGGAACTCGATCCCCAGGTGAGCCTTGAGCCAGGGCGCCAGGTGCTCGTTGACCCAGGCCAGGAAGCCGGGCAGCTTGTCCGCGAGCAGGCGCAGCTCCTTGTAGAACAGAGGCAGCACCACGAGCATCAGCGCCACCACCAGCGCTAGCGCGAGCACCAGCACCAGCACGACCGCGAGCGTGCGCGGCAGGCGTCGGGCGGTCAGCTTCTCGACCATCGGGTCGAGAATGTAGCCAAGGATAGCGGCGAACAGGAACGGCGCGAGGATGGGCGACAGCAGCCATAGCAGCCAGACTGCCGCGACCGCAATTGCGGCCCAGGCCCAGAGCTGGGGGTTGGCGAACACCGGTGTGCCCATTGCGGGGTAGAATCCCTCGAAACGCGAAACTTTATCACGCAGCTGCGGCACGTCGCCGCGCGAATCCTCCTATGCCGGACGGTCTTTCCTACCGCGATGCGGGCGTCGACATCGACGCGGGCGATGCGCTCGTCGACGCCATCAAACCGTTTGCCCGCCGCACCATGCGCCCCGAGGTGCTGGCAGGCATCGGTGGTTTCGGTGCACTGTGCGAGATCCCGGCCAAGTATCGGCACCCGGTGCTGGTGTCGGGCACCGACGGCGTGGGCACGAAGCTGAAGCTCGCTTTCGCGTTGCAGCGCCACGACACGGTGGGCGTCGACCTGGTTGCAATGAGCGTGAACGACGTTCTGGTTCAAGGTGCCGAGCCACTGTTCTTTCTCGACTACTTCGCCTGCGGCAAGCTCGACAAGGGCGTCGCGGCAGACGTCGTGAAGGGAATTGCGCGCGGGTGCGAGCTTGCGGGCTGCGCCCTGATCGGTGGTGAGACCGCCGAGATGCCGGGCATGTATCCGGAGGGCGAATACGACCTGGCAGGCTTTTGTGTCGGCGTGGTTGAGAAGGACAAGATCGTCGGCGGGCGCGACATCCGGCCGGGTGACGTGCTGCTCGGGCTTGCCTCGAGCGGTGCCCACTCCAACGGCTATTCTCTGGTGCGGAAGATTCTTCAGCGCGCGCAGGCTGACTTGCAGTCGGACTTCCACGGTCGTCCGCTGGCCGACGCGATCCTTGAGCCGACGCGGATCTACGTCAGAGCGGTGCTCAAGCTGCTGGAGGCCGTGCCGGTGAAGGGCATGGCGCATATCACCGGCGGGGGAATCACGGGCAACGTGCCGCGAATGCTGCCGCAAGCAACGCGCGCGGTAGTGAAGGCGCAGTCCTGGCCGCGCCCACCCCTGTTTGCGTGGCTGAAAGGGCACGGCGGGGTCGCGGAGGACGAGATGTACCGCGTGTTCAACTGCGGCATCGGGTTAGTCGTATGCGTGTCCGCCGCAGACGCCGGGCGCGCCGCCGAGCTGCTGCGAGCCGAAGGAGAGACCGTGTTCGAAATCGGCCGCGTCGAGGCGCACGCTGGCGCACAGCCCGACTGCGTCGTCCTCTAGCCCGAACCTCGGCGCGAAAGGTAGATCCCGATCAGGACGATAATGCCGCCTGCGATCTGAGCCGGCGCCAGCGCTTCGCCCAGCAGCACCCAGGCAAACACCGCGGCCATGACGGGCTGGAACAGCAGGCTCACCGACGAAAACGCCGCCGGCAGGTGGGCGAGCGCATACGTGATCAGGCCTTGACCCGCGGCGTGCGACACGAGCGCGAGCCCAACGAGCGTCAGCCAGCCAAGTGCAGTCACCGGTAGCATTCGCTCGCCCGAAGCGAGCGCGATGGGCAGCAGCAGTACAGCGGTGATCGTGGTGGTGATCGCCATCAGCTGGAGGGTCGCGGCACCGCGGTCACGCAGCTTTTTGACCGCCAGCAGATACCAGGCGTAGAACATCGCGGTGACCACGCCAAGCGTGTCGCCGACGAAAGCGGTATGAGACAGTGTGGCGCTCGTTTCCACCAGCATCCCGACGCCCGCGAGCGCAGTCGCGAGACCGGCCAGGAAGAGGGCGCGCGGGCGCTGCTTCCAAAATAGCCACGCCGCGAGCGTGACGAAGATCGAGGCCAGATTGGCGAGCAGGGTCGAGTTGGCGACCGAGGTGAGCTTGATCGAGGTGTGCCAGACCGCGAGATCGCCAGCGAATGCAATTCCCGCGGCCAGCAACAGTTTCCAGTGTACGGTGGCAGGCGCAGTTGAGCGGCGCGCCCGGGGACGCAGCAGCCACAATGCCGGCGCGGCGAGCGCGACGCGCCAGAACGCTGCGGCGGTAGGCCCGGTCTCGGACACGCGCACCCAGATGGGCGAAAGCGCGATGCAGGTCGCCCCGCCGAGCAGCGCAGCGAGCGCAATGCCCGCCGCGGCGGGGGCGCGGGTGCGCGCATTGTCGTCGGCGGGCTGCATAGGCCGAAGATGTTAACCGTTGCCGCGGAGTGTTGCGGTGTTAGAATTTTTCCGATCCATGGCCGCGCCGCGCTACGCCCACCTCCGCTTGCATAGCGAGTACTCGGTGACGGACGGAATTGTCCGCCTCGAGGATGCGGTTGCGCGCGCTGCGTCGGACGGAATGCCGGCGCTGGCGATCACCGACGCGGCAAACGTGTTCGGCATGGTCAAGTTCTACAAGGCTGCGCGTGCCGCCGGCGTCAAGCCGGTCATTGGGGCGGATTGCTGGATCCAGAATGACGCCGACCGCGAGAAGCCGCATCGGATCGTCATGCTGTGCGCCTCCCACGCGGGCTATCTCCGCCTGTCGGAGCTGCTCTCCAAGGCATGGCTCGGCAATCAGCACCGTGCGCGCGCGGAGATTGCCCGCGGCTGGCTGGAGGAGCGCAGCGCCGAGGGTCTGATCGCGCTCTCGGGGGCCGGCGCCGGCGACGTCGGTCAGGCGCTGGCTGCCGGCAACTTCGAAGCCGCCCGACGCCTGGCACGCGGTTGGCAGGCACTCTTCCCGGGCCGCTACTACGTGGAGCTCCAGCGCGCGGGGCTGCCGCACGGCGAGACACTGGTGGCGCGATCGGTCGAGCTCGCGTCCCAGCTCGGTCTGCCGGTGGTGGCGACCCACCCGGTTCAGTTTCTCGACCCCGGGGACTTCAAAGCGCACGAGGCGCGGGTCTGCATCGCGCAGGGGTACGTGCTCGGTGATCAGCGGCGGCCACGCCTTTTCACTCCGGAGCAGCACTTCAAGACACAGCAGGAAATGGCGCTGCTGTTCGCCGACATCCCGCAAGCGCTCGAGAATTCGGTCGAAATCGCGCGGCGCTGCAATTTGGAGATCGAGCTCGGCAAGAGCCGTTTGCCTGCGTTTCCTACCCCGCCGGGAGTGACGCTGGACGACTACCTCGCGCAGCAGGCCCAGGCCGGGCTCGCTGCACGCCTGGCGAAGCTGTTCGCCGACCCGGGCGAGCGCGAGCGTGAGGCGCCGCGCTATCGCGCGCGGCTCGAGTTCGAGATCGCGACCGTCGTGCAGATGGGCTTCGCGGGCTACTTTCTCATCGTCGCCGACTTCATCAATTGGGCGAAGACGCACGGCGTTCCGGTAGGACCTGGACGCGGTTCGGGCGCGGGATCCCTGGTCGCCTACTCGCTCGGCATCACGGATCTCGATCCGCTCAAGTACGACCTCCTGTTTGAGCGCTTCCTCAATCCGGAGCGCGTGTCGATGCCCGACTTCGACATCGACTTCTGCCAGGATGGACGCGACAAGGTGATCAACTACGTGCGTCAGCGTTATGGCGAGGACAGCGTGTCGCAGATTGCCACCTTCGGCACCATGGCCGCGCGCGCGGTTGTGCGAGACACCGGCAGGGTGCTCGATCTGGGCTACAACTTCTGCGATCAGATCGCGAAGCTGATTCCGTTCCAGCCGGGCAAGACCATCACGCTCCAGGACGCACGTGAGATGGAGCCCCTGCTGGCCGAGCGAGAGCAAAAGGAAGACGAGGTCAGGGAATTGCTCGAGCTGGGCGAAAAGCTGGAAGGTCTGACGCGCAACGTAGGTATGCACGCCGGCGGCGTGCTGATAGCACCCGGCAAACTGACGGATTTCTGCCCGCTCTACGCCGCTGAGGGCACGACCAACGTCATTTCGCAACTGGACAAAGACGACGTCGAGGCCGTCGGCCTGGTCAAGTTCGATTTTCTCGGCTTGACGACGCTGACGGTACTCGACTGGGCCGAGCGCTACGTGCGCGGGCTCGGACAGGCCGAATTCTCGCTCGATCGCATCCCGCTGGACGATCCGGAAACGTACGCGCTGCTGTCCTCGGGCAACACGACGGCGGTGTTCCAGCTTGAATCGCGCGGCATGCGCGACCTGATAAAGCGCGCGCGGCCGGATCGCTTCGAAGACATCATTGCGCTGGTGGCGCTGTACCGACCGGGACCGATGGATCTTATTCCCGACTTCATTGCGCGCAAGCATGGACAGCAGCGAGTCGAGTATCTGGATCCGCGCCTGGAGCCGATTCTGGGACCGACCTACGGAATCATGGTCTACCAGGAGCAGGTGATGCAGATCGCCCAGGTCATCGGCGGATACACGCTCGGCGGGGCCGACCTCCTTCGCCGAGCCATGGGAAAGAAGAAGGCCGACGAGATGGCCGAGCACCGCGACATTTTCATCGCGGGGGCAGTACGCAACGGCCTGTCGAAGGGCAAGGCAACGCAGCTGTTCGACCTGATGGAGAAGTTCGCGGGCTACGGCTTCAACAAGTCGCATGCGGCCGCCTACGCGCTGGTCGCATATCAGACCGCCTACATGAAAGCGCACCACGCGGCAGCTTTCATGGCGGCCAACTTTTCGGCCGTGATGGACGACACGGATAAGGTGCGTGGCATTCACGAGGATTGCCTTGAGAACGGCGTGCGCATACTGGCTCCGGACGTAAACGCCGCTTCGTACCGTTTCGTGCCGGTGGACAAGCGCACGATCCTCTTCGGCTTGGGCGCAGTGCGTGGCACGGGAGAATCGGCTGTGCAGGCGATCGTGGAGGTGCGCAAGTCGGGGACCTTCCTCGATCTGTTTGATTTCTGCCGGCGAGTCGACAAGCGGGTGGTGAACCGGCGCGCGATCGAGGCACTGGTGCGGGCCGGCGCATTCGATTCAATGGAGCCGAACCGCGCAAGCCTGCTTGCGACGGTGGGCCGGGCAATGGAGACGGCGGAGCAGGCCGAGCGGCAGGCGGCCCAGGTCAGCCTGTTCGGCGACGCCGAGGCGACCCATGGCGGGGCGCTAGCGCTCGTCCCATCGGCGCCTTGGGACGAGAAGCAGAAGTTGATGGAGGAGAAGGTCGCACTGGGTTTTTGCCTTTCGGGCCATCTGTTTTCGGTCTACGAGCGCGAGCTCGCGAACTTTCCGCGCCTGCCCCTGGCGAAGGTGCGGCCTACTGACGGACGCCCGTGGCTGGCCGGGATCGTCGCCTCGGCGCGCAATCAGATGACACGGCGAGGGCGGATGATGGTCGTGATGCTGGACGACGGCAGCGCACAGCTCGAAGTCACGGTGTTCAGCGAATTGTACGAAAGACACCGCGACAAGCTCAAAGAAGATGCGCTGCTGGTAGTGCAGGGCAAGGTACAGCGCGACGAGTTTTCGGGCGGTTTTCGGGTAACCGCGGAAGAACTGCTGGACCTCGCGTCAGTGCGCGAGCGGTTTGCCGCGCGCCTGCGCCTCGACATGAATGGTCAGGCCGACGCTCAGCGGCTGGCGGAAGTGCTTTCGCCCTACCGCGGCGCGGGCGGCGGAGCGTGCTCGGTGTTCGTTCACTACGTGAACGGGACAGCGTCGTGTGACGTCGCGCTGGGAGAAGAATGGCGGGTGCGCCTCGACGCCGAACTGCTGGAGCAGCTGACGCGCTGGCTCGCGCCTGAGAACGTGCACGTGGTCTACGCGAACGGCGCCCCAGCGTAACCCTTAGCCCCAGCGTACGGTCACCGGGTCGCGGCCGAGCAAGCCACGGGCATGCCGGTACCAGGCGTTGTATAGCCGCTCGGTGGGATCAAGCCGCCGCTTCTCGGCCAGGAACGATTTGAGCTGCGGGTAGCAAGCTTCGGCCTGCGCGGGAGAGGCGTCGAAAATGCCTGCGGGCGGAAACGCGCCTCCCTGCGCGAGGGCGATATCGATCAGCTCGCGGCGCGCCTGGGCCGCGCGCACCCTTGCGCCAAGTCCCGACGTAGCCGCGAGACCGAGTCTGACTTCCACGTACTCGCGGCGCGCCCAGCGCAGGTGCGTCTCGTCTTCCGGCAGCGTACGGCGCGCTGCGGCGCCGACGATCGGAACGCGCCACTCGACGGCCTTGGCGTGCAGCCGCTCAAGCAGGGCGTCAAGACGCTTTGGCGGCAGGAGCAGGGTTAGGTCGGATTCGCTCCGCAGCAAGGGCGGATAGCCTTCCAGCCTGAGGGTGGATCGCGGTGCCGCGCAGCTCGTGCGCAGCGACCCGAGGCGCAGCGTCACGCTGTATGGCATCCCGACCACGCCTTGTCCTCCGACGGCAAGCGCGAACAATTCACTGTTTGAATCTCGGCTTGCGCGCCGCAGTTCGCCGTCAGCAGTCACCAGAGCCAGTGCTTCGACGTGCGCGCACATCGGGCGCCCGTCCGGCCCCGCTGCATTCGTGCTCACGCTGCGCTCAACAAACGCGGGCAGCTCAGGGTGTGCGGTCAACGCCTTAAGCTCGGGGGCCGAACCAGCAAGATGTTCGACCAGCGCCGACCATGGGGCGGCGACCTGTACTTCCAGCAGTTGGCGCGCGGCGTCGAGGCGCAAGATGCGGTCCAGCCCGGAAGCGTCGACCGTCAGTGCAGTGTGGCATGCATGCTGCATCGCCTGACGCAGGTCGTCCGCCGAACGGACGCACACTCGGCGGCGCGCCGCCCCGGGTCCCGGAACGTCGGGCAGTGCAATCGTGACGATCATATTCCCCTCCCTTGACTGGTGCGTGCCGGCAAATCCTGGTCGGGGCGTTGCGCGTTTGCAATACGAACTAAGACAGTATTGGATTGTGATACTCTGAGTCGCATGCCGTCGAGAGGGCGATTCGTCGAGGCGTTGAAGAAATGCGTGCGCGCGCGCGGGATGACTTACGCGCAGCTTGGTCGGGCCGTCGGCTTGTCCGAGCCCAGCGTCAAGCGCCTATTCTCGCGCGGGACTTTCACCCTGGCGCGGCTGGACGAAATCCTCGCAGTGCTGGAATTGGACCTATACGAGGTCGCAAGGATGAGCCGCGGTGCGGACCAGGGTCCGAGCGAGATGAGCGTCGCGCAGGAGACGGCGCTGGCGAAAGACGAGCGGCTTCTCTCGGTCTTTTGGCTTGTCCACAACGGCTGGCGTTTTGCCGACATCGTCTCGAAGTTCGCGATCTCCAAGGCCGAGCTGACCCTTGCGTTGGCCCGGCTGGCACGACTGAAGCTCATCGACTGGGGAGTGGGGGAACGGGTGCAGTTGCGCGTACCGAAGGACTTCCGCTGGCGCGCAGGTGGCCCGGTCAAGAAGGCCTATGGCCGGCGCGTCACCCAGGAATTCCTGCAGGCTCGCTTCGACGCGCCGCTCGAGTTGCTGCGCTTCGAGTCGCGGGAAATGTCGGCGGAATCGGCGGCCGTGCTCAAGCGCAGGCTTGAACGCGTAGTTGCCGAATGCAATGAATTCGCCGATCTGGACGCTTCGGGCGGGGCCGGCCAGCGGATTGGAATCGCGCTGCTGGTCGCCTGTAGGCCCTGGGAGTTCTCGGTAGTGAACGCGCTCAAGCGTCGCAAGACACCTTAAGCGCGTCATGCCCTCGGCAGCTGCTCGAATCGAGCGAAGCGCTGCTCGTGTTCGGCACGGGCTATGGCGACGTGCACTGAGCTGACGTGGGCGGCCGGCGGCCCGAGACGCGCCCAGGCAATGAGGCGCTCGAGTAGGTCAGCCGGGCCCTGGGCGATCGCCTCGACGCTGCCGTCCGCGCGGTTGCGAACCCAGCCTGTCACCCCAAGCCGCTCCGCTTCAGCCTGCATTGCGGCGCGGTAGCCGACGCCCTGCACAAGTCCCTCGATTAGCAGGTGACGCGTGATCATCTGGCGGATTCTCGCGCCTTCGCCCCTGATGGTGTAAGCCCTTTTGGCTCGTGATACAGTCACCATGAAGGGCGTGTGGCAAGAATTTAGGGGGAGGCGATGCGAATCTTGTTGTTGGTCGTGGCGGGGCTGGCTCTCGTAGGGTTCATCGTGGTGGCGGTCGTACTGCCGCGGATGGAGAGCTCGGAAACGAAAGGGGCCGCTCAGGCGCTGATTGCCGGCGCCGCCCCAGCGCAGCAGCAGGTCGCCGCAGCGGCGGAAAAGGCGGGCAGTCTTGCGACGGCCGGCAAGGGGCTGAAGCTGGCGCCGAAATCGGATCCTACGCACGGCAATTTCAAATGGGTGATCCAGGACAACGGCTCCATCCACGGCTGGAACGCGAAGAACGCGCTCGAGATCGGCCTCACGCCGGTACTCACGGGCGGAAAGGTAAGTTGGCGCTGCAACGGCTACCCTAACGTCGCGATGCCGGCCAGCTGCGGCGGACGCTGACGCCGCGATGGTCCGGCCGCGTTGCACGAGCGATACACCTACCTGAAGCCCTGAGCGGGCACCTGTACGGCGGTCAGGATGCCTTGCATGATCGCGCTAGGTGACGGGGGGCAACCCGCCACGGCGACGTCGACCGGAATCACACTTGCAACGCGACCACAGCTGGCGTAGCCCTCGCCGAAGATGCCGCCGCTGCAGCCGCAGTCCCCTATTGCGAGCACGAGTTTGGGCTCGGGGGTCGCCTCGTAGGTGCGGCGCAGGGCGTCCTCCATATTGCGCGAGACCGGACCGGTCACCATCAGCATGTCGGCGTGCCGCGGGCTGGCGACGAAACGGATTCCCAGGCCTTCGATGTTGTAGTAGGGGTTGGCGAGGCCGTGAATCTCGAGTTCGCACCCGTTGCAAGACCCGGCGTCGACATGGCGAATCGCGAGCGCTCGGCCCAACAAGCGGAGCACTTCCCGGTTCACTCGGTCCGTGATCTGGCGCAGCGAGTCATCCGCTTGCGCGGGGGCCTCGGTCCTGATGCCGACTCTCACGATCTGTCGCAGCAGCTTGTGCATACTCAGAGGTCTTGTCCGGCGTACGAGAGGTTGAACGACTTATTGATCAAGGGAAAGTCGGGAACGATGTTCCCCAGTATCGCGTACTCGAGTGCCGGCCAGTTCTGCCACGAGGGATCGTGCGGGTGACAGCGCCGCACCCTGCCTCCGGCGCCCGCCTCGAGCGATACGATCACCTCACCGCGCCAACCTTCAACCCAGCCAAAGCCGAATCCGCCCTCGCGGGCGACGGCGAGAGGCGCCACGCAATCGCCCACCGGCAGGTGGCGCAGGATTCGGCGCTCGAGGCGCAGCGATTCGAACAGTTCCTCGAAGCGCACGTTGACTCGCGCCGCCACGTCGCCTGCACGCTCGGTGACTACTCGGGGCTGAAGCTCGGTGTACGGTGCGTAGCCCGGGTGGGCACGAACGTCAAGCGCGATGCCGCTGGCGCGTGCCGCCAGGCCGACGACGCCGAGGCGCGCGGCGGTATCCGGCGCGAGCCGACCGCAGGTCAGGAACCGATCCTGCAGGCCCGCGTGGTCGTCGTATATGGCGCGTAGCGCGCGAACCTCGTGCTCGATCCGGTCCGCTTCGTCCAGCAGCACGGCGATGGAGGCGGGATCGACGTCCACCGCGACCCCGCAAGGCACGATCCCGTCCATGAGGTATCGGTGACCGAACAGGCGCGCGTTCAGGCGCAAGACGTCTTCCTTGAGCCGGGAGAACTGCGCCAGGCCGAACGCCAGTCCGCCATCGTTGCCGAGGGCGCCGAGGTCGCCCAGGTGATTTGCGATGCGCTCGCGCTCGAGCAGAAGCGCGCGCAGGCGCAGCGCTCGCTCGCTCGGCTGCGCGCCGCAGATCGACTCCAGCGCCATTGCATAGGCCCAGGCATACGCGACCGTGCTGTCTCCCGAGACGCGGCCAGCGAGGCGGATCGCGTCAGCGAGGGACATCTGTTCGAAGCGCTTCTCGATGCCTTTGTGCTTGTAGCCGAGCCTTTCCTCGAGGCGCAGCACGCGTTCGCCGACAATCGAAAAGCGGAAGTGACCGGGCTCGATGGTGCCCGCATGCACCGGCCCGACCGGGATTTCGTGCACGCCGTCACCTTCGACCGCGACGAAGCGGAACGCGTCCGCCTGCGCCGGCCAGCGTGCGTCGGCGGCAACGTTCCGGCGCAGCGGGAAGACATCCTCCGGCCAGGCGCCGTGGCGCAGCCACGGACGTGAGTCCGCAGGAGTGCCATCGCGCGTGAGCGCCCGCGCGCCGCACAGGTCGAAAACCGCCCGTTGCATACGGTTCGCGCAAGGGAAATTTTCCGACAGATCCGGGAAGCTTGCGTCATGCTCCGGTAGGCGCAGCTCGAGGCATATCAGGCCCTCGAACGAGACCAGCAGGGCGCGCACGCACAGCCCTCCCTCGCGATCGGAATCATCGCTCGCCCACAGCGCGGCCAGCCGGCCGCCTCGGGCTGCGATATCCTCGCCGGCGCGAATCCACTGCTGCGCGTCCACAGCCGCACGCCAGGCGGCTACGCTCCCTGCTAGCGGCTCAAACCGGACTCCTGGAAGCTCGGGTGCCATGGCTATCCGATCAGGCGCGCGGCCTGGCGGTACCAGGCGGCGAGATAGGGAGGCATGTAGAGCCCGAGCATCAGCACGATGCCCAGATGCGCGAATACCGGCAGCAGCGCCGGCGGATGGGGCAGCCGTTTGGCGGTGGTGTCGCCGAACACCATCGGCTGCACCTTGCCGAAGATGGCGGCAAAGGCGATGCCCGAGCGCGCCGAGCAGGAATCGGGGCGGCCCAGGGGTGCTATGCATTGCCGGGTGAGGATCAGGAACTCGCTCGCGAACACGCCGAACGGCGGCATGCCGAGAATCGCGACCGTGCCCAGCATCAGTCCCCAGCCGACGGTGGGGCTGACCCGCATCAGGCCGCGAATGTCTTCCATCAGCTGGGTGCCGGCTCTTCTGCGTGGCATGGCCGACGGCGAAGAAGATCGCGCTCTTGGTAAGCGAATGCATCGTCATGTGCAGCAGCCCGGCGAAGCTCGCCACCGGGCCGCCCATGCCGAACGCGAAGGTGATCAGGCCCATGTGCTCGATCGAGGAATAGGCGAACATGCGCTTGATGTCGCGTCTGGCGCGAGAGAAAGAACGCGCCGACCACAACCGACAGCAGGCCGAAGCCCATCATCAGCGAACTGGCGAATGGCAGCTCGCCGGCTTGGCGCAACGATCCGTCCACCATCACCTTGCAGCGCATCAACGGCGTACAGCGCGACGTTCAGCAGCAGCCCGGAGAGCACGGCCGAAACCGGCGTGGGGCCTTCGGCGTGCGCGTCGGGCAGCCAGTTGTGCAGCGGCACCAGCCCGACCTTGGTGCCGTAGCCGACCAGCAGAAACACGAATGCGAGTCGACATGACGGTCGGCTCGAGGCTGGCCTTGACCGCGTCGAGATGGGTCCACAGCAGAGAGCCGACCGCCTGGGCCCAGGACGCGCTCGGCCGCGAAATACAGCAGGATGGTGCCGAACAGCGCCTGCGCGATGCCCACGCCGCACAGGATGAAATACTTCCAGGCCGCTTCCAGGGAGGCGGGCGTGCGGTAGAGCGCGACCAGCAGCACCGTGGTCAGCGTGGCCGCTTCCATCGCCACCCACATGATGCCCAGGTTGTTAGTCGTGAGCACCAGCAGCATGGTGAAGCTGAACATCTGGTACATGCTGTGGTACAGGCGCAGGCGCGGCAGTCGAAGCCCGCCCGTGGTCGCGCTCGATGCGCATGTAGGGGCGCGAAAACAGCGACGTGGTAAATTCCAACGAAGGCCGTCAGCGCGACCAGAAAGACGTTGAGCGGGTCGATGAAGAACTGCTCGTGCAGCACGTGCATGGGTCCGTGCGCGACGATGCGCGCGGTGAGCCCGGCGGCGGCGACGAAGGTGACGGTGCTGAAGAGCGCGTTGACTTCGGCGGCGCGATCGCGATGACCATACAGCGCGAGCGTGATAGCGCCTGCCAGCGGCGGAAGCCAGGAGCGCAGAGCATCTCGAGCATCAGTGCTCCTTGAGCTTCTCCAGGTGGCGGATGTCCAGGCTGTCGAAGCGCTCGCGGATCTGGAAGATGAAGATGCCGAGAATCAGCGCGCCCACCAGCACGTCGAGCGCGACGCCGAGCTCGACCACCATGCGGCATGCCGTAGGTGGCGCCGGTGGCGGCGAAGAACAGGCCGTTCTCCATCGCCAGGAAGCCGATGACCTGCGGGTATCGCCTTGGAGCGAGTGATCATCATCAGGAACGAGAGCAGCACGCTGGCCAGCGCGATGCCGAGCGTCGAGCGCGTGACCGTGCCGGCGAGCTGGGAGATCGGCAGCGCCAGATTGAACGCGAAGTACCACCAGAACGATGCCGACCAGCATCGTGGTCGGGATGTTGATCAGTGTCTCGACGTCCCACTTGATGTTCAGCTTGCGGATCAGGCGGTGCAGGATCCATGGCAGCAGGATGACCTTGAATCACCAGCGTCAGCAGCGGCCGACCAGTACAGGTGGTGTTGCCCGGTAAGCGCTGCCACCAGGCTGGTCGTCAGGAACAGCACAAAGCCCTGGGCCGGCAAACAGGTTGATCAGCGACAGCATCCGGCGCTGGGCAGCATGGCGAAGGCGAGCAGCAGCAGCACTGCCGCGAACAGGTTGATCAGCTGCGGTCCGTAGTGCGCGAGCATCTCAGCTCTCCAGCAGAACATGCACCAGCATTGCCAGCACCGCGAGCAGGAACGCGGTGCCGAGGAACTCCGGCGCGCGGAAGATGCGCATCTTCGCGCGCAGCATCTCGATCACCGCGAGCGCGGCGCCGCCCACCGCGAGCTTCACCAGCAGCGCCGGGAGAGCGAGGGTGAGCGCTAGCCAGTCGCCGCTCTCGGCGATGCCGAAGGGCAAGAACAGCGCGAGCCGATGCACGAATAGGCGAACAGCTTCAGGCTGGCGGCCCACTCGATCAGCGCCAGGTGACGCGCCGAGTACTCCAGCACCATCGCCTCGTGGATCATGGTCAGCTCGAGGTGCGTGGCCGGGTTGTCGACCGGAATGCGCGCGTTTTCCGCCAGCGACACCATCGTGAACGCGACGCCGGCGAACGCCAGGCTGGGATAGATCACGAATTCCTTGTGCGCGAGCGTGTCGCACGATGGTTGAAAGCGAGGTCGAGCCCGAGATCAGGGAGGCGGTGAACAGCACCATCAGCAGCGCCGGCTCGGCCAGGAAGCCGACCAGCATCTCGCGCCGCGCGCCCAGCGAGCCGAACGCGGTGCCGATGTCCATTCGCGGCCAGCGAAATGAACACGCCTCGCCAGCGCGAACAGGCCGACCAGCGCGATCGCGTCCGCCGCGGCGTCAGCGGCAGATCGATGGCGAGCGTCGGCACGATGCCGCTGCGAGCAATGCAGGCTGCCGAACATCATGTAAGGCGCGATGCGAAACAGCGGCGAGGCGTCGTGCGCCAGCACCGCTTCCTTGTGAAAAGCTTGTTCAGGTTGCGGTAGGGCTGCAGCAGGCTCGGTGCGCTACGGTTCTGCAGCCAGGCGCGGCACTGGTTGACCCAGCCGGTCAACAGCGGCGCGAGCAGGATCGCGAGCATTAACTCAGTGAACTGCGCTGCGATGCCCGCCAGATTTATCATCGGACGAAGAGCAGCAGCAGGAGCAGTGTGACGAAGCTGTACATCAGGTACACCGAGATGCGCCCGCGCTGCAGCACCGTGATCAGCGAGGTCAGCTTCTCGACCCCGCGCGCAAGCGGCAGGTAGAGCCAGTACCAGAGCCGGTCGTCCACCACTTCCGCGGTAGCGCGGGCGTGCGTCGAACGGCGCGGGCAAGGATTGCTCGATGCGAAAGAACGGCTCGAACACATGGCGGATCGGCTGGCCGAAGCCCTCCGCGGTGTCCTGCATGCGCGCATTTTGCACCGGGAAACCCGCAGCCCCATGGTCTGCTGCGGCGAACGCGCCCGTGATAGAAGGCACGCACCGCGAGCCATGCGAGCGCGACCAACAGCGCGGTGAGAATGAAGAACAGGATCGGGCTGTAGCTCGCGCGTTGTGGCTCGATCGGCGCGAGGAACAGCCAGCCCTGCGCCAGGCTCGCGATCCGGCTGCCGGCGAGCGCACGGGTGATCGGATCGAGCATCCCGATCACGGTCGCGGGCACCAGTCCCAGCACCACGCAGCCGGCCGCAAGCCAGAGCAGGCCGAGGCGCTCCCATGAGCCGGCGTCGTGCGGCTTCGGCGAGTCTGGGCTCGCGCGGCTGACCGAGAAAGATCACGCCGTAGAACTTCACCATCACGTAGCCTGCCAATGCAGCCGCCAGTGCGATGGAGGCGGCGGCAACCGGCACCAGCATGTTGAGGTAGGAATGCGGCAGGCCGGCGACTGAACAGGAACGCCTGCAGCAGCAGCCATTCCGACACGAAGCCGTTCAGCGGCGGCAGCCCGGCGATCGCCACGGTGCCGACCAGCGCGGTCCAGGCGACCCACGGCATGCGGTGGATCAATCCGCCCAGACGGCCGAGGCTGCGCTCGCTGGTCGCAGTGCAGCACGGAGCCGGTGCGCGAGAAACAGCAGGCTCTTGAAAAACGCGTGGTTGAGGCAGTGATACAGCGTCGCAGTGAGCGCAAGCGCAGCGAGCGCGTTCATCGCGTAAGCCGCGAAACAGCAGGGTGAGGCCGAAACCGGCGACGATGAGCCCGATGTTTTCGATCGAGGAGTAGGCGAGCAGGCGCTTCATGTCGGTTTGCACCGCGGCGAAGATCGACTCCGAACAGCGCGGTCAGCAGGCCGAGCGCCGAGCGCGACGACGCCCCACCACCACAACGGAAAGCCGATCAGATCGAAGGTGACGCGCAGCAAACCGTAGATCGCAGTCTTCAGCATGACGCCGCTCATCAGCGCCGATACCGGCGAGGGCGCGGCAGGGTGCGCTTCGGGCAGCCACACGTGCAGGGGCAGGATTCCTGCCTTGCCGCCGAATCCGACCAGGGCCAGGAGGAACGCGACGGTCGCCCAGCCCGAGGACGGCGCCAACTGCCGCATGGCTTGAAAGGTGTAGTCGCCACTGCCGCCTTGCAGCACGCCGAAGCAAAGCAGGATCGCGATCGCGCCGACGTGCGCGATCAGCAGGTAGAGATAGCCCGCGCGGCGGATCTCGGGCTTGTCGTGATCGGTGGTGACCAGAAAGTAGGACGACAGCGCCATCGTCTCCCAGCACACCATGAAAAAATAGGCGTCGTCGGCCAGCAGCAGTAGCGCCATGCTGGCCAGGAACAGGTGGTAGTAAAGGCCCTGCAACCCGGGCGGCGTGCCTTCGCCTTTGCGAAAGTAACCGCACGCGAACAGCGACACTCCGGCCGACACCGCACCGAGCAACAGCAGGAAGAATGCGGACAGGGCGTCGAGACGGGCGTGGAACGGCAGGTCGGGCAGGCCCAGAGGCAGCACCCGCGTCAGCGCCGGTTCGAAGATCGCCGGCAGCGCCACGGTGGCGAGCGCCAGGCCGGTCAGTGCCCCGATCGGAAACAGTACTCGGCTGACAAGGCGGATGCTCGCGGGTGCCAGCAGGCCGGCCAGGCCGAGGCACACCCAGACCAGGGCCAGGCCCAGCGTCGCGTCGAGGGAATCTAGATGCACGTCTGCTGCCGATGCGTGACGCGCAATTCTAACAGGCTGATATGAAAAAAATTTCTGCGTGATTCTTCGGTGGCGCCGAACAACAAGATAGCGCTCCGACAAGCCTCGCGAACCGCGATTTAGTGGCTAGCGCTAGCGCTTCGCGCCGCGCACAATGCGGCGCGCCACGAGCGCGCCCAGGATTGCGGCGCCGCTTACCAGCATCCAGTCGCGCCGCCGCCAGCCGCGCTTCGCGGGTGCCGGAACCGAGTCGATCATCTGCGTTGCGGTAAGCATCTCGTTCGCGCCGGCGGCGTCGTCGGGCGTCTCTGCGCCAGTGAGCGCGGCGAGGCGCTGCGTCGCTTCAAAAGAATCGAAACCTCGTGCCAGGCGGTGACCTAACGGTTTGTCGAGCGGCAGCGTCGACTGGTCGTCGACACGGGTACGGTCGAAGGTGTGCGCGTGTGCAAGCGTATTTGCGCCGGAGTCGGCGATCGTGGTCCTGAGACCTGCGCCCAGCGTGGCCGCGAACAGCTCCCGCTGTGCCGTGGCTCCGGGCGAGGCGAGCTGGCGCTCGCACTCGCGCAGGTCGGATGCCAGCTGGGCCGCGTTTTGGTAGCGCTCCTCCAATGACTTGGCCAGCATCTTGGCCACGACATAATCGAGCAGCTCGGGGACCTCGGGGTTGCGCAGGCTCGGCGCGGGCGGAGTCAAGTTGACGATCTGGTACATGAGCGCCGTGACATTCTCTCCGCCGAATGGTGCCGAGCCGGCGAGCATTTCGTACAGGATAATGCCGAGCGAAAAGATGTCGCCGCGCTGATCGGCGCGCTTGCCCAGGACATGCTCGGGCGACATGTACTTCGGCGAGCCGAGCATCATCCCGGTCTGCGTCAACGATTCGGCCGCGCGCATGCGCGCGATGCCGAAGTCCGCGATCTTCACGCTGCCGCCACGCGTCACCATGATATTGGGCGGCTTGATGTCGCGATGCACGATGCCGCGCTCGTGCGCGTAGGCGAGTCCTTCGGCGACCTGCGCCGCGATCGATATCGCCTGCGCGACGGCAAGCGGGCGACTCGAGGCGAGAAGCGCACGCAGCTCAACGCCTTCGACGAATTCCATCGCCATGTAGGCAACGTCGCCGTTCTTGCCGACGTCGTAGACGGTGACGATGTTGGGGTGGGTGAGGCCGCCAGCGGCGCGCGCCTCCTGATAGAAGCGCGCCTCGTAGTTCTCGATGCCGTCCCGCTCGAGCGCCATATTGATCGTTTTGATGGCGACCAAACGCCCGAGGACGGGGTCGGTGGCTTTGTACACCACGCCCATCGCGCCGCGTCCGAGCTCCGAAACGATCTCGTAGCGGCCGACGGTTCTCGGTTCCATTTCGGGTGGCATGCCGCGGGGGGTCAGTGCCCCGCCTTTACCGCGCGGAACACCGGGCCCCATATCGGGTGTCCCTCCTCCGCGGGGGAGAGCTGCAGCTGCGGATCGATATCGAGCGCCAGCCGGAACTCGGCGCGGCAGCGGGGCTCGTCGCCCGATGCGCAGTAGATGAACGCGAGGTACTTGTGCGCGCGCACACGGTCGGAATCCCAGAGCCCGAGCTGGAGCGCGCTGCGCAGGTCCTTGCCCGCCTCCGCGTATGCCCCGTCGTCATAATTCCTTATTCCGGCGGCGAGCGCCGCCTCGCCGTCGCGGTGGAAAGCGCGCGAAATCGAGGCCCGCAGGTCGCGCATCGGTGCCCACGAGCAGCCCGCGAGCGTTGCGGCCGCCGCGAACGCGACCACGAATCGAATCGCGCGTGTGACACTCCCCGTCGCCATTGCCCCTTTCATCGGAAGCGGTGCTTTATTCGGATCGATTCACCCGCCTTCACTTCCACTTTCGCGACGTGGCTCGGGAACGTCGTGTTCCGGATCTCGACCGTATGTGGCCCCAACGGGACTTCAATCTGCCGCAGCGGCGGGCTCACGCCGCGCTCCTTGCCGTCTACGATCACCCGGCCCCAGGGAGCGATCGCGAGCCGAATCGTACCAAGCTGCGGCGCTGCCGCCCTGGAGGTCCTGTGCTCTCGCCGCGGCTCCGCGCGGGCGGGCATTGGCGCTGGCACCGGCGCTGGCGCCGAATTCGCCACCGCAGGCGCCGTCAGCGACTGCTCGGCAGGGATGGCGGAGGTCGACTTGCGCTCGAGCTTGCCGCGCATGGTTAAGCCGATAGCCACCAGCGCGACGAACACAAGGGACGCGGCCAGCATTGCGGCGCGATTGAGCCCGAGCGGCCCGGTGGCCGCGAGCCAACTCGCGCTGCCGCCGTTCTCGCGTAGGCGCGCCACCGTGTCGACTACGCGCCGCCCCGCCGGTATGCCGGATCCGACCGAATACACCTCATGCGCGCGAACGTGCTTGTCGGTTCGAGAGCCCTCATGAAAGAACAGCTTCTCGTAGTCACGCGAAAGGCGCGATACCACCTCGTAGAAGGAGCGCGATACGAGCAACTGTCCGGGCCGCGCGAATCCCATGACGCGCTGTGCGACATTGATTCCGTCGCCGATGATATTCATCTGTCCGTTCAGGTCTTTCAGCAGTCGCACCGGCCCGAGATTGACGCCCAGGCGCACCGGCAACGCGCCTGCCGAGTCTCGGATCGACATGGAGGAGAACAGGGCGTCTTCGGGGTCGCCGAGAAAGGCAATCGCGGCGCCGTCTCCGGTATCGAGGATGATCCTGTCCCGCACTGGAACCTGATCGAGAGCGTGCGCCAAGATGCCGTTGAACGACTGCTTGAGCTGCAGCTGCTCCGCTACCGGCTTCTTCGAGTATTCCGCGATGTCGAGGAACACGACGCTGCACACCAGCGTTCGACCGGAATTCTCCATCGCAGGGCATCGCACGATTTGCGGCGCGGGGCCGCGATAGCGTTATTTTACGCGCATGCCAGGCAGCGCCCCCTCGTCGGGCGCGATGAGAAATATGCCCGGGCCTTCGCCGGAGGCAGCCAGCACCATGCCTTCCGACACACCGAAGCGCATCTTGCGCGGGGCGAGATTCGCGACCATCACTGTGTGGCGCCCCTTGAGGTCTTCGGGTGCATAAGCCGACTTGATGCCGGCGAACACGGTACGCGTCTCTTTGCCGATTTCGAGCGTCAGCTTGACCAGCTTGTCCGCGCCTTCGACCTGCTGCGCGTCCACGATGCGCGCCACGCGCAGGTCGATCCTGTTGAAATCTTCGATTGAGATGGTTCCGATCACTGCGCTCTCCTCGGCGGCGTGCTGCTGGTGCTCGGCATGGCGTTGCAGGGATTGCTGGGGGGGCGCGGGTTGCAGGCTTTCCCGGTTCGCCTCGACCAGCGCAGCAATCTGCTTCAGGTCTACGCGCGTCAGCAGGTGCTTGTAGGGTGCGATGCGCGTGATGGGGTGGCCAAGATCGGCCCATGCGAACGGATATTCAAGGCCGAGAAGCTCGGCCGCTCGCGCCGCAGTTTGAGGCAGGACCGGCGCGAGATAGTAGGTCAGAACGCGGAACGCGTTCACGCAGTCGGAGCACAGGACGTGCAGCTCGAACCTGCGCGAAACGTCCTTCGCCAGGTCCCAAGGCTTGTCCTGGTCGATCTGCCGGTTGATCAGGTCAGCGACCCGCATGACCTCGCGCAAGGCCTTGCCGTACTCGCGGTTTTCGTACGCTTGCGTGATCGTGTCTTCAGCTGCATAGGCGTGCATCGAGTAACGCCGAGTCTCTGAGATCCGATCGCGGTCTTCAAGCAGCACGTGGCCGTCGAAGTTTCTGTTCAGGATCGCCGCGTAGCGACTGATGATGTTGACGTACTTGCCGACCAGGTCGCTGTTCACCCGCGCGACGAAGTCCTCGAGATTAAGATCGATGTCCTCCATCGTCGGGCCGAGCTTGGCAGCGTAGTAGTAGCGCAGCCACTCGGGGTTGAGCCCCAGATCGCAGGTAGCTCTCCGCGGTGATGAAGGTGCCGCGGACTTGGTCATCTTCTCGCCGTTAACGGTGAGAAAGCCGTGGGCGAACACCTTCGTCGGGGTGCGGTAGCCTGCGTGCTCAAGCATCGCGGGCCAGAACAGCGCGTGGAAATACAGGATGTCCTTGCCGATGAAATGCACAAGCTCGGTGTCGCCGCCCGGGCGCAGGAAGGCGTCCAGATCGATCGCGGCGCCTTCAGTTCGCCGCCTCGCGGCGTAATTCGCGAAGCTGCCGAAGTAGCCGACAGGCGCGTCCAGCCATACGTAGAAATACTTGTCCCGCCGGTGCCAGGAATCGCGAAGCCGAAGTAGGGCGCATCGCGCGAGATGTCCCAGTCGGTAAGCAGGTGCTCGCCCTGCTCGCCCAGCCACTCCTTCATCTTGTTGGCCGCTTCGGGCTGCAGGCGATCGCCGCCCTGGGTCCAGTGGCGCAGGAACGCCTCGCAGCGCTGGTCGGAGAGGCGGAAGAAATGGTGCTCGGAGGCACGCCGCTCGGGGCGGGCGCCGGAGACCACCGAGTAGGGGTTCTTGAGGTCGGTGGGCGCATAGGTGGCGCCGCAAACTTCGCAGGTGTCGCCATACTGGTCCTTGGCGCCGCACTTGGGGCATTCGCCCTTGATGATAGCGGTCGGGCAGGAACATCTGCTTGACCGGGTCGTAGAACTGCTCGACCGAGCGCACCGCAATCAGGCCGCGTTCTTTCAGTTGCAGGTAGATGTCCTCGCACAAGGCCCGATTCTCGGGCGAATCGGTGGAGTAGTAGTTGTCGAACCCGATCTGAAAGCCGTCGAAATCGCGCTTGTGCTCGTGCCAGATCGCGCTCGATCAGCTGCGCGGGCGTGATGCCTTCCGCGTCGGCGCGCAGCATGATCGGCGTGCCGTGGGTATCGTCGGCGCAGACGTAGTGCACCTCGTGCCGCGCATCTTCTGGAACCGCACCCAGATGTCGGTCTGGATGTATTCGACCAGGTGGCCGAGGTGGATCGCGCCGTTGGCGTAGGGCAGGGCGGAAGTGACGAGAATCCTGCGGCGGGACATCGGCGAGGCCTGGAGCGGAGTGCGCGATTCTAGCAAAGCGACCAGGGTTCCTGTGTCGCGACAGGGCCGTTTTCGGTAGACTTGAGCGTTTTTTCTCCGCCCCGGCATGGTGCGGGGCGAGGAACCTGCCATGACCATCAGCGAAGCCCAAGTCCAAGTAGCTCTCAAGCAGCTCGTCGACCCGAACACCGAGAAGGATTTCCTCAGCACCCGCTCCGCTCGCAACATCAAGGTCGACGGAGCCAACGTCTCGCTCGATGTCGAGCTCGGCTATCCGGGCAAGAGCCAAGTCGAGCCGATCCGACGGCAGATCTCCGAAGCGCTGCGCAAGGCGGGGGCCGCGTCGGTGACTGTAAACGTGAGCTCGAAGGTGGTGGCGCACGCGGTGCAGAAGGGCGTCAAATTGATTGCCGGAATCAAGAACATCATCGCCGTGGCGTCGGGCAAAGGGGGCGTCGGCAAGTCGACCACCGCGGTCAACCTGGCGCTCGCGCTTGCGGCCGAGGGCGCTTCGGTGGGCATTCTCGACGCCGACATCTACGGCCCCTCGCAGCCGATGATGCTCGGCATTTCGGGGCGTCCAGAATCGAAGGACGGCAAGAGCCTCGAGCCGATGGAAGGCCATGGCATTCAGGCGATTTCGATCGGCTTCCTGATCGATACCGACACTCCGATGGTGTGGCGCGGGCCGATGGTGACGCAGGCCCTCGAGCAACTGCTCAAGGACACGCGCTGGCGCGACCTCGACTATCTGGTGGTCGACCTGCCGCCGGGCACGGGCGACATTCAGCTAACGCTTGCCCAGAAGGTGCCGGTTACCGGTGCGGTGATCGTCACCACGCCCCAGGACATCGCCCTGATCGACGCGCGCAAGGGGCTGAAGATGTTCGAGAAGGTCGGCATTCCGATCCTGGGCGTGGTCGAGAACATGTCGATCCACGTCTGCCCCAACTGCGGCCACGAAAGCCACATCTTCGGCTCCGGCGGCGCCAACAAGATGTGCGCCGACTACGGCACCGAGCTGCTCGGCCAGCTGCCGCTGGACACCGCAATCCGCGAGCAGGCGGACTCCGGCCGCCCGACCGTGGTGGCCGACCCGGATGGTCGGGTGGCGGAAATCTACCGTCGCATTGCGCGCCGCTGCGCGGTCAAGATCGCCGAGTCGCAGCGCGACATGACTTCCAAGTTCCCCAATATCGTGGTGCAGAACACCTAGATGACGATCAAATCGGATATCTGGATACGGCGCATGGCGCAGAGCGCGCGCATGATCGAGCCCTTCGAGCCGGGCCAGGTCAAGGAGCTCGGCGGACGCAGGATCGTGTCATACGGCACCTCGAGCTACGGCTACGACATTCGCTGCTCTGACGAGTTCAAGATCTTCACCAACATCAACTCGACCATCGTCGACCCCAAGAATTTCGACGAGAAGTCCTTCGTCGACTTCAAGGGCGAGGTTTGCATCATCCCGCCGAATTCCTTCGCGCTGGCGCGCACGGTCGAGTACTTCCGCATCCCGCGCAACGTGCTGACGATCTGCCTCGGCAAATCGACCTACGCGCGCTGCGGCATCATCGTGAACGTCACCCCGCTCGAGCCGGAATGGGAGGGCCACGTGACCCTGGAGTTCTCCAATACCACGCCGCTGCCGGCCAAGATCTACGCCAACGAGGGCGTGGCGCAGGTGATCTTCTTCGAGTCCGACGAAGTCTGCGAGACCTCCTACAAGGATCGCGGGGGCAAGTACTTCGGCCAGCAGGGCGTGACGCTCCCGCGCATCTGATCCGCCTCGCCCGCTCCGCAAAAGCACAATATGGCGCCGCGTACCGCTCCTGCTTCCCGCATGTTGTGGTTTGGCGCCCGCAGCGAGCGCCGGACGCCGGGGCGAGCGCTCCGCGCAGTCTGTAGGGGCTTGAAAAAATCGCACCTAAGCCCTTGACTCAGCGAGCTTCGCCCCTATAATCGGCGCAAGTTTACCAACCCCCGGCGAGGGCAAGGAGGTCATCATGACAGGCAGAAAGAGATACGCGTTGCGCTTCGACGTTTGCGTTCTGGAAATTCCTGAGACTTAGTGAACCGGGAGACGTGAATGGGCGCTCGCCCCACTAGCATAGCTCGCAACAAGCAACCGACTCATCAGCAAGAACAGCTCTTCGACACGCACCCCGAAGTCAGCCTCGACTTCGAGACCGTGCGCCAGGCCGCCCGCAAGAAGTACACGCGGCCGTTTCTGATCCTCGACACAGCCATCGTGCGCGAAAAGGCGCGGCGTTTCCATGTCGCCATGCCGCGAGTGAGGCCGCATTACGCGGTCAAGGCGAATCCGGACCCGCGCGTGCTCAAGGTCCTGCTCGAGGAGGGCGCAGGCTTCGAGATCGCTTCGATCGCCGAACTCGACCTCCTTCTCTCGTTGGGGGTGCCTGCTGCCGAGGTGTTCTACTCCAACCCGGTCAAGTCGCGCGATTCGATCGCCTACGCCGCCGCGAAGGGCGTCGAATGGTTTGTGATCGACAGCGTCGACGAGCTGAGACGGGTGCACGGGGTGAAGTCCGATGCGAAGCTGTACCTGCGGGTCGCGACACCCAACATCGGCAGCGATTGGCCACTCTCCGGCAAGTTCGGCGTCGGCGCGGCCGAAATCCGGGAGATCATAGCCACCGCGGCGAAGCTCGGCGCCGACCTCGCAGGGGTGACCTTCCACGTCGGCTCGCAATGCCGCAACCCTGAGAACTGGCGCGTCGGGATCGAGAAAGCGCGCGCGGTGTTCGACGCGATGGCGAAGGCGGGGCTCAAGCCGCGCCTGCTTGACATCGGTGGCGGGTTCCCGGTGCGCCACGTCAGGCCGATCCCGTCGATCGAGGTGATCGGCAACGTGGTCAACGAGGCGCTGAAGGCGTTTCCGCCCGAGGTGCGGGTGATCGCCGAGCCCGGGCGCTATCTCGTCTCCGACGCCGGCTACTTCGTCTGCCGCGTGCTTGGGACGGCGGCGCGCGGGAGCAAGCGCTGGCTGCACCTCGATGCCGGCCTGTTCGGCGGCATCATCGAGTCGACTGAGGGTCTCAAGTACCGTATCCGCACCGACCGCTCGGGCCCGGACGTGACCTGGAACGTTGCCGGCCCGACCTGCGATTCGGTGGACGTGATCCTGCGCGATGAGCCGCTGCCTTCGGATCTGCAGGAAGACGATTTCTTCTACTTGCGCAATGCCGGGGCTTACACCACCGCGTACGCAAGCGAGTTCAACGGTTTCCCCCTGCCCGAAGTGAGGATTTTCGAGTCTGAGCGCTGAGCGCGAGGGTCGTTGGATGATCGAACAAGGCGGACCTCGTGCCCGCCTTGTTCGATCCGCGTCTCGTTATTCCGGGTCTTTGTTCGGTCCGGCGCGCTCGTATCGCACGAAATCGTAACGCAGGCCGTCGGCGGTGGCACGCGGAACCCGTTCGCATTCCTGCCATGCTCCGCGGTCGATATCCGGAAAGCGTGCGTCGCCTTCGTAGTCGCGCTGGATTTCGGTCAGCAGCAGAACGTCAGCTTCGGGGAGTGCCGCGGCGTACAGTTCCCCGCCTCCGATCACGAACGCAACCGGAGAACCCGCGCACAGAGCGAGCGCGGCGTCGAACGAGGACGCTACGCTCGCGCCGCGCGCTTCGAATCCTTCACTGCGGGTGACGACGATATTGTCCCGTCCCGGCAAGGGTTTGCCGAGCGACTCCCATGTACGGCGTCCCATGATCACGGGATGGCCGTAGGTTAGCGCCTTGAAATGCTGCAGGTCTTCCGGCAAGTGCCATGGCAGCTTGCCCCAGGCGCCGATGACGCCGTTCGAGGCGACCGCGGCGACCAGATGCACGCGAGAATTGTCGCGTTCGTCCGCCTGCGCTTGTGACATTCGTCCTGTCTGCGACAGAATTTTGCAATAATTATAGGCAGATGAGAGCCAATCCGTCCCTTGCGGCTACGGCGCTTCCGTATCCGCGCTCGTTCCTAGGGCTGCTGCTGGCCGGCTTCACGCTGGTTGCCCTGCCGCTAGCGGGCGCGCTCGCCTACTCGGCCTGGAACACGGAGCGGCTGGCCGAGCAAAGTCGCAACGCCGTGTTCAGTGCCGCCCAGGCCGCGCGCGCCAGTCGCTCGCTTGTGAACCGCATTGGATCGATCGAGCGCTTGGCGCAGCAGGTAACCTTGCTCGCCGATCCGGTGTTGATGGAAGACTACGCGCGCGTGCACCGCAGTTTCAAACAGGTATCGAGCGAGCTCTCGCTGTTGCCTCTCGATACGCAGCAGCAGGTCGCGCTAAAGCGCACAGTGGAGGAGGAACAGGCCCTGTACAGCAAACTGACCGTCCAGCCGCGTGGGAGTCTTGACCCGAGTGCGATCAGCGCTGAAGCGGACAGGCTCGCAGACAATGCTTATGAGATGCTTGCAATCAGCTACTTGGTGGCTGATCGCGAGGTTGACCGACTGCGCTCGAGCGCCGAAGTTGTGCAGCAGCGCCTTGTCTCATTGGTTATGTTTAGTACTGCGCTTGCGCTTGCGCTTGCGCTTGCGTTCACTCGATTCATCGCGCGCCCGATTGCCGAATTGGACGCTTCGATCCGGCAGCTCGGTAGCGCGGACTTCACCCGGCCGATCAGGGTGCGAGGACCAGCGGACCTGCGATATCTGGGTGAGCAGCTCGACTGGCTACGGCGCCAACTTACCGAGCTCGATGCGCAGAAGAATCGATTCCTGCGCAACGTATCGCACGAACTTAAGACCCCACTAACTGCCTTGCGCGAAGGAGCGGAACTGCTGAACGATGGGACTGCTGGAGCGCTTGCGCCGCAGGCGCAGCAGGTGGTAAGTATCATGCGCGACAACAGTGTAAAGCTGCAGCGCTTGATCGAGGACCTTCTGGACTACCAGCGCGCGTTGCACGCTACGGCCTCGCTTAATCTTCAGTCGATCCAGCTCGGTACGTTCGTGCGCGATTCTGCGCGTTCGCACGAGCTGGCGGCGAAGGCCAAGCGACTGCGCGTGGCGCTCTATTTGCTGCCCGTAACGGTTCGGGCAGACCCGCAGAAGCTGCGCTCAATTGTGGATAATCTCGTTGGTAACGCAGTCAAGTTCACTCCAGATGGAGGCACCATTTCGCTTGTTGCACGCGAGTTCAGAGGCGAAGCGATGTTCGAGGTGATAGATTCCGGCCCCGGCGTGCCGGCCGAAGAGAGGGAGTTGGTTTTCGACTCCTTTTTTCGCGGCCGCACCGAGGCCAGAGGGCGGATCCAAGGCAGCGGTCTCGGACTTGCTATCGTGCGAGAATATGTCGAAGCGCACGGTGGTCGAATCGCGGTGGTGGAAGGTAGCCACGGCGGTCATTTCAGGGTCATGCTTCCGCGAGAAGTCACGGCAGTGGTTCCGGTGGCGGCATGAGGGCGCTGATCGGACTGCTTGTTCTACCGCTCGCGGGTTGCGCGCTGCTGGCGCCGCGCGCCGAGGAGACGACTGCGATGCATGCGATTGTTTCTCCTATGAAAGGTGCCGCAGAGCCCCTAGGCATCGAGGAACTGAAAAGTGTGAACGAGATTGTTGCCCAGGCGGTGGCCGCTGCACTGGCGCCGGCAATCGAGCAGCAGCGCGCTCTGGATATGGCGCAGGACGCGTTCCAGCGCGACCCGAGTACCGTCACCCGGCTGCGACTCGCAACGCTCTTGGCCGTGCTACCGGCGCCGCGCGGGGACGTCAAGGCTGCGTATTCGCTGCTCGAACAGTTTGCCGCTGGGGAGGGCAAATCATCACCGTATTCGAGCTTCGGCGCATTGCTTGAGGGCCAGGTTGCGGACCGGCTGCGGCTGGCGCGAGATAGTGAGCAGGCAAATGCTGAGCGCCAACGTTCACTGCGCACCGCACAGCAACGCGAGGTTGAATTGCGCGCGGAGTTCGAGCGTTCGCGGCGTGCCTCCGAGGTACGCGAGGCGAAGCTGCAGGAGCAGCTTGAAGCACTGAAATCAATTGAACGCGGCATCGTTGAGCGCGAAGAGAAGCTGCGAAACATCAGGAGATAGAGTTATGACGAAAGAAGCTTCCAACATCCTGCTTGTCGATGACGACATGGATTTGCTGCAACTCATCGCAATGCGGCTCAGGGCGGCGGGTTACTCGGTATTGACTTCCGATTCCGGCGAAAGCGCTCTAGCGAGCTTCGCCATCTCGCGGCCGGACCTCGTCATCACAGACTTGCGAATGCACGGTATGGACGGCATGGCGTTGTTCGACGCGATTCACCGCGATGCTCCGTCGCTGCCGGTGGTCATTCTTACTGCGCACGGCACGATTCCTGAGGCGGTGGCCGCGACGCGCCGCGGCGTCTTCAGCTTCCTTACCAAGCCGTTCGACGGCAAGGTCCTGCTCGATACGGTGGCCGACGCTTTGCGCCTGTCTAGCGTCCCGGCGGGAGGCGGAGGAGAAGGCTGGCGCGGCGAGATCATCACGCGCTCACCCGCGATGGAGGACCTGCTGGCGCAGGCCAAGCGCGTTGCCGCTTCGGATGCCAGCGTGTGCGTGTACGGCCCGAGCGGCACCGGCAAGGAACTGCTTGCGCACGCCATACACAACGCCAGTCGGCGAGCCGGTGGCCCTTTCGTGGCGGTCAATTGCAGCGCGATTCCGGAAGGACTGATCGAGTCGGAGCTGTTCGGACACCGCAAGGGCTCATTTACCGGTGCGACGCAGGATCGCCGGGGGCTATTCCAGGCCGCAGAGGGCGGCACACTGTTCCTCGACGAGATCGGCGACATGCCAGTTGCGCCGCAGGTCAAGCTCCTGCGGGCGCTGGAAGAGAGGGTGGTGCGGCCGGTTGGCTCGAACGACGCGATCGCGGTCGACGTGCGTATCATCTCCGCCACCCACCGCCGACTCGAGGAGCGTATTGCCGCGGGCGAGTTCCGAGAAGACCTTTACTATCGGCTGAACGTGGTCAAGCTCACGCTCCCGGCGCTGGTCGAACGGCGCGAGGACATCCCCTTGCTTGCAAACCATTTTCTGGAGCGTCTGGTGGTGCGCTACGGGCGGCGTCGGCTCGGGTTCTCGCCCGAAGCGATGGAACTGCTGGTGTCCGCATCTTGGCCCGGCAATGTGCGGCAATTGCTGAACGTAGTCGAGCAGTCCGTGGCGCTGACCGCCACTGATGTCGTTCCGGCTTCGCTCGTGCGCCAGGCAATCGACTCGCGCGATTCCACCCTGACCCCGCTGGACGAAGCGCGCCGGGCGTTCGAGCGCGACTACCTAGTCAGAATCCTGAAGATCACCAGCGGCAATGTCACCCAGGCCGCGCGCCTGGCGGGCCGCAACCGGACCGAGTTCTACCGCCTGCTCGAGCGCCATGCGCTCGAGCCGGGGATGTTCAAGAGCGCGGCGCAGGTGCACTGAACCGGGGGTCGCGGTACGCATCCGCCGCGGCGCGGCGGCCGTATCGTCATCAACGGGGCGGGCGCTCGGCCCCCTGAACGGAGATAAACGGCAGATGACGACCCACCTTGCGCTCCGCTTCGTCGCCGCGCTGGCGGCTTTGGGCACGGCGCTGCCGGCTCCGGCCGCACCCTGCGTAACCAGATCGACCGCGCGCACCACGGCATTGGTCGAGCTGTTCACGTCCGAGGGCTGCAGCAGCTGCCCCCCCGCGGACCGGTGGCTGTCGTCGCTCGATTCGGCCGCGCGAACGTCGGGCCGCCTCGTTCCGCTTGCCCTGCACGTCGACTACTGGGACTACATCGGCTGGAAGGACCCCTACGCCAGGCCAGGATTCACGGCCCGGCAACGAAGGATTGCGGCGCTGCAGCATGCGCGCTTTGTCTATACGCCGCAGGTCTTGCTACAGGGGCGCGACTTCCGGGGCTGGGGCTCGAGCGCGTTCGAGCAAGCGCTCGCGAGTATCAATGCACAGCCGGCGCGGGCCGAGATATCTCTCGCGATCGAGCGGTTGGACCAGGGCGCCCTCCAGCTCGAGGCGTCTGCCAGGGTACCGGATCCGAATCGCCGCACGACGGCCGCCCTGTACCTCGCGCTCTATCAGAACAATCTCAGCTCTCGCGTCGAGGCGGGGGAAAACGAGGGGCGCACGCTGGCGCACGACTTCGTGGTGCGCGACTGGATCGGGCCGATCGATTTCGCGGGCGACGGACGAGCCCACGACAGGCGCAGCCTGGCGCTCCCGCCCGGGGCCGCCGCGAGCGACACGGGGATTGCCGCGTTCGTGCAGGATCGCAGCACGGCGGAGGTCCTGCAGGCCTTGTTGCTGCCTGCCTGCCCGGGCTGAGCCATCCTCGCCCCCGGCGGGAGGCCGCCCAGGAGTGCATCATCGCCCGCGCCGGGTCCCCCTCTCTCGGGTATATTTCCCCCATAACCGAGCCTCAGCAGGGAAAATACCAAGGGAGGAAAGGCCGTGCTCGCGACGCAAATCCGGCAAAAGGACGGGGTCTTCTACTTCGCTAGCTACAAGGCGAAGGACCTCCTCGCCAAGGTCCGCTTCATCAGCCGCTTCTACGGGGAGGGCGAGCAGATCGCGCCCAGCCGCATCGCCCATGACGACGACATCGCCCAGTTCATCGCCAAGATCGAGCGCACCGACGAGGCCTTTCAGAGGACCTTGTCGCGCGCCAAAGTGCGCGCGCTGAAGAACTTCTACGAGACTGCGGTCACGCAGCCGCCGATCCCGGGCACGGTACTGCTGTTTACTTCTGAGCGGCTCGGATTTCGCGCCAGCGAAGGCGCCGTCGGGCACCTGTCGGAACCATCTGCGAAATACCTGATCATCGACGGCCAGCACCGTCTCGCCGCGCTGCAGTTCTACCTGCATGAGCGGCCCGACGACGCCGCGACGATAAACGTGCCGTGCATCATCTTCGACGGCCGCAGCGAGGACTTCGCGACCGAGATGTTCGTAATCATCAATTCGACTCCGACGCGCATCAACAAGAGTCACCTGGTCGATCTTTATGATCGGGTCTCGTTCGCCGCGCCCGACCGCAAGTTCGCCGCCCGCCTGGTTGAGAAGCTCTACGGCGAGGGCGACAGTCCTCTGCGCTACCGCATCAACCGCCTGGGCGGCCGCAGCCAGCGCGACAAGTGGGTGCTGCAGGCGGAACTGTTCAACGAACTGCACCGCTGGGTGCGGGCGCGCTGGCGCAGCATTCAGGTCTCGGGCGGCAGCGCGCACGAAGTGCCGCGCTATTACGCCGTCCTGCGCGATTTCTTCAAGGCCGCCCGCTCGGCATGGGGCGACGCCTGGGGCAGGGACAACTTCATGGTCACCAAGCCGGTGACGATTAAGGCCATGGTGCGCGTTTGCGCGGACCTGGCGCGCGAGGACGCCGAGCCCGAGGAGGGCCGCGTGGCGCGCTGGCAGGCGCGTCTGGCGCCGTGGGCAGAGCAGGTGCGAGAATTCCGCGACGACGGCTTCTACGAGCGTTTCCCCGCCAAGGGCGAAATTGAGCGCGTGGCGCGCATCCACCGCGACTTGGCACGCGCGGCGAAGATCGAGCTCGCCCGGGCCAAGCAGTGAGCTTTCGGCGCGCCCCGGCGCGGGCGCGCTAGATCAGCCCTTCCCGGGCCAGCTGTTCGACCTCGGCCTCGGCAAACCCGAGCTCGGCCAGGATCGGCCGCGTGTGCTCGCCCAGCGCGGGCAGGGGGTCCATCCTGGCCTCAAAGCCTGAGATATTGAACGGCGGCAGCAGGGCCTGCAGCGGGCCCTGGGGCGAACCCACCTCGCGCCAGCGCTGCCGTGCCTCAAGTTGCGGATGCGCCCAGAACTCCTCCAAGGTGTTCAGGCGCGCGTTGGCGATACCGGCGGCCTCGAGTCTGTCGGTCACTTGCGCCTCCGTAAGCTGCGCGAATACCCGCTCGATTTCGGCGTGGGTCGCATCACGATTGACGTAGCGCGACGGGCCTGTGGCGAAGCGCGGGTCGCGCGCCAGTTCCGCATTGCCGAGCACCTTGTCGCAGAAGCGCTCGAACTCACGGTCGTTCTGGATGCTGAGGAAGACGCTCCCGCCGTCGCCGGCGTGGAACGGCCCGTAGGGCACGATCGTCGCGTGGAAAGCGCCGCGCCGCGGCGGCGCGGCGCCACCATAATGGCTGAAGTAGGCCGGGAATCCCATCCATTCGCCCAGCGCTTCGAACATGGTGATATCCAGCGTTGCACCCTCGCCGCTGCGCTCGCGACGCAGCAGCGCGGCGAGGATCGAGGAGAAGGCGTACATGCCGGCGGCGATATCGGCGACCGGAATTCCGGCCTTGGCGGGCGCCTCCTCGGTGCCGGTCACAGAGACAAGCCCAGCCTCACACTGCACCAGCAGGTCGTAAGCCTTCTTGTGCGCGTAGGGCCCGTCCGGGCCGTAGCCCGAGATGCCACACCAGATCAGGCGCGGGTTTTGCGCGCGCAGTCGAACCGCGCCAAGGCCAAGGCGCTCCGCGGCGCCCGGGGCAAGGTTTTGCAGGAACACGTCGGCGCGCCCGACCAGACGGGCGAGGATTTCCTTCGCCCGCGGGTGCTTGACGTCGAGCACCAGGCTTTCCTTGGAGCGATTGACCCACACGAAATGGGACGAAAGCCCCTTCACGCTGCGGTCGTAGCCGCGCGCCGCATCGCCCGTACCGGGACGCTCGATCTTGATCACCCGCGCGCCCAGCTCGGCCAGCTGGCGCGTGGTGAAAGGGCCGGCGATGACCTGCTCGAGCGCGACCACGGTGATGCCCTCGAGCGGGCGCATCAGCGAAAGCTCACTTCCAGGCCGTTGAGCGGCAGACCTTCGAATGCGGTGCTCCAGGTCTCCCCCGGCGCAACCGGGTGGGCATCGGTGAGGGTGCCGGTGCTAACAATCTCGCCCGTGGCAAGGGGCGGCGCGCCGGACTGTCGCGACAGAATCTCGACCAGGAACGCAAGCGCTTCGAGCGGACTGCCGAGCACGTTGGCGCCGACGCCCCGGTCTACCGCCGCGCCGCCTTTTCGCAGTTCGACTTTGAGCCTCGGCAAGCGCGTGGCCAGGTCGGGCACGTCGCGCACAGGAACTGGCGTGCCCACCACGAGTCGCCCGTGCAGCCCGTTGTCAGCCGTGCAGTCGGCAATCTTCAGCTTCCAGTCGGGATGATGGCATTGAACGATCTCGACCGAATGCGCGATCCATTCGATCGCGCCCAGCAGCGCGTCCGCGCTATGGGTGATGGGCGGCGCGGCCTTCAATCCGAAGCAGATTTCGGGCTCGATGCGCGGCTGCGCCAGGCCGGCGAGTGCTACCGTGGCCCGGTCGGCCCGTGCGAAGATTACGGTCCTGTCGTAGAGAGCGCCCCACATCGGTTCGTACACGCCGTAGCGCGGCCATATGGTGCGGTTGGTGAACCCGATCTTGCGCCCGAGCAGTCGCCAGCCGCGCGCGAGGCGTTCGGCGTGCAGCCGCGCCGCGGCGCGGTAGCCTGCGGGCGCGTCCAGCCCGGGATATCGTTCGCTGAAGGGGGCGACGATGCGGCCCGAATCGTTCAGCGAGAGCACCTCATCGGCAAGGGCGTCGATCTGCGGTGAATTGGCCACGTTGTCGTCTCTGGGCTATGGCCGATTGTACAGGGGGCCTCGCCTCGGTTGCGACGGGCGGCCGCGCGTGCGAAATTCGGGCAACGGGAAACCCGGCACTTGAATCCTCCGAACCTCCTTCAGCGGATAGTCGGTGCGATGCTTGGCATCGCGCTCTTTATCGCCGCGTTCATCTTCGCCTCAGTCTTGCTCGCGATCGCCGCGACCGCCGCGCTGCTCATCTGGGGCTGGCTGTGGTGGCGTACGCGTGAAGTGCGCCGCGCCGCGCGCCAAGGCGAGAACGTGACGATCGAGGGGGAGTACCGCGTGGAACGCGAAACGCGGCGGCTCGACGGAGACTAGGCGCCCGGACCGATCTTCTCAGACCACCCGCGTCAGCACGGGTTGGCCGGCGAAGTACCGGCGCAGGTTCTCCACTTGAAGGTTTCCCATCGCTCCCCGCGTCTCGTTGGTCGCGCTGCCCACGTGCGGCAGGATCACTGCGTTGTCGAGCGCGAAGAACTCGGGCGTGATATTCGGCTCGTTGGCGAAGACATCCAGTCCCGCGCCGGCGATCTTGCCGCGCTTCAGGTAGTCGAGCAGCACCGGCTCATCGACCACTGACCCGCGCGCGATGTTGACCACGTATCCCTTCGCGCCGAGTGCGTCGAGCACCTTGGCGCCGACCAGCGCCTTGGTGCCTGCGCCGCCCGGCGTGGCGATCATCAGCACGTCGCAATTGCGCGCCAGCGCTACCGCATCCGGGTCGTAGGGGTGGGCAGCGTCTTTCTTGCTGCGGTTGTGGTAGCGGATCTTCATGCCGAACGCGAGCGCCCGGCTGGCGATCGCCTCGCCGATGCGGCCAAGGCCCAGCACGCCCATGGTCTTGCCCCCGAGCGAAGTCGTCTTCTCGTAGTCGCCGCGCGTCGCCCAGTGGCCAGAGCGCAGGTAGGCTTCCGACTGCGGGAACTTGCGCATCACGTTGAGCGTGAGCGCCATCGCCGTATCGGCCACGCAGTCGTTGAGCACGTCCGGCGTGTTGGTGACGATGACGCCGCGCTTCTTCGCCGCCTCGAGATCGATTGCATCGACGCCGACGCCGAAATTGGAGATCAGCTCGAGCTTGGGAAGCGCGTCCATCAGTTTCGCATCGGCGCCTGCGGGACCGAAAGTCGCGAGCGCCCGCACCTTGGGGGCGAGCTGCTTGAGGAAGGCACTGCGATCGGCGGCCTCGTACAGCTTATGACAGGTGAATTCCTGCTCGAGGGTTGCCTGCGTGGGAGGGAAGATTCTGGTGGTGAGGACAATGTCGGGCTTCATTTGCGCCTTTCTCATTGTTTGAATTTCGCGGCCAGGGTATCCGCGCCGCGCGCCAGGATGCCGACGTCGGCCCCCACTGCGCAGAACAGGCACCCCGCGCCGATCATGCGCTTCGCGTCCGCTTCGACCGGCGACAGGTAACCCGGCGCCTTTCCCGCCTTGCGGATGCGGCGCATGGCCTCTTCGATGAGCGGCATGATCGCCGGGTTCGCCGTCTCGCCCGTGTGGCCCATCGAGGCGTGCAGGTCTGCCGGGCCGATGAAAACGCCGTCCACGCCCTCGACCGCGCAAATCGCCTCGAGCTGGTCCAGCGCGGGCTTGGTCTCGACTTGCACCAGCAGGCACAGTTCCTCCTGCGCGCGTTTAGCGTAATCTCTGACCCGCCCGAAGCGCGAGGCGCGCGTCGTGCCGGCGACGCCGCGCACGCCCGCCGGAGGGTAGCGCACCGCAGCGACTGCGGCTTTCGCTTCTTCGGCGCTGCACACGTAGGGCACCAGCAGCGACTGGGCGCCGATATCGAGCACGCGCTTGATGGTGACCATGTCGTTCCACGGCACGCGCACGATCGGCGACGTGGGGTAGGGCGCGGCTGCCTGCAGTTGCGTGAGCAGGTTTTCGAGGTCGTTGGGCGAATGCTCGCAATCGAGCAGGATCCAGTCGAAGCCGGCGCCGGCGATTACCTCGACGCTGTAGCTCGACGACAGACTCGACCAAAGGCCGATCTGCGTCTTGCCGGCCTTTAGCGCGCGTTTGAATGCGTTTTGCGGCAGGTCCATGCTCATCCCCGTGGTCCAAAGACTCGATTATCCGGCAACGGGGGCGCTCAGTGGATCTCCGGTTCGCACGTGGGCGCGGTACCCTCGAGGAAGTCGAAGTCGCAGCCCTCGTTCGCCTGCTTCACGTGGCGCGAGAAGATCGCGCCGTAGCTGCGATCGTAGCGGGGCGCGGGCCGCGTCCAGGCGGCCCTGCGCCTCACCAGCTCGGCATCGGCAATCTTGAGGTTGAGCAGCTTCTTCTCGACGTCGAGCTCGATTGGGTCGCCATTGCGCACCAGCGCGAGCGGACCGCCGACGTAGGCCTCGGGCGCGACGTGCAGGATGCAGGTGCCGTAGCTGGTGCCGCTCATGCGACCGTCCGACAGGCGCACCATGTCCTTCACGCCCTGCTTCACGAGCTTCTTCGGGATCGGCAGCATGCCCCACTCGGGGAAGCCGGGGCCGCCCAGCGGTCCCGCATTCTTGAGCACCAGGACGCAGTCGGCATCGACGTCGAGGTCGTCGCGGTCGATGCGCGCGGCCATGTCGTTGTAGTCCTCGAACACGACCGCGCGCCCGGTGTGCTTCAGGAGCCGCGGCGTCGCCGCGCTCGCCTTGATCACCGCGCCGTCGGGCGCGAGCGTGCCGCGCAGCATGACGATCCCTCCCGAGGCGAGCAGCGCCTTGTCGCGCGGTAGGATGACGTCGCGGTTCCAGACTTTCGCGCCTTCCAGGTTCTCGCCGAGCGTGCGGCCGTTGACGGTCTTCGCCGACAGGTCGAGCAGATCCTTCAGCTGCGCGAGCAGCGCTCGCAACCCGCCTGCGTAGTAGAAGTCCTCCATCAGGTACTGCTTGCCCGAGGGCCGGACATTGGCGATCACCGGCGTGCGCGCGCTGATCTCGTTGTAGCGCTCGAGCGGGAAGGGCAGCCCAGCGCGCCCTGCCATGGCGACGAGGTGCACGATCGCGTTGGTCGAGCCGCCCATCGCCATCAGCGTCGTGATCGCGTTGTCGAACGAGCCGTGCGAGAGGAAGTCGCGCGGTTTCAGGTCTTCCCACACCATCTCGACAATGCGCTTGCCGGTGAGCGTCGCCATGCGGGCGTGATTGGAGTCCGGCGCTGGGATCGAGGAATAGCCCGGCAGCGTGAAGCCGAGCGCCTCGGCGAGCGACATCATCGTGGCCGCCGTGCCCATCGTCATGCAGGTGCCGGGCGAACGCGCGATCGAGTCCTCGATCTCCTTCCAGTCGCCTTCGCTGATGCGGCCGGCGCGCAGCTCGTCCCAGTACTTCCAGGTGTCCGAGCCCGAGCCGAGCGTCTGGTCGCGCCAGTGGCTGTTCAGCATCGGCCCGGCGGGCAGGTAGATCGCCGGGAGGTTCATGCTGGTCGCGCCCATGATCAGCGCCGGAGTGGTCTTGTCGCAGCCGCCCATGAGCACCGCGCCGTCAGCGGGGTAGGAGCGCAGCAGCTCCTCGGTCTCCATGGCGAGGAAGTTGCGATACATCATCGTGGTCGGCTTTTGCATCGTCTCGGCCAGCGCCATGGCCGGCATTTCGAGCGGGAAGCCGCCCGCCTGCCACACGCCGCGCTTCACTTCTTCTACCCGCTGCTTGAAGTGCGTGTGGCAGTGGTTGATGTCGGACCAGGTATTGATGATCGCGATCACCGGCTTGCCCTGGTAGTCGCTGCGGTCGTAGCCCATCTGCGCAGTGCGCGAGCGGTGACCGAACGAGCGCAGGTCCTTGACGCCGAACCAGCGGTGGCTGCGAAGGTCCTCGGGCTTCTTCTTCATGGCGGTGTCTCCTTCTGTTCGGCATTTTAAACACGCCCCTCCGGGGCGCGCTGCCCCGGGGTACACTTTGCGCCCCGTGTCACATATCACCTGACATCATGGCCGAATCCCACGTTTTCCAAGCCAGGGCGCTCGAGCGCACGATCGCCGCCATCGTCGCTGCCGGCGGCAGCGAGCCTCGCGAAGCGCAGCTCGTTTCCTCCAATCTCGTGATGGCGAACCTGAGCGGGCACGATTCGCACGGCGTGGGCATGATCCCGCGCTACATTGAATCACTGAAGGAAGGCGGGCTGCAGCCCAACCGCCATCCGCAAACCAGGTTCGACGGCGGCGCGCTGCTGGCGCTGGACGGACAGGCTGGCTACGGCCAGGTGATTGGCCTCGAGGCGACCGACATGGCGATCGCACGCGCGAAGCAGCACGGCGTATGCGTGATGACGCTGTCCAATGCGCACCACTTGTGCCGCATCGGGCAGTGGGCTGAGCAGGCGGTGGCGCAAGGGCTGATTTCGATCAGCTTCGTCAACGTGATCTCACGCCCGATCGTCGCGCCGTTCGGCGGCAGCGACGCGCGCTTCGGCACCAATCCCTGCACCATCGGCATCCCCCTTGCGAGGCAGCCGCCGATGATTCTCGACATGGCGACCAGCGCGGTGGCACAGGGCAAGATCCGCGTCGCACACAACAAGGGCGTGAAGGTGGCGCCCGGCCTGCTGATCAACGACAAGGGCAAGCCCACCGTCGATCCGCGCTACGGTGTGATCGAGCCTCTCGGCGCGCTGACCACGATGGGTCTGCACAAGGGCTACGGTCTGGCGGTTGCCTGCGAACTGCTCGGCGGCGCGCTTTCGGGCGGCGGCACGCAGCGCACCGGCGAGCGCAGCAAGAAGCGCGTCTTGAATGGCATGCTGTCGATACTGATCGACCCAGCCCGGCTCGGAACGGGGGATTTCTTCGAAGGCGAGGCGGCGGCGTTCATCGAATGGGTCAAGCAGTCGCCGCCGGCGCCAGGATTCGACAAGGTGCGCATCGCGGGAGACCCCGAGCGCGAGACGCGCGTAAAGCGCGTCCGCGACGGCATCGAGGTCGATGCGACTACCTGGAAGGACATTCTGGCCGCAGGCGAAAAGGTCGGTGTCGCCGCCGCGGCTACTGACGCCGCCGCGCGCGGTTAGCCGCTCGCCAGGTCGGTCGCGCGCGCGATAAGCGAATCGTCTCCGCGCAACTTGAATTTGGCGACGCGGTGAGTCGCGGTCTGCGGCAGTGAGTCGACGAAGGCGACATAGCGCGGCACTTTGATCGGCGCGAGCCGCTGTGCGCACCAACGCGCGATTTCCTGCGCGCTGAGCTCGGCGCCCGGCTTGCGCACCACCGCCAACAGGATTTCGTCCTCGCCCAGCTCGGAGGGCACAGGAATCGCGGCGCACTGAACAACTGCCGGGTGGTCTCCAGCGACACGGTCGATCTCGGCGCCGGAAATGTTCTCGCCGCGCCGGCGGATGATGTCTTTCTTGCGCGCGACGAAGTAGTAGTAGCCGTCCGCGTCGCGCCTGACCAGGTCTCCGGTGGCGAACCAGCCCTCGTGCATCGCGGCGGCGGTCTGCTCGGGGTCCTTGTAGTAACCCTGCATCAGGATCGGCGTGCGCACCCACAGCTCGCCCTCCGCCCCATCGGGCAGGTCGCGACCCTCGTCGTCGACGATGCGCAATTCGGCGAACTTCACCCGCGGATCCGGGTGAGTCGCCGCCTTGCCCATGCTTAACGGCCGCTTCTCGCCGTCGTACGGGTTGTTGCATGCGCCCGGAATCTCGGTCATGCCGTAGCCCTCGATCAGCATCGGCACGCCGAACTCCTCGCGGAAGACGCGCTCGAGATCAGGGGTGATCGGCGCGCCGTAGACGACGCGCAGCCGGTGTCCCGAGACGAACTCATTGCGCGGGCGGCGCGCGAGGATATTGCCTACCGCGGCGATGATGTTGACTTGCGTGGCGCCGCTCGCGGCGGCGATCTTCCAGAACTGGGAGGCGGAGAACTTGGGCACCACCACCAGGCTCGCGCCGGCGGCAATCGCGCCGGCGAGCGAATAGAACAGCGCGTTGATGTGGAACATGGGCAGGATGCACATCAGGCGGTCGTCGGGTTGCAGCCACATCCGGGCGAGGAAGCCTTCGCCCGCCATGACGAAGCTGCTCTGGCTGTGCATCACGCCTTTGGGAAAGCCGGTGGTGCCAGAGGTGTAGAGCATCAAGCAGGTCGCGTCGGGCAATGGCCTGCTCGGCAGCGCGCGCAGGGGCGCTTCGGCGATCAGGTCGCCGAAGCGCGGCACGCCCTCGCTTTCTCCTTCGAGCATGAAGAACCAGGCCGCGGGTTCGAGCGGCCGCGCGGCCGCGCGCGCGGTACCGAGCGCCGAGGGCACAGCGGCGATCGCCCGCACGCCGGCGTGCTGCAGGATGTAGCGCGCTTCCTCCGGTCCGAACTCGGGATTGACCGGCACCAGGATCGCGCCCAGGCGCGCGAGCGCGAACAAGAGTACGACGTAATCGGCGCTGTTGGTAGCCATGACGCCGACGCGGTCGCGCGTGCCGATCCCGCGCGCCGCGAGCGCCCGCGCCGCGGCCTCGACGCGCCGCGCGAATTCGGCGTAGCTGATTTCCTGTCCCTCGTAACACAGCATGCTGCGCGTCGCATTATGGCGCGCCCGGCTGGCGAGCAGGCCGCCGAGCGTGGAGTCGTGCACGGGATAGCGCTGCAGGACGGTAAGCGGCGATTGCATATCGCCGCGCAAGGTAGCACGGCGCCGCCTGAACGTCCGATGCCGTCTCTTGTTCCTAAGAAGTCACTTCTAGTCGGATTTATAACCATATGAATTACAAAGATATTTAACTTCTAGATTTCGTATTGTATTTTTGCTCTAAGTCTTTGTCCCATCAAGAAAAATCCCCTACCAAGTGCTTGACCTGCCCATTCGTTTCCCCTACAGTGGGAAAACGTAGAAAAAAGTGGTGAATTGCGGAGTTTGGCGCTTCGCTCGCACTTCGCCGGGGAAAAACGGGCCATGGGTGGGACATTTCACGGGGCAACCGTCATCACGCTGGACGCGAAGGGCCGCCTGGCCATACCGACGCGCCATCGCGAGGCGCTGCTCGAAGGCGCCAGCGCGCTGGTACTCACCGCGCACCCTGACGGTTGCGTGCTGATCTACCCCGAGTCGGCGTGGGAACCGGTGCGCGCCAAAGTCGAGACCTTCCCGAGCTTCAATCCGCAGGCGAGCTGGTGGAAGCGCCTGCTGCTCGGCATGGAAGAGCACGTTGCGCCCGACGGATCGGGCCGCGTGCTGCTGCCGGCGGCGCTGCGGCTGCATGCCAAGCTCGAACGCGAAGCGATGATGGTGGGCCAGGGCGCCTATTTCGAGCTCTGGGACAACGGCGTGTGGAGCGCAAAGCTCGCCAGCGCCCTCTCCGGTACGGGTGCGCCGCCGCCCGGCATGGAGGACTTCTCGCTGTGACGGCGGGAGCGAACGATGGGCGCCCAGACGCTCACGCATCGCGCCGTTCTCCTCTCCGAGGCCATCGAGGCGCTCGCAGTGCGCTCGGACGGTACCTACGTGGACGGAACCTTCGGCCGCGGCGGCCACAGCCGCGCGATTCTCGAGCGGCTGGGGCGCGGCGGGCGCCTGATCGCGATCGATCGCGATCCGCAGGCAGTCGCCGCGGCGAGCGCGATCGCGGATCCCAGATTCCAGGTCTGGCACTCGCCCATGAGCGAGCTGGCTGCAGTGCTCGAGGCGGCCGGCGTGCCGTTGGCGAACGGAATGCTGTTCGACCTCGGCGTGTCGTCGCCGCAGCTAGACGATGCGGAGCGCGGGTTCTCCTTCCGCGCCGACGGCCCGCTCGATATGCGCATGGATACCAGCCGCGGGCAAACCGCGGCGCAGTGGCTTGCAACCGCTACCGAGCGGCAAATTAGGGAGGGGATACGGGACTATGGCGAAGAACGGTTTGCTAAACAGATTGCAAAGGCGCTTGTTGCTGCTCGCGAACGCGAGCCCATCGTCCGCACCAAGCAACTTGCCAATATCGTGGGTGCGGCGGTCCGCACACGGGAGCCGGGCCAGGATCCGGCGACGCGCACCTTTCAAGCTATACGGATTCTCGTCAATCGGGAGCTTCAGGAAGTGTCGCTGACGCTGCCGCAGGCCCTTGCGCATCTGACCCCCGGGGGGCGGCTGGCGGTGATCAGCTTCCATTCGCTCGAGGATCGCATCGTCAAGCGCTTCATGCGCGCCGCGTCCTACCCCGATCTGCCGCGGGATTTGCCCCTGCGCGCCAGTGAATTGCCACAAATGCCGCTCAAGATCGTCGGCCGTGCCATCCGCGCCTCGGCCGCCGAAATCGCGGCGAATCCGCGTGCGCGCAGCGCAACGCTGCGCGTCGCCGAGCGCACGGGCGCGCCTCTCGACCCGACGCTCCTTCACCGAATCGAGCCCGACGCGTGGCGAAGCTGAACCTTCTCCTCCTCCTGGTTCTCGTCGTCTGCGCGCTCGGGCTCGTCACCTCGCAGCACAGGGCGCGCAAGCTGTTCTCGGATCTAGACCGCGGGCAGCAGCGCGAGCGCCAGCTGGACGTCGTCTACGGCCAGCTGCAGCTCGAGGCGAGCACATGGGGCCTGCACGCACGCGTAAGCAAAATCGCCGTCGACAAGCTCGGGATGCACGTGCCCGACCCTCACCGCGTCATCGTGGTCACGATCCCTGCGGAGGCCAAGCCGTGAGCCTCGCGGCGGCACCGGCGCTGGTACGCCTGCCGGTGTGGCGCGCGCGCTTCGTGCTCGCCTCGTTCGTATTTGCGTTCGTGGTGCTGGCCGGGCGCTCGGTTTACCTGCAGGCAATGAAGACCGGCTTCCTGCAGGAGCAGGGAGAGGCGCGCTACTCGCGCGTGATGGAGGTGCCTGCCACCCGCGGCCGCATCCTCGACCGTAACGGCGAGGCGCTCGCGGTGTCGACGCCGGTCAAGTCGATCTGGGTGATCCCGGAAGACGTCAAAGCGAGCCGCGCGCAGAAAAAGCGGCTCGCTGGGCTGCTGGGGCTCGACGCGCGCGAGCTCGATAGGAAACTGAACGAGACTTCGCACGATTTCGTCTACTTGAAACGTCAGATCGCCCCCGACACCGCCGCCAAGGTCGAGGCGCTCGACATTCCCGGCGTGTACCAACAGAGCGAGTACAGACGCTACTATCCGGGCGGGGAAGTGACCGCTCACCTAGTCGGATTCACAGGCGTAGATGACGCCGGTCAGGAGGGCGTCGAGCTTGCCCATCAGTCGAGCCTCGGCGGGCGGCCCGGCAGCCGGCGGGTGATCAAGGATCGCCTCGGGCGCATCGTCGAGGACGTCGAATCGATCCGCGCCGCGCAGGACGGCCACGACCTGACCCTGTCGATCGACAGCAAGATCCAGAGCCTTGCCTACGGCGCGCTGAAAAGCGCAGTCGCAGCCCACGGCGCCAAGGCCGGCGCGATCGTGGCCATCGATGTGCGCACAGGCGAGATCCTGGCGCTCGCCAACGTTCCCTCGTACAACCCGAACAACCGCACGCACTTGAACGGCGCTCAGCTTCGCAACCGCGCGATCACCGATAGCTTCGAGCCCGGCTCGACTCTCAAGCCGTTTACGATCGCGGTGGCGCTCGAGCAGCACCGCATCGCGCCGACGACCAGGATCCAGACCGCACCGGGCAGGCTCACGATCGGTCGCTACACGATTCACGATGCGCATCCCGAGTCGGTGCTGAGCGTCGCGCAGGTGATCCAGGTCTCATCCAACGTCGGCGCGGCGAAGATCGCGCTCGAGCTTCCGCGCGAGCAGATGTGGAAGATGTTCGAGCGGGTGGGGTTCGGCGCGCCGCCGCAGCTTCAATTCCCGGGCGAAGCGAGCGGCAAGGTGCGGCCGTGGCAGACCTGGCGTCCGATCGAGCAGGCGACGATGGCCTATGGCCATGGCATCTCGGTCAGCCTGCTGCAGCTGGCGCACGCCTACACCATATTCGCGCGCGACGGCGTACTGGTTCCGCTGACGCTGGTTCGCACCGACACTCCTGTGCAGGGGGTGCGCGTGATCTCAGCCAGCACCGCGCACGAAATCCGCGACATGCTCGAGCTCGCGGTGCAGCCGGGCGGCACGGGGCCACGCGCGCGAATTGTCGGCTGGCGCGTCGCCGGCAAGACCGGAACCGCGCACAAGCAGGAAGACGGCGGCTACGCACCGGACAAGTACATCGCTTCGTTCGTGGGTTTCGCGCCCGCGTCGGCGCCACGCTTGGTAATCGCGGTGATGATCGATCAGCCCGCGGGCAGCGAATACTACGGCGGCCTGGTGGCCGCGCCCGTGTTCGCGCAGGTGATGCAGGGCGCCCTGCGCCTGCTCAACGTGCCGCACGACGCGCCGCTCGAGCCGCTCGAGCCGCCGAGCGGTAGCGACGACGCAAGGGAGGGAACGTGATTCGCGATCTGGTCCTCGCTTTGGTCGCGGTGGTTTGGCAGCGCAACGGGTGCTGGGCGGACAGGTGGGCGCTAAGTCAGTCGACGTGCTCGGGCGACTCGCCGAACAGGGCACGATGATCGAGCGGCTCGCCTCGGACAGCCGCAATTGCGCGCCGGGCGTCGCGTTCTTCGCCTATCCGGGCGAGGTGTCGGACGGCCGTCGCTACATCCCGGACGCAATTCGGCGCGGCGCGGCAGCGGTCGTCTGGGAAGCGCAGGACTTCGCCTGGGACTCGGCCTGGCGCGTGCCGAACGTCGGCGTGAGCGGTCTCAAGCGCCAGGCGGGCGAACTTGCGCATGAGTTCTACGGCCGCCCGTCGGAGTCGATGTGGATCTGCGGCGTTACGGGGACCAACGGCAAGACCTCGTGCACGCAATGGATCGCGGCCCTGCTGGCCATGCAGGGCGTGCGCGCGGGCGTGATCGGGACGCTCGGCAGCGGCTTTCCGCAAGCGCTCTCGGCCGCCGGTAACACTACTCCGGACGCACTCGAGCTGCACCGCCTGCTGGCGGTGATGAAGCGCCAGGGCGCCAGCGCCGCGGCAATGGAAGTGTCGTCGCACGGCCTCGCCCAGGGGCGCGTGAACGGCGTTCAGTTCGATTGCGGCCTGTTCACCAACCTGTCGCACGACCATCTTGACTACCACGGCACGATGGAGGCCTACGCGGAGACCAAGGCGCGGCTGTTCGATACACCGGGCCTGCAGGCGGCAGTCCTCAACCTGGACGACTTCCTGGGCGTGCAGCTCGCGCGGCGGCTCGCTCCACGCGGCCTGCGCACCATCGGCTACGCGCTCTCGCTGGAGGCGCTGGCACCGGGCTGCGTTACGGACTATGTCGTGGCGCGTGAGATTGCGGCCGAGGACGATGCGATGCGCGTCGCGCTCTCCTCGAGCTGGGGCGAGGCCGAGGTGCGGATCAACCAGCTCGGCCGCTTCAACGTATCGAACGCGCTTGGGGTGCTCGGTTGCCTGCTCGCCTACGGCGTCGCCTTCGAGCGCGCGACCGGCCTGCTCGGCGCGCTGCCGCCGGTGGCGGGGCGCATGCAACGGATCACGGGCGCCGGCAAGCCGCTGGTGGTAGTCGACTACGCGCACACTCCGGACGCGCTGGAAAAGGTGCTGCAGGCGCTGCGGCCGGTCGCCGATGCCCGCGGCGGCGCGCTGGTGGCAGTGTTCGGAGCCGGCGGCGACCGCGATCCGGCCAAGCGGCCGCTGATGGGCGAGGTCGCCTCGCGGCTCGCCGACCGCCTGTTGCTGACCTCCGACAACCCACGCAGCGAGGATCCGCAGGCGATCCTCGCTGCGGTCCGCGCCGGCGTCACCGCCGCGCACGAGCTGGAGCCCGACCGCGCGGCGGCGATCGCGCGCGCGATTGGCTCCGCCGCCGCCGCCGATGTGGTCCTGATCGCCGGCAAAGGGCACGAGAGCTATCAGGAAGTGCGCGGCGAGCGCCTGCCGTTTTCTGATGTCACCGCGGCCGAGTCGGCACTGGCGCGATGGAGCGCGCCATGATGCGTCTTGCCGAAGCGGCGCAACTGCTCGGCGCGCGCCGTACCGGCGTCGACACCGGCTTCAGCGGGGTCTCGACCGACAGCCGCTCGCTCACCGGGGGCGAGTTGTTCGTCGCGCTGCGCGGCGAGCGCTTCGACGGCCACGCCTTCCTCGCGGCCGCCAAGGCGGCCGGCGCCGCGGCTGCGATGGTCGATCAGCTGTACGCCGGCCCGGCGCCGCTGCCGCTGATTGTCGTGGCCGATACCCGGAGCGGTCTGGGCGCGCTGGCGCGCCACTGGCGTGCGCGCTTCTCGCCGGTGCTGGTCGCGGTGACGGGCTCCAACGGCAAGACGACCACCAAGGAGATGCTGGCGGCGATTCTGCGCCGCCACGGCGGTGACGAAGGTGTGCTCGCCACCACGGGCAATCTGAACAACGACATCGGCGTACCCCTGACCCTGCTGCGGCTGCGGCAGACGCACCGCTACTGCGCAATCGAACTCGGCATGAACCACAAGGGCGAGATCGCCTATCTGGCCGGAATCGCCCGCCCGACGATCGCTCTGGTCAACAACGCCCAGCGCGAGCACCTCGAGTTCATGGGTTCGGTGGAAGAGGTGGCGGCCGAGAATGCCAGCGTCTACGGGGCGCTGCCGCAGGACGGCGTGGCGGTGGTCAACGCCGACGACGCGCACGCGGCGTTGTTGCGCCGGGCGGCGGACGGGCGGCGTGTGATCGATTTCGGTCTCGAGGTGCCAGCCATGATCCGCGGTGGCTACGCCCTCAGGCCGCTCGCGAGCGAGCTGCGCCTGCACACGCCCGACGGCGACGCAAGCGCGACGCTGGCGATTCCCGGCCTGCACAACGTGCGCAACGCGCTCGCGGCGTCGGCCTGCGCGCATGCCGCGGGCGTGCCCGTGCGCGACGATTGCCGCGGGGCTGGCCCTGTTTCATCCCTACACCGGACGACTGCAGATCAAGCGCGCGGCATCCGGCGCGACTGTGATCGACGACAGCTACAACGCAAATCCGGACTCCGTGCGGGCGGCAATTGACGTGTTGGCGGCTGCCGGCGGGCGCACCGTGCTGGTGCTCGGTGACATGGGGGAAGTGGGCGACATGGGGCCCGATTTCCACCTCGAGGTCGGGCGCTACGCGCGCGAGCGCGGCATCGGCGCCCTGTACGCGCTGGGCGAGATGACGGCCCACTCAACCGCGGGCTTCGGAGCTGGCGCGCGCCATTTTGCCTCGATGGAGGATCTGATCGAGGCCGCGCGCGGCGCGGCCGGCGCCGGCGCCACCGTGCTGGTGAAGGGTTCGCGCTTCATGCGCATGGAACGCGCGGTCGCGGCGCTCACTGGCGCGCCGGTGAGCGAAGGAGCCCACTGATGCTGCTCGAGATCGCGCATTGGCTGGCGAAGGACGTGCGGCTGTTCAACGTCTTCAACTACATCACGCTGCGCGCGGTGTTGGCCTGCCTCACCGCGCTCGCCATCTCGCTGGTCGCTCGGCCCGCTCGTGATCCGCCGGCTGACGGCCTACAAGATCGGCCAGTCCGTGCGCGACGACGGACCGCAAGTCGCACCTCATCAAGGCCGGAACGCCGACCATGGGCGGAGCGCTGATCCTGCTTTCGATCGGCGATCACCACGCTGCTGTGGGGCGACCTGGCCAACGCCCTTCGTCTGGGTTGTGCTGCTGGTCACCCTGGGGTTCGGCGCGATCGGCTGGGTCGACGATTACCGCAAGGTGGTGCACCGCAACCCGAAGGGATTGTCGGCCAAGGCGAAGTTCTTCTGGCAGTCGCTGATCGGCCTTGGCGCGGCCTGCGCGCTGGCCTGGCTCGCGCGCGGCACGCCGGCCCTCACCGAGCTGATCGTGCCGTTCTTCAAGCACGTCGCGTATCCCGCTCGGCGCCGTGGGCTTCGTGATCGCTGGCCTATTTCGTGATCGTCGGCACCATCAACGCGGTCAACCTGACCGACGGGCTGGACGGCCTCGCGATCATGCCGACGGTGATGGTCGGCAGTCGCGCTCGGCGTTTTCGCCTACGTCGCGGGCCACGTCGGTGTTCTCGAAATACCTGGCCTGCCCCACATTCCGGGCGCAGGCGAGCTGACCGTGTTCTGCGGCGCGCTCGCCGGCGCGGGCCTCGGCTTCCTGTGGTTCAACGCCTATCCGGCGGAAGTGTTCATGGGCGACGTCGGCGCGCTGGCGCTGGGGCGGCGCTCGGGACCATCGCGGTGATCGTGCGCCAGGAGATCGTGCTGTTCATCATGGGCGGCGTGTTCGTCGTCGAGACGCTCTCGGTGATGATCCAGGTGGCTGTACTTCAAGCTGAGCGGCGGCAAGCGCATCTTCCGCATGGCGCCGCTGCACCATCACTACGAGCTCAAGGGCTGGAAGGAGACCCAGGTCGTGGTGCGGTTCTGGATCATCACCATGATGCTGGTGCTGTTCGGCCTGTCGACCCTGAAGCTGCGGTGACCATGTCGATGCGCCCGCCGCTGTTCAGCCTGCTGCCCCGCCCGCAACCGACGGTGCTGGCGGGCAGGCGCGTGCTGGTGCTCGGCCTGGGGGACACGGGCCTCGCGGTCGCGAGGTGGGCGAAGCGGCAGGGCGCGAGCGTGCGCGTCGCCGACACCCGGCAGGTGCCGCCGCGGGCTGCGGCGCTTGAGTCCGCGGAACTGGTTACCGGCGCGTTCGACGCCGGATTGCTTCATGGGATCGACCTGGTCTGCATCAGTCCCGGCCTCGCGCTGGCCGAGCCGGTCGCGCAGGAAGCGCTTGCACGCGGTATTCCTCTGGTGGGCGAAATCGAGCTGTTCGCCTGGCACGTTCGCGCCGCGGGCGATCGGGGCCGCGTGGTCGCGATCACCGGCACCAACGGCAAGACCACGGTGACCGCACTCACCGGCCAGCTGCTGCGAGCGGCCGGCATGCGATTGCGAGGTCGCCGGCAACATCGGCGCCCGCGGCGCTCGAGGCGCTGATGCGGCGCTTGGACGCCTCGCGGCTGCCCGCGGTGTGGGTGCTCGAGCTGTCCAGTTTCCAGCTCGAGACCACCTGGTCGCTTGCGCCCGACGCGGCGACGGTGCTCAACCTTTCGGAGGATCACCTCGACCGCTACGCCGACTTGGCCGAGTACGGCGCGGCCAAGGCGCGCATGTTCCAGGGCGAGGGCGTGCAGGTGCTCAACCGCGACGACCCGCGTTCGGCGGCGCATGCGCGCTGCCGGGCCGGCGGCGTATCAGCTTCGGCCTGGATGTGCCGCCCGGGGCCGGACGACTTCGGCGTTGTCTCGCGCGCCGGACGCAACGTGGCTGGCGCAGGGCGACCGAGCCGCTGATCGAGGCTGAAGCGCTGCCGATCGCACGGCTGGCACAACGCGTCCAACGCGCTCGCCGCCGCTAGCCCTCGCGCGCGCTGTCGGCGCCGGCTACCGACCCATCGGCGAGGGGCTGCGGAACTTCAAGGGCCTGCCGCACCGCCTGCAGCAGGTCGCGCAGCGCGGCGGCGTGGCCTATACGACGATTCCAAGGGCACCAACGTCGGCGCGACCGATCGCGGCTCTGCGCGGCCTTGGCGCGAAGCGTGGTGCTGATCGCGGGCGGCGACGGCAAGGGACAGGACTTCGCGCCGCTGGCCGGGCCGGTGGCCGAGCACGCGCGCGCGGTGCTGCTGATCGGGCGCGACGCTCCAGCTCATCGCGCGCGCACTGGCACCGAGCGGACGTGCCGCTCGAACTTCGCCGACACGCTCGAGCAGGCGGTGGAGCGCGCGCGCGGCCTGCGCACAACCGGGCGACGCGGTGCTGCTTTCGCCGGCCTGCGCGAGCTTCGACATGTTCCGCGACTACCGCCACCGGGGCGACGCTTTCGCCGCGGCGGTCAGGGAGCTGCGCCAAGTGGCTGAGCTACGTCTGCGCCCAGGCGCACGCCCATGGCGGAGTACGACCGTTCGCTCGCCTGGGCTGCGCTGCTGCTCGCTGCCGGTGGGCTGGTGATGGTCTACTCCGCGTCGATCGACATCGCCGAAGCTCGAGCCGCTACACCGGCGACAACTCGGCCTACTTCCTGGTGCGCCAGGCGGTCTTTCTCGGCGTGGCGCTGTTCGCGGCGACGGTCGTATTCCAGGTTCCGCTGCGCCTGTGGCAGAAGGCGGCGCCGTGGCTGTTCGTCGGCGGCGTACTGCTCGCTGGTGCTGGTGCTGATGCCCGGCATCGGGCGCGAGGTAAACGGCGCGCGGCGCTGGCTCGACCTGCGTGCGTGTCAACCTCCAGCCCTCGGAGCTGATGAAGCTCGGCGCGGTGCTCTACGCGGCGGACTACACGGTGCGCAAGCATGCGGTGCTCAAGAGCTTCAAGAAGGGCCTGCTGCCGATGCTGGGCGTGATGCTGCTCGTGTCGGCTGGCTGCTGCTGCGCGAACCGGACTTCGGCGCTTTCGTCGTGATCGCGATCACCACCTTCGGCATGCTCTTCCTCGGCGGCATGAACGGCCGCCACTTCGCCTTGCTGGTGGTGCTGCTGGCGGTCGGTTTCGCCGGGCTGGTGCTCTCCTCGCCCTACCGGATGCAGCGCATCTTCGGCTTCATGGACCCGTGGAACGATGCTTACGGCACGCGGCTACCAGCTGTCGCACGCGCTGATCGCCTTCGGCCGCGGCGAGTGGTTCGGGGTCGGGCTCGGCGCCAGCGTCGAGAAGTTGCTCTACCTGCCCGAGGCGCACACCGACTTCCTGCTCGCGGTGATCGCGGAGGAACTCGGCTTCGTCGGCGTCGCGGTGGTGATCGGGCTGTTCGCCTGGATCGTGTTCCGCGCTTTCCTGATCGGCCGCCAGGCGGCGCTGCGCGAGCGCCACTTCGCCGCCCTGGTGGCGCAGGGCATCGGCGTCTGGATCGGCGTGCAGGCGGTCATCAACATGGGCGTGAACATGGGCCTGCTGCCCACCAAGGGCCTGACGCTGCCGCTGATGAGCTTCGGTGGCACCGGCGTGGTGGTGAACTGCGTCGCGATGGCGATCCTGCTGCGCATCGACTGGGAAAACCGCCAGCTCGCGCGAGGACTGCCGGCATGAGCCGCGTCGTCATGATCATGGCGGGCGGCACCGGGGGTCACATCTTCCCCGGGCTCGCGGTCGCCGAGCGCATGCAGGCCGCGGGCTGGGACGTGGTGTGGCTGGGCGCCAAGCGGGCATGGAGGCGCGCATCGTTCCACCGCGCGGCTACCGCATGGCATGGATCCGCGCCCGCGCGCTGCGCGGCAAAGGCCTGCTCCCCAAGCTGCTGCTGCCGGCCAACCTGCTGTGGTCTTTCTGGGAAAGTGCGCGCGCGCTGTTCCAGGTACGCCCGGACGTGGTGCTCGGCATGGGCGGCTACGTCGCCTTTCCCGGCGGCATGATGGCGTCGCTGCTGGCACGACCGCTGGCGCTGCACGAGCAGAACGCGATCGCCGGGCTCGCCAATCGCGTGCTCGCCGCGCTCGCGGACAAGGTGATGGTCGCGTTTCCAGGCGCGCTGAATAAGGCCGAGTGGACCGGAAACCCGGTGCGCGCGGAAATTGCGGCCATCGCCGCGCCGCAAGAGCGCTTCGACGGGCGCGGCGGGCCGCTGAGGCTGCTGGTGGTGGGCGGCAGCCTCGGCGCGCAGGCCCTGAACGACGCAGTCCCGAGGGCGCTCGCGCTGTTCGCCCCGGGCGAGCGCCCACAGGTCGTGCACCAAGCGGGTGAAAAGCACCTCGAAGCGCTGCGCGCGAACTACGCCGCCGCAGGCGTGGCGGGCGATCTGGTGGCGTTCATCGACGACATGGCGCGGCGCTACGCCGAGGCTGACCTTGTGCTGTGCCGCGCAGGCGCCACCACCGTGGCCGAGCTGTCCGCAGGCGGCGTGGCGAGCGTCCTGGTGCCCTTCCCGCACGCGGTCGACGACCACCAGAGTGCGAATGCGAGGTTCCTAGCCGAGCGCGGCGCAGCGATCCTGTTGCCGCAGTCGCAGATGACGCCGGACGCGCTCGCTTCCCTGCTGCGCTCGCTCGACCGCGCGCGGCTGCTCGAGATGGCGCGCAAAGCACGCGCGCTGGGCAAGCCGGATGCGGCACGGGTCGTCGCCGAGCGTTGCATGGCGCTCGCCGAGGGAGGTGTGGCGTGAAGCACAAGGTGCGGCGCATCCACTTCGTCGGCATCGGTGGCTCGGGCATGAGCGGCATCGCCGAGGTGCTGCTGAACCTTGGCTATCAGGTGAGCGGCTCGGACCTGATGGAGAACTCCGTGACGCGCAGGCTGGCCGGGCTTGGGGCCAAGGTTTCGTATTCGGCACACCGCGGCGAACGTCGACGGCGCCGACGCGGTGGTGGTCTCGACCGCGGTGGCGGGCGACAACCCGGAGGTCATTGCGGCGCGCGCCCGGCGCATGCCGATCGTGCCGCGCGCGCTGATGCTGGCCGAGTTGATGCGTCTGAAGCAGGGCATCGCGATCGCCGGCACCCACGGCAAGACAACGACTACCAGCCTGGTGGCGAGCGTGCTCGCCGAGGGAGGGCTCGACCCGACCTTCGTTATCGGCGGCCGGCTCAACGCGGCCGGCTCGAATGCACGCCTGGGCAGCGGCGAGTTCATCGTGGTCGAGGCGGACGAATCGGACGCCTCGTTCCTGCACCTGCAGCCGGTGATCGCGGTCGTCACCAACATCGACGCCGATCACATGGAGACCTATCAGCATGATTTCGCGCGCCTGAAGCAGGCGTTCGTCGATTTCTTGCAGAACCTGCCTTTCTATGGCAGCGCGATCCTGTGCGCCGACGACGCACATGTGCGCGAGATCCTGCCCTTCGTGTCGAAGCCGGTCGTGACCTACGGCTTCGCCGCCGATGCCGCGGTTAGCGCGCGGAAGCGGTCGAGCACGCTGCCGGGGCGATGCGCTTTCGCGCGCTGCGTGAAAAGGCGGCCCCGCTCGAGGTGACGCTTAACCTTCCCGGGCGACACAACGTGCAGAACGCGCTCGCGGCGATCGCGGTCGCGAACGAGCTTGCGATTCCCGACCGCGCGATCCAGAAGGCGCTGGCCGAGTTCCGCGGCGTCGGCCGGCGCTTCCAGCGCTGCGGCGACGTCGCGCTCACCGGCGGCGGTCGCTTCACCCTGGTGGACGACTACGGCCACCATCCGGCCGAGATGGCGGCCACGCTCGCCGCCGCGCGCGGCGCCTTTCCCGGGCGCCGCATCGTGCTCGCGTTCCAGCCGCACCGCTACACGCGGACGCGCGACCTGTTCGAGGACTTCGTGCGCGTGCTTTCGACCGCCGATGCCCTGTTGCTGGCCGAGGTCTATCCGGCAGGCGAGGCGCCGATCGTGGCCGCCGATGGCCGCTCGCTCGCGCGCGCGGTGCGGGTGGCGGGCAAGGTCGAGCCGGTGTTCGTCGACGACATCTCGCAGATGGCCGAAGCGATCCGGCGCGTCGCGCGCGACAGCGATGTGGTGCTGACCATGGGGGCCGGCTCGATCGGCAACGTGCCGGCACAACTGACATGAACATGTCCGAGACGCTCCGTTTCCAGGGACTGCGCGGCACGCTCCGGGTCGACGAGCCGATGGCGCGTCATACCAGCTGGCGCGCGGGCGGCCCCACGGCGCGGCTGTACCAGCCCGCCGACCTGGAGGATTTGGCGGGCTTCCTGCGGCAGCTGCCGGCGGGCGAGCCGCTCGTGTTCGTAGGACTGGGATCGAACCTGCTGGTGCGCGACGGCGGCCTGCGCGGCACGGTAGTGCTGACGCACGCGGCGGCAAAGCGCCCCGAACTGCTGCTCGGGCGCGTTTACGCGGAGGCCGGCGTCGCGAGCCCGAAAGTCGCGCGCTTTGCGGCGCTGAACGACCTGACTGGCGCCGAATTCCTGGCCGGCGTGCCGGGCAGCGTCGGGGGCGCGCTGGCGATGAACGCGGGCTGCTACGGCAGCGAGACCTGGGACATCGTCGAGCGCGCGGTCACGATCGACCGCGGAGGTGAGTTGCACAGCCGGGAAAAGGGCGGATTCGAGATTTCCTACCGCCATTGCGCGATTCGCGAAGGCGGCAGCCTGGGGCAGGACGAATGGTTCGTGGCGGCTTATTTCCGCCTTGCGCAGGGCGACGGCGAAGCCTCGCGCGCGAAGATCAAGGAATTCCTTTCGCGCCGAATCGCGACCCAGCCGCTGCAGCTGCCGAACGCGGGCAGCGTGTTTCGCAACCCGATCGCGGATCACGCGGCGCGGCTGATCGAAGCCTGCGGCCTCAAGGGGCTTGAGCGCGGCGGCGCGCGAGTTTCGGAAAAGCACGCCAACTTCATCGTCAATCCGAAGGGTGCGGCGAAGGCAGCCGACATCGAGTGGCTGATCGCGACCGTGCGCACGCGGGTGCTCGAGCAGACCGGGGTCGAGCTTCAGCCCGAGGTGCGCATCGTCGGGGAGGCCGACATGACGCCGCGCGATTTCGGCAAGGTCGCAGTTCTGCTCGGCGGCAAGTCCGCCGAGCGAGAGGTGTCGCTCATGAGCGGCACGGGGGTGCTGAAGGCGCTGCGCGCGAAGGGCGTGGACGCGCACGCCTTCGATCCCGCCGAGCGCGACCTGGTCGAGCTCAGGCGCGAAGGCTTCGTGCGCTGCTTCATCGCGCTGCACGGCCGCGGCGGTGAGGACGGTTCCGTGCAGGGCGCGCTCGAGGTAATGGGCATCCCTTACACCGGCAGCGGGGTGCTGGGCTCGGCGGTTGCGCTCGACAAGTGGCGCACCAAGATGATCTGGCTGGCGCAAGGGCTGCCGACACCGCGTTATCGCATCCTCGGCCCGCACGACGACTGGGACGCGGTGGCGCGCGAGCTCGGCTTGCCCCTCATCGTCAAGCCGGCGAACGAGGGCTCGACGCTGGGTCTGACCAAGGTCAGCGCAGCCTCGCAGTTGCCGGCAGCCTACGAGCTGGCGGTCAACAAGTACCGGGACACCGCGCTGGCGGAGTCCTTCGTCGACGGACCTGAATTCACCGCCGGAATCCTCGGCGACACGGTGCTGCCCCTGATCCGCATCGAAGCGCCCGAGGGCAACTACGACTACCAGCACAAGTACTACAGCGAGGACACCAAGTACCTGTGTCCTTGCGGCCTGCCGGCACGAAAGGAAGAGGAGCTCAAGGCCTTGTCGCTCGCGGCCTTCAGGCTGCTCGGTTGCAGCGGCTGGGGGCGGGTCGACCTGATGCTCGATGCGGCAGGCAAGTCCTGGCTGCTCGAGGTCAATACCTCGCCAGGCATGACCGGGCACAGCCTGGTGCCGATTGCCGCGCGCGCCGTCGGCATGTCCTACGAGGACCTGTGCCTGAAGATTCTGGAGGGCGCTCATGTGGGATAACCCGCGCCTGCTGAATTCGGTGGCGGGGATCCTGACCGGGATTGCGCTGCTGATCTTCATGCTGGCGGGCGCGCAGCTGCTGCTGCGCTCGACTCTCTTTCCGCTGCGCGAAATCACGGTCGACGGCAAGCTTGCGCATACCTCTGCGGCGCAGATCGAGCAGGCGACCCGGGGGCGGATCGCGGGCAATTTCTTTTCAGTCGACCTGGGCGCGGTGCGGCAGAGCATCGAGCAGCTGCCGTGGGTGCGGCGGGTGAACGTGCGTCGCGTCTGGCCCGACGGCCTCGAAGTCTCAATCGAGGAGCACGTCGCACTCGCGCATTGGGGCGACGACGCGCTGGTGGACATCTACGGCGAGCGTTTCGTGGCGCAGACCGACGCGGCGCTGCCGGTGCTCGCCGGGCCCGCCGGTACCGAGGCCGAGGTGACGCTCCGCTACCGGCGATTCGCGGCATTGCTCGCCCCGCTCGGCGATCCGCTCGAGCGCGTGATTCTCACGCCGCGCTTCGCCTGGCGGTTGAAATTGCGGAGCGGACTCAGCGTGGTGCTCGGGCGCGACACCGGCGAGCTGCCGGTCGAGGCGCGGCTGGCCCGCTTCGTCGACGTCTACCCGCAGACGCTCGGCAGGATCGCCGAGCGGCACGAATACGTGGACCTGCGCTACCCCAACGGCTTTGCGCTGCGCGTGTCGGACATGAAGGGCTGAATGAAATGGCGAAAGACAGCAAGGACCTGATCGTCGGGCTGGATATCGGCACCTCCAAGGTGGTGGCGCTGGTGGCGGAGATGCGCCCGGACGGCGCGCTTGAGATCCTCGGCATGGGTGGGCACGAGTCCAAGGGACTGAAGAAGGGCGTCGTGGTCAACATCGAGTCCACAGTCAACGCGGTGCAGCGCGCGCTCGAGGAAGCCGAGCTGATGGCGGACTGCAAGATCGTTTCCGCGTTCGCGGGGATCGCGGGCAGCCACATCCGCAGCTTCAACTCGACCGGCATGGTGGCGATCAAGGACAAGGAAGTCACGGCGCTCGATGTCGAGCGGGTGATCGACACTGCCAAGGCCGTGAACATTCCGACCGATCAGCAGATCCTCCACGTCCTGCGGCAGGAATTCATCATCGACGGCCAGGAGGACGTGCGCGAGCCGCTCGGCATGTCAGGCGTCCGGCTCGAGGTGAAGGTGCACATCGTCACCGGCGCGGTATCCGCCGCGCAGAACATTGTCAAATGCGTGCGGCGCTGCGGGCTGGAGGTCAACGACCTGATCCTGCAGCCGCTCGCTTCTTCGCGCGCCGTGCTGCAGGACGACGAGACCGATCTCGGCGTGTGCCTGATCGACATCGGCGGCGGCACCACCGACATTGCGGTGTTCACTCACGGAGCGATCCGGCACACCGCGGTGATCCCGATCGCGGGCGACCAGATCACCAATGACATCGCGATGGCGCTCAGAACGCCGACCGCGGAAGCAGAGAACATCAAGATCCGGCACGGCGTGGCGCTGCGCCAGCTCGCCGACCCGAACGAGATGATCGAAGTGCCGGGAATCGGCGATCGCGGCCCGCGCGTGATGTCGCGCCAGACGCTCGCCGAAGTCATCGAGCCGCGCGTCGAGGAGCTGTTCTCGCTGGTGCAGCAGGTGCTGCGCGAATCCGGCTTCGAGGAGCTGCTGTCCTCCGGGGTAGTGCTCACCGGCGGCAGTGCGGTCATGCGCGGCATGGTCGAGCTCGGCGAGGAGATCTTTCACATGCCGGTGCGAGTCGGCATCCCGCGCTACACGGGCAGCCTGGCCGAGGTCGTGCGCAACCCGCGCTACGCGACCGCGGTCGGTCTGTTGCTCGAAGGCGTATCGCAGGTGCAGCAGGGGCACATTTCGCGCCAGAGCGGCTCGTTTCGCGCCGTGCTGGCGAGGATGCGCGAGTGGTTTCAGCGCAATTTCTGATCACTTTTTCGTGGGTGTTTCTTTGGCAAGGAGGAAAACAGCATGTTTGAAATCGTAGACAACCAGGCAACAGGTCCGATCATCAGGGTCATCGGAGTGGGCGGCGCCGGCGGCAACGCGATCAATCACATGATCGAGCAGGGCGTCGAGGGCGTGGAGTTCATCGCGGTCAATACCGACGCGCAGGTGCTTGCGCGCAATAGCGCGCGCAACCAGATCCAGCTCGGGGTCAGCGGATTGGGCGCGGGGGCGAAGCCCGAGGAGGCGCGCGAGGTCGCGCTGGCGGACCGCGAGCGCCTCGAAGAGACGATCGCCGGCGCCCACATGGTGTTCATCACCGCAGGCATGGGCGGCGGGACCGGCACCGGCGCCGCGCCGGTGGTAGCCGAGGTGGCGCGCTCGCTCGGGGTGCTGACGGTCGCGGTGGTGACCAAGCCGTTCGGATTCGAGGGCACCAAGCGCATGCGGCTGGCCGAACAGGGGATCGAACAGCTTAGCCAGCACGTTGATTCTCTGATCGTTATCCTGAACGACAAGCTCGAGGACGTGCTCGGCGAAGATGTCACGATGGATGACGCTTTCCGCGCAGCCGACGACGTTCTTAACAACGCCGTGGCAGGAATTGCCGAGATCATCAACTGCCCGGGGCTGATCAACGTCGATTTTCAGGACGTGCGCACAGTGATGTCGGAGCAGGGCATGGCGATGATGGGTTCGGCCATGGCCAGCGGAATCGACCGCGCCCGTATCGCCGCGGAGCAGGCGATCGCCAGCCCGCTGCTCGAGGGCGTGATGCTCGCCGGTGCGCGCGGCGTGCTGGTGAACATCACCGCTACCCGCTCGAGCCTCAAGCACGGCGAGGTGAAGGCGGTCATGAATACGATTCGCAGTTTCGCGGCAGAGGACGCCACCATCATCTTCGGCGCGGTGTACGACGAGGCAATGGGCGACGACCTGCGCGTCACCGTCGTGGCGACCGGCCTGGGCGCGCATGCGGCGCTGCGTCAGCCCAAGCCTCAGCTCGTGGTGTCGCAGAAGACAGGCACCGACAACCAGCCTGTGGCCAGCGGCGTCGACTACAACCAGCTCGACGCCGTACCCGCGGTCATCCGGCGCAACCGTGCCTCGACGGTCGAGGCGCTGCAGCAGAGCGGGGTCGACAAGTACGATATCCCCGCGTTTCTGCGCAAGCAGGCTGACTGAGCGCGGTCTGCTGGACGCGGTCTAATGCCGTGCGCCCCCAGCGCAGCGGTCGCAGCGCCACTCCTCCTTGCCGGCGCTGCGGCCGTTGTCTGCTACAATTCATAACCAGGACAATAAGTTACCGATGTTCCGCCAGCGTACTCTGAAGTCTCTTGTCCGTGCCACCGGGGTCGGGCTGCACACCGGACAGAAAGTCACCATTGCGCTGCGCCCGGCGGGCATCGACACCGGCGTAGTGTTCAGACGCATCGATCTCGCATCGCCTGTGGACATTGCGGCGCGCGCGGATCTGGTCGGCGAGACGCGCCTGTCGTCGTGCCTGGTCCAAGGCGAGGTCAAGGTCTACACGGTCGAACACCTGATGTCCGCCCTTTCCGGGCTGGGCGTGGACAACGTCTACGTCGATCTGGACGGGCCGGAAGTACCGATCATGGATGGCAGCGCCGCGCCCTTCGCGCTGCTGGTGCAGCAGGCAGGTATCGAGCGGCAGGCCGCGCCAAAGCGCTTCTTGCGCATCAAAAAGCGCGTCGAGGTGCGCGACGGCGACAAGTGGGCCCGGCTCGACCCTTATCAGGGCTTCAAGCTTTCGTTTTCAATCGTATTCAATCATCCGGTGATCGACCGCTCCAGCCAGGCGGTGACAATCGACTTCGCTCAGACCTCCTACCTGAAGGAGATCGCCCGCGCGCGTACCTTCGGCTTCATGCATGAGGTGGAGAACCTGCGCGAATCGGGCTTGGCCCTTGGCGGCGGCCTGGAGAACGCCGTCGTGCTGGATGAATATCGCGTCTTGAACGCAGAAGGGTTGCGCTTCGCGGACGAATTCATCCGTCACAAGGTACTCGACGCAATCGGCGATCTGTACCTGATCGGCAAACCGCTGTTGGCTGCGTTTTCGGCGCACAAGTCGGGGCACGCGCTCAACAATCGGCTGCTGCGCGAGTTGCTTGCGGACGCTGCGGCCTCGGAGTCGGTTTCGTTCGAGCGCACCGAAGACGCGCCTGCAGGCGTCGCGGGCCTGATGCAACAGCTCGCATAGCGGCGCCGGCCCGCGTCTCGCGCACGCCATGCTGCTGCTTCGGGTCGTCGGGCTGCTGGCAGCGATCGCGCTGGGCGTATCGGCGCTGCTCTACATGCTCAGTGGCGAGCGCAAGTACCTGCGCTTCGCCTGGCGGCTGTTCAAATATTCGCTTTTCGTCGTCGTCCTGATCCTGCTCTTGTTCCTTTGCGAGAGGCTGCTGGTGATGATGTAGGCGGCTTCGCGCCGTGTCGTTCCAGGATCGCCCCCAGCACCCTGCGTGCGGGGGAATCGCGCAGGCGCGCGTGCAGGGCGCCCAGCTCGGAAAGCGCAGCCGGGGAAATTTTGGTCTTTTGGTGCGCCGCAACATCCGTTTTAAGTGACGTAGTTGGTTGCACCTTCACCGAAACTGAATTAACCTTTGTGCCTTGTTTCAGCAGGAATTTGCCCAGGCTTTCAGAGAGGAGCCGAAGCTTAGCGGCGGCGGCGGAATGCGCGGCGAATAGCACCAGCTTGCCGTCCTTGAGGTTGGCGGCCCGAACTTCGGGGGCGAGTTCCGGTGGGAGGAATTCAGTACAGAGTGCGGCGAGCGCGCGGATTTCGAGCGCTTTGGCGACAACGGGCTGCAAATCGTCGTCGGTCGAGAGGTAGCGGCCGATTCTGGGAAATCGCACGGGGGTTACGTGGTGAGGAGCGGAACGTGCAGATTATCTTGATCTCCGACCGGTTGGCAAAAGCCCGCTCGGTGACCATTGCGCCGCACCACGTGGTCGCCTCGTTGTTCTTGGCCCTGTTACTGATGCTTGGGCTGACCGGCGCGGCGTACTGGACGACGCTGCACTACGCATCGGAATTCAAGATCCCGTTCGTCGAACAGCTGGTCGCCGCGGCGCAGCGGGCAGAGGCCGAGAAGGCGCGCCAGTACGTACAGCAGAACGTCAATGCTATGGCGGTCAGGCTGGGCGAGATGCAGGCGCAGTTGGCTCGTCTGGACGCGCTGGGTGAGCGCATCTCGTCGCTCGGCGGCATCAAGTCGGCGGATATCCATCTCGGCACGCCGCCCGGGCTGGGCGGAGCGGTCTCGACCATGCCGCCGCAGAACCTCTCGATCGGCGACCTGGAGTCCAGGGTGGCCCTGCTATCGCAGCAGATGGAAAACCGTTCGGACGTTTACGGCGTACTCGACTCGGAACTGCGCGACTTGGCGGTACGGCGTAAGGTCATGCCGACCATGCTTCCGGTGCACGGCCCCCGCGGCTCGGGCTTTGGCAAGCGCATCGATCCGTTCACGGGCCAGTTGGCGATGCATGAAGGCATCGATTTCGAAGTCGACAACGGAACGCCGGTGCTCGCCGCGGCCGGTGGGGTAGTCCACTATGCGGGGCCTCATCCGCAGTACGGGAATCTGGTGGAGATCGACCACGGCGACGAACTGTCGACGCGCTACGCGCACTTGTCGAAGATTTTGGTCAGGACCGGTGAAATCGTCATGCGTGGTCACGAAATCGGCTTGAGCGGCTCAACTGGCCGCGCCACCGGCCCGCACTTGCATTTCGAGGTGCGCTACAAGGGCGTCGCGCTCAACCCTGACCGCTTTCTGAAGGCTACCGACCCGACGCTGCCGGATGCCAAGCCGCGCCGCGTGGCGAAGGCGCAAGACTAGGTGCGGGGCCGGCCGCTGCGGCGGCCATGCTAAAATTTTCCCTTTCCGCTTGACCTCGGCGAGGCGGCGCCGCGTCCGCGCGCCGGCCTGTGCTGTCCGACCGCCGGGCGGGTCGCAACCTTCATGATCCCAAACGTTCTCACCAAAATCTTCGGCAGCCGCAACGAGCGGCTGCTCAAGCAGTATTCGCGCAAGGTCGCCCGCATCAACGCGCTCGAGCCGGAAATCGCGGCACTGACCGACACGCAGCTACGTGCCAAGACCGACGAATTCAGGAAACGCATCGCCGACAGTGTGGCCGGCGTAGCCGAGGAAGAGCGCACCGAGGCGCTGAAGGACGCGATCGAGAAGCTGCTTCCCGAGGCCTTTGCCGTGGTGCGCGAGGCGGGCAAACGCACGCTGCGGATGCGCCACTTCGACGTACAGCTGATCGGCGGCATGGTGCTGCACTACGGCAAGATCGCCGAGATGCGCACGGGCGAGGGCAAGACGCTGGTCGCGACGCTGCCGGCATACCTCAACGCATTGGGCGGCAGCGCGGTTCACATCGTGACCGTGAACGACTATCTCGCGCAACGCGACGCGGCGTGGATGGGCAAGCTCTACGGTTTTCTCGGGTTGACTGTTGGAGTCAATATCCCGCAGCTCGAGCCGGACGAGAAGCGTAAGGCCTATGCCACGGACATTGTCTACGGGACCAACAACGAATTCGGCTTCGACTATCTGCGCGACAACATGGCGATGCACGTCGAGGAGAAGTATCAGCGCGGCCTGCACTATGCGATCGTTGACGAGGTGGACTCGATCCTGATCGACGAGGCGCGCACTCCGCTCATCATCTCGGGACAGGCAGAGGACCGGACCGAAATCTACGTCCGGATGAACGAGGTCGCGCCGCTGCTCACGCGACAGAAGGAGGAGAACGGCCCGGGCGACTTCTGGGTCGACGAGAAGAATCACCAAATCCTGCTGTCCGAGTCGGGTCATGCCCGGGCCGAGGAGGTACTGGCGCGTGTGGGCCTCCTACCGCAGGGCGCGAGCCTGTATGAGCCCGCCTATATCAATCTCGTGCACCAGCTGTACGCGGCGCTGCGCGCGCACCACCTGTTCCTGCGCGACCAGCATTACGTTGTGCAGAACAGCGAGGTGATCATCGTCGACGAATTCACCGGGCGGTTGATGCAGGGGCGCCGCTGGTCAGACGGACTGCACCAGGCGGTCGAGGCCAAGGAAAAGGTTTCGATCCAGAACGAGAACCAGACGCTCGCCTCGATCACTTTCCAGAACTACTTCCGCCTCTACGGCAAGCTGGCGGGCATGACCGGCACAGCGGATACCGAGGCGTTCGAGTTCCAGGATATTTACGGTCTCGAGACGGTGGTCGTGCCGACGCACAAGCGCATGATCCGGGATGACCGCCTCGACCTGGTCTACCGCACCGCGCCGGAGAAATACAAGGCAATCATCGATGATATCCGCGACTGCTACACGCGCGGACAGCCTGTGCTGGTCGGCACTACTTCAATCGAGAACTCCGAGCTACTGTCATCGCTTTTGGACAAGGACAAGCTGCCGCACCAAGTGCTGAATGCCAAGCAGCACGCGCGAGAGGCCGAGATCGTGGCGCAGGCCGGACGGCCCAAGATGGTCACCATCGCCACCAACATGGCCGGCCGCGGTACCGACATCGTACTAGGCGGTAACGTCGACAAGCAGGTCGAGCTGATCGAGGCGGACGAAGCGATTCTCCTGCCGGACAAGGCGGCACGGATCGAAAAGTTGCGATCCGAGTGGCAACAGCTGCACGACGACGTGGTGGCGTCCGGCGGACTTCACATCATCGGCACCGAGCGCCACGAGTCGCGCCGGGTGGATAACCAGCTGCGGGGCCGGGCCGGACGCCAGGGTGACCCGGGCTCGTCGCGCTTCTACCTTGCACTCGAGGATCCGCTGCTGAGGATCTTCGCCGGAGACCGGATAAACCGAATCATGGTGATGCTCAAGATGCCGGAGGGCGAGGCGATCGAGCATGCGATGGTGTCGCGCTCGATCGAATCGGCCCAAACCAAGGTCGAGGCGCGTAACTTCGATATCCGCAAACAGCTGCTCGAATACGACGACGTCGCCAACGATCAGCGCAAGACAATCTATGCGCTGCGCAACGAGCTGCTCGAATCGCAGGACGTCTCGGCGAGGATCGCGGATTTGCGGGCGGGAGTGCTGACCGACGTCGTCCGCAGCCACGTTCCCGAGGAGAGCGTGGAAGAGCAGTGGGACATCGCCGGCCTGGAAGCGACGCTCAAGTCGGAGCTCAATCTGGACCTGCCGCTCAAGCAGTGGCTGGATAAGGAGCCCGATCTGCACGACGAAACGCTGCTTGAGCGCGTGATCGAGAAGGCGAACGAGGCTTACGCGGCCAAGGTTCCGGAAGGAGCTGAGGTGTCGTTCCGTCAGTATGAGCGTTATGTCATGCTGCAGATCCTCGATGGTCACTGGCGGGAGCACCTGGCGGCGCTTGACCATCTGCGGCAGGGCATCCACCTGAGGGGCTACGCGCAGAAGAACCCGAAGCAGGAGTACAAGCGCGAGGCCTTCGAGCTTTTTGGCGCCATGCTCGAATCGGTAAAGCTTGAAGTGACCAAGACCCTCGCCGTGGTGGAGATCCGCGCTACGGAGGCGCTAGCCGAGGTCGACGACGAGCAGCATGTAGAGAACATCCGCATGCAGCACCCTAGCCTCGACGACGTCCAGCTCGGGGCCGAGGACGAGGCGCTCGCATCGGCGGCGGCCAAGAAGCCCCAACCGACCGTTCGTCCGACGCAAAAGGTCGGGCGCAACGATCCTTGCCCCTGCGGGTCGGGCAAGAAGTACAAGCACTGCCACGGTAAGCTGACCTGAAGTCGAAATGGCAGTCAATCTGACGTCACCTGATCCTGCCTCGCTGCACCCGGTGACGGGCATCGAGCTTGGCGTGGCGATGGCCGGCGTACGCAAGGCCAACCGGCGCGACTTGCTTCTGATGCGGCTCGGGGCAGGATCGATCGCCGCGGGCGTATTCACCCAGAACCGTTTTTGCGCGGCGCCCGTCATCCTGGCCAGACGGCACCTCGCGGCCGGCGCGGAGATGCGTGCCTTGGTGGTCAACACGGGTAATGCGAACGCGGGTACGGGGGAGGACGGTCTGGCGCGGGCGGTGGCGGTGTGCGACGCTGTCGCGCGTTCGCTTGGCTGCGCGGCGCAGAAGGTGTTACCGTTTTCGACCGGGGTGATCATGGAGCCACTGCCGGCGGACCGCGTCATCGCCGGACTTCCGGCTGCGGTGGCCGATCTGCGCGCGGACAACTGGGCTGCGGCCGCAGAAGCGATCATGACCACCGACACCGTGCCGAAGGCGGCATCGCGCCGGGTGCGACTGGACGCGGGCGAGGTAACCGTGACCGGAATCGCCAAGGGAGCCGGCATGATCCGCCCCGACATGGCCACCATGCTGGGATTCGTCGCGACCGATGCGAAAGTATCTCAGGGAGCGCTGCAAGCACTGGTGCGCCAGGCCGCCGATAGTTCGTTCAACTGCATCACCGTGGACGGTGACACTTCGACCAACGACGCCTTCGTCGTGGTCGCGAGCGGCGCCTCGGGCGTCGTGGCGCAGAGCGAGGCGGACCTGGTGACCCTGGGCCATGCGATTACCGAGGTGGCCTTGCAGCTTGCGCAGGCGATCGTGCGCGACGGCGAGGGCGCCACCAAGTTCATCACGGTGCGAATCGAAGGCGGCCGCTCTGTGGAGGAGTGCAGGCGCGTGGCCTACGCCATCGCGCATTCTCCGCTGGCGAAGACCGCGTTCTTCGCGTCGGATCCCAATCTCGGCCGCATCCTGGCTGCAATCGGAAACGCGGGCATCGCCGACCTCGACACGTCACGACTGCAGTTGTATCTCGACGACGTGCTTGTGGCGGCGAACGGCGGGCGCCACCCCGAGTACCAGGAGGAGATGGGCACGGCGGTCTTGGCCAAGCCGGAATTCACGGTGCGCGCGCTTCTCGGCCGCGGCGCCGCCACCGCCACGGTCTGGACTTGCGATCTGTCGTTCGACTACGTCAAGATCAACGCCGAATACAGGACCTAGCCGCAGATCATGAAAACCGATCCCAACGCTCTGCTGGCCCGCGCCGAAGCGCTCATCGACAAAATACAAGCCCTGCTGCCGCCGCCGCCCCCGGCGCCCGACTGGGACGCCAGCATCGCTTTTCGCTGGCGCAAAGCCGGACCGCTCAACCTTGGCGGCTGGCTGCAACCGGTGCGCCACGTGCACCGGATCCGACTGGCCGATCTGCGGGGTATCGACGGCCAGATCCATAAGGTCGAGCAGAACACGCGGCAGTTCGTGCAACGCAAGCCGGCGAACAACGTGCTCCTGACCGGCGCGCGCGGAACCGGCAAGTCGTCGATCATTAAGGGCCTGCTGAACAAGTACGCGCGGGACGGATTGCGCCTGATCGAGATCGAGAAGCGGGACCTCATGGACCTGCCCGCAATTACGGACCTGGTGGCGGGCCGCAAGGAACGCTTCATGCTTTTCTGCGACGACCTGTCATTCGAGGCCGCCGAGGCCGGCTATGTAGCGCTCAAAGTTGCGCTTGACGGCTCGATCTCCTCGACCTCCGAGAACCTGCTCATCTATGCGACCTCCAACCGTCGTCATCTAATGCCCGAGTACATGGAGGAAAACCTCGAAACCAAGTACGTTGACGATGAAATTCATCCCGGCGAGACCGTGGAGGAGAAGATCTCGCTGTCCGAGCGTTTCGGCCTGTGGGTCTCCTTCTATCCCTTCGACCAGGACGAGTACCTGGCGATCGTCGCGCACTGGCTGAAGGCATTCGGCTGCAACGACAAGGACGCCGAAGAGGCGCGGCATGAGGCACTGCAGTGGGCGCTGCTGCGCGGATCGAGGAGCGGGCGGGTTGCGTACCAGTTCGCGCGCGACTGGGCCGGCAAGCAGGCCACGCGCACCTCGCGCGGCAAGCGGTAGCAAAGGGTGCTCGAGGTCGCGGCCGCGGTCATCCTGCGTGCCGACGGAAGCTTCCTGATCGCCCGTCGTCCGCCGGGCAAGGTCTACGCGGGATACTGGGAGTTTCCCGGTGGCAAGATCGAGCCGGGAGAGCCGGCCTCCGGCGCGCTGGCGCGCGAGCTGCACGAAGAACTCGGCATCAAAGTCATCCGGGCTTATCCGTGGATCACGCGCGTGCACGCATATTCGCACGCCACTGTGCGGTTGAATTTCTTTCGCGTTCTCGAGTGGTCTGGAGTTCCCCATCCGAGGGAGGCGCAGACGATTGCGTGGCAGCAGCCCGACACCCCGGTCGCGCAGCCGATGCTGCCGGCGAACGCGCCGGTACTCGCTTCGCTCGCGTTGCCGCACGAATACGCCATAACGACAGCCGACACGCTCGGCGCGGAAGCAATGCTGGGACGCCTCGAGCAAGGGCTTACCCGAGGGCTCAGGTTGATCCAGATCCGCGACAAGACGATGCCGCCCGACGAGCGCGCCGAGTTCGCGCGCGCGGCCGTGCGGCTTGCGCATCGCTACGGCGCCCGCGCGCTGGTGAATTCGGACGCGGCGCCCGCGCGATCGGTAGGCGCCGATGGGGTACATCTCACTGCCCAGAGTCTCATGTCGCTCGCCCACCGGCCGGCGGCGCTGGCCGCAGCCTCGTGCCACGATGCCGAGCAGCTGACGCGGGCGATGCGATTGGAGCTCGATTTCGCCGTACTCGGACCGGTGAAGCCAACCGCTTCGCATCCCGCCGCGACGGCGATGGGGTGGTCGCACTTTGCCGCGCTGGCCCGCGGCGCCAGTATTCCTGTGTACGCGATCGGCGGCCTGAGTCTTTCCGACCTGCAAGACGCTTGGCGCGCCGGCGCGCACGGCGTCGCAATGATCCGCGGCGCCTGGAGCTGAGGCCTCAGCTCTCGGGCGGCTCATCGTCGGAGGAAGGCTCCGGTGCCTGAGGCACCCGGTAGCGCTCGGCGGCCCAGTCCCCCAGATCGATCAGCTTGCAGCGCTCGCTGCAGAACGGCCGCCACTCGTTCTGCGGCGCGAAAAGGGCAAGCGCGCCGCAGCGGGGGCAGGAAACCATGGTCTGGGCCTTCGTCGCCACTACAGGTTGCAGAAAGTCAGCTCGAAGGCAACGTCCCAGTCGGCGGTCTTGGGGCGCGAGTCTTCCCTAGACTGCGCCAGGAAGCGGATGTTAAGCACGTACTTGTTGGCGCTGATCTCGGGCACGCACGGAGCCTCTGGATCAAGCCGCACGCGCAGCATCTGCGCCGTCTTGCCCCCCAGCATTTGCTGGAACATGCCGCCCTGCGCGACGAGGCTCTGGGGCTTTCCGGATTCGCGCAGAATGCGCAGGATGATCGCGGTTCCATCGCGAAGGGGGTAGAGCGGGCTGGTCCAGGCGGCAAGCTGTCCGATGCGCTCCTCGGCCGGGCGATGCAGCCAGTAGTGATAGGACGGCAGATCGAACTCGCAGGCGCCGCCTGGAATTCCGGTTCGCTGCTTGATCGACATCAGCCATTCGTTCTCGCGCAGATATTGGCCGATCTTGCCCGTCATGGAGAAAAGCGCCGCAGACGCCTGCTCGATGTCACGCAGGACTCCGCTCAACGCATCTTCTGAGATCTCGGGGTTGTTGCGGAACGAAAGCAGTACCTGCTTCTGGCGCTCGAGCTCCTGCAGCAAGTCGGACTTCAGGTCTGCGCGACTCGCGACCTCGAGAATCTCGAACAGGGTGAGCAGCGCCATGTGGTGGTCGGGCTGCTCGGTTCGCGCGACGAAGTGGCGCGAGCGCTCGAACAGGTCCTCGAGGCGCAGAAGCGTGCGGATGCGCTCGTTGAGCGGATACTCGTACGTGATCACGGTGGCGCCGGGATCGCCTTGTTGTTGGAAAGTTCCAACGATTCTGAGGGATTTGCGCGTTGATTACAACCTAACGCCTCGCTGCCGCAAGCTCCACATAGCGTCGGTGAAGCGCGCGTACTTGCGCGTGCAGCTCTTCCAGGCTGCCCCCGTTGTCCAGCAGATCGTCGGCCGCCGCACGTCGCGCGGCGGCTGCCGTCTGCGACGCGATAATGCGGCGCACCTCGTCCTCTGCGAGCCCGCTGCGCGCCTTCACACGCGCGATCCTTAGCTCGTCTTGGCAGTCGATCACCAGTACACGGTCGACGCGCCGGCGATAGTCCGGCGACTCGATCAGCAGCGGCACCACGTGCAACACATAGGGTCCCGTAGCGGCGGCTATGCGCCGAAGCGATTCCTCGCGGATAAGCGGATGCAGCAGAGCTTCGAGCCGCCGTTTTGCGACTGGGTCCGCAAACACTAGCTCCCGCATCTTGCGCCGGTCCATCGCCCCGCTCGCGTCTACGTAGGCGTTGCCGAACAGGTTGCGCACACCGGAGATTGCCGCACCGCCGGCGCAGGTGAGCTCGTGCGCGATCGCATCGGTATCGACCACCGTTGCTCCCAGCCGCCCGAACTCATCAGCGGCGGCACTCTTGCCGCTGCCGATGCCGCCGGTGAGGCCGATCACCAGCGGCATCAGGCGGCGAGCGGCAGCCAGCGTTGCGTGATCTCGGCTCCCCAGAACAGCGCGATCAGTCCGGCCGCCGCGAGGTAGGGTCCAAACGGGATTGGATGATCGCGGCCGTGCTTGGTGAACAGCATCAACGAGATTCCTGCCGCTGCCCCCACCACCGATGACAGCAGAATGACAAGTGGCAGCGCTTGCCAGCCGAGCCATGCGCCGATTGCCGCCAGCAGCTTGAAATCACCGAAGCCCATTCCCTCCTTGCCGGTCGCGAGCTTGAAGGCCCAGTACACTAACCACAGCGAGAGGTATCCCGCTATCGCGCCGATCACCGCCGACTGCAGCGGCGCGAATGTCCCGTGGACGTTGAGCGCGAGGCCGCCCCAAAGCAGAGGCAGCGTGAGGTTGTCAGGGAGCAGCTGCGTGTCCAGATCGATGAACGCGAGTGCGATCATCACCCAGCAGAAGGCCATCGCCCCAAGTGCGGCGAACGAAAAGCCATAGCGCCAGGCCGCGTAGGCTCCCGCCGCGCCGGCGGCAAGTTCCACCACCGGATAGCGCGCGCTGATCGGTGCCGCACATGCGGAGCACTTACCGCGCAGGATCAGCCAGCTGACGACGGGAATATTCTCGAGCGCAGCAATGCTGTGCCCGCAGCTTGGACAGCGCGAGCGCGGCGTCCAAAGGTTGAGACGCTCCAGCTCGGTCACGGCACCCACCGCCCCCCCCGTGGGCGCCCCGAGCTCGGCGCATTGTGCGCGCCACTCACGCTCCATCATCTTCGGCAGACGATGGATGACGACGTTTAGGAACGATCCGATGCAAAGGCCGAGGACGGCCGCGATCCATGGCGCGAACTGCGGCTGCGCGAGCCCGCTAAGGGCGTCCATCAATATTGCTCGCCCGGTTTCGTCAGACCGCCTGGCCGATCTTGAAGATCGGCAGATACATCGCGATAACCATGCCGCCGATCAGCGTCCCAAGTACGACCATGATCATCGGCTCCATGAGGGAGGACAGCGCTTCGACTGAGTCATCTACCTCGGCTTCATAAAAGTCGGCCACTTTGCCCAACATCGCGTCGAGTGAGCCCGTTTCCTCGCCGATGGAGCACATCTGTATCACCATGGAAGGGAAGACCGTGGCATTCTGCATCGCGACGGTGAGGGACGTGCCGGTGGAAACCTCTTGTTGAATCTGTTTCGTCGCCATCATGTAAACGTGGTTGCCCGAGGCGCCCCCGACCGAGTCGAGCGCCTCGACCAGTGGCACGCCTGCGGCGAACATGGTGGCAAGCGTGCGCGTCCAGCGCGCGATGGTGGATTTGCGCACCAGCGCTCCGAACAGCGGCAGGCGCAGCATTAGCCGATCCATGAAGACCTGCACCGGCAACATACGCTTCCAGGCAGCAAAGAACGCCCAGAGACCTCCACCGATGACGCCGAAAATGATGTACCAGTAAGCGACGAAATGCATCCGAGACTGCCATGACGAATAGCGTCGGTGCGGGAAGATCGGCGCCGAAGCTGGTAAACACCTGCTTGAACGCAGGGATAACGAAAATCATGATGATCGCGGTGATCAGGAACGCAACCACGATGATGGCGATAGGGTAGAAGAGCGCCGACTTGATCTTCGACTTGATGGCGAGGATCTTTTCCTTGTAGATCGCAAGGCGCTCCAGCAGGCTCTCCAGAATCCCGGCCTGCTCGCCGGCCTGGACTAGGTTGCAGAACAGGGCGTCGAAATAGAGAGGGTATTTCCTGAACGCGGCGGCGAGGGACGATGCCGGTTTCGACTTCGGTCTTGACCTCCATCAGCAGCTTCGCCACGGCCGGATTGCTCGCGCCCTTGCCGACGATGTCGAACGACTGCAGAAGCGGCACGCCAGCCTTCATCATTGTCGCCAGTTGACGGGTGAATAGCGTAATGTCCTTGTCGGTCACCTTGCCGCCGCGGCCCATGGTTTGCTTCTTCACCTTCTGCACCAGAATGCCTTGGCGGCGCAGGGTGGCGTTCACCATGGTCGCGCCGGTCGCGCGCATTTCACCGCGCACGATCTTGCCGCTCTTATCCTTGCCTTCCCAATTGAAAACGAACTCCTTGGGACCCTTCGCTGCCGCTGCCGTCGCCATAGAAACTCCCTTAGAAGCCTCGCCGCAGGCCCTGCGGCGTCATTCGTTGGTACAGGCCATGACTTCTTCCAGTGAGGTCATACCCTGGCGTACCTTGCGCAAACCCGATTGACGCAGATCCAGCACTCCCTCGGCCCGCGCCCGCTCCACGACATCGATCGCGTCGCCGCCCTTCATGATGATGCGGCGCATGTCCTCCGATAGCGGCATCACCTGATAGATGCCCACCCGGCCCTTGTAGCCCTGTCCATTGCAAAGCTCGCATCCCAACGGCGCGTAAGCCTGCCAGCCGCCCTCTAGGTCTTCCTCGGTGAACCCGGCCTCAAGCAGCGCCTCGACTGGAATGTCGGCCGGCCGCTTGCAAGAGCATAGCCTGCGGGTGAGCCTTTGCGCCGTGATCAGGTTCACGCTGGAGGCGATGTTGAACGGTGCCACGCCCATATTGATCAGGCGGGCGAGGGTCGCGGGGGCGTCGTTCGTGTGCAGGCTGGCGAGCACGAGGAGTCCAGTCTGCGCGGCTTTGACCGCAATCTCGGCGGTTTCCCGGTCGCGGATTTCGCCGACCATGATCACATCCGGGTCCTGGCGCAGGAAGGATCTCAGAGCGACCGCGAAACTGAGACCTACCTTGTCGTTGACGTCTACCTGGTTGACGCCGGGAAGGTCTATTTCGACCGGATCCTCTATCGTAGAGATGTTGGTTTCCGGCCGGTTGAGCAGGCCAAGGCAGGTATACAGCGACACGGTCTTGCCGCTCTCGGTCGGGCCGGTCACCAGCACCATGCCGTGGGGCCGGCCGATCGCCTCCAGCAGGGCCTGCTTCTGCTCGACCTCGTAGCCGAGCGCATCGATCCCGACCATCGCTGCCGCGGGGTCGAGGATCCGCATGCAGATCTTTTCGCCGAATAGGGTCGGTAGCGTCGAAACCCTGAAATCGATCGCGCGGGACTTGGACACTGCGAGCTTGAGGCGTCCATCCTGGGGCGCGCGCTTTTCGGCTATGTCCAGCCGCGACAGCACCTTGATGCGCGCCGAGACCTTCTCCCGGATTGCCAGCGGCGGTGTGGCGACTTCGCGCAACTCGCCGTCAACGCGAAAGCGGACCCGGTAGCTCTTCTCGTACGGCTCGAAATGGATGTCTGAAGCGCCTGCGACAATCGCGTCGACCATCATTTTCTGGATGAACTTCACCACCGGTGCGTCATCGACTTCGGCCGTCCCGGCCGACGTGTCTCCCGCGACTTCCTCCTCGGCGAACTCGAAATCGAAGTTTTCGTCGATGAAAGCGTCCAGCGCCTGTTCCGCGCTCCTGACCGCCGCCTCGACCAACGCCGTCAGTTTGTCGTCCTCCACCACGATCGGATCGACCGTGAGTCCGGAATGGAACTTCACGTCGTGGATCACGTCCGTGCGGGTGGGATCGGACACCGCCAGCGCGAGGTGCTTGCCGCGGACGTAAAGCGGCACGACTCGGGCGGCCTGGATCATCTTGGCGTCGATCGTGCCGCGCGGCAGGTAGCTATGGTCGTAGGCCGACAGATCGAAGAGCGGGTAGCCGAAGGTCGAGGATGCGAACTGCGCCACATCCGCCGCGCGCGAGCGCCCGCTCTTTATCAACTGTTCGACGAAGGTAATGCCTGCACGATGCGCGTCGCGTGCGAGCGCCTCGGATTCCGATTCCTCGAGCTGGCCATGCTGAACCAGCGCACGCGCGAGCCCGGCCAACCCGCTCGCGGGCGGTATCGACTGAGCTGTCGCCTGTGCTCGGGCCATGGGGTGAGGCTCCGCGGTTAGCGGTCGATAATGCCTTGGGGCAGCGTTTTTGTAAAGCCTCAGGTTTCAGCGCTAACGCGCTGAGGAAACGACGTTTTCCCGGGTTAGAAAGGTGGTGTGAAAGACCTTGTCAGGGGTTCCTTAAACGGCTTTCTCCGGGGCCGCAGTAGCCTCCATGGGGCGGAAAATGCGCACTGCTTTCACTGCCCTTCCCTGCGAGTGAACGATTTCCATCGGCACGCCTGAGATCTTGATCGAGACATCGGCCTCCGGGATGTCCTGCAAATGCTCCAGGATCAGGCCATTTAGCGTCTTGGGTCCGTCCGTAGGCAGGCTCAGGCCCAGCGCGCGGTTGACCTCGCGCACCGGCATTGCGCCGTCGGCCGCCGCACTGCCGTCTTCGTCCCAGCGCAGCGCGGGCGCCGCGGATGGAACGGTGGTGGTGAACTTGCCGATGATCTCCTCAATGATATCGCCGAGTGTCACCAGGCCCATCAGCTCGCCGTACTCGTCGACCACCAGCGCGATGTTCTCCCTCCTTTCCTGAAAATACTGCAGTTGCGTGAATACCGGCGTCGCCGCGGGCACGAAGTACGGCTCGGCGACCAGTTCTTCGAGCGTCGCCTTGCTGAATGCGCCTGCATCCAGAGGGCCGAGCACCTTGCGCAAGTGCAGCACGCCTGCCACGTCGCCCTGGCTAGAGCGAAATACGGGCAGCCGGCGGTGATATGCGGTCGCCATCTGGCGCTTGATTGTTTCCATGTCGTCGTCGAGCTTGAGCGACTCGATGCGCGCTCGCGGCACCATGATGTCCTGTACCGTGATGCTGCCCAGGTCGAACAGGTTGAGCAGGATGCTCACGTGCTTCTTCGGCATAAAGCTCGAAGACTCGAGCACCAAGGTGCGTATTTCCTCCGGCGACAGCTTCTGCACCTCTACATCTTCCTCGGGCCGAACGCCGAGCAGCAGCAGCAGCGGGCGGACGAAAAGATTGACGAACCACACGACCGGATCGAGCAGCCGCTGCACCGGCCCGATGACGTAGGCGAGAGGTAGCCCGATACGCTCCGGATACGTGGCGCCCACCACCTTTGGCGTTATCTCGGAGAACACGATGATCAGGAACGAAATCACGAACGTGCTTACGGCGTAGGTCAGCTTGTCCTCGCCCAGCAGCCGCACCGCGACCACGCTTGCGACGGTGGTCGCAGCGGTGATCGCGAGGGTGTTGCCGATGAGAATGCCGCCGAGCAGACGATCGGTGCGCTTGAGCAGTGCCGACGCGCGCCGCGCGCCGCCGTGACCCTGGGCCACCAGGTGCTTCAGCCGATAGCGGTTGAGCGCCATCATGGTCGTTTCGGCAATCGAAAAGAACGCCGATAGCAGCAGCAGCACGACCAGAACCGCCAGCTCCGCCGATAAGGGGATGTCTTCCATCGGCGCCGCTAGGTTGCGCCGCGGCCCAGCACGACCTCGAGCACGAACCGGCTTCCGATATAGGCCAGCAGCAACAATACGAACCCGGCGAGCGTCCAGCGCAGCGCAGTGCGGCCGCGCCAACCGTAGAAGTGACGCCCGACCAGGAGTGCGGCGAAGGTGAGCCAGGAGACCACCGCGAACACGGACTTGTGGTCAAACCGGATTGGCCGGCCGAACAGCGATTCGGAAAAAATGATCCCGGTTGCGAGCGTGAGGGTAAGCAGCGCAAATGCCGCGCCGATAAGACGGAACAGCAGCTTTTCAAGCGTCAGCAAGGGCGGCAGCGAGGCGAAGGGGCCACGCAGGGGTCCGAGCGGTTCGCCGATCGCCATCGGTCCCTTGCGCGCGCCGTGCAGGCGGCGTTCGACCACCGCCATCAGCAGCGCATGCAGGATGGCGATGGTGAACAGGCTGTAAGCCAGCATTGCGAGCACGATGTGGAGCTTGAACTCGAGCGACGCCGCGTGCGTGGTGGCGTAGCCAGGGAAGATAGCCGGCAGCGGCGCCATGAGCGCCGCGAGTGCGAGCACCGGTGCCTGCATGCCTTCGAGATTGAAGAAGAAGCTTTCCGCCCAGTAGAAAAGCACTGCCAGCCAGAGCATCGCCGACAGTGCATGGGCGAACCCAAAGCGTGGCTGGGAGGGCGCTATGATGTCGGCGTACAGTAGCCAGCCGTGCAGCGCGAGCGGCAGCAGCAGCGCAGCCCGCTCCCAAGTCCGCAGGCCGCCCGCCGGTTCGCCCGCGGGCGGGGTTGTCGGGCTGGCCAACCAGCGCGTCCTCCAGAAGTGCAGCGCAAGTCCCGCGTACACGGCGCAGGTCAGCACGTGCAGTAGAATGTACGGCATCATTTCAGTTTATCACCGCGTGCCGCGTTGTCGCGGCGCCTCCGTCCCCGGCACAGCCATCGAATGCTCGACAACCTGACAACGCGGCTTGGGCGCATCGTCAAGACTCTGCGCGGTGAGGCTCGCCTCACCGAGTCTAATATTCAGGACGCGTTGCGCGAGGTCCGGGTCGCGCTGCTCGAGGCCGATTGCGCCGTGCCGGTGGTCAAGGACTTCATCGCGGCTGTGCGCGAAAAAGCGCTCGGGCAAGACGTCATCGGCAGTCTGACCCCCGGCCAGGCTCTGGTGGGCGTTGTGCATCGCGAGCTGGCACGCCTGATGGGCGATGCCAACGTAGGGCTCGATCTCGCCGCGCAGCCGCCCGCAGTGATACTGATGGCGGGCTTGCAAGGCTCAGGCAAAACCACGACCACGGGCAAACTTGCCCGCTTGCTGAGGGAACAGAAGAAGAAGGTCCTGGTCGTTTCCTGCGACGTATACCGCCCGGCGGCGATTGACCAGCTCGAAGCGGTCGCGGCGCAAGCGGAAGCGGACTTTCTGGCGACGTCGCCCGACGAGGCGCCGGCGGACATCGCGCGCCGCGCGCTCGAGTACGCGAAGACGCACTACCACGACGTGCTCATCGTGGACACCGCGGGGCGCCTGGCCATCGACCAAGCGATGATGAAGGAGATTGCCGCTCTGCACGCCATCCTTGCCCCGATCGAGACTCTGTTCGTCGTCGATGCCATGCAGGGGCAGGACGCGGTCAACGTCGCCAAGGCGTTCAACGACGCGCTGCCACTGACCGGCGTGATTCTGACCAAACTGGACGGCGACGCGCGTGGTGGCGCGGCACTGTCCGTGCGCCAGGTGACCGGGAAGCCGGTGAAATTCGTCGGCGTAGGGGAGAAACTCGGCGGGCTCGAGCCCTTCTACCCGGAACGCATGGCCTCGCGAATTCTAGGCATGGGGGATATCGTCTCCCTGGTTGAAGAAGCGCGTAAGGGCGTTGATCTCGAGGAAGCAAAGCGTTTTGGCGACAAGATCAAGAGGGGCAAGGGCTTCGATCTGGAGGATTTCAAGGCACAGATCCAGCAGATGAAGAAGATGGGAGGAATGTCGGCGCTGATGGACAAGCTGCCGGCGCAGCTCACGGGGCAGGTTAATCCGGCGCAGCTGCAGGACGACCGCCAAATGCGCCGCATAGAAGGCATCATCAACTCGATGACACCCCAGGAGCGCGCCAAGCCCGAGCTGCTCAAGGCTTCCCGCAAGCGTCGAATTGCCGCGGGTGCCGGGGTTTCGGTGCAGGAAGTGAACCGCCTTCTGAATCAGTTCGAGCAGATGCAGAAGATGATGAAGATGATGAAGGGCGGCAATCTGGCGCGCGTGATGCGCAGTATGAAGGGCGCCCTGCCCGGGATCCGCTAGCGGTTCGGTTTGGAGCACCCCCCGCGCGCAGGGCTTCACAAAACCCTGATTTTCACCGTATAATCCGCGCCTTTTCGCAGTTCTACGGGGATACCCAATGGTGGTGATTCGACTGGCGCGCGGCGGCGCCAACAAGCGGCCTTTTTACCACATGGTGGTGGCCGATTCGCGCCGGGCGCGGGACGGGCGCTTCATCGAGCGAGTGGGTTTCTACGACCCCAAGGCGCCTGAAGGCCGCGAGGCCCTACGCGTCAACGTGGAGCGCGTCAAGCACTGGCAGGGTAAGGGCGCACAGCTTTCCCCCACGGTCGTGCGGCTCGTAAAGCAGTTTGGCAAGAAAGCCGCTTGAACAGCTGATTGAAATGGGCCGTGTCGCCGGGAATTACGGCGTGCGCGGCTGGATACGGGTGGTGCCTTACAGTGCCGAGCCTGGCTCCCTCGAAGCGCACGCGGCTTGGCGCATCGGGGACGCGACGTACAGGGTCGAGCAAAGCCGGGTTCATTCCGGCAACCTGCTCGCCAAACTCGAGGGAATCGAGACGCGCGAGCAGGCGTTGGTACTGAAAGGCAGCAAGGTCGTGGTTCCGCGCGCGGCGCTGGCGGAGCCAAAAACGGGGCAGTATTACTGGGCCGATCTGGTCGGCCTCGAGGTGGTGAACGCGCAAGGATCGGTGCTGGGAGTCGTGCAGGGGCTGTTCTCGAATGGCGCCCACGACGTGATGGAGCTGGCGGGCGACAAGAGCATGCGTCTGGTGCCCTTCGTGCCGGCGGTGGTGAAGAAGGTCGATCTCGAGGGCAGGTGCATCGAGGTGGATTGGGGCGCGGAGTGGTAATCCGCTTCGACGTGTTGACGCTGTTTCCCGAGGCGCTGGTGGCAGTGACTCAGTCGGGAATTACGCGCCGCGCCAGGGAGCGGGGGCTGTGGCGGCTGGAAACGTGGAATCCGCGCGATTTCACCGCAGACAATTACCGGACGGTAGATGATCGTCCGTACGGCGGCGGGCCGGGCATGGTGATGCTGGCAGAGCCGTTGGAGAAGGCGCTCGACGCGGTGGCCGCGTCGCAGGGCGAGGCGAAAGGCAGGGTAATTTTCCTCTCGCCCCAGGGTGGGCGGCTCGAGCACCGCAGGGTGGTCGAGCTGTCGCAGGAGCGGGCGCTGACATTGCTGTGCGGCCGCTACGAGGGTGTCGACGAAAGGCTGCTTTCGCGCCGAGTCGACGAAGAGCTGTCGCTCGGGGACTTCGTCCTGTCGGGCGGCGAGTTGGCGGCGATGGCGTTGATCGACGCAGTGGTGAGGCAGTTGCCGGGAGCGCTCGGCGACGAAGAATCGGCAGTGGAGGAGTCCTTTGCACGCGGACTGCTCGATTGCCCGCAGTACACGCGACCCGAGATCTACGCCGGCGCGCGCGTGCCGGAGGTGTTGCTATCCGGGCACCATGAGCAGATCCGGCGTTGGAGGTTGAAGCAGGCGCTGGGACGGACCTGGCTCAGGAGGCCGGATTTGCTCGCGGCGAGGGAATTGAACGAAGAGGAACGCAAGCTGCTGGACGAATTCCGGCAGGAGCAGAGAAACGGAGCATAACCATGAACCTTATCCAGAAAATCGAGCAGGAAGAAATCGAGCGTCTCGGAAGCAAGATCCCGGATTTCTCGCCGGGCGACACCGTGGTGGTCAACGTCAACGTCGTCGAGGGCGAGCGCAAGCGCGTGCAGGCATTCGAAGGCGTGGTGATCGGGAAGCGCAACCGAGGCCTGAACTCCTCCTTTATCGTGCGCAAGATTTCCTCGGGCGAGGGCGTCGAGCGCACCTTCCAGAGCCACTCGCCGCTGATTGCCTCGATCGAGGTCAAGCGCAAGGGCGATGTGCGCCGCGCCAAGCTCTACTATCTGCGCGAGCGTTCCGGCAAGTCGGCGCGGATACGCGAAAAAATCGCCGCCCGCGGCGCTGCGGAGGCGGAGTCAGAGGCGCAAGAGTAGGCGCGACGCCAGGTTGCGGGGCGAACGGGGCGCGAGCGCGCCCCGTTTTCGTTTCCGGCGGGGCACTATAATCCGCACATGCGGCGCGAGATCACCACCATCAGCCCCACCCCCGAGATCGTAGCCGAGCTCAGGGCGGGCCACATGGTCATCCTGGTCGATGAAGAGGACCGCGAGAACGAGGGCGACCTCGTTATCGCGGCCGAGCACGTTACGCCGGAGGCGATCAATTTCATGGCCAAGCATGCGCGCGGCCTGGTGTGCCTGACGCTTACCGAGGAGCGCTGCCGCCAGCTCGATCTGCCGCCGATGGTGCGTGACAACCGCTCGCCTATGGGGACCAACTTCACCGTATCGATCGAGGCCGCAGACGGCGTGACGACGGGAATCTCGGCGCACGATCGGGCGCGAACGGTGCGTGCGGCCGTGGCACGGGACGCGAAGCCGACGGACATCGTACAGCCAGGCCATGTCTTCCCGGTCGTGGCGCAGCCCGGTGGGGTGCTGGTCCGGGCGGGGCATACAGAGGCAGGATGCGATTTGGCCCAGCTCGCCGGACTTACGCCCGCCGCCGTGATCTGCGAGGTGATGAACGACGACGGTACGATGGCCCGCCTGCCGCAACTGATCGAGTTCGCCACGGGGCACAAGCTGAAGATCGGCACCATCGCCGACCTGATTCAGTACCGCGGCGCGAACGAGTCCCTGGTGCGACGCACCGTCGAACGCGAGATCGATACCGGGTGTGGGCGCTTTCGCATGGTGGCTTATCGCGACGTACCGACCGGCGGCACCCACCTCGCACTGCTGCGCGGCGAGGTCCGCGTCGATTCGGAGGTGCTGGTGCGCGTGCACGAGCCGCTGTCGATCGTCGATCTGCTCGATTCGGGTCCAAGCACGCACTCGTGGAGCATTCCGGAGGCGCTGGCGGCGATCGCCGCCTCCGGGCTCGGCATCATGGTTCTGCTCAATTGCGCGCAGTCCGACGACGCGCTCGAAGAGCGCCTGGCGGAGGCCCGGCCCGAGGAAAGGGTCCCGCGCCGCGATCTGCGCAGCACGGACTTGCGCACCTACGGCATCGGGGCGCAGATCCTGCGCGATCTCGGCGTCGGCAAGATGCGCTTGATGGCGGCGCCGCGCAAGATGCCGAGCATGGCGGGGTTCGGGCTCGAAGTCACGGGCTACGCCGATCTGCCGCGGCTCAGGGGCTGAGCCATGGCCGAACCGATCAACGGCGCAGGACTGCGCATCGGCATCGTCTCCAGCCGGTTCAACCAGGAGATCGTGGCGCAGTTGCTGGCGCGAGCCGACGCCGAACTCGCCGCTCTTAGCGTGCGCGCTGAGGATGTCGTGCGCACGAGCGTCGCGGGGGCGCTCGAGATCCCTCTCGCGCTGCAGTGGATGGCGCAGTCGGGCCGTTTCGATGCACTGGTGGCGGTCGGTGCGGTGGTGCGCGGCGATACCTACCATTTTGAGGTGGTTGCCAATGAGTCGGCGCGCGGCGTGATGGACGTCGCGCTCGAGTTCGGCATTCCGGTGGCGAACGGCATCCTTACCACCGACGACGAGGCGCAGGCATTGGCGCGCGCGGACAAGGGCGCCGAGGCCGTACGCGTTGCGGTCGAGATGGCGCGCCTGCGCAACGCACTTACTGAGCGCTGGCGATGAAGAGTTATCGGCGCCGCGCGCGCGAAATCGCCCTGCAGGCGCTCTACACGTGGCAGCTTGCCGGCGGCGATGCGCGCGAGATCCTCGAGCAGGCGAAGGCGCTGGAGGGTTTCGATCGCTGCGATAAGCTGTTGGCCGAGGAGCTGGTAGGCGGCGTGCTCAGTCGCGCGGCGGAGCTCGAGGCGCTGTTGCTGCCCTGCGTCACCGGGCGCTCGTTCGGCCGGCTCTCGCCGGTGGAGCGAGCGATCCTGTACATCGGCGCGCTCGAGTTGATGGCGCACCCCGAGACGCCGTTCAAGGTAGTGGTCAACGAGGCGATCGAGCTCGGCAAGAGCTTCGGCGGCGCCGAGGGGCATCGCTTCGTCAACGGCGTGCTCGAGAAGCTCGCCGCCCAGCTGCGCCCGGCCGAGGTCGCGCGGGCGCGGCAGATGGCCTGAGCGCGGGCGCGGCGCCGCCGGCCGGCGCGCGGGCCGCGATACACTGGCGGGCGATGCTTTCCGAGTTCGAGCTGATCCGGCGCTATTTCGACCGTCCCTCGCGCAGCGTGGTGCTCGGGGTAGGCGACGACGCCGCCCTGGTGAAGCCCGGGCCCGGCATGGCGCTGGCGGTTTCCACCGACATGCTGCTGGAAGGCCGCCATTTCGCCGTTGGAGCCGATCCGCGTTCGCTCGGCCACAAGGCGCTAGCGGTAAATCTGTCCGACATGGCTGCGATGGGCGCGGAACCGCGCTGGGCGACGCTCGCGCTCGCCCTGCCGCAGGCCGATGAAGCCTGGCTGGCAGCCTTCACGGCGGGGTGGTACGCGCTCGCCGAGCGCTGCGGGGTCGACCTGATCGGCGGCGACACCGCGCGCGGAAGCCTGGTGATCGCGGTCACCATCCTGGGCGAGGTTCCCGAAGGGCAAGCGCTGCTGCGCTCGGGGGCGCGGCCGGAAGACGACATCTGGGTCTCAGGCGAGCTCGGCGGCGCAGCGCTCGCGCTGGCGCACAGCCGGGGCCGGGTGAAGCTGGGGCAGCAGGATGCGGCCCACGCCGCGCGACGCCTGAACGTACCGGAGCCGCGCGTGGCGCTCGGCGGGCGGCTGCGCGGCATCGCAAGCAGCGCAATCGACATCTCGGACGGGTTCGCCGGCGACCTGCGGCACGTGCTAGAGCGCTCCGGAGTGAGCGCCCGGGTTCATTACGCCAGCCTGCCGCGGCCGGCGGCGTTGGCGGCCCTCGCCGACCCGGGGCTGGAGGCCGACTGCGTACTCTCCGGGGGTGACGACTACGAGCTGCTGTTCACAGCGGCGCCGGCGCGGCGGACCGAGCTGGCCGCACTCGCCGCGGAGCTCGGCCTCGCGCTTACCCGCGTCGGCACGATTCACGCCGGCGGGACGCTGCTCGAGCTGCTCGACGCCGCGGGCCGCACCATGCCGCAGGCCGCCGGCTTCGACCACTTTCGCCCATGATGATCTTCCGGCCCCGAGCGGGTTTCGTTTTTGCGCATCCGGCGCACTTCCTTGCGTTCGGCTTCGGCGTCGGCCTCGTGCGCTTCGCGCCGGGGACTTTTGGCACCGCTGCTTGCGTTCCCGCTCTGGTGGCAGCTCGGTGACGCTTACCCGGCGCCGCTGTTCTGGATCCTGGTTGCGCTCTTTTTCGCCGCTGGGGTCTGGGCCTGCTCGGTTACCGGACGGCACCTCGGTATCGCCGATCACGGCGGGATGGTGTGGGACGAGGTGGTCGCGATGCTCGCCGTGCTCGCGGTCATCCCGCAAGCACTCGGCTGGCAGATCGCGGCGTTCTTCGTCTTCCGCGCCTTCGACGTGGTCAAGCCGCCGCCGATCCGCTATTTCGAGCGCCGCTTCAAGGGCGGCTTCGGGGTCATGTTCGACGACGTGCTCGCGGCGGGTTATACGCTCCTCGTGCTCGCGATCGCGCACAGGCTGCTGAGCTGATGGCGACCGACCCGCTGAACACGCTGGGAGCCGTGGCCGGCAGCCGTCTCAGGGAGCGCGGAGAGCGCCTGGTGAGCGCCGAATCGTGCACCGGGGGCTGGGTGGCGCAGGTCGTGACCTCCGTCGCGGGCAGCTCCGAGTGGTTCGAACGCGGCTTCGTCACCTATTCCAACGAGGCCAAGCAGGAGCTGATCGGGGTGCGCGCCGAGACGCTCGCGCGCCATGGGGCAGTGAGCGAGGAGACCGCGCGTGAAATGGCGCTCGGCGCGCTCGCCGCGAGCCATGGCACGCTCGCGCTGGCGGTGACCGGCGTGGCCGGGCCGAGCGGCGGTACGCCCGCCAAGCCGGTGGGAATGGTCTGCTTCGCCTGGGTCGACCGCAGCGGCGCGGTCCGAAGCGAAACACGCCATTTCACCGGGGACCGGGAGAAAGTGCGGCGCCAGTCGGTGCTGCGCGCACTGCAGGGCCTGGTCGAGTGGCTTGACGGGGGCGCGGCGCGGGTCTAGAAGTCGGGTAGCAACGCCCCCATCTAATTAAGATGGCCACCATCCGACCCCCAGCCGTCGCAGGCGCCTTCTATCCGGGTAACCCCCAGGCCCTTGCTGCGCAGCTCGGCGAGTTTCTCGCCGCGACTGCGGACGAAGCGAAAGAGATTCCGAAGGCGCTCATCGTTCCGCACGCCGGCTATGTCTATTCGGGCGCAGTGGCGGGACGCGCCTACTCCGAGCTTGCGGTCGCCCGAGGGGTCGTGACGCGAGTGGTGTTGCTCGGGCCGGTGCACCGCGTTCCCGTGCGCGGCCTCGCGCTGCCCGGCGCAGACGCGTTCCATACCCCGCTCGGCAGCATCCCGGTCGACGCGGACGCGGTGCGCGCGCTCGCCGGCCTGCCGCAGGTGGTGACCAGCGCCGCGGCGCATGCGATGGAGCACTCGCTCGAGGTGCAACTGCCGTTCCTGCAGAATGTCCTCGGCAGCTTTTCGCTTGTCCCCCTGGCGGTGGGCGACGCGAGCGTCGCCGAGGTGGCCGGCGTCATCGAGCGGCTCTGGGGCGGGCGGGAAACGCTGTTCGTGCTGAGCACCGACCTCTCGCATTACCACAGCTATCAGGAGGCCAAGCGAATCGACGGGGCGACGCTCGCGCGCATCGCCTCGCTCGCTGACGACCTGAATCACGAGCAGGCTTGCGGGGCGACGCCACTCAATGGCCTGCTGCGCGTCGCGCGCGCCAAGGGGCTGTCGATCCGGCTGCTCGCGGCCTGCAATTCAGGCGACACCGCGGGCGACCGCACGCGCGTGGTCGGCTACTCGTCGTTTGCGCTCTACCAAGCCGGCGGGGCGCCGTCGCGCGAGGAGCAAGGGCGCACCCTGCTCGGCATCGCGCGCGGCGCGATCGGGCGCCAGCTGGGCCAGGCAGCGGCGCCGCGGCTCGATCATCCCGCGTGGCTGGCGCAACCGGGGGCCAGCTTCGTCACGCTCACCATCGACGGGGCGCTGCGCGGCTGCATCGGCAGCCTGCAGGCGCACCGGCCGCTCGGACACGACGTCGCGGCGAACGCCGAGAACGCGGCTTTCCGCGACCCTCGCTTCGCCTCCCTCACGCTGCAGGAATGGCCGCGCGTCGCGGCCGAGGTGTCGCTGCTTTCCGCGCCGGAGAAGGCCGAATTCCGCGACGAGATCGATTTGCTCGGGCGGCTGCGGCCCGGCGTGGACGGGGTGATCCTCGAGCACCGCGGCCGGCGCGGGACCTTCCTACCGCAGGTGTGGGACAGCCTGCCCGACCGGCGTCGCTTCATGCAGGAGCTCAAGCGCAAGGCGGGGCTGGCCGCGGACACGCCGCTCGTGCAGTGCAACGTTTGGCGCTACGAGGTCGTGAAATGGCGCGAAGCCGACTTCTCCGACTAGCATGATCGCCGAATCCAGCCATCCCGGACGCTGGTGGCACGCGCTCGGGGACGGGCGCATCCAGTGCGACCTGTGCCCGCGCGACTGCAAGCTGCACGAAGGCCAGCGCGGCGCCTGCTTCGTGCGAAAGATGCAGGGCGGCAAGATGGTGCTCACCACCTACGGCCGCTCGTCGGGCTTCTGCGTCGATCCGATCGAGAAGAAGCCGCTCAACCAGTTCTATCCGGGCTCGAGCGTGCTGTCGTTCGGCACCGCGGGCTGCAACCTGGCGTGCAAGTTCTGCCAGAACTGGGACATCTCCAAATCGCGCGAGATGGATACCTTGATGGACCAGGCCGCGCCGCAGGCGATCGCCGACTCCGCGCTGCGCCTGGGCTGCAAGAGCGTTGCGTTCACCTACAACGACCCGGTGATCTTCGCCGAGTACGCGATGGACGTGGCCGACGCCTGCCATGCCAGGGGCGTGAAGACCGTGGCCGTCACCGCGGGCTATATCCATCCCGAGCCGCGGCGCGAGTTCTATTCGAGAATGGACGCCGCCAATGTCGACCTGAAGGCGTTCACCGACGAGTTTTACTTCAAACTCACCGGCGCGCACCTGCAGCCGGTGCTCGATACGCTGGTCTATCTGGCGCAAGGAAACCGACGTCTGGACCGAGATCACCACGCTGCTGATTCCCGGGAAGAACGATTCCGACGCCGAGATCGAGGCCGAGTGCAGGTGGATCGCGCAGAACCTTGGCCGGAACGTTCCGCTGCATTTCACCGCTTTTCACCCGGACTGGAAGATGCGCGACGTCCCGGCGACGCCCGCGGCGACACTTACGCGCGCGCGCGACATCGCGCGCCGCGCCGGCCTGAACTACGTCTATACCGGCAACGTCCATGACGAGACCGGTGGCTCGACCTATTGCCCGTCGTGCGAGAATGCCGTCATCGTGCGCGACTGGTACGACATCCGGGGTTATCACCTGACCGACGACGGCCATTGCCGCTTCTGCGGCACGCAGCTGGCCGGCAGGTACCAGAAGTTCGGCAAGCCGTTCGGGCCACGCCGGATCCCCGTCCGTCTCGCGCGCGCGGTGGCGTGAGCTGGCGCGCGGGGCCCGCGCCCGGCTCGGGCGTGTGGCTCGCGATGTTGTGCGCGAGCCGCATGCTTGCGGCAACCTGGTTCGTTGCCTATTCAGCGGTCCTGCCCCTCACGCAGCACGACTGGGGCCTGTCGGGGCGCGAGGCGGGGCTGATTCAGTCTGCGTTCCACCTCGGTTACCTGGTTTCGCTGTTCGGGGTCGGCTTCATCGCAGATCACTTCGGCGCTCGGCGGGCGTATTTGGTCACCGGCATCGCAGCATGGACGACGCCGCTGCTGTTCGTGGTCTTCGCGCATGGGTTCTGGTCGGCCTACTGGCTGCACTTGCTGACCGGGCTGTGCCAGGGCGGGACCTACACTCCGGCGCTCGGTCTGGTGAACGAGCACGTCGAGCGCGCGCGGCGCGGGTGCGCCATGGGATTCCTCATCGGCGCCTCCAGCGCCGGCTACGCGCTGGCGCTGGGGCTCGCCGGGGTGGTGCTCGGCTTCGCAGGGTGGCGCGCCGCGCTCGGCGCGATCGCGGTGTTGCCGCTGCTTTCCTGGTTCGTCGCCCTGTTCGCGGTGCGCGCGACGCCGAACGTGGTGCACCCGCGCCCCGCCGGACAGGGGGCGCTCGCGGCACTGCCCGCGGTGCTCGCAAACCGGCGCGGCATGCTGTCGATCCTGGGCTACACCTGCCACAACTGGGAGCTGCTCGGCTTGTGGGCCTGGCTGCCGGCCTTCCTCACCGCGGCGCTCACCGCGGGCGGGGAGGGTGCTCAGGCTGCGGCCACGGCGGCGCTCGCGCTCGCCGCGGTGACCTACGTCGCGAACATCGGCGGCAGCATCCTCGGCGGCACCATGGCGGACCGCTGGGGCCGCACCGAAACGATCCTGCTTTGGTCGTGCGTGAGCCTGGTGCTTTCGTTCTCGATCGGCTGGCTGATCAACGCGCCCGCGGCGCTGCTGGTGCTGCTCGCCTGCGTCTACAACTTCTCGGCCATCGCGGATTCGTCTACCCATTCGACGCTGCTGGCCGAGAGCGTTCCCCCGCACCAGGTCGGCGTCGCGTTCTCGGTCCGCTCGGCGATCGGCTTCGGCGCCGGCGTGGTCAGCCCGGTGGTGTTCGGCTGGGCGCTCGACCTCGCCGGCGGGGGCAAGGAGGTCGCCGACCCCCACGCCTGGGGCGTCGCCTGGGCGACGCTGGGACTGGGCGCCGCGCTCGGGCCCCTGGCGACTCTCAAGCTGCAGCGCGCACGCTAGGCCGGGCCGGTCAGGCCCCAGGCGCTACTTCGCGAGCAGGGTGATCAGCGCGGTGTTGTCCCAGCGGCCGCCGCCGCGAGCATTGACGCGGCCGTAGTACTGCTCGATGAGCGCGGTGCCGGGCATGAACGAGCCGTTCTTCTTCGCTTCCGCGAGCGCGATGTTGAGGTCCTTACGCATCCAGTCGCTGGCGAATCCGAAGCCCTCGAACTTGCCCTCGACCATGGTCTTCCAGCGGTTCTCGAGCTGCCAGGACTGCGCCGCGCCCTTGGAGATGACGCCGATCACCTTCTCCATGTCCAGGCCGGCGTTCTTGCCGAAATTGAGCGCTTCCGACAAGCCCTGGAGGATGCCGACGATCGCGATCTGGTTCACCATCTTGGTGAGCTGCCCGCTGCCCGCGGGGCCGATCAGGGCGCATATTTTGGCGTAAAGGTCGAGCACGGGTTTCGCCTTGGCAAAGGTCGCTTCGTCGCCGCCGCACATGATCCCGAGCTGACCGTTGACCGCGCCTGCCTGTCCGCCCGAGACCGGCGCGTCGACAAAGCCGATGCCCTTTTCCTTGCACTTGGCGTCAAGCTCGCGCGCGATGATGGCCGAAGCCGTGGTGTGATCGACCAGGATCGAGCCCTTCTTCATGCCCGCCAGGGCGCCGTCGCTGCCGAAGACCACCGAGCGGACGTCTTCGTCGTTGCCGACGCACATCAGCACCAGGTCGCAATCCCTGGCCGCCTCGCGCGGGGTGGGGGCGCTCTTGCCGCCGTATTCCTTGGCCCACTGCGCGGACTTGGCGCCGGTGCGGTTGTACACCGTCACCTCGTGGCCGCCCTTCTTCAGCAGGTGGCCAGCCATCGGATAGCCCATCACGCCCAGTCCGAGAAATGCGAGTTTCGCCATCGTCCGTCTCCCAACTAATTGTGCCGATTGAGGAATGGGCAATGTTACACCGACGCCGTTGACACGCCGCCGTCAACCATTACAATGCATGGACGTTTATACAGTACTCGGTGCCGGCCCGGGGATCGCCCGCCGCAGATGCCGGCGCACACAAGAAGAGGTACACGATGGACGAGAACAAATCGAAGGCACTGGCCGCCGCCCTGTCGCAGATCGAGAAGCAGTTCGGCAAGGGCTCGGTAATGCGCATGGACTCCGAGGCGATCAAGGACGTGCAGGTGGTCTCGACCGGATCGCTCGGCCTAGACCTGGCGCTTGGCGTGGGCGGCCTGCCGCGCGGCCGAGTGGTCGAAATCTACGGTCCGGAATCCTCCGGCAAGACCACGCTCACGCTGCAGGTGGTGGCCGAGGCGCAGAAAATGGGCGGCACGGCGGCCTTCATCGATGCCGAGAACGCGCTCGATCCGCAGTACGCGGCCAAGCTCGGCGTCGACATCGACGAGCTGCTGATTTCGCAGCCCGACACCGGCGAACAGGCGCTCGAGATCGCCGACATGCTGGTGCGCTCCGGCGCGGTGGACGTGATCGTGGTCGACTCGGTGGCGGCGCTCACGCCCAAGGCCGAGATCGAGGGCGAAATGGGCGAGCCGCAGATGGGCCTGCAGGCGCGCCTCATGAGCCAGGCGCTGCGGAAGCTGACCGCCAACATCAAGCGCACCAACACGCTGGTGATCTTCATCAACCAGATCCGGATGAAGATCGGCGTCATGTTCGGCAACCCCGAGACCACCACCGGCGGCAACGCGCTCAAGTTCTACGCCTCGGTGCGAATGGACATCCGGCGCATCGGCTCGATCAAGAAGGGCGACGAGGTGGTCGGCTCGGAGACGCGCGTGAAGGTGGTCAAGAACAAGGTCGCGCCGCCGTTCCGCCAGGCCGAGTTCGACATCATGTACGGCTCCGGCATTTCGCGCGAAGGCGAGATCCTCGAGCTCGGCGTGCAGCACGGCATCGTCGAGAAGACGGGCGCCTGGTACACCTACAAGAACGACCGGCTCGGTCAGGGCAAGGACAACGCGCGCGATTTTCTGAAGGAGAATCCCGAGCTCGCGCGCGAGATCGAGATGAAGGTGCGCGAAGCCGCCGGAGTAGCGCTGCCGCTGCCGGTCGTGCCCGCCGCCAACGAGGAAGCCGAACAGGAGCCCACCCCTGCGCCCGCGCGCAAACGGGGATGAAGAGCCGGACTCGGCGGCGGAGCTCAGGGCGCGAGCGCTGCGCCTGCTGGCGCGGCGCGAGCATTCGCGGGCCGAACTCTCGCGCAAGCTAGCGCCACGAGCCGAATCGGCTGCGGCGCTCGAGTGCCTGCTCGACGAGCTCGAGCAAAAGAAGCAGCTCTCCGACGAGCGCTACGCCGAGGCGCGGGCGCGCCAGCTTGCGCGCAAGTACGGTGCCGCGCGCATCGCCCACGACCTGCGCACCAAGGGGGTCGCCGAACAGACGGCCGCGAGCGCCACTGCCGGCGCGAGCGCCGGCGAAATCGAGCGCGCGCGGGAGATCCTGCATCGCAAGTACGCTGTCCCCGCCACAACGCTCGAAGAGCGCGCCAGGCGTGCTCGCTTCCTGCAGGGACGCGGCTTTTCGCACGAGGTGATCCGCCGCGTCGTTATAATCGGCTGACACCCAGCGGAGGAGGCCCCGCATGAAAGCGCCGTCGTTTGCCTACGCGCGCCCGGATTCGCTCGCGGAGACGCTTGCGCTGCTCGAGCGGCATGGGGAGGCCGCGCGCGTGCTCGCCGGTGGGCAGAGCCTCCTCGCTACGCTCAACATGCGGCTGTCCTCGCCCGAGCTGCTGGTGGACATCACCGGACTGAAGGAGCTCTCGGGCATCCGAGTGCAGAGCGGTGCGCTGCGCATCGGCGCCCTGACGCGGCACCGCGAAATCGAGCGCTCGGCCGAGGTGGCGCGGCACGTGCCGCTGCTCGCCCAGGCGGTGGTGCATGTGGCGCACGTGGCGATCCGCAACGTGGGGACCCTGGGCGGGTCGCTCGCGCTGGCCGATCCCGCGGCGGAATATCCTGCCTGCGCGCTCGCGCTCGACGCCACGCTCGTGATCGGCGGCGCAGGCGGCGAGCGGCGCGTGGCGGCGCGTGACTTCTTCCGCGCCCTGTACAGCACCGCGCTGGGACCCGGCGAGCTGCTGCTGGCAGCGGAGTTCCCGTTGCTCGAGCCCGGCTACCGCTCCGCGTTCGTCGAGCTCGCGCGCCGGCACGGCGACTATGCGATCGTCGGCGTGGCTGCGCACGCGCGCATCGATCGGGGCACGGTGTCCGACCTGCGGTTGGCCTATCTGGGGGTCGGCGCAACGCCGGTGCGTGCGCACCGCGCGGCGGCGTCGATCGAGGGCAAGGCTTACGGCCCGCAGACGGTCGCCGCGACGCAGGCCGCGCTGGGCGACGATCTCGATCCGTCGCCGGATCTCTACCACTCGGCCGCGACCAAGCTGCACCTGGCGCGCGCGCTGACCGGCCGCGCGCTCGCGGCCCTGATGCGATGACCGCGGAGGCGCGATGAGCCAGGCTCCGGCGACCGAAATCGATACCACGTTTGTTCTCAACGGTGCGTCGGTCACGCGCCGCGTGCCGGCGCGCCAGCACCTGGTCGACTTCCTGCGCGAGGAGATGGGGCTTACCGGCTCGCACACCGCGTGCGAGCACGGGGTGTGTGGCGCTTGCACCCTGCGCGTCGACGGCGAAATCGTGCGCGGCTGCCTCATGCTGGCGGTTCAGGCGAACGGCCGCGAGGTCGACACCATCGAAGGGCTGTCCGATTCGGGTGAGCTCGCTGCGCTGCAAGGCGCGTTCCACGAGCGCAACGCGCTGCAGTGCGGCTTCTGCACCCCCGGCATGCTGCTGGCCGCGCTGGATCTGGTGAAGAACCGGCCCGACGCGACGCGCGAGCAGATTCGCGAGCACCTGTCGGGCAACTACTGCCGCTGCACCGGCTACCATGCGATCGTCGATGCGATCGAAGCGGTGCTCGAAGCGCGACGCGAGGGGGCGAAGCGATGAACGCACCCGAAAAGCTTCCAAGCGTCGAAACGGGTTATATCGGCAAGAGCGAGCCGCGCCCGAACGCGAAACGCCTGCTGCAGGGGCGCGGGGCCTACGTCGACGACCTGCGATTCCCGCGCCTCGCGCACGTGGTCTACTTCCGCAGCCCCTACGCGCACGCGAAGCTGAAGAAGCTAGACCTGTCGAAAGCGCGCGCGCAGCCCGGCGTGATCGCCACCGTCGACGGGCGCGCGCTAGCGGAATACTGCATGCCCTGGGTGGGCGTGCTGGCGCACCTGAAGGGCATCAAATCCCCACCGCAGCACGCGATCGCGATCGAGCGTGCCTGCTGGCAGGGCGAGGCAATGGCCGCCATCGTCGCCGAGACGCGCGCGCAGGCCGAGGATGCACTGACGCTCGTGGAGGCCGAGTGGCAGGAGCTGCCGGTGGTCATCGACATGGAAGCCGCACTGCGCGGCGACTACGTGATCCACCCCGAGCTGGGCGACAACATCTGCTTCAGGCGCGAGCTGAATGCAGGCGAAGTCGACGCCGCATTCGCCAAAGCCGACCTGGTGGTCGAGGAAACCTACGATTTCGGCCGCCACACGGGCGTGTGCCTGGAAACGCGCTCGATCCTGGCCGACTACAACGCCGCGGAGCATTCGCTCACGGTATACCAGGCCACGCAGGCGCCGCACATGATGCAGGACATCTTCTCGCGCCACCTCGGCATTCCCGAGGCCAGGGTGCGCGTCATCTGCAAGGACGTCGGCGGCTCCTACGGCATCAAGGTGCATGTCTACCCCGACGAGATGGCGACCGCGGCGCTGTCGGTGATGCTGCGCCGGCCGGTCAAGTTCGTCGCCGACCGGCTCGAGTCATTTCTTACCGACATCCACGCGCGCGAGCACCGCGCCAAAGTGCGCCTGGCGGTGAGCCGCGAGGGCGACATCCTGGCCTTCGAGCTGGATGACCTGACCGGCATTGGCCCCTACTCGGTCTATCCGCGCACCAGCGGCATCGAGGGCAACCAGGTGGTCAACCTGGTCGGCGGACCCTACAAGCACCAGCATTACCGGGCGCAGATGAACGTGGTGTTCACCAACAAGAACGTCACCTGCCAGTACCGCGCGGTGGGCCACCCGATCGCGGTCGCGCTGACCGAAGGCATCGTCGACCTGGCCGCGGCCAGGCTGGGGATGGATCCGGCCGAGTTTCGGCGCCGCAACCTGATCGCCGACGAGGCCTATCCCTACAGCTTTCCCTCGGGCCTGAAATTCGAGCGGCTCTCGCACCACAAGACGCTCGATCGCTTGCTCGAGCTGATGAACTACAAGGGCCTCCGCGCCGAGCAGCAGGCACTCAGAAAGGAGGGCGTCTACCGCGGCATCGGCCTGGCGGCGATGATCGAGGTCACCAACCCTTCGCCCGCCTTCTACGGCGTCGGCGGGGCGCGTATCTCGGCGCAGGACGGGGCCACGATCCGGCTCGAGCCGACCGGCATGGTCACGGTGATGGTGAGCGTGACCGAGCAGGGCCAGGGCAGCGAAGGCATCTTCGCCCAGATCGCGGCTACCGCGATCGGCGTCTCGATGGACAAGGTGCGCGTCATCACCGGCGACACCGGCACCACGCCCTACGGCGGCGGCACCTGGGCCTCGCGCGGCGCGGGCATCGGCGGCGAGGCGGTGCTGCAGGCCGGCAAGGCGCTGCGCGCCAACATCCTCGATGTCGCGGCGGCGATGCTGAACGAGCACAAGGGTGAGCTCGAGGTCGCCGATAACGCGATCGTCGAGCAAAGCGACCGGCGAGGAAAGGCTGCCGCTGGCCGAGGTCGGGCGGGTGGGCTATTTCCGTCCCGACACGCTGCCGATGAAATTCCAGTCGGAGCTCACGGTGACGCGACACTACACGCCGCGCGATTACCCCTTCACCTTCACCAACGGCATGCAGGCGTCGCTGGTCGAGGTCGACCCCGAGACCGGCTTCGTGAAGCTGCTCAAGCACTGGTGCGTCGAGGATTGCGGCACGGTGATTAACCCGATGCTGGTCGACGAGCAGATCCGCGGCGGCATCGTGCAGGGCATCGGCGCGGCGCTGTGGGAGCATTGCCTGTACGACGACAACGGCCAGCTGCTCAACGGCAATCTGGCCGACTACCTGGTGCCGATGGCGGGCGAGATTCCGGACATCGTGGTGGCGCATGTCTCAACCCCCACCCGGAGCTCCGAGCTCGGGGCCAAAGGCGTCGGCGAGGCTGGCACCGCGGGCGCGCCGGCAGCGGTGATGAACGCGATCAACGATGCCCTTGCGCCGCTCGGTGCTCGCGTGCGGGTGCAGCCTTGCACGCCGGAGCGGGTGCTGCGGGCGCTGGGGAAAGTCTAGCCCGGCAGGTCGGAGGCCATCAGCTCGGCGCGGATGCCGCGCGCCTCGCTGTTGGAGAAGTTCAGCTCCACTTTGATGCCGTTCGGGTCGAACAGGAAGAGCTGGTAAAGCCCCTGATCGTCCACCTGGCGGCGCTTGAACGGCAGGCCGATCGCGCTCAGGTGCTCGAGCATCTGCTCGAGACCGGTGCAGCGAAACGCGACGTGGTCGATGACCCCGCTGCCTTGCGTGGCCGAGGATTCCTGGCCTACGTAGCGCTTGCGGTTGTCGGAGACTTGGCCGCCGCCCTCGGTGACGTGGATCACGTCCTGGTCGCCGAGATACAGCCAGCAGACCGGGAACTTGAAATCCGGATTGGGGCCGACACGGAAGCCGAGCACGCGCACGTACCAGTCGCGCGTGGCCGCCATGTCGGCGGTCTGGATCAGCACGTGTTCGATATGGCTGAGCGGCATCGCGCTATTCTAAGGCCATCCGGCATTCGGGGAGGCGGCGGTGAAGCAGACCATCGGCATAGCGGGGCTCGGCATCATGGGTTCGGCGATCGCGGCGAACCTGGTGCGGGCGGGATTCGGCGTGGCGGGCTACGACCCGGTTGCGCGCGCACGGCGCTCGCTCGCGCGCGCGGGCGGGCGAACGGCACGCTCCAACGGCGAGCTCGCGCGGCGTTGCAAGGTCATCATCACCTCGCTGCCGTCGGCCGCGGCGCTGCAGCGCGTCGCAGCGGAGCTTGCCGCGGGCGCCCGGCGCGGGCTGCTGGTGGTCGAAACCAGCACCCTGCCCATCGACGACAAGGAGCGCGCGCGGCGCGTGCTCGCCGCCGCCGGTGCGACCCTGCTTGACTGCCCGCTCTCGGGCACCGGCGCCCAGGCGCGCACCCGGGACCTTGCGGTCTACGCCAGCGGGCCGCGCGCTGCGGTGCGCCGCTGCGCCGCGGTGTTCGACGGTTTCGCGCGTGCGCACTATTTCGTCGGAAAGTTCGGCTCCGGCTCCAAGATGAAATTCGTCGCCAACCTCCTGGTGGCGATCCACAACGTCTCGGCTGCGGAGGCGCTGGTGCTGGGAAAGAAGGCCGGGCTCGACCCGGCGCTGGTCTACAAGGTGGTGGGAGACGGCGCGGGAAGCTCGCGCATGTTTCAGGTGCGCGGCCCGATGATGGTCGCGAGGGACTATCGCGACGCGACCATGAAGGTCGAGGTCTGGCAGAAGGACATGGCGATCATCGCCGACTTCGCGCGCTCCGTGGGCTGTCCGACGCCGCTGTTCCTCGCCTCGGCGCCGCTCTACACTGCCGCCCTCGCCGCAGGCCGCGGCAAGCAGGACACCGCGTCCGTGTGTGCGGTGCTGGAGGCCATGGCGGTTGCGTAGTGATCGCTCGATCATCTAGCATCGCATGAAACATCCGGGAGACGACGTGGGCCCCTATCTGGTCGGGGTGGACATCGGTGGTACGTTCACCGACTGCGTGGTGCTGGACGGCAAGGGGCGCATCACCGCCACCAAGTCTCCCTCCACGCCGGGCAATTTCGCCGAAGGCATGCTGGCCGCGCTCAACGTGGCGGCGGACCGGCTCGGCCTTTCGTTCGGGGATTTCTGCGCCGAGATCCGTGTCCTGACCCACGGCACCACGGTCGGCACCAACGCGCTGATTCAGCGCAAGGGCGCGAAGATCGGCCTTATCACGACCAAGGGCCACGAAGACGTGATGCACATCATGCGCGGCTCGCGTGGCGTCACCTCGCGCGAGCTGCGGAAGGTGGTGCACTTCCCGGAGAGCCAGAAGCCGGAGCCGATCGTGCCCAAGCGCCTGATCGAGGGCGTCTCGGAGCGGGTCGATTGCTTCGGCGATGTGGTGGTGCCGCTGAACGAGGAGCAGGCCGAGGCGGCGATCCTGCGCCTGGTGGCGCAGGGCGTGGAGGCGATCGCGGTGTGCTTCCTGTGGTCCTTCCGCCATCCTGCGCACGAGCTGCGCGTCAAGGAGATGGCGCGCCGCATCGCGCCGGAGCTGTTCGTCTCCTGCTCGGTGGACATCGCGCCGAAGTGGGGCGAGTACGAACGCACTGCCGCCACCGTCCTCAACGGCTACATCGGTCCCGTGATGGCGCGCTATCTGGCGAATCTCGCCAAGCGCCTCAAGGGCGCCGGCTACCGCCAGCCGCTGCAGGTCGCACAATGCGGCGGTGGTTCGATCTCGGTCGGCAAGGCGATGGCCTCGCCGCTGCTGACGCTGGATTCCGGCCCGGTGTCCGGCGTCACGGGCTCGGTCTACCTCGGCTCGCTGATGGGCATCGAGAACATCATCACCACCGACATGGGAGGCACTTCGTTCGACGTCGGCATCGTGCACGGCGGCCGGCCGCAGTATTCGTTCGTCTCCAACGTCGTGCAGTACGAGTACTTCCTGCCGAAGGTCGACATTCAGGCAATCGGCTCGGGTGGCGGTTCGCTCGCGCGCGTGGAGCCCACCACGCGCACGCTGCAAGTCGGCCCCGAATCGGCCGGCGCCGATCCCGGACCGGCCTGCTACGGCAAGGGCGGCGAGATGCCGACTGTCACCGACGCGGACGTGGTGCTCGGCTATCTCAACCCGGACAACTTCCTCGGCGGGCGCATGCGGCTCGACCGCGCGAAAGCAGTGGCGGCGGTGCAGAAGGTTGCCGACGGCCTGGGCCTGTCGCTGCACGAGACCGCGAGCGGGATCGCGCGCGTGGCCGAATTCAAGATGGCCGACATCATCCGCAAGATGACAGTCGAAAAGGGCTTCGACCCGCGCGAGTTCACCCTGTTTGCCTTCGGCGGCGCCGGCCCCGCGCACGCGGGCGTGTTCGGCGCCGAGCTCGGGGTGAAGAAGGTGATCATCCCGCAAAAGGAGATCGCCTCGACCTGGTGCGCCTTCGGCGCCGCCTCGGCCGACATGCTGCACGTGCACGAGCAGACCGACATCCAGGCCGGCCCCTTCAGCGCGGCGCGCGTCAACCGCACGCTCGAACAGCTCGAGCGCGGCGCGCAAGCGCAGATGGACGAGGACGGCGTCGAGCGATCGAGGCGTCGGCTCGCCTTTTCGCTCGACATGCGTCACCGCGGTCAGATCAACGAAGTCGAGGTGCTGCTGCCGGAGGGCCGCCTGAAGGGCGACTTCGGCGAGAAGCTCGCGGCGCGGTTCTACGCGCGCTACGAGCAGCTCTACGGCAAGGGCTCGTCCTACCGCGGCGCGCGCCTCGAGATCGTCACCCTGCGACTGCGCGCGAGCGCCGCCACGCCGCGGCCGAAGCTGCCGCGCGCGAAGACGTTGAGCGCGCGCGTCGCGCCGCAGGCCTCGCGCGGACGACGCGACATCTATTGGCCCGACTTCAAGCGCATCGTGCCCACGCCGATCTACGACGGCGCGCAACTCAGGCCAGGCAACCGCGTTTCGGGTCCGGGCGTGGTCGAGACCACCGACACCACGATCGTGATATACCCGGGGCGCCGACTGCGCGTGGACGCGTTCGGCAATTTCGAGATGGACTTCGGGAAATAGGAGCCGACGTGCCGAGAGTGAGCCAGATGAAGGGCGCAGCATTCGACGGCAAGGGCATGGGCTACGTGCCGCCGAAGACGCTCAAGGTGTCCAAGAAGCTCAAGCTTCACACCAAGCGGGCGCGCCGCATCGATCCGATCACCTACGAAGTGGTGCGCCACAGCCTGTGGCACGTGAACGAGGAGCACGGCGCCACCATCCAGCGCCTGTCCGGCTCTCCTGTGGCGATGTATGCGCTCGACCTCAACCCGTCGATCCTGGCCGAGGACGGAGAGTTCGTTTATTTCGGCCCCTACATGCAGTACATGTCCGGGGTCACCGACACCCAGGTGAAATGGATCCTCGAGTACCGCTCGGACAACCCGGGGATACGGGAGGGCGACATGTTCCTTGCCAATGACCCTTGGGTGGGCGCCGCGCACCAGCAGGACGTGATGCTGATCTGCCCGGTGTTCTGGAAGGGCGAGCTCTTCTGCTGGGTCACCAACTGCCTGCACCAGTACGACATCGGCGGCATCACGCCCTCGTCCTTCTGCGGCTCGGCGGAAAACGCGTTCGAGGAGGGAATCCTCATCCCGCCGGTGAAGATCGTCGAGAACAACGAGATCCGGCGCGACATAGAGGAGCTGTACCTGCGGGCCTCGCGCAAGCCGGAAGCGGTTGCACTCGATTTCCGCGCCCAGCTCGCCGGCAACCTGACGGCGCGCGAGCGCGTGCTGGCCCTGATAAAGCGCTACGGCGCAGACGTGGTCAAGGGCGTGATGAAGAAGATCATGGACAACGCCGAGATCGCCTTTCTCGACAAGCTCAAGCGCCTGCCCGACGGGGTGTGGCGCGAGCGCGCCTACGTCGAGTGCTGCCGGCCCGGCGACCGGCGCACGCACCGCGTGTGCCTGACGCTGACCAAGAAGGGCGACCGCCTGATCTTCGACAACGACGGGACCGCACCGCAGGACGGGGCGATGAACGCCACCTATTCGGGCTGGCGCGGCTCGATCATGGTGGCGCTGAACCAGCTGCTGTGCTGGGACCAGTATTTCTGCATCGGCGGGGCGCTGCGCCACGTCGATTTCGATCCCACCCCGGGAACCTTCAACTGCGCCAACTTTCCTGCCTCGGTGTCGACCGCGCCGGTGCAGGCGATGGAGATCTCGCTCTATCCGGCCTACAACGTGCTCTCGAAGATGATCTATGGCGACTCGGAGATGCGGAAGGACATCATGTGCATCGGCGGCACCAGCCAGTGGCCGGCGACGATCTTCCGCGGCACCGACCAGTGGGGCGAGCGCTATGGCTACATTCTGGTGGATCCGATCGGCGGCGCGATCGGCGCCTTCTCGAACGGTGACGGGATCAACACCGGTGGCCAGTCGCGCACGCCGATCTGCAAGCTGCCAAACGTCGAGCACACCGAGCAAACCTTCCCGCTGCTGTTCCTGTACCGAAAGGAGGTGGTCGATTCCGGCGGCGCGGGCAAGTGGCGCGGCGGAATGTCGGCCGAGTCGTGCTTCGTGCCGCACCGCACCGAGCGCATCACGCACGATACGCTTTCCTCGGGCAACGCGACGCCGACCTCGCCCGGGATGATGGGCGGCTATCCGGGTAGCGTCAACGCGTACAAGTTCCGCCGCGCCACCGACGTCAAGCGGCGCATGGAGCAGCGCGAGATGGTGACCGACATCGGAGAGCTTAAGGGGCGCGAAGAGGTGCTGCAGCTGCGCCAGGAGAATTTCAGCCAGGATGCGGACGATGCCTATGCCGTGCTCTGGTCGGCTGCCGGCGGTTACGGCGACCCGTTCGAGCGCGACCCGGAGCGCGTGCGCGAGGACGTGGTCGAGAATCGGGCCGTTTCGCGCGACGCGGCGCGCGAGATCTACGGTGTGGTGATCGGGGAGCGCGGCGCGCTCGACCTCGAGACCACCCGCCAGTTGCGCGCCGAGCGGCGCGCCGGACGCCGGCGCAAAGGCGCCCCGGTCAAGATCCTGGCGGGCAGGGTGGTGGCGCGTGCGAGCGAGAACCTCGACCTGCGGCGCGAGGCCGGCGGCCTGCGCTACGCCTGCGCCAAGTGCGGCGCGGACCTGGGCGCGCTGCGCGACAACTACAAGGACGGCTGCGTGGCGCTCGAGCGCGAGATCGCCACGGCCAACCCGAATATCAGCGACTGGCGCCGCTATATCGACGACCGGCCGGTGTTCCGGCAGTTCTTCTGTCCCGGCTGCGGGGCGCTGGTCGAAAACGAGGTCGCGCGCGCCGATGATCCGGTACTGCGCGACATCGAACTCAAACTCAAATAGGGGAGAGCCCGTGGTCCACGAATTGCGCGTCTACCATTGCGTCCCGGGCCGCCTGCCCGACCTGAACCGCCGCTTCGAGACCATAACGCTCAAGCTGTGGGACAAGCACGGCATCCGACCCGTCGGGTTCTGGACCACGCTGATCGGCGCCGATCACCAGGCGCTGTACTACCTGCTCGAATGGGACGGCCTGGCCGAGCGCGAGCGGCGCTGGAACGCCTTTCAGAGCGACCCGGAGTGGATTGCGGCGCGCGCCGAAACGGAGAGGGGTGGGCCGATCGTGGCCAGGATCGAGAACCAGATCCTCGCCCCGACCGCGTACTCCAAGATGCGCTGAATGTCGCTGCGCGCGAGGCGGGCGTCAGCGGCCGCCGAAAAGCATCATCGAGGCGCCGATGGCCGGTACCAGCGCGCCGATCGCGATCAGCACGCCCGCGAGGCGCGGGTGGGCGCGCACCACGATGTCGATCGTGAGATCCATCTCGTCGCCTTTCATGGTCAGCTTGCGCGAGGATACCCAGCGGTCGGCGCTGGCAGCCAGCGGGCCCATCATCTCCGGGAAGAACGCGAGCACGATGCCGATCGCCAGCGCGATGAGGTTTGCGCCGATCAGCGCCCAGCGCAGGCCGTTGGTGAACCACAGCAGCGTCCCTTCCGCGGAGCGGGCGGTAAGCAGCGCGGTGAAGTCCGAGCCGCCGACCCGCAGCAGCAGGAAGTAGAGCGAAAATCCGGCGCCGATCAGAATTACGATTCCAAGTCCGCGGGGATGCCTGCGTGCGCCCTGTTCGATCTCGCGCGGGACCTCGAGCGGTTTCAGCGCGCGCCTGAGTGAGGTCCAGTGGTTCAGGCGCTCAAGCAGCCGCAGGACCGATTCGTTGCGGGCCATCAATCCCAGTCCGAGAAGGATGCCCACCACGCCTACAATCAGCACAAACACGAGCATCGACGGGACGACTACGTGAGCGACAAAATAGTTATTGAAAATTGGCATGTCTCCCTCGTCCTTGAGCGGGTGAGTCCGCTTGACGCGGATTCTAACGCGTTCCGCCCATGACCACGACTGGCTCGCATGTGCTGACCCGTGCCCTGCGCGAGGAGGGGGTCGACACGATCTTCACTCTCGCGGGCGACCATATCCTGCCCCTGCTGGACGTGCTGGCCGAAGAAGGCTTCAGGCTGATCGATTGCCGCCACGAGCAGGCCGCGGTGCACATGGCCGATGCCTGGGGGCGGATCACCGGTCGGCTGGGAGTGTGCGCCTTTACCACCCCGGGACACGCGAACGCGATCCCCGGTCTGGTCAATGCGCTGTCCTCGGAGAGCCCGGTACTCAACATCGCCGGCTCGGCCGCGCTGCGCGACTACCACCGCGGCATCATGCAGGAGATCGACCAGGTGGGCATGGCGCGCCCGGTCACCAAGGGAGCCTGGCTGGTGCACGATGCGCGCCGCATCCCGGACCTGGTGGCGAGCGCGGTGCGCACCGCTTTCGACGGGCGGCGCGGGCCGGTGCACCTGACCGTGCCGATCGACGTGCAGATCCAGCGCGTCGAGGAGTCCGAGGTGACATTCGTCGACGCGCGTGCCTACCGCCCGCAGGCCCCGCGCGTCGCCGCGCCGACGCAGATCGAGCAGGCGCTGCGGCTGCTGCGCGCAGCCGAACGGCCGCTGATCGTGGCCGGCACGCCGGCCGCGTACGGCGACTGGGGCGCCGCGCTCGAGCGGTTGATCGAGACCACCAGGCTGCCGCTGATGACGGAAGAGGCCGCGCGCGGCCTAGTCTCCGACCACCATCCCTACTGCTTCGGCTTCTTCGACCTATCGCAGCATCAACCGGCGAACCTGATCCGCGAGGCCGACGTGGTGCTGCTGCTGGGCAAGCTGCTCGATTTCACCGTCGGCTACGGACTGCCACCGATCCTGGCGCAAAGCGCGAGGCTGATCCAGGTCGATCCGAGCGGCGTGCAGGTCGGGCGCAACCGCGGCGTCGAGGTCGGCATCGTCGGCGACGTCGGTCCGGTCGCCGAGCAACTCGCCGCCGCCGCGGCGGCGCAAAGCTGGCCCGAGCGGCCATGGCTCGAACGGCTGCGCGCGGCGCGTGCGGCCGAACGCGCGCGCGTCGAGGCCTTCGCCACCGGCGAGGCGCCGTTGCGCTCGATGTTCGTGCACAAGACGCTGGCGGCCATCCTGCGGCCGGACGACGTGCTGGTGTTCGACGGCGGCGACTACGCTTACTATGGCCGTGCTTACCTTCCGGCACGGCAGCCGCGCTCGTGGTACTACTTGCCGAACCTGGGTATGCTCGGCCAGGCCGTGCCAACCGCGATCGCGGCCAAGCTCGCGCGGCCTGGCAGCCGCGTGTTCTGCATCACGGGCGACGGCTCGTTCGGTTTCAATGGCATGGAGCTCGACACCGCGGTGCGTCACGGCCTGGACATCGTCGTGCTGCTTGGCAACGACGCGGCCTGGGGCATCGACAAGAACATCCAGCTCGGGCTGTACGGCAAGCCGGTCATCACCGACCTCGCCCCGACGCGTTACGATCTCGTGGCTGCCGGCCTCGGCGCGCACGGCGAGCTGGTCGAGCGCCCCGAGCAGCTCGCGCCGGCGCTCGAGCGCGCGCTGGCGGTGGGGCGCCCCGCCCTGCTCAATATCCGCGTGCGGAGTCAGATCAGCATGCGCGCGCAGGGCATCGTCGACAGCCGCAGAAAGGGCGGAGCGTTCTGAAATGCCCGGCCAGATCATCGTATACGGCATAGGCGCGATTGGGGCCCAGGCCGCCGGGCGATTGCACAGCGCGGGGTGCGACGTGATCGCGGTCGAGCCCTGGGCCGCACAGCGCGAGGCGGTGGCGCGCGACGGGCTGCGTATCGCCAACCTGGACGGCAGCGTCGAGCATCACCATCCGCCGGTCATCGCGCCCGAGGAGCTGAGCGGGCGCGCAGGCCTATGCCTGCTGGCGGTAAAGTCCTACGACACCGAGGCGGCGCTCGAGCGCGTGCTGCCGCACCTGGCCGCGGACGCGCCGCTGGTGAGCCTGCAGAACTCGATCAACGAGGAGCGGATTGCCCCGCGCGCAGGGGCGTCTCGGGTGCTCGGCGGCGTCGTACTCGTCAACGCCGTGCTGCTCGAGCCCGGGCTGGTGACCGCGACCGCCTCGGTCAGCCGCGCCGCGGCGGGCGTACGCCTGCCGGGGCTTTACGTGGGAGAGTACCTGCGCCCGCCGGGCGAGCAGGCACGCCGCGTGGCGGCGCTGCTCGACGTGGTGTGGCCGGCCGAGGTGATCGAGGACCTGATGCACGAGCGCTGGACCAAGATGCTCACCAATACTGCGCTCAACCCGGTCTCCGGCATCGGCGGCCTGCGCTCGGCCGCGATGCTTGCCGACGCTGCGACGCGGCGCGCCATCGTGCAGCTCGCGGCCGAAGTGCTGCAGGTCGCGGCGGCCGAAGGCCAACCGCTCGAGCGCGTGATGGGCGACTTCAGCGCGGGCCAGGTGCTGGAGGGTGCGGCGGGGCGCTCGGACGCTTTCGAGCGCGGCCTGGCGGAGCGTGCCGCGCGCGTCAGCGCCGAGGCGGCCACCTCGCTGCTGCAGGACGTGCTGCGCCGCCGCCGCACCGAAGTCGACTATTTCAGCGGCCTGGTCGCGAGCAAGGGCCGGGCGCACGGCATCGCGACACCTTGGTGCGAGGCCGCAACCGAGCTGGTACACGAAATCGAGCAAGGCCGCCGCGCGCCGGGCGCGGCGAACATTGAGGAACTGCTGCGGCGCACCGCAGCTTGCCGCTAGATCCCGAGATAGTACTGCTTGATCATGTCGTTGTTCTGAAGCGCGAGCGCGTTCTCGCCCTCGAACTCGATCTGTCCGTGGACGATGATGTAGCCGCGGTCGGCCATCCTGATCGCCTGGTTGAAGTTCTGCTCGGCCATCAGCACGGTGAGGTGGCGCAGCTCCTTCAGCTCCTTGATCTTGCTTATCATGTGGTGCACCAGCAGCGGCGACAGGCCGACCGAGGGTTCGTCCACGAGCAGCATGTGAGGTTCGGACATCAGTGCGCGCGCCACCGCCACCATCTGCTGTTCGCCGCCGCTCATGCTGCCCGCACTCTGGGCGCGGCGCTGCCTGAGGGTCGGGAACACCTCGTAAACGAATTCGAGGTTGGCGCCGAGCTTCGCACGCGCGCCCTGGCGGTACGCGCCGAGGATAAGGTTCTCCTCCACGGTCAGGGTAGGAAAGAGGCGCCTTCCCTCGGGCACCAGGGCGATGCCGAGGTCGACCACCTGCTGCGGGCTCTTGCCCACCAGGTCGATGCGCTCGCCGTCGCGCTCGAGGGTGATCGTGCCGGCGGTCGGCCTGACGATGCCCATGATGCACTTGATGAGCGTGCTCTTGCCGTTGCCGTTCGAGCCAAGCAGCACCACGCCTTCGCCCTGCTCGACCCGGATCGACAGGCCGTGCAGCACCCGCACCGCGCCATAGCCGGCCTCGATCCCGCTCGCGACGAGCCTATTCGCCAAGGTAAGCCCGCTCCACCTGTGGGTCGCGCACGATCTGCTCGGGTGTGCCCTCGGCGATCTTCTGCCCGGCGTCGAGCACCACGATGCGCTCGGAGAAGCGCATCACGGCGCGCATGATGTGCTCGATCATGATCACCGCAACTCCGCGCCGGTTGAGCGCGAGCAGAATCTCGAGGATCTCGTCCACTTCCGCGCTCGACAGTCCGGCCATCGCCTCGTCCGACACCAGCAGGCGCGGCTTCGCCGCCAGCGCGCGCGCGAGCTCCAGCTTGCGCATGTCGACCTGGGTCAGTCCGGCGGAATTCTCGTGCGCACGCCCTTTGAGCCCGATCTGCTCCAGCACATCCATCGCCTCGTCAGTGATGTGCCGGTGCTCGGAGCGCGACCACGCCGCGTACTCCAGCGGCACGCGCAGGTTCTCGAGCACCGACATGCTGCGGAAGGGCTTCGGGATCTGGAAGCTGCGCGCGACGCCCAGGCGCGCGCGCTGATGCGCCGGCATGCGCGTGATGTTGCGCCCCTCGAACTCGATCGAGCCCTGGTCGTTGAACAGCGCGCCCGAAATGCAGTTGATGAGCGTGGTCTTGCCCGAGCCGTTCGGTCCGATCAGCCCCAGGCGCTCGCCTGCATTGACGTGCAGATCGACGTTTTGCAGCGCGACGAAGCCGCCGAAGCGCTTGGTGATGCCGCGTGCCGTCAGCACCGGCCCGCTCATCGCAGGCGCCTCGCGCGGAACTTTTGCACCAGGCCGACGATGCCCTGGGGCGCCATGCTGATGAACACAACCAGCATGATGCCGACGAACAGCACGTTGAGCTCGGAGGATACGGTGACCGTGATCACCTGCTGCGCCGTGCCGACTAGCAGGGCGCCGATCACCGGGCCGATCCAGTGCGCGGTGCCGCCGATCATCGGCATCGCGATTGCATTGACGGCGACGAACAGGCTGAAGGCCGATGCCGGGTCGACGAACGTCACGAAGTAGGGGTAGGGCGCGCCCGCCACGCCCATCATCGCGCCCATGAGGGTGGCCGAGATCAGCTTGAGCTTGAGCGTCGGCACGCCGGCGCACTCCGCGGCGACCTCGTCGTCGCGGATCGCGGCGAGACCCCGCCCGAGCCGCGAGGCGTTCAGCGCCCGTGAGACGGCGATGGATCCGAGCGTCAGCAGCAGCATCAAGATGAAAAGCATCTGGATGTAGCTGTTGAACCAGAGGTGGCTGTCCGGGGTAAGGATATAGGCCCCGCGCGCGCCGCCGACGTAGGACCAGTTGTTCATCAGCGTCTCGAACACGATCGCCATGGCCAGGGTAGCGATGGAGAAATACACGCCCTTGAGGCGCAGCGTGAGATAGCCGAGCGAAAGTCCGATTAGGCCGCAGATGAGCGCGGCGGCGACGATCATGATCGGTAGCCCGAGGGTCTGCCCGAAAACCTTGCCCAGCGCGATGCTGGTGTAAGCGCCGATGCCGAAGAAGCCCGCGCTGCCGAAGTTCACGTAGCCGGTGAAGCCACCCAGGATGTTCCAAGCCAATGCCATGACCGTCGCCTGCAGAATCGCGTAGGCGGCGGTGTAGTAGTACTCGTTGGTGATCATCTGAGTGAACCCGAGACCGACGAGCAGCACCGCGGCAAGCGCGCCCCAGAAGACGAGGCCGGCCCTGTTGCGGAACATCGGCGTGTGCCTTCTAGGTACGGCCGAACAGGCCGGAGGGCCGCACGGCCAGAGTGAGCAGCAGCACGCCGAAGGAGACCGCCGGCGCCCAGGACGGGCCCGCAAAGGTACTGACGAAGGATTCGACTACCCCGATCAGCAGCGCCGCGATAACCATGCCCGGGATGCTGCCCATGCCGCCAAGGACGACGATCGCGAACGCCCGGCCGATGTAGGCGCGGCCAAGCGAAGGTTCGACCGGTCCTATCATGATCAGCAGCGAGCCGGCGATGGAGGTGGTCGCGATCGCCAGTCCGAAAGCGAACTGCTTGACGCGAACCGGGTCGGCGCCCATCAGCTGCAGCGCGAGCCGGTCCTGCGCCACGGCGAGAATCGCACGTCCGGTGAACGTGCGCGAGAGGTAGAGCCATACTGCCGCGGTCATCGCGCTGGCCACCAGGAAGGGCACGACCAGGCGCAGCGGCAATCCGACGAAGCCGACGTTGAAGTTCTTCTCCAGATAGGCGGCAGACACCAGCCGGTAGTCGACGCCGTAAACGAGGACGAGCGTAACTTCGACGATGAACATGACGCCGAAGAAAAACGCCAGGCCCGACAGCGACTCCTGGCCCGTGCGCTCGAACGCGAGGTAGTACACTCGGTAGATCAATCCGCCGACGAAGAAGAACACCGGCGCAGCCAGGATTCCCACCAGCACTGGATCCCAACCGAGACGCGAATTCAGGATCCAGGCGATGTACGAGCCGACGATGACGAATGCCGGGTGCGCGATATTGACAATGTCGAGCTGACCGAAACTGACGGCCAGCCCGATCGACACGGCGGCGTAGAAACCGCCGATCAGAACCCCCGCGACGAGAGCGTTTGAAAGGAGATCGACCGAAAGCACCGTCGCGCGGGGTCCTGCTCGTTACTGATCACTTACTGTAGGGATATACCATTTTTCCCGATTTCCACTGGGGTGGATAAAGGACGACCTGCGTCCCGGGGTCGCGGAACTGCTCCAGGTCATTCGGCTTCACGTTGCGGAACTGCACCTGCAGCACCCTCGTCTTGGCCCACTCCCCGTTCTTGGCGAATTTCACCTTGCCGACTACCGTGTCGAAGGTATGGCTGTGCATGTAACCGGCGAGCTTTGCCTGGTTGAGGCCCTTCGTTGCCTCGATTGAATCACCCAGCACCTGCATGTAGGCGTAGGCGTAAGGCGGCAGGTATTGGCCGAGCGGATCGACGCCCTTGCCCTTCGCGGCCTCCTCGTACTTCTTCAGGAACTCGTTGATGCCCGGGAAGTCGAGGGTCGGCGCCGGCACCCAGAAGTGATAGTTGACGATGTTGTCGAGCAGGGGACCGAGGTTCTGCTGGATCGCCGCAAACTGCAGGCCGACCATGCAGCCGCCGAACATCTTCACTTTGAGTCCGACTTCATGCGCCGCTTTGACCATGCCCACCGACTGCGGCGGGTAGGTCGCGACGTAGACGATGTCGGGGTTCGCCGCCTGGATCGCCCGCACGATCGGCGTGTAGTCGGTGGTCGAGGGCGGGAACGTCTTGTCGTATACGACGTCGAAGCCAAGCGCTTTCGCATTCGCGCGCGCGCCGGCTGCCGCGTTGAGCGCGAACTCCGCATCTGCGGCGATGATCGCGACCGTCTTCGGCCGCGGAGTCTGCTCCTTCGCCAGCTGGAAGTAGCCTCTCGACCAGTCGAGCTTCGGCTCGGGGCCGGCTGGCATGATCTGGAAGTAGCGGTTGTAGTTGAACTGGTCGTTCACCGCCAGACCGAACAGCGAAGGGAACACGAGCTTCTTGCGCATCACGATCGGCATCGCCGGCGCAATCTCGTTCGTGCCGTAGCTTGAGACCACCAGGTCGACCTTGTCTACGTCAAGCAGCTTGGTGTAGATGCCGGGAACGGTGGCGGGGTTGGTGGCGTCGTCGTAATAGACGAGTTCCACCGGCCTGCCGAGCAGCCCGCCCTTCTTGTTGACGTCGTCGCGCCAGATCTCCATCGCGATGAGCGCCGCCTTGCCGGCGCCGGCAAGACCGCCGGTGAGCGCCATGCTGAAGCCGATCTTGATCGGCTCTGCGGCCTGCGCCGCGAACGAAACGAGCGAGCCGGAAGCGAGCGCAAGGGCGACGACGCCCGAGGCCAGCGAGGCACGCATGAATGAACGACGCTTGATCATTTCCGAGCCCTCCTCCAAATGGTGTCTTTCAGGTGTGTCCTCTTGTCGCGTGCGGGACTTTGAGAAAAGTGTATCAGCAAATCATCGGCCCTGTGTCAGATACCAGTCGAGGATCTGCTCCCCGGTCCACAGCAGCACGCCCGGCCGGGCCTGGATGTGCTGGTAGAGCTTTTCCAGCCAGCCGATTCGATGCGGCACGCCCGTGATGTAAGGGTGCACGCTGATCGCCATTACGCGGGTGATGGTCTCGCTTTCCTCGTACAGCCGGTCGAACTGCGCCGCACCGCGCCGGAACATCTCGTCCGCGCCGTGATGCTGCAGCGCCATCATCGGGATGTCGTTCACTTCCAGCGTGTAGGGCACCGACACGATATGGCCCCTGGAGGTGCGGATCTTTACCGGCTGGTCATCGAGCACCCAGTCGGCGACGTACTCGAGGCCCTCCTCGTGCAGGATGTCGATCGTGTCGTAGGTCTCCGTGAGACCCGGGCTCTCCCAGCCGCGCGGCGGCTTGCCGGTGAACGAGCGGATCACGTCGATGGTGTCGCGGATCGCCTGGCGTTGGTCGGTGAGGTTGTGCATCGGGCCCTGCAGGTAGCCGTGCCCCATGAATTCCCAGTTCGCGTCGCGCGCGGCTTGGGCAATGCGCGGGTAGCTCTTGAGCACCGAGCCGTTGACCGCCATGGTCGGAGTGACCTTGCAGCGTGCCAGGGTGTCGACGAAGCGCCAGAACCCGACGCGCATGCCGTACTCGTGCCAGGCCCAATTCGGCAGGTCTGGCTGCAGCGGCTGCCCCATCGGCGGCGGCAGCACGGTGCGCGGCATATTGCGCTCGATCGACCATTCCTCGACGTTGACGATGGTCCACACCGCCATGCGCGCGCCGCCGGGCAGTCTGAGCGGCGGCCGGTCGACGATCGCCGAGTACGGTACCCGCTCGCGCGGCAGCTTGCCTTGCGCCATCGTCAAGCTCCTGTCGCGCGGTTGACCGCCGGCATCACTTTCTCCGCCATCAGCTCAATCGAGCGGCGCGCGAGCTTCGCATCGACCCAGTCGATGCCGCAGTACAGCAGGGTGCCGAAATCGCCTGTCGTTGCGCGAAAGGCGAGCAGCTCCTCGGCCACCTGGTCGGGCGTGCCGGCGATCACGAGGTCGTCGACCACGGTATCGAGCGTCACCTGCTCGTCGGGCGTGTCCCTGGAAGGCTTGAACAGGTTGATGCGCCCGGCGCGCTTGAGCTTGAAGAACAGCTGCTGGTAATAGAAGCGGTAGGGGCTGCCCGGGCCGATTCCGTATTCGCGCGCGGTGGCCGTGTTATCAGCGACGAACACGGTCTTCGCCACGCGCCAGTTGGCCGGGTCCGCCCTGCGCCCCGCGGCGGCGCAGCCCTCGGCGTACTTCGGCCAATGCGACTTGACCCACTGCGGGAGCAGGAAGTTCGCCGAGATCGGGTCCCAGCCCCGCTTTGCCGCCTCGCTGACTCCCTTCGAAAAGGGCTCGACCGCCGTGACGACGATGGGCGGGTGCGGCTTCTGGTAAGGCTTCGGGATGATCCCCTGGCCGATCTCGGGGATCATGGTCTTCTCGGTCGAGACGTTCCAGTACCGGCCTGCGAGATTGTAGGGCGGCGCGCCGGTCCAGATGGCGATCATGTGGTCGATGCATTCGACGAACATGGCGGTGCGATCCTCACCCATGTTGCCGAATACCTCCCAGTCCGACGGCAGCCCGCCGGGGCTGATGCCGACGATGAAGCGGCCTTCGAGCATGTTGTCGAGCATCGATACGGTGGCCGCGAGCTGAGCCGGGTGGCCGTTGGGCAGGTTGAGGGTGCCGGTGCCGAGCCTGATCTGCTTGGTGTCGTGCACCAGGCTGGCGAGGAAGGTGGCGCAGCTGGTGACCGACTCCGCGACGTCGGTGACGTGCTCGCCGACGAACGCTTCGCAATAGCCGAGCCGGTCGGCGAGCAGGATCGCCTCGCGGTCCTCCTTCAGGGTCTCGACGTAATTGCGCTGCGGCGGATGCAGCGGCATGGTGAAATAGCCAAGTTTCATCTGTCTGCCCGTTGGCAAGGTCGCGGCACGCTGATGATCAGGCGATAATCTACACGCATGGGCACGAAAAGCGCAAAGCGCAAACCGCCCTCGCGCCGCCTGCTGCGGGGCGAGCGGGAGAGGCTGATCGTGAGCGAGGCGATCCGGTACTTTTCCGAAGTCGGTTTTTCCGGCCAGACGCGCGAGCTGTCGCGCCGCCTGGGCATCACGCAGCCGCTTTTGTACCGTTACTTCCCCTCCAAGCGCGCGCTGCTCGAGCGCGTCTACCGCGAGGTGTTTCTCGGCCGCTGGGACCCGGCCTGGCGCACGCTGCTGGAAGACCGCTCGCGGCCGCTGCGCGCGCGCCTGATCGAGTTCTACCGGCGCTACACCGCGGTCGTCTTCCGCCCGGAGTGGATTCGGCTCTACATGTACGCCGGACTGGCGGGCACGGGCTTCAACCGACGCTACATCGACATGCTCGAAAAGCAGCTGCTGCGGCGCATTTGCGCCGAGCTCCGGATAGAGCTGGGCCTGCCCGACGGCCGGCGCGCCCCGATCTCGCCGTTCGAGATGGAGCTGGCATGGGATCTGCACGGCGGGATCTTCTATTACTGCGTGCGCAAGTTCATCTACCGCAGCCGGGTGCATGAGGACCTTCCGGCCCTGATCGCCCACGCGGTCGACAGCCTGCTGCTCGGCGCGCCGACGGTGCTTGGCCGGCTGCTCGGCAGCAAACGACCCACCACATCGTGAGGAGGCAAAGCGCATGAAATACCGCGAACAGCTGCGCAGGACCCGGGTCCCGCGCAAAGACATGCTCAAGCGCGTGGCGCGCTTCGACAAGCTGAAGGGATTCGACGGTGGCTTGCCCGACAGTCGCTATCCGGGCTGCGAGCGAATTCTCTACAACGTGATCGGCTTCCAGCCGCCGAAGGGCGAAAACCAAGGCGCGGTCACCTCGCCGGTAGGCGACAAGGCCTCGCGCCTGGCGGCGATCAAGATCTCCGAGGGCTTCAACCTGGGATATTGCCGCGCCCTGCCCGGGCGCGGACCGATGTTCCACAACCACGACACGAACGAGACCTTCATCGCCATGACGGGCACCTGGCGCGCGAGCTGGGAGAACGAGAAAGGACGCATCGAGCACGTGGACTTGAAGCCGCTGGACGTGATCTCGTTCCCCGCCGGCGTCTCGCGCCGCTTCATGAACGTCACTCGCGGCAGCAAGCGCAAGTATTCCGTGCTGATGTTCGTCATTGGCGGCAACGCGCCGCGCGCCGAGTTCACGCGCGAGTCGATGCAGGAGCTGGCGGCGCAGGGGTATCTCAAGACCAGCTGAGGCTTGCTGTAAAATCAAGCGCTTTCGCTTAGCGTCGGGATCATGAAATCAAGCCAGATCCGCTCGAGCTTCCTCGAGTACTTCAAGTCGAAAGGCCACGCCGTCGTGGCCTCGAGCCCGCTCGTGCCGGGCAACGACCCGACGCTGCTGTTCACCAACTCCGGCATGGTGCAGTTCAAGGACGTCTTCCTCGGCATGGAGCAGCGCCCCTACATCCGCGCCACGACCGTCGCAGCGCTGCGTGCGCGCCGGCGGCAAGCACAACGATCTGGAGAACGTCGGCTACACCGCGCGCCACCACACCTTCTTCGAGATGCTGGGCAACTTCAGCTTCGGCGACTATTTCAAGCGCGACGCGATCCGCTTCGCCTGGGAGCTGCTGACCGAGGTCTACAAGCTGCCGGCCGACAAGCTCTGGGCGACGGTCTATCCCGACGACGACGAGGCCTACGACATCTGGACGCAAGGAGATCGGCGTGCCGGAGGAGCGCTGCGTGCGCATCGGCGACAACAAGGGCGCGCGCTACGCAGTCGGACAACTTCTGGCAGATGGGCGACACCGGCCCCTGCGGCCCCTGCACGCGAGATCTTCTACGACCACGGCGCGGAGATCCCGGGCGGCCCGCCGGGATCGCCGGATGAAGACGGCGACCGCTACATCGAGATCTGGAACATCGTGTTCATGCAGTTCAACCGCGACGAGGCCGGCGTCATGCACCCGCTGCCCAAGCCCTCGTGTCGATACCGGCATGGGGCTGGAGCGCATCGCCGCGGTGCTGCAGCACGTGCATTCGAACTACGAGATCGACCTGTTCCAGGACCTGATCCGGGCCGCGGCGCGCGAGACCGGCGTCAAGGACCTCGACGAGCACCGTCGCTCAACGTCATCGCCGACCACATCCGCGCCTGCAGCTTTCCTGATCGTCGACGGCGTGATTCCCGGCAATGAAGGCCGCGGCTACGTGCTGCGCCGGATCATCCGCCGGGCCATCCGCCACGGCTACAAGCTCGGGCAGCAAGAGCCCTTCTTCCACCGGCTGGTGGAGGATCTCGACCGCGCAGATGGGCGAGGCCTATCCGGAGCTGACCGCAGGCCAAGGCAGCGCGTGGCCGAGGTGCTGCAGGCAGGAAGAGGAGCGCTTCGCCGAAACGCTGCGAGCACGGCATGCAGGTCCTGGAGGCGGCGCTGGCGCGGCGAGGCCGGCCGATGCTGGACGGCGAGACCGCGTTCAAGCTGTACGACACCTTCGGCTTCCCGGTCGACCTCACCGCCGACATCTGCCGCGAGCGCGGCGTGCACGATCGACGATCGCCGGCTTCGAGGCGGCGATGAGCCAGCAGCGCGAGCGCGCGCGCGCGGCGAGCAAGTTCACGATGGCGGCGGGGCTCGACTACGCCGGCGGCAAGACCGCGTTCCACGGCTACGAGACGCTCTCGCTCGAAGGGCTCGGTGATCGCGCTCTACCGCGACGGCACGCCGGTGGAGCGAGCTGAACGCGGGCGAGTCGGGCGTGGTGGTGCTCGACCGCACGCCGTTCTACGCCGAGTCCGGCGGCCAGGTAGGCGACCGCGGCGAGCTGGTCGGCCCGGCGGCGACGCTTCGCCGTGTCGACGACACGCAGAAGATCCAGGCCGAGGTGTTCGGCCATCACGGCGCGCAGGTCACCGGCCGGCTCAAGCGTGGGCGACGAGGTGAGCGCCCAGGTGGACGTCGACGTCGCGCCGGCGCGCAATGCGCAACCACTCCGCCACCCACCTGATGCACGAGGCGCTGCGCAAGGTGCTGGGCGCGCACGTGCAGCAGAAGGGCTCGCTGGTCGACGCGACAGCGCACGCGCTTCGACTTCGCGCACACGCAGCCGATGACGGCGGACGAGATCCGCAAAGTCGAGGCGCTGGTCAACGACGAGATCCGGCGCAACCTGCGAAGTGCGCGCGCGCATCATGAAGTTCGACGACGCGATCAAGGCCGGCGCGATGCGCTTCTTCGGCGAGAAGTACGGCGACGAGGTGCGCGTGCTGTCCATGGGCGACGTCTCGACCGAGCTCTGCGGCGGCACGCACGTCGCGCGCACCGGCGACATCGGCCTGTTCAAGATCGTCTCCGAGTGGCGGCGTCGCGGCCGGCATCCGGCGCGTCGAAGCCGTGACCGGGCGAGGGCGCGCTCGCGTACGTGCAGGACCTCGAGCGCCAGATGAGCTTCGTCGAGGCGCTTCTACCAGACCACGCGCGACAAGCTCGAGGAGCGAATCCAGGCCACCCGCGAGCGCGAGCGCGCGCTCGAGAAGGAGCTCGCGCGCCTGAAGTCCAAGCTCGCCTCGAGCCAGGGCGAGGATCTCGCCGACCAGGCGCGTCGATGTGAAGGGCGCCAAGGTCCTGGCCGCGTCGCTCGATGGCGCCGACGCCAAGACGCTGCGCGAGACAATGGACAAGCTGAAGGACAAGCTGAAGTCGGCCGCGATCGTGCTCGGCACGGTGAGCGACGGCAGGGTCTCGCTGGTGGCCGGCGTGACCGCCGACCTGACCGCCAAGGTGAAGGCGGGGGATCTGGTCAACTTCGTCGCGCAGCAGGTCGGCGGCAAGGGCGGCGGGCGCCCCGACATGGCGCAAGCAGGCGGCGCCGAGCCCGCCAAGCTGCCCGACGCGCTGCGCTCGGTGCAGAGCTGGGTGGAGCAGAAGCTGTGACGCCGGCGGGGGCGCTCGCGGCTTCGCCCCTGGCCGTGGCGCTGCGCGGCTCGAGCGCGCTGCACGCGGCGGTGGCCAGCGTTCACTTGATCGGGGTGGCCCTGCTGGTGGGTTCGATCGCAGTGTTCGATCTGCGCCTGCTCGGCCTGTCGCGCAAGCTACCGGTGCGACGGCTCGCGGCGCACCTGCTGCCGTGGAGCGCGGCGAGCTTCCTGCTGATCGTGCCGAGCGGCCTGCTGCTTTTCCTCGCGCGCGCGGAGGAGCTGATCGGCAGCCCTCTGTTCGCGCTCAAGATGCTGCTGTTGTTGGCGGCCGGCACCAACGCGGCGCTGTTCCATGCCGCGGTGTTCCGCGGCGCGGCGGCCTGGGACGTCGACGCCCCGCCGCCATGGCAAGCGCGCGTATGCGCGGGCCTTTCGCTGCTGATCTGGGTCAGCGTGATCGTCTGCGGGCGCACGCTGGCGAAGGCCTAGCGCCCCGCCCGGACTAGAAGCCGATGCGCGATCTTTTCGCGCCGCGCCCATCCTGAATGTCGTCCGGGCCGACCTCGCCGCGACCCGCGAGCTTGGCGTTGCCGAAGCCCAGCTGCACCGCGCGCCGCATCTCGCGCGGCGTGAGCTCCGCCAGCCGCTCGAGCACGGGCTGCGACGGCGTTTCGGGAAACTGCCGCCCCCAGTCGTGCCCCGCGCGGATCTCGCGGTAGATCGCCAGGGCAATCCGCCCCGCCGCATCGGCATCCGGCGCGTCGATCTGGTACACGTTCATGCGGTTGAGGATCGGCTCCGGGATGCGCGCGGCGTCGTTCGCGGTGGCAAACCACACCGCACCCGAAGCGTCGATCGGGACTTCGACGAATTCGTCCACGAACTGCATCGCCGTATGGGACTCGAGCAGCGCGTAAAGCGCGCCCAGCGGATCGTACTGGCCGCCGTCGGCCGCCTTGTCGAGCTCGTCGACCACCATCACCGGATTGGCGTACTCGCCATGCAGGAACGTGTCGAACACCTTGCCGGGTTTGGCGTTCTTCCACTGCGACGAGGCGCCAGACAGGATCCAGCCCGCGGTGAGCGAACTCATCGGCACGAAGCCGAAGCCGGTGCCGAGCAGGTCCGCGATGCGCCTGGCGAAATGCGTCTTGCCGATTCCCGGCTCACCCAGCAGCAGGGTGGGCGGGAGCTCGACCGAATCTTCGGAGTCGATGCACAGCGCGAGGTGCTTGCGGATGTCTTCCAACACCTCGCCGAAGTTGGGTAGCTCTTCGAACAGCTCGTCCATCCGCGGCATCGACGAGGGCTTGACGGTGAAGCGTTGGCCGCCCACGCGCAGCATCTTCTCGTACAGCGCGCGCAGCGCCTCACTCGCCGAAGGGGTCAGCTCCTGCAGGGCCTTGTCGACGTCCGCGACGCTGTAGACGTCCTTGAAGCCCGCGACCGGGATTGCGACGTTTGCCGACATTCTTCTACCTCCTTGGTTTTCGGCGGCATGCCCGCGCGAAAAACGTAACACGATGCCTGATTGATAAGCAATAGTCGGGCCAGCGGATGGCAGCCGTTGGCTTCGAGTGCTAATGGGTTTGGTGTAGAGCTCACGCCACCATGACTTCGTTGACGTCCAGCTTTTGAGTCGAGTTCACGCCCGAGGTGTTCAACGCGCGACGCTCGAGGTCAGCGGCAAGGTGATCGCGCTTTCTGGCTGCACCCGGACGGTGCTGTGGCCCCGCCAAGGAGCCAAGGTTGCCAAAGACGCCCACGCGTGCTTCAATCCCGACTGAGGTCGATGCGATGACGCGCTGGTTCTACGGCTTTTTCTTCTTCTTCCCGTGCCCACTGGCGGAAGGGAACGGCTAGCCGCATCCCGACGAATCCCGAAAAACCGCCAGCGCCCTAAAGCCTGGCGGTTTTTTTTTGCCCCCCACGGAAGCCACCTATGACCACGCCCACCGACACCTACCCGGCCGCTTCGCCGCTAGACAGGACCTCGCTCACCGACGACGAGCGGATCGAGAACATCGTACCTCTGCCGCCGCCGGAAAGCCTGATCCGCTTCTTCCCGATCCAGGGCACCACAGTCGAGACGCTGATCGCGGACACGCGCTGCCGCGTGCGCGACATCCTGCACGGGCGCTCGGACCGGCTGCTGGTGGTGATCGGTCCGTGCTCGATCCACGATCCGGCTGCCGCGCTCGCCTACGCCGAGCGCCTCGCTGTCGAGCGCACCCGATTCGCCGGCGAGCTCGAAGTGCTGATGCGGGTCTATTTCGAAAAGCCGCGCACCACCGTGGGCTGGAAGGGCCTGATCAACGACCCCTATCTGAACGGAAGCTTTCGCATCAACGAGGGCCTGCGCATCGCGCGCGACCTGCTGGTGCGCATCAACCAGGCCGGTGTTCCGGCGGGTTGCGAGTTCCTGGATGTGATCTCGCCCCAGTATATCGGAGACCTGGTGTCGTGGGGCGCGATCGGCGCGCGCACCACCGAATCGCAGGTGCATCGCGAGCTTGCCTCGGGGTTGTCGGCTGCAGTCGGATTCAAGAACGGAACGGACGGCAATGTCCGCATCGCGGTCGACGCCATCCTCGCCGCACGGCAGAAGCACCATTTCCTGTCGGTGCACAAGAGCGGGCAGGTATCGATCGTCGAGACGCGCGGCAACGACGACTGTCACATCATTCTGCGCGGCGGGCGGCAGCCCAACTACGACGCACAAAGCCTCAAGGGCGCCTGCGACGAGCTGCGCAACGCGGGCCTGCCCGAACGCCTGATGATCGATTGCTCGCACGCCAACAGCCGCAAGGATTACCGGCGACAGCTCGACGTCTGCGCCGAGGCCGGTGCGCAGGTCGCATCGGGCGACGGACGCATCATCGGCGTGATGGTCGAGTCGAATCTGGTCGAGGGGCGGCAGGAGCTCACGCCGGGCCGGGAGTTGACCTTCGGCCAGAGCATCACCGACGCCTGCCTCGGATGGGAAGCGTCCGTGACGCTGCTCGCGAGCCTGGCGCAGGCAGTTGCAAGGCGGCGCGAGACAAGCGCGGTGCGCGACGGCGCGGCAGCCGAGGACTGAGCCCTGCAGGCGCTCTCGCCCGAGGTGATCGGCGCCGCGGCGCTGATCGTGCTCGGAGCCTACGTCGTGTACGGCATGACCGGCTTCGGCTCTACCGTGCTGTCGATGCCGCTGCTGGCGCAAATGCTGCCGCTCAAGTTCGCGGTGCCGCTGATGCTGCTGCTCGACCTCACGGCCTTTGCGCTGTTCGGTGCCCGCTTCCGGCGCGGCATCCGCTACGACGAGATTCGCTGGCTCGCGGTGTTCATGCTCGCGGGCATGGCGCTCGGATTGACGCTGCTGATCCGCGTGTCGGAGCAGCGCCTGCTCGCTGGCCTGGGCCTGTTCGTGCTCGCGTATGCCGCCTACGGGCTGACGCGGCGCGGCGTTCCGGTGGCGCTTGCGCGCGCCTGGTGCGGCCCGATCGGCCTTGCCGGCGGCGCGCTGTCGGCGATGTTCGGTACTGGCGGCGTGCTGTTCGCGATTTTCAACAGCGGCCGCATCCGCGACAAGGCCGAGCTGCGCGCGACCAACGCGGCGATGATCATGGCATCGTCCCTCGTACGGGTGGTGCTGTTCGGCGCCAGCGGACTGTTGTCGCAGGAGGGGCTCGTCGCCTGCGCGCTGTTGCTCGCGCCCGCCGTGATCGGCGGCGTGCTGATCGGCAATCGGCTGCACGCCGCGATCCCCGCCGCGGCCGTGGTGCGCGTGGTCTACCTGCTGCTGTTTATCTCGGGCGTATCGCTGCTGGTGCGAGCGGCGGTGGCGTGAGGCTTTCGCGGCGGCGACTATAATCGCCGCTTTCCGCGTGCGCCCGATTTCCCTGATGCCTCTCACCACCCGACGCTGGCTCGGCATCGCGCTCGTTGCCACGCTCGCGTTCCGCTTCTGGCTCTCGGCGGCCCTGCCCCTGAGCGGCGACGAGGCGTACTTCGTGCTCTGGGGCCGGCATCCGGACCTCGGTTTCTACGACCATCCGCCGATGGTCGGCTGGCTGCTTGCGCTGATCGTGCGCTGGTCGGACGCCGAATGGGCGCTGCGCCTGCCGGTGACGCTGTTGCCGCCCGTGCTGGCGCTGATGCTGCGCGCGGCGCTGCGCGGCTGGTTCGGTCGCGACGAGGACATGGCCAACCTCGCCGCGCTGTGCGTGCTGCTCCTGCCGCTGAACTTCGTCAACGTTCTGATCACGACCGACACGCCGCTGATCTTCTTCTCGACGCTGTCGGTGCTTTTCTTTGCGCGCGCGGCGCAGCGCGGATCGGCTTTGATCTTCCTCGCCTCGGGCGCGTTGCTCGGCCTTGCGTTCCTGTCGAAATATTTTGCGGTGCTGCTCGGGCTGGGTTACTTCGCGTGGGCGCTCGCCTCGCCGGGCGCGGCGCGGCGCTGGTCGGGCCCGCTCTTGGTCTTTCTCGGGGCGCTGCCGTTTGCGCTCGAGAATCTGTACTGGAACTACGAAGCCTGCTGGTGCAACCTGATGTTCAACGCGGTCAACCGGCAGTCCGACGCCGCCTGGTCGCTGGTCACGCCCGCGCTCTACGCGCTGTCGCTCGCCTATCTCGCCGCGCCCCTTCTTTACTGGGCGTGGAAGGAGCGCGCGTCGTTGCGCGCGAGCGCGGCCCTGCTGCAGGGGCGGGCGCTGCTGCTTGCCTGGGCCGTTCCGCTGGCGTTCTTCGTCTTGGTCTCGCTGCGCAAGGAGGTGGGCCTGCACTGGCTGCTGTCGTTCCTGCCCCCGCTGATCGCGAGCCTCGCGCTGCTGCCCGGGCGCAGGGCGCTGGCCTCGAGCGCGCGCTTCTTTGCCTGGTTCGCCGCGCTGCACGCGCTGGCGATCGTGCTGGTGGCGAGCCTGCCGATGCAGACCTGGCAGGGCTGGACGCGCATGTATCCGCGTATCGTCGCGTTCGCCGACACGCGCGGAGTGCTGAAGCAGATCGCGCCGTACGAAGGGCGCTACCAGCTCGCGGCCAGCAGCTACGCGGCGGCCGCGAGCTACGAGTACTACGCTGGCCGCCGGGTGATCGTGTTCGGCCCGGGCTCGTCACACGCGCGCCACGACGACATCCTGACCGACTTCCGCAAGCTCGATGGCGCCGACATCCTGGTGCTGCGGCCTTCGCCGCCGCCCATGCACGAGTACCGGCCGTACTTCCGCAGCGTCCAGGTGCACACGTTCCTGGTCAGGGGTGTCACGTTCTACGCGGTGCTTGGCCAGGGCTTCGACTACCGCGCGTATCACGATGGCGTGTTGACGTTCGTACGCGATCACTACTACCGCCGGCCGGGCTGGCTGCCGCCGGGGCGCTGCTACTTCTGCGAGCGCTACTTCGGCAGCGACGACTGCGGCTGGAGGAACTGAACGTGCTGCGCGCGCGCGACCTGGTACGCCTGCTGCGCCCGCAGCAGTGGCTCAAGAACGGATTCGTGCTCGCCGGCGTCATGTTCGGGCACGGCTGGGAAGACCCGCACACGCTCGTTCTAGCGCTGTCGGCCTTCGTCGCCTTCTGCCTGGCCTCGAGCGCGGTGTACGCATTCAACGACTGCGTCGACGCCGAACAGGACCGCGGTCACCCGGACAAGCGCACGCGCCCGGTTGCAAGGGGCGCGATCAGCGTCGCCGAGGCCCTCACGCTCGCCGCGCTGCTTGCCGTGGCAGGGCTCGCGCTCGCATCGCTCGCCACGTGGGGCGTGGCGGCCACGGTGGCCGGCTATCTGGCCCTCAATGCCGCCTACACGCTCGGGTTGAAGCACGTGCCAGTGATCGACGTGCTGGCGCTCGCATCAGGTTTCATGCTTCGGCTGCTCGCCGGAACGGCCGGCATCGGCATCGTGCCGTCGAACTGGCTGCTCGCTTGCGGCATGCTGCTTACCCTCTTTCTGGGCTTCGCCAAGCGCCGTGCGGAGCTCGAGCGGCTGGCCGGCGACGCCGGCCAGCATCGCGCGGTGCTGGCCGCTTACAGCACCCGCTTCCTGGACGGCGCGATAACGGTGTGCGCAATCGGAATGATCGTCGCCTACGTGTTCTATACCCTGGCGCCGGAGACGGCCGAGCTGCACGGCACCAACCGCCTCGTGTTGAGCGTGCCCTGGGTGCTGCTCGGCACGTTGCGCTATCTGTTCCGCCTGCGCTACCGCGGCGGCGGCGGCGATCCCTCGGCCGAGCTGCTGCGCGACCCGGCGCTCACGGCTGCGGTGGTGGGCTGGCTGGCCACGGTGTTGTGGCTCATCGCCTGAGCTTTTCGGCATAATGGGCCGATGGCCAGTCCCGGCGAAACCGCGGATCGCTCCCAGCTGCTCGCACACCTCGAGCCGCTGGGCGACGCCTCGAAGTTCGCCGACCGGATCCACGCCCTTATCCCCCGCTGCCGGCTGCTGGAGAATTTCTCGCCCGGCGAAGTGCGGCTATTGGCGCATTTCATGGATGTCTACCGCGCCGAAGTAGGGGTCGAGATCATGCGCGAAGGCGAGGGCGGCGATTTCATGCTGATGATCATCGAAGGCAAGGTCGAAGTGCAGAAGCGCGACCGCTGGAACACGCCGCAGGTGATGTCCGAAGTCGAGCCGGGCCGCACGCTGGGCGAGATGTCGATGATCGACGGCGAGCCGCGCTTCGCGACCTGCATGGCGATCGAGCCCACCCTGATCGCGGTGCTCGACCGCGAGCGCCTGGCGCGCATCATCGTGGAGCAGCCGATGCTGGGAGCCAAGATCCTGATGGAACTGGTACTTATGCTGTCGCAGCGGCTGCGCGCGACCAGCATGCGGCTGCTCGAGCTGCTGGACGAGAAGTCGCAGCGCAGCATCGACACCCTGTGAGCGGACCCCGGGGCGGGGCGAGGCAGTAAGGCCGGGCGCGCTCGCCCGACTCAGTCTGAGCGATACCGACAAGGACGCCACCATGCACGCCACCCTCCCTCTGATGCGGCGCTACGGGTTCCCCGCGCTGCGGCGCAGCCGGCTCGAGACGCTGCAGGTGAACCTGGGCTACCGCTGCAACCAGAGCTGTCTGCACTGCCACGTCAACGCCGGACCCGGCCGCAGCGAGCAGATGTCCGCGCAGACGATCACCGACGTGCTCGCATTCATCGAGGTCGCGGGGATCAAGAAGCTCGACCTGACCGGCGGCGCGCCCGAGCTCAATCCTCATTTTCGCGCGCTGGTGCTGCGCGCACGCGAGCTCGCGGTGCACGTCATGGACCGCTGCAATCTCACCATCCTCGATGAGCCCGGCCAGGAGGGTCTGGCCGATTTCCTCGCCGGGCAGCGCGTCGAGGTGATCGCGTCGCTGCCCTGCTACCAGGAGGCGAACGTCGACCGGCAGCGCGGCAGCGGTGTGTTCGAGCGCAGCCTGCGCTCGCTCGCGCGCCTGAATGCGCTCGGTTATGGCAGACGCGGCAGCGGCCTCGAGCTGAGCCTGGTATACAACCCCCAGGGCGCCGTGCTGCCGCCGCGCCAGGCGCCGCTCGAGGCCGACTACCGACGCGAGCTGGGCGAGCGCTACGGGATCGTGTTCACGCGCCTGTACGTGATCGCCAACATGCCGATCCAGCGCTTCGGCTCGACGCTGGTGTCGAAGGGGCAGTTCAATGACTACATGAAGCTGCTGCACGGCGCGCACCGCAGCGAGAACCTGGAGTCCGTCATGTGCCGCTCCCTGATCTCGGTCGACTGGCGCGGCCAGGTCTACGACTGCGATTTCAACCAGATGCTCGACCTGCCGCTCGGCCTGAAGGGAAAAGCGCGGCCCCAGCTTTCAGACCTGATCGGCAGAGATCTGCGCGGCAATCCGGTCGCGGTGCGCGACCATTGCTACGGCTGCACCGCGGGGCAGGGCTCTTCCTGCGGCGGCGCGCTGCATGACTAAGCCGCGGCCAGGGAGGAGCTGTCCCGTCGGATACCGCTACGGCGCGCAGGCGCTGACCGCGCCGGCCGCGCTGCGGGTCGATACGCTGTGGGTTGCGGGCGGTCTCTACGGCAACGTGTTTGCGCTCGAGAGTCTGCTGGAACTGTACCGGCGCGAGCCCGGGCGGAAAGCGCTCGTGTTCAATGGCGACTTTCACTGGTTCGACGTCGACGCCGCAGACTTCCTGCGGGTGAACCGCAGCGTGCTCGAGCATTGCGCGACGCGCGGCAACGTTGAGACCGAGCTGGCCAGTCCCGCCGAGGGCGCGGGCTGCGGCTGCGGCTACCCCGACTGGGTCGGCGACGAGGACGTTGCGCGCTCGAACCGCATCATCGAGCGCTTGCGCGAAACTGCCCGTCGCGTCCCCGGCGCAACCGGCGCGCTCGCCGCGCTGCCGATGCACCTTGTGGCGCAAGTCGGCGGCGAGCGTGTGGGCGTGGTGCACGGCGACGCCGACTCGCTCGCTGGTTGGGGCTTCTCGCAGGAGGTGCTGGCGCGTGCGGAGGGCGTACAGGCGGCGCGAGCGGCCTGCGCCCGGGCCGGCGTGCGTGTGTTCGCCTCCAGCCACAGCTGCCTGCCGGTACTGCAACTTCTCGACGCGGACCTGGCGATCGTCAACAACGGCGCGGCCGGGATGCCGAATTTCGGCGGCACGCGCTTCGGTCTGGCGACGCGAATCTCGCATCGGCCCGGTCCGGCGGCGCTTTACAGCGCGCAAGTGGCCGGGCTCTGGATCGAGGCGGTGGCGCTTGAGTACGACGCCGCGGCCTGGGAGCGCTCGTTCCTGTTGCAGTGGCCTCCCGGATCGGACGCCCACCGCTCCTACCACCACCGCATTGGGCACGGGCCACGCTACGCGGCGGCGCAGGCGCTGCGCATCGGCGAGGCGGTAACGTGAGCAGGCCCCGGCTTGCCGTCGCGATCGTCATCGTCGTGCTGGTGGGCGCGTTCTTCGCCGCCGGAGGGCAGCGCTACCTGAACTTCGAGGTTATCAAGGCGCAGCAGGGCGAGTTGCTGGACTACTACGCCTCGCACGCCTGGCAGGCCGTGCTCGGCTTCTTCCTCCTCTACGTGGCCGTTACCGGCCTTTCGCTGCCCGGCGCGGCGCTCATGACGCTGATCGCGGGCGCGATCTTCGGCCTCGCGTGGGGCACCGTGATTGTGTCCTTCGCCTCGAGCATCGGTGCGACGCTTGCTTTCCTCGCCAGCCGTTTTCTGCTGCGCGACTGGGTGCAGCAGCGCTTCGGCCACGCCCTGCGCGCGGTGAACGAGGGCGTCGAGCGCGAGGGCGCGTTCTACCTGTTCACCCTGCGTCTGATCCCGGCGGTGCCGTTCTTCGTGATCAATCTGGCGCTTGGCCTGACGCCGATCCGCGCCGCGACCTTTTACTGGGTGAGCCAGATCGGCATGCTGGCGGGCACGTTCGTATACGTCAACGCCGGCACCCGCCTGGCAGCGATCGAGTCGCCGGCCGGAATTCTCTCGCCCGGGCTGCTCGGCGCCTTCGTCCTGCTCGGGCTGTTCCCGCTGCTGGCCAAGAAGGCGCTCGACATTGTCAAGGCGCGCCGCGTGTACCGGCGCTGGAAGCGGCCGGCGCGTTTCGAGCGCAACCTGGTCGTGATCGGCGCCGGCTCGGCCGGGCTGGTCAGCGCCTACATCGCCGCCGCGGTGCGCGCGCGGGTGACTCTGATCGAGAAACACCGCATGGGCGGCGACTGCCTGAACACTGGCTGCGTGCCGTCCAAGGCGCTGATCAAGTCGGCGCGGGTGCTGACCGAAATCCGGCGTGCGCCGCAATACGGCCTCAAAACCGCCAGGGTCGAGTTCGACTTCGCCGACGTGATGGAGCGCGTACAGCGCGTGGTGCACACCGTCGAGCCGCACGATTCAGCGGCGCGTTACACCGAGCTGGGCGTCGAATGCCTGCAGGGCGAAGCGAAGATCGTCTCGCCCTGGGAGGTGGAAGTGAAGCTCGCGGGCGGCGAAACGCGGCGCTTGAGCACGCGCGCAATCGTGATCGCCGCCGGCGCGCACCCGTTCGTGCCGCCGATACCCGGCATCGACCAAGTGGGCTGCCTCACCTCGGACACCGTGTGGGGGCTGCGCGAGCTGCCGCGCCGGCTGGTGGTGCTCGGGGGCGGGCCGATCGGCTCCGAGCTCGCGCAGTGCTTCGCGCGCTTCGGCGCCAAGGTGACGCAGGTCGAGATGCTGCCGCGCATCATGGTGCGCGAGGATCCCGAGATCTCCGAAATGGTGATGCGCATGTTCCGCGATGAGGGAATGGACGTCCTGGTCGGGCACAAGGCGAAGGCGTTCCGGGTCGAGAACGGCGAGAAGGTCCTGATCGCCGAGCATGCGGGTGGCGAGGTGCGTATCGCGTTCGACGCGCTGCTGTGCGCCGTAGGGCGGGTGGCGAACACCGAGGGCTACGGACTCGAGGAGCTGGGCGTGCCGGTCACCCGGCAACGCACGATCGAGACCAACGAGTTCCTGCAGACGCCGTACCCGAACATCTACGCCTGCGGCGACGTCGCCGGACCGTACCAGTTCACCCACACCGCCGCGCACCAGGCCTGGTACGCGGCGGTGAATGCCTTGCTCGGCAGGCTGTGGAAGTTCCGCGCAGACTACTCTGTGATTCCATGGGCCACCTTTACCGATCCCGAGGTGGCGCGAGTGGGCCTGAACGAGATCGAGGCGAAGGAGCGCGGCGTGCGCTACGAGGTTTCGACTTACGGCATCGACGACCTCGACCGCGCGATTGCGGACGAGGAGGCCCACGGCGTGGTCAAGGTTCTGACCGTGCCGGGCAAGGATCGTATTCTCGGCGCGACGATCGTTGGCGCGCATGCGGGCGATCTGATCGCCGAGTTCGTCACCGCGATGCGCCACGACCTCGGGCTGAACAAGATCCTCGGCACGATCCACATCTATCCGACCATGGCCGAGGCGAACAAGTACGCCGCCGGAGTGTGGAAGAAGGCGCACGCGCCGCAGGGACTGCTGCGCGCGGTCGAGCGCTTCCATGGCTGGATGCGGGGCGGATGACGGCTCCGCCGGGGCGGGTCACGTTCGTGATCCCGGTACTGAACGAGGCCGCGGGCATCGCCGCGAGCCTCGAGGCGCTCGCGCCGCTGCGCGCGCGCGGCCACGAGGTGATCGTGGTCGACGGCGGCAGCGACGACCGCACGCCAGCACTCGCGCGCTCGCGCGCGGACCGCGTGTTGCTCGCGCCGCTCGGGCGCGCGCGCCAGATGAACGCGGGGGCGCGCGGCGCGACAGGCGACGCGCTCGTGTTCCTGCACGCGGACGTGCGCCTGCCGCGGGACGCGGACCGCATGGTGCTGGAGGCCCTCGCTACACGGCTCTGGGGGCGCTTCGACGTGAGGCTGGACAGCCCGCGCGTGCTGCTCGCGCTGGTGGGCGCGATGATGAGTCTGCGCTCACGGCTGACCGGAATCGCGACCGGCGATCAGGCGCTGTTCGTGCGGCGCGAGCTGTTCGAGCGTCTGGGCGGGTACGCCGAGATCCCGCTGATGGAGGATATCGAGCTCTCGTCCAGGCTGCGCCGCGCCGGCCGTCCGGCTTGCCTGCGCGCGCGCGTGCTTGCTTCGGCGCGGCGCTGGGAGAGGCGCGGCGCGCTGCGCACCATCGCGCTCATGTGGCGCCTGCGGCTGGCTTACTTCCTTGGCGTCGATCCGGCGCGCCTTGCCGAGCGCTACCGCTGATGCGGGTCGGCGCGGCGATCATCGTGTTTGCGCGCGCGCCGCAGCCCGGGCGGGTGAAGACGCGGCTCGCGCCGCACCTGGGCGCGTGGGGCGCCGCGCGCCTGCACCGGCGCCTCGTGCTCCGAACGCTGCGCGTCGCGCTGGCTGCGTGCTGCGGACCGGTCGAACTGCACGGCGCACCGCGTGCGCGGCATGCATTCTTCCTGCAGTTGGAAGAGAAGCTAGGCATCGCCCTACGGAACCAGCGCGGCCACGAACTGGGGCAGCGCATGTTCAATGCGATCGTCGATGGGATGCGACGTCACCGCGCGGTGATCCTGGTCGGCACCGATTGCCCGGCCCTCGAAGCGCGCGACCTGCGGCGCGCGGCGCGCGCGCTGGCCGGCGGATGCGACGCGGTGGTAGCGCCGGCCGAGGACGGCGGCTATCCGCTGATAGGCCTGCGGCGCGTTTCGCCGCGCCTGTTCGAGAACATTGCCTGGGGCGGGCCCGAAGTGTTCGCGCGCACCGCCGAGACGCTCGATCGTCTGGGCTGGCGCTGGCGCCGGCTGCGCACGTTGTGGGATGTCGATCGTCCGCTCGACTACGAGCGTTTGCAGCGGACGAGCCTCTCGCGCCGCCTCAGCTGAGAGCGCCGCTCACTTGCGACCGGGAAGAAGGCGCGAGGCGTGCCACATGTAAAAGGACACACGCGCCGAGACCGCGATTCGCTCGCCACGGTCGTCGAGCAGCACGGCCTGCAACGTATGGCTGCCGCGCTCGATGCCATGCAGCTTGATCGTGTCGCCGCGATAGGAATGCGGCAGAATCGTCCCATCCAGCACGATTCGCACTTTGCTGCCCGGCGCCTCGCTCTGGCGCCGCAAGAATACCGAAAGCTCGCCCTGGTTGCTGTGGATTGTCTGGTTGTTGGCGGGCTCGACGACGGATATCTCCGCCGCGCGCGTTGCGACGACAACGCCGAAGAACAGGATGGCGAGCCGGATGGCGAACGAGGGAATTCGTGTTTGCACGCGGCCCGGAGTTGTCCTCATTCAGTTTGGACAGCAACCGTTCGCAGGAATTCAATCGCTACAGTGCGCCGCTCCTTTGCAGCAACTCGGCCAGCTGTTCTGCAATGATCCGATAACCACTTGCGTTTGGATGAACGGGGTCGGCTTTCAGCTCCGGATTGCGCAGTACCTTGCCGACTACGGTGCTCTGGTACGGAATGCGAAACTCTGCGGCAATCTGGGCGTAGAAGTCTGGCGGAGTGAGCGTGAAGCCCGGTTCCGGCGTGCCGATCAGCACCACGTCGATCCGGCGCTCCTTCGCCAGCCGCACCATGGCGCGCACGTTGGCTGCGGCCTGCTGCTCGCCCAACCGCCGCAGGAAATCGTTGCCGCCGATGCACAGCAGCAGTAGGCGCGGCGAATATTCGTCCAGCGCACCGGGCAGGCGCTCGAGCGCATGCGCGCTGATCTCGCCCGGCAGGCCCGCGCTCACCACCCGCCGGCCGATGAGCTGCGCTAGCCGAGCGGGGTAGCTCTCCTGCTTGCTCGCGCCGGTGCCGTAAGTGAGGCTGTCGCCGAAAGCGAGCACCACGTCGTCCGGGCCCAAACGTTCGAGCTGCGGCGACTTGCCGCAGGCGGCGAGCGCAAGAACGCAGGCCAAAAGCGCCAGTCGCACTACCTGCATTGCCCGCCGCAGAAGCTGTTCAGACGTGCTTTTCGGAATGCTGCCAGCTGCTGGCGTGGATCCGCGCGCTGGAGGCGGGCAGCAGGTCTGCGACCGCCTCGGCGACACGTTCGCGCTCCACCGGCTTCGCAACGAACGAGTTCGCGCCCAGGACCTTGCAGCGCAAGATCGATTCCTCGTCCGCCATGACCGACAGCACCACTAGCGGCGTGGCGCGGTTGGTCGAGTCCTTGCGCAGCCGCTTGAGCACCTCGAAGCCGCCCACTCCCGGCATCAACAGGTCGAGCAAGATCACGTCGTAGACCGTTTCGCCTGCCAGGTACAGGGCCTGCTCGCAGGTGCCGGCCAGTACGACCCGCAGGCCGAGTTCCTGGCTGAGGATACGTCCGACGAGCAGCCTGGTCGGCTCGTGATCGTCCACGATCAGCACGGTGTAGTCTTTGCCTAGCTTGGCCATACCCGCACTTACGCAAATGCCGTGCCCGCGTTTCCGCCTCACACTTACTAACGAATTTCCCGCCGCAGGGCATTTCAGCGGGCGCGCGACGCCAGCTTCGCGCGCTGGCGGCGGCGTCAGTCGAGGCACCGACAGCCGTTGTCGAACTTGCGGCAGCATCTGGGCCGCCGCGGGACCCGAGTGCCCCAATTACTCTAGAATCGGCGCTCCTTGCCGAGCGGGGGCGCGGGACGATGAGCAACGACGAGATCGTGGTGTCCGTCGAGGCGGGGCTGGCCGACCTAGTGCCCACCTTCCTCGCCAACTGCCGCAACCATGCGCGCACGCTGAGTGCGGCCGCCGCCGCGGGCGACCTCGCCGCCGCCGCTTCTGTCGGCCACAACCTCACCGGCAGCGGCACGAGCTACGGCTTCGAGCGGGTTTCCGATCTCGGGCGCGAGATCGAGCGCGCGGCCAAGGCCGGCGACACGCGCGCCCTGGATGACCTCGCGCAGCAGCTCGGGGACTACCTTGCGCGCGTGCGCGCGGTAATCGGCTAGCGCGGCGCTCAGAGCGCGGCCACGGTCTGCACTTCGATCAGGAACGGCTCGGCCACCAGGCGGTCGATCACCAGCAGCGTATTGGGCGGGAAAGCGCCGCTCGGAAACATGCGCGGAAATTCGCGCAACCGAAACGACATGAACTTGGCGATGTCCTGCGAGTGCGCGAGGTAGGTGGTGAACTGCACCACGTTGCCCCAGCCGGCGCCCGCCGAGTTCAGTGCGGCGTCGATGTTGCGAAAGACCTGTTCGCACTGCGCTTCGAAATCGTCTTCGCCGACCAGCTTGCCGTCGCGGTCCGCCGCCAGCATGCCGGCGATAAAGAGGTATTCGGAAGCCTTGACCCGGGTCACGTGCGAGTACTGCCCCAGCGGCTTGCCGAGGCTGCCCGGGTTGTAGATCCTGATCTCGGCCATGCATGTGCTCCTTTCTTGGCGGCGGGTCAGTGCTTCGCGCGCGCGGCGCGCTTGCGCCCGTCGATCTGCGCCTTGACGGTCGCCGCGAGCGTGGCGCGCTCGATCGGCTTCACCAGGTACGCGCTGGCGCCCGCGCTCATACATTGCTCCCGGGTTTTGGGATCCGACACCACCGTCACGACGACGACCGGCGTCGCCATGTTCGGCGGGTGTGCCCTGATCTCCTTCAGCACCGCGAGGCCGCCGATGCCGGGCATGAGCAGGTCGAGCAGGATCGCGTCGTAGGCGAATTCCTCCGCCAGTCGCAGCGCCTGCTCGCAGGTGCCGGCAAGCTGCACCTCCACCTTCAGCTCGCTGCTCAAGATGCGCGCCAGCAGCAGCCGCGTGGCTTCCTCGTCGTCTACGATCAGGATGCGGTGGCGCGGAGCGGCCTTGTTGGCGCCGGCCATCGCCGCTAGGCCCCAAGCTGGCCGGCAAGGTCGATGAAGTCGCTCGCGTTGAGGTCGAAAGCGGGCTCGGGAGTGATGTCGGCGCGCGCGTTCGGGCCGCGCTCGAGCGGTCGCGCCACGAAGGCGGTACGCAACCCGCAGGACTTGGCCGCGAACAGGTCGTCCTTGTGCGCCGCGACCATCATGACCTCGTCGGTCGCCAGCCCGAGCAGCCTCGCGGCGCCACGATACGCCTCGGGGTCGGGCTTGTAGTGATGAAACAACTCGGCCGACAGGATGCAGTCCCATGGCAGGTCGGCCGATTTCGCCATGTTGGTGAGCAGCGCGACGTTGCCGTTGGACAGCGTGGCGATGACGTAATTGCGCTTGAGGCGGCGCAGCCCGCCGCGGGCGTCGCGCCAGGGCTTGAGGCGGTGCCAGGCGCAGTTGAATTGCTCGATTTCGGCCGGCGACAGACCCACGATGCCGAACTGCTTCAGCAGCTCGTCCAGGATCATGCGGTGCAGCGCATCGATCGTGGTCCAAGGCAGCTCGCCCGCGCGCACCCTGGCCATCGCCGGGCGGTAACCGGCGCGCCAGGCGTCCGCGAAGTCGGGCCACTTCACTCGCAGCTTGTGCGCGCGCCCCAGGCGGCGACCTTCGGCAATGATCGATCCGCGCCAGTCGACCACGGTGCCGAAGACGTCGAACACGAGGGCTTTCACCGCGGGCGCCGTTGTACGCATGGTGAAGCTATTGTACTGGCTCCGCGCGCGCTCGCCGCGCGCGGCGAGCGCTTATCGCGTTATCCTGCGCCTCACCAGACCTTCACGCACGGACCGCTGTACATCACTGGTCCGGTCGGCGCGCCGGTGGGCGAGCCGCCCATCGGCTCCAGGCTCACCGCGAGCATGGGAACGTCGCCGAGCGATCGATCCGCCACCGCGTGCAGCGGAAGCATTGTCTTGTCGCCTTTGCCCACCATGCCGAGCGATTTCGGCGGCTGTCCCGCAGGCATGATGGCCCACAGCTCGAGACTCCTGTCGGGCACGTTGATCGAAGGATCGAGCGTCTTGACCCAGAGCTGGTCGGAGGTGCGGCTCGCCGCCGCGACCAGCATCGGCTTGTGCGTCTTGGGATCCGAGAGCACCGCGAGGTAGGTCGCGGGCATCTCGTTCGACGGCACACGCAGCACGACCGGCGCGGGCGCGGGTTGCGGCGCGCCCGGCCCGAGCGCGACCAGGGCGAACAGCAGGCTCGCCGCGGCGCCGCTCGCCGCCAGCCCGAGACCGCGCCAGAATGCCAGGCTGTGCCACAGGCCCGCGCCGGAAGGGGTCGTCTCCAGGCGCGCCTCGATGGCGCGCCACAGCCGCGCGGGAGGGCGCACCGCCCGGACCGAGCGCGCCATGGGATCGAGCCGCGCCGCCCACTCAGCGGCGCGGCGAGCGAGCGCGGCATCTTCGGCCAGCCAGCGCCGGAAGCGCGCGCGCGCGGGCCCGCGCAGCGTGCCGAGCGCGTATTCGGCAGCCAGCCTGTCCTGCAGCTCCGGTTTGTCGCGGTAGCGCACTCGTCCTCCCTCGACCTAGACGGCCTCGGCCAGACAGGCCTTGAGCCGCAGCAGGCCGCGGCGCACCCAGGTCTTGACCGTCCCGAGCGGCTGGCGCAGGTGGCTGGCCAGCTCAACGTGCGACAGCCCGTCGTAGAAAGCGAGCGCAATCGCCTGGCGCTGACGCGCTTCGAGCGCCTGCAGGCAGCGCGCCAGCGCCTGGGCGTCCTTGCTCTGCTCAAGCATGTCGAGGGGTCCCGGCCCGTCGCTCGTTGTGTTGTCGATCATCTCGCCGTCAATGTCGCTCACTTCCAGCCTGGGCTTGCGCAGTCGGTCAAGACAGCGATTGCGCACGATGCTGGTCATCCAGGTCATGGGTGCGGAAAGCCCGGGATGGTATTCGCGCGCGTGCTGCCAGATGCTGACGTAGCAGTCCTGAAGTACCTCCTCTGCCCAGTCCTCTCTCCTCAATATACGCAGCGCAACCCCGAACAGTTTCGCCGAGCTGTCTTGGTACAGACGCGAAAATGCTTGCCGGTCGCCTCGTCCGCACGCCCCGAGCAGCGCCGCAAGCGGGTCCGTCGCGCCGGCCACTCAAGCCTTCTTCTTCTGGTGGCGCCACTGCACGTCGCCGCGGCCGGCGTGCCGGTTGAGCACGCGCCCGGCCACGAACAGCAGGTCCGAGAGCCGATTGAGGTACTGGCGGGCGCGCTCGCCGACCGCTTCGCGCCGACCGAGCGCGACCAGGCTGCGCTCTGCGCGCCGGCACACCGCGCGCGCAAGGTGCGCGGCCGCCGCGGCGCGCGAGCCACCCGGCAGGATGAACTCCTTGAGCGGCGGCAGCTCGGCGTTCCACGCTTCGAGCCAGCGGTCGAGCCGCGTGACGTGCGCTTCGCCGACCATCGCGTGGCCGGGGATGCTCGTTTCGCCGCCGAGGTCGAACAGGTCGTGCTGGACCTGCTGGAGCGCCGCGCGCATCGCCTCGGGCAACTCCTCCGCCAGCACCACGCCAAGCGCGGAGTTGAGCTCGTCGATGTCGCCCAGCGCCTGAATCCGGGCATTGTCCTTGGGCACGCGCGCGCCGTCGCCGAGGCCGGTTTCGCCGGCGTCTCCGGTACGGGTAGCGATCTTCGTCAGGCGGTGTCCCATGTCCTCGGCGTTCGCTCTGCGGCGCTCGGACATTATCGCATCGAGGGCCTGTATCGGAGTTACGATAGGAGCGGCCCGCCGGATGCGGGCGACACGCAAGCAAGGAGGAAACATGGCAGCACGAATCCGCAAAGTGGACTATTTTTCGACCAAGGTTCCGAATCGCGCCGGTGCCGGTGTCAGGCTGCTGGAGGCGATGCGGGCCGCGGGTGTGAACCTGCTCGCCTTCACCGGATTTCCGCAGCACGGCGGGGCGCAGGTCGACTTCGTGCCCGAGGACAGCACGGCGTTTCGCCGCGCGGCGAAGAAGGCGGGGCTGAGGGTCTCGGAGCGCAAGACCGGCTTTCTGGTGCAGGGCGACGACCGCGTCGGAGCGCTGACCGGCATCCTCGCCAAGCTGTCTCAGGCGCGCATCGGCCTGGTCGCGCTCGATGCGGTGACCGCGGGCAAGGGACGCTACGGCGCGATATTCTGGGTCCGCAAGAAGGACGTGGTACGGACCGCGCGCCTGATCGGCGCGCGTTGAGCGCTCAGGACGCCTTGCGCCGCACCTCGCTCTCGATCCAGCCCTTGGACAGGGTCGTGACGAGGCGCTCGCCCTCGGCCACGCGCGCGGTATCGTGCAGGACCTCGCCGGCGGCGTTGCGCGTGATGCTGTAGCCGCGCGCGAGCACCGCGCGCGGATCGAGTCCCGCGAGCCCGGTACGCAGGCGATCAAGAAGCGCCGCCACGGCATCGAGCTGCCTCGCGTTGGCGGAGGCCAGGCGCGCGGCGAGCTGCCCGACGAGCTGGCGCGAGGCGTGAATGCGGTCCGCCGGGTGCACCAGCCGGCGTGCCAGGCCGTCCACCGTCTGCATCGCGTAGCCGATTCGCCGCAGCGACTCGCGGCCGGCACGCAGCGCCAGCTCGGACACGCGCGCGAGCAGTTCTGCGCGCGGCGCGCTCACTAGCTCGGCCGCAGCGGTCGGCGTCGGCGCGCGCCGGTCGGCGGCGAAATCGGCGATCGTGAAATCCGTTTCGTGGCCGACCCCCACCACCACCGGAATGCGCGAGGCGCGGATCGCGCGCGCCACCGCCTGCTCGTTGAACTGCCACAGGTCCTCGAGCGAGCCACCGCCGCGCACCAGCAGCAGCACGTCGCATTCGGCGCGCGCGTTGGCCGTGCGCAGCATCGCGGCGATGCGCTCGGCCGCGCCGTCGCCTTGCACCGGCACCGGATACACGATCACCGGCAGCGACGGATTGCGCCGCGCGAGCGTGGTGAGCACATCGCGCAGCGCCGCCGCCGCGAGCGAGGTCAGCACGCCGACCGTGCGCGGATGGGCGGGCGGCTCGCGCTTGGCTGCCGCATCGAACAGGCCTTCGTGCGCGAGCTGCTCCTTCAGGCGCAGGAAACGCTCGTACAGCGGCCCTAGGCCCGCGTGGCGCATGGTCTCGACGTTGAGCTGGAAGCGGCCGCGCGGCTCGTACAGCGTCACCAGCACGCGCGCTTCGATCCGCGCGCCTTCCCTGGGCGTCCAGTCGAGAGTCGCGGCGCGGCCGCGGAACATTACGCAGTCGACCTGCGCGTTATCGTCCTTGAGCGTGAAGTACCAGTGTCCGGATGCGGCGCGCGTGAAATTCGAGATCTCGCCCGCGACCCAAATCAGCGGGAAGCGGCGCTCGAGCGTGTCGCGCACACCGCGCAGCAGCTGCGACACGCTGACCGGCGCCTGCTGGGCGCCCTCGAAGGCGGCAGATTCGCCGTTTTGCGTCGGCATCTGAGCGGTTTTGGAGGTTAGTGGCAGCTTACACCTATCCACACGCACACGATGATGTCGAGCCGCGGTGTCGCGCAACTGCACGGAGGCCGATTCTGTTGCGTAACGCGCTGTAATACAGGCGGAAATCGCCGCTCAAAAATTGATCGCCCCCGACTTTGCACGCGCTGCAAGGCTCACGCGTTCAACTGTCCAGCGACAATCCACAAACTTATCCACAGCTTTTGTGGATAACGGGATCACGCGGGCACTTCGCTGCGCGAACATGCGCCGAAGATCGCACCGCAGCCATCGCCCTGCATCGACAAGCCGCGCGCATTTTTGCGCTGCGTCATCAACTTGCCGCAGCGCGACGGTTTGGCTAAAGTTCGCGCTCCGGAGCCTGACCATAAGCGAGGAGAAGGGGTGTTCGCGATCATCCACGACGCAGGCTGGCCGATCTGGTTTCTGCTGCTGGCCTCCGTCATCGCGGTTGCCCTGATCATCGAGCGCTCGGTCAACCTGCGCGACGCCCGGATCATCCCGCCCCGCCTGTTCGAGCAGGTGGTGGCGGTCTATCGCCGCCAGGGGCTGTCGGAGGACGTGATCGACAAGCTCGCCAGCGATTCGCCGCTCGGCCAGGTGCTCGCCGCCGGGCTGCGCAACTTCAAGAGCTCGCGTTACGTCATGAAGGAGGCGATCGAGGAAGCGGGACGCGCCGTGGGGCACGACCTGGAGCGCTTCCTTACGACGCTGGGCACCATCGCCAGCGCCGCGCCGCTGCTGGGGCTGTTCGGAACCGTGATCGGGATGATCGAGATCTTCGGCTCGCAATCCCCGACCGGGACCAACCCGCAGCAACTGGCGCACGGCATCTCGGTGGCGCTATACAACACCGCGTTCGGGATCGGCATATCGGTGCCGTCGCTCATCTTCTACCGCCACTTCAAGAACAAGGTCGACGGCTTCGTGGTGCGCATGGAGCAGTCGGCGGCCAAGCTGGTGGACGTGGTCCACGGCGAGAGGGCATGAACTTCCAGCGCGGCCGGGCGAAGGAGGGGCCGGAGATCAACCTGGTTCCGCTGATCGACGTGATGATGGTGATCCTGATATTCCTCATGATCACAACGACCTACTCCAAGTACACCGAACTGAAGATCAACCTTCCTACCGCGAATTCGGAGAAGCAGCAGAATCGCCCGAACGAGATTTCGGTGCTGGTAAACGAGCAGGGGAACTACGTCATCGATCACACGCCCGTGGCCTTCTCCGGCGTCGATCAGTTCGCCGACGCGCTGCGGCGCGCCGGCGCCACGCTGAAGGACCCCGTGGTCGTGATCAGCGCCGACGCCAAGGCAACCCACCAGTCGGTGATCCGCGTCATGGAGGCGGCGCGCGTCGCCGGCCTGACGCAGATCACTTTCACCACCCAGAGCGGCCCGGGCGGGTAACCGCGCCGGCGGGCACCCTGAGCCGGCACTGGACCCACCGCGGCGCGCTGGCGTGGCTGCTGTGGCCGGTCAGCCTGCTGTTTCGCGCCGCGGTGTTCGTGCGCCGCCTGCTTTACCGGCTGCGGATACTCAAGAGCCACCGCCCGGGCGTGCCGGTAATCGTGGTGGGTAACCTGATCGCGGGCGGCAGCGGCAAGACGCCACTGGTGCTGTGGCTGGCGGAGTTCCTCAAGGATCACGGCTGGACGCCCGGCATCGTGTCGCGCGGCTATGGTGCGCGCTTGGAGGTGCCGCGCGAAGCGACCATTGCCTCTGAGCCCGGCGAGGTCGGCGACGAGCCGATCGTGCTCGCCCGGCGCAGCGGCTGCACCGTGTGGGTCGGTCCGGACAGAGTGCGCGTGTGCGAGGCCTTGCGTCGCCAGCATCCGGACGTGGACATCATCGTGCTGGACGACGGGCTGCAGCACTACCGGATCGCGCGCGAGCTCGAGATCTGCGTGGTGGACGGGCGCGGCTTCGGCAACGGCTTCCTGCTTCCCGCCGGCCCGTTGCGTGAGCCGCGCACGCGCCTGCGCTCGGTCGACGCGGTCGTGGCGCACGGCACCGACACCGTGCGCGGCTACGCGATGCGCCTCGAAGGCAGGCTGCTCAACTGCCTGGCCGACGCGCGCGAGCGCCGGCCGGCGGAGAGCTTCGCCGGGCAGCGGGTGCACGCCGTGGCCGGCATCGGCGACCCGAACCGCTTCTTCCGGCACCTGATGCGCCTCGGCCTGAAGGTGGTGCCGCACCCGTTCCCGGACCACCATCCTTTCCACGCCGCCGATCTCGAGTTCGGCGATGCGCTGCCGGTCGTGATGACCGAAAAGGACGCGGTAAAATGCAGGCGCTTCGCGAAACCGCAGCACTGGGTGTTTCCGGTGGGCGCGGTTCTCGATCCCGCTTTCGGACACTGGCTGCTGGAGAGAATTGGTGAGCACCGCCGTTGATCCACGATTGCTCGAAATCCTCGTTTGCCCGCTGTGCAAGGGACCGCTGGTCTATCGCAAGGAAGCAGGCGAACTGATCTGCAAGGCCGACCGGCTTGCCTATCCGATCAAGGACGGCATCCCGGTGATGCTCGAGGACGACGCGCGCAAACTCGACCCGGCCGAAGAAGTCGCCGGCTGACGCGCCGCCGGGCCGTGCCATGGCAGGCTTCAGCGTCATCATCCCTGCGCGCTACGCCTCGACCCGGTATCCGGGCAAGGCGCTGGCCGACCTGGGCGGCAAGCCAATGGTTGTGCGGGTGTGCGAGAGGGCGCAGGCGAGCGGCGCCGAGCGCGTGTGCGTCGCTACCGACGACGAGCGCATCGCGCAGGCGGTCCGCGCGCAAGGCTTTGAGGCCCGCATCACTCGCACGAACCACTCATCGGGGACCGACCGCATTGCCGAGGCCGCGGCCGCGCTCGGCTTGGCCGATGACGCGATAGTGGTCAACGTTCAGGGCGACGAGCCGCTGATCCCGCGCACGCTGATCGGCGAGGTGGCCGCGGCGCTCGAGCACCGCCCGGACGCCAGCGTATCCACCGCCTGCCATCCGATCCACGATGCGGCATCGGTCTTCAGCCCGAATGTGGTCAAGGTCGTGCTCGACGCGCAGGGGCGCGCGCTTTACTTCAGCCGCGCGCCGATCCCGTACGCGAGAGACGCGTACGCCGCGGGCGGGCGCGAGCCTCCCGCCCGGTTGCCTTGCTACCGCCACCTGGGCATCTACGGCTACCGCGTAGGTTTTCTGAGGCGCTACGCGGACCTCGCACCGTCGCCGCTCGAGCAGTTCGAGTCGCTCGAGCAGCTGCGCGTGCTGTGGCACGGCTATCGCATCGCGGTGACCGTCTCGAGCCACGACGTTCCCCCTGGCGTCGACACGCCGCAGGACCTCGAAACGGTGCGCGCACTGTTTGACCGATTTGGCGATTCCGGCTAAGGTCAGCGGCGTTTCCGGCGCAAGAAAAGGAGCGCTTTTGCGCCGCGTGAAGTCTCATACCGCCACGGAAATTCAGACATGCGCTTGATCCTGCTGGGGCCGCCGGGAGCAGGCAAGGGAACGCAGGCCGGATACATCATGGCGCGCTACGGCATTCCACAGATCTCGACCGGCGACATGCTGCGCGCGGCGGCCAAAGCGGGCACCGCGCAGGGACTGGAGGCGAAGAAACTGATGGACGGCGGGCAGCTCGTGCCCGACAGGATTGTGATCGATCTCGTCAAGGAGAGGTTGCTGCAGCCGGACTGCGCCAAAGGCTACCTTTTCGACGGGTTTCCGCGCACCATTGCCCAGGCCGAGGCGATGAAGCGGGCCGGCGTGCCGATCGAGTGCGTGCTCGAGATCGACGTACCCGACGAGGAGATTATTGCGCGCATGAGCGGGCGCCGCGTGCACCCGGAGTCCGGCCGCACCTACCACGTCAAGTTCAACCCGCCGAAGAGCGAAGGCAAGGACGACATTACCGGCGAGCCGCTGATCCTGCGCGAGGACGACAAAGTCGAAACGGTCAGGAAGCGGCTCGAGGTGTACAAGGCGCAGACGCGCCCGCTGCTCGAGTACTACGCTGTCTGGGCCGCTTCCGGGGACGCGCGCGCCCCGCGCTGCTGCCGCATCTCGGGCAGCGGCTCGGTAGAGCGGATTCGAGATCGCGCGTTTGCGGTACTCGATGGAGGAAACGGAGGAAAAGCATGAGCCGAGCCAAGCTGCGCAACGCCCTTTACGCCCAGTCGGGCGGCGCCACCGCCGTCATCAACGCCTCGGCCTGCGGGGTTATTGAGGCTGCGCGCCGCGCCAAAGGGCGCATCGGCAGGCTGTACGCCGCGCGCAACGGCATCCTCGGCGCGCTGAACGAAGATCTGATCGACACTACCAGGGAAAGCGCCGTAGCGATTCGCGCGCTGAAACACACGCCGGGGGCGGCCTTCGGCTCCTGCCGCTACAAGCTGAAGAGTCCCGAAGAAGACCACGTCAAGTACGAGCGCCTGGTGGAGGTGCTGCGCGCGCACGACATCGGCTGGTTCTTCTACAACGGCGGCAACGACTCGGCCGACACCACCTTGAAGCTGTCGAAGATCAGCGCCGCGATGGGCTACCCCTTGAGCGCGATCGGAGTGCCCAAGACCATCGACAACGACCTGGTCGGGACCGACTGCTGCCCCGGCTTCGGCTCGGTGGCGAAGTACGTCGCGACTTCGATTCGCGAGGCTGGGCTCGACGTGGCGTCGATGGCGAGCACCTCGACCCGCGTGTTCGTGCTCGAGGTGATGGGGCGCCATGCCGGCTGGATCACCGCTGCCTGCGGGCTCGCGGCCGAGCGCGCGGGCGAGCCGCCGCACGTGCTGCTGTTCCCCGAGTTGCCGTTCGACGAGGCCGCCTTCCTCGCGCGCGTGAAGCAGACGGTCGAGAGCGTCGGCTACTGCGTGGTCGCGGTATCGGAAGGGGTGCGCGATCGGCAGGGCAAGTTCCTCGCCGAAGCGGGCTCGGTCGACGCCTTCGGCCACAAGCAGCTCGGGGGGGTTGCGCCGGTGATCGCGCAATTGGTCCAGGAGCGCCTGGGCTACAAGCCGCACTGGGCCGTGGCCGACTACCTGCAGCGCGCGGCGCGCCACGTTGCCTCCAAGACCGACGTCGAGCAGGCCTACCGCGTGGGTCAGGCGGCGGTGAAGCTGGCGCTCGAGGGCCGCAACGCGGTGATGCCGGTCATCGTGCGCAGCTCCGATCGGCCTTACCGCTGGAAGATCGGCGTCGCGCCGCTCGACCAGGTGGCGAACCAGGAGCGCCGCGTGCCGCGCGACTTCGTCAGCGCCGATGGCTTCCATATCACCGCGGCGTGCAGGCGTTACCTCGCACCGCTGGTGGTCGGGGAACTGCCGCCGCCCTTCAGGTACGGCCTGCCGGAGTACGTCAGGCTGCGCAACGCGCCCGTGCGCAAGCGGCTGAAAGGCGTCTTCAAGGCCTAGCGGCGCCGCGACCGGCGCGGCTTTTCTGCTAAAATCCGCGCCTTCCTGCGGGCGTCCCCGCCCGCATGCCCATACGATCAAAGAAGGGGAGCAAGACCATGTCCGGAGGAGTCATTTTCGCGCTGGCGTGTGCCGTCATCGGAATCCTTTATGGCGTCATCTCGATCAAATGGATCCTGGCGCAGCCCGACGGCAACGAGCGCATGCGCGAAATCGCGGCGGCGATCAAGGAGGGCGCGACCGCGTACCTCAAGCGGCAGTACACCACCATCGCGATCGTCGGCGTGGTGCTGTTCCTGGTGATCGGCTTCATTCCCCAGCTCGGCTGGGCGACGGCGTGGGGCTTCTTCATCGGCGCGGTGTTCTCCGGCCTGTCGGGCGTCATCGGCATGAACGTCTCGGTGCGCGCCAACGTGCGCACCGCGGAGGCGGCGCGCACCGGACTCAATGAGGCGCTCAACATTGCGTTTCGCGGCGGGGCGATTACCGGCCTGCTGGTGGTCGGGCTCGGCCTGCTCGGCTGCGCCGGCTACTTTTGGCTTCTGTACGCGAATGCGCTCGACAAGTCGGACCTGGGCCACCTGATTCACCCGCTGGTGGGGCTGGGCTTCGGCGGCTCGCTGATTTCGATCTTCGCGCGGCTGGGCGGCGGGATCTTCACCAAGGGCGCGGACGTGGGCGCCGACCTGGTCGGCAAAGTCGAGGCCGGCATTCCCGAGGACGACCCGCGCAATCCGGCGGTGATCGCCGACAACGTCGGCGACAACGTGGGCGACTGCGCCGGCATGGCCGCGGACCTGTTCGAGACCTACGCGGTTACCCTCATCGCCACCATGCTGCTCGGCGCGCTGCTGATCAAGGACGTGAACGCCCTGGTCTATCCGCTGGCGATCGGCGGCTTCTCGATCCTCGCCTCGATCATCGGCACCTGGTTCGTCAAGGCGAAGCCGGGCGAGAAGAACGTCATGCCCGCCCTGTACAAGGGCCTGTGGGTCGCCGGCATCCTGGCGGTGATCGCGTTCTGGCCCATTACGCAGGTCATGATGGGTCACATCGTCGCCAACGTGCCGTTCGAGATTTCCGGCCATGAGCGCATGATCGGGATCTGGAACCTGTGGGGCGCCGCCGTCGTCGGCCTGGTGCTGACCGGCTTCATGGTCTGGATCACCGAGTACTACACCGGCACGCAGTTCAAGCCGGTGCGGCACATCGCGGAGGCCTCGACCACGGGTCACGCGACCAACATCATCGCCGGCCTCGGCGTGTCGATGAAATCGACCGCCTTGCCGGTGCTTGCGGTGTGCGTGGCGATCTTCGTTTCGTATTGGCTCGCAGGGCTGTACGGCATCGCGATCGCCGCCACCGCGATGCTTTCGATGACCGGCATCATCGTCGCGCTCGATGCCTACGGCCCGATCACCGACAACGCGGGCGGCATCGCCGAGATGGCCGACCTGCCCGCGACGGTGCGCGCGATCACCGACCCGCTCGACGCAGTCGGCAACACCACCAAGGCGGTGACCAAGGGCTACGCGATCGGCTCCGCCGGCCTCGCCGCACTGGTGCTGTTCGCCGACTATACCCATGCGCTCGACACCGCGGGCAGCACGCTGACCTTCGACCTGTCGAACCACATGGTCGATCATCGGCCTGCTGATCGGCGGCATGGTGCCATTACCTGTTCGGCGCCATGGCGATGGAAGCGGTGGGCCGCGCCGCGAGCTCGGTGGTGGTCGAGGTGCGGCGCCAGTTCAAGGAGATTCCCGGGCATCATGGAAGGCACGGCCAAGCCCGACTACTCGCGCGCGGTCGACATGCTCACCGCGGCGGCGATCAAGGAGATGGTCGTGCCGTCGCTGTTGCCGGTGCTGATCCCGATCGTGGTCGGGCTGATCCTCGGGCCGCAGGCGCTCGGCGGCGTGCTGATGGGCACCATCGTCACCGGCCTGTTCGTGGCCATCTCGATGACCACCGGCGGCGGCGCCTGGGACAACGCCAAGAAGTACATCGAGGACGGCAACTTCGGCGGCAAGGGCTCCGACGCGCACAAGGCGGCGGTGACCGGCGACACGGTGGGCGACCCGTACAAGGACACCGCCGGTCCGGCGGTCAACCCGTTGATCAAGATCATCAACATCGTCGCGCTGCTGATCGTGCCGTTGATGGTCTGAGGGCGCGCGCGACGGGCAGTCACCAAAAGGGCAGCTGCGGCTGCCTTTTCTTTTCTGCTGCCGGATCGCAATGAGCAAGATACTCTTCCTCTATTCAACCGTCGATGGCCACACGCTGAAGATCTGCCGGCGGCTGCAGCAGGTCGTCGAGCAGGCGCGGCATCAGACGACGTTGGCTGCTCTGCAGGGGCGGCCGGACATCGAGCTCGAGGCCTTCGACAAGATCGTGGTCGGGGCGAGCATCCGCTACGGCAAGCACCGCCCGCCGGTTGCCGAATTCATACGCGCGAACCGCCGCACGCTCGAGCACAAGCCTAGCGCGTTCTTCTCGGTCAACATCGTGGCGCGCAAGCCGAACAAGAACACGCCGGAGACGAACCCCTACGTCAGGACGTTCCTGCGCCAGATCGGCTGGCGTCCGCGGCAGGTGGCGGTGTTCGCAGGCATGCTGGACTACCCGCGCTACGGCTTCTGGGACCGCCAAATCATCCGCTTCATCATGTTGCTGACCAAAGGGCCGACCGACCCGCGTAGCGTGGTCGAATTCACCGACTGGGAGCAGGTCGAGGCCTTCGGGCGCCGGATCGGCGAAATGCGATGAAGAACTTCGAAAGGACAATCTCGGCGGCAGCGATGCTGTTCTGCGGCGTGGCCGCCGCGCAGCCGCAGCCGGAGGCGCCGAGCGGGTGGACCGACAAGCGAGTGGTGTTCGCCAGGCACGAAATGGTGGCGGCGGCGAACCCGCTCGCGGCGCAGGCCGGGCTGGAGATGCTGCACGCCGGCGGCAGCGCGCTCGATGCCGCGATCGCGGCACAGATGGTCCTCGGCCTGGTCGAGCCGCAGTCATCGGGGCTCGGCGGCGGCGCGTTCCTGCTTTACTGGTCGGCCGCCGAACGGCGCCTGCGAAGCTACGACGGCAGGGAGACGGCGCCGCAGGCGGCGCGGCCGGATCGTTTCCTCGACGCGAACGCTCAGCCGCTGCAGTTCTACGATGCGGTGACCAGCGGCAAGTCGGTCGGCGTGCCGGGCGTGCTGCGCATGCTCGAGCTTGCGCACCGGCGTCACGGACGTCTGCCCTGGGCGCGCCTGTTCGCACCCGCAATCCGGCTGGCCGAACGCGGGTTCGAGGTTTCACCGCGGCTGCACCGGCTGCTTGAGCGCGACCGCTTCCTGCGCGCCGACCCGAACGCGCGCGCCCTGTACTACGACGCGGACGGCGAGGCGCTGGGAGCGGGTGCCGTGCTCGTCAACCGGGCCTATGCCGCAACGTTGCGCAGCATCGCGGCGCACGGGGCGGATGCGCTCTATACGGGACCAATCGCCGCGGACATCGTGCGTGCCGTGCATGCCCGCGGCGGGGACCTCGCAGCGACCGATCTCGAGGGATACGCAGCCCTCGAGCGCGACCCGGTCTGCGGTCCCTACCGCAGCGTGCGCATTTGCGGCATGGGTCCGCCGAGCGCGGGCGCGGTAACACTGCTCGAGCTGCTCGGTGTGCTGGAGCGCACGGCGTTCGACCGCGCGCCGCCGCTGTCGGCGCTGGCGGTGCACTATTTCAGCGAGGCCTCGCGCCTGGCGTACGCTGACCGGGCGCGCTACATTGCCGACCCCGCTTTCGTGCGGGTACCGGTGCAGGGGCTGCTCGATCCGGTCTACCTCGCGCGGCGCGCGGGCCTGATCGGCGAGCGCTCGATGGGCGCGGCGCAGCCCGGGCAGCCGGCGCTCGCGCCGCTCGCCGCCGACGTGCCGGACGCCGAGCACCACGGTACCAGCCACCTCTCGATCGTCGACCGCTACGGCGACGCCGTCGCCATGACCACCACGATCGAGAACGCGTTCGGCGCCCGCATCATGGTGCGCGGCTTCCTGCTCAACAACGAGCTGACGGACTTCTCGTTCGAGCCGCAGGCGCGCGGTCTGCCGGCAGCCAACCGCGTCGAGCCGGGCAAGCGGCCGCGCAGCACGATGGCGCCGACAATGGTGTTCGAACGCGACGGCGGACTGCGCATGCTGCTCGGCTCTCCGGGCGGGCCCGCGATCGTCGATTACGTCGCCAAGACCCTGGTCGCCGTGCTCGACTGGGGCTTCGACATCCAGGCGGCGATCGCGGCGCCCAATTTCGGCAGCACCAACGGCCCGACACTGCTCGAGCGCGACAGCGCCGTCCAGGACCTCGACGGCGCGCTCGCCAAACGGGATCACGTGCTCAATTTTGCGCGTCTGACCAGCGGAGTACAGGGAATCGAACGCGTACCGGGCGGCTGGCGCGGCGGCGCCGATCCGCGGCGCGAAGGCGTCGCGCTGGGCGACTAAGGCGCAGGCAGCGGTGCGGGGAGAAGGCGCACCGCCACCTTGAGGCCGCCGGCGCTGCTCGCGTCCTCGAGCGAGATCGATCCGCCGTGGCGCTCTACGATCTGCTTGACGATCGCCAGCCCGAGGCCGCTGCCGCCGCTGGTTTCGCCGGCGCGGCGGTAGAAGCGGTCGAACACCCGCGTTCGCTCCTCGGGCGGAATCCCCGGCCCGCTGTCGCTGACCTCGAGCGCAGCCTGCGCGCCGTCGCGGAACGCGGCGATGTCCACGCGCCCCGGCGCCGGCGTGTAGCGCACCGCATTGTCGACCAGATTGGAGAGCAGAGTCCTTAACCCCGCGGCGGCGCCCGCTGCGGTCACCGCCTCGATCCGCGCCAGTCCGAGGTCGACGCCGCGGGTCTGCGCCAGCGGTGTGAATTCAGCTACCACCTCGCGCGCGAGCTCGTCCAGGCGCACCGCGGCCGCTCCGGTCTGCGCCGGCAGGTCCTCCTCGCGCGCGAGGGTCAGCAGCTGCTGCACCAGGTGGCTGGCGCGCTCGACGCCCTGCTTCAGGCTGCCCAGCGCCTCGCCGCGCTCGGCCTGGTCGGTGGCGCGCTCGGCGACCTGCGCCTGCAGGCGCAGCGCGGTGAGCGGCGTGCGCAGCTCGTGCGCTGCGTCGGCGACGAACGCGCGCTGGGTATGGAGCGCGCGCTCCAGCCGCTGCAGCAGGTCGTTGAGCGATTGCACCAGCGGCCGGACTTCTATCGGCAAGCCGCGCTGCGGCAGCGGGTCGAGCGCATCGGGCGAGCGGCGGCCGACATCGCGCGCCAGGCGCTCGAGCGGAGACAGGCCCCTGCCGACGGTGAACCAGATCAGCAGGCCGAGCAGCGGCAGCACGGCAGCCAGCGGCCAGGCGGTGCGCAGCGCGACGGTGGCGGCGATGCGGTTGCGCACCGAATAGGGCTGGGCGACCTGGATGACGTGGTCGCGCACCTGTACCGAGTAGACCCGCCAGCGGCCCTCGCGCGAAGCGACGTCGGCGAAGCCGAGCTGGGCGCGGTCCGGGATGCCGGACCTGGGGTGCGACAGATAGAGCCGCACGCCTTCCTGGTTCCAGATCTGGACCAGCACCTCCAGCCCCGGTCCGTCCTCGTCCTCGTGTGGAATCAGGCCGTTCGCCAGTGCGTGGTCGCGGAACGACAGCGCCATCTGCTGCAGCTGGTAGTCGGCGAGCTGATTTGCCTCCTTGCGCGCGACCAGATAGGTCGAGACCGCGCCCGCGGCAACAGCGAGCGTGGCGCTGCCCAGCAGCCAGACCAGGAGCTGGCGCCGGATCGACGGGGTCATCAGCCCTTGGGCACCATGTAGCCCGCGCCGCGCACGGTGCGGATGAATTCCGCGCCGAGCTTCCTGCGCAGGCTGTGAATGAAAACCTCCACCGCGTTGGATTCGACTTCCTCGCCCCAGCCGTAGATGCGCTCCTCGAGCTGCGCGCGCGACAGGATCGCGCCGGGACGCGACACCAGCGCCTCGAGCACCGCGAATTCGCGCGCCGACAGCGCGAGCGGCTGGTCGCGGTAGCTCGCCTGGTGGCTCGCCGGATTGAGCACGAGCTCGAGGTATTCGATCACCGGCTCGGCGCGGCCTTCGCGTCTTCGAACCACTGCCCGCACGCGGGCCGCGAGCTCGTCGAGGTCGAACGGCTTTACCACGTAGTCGTCGGCGCCCGTGTCGAGCCCCTTGATGCGGTCGGGCACGGCATCGCGCGCGGTGATCACCACCACCGGCGCGGCGTCGCGCTTCGAGCGCATGCCGCGCAGCACGTCCATGCCGTCCTTCTTGGGCAACCCGAGGTCGAGCAACACGCAATCGTAGCGCTCGGTCTCGAGCGCGAGCTCGGCGGAGCTGCCGTCCTGTACCCAATCGACCGAAAAGCCGTCCAGGCGCAGGCCTTTCTGCACGCTCTCGCCGATCATGCGGTCGTCTTCTACCAGCAGCAGCCGCATTCATCCACCTCGGAGTTCGCGGGCAGAGGCTATTTTAGCGATCCGGTGGCGTCTGGATCAGGCCCCAAGCCATTCGAACACGACTCGATGATGGCCCTGGCCGACGGCGACGCGGCGCTCGATCTTCCTGCCATGATGTTCGGCCGTGACGGTGTAATGCCCGTGCGGCAGCTTGAGCAGCATGAACGGCCCCTGCGAGGTCGCACTGAGCAGCGCCTTGCCGTGGGCGCCGCTGACCGTCACCGGCACCGCAGCGGTGAATTCAGCCGGCGCATTCTTGCTTGCGGGCTTGACGATGAATTCCAGGGTAAGCGGGTAGCGCGCTTCGGCGTGCTCGAAGGCCTTGGCCTGCGATTCGCCGATGCCGCCGGAGACCCAGGCCAGGTCTCCTTTGGTCTGCATCGAGGGCAGCGCGTCCGGGCTCTGCATCGCGGCGTGCGCAATGCCGGTACTGAGAAGGCTGGCGAGCAATGCGCCTGCTGTCTTAGTCATGGTGGTCTCCTTTCACAGGGGGTAGGGAAAGGGAAAGCGGGGCGGCGCCGGCAGGGGGTTGGGGGGGAAGCCGGCGCCGCCCGCTCTTCGCCGGTGGGGACTCAGCCGAGGTCCACCGGAACGAAGATCTTGGCATCGTCACGCTGGATCAGCAGCGCAACGTGCTTGCCTGCCTTGGCGACCAGCGCGCGCAGCTGCCGCACGCTTTTCACCGGGTTGCCGTTGACGGCGAGAATCACATCGCCTTGCTGGATTCCGGCCGCCGCGGCCGGTCCGCCGGCGTTTTCGACCAGCAGTCCGCCGTCAATCTGTGCCTGCTGGTCCTCGTCCTTGGTAAGCGGACGCACTGCGAGACCGAGGCGGCCGTTGTTCTCGCCCCCGCCGGCGGCGCTCGCCACTTTGGCGCCCTTGAATTGGCCCACCGTGACGGTGATCTCCTTGCGCTCGCCCTTGCGCCAGATCTCGAAGGTCGCCTTGTGCCCCGGCTTCACGGCCGCGACCATGGGCGGCAGCTCGTTCGAGCTCTCGATCGTCTGGCCGTTCATACCGAGGATGACGTCGCCGGACTCAAGGCCGGCCTTGTCCGCGGGGCTGCCCTTCTCGACCGAAGAAACCAGCGCGCCGGACGGCTTGTCGAGGCCGAAGGACTGCGCCAGCCCCTGGCTGACGTCCTGGATTGTGACGCCGATGCGGCCGCGCTCGACCTTGCCGTGCGCCAACAGCTGCTGCTCGATCTGCGAGGCGAGATCGATCGGGATAGCAAACGAAAGCCCCTGGAAGCCGCCGGTCTGCGAGTAGATCTGCGAGTTGATGCCAATCACCTGGCCGCTCATGTTGAACAGCGGCCCGCCGGAATTGCCGGGATTGATCGGAGCGTCGGTCTGAATGAACGGGGTGTAGGTGCCGTCCGGCAGCGCGCGCGAGGTCGCGCTGACGATGCCCGCCGTGACCGTGTTCTCGAAGCCGTAGGGCGAGCCGATTGCCAGCACCCATTGGCCCACCCGCACGGCCTTGGAGTCGCCCAGCTTGACCGTCGGCAGGTCCTTGGCGTCAATCTTGAGCACTGCGATGTCGGTCTGCTTGTCGACTCCGATCACCTTGGCCTTGAACTCGCGCCGGTCGGAGAGCTTGACCATGACGTCGCTCGCGCCGTCGACCACATGCGCGTTGGTCAGGATGATGCCGTCCGAGCGCACGATGAATCCCGAGCCCAGGCCGTGCGTAGGCTGTTGCTGCTGCGGGATCTTGAACTGGCGGAAGAACTGCGAAAAGGGATCGTTGCCGCCGAAATCGGGGAACGGCGCTTGCGCCGACGTCTTCTCGTTCTCTGTCACGGTGATGTTCACCACCGCGCCGCGGTTGGCGTCGACAATCGAGGTGAAGTTCGGCAGCTGCACCATGGCCGGCGCCGGTGCCTGCGCGGCCGCGGTGGTGCCGGCGTGGGCCGGGGTCACCGGCGACTCGACGTGCATGCCGCCCCAAGCGCCCAGGGATACCAGCCCGGCTGCCGCCAGGGCGACGAAGATGCTCTTGGCCTTCATGACGATCTCTCCTTGTCCGCTTGTCGCGCACGGAATGCGCTGTACGGACCGGATCGTCGCGCGGCGGCCTTAACCCTTCCTTAAGGCTTGCTGTCGAGCGCGGCGGCGATCAGCGCCACGCAGCGCTCGGGCGGCTGCGCGGCGTCGATCTCGGTCGCGCGCGCGGGCGGCTCGAGCGTCGCGAGCTGGCTCGCAAGCAGCGAAGCCGGCATATAGCGGTGCTTGCGGCCGGCGAGCCGCTCGTGCAGCAGCTCGGGGCTGGCGCGCAGATAGACCAGCTCGCAACGCACGAGACCGGCCGTGAGCCGGTCGCGATAAGTCTGCTTGAGCGCCGAGCACGCGAGAACCACGCCTTCGGCGCGCGCCTCGCGCCGCTGCAGCTCCGCGTTCAGGCACTCGAGCCAGGGCCAGCGGTCGGAGTCCTCGAGCGGCACCCCGGCGGCCATCTTCGCCACGTTCGCGGGCGGGTGAAAGTCGTCCGCGTCGATGAACTCGCAGCCCAGGCGCTGCGCGAGCAGGCGGCCGACGGTGGTCTTGCCGCAGCCCGATACGCCCATCAGCACGGCGATCACGCGGCGCGATCCTCGCGCGCGAGCGAACGCGCCAGCTCGCACCAGCGCTCGCACGCGCCTGGCGCGAACGGGTCGAGCACCGCCTCGAACGACAATGAGCGCAGCCAGGTCAACTGGCGCTTTGCGAGCTGGCGCGTCGCCGCGAGCGCCTTGTCGCGCATCTCGCGCGCGCCGTACGCGCCCTCCAGCAAGCCCCAGGCCTGGCGATAGCCGACGCTGCGCATGCTGGGCAGCGACGGATCCAGCGCATGGCGCCGGCGCAGCGCGCGCAGCTCGTCCACCAGGCCGAGCGCGAGCATCCGGTCCAGGCGCTCGGCGATGCGCCGGTGCAGCAGCGCGCGATCTGCCGGGACCAGCGCGCAGCTCACGAGCGCGAACGGCAGCGGCTGGCGCGGCGCGGTGTGGAACTGGGACAGGGGCCTGCCGGTCGCGCGGAAGACCTCGAGCGCGCGCTGAATGCGCTGCGCGTCGTTCGGCTCGAGCCGGCGCGCGCTCGGCGGGTCGATCCGCGCGAGCTCGGCGTGCAGCGCCGGCCAGCCGGCGTGCGCCGCCTCGCGGTCGATTTCCGTGCGCAGCGCGGGATCGGCAGCGGGCAGCGCGTCGATGCCATGTGTCAGCGCGCGGAAGTAAAGCATCGTGCCGCCGACCAGCAGCGGCAGACGGCCGCGCGCGAGGATCGCGCCTACCGCCTCGATCGCGTCGGCGCGAAAGCGGCCCGCGGAATAGGTCTCGGTGGGCTCGAGCAGATCGATCAGGTGGTGCGGCACGCGCTGCGCGCTCGGCGGCCGAAGCCTTGGCGGTGCCGATGTCCATGCCGCGATAGACCTGGCCCGAATCGACGCTCACGATTTCGAGCGCCATCTGGTCGGCCAGGCGCAGCGCGAGGGCCGACTTGCCGCTCGCCGTGGGGCCTAGCAGCGCGAGCGCCACTGGCCTCATCAGCGCCCCCGCAGGAACAGCTTGTCGAGGTCGCCCAGCGTCAGCTGATACCAGGTAGGGCGGCCGTGGTTGCAGCTGCCCGAGCGCTCGGTCTGCTCCATCTCGCGCAGTAGCGCGTTCATCTCGGGCAGGGTAAGGCTGCGGTTGGCGCGCACCGCGGCGTGGCAGGCCATCCCGCCGAGCAGCGCGTCGCGCCTCGTCGCGAGCGCTTGCGCCGCGCCGTACGCGCGCAGCTCGGCCAGCACGTCGCGCGCGAGCCCCGCGACGTCGCCCGAGGCGAGCGCCACCGGCGCGGCGCGTACCGCGAGCTCGTTCGGCCCGGCGGCGCTCAGCTCGAGCCCGAGCAGCTCGAGCGCCTCGCGGTTCTCCTCCGCGGTCGAGACCTCCAGTGCATCGGCGCGAAATACGCTCGGCACCAGCAGGCTCTGGCGCTGGACCGCGCCGGCGTCCAGGGCGTGCTTCAGCTTCTCGAACACGATGCGCTCGTGCGCGGCATGCATGTCGACCAGCACCAGGCCGGCGCTGTTCTGCGCCAGGATGTAAACGCCGTGCAGCTGCGCCAGCGCATAGCCCAGCGGCGGCGCCTCATCGGGCGCGGCAGCGGCTAGCGGCGCCGGTTGGGTCGCGGCGGCGATGAACGCCTGATACGCCGTGGCCGATTGCTCAATGCCGAGCGTGCCCTGGGTCGGGCCGCCGGCCCGCCGGCGCGGGAGCGAGGGCGGCGTAGGAGACGGGCGCCGCCGCCGCCCCTGGCGACACGGCGCGCCTGAGCGCGTGCAGCACGAACTGGTGCACGCTGCGCGCATCTCGAAAGCGGACCTCGGTCTTCGCCGGATGCACGTTGACGTCCACCGCGCGCGGCTCGAGCTCGAGATACAGGACGTAGGCCGGCTGGCGTTCGCCGTGCAGCAATTCGGCGTAAGCCTCGCGCGCGGCGTGTGCGAGCAGCCGGTCACGCACGTAGCGCCCGTTGACGAAGAAATACTGGCTGTCGGCGCGCGCACGCGCGGCGTGCGGGCCGCCCGCGAGCCCGTGCAGGCGCAGCGGCCCGGCCTGCGACTCCACCACGAGCGCCCCGGCGCAGAACTCCTTGCCTAGCAGCGCCGCGGCGCGCTCGGGCAGCCTCTGCGGCTTGAGCATGGCGCTGACGCGACCGTTGTGCCGCAGGCTCCAGGCCAGGTCAGGCCGTGCCAGTGCGGCGCGGCGGAAGACTTCCTCGCAATGTCCGAATTCGGTCGCCTCGGTGCGAAGGAATTTGCGCCGCGCAGGAGTGTTGAAATACAGGTCGCCGACCGAGACGCTGGTGCCGGCCGCGCGCGCGGCGGGCTCGATCGGACCGGGCTCGCCGCCCTCGGCGCGAACCGAGAACGCGTGCCGAGCGTCACGCGCGCGCGACACGACTTCGACCCGCGCCACCGATGCGATCGACGCGAGCGCCTCGCCGCGGAAGCCGAGCGAGGCGACGGCTTCGAGGTCTTCGAGCGTTCCGATCTTGCTGGTCGCGTGGCGCGCGAGCGAGAGGGGGAGATCCTCGCGTGCGATCCCGACGCCGTCGTCGTCCACCTGCACCCGCCGCGCGCCGCCCTCGGCGAGCGTTACGCCGAGCTCGCTCGCGCCGGCATCGAGGCTGTTTTCGATCAGCTCCTTGAGCACCGACGCCGGCCGCTCGACCACCTCGCCGGCCGCGATCTGGCTGATGAGCAGCTCGGGCAGGACGCGTATCGCGCTCATCTCAGGCCGACTCGTCGTCGCCGAGCTCGGCGGGCGTGCCGCGCGTGAGGCTGTGCAGCGCCTCGAAGCTGAGCTCGAACACGGTATTGGGGTGGCCGGCCGCGGCCCAGATGCGCGCGTGCTGCGCGAGGGCGAGATCGATCAGCGTGTTGAGCGGCGCAGGATGGCCCACCGGCGCCACGCCGCCGATCGCGAAGCCGGTGTGCTCGCGCACGAACGCTGCGGGCGCCATCTCGACCGGCTCGCCCGCGAGCGCCGCGAGCCGTGCGGTGTCGACGCGGTGCGACCCGCTCGCCATTACCAGCAGCGGCGCGCCCGAGCGCTGGCCGCGAAACACGAGCGAATTGGCGATCTGCGCAACGCTGCAGCCGAGGAACTCGGCGGCGGCCTTCGCGGTGCGCGCGGCGTCGGCGAGCTCGACGATCGGCGTGTCGTGGCCGGCCGCGGCGAGCGCGGCGCGAACGCGCGCGACGCTCGGTGACGAAAGGACGGGGCTGGTCATTGCGGCGCAACGGGGATCGAGTGCGATTATACCCGGCGCTGCGGCTACAATCGGGCAATGGAAATTCTCGCCGCGCTGTGGGACTTCGCCGTCCACCTCGACCGCCATCTCGCGGCCTTCCTGGCGCAGCACGGCGCCTGGGCCTACGCGCTGTTGTTCGCAGTCGTGTTTTGCGAGACTGGGCTCGTGGTGACGCCGTTCCTGCCCGGCGACTCGCTGCTGTTCGTCGCCGGCGCGGTCGCGGCGACTGGCGGCATCGACGTGCGCGTGGTCGCTGCGACGTTGGTCGCTGCGGCGCTATGCGGCGACAACGTGAATTACTGGATCGGACGCTGGCTCGGCCCGCGCGTGTTCCGCTCGACCGACGCGCGCTGGTTCAATCGCCGCCACCTCGCGCGCACCGAGGAGTTCTACGAGCGCCACGGCGGCAAGGCAGTGGTGATCGCCAGGTTCGTGCCGATCGTGCGCACCTACGTGCCGTTCGTGGCCGGCGTCGGGCGAATGGCCTACCCGCGCTTTCTCGGCTTCAGCATCGGCGGCGCGCTGCTGTGGGTAGTGTCGCTCACCGCCGGCGGGTATTTCTTCGGCAACCTGCCGCTGGTAAAGAACAATCTCACGCTCGCCATCCTCGGGGTGATCGCACTGTCGCTGCTGCCGATCGCGTTCGAGTGGCTGCGCCAGCGCCGCGCAAAGGCCTCGACCTGAGTCAGCGCAACGCCGCCAGCGGCGACTGTGGCGCGCGGCGGATGCTTGGCGATGTAGTCCTTGATGCCGGCGAAGATCGCGTGCGCGATCTTGTCCTGGTAGGCGCCGTCGTTCAGCCGCTTCTCTTCCTTCGGATTGGAGATGAACGCGGTCTCGACCAGGATCGAGGGGATATTGGGCGCGGTCAGGACGGCGAAGCTCGCCTGCTCGACGTGACCGCGGTGCAGCGGGTTGACCCGCCCGAGCTCGGACAGCACGGAACTGCCGAGCTGGAGGCTGTAGTCGATAGTGCCGGTTTGCGACAGGTCGAGCAACGTCTTGCGCAAGTAGGTGTCCTTGCTGCTCAGGTTCGCCCCTCCGATCAGGTCGGCGTCGTTCTCGCTTTTCGCCAGCCAGCGCGCCGTTTCCGAAGTGGCGCGCCGCTGCGACAGCGCGTAGACGGACGAGCCGCTAGCGTGCCGGCCCATAATGCGGGCGGAGTCGGCGTGAATCGACACGAACAGGTCCGCGTGCACCTGCTGCGCCTTCTCGACCCGCGCCGCGAGCGTCAGATAGTAGTCGCCATTGCGCGTGAGCATCGCGCGCATGTCCGGCTCGGCGTCGATCAGCTTCTTCAGCCGGCGCGCGATCATCAGGGTGACGTTCTTCTCGTAGGTGCCGTGCTGCCCCCTAGCGCCGGGGTCTTCGCCGCCGTGCCCCGGGTCGATGACGATCGTCGCGAGCCGGGTCACGGCCGGCTCGGAGGCGCCGCCGCCGGAACGGGCGGGTGCCAGCTTACCGTCGGACTCTATCAGCGCGAGCAGCGGGTCCTTCGGGTGCGCAGGGTAGACGTCGAGCACCAGCCGGTCACCGTACTCGGCGATCGGCTTGAGGGCGAAGATTTGCGGCTTCACCTCCGCCTTGAGGTCGAGCACCACGCGCACCACGTCCGCGCGGTTGCGCGCGACGCGCAGGCTCTGGATGTAAGGGTCGTCCGCGCTGACCTTGCCCTGCAGCTCTTGCAGCGCGGGGCCGAGGTCGACACCCTCGAGATCGAGCACCAGGCGATCGGGGCCTTTGACGCTGAACAGCTTGAACTTTATCGGATGCTTCGATTCGAAAGTCAGCCGCGTGTAATCGGGCGCCGGCCACAGCCGCGCGGCGACGATCTGCTCCTGGGCGAAGGCGGGCGGTGCGAAGTAAAGCAGCAGTAGCGCGATCAGGCCTGCGACCAGCGCCTCAAGGCAGCGGCGAGCCAGTCGCGGCCGGCTGCCGTTTGCGCTGCCAGGTACGCCTGGCGCCCGGCGCCGAAAATCTCCAGCCGCAACTCGAGGTCGGGCGGCGCGAGCATGCCCGCGACCCGCTCGGGCCATTCGACCACGCAGGCCGAATCCTGGCTGAAGTAATCCCGAAATCCTGAGTCGATCCATTCAGATCGGTCTTCGAACCGATAGAAATCAAAGTGATACAAGTTTAATCTCGAAAGCTTATAAAGTTCAACCAGAGAATAGGTCGGGCTCTTGACCCTCCCGGCGAATCCCAGCGCGCGAAGAAGTCCTTGAACCAGCGTAGTTTTTCCTGTCCCGAGGTCGCCGCGGAGGAAGATTACCCGCCCTGCGGCGATGCCCGCGGCAAGCGCCGCCCCGAGTCTTCGGGTCGCGCCTTCGTCGGGCAGGAAAAGCGACTCGCTCATTTAGTATCCGGCATGTGGACTACGGCGCGCTCGCGGCGAAAATCAAGCAGTGGGGCGGTGAGCTCGGCTTCCAGGCCGTCGGCATCGCCGCCACCGATCTCGCGGCTGCCGAAGCGCGGCTCGCCGAATGGCTGCACATGGGCTGGCAGGGCGACATGGATTATATGGCGCGCCACGGCACGTTGCGCGCGCGGCCGGCCGAACTGGTGCCGGGGACGCAGCGCGTGATCAGCTGCCGCATGGACTACGCGCCCGCCGCGGGCGACGAATGGGAGACGCTCGGCGACGGCCGGCGCGCCTACGTCGCGCGCTACGCCCGCGGGCGCGACTATCACAGGCTGCTGCGCGCGCGGCTGCAGAAGCTGTGCGAGCGCGTGCAAGGCGAGGCTGGTGCTTTCGGCTACCGCGTGTTCGCGGACTCGGCCCCGGTGATGGAGGTCGAGCTGGCGGCGCGCGCCGGCATCGGCTGGCGCGGCAAGCACACCCTGCTGCTGTCGCGCGACGCCGGGTCGTGGTTCTTTCTCGGCGAGATCTACTGCGACCTGCCGCTGCCGGCCGATGCGCCCGCGGGCGAGCACTGCGGCCGCTGCACCAAGTGCATCGACGTCTGTCCGACGCAGGCGATTCGCGCTCCCTACCTGCTCGACGCGCGGCGCTGCATTTCCTACCTCACGATCGAGCACAAGGGGTCGATCCCGCAGGAGCTGCGAGCGCTGATCGGCAACCGGGTCTACGGCTGCGACGATTGCCAGCTGGTGTGTCCCTGGAACGGATTCGCGAAGCCGACGGCGGAGGAGGACTTCCGAGCGCGCAACGGGCTCGACAGCGCGACGCTGGTCGGGCTGTTCGCGTGGAGCGAGGAGCAGTTCGATGCGCGCATGCGCGGCTCGGCGATCCGCCGCATCGGCTACGAGCGCTGGCTGCGCAACCTCGCGGTCGGCCTGGGCAACGCGCCGCGCGCGCCGGAGGTGCTCGCGGCACTGCGCGCGCGCGCGAATCATCCGTCGCCTCTCGTGCGCGAGCACGTCGAATGGGCGCTGGCGCGGCATGAGTGACTGGCGCCGCGATCCGCTGCTCGAGGGTTTCGAGGCGAAGACGCTCGAATTTCCTCCCGACTACGACGGCGAGGTCGTGGCCACGCTCGTGCGCCTGCCCGTCGCCAGCGCGCCGCGCGGCGCCGTGCTCTACGTGCACGGCTTCGTCGATTATTTCTTCCAGCGCCACATGGCGCTGCGCTTCGCGCAGGAAGGCTATGCGTTCCACGCGCTCGACCTGCGCAAGCATGGACGATCGCTGCGCGCGCAGCAGCACCCTTGCTTTTGCAAGCGCATCGACGAGTACTATCCCGAGATCACGCGCTCGCTCGAAGAAATCGGCCAGCCGGTGCTGCTCGCCGGGCATTCCACCGGCGGCCTGCTGTGCTCGCTCTACGCCGCCGAGGGCGAGCGCCGCGGTCTGCTGCGCGCGCTCTGGCTCAACAGCCCGTTCTTCGAGTTCAGGGGCCGCGGGCTGCCGCGGCTGCAGCTTCGCATCGCGGCGGCGGTGGGCCGTGTCAGGCCGTTCCTGAGCGACCCACGCGCCCTGCGGCCAGAGTACGTGAGGAGCCTGCACCGGGACTTCGGCGGCGAATGGGATTTCGACCTGCGGCTGAAGCCCGAGCTCGGTTTTCCCGCGTACTTCGGCTGGCTTGCCGCGGTCGCCGACGCTCACGCACGGGTGCACGCGGGCCTGAGCCTCGCGCTGCCGGTGCTGTCGATGCATTCCGACGAGGCCGACATCGTGCTCGACTGGCGCGACATCGCGCGCTGGAGCCGCACGCTCGGCCCGCGGGTGAGCGTGCTCGCCTTCCCGGGCGGCTTGCACGACCTGGTGCTGTCGCGCGCGCCGGTGCGCGAGGAGGTTTTCAGGCAGCTCTTTTCGTGGGCGGAGCGAGCCACAGCGTGACGAGCGTCGCCAGCGCCCAGAAGACGTACAGCGCGGTAAACAGCCGCTCGGGCGCGTCGTAATAGAGCAGCGCCTGCACCCAGCGCCCGACGAACGTGCGCGGCTGCTGGCCGCCGCGCAGCATGTCTTCCCACAGCGTGAGCGGGCAGGCGGTGCCGAGCAATCCTTCAAGCGCGACGATCGCGATTGCGGCCAGGTGCAGCAGGCGGAACCAGGGGTTGCGCACCCAGCGCCAGCGCGCGGCGGCGCCGATCCAGATCAGCAGCAGCCCGCCGGTGATGAAGGCCGCGAGCGCAAAATGCGCGACGAGCAGCGCGTCGGCGGCTATGCGGGACCCTTCGCCTGCGGCCGGCGCGGATCGGCGATCCATTCGCTCCATGAGCCGGCGTAGATGCGCGAGCCGGGCAGGCCGGCGACTTCCATCGCCAGCAGGTTGTGGCAGGCGGCAACGCCCGAGCCGCAGTAATGCACCACTTCGGTCGGATCGCGCTCGCCGAGCAGCGCGGCCAGTTCCTTCTTCAGCACGCCGGGCTGCTTGAACGTACCGTCGGGCGTAAGGTTCTCGCCGTTGAACCGGTTGCGCGCGCCCGGGATGCGGCCGGCGACCGGATCGATCGGCTCGGCCTCGCCCAGAAAGCGGGCAGGCGCCCGCGCATCGAGCAGGAGCATGTCCGCCGCGCCGAGGTGCCGCTCGACCAGATCCACCGCGGCGTTCATCTCCGGACGGAGGCGGGCGACGTAGTCGGTAGCGGGAAAGGAGGGAACTTCGGCGGTAACCTCGCGTTCCTCCTCGAGCCACTTGGCAAGGCCGCCGTCGAGCACCGCCGCGGCGTCGTGCCCGACCCAGCGCAGCATCCACCACAGGCGCGACGCCATCGCGCCGTTGTTGGCGTCGTAGGTGACGACCTGGTCGCCCGGCCGCAGGCCCTGGCGTCCCAGCCAGGCGACGAACACGGCCGGGTCCGGCAGCGGATGGCGCCCGTTGCGGCCGTTCGGCGCCGCCGACAGGTCGCGATCGAGGTGCGCGAACAGCGCGCCGCGGATGTGGACGTGGGCATACTGCTGCTCGCCCAGATAGGGCCTGGAAAGGTCGTGGCGACAGTCGAACACCCGCCACCCGGGGTGGCGCGCCAGCTCGGCGGTCGTGACGAGCGCGGTGTGCGCCATGCTATGCGGCCGCCGGCCGCCCGAGGCGCGCGCGCAGCCACTCGTGGAAGTGCAGCAGCGTGTCCTCCAGCGGCGACTGATACGGCCCGGCGTCGTCCTGGCCCTGCCCATGGAGCGCGCGGCGCCCGCGCGCGACGCGCCCGCACAACTCGCCGTCCTCGGTCGCGGTCTCGAGGTAGGCTGCCTGCTGCGCCTGCACGAACTCGCGCTCGAACAGCGCGATCTCCTCCGGATAGTAGAACTCGACCACGTTGCGGGTCAGGTCGGGTCCGCGCGGCACGATGGTCGAGACGACCAGCACGTTGGGGTACCACTCGAGCATCACGTCGGGATAGTAAGTCATCCACAGCGCACCCTGTTTCGGCGCGCGCCCCTCGAGGCGCCCGAGGCAAGCCTGCTGCCAGCTGCGGTAGGCAGGCGTTCCCGGCGCCGTCAGGCCGGCCTTGGCGCCCATGATCTGAACCGACCAGTTTTCGCCGTATTCGATGCGGAAGTCGTGCAGATCGGCGTAGTTGGACAACCCAGGGTGGAACGGCTCGACGTGGTAGAGCTCCAGGTAGAGCTCGAGGAAGATCTTCCAGTTGACCGGGTGATCTTCGATCAGCACCCGGTCGAGCATATAGCCGGAGAAGTCGAAATCAGCCGCGACCGAGAGCGTAGCGAGCTCGCGACGCGGGTCGCGCGGGCCGGCGAACAGTAGACCTTGCCAGTTCGTGAGCGGGGTCGAGGCGAGCCCGAGGCAGGGAGTTTCGCCGAAGTGCGGCGCACCGAGCAGCTCGCCATGCAGGTCATAGGTCCAGCGGTGCAGCGGGCAAACGATGTTCTGCGCGTGACCGGCGCCTTCGAGCATGATCGACTGGCGGTGGCGGCAGACGTTGGACAGCAGCTCGACCCCGGCCTCATTGCGCACCAGCATCTTGGCGTGATCCAACTGGGCCAGCGTGCGGTAGTCGCCCGGGTTGGGGACCATGAGCTCGTGCCCTACGTAGTTCGGCCCCGCCTCGAGCACCAGCGTTTTCTCCAGGGCGAAGATTTCCGGGTCGAAGTACCACGCCAGGGGCAACTGGGCGTTTGCCGGCCTCAGGTGGCGAACTGCGGCGATGTCGGACATCGGGCTCCCCCAAATAGGGCGCGGAATTCTAGCGCAGACCGGGTTTGACCGGCCAGCGCCCGGTCGGCTAAGGTCTCGCTCTCTATGAGCAAGTCTCCCCGGCAAAGTTCCGCCGCCGAAGCCACCCCGCCGTCCGAGCTGAGTTTCGAGAAGGCGCTCGCCGAGCTCGAGCGCATCGTTGCCCGCATGGAGGGCGGCAGCCTCAGCCTCGAGCAGGCCCTGGCCGCCCACAAGCGCGGGCTGGAGCTCGCGCGCTTCTGTCAGCAGCGGCTCGAGGCGGCCCAGCAGCAGGTCAAGGTGCTCGAAGGCGAGGTGCTCAAGCCGCTGGCTGCCGCCGGGCCCGAGCAAGGTGACGACGACTGAGCCGAACTTCCAGACCTGGCTGAGCGCGGTCCAGGGGCGGATGGAGGCCGCGCTGGCGCGCCTGCTTCCCGCACCGCAGCTCGCGCCCGGGGGGCGGCTGCACCAGGCCATGCGCTACGCGAGCCTCGGCGGCGGCAAGCGGGTGCGGCCGCTGCTCGCGTTCGCCGCCGGCGCGGTTTCGGACGCGAGCCCGGAGCGGCTCGAGATCGCCGCCTGCGGCGGTGGAGATGATCCACGCCTATTCGCTGGTTCACGACGACCTGCCGTGCATGGACGACGACGTGCTGCGGCGCGGCAAGCCGACGCTGCACGTCGAGTACGACGAGGCGACGGCGCTGCTGGCCGGAGACGCGCTGCAGGCGCTCGCCTTCCAGCTTCTGGCGGAGCACCGGCTGGCGGACGATCCGGCGGCCCAGCTCGCAGATGGTGCGCGCGCTTGCCCATGCCGCCGGCTCGCGCGGCATGGCGGGCGGTCAGGCGATCGACCTGGAGTCGACGGCAAGCCGCTCACGCTGCCCGAGCTGGAGCTGATGCACATCTGCAAGACCGGCGCCCTGATCCGCGCCGCGGTCGCGCTCGGCGCCGCCTGCGGCCGCTCGCTGGGCGACGCGCAGGGCGCCAAGCTCGACCACTACGCCAAGTGCGTCGGGCTCGCGTTCCAGGTGGTGGACGACGTGCTCGACGCCGAGGCGAGCACCGCGACGCTTGGCAAGACCGCGGGCAAGGATGCCAGGCAGGGCAAGCCGACTTACGTCATCGACCATGGGCGTCGGCGGCGCGCTCGAGTTCGCCGAGACGCTGCGGCGCGACGCCCACGCCGCGCTGGCGGATTTCGGCACGCGCGCGCGCCGGCTGGGCGAGCTGGCGGACTACATCGTGCTGAGGAAATTCTGATGGCGGCCATCACCGGCGTCCCGGACGGGCTGCCCCGCGAGGACGGGGACGCGCGCGTGCAGGACTACAATCCGGCCATGTACGAACTGCTCAGGACGATCGACGATCCCGCCGCGCTGCGACGGCTCGAGCGCAAGCAGCTGAAGCAGCTGGCCGACGAGCTGCGCGCATTCGTGCTCGAATCGGTCTCGACCACGGGCGGCCATCTGTCGTCGAACCTGGGCACGGTCGAGCTCACCATCGCGCTGCATTACGTGTTCGACACGCCGGAAGACCGGCATCGTGTGGGACGTCGGGCCACCAGACCTACGCGCACAAGATCCTCACCGGCCGGCGCGAGGCCATGGCCCGGCTGCGCATGCTGGGCGGCATCTCCGGCTTTCCCGCGCCGCAGCGAGAGCGCCCTACGACACCTTCGGCACGGCGCACTCCTCGACCTCGATCTCGGCCGCGCTCGGCATGGCGATCGCAGCCAAGCTGAAGGGTGAGCAACGGCGCGCGATCGCGGTCATCGGCGACGGCGCGATGACGGCGGGAATGGCGTTCGAGGCGATGAACAACGCCGGCGCCATGGACGTCGACCTGCTGGTGATTCTGAACGACAACGACATGTCGATCTCGCCGCCCGTGGGCGCGCTCAACGAACTACCTCGCGCGGCTGATGTCGGGCGCGCTTCTACGCCACCGCCGCGACGCGGCGAGCGAGCACGCTGCTCAAGCGCGTGCCGCCGGTGTGGGAGCTCGCGCAAGCCGCGCCGAAGAGCACGTCAAGGGCATGGTGACGCCGTCCACGCTGTTCGAGGAATTCGGCTTCAACTACATCGGCCCGATCGACGGCCACGATCTCGATGCGCTGATCCCGACCCTGGTCAACATCGCGCAAGCTGAAGGGCCCGCAGTTCCTGCACGTGGTGACGCGCAAGGGCCAGGGCTACAAGCTGGCCGAGGACGACCCGATCGCCTACCACGGTCCCGGCAAGTTCGATCCGGCCGAGGGCATCGTCAAGCAAGACCACTGGCGGCCGGCCCAGCTACACGCAGGTCTTCGGCGACTGGCTGTGCGACATGGCCGAGCTCGACCAGCGGCTGGTGGCGATCACGCCGGCGATGCGCGAGGGCTCCGGCATGGTGAAGTTCTCGGAGCACGTTTCCGCAGCGCTACTTCGACGTCGGCATCGCCGAGCAGCACGCGGTCACTTTCGCCGCGGGACTCGCCTGCGAGGGCGTCAAGCCGGTGGTGGCGATCTACTCGACCTTTCTGCAGCGCGGCTACGACCAGCTGATCCACGACGTGGCGATCCAGAACCTGCCGGTCGTATTCGCGCTCGACCGCGGCGGGCTGGTCGGCGCCGACGGCGCGACGCACGACGGCGCCTTCGACTACGCTTACCTGCGACTGCATGCCGAATCTGACGGTCATGGCGCCTTCCGACGAGGACGAATGCCGACAGATGCTCTACACCGCGTTCACGCTCGATTCGCCGGCCGCGGTGCGCTACCCGCGCGGCAGCGGCCCGGGGGTCGAAGTGCGCAAGGCGATGAGCGCGCTGCCGCTCGGCAAGGCGGAGCTGCGGCGCGAAGGCCGGCGGGTGGCGATCCTCGCTTTCGGCAGCATGCTCAAGCCGGCGCTCGAGGCCGCCGCGGCGCTCGACGCGACGGTCGCCAACATGCGCTTCGTCAAGCCGCTCGACGTCGACCTGCTGCGCCAGCTGGCCGAGAGCCACGAGCTGCTGGTGACGGTGGAAGAACACGCGGTGATGGGCGGCGCGGGCGGCGCGGTTTGCGAGGCGCTGGCCGCGCTCGGGATCGAGCGGCGGGTGCTGCTGCTCGGCCTGCCGGACCGGTTCATCGACCACGGCGATACCGTCGAAGCTGCTCGCGTCGGTCGGCCTTGACGCCGAAGGCATCCGCAAGGCGGTCGGCGAGCGTAATACCCGAGTGATTTAGTCGGATGTTATAATTGCGGCTCATGAAATCACGCGACCTGTACAACATCCCCGACGTCCAGGCGTCGGCCGACACGCGCAAGCTGGCAATCGACAAGGTCGGGGTCAAGGCGATCCGCCACCCGATGCGCATCCAGGAGCGCTCCGGCAACGTGCAGCACACGGTGGCCATGTTCAACATGTACGTCGGGCTGCCGCATCACTTCAAGGGCACCCACATGTCGCGCTTCGTCGAGATCCTCGAGGCGCACGAGCGCGAGATCACGGTGGAAACCTTCCAGCTCATGCTGAAGGAGATGGTCGAGCGGCTCGAGGCCGCTGAAGGCCTGATCGAGATGAGCTTCCCGTACTTCATCGAGAAGGCGGCGCCGGTGTCCAAGGTGAAGAGCCTGATGGACTACGAGGTCACGTTCGTGGGCGAAATCCGCGACGGCAAGCAGACCTTCACCATGAAGGTGCTGGTGCCGGTGACAAGCCTGTGTCCCTGCTCGAAGAAGATCTCCGCTCGCGGCGCCCACAACCAGCGCTCGCACGTCACCGTGAGCGCCCGGCTGAACGATTTCGTCTGGATCGAGGAGATCGTCGACCTGGTCGAGAAGCAGGCCTCGAGCGAGCTGTACGGCCTGCTCAAGCGGCCCGACGAGAAGTACGTCACCGAGCGCGCCTACGACAATCCGAAGTTCGTCGAGGACATGGTGCGCGACGTGGCGGCGGTGCTCAACCTCGACGAGCGCATAGAGTCCTATGTAGTCGAGTCGGAGAACTTCGAGTCGATCCACAACCACAGCGCCTACGCGCTCATCGAGCGCGACAAGTCCGGGCGCTGAGCGCGCGTGACGACCTACGCGACCCAGCGCGAGCGCATGGTCGCGGAGGTTGAGGCGATGTACGCCGAGACCGCGGCCGAGACCGGCCTGGAAGCCATGTCGCCAGCGGTCCGCGCTGCGCTGGGCAAGGTCGAGCGCCACCTGCTGGTCCCGCCCCAGGAAGCGTCGCTCGCGTACGGCAACTTCCCGCTCTCGATCGGCGCTGGCCAGACCATCTCGCAGCCGTACATCGTCGCCCTGTCGACCGACCTGATCGGGCCGCGTCCCGGGCAGGTCGTGCTGGAGGTCGGCACCGGGTCCGGTTACCAGGCGGCGATCCTGGCCGAGATCGTTGCCAGGGTGTATTCGATCGAGGTGGTGCCTGAGCTCGGCCGCAGCGCAGCCGAGCGGCTGGCCGGGCTGGGCTATGCCAACGTGGAGGTGCGCGTCGGCGACGGCTACGGCGGCTGGCCGGAAAAGGCGCCGTTCGATGCGATCGTGGTGACGGCGGCGGCGCCGCAGGTTCCTCCGGCGCTCGTCGACCAGCTCAGACCCGGCGGCAGGATGGTGATCCCGCTCGGGGAGCGCTGGGGCGCGCAGGAACTAATGCTGGTCAGCAAGCACGCGGACGGTCGCGTCGAGCGCAGAAGCGTGCTGCCGGTGCGCTTCGTGCCGCTGGTGCATGGTGCCTGAGCGGGGGGCTCAGTAGCGCCGGGTGAGCACCATCGACTGGCCGTCGCGCTGCATTTCCACCCGGTTCAGGAAGCTCATGCCGAGCAGGGCGAAGCTGAGCCCGCTCTGGAGCACCACCGCGTCCACGTTCTGCAGTCTGATGTCGCCCAGGCGGACCTCGTCGAGCTTGATCTGGTAGGCGGCCGTCGGGCCTGCGGCGGTTTGCGTCAGCCCGCGCGGGGCCTTGCGATAGTCGATGCCGAGCCGGTCGGCGGTGCTCCCCGGCAGTGCGATCAGGGTGGCGCCGGTGTCGACCAGGAAGCGAACCGATCCGCCGTTCACCTGCCCCTGGGCGAAGAAGTGTCCGCTCGCGTCCGCCGCGAGCGTCACCGTCTGCCGCCCGTCGTCGCTCGCGTTACTCGCGTACTGGCCGAGCTGCAGGGTGCGGCGCTTGCCCGCGACCTCGACCACCGCCTGCGCTTCGTCCGCCGAAACGACGCTCACGCCGCGCAGCGTCCGGCCGATCCTGACCATGGTCGGCGCGCCGCCATCGATCACAAGGACCGCCGCCTTGCCGGGAAACACGCCTACCAGGCCGATGTCGGTCGCGCCGGCGGGAAACGCTATCAGCAGGGCGGCGAGACCAATAAAATGGCGGCTTTGCATAGGCAGCTCCGATGAAGCCGGTCGCGATCTTCAGGCATGCGCGAATCGAGGGGCCAGGGTATTTTGCCACCACTCTCGAGCGGCGCTCAATTCCGTCTCGGCTGGTCGCGCTGGACGCGGGGGAAGAGCTGCCGCGCGACGTGCGCGCATTCAGCGGCCTGGCCTTCATGGGCGGGCCGATGAGCGTCAACGATCCATTGCCATGGATCGCTCGCGCGCTCGAGCTGATCCGCGACGCGGTGCGCAAGGACGTGCCGGTAATCGGGCACTGCCTGGGGGGCCAGCTCATGGCACGCGCGTTCGGCGGCAAGGTCGAGGCCGCAGCGCTGAAGGAGATAGGCTGGGGCGAGGTGCAGGTCGCGCAAAACGCGTTGGCGCGCGAGTGGTTCGGCGAGTTGCAGTCGTTCGAGTCTTTCCACTGGCACGGCGAAAGCTTCAGCATTCCGCCCGGCGCCACGCGCCTGCTGACCAATTCGCGCTCCCCCAATCAGGCCTTCGCGCTCGGCCGTCACTTCGGCATGCAATGCCACGTCGAGATGACCGCGGAGCTGGTGCGCACCTGGTGCGAGGCAGGGCGCGACGAGATCGCAGCCGGCACCACGAGCCGGGGCGTGCAGCAGCCGGAGGAAATGCTGCGCGACCTGGAGCGGCGGGTCGCGGCGCTGCACGAGGTCGCCGACCTGATCTACGAGCGCTGGTGCGAAGGGCTCAGTCGCGGAAATTGATGTACTGCAGCGGCACGTCGGTCACCGACTGCCGCACCAGCTGGATCGCCGCCTGCAGGTCGTCCTTCTTGCCACCGGAGACGCGCACTGTGTCGCCTTGGATCGAGGCCTGCACCTTGATCTTGGATTCCTTGAGCAGCTTGACGATCGACTTCGCCTTTTCCTGTGCCACGCCCACGCGGACGGTGAGCGGGCGCTTGACCTTGTCGCCCGAGATCTTCTCCACCTGGCCCAGTTCGAGGCACCGCACGTCGACGTTGCGCTTGCTCAGGCGCCCGCGCAGCACGTCCAGCACCTGGCCGAGCTTGAACTCGTCGTCTGCGAAAACGGTCAGCTGCAGCTCGCTCTGCTCCACGCGCGCATCCGATCCCTTGAAGTCAAAGCGGTTGGTGACTTCGCGGTTGGTCTGCTCGATCGCGTTCTTGACTTCCTGCCTGTCTACCTGGGAAACGATGTCGAAAGATGGCATGGCGTTCCGGTCCCGTGAGGTGGTGGAGGGGTGGGGCTACTTCTTGCCCTTCAGCAGCGAGTCGAGCGCCGCAAAGGGATTGTGCGTGGCCGGCGCCGGTGCGCTGTGACCGGCCGGCAGGGCCCCGCCGCGCTGCGCCGCCTCCAACTGCCGCGAGTGTTCGTTGTCGTGGCAGTACAGGCACAGCAGCTCCCAGTTGCTGCCGTCGGGCGGGTTGTTGCTGTGGTCGTGGTCGCGATGATGCACCGTCAGCATGCGCAGGTTTCTGCCCGAGAATTCCCGTCCGCAGCGGCCGCAGATCCAGGGGTAGATCTTGAGTGCCTGCTCTCGGTAGTCGACTTCGGCCATGATTCGCTCCGCGCGCAACCCGCCTAGCGCGCATTGAGGCGCTGCAGAGCCTCGATCCAGCGCACGGTGGCGAGCTTGATCCAGGCCAGGTCATCCGCCGATTCGTAGATGCTGTAGACGGAAATGCTGAGAGCCTTGCCGCGCAGGTTGAGCAGGGTGGTGGTCGACAGGAGGTACTGCGGTGGGGCGTGCTCGTCGCGGTCGGGAACGCGGGTACCCTGCAGCACCGACACCACCGTCGTGTCGCGCCGCAGCTCGCTGATCAGCGAAGTCTTGCCACGCGGCCGGGTGTCGAGGTACTTCTTAATGTCTTCCTGCGGCGCGGGGGCACCGAGTCCACGCAGCGCGTCCGCCACGAAAGCATCGAACCGGCGCACCGACACGTCTTCGGCCTGCAGCGCCTGGGGTGTGACGGCGATCATGAAGCGGCCCAGTTCGGGCTGGTCGCCTTGCATGAAGGTGCGCAGGTCGGCGTCGCTGATGGCGAACAGCAGGATGCGGTTGGAGGCGGCGGTGAGCGACTCGGCGAGCTCCTGCAGCCGCGGCGAACCGATGAAGCCGGTGTCGGCGAAGCCCGGCGGCGCGTTCAGGCCGATGCGCGCGTCACCCACCCGCACCGCGAACGGCGCCGCCCAGGCCGGCGCAGCGGCCAGCAGCAGGGCGGCGAGCAAGGCGCGCATCGTCAGCGGCGTTTCTTTCGCAGCTTGGCCGCGATGCGCAGGCGCAGCGCATTGAGGCGGATGAATCCGGCGGCGTCGGCCTGGTCGTAGGCTCCGCGGTCGTCCTCGAAGGTGGCGATCGTTGATCGAACAGCGAGTCCGACTTCGAGCTCGCGGCCCGTGACCAGCACGGTGCCCTTGTAGAGCTTGAGCCGCACGCTAGCCGTTGGCAGTCGCCTGCGAGGCGTCGATCAGGCCCTGCAGCAGCTTCCTCTCGGGGCTGAACCAGTAGCCGTTGTAGATCATGCGCGCGTAGCGCGGCATCAGATCGTCCTTGAGCGTGAGCGACCTCGCGGTCGAGCGTGATCGACTCGATGGCGCGGTGCGCCTTGAGCATGATGGTGCCGCCCGGCGTCTCGTAGCAGCCGCGCGATCTTCATGCCGACGTAGCGGTTCTCGACCAGGTCGAGGCGGCCGATGCCGTGCTTGCCCGCCAATCGCGTTCAGCGTCGTCGAGGACCCTGGCCGGCGTCATCTTCCTGCCGTTCACGCGCGACGATATCGCCGTGGCGGTATTCCAGCTCGACGTACTCGGCCGGTCCGGCGCCTTCTCCGGCGACACCGTCCAGCGCCACATGACTCTTCCGGCTTCGACGGCCGGGTCTTCGAGGACGCGGCCTTCGTAGGAAATGTGCAGCAGGTTGGCGTCCATCGAGTAGGGCGAGCCGCCCTTGCGTTTCTTGCATGTCGACCGGGATGCCGTGCTTCTCGGCGTAGGCAAGCAGCTTTTCGCGCGACAGCAGGTCCCATTCGCGCCAGGGCGCGATGACCTTGATGCTAGGCTTCAGCGCATAGGCGCCGAGTTCGAAGCGCACCTGGTCGTTGCCCTTGCCGGTCGCGCCGTGCGAAATGGCGTCTGCGCCGGTCTTGCGCGCGATTTCGACCATGGCGCTTGGCGATCAACGGGCGCGCGATCGAGGTGCCGAGCAGGTACTCGCCTTCGTAGACGGCATTGGCGCGGAACATGGGAAACACGAAGTCGCGCACGAATTCCTCGCGCAGGTCGTCGATGAAGATCTGCTTCACGCCGAACATCTTCGCCTTTCTGCGTGCGGGCTCGAGCTCCTCGCCCTGGCCGATGTCGGCGGTAAAGGTAATCACCTCGCAACCGTACTTGTCCTGCAGCCACTTCAGGATCACCGAGGTGTCGAGCCCGCCCGAGTAGGCGAGCACCACCTTCTTGACGCTCATGCTTCTTCTTTGCCATCAAAGTTCCACTTTGCCCAGCAACAGGAATTCCATCAGCGCTTTCTGCGCGTGCAGCCGGTTCTCGGCCTCGTCCCAGACCACGCTTTGCGGCCCGTCGATCACCTCGGCGGCGACCTCCTCGCCGCGGTGCGCAGGCAGGCAGTGCATGAACAGCGCGTCCGGCTTCGCCACGCCGCATCATCTCGCCGTCCACCTGCCAGTCGGCGAAGTCGCGCTTGCGCTCGGCGTTCTCGGCCTCGAAGCCCATGCTGGTCCAGACGTCGGTCGTCACCAGGTCCGCGCCGCGCGCGGCCTCCATCGGGTCGCGTGAACTCCTCGTAGTGGTCGGTTCCGTACAGTCCGGCGCGCTCGGGTTCGACTTCGTAGCCCGGCGGGGTGGAAACGTGCACGTTGAAGTCGAACACTTCGGCGGCCTGCAGCCAAGTATTGCACATGTTGTTGCGAGTCGCCGATCCAGGCCACCGTCTTGCCGCGAATCGAGCCGCGCTGCTCGAGAAAGTGATAGATGTCGGCCAGGATCTGGCAGGGGTGGTACTCGTTGGTCAGGCCGTTGATCACCGGCACGCGCGAGTGGGCCGCGAAGCGCTCGAGCGTGCCCTGCTCGAAGGTGCGGATCATCACGATGTCGCACATGCGCGAGATGACTTGGGCGGCGTCTTCGACCGGTTCGCCGCGGCCGAGCTGCGAGTCGCGGGTGGTCAGATAGATCGCCGAGCCGCCGAGCTGGTGCATGCCGGCCTCGAACGACAGGCGCGTGCGCGTCGACTGCTTCTCGAAGATCATCGCCAGCGTGCGGTCTGTCGAGCGGCCAGTAGCGCTCGTAGCGCTTGAAGCGCTCCTTGATCCAGCGCGTGCGCGCGAACAGGTGCTCGTACTCGCCGAGCGTGAAGTCATTGAACTGCAGATAGTGCCGCAGGTCCATCGCCGCGCCGTGTTCAGCGAGCCGCGGCGGCCTGCGGCAGCGAGGGCTCGCGCGCCAGCAGCGCCTTCACCAGCGGCGTGAGCCGCTCGACCACCATGGCGCGCCTCGGTTTCGCTCATGATGAGCGGCGGCAGCATGCGCACCACGCTGTCGGCGGTGACGTTGATGAGCAGCCCGGCCTCAAGCGCGGCCTTCACCAGTTCGGCGCACGGCCGGTCGAGCTGCAGCCCGAGCATCAGGCCCATGCCGCGGATTTCCGCCACGCCCGCGAGCGCCGGCCAGCTCGGCGCCGAGGCCCTCGCGGATCAGCTTGCCCACTCGCAGCGCGTTTTCGAGCAGGCCCTGCTCGCGGATCGCGTCGATGGTGGTCACCGCCGCGGTGCAGGCGAGCGGATTGCCGCCGAAAGTCGAGCCGTGGTTGCCGGGCTTGAGCACCCCCGCGGCGCGTCCGCCGACGACGCAGGCGCCGACCGGCACGCCCGAGCCCAGGCCCTTGGCGAGCGTCATCACGTCGGGCACGATCCCGGCGTGCTGGTAGGCGAACCACTTTGCCGGTGCGGCCGAGGCCGCACTGCACTTCGTCCAGCATCAGCAGCCATTCGTTGCGGTCGCAGATCTCGCGCAGGCCGCGCAGGTACTCGATGCCGCCGACGTTGATGCCGCCTTCGCCCTGGATCGGCTCGACCAGTACCGCGACCACGTTGCGGTTGTTCTGCGGCGACCTTCCGCACCGCCGCCAGGTCGTCGTAGGGCACGCGCACGAAGCCCGACACCAGCGGCTCGAAGCCCGCCTGCACCTTGCGGCTGCCGGTGGCCGAGAGCGTCGCCAGCGTGCGGCCGTGGAACGCCTTCTCCATCACGATGATCGCGGGCTCCTGCGATCCCGCGTTCGTGGCCGTACATGCGCGCGATCTTGATCGCCGCCTCGTTCGCCTCGCAGCCCGAATTGCAGAAGAACACTTCCTCCATGCCGGTGATTTCGGCGATCCGGTCGGCGGCCGTCTCCTGCAGGGGGATGCGGAACAGATTGGAAGTGTGCAGCACGCGCCCGGCCTGCTCCGCCAGCGCGCGGGTCAGCTTGGGGTGCGCGTAGCCGAGCGTGCTCACCGCGATTCCGGCGAGCGCGTCCAGGTACTTCTTGCCGGCTTCATCCCAAAGCCACACGCCCTCGCCGCGCACAAAGGCGACCGGCTGGCGGGCGTAGGTATTCATGACGTGGGACATGGCACCACCTCCAAATGCAAAACGGCGGCCCCGGCCGCCGTTTTTTTGAATGCTAGCACAGCGCCCGGAGCCAGGTCACCCTATGCTGCGCAGCGCCTGCTCCTCGCTTGCGGTGAGCACCCGGACGCAGGGCAGGTATCCGGCCTGAACCATGCCGTGCAGCTCCATGCGCTTGTGCGAGTGCAGAAGGTCACCCAGGTATTCGACCACGTTGCCGGTGATCAACTGCCCCGGCACCAGCACCGGAATCCCGGGCGGGTAGGGGACGATCTGATCCGCGCAGACCCGCCCCGCGAGGGCCTTGTTGATGCGCTCGCGTTCGTCGAATACCGGCACCAGCTCGCCGCCGCAGTAATACGCGTCGCGCGGCAGGTAGCGCAGCCGGGTGAAGCCAGGGATCTCGGGCGTCTGCACCAGCCGGCGCGGCGAGCGGCGCTCGCGCGCAATGCGCATCAGCGCGTCGTACAGGCGCGAGACCTTTGAGCGGGTCGTGCCGATGGTAAGCAGCAGCGTGAGCGTATTGAAGGTCGATTTCTCGACCTGGATGTTGTAGCGCTCGAACAGCTCCTTCTGCAGGTCATCGACGGTGTAGCCGCAACCCGAAATGTCGATCGTGACCTTGGTCGGATCGAGGCGGATACCGTCGTTGCGGACCTCCTCCGGCAGCAGGTCGGCCAGCTCCAGCACGCGGAACACGCGCGTCGAATTGATCTGCTCGCGCAGCTCCTTCGCCAGCGCGAGCGTCCGCGACAGCAGCTTGTATCCTTCCATGACGGCCTGCTTGCGCGCTACGTCCAGGCTCGCGATCATCGTGTACTGCGGGCTGGTCGAGGTGTGCATGTTGAAGTTCTCGCGGAACAGATGCTCCCTGAAGTCCGGGTCGTTCACGTGGATCATCGAGGACTGCGAAAACGCCGACAGCACCTTGTGCGTCGATTGCGTGGCGTAGTCCGCCCCGGCCTCGAGCGCGGTCGGCCGGAATTCGGGGTGGAAGCGGGCGAATGCGTACCAGGCTTCGTCGACGATGACCTTGATGCCTTTTTCGTGTGCCGCCTCGATGACGGGCGCGAGATCGTATCTCAGCCCGTCGTAGGTGCACGACGTCAGGATCAGGGCTTCTGCGTCGGAATGCCTTTCTATCGCTTCGAAGATGGTCTTCTTCGGTACCGGGCCGTACAGGCCGTACTTGCGATTGAGCGCCGAATCGAGGTAGACCGGCAGCGCGCCCGAAAGCACCACGCCGTAGTGCACGCTCTTGTGGCAGTTGCGGTCGAGCAGCAGCTTCTCCCCCGGCGCAAGCAGGGTCTGGAATATCACCTTGTTGGCGGTCGAGGTGCCGTTGGTGGCGAAGAATGTGCGCCGCGCGCCGAAGGCCTTTGCCGCCATCTGCTGCGCTTCAAGGATCACCCCTTTGGGGTCCATCAGCGAATCGAGCATCGGCACGGACACCGACAGGTCGGCGTCGAACACATGCTCGCCCATGAATTCGTAGAAATCGTTCACCCAGGGGCTTGCGCGCAGAGACTCGCCCGAGGAATGGCCCGGCGTGTGCCATTGGTCCTTGGCCATCCAGACGTAGTTCTTCAGCTGGTCCGTGAATGGCGTCCTGGCGCGCTCCTGGATCTGCGCATTCAGAATTCGGTAGATGCCGCGGTAATCGCGCTCCTCGCGATAGAAGTAGCCGTCCACCGATTCGGTGAACAATGCGTCGACGACGTCGTCCTCCTTTTCCTGCGCGATCAGGATGTATACCGAAAGCTCCGGGCGGAAACGGGTGATGCGCCTGACCAGCTCGAGCGCCGACATCTGCAACTTCTTGCGCGCGCCGCCGTTCTTCTTGCCGCCGCCAGGCAGCGAATACAGCGTGTCGTCGACCAGCACCGCCTGGATGTCGCCGTCGCTTTCGATCGCGGCGAGCGCCTCCTTGGCCGTGGTGACGCCGGCGAAGGTGATGCCGAGCGGGTTGTCGAGCGAGCGCGCCGCGGCGTTGAGCCCTTTCACGAACTCGCGCAGAACCAGGCTCTCGTCGTTGATGACGAGGATTCGGCTGACGGGTTTCGGCATAGCGGTTGCTATAATCGCGGCAATCTCGCGCCGCGCCGGCTGCGCGCCTTCCGAGCCATCAGATCATGTCCCGAGCAGCGGTCGCCGAGTTCGCTTTTTCCGCAAACCTTCGCGCCGGCGACGCGCTCCGCCGTGGCCTACGGCAGCGCTTTGATCGCGCGCGCGAGGCGGCTCTTGTGGCGGTCGGCAGCTTTGGGGTGCAGCACGCGCTTGGACGCGATGCGGTCGATCACGCCCTGCGATTGCTGCAGAGCGCGCTCGGCGGCGGACTTGTCGCCCGCGGCGATCGCCTTCTTGACGTTCTTGATCGCGCTGCGCACCGTAGTGCGCAGGCTCATGTTGTGGGTGCGGCGCTTTTCCGCCTGGCGGGCGCGCTTGCGCGCGGAAGCGATGTTTGCCATGAAGGTGGGACCGGGCTGAAAAAGGGGCGCATTGTAGCGGCTAACTCCCCGTCGCGCAAGGAAAATTGCGCCCGGCGCGGGCGCCTGCGGCGATGAACCTGCTGCGCGCGCTGGCCACCATCAGCAGCATGACGCTGCTGTCGCGGGTGTTCGGGCTGGTGCGCGATTTCTTCATTGCCCGGGTGTTCGGTGCCGGGCTCGCGACCGACGCCTTCTTCGTTGCCTTCCGCATCCCCAACCTGCTGCGCCGGCTGTTCGCCGAAGGGGCGTTTTCGCAAGCCTTCGTGCCGATCCTGGGCGAGTACCGCAATCGGCAGTCGGCCGAGGAGACCCGTGCCCTGGTGGACTGCGTCGCGAGCGTGCTGTTCATCGCGCTGGTGGTTGCCGCGGTGCTCGGCGTCGCGGCGGCGCCGCTGATCGTATACGCCACCGCGCCCGGATTTGCGGCCGACCCCGGCAAGTTCGCCCTGACGGTTGCGATGCTGCGCATCACCTTTCCCTACATCTTCTTCATATCGCTGGTGGCGTTCGCCGCCGGCATCCTCAACACCTGGAACCGGTTCGCCATTCCGGCGTTCACGCCGGTGCTGCTGAACGTGAGCTTCATCGTCGCCGCGGCATTTTTTGCCGACCGCTTTAACCCGCCTGCACTGGTGCTCGCCTGGGCGGTGTTCGGCGGCGGCGTGCTTCAGCTCGCCTTGCAGCTGCCGGCCCTCGCCCGGCTCGGCATGCGCCCGCGCTGGCGCTTCAATCCCCGCCACCCCGGCGTCAGCAGGATCCTCAAGCTGATGGGGCCGGCGGTGTTCGGCGTGTCGATCAGCCAGATTTCGCTGCTGATCAACACCGTCTTCGCTTCGTTCCTCGCCGCCGGCAGCGTGTCGTGGCTGTACTACGCCGATCGTCTGATGGAGTTCCCGGCGGGAATGCTGGGCGTGGCGCTCGGCACCATCCTGCTGCCGAGTCTGTCCAAGTATCATGCTGCGGCCGACAGTGACGAGTACGCCAAGTTGCTCGATTGGGGGCTGCGCGTGACGTTGTTGCTCGCCGTGCCGGCGGCGGTCGCGCTCGGGGTCATCGCGCTGCCCTTGATCTCGACCCTTTTTCACTACGGTCGCTTCACCGCCCAGGACGCCTGGATGACGCGGCAGGCGCTGGTGGCCTACAGCGCCGGCCTGGTGGGCATGATCCTGGTGAAGATCCTCGCGCCGGGCTTCTACGCGCGCCAGAACGTCGTCACGCCGGTTAAGATCGGCGTGACGACGCTGGTGGCGACGCAGGCGATGAACCTCGCCTTCATCGGCCCGCTCAAGCACGCGGGGCTCGCGCTCGCGATCGGACTTGGCGCCTGCCTGAACGCGGGCCTGCTGTATCGCTATTTGCGCCTGCACGGCATCTACCGGCCGCAGCCGGGCTGGGCCGCGTTTGCCGTCAAGGTGCTGTTCGCCGCGGCGATGATGGCCGTCGCGCTGCACTTCGCCGCGGGCAATGCGCAGTGGTGGCTGGGCGCGGGTTGGCGCAGCAAGGTGCCCGCGCTCGCCGGCCTGGTGCTTGGCGGCGCCGCGGTGTACGGCGCTTGCCTGCTCGCGCTCGGATTTCGGGTGCGGGATTTTTCGCGCCGGGGCGCCGAGTGAGCGGCGCGCTGGCGGCATTCGCCGCGGCCGTCGCGGGAGACGATTCGAAGATCGACCTGGCGCGCGCATGCCTGCTGATCGCCGAGGACGCCTATCCGGGCCTCGATATCGAGCGCTACCTGGGTGAGATCGAGCGCCTGGCGATGCGCCTGCGCGGCCGGCTGCCGCAATCCTGCGGCGCCGAAGATCGGGTCGTGGCGCTGAACCAGTTCCTGTTCGAGGACCTCGGCTTCCGGGGCAACACCGACGAGTACTACGACCCGCGCAACAGCTATCTGAACGACGTGATCGAGCGCAAGACCGGGATCCCGATCACGCTCGCCATCCTGTACATGGAAATCGGCCGACGGATCGGCCTGCCGCTCGAAGGCATTTCCTTCCCGGGCCACTTTCTGGTGCGCCTGCGCCTGCGCGGCGGGATGCTCGTGCTGGATCCATTCGGCGGCGGTGCGCCCCAATCGGAAGACGAGTTGCGCGAGCGGCTGCAGCGCGTCATTCCAGAAGGCGCCGCGGGCGGTGTTCCGATCGCGGAGCTGCCGCTCGATCAGTTTCTCGAGCCGGCAACCAAGCGCCAGATCCTGGCGCGGGTACTGCGCAACCTGAAGGGAATCTACCGCGAGTCCGACAAGCCGCAGCGTCTGCTCGAAGTGCTGGACAGAATCCTGGTGCTGACGCCCGAGGCGCACGCCGATCTGCGCGACCGCGGCCTGGTCTATCAGCGGCTTGAGGCGTTCAGGGCCGCGCTCAAGGACCTCACGGAATACCTGGAGCGCGAGCCCGAAGCGGACGACTTCGAGGAGGTCAGAGCCAGGGTTATGGAGCTGAGCGCGACCTGCTCCAGGCTCAACTGAGAATAACTTGCATCAAGCTTGCGCGCCGGAATAGGCATGGGCCGCTTCTGCGCTTACAATTCGGCCACCGAACCGGGCGCATTGGCGTAGCAAGCGCGCTATTTCGCGCGGTTCCCGGTCATTTCGACAAATTACCCAGGAGGGGATTTATGCAGCGTCGTTCGTTTCTCAAGAAAGCGGCTGTAGGCCTTGCCGCGGGCTCGGTTGCCGCGCCGGCCATCGCGCAGTCGAACCCGAAGATCAGCTGGCGCCTGGCGGCGAGCTGGCCCAAGAGCCTCGACACCCTGTTCGGGGGCGCGGATATGGTCGCCAAGTGGGTCAGCGAGATGACCGACGGCAACTTCAGTATCCGCACCTTTGCCGGCGGCGAGATCGTGCCGGGCCTGCAGGTCCTTGACGCGGTGCAGAACGGCACCGTCGAACTCGGCCACACCGCGCCGTATTACTACATCGGCAAAGACGTCGCCTTCGCCTTCGGCACCTGCGTGCCGTTCGGCATGAACGACCGCCAGTCGAACGCCTGGTGGCACTTCGGGGGCGGCAAGGAAGTGATGGAGCCGCTGTTTACCGAGTACGGCGTCAAGGCGCTTCTGGCTGGCAATACCGGAACCCAGATGGGTGGCTGGTGGCGCAAGCCGATCAAGTCGCTGGCCGACATGAAAGGCGTGAAGTTCCGCATCGGTGGCCTCGGCGGGCGCGTGATCGCGAAGATCGGCGTGGTGCCGACCATGGTCGCTGGCGCGGACATCTATCCTTCGCTGGAAAAGGGCACGATCGACGCCGCCGAGTGGGTGGGTCCCTATGACGACGAGAAGCTTGGCTTCCAGAAAGTCGCGAAGTATTACTACGCGCCCGGCTGGTGGGAGGGTGGGCCGCGCCTGATGACGCTGGTCAACCTGCAGAAGTGGAACGAACTGCCCAAGAATTACCAGGCCGCGCTCGAAACGGCTTGCCATGCCGCCAATGAGTGGATGATGGCGAAATACGACCACGAGAACCCGAAGGCGCTGCGCCGCCTGATCGCCGGCGGCACCCAGCTGCGCTACTTCCCGCGGTCGGTGATGGAGGCTTCCGAGAAAGGCGCCTACGAGCTGTACAAGGAGTACATGGGGACAAGCAAGCACTGGGCGCGTATCTATCCGGAGTGGCTTAAGTACCGTGACGAAGAAATCGAGTGGCATCGCTTCTGCGACAACACTTACGAGAATTATCTCTGGCACTCGAAGATCAAGGCCAAGATCTGAAGCAGCACCAGGCCTGAAAATCAAAAACCCCGCCTCGGCGGGGTTTTTTTTGGAGTACGCCTCTACTTGGAGGGCGGCTCGGGCTCGTCCTGGCCCGGGTAGGGGTTCGACGTTGGCGGAGCGTTGTCGCCCTGGTCGTCGGTCGAGGGGGCGCTTGGCGCGGTATCGGCGCCGGGCTGGAACTTATCGTAATCGGGCAGCGGCACCGATATATGGATCTTCGACGGATCCATCTTCAGGTGTTGAACGTTTCCGGTCACCAACTGCGGGAAGGCGAGCACCACCGCGACGCCGATGACCTGGATAACTACGAACGGCACCGCGCCCCAGTAGATCTGTCCGGTCGTGATGGGAGCGGTGAGTTTGCCCGTGATCTTGTCCATGTATTCCTTCGCCGGCGCGACACTGCGCAGGTAGAACAGCGCGAAGCCGAACGGCGGGTGCATGAACGAGGTCTGCATGTTGATGCCGAGCAGGACGCCGAACCAGATCAGGTCGATGCCGAGCTTCTCCGCCACCGGCCCGAGCAGCGGCACGATGATGAATGCCAGCTCGAAGAAGTCGAGGAAGAACGCCAGGATGAAGGTGAAGACGTTGACGAAAATGAGAAATCCGATATGCCCGCCCGGCAGGCTGGTCAGCATGTTCTCGATCCACAGGTCGCCGTTGACGCCGCGGAACGTGAGCGTGAACACGGTAGAGCCGATCAGGATGAAGATCACGAACGACGACAGCTTGGCGGTCGAGTTCATCGCCTGCTTGAGCAGGCTCCAGGTCAGGCGCCGGTTGATCAGCGCCAGCACCAGGGCGCCGGTCGCGCCCATGGCGCCGCCTTCGGTGGGCGTCGCGACACCGAGGAAGATGGTTCCGAGTACGAGGAAGATCAGTGCCAGCGGCGGAACGAGCACGAACAGCACGCGGCCGAACAGCTTCATGCCGCGCAGGGTGCGCGCCTCGGGTGGCAGTGCGGGAGCGCGCTTGGGGGCGAATATCGTGATCCCGACGATGTACAGCGCGTACATGCCGGTCAGGACCAGCCCGGGGAAGATCGCACCCTCGTACATGTCGCCCACCGAGCGCCCCAGCTGGTCGGCGAGCACGATCAGCACGAGCGATGGCGGGATGATCTGCGCCAGCGTACCTGAGGCCGCGATGATCCCGGTCGAGAGCCGCCGGTCGTAGCCGTAGCGCAGCATGATCGGCAGCGAGATGAGGCCCATCGAGATCACGGAGGCGGCCACTACGCCGGTGGTCGCGGCGAGCAGCGCGCCGACGAACATCACCGCGTAGGCCAGGCCGCCACGTATCGGCCCGAACAGCTGGCCGATGGTGTCGAGCAGGTCCTCGGCCATGCCGCTTCGCTCCAGGATCAGGCCCATGAAGGTGAAGAACGGCACCGCCAGCAGCGTCTCGTTGTGCATGATGCCGAAGATCCGCTCGGGCAGCGCCTGGAACAAGGCCGGGGTCAGGAGGCCGAGCTGGATGCCGAGGTAGCCGAACGAAAGGCCGATCGCGCCGAGCGAGAAAGTGACCGGATAGCCGATCAGCAGGAATACCGCCAGCGCCGCGAACATCAGCGGCCCGACGTGGCCGGTTATGTAGGCGGTCATTTCGTACCTTCTCCGACTTTGTCCTGGACCATCTCGAGGGCAGCCTCGACGTGCTTCTCAAGCGGGTCCGGGATCAGGCCCATCAGGAAAGCGATACGCTTCACCAGCTCCGACAGGCCTTGCAGCGTGAGCAGAAAGAAACCCACCGGCACCAGCAGCTTCACCGGCCAGCGCAGCAGCCCGCCGGGATCGGCCGAGACCTCGTGCACCATGTAGGATTCCTTGAACATCGACCAGCCCAGAACCATGATGAATATGGTCATCGGCAGCATGAAGAAGATGGTACCGAAGACGTCGATCCAGATCAGCGTTCGGCGCGAGAACCGCTGTGCCACCACGTCGATCCGGATGTGCTCGTTGTGCAGGAAGGTGTAGCCGGAACACAACAAGAAGATGGCGGCGAACAGATACCACTGCATTTCGAGCCATCCGTTGGACGTCTTGTTCAGCACGTAGCGCGACATCGCGTTTGCCGAACTGATGAGCACCGCGGCAAGCACGAGCCAGTAAACCAGGTGCCCGATCTGGTTATTGAGCCAGTCGATCGCGCGCGACAACCTGAGCAGTAGTTTCATCATCGCAATTCCTTGACGGAACAAGAAGCTGGAGCAGGCCCCCTCTTGGCCTCTCCGGGCGGGCATTCGCCGGCGGGCGGGCCGGCGGCGAAAACCTAGGGCGGCATTGTCACTTATTGAGGCCCGGCTGGCAAAAAGGATATGAATCGGGCTGCTTCAGCGGCCGGTCAGGGGATGTCAGACCGGCGCGATGCGTTACTCTCGCGTGCCATGACCCATTCCGTTGACACGCGCAGCCGGTTCGCCGTGCCACTGATCGTGGTTGCGGAGCTGCTCGGCGCGTCGCTCTGGTTCAGCGCCAATGCCGCGGCGGGCGACCTGGCGCATGCCTGGGGGCTCGACCTGGCGCAGCTTGGAGCCCTGACCAGCGCCGTGCAGCTTGGTTTCATTGCCGGCACCCTGTTCTTTTCCCTGTCGGGACTGGCTGATCGCTTCGCCGCGAGTCGCATTTTCGCCGCCTGCGCCCTGTTGGGCGCGCTGGCCAACGCGGGCTTCACGCTTGCCCACGGCGTCGTCGACGGCAGCTTGTACCGCTTCGCCACCGGCTTTGCGCTCGCGGGGATCTACCCCCTCGGCATGAAGCTGGTGGTGACCTGGGCGCCGGCGCGCGCCGGCGAGACGCTTGGCTGGCTGGTGGGCATGCTCACGCTCGGCACTGCCCTGCCGCACGCGATCCGCGCCGCCGGCAGCGGCGCGTCGTGGCGGGTCGCGGTGCTCGCCGCTTCGGTCTGCGCCCTGGTCGCCGGGCTGGTGGTGCTTGCGCTCGGCGACGGCCCCCACCTTCGACGCGCCGCGGCCGCGCGCGGTCCCGGCTGGGGGAGCGTGCTGCGCGCCTTCAGGGTGCCAGCCTTCCGCGCTGCGGCGCTCGGCTATTTCGGGCACATGTGGGAGCTGTACGCGCTGTGGACAATCACGCCCGCGCTCGTTGCCGCGGCGCTGGCGCGGGCGGGCTCGGCCGACGCGGTGAGTGTCTCGACCTGGTCGTTTGCGGTCATCGCGGTGGGAGGGGCGGGCTGCGTGCTCGGCGGCTGGCTCAGCCGCCGCTATGGCAGCGCGCGTGTCGCCGCGGCCGCGCTCGGCGTCTCGGGCGCCATGTGCCTCGCCTATCCGCTGGCGGGCGGCGCGCCCGCCTCCGTGGCGCTCGCGCTGCTGCTAGTCTGGGGGGTGGCGGTGGTGACCGACTCGCCGCAGTTCTCCGCACTATCGGCGCGCGCCTGCCCGCCGGAGCTGCTCGGCAGCGCGCTCGCGCTGCAGAACAGCGTCGGCTTCCTGATCACCGTATTCTCGATCAGCGTCGCGACCGCTTTGATGCCGTCCATCGGCGACCGGGTCGCCTGGCTGCTGCTGCCGGGACCGTTGCTCGGATTACTCGGGATTGCGCCACTTGTTCGCCGCAGTGCGGAAAAGTCGCTATAATTCATCATTTTAAGCGCGCCTAATGGTCGTCACGCACGGCTCCGTATTGCCCGTCCGAGGCGCGCACGCGCTCACGATCGGCAACTTCGATGGCGTGCACCTCGGCCACCAGGCGATGCTCGAGCGCGTGGTGGAGCAGGCGCGCGCCCTCGGCGTGGAGTCCTGCGCGCTAACCTTCGAGCCGCACCCGCGCGAATTTTTCGCTCCCGACGCTGCGCCTGCCCGCCTGAGCCGGCTGCGCGAGAAGCTCGAGCTGATTGCAGCAACCGGGATCGACCACGTGCACGTTGCGCGCTTCGACACTCGCTTCGCCTCGCTCGACCCGGCGCGCTTCGTGGCGCAGGTGCTCGTGCGCGGCCTGCGCGTGGCGTGGTTGCTGGTGGGGCGCGATTTCCGCTACGGTGCGCGCCGGGCGGGCGATTTCGAGGCGCTCGAGCTCGCGGCGCGCCGGCACGGATTCGGGCTCGAGGCCATGCCTGAGGTCAAGCTCGGCGGCGAGCGGATCTCGAGCTCGGCGGTGCGCGAAGCGCTGCTGGCTGCGGATTTCCGTCGCGCCGAGCGGCTTCTCGGCCGCCCTTACGCGCTTTCGGGGCGCGTGGCGCACGGCGCCAAGCTTGGGCGCAAGCTCGGCTTCGCCACCGCCAACCTGATGCTGCCCAGGCGCGCGCCGCTGGCAGGAATCTACGTGGTCGAAGCCTGCGGCGCCGACGCGAGCGACGGCGCGCGATGGTTGCCCGGCGTCGCCAGCGTAGGAAGGCGACCGACGGTGAACGAGGTTGCGGTGCCGTTGCTCGAAGTACATTTGTTCGATTTCGCCGAAGAGCTGTATGGTCGGCACCTGCGTGTCAGGTTCATCGAGCGGCTGCGCGACGAGGCGAAGTACCCGGACCTGAGCACGCTGCGCGCGGCGATCGCGCGTGACGTGGTCCAAGCAAAGGAGTTTTTTGCAAAGCATGGCTGACTACAAGAGCACGCTGAATCTTCCAGATACCCCGTTTCCGATGCGCGGCGATCTCGCCAAGCGCGAGCCCGGCTGGGTGCGCGACTGGCAGCAGCGCGGCGTCTACAAGCGCCTGCGCAGCATTGCCAGGGGCCGCCCGCGCTTCGTGCTGCACGATGGCCCGCCATACGCCAACGGCGACATCCACATCGGCCACGCGGTCAACAAGATCCTTAAAGACGTGATCGTGAAGTCGCGGACTTTGGCGGGTTTCGACGCGCCCTACGTGCCCGGCTGGGACTGCCACGGCATGCCGATCGAGGTGCAAATCGAGAAGAAGCACGGCAAGCACCTCTCGGCCGAGCAGACGCAGCGCCTGTGCCGCGCCTATGCCGCGGAGCAGATCGAGCGTCAGAAGGTCGACTTCCAGCGCCTCGGCGTGCTGGGCGACTGGGACAACCCCTACCTCACGATGGCCTACCGCAACGAGGCCGACGAGATCCGCGCGCTGGGCACGTTGCTCGGCAAGGGCTACGTCTACCGCGGCCTCAAGCCGGTCAACTGGTGCTTCGACTGCGGCTCGGCGCTGGCCGAAGCCGAGGTCGAATACGAGGACCGCAAGGACCTGGCGATCGACGTCGGCTTTCTGTTGGATGATGGCGGACCGGGAAAAACTGCGACGCGCCTTCGCGCTCGACAGACTGCCGGACGGACCGATATACGCGGTGATCTGGACCACGACGCCCTGGACGATTCCCGCGAACCAGGCGCTGAATGTGCATCCGGAAATCCTCTACTCCCTGGTCGAAACGGAGCGCGGCGCGCTGATCCTCGCAACCGATCTGGAGGAAGCATGCCTTGCAAGCTACAAATTGCGCAGGCGAGACCCGGACAGCAAGTTTGACCATAGCTGCTTTGGCCGTGAGCTGGAAAACATCAGCGTTCCGCCACCCCTTCTACGACCGCACAGCGCCGGTCTACCTCGGCGACTACGTAACGCTCGATACCGGCACGGGGATCGTGCATTCGGCGCCGGCCTACGGCGTCGAGGACTTCGAGTCATGCCGGCGCTACGGCATGACGGACGAGCAGATTCTGACCCCGGTGCAGGGCGACGGCAGGTTCGCGCAATCGCTGCCGCTGTTCGGCGGCGCGATGATCTGGGACGCCAATCTGGAGATCGTGGCCGAGATCGAGCGCCGCGGCGCCCTGTTCGACCGCGCGCCCTACGTCCACAGCTACATGCACTGCTGGCGGCACAAGACGCCGGTGATTCTGCGCGCCACGGTGCAGTGGTTCGCCGGCATGGACGCGACCCCTGGATATAACGGCGTCAAGCCGGCCGAGACGCTGCGTACCACCGCGCTGCGCGGAATCGAGGCCACGCGCTTCTTCCCTGCCTGGGGCCAGGCGCGGCTGCACGGGATGATCGCCAGCCGCCCTGACTGGACGCTGTCGCGCCAGCGCCAGTGGGGCGTGCCAATGCCGTTCTTCATCCACAAGGAGACCGGCGAGCTGCATCCGGACACGCCCGAGTTGCTCGAGGCGGTGGCCAAGCGCGTCGAGGAGGGCGGCATCGAGGCCTGGCAAAGGCTCGATGCGCGCGAGCTGCTGGGCGATGATGCGCAGCGCTACGACAAGATCAAGGACACGCTCGACGTCTGGTTCGATTCCGGCTCGACGCACTTTACCGTGCTGCGCGGCTCGCACAAGGAAGAGACCGCGTTTCCCGCAGACCTCTATCTCGAGGGCTCCGACCAGCACCGCGGCTGGTTCCACTCGTCGCTGCTCGTGTCTTGCATGATGAACGGCGTGCCGCCGTACAAGGCCTTGCTCACGCACGGCTTCGTCATCGACATGGAAGGACGCAAGATGTCGAAGTCGCGCGGCACCGGCATGTCGCCGCAGAAGATCAATGGCACGCTCGGCGCGGAGATCCTGCGCCTGTGGGTGGCGAGCACCGACTACTCGGGCGAGCTGAATCTGTCGAAGGAAATCCTGAAGCGCGTCGTGGAGAGCTACCGTCGCATCCGCAATACGCTGCGCTTCCTGCTGGCGAACACGTCCGACTTCGACCCTGCCCGGCACGCCGTCCCGCTTGCCGAGATGATCGAGATCGACCGTTACGCGCTCGCGCTGACGGCGCGCCTGCAGCAGGAGCTCGAGGCGGACTACGAGCGCTACGAGTTCCATCTCGTGGTGCAGAAGCTGCAGACTTTCTGCTCCGAGGACCTGGGCGCGTTCTACCTCGACATTCTCAAGGATCGCCTTTACACCTGCGGCGCTGACTCGCAGGCGCGCCGCTCGGCGCAATCCGCGCTCTACCACGTGACCCACAGCCTGGTGCGCTTGCTGGCGCCGATCCTGAGCTTCACCGCCGAGGAGCTGTGGGCGGCGTTCACCGGCGAGGGCGACGACAGCGTGTTCTTCCAGACCTGGCACGCGCTGCCTGCGCTCGCGGAGGCGGACGAACTGACGGCCCGCTGGAGCCGCCTGCGCGCGCTGCGCGCGCCGGCGCGCAAGCGCATCGAAGACCTGAGAGCCGAGGGAAAGGTCGGTTCGTCGTTGCAGGCGGAGGTCGACTTCCATCTCGACGGCGCGGACTACGATCTGCTCGCGAGTCTGGGCGACGACCTGAAGTTCGTCATGCTCACCTCGGCCGCGCGACTGCACCTCGCGACCGAGGCGCGCGTCGAGGTCGCGCCCAGCGCGCTGACCAAGTGCGAGCGCTGCTGGCACTATCGAGCGGACGTCGGCGTCGACGCCGCGCACCCGGTTCTTTGCGGGCGCTGCGTCGCCAACCTCTACGGCGAGGGCGAGGCGCGCCGGCATGCCTAGACGCTCGGCTTGGTTCGCGCTGGCGGCGACGATCGTCGTGCTTGACCAGCTCAGCAAGTGGGCGGTCCTGTCGGCATTCGCGCCGGGCGAGCGGCTGGCGCTGACGGGCTTCTTCAATCTAGTGGTGGCGTTCAACAAGGGCGCGGCGTTCAGCTTCCTGGCCGGCGCGCCGGGCTGGCAGACTCCGTTGTTCATCGCGGTCGCCGCGGTCGCGATCATGATTGTGTCCGTGCTGCTGGTGCGATCGCCCGCCGACCACTTGGTACGCACCGGCCTTGCCCTGATCCTGGCTGGCGCGCTCGGCAACCTTATCGACCGGCTGCGCTTCGGGCAGGTGGTCGACTTTCTCGATTTCCACCTCTACGGCTGGCACTGGCCGGCGTTCAACGTTGCCGATTCGGCGATCACGATCGGCGCCGGCCTGCTGATCTACGAAAGCCTGCTACACCGGGGAGCGGACGGTGAGCGCAGAAGCTGACGGCGGGGTGATAACCTTGCACTATCGCCTTAGGCTCGAGGACGGAATGGAGGTGCTGTCCACCTTTGGCGGCAACCCCGCCACGCTCGCGTTGGGCTGTGGCGAGCTCGCGCCCGGCCTCGAGCAATGCCTGGCGCGTGCAGAGCCGGGCGGCGGCTACGTGTTCGAACTCGAGCCGGCGCAGGCGTTCGGCGAGCGGCGCGAGGACCTGGTGCAGTCGCTGCCGCGCGCGTCCTTTGCGCACGAGCTGGCGCTCGAGGAAGGCGCGCTGATCGAGTTTTCCACGCCCGACGGCACGCGCCACACGGGGCGGGTGCGCGCGCTGCATGTTCACGACGTGCTCGTGGATTTCAATCACCCGCTCGCCGGGCAACGGGTGCGATTCGAGGTGGAGGTTCTCGCCTTCGCCCGATGATGGCAACATAGGCCAATGAAGGACGATTCCAGGGAAACGGAGGTTCTGCTCGCGAATCCGCGCGGTTTTTGCGCCGGGGTCGAGCGCGCGATCGAGATCGTGGAACGCGCGCTGACGCTGTTTGGGGCGCCGATCTACGTCAGGCACGAGATCGTGCACAACCAGTTCGTGGTCGACGGCCTGCGCGCCAAGGGCGCGGTGTTCGTCGACGAGCTGGAGGAAGTGCCCGCCGGCAGCATCGTCATCTTCAGCGCGCACGGCGTGGCGCAAGCGGTGCGCGCGGACGCCGAGGGGCGCGGCCTCAAGGTGTTCGACGCGACCTGCCCGCTGGTGACCAAGGTGCATGTCGAGGTGGCGAAGATGCTCGAGCAGGGGCTCGAGATCGTGATGATCGGCCACCGCGGCCATCCCGAGGTCGAGGGCACCATGGGGCAGGCCGACTCGCGGCATCTATCTGGTGGAAACGGCAGCCGATGTCGCCGGCCTCCGCATCGCGGATCCCGCCAAGGTCGCCTACGTGACGCAGACCACGCTCTCGGTGGACGACGCCGGGCAGGTCGTGGCCGCGCTGCGGGCCAGGTTTCCCCGGCATACGCGGGCCGAAGAAGGACGATATCTGCTATGCGACGCAGAACCGCCAGGACGCGGTGAAGCTGATGGCGCCGCAATGCGATGTGGTCATCGTCGTGGGTTCGCCCAACAGCTCGAATTCGAACCGCCTGCGCGAAGTGGCGCACAACATCGGCACCGAAGCCTACATGATTGATCGCGCTGCGGATCTGCGGCCGGAATGGCTCGCCGGCAAGCACCGCATCGGCGTCACCGCCGGGGCGTCGGCGCCCGAGGTGCTGGTGAACGACGTACTGGCGCGGCTGAAGGAGCTCGGCGCGGCCCGCGTTTCTCAGCTCGACGGCATCGGCGAGAGCGTGGTGTTCACGCTGCCGCGCGAGTTGGCGGCGAAGAAGTAGCCCCGCACGCGCTCAGCGCCAACCGGCGGGAGGCGCCGGCGGCGGGGTGTCGAAGCTGACCTCGATCGTCATCTGTACCTTGACCGGGTGTTTGTCCTTCATCCCGGGGGTAAAGCGCGCCGCGCGGAAGGCCTGCTCGGCGGAGCGCTCGAACACGCCCGCCGGTCGGGCGCGCAGGGTCTCGACCCGATCGACGGCGCCATTCTCGTTGATGTAGAGCCGCAGCACGACCGTGCCCGACAGGCCGCGGCGTGCCGCGGCCTCCGGGTATGCGGGCTCGACGTGGGTCTTGATGCCGGGGCGCACATCCAGCTGGGCGCTGCGGTAGTAATGGGCCGATGCCGGCAGCGCGGCGTCCCCGGGGGTAGTTGCGACCTGGCCCTGGGCCCAGGCGCAGGATCCCGCCTCCGCTAATGCGAACGCTACGACGCCGGTGAGCAGCGTCGCCGGCAGGCGCGTCAAGCGCCTGCCGGCGCGCGTCGGCAGCGTCACTGGGAGATCAGCTCGCGCCAGGACACGCGGCGGCCCTGAACGTTGCTCGGCGTGACCGGCGTCGACTGCGTAAGCTGCTGGTTGTCCGCAGTGGTCACGATTGACTTCACCGAGCCGCCGGGCAGCTGCACGACGTTGATACCCACTACCAGCGAGCTTGATATCTTGATGCTCGCCATGTTGAGGGTCGCTCCCGGAACATAGGCGCCCGTCGCGTAGTTGAGGTAGTTGACCCACGCGTAGCCGCCCGCGACACAGGCGTCGGTGGTGGGGACGTTGGTCGCCACGATCAACGTGCCGAGCTGCAGCTGCGGGTCGACGTTCACGCGCTCGCCGGAGTCGGGCAAGTCCACCCACCACCCCATGTTGGTGCCGAAGCTGACCGTGTTGTTTGTGGTCGTGCGCTGCGGCGGATTCGCGCCGGTGATCGTGCTCAATGTCTGCTGCACGAACGCGCCGGAAGAGCGAACGTCGGGCAGCGGCGTCGACGAAAGGTCGTCGCGCAGGGCGTAGATCGACTCGACCTGGGTGGTGGTCAAGTCGCTGGTTCCCAACATGCGCCCGGTGCCGACATACACGACCGCATACCCGTTGACCGAAGCGAGCTCGGGTTTGCTGGTAAGCGGCTGCACCACGCCGGAAGGATCCTTCAGGGTCTCGAGCTTGAACGCCGTGTACGGCGCTGCCGACGCTTGCGCGTAGCCGTACTGCGTCGAATCGAGCTGGAAGCGCCAGACGTTGCCTTTGAGGTCGACGCCGTACACGCGCAGCGCGGTGTTGTCGTAGAAGGAGTTGTCGACCCACGCGTTGATGTGGTTCAGGCCGCTCGGATCGACCGTGCCGGATACGCACGGCGACGTCGTGCTCACGCCGTCGCAGCCCACCCCGGTGCCGATGCGCTGCAGAATGGCCCCGGTCTGCGCATCCAGGATGTACAGGTATCCCTTGCCGTTCCCCGGATTGACGTTGTTGTAGCCGGAGGTGACCATCACGACCCATTTGCCGTCCACCGGGCGCTTGACGATCAGCGGATTGCCGAAGCTGTAGCCGAGGTTGCAGTCCTGGAAGAAAGTGCCGCTATTGGCTTGAGCATCGGTCAGGCAGGTTGTGCTGCTATTGGCGCTGAACTCCCACAGCCCTTTCGGGTTGCTCGGGTCGGTCACGTCCAGCGCATAGTAGCCGCGCCCGCCGTCGTTCAGCCCGGCGACCAGGATCGTGTGCCAATTCGTGGCCGAGGCGCAGGGCGAGGACAGCGTATGGCCGAAGCACACGTCGCCGATTTGCGGCGAGCCGTCGGTGAAGTACTGGTGCGAGTACGGCGTGTTCGCCAGATTCTCCAAGCTTGGGCAGGATCATCGACGGCACGAACGCCCAGCGTTCCGAGCCCTGACCGGTGCTCGGGTCGGTCAGGAGCGTGCCGGTGAAGCTGTCGTCGGAGCTCGTCTGGGTCGCGATGCCCGCGGTCTGATAGTAGATCTCGCCGCTCGGCCCCTCGGTGTTGAACGCGTGCAGCATGCCGTCATTGGACGCCGCGAACACGAGGCCCGGGCGGTTGACGGTGCTCGCCTGGAAGGTCGCATAGTTGGGATCGGTGCCGGCGTAGGATCCGCTGTCGTAGCCGAAGGGCGACGCTCTCACGTAGGCCGGCTGCGCGTCGACGATATCGCCGAGCAGGTGCGCGCGGTTGCGATACAGGTCGCTGGTCGCGGTACCGCCTGTGGTTTCGTTAGCGGTGTCGCCGCGCAGGTAGTCCACCAGGTTCTGCGGCGTCGCGGAAGTCGTGCGCCCGCTGCCGTCGGTGGCCCAAGGCGCGGCCTGGGTGAGCGACAGCGGATTGAAGTTGCTCATCTCCGCGGCGCTCAGCTCGGCGCCGTCGCCGCAGCCCGGATAGTTCCCGCTGGCGAACGCGCCGGGCCAGCAGAAGCTCTTCAGCAGGTTGCCGTTCTGCCCGCCGCCGGGCGACGTATCGGTCGCATCGAAGGTGTAGATGATGCGGTTGTAGGGCGTGCGCTGGTCGAGCAGCGCCGAAGCCGACCAGAGCGTGGCGAACGAGACGTTGCCGGTGCTGAGGTCGATGGTGCGCGCGCTCAGGTCGCCGTCCCAGTCCACCGTCTGGTACTGCGCGGTGAAGGCGAAGTTGTCGCCTGCGACCGGCTGCAGGTTCGAAGTCGCCGCCGCCGCGCCGGCGCCGATACGGGCAGCAACGCTGTTGAGCGCGGTGGCAAGCGCGTTGGACAGCGTGTTGGGGTCGCGCGCGGTGAAGTACTGGCCGTGGCCGTTGACCGCCGAGTGCCACAGGTCGTCGAGCGCGGTTTCGCCGCCGGACACCGGCACAGGCCAGTTGGCGCCCTGCTTGATGGCCCAGAAGTCGCCGCCCGTGGTGGCGTTTTCGTTCAGGTAGTTCGGGTCGTAGGTGAGCTGGCCCGCGAGCCCGAGGCCGACCGCGAACAGGTCCATGTGCTGCGCCGGGTTGGGGTCGGTCGAAGTGGTCGGCACTTCGTCCGCGAGGTCGGTGCGCAGGTCGGTCTGGTAGTAGTACATCGCGGTGTCGGCCAGGGTATTGGTCGAGCCCGAGAGGCCGCCGTCGTAGGCGCCGATGGCGCGGGTGTGGTAGCCGCTGTCGGTGTCGTCCTGGTTGCCGATCGAGCCGCCGGTCAGCGTCTGGCCGGCGTTGCCGTTCCAGTAGCCGTCGGTCACCAGCACCGTGTAGTTCGCCTGGCAGGCGTACTCGATCGGGCTTGCGTCCATGCCCTTGGCGAGCCGCGGCGTGCCGGCAGAGCCCAGGCCGGCGAAGTACTGCCCGACCCGCGACAGCGCCTCGCGTGTCGGGGTGCCGCCACCGTTATCGACGCTGTAGATGTGCGTGTACCATTTGTCCTTCTGGTTGCCTGCCCCGGAAGTGAAGTCGTCGACCGCCAGGTACTTGCTCGAGCTGACCGTGCTGCCGGGGTTGAGGGTGACCATGCCGACCCGGAACGCGCTGGTGATGCCGACGAAAGCGCGGCCGATGGCGGTCTTGGTCATCGTGTTGCGAGTGCGGTAATACGCGTACCAGTTGGCGAAGTTGGTCATCTCCTCGCTGTAGCTGCATACCCCGGCGGTCACCTTGCCGCAGTCGGTGCGACCGGCGTAGAGCGGGTAGTTCTGCCCGGAGACGATATTGGTGCGGGTGAACGTGCCGACCTGGGTGCGGCCGGCCGAGGCGGCGTTTTGTCCGCCGGTGAAGTTCGTCGCCGAGGTCTTGATGACCCCCGGCGTGATCCCGCCGCCCATATTGCTGATGCTGACCGAGACCCTGCGGACTGCTCTCCGTTATCGACTGGCGCCGTTTAGCTCCGAGCCCGTACCGGTTGGTGCTGTGATAGTCACCGTGCTGCCGCTGGAGGTGGCGGTATAGCCGCCCTCGTGCGCTGTAGCTGTTGATCTGGTTCATGACCGCAGTGGCCATCGTGGTCGTGTTGGTGGTGCCGGGGCTCATCGACGCGCCGAGGATCTCGATGCCGTTGACCTGAATCGAGCTGAAGCTAGCCGCTAGCTCCTGCTGATGCATGAGATCGTTACGGTCCCGGTTGCGGGCGTAACCGGGGTTCCCGGCGTCGAGATAACGTTGACGACGTAGCCGTTGGGCTGGGTGCAGTCGGCGGGGTTGCAGGTCGTGCTGGTTCCCGCGTAGATCGTGACGGTACTGCCCGAGCTTGTAGCGGTATAGCCGCCGTTGGTCGCGGTGCCGTTGTTGATCGCAAGCCTGATGTTCGAGGCGACCGTGGTCGTGTTGATCGGGCCGGGGGCCAGGGACACCACGCCCGACGGGTAACCGGGGCCGAACAGGTTCGATACTGTTGGCGGTGATGTTCTGGATCGCACCGCTGGTGTTCGTCTGCGATCCGACCGTGATCGTGGAGTAGGCAGTTGCCTGCGATACTGCATGTGTTATTCCACACGCCGGTGAATTTGGGCCGCGTGTAGCTGCCGGTGTAGTTCTGCTCGCAGTTGTCCAGTGCGGTGCTGTTGCAGAACCGAACCGGCGCGGGCACGTTGTAGTTCACGCCGGCGACCGTCGTGGGGGCGGTGGCAGAAACGCAATTCGAGAGCGTCAGGTCGGAGCAGTATTCGGTCGTCTTGAGGAGGTAGTAGTAGGGCGCACCGTAGGCGTATCGGATTGCCCCGAGGGAGGTCTTGCCGTAGCCGTAGGTGCCGTCAGGATAGCTGTAGCTGGAATTCGTCCTGCAGCTGCTGTTCGGATAGGTGGTCGAGGCGGACGTGCTGTTGCACCATTCGCGATCCGGGAAGTTGCTCGCGAGGTTCACGGTGTTGACTTGCGGCTGGCTGCTCGCGGGGAACATATGGATCGTGTCGGTGCGAAACGAGTTGACCCCGCTATTGCTCACGCCGTCGGTCGGCACCACCGTCCAGTTGCTGGTGTACGCCGCCGTCATCGACGGCATCGAGGTGCCGTCGTAATTTACCGCCGGCAGGTAGGTGATGGCCGGGTTGTAGTACTGGAAGTTGAACTGCGGCGACATGATCGGCGGGTCGCCCGGCTCGCAGTTCTGCAGGGTGTTGTCGATGCTGCCGCCGGAGTCGAGCGAGTCGAAGCACAGCGCATTGCTGTCGCTGGATACCCAACGCCCGATGTAGTCCGGCGTGTACTGCTGCATCATCGAGCCCGAATCGTCGAACAGCACCATGACGTTGGGCGGCACGTTGGCCGCCGGCTGGGCAAGCGGCTGCGAAGCGATGTCGGTAAGGCCGGCCGCGCTGACTGTCGCGGGAAACAGGGCCGCGACGCATAGCGCGCTGCCGAGTATTTTCATGAGCCTGCTGGTGGTGCGGGTACGCATGGCGTTTCTCCCTGCGGGGCTGTTGCGCTCAGAACACCGTAGCCTGTACGTAGCTGAGGGTATTGCGCGGCCCCGATACTTGCACTGTGATGCGATAGAATGTGTTGACTGGCACCGAAAGCACGCCGCCGCCGTAGCCGCCTGCGCCCTTGGAGCCGGATGACGAAACGGCGCCGCCCGCTGCGGCGGAAGCCTTGATGCAGTTCGTGCTCGCCGGGTCGCCCGATGCCTCGCACATGCGCTGGATCACGTATCTCACGGTGTTGCCGGCGGCGTCGGTGCCAACGTTCGCAGCGGTGCTCCAGTCGTAGGGCGTCATGCTCGAGTTCTGCCCCAGCAGATCCACGTTCGACTGCCAGGTCGAGTAGTAGGCGTTGCCGCCGGCCACCCCAGGGAGGTCGGAATAAAGCGTGTTGCCGCTGGAGTTGGTGGTCAGCCAGGTGCGCGCGGCCTCGATTCCCCAGTCGGCGGCGCTGGTCGCGCTTTGCTTGAACGCAAGGTTGCCCGCGATCAGGGTCCCGGTGCCGACGCTGCGCATCATCGCGATGCCGGCCAGGGACATGGCGACCAGAACGATGAGCGCGATGAACAGCACCACGCCCTGCTGGCGGAGACGCGGCGCGGCGATCACGAGTATCTCCAGATGAGGTTGCGGATCGGGACGATCGTCTGGTAAACGCGGTAGCGGTAGCAGCTCGGCAGCCCTTCGGGCACCGCTGAAGCTGCCTCCTGCCCAAGTGGGCGCGGCCGTCGTCGCGGAGCAGGCGCCGCCGGGGGTGCTCGGCTTCTCGTAGTTGCCGATGCGCGTCAGCACGCCAACCCGGATCGACAGCACCTGGCCCCAATCCGTGCCGGTTACCGGCTGTACGTTGTTGTACTCGTCCACCACGCCGTCGCCCGCGGTTCCGCTTCCCGCGCCGTCGTCCTTGCCGTACTGCGCGCGCAGATCGACGACGCCGTCGGCCAGATCCTGCGCGACCCCGCCGCCCGAGATCAGCAGGCTGTCGGTCACCTGCAAGCGGTATTGACCCGTGGCCGGGCTCGCGACGGAATAGGTGCGCACGCTCGGGTTTCCGATGTCGAAGATCAGATCGTTGGTCACGTAGGTGGTCGGGAAGCTGCCCCACGCGGGTGGGTTGTAAGCAGCCGCGCTGAACTGCAGTTGGGAGGAAACGGGCTGAACGCCGGTTAACTGAGCCAGCGTGCAGCTTCCCGCGGTGGCCTGGCTGACCAGCATCACGAAGTCTCCGGAGTAGAAGCCCGCCGTGCCGTCCACGGTCGCATAGGGCGGCGTAAAGGTGGCGATGGTCCCCGGCACCATGCGCGTGCTCCCGTTGGAGAACATCATCGTGACCGTGTTCGGCGTGACCGACGAATTGATGTAGACCGGGGCCAAGGTCAGGGGCGGCAAGGCCGTTCCGGCGGCTTGCCCGGGAACGTTGAGCGAGTAATTGCCGTTGTAGTAGTAGTACAGCGTGCCGCAGCCGAGCGCCGCCGACTGGTTCAGGCCGTAGCCCGCCATTTCCGCGTCGCGCTCAATGGTAAACAGCGCAATCAGGCCGTTGGTCTGTCCGCTGCCGGCACCGAGCGTCGAGCGACTGAATTTGTCGCTGGTAAGGTAGGCTTGGGTGATGATCAGGATCCCGATCAGGCCGATCGCAACCCCGACCATAACCTCGACCAGGCTCATGCCTCGCTCGCGAATGCGCAGGATGGGTGTCATGTGCAGTTGGAACACTTGATATGTGCGATCACGGTCTGCCGGTTGACCTGTGTGTCGCCCGGCCTTTGCCAGTACACGGTCACGGTAACCTGGCTTGGCGGTGTTCCGGTCACCGTGATCGTGGGCGCGTTGGCGCCGGTTGCCTTGGGCAGGGTGCTTTGCACCTGTGCTACCCATGCGTTGCGCGGCGCATAGCTGCTCGCGGTCGTGTCGTAGCTGGCGATGTTGGTCTGGTCGACCCAGATCTGGCTCACCACCTGATTGGCGAGAAAGGCCGCGTCGGAGCGGTACTTTGCGTCGACCGTGGTCTGGATGCCGACCGCCTGCATGCCGAGCATGGCCAGGATGCCGATCGAGAAGATCAGGATGCCGACCAGCGCCTCGATCAGTATCATGCCGCGCTGCGTGGGGTGTGTACGTGAGGTCATCATCGCTCGTGCTCAGTTGCAGACGCGCGGATCCGTGGTGTCGGTGACCTTTGGATCGCACATTTTCGCCTGCCCGCCGCTGGACAGCTGGATGCGCAGGCAGCGCATCTTGCCGTTGACGGCGTCGACATAGGTGCAGGTTCCGCCCGCCGGGTTGGAGAAATCGATCAGCGTAATGCCCGCGCTGGTGAGCCGGCCAAGGCCGTTGAATATCGCGCTCGGTCCACCGGTCACGGCGACGGCAACGTTGGGGCTGCCTTCGCTCGCCGCTTTTTCCTCGATGATGAAGGGCGTCGACGGCGCAGGCGACATTGACGTATTGGTGACGTTGCCGCCCCACACGGTGTGGTCGCAGGCCCCGGTCGGATCATCCAGACTGACGATCCAGTTGAGCGAGGTGGCGGACAGCGCGCAGCCCGAGGTGAAATCGCTCACCAGCTGGAAGCGCACTGGTGCGTTGAGGCGCACCGCCTCGGCACGCGCCAGGTTGAGCCCCTGCAGCGTGGTTTCGGCCGCGTTGCGGATCTGCGTGTTCTGCAGAAAGATGGCGAACGAAGGCACTCCGAGGAACAGCACCAGCGCGACAATGGCCAAGCCGATCATCAGCTCGATCAACGTCACCCCAACCTGGGTAAATCGCATCAGCACGACTCGCCCTTCTTCGTGACCCAGCAGGTCGTCGAGTTGTTCCAACCCGTGACCGGCGAAGAGAAGGTGGATTGCCTGACGTTGGATTCGTTGATCGTGTACTGGAAACCGCTCATGCTGCCGATGCCGGCTGCAGTGATAAGATAGGTTTGGTCGCCGACCGCGTTTGCATTCCCTGACGTGCAGGTGATTTGGAAGTATTGCGCGTCGGCGCCGCTCGGCATCGTCACGCCGCAGACGTTGCCGGTGCCGTACATGTGGTTGTCGGCGTAGTATTTCTCGAGTTGCAGGCGCGCACTCGAGAGGTTCCCGATCGCTTCGGATATCTTGCCGCGCTGGATATACTGGATGTAGGAAGGAACGGCGATCGCCGCCAGGATCGCGACCACCACCACGGTGATCATGAGTTCGATCAGAGTGAAACCGGATACCTTGCGCATGGAGATCCCCTTTGTCCGTGAATGCATGCTAGGTGCTTGCCGCGTAAGCATGCAAAAGTCGGCGACCGGCGGCCGGATTGGCGGTTTGAACGGCGGCGGAGGTCGGGGCGTGCGGGGAATATTGCACATTCGGAGCCGCGCCGGCCGATCGGCGTATAATCCGCCGCTCGTGCGCCGGAACGATGGCGGCGCGCTCGGCTGGTGTAGCTCAGTTGGTAGAGCAACTGATTCGTAATCAGTAGGTCCGCCGTTCGAGTCGGCGCACCAGCACCAATAATCAATAAGTTATAGAGCCTCTTAACGGCCGTTCGCGAAAAGTAGGCAAATAGTAGGTGGCTGCCGCGGTTTCGGCTGCCGAGCGACGTTTGCTTGCCTCCCGGAAATCGCCGTAGCTGGCGCATCTGTCTCGCGCCGCGCTCGGTCGAAGCGCGCAATTCGTTTGCTCTCCCGTCTTGATCCAATATTGCGATGCGAGATGAAGATCGCCCAATTCGCCGTCGAGCTCCGCCGCCGCGCGCTAATGGTGCCTGAGTTTGGCTGCGAATCGTTCGACGAAATTGTCACGCAGCTCGGCGTCATGGCCCATTCGGGCAAAGCGAGTGAGGCCGACGCTGTGCGCCGAATACTCGTCGCGCTGACGCACGCGGATCATGACAATGACTTGAGTCCCGCCATTCTCGACAGCCTCGGTCCAGAGTCTCTGCGCCGGCTAGAGGCGCTTGTCATCGCGCTGCTTGATGGGCGGTACACGACGAAAGAGCTTCGAGATGCGCTGCGGCCCGTGTTGCTCAGGAGCGTTAAGTAACGCGCCGTGGCCGCCACCTTGTGAGTGGTGAGGCGGTAACGTTCAGCCGCAAGCCCGACACTCTGAGGATGTATTCCAAGGTCAACATGGTTGTGTGGTTGCAAGAGCGGATCTATCGTCGCACCGCGTCGGGCGAGCAGGCATTCGCCTCGGACGATTTGGCGATACCCTCCGACTACCGCCTGATTCTTAGGGTGATCGAAGGTAATACGCACTCGGACGTCATTCGGGGACGGCTACGTCAATTTTCCGACGCCCTTCTGGCCGATTGACTGTCCGAACTGGAGGAGATCGGCTTTGTGAGTTCGGCTCCCGCCGACCCCACAAAAGATCTGGACTTCACCAGCGACTTTTTAAAAAGTCAGAAAGGCGTAGGACGCGCGGCGCCTGACGATGCGGTACGCATAGAGAGGCAAACGCAAGCCGCCAGCAAAGCGCTCGACGACTTTGATGCCTTCTTGTCACCGGATCGGCTGAAGAATCGCCCGCCGCTCGCTAAGAGGTCAAACGCGATCTTGGTGCTGATCGTGGAGGACGACCCGGACCAGGCAGCGCTCGCGAACCTACGCGTCAGCATGGCCGGCTACAAGGTGCGTCTCGTGCGCGACTGCAATGAACTTGGCCAAGAAATCCGCACGCGCGCGCCTCCAGACCTCGTGCTGCTCGACATCATGTTGCCAGACGGCAACGGTTATGATGTCTTGGCGAGCATGCGCCGTTACCCGAAACTCGCTCTGCTTCCCGTCGTGATGCTGACGGCACTTGTCGAACCCGAGAACGTGCGTCGCGGCCTCGCCCTCGGGGCTGACGGCTATATCACCAGGCCCTACAGCAAGAAGATCCTGACCGACACAATTCGGAAAGTGCTCAAGCACGCATAATCACCTGTGCGTGCGTGACCAAATCGGCTTAGCGCCGAGGCCATCGCGGCTGCCAACTCACGGCCAAGAGTGCCCCCGGTAATACCGCACGTACATCGTCAAAAGCTGCAAACACGTTCTCGCTTCCTGTACGTTCACTTGCCCTACTGGTTAGATCTATGCCACGTAGGACGGACGGGAGTTCCAGTGGTATCTGAAGACGTCAATCCCCTCTTGAGCATGGTTGAGCATATGGAGGTCGTACTTGACAGGTATCTGGCCGGCTCGGCGAGATCCTCAGAGACGATCGCTCATGTCCTCGAAACCTGCCGGCAAATGCGCGCGATGAAGCTGGACGCCGCGATGAGCTACAGACTCAAGGCGATCGAGAAACGCGTAACGGAGATCGGCAACACACGCGCAGACGATCGTGACCATTCGGCGCTGTCCAAACGATTTCTGAACACGCAGTTGCTTGAGGACATCCACAATCTGCGCCGACAGCTCTTGGCCGTTGAACGCGCGAAGCGCGATCGACGCACGACCACGGCGCACTCGTGGTTAATGAGGATTGGTCTGCGGCGCAGAGTGCCGAGTAGCGCCGAGAGTTCAAAAACAAGGAAGAAGGTCAAACAATGGCCGGTGTGGTTGTAAGCGAGGTTCTTAACGTCACCCTATTCGATACCGGCGATTCCATCCTGCTCTCAGGGACGGAGCGCGAAGATGTCGAGCTGGTGATCAAGGAACTCGTACAGTTGGGCGCCACCCTGGTGCGCAAGCCACAAGAGGTCGGCTCGAATTGGACGGCCTCCTGCCGCAGGGCCGAGCTGGCCAGCAACGTCGAGGTCGAGAAGCTCGGGCAGCGCTCTTTCCTCCGCGGGCGCACACTCAAGGCCGTGCGCGCCAAGGTTGCTGATCTGACCGATCGCGGCGCACGGCTTGAGGGAAAGATCGAGAATATCGACGAGTACTTTATTGCGATCTGTCACGACGCACCAATGACGCCAAAACGGGCGCGTGACGTGCTCTAGGCGTTCGGATCATCACAGCGCGCTACTCTGGACGCCCTGCTGGCGCAGAACCTCGACCAATTGCACATAGGTGGCGGATGGGTTTGCGCACTGGTGCGGCAGTCGGCCCTCGCGGGCAGCAACTCGCGCGACTCGCAGCGAGATGTTGAGTACTGCGTTCTCGGGAATTCCGTTCGCCTTTGCACCCCGGTTGTTGCTCGATAACGCCTGGATAGCCTTGGGCAGCCGTTTTGCATCTGCGCTCCCATCTGCCTGCAAATACGGAAGCTTCCAAGCGCGCGGAGCGTTAGCGTCGCCCACGTAAGCGAAGCAGATTGCAGGCAGCTGACACTTAGGGTGTAGCAGGCGCCTGTTCGCCAAGGCCGGCATCCATTGCGGCGCGCTGGCCGGAATTGTCGGCCCTTCACCCGACTCCTGGCGGTGCGGGTGGTAAATGCCATGCATGCTCAGCAACCACAGGCATTCCAGCGCGGATGCGCTGTCGAGATACGTGACGATGCGGTCCTCTAGGCCGCCACTTTCGATGTTGGCGGCATATAGGAGACGGCCGTCAGAAGCAGCGAGGCGCGCGATATTCTGCTCGTTGGCGTAGTGCCGCGCCTGATCAAGCGCTGCATCGAGGCTCGATCGTCCTAGGTCGAGCGTGCCAGGCCGCTTGACTTCGATAACCAGTTACTAGGCAAGGTTCCGACTTATCACAATGTCGGCGCGACCGACTTGGCAAGTTAGATCCCATTCGTTCCAGTCTAGCGCTCCGACGAACAAGTCCTCAAGAATTCTCTCGGCCACCTTCTCGGTCTCGCCTCCGTGCCGCAATCGATCCGCGCGCTGCGTCTGAACGTGCGGCCACAATTCATGCAGCCGCTCGATGCAATGGCGATAAGTGGCGAGATTTCGGTAATCGTATTCTGTGCCCACGCGAGGAACCCACTTCGCAGAACATCATAAGGCGCTCACTCGCGCTGCCGCCGACGGTCGCCCTCCTAGACCGTCAATCACATGTAAGTGATTGGCGCACGCACTGGGAAATGCTGAGGTTCTTCGGCGCTGAATCCTGGCGGCCACCTGGCGCCGGCTTGGCGGCTACATTCCGACAGTCCGACAAATTGACGACCAGAATGGCTAATGACCGACTGATGGCAACTCAGTGTTCGGTCTTCTAGAAGCGCGCGCAACGTCGAAAGAGCGCTTACTGCGAAAGTCTGCCATCGGCCAAAAACCGTCGTTAGCGGCCCCTCATTCTGTTTCCCGGTTAGTTTTGGCAGGAATAGTGCCCGCCCACGACGCATTGTCCTACGCCGATGTATGCGACCAACACCCGGTGTCCGTCAGTGACGAGTCCTATGACAAACGCTTTGCGGCTTTCAGTCTTGGTTTGGGCGAAGAGGTAGTAGTTCAGGCCTTCGTGGTTCTCAAGACATTTGAAGATCGCAGGATTGGCGACCTTAGGGCCAAGAATCTTGTCGAAATCGCCCAAAATGGGACAACCTCTTTTGACAAGTTGCCGCGCACGACCGTCTCGTCCGTACCCTCGGAGAGTATCAGCATCTCCATGAGACGATCGATATCGCCCCTGGCGGCAAGCGAGATAAACATCTTGATCGCCTGGTCCGCGCGCATCGCGAGGCCGAGGCCCTTATATAGTTAGTCATCGTTGGCGCCCTGTCCTCGCTCGATTCCAGGTGCGGAGTCGTCGGCTGCCGCTGACTGTAACGTAGCTACCACAACAAGGGTCAGACCAAAAAGCAGCGTTGCAATGGCCACGAGGCGAGTCATCTCCTGATCCTCCGTGAGCGGATTCTTGCTGACCCTTATGTGATCTGGAAGATACTCCGAGAATGACCGCCTTGGGTCGACAGCGGTCTATCAGCCCAACCCCTAGCGCCGCAACAGCCCGCAAACGCTCACCGGTACTGACGTAACCGAAGTGCTTAATGAGCGGCACGCAGATACACGTCTCACCCTTCCAGATGAGGAAGGAGAACTTTGAATCTCAGCCTTGCCAAACGGGCATAGTGGAGACAAGCGGTAGTTTGGTAGAAGAAGCGCCGGATTGGGGCGCTTCCACCAAAGCGAGTCTGCGCTCAAAAAGCGAGCGCTCGCCGCGCCTCGATGCACCAATTCAATGCATTTCTGCAAATCATCTACCTGCAAACTTATGGCATCAAACTTGCTGAATCTCTGACATTGAAGGCTAACCGAGCGATTTGCGGGAGTACGAACCAACTCGAAGCCGGTGGGAGAGCAGCGATGTGCAAAATTTTGGCAGGAGCCGTGGTGTTCGCTAGGAACACGGCAAAGTGTCCATATAGGAGTGAGCCTTGTCATGGGGACTTGTAACGAGCTACCAGGCACACAGAACGTTTTTCACTATCTAGAGCTCATCGCGGCAGCGGACGGGCCGGCGAAAGTTCTTAGGGCTGTTCAAAGTTATCTGGATGCTTGGCCAAAGGAGCGCGTTAAGAGCCTTCAGATATTGGACGGAGGTTGGGCACCTTTCGACCAACACCAAGTGCCATCAATCGTAAACGGCGTTCGAGACCTGAGGCGGATTCGAGATGCGGTCTACAATCAATGCGTAGCCCTAAGGCAGGCCAGGGTGCAATTGACGCCTGAACTTGTGGAGCTGGATGAGATTCTGTTCATAGCAACGCAAATGGCGGAGTCTATGAAGACGTCTCAATTCAAAGCACGCACTCCTGCAGCCACGGGGCGCTCTCGACTGTTGAATCTCCTCTGATTGCATATGCAGCTATAAGAAAAGGCGAGCTATGTGACGTCACGGACTTCCGCATTACTTTGACTGCGGACATTCACTCCAACATCTAGCGTCGAAACAGCCCGTTCGCCATTACGTGAGCGTGAGCAACCCCGTGAAGAATGAGGATGGCCATCCTGCACGCGGACGAGCAAGAAGGCGCTAGCAGTTTCGTCTTTGGCGAATGACCGCTGCCGACCAGAACCGGCCGGTCACTCAATCCACGAATAGCCGTCCTTCGCCGCAATCCCGGCCCTTTCCACTTGTCCGGGGATACCGGTCACAGACGTTCGAGTCCGATGGGGATCGGCAGAAAAGTGCGTCAACTAATTTGCGAGTTCTTCCCGCGGAAACGGAAGGCGCAAGCGGTACGATCGCTGGCGACGGTCGAGATTCACTGCTTCGGCGGCGCCGCAACCGGCACTGCCGGCAAGGGTGAGGACCAGCGCACGATCTTAGCGTCACTGAACTTGATCGTATAGCTCGTCGTGCGGTGGTCTGTACCTCGGGCGCGCAATGCGTCGCTGCTAGTCTCCGCGCGACCTGTCACCGTGTCGCCTGACCCTTCCACAGACGTCAGGCTCGCGTGAAAGTGCACTGCGATGTTCTTTTCGAATGAGCGCCTCACTGCGGCGACCCCGACGCATGGGGGCTGGCACGCTCCATCTTCGCGCACCGCATCCGACGCGAAGGACCGCATCATCCCATCCAAATCGCCGGGCTCGCCTTCGCCTGGAAATACGTACTCGGTTAGCGCCGTTGCCTCGCGATTCGATAGGAGCTCGTGAAGGAACTCCGAGAGCGGCAATTCCAGGGGTTGGTAATTCTTGGTGTCGCGAATGATGAGGGTGCGCCCGGTGAGATCCACGTCAGCCCACTTAAGGCGTGCGGCTTCCTGGCGCCTGAGCCCCGTAAAAAGGAGAACCAGGAGGTAGTCTGCGACGGTTCGCGCCTGGGGATTCGAATCGGCCCGGAGCGCGTTCACGGCCTTCATCCATGCCGGAAGCTGCACGGCGCGGACCAGGGTTTGCCGGCGCGGCACGCGATACCACGCGCGCGTGTGCGTCAAGCGCGAAACGGGGTTCACGGTGATGAGGGGTTGGCCTTCTTCGTCCTCGTACTGCGCGATCGCAAAATTGAAGATTCCCCGCAGTAGCCGCATGGCGTAGTTCGCGTACGCGGGCCCGGAGTTTTCGCCTAGGAGCAGGTGGCGCTTGGCCACCATGTCCTTGGTGATGTGTTTCAGGGGCAAGCTCATCCAGGCCCCGAGCGCCGCGTTGAGCACCCGCTCATAGTCGTAGAGCGTGCGGGGTTTCAGGGCCTTGCGGGCGCGCTTAAGCTCGCTGAAAGCCTCCGACAGGGTGATGAGGCTTCGTTCCTTTGCGAGCGCCTCGAGCCGGGGATTTATACCGATTGCGATCTTGCCGATAAGCTTTTGCGCTTCAAGGCGCGCCTGCTCGACGCTAATATCGGGGTATCGTCCGACGGTCAGGCGCCGGTTCTTGCCATGGATGCGGCGCTCAAGGACAAAGGTTTTGGCGCCTGCTGCGCTGACGCGTACGGCGAAACCCCGGACCTCGCTGTCGCGCAAGAACAGTTGCCCTGCCGCGGGAGTGGGCAGGGCGTCGAGGCGTGCTTTGGTGACCTTCTGACGACGCATCAGTGATCGCGAAAGAGTCGTAATCTGGTAGGCAAGAACGCTCATGTAAGCGCCAAGACCTTAATACAGAGAAGGAGCCCCGAGTCAATGAATTCAGTTGTAATTTCAAACACCTGCGAACACATTCAAGCTGTGGATAGCACGGCTTGGAGCGGTTCGTAATCAGTAGGTCCGCAGTTCGAGTCTGCGCACTGGCACCAAGGTCCGGTCGGCCACAGAACTCCAACTCACGCGATGGCGGCGAGCATTCTCGTAGTCGACGACGACCCAGACATCCTGGGCCTGATGCGGCTGCACCTGAGTGCGGCGGGCTACGAGGTGCGCACGGCGCAGGACGGGATCGAGGCCGGGTACATGGTGCTCGCCGAGGCGCCGGACCTGATCATCTCCGACGTGAGCATGCCCAATATGGACGGCATCGCGTTCGTGTCCGCGCTCCGGGCCGATACCACCCAGCCGCACATCCCGGTGATCTTCCTTACTTCAGTCGAGGACGAGGACAGCCGTGTGCGGGAGCTTGGCGCAGAGGGCTACCTGACAAAGCCGGTGCGCGCAGATCACCTGCTTTCGATGGTGGCGCGGCACGTCGTCCCCGGGGCCTCTCGCAGCCGCTGAGGCAAAGCGGGCCGCGCCGCTATTTGCAGTCGCGCAGCTCGCTTCCCTGGATCGATTGCGCGACCGCGCCCAGCCGCGCACGCAGCGCGGCGTCGGTGTCGCGCACCTGCAGCCAGACCTTTTGCATCTGGCTCACGCGCGCCCCGACCTGAGCGCTGCGAACGCCCTTGGCCTTCAAGTCCGCAAGGCGCGCCTGCGCCGCCGCTTCGCTGCGGAAGACGCCGAGCGAAATCGACCACTGGTAGCTGCCCTCGTCCTGCACGACGAAGAAGTCGTCCACGCCGAGCGTCTTGAGCTCGTTGCCTTTGCGCAGCGCGCCCTGGCGATCGCCCTGCGGCGGTATGTACACCCACCAGTTGGCCGTCTCCTCGACCTGCCGTTCGCTCAGCCGCGCGCCGAGCGCAAGCGGCTCGAGCAGCTTGCGTGCGGTTGCCAAGTCGGTCAGGGTGAAGCTGCCCCATTCGATGCAATCCGCCGTGGCGGCGATCGGGGCGGATCGCGCGGCGGCCGCCCCCTGGCGCACGGGGGCCGGCGACACGATCGGCAGTTTCTGCGGATCGATCTGGCGCGACAGGGGCTGCGCATCGGAACCCGCATCCGGTTGCACGAGGTAGCGCGCCCAGGCGAAAAATGCCAGGTTGGCGAGCAACAGGAGCAGGAATAGCGTTCGCATCCGGTCGTTCGCGTCCTAGGACGCCGTCGCGGCCGGGCGTTCGCTCAGCGCGATGCGCGCCAGGCCCTCGAGCACCAGGTTTTCGACGTAGCGGGCGGGCAACTCGAGCTGCTCCAACAGAGCGCGCCCCGCGCCGCCGCCGACCAGGCAGATCGTTTCGGGCCCCATCTTGCGGTACATGCGCTCGACGGCGCCGGCTTGCGCGTGACGGCAGCCAGTCTCGATCGCGTCCAGCGTGTTGCGCGGCGCGTCCCTGAAGCTGCCTTCCTGGATCGGCAGCCGCCCGGTGTGCTCGTGCAGTACGAAGCGCATCAGGTCGACGCCGGGAAGGATGATGCCGCCGAGGAATTCGCCCTGCGCGGAGAGCATGTCCGCGGTGGTCGCGGTGCCCGCGTTCACCACCAGGCAGGCGCCTTCGTGCATCGAGCGCGCGGCGACCAGCGCCGCCCAGCGATCGGCGCCGAGCCGCCCCGGCTCCTCGTAGCGGTTGCGCACCCCGCAGCGCTCGGCCTCGCCCCGCAGCCACAAGGGCTCGGCCTCGAAGATGCTGGTCCAGTTCACCAGCAGTTCGTGCGCACCGTCCCCGGCAACGTTGGAAATGACGATCCGTTCCGGCTCCTCGTGCGTTGCGGCGAAGGGATTGATGTCGTGGCTCGCGGCGGCGAACTCGATCAGGGAGACGGTCGCGAGGTTGGCCCATTGGCGGCCGTCGTGCCAGCCCCACTTCACGCGCGAGTTCCCGGCGTCGATGGCGAGGATCATGCCGCCCGCGCCGACACCACCCGCCCGCTGCGGATCGCCCGCATCCCGGCCCGGGTGCGCAGGCGCAGGCCGCCGTCCTCGGCCAGGCCGTCCGCCACGCCCGCCAGCACGCGGCCGTCGGCGAGCCGCACCCGCAGGCGCTGCCCGGCATAGGCGTGCATCGCCTCCCATTCCTGCTTGAACGCCGCCAGCCCGTGCGCGTCGAAGGCGTCGAACGCCGCCAGCAGCTCGCGCGCCACCCGGGCGGCGATCGCGTTGCGCGAAGGCAGCGGGTCGACGAATTCCTGCAGCGCTGCGATGCGGCGGCGCAGGCGCGCTTCCAGTCCGGGCGTGGTGCGGCAATTGATGCCGATGCCGGTGACTGCGACCAGCTCGCGGCCTTGGAGCCGGGTCTCGATCAGAATGCCGCCGACCTTGCCGCCGCGCACCAGCAGGTCGTTCGGCCACTTGAGCGCGGCGTCGCCCGCGCCTAGAGCGCGCAGGGCGCGCACCGCGGCGACGCCCGCCGCCAGCGGCAGCGCGGCAAGCTCTCGCGGCGCACAGGAAAATCCGCGCCGCAGCGACATGGTCAGCGCCGTGCCGACGCACGAAAGCCAGCGCCGGCCGCGCCGGCCCCGCCCGGCGACCTGTTCCTCGGCGAGCAGCAGCCGCGCGCCGGGCGTCGCCGCCTGGGCGAGCAGGGCGGAGCTGGTCGACAGGCAGGCGTCCGCCACCTCGATCCGAAGGTCCGAGCCGCGGGGGCCGAGGCCGCGCGCGATGCGCGCGGCGTCGAGGAAATCGAACGCCGCAGCGAGCCGTGCCGCGCCGTTCTCGGTCGTTACGAACCCCGTTTGCTCGAGCCGCGCGAGGCAGCGTTCGACCTCGGCGCTGCGCGCATCGCAGGCGGCCGCAAGCTCGCGCGCGGAGCGGGGCGCCTGCACGCCGAGCGCGCGCAGCAGATCGATGGCGAGGGAGCGCATGACCGAAGTATATGAGATCGGGATCGCGGGCGCCCCGGCCGGATCGCTCAACCCGCGCCGAAGGCGAAGTCGCGCCCCGGCGCGGCCGCGAACAGCGCGCGGGTGTACTCGTGCCGGGGACTGCCGAAGACCTGCAGTGCGGGACCCTGCTCGACGATGCGGCCGTGCGACATGACCGCGACATGGTCGCACACCTGCGCCGCGACTCGCAGGTCGTGGGTGATGAACAGCATCGCCAGGTTCAGCCGCGTGCGGATCTCCTCGAACAGCGCCAGCACCTGCGCCTGGACCGAGACGTCGAGCGCGGAGACCGCCTCGTCGGCAATCAGCAGCTCGGGCTCCATCGCCAGCGCGCGCGCGATGCAGATGCGCTGGCGCTGCCCGCCCGAGAACTGGTGCGGGTAGCGGTTGAGCACGCCGGGGTCCATGCGCACCAGCTCCATCAGGCGGCGCGCCCTTTCGAGCGCCATGCGCCGCGACAGGCCGTAATTGCGCGGCCCCTCGATGATCGCCTCGCCCACCGTGCGGCGCGGATTGAGCGAGCGGTACGGGTCCTGGAACACGATCTGGACCTTGCGCCGCAGCGGGCGCAGCGCGGCGCGCGAGCGCGTGGCGATGTCCTCGCCGCGGAGCCGGATTTCGCCGCCGCTCGGGTCGATCAGGCGCACGATGCAGCGCGCCACGGTCGACTTGCCCGATCCCGACTCGCCCACGATGCCGAGCGTCTGGCCGCGCCGGATCTCGAGCGTGACGTCTTCGACCGCGTGCACCTCGCGGCGTCCCGAGAACCAGCCGCGGTCGACGTAGGTCTTGGACAGGCCGCGCGTCTCGAGCACCAGCGGGGCGGAGGGGTCGGCACTGCGCGCCTGCGGATGGACCTTCGGCACCGCCGCGATCAGCATCCTGGTGTAGAAGTGCCGAGGCCGCGTCAGCACCTCGATCTTCGGTCCCAGCTCGACCATCTCGCCCAGGCGCAGGACTGCAACGCGGTGCGCGATCTCGGCCACGACGCCGAAGTCATGGGTGATGAACAGCACCCCCATGCCGTGGCGCGCCTGGAGCTCCTGGATCAGCTTCAGGATCTGCGCCTGCGTCGTGACGTCGAGCGCGGTGGTCGGTTCGTCCGCGATCAGCAGCACCGGTTCCAGCACCAGCGCCATCGCGATCACGATGCGCTGGCGCTGGCCGCCCGAGAGCTGGTGCGGATACGAGGCGACGATGCGCTCCGGATCCGGCAGCGCGACTTCGCGCACGATGTCGAGGATCTTCGCCCGCCGCTCGCTCGTCGCGAGGCGTGTGTGCTGGCGCAGCACTTCGTCGATCTGCGCGCCGCAGGTCATGACCGGGTTGAGCGCGGTCATCGGTTCCTGGAACACCATCGACATGCGCGTGGCGCGCAGCTCGCGCAGCCGCCGGGCGCCCAGCGTCACCACGTCCTCGCCCTCGAGCAGGATGCTGCCGCCGGTGACCGGCAGCGACGGCGGCAGCAGGCCCATCAGCGCCTGCGCGATGACCGACTTGCCCGAGCCCGACTCGCCCACCAGGCAGACGATCTCGCCGCGCTCGACGCCGAACGAGACGCGCTCGACCGCGCGCCGGCGATCTCCGCCCGCGGGCAGCGCCACCGAAAGGTCGCGCACCTCGAGCACCGTGCTCATACGCGTCGCGCCATCTTGGGATCGAGCGTGTCGCGCAGGCCGTCGCCGAGGATGTTCACCGCGAGCACCGTGACCGCGAGGAACAGCCCAGGGAAGAAGACGTTGTGCGGATACTCGTTGAACTGGACCCGACCCTCGGCCATGATGTTGCCCCAGGTCGGGATGTCGGGCGGCAGGCCGACGCCGAGGAACGACAGGATCGACTCGAGCAGGATGGCCGAGGCGCAGATGTAGGTGCCCTGCACGATCAGCGGTGCGATGGTGTTGGGCAGGATGTGGCCGAACATGATCTTCCAGGTCCGGGTGCCGAGCGAGACCGCCGCTTCGACGTACGGCTCCTCGCGGATCGACAGCACCAGCGAGCGCACCAGGCGCGTGACGCGCGGGATCTCCGGGATCGCGATCGCGACCACGACCGTGGTCAGGCTGCCGCGCCACAACGCCACCAGCGCGATCGCGACCAGGATGCCGGGGATCGCCATCAGCCCGTCCATGAAGCGCATCAGCACGCCGTCGAGCCAGCGCAGGTAGCCGGCCCCCAGCCCCGCGACGATGCCGAAAGCGAGCGCGAGCAGCGCCGCGAGCAGCCCCACGCTGAGCGACACCCGGGTGCCGTAGATCACCCGGCTGTAGATGTCGCGCCCGAACGAATCCGATCCCATGAGGAAGCGATGCGCGATGGTGTCGCCGTCGAGGGTCGTGATCTGGCCCGTCATGCCGGGCCGCAGGTCGCGGCTGCCGGCGTCGAACAGCGTCGGGTCGACGGTGCCCAGGTAGGGTGCGGCAAGCGCCACCGCAACCATCAGCGCGAGCACCGCGGCGCCGATGCGCACGGACCAGTTGCGCCGCAGCCGGCGCCAGGCCGACTCGTGCCGGCGCAGGTCCGCGGTTTCGACCGGGAGGGCGTCGGCGTCCATCAGTAGCGGATCCGAGGATCGAAGATCACGTACGACAGGTCGATCAGCAGGTTGACCGCCACGTACACGAAGGAGAAGAACAGGATCACGCCCTGGATGGTCGGGAAATCGCGCGCCAGCACGGCGTCGACCGTGAGGCGGCCCAGACCCGGGATCGCGTACACCGACTCGGTCACCACCACCCCGCCGATCAGCAGCGCAATGCCGATGCCGATCACGGTGACGATCGGCACCGCGGCATTGGCGAGCGCGTGCGCGATCAGCACGCGCGACTCGGGCAGCCCCTTGGCGCGCGCGGTGCGGATGTAGTCCTCGCCCAGCGCCTCGATCATCGAGGCCCGCGTCACGCGCGCGATCAGCGCGATGTAGATCACCGACAGCGTGATCGAGGGCAGGATCAGGTGGCGCAGGAACGGCCAGAAGCCGTCGGCGAGTCTCCTGTAGCCCTGCACCGGCAGCCAGCCGAGCTTGAGCGAAACCACCCAGATGAGGAGGTAGGCCAGCACGAACACCGGGATCGAGAAGCCGAGCACGGAAAAGCCCATCAGCGCGCGGTCGAACCAGCCGCCGAAGCGCCAGGCCGCGATGACCCCGAGCGGCACCGAGACCAGCACGGCGATGATCAGCGTGAAGGTCGCCAGCGCGAGCGTCGGCTCGAGGCGCTGCGCGATCAGGTCGGTGACCTTGATCTTGAAGTAGAACGACTCGCCCAGGTCGCCGCGCAGAATGTGCGAGGCCCAGATTCCGAACTGCACGATGATCGGCTTGTCCAGCCCGAGGCCGATGCGGATCTGCGCGATCTGGTCCCGGCTGGCTGCGTCGCCGGCCAGGATCGCCGCCGGATCGCCCGGGGTCAGGCGCAGCAGCAGGAACACCAGCACGGCGACGATCACCAGGACCGGGATCGTCGCAAGCAGGCGCCGGGCGATGAACTTGTACACGATGGCTCGAAAAAAAACGGCTCCGGGGATCAGCCCGGAGCCGTCATCCTAGCGCAGCGGCTCAGTTCTTCTTCACGTTCCAGTAGAAGTCGCCCGGCCCGATCACCAGACCGGTAATGCCCTTGCGCAGCGCGACCGGGTTGATGTATTCCCCGAGCGGCGCGTGCGTGCCGTAGGCGAACGCCTCGGCCTGGATTTCGGCGGCGAGCTTCTTGCGCTTGCCGAGGTTGAGCTCGCGCGCGAACTGGGCCTTGAGCTGCTCGATCTTGGGATCGTCCGGCCAGCCGAACCAGGATGCCTTCTCGCCCTTGGTGTCGAGTGCGGCGTTGCTCAGGGGACTCCAGATGTCAGGCGCCACCCACGCGGTGCAGAACATGTTCCAGCCGCCCTGCGAAGGGGGATCCTTCTTGGCGCGGCGCGACACCAGCGTCTGCCAGTCCATCGCCTGCAGATCGACCTTGAAGCCGGCCTGGCGCATCAGCTGCGCGGCGACGTCGGGCAGTTTCTGGATCGCCGCCAGGTCGGTCGGCTTCATAAGCACCACCGGCGTGCCGTCGTAGCCCGAGGCCTTGAGCAGCTCGCGCGCCTTGCGCATGTTGGACTTGGCCATGATCTCGCTGCCGGCGGTGGTCGCGTAAGGCGTGTTGCAGGTGAACATCGACGGACAGGTGTGGTAGTACTCCTTTACCCCGACCTGGGCCTGGAGAAAGGCCTCTTGGCGGAACGCGGCCAGCGCGGCGCGCCGCACCGCCGCCTTGTCGAACGGCGGGTGCAGGGCGTTGAAGCGGCACATGTACTGGAAGCCCATCGGGTCGCGGTTGACGATCTCGACGCCCTTGATCTCCTTCAGCTGGCCGTAGCTCTCGAAGGCCGGGCGCTCGAGAATGTCGACCTCGCCCTTCGCCAGCGCGTTGACCTGCGACTGCGGGTCGCGCAGCGCGAGGTTGAACTCGACCCGGTCGACGTACACCCGCTTGCCGCCGGTCGTGCCCGAGGCGGGCTCCTTGCGCGGCACGTACTTGGTGTTCTTGACGTAGACCGCCTTGTCGCCGGGCTTGAACTCGTCCTTCTTGAAGATGTAGGGACCGGAGCCCGTGTAGTCGTCGATCTGCTTGAACGGGTCGGTCTCGGCGACGCGCTTGGGCATGATGAACGGCACGTTCGACGACGGCTTGCCCAGGGCCTCGAGCACGAAGCCGCAGGGCTCCTTGAGCTTGAGCACGAAGGTATCGGGCGCGGGCGTCTCCATCGCGTCGACGAAGGTCATCAGCTGCTGGCCCAGCGCGTCGCGCCGGCCCCAGCGCTTGAGCGATGCCACCACGTCCTCGCTCGTCACCGGCGCGCCGTCGTGGAACGCGAGCCCCTTCCTCAGCTTGAAGGTCCAGGTCTTGCCGTCCTTCGACATGGTCCAGGTATCGACCATCTGCGGCTTGACGCGGGCCTTGGCGTCGGTGCCGAACAGCGTGTCGTAGATCATGTAGCCGTGGTTGCGGCTCATGTAGGCGGTGGTCCAGATCGGGTCGAGGATCGACAGGTTGGAGTGCGTTACCACGCGCAGCACTTTGCCCTGCGCGAAGGCGCCCGGGGAGGCGCCGATGGCGGCGAACGCGGCGGCGAGCACGGCGATTCTGCGAAATGAGATCATTTGGGTCTCCAGGAGGGGCGGCGTTTGACACGATAATTGAACGCTTACGCCCCAGCAAGCATTCACCGGCAACTTGCAAGGAACCTTTCATGGCAAGCATCGCGGTCGGCGGCTTTCAGCACGAGACCAACACTTTTGCGCCCTCGCGCGCCGACTATGCGGCCTTCGAGGCGGGCGGCGGCTGGCCGGGGGTCAAGTACGGCGAGGCGCTGTTCGAGGCGGTCGAAGGCGCCAACATCCCGGCGGCCGGGGCGATCCAGGCCCTGCGCGGGCTGGGCCACCGGCTGGTCGGCACGGCCTGGGCGGCGGCCAGCCCCTCGGCGCACGTCACCCGCGACGCCTTCGAGCGCATCCTCGGCGGCATGATCGAGCACCTCAAGGCGGCGCTGCCGGTGGACGGGGTCTACCTCGACCTGCACGGGGCCATGGTGACCGAGGATCACGACGACGGCGAAGGCGAGATCCTGCGCCGCGTGCGCGAGGTGGTCGGCGCGCGGGTGCCGATTGCCGCCAGCCTCGACCTGCACTGCAACCTGACGCGCGCCATGCTCGAGCGCGCCGACGCGCTGGTCGCCTACCGCACGTATCCGCATGTCGACATGGCAGACACCGGCGCGCGCGCCGCGCGCCTGCTCGATCGCATGCTCAAGTCGGGCTCGCGCCTCGCCTCGGCCTCGCACACGCTCGACTTCCTCACCGGGCTGCCGTCGCAGTCCTCGTTCATCGAGCCCTGTCGCGGCCTGTACCGCGAGCTGGGAGAGCTGGAGAACGTCAACGACGTGGTGCTTTCGTTCACCCCCGGCTTCCCGATGGCGGATTTCGAGGAGTGCGGCATGGCGGTGTTCGGCTATGGCGGCGACGACCGCACGGTCGGCGCCGCAGTCGAGCGCCTGCGCCAGGCGGTCGCCGGCGCGGAGCGCGAGTTCGCGCTCGAACTGCACTCGCCGGACGATGCGGTGCGGCGCGCGCGCGCAATCGGCGCGCCGGGCGCGCCGGTGGTGCTGGCCGACACCCAGGACAACCCCGGCGCGGGCGGCAACGGCGACACCACCGGGCTGCTCGCGGCGCTGGTGCGCCAGAACGCGCCCGAGGCGGCGCTCGGCCTGCTGATCGACGCGGCCGCCGCGAAACGCGCGCACGAGGCGGGGCAGGGCGCGACGCTCGCATTCTCCCTCGGCGGGCGCTCGGGCATCGCGGGCGACGCGCCGTTCGCGGGCGAGTTCACCGTGGAGCGGCTGGCCGACGGCAATTTCACCTGCACCGGGCCGATGTTCAAGGGCTTTCGCATGACCCTGGGCCCGATGGCGCTGCTGCGCAGCCGCGCCGCGCCGGGGGTGCGGGTGGCGCTTGCCTCGAAGAAGGTGCAGGCCGGCGACCAGGAGATGTTCCGCCACCTCGGTCTCGAGCCGCGGCGCGAGCGCATCCTCGGGCTCAAGAGCTCGGTGCACTTCCGCGCCGACTTCGAGCCGATCGCGCGCGAGATCCTGGTGGTCAAGTCGCCCGGCCCGGCGCTCGCCGACCCGGCCGAGTTCAAGTGGACCAAGCTGCGCAAAGGCCTGCGCCTGCGCCCGCTCGGACCAGCCTACGCCGGCTAGGGCCAGGCCTTCTGCGGCGGGCGCAGCCGCTCCATGGCGTGCGCCAGGCGCAGCACGCCGAGGTCGTCGAAGCGGTGCCCGATCAGCTGCACGCCGACCGGCAGGCCGTCGGCGCTGAAGCGCCAGTTGAGCGACGCGGCAGGCTGCTCGGACATGTTGTACGGCACCGTGAACGCGATGTGCGGCAGCGCATCGTGCGGGTCGTTGCCCGGGGCCGGACTTTCCGCCTCGTAGGGCAGGATCGGCGAGACCGGAGAAACGACGAAGTCGTAAGGCTGGCAGGCCGCGACCGCGGCTTCGCGCATCGCCATCACAAGCCCGTAGGCCTGCATCACGTCGCGCCCGCTGAAGCCCTTGGCGCGCGAGCTGCACCATTCGACGATGAACGGCAGCACCTTGGCCTGCTTCGCCGCGGGAAGCTGGGCGTAATCGTGGTACGAGCGCGCCTCGAAGAAGCGGCACATGCCGTCGAGCATTTCCGGGCTGAGAAAGCTTCGCATTTCCTCGACCGCGCAGCCGGCGCCCTCGAGCGCCGTCGCGGCGGCTTCGGCGGCCGCGCGCACCTCGGCATCGACCGGCAGTCCGGCGCCCATGTCGGGCAGGAAGCCGATCTTGAGCGTCTTGAGCGGCAGGTCATCGAGCCCGCCGAGGTAATCGACGCTCTGCGGCGGCAGGCTCATGAAGTCGCGCGCGTCAGGCCGCGTGAGCAGGTTCATCATCAGCGCCGCATCGGCCACGCGCCGCGTCATGGGCCCGGCGACGCGGCCCATGTACGGCGGGTAGATCGGCACCCGCCCGAGCGAGGGCTTGAGGGCGAAGATGCCGCAATGGGTCGCCGGCAGGCGCACCGAGCCGCCGATGTCGGTGCCGAGGTGCAGCGGCGCGTAGCCGGCCGCGGCGGCCGCCCCGGCGCCGGAACTCGAACCCGAGGTGTTGCGGTCCAGACGCCACGGGTTGCGGGTCACCCCGTGCAGGCTCGACAGGCCCGAGGACAGCATGCCGTAGTCGGGCATCGTGGTCTTGCCGAGGATCACCGCACCGCCTTCGCGCAGGCGCGCGGCGGGCGGTGCGTCGGCCGCGGCCGGCGCGGCGTCCTCGTTGGCGCGGGTGCCGATCGGCGCCGGGTCGCCGCGGGTGGCGATGTTCTCCTTGATCGTCACCGGCACCCCGTCCAGACCCGAGAGCGGTCCGCCGGCGCGCCAGCGCGCCTCGGCGGCGCGCGCCGCGGCGCGCGCCCCGTCGCGGTCGAGGCGGTACATCGCGTTCAGCTTCGGCTCCCTGGCGTCGATCCGTGCCAGTTGCGCGCTCGCAACCTCGACCGGCGAGAGCGTGCCGCGCCGGTACTCGGCGGCGAGCTCGGTGGCTGATAGCTCGTGGATCGCGGACATCGGTGCCCTCCTCGGTCAGCGGTGAATATATACTGGCCGCTCGGCGCCCCTGGAGGAGGGGCGTGTGCGTTCTGCAATATTCCAGCGTTATCATTCCGGCGGTGCCGCGGTTTGACCCTGATCAAAGGGGAATGCCACCGGCCGGAGTTGAATCGGTTTTCGCCCGCGGCGGTACCGCGCGGACACAATCAGAAAAGAGGAGAGTTCCATGCGCATCAAAACACTCGCCGCGGCGCTCGCCGGGGCGGCCCTGGTCCTGGCCGCGCCTGCATACGCCGAGACAGATATCCAGTGGTGGCACTCGATGACCGGCGCCTTGGGCGACCGCGTCAACGACATCGCCAACAAGTTCAACGCCTCGCAGTCCGAGTACAAGGTCGTGCCGGTGTACAAGGGCGGCTACGCCGAGTCGATGACGGCCGCGATCGCCGCCTACCGCGCAGGCAACCCGCCCGACATCGTGCAGGTGTTCGAAGTCGGCACCGCGACCATGATGGCGGCCAAGGGCGCGATCAAGCCGGTCTACCAGGTCATGGCACGAAGCGGGCGAGAAGTTCGACCCGAAGGCCTACATGCCGGCGGTGGCCAGCTACTACAGCGATCACTCAGGGCCGCATGCTGTCGATGCCGTTCAACAGCTCGACCCCGGTGCTCTACATCAACAAGGACGCGTTCAAGAAGGCGGGCCTCGACCCGGCCAACCCGCCCAAGACCTGGGACGAGGTGGGCGAGGCGGCGGCCAAGCTCAAGGCCGCGAGCGCGCTGCCCTGCGCCTTCACCACCGCCTGGCAGTCCTGGGTGCAGCTTGAGACGCATGAGCGCCTGGCACAACGTCGCCGTTCGCACCGCTGGACAACGGCTTCGGCGGCCTGGAGCGCCAAGCTGGAGTTCAACAACCCGACGCATCGTGCGAGCACATCGCCGAGCTCGGCGAGTGGGCCAAGGACGGCCGCTTCACCTACGCCGGCCGCACCGACGCAGCCCGAGGCCAAGTTCTTTGGCGGCGAGTGCGCGATGCTCACCAGCTCGTCGGCGGCCTACGGCAACATCAAGAAGAACGCGAAGTTCAAGTTCGGCGATCGTCGACGCTGCCGTACGACGCCGATCGTCAAGGGCGCGCCGCAGAACACGATCATCGGCGGCGCCAGCCTGTGGGTGTTCGCCGGCAGAAGCCGAAGTCGCACTACAAGGGCATCGCGAAGTTCTTCACCTTCCTGTCCTCGCCCGAGATCCAGGCCGAGTGGCACCAGGACACCGGCTACGTGCCGATCACCAAGGCCGCCTACGAGCTGAGCAAGAAGCGAGGGCTTCTACGAGAAGAACCCCGGCACCGACGTCGCGATCAAGCAGCTGCTCGAGCAGCAATCCGACCAAGGTGTCGAAGGGCATGCGCCTGGGCAACTTCGCGCAGATCCGCAACATCATCGACGAGGAGCTGGAGGCGGTGTGGACCGGCAAGAAGACGGCCAAGGCAGGCGCTCGACGAGGCGGTCAAGCGCGGCGACGAGCGAACTGCGCAAGTTCCAGCGCGCCAACCAGCGGCTGATAGCGGGCCAGGCGATCATCGGCTGAAGCGACGGACGGCCCCGCGAGGGGCCGTCTGCTTATCGTGGCCATCGGAAAAGCGCGCTCAGTTTCCCGTCGGCTGGCTGCCCTACGCGCTGGTCGCGCCGCAGCTCGCGATCACGCTGGTGTTCTTCATCTGGCCGGCGGCGCAGGCGCTGTGGCAGTCGCTGCTGGTGCAGGACGCCTTCGGCCTGAACGTCACGTTCGTCTGGTCTGCACAACTTCACGCGAGCTGTTCGCCGACCCGATCTACCTCGAGCTCGTTCTGGGTCACGGCGAGTTTCGCCGCGCTGGTCGCCGGGTTCGGCGCTGGTCGTCTCGCTGGTGCTCGCGGCGTGCTGCGACCACGTGATGCGCGGCGCGCACGGTCTACAAGACGCTGCTGATCTGGCCCTATGCGGTCGCGCCGGCGGTCGCGGCGGTGCTGTGGGCGTTCATGTTCAACCCGTCGGTGGGCATCGTCACCTACGCGCTGAAGCTGCTGTTCGGCTACGACTGGAACTACCTGCTCAACAGCGGCCAGGCGATGATGCTGGTCGTGATCGCCTCGGCCTGGAAGCAGATCAGCTACAACTTCCTGTTCTTCCTCGCCGGGCTGCAGTCGATCCCGAAGTCGCTGATCGAGGCCGCGGCGATCGACGGCGCGGGCCCGGTCAAGCGCTTCTGGCACCATCGTCTTCCCGCTGCTGTCGCCGACCACTTTCTTCCTGCTGGTGGTGAACATCGTCGTACGCCTTCTTCGACACCTTCGGCGTCATCGACGCCGACCACCGCAGGGCGGACCGGTGCAGGCGACCACCGATCCTGGTCTACAAGGTCTACCAGGACGGCTTCAAGGGCTGCGACCTCGGCGGCTCCGCGGCGCAGTCGGTGGTGCTGATGGCGATCGTGATCGCCTCACCGTGGTCCAGTTCCGCTACATCGAGCGCAGGGTCCAGTACTCGATGATCGAGCACCGCCCCGGGCTTGACCTTCTTCTGCCACGCGCTGCTGATCGCTGAGCGTGGCGATGCTGGTGTTCCCGCTGTACATCGCGCTTCGTCGCCTCCACGCACACCGCGGACGCAGATGCGCGCAGGTGCCGCTGCCGCTGCTGGCCGGGCAGCCAGCTGCTCGAGAACTACGCCACGGTGCTCACGCACGGCAGTGGAGGGCGCGAGCACCGCGCCGGTCGGGCCGCATGATGCTCAACAGCCTGATCATGGCGCTGTCGATCGCCATCGGCAAGATCGTGATCTCGATCCTCTCGGCGTTCGCGATCGTCTATTTCCGCTTCCCGCTGCAAGCATGTTCTTCTTCTGGATGATCTTCATCACCCTGATGCTGCCGGTCGAAGTGCGCATCTTGCCGACCTACAAGGTGGTGGCCGACCTGCACCTGATCGACACCTACGCCGGGCTGACGCTGCCGCTGATCGCCTCGGCCACCGCGACCTTCCTGTTCCGCCAGTTCTTCCTCACCATCCCGGACGAACTGATGGAGGCGGCGCGCATGGACGGCGCGGGGCCGATGCGCTTCTTCTGGGACATCGTGCTGCCGCTGTCGCGCACCAACATCGCGGCGCTGTTCGTGATCCTGTTCATCTACGGCTGGAACCAGTACCTGTGGCCGCTGCTGGTGACGACGCAGGAGAACATGTACACGGTCGTGATCGGCATCAAGCGCATGATCCCCGGCGGCGACGCGGCGGTCGACTGGAACCTGGTGATGGCCACCGCGATGCTGGCGATGCTGCCGCCGGCGCTGGTGGTGCTGCTGATGCAGAGGTGGTTCGTCAAGGGTCTGATCGAACAGGAAAAGTAAATGGCCGCCGTATGCGAATCTCGCGACTGCTGACGCAAGTCCTTCGGCGAAGTGAAGGTGATCCATGGCGATCATCGATGGAGATCGCCGACGGCGAATTCGTGGTGATGGTCGGGCCGTCGGGCTGCGGCAAGTCGACGCTGCTGCGGATGGTGGCGGGGCTGGAGTCGATCACCTCGGGGCGAGATCTCGATCGACGGCAAGGTGGTGAACAACCTCGAGCCCAAGGACCGCGACATCGCGATGGTGTTCCAGAACTACGCGCTCTACCCGCACATGAGCGTGCACGACAACATGGCCTACGGGCTGAAGATCCGGGGGCTGTCGAAGGCCGAGATCGACACGCGGGTGAACAGGGCGGCGGAGATCCTCGAGCTCTGCGAAGCTGCTTGAAGCGCAAGCCGCGCGAGCTCTCGGGCGGGCAGCGCCAGCGGGTGGCGATGGGGCGCGCGATCGTGCGCGAGCCGAAGGTGTTCCTGTTCGACGAGCCGCTGTCGAACCTGGATGCCAAGCTGCGGGTGCAGATGCGGGAAGAGATGCAGACGCTGCACCGGCGGCTGGCGACCACGACGCTGTACGTGACGCACGACCAGGTCGAGGCGATGACGCTGGCGCACCGCATGCTGGTGATGAGCACCGGGCAAGACCGAGCAGATCGGCGCGCCGCTGGAGGTCTACGACCAGGCCGGCGACGACGTTCGTGGCGGGGTTCATCGGCTCGCCGCCGATGAACCTGATCCCGGGGCGGCTGCAGGCCGACGGGGTGAGCGTTGCGGCCGACGGCGACACGCGCCTGAGGCTGCCGCGGGCCTACCCGCAGCTTGGCGGGCGCAATGTGCTGCTCGGGGTGCGGCCCGAGCACCTGGAAATCTGCGCCCAGGGCGAGGCGCTGCTGGTGCCGCAGGTGGACTTCATCGAGCTACTGGGCTCGGACTCGCTGGTGTACGGGCACATCGGCAAGGACAAGGCGAGCCCGCGCGTGGCTGCGCGGCTGCACGCCTCGGTCAGGCCGCAGGACGGGCTCCTGCCGCTGCGCTTCGCGCCCGAAAACCTGCACTTCTTCGACCCCGACACGGGTCGGCGGATCGAGGCTTGACCTGTATCAAGCGCGGGGTGAGTTTTCAGGGCTATAAGTATCGACGTCCGCCCGGGTAATCACGCGCGGGCGGCGTGGATACGGGAGGCCCGCAATGAAAATCAAGCGATGGTTGTTGGCCGGGCTGGTCGCGGCGCTCGGCGCTGCCTCGCGCCGCCGGCGGCTCTGCCGCGGGAAGGTCGAGATCACGTGGTGGCACGCGATGAGCGGCAGCAACGGCAAGGTTGTGGATGCGATCGTCAAGGACTTCAACGCCGCCCATCCCGACATCGAGCTGAAGGCGCTCTATACCGGAAGCTATGAAGAGACCCTGACCAAGTACATCACGGCATATCGCTCGCACACGGCGCCCACCATCGTCCAGTCCTACGAGGTCGGGACCCAGACCATGCTCTCGAGCGGTGCGGTCACTCCCGTGTACCAGATACCCGGAATGGTGGGGGAAACCTGGGACTGGGCGCAATACGTGATTCCGATCACGCACTATTACGAGGCGGACGGCCATCTCTGGTCGTTGCCGTTCAACTCCTCGAGCGAGATCATGTACTACAACAAGGATCTGTACGCGAAGGCCGGCCTCGATCCGAACCGCCCGCCGGCGACCTGGGAAGAGCTCGAGGCCGACGGCAAGAAGCTGCTCGCGAGCGGCGCGGTCAAGCACGTGCTCTCGTTCGGCTGGCCGGACTGGACGTTCGAGCAGATGTTCGCGGTCCACAACCAGCTGTTCACCAACAACGAGAACGGGCGCAAGGGGTTGGCCACGAAAGTGCTGTTCAACAGCGATTTCGGCGTGAAGGTCATCGACACCTGGGCGCGGCTCGGCAAGGAGAACATCTTCATCTACGGCGGACCGGAATACTCGGCGAACGCGGCGTTCCAGAGCGGGCAGATCGCGATGCTGATCCAGTCGACGTCTTCGCTCGCGGGCATCGAGAAGGGTTCGCCCTTCCGGGTGGGGACGGCCTTCCTGCCGCGCTTCGAAGGCTATCCGCGCGGCAACTCGGTGATCGGCGGCGCGAGCCTCTGGGTCACCAAGGGGCAGAGCAAGGAGCAGCTGCGCGCGGTGTGGGAGTTCTTCAAGTATCTCGGGCAAACCAAGGTTGCGGTTGAGTGGCACAAGGGAACCGGTTACTTCCCGAGTGTCAATGCCGCGGTGCAGGAGCTGCTCGGCGAAGGCTGGTTCAGCAAGGATCAGAACTACCTCACCGCCTTCCTACAGATTCTTTCCGGCCGGCGCGACACCGCCGCCGCCACCGGCGTTCGGATGGGACCGTTCGTGCAGGTGCGCGAGTTCGAGCGCACCGCGATCGAGAAGGCCGTCGCGGGTCAGCTTTCGCCCAAGGCTGCGGTGGACGAAGCGGCGCGCAAGGCCGATCGCTTGCTGTCCGACTTTGCCCAGATGAACCGCTAGCGGTTCATCCCACGCCGGGACGGGCAGACGCGCGTCCCGGCGGCACACCGGCTATCATCGCGCCGATGGAGAACGTCGTCGAGGAGGAGAGGTTCCCGGGCCACCCGCTGCTGCCCTACCTCCTGATTCTGCCGTCGGTGGCGGTGATCGTCGTATTCCTGGTCTTCCCGTTCCTGCAGAGCGTGAAGGAGTCCTTCTTCGCGTCCACGGCTTTCGGCACGAAGACCGTCTACGTCGGGCTGCGCAACTACGCGCGCCTGTTCTCCTCGCCGGACTTCCGCGCCAGCGCGCTCGCCACGCTGACGTTCGCCGGGTTCGTGATGCTGGTCGGGCTGAGCGTCTCGCTCGCGGTCGCGCACCTGCTCAACCAGAAGATCCGGGGACGAGGCTTCTACCAGATCGCGCTGATCTGGACCTACGCCCTTTCGCCGGCGGTCGCAGGTGCGATCTGGGCCCTGATGTTCGCCCCGGCGACCGGGATCGTGCCGTTCGTCGTCGCCAAGCTGTCCGGCGGCTACCTGATGAACTGGATGACGAACGGCTCGCTCGCGCTGTTGGTCGTTTCGGCGGCAGCGACCTGGAAGATGCTCGGCTACAACATCGTGTTCTTCCTCGCCGGGCTGCAGAACATTCCCGAGGAATTCGTCGACGCGGCGCGGGTGGACGGGGCGGGCCCGTGGCGGACATTCTGGGACATCACCTTCCCGATGCTGTCGCCGACGACGACGTTCCTCCTGTTCGTCAACATGATCTACGCCTTCTTCCAGGTCTTCGGCCTGATCGACATCATGACCCATGGCGGGCCCGGGGGACGCGACCAACATCCTCATCTACAAGCTCTACCGGGATGCGTTCCTCTACCTCGACACCGGTGCGGCGTCGGCCGAGTCCTGCATCGTATTCGTCGTGATCTCGGTGGCGGCGGTCATCCAGTTGCACTTCGCCACCCGCAAGGCGATCTATGCGCGCTAGGGAGCCGGCCGGATGACACCCAGGCAGCTGGAAAGCGGGCGCGACTCACGCCGCGCTGATCGCGCTCGTGGTGATCATCGCATTTCCGGTGTTCTACGCCCTGATGGTGAGCACCCTGACGTTCCAGCAGGCCTATGTCTACCCGCCCCGGCTCGTTCCCGGCAGCGAGCTGTGGAACAACGTGGTCGAGGCCTGGAATCGCGTCAACATGGGCAGACTGTTCTTCGTCACCTCCGTCATCTCGGCCGGCGCGGCGGTGGTCAAGATCGTCCTGTCGCTGATGGCCGCGTTCGCCTACACGCACTTCAGATTCCGCGGCCGGGCGCTTCTGTTCCCGATGACCATGGTCACGCAGATGCTTCCGCTGCCGGTGCGAATCCTGCCGACCTACGAAATGATGGCGGACTTCCACTGGATCAACACCTACTCGGCGCTGATGTTCCCGTTCTTCGCCAGCACGACGGGAATCCTGCTGTTCCGGCAGTTCTTCCTCACCGTGCCGCGCGACCTGCCGGACGCGGCGCGCATGGACGGCGCCGGACCGCTGCGCTACTTCTGGGACGTTCTGGTTCCCGTCTCACGCACCAACATCGCCGCGCTGTTCGTGATCGAGTTCATCTTCATGTGGAGCCAGTACCTGTGGCCCCTGATCGTGACCAACACCGCGGACATGCGCGTGGTGCAGATAGGGCTCAAGATGCTGATCGCCACCGACCAGATCTCGCCGGCGTGGAACGTCATCATGGCCGGCACGATCGTGTCGATGCTCCCCCCGCTCGTGGTGCTGATCGCGTTCCGCAAGAGCTTCGCCGAGGGGATCGCGATGCAAACCGCCAAATAGGCGGCCGGCACGCATATGACGCACGGTCCCGAATCGCTCCTGCTGCTCGCCGCGCTGCTCGCGCTCGCGCTCACGTTCGACTTCCTGAACGGCTTTCACGACAGCGCGAACGTCGTCGCCACGCTCATGGCCTCCCAGGCGATGAGCGAGCGCGGGGCGCTCGTGCTCGCGGCGGCGGCGAACTTCGCCGGTCCGTTCCTGCTCGGCGTGGCGGTGGCGGAGACCGTCGGCGCCGAGGTGGCGCGACCCGAGGCGATCGACATCGCGGTCGTATTCGCGGCGCTCGGGGCCGCGAGCCTGTGGGACCTCGTGACCTGGTATTTCGGCATTCCGGTGAGCTCCTCGCACGCGCTGCTGGGCGGAATCGTCGGCGCGGCCGCCGCTGCCGGCGGCCCAAGCGCTATTCAGCTGCACGGCCTGGAGAAGGTCGGCGTCGCGCTTTGCGTTTCGCCCGTGCTCGGTTTCGCAGTGGCGCTCGCCGTCATGCAGGCCACTCGCTGGGCATTGCGAGACGCGACGCCGCGCGCCTCGATAGCGCTGTCGCGCATCCAGATCATCAGCGGCGCGGCGCTCGCGCTCAGCCACGGCGGGAACGATGCGCAGAAGACCATGGGCGTCATCGCGCTCGGATTGCTCATGCTCGGCTTCAGCGAGCACTTCGTCGTGCCCTGGTGGGTAGTCACGTTGTGCGCGTCGGCAATCGGGCTCGGCACCGCGTTCGGGGGCTGGCGTATCATCCGCACGCTCGGTGTTGGTTTCTACCGCGTGCGTCCGATCCACGGATTCACGGCGCAGGTCTCCTCCGCCGCGGTGATACTCGCGGCCTCGCTCGCGGGTGGGCCGGTGAGCACGACCCAGGTGGTGAGCGCTTCGATCCTCGGCGCGGGCGCTGCCGAGCGCAAATCGAAGGTACGCTGGGCGCTGCTCGGCGACCTCGCGGTCGCGTGGCTCCTCACGGTGCCGGCGGCGGCGCTTCTCGCGGCCCCGCTCTACTGGGCGATCGATGCGCTCCTCGGGAGGATTGGCGGAGTGGGGGTGCACTGATGAGCTGGTTTGAACGCGGCCTGAGCGAAAAGAACAAGTTCATCTCGATGCTGGTCGAGCAGGCGGCGAAGACCATCGAGGGCGTTCGCTTCCTCGAAGCGGGAATCGAGGAGGTCGACGAGCGCGGCGTCGCGGCGCTGCGCCGGCTGGCGGAGGAGGCGAGCGAGCTGCGCCGCGTGCTGATCGACGAGCTGCACAAGACGTTCATTACGCCGCTAGACCGCGAGGATATCTTCAATCTGTCGCACTGCTACGAGGACATGGTCACCTACGCGCTCACGACGCTGGAGGAGATGGCGATCCTCAAGGTCGACGCCGACGCCCACATCCGCTACATGGTGCGCCTGGTGCGCGAGGAAGCCGAGGAGCTGCAGGCGGCGATCATGCGCCTGGCGCAGAACCCGCGCGTCGCGGGCGATCACGCGCGCGAAGTGCGCGAGAAGGAGCGCAAGGTCGAGCGCGAATACCGGTCGGCGATCAAGGAGCTGTTCGCCGGAGCGACCGATCCGGCGGCGCTACCTGCGCTATTCTATCGGCGTGAGGTTTACCGGCACATCTCCAATATGTCCGACCGCGCGGACTCGGCAGCGAACGTATTCGGCATGGTCGTCATGAAGCTCGCCTGACAGCATGAGCGCCTGGCCCTATCCGCGCATCCTGGCGCACCGCGGCGGTGGCAAACTTGCGCCGGAGAACACGCTCGGCGCGATCCGCTTCGGCGCCTCGCTCGGCTTCAAGGGCGTCGAGTTCGACGTCATGCTCGCGGGCGACGGCACGCCGGTGCTGATGCACGACCAGACGCTCACCCGCACCGCGGGCAGCGTCGGCAGCGTCGCCACCACGCCCTACAAGGAGATCCTCGAGCTCGACGCCGGCCACTGGCACGGGCCGAAGTGGCGCGGCGAGCGCATCCCGAGCTTCGAGCAGGCGGCGCGGCTGTGCCGCGAGCTCGGGCTGTGGGCGAACGTCGAGATCAAGCCCGCGACCGGCTACGAGCGCCGCACCGGCGAAGCGGCGGCGCGCATGGCGCGCGAGCTCTGGCGCGGCGCGGCGCAGCCGCCGCTCCTGTCGTCGTTCTCCCCGGTCGCGCTCGCCGCGGCGCGCAGCGCCGCGCCCGAGATCCCGCGCGGGCTGCTGGTCGGGCGCATCCCGCCGCAGTGGCGCGAAACGCTGCACGACCTGGAGTGCGTGTCGCTGCATTGCAACTACCGTGCGCTCAATCTGCGCCTCGCCGAGGCGGTGCACGTCGCCGGCTACGCGCTGCTGTGCTGGACGGTCAACGACCGGCGCTCGGCGCGCAAGCTGCTGCGCTGGGGGATCGACTGTCTGGTGACCGACGCGCTCAAGCGCATCGGGCCGCAATTCTCCTAGGCCGCCCGGATGGTGTCACAATGGGGGCAGATGAGCGCGCCCCCGACGATGCTGTACCCCGACCTGTTCAAATCCCTCGAGCGCGCGCGCTGGGACATGAGGCGCGACGTGCCGTGGGACAAGTTCGACGCCGGGCTCCTGAGCGACGAGCAGGCGCTGACGGTCAAGATGAACGCCATCACCGAGTGGGCGGCGCTGCCGGCGACCGAGATGTTCCTGCGCGACAACCGCCACGACAGCGACTTCAGCGCCTTCATGTCGGTCTGGTTCTTCGAGGAGCAGAAGCACGCGCTGGTGCTGCTCGAATACCTGCGCCGCTTCCGCCCCGACCTGTCGCCCACCGAGGCGGAGCTGCACGCGGTGCGCTTTCCGTTCGACCCCGCGCCGCCGCTCGAGACGCTGATGCTGCACTTCTGCGGCGAAATCCGCCTCAATCACTGGTACCGCTGCGCGGCGGAATGGCACAGCGAGCCGGTGCTGAAGCACATCTACGGCCTGATCGCGCGCGACGAGGCGCGCCACGGCGGCGCCTACCTGCAGTACATGCGCCGCGCGCTGGCGCGCTCCGGCGACGAGGCGCGCAGCGCCTTCGCGCGCATGGGCGTGCTGATGACGGCGGTGGGGCGCGCGGGGAAGCCGCTGCACCCGACCAACCTGCACGTCAATCGCGAGCTCTATCCGCGCGATACGGTGCAAAGCCGCCTGCCGGATCCGGCCTGGCTAGAGCGCTGGCTCGACAGCCAGATCCGCTTCGACAAGGGCTGGGAGAAGAAGGTCACCGACATGATTCTGCACAACCTGTCGAGACTGTTCGGCACGCCGCTGCGCACGCCGCGCGAGCTCAGCCGCTACCGGCGCGAGCAAGTCAGAAAGGCAGAGGCGCTTCCGGCTTGAGCGGCGCGCCGGTTGCCCGCTACAGGCCGAGAGATTTCGCGGGCAGCCCCATCGCCAGGCCGAGAAGCTGAGTGTAGAGCAAGGTGCGAATCGACGGCTCGCTGCGGTCCGCCTGAACCGCGTCGAAGCGCAAGTGGCAGTGAGCGCAGGCCGAGCAGATCGCCTCGGCGCCCGAGTCGAGCGCGTCGGCGATCTTGGCCCGCGCCATGCGCTCCGACAGCGCCGCGTCCGCCTGGTGCAGCGGGTCGCCGCAGCAATCGAGGCGGCGGGGCCAGTCGACCGGCGTCGCGCCGATCAAGCTTAGCAAGGTCTCGAACACCGTCGGCGCCATCGGGTTGTCCAATCCGGTCACGTCGCCCGGGCGCAGCGCGTGGCAGCCGTACTGGGCGGCGACCCGCAGGCCCGCGCTCGGCGCGCGTACCGCGGCGGCGATCGCGTCGAAGCCTACGTCTCGGGCCAGCACCTGCAGCAGATGCTCGACCGCGCTTTTTCCCGACCAGGCGAGGCCTTGTGCGGCGAGCTCCCGCGCGACGCGCGCGCGCAGCGCCGCGTCCTCGCCGAGAAACCGGATCGCGTGGCGCAGCGTGCCGAAGCAGCAGCTCGAGAGCGCAAGCAGGTCGACGCCTGCGCGCTCGGCGAGGGCCAGATTACGGGCCGCGGCGACGACGAAGGCGTCGCGGCTGACGTCCCGGGCGGGATAGCCGCAGCAGTCGAACTCGAGATCGACCAGGGTCACGCCGAGATGGCCGAGCACGGCGCGCGCCGACAGTTCGTACGCCGTCAGCTGTCCCGAAGCCCTGCAGCCGGCGAACAGCGCGTACTTCATGAAGACCTCCTGTGCTCGCGCACGGCACCCAGCCGATGCACCGAAAGCGCGCGCAGCTCCAGCATGATGTCGGCCACGCGTATGCCCTGCGGGCAATTCTCCTGGCACTGGTAGCAGCCGGCGCAGTCCCACACCATGCGCGAACCCAGCGTGAGATCGCGCAGGCCCAGGCGCAGCAGGTTCATCACCTTCTGCGGCGTCAGGTCGACGCCGTGCTCGGCGTCGATGCTGTGCGCCACCACCGGGCAGACGTTGGTGCAGGTCTGGCACTGGACGCAGCGGGAGAACGAGCCGCGCTCGGCCGACAGCGGCGCGAAAGCTGCATCGGCATCGGCAGGCGGGTGCAGCGCGGAGCCCGCTGCGAGGGACTCGGCCCACGCGAGCGCGCTGCGCGCCTGCACCCACTGCGCCGGCCCCGGAAAGCCGGCAGCGGCCAGGTCGCCGCGCCCCGCCTGCCACAGATCCGCCAGGTCCAGCCCGACCGGGCAGCGGTTGGTGCAGCGCCCGCAGTCGGTGCACAGGAAAGCGCCCTCGGCGACCGGATCGGCCTCGCCGCGCGGCAGCCGGCCGCGGGCGAGCGCGCCGGTGGCGTCGAGTTTGTGCGAGGGCAGGAGATAGGCGTTGTTCAGGTAGCGCGCCACCGGCGCCACCGAGCAATGCGCATCGCAGATGCCGCAGTGCACGCAGGCGTCCAGCGCCAGCGCCCGCTGCGCAACGCGAGCGGCGCTCGAGGGCGCCCGATCCTGCGCCGCGGCCGCGACCAGCAAGCTGACGGGGGCCGCCACCACGTGGAAAAAGCGCGTGAACGCCAGGCTCGCCAGGCCGAGCAAACAGACGAACACATGCAGAGTCAGCAGCCAGACATCCGCGCGCCCCGCATCCAGGCTGCGCTCCACCGGTGCCAGTGCGCGCGCGACCGGGTAGGAGACGAAGGCGGACGCAGGCTTCGAATGGCAGGCGGCGCAGGACTCGCGCTGCATCTTGCGCCCCTGCTCGATCAAGTCCGGGTCGATCGGCTGCTTCAGGTCGCCGAACGCCACGCCGAATTCGCTCGCCCAGAGCGCGCGCAGCGGCTCGAGCTTCACCGGGTCGGTCGAACCGATGAACTGCTCCGTCATGCGGTAGAAGGCCCGGGGCGATGCGATCTTGTAGCCCGCGAACAGGAACCCTGTGACGACGACCGCCGCCAGGAGCGCCACGAAGGCCCAGTCGATGAGACGGCGCCGCGGCGGAAATTCCGCCCGCCGTCCGGACAAGAGCAGCCCCACGCCGGCCAGGATCATCACCCCGAAGAGATCGCGCAGGAAGAGATAGGGGTCCAGCGTCGCCTGGTAGCCCGGCAACAGCTTCGCGCTCACCAGCGGCGCGAGCGCGTGCATCAACAGCAGCAGCGTGAAGCCGACCACGACGAGCAGATGCCCCGTCCAGCGCAGCTTCTCGCTCGCGAACAGCCTGCGCAGGAGCAGCACGTCCAGCAGCAAGGCGGCGAGGAGACGGACAATCCCGCGGCCGGAGAGCGCCGAGCCCGCGCCGCGGAGCACCGCGGCGACGCGCTGCGACCAGGCGACGTCGCGCGCCTCCGGACCGATCCGGAGCCGAAACCATGCCGAGACGCGCCAGGCGAGGCCCAGCGCGCACAGGGCGAGGGACGCATAAACGGCGCTGAGCAAAATCGTCGGCGACATGTCCTAGCCCGCCGCAGTCCGGCCGAGCTCGCGCGCGACCTGGTCGATGGCCGCCCAGGCGGTGGCGATGGCGAGCCCCGAGCCGCACTTCGAGCGCATCCAGTCCTGATGCGCGAGGATCGATCCGACGGCATGCAGCCGCGGCCAGGCCGGTTTTCCGCCCGCGTCCAGCGGCCGCCACGCGTCGTCGACGCGCAAGCCTGCGCGGTTGATCGCATGACCCGAGGGATCGAGGAAGTCGCGCTGGTGCCAGTCGGCGCGCGAAGCCGGCTGCTGCACCGGCAAGCCGAGGAGGGTCTCGCGCACGCCCGCGCGATCCGCGCTCAGCCCGCGGCCGCTGAATCGCCCCGTTGCGAGCACGACCGCGCGCGCGAACACGCGCTCGCCGCCCGCGCCGGCCGAATTGCCTTCGAGCTCGAGCGTCGCCGTGGCGCCGTCGGCGTCGAACGCCAGCGCGCGCGCGCCGGCCTGATGACGGCGGCGGACTCCGCGCGCCGACATCAGCGTCTCGAGCGCCTGCGATCAGCCGCAGCCCGGGCACCGAGGTCGGCATGGTCGGGATCTCGAACACGGGCACGCCCAGCCCCGCCTCGAACGCCGCGTGGACGTCGCCGGATCGCGCGATGCCGAGCACCGCCGGAAATCCGACCGCATGAGCGTCGCCCAGCAAGGGCTTCACCAGGGCGATCGCGCGCGCGCGCGTCTGCGCGCTTTCCAGGGCGCGGGCGAGGTGCGCGCCGTAGAGCTCGGGCAGGGCTTCGCCGCCCGGGAACTCGATTTGCCGGTGGCGCAGGCCCGGCCAGCGTTCGCCCAGCGTCGCGGCGACCTGAGCTGCGCTGAATTCGCGCAGCCCGCGGAAGTCGAGCAGCAGGCACGGCGGCCGCGCGTCCAGCAGATCGGCGCCCGCGATCATGGACCTGGGCACGCCGTAGGTGGTTTTGATCGTCCCGATCGAGGTGAGCAGCTTCCGATTGCGCTCGCCCAGCGGCGCATAGTGCAGCCCCGCGCCGCCCAGCGCCGCGACGAAGCGATCGAACGCGCTGCGGATCGACCCGGCATCGACCCGTGCCAGAGGATGCAGCGGCTCTTCGCGCGCCAGTGCCGCGAGGGCTTCGAACGGGCTTTGCCATAGCCGCCCCTCGGCCGCCGGCTGCACGCCGAGCAGGTCCAGCAAGCCGCTCGCGAACAGCAGGCCGCCGCTGTTGCCGACCTGGATGCAGCTCAGGCCCCGCTCCACCGCGAACAGCGCCGCCGCCATGCCCGCCATCCCGGCGCCGATCACGGCGACGTCGCAGCTGTCGTGCCGTGCGCGGATCAATCCAGCTCCTCTCCGAAAAGCCCGCAATGCAGCGCCTCCATCAATTCGGCCTGGGCGAGTTGCTCGCCCCACAGGACCGCACGCTCGCCGCGCCAGCGCTCGCCGAAGAAATCGACAATCTCGGCCAGGCCGCGCCGCAGCTGAAAGTCGCCGCGGTTGTAGAGGTGGGCCACGGTGCGCGGCGCGCAGAACGCCCCCTGGCAGGCACCTTTGCCGACGCGGCTGCGCAAGCCGATGTCCGTCAGCGTCGGTGCATCGCCCTGCGCGCGCAGCGCGTCGTAGATGGCGTCGACGGCGCGCCCCGGAACCAGCTCGCACTCGCACAGCAGCGTGTTGTCGCGCGCGTGGGGACGCATCGACGCGCGCGCGGAGCGTCCGGGTTCGGTCCACCCGCATTCCGGCGCCGCGGGCAGGGGCGTCGTGGCGGTGAGGCAGGGGCGCGTCACGCCCAGGCGCCGGCACACGAGGTCCGCGGCGCGTTCGGCCATCAGCCTGCAGGTGGTGAGCTTGCCCCCGGTGATCGTCGCCAGGTTGTCCAGACCCTGGTCCTCGTGGTCGAACAGCTCGTAGCCGCGCGAAATGGCACGCCCGCTGCCGCCTGCCGCGCCGACGAGCGGCCGCACCCCCGCAAAAGCGCGGATATAGCGCATCGTCTCCAGCGCCGGCAGCATGCGCGCGGCCTCGGCCACGATCAGGTCGGCCTCGGCCGTGGTCGGATGGATGTCGTCCAGGCCGTCGACCGGCGCCGAAGTCGTGCCGACGATGGAGACCGTGCCGCCCGGCATCAGGATATCGGCGTCGGCCGGCGGCCGCAGGCGGTTCACCACGCGGCTGGCCAGGCGCGTGTGCGTGACCAGCAGCGTTCCCTTGAAGTACGCCATCTCGATCGGCGCTCCGGCGAGCAGCGCCAGCTCGCGCGCCCAGGCTCCCGCTGCATTGACGATCTGCGCGGCCTCGACGCGCAGTTCCGCGTCGCCGCACTGAACTCGCACCGCGCGGATGCGCCGCCCTTCGCGCTCGAAGCCCAGGATGCGGCTGCGACGCATCAGGCGCGCGCCCAGGCTGCGCGCATGAGCCATGCTTTCGAGGGAAAGCCGGAACGGGTCGATCGAGGCGTCCGGCACCTCGAACACCGCGATCGTGCGTTGCGACAGCGCCGGTTCCAGCGCGCGCGCCGCGGCGAGGTCCACAGCGCGCGCGGTGATTCCCGCGCGCGCGCAAAGCGAGGGGAAGTCGGCGACGTAGCGCTCGTCGTCGCCTTGCACCGCGACGAAATAGCCGCCGCTATCCTCTATCGTCTGCGCCGCCACGGACTTGAGGATGACGCCCTCGGCGCGACATTCCATCGCCGTCTGGCGATCGCTCGCGACATAGCGAGCACCGCTGTGGAGCAGCCCGTGATTGTGCCCCGACGCGCCGGAGTTGATGTCGTCCTTCTCGACCAGGATGCAGTCGACACCGCGCAAGGCGAGGTCGCGCGCGAGCGCCGTGCCCGTCGCGCCGCCGCCGATGATCAGGACCTGGGTCTCGGTATCGCTTGGGGAATTCAATGCCGCCTCTTGCTGCACGGACCTTCAAGCGATGTTAGGCGCGGTCTGGGCGCCATTATTGACCAAGATCAAGGCTAGTCGGGGCGGCCGAGCTGCGCTAGAACGGCAGCGGCGCGCCGGGCTTCAGGGGCTGCAGCGCGGCGCGGAATTCCTCCTGGACGCGGCGCAACGCTGCCTTCGTATCCGCCTCGAAGCGCAGCACGATCACCGGCGTGGTGTTGGAAGCGCGCGCGAGGCCGAAGCCGTCCTTGTACTCGGCGCGCACGCCGTCGATGGTCAGCACGCGCTCGGCGCCCGGAAAAGGTTTCGACTGCTGCAGCTTCGCCACCAGCGCGTGCGGCTCGCCTTCGGCGAGCTTCCACTGCAGCTCGGGCGTGGAGGGCGCGTCGGGCAGCGCCTTGAGCGCGCGGCTGGCGTTCGCGTCGCGCGACAGGATCTCGAGCAGGCGCGCGCCGGCGTAGAGGGCGTCGTCGAAGCCGTACCAGCGCTCCTTGAAGAAGATGTGGCCGGACATTTCGCCCGCGAGCGGCGCGCCCGTTTCCCTCAGCTTGGCCTTGATGAACGAGTGGCCGGTCTTCCAGATCAGCGGCTTGCCGCCGTGGCGCTCGATCCAGGGCGCGAGCAGGCGGGTCGACTTGACGTCGTAGATGATCTCGGCCCCGGGGTTGCGCGACAGCACGTCGGCGGCGAACAGCATCAGCTGGCGGTCGGGGAAGATGATCTCGCCGTCCTTGGTCACCACGCCGAGCCGGTCGCCGTCGCCGTCGAAGCCGAAGCCGATCTCGCTCGCGCCCGCTTTCAGGCGCGCGATCAGCTCGGCCAGGTTTTCCGGGCGGGAAGGATCGGGATGGTGGTTGGGGAAGTCTCCGTCGACCTCGCAGTACAGCTCCTCGACCTCGCAGCCCAGGCGCCGGTAAAGGCGCGGCGCGAGCATTCCCGCGACGCCGTTGCCGCAGTCGAGCGCGACGCGCATCGGCCGCGCGAGCCTGACGTCGCCCGCGATGCGCTCGACATAGGCCTCGAGCACGTCCGCGCGGCTGCGCTTTCCCTTGCCCGAGGCGACGCGCCGGTCCTCGATGCGCCGGCGCAGGTCCTGGATCGCTTCGCCCGCCAGCGTCTCGCCCGCGACCACCATCTTGAGTCCGTTGTAGTCGGGCGGATTGTGGCTGCCGGTCACCGCGACGCAGCTGCCGCAGCCGAGGTGGTGCGCGGCGAAGTAGGTCACGGGCGTCGGCACCATGCCGAGGTCGATCACGTCCGCGCCCGCGGCGCACAGCCCCTCGGCCAGGGCGTCGGCGAGTTGCGGCCCCGAATGGCGCCCGTCGCGCCCGACGGCGAAGGTGCTCGCGCCGCGCTCGCTGCCCAGGCTGCCGAGCGCACGCCCGACCTCGCGCACGATCGCCGGCGTCAGCGTGCGCCCGACGATGCCGCGGATGTCGTAGGCCCGGAAGATTTCCTGGGGGACTGTCATTCGCTCGAAAAGAAGGCGTCGATGCGTTGCGCCAGCCAGGCGCGGCGCGCGGGAAACCCGGCGTGTCCGCCCGTTGCCGGGAATTCTAGCACCACGTCGCTCGCCGCCCGCCGGCTCGCCGCGAGCAGCGCCTCGGGCGGCAGGAACGGGTCGTTGAGCGCGTTCAGCAGCAGCGTCGGCACGCGCACCTGCGCCAGCCAGGGCGCGGACGAGGCGCGTGTCCAGTAGTCGCGCACGCCGCGAAAGCCGTGCAGCGGCGCGGTCACCAGGTCGTCGAATTCGAACAGCGTGCGCGCGCGCGCCACGCGCTCGGCGTCGTACAGCCCGGGAAAGCGCGCGAGCTTGGCCAGCGCCTTGCGCTTCATGGTGGCGAGAAACGCGCGCGTGTACAACTCGCGGTTGATGCCGCGATCGAGCGTGAAGCCGGCGGCGACGAGGTCGATCGGCGCCGACACCGCGACTGCGCGCCGCACGATCGCGCCGGCCGCGGCGCCGCGCTCGCCGAGCCACTTGAGCAGGGCATTGCCGCCAAGGGAAACCCCGGCCGCGAACAGCGCTTGTCCATGGCTCGCGTGCAGGCGGCGCAGGATCCAGTCGATTTCGTCGCTGTCGCCCGAATGGTAGGCGCGCGGCAGCCGGTTCGGCTCCCCCGAGCAGCCGCGGAAGTGCGGCAGCGCGCAGCGCCAGCCGCGCGCTGCGGCCCGCGCGGCGATCGCGCGCGCATAGTGGCTCGCGGAGCCGCCTTCGAGGCCGTGGAACAGCACCACCATGGGCGTCGCAGCGGGCCGCCCGGCGAAATCGACGTCGATGAAATCGCCGTCGGGGGTCTCCCAGCGCTCGCGCACCAACGGCGGGCGCGGCGGCGGGCGCAATGCGGCGTACAGCGTCTGCAGGTGCCCGCCGGGCAGCCAGGCGGGCGCGCGGTAGCGGTTCAATGCAGGATCTTGGGCGTTTCGCGCGCCGCCGGCTGCGCCTGGTCGCGCGCCCGCTGCGGGGCGGGCGAGGCGTGGTGCGCGAGCATGCGCCAGCCCGCCGGCGTGCGAACGTAGACGTTGGTCGCAACCACGGCCGCCGGCTGCGCCTGGCCTTCGACGGGGAAGCTCTCGAGCACGCTGTGCACCGCGAACATCACGCCCGAGGTTTGCGCCTGCAGGCTGACCTGGACCCGCGCCCCGGCGCCGCCGGCGAGGATCCGGCGCCAGCTCTCGCGCACTTCGTCCTGCCCCGTCAGGCGCGGCCCGGTCGGGTGCACGCACACGATCTCCTCGTCCTCGGCCCAGACGCTCATCATGGCTTCCAGGTCGGCGCGCTCGAGCGCCTCGTAAAAGGCGTTCTCGGCGTCCTGCGCGGTGGGGAAGATCCGTATCGTCACGCGGCGGCCGATGTTAGCACGCCGAGGCGCGCGATCTCGTCGAGCGCGCGCTCGACGCTGAGCTCTTTCATGCAGCGGAAATGCCCCAGCGGGCACACGCGCGCAAAGCACGGGCTGCACTCGAGCTGCAGCCACACTACGCGCGCGCGCGCCGACTGCGGCGGGGTGTGCTCCGGACTGGAGGAACCGAACAGGGCGACCTGCGGGCGCTCGAGCGCCGCGGCGACGTGCATCAAGCCCGAGTCGTTGCTCACCACCAGCTCGGCGCACGCGATCAGCTCGAGCGCCTCGTCGAGCGAGGTCCTGCCCGCAAGGTCGAGGCCGGGCACCCCGGCGCAGGCTTCCCGGTCGCGCGCCGATCCGAGCAGCACCACTGGCAGCGGCATGCGCGCGGCGAGCTCGGCGAAATAGGGCCAGCGCTTGGCGGGCCCGTATTCGGCGCCGGGGCAGAACACCGCGTAGCGGCCCCCGATCCCGAAGCGCTTCGCCGTCGCCCGCGCGCTTTCGGCGTCGAGCAGCAGGCGCGGCTCGGGCAGCGGCTGCGCCGGCGCGCTGCCCGGCGGCTCGGACAGCCGCGCGTAATGCAGCGCCATCGGCTCGCGCGCGCCTGCGGCGCGGTACAGCAGGTTGAGCAGCCCGTAGCGCGACTCGCCGACGTAGCCGCTGCGCAGCGGGATGTCGGCGAAGAAGGGCACCAGGGCGGCCTTCCAGGTGTTGGGAAGCACGATCGCCTGGTCGTAGCCGCGCGCGCGCAGCATGCGCCCGAGGCGCCAGCGCTCGCGCAGCTGCAGTGCGCCGTGGCGCAGCGGCGCCGCGATCACCTCGTCCACGCCCGGCATGCGGCGCAGCACCGGCGCGACCCAGTCCGGCGCCAGCACGTCGACGCGGACCACGGGGCGCTTCTCGCGCAGCCGCGCGAGCAGCGGCTGCGCCATCAGCGCGTCGCCGATCCAGTTCGGCGCGACGACGAGGATTCGCGCGGGCTCAGTGGCCCCGCGGCGGGGCGCCCTTGTAGACATAAAGGGTGCCGCAGTACGGGCAAAGCATTTCGCCCGGGTCGGCGACGTCGAGGAACACGCGCGGGTGCCGCGCCCACAGCGGAGCGGTGGGCAGCGGGCAGTGCAGCGGCAGGTCCTTCTCGGTCACTTCGACCCGGCGCGCCTTGTCGCTCGCCTGGATGCTCATCGCTTGGCTCCTTTTCTTCTCGGCGCCTGCTTCATCGGCACCGGCGTCATCCAGTGCTTGTGCCTGCGGTCCTTGCCGCTGACCACGTCGAAGAAGGCCTTTTGCAGCCGCTTGGTCACCGGGCCGGCCTTGCCCGCGCCGATGGTGCGGCCGTCGAGCTCGCGAATCGGGGTCACCTCGGCCGCGGTGCCGGTGAAGAAGCACTCGTCCGCGATATAGATGTCGTCGCGCGTCAGGCGCTTGGCGATCACCTTGTAGCCGAGCCCTTCGGCCAGCTCGATCACGGTGCTGCGCGTGATGCCGGTCAGCGCCGAGGTCAGCTCGGGCTCGAAGATCACGCCGTCCTTGACCAGGAATATGTTCTCGCCCGCGCCCTCGGCGACAAAGCCCTCGACGTCGAGCAGCAGCCCTTCGTCGTAGCCGTGCTGCGTCGCCTCGAGCGTCGCCAGCACCGAGTTGGGGTAGGTGCCCGACATCTTGGCGCGCGCCATGGTGACGTTCACGTGGTGGCGCGCGTAGGAGGAAGTCTTGACCCGGATGCCCTTGGCCAGCGCCTCGGGGCCGAGGTAGGCGCCCCAGGGCCAGGCGGCGATCGCCACGTGCACCGTCGCGCCGATCGGCGAGACGCCCATCTTCTCGGAGCCGTAGAACGCGATCGGCCGCAGGTAGCACGACTCGTGCGCGTTGGCCTGCACCACCTCGATCTGCGCCTGCATCAGCTTTTCGCGCGTGTACGGGATCTTCATCATGTAGATGTGTCCCGAGTTGATCAGTCGCTGGGTATGCTCCTTGAGGCGGAAGATCGCGGTACCGTCCGTGGTCTTGTACGCGCGCAGCCCCTCGAACACCGCCAGGCCGTAGTGCAGCGAGTGGGTCAGCACATGGGTCGTGGCGGAGCGCCACGGCACCAGCTTGCCGTCGTACCAGATCCAGCCGTCGCGGTCCGCCATCGAGAGCGGCGTATTTGCCTTCGCCATGAACAGGGTTCTCCTTGAATGTGGCGCCATTCTACCCATAGCGGCGAAAAATCCGCCATACTATTAACATGGATGTTAATCCTCATCACCAGGTGTTCGCCGCGCTGGCCTCGGCGCCGCGGCGCCAGGCGATCGCCTTCCTCGCCCAGACGGCGCTGTCCACCAGCGAGCTGGCGCAGCGCTTCGGCATCAGCGCGCCGGCGGTGTCGCGCCACCTGGCGGTGCTGCAGCGGGCGGGGCTGGTGTCCGCCGAGCGCCAGGGCCAGCGCGTGCTGTACCGCCTCAACCGCGACGCCCTGCTCGACGCCCTCGCCGGCCTGGCATCGGCGGTCGACGGGCCGCTGCGGCGCGCGCCGCAGCCGCCGCGCGCGCCGCGAGAAGCGATCTAGTTCCGGCGCGGTTTGTTGCTGGCACGTAAAGCTAGGTTGCGAAAGCTTGTCGGCCGTAAAAAATTGACCGCGGAGCGCTCGCGCGGCCGCGTTATGCCGCAGAATCCGCTTCTCGATCATGGCACCCGAGTCGAACAACGCCGTGCGGCCACGGCGCGTCAAGTCCCGCGCCGCCCTGCTCGGCGTGGCCGCCGCCGCCGCGGCGCTCGCGCTGGCAGCGCATTGGAGCGGGGCGCAGCAGGCGCGGCCTGGCGCCGGCCCGCCGGCGCGAGCGCCGGCGCGGCACCGGTGATCGTTGCCACGGCGCAGCAGGGAGATGTCCACGTCTACCTCTCCGGGCTGGGCACGGCGACGCCGCTCGAGACCGTGACGGTGCATCCGCGGGTCGATGGCCAGCTGATGTCGGTTCACTTTCGCGAGGGTCAGCTGGTCAAGGCCGGCGACCTGCTGGCGCAGATCGACCCCCGTCCCTACCAGGTGCAGCTGGAACAGGCCCAGGGGCAGATGGCGCGCGACCGGGCGCTGCTCGCCAACGCGCGCATCGACCTGGCGCGCTACCGCACGCTGCTCAAGCAGGATTCGATCGCCGAGCAGCAGGTGGCGACCCAGGAGTCGCTGGTCAAGCAGTACGAGGGCACGCTCAAGCTGGACCAGGCGGCGATCGATAGCGCGAAGCTGCAGCTCGCGTATGCGCGCGTGACCGCTCCCATCTCGGGGCGCGTGGGCTTGCGCCTGGTCGATCCCGGCAACGTGGTGCACGCGGCGGACCCCAACGGGCTGGTGGTGATCACGCGCCTGGACCCGATCGCGGTCGTGTTCTCGATCCCGCAGGACAGCCTGCCGGCGGTGCTCAGGCGCATGGGCGAAGGCACGCGTATTCCGGTGGACGCTTTCGGCCGCGAGGACACCACCAGGCTTGCCTCCGGCTCGCTCCTGGCGCTGGACAACCAGATCGATCCGACCACCGGCACGGTGAAGATCAAGGCCGAGTTCGGCAACAAGGACGGCCGCCTGTTCCCCAACCAGTTCGTCAACGTGCGCATGCTCGTCGACACGCTGCAAGGCGTGGTCACGATGCCGACCAGCGCGGCGCAACGCGGCAGCCAGGGGATGTACGTCTTCGTGGTCAAGCCGGACAACACCGTGGCCTTGCGCACGGTCAAGCTCGGCCCGAGCGAAGGCGAGCTGAGCGCGGTTCTCTCGGGCGTGGCGGCGGGAGACAGGGTGGTGATCGACGGCACCGATCGCCTGCGCGAGGGCGCCAAGGTCACGCCGACCACGCGCGAGGCGGCGCAGGCGGCCATCTCGCGCCCGCCCGACCAGAAGAAGAAGCGCCGCAAGCGGCCCGACGACGCCAGCGGCTCGTGAGCCGGTGAGATGAACCCCTCGCGCCCGTTCATCCTGCGGCCGGTCGCGACCTCGCTGCTGATGGTCGCGATCCTGCTGGCGGGCGTCGTCGCCTTCCGCCTCCTGCCGCTCTCGGCGCTGCCGGAGGTCGACTACCCGACCATCCAGGTGCTCACCCTCTATCCGGGCGCCAGCCCGGACGTGATGACCTCGTCGGTCACCGCGCCGCTGGAGCGCCAGTTCGGCCAGATGCCGGGCCTGAACCAGATGTCCTCGACCAGCTCCGGCGGCGCCTCGGTCATCACGCTGCAGTTCAGCCTCGAGCTGACGCTCGACGTCGCCGAGCAGGAAGTGCAGGCGGCGATCAACGCCGCCGGCAACCTGCTGCCGACCGACCTGCCGGCGCCGCCGATCTACACCAAGGTCAACCCGGCCGACGCGCCGATCCTGACGCTGGCGCTCACCTCGAAGACGCTGCCGCTGCCGCAGGTCGAGGACCTGGCCGACACGCGGCTGGCGCAGAAGATCTCGCAGCTGCCCGGGCGTCGGCCTGGTCAGCATCGGCGGCGGCCAGCGGCCGGCGGTGCGCATCCAGGTCAACCCCAAGGCGCTGGCCGCCTACGGCCTCGACCTCGACGACCTGCGCACCGCGCATCGGCAACGCCAACGTCAACCAGGCCAAGGGCAGCTTCGACGGCCCGACGCGCGCCTACGACCATCAACGCCAACGACCAGCTCCAGTCCGCCGACGACTACCGCGACCTGATCGTCGCCTACAAGAACGGCGCGCCGTCCGCCTGTCGCGACGTCGCCGACGGTCGATCGACGGCGCCGAGAACGCGCAGCTCGGCGGCCTGGATCAACGACGACGCCGGCGATCATCCTCAACATCCAGCGCCAGCCCGGCGCCAACGTCATCGAGGTCGTCGACCGCATCAAGCAGCTGCTGCCGCAGCTGCAGGCGAGCCTGCCGGCCGCGGTCGACGTCGACGCTGCTGACCGACCGCACCACCACCATCCGCGCCTCGGTGCGACGACGTGCAGTTCGAGCTGCTGCTGGCGGTCGCGCTGGTGGTGCTGGTGATCTTCCTGTTCCTGCGCAGCGCTGCCGGCGACCTTCATCCCGAGCGTCGCCGTGCCGCTCTCGCTGGTCGGCACCTTCGGCGTCGATGTACCTGCTCGGCTTCAGCCTCAACAACCTGACCCTGATGGCGCTGACCATCGCCACCGGCTTCGTGGTCGACGACGCCATCGTGATGATCGAGAACATCGCGCGCTACATCGAGGCAGGGCGAGCCGCCGCTGCGAGGCGGCGCTGAAGGGCGCCGAGCAGATCGGCTTCACCATCATCTCGCTGACCGTCTCGCTGATCGCGGTGCTGATCCCGCTGCTGTTCATGGGCGACGTCGTCGGCCGGCTGTTCCGCGAGTTCGCCATCACGCTGGCGGTGACCATCCTGATCTCGGCGGTGGTCTCGCTGACGCTGACGCCGATGATGTGCGCGCGCGCTGCTGCAGCCACGCGCCGGAGGCCGAGCAGAGCCGCTTCTACCGCGCCAGCGGCGCGCTTGTTCGACCGCGTGATCGCGCGCTACGGCGCGCATGCTCGACTGGGTGCTGCGACCGCCAGGGCGCTGACGCTGCTGGTCGCGCTCGGCACGCTGGTGCTCACCGTCGCTGCTCTACGTCGTCATCCCCAAGGGCTTCTTCCCGGTGCAGGACACCGGCGTGATCCAGGGCATCTCCGAGGCGCCGCAGTCGGTCTCCTTCGCCGCCATGGCCGAGCGCCAGCAGGCGCTGGCCGACGCGATGCTGCAGGATCCCGGCGGTCGAAGCCTGTCCTCCTTCATCGGCGTCGACGGCACCAACACCACGCTCAACAGCGGCCGCATGCTGATCAACCTGAAGCCGCTGGCCGAGCGCGACGCGCGAGCGCAGTCGAGGTCATCCGCCGCCTGCAGCCGAGCTGCGCCGAGCGTGCCGGGCATCACGCTCTACCTGCAGCCGGTGCAGGACCTGACCATCGACGACCGCGTCAGCCGCACGCAGTACCAGTTCACGCTCGAGGACGCCGATCCCGACGACGCTGGCCGCCTGGGCGCCGCAAGCTGGTCGACGCGCTGCGCGCAGCTGCCGCGAGCTGCGCCGACGTCGCCAGCGACCTGCAGGACCAGGGCCTGCAGGCCTACGTCGACATCGACCGCGACACCGCCGGCGCGCCTCGGCATCACCGCCGGCGACGATCGACAACGCGCTCTACGACGCCTTCGGCCAGCGCCTCATCTCGACCATCTTCACCCAGTCGAACCAGTACCGCGTGATCCTCGAGGTGCAGCCCGGACTTCCGCGCCGGACCGCAGGCGCTGGACGACCTCTACCTGCCCTCCGCCGGCGGCGGCCCAGGTGCCGCTCGTCGCCATCGCCACGCATCGAGCGAGCAGTCCGCGCCGCTGGCGATCAACCACGTCGGCCAGTTTCCCGGCCGCGACGATCTCGTTCAACCTCGCGCCCGGCGTCTCGCTCGGCGACGCGGTCGACGCGATCCAGCGGCGCGGAGCAGGCGATCGGCATGCCGGCCGCGGTGCAGCACCAGCTTCCAGGGCGCCGCGCTCGCGTTCCAGGCGTCGCTGGCCAACGAGCTGCTGCTGATCCTCGCGGCGATCGTCACCGTCTACATCGTGCTGGGCGTGCTCTACGAGAGCTTCATCCATCCGATCACGATCCTCTCCACCCTGCCCTCGGCCGGCGTCGGCGCGCTGCTCGCGCTGATGATCGCGCGGCAGCGACCTCGGCGTCATCGGCATCATCGGCATCATCCTGCTGATCGGCATCGTGAAGAAGAACGCGATCATGATGATCGACTTCGCGCTCGACGCCGAGCGCGAGCAGGGCAAGCCGCCGCGCGAGGCGATCTACCAGGCCTGCCTGCTGCGCTTCCGGCCGATCCTGATGACCACCCTGGCGGCGCTGCTCGGCGCGCTGCCGCTGATGCTCGGCACGCGGCGTCGGCTCGGAGCTGCGCCAGCCGCTCGGCATCGCCATCGTCGGCGGCCTGATCGTCAGCCAGGTGCTGACGCTGTTCACCACGCCGGTGATCTACCTCGCGTTCGACCGGCTGGCGCGCGCGCTGGCGAGGCGCGCCGGCGGCGCTGCAGCGACCGCGGGACCGAGCGCGCATGAACCTCTCCGCGCCCTTCATCCGCCGGCCGGTCGCCACGACGCTGCTGACGCTGGGCATCGCGCTGGCCGGCATCGTCGGCGTTCGCCTGCTGCCGGTCGCGCCGCTGCCGCAGGTGGATTTCCCGACCATCTCGGTGCAGGCCAGCCTGCCGGGCGCCAGCCCGGAGACCATGGCGTCCACCGTCGCCACGCCGCTGGAGCGCGCGCTCGGGCGCATCGCCGGCGTCACCGAGATGACCTCGCAGCAGCTCGCTCGGCTCGACCCGCATCACGCTGCAGTTCGACCTCGACCGCGACATCGACGGCGCCGCGCGCGACGTGCAGGCGGCGATCAACGCCGCGCGCAGCGACTCTGCCGGCCGGCCTGCCGCAGCAATCCCGACCTACCGCAAGGTCAACCCGGCCGACGCGCCGATCATGATCCTGGCGCTGACCTCGGACGACCATGACGCCGGGCCAGATCTACGACGCCGCCTCGACCATCCTGGAGCAGCAGCTGTCGCAGGTCGACGGCGTCGGCGAGGTCGACGGTCGGCGGCAGCTCGCTGCCGGCGGTGCGGGTCGAGCTCAACCCGACCGCGCTGCAGCAACTACGGCATCGGCCTGGAGGACGTGCGCGCCGCGCTCGCCGCGGCCAACGCCAACCGGCCCAAGGGCGTCGGTCGAGGACGGCGCGCGCCACTGGCAGATCTACGCCAACGACCAGGCCACGACAGGCGGCCGACTACCGCGCCGCTGGTCGTCGCCTACCGCAACGGCGCCGCGGTGCGGCTCGCGCGACGTCGCCGACGTCGATCGACTCGGTGCGAGGACGTGCGCAACGTCGGGCTGTCCAACGGCAAGCCCGCGGTGCTGCTGATCATCTGCCGCCAGCCGGGCGCCAACATCATCGAGACCGTCGACCGCGTGCAAGGCGCTGCTGCCGCAGCTGCAGGCCTCGATCCCGGCCGCCATCGACCTGCAGGTCGCGATCGGACCGCACCGCCGACCATCCGCGCCTCGCTGCACGACGTCGAGCGCACGCTGCTGATCGCGATCGCTGCTGGTGATCCTGGTGGTGTTCGCTGTTCCTGCGCAACGTGCGCGCGCCACGCTGATCCCGGCGGTCGCGGTGCCGGTCTCGCTGATCGGCACCTTCGGCGTCATGTACCTGCTGCGGCTTCAGCCTCGACAACCTGTCGCTGATGGCGCTGACCATCGCCACCGGCTTCGTGGTCGACGACGCCATCGTGGTGCTGGAGAACATCACGCGCCACCTCGAGGCCGGCATGGCGCCGCTTCGAGGCGGCGCTGCAGGGCGCGCGCGAGGTCGGCTTCACCGTGCTCTCGATGAGCCTGTCGCTGGTCGCGGTGTTCATCCCGATCCTGCTGATGGGCGGCATCGTCGGCCGGCTGTTCCGCGAGTTCGCGGTCACGCTGTCGGTCGCGATCCTGATCTCGCTGGTGGTCTCGCTGACCACCACGCCGATGATGTGCGCGCGCGCTGCTGCAAGCCGCGAGCACGAAGCGCAGCACGGGCGCTTGTACCGTGTCGAGCGAGCGCGGTCTTCGACTGGCTGCTGCGCGCGCTACGAGCGCAGCCTCGACTGGGCGCTGCGCCACCGCGCGCGTCATGATGCTGATCTGCTGGCGGCGACCATCGGCGCTGAACGTCTATCTGTTCATCGATCGTGCCCAAGGGCTTCTTCCCCGCAGCAGGACACCGGCCGCATGATCGGCGGCATCCAGGCCGACCAGAGCATCTCGTTCCAGGCCATGCAGCAGAAGCTGGCCGACTTCGTGACCATCATCGCGCAGCGACCCGGCGGTGCGAGAACGTGGTCGGCTTCACCGGCGGCGGCCAGCGCCAATTCGCGGCTTCATGTTCATCTCGCTGAAGCCGCTCGGCCGAGCGCAAGCATGTCCGCCGACCAGGTGATCGCGCGCCTGCGGCGCAAGCTCGCGCACGTGCCCGGCGCGCAGCCTGTTCCTGCAGCCGGTGCAGGACCTCCGCGTCGGCGGCCGGCAGAGCAACGCGCCTACCAGTACACCCTGCAGGCCGACGACCTCGACGACGCTGCGCACCTGGGCGCCGCGCCTGCAGCAGCGCGCTGGCCGACGTGCCCGAGCTGGCCGACGTCAACACCGACCAGCAGGATCACGGCGCTGCAGACTTCGCTCACCATCGACCGCGACACGGCCGCGCGCCTCGGGCATCACGCCGCAGGCACATCGACAACACGCTCTACGACGCCTTCGGCCAGCGCCAGGTCTCGACCATCTACAACCCGCTCAACCAGTATCACGTGGTGATGGAAGTGGCGCCGCAGTACTGGCAGAGCCCGGAGGCGCTCAAGGACGTCTACCTCATCACGTCCGGCGGCGGACGCAGGTGCCGCTCGCCGCCATTCGCGCACTACGAGCTCGAGCAACACCGCCGCTGGCGGTCAATCATCAGGGCCAGTTCGCCGCCGCGACGATCTCGTTCAACCTGGCGCCCGGGCGTGTCGCTGTCGCGAGGCGACGCAGGCGATCGACGACGCCATGGCGCAGCATCGGCATGCCGTCCGACGATCCACGGCAGCTTCCAGGGCACGGCGCAAGGCGTTCCAGGCATCGCTCGCAGAGCGAGCCGCTGCTGATCCTCGCCGCGCTGGTCGACGGTCTACATCGTGCTGGGCATCCTCTACGAGAGCTACGTCCATCCGATCACGATCCTCTCCACCCTGCCGTCGGCCGGCGTCGGCGCGGTGCTGGCGCTGCTCGCGTTTCAACACCGAGTTCAGCATCATCGCGCTGATCGGCGTGATCCTGCTGATCGGCATCGTGAAGAAGAACGCCATCATGATGATCGACTTCGCGCTCGACGCCGAGCGCGAGCACGGCAAGCCGCCGCGCGAGGCGATCTTCGAGGCCTGCCTGCTGCGCTTCCGCCCGATCATGATGACCACCATGGCGGCGATGCTCGGCGCGCTGCCGCTGGCGCTCGGCAGCGGCGACGGCGCCGAGCTGCGCCAGCCGCTCGGGCTCTCGATCGTCGGCGGCCTGATCGTCAGCCAGTTGCTCACCCTCTACACGACGCCGGTCGTCTACCTGTACCTCGACCGGCTGCGCCTGTGGTGCCTGCGCCTGTGGCGCGGCACGCGGCTCGGCCGCGCGGGCGCCATCGCCAGCGAGACAGAATGAAAACGCGCATCGCACTCGCCGTCATTGCCGGCGCCGTCCTCGGCGGCTGCACGGTCGGCCCGGATTACCGCCGCCCCGAGATCGAGTCGCCGGCCGCCTACAAGGAGGCAGGGGCCTGGAAGCCGGCGCAGCCGGCCGACACGGCCGAGCGCGGCCAATGGTGGAAGGTCTTCGGCGATCCGCAGCTCGACGCGCTCGAGGCGCAGGTCGAGATCGGCAACCAGAACCTGCGCCTGGCCGAAGCGCAGTATCGCCAGGCGCGCGCGCTGGTGCAGCAGGCGCGCGCGGCGCTTTTCCCGGCGCTCGGCGCCAGCGTCTCGGTCACCCGCGGCCGCAGCCCGGCGGCCGGCGCGGCCTCGACCAGCCACGTAGTGTCGCTCGACGCCTCGTGGGAAGCCGATCTGTGGGGGCGGGTGCGGCGCGAGGTGGAAGCGAACGTCGCAGGCGCCGAGGCGAGCGCCGCCGACCTCGCCAACGCGCGCCTGTCGGCGCAGGCCGAGCTGGCGAGCGACTACTTCCAGCTGCGCGTGCTCGACGTGCAGCGGCAGTTGTTCGACGACACCGTGGCGGCGTACGAGAAGTCGCTCGCGCTGACCCGCAACCGCTACGCGGTCGGCGTGGCCGGCAAGGCCGACGTGGTGCAGGCGCAAGCGCAGCTCATCAGCACCCGGGCGCAGGCGATCGACCTCGGCGTCGCGCGCGCGCAGCTCGAGCACGCGATCGCGACCCTGCTGGGCAAGGCCCCGGCCGACTTCTCGCTGCCCAGGGCCTCGATCGCGATCGGCATGCGCGACGTTCCGCCGGGCATGCCGTCTCAATTGCTCGAGCGCCGGCCCGACATCGCGGCGGCCGAGCGCCGCGTCGCGGCGGCGAACGCGCAGATCGGTGTCGCCCGGTCCGCCTTCTTCCCGGACCTGACGCTGTCGGCCAGCGCCGGCTTCCAGAGCCCGAGCGTGGCCAACTGGATCAGCGCGCCGAACCGTTTCTGGTCGCTCGGCCCGGCGCTCGCCCAGTCGCTGTTCGACGCCGGCCTGCGCCGCGCCCAGAGCGAGCAGGCGATCGCGGCCTACGACGCGAGCGTCGCGGCCTATCGCCAGACGGTGCTCGCGGCGTTCCAGGAGGTCGAGGACAACCTCGCCGCATTGCGCATCCTGGGCGACGAGGCCCGGGTGCAGGAAGACGCGGTGAGCTCCGCGCGCGAGTCGGTGACGCTGACCACCAATCAGTACAAGGCCGGAACCGTGGACTACCTGAGCGTGGTCACGGTGCAGGCGACGCGGCTCGCCATCGAGCGCGCCGCGGTGGTGACCTACGGCCAGCGCCTGCTGGCCGAGGTCGCGCTGATCAAGGCGCTGGGCGGCGGCTGGCAGGCGCCGCAGTGAAGTCGCCCAGCACCGCCTGCCACAATTCCTTTACGGCGCGCGCATGCGCCGCAAGCTGCTCGGGCGGCACGCGCGCGTAGGCCGCGCCGTTCAGCCGCAGCGCGTGCTGGACGCGGCGGAACTCGCGATAGGCCTCGCGGCAGGCCTCGGCCGGCCCGGCCGGGATCAGTCCGAGCTCGCTCGCGATGCCGAGCAGCGCGATGTTGCCCAGGTTGCCGACCAGTCGCGGCTGATCGTGCGCGTGCGCCAGCACCACGAACTGGACGATGAACTCGATGTCGATCATGCCGCCGGCGTCGTGCTTGACGTCGAACAGGCCGCTCGGGTTCGGGTGCGCGGCGTGCATCCTGGCGCGCATCGCGAGCACTTCCTGCGCGAGCTCGGCGGCGTCGCGCCTGCGGCGCAGGATGCGCTCGCGGATGGCCTCGAACGCGGCGCCGATCGCCGCGTCGCCGGCGCAGAAGCGCGCCCGGCTGAGCGCCTGGTGCTCCCACACCCAGGCCTGCTGCTCCTGGTATTGCTCGAACGCCGCCACGGTCGACACCAGCAGGCCGCTCGCGCCGCTCGGGCGCAGCCTCAGGTCGGTGGCGAACAGCACCCCGGCCGCGGTGCGCGTGGTGAGCAGCAGGTTGAGCTTCTGCGCCAGGCGGGCGTAGGCCTCGGCCGCGCGCTCGTCCGGGTCGTCGTAGAGAAAGATCAGGTCGAGGTCGGAGGCGTAGCCGAGCTCCTTGCCGCCGAGCTTGCCGTAGGCGACCACGGCGAAGCGCGGCGCGCCCTCGCGATGGCGCCTGACCTGGCGCCACGCCAGCTCGAGCGCCGCCTCCAGCGTCAGGTCGGCGAGCGCCGAGAGGTGGTCGGCGAGCCGCTCGACCGTGAGCAGGCCGGCGAGGTCCTGCGCCAGCAGGCGGAACACCTGCGCCTGGTGCTGCTCGCGCAGCACGTCCATCTGCCGCTCGGGGTCGCCTTCGTGCGCCGCAATCAGCGCGCGCAAGCTGCGCGCGAACGCGCTCCAGTCGGGCGGCGCGTACAGCACGCGGTCGTCGAGCAGCTCATCGAGCAAGAGCGGATGGCGCGTGACAAACTCCGCCGCCCAGCTCGAGGCGGCGACGATGCGCGCCACGCGCTCGAGCGCCTCGGGATGCTCGGCCAGCAGCGCGAGATAGGCCGCGCGGCGCGCAATCGCCTCGATCAGCGCCAGGCCGCGCTCGAGCGTGGCATCCGGGTCGGCGCTCGCCGCCGCCGCGGCGGCGAGCGCGGGCGCCAGCGCGTCGAAGCGCCGGCGCGAGTCCTTGGGCAGGTTCTGGTAGCGCTGGCTCGCGCGCACCGCGGCGAGCCGCGCGGCGCTGCCCGCCGGGTCGCGATAGCCGCGCGCGGCGAGCGCCTGCGCGAGCGCCTCGCGGTCGTCCTGCCACAGCTCGCCGGCGCCGTTTTCCTGCGCCTCGGCGAACACCGCCTGGAAGTGGCGCGTGACGCGCCCGCGCTGCGCCTCGAGCGCGGCCGCGAAGGCGTCCCAGCCGCCGAAGCCGCACATCGCCGCGACGCGCGCGCGATCGTCCTCGTCGGAGGGCAGGGTGTGGGTCTGGCGATCATCCAGATACTGCAGCCGGTGCTCCACCCGGCGCAGGAACCGATAGGCCTCGGCCAGCTCGCGCGCAGCGTCCTCGGGCAGCAGCCGGCGCGCCGCGAGCCGCTCGAGCGCCGCGAGCGTCGGCCGCAGCGCGAGCTCGGGGTCGCGCCCGCCGCGCACCAGCTGCAGCGCCTGGACCACGAACTCGATCTCGCGGATCCCGCCCGGCCCGAGCTTGACGTGCTCGGCCAGCTCGCGCCGCTCCACTTCGCGCCTCACCTCGGCGTGCAGGCGGCGCATCGCGGCGAGCGTTCCGTAGTCGAGGTACTTGCGGTACACGAACGGGCGCACGATCGCCTCGAGCTCGCGCTCCCGCTCGGCGCCTCCGGTGAGGGGCCGCGCCTTGATCCAGGCGTAGCGCTCCCATTCGCGGCCCTGGCCCACCAGGTAATTCTCGAGCGCGTCGAAGCTCGCCACCAGCGGGCCCGACTCGCCGTAGGGGCGCAGGCGCATGTCGACCCGGAACGCGAAGCCGTCCTCGGTGATGTCGGCGAGCAGCGCGATCAGCTTGCGCCCGACGCGCGCGAAGTACTCATGGTTCGACAGGCGCTGCTCGCCGTCGGTGTCGCCTTCTTCCGGGTAGACGAACACCAGGTCGACGTCCGACGAGACGTTGAGCTCGCGTCCGCCGAGCTTGCCCATGCCCACCACCAGCAGCGGCTGCGGGCTCGCGCCGGCGCCGCGCGGGCGCCCGGAGCGGGCGGCCTGGTCGCGCTCGGCCCACGCCAGCGCGCTGGCGATGCAAGCCTCCGCCAGGTCGCTCATCGCGCCGCAGACCTCGGCCAGATCGGCCGCGCCGGAGAGGTCGCGCGCCATCACCCGCAGCAGCACGCGCTGGCGCAGGCGGCGCAGGCGGCGCTTGAGCGCCGGCTCGTCGTCCGCCTGCGCTCCGTCCAGCGCCGCGTCCATCTGCGCGCGCGTGAACGGCTGCGGCGCGGCGAGCTCGGCGGCGAGCGCGGGCTGCGCTTCGAGCACGTGGCGCGCGTAGCGCGAGGGCTCGAGCACGTGCGGAATCGGGGCGAGGCTCAAGATTTCGGGGAAATCCGAATCGGGGTCGATATTTACGGTTTAAAATGCAAGCGGGCCCGGTGCGCTCAGTCGCCCGCTCACGGACTATAGGGGCAACGCGAAGCACCATGCAAACCGAAACCCGACTCCCGCTCTGGCTGCGGGTGCTCGAGTGGCTGGCGTGGTGCGCGCTGTTCGCCGTCGCCGCGGCCGTGCTCGCGCTGCGCTACTGGCTGCTGCCGCACGTCGAGGACTATCGCGCGCAGATCGTCGCGACCCTGTCGCGCTCGATCGGCCTGCCGGTAAGGATCGGCACCATCGAGGCCGACTGGCTCGGCCTGCGTCCGCGCCTCAACTTCAGCGATGTGCGCATCTACGACCGCGCCGGGCGCGTCGCGCTGGTGCTGCCGGAGGTCAAGAACGTGGTGTCGTGGCGCTCGCTCATGTTCCTCGACCTGCGCCTGCGCTCGCTCACCGTCGAAGCGCCGAAACTGACCGTGCGACGCGACGCCGCGGGCGAGATCTACATCGCCGGAATGCAGCTCTCCGGCGCCGCGCCGGGCGCCGGGTTCAGCGACTGGGTGCTCGGCCAGCGCGAAATCGTGGTGCGCAACGCCGAGATCGAGTGGCGCGACGAGAAGCGCGGGGCCCCGCCGCTCGCGCTGCACGCGCTCGACTTCCGCCTGCGCAACGCGGGCGCGAGGCACTCCATGGGCCTTTCGGCGCGCCCGCCGGACGACCTCGGCGCCGACCTCGAGCTGCGCGCCGAGCTGAACGGCCGCAGCGTCGCCGACCTGGCGGCGTGGAACGGCCGCGTCTACCTCGACATCGGCAACACCGACCTCGCCGGCTGGCGCAAGTGGATCGACTACCCGGTCGACCTGCAGCGCGGGCAGGGTGCGCTCAGGCTGTGGGCCACGCTCGGCGCGGGCAAGCTGCTGCGGGGCACCGTGGACGTGGCCCTGACCGGGGTCGCGGTGCGGCTCGCCGCCGATCTGCCGCTGCTCGAATTGCAGAGCCTGCGCGGCCGGCTGCAATCCCGCATCAACGGGCAGGGCTACCAAGTCTCGGCCAGCAACCTCGCCCTGATCGGCGCCGCGGGCCCGGCGCTGCACCCCACCAGCTTCAGCGTCGCCTGGGCGCCGCGCGCGGGGCAAGTCGCCGAGCACGGCTCGGCGAGCGCCAACCTGATCGAGCTCGAGCCGCTGGCGCAGCTCGCGGCCTATCTGCCCTTTCCGGCAAAACTGCGCGAGCTGCTCGAGCGGCTCGCGCCGCGCGGCAACCTGCTCGACCTGGCGTTCAGCTGGAGCGGCCCGCTGCCCGAGGCGGATCAATTCCGCGTCAAGTCGCGCTTCGTCGGCGTGGCGGTGAACGCCTGGAACAAGCTGCCGGGGTTTGCCGGCCTTTCGGGCAGCCTGGACGCAACTGGCGAGCAAGGCCGGATCTATCTCGCCTCGCGCAATACCGGGCTCAGCCTGCCGAAGGTGTTTCCCGAGCCGCGCATCCAGTTCGACGAGCTGAGCGGCCAGATAGACTGGCAGCGCTCGCAGACCGGCGCGATCGACGTGCGCTTGTCCGCGCTCGATTTTTCCAATCCCCACCTCGCCGGAAGCGCATCCGGAACCTACACCTGGCGCGACGACACGGGTCCCGGCACGATCGACCTGTCGGCCCGGCTGTCGCGCGCGGACGGCAGCCAGGTCGTGCGCTACCTGCCGCTCGGCAGCATCATGGGCGAGGCACCGCGCAGCTGGCTCGCCGGGGCGATCGTCGCGGGGCAGGCGAGCGACGTGGCCCTGCGGCTCAAGGGCGACCTGCGCGACTTTCCCTTCGTCGACCCGTCGCAGGGGCAGTTCCAGGTCAGCGCGCACGTCAGCAAGGGTACGCTGCAGGTCGGGCCGAAATGGCCGCGCATCGAGGACATCGACGGCGAGCTGCTGTTCGACCGCGACAAGATGACCATCGTCGGTCACAGCGGCAGCGTGTACGGCGCCAGGCTTTCGGACGTGCAGGTCGGCATCTCGAGCCTGACCGCGCCGCGCAAGCTGCTTTCGATCTCCGGCACGGCGGACGGACCGAGCGGCGCGTTCCTGGCTTTCATCGCCGGCAGCCCGGTGCGCGACAAGGTGAACGGCCTGACCGACGCGATGCGCGCCACCGGGCGCGGCACGCTGACGCTCAAGCTCGAGCTGCCCCTGGGCGACCCCGAGGCGACCAAGCTGGCGGGCGAGTTCCGCTTCGTCGACAACGGCCTGACCCTGATGCCGCAGCTGCCGCCGATCGAGCAGGCCGGCGGCATGGTGAGCTTCACCGAGTCGGGCCTGACGGTGCACGACGTGCAGGGCCGGTTTCTCGGCGGCCCGCTGCGGATCAACGGCGGCACCGCGCCCGGCAGCGGGGTGCGGGTCGTTGCGCGCGGCCGCGTCGAGCTGGGCGGAGTGCGCTCGCTCGCCGCTTCGCGCTGGGGCAATTTCCTGTCCGGCGCCGCGGACTACACCGCGACCGTAGCGGTGCGCGACGGCCACGCGCAGCTGAGCCTCGAGTCGTCGCTGCGCGATTTGGCGAGCACCCTGCCGCCGCCGCTCGACAAGACCGCCGGCACGGCGCTGCCGTTGCGCATCGAGCTGCTGCCGGGCACGGCCGACACGCGCGACCGCATCTCGCTCACGCTGGGGCGCAGGCTCGCGGCCGAAATCCTGCGCCAGCGCTCCGGCCCGCAGATGACCGTCCAGCGCGCCTCGATCGCGCTCGCGCCCGAGCCCGGCGTGGCGCTGCGCCTGCCCGAGCGTACGGGCGTGCTGCTGTACGGCTCGACGCCCAGCCTCGACCTCGACCGCTGGCTGGGGCTGGCGGGGAAAGACGGCTCGGCGGCCGGGCCGGTCAGCGCCGAGCTCAAGGTCGACGCGCTCGATGCCTTCGGCAAGCGCGTGACCGGGGTCTCGCTCAAGGCCGGCGCCGACGCGGAAGGGTGGTCGGCGAACGTCGTGGCCGATCAGCTCGCCGGCGATCTGTCCTACCGCTATGCCGACAAAGGCAAGCTGATCGCGCGCCTGGCGCGCTTCGCGATCCCGGGCGACGCGCCGGGGCACGAGGCGGAGCCGGTCAAGGGCGGGCCGCAGGTCAGCGACCTGCCCGCGCTCGATCTGATCGCCGACCGCTTCACTTTCCGCGGCAAGCAGCTCGGCCGGGTCGAGGTCGCCGCGCAGCACGCGGGCGAGGATTGGCGCATCGAGCGGCTGGCGATGGTGAATCCCGACGCGTCGATGAGCGCCAGCGGCATCTGGCGCGGCGGCGCGGCGTCGTCGACCGGGCTCAATTTCGAGCTGAAGGTCAACGACGCCGGCAGATTTCTCGACCGTATCGGCTACAAAGCTCTGGTCAAAGGCGGTAAGGCGACGCTCGGCGGCACGCTGGGCTGGAGCGGAGATCCAATGACGATCGACTATCCGTCTCTGTCCGGCGACCTGACGCTGAGCGCCAAGGACGGTCAGTTTCTCGAGATCGAGCCGGGAATCGGCAAGCTGATCTCGCTGATGAGCCTGCAGATGCTGCCGCGGCGCATCACGCTCGACTTCCGCGACGTGTTTTCCAAGGGCTTCCAGTTCGACGCCATCAGCAGCACGCTGCAGATCCGGCAGGGCGTGATGACGACCGGGGACTTCAAGATGCACGGCGCGGCGGCGGACGTGTCGATGAGCGGCGAGACCGACCTCGCGCGCGAGACCCAGGATCTGACGGTGCGGGTGGTGCCCGGCCTGGGCGACAGCGCGTCGACGGTCATCGGGCTGGTCAATCCGCTGGCCGGCGTCGCTTCGGCGATCGCCCAGCGCATACTGAAGAACCCGCTCGGACAGATCTTCTCCTACGACTACAAGATCACGGGAACCTGGACCGATCCGAATGTCGAAAAGCTAAGGCCCGCCGCGCCGGTGGATCCGCTGCTCGGCGGCTACTGACTGTTATGATCCTTCGCCAGGAGACATCGCCACCCATGCAGACCGCCCCGCAGGACCTGCTGCTCGGAACCGCCGAGCGCCGCCTGCTCGAGCCCTACGCGCTCGAGCCGGGCAAGCTCGAGCGCGTGTTCGGCGCGCTCGGCGCGCACCGCATCGACTATGCCGACCTCTACTTCCAGTATGCGCGCTCCGAGAGCTGGAGCCTGGAGGAGGGAATCGTCAAGTCGGGCAGCTTCAATATCGAGCAGGGCGTCGGGGTGCGCGCGATCGCGGGCGAGAAGACCGCGTTCGCCTACTCCGACGAGATCAGCTTCGACGCCCTGCAGGACGCGGCGCGCGCGACCCGGGCGATTGCGGCGGCGGGCCAGAACCGGCGCACCAAAGTCGCCCGCCGCGGCCAGCCGGTGCGGCGCTACGAGCCGGTCGATCCGCTCGCTACCCTTGCCTCCGAGGCCAAGGTGGCGCTGCTCGGGAGGCTCGAGCGCATGTGCCGCGCGCTCGATCCGCGCGTGACGCAGGTGATGGCGCAACTGGCGCGGCGAATACGAGGTGGTGCTGATCGCGCGCTCGGACGGCGTGCTCGCGGCCGACGTGCGGCCGCTGGTGCGGCTGTCGGTGCAGGTGATCGCCGAGCACAACGGCAGGCGCGAGCAGCGGCCACGCGGGCGGCGGCGGGCGCTTCGGCTACGCGCTACTTCAGCGACGCGGTGCTGCAGCGACTACGCCGACAAGGCCGTGCATCGCAGGCGCTGGTCAACCTGGACGCGCGCCCGGCGCCGGCGGGCACGATGACCGTGGTGCTGGGGCCGGGCTGGCCCGGAATCCTGCTGCACGAGGCGATCGGCCACGGCCTCGAGGGCGATTTCAACCGCAAGGGCAGCTCGGCGTTCTCCGGCCGCATCGGCGAGCGCGTCGGCGCAAGGGCGTCACGGTGGTCGACGACGGCACCCTGCCCGACCGGCGCGGCTCGCTCAATGTCGACGACGAGGGCAATCCCACCACGCGCACGGTGCTGATCGAGGACGGCATCCTGCGCGGCTACATGCAGGACACGCCTCAACGCGCGCCTGATGAAGATGCCGCTCACCGGCAACGGGCGGCGCGAGTCCTACGCCCACCTGCCGCTGCCGCGCATGACCAACACCTACATGCTCGCCGGGCCGACACGACCCGCGCGAGATCATCGCCTCGGTCGAGCGCGGCCTGTACGCGGTCAACTTCGGCGGCGGGCAGGTCGACATCACCAACGGCAAGTTCGTGTTCTCCGCCGCCGAGGCCTACATGATCGAGGACGGCAAGGTCACGCACCCGGTCAAGGGCGCGACCCTGATCGGCAACGGGCCCGACGCGCTGACGCGCGTCAGCATGATCGGCAACGACCTGCAGCTCGACACCGGCGTCGGCACCTGCGGCAAGGAAGGCCAGAGCGTGCCGGTCGGGGTCGGCCAGCCGACGCTGCGCATCGACGGCCTCACGGTGGGCGGCACCTCCTGAGCATGGACGCGCTGCCGGCGAACGCGACGCGCTTTCTCGCCGACGCCGAGGCGCTCGCGGCGCAGATCCCCGACGGCGCGCAGATCGCGCTGCCGCCGGACTACTCGCTGCCGGCGATGGCGGTGGTGCGCGCGCTGGTGCGGCGCGGCGCCAGGCGCCTGCGCCTGCTCGGCGTGCCGGTGCTGGGCATGTGCGCCGACCTCCTGATCGGCGCCGGCTGCGTCGCCGAGGTCGAGACCAGCGCGGTGTCGCTCGGCGAAGCCGGGCTCGCGCCGCGCTTCACCGAGGCGGCCGAGAAAGGCGAGCTGGTGCTGCGCGAAGCCACCTGCCCGATGATCCACAGCGGACTGCAGGCAGCCGAAAAAGGCGTGCCCTTCATGCCGCTGCGCGGCGTGCTCGGCTCGGACCTGGTCGCGGCGCGTCCCGACTGGAAGATCATTCAGAATCCTCTTGCGCAGGACGACCCGATCATCCTCGCTCCGGCGATCTCGCCCGACGTGGCGCTGTTCCACGCGCGCTGGGCCGACCGCGCGGGCAACGTGTGGCTCGGGCGGCGGCGCGAGCTGGCGACGATCGCGCACGCGGCCAAGGCCTGCTACGTCAGCGTCGAGCAGATCCGCGACGGCGACATGCTGCAGGACGAGATCCTCGCCCCCGGGGTGCTTGGCTCGGTCTACGTCAGCGCGCTGGCGCCGGCGCCGCGCGGCGCCTGGCCGCTCGGGGTGACGGACGAGTATCCGATCGACGACGCGCACCTGCTGACATACGCGAAGGCGGCCAGGACCCGCGAGGGCTTCCGGCGCTATCTCGAGCAATGGGTCCTTACGCCAGAGAAGAGCTGCTCGCCTGCGTGATCGCGCGCCTGATCGGCGACGCGGCGCACGTCGCCGTCGGCGCCGCCTCGCCGATTCCGGCCACGGCCGCGTTCCTGCTGAGAGCGGGCAATCCCGCGCTGCGCGTCTCCCTGCTGAGCAAGCGCAGCGGCAATCCGTTCAGCGAGGGCTCGCGCGAGCTGTTCGATCTGGCGGGGCAGGGCAGGATCGACGTCTTCTTCCTCGGCGGGGCGCAGATCGACGGCGAGGCGAACGTCAACCTGGTGCGCGCCGAAGGGCATCGCTTTCCCGGCTCGTTCGGCTCGGCGTTCATGTACTTCGCGGCGCGCCGCACGATCCTGTTCCGCGAGGAACACTCGCGCCGCGTGCTGGTGCCGAAGGTCGAGTTCGTCAGCGCGCCCGGGTCGAGCCCGCCCGGGGTGTGGCGCCGCGGCGGCCCGCAGGCGCTGCTCACCGGCAAGGCGCTGTTCGCCTGGCAGCCCGCGCGCGGGCGCTTCCGGCTCGAGAGCGTGCACCCCGGCTCGAGCCTGGAGGAGATTCGCGAGGCGACCGGGTTCGAGTTCGACTGCGACGGCGCGCCGGCGCAGACCCCCGCGCCGACCCAGGCGCAGCTCGCGCTGCTGCGCGGGCCGGTGGCGCGCGAGGTGGCGGCGAACTACCCCGCGTTCGGGCGCCGGGTCTGGAAGGAGGGCGCGTCCTACTCGAAATCCTAGCGGCGCCGGATGGTCAGATTCCGGTCGCCTGCTTCATCAGCTCGCGCCAGCGACGGTAGCGCGCGGCGAGCGCCGGGCGCGCCTGCGGCTCGAACCGGTCTTCGCGTCCGGCGCCGTTCCAGCCCTGCGGGCGGCCGGCGGCGAGAAAGGCGATGCCGCGCGCGCTCGCTTCCGGGTCGTCGCGCCTCAGCACCGGCAGGCCGCTGACCGAGGCGAGCCGCCGGCACAGCCCGTCCAGGCGCGACACCCCGCCACTGACGCGCACCCGCCGCGCCAGCGGCACCCAGGCCGCCATGTGATCGATGTTCGCCTGCAGCAGGAAGGCGATGCTCTCCACCACCGCGACCGCCTTCTGCCAGGGCTCGCCTGCGCCGACGAAGCGCGAGGCGAACTCCGCCTGCCAGAACGGCCCGCCCAGGCCCGCGATGCCATTCAGGAACAGCGGCGGCTCGAACTGCTCGTCGAGCCAGGCCGGCAGGCGCGCGAGCGCGTCCTCGATGCCCAGCTCCGCGCGCAGCCACTCGAGCGCGGTGCCGGCGCCGTTGACGTTGCCTTCGACCATCCAGACCGTGTCGCGGCCGTCGTCCAGGATGATGCCGGTGAGCTGGCGCGGCACGTGCCCGGGCGCGCGCTCGAGCGCGCGCTGCACGAAGGCGCTGGTGCCGATGTTGACGTAGGCCGAGTCGGGCTCGGGCCAGCCGAACGCGAACACCGCCGCCGACTGGTCGCCGTTGACCGCCGCGAGCGGCAGCGCGGGGCCCGCGAGGTCGAGCGTCCCCCAGGCGCGGCAGGTCGCCACGCTTTGCGGCAGGAAGCCCTGCGGCAGGCCGAACAGCTCGAGCAGCCCGGGATCCCAGTCGCGCGCGGCGAGGTTCCACAGCTGGGTGCGCGCGGCGCATTGCGGATCGGCGGCGAATGGCCGCTCCTTCAGCAGGCGGAACACGAGGAAGCTCGCCAGCGGCCCCCAGGCGAGAAAGCCCGCCTTCGCCGCGGCGCCGACCGCGGGCAGGTGATCGAGCGCCCAGCGCAGCTTGCTCGCGCCGTAATGCGGCGAAAGGAAAAGACCGGTCTTGCGGTGCACCGCGTCGCCGTGCGCGGGCTCGAGCGCGGCGATCCAGGCCTGCGCGCGCCGGTCCTGCCAGCTGAACACCGGCGACAGCGGCCGGCCGTTGCGCCGGTCCCAGCACACGCAGCTCGCGCGCTGGCTCGACAGGCCGGCGACCTCGAGCGCGGTGCGGTGCGCGCCGAGCGCGCGCAGCGCCTGTTCGACCGCGGCGAACATCGATGCCACGATCTCCTCGCCGTCCTGCTCGGCCCAGTCCGGCTGCGGGCGCACGAGCGCGATTTCCTTCTCGCCGCCGGCGACGATCTGCCCGCGCGCGTCCAGCACCAGCGCCCGGCTCGCATGCGTGCCCTGGTCGATCGCGAGGACGAGGCCGTCCGGGCTCACAGCCAGGCCAGCGGCGCGATGCCGAGCGCGGCGAGCGCGAGCAGCAGCGCGAGGCTCGCGCGCCCGGCCGGGCGCGAGCCGAGCACGTAGGCGTAGACCCCCTTGGCGACGTTGTTTGCCGCAGCCGCGATCAGGATCGCGGCCGCGGCGAGCGCGAGCGGGGTCGCGCCGGGGACGGCCTGGGTCATGCCCATGACGAACGGGTCGACGTCGCTCACTCCCATCGCCGTGGCGAGCAGGTACACGCCGCCGCGCCCGAAGTGATCGAGCGCGAAATGGGTCGCGGCCAGCATGGCCACGAACACGGCGGCGAACGCGAGGGCGGTGCCGAGCTCGAGCGGGTTCCTGGGCTGCTGGCGCTGCTCGATCTGCGCGGGTTGGCCGCCGGCGCGGCTGCACCAGGCCCAGCCGGCGCCGATCGCGATCGCCGCGAGCGCGGCGAAGCTGGGCGCGAGCGCCCACATCAGCGCGCGGTTGAAGATCGCGAGCAGCACGATCAGGCGCAGGTACATCACGCCTGAGGCGATCACGATGCTGCCGGCGAACAGGTGCGGGTCCTCTTCGCCCGCACGTTGCGAGCGGCGCGCGAGCGCGACCGTGGTGGTGGTCGAGGAGTACATGCCACCCAGCACCGCCGCCAGCATCAGCCCGCCGCGCCCCTTCATCAGCCGCTGCAGCGCGTAGCTGCCGTAGGACACCGCGCTGACCGCCGCGACCACCAGCCAGGTCTTGTGCGGGTTGATGTCGTACGGCGTGAATCCGGCGTCGGGCAGCACCGGCAGGATCACCGCGGTGAGCAGCAGGAACTTGGCGAAGGTGAGGATGTCGTCCGAGGCGATGCGCCGGGCGAGGCCCTCCAGCCCGACCTTGAGCTCGAGCAGCAGCAGGCTCGCCACGCTCACCGCGGTCGCGATCCAGAACTGCTCGCGGTAGACCAGCGCGCCGACCAGGTAGGTGGCGAGGCCGGTCATCTCCGAGGTGATGCCGGCGTTGCTCGAGGTGGTGAGCTTGTGCCAGTACGACAGCATCAGGAAGCCGGCCACAGTGGCGAAGCCGAGCGCGAGCGGCAGCAGATCCTTGCCGGAAAGGAATGCGATCAGGTAGCCGATGAAGCCGATCAGCGGGAAGGTTCGCACGCCGCCGAAGGCGTAGCGCCCCTCCTCGGCCACCTTGCGTTCCTCGCGCTGCAGTCCGATCAGGAACGACAGGAACAGCACCAGCAGGAGCTTGAACACCTCCGGGTTGAGCCACTGGGGAAGGCTCATTGGGGCCGCCGTCCGCTCAGTCCTGCTCGGCCCAGCGCAACGAGCGCTGCACCGCCGCGCGCCAGCGCCCGAGCAGCTCCGCGGCGGCCGCGGCGTCCATCTGCGGCTCGAAGCGCCGGTCCTCGGCCCAGTGCGCCGCGATCTCCTGCGGCGAGCGCCACATGCCGATCGTCAGCCCGGCGAGGTAGGCGGCGCCGAGCGCGGTGGTCTCGAGCACGCGCGGGCGCACCACCGGCACGCCCAGCATGTCGGCCTGGAACTGCATCAGCAGGTTGTTGGCGGTCGCGCCGCCGTCGACGCGCAGCTCGCTCAGCTTCTCGCCCGCGTCCCGCTGCATGGCCTCGAGCAGGTCGGCGACCTGGAACGCGATCGACTCGAGCGCGGCGCGCGCGATGTGCGCGCGCGAGGAGCCGCGCGTCAATCCGAAGATCGCGCCGCGCGCGAACGGGTCCCAGTGCGGCGCGCCCAGGCCGGTGAACGCGGGCACCAGGAACACGCCGCCGTTGCCGGGCACGCTCGCGGCGAGGTCCTCGATCTCGGCCGCGGTGCGGAAGAACTGCAGCTCGTCGCGCAGCCACTGCACCACCGAGCCGGCGACGAACACGCTGCCCTCGATCGCATAGCCGCGCGGCGTTCCCTGCGCGGCGCTCGGCTGCGCCGCAGGCGTCGTGAGCAGGCCGCTCGCCGAGCGCACCGCGGTTTCGCCGGTGTGCAGCAGCATGAAGCTGCCGGTGCCGAAGGTCGCCTTGGCCATGCCCTCGCGGTGGCAGCCCTGGCCGAACAGCGCGGCCTGCTGATCGCCGGCGATGCCGGCGATCGGGATCGCGGCGCCGAACTCCTCGGGCGCGGCCATGCCGAACACGCTCGCCGACGGCTGCACGTCGGGCAGGATCGCGCGCGGCACGCGCAGGATCGAGAGCAGCTCCTCGTCCCAGTCGCCCTTGTGGATGTCGTACAGCAGGGTGCGCGAGGCGTTGGTCTCGTCGGTGACGTGGGTGCGGCTGTGCGACAGGCGCCACACCAGCCAGGTGTCGACGGTACCGAACGCCAGCTCGCCGCGCTCGGCGCGCGCACGCGCGTCGGGAACGTTGTCCAGCAGCCACGCCAGCTTGGTGCCGCTGAAGTACGGATCAACGATCAGCCCGGTCTTGGCCTTGATCGTCTCCTCCACGCCGGCGGTGCGCAGCTCGGCGCACAGCGCGGTGGTGCGGCGGTCCTGCCACACGATCGCGTTGTGCAGCGGCTCGCTGGTCTGGCGGTCCCACAGCAGTGTGGTCTCGCGCTGGTTGGCGATGCCGATGGCGCGGATTTCGGTCGGGTCGACGCCGGCCTTGGCGATCGCCTCGCGCCCGGTGTCGCGCTGCGAAGCATAAATTTCGTGCGGGTCGTGCTCGACCCAGCCCGGCTGCGGGTAGATCTGGCGGATCTCGCGCTGGGCGCCGGCGCGCGGCGCGCCGTCGTGGTCGAACACGATCGCGCGCGAGCTGGTGGTGCCCTGGTCGAGCGCGAGGATGTATTTCATGCTGTCGTGTTCCGCGGGTCCAGGGCATTCTAGCAGCGACCCGGGTGTTAGAATCCGCGGCGCCATGCCGCTGCCGATCACCGACGTCGAGCGCGAGCTCACCCACACCCGGCGCGTGCGCTTCGAGGGCTACAAGCGCGGCGACGGCCTGTGGGACATCGAGGCGCACTTGACCGACGTCAAGAACCACGACTACCCGCTGCAGACCGGGGTTCGGCGCGCCGGCCAGCCGATCCACGAGATGTGGCTGCGGATCACCATCGACCGGGGCCTGAACGTGATCGATGCCATGGCCGTTTCGGACGCGGTGCCGTATCCGGGCGGCTGCGAACAGGCGCCGCCGCAGTACAAGAAGCTGATCGGGCTCAACCTGCGCCGGGGCTTTCGCAAGAAGGTGTACGAGCTGCTGGGCGGGGTGCAGGGCTGCACCCACATCACCGAGATGCTGGCCGGGCTGCCGACCGCGGCGATCCAGACCTTCGCCGGCGAGGCGCGGGAGGACAGCGGCGACGGCAGCAAGCCGTTCCAGCTCGACCAGTGCATCGCGCTCGAGACCGGCTCGGAAACGGTGCGCAAGTGGTACCCGAAGTGGCACCGCAAATTGCATGGAGAGGAAACGGGAAGATCATGAAGATCCACGAATACCAGGGCAAGGAGCTGTTCCGGAAGTACGGCGTCGCGACGCCGCGCGGCACGCCGTGCTTCTCGGTCGACGAGGCGGTCGCCGCGGCAAAGGCGCTGGGCGGCAAGGTCTGGGTGGTCAAGGCCCAGATCCACGCCGGCGGCCGCGGCAAGGGCGGCGGGGTAAAAGTGGCGAAGTCGCTCGACGAGGTGCGCGAGCACGCCGGCCTGATCCTCGGCATGCAGCTGAAGACGCACCAGACCGGCCCCGAGGGCCAGAAGGTGCGGCGGCTGCTGGTCGAGGAGGGCGCCGATATCCGCAAGGAGCTCTACGTCGGCATGGTGGTCGACCGCGGCACCCAGCGCGTGTGCCTGATGGCTTCCTCCGAGGGCGGCATGGACATCGAGGAGGTCGCGGCGAAGACGCCGGAGAAGATCCGCAAGGTATTCATCGATCCCGCGACCGGGCTGACCAACGGCGAAGCGGAGGAGGTCGCGCGCCAGATCGGCATTGCCGAGCCATCGATCGCGCAGGCGCGCGAGCTGCTGCAGGCGCTTTACAAGTGCTTCTGGGAGACCGACGCGTCGCTGGCCGAGATCAACCCGCTCGTCACTCACCGGCGAGGGGCGCGTGATCGCGCTCGACGCGAAGATCAACTTCGACGACAACGCCCTGTTCCGCCACCCGGACATCGTGGCCATGCGCGACCTCGACGAGGAGGACCCGGCTCGAGATCGAGGCCTCCAAGTTCGACCTGTCCTACATCTCGCTCGACGGCGACATCGGCTGCCTGGTGAACGGCGCCGGGCTGGCGATGGCCACCATGGACACGATCAAGCTGTTCGGCGGCGAGCCGGCCAACTTCCTCGACGTCGGCGGCGGCGCCACCGCGGAGAAGGTCACCGAGGCGTTCAAGATCATGCTCACCAACCCGAAGGTCAAGGCGATCCTGGTCAACATCTTCGGCGGCATCATGAAGTGCGACACCATCGCCGAAGGCGTGGTCGCGGCCGCGCGCGAGGTGCGCCTGGCGGTGCCGCTGGTGGTGCGCATGAAGGGCACCAACGAGGACCTGGGCAAGAAGATCCTCAAGGACTCCGGCCTGCCGATCATCTCGGCCGACAACATGGCCGAGGCGGCGCAGAAGGTGGTCGCCGCGGTGAAGGCGAAAAAGAAAAAGCCCGCGGTGAAAAAGAAAAAGGTGCCGCCGAAAAAGAAGGTCGTGAAGAAGAAGGTGGCGAAGAAAAAGCCGGCGAGGAAAAAGAAATGAGCATACTGATCGACAAGAATACGCGTGTCATCACCCAGGGCATCACCGGCAAGACCGGCCAGTTCCACACCCGCACCAGCCGCGAGTACGCCAACGGGCGCGCCTGCTTCGTCGCCGGCGTCAACCCGAAGAAGGCGGGCGAGGACTTCGAGGGCATTCCGATTTTCGGCACGGTGGCGGACGCAAAACGGAACACCGGCGCCAACGTATCGGTGATCTACGTGCCGCCGCCGTTCGCCGCCGCCGCGATCTGGGAAGCGGTCGAGGCGGACATCGAGCTGGTGATCTGCATCACCGAGGGCATCCCGGTGCGCGACATGATCGAGGTGCGCGATCGCATGCGCAAGCAAAGGCGCAGCAGCGTGCTGGTGGGCCCGAACTGCCCCGGCGTGATCACCCCGGGCGAGCTCAAGATCGGCATCATGCCGGGCCACATCCACAAGAAGGGGCGCGTCGGCGTGGTGTCGCGCTCGGGCACGCTCACCTACGAGGCGGTCGGCCAGCTCTCCGAGCTCGGCATCGGCCAGTCGTCGGCGGTGGGCATCGGCGGCGATCCGGTCAACGGCATGAAGCACATCGACGTGATGAAGCTGTTCAACGACGACCCGCAGACCGACGCGGTGGTCATGATCGGCGAGATCGGCGGCTCGGACGAGGAGGCGGCGGCCGAGTGGGTCAAGAAGAACATGAAAAAGCCCGTGGTCGGCTTCATCGCCGGGATCACCGCCCCGCCGGGCAAGCGCATGGGACACGCCGGCGCGATCATCTCCGGCGGCAAGGGCACCGCGCAGGAAAAGCTCGCGGTGATGGAAGCCTGCGGGATCAAGGTGACGCGCAATCCCGCCGAGATGGGCAAGACGCTCAAGTCGGTTCTCAAGTAGCCCGTCGCCATGGCGCGCGCGTTCGGCGTGCTGCGTCATGGCGCGCTCAAGTACTACCTGCTGGCGCGCCTGTTCGGCACCCTCGCGGTGCAGATGCAGACCGTCGCGGTCGGCTGGCAGGTGTACGAGGCGACCCACGACCCGCTCGACCTCGGGCTGATCGGGCTGTCGCAGTTCCTGCCGTTCATCGTCCTCATCCTTCCCGCCGGGCACGTCGCCGACCAGTACGACCGGCGGCGCGTGGCCGCCGCCTGCTTCGCGCTGCAGGCGCTGGCAGCGGTGCTGCTGCTCGCCTATACGCGCGCCGGCATGCCCGCGGTGTGGCCGGTGTTCGCGATCATGGGGCTGTTCGGCGTGGCGCGCGCGTTCTCGATGCCGGCGGCGCAGGCGCTGCTGCCCAACATGGTGCCGCCCGAGGAATACGGGCGCGCCGTGCCGCTCAGCTCGTCGGCCAACCAGGTCGCGCGCATCACCGGCCCGGCGCTCGGCGGGCTGCTCTATTTCGCCGGCGCGGAGGCGGTCTACGCCGCGGTCGCGCTGATGTCGGCGGCGGCGTTCGGGCTGATCCTCGCCGCGCGTGCGCTGCGCGCCGCGCCCGCGCTGCGCGTGCCGCTGTCCTGGACCAACCTGCTCTCCGGCCTGGCCTTCGTGCGCTCGCGCCCGGTGGTGCTGGGCGCGATCTCGATGGATCTGTTCGCGGTGCTGTTCGGCGGCGCGACCGCGCTGCTGCCCGCCTACGCGGGGGACATCCTGCACGCCGGGCCGCTCGGGCTGGGGTTCCTGCGCACCGCCTCGGGCATTGGCGCCGCGCTATGCGGTCTCGCGCTCGCGCTGCGCCCGATCCAGCACCAGGTCGGGCGCTGGATGTTCGGCGGCGTGGCGGCCTTCGGCCTCGCGACGGTGGTGTTCGGCGTCTCGACCAGTCTCTGGCTCTCGCTCGCCGCGCTCACCGTGCTCGGCGCGGCCGACATGCTGAGCGTCTACGTGCGCCAGATGCTGGTGCAGCTCGCCACCCCGGACGCGATCCGCGGCCGCGTGAGCGCGGTCAACTCGGTCTTCATCGGCGCCTCGAACGAGGTGGGCGAGTTCGAGTCCGGCCTCACCGCCGCCTGGTGGGGCGTGGTGCCGGCGGTGGTGTTCGGCGGCGCGGCGACCATGCTGGTCGCCTGGGCCTGGACGCGGCTGTTCCCGGCGCTGTGGCGGATGGAGCGCTTCCCGGGGCCGGAATAATCCGCCGGGCAGGGTGTTCGCCCCGATATCACGAGAGGAGGTACCCCATGGACAAGCGCGAATTCATCCGTTTCGGCCTCGCCGGCGGCGCCGCCGGCATCTTCGTTCCCAAGGCGGCGCTCGCCGCCGGCGTGGACAAGGTGATTCACTCCAGATTCGCGGGAGGGTTGTACTACACCGAGCACGCGTTCGGGCGCTGGAACAAGGGTCTCGCCGACCACCATCTGCCGCAGCTTGACAAGGAGACGTCAGGCGGCGCGACGCAGCTGCATGTCGCCACGGCCCACCCGATGAACGCCTACGGCCACTACATCATCAAGCACCAGCTGCATGACCACAGGCTCAAGTTCATGCAGGAGCACCTCTACAATCCCGAGACCGACAAGAAACCCGAGACCAGCTTCGACCTGGGCAAGCACCGCGGCGTCGTCTACGTGCTCACGATCTGCAACGTGCACGACACCTGGATCAACATGATCGAGGTCTAGCGCGACGGCGGCCGCTCAGCCGCCCTGGTGCACCACGCGCCCGGTGGCGTCGCTGACCTTGACCTTGACCGGGATGCCGCTGCGGATGCTTTCGGTCACGATGCAGAAGTCCTCGAACTGCTCGGCGCAGCGGTCGAAGTGCTGGATCGCGCTCGCGTCGTCGGACATCTCGATCGCGACCTCGAGGCCGGCGATGCGGTAGCGCCCGCGCTCGTTGCGCTCCAGGTGCCCGGTGACCTGGGCCTTGAGCGGCCCGGGCTTTTGCTTGAACTTGCCCTGCAGGCAGAACACCAGGCTGGCCGAGAGGCAGTTCGCGACCGCCGCGGCGACCAGGCGCGCGGCGTTCGGGCCGCGCTTGTTGCCCAGCGGATCGGGCTCGTCGAGCAGCAGCTCGGGCACGCCGGGCCAGTCGAACTTGACCCGGAACTCGTAGTCGTGGTCCTGCTCGAGGCTGAGGGTGAAATCCATGGTCGGCCTGGCGTGAAATGCGGATGGCAGGGAGCCTAGCGCCGCAGGCGGCCGGCGCCTTTGCGCTGGATCAAGCGCGCGCCGCGGGCCGCCCCATCGCCGCGTCCTGCGCCGTCATGAACGCGCGCCGGAACGCGAGCGGATCGGAGATGCCGGGCACCGGCGCCTGCTCGGTGCCGGTGCCGGAGATCTTCAGCGAGCCGAAGCCGAAGATGCGCCCGAGGATGCCCTGCTCGACCTCGATGCCCTCGATGCGGTTGAGGTTCAGCTCGACCGTGCGCCGGCTGATGAAGCCGAACTTGGCGAACACGCGCTTGTTGGTCACCGCGAGCTCGGTCGACTTCCAGCGGATCAGCGCCATGGCGAGGAAGATCAGCCCGATGCCGACCGGCAGCAGCAGCACGCCGAGCAACAGCAGGTGCGCCACCGACCACAGGCTGATGCGCCCGACGTAAACCACGTGCTCGCCCTCGGTCAGCGCTCCTTCGATGTAGCTCGCCATCACGACCTCCTTTGTTCGCGCCTAGCGCGTCGCCGCGATCACTTCGAGGATCTCGGCCAGCGCGTCGGGCGCGGTGACGTTCGGGCTGTGGCTCGCTTCGATGTCGAAGCACTGCCAGCCTTCCTTGTGCGCGCGCTCGCGGAACTGGCGAAACACGTCGCCGGGGCGCGACTGGGTGCAGTAGATGTAGCTGCGGCGCAGTTTCTCCACCGCGCCGGTCAGCTTCACCGGATCCTGGAACGCCTTCAGCGCGAGCGGCACGCGGCGCGGGCCGACCCACGCCAGGTCCTCGGCGCCGGTGTCCGGCGGCGGCGGATTCGGCGCCATGCGCCAGCCGTCGCCCTCGGCGCCGACCAGCGCCTCGCGCTTGGCGCGCTCCTGCGGCGCGACCAGGTCGAGCAGCGCCTGGCCGTCGCGCGGCACGAAGGCATCCAGATACGCGAGGCGCCGGATGCGCCCGGCGGCGCGGTCGGCGACCCCGGTCGCCACCATGCCGCCGTAGCTGTGCCCGAGCAGGACCGCGTCGGAGAGGTCCTCGTACTCGAGCACGCCGAGCACGTCCTCGATATGGGTGCCGAGCCCGAACTCGCGGCGCGCCAGGTGCGCGCGCTCGCCGAGCCCGGTGTAGGTCGGGGTGAACACCTCGTGCCCGCGCGCGCTCAGGCGCTGCCGGATCTTCTTCCACGCCCAGCCGCCCGACCAGGCCCCATGCGCAATCACGAATGTCGCCATCGCTTGCTCCTCCCGGGCGCCATGATGCCTGAATCGCCGCATTTGATCTGGCGCAAGCCTGTCGCGGCCGCGCGCGACTACCCTGAAGGCAGTACGAGAACCGACGGGACATGAATTGCGTGCCGTTCTGATCCTTGCCGTCGCCGCGCTCGCGGCCTGCAGCAGCCTGCTGCCGCGCGCGGAGCAGCTGACCTACAGTCCCTGGCAGAGCTTCGCGCAGGCGCAGCAGACCTTCGACCACATCGTTGCGCACCGCACCACGGTGGCCGAGCTGCAGCAAATGAAGCTCGACCCGAAAGCGAACCCGAACATCACTCTGCTCAATTATTCGGACGTTCTGCGCCGCTTCCTGCCCAGCCCCTCGATCAACTCGAACGACCTCGACGCAGGGGTGCAGGAATGCATCGCCGCCAAGAGCGCCTGCGAGGGCTACGAGTTCAACCAGCAGGTCACGCGCCGCAAGCGCTACGGCAACTTCCTCGCCGACCTGCTCAACTTCCACCGCAAGACGGACGTGTCGGGCTGGAGCTTCAACGGCGTGCTGCTGATCAAGGACGGCGTCGTCATCTACAAGCTCAGCGGCGGCCAGCCCGCGATCCACCAGTTCGAGGAAAGCGTCAACCCCCTGGGCCCGTTCCAGGGCGGCGAGGTCGTGACCAGGCTGATCCCGTGAGGGCGGGGGCGATCAGGCTGCGTCGGTCCAGCTGAGCGCGTCGTCCGTTTCCCACACCGAGAGGTATTCCTTCAGCGTATCGAGCTCCTCGGCGCGCGGCGCGATGATGAGCGTGCGGCGCTCCCGGTCCTGGTCGATGGTCGCGCCGAAGGTCTTGATCAGTTCGCTCGCGACCTCGACTTCCGCCGCCGTGAGCCAGTCCGCGAACGTGATCTGCAAATACGTGCTCATTTGCGCAAGCTTACCCGTTGGGCGGCGCCCTTAGCTTATCCCGGCGTCCTTCCTTTCGAGATCGAAGGGGCGCGGCGTTGCGCTGTAGATGCGGTCCAGGATCCGCATCTCGCGCCCCTGGATGGCATCGAGGAAATGCTTCGGCTCCTTCATCTTCCTGAAGGCGCGGAAGCCCCGCTCCAGGAAGTCCTGCAGTTCGCCGCATCCGGCCGCCTTGGCCGGCCCGCGCATGGTGCGCAACATCGCGTACACCATCGACTTGCGCACCAGCTGCGCCAGGTCGTCGCCGACTTCCCTGATCAGCTCGATCTGGTGCTTGCGCCGCGCGTAGTTGTCGCAGCGCCGGTAGGCCTCGGCATACGCGTCCTCGCTCAGCTCGTCGCGCACGCCGAGCTTGCGCAGCAGGACATCGAGCAGCTGGGCGTCGAGCTCCTCGCTCAGCGCGTCGAGCTCCACCGCCAGGCCGATCCCGTGCAGCGCCGCATCGGGCAGCGCTTTCGACATGAGCGGGAAGACCCGCTCCAGGCCCGCGTCGCGCCCGGCGCTGTCCTTCAGCCCGTACAGATCGCTGAGGAAGAACTCGGCCGCGGGACGGGTGTTGGCGTCGTTCAGGAGATCCCGGTAGGTGCGCGCCAGGCGCGCGGCCTGCCAGCGGCGCAGCCACAGGCGCTGCGCCGCGCGCTCGGCGCTCGCCTCGTGCGCCAGGCGCAGCGCCCTGGCCCGGTCGATCTGCTCGCGCAGGAACTGCGCGATATCGCTCATGCGCGGCCGGCGCCGCGCGTTTGCGCGCCCGTCATCTCCTGCTCCCTGATCGCGCGGCGCAGGATCTTGCCTATGTTGGTCTTGGGCAGCGGCTCGTCGCGGAAGACCACGTCCTTCGGCACCTTGTAGCCGCTGAGAGACTGGCGGCAGTGCTCGATCAGCTTCGCGGCGGTCAGCTGCGGGGACTTGCGCACCACGACCAGCCGCACGCGCTCTCCCGAACGCTCGTCGGGGACGCCGATGGCGGCCGCTTCGAGCACGTCGGGATGGGTCGTTGCCACGTCCTCGATCTCGTTCGGGTAGACGTTGAATCCCGACACCAGGATCATGTCCTTCTTGCGGTCCACCAGCTTGACGTAGCCCCGCTCGTCGATGACGCCCATGTCGCCGGTGCGCAGCCACCCGTCCGCGGTGAGGACTTCGGCGGTCTCGTCGGGCCGGTTCCAGTAGCCTCTCATCACCTGCGGCCCGCGCACGCAGATCTCGCCCGTTTCGCCCGGCGCCAGCTCGATGCCGGCGCCGTCGCGGATGCTCACCTCGGTGGAGGGAACCGGCAGGCCGATCGTGCCGCTGAACGTCAGCACGTCGAGCGGATTGGCGCACACGATGGGCGAGGTCTCGGTCAGGCCGTAGCCTTCGATCAGCGGGATGCCGAACAGGCTCTGCCAGCGCTCGGCCACCGCCCGCTGCACGGCCATGCCGCCCCCGACCGCGAGCTTCAGCGCGCCGCTGTTGATCTGCCTGATCCCCGGCGCATTGAGCAGCGCGTTGAACAGTGTGTTGACGCCGGTGATGACGGTGAAGGGGACCTTTTTCAGCTCCTTGACGAAACCCGGGATGTCGCGCGGATTCGTGATCAGGACGTTGTGGGCGCCGAGCTTCATGAAGGTCAGCAAATTGGCGGTGAGCGAGAACACGTGGTAGAGCGGCAGTGCGGTGATGATCGTCTCGGCGCCCTCCTGCAGATTGCGGCTGACCCAGGCGGCGGTCTGCTCCAGGTTCGCGACCATGTTGCCGTGGGTCAGGATCGCCCCCTTGGGGACGCCGGTCGTGCCGCCGGTGTACTGCAGAAAGGCGATGTCGTCGGCGGTGATCGAGACCTCGGCCAGCGGCCGCCTGCCGAGCGCGAGCGCGCGCGGCAGGTCGATCGCCTGCGGGATGTTCCAGTCCGGCACCATGCGCTTGAGGTACTTCACCGCGAGGTTCGCCGCCAGGCCCATCGGGAAGGACAGCAGGTCGCCGATGCGCGTCACCACGACGTGCGGCACCGGGGTCTTCTCCAGCGCCCGCTGCACCGTGTGGGCGAAGTTCTCCAGCACCACGATCGCCTTGGCGCCGGAGTCCTCGAGCTGGTGCTGCAGCTCGCGCGGGGTATAAAGCGGGTTGATGTTGACCACCGTCATCCCGCTGCGCAGCGCGCCGAACAGGGTCACCGGGTATTGCAGCAGGTTGGGCATCATGAGCGCCACCCGGTCACCCTTGGACAGGCCCTTCGCCTGCTGCAGGTAGGCGCCGAACGAGCGGCTCATCGCGTCGAGCTGGCCGTAGGTGATCGTCGTGCCCATGTTGCTGAAGGCGGGCAGGTCCCGGTAGCGCTCGCAGCTCTTCTCCAGGATTTCCTTGAGCGAGGCGTAGGCACGAACGTCGATTTCGGCCGGCATGCCCTCCGGGTAGCTCTTGAGCCAGATCTTTTCCATGGTCGAAACCCCCTCGCGATCCACCCAATTCCCCTGTGTTGGTATACCGCGCGCGTCGCGCCTCCGTTTGACGCACGTCAAGTCCTGCGCCCGGCGTGCTGGCACAGTGGGCGCGTATCGGCAGGCAGGTCACTTTTCGAATTCTCTACTGGAGACGGTCATGGCACAGAAGCTCAAGCAGGCAGGCGACGGCAACATCGGGCACGTGGTGATGAACTCGGCGCAGCAGATCTGGCTCGCCGGGCTGGGCGCCTTCGCGCGCGCGCAAAGCGAGGGCAGCAAGATGTTCGACTCGCTGGTGAAGGAAGGCGAGGCGGTGCAGTCGCGCACCGGCAAGGCGGCCAGCGCGCAGATGGCGCGGCTGAGCAAGAACGCGGCGGGCACCTGGGACAAGCTCGAGCAGGTGTTCGAGGACCGCGTGTCGAAGTCGCTCAACAAGCTGGGCGTGCCGAGCTACGGCGACATCCAGGCGCTGTCCAAGCACGTGAACGAGCTGAACGCGAACGTGCGCATCTTGGTCAAGCAGTCCAAGGGCGGCTCCGGCAAGCGCGCAGGCAAGGCGGCTAAACAAGCCTCGCCGTCGCTCTAGCGGCGCGTCATGCTCAGGGCGCACGCCGGCAGCCGCAGCAAGCGCCGGCGCGGGGGGCGCTCGCGCGTCGGTCTCGCGCTCGCGGGCGGCGGCCCGCTGGGTGGCATCTACGAGATCGGGGCGCTGCTCGCGCTGGACGACGCGCTCGAGGGCGTGGACTTCAATGACCTCGAGGTCTACGTCGGCGTGAGCTCCGGCAGCCTGATCGCGTCCGGCCTGGCCAACGGGCTGAGCCCGGCGGAGCTGTACCGCATCTACATCGAGAACGGCTCGGACGAGCACCCGATCAGCCCGGGCGTGTTCCAGCGCCCCGCGCTGGGGGAATACTACGAGCGCTTCGTCGCGCTGCCGGCGCTGCTGCTGGACGCGCTGACGCGCTACCTGCAGAACCCGCTCGAGCGCGGGCTGCTGGCGTCGCTGCAAGCGCTCGGACGCGCGATCCCGACCGGGGTGTTCGACAGCGCGCCGGTGGGGCGCTTCCTCGCCAGGCTGTACACCAGCGGCGGCAGGACGGACGATTTCCGCAGGCTCGCGCGACCGCTGTACGTGGTCGCCACCGACCTCGACAGCGGCGAATCGGTCGCCTTCGGCGGCAAGGGCTGGGACCACGTGCCGATCTCGACCGCGGTGCAGGCGAGCACCGCGCTGCCCGGCCTGTTCCTGCCCACCCGCATCGAGGGGCGCGACTTCGTCGACGGGGCGCTGAGGAAGACGCTGCACGCCTCGGTTGCGCTGCGCGAGGGAGCGAACCTGGTGTTCTGCGTCAACCCGCTGGTGCCGTTCGACGCCGCCATGGCGCGCGCCAAGGGCAGGCCCAGGCACGAGAAGCTGGTCGACGGCGGTCTGCCGGTGGTGCTGTCGCAGACCTTCCGCGCGCTGATCCACTCGCGCATGCAGGTCGGCATGGCGAAGTACGACACCGAGTACCGGGACGCCGACGTGCTGCTGCTCGAGCCGGACCCGGACGACGCGGAGATGTTCTTCGTCAACGTGTTCAGCTACGCCAACCGCAAACGCGTGTGCGACCACGCCTACCGCAACACGCTGCGCGAGCTGGCGCGGCGCGCGCGCCAGCTCAGGCCGATTCTGGCGCGGCACGGCATCGCGCTGCGGCCGCAGGTGCTGCGCCAGGATCCGGCGCACATCCGCACCAGCCCCTCGCTGCGGCGCGTGTCGGGCAGGAACCTGCGCCACGGCCTGGGCGCGAGCCTCGCGCTGCTCGACGACTGGCTGCGGGCGCAACAGGGAGTGCATTGAATGGCGAAGCAATCGGCCTGGGCCGCGTTTCCCCACCCGGACCAGGCGTTCGACTACCCCGCTGCCGAGCTGAAGAAGCACTGGGCGCGGCTGCACCTGGGCGACAAGGAGCCTTTCCCGCGCGAGGCGAAGCTGCTCGAAGCCTGGCGCCGCTATCACCGCGGCGATTTCCAGCAGGCGGTGGAGCTGGGCCTCGAGCTGGGGCTGCCGGGCTACGCGGTGGCGAACAAGGCGGCGGCGATCTACGCCAACTACCTGGAGCCGGGCAAGGCGAAGAAGCTCAAGCTGCTGGAGGAGGTCGGCAAGCGCGCCGAGCAGGCGATCGCGGCCTTGCCCGAGCACGCCAATTCGCATTACCTCTACGCCTACGCGCTCGGGCGGCGCAGCCAGTACGCATCGGTGATGGAGGCGCTGGCACAGGGCATCGGCGGCAAGATCAGGGACGCGCTCGCGCGCACGCTCGAGCTCGAGCCCAGGCACGCCGAAGCGCACACCGCGGTCGGCGTCTACCACGCTGAGATCATCGACAAGGTGGGCGCGATGCTCGGCGGGCTGACCTACGGCGCGAGCCGGGACGAGGGGCTCAAGCATTTCCGCAAGGCGCTCGAGCTGCATCCGCACTCGGCGATCGCGCGCGTCGAGTACTCGGGCGGGCTGCTCATGATGTACGGCAAGAGCCGCCTCGACGAAGCGACCCAGCTGATGGTGCAGGCCTCCGAGATCGAGCCGGCCGACGCGATGGAGCGGCTCGACGTCGAGCTGGCCCGCTCGAGGCTGGAGGAGGGCTAGCCGAACAGCGTCGCGGCCTCGCCCGGATCGGGCGGTCCGTCCCACGATCCCATCAGCGCGATCAGCAGCAGCTGCTCGAACTGGGCGCGGAAGCGGCGCGCGATGTCCTCCGGGTCCTGCACCAGGCTCGTGTCGGCGACGATCCCGCACTGCACCCCGCCGTCGTAGCTCAGGACGCTGATCCCGAGCCCGATCGCGCCCGACTGCGGCACCCAGAACACGATCTCGCGCAGCCTGCGGCCCCCCAGGGCGAGGCTGTGCTGAGGCCCCGGCACGTTGGTCAGCACCAGCGAGCAGCGGCTGGCGAGCATGTCGATGACCTGCTGCTGCAGCGCCTTCGGACCCATGCCGACCGCGGCCAGCAGCCCGAGCGTGAACAGCGGCTCGGCCGAGCCCTTGAGCGCGCCCATGCGCCGCTTGAGCTCGTACAGCCGCTCCATCGGGTTATCGATGCCGAGCGGCAGCTGAACGAACACGCCGCCGAAATAGTTGCCCAGCGGCCCGCCCCCGTCCTGGCCGCGCATGTTCACCGGGACCAGTGCGCGAACCTCGACCCCTTCGACCGGGTCGCCCTTGTCGAGCAGGTAGCCGCGCAGCGCCCCGGCGGCGCAGCTCATCAGCACGTCGTTGATCGAGCAGTCGGTGGCGTGCGCCAGCGCCTTGACCTCGGACAGCATCAGCCGGTCGGTCCAGGCCGCACGCTTGACGCCGCGCGGCGTGCCCTTGAAGCGCGTGGGCGAGTCCGCCGCCATGAGCGCGAGCCGCGCGGCCTCGGCGCTGAGGTCGATCCCGCGCCGCGCGTAATCGAGCGCGTGGCCGGGGTGGAGCAGGGCGTCGACGTAGACCCCGGCCAGCCCGCTGCCGATCTTGAGCGTGTCGTTCACGGCCTTGCCGAGCGGGCCGAACCAGCGCTGCAGAAGATCGTCGCTCGCCTCGCGCGCCGCGCCCGCGTCCGGCTCGGCCGGCGCGTCCGGATCGCCGGTCATCGACAGCAGCACCTGCATCATCACCACGCCGTCGGCGTAGCAGTGGTGGATGCGCGCGATGATCGCGCTGCCGCGCCCGTAGTGCTCCACCAGCTGGAACTGCCACAGCGGCCGCGCGCGGTCGAGCGGCGAGCTGATCAGGTCGCCGACCAGCTCGTACAGCTCCTTGCGTCCGGCCGGGCGCGGCAGCGCCGTGCGCCTGACGTGGAAGCTCAGCTCGAAGTTCGGATCGGGCTCCCAGTACGCGCTGTCGCCGTCGAACACGACGCGCTCGCGGAAGCGCCCGTGGCGCAGGAATCTGGTCGCGATGACTTCCTTGAAGCGCTCGAACGGCAGCCTGCCCTCGGTCAGCAGCACCCCGGCGATCACCATCGGATTGGTCGGCCGGTCGGTCCGCAGCCAGGCGGTGTCGATCGCGGACATGGGTCTGCGCTGGGTCATGCAGGCAACGATACAAACTGGACCCGCGGGCTTCTTGCGTTACGTCAAAAGCTTGGCGCCCGATCGCTCCAAGATTGGGCGTATCTGCAAGGAAACACCGCCATGCGCTACTTCATCACCGGCGCGACCGGTTTCATCGGCTCGCGGCTCGCCAAAAAGCTGCTCGAGCGCGACGGCTCGACCGTGTATTTCCTCGTGCGCGAGCGCAGGCTGAAGAAGGTCGACGCGCTGCGCCGGCGCTGGGGCGCGGGACCCGGGCGGGCGATACCGGTCGTGGGCGACCTGACGCTGCCGCGCCTGGGCGTGTCCGACGCGGACCTCGAGCGCCTGCGCGGCGTCGAGCACATGTTCCACCTGGCCGCGGTGTACGACCTGAGGGCGAGCGCCGAGGCGCAGCAGGCGGCGAACGTCGAGGGCACGCGCCACGCGCTGGAGCTCGCGCACGAGGCGCAGGTCGGCTGCTTTCACCTCGCCAGCTCGATCGCCGCCGCCGGCCTCTACGAAGGCGTGTTCCGCGAGGACATGTTCGAGGAGGCGGAGCACCTCGAGCACCCGTACTTCCGCACCAAGCACGACTCCGAAGCCATCGTGCGCAGCGAGTGCAAGCGGCCGTGGCGCGTCTACCGCCCGGGCATCGTGGTGGGCGACTCGCGCACGGGCGAGATGGTCAAGATCGACGGCCCGTACTACTTCTTCAAGCTGATCCAGAAGCTGCGCCGCGCGCTGCCGGCGTGGATGCCCGCGATCGGGGTCGAAGGCGGGCGCCTGAACCTGGTGCCGGTGGACTTCGTGGTGGCCGCGATGGACCACATCGCGCACCAGCCCGGCCTCGACGGCAAGTGTTTTCACCTCACCGACCCCGGGCCGCGGCGCGTGGGCGACATCCTCAATCTGTTCGCGAAGGCGGGTCATGCGCCGTCGATGAGCCTGAAGGTCAACGCGCGCATGCTCGGCTTCGTTCCCGAGGCGGTGCGGCGCGGCATCGCGCGCATGGCGCCGGTGCGGCGCATCGCCGAGCAGCTGATGCGGGACCTGGGCCTGCCGCCGGGCATCCTGCAGTTCGTCAACTACCCGACCCGTTTCGACTGCCGCCAGGCGCAAGCCGCGCTCGAGGGCAGCGGCATCGCCGTGCCGCCGCTGGAGGACTACGCCTGGAGGCTGTGGGACTACTGGGAGCGCCACCTCGACCCGGAGCTGTTTCGCGACCGCAGCCTGGGCGGCGCGGTGAAGGGCAAGGTGGTGCTGATCACCGGCGGCGGGCAGGGCATCGGCCGCGCCGCGGTGAGCAAGCTCGCCGCCGCGGGCGCGAGCGTGGTGGTGCTCGACCGCGAGCAGGAGCGCCTGCGCAGGACCGAGGCCGAGGTCAAGGCCGAGGGCGGCAGGATCGCGACCTACGTCTGCGACCTGACCGACTTCGAGCAGGTCGAGCGCACCGCCGCGGCGGTGCTCGAGGCGCACGGCGCGGTCGACGTGCTGATCAACAACGCTGGCCACTCGATCCGGCGCTCGATCGAGCACTCGTTCGAGCGCTTCCACGACTTCGAGCGCACCATGCGGCTGAACTACTTCGGCGCGCTGCGCCTCACCCTCGCGCTGCTGCCGTCGATGCAGAAAAGGAAAGCGGGGCACGTGATCAACATCTCCTCCATCGGCGTGCTGACCAACGCGCCGCGCTTCTCGGCCTACGTCGCGTCGAAAGCCGCGATGGACGCCTTCGCGCGCTGCGCGGCCTCGGAGTTCGCCGACGACGGCATCGTCTTCACCACCATCAACATGCCGCTGGTGCGCACCGCGATGAGCGCGCCGACCGACATCTACCGCCACACCGAGATGCTCGCGCCCGAGCAGGCGGCCGACCTGATCGCGCAGGCCGTGATCGAGCGGCCCGAGCGGGTCACCACCCGGCTGGGCGTGTTCGCCGAGGTGGTGCACGCCGTGGCGCCCAAGATCGCGCACATCGTCATGAACACCGCCTACCGCATGTTCCCGGAGTCGGCCGCCGCGCTCGGCATCAAGGACCCCGCCGCGGCGCCCAAGCTCACGCCCGAGCAGGCCGCGTTCGCCGAGCTCACGCGCGGGCTTCACTTCTGAGCGGCCAGCACCTCCGCGGCGACGCGGCGCGCCACCGCGTCCGAGAACGCGAGCGCAAGGTGCCCGATCCCCGCCAGCGCCACGTTCTGCGCGCCGGGCAGCAGCGGGCTGTCCTGCGGCGCGACGTAGTTGTCGTGGCGGGAGAAGATCGAGACCAGCGGCACCGGCGCGGGCCCTTGCGCGTTGAGGGCCGCGAGCCAGGCGCTTCCGGGGCGCATCTCGCGCGCGTTACGCCCCGGCCCCCAGCGCGCAAGCACGCTTCCGTGGTGCGGCGTGGCGATCGTCACGATGCGCGCGATCCGCGCCCGCGCCGCCGCATCGCGCAGACAGGCGCGCGCCACCAGCCCGCCCATGCTGTGCCCCACCACCACCACGCGCCGCGCGCCGGTTGCCGCGCACACGCGCGCGATCTCCTCGGCCAGCCGCTCGGCCAGCTGGTCGATCCCCGCCCGCGGCGGCTCGAGCGTCACCGCCCACGTCCCCTCGACGCCCAGCCGCGCCAGCCGGCGCCGCATCCATCCCCACAGCCCGGCGTTGCAGTAGATCCCCGGCACCAGCACCACCGGCATCGCGCCCGCCGCCGCGCCCGGAACCCTGCGCCGCGCGAACGGCTGCATGAAGCTGAACAGCACGACGTAGGCCAGCAGCTCGCCGCAGAACAGCCTGAGCTTTGCGCCCCAGGACAGGCGCGCCGACTCCGGCGCCGCCGCGGCGTACGCGCGCGACAGCGCGAAGCTCGCGGCAACCGACAGCGCGTCGATCAGCAGCATCCCGGCGAGGGCAAGCGGCACGCTCCAGCCTCCCGGCCAGCCGAAACGCGCGCACAGTGCCAGCCCGGCCCAGAGCAGCAGGGCGAATGAACCTCCGAGGCAGACAATCAGAAAGCGCGCGAGCACGATGCGGTGCGTCCTTCGCGCGATCATGCCTGATCGGGCGCGCGCTGGAGTAAATTGGCGCAATGGCTGCCGGGCTGCAATCCTTCCTTGCCCGCGCCGCGGTGCGCGGCGCGCTGGTGGCCGTCGTCTACGCGGTCGCCTCCAGCCTGTGGATCGCCTTTTCCGACCGCTACGTCGAGATGCTCGCCGGCTCCGCCGACCCGGCAGTGCTGACCCGCTACCAGACGCTCAAGGGCTGGGGCTTCGTGCTCGCGACCGCCTGCCTGCTCGGACTGGTGGTGTGGCGCATGCTGGCTTCGCTCGAGCGCGCCAACCGCGGCCTGCGCGCGGTCGAGAAGCGCTACCAGGACCTGATCGGGCTCTCGCCGAGCGGGGTGGTGGTGCACGCGGACTTCAAGTTCGCGTTCGCCAACGCCGCCGCGGCGCGCATGTTCGGCGCCGCCGGGTCCGAGGCGCTGATCGGGCGCGACGTGCTCGATTTCGTGCACCCGGACAGCCGGCCGCTGGTGCACGCGCGGGCGCAGCGCTACCTCGCGCACGGCATCGTCGCGCCCGAGGCCGAGCAGAAGCTGCTGCGCCTGGACGGCTCGATGTTCGAGGGCTCGGTCACCTCGGCGCCGATCCAGTACGAAGGGCGCAGCGCGGTGCTCGCGATCGTCAACGACATCACCGAGCGCAAGGTGGCGGAGGAGCGCTTCCGCTACATCGAGACGCACGACCCGCGCACCGGGCTGCCGAACCGGGCGACGCTGCGCGAGCTGCTCGAGCGGCGCATCGAGGGCGCGCAGCACGGCGTGCACCTGCTGCTCGCGATCAACGTCGACCGCCTGAGCGCGGTCAACGACACGATCGGCTTCCACGCCGGCGACCAGCTTCTGCTCGAGGTCGCCGCCGGCCTGCGCGCGGCGGTGCGCGGCGACGACGTGGTGGCGCGCGTCTCGGGCGGCGAGTTCATGGTGCTGCTGACCGATCTGCGCGCCGCGGCGGACGCGCCCGGGCTGGCGCAGAAGGTCATGCGCGCGATCACGCGTCCCTACGTGGTGGAGAAGACCGCGCTCACGCCGACCTTCTCCTGCGGCTTCGCGGCCTTTCCCGAGGCGGGGCGCGACGCCGAGACCCTGATGCAGAACGCGCACGCGACGCTGTTCCACGTGCGCGGCGGCGGCAAGGGCGGCATCGCCGCCTACTCCGAGAGCATCCGCGACGACCTCGAGACGCGCGTCGCGCTCGAGGGCGGCCTGCGCGCGGCGCTCGATCAGGACGAGTTCGTGGTGCAGTACCAGCCGGTGGTCGGCGTGCGCGATCGGCGCATCGTCGCCTGCGAGGCGCTGGTGCGCTGGCGCCGCCCCGACGGCGGCATCGTGCCGCCCGGGCGCTTCATCCCGCTCGCCGAGGACAGCGGCCTGATCGTGCCGCTGGGCGCCCAGGTCATGCGCAAGGCCTGCCGCCAGGCCGCCGAGTGGAGCCGGGGCGACCCGGCCCCGCTCAACGTCTCGATCAACCTCTCGCCGCGCCAGCTGCACGACCCGGACCTGGTCGCCACCCTGCAGGCCGCGCTCGCCGGGTCGGCGCTGCCCGGAAGCCAGGTCGAGCTCGAGCTCACCGAGAGCATGCTCGTCGTCGGCGGCGTCGACGTCGAGGCCATCCTCGCGCGCCTGAAGGCGCTCGGCGTACGCCTGACGCTGGACGACTTCGGCACCGGCTACTCGAGCCTCGCCTACCTGCGCCGCTTCCAGATCGACTGCCTGAAGATCGACCAGAGCTTCGTGCGCAACGTCACCGAGCACCCCGCCGACGAGTCCATCGCGCGCACCATCGTCTCGCTCGCTCGCAGCCTCAACATGAAGACCGTCGCCGAGGGCGTCGAGACCCCGGAGCAGGCCGCGCTGCTCGCCGCCATGGGCTGCGACTGCCTGCAGGGCTACCTCTTCGGCCGCCCCATGTTCGCCGACGACTTCAAGATCCGCCGCGCCCAGCCGGTCGACTTCGGCTGGCTGGCGCGCGCCTAGGGGCGGCCCGCGGCGAGGCGCACGAAGTCCTCCAGCTCCTTGCGGTCGAGGTCCGACACCGCCCAGTACTGCAGCCCGCCGGCGCCGAAGCGCTCGAGGTTGAAGCCGTTCCTTTGCGCGGCGGCGCCGGCCGGCGGCGCGCCGGGCCAGACGTAGAGGTCGATGGTGTGGCGGCGGCGCTTGTAGACCAGCACCGCGGCCGGGCTGCCGTCGACGTAGTCCAGCCGCGCGCCGGCGAGCGGGAAACCTTCGCCGGAGAAATCGGCCACGCGGGGCGAGAACGGCAGGCGCGCGCTGAGCCAGGGCTTGACCGTGTGCTGGTCGGACGAGGCGACGTCGATCAGCCGGTCGGCGAGCGTCGCGCGCACGTGGCCGGCGACGATCTCGCGCGCGGTCAGCTCGCCCGCGCCGGGGCGCAGCAGCGCCGCGCCGATGCCGATCCCGAGCGCGAGCGCGGCGCCGAGCGCCGCCGCCAGCCGAGCGCCTGCCGCCGCGGCGCGCGCGCGGCCGGCGGCGCGGCCTCGCGCGCGGCGTCGGGCAGCGCGGCGCGCAGGCGCGCGGCGAGCGCCGCCGGCGCCGGATGGTAGTCGGCCTGGTCGCGAATCGCGGCGGACAGCGCGCGCAGCCCCTCGCAGGCCGCGCGCAGCGCCGGCTCCTTCGCCAGGCGCGCCTCGAGCTCGAGCGCGCGCGCGGGGTCGAGCTCGCCGTCGGCGTAGGCCTGCAGCAGTCTGCTGTCGTCCGGGTTCATTTGTGGGGCTGCATCCTGGAAGCGGCGGTGATGAGGCGCATCGAATCGCCGAGCAGCCGCCGCGCGCGGGCCAGGCGCGACATGACGGTGCCGAGCGGGATCTCGGCGATGCGCGCGATGTCCTTGTAGGACAGGTCCTCGAGCTCGCGCAGCACCAGCACCTCGCGGAACTGCGCCGGCAGCGCGCCGATCGCCTCGTTCAGCATGCGCCGCTCGACGCCTTGCAGGGCGAGCGCCTCCGGGCCGGGCGAGCTTTCGTCGGCCGCCTCGTCCGGCAGCGCCAGCTCGCCCGGGCGGTTGCGCTCGAGCCAGCTGAACGAGGCGTTGCGCACGATCGCGAGCAGCCAGGGGCGGGGCTCGCCGCGCAGGCCGTCGTAGAAGCGGTAGGCGCGCAGCACCGCTTCCTGCACCACGTCCTCGGCGTCGTGGTCGTTGCGCGTGAGCCAGCGCGCCAGGTTGTAGGCGGCGTCGAGATGCGGCAGCACCTGCTGCTCGAAGCGGAGCCGGCGGTCGGTCAAGGTGGCTGCATTCTAGGCCGGCGCGACCACGCGGATGCTGCCGGTCATGGTCTCGTGTCCGTCGCCGCAGAAGATGTCGCAGTGGTAGGGAAAGACGCCGGCCCGGTCGGGGGTGAAGCGCACCTGCGCCACCTGGCCGGGCACGATGTCGGCGCGGATGCCGAAGTCCGGGCAGGCGAAGCCCATCACCACCTCGACCGCGGTGAATTCGAGCAGCGCCGGCACGCCTTTGGTGAGCGTGACCTCGTTCGGCAGGTAGGTGAACTTGCGCGCCACGATCCTGCGCAGCTGCGGCTCGGGCGCGGCGAGCGCAAAGGCGGCCAGCCCCCCGAGCGCGGCGCCGGCGGCCGCCGCGAGCAGCGCGCGGCGCCTCACGCCTTCACCACCGGGAACTCGGCCAGCTTGTACGCCGCCGGCGCCTCGGCCTCGATCTCGCGAAAGCCCAGCCCCCGGTAGGGATGCGCCGGGTCCCACTTGAGCGGCAGGCGCTTGGGCTGCGAGCCGGGCGCGGGCAGCGGGAAGATGAGCGACTTGGCCGAGTGGTGCTCGATGTGCGCGGTCTTGTAGTGGTTCTCCTGGTGGATGTGGCCGTAGAACACCGTCACGTTGCGGTGCGGCATGCAGCAGCGCGAGCGCCTTGTCGCCGTCGCGCGTGGCCCAGTCCCACTGCGGGTAGAGCGGAAACAGCGGCCGGTGCGTCAGCACCACGATGCGCGCGTCGGGGCCCTGGCGCTCGAGGTCCGCGGCCAGCCAGGCGAGCTGCTCGTCGCCGATCATCGCGCGCGGGTCCGAGACGTTGTCGAGCGCGATGAAATGCACCCCCTTGTGATCGAAGGTGTAGTGCGTCGGGCCGAAGAACTCCATGAACGCCGCGCTGCGGTCGAGCGAGCCGTCGTGCTCGCCGGGCAGGAAATGGATCTCGCGCGTCTTGAGCGCGCCGATCATGTCGCGGAACACCCCGAGGCGCCGCCGGCGCTCCTTCGGGTCGTCGGTGGTGTGCGTCAGGTCGCCGGTGAAGACGATGAAATCCGGCTGCGTCTCGAGCGCGTTCACCGCCGCGATCGCCTTCGGCAGCGTCCCCGCCGCGTCCGGATTGGGCGGCCCCTCGAACCCGATGTGCGCGTCCGACAGCTGCACGAAGAAGAACTCGTCCGCGCCGGCGGCGTACGAATCCGCCCCCCGCGCCAGCCCCGAGGCGAACACCGCGCCCCCCAGCCCCGCCAGCTTCAGGAACTGCCTGCGATCCACGGCCATGACACGCGCTCCTTTCGATAGGACACGCATGCAAGACCGCCCGGCGTAGCGCGTTTATTCCCGCCCGGACGCAAACCAGCGCAGCAGCCGATCGGACACTTCGCTCCGGCCGAGCAGGTCCAGGTGGCTCATGCCGTAACCGATCCACTGGCGCGACTTCGGAAACCACAGCGAGCGGGGCGAACCCTGCCGCAGGCCCAGGGCGCTGCGCACCGGCACGATGCCGTCGCCCAGCAGGCGATCGCGCAGGTCGCCGCGCTTCTTGCCGCTGCTCGCCGCCATCGCGTAGCTGTCCACGCCGCGCGGCAGCGGCACGAAGCGCGGGATGTCGTGCGCGCGCGCGAACCGGTCGCGGCCCTGCCAGTGCTCGTCCAGCACGTTGCCATGGCGCAGGTCGGTGATGCCGGCGCTGCGGATCTTTCCCAGCCGCGCGAACGGCGCGGTGTAGCGCGTCGCGCCCAGCGTCAGGTCGACCCAGTTGCCGGCGCGTTCCATGGGCGCGCCCAGGTGAGGCGTGCCGAGGAAAGCGAGCCGGCGCAGCCGGCGCGGCCAGGCCTGCCCCGCTTGCGAGGCCGTAATGGCAGGCGCTGCGCGCCACCAGCCCGCCCATGCTGTGGGCGACGATCGCCAGCTCCTCGACCGGATGCGGCCATTGCTCGAGCAGAACCTCGAGCAGGCCGGCCAGCGCGCGCCCGTTGATGGAGGTGTGAAGGCCGCTGTTGTAGTGCAGGTAGAGGCAGTCGTAGCCCAGCTCCCGGGCGAGCACCGCGCCGTGGTCGTGCCCTGCGCGGTTCCATTGCAGATCGTTCATGCACAGCCCGTGCGCCAGCAGCGCCAGCTTGCCGCCCGCCTGCGGGAACGCCGCCGCCAGCGCCTGCCGCTCGAGCACGAGCGCGCGGCCGTCGCGCCGCAGGCTCATCGGTATCGCGAGCGGATTGCCGCTCGCGGCCAGGTAGTCGCCCAGCACGCCGTTCAACGCGGCCAGCACCGCTTCGCGTTCGGGCGACGACGTGCGTCCCTGAAGCTCCGGCCCGAGCCGGCCAAGCAGGGCATCCAGCCCGCCGCCGACCAGGCGCGTCACCCCGCGCACGCTCCGGTACACCAGCCCCGCGATGCCGCGCATGCGCTCCGGCGCCTGCGCCCCGCCCGCGCCGCCGCGGCGCGTGATCGTGCCGTGCATCGCCTCCACCAGATCCGCCAGCCCCGCAGTCGCCTGCGTCGCCAGCCGCGCGAAGCCGCGCAGGTCGGAGGGGTGAAGGTGAGTCGTCTTGGTCATGCCGGCGCCATCGCGCCAGCCCGCTCGCCCGCCCGGAGCGCTGCGGCGCCGACATTGCTACCGCAGCCCCCTCAGCCGCGCGCCGAGCCAGGGCGCGATCAAAGTCACCGCCAGCACGACCGACCACAGGTTGCCCCCCTCGAACGTATCGCGTGCAGCAATTGCGCCCAATCCTTGTGCTGCACCAGGCGACCGAAGCCGAACTCGAACAGCAGCGTGAGCACAAGCCAGAACAGACCGATGAGCCACACCTGCGCCGAGCCGAGCGGCCCATACCAGGGCGCGGCGAGTAAAGCGACCAGCACGATGCAGGCGGACAGAACGTTCCCGCTTGCGATCAGACCACCGAACGTCCCCAGCGCCGGGATGAGCACCTTCTCCCGCAGCGCGCCGTTAATCGCAAGCACCAGAATGCCCAGCCACAGCGCGAGTGCCTTCAGCAATACGGCGGCCGGCATCGCTATCTCCCTGGCATCCGACGTTCATCCCCGCCCACCCGGCGCCGGGCATCGACTCTTCGCTAATATGGCGATCCATCCTTGTGCTGGTACTGCCACTTGCCGTCGGCCCCCATCACCACCCTGAGATCTTCGTCCGGGTACTCTGCCGAATCGCCCGGCAGGCGATCGCCGATCTCCAGATACACCACATCCTCCGCCGACCGGTTCACCAGATGATGCCCGTCCGGATCTCCGCCCTTGAACCCCATGCACATGCCGGGATGGAGCAGCGTTTCGCCGCCATCGGTCACGAGCGTGGGATGACCCGACAGAACGTAAACGAACTCGTCCTGCACCCCGTGCCAATGCCGCAGCGCCGACATCGAGCCGGGCTTCAACGTGGTGCGATTCACCCCGAAGCTCTTCAGCCCGAACACGTCCCCCAGCACCTGCTTCTGCCGCCCCGCGACGCGCGCGGCGAACGGCTCCGGGTAGTTGGACGCCTTGGCGCGGGGAGGGACTTCCGAAGCGACCACCGGACCTCGCTTAGGCATGTGCCTTCTCCTTCATCACTACGCCTTGCCCACCACGACCGCGGTGCCGTAACACAGAACCTCCGTCGCCGACGACGACCGGCCCCCGCCCCCGACCTCGGACGCGTCGTAATTGCAACCTACGATCGCGTTCGCCCCGAGCTCGCGCGCGTGCGCGATCATCTGATCGTAGGCCTGCTGCCGCGCCTGCTCGCACATCTCCGTGTACGCGCCGATCCGGCCGCCGACGAAACTTTTCAGCCCGCCGAGAATCCCCTGCGTGATCGTCGGCGAGCGCACCACGATCCCGCGCACGACGCCCTTGTACGCCTTGATCGCGTAGCCGTCGAAATTGAAAGTAGTGGTGACGAAGAATGGCTCTGGCATCGCGCTTCCTCCCTTAAAAGCATGCTGCAATCAGGCAGTATCGCCCAACAACGAAACCGAGCGGAAGCCGCCGTGGTGCATGACCTCGCGCAACACAACCAGACCCAACGCAATCCGGCCCGGAGGGGTGGCCTGACGCCGGAAAGCGGGCCGAGCGTGCGCCGACCCTGCTCGCCAGCCGTTGGATCCAGAAAAGCGGGAGAAGATTTCGTAACTTCTTTGGCCCGACCGCGCTCGCAAAAACGTGCCAGCCATCGCCAAAGCGGTCACGTCTTCGTCACGTGCTCGACGAAGGAATTAGCGGTCCGCCTTCTTGGCGTGCTTCCTAATGATTCGCTTCATTTCGGCGTCAAGCTGCGCCTGTTCGCGGGCGAGCTTTGCTGCTGCCTTTTCCTCGCGCTCCCTCGCTGCTTGCGCCGCCTGTGGGTCGAAACGACCATTGATCCAGTTGGCCGGATTTTCTTCCGGGAAGTCCTCGAAATAGTCTGACCAGTCTCCCATCGGTGGCTCCTTACCTGCATGGTCGGGAAGTTGCTGCCCGCCAACCGTCGGCGCAGCGATGAACTTAGCCCATATGACAGGCAGACGAAAGCAATTAGTTAACGGTCGGAAGGCTCGGTTCTGGCCCACAGCTTCTGCAGGCTATCGGAGAGAGTCTGTGCATCCTTAGCCGCAAACCAACGTTTTGGCCTCGATCAGACGCCGATTCGTCGCTCATAAACCGTACGACAGCGCCCTCAACGCGGCGCCGGATCGATGTCCTCGTACGCCTCCGGCCGGAAGCGCGGCGTGCAGATCGCGAGAAACACCAGATCCTCGCTGCTCGTGCAAGTAATCCGCTGCGGGCACCCCGGAGGAATAAGCACCACGTCATTCGGCGACACCATCTGCGCCGGCAGCTCCCCGACCTCGACCCGTCCGCTGCCCGAAAGGATCACGTACCGCTCGATCGTTCTATTGAGACGATGCCAACGGGTCGTGACGCCCGGCAGTACCCGCACCCGCGCAATTGAGGCGTCGGCGTCTTCTGGAATATTGGCGAGCTCAGTGATGAAACAGCCTTCGTCGGTGTGGAATTCCGCCCCGAGGTCCATCACCCTCACTTGTTCGCGCATTTGGCTCTCGATGTACAGCGGTAGGCCGCGTGGCTACGTGTCTTTGAGACGTACATAGAGATGTACGTTGGGCGAGGCATCTCCCGCAAGTACCGACTTCATTTCAAGAAACGGTTACTTTCCTACGAGCTCACCGAGTTTCTTAAATCCGTAGTTTCGTGGATTAAACAAGGGACTTGCCTTTATCAACGGTCCCTTTCGGTCATACAACTATTGCCGGACAGCTACCATTATATGACGCACCTACCGGTTACCCCTCGACCGACCAGCGCCAGAGTTTGACGCTCTCAAATACGCTTGATAGTTCTTCGACGACTTCAACATGTAGCTTCTCCCTTCAATCACAAAGCCATCCAAATTGTGCTCTATCGTATAGGCTGAGAGATCGGCTATGTTGTTTATGAATCCTCTTCCTTTGAAATTCAGGGAAGTATTGCATAAGACACCGTAACCGGTACGCGCCTTGAATGCCATAAGCAGCTCATGCAAATGGCTGTTAGTCACAGAGGACACCGTTTGAATGCGTGCCGTCCCATTGACATGGGTCACCGCAGCTAGCGCATCCGTAGAAACAAGTTGCGTGTAAAGCATGAATGGGCTCGGGTGATCGCAGCCAAACCATCTTGCAGCATCTTCTTCGAGGCAAACGGGCGCAATCGGACGAAACTGTTCGCGCTGCTTAATCTCATTCAGCCGAACCCTTGTGCTATCCTGGAACGGCGAAGCAAGAATAGAACGGTTTCCCAAGCGCGCGTGGTCCGATTTCGCATTTTCCATTTACCCATCCGATGATCAGGTTGCTAGCCAGCATGTCGGCAACCATTGCGTAGTTCGTCTTGTACTCATCAAATAAAGATGCATCGAATGCGTCATTGGCTATAAACTCAAGACCCGAGTAGACATTCCAATCTATCTTTGGGTTCCCTGTAAAATAGAACTGCGCGTCAATCGCCGTGCCGATCGCCGAGCCTGAATCGTTGGCAACAGGCGGCACGAATACCTCGGAAAAGAGATTGGTCTCCCTCCACTTCGTGTTCCAGTCACAATTTAGTCCGCACCCCCCAGTGATCAGCAACGGCATGCCTCTCTTCATATTCGACTTGGCAAATTGATAAAAACGATCGAATATTCTGTCGCTGAAAATACCTGCGAAGTTACGAAACTCCGGATCATCCAGCCCTACGTTGTAGTGTCGGCAATGCCTTAAAACCTCACACTCCTTCGGCTTGAGGTGCAGGCAATCCTGCATTAGAAACGCGATTATTTTCTCCTCTTCATCCAAAGGCTTGCTTCGCTTCGAAAATGAAGCCAAAGCCATGAGCTTTCCCGCGTCAGAAAATCGGGAGAATTCTGCAACACTCTTATCAAAGGTCGGATCCGCCAAACCGTAGAGCAGGGCATAACGATGTCCAGGTTCAGGCATGACATCGGCGAGCTTTGTCAAGTTCAACTCGGAATCGATTTTGTAGAATGAGCCGATCACTCCTTCCCAAAGTAACGCATAGCACGGAGTGCCCTTGGGCAGATTCGACATACCAAAGGCACAGAGAAGATGGGAACGTTCGTGGGAAGATGAGAAGTATTCAACCGTCTTCCCCAATAGGCGTTTTTGACCAACTATGATGTCGCTGTTACTGACGCCATGGTATCCAGCAAGAACGCGCTGCTCAGACAGATGCGCGTCGCTAGGCCACCAGCCACCTCTACAAAGAACGTCGGGAACTTCATTGAGTTCACCGAGAACGCTGAACACATCCGGAACGGACAGTGGTGAGTGTCGATAACGGGAGTTTTTCTCAGCCTCAATCGAGGCCACTAAATGTCCGTCCTCAAGATAAGCGAATGCGCCATCGTGGCCCGGATTGAATGATAGAATTTTCATTGTGCTAGCTGACTCGAATTAAGCTATCCAGCCTAACTTGATCGGCGTAGATTCATCAGGTCCGGGCGAGGAAATAACGGAATTCGCCTCCAGAGCGATCGATCCTACTATTGTGGTTGCTGGGAGCCGTCGATTGTTGATTCGCCCGGCAAGTTGGGTAGAACGAGATGGCCAAATATTGACATGCAGCGCCATTGGAAGGTGCGGGATTGGCGTCGGATCCCAGATCGCGCGTCTATGGACCAGATGATCGTCAACCAACCAGCGGATCTCGCACGGACTCCATTCAATTGCGAAGCGGTGGCTTGCTTTGGATGCGTCAAACCCGAGTTCGATATAGCTTGGAGCACCTCTATAGCCATAGTCAAAGTTTGCTCCTTCGCCACCTGGGTTGTAGAAGACATTTACCAAGAGGCGGTCTGGTCGATTCCCCGCGATCTCGATATCTATTTCCTGTCGTGGTGAGTTACGGTGGAGAAAGAATCCGGTGACCACGCCGGGCACATTTGAAGCTTGGATGGTCGCTTCGAATTTTCCGAACAAGTATTGGTCCCGACTGCATAACGAAGCGGCGGTATAGTCTCGAACGCCTAGAGACTCCCTTCTGACGGAAAGCGCAGCCCCGATTCCAGAACTGAACTCGACGTTTGAGGGGCGAAACAACGCCAAATTGTCTGTGAAAGTGTCGTTTCGTAAAACCCAGCGTCTCGTGTCGAGATATTCCAAACAGTCGTTGATTCTAACGAACGTTCCAGTGCCCGTCTGCCCATCCTCTGTCGGGACGGAGCGAATGCCTTGCCACCACTTACGGGGCTCAATGACCCATGGCGACTTATCACGCCTAGGCCTTTTGCATTTCTGGGACTTGGTCGGCTTCAATGGTTCACGTCGAGAATTGGTCTTTGACCAAGGTCCTTCAGCGCAGGGAAGGAGCAAGCGGGCGGCGCACATCTGAGGTGTTCGCAAACGACTTGCCATTTATTCGGTTCCTCTGAATGAAGCACAGCGATGTCGGCACCATTGAGATCGTCCTCAACACTGAGGAAAGTGTCATCTGCAATGATGCCCTTGGCTGCGGTAAGAATAAACTTTGCCTTCGGGTAGCGGCTTCGGAGTCCCCTGACGTTCGCGTCCAAAGATCCGATGTTTACATACGCGTCAAAAACCCGATCGCCTCTTCCCTCAAGAAGCCGTTCTAGTTCAGGAGCTGGTAATGCTTGGAGATCACTGCAGCATCTGTATCCGAGCATGGACAAAGCCATTGCAAGCGATGAATGGCCGGAGCCTTCAGGCCCAAAAGCAAACACTGGATGCTCAGTTGGGCGAATGTTAAATAAGGATGCTCCTTCACTAGTGATCGCACCAATTGTAGTGAGAGTGGGAAGTATTGAATATGAGTTTGTGGATTTAGCGTCGCGTCGTTGGCTAATAATAGACCGTTTAGTCGCGAGTACATCTAGGACTTTGAATTGGTGATTTATCCAGAGGTCAATGGGGCCACGACAAGGAAGCAGTCGAAGGAGTTTCTGAGCACCCTCGCGCGAAAGAACATATCCGGACAGATGCCAGAGCCCGCGCACTGGGCGGAATACGTTATTTGAAAGAAATGTTTTTGGGGCACCGTGCTTCACTTCGAGATACGACACATAAAGAACGTCGAATCTTCGCATCCTTATCACATTCGGCCACGACTTCGTCCCACGCCTGGTCCAGGTATCGTGCAAACCCGGAATGAAACCATACGTCGTCCTCAAGGATAAGTACATACGCATGATTACTTGCCGCAACCTGCCTCCAAACATTGATGTGTGATCGAGCGACTGCAATCTCAGCTCGACTCATTCGAATTGGAGCATTTAATTCGAGCCTGCGTGGGAAGAACTAATGGTTGGGGTTCTACAAAAAGCTGATCTCCAAGCGTATAAAACGGATCAATGTCGGCATCCTTGGGTGGCTCCTGCGAGAATGCATTAGCATCGACGGCGACATGCCGCTCAGTCAGTCTCAAGAGTCTCAGCTCCCGACGAGTCCAATATGTGCCTGAGCTCTTGCTTCATCTTGGACCAGCGGCCCGGTTCACGATCGAGGTTGATGACATAGATCTTCTCAATCCCAGGGTCTTTCTCCGCACCTTGGACACCGAATGTTCGACACTTCCGCTTCGGCAGGAGCCTCCGAAGAGTCAGCCAGAATCGGAAAATGTGACTGACGGCTGCTAGTGGAGGGCGCGCCAAGTTCATAGCTCCTCCGCGCGCCGTGAGGCCCGATACGTTTGCTGATTCGAAAGCCTCCAGTTTCTCTTATCACTCCGGTAACTGAGTGGCCACTTACTGGTGGAAGTCTTCTCCCAATCGTGCACAACGAGCATCGCTTCCTCCGGGCAGCTTTCATCAGTAATCACTTCAAATACGGATCTGGTGAGATTGCCGGGGCCAGTGGTTGCCTGGACTTCGGGTAACTCGCCTTTCGATTCTTGCTCAAGGGATTTCGTCGCGTTCAGCAGTGCACGCTCTATAATAGGATGATTGCGACCCGCGATCAAAGGCGTAGTATTGAAGTAGAAAATCCAACTTAACTGGTTTGCCCCTAGATTGACGAAAACTGAGGGCGGAACCATCTGAGCTGTCGCAATGTCGTAGCAGAAAGGTTGAAGCTTCAATCGCCCATCTGTAAAGAGGTGATCGATTGTCGTTCCGTGATAGACATCGTCAGCGTCAATATAAAATCCTCCCTCCACGAAGATGTAGGAGTAACGGAAATAGTCTGACTTCATTGAAGGGTGATAGCACTTGTCAAAAGCTTTCTCATATCTCGAACCCAAATGGACCCGGATAAATTCCCTCGCTGAGTTCTCGTCGAAAACCTGAAGCTCGAATCCTGACTGTTCGAGTTTCTTCCACGACTCCATGCACTCCCTAACATCCTCGGGCAATCGGCCAAGATCGTCCCAAAACTGCACTATGCGTTTGGGAGGTGGGGCTAGGAGCGCTCGCGGGCACCCGGCCCGGCTCATTGGGACGTTGGACTAACTCCCGGACGAAGTTGGAGCGATCACGCTCGTCCTTTTCGAGAGGATCGTCTACACAGAACCCGCACTCATTCATGTGGTTGGATGTTGTGTCGGGGGGGGTATGGGAGAAAGAAGGCATCTGCCGTCGCAGCAGTAAACACGTTCGCCCGCGACAGAGCTTGCTGTTGTAGCGGGTTGCAGGCGGTGACGTGCATGCGGGTTGGTTGACTTAAGGGTTAGGCCATTGACGCCTGACCCACAACACAGAGTCGCCGGGATTCCCGTGGGATTCACGAATACCACGGCAGGCACATAACGACCTGCATCACTTTCCGGCGGAGGCGGGCGAAGCCCGCTGTAGCCGGTCAGGTGCATGCGGCGGTTAGGCCCCAACCTGCTTGATCCAGTCACGGATGTAGATACCCACGCGTTCAATGTCCGTCCGGGTCAGGTTGCCACTGTGCATGATTACGTTTCGCGAACGCTCTATCACGTCCAATAGACCTGCGGCCCATTCTACGGAGTGCACGTACGGCTCAAAGTGTGCCCAGTTCTGCCGCAGGATGCTCACGAGATCGCTCATGAGTGTGTAGTTGATTGGGTCCGAGCCTCGTTGGACATGCCAACGGATCTTGTCTTCCTCCTGCCTCTTCTGTTCCGCGCGCGTTCTGATCTTCTCGGACACACACGAATCCCACCAATTCTCGCCCACCTGCTCAAGGAGGACACTGGAGATTAGCGCGCGCACTGAGTTCTCAAACGCCGCGATTGCGATGTACACATTTGCCATCGCGCGGGCGTTGTCGACGTGCTGATCGTCCAACAAGTCCAAGGAGAGAATTCGGGCAGTCTCTGTACTCTCGAACTCAGCGAGCCGCCTATTGCGGCGGCCGGCTGCATCAAGAGCCTCCTCGGCCAAGTGGCCGCGGTAAACGAAGTCATAGAGCCGACTTGCGGCCGGATTCATAGTAGGTGTCTCCGAAGACTCGCGAACAATGCGTCATACACCGCAGCATCGCGACTCTCGGGTAGCACGATCTGAATGTTGTAGACGAGACCGCCCAATTTCACCCCAGCATGCATGGCACCCGTCTTCTCGAGGGGCTCCTCAGGCTTCGGTGTCTCCGGGGGTTGTTGAGAAGCGGCGGGTGTGGGCGGTGACTGAAAATCCGCCTGCTTCACTAGAGCAGTGAACGTCATTGCCATCTTATCGAGGACGGCATCGGAGATTTGCCCTTGTCCCAGCGTCTTGAACTTGTTGATCACCTCTTGCTTGGTCAGTTCGTGCGCTTTCGTGTTGACCTTGAACAAGTCCTGGTATGCATCGCGAATGCCTTCTGCGAGAACCTTTGCGGATTGGGTTTGGTCCAGAAACCTGAAGTACCGATCCTTGGGACGGCCGCTGTCGTCAATGAAACCAAGGGACTTCAGGACACCAATAATTAGTCGGTCGTTCGTGCTCTTGAATTCGAGAGATTCGAGAAAGGCCTGCGTGAACTTCTCGGGAGCCTGCGCACCTTGAATTGCGGTGAGGATCGCGTCCAGATTCTTCACGGTGGTGAGGTAACTAGTTGGGAGCGCCATCTGTACCCTTTCGAATGGTTAATCGACGGTGCGTGACTTGGCGGGGCCTAACTATTGATTGAACGGCATCCTGTCCCATGCCGAAAGTATCCACCTATAGATGTGAAACGTCTACAGGTAGATGGCTCCATCTGCCGGCAGATATACCGCGGCATAGAGTCGCCGCGGCGAGCGATGCGCCGCTGAATTTATCCGGGCGTCTTACTTCAGGCGCTTGATAACCGCGCGGGTGAAGTCTTTGGTCTTGGCTTTGCCGCCGAGGTCGGGGGTGCGCAGGCCGTCGTCGCGGATGACTTGGTCGATGGCGCGGCGGATGCGGTCGGCTAGGGGCTTGCGGTTGACGTGGTCGAGCATCAGGCAGGCGGCGAGGAGGAGGGCGAGGGGATTGGCGATGCCTTTGCCGGCGATGTCGGGGGCGGAGCCGTGGACGGCTTCGAAGATGGCGGCTTTGTCGCCGATGTTGGCGCCGGGGGCCATGCCTAGGCCGCCGACCAGGCCGGCCATTAGGTCGGAGAGGATGTCGCCGAAGAGGTTGGTGGTGAGGATGACGTCGAACTGCCAGGGGTTGAGGACGAGCTGCATGGCGCAGGCGTCGACGATGCGGTCGTCGGTCTTGAGTTTCTTTTTGTATTTTTCGCCGGTGGCGCGGCTGGCTTCGAGGAACAGGCCGGTGAGGGCCTTGAGGACGTTGGCTTTGTGGACGATGGTGATTTTCTTGCGGCCGTTCTTGAGCGCGTAGTCGTAGGCGAATTTGGCGATGCGCTCGCCGCCGGCGCGGGTGTTGACGCCGGAGGAGATGGCGACGGCCTGCGGGTCGTTGCCGATGGCGAGGTAGTGCTCCCAGGCGAGGTAGAGGCCTTCGATGTTTTCGCGGATGAGGACCAGGTCGATGTCCTCAAAACGTCCGCCGGGGACGATGCTGCTTCACCGGGCGCACGTTGGCGAACAGGCCGAAGGCTTCGCGCAGGCGCACGTTGACCGAGCGGAAGCCGCCGCCGACGGGGGTGGTGAGGGGGCCTTTGAGCGCCAGGCCGGTGCGCGCGATGGAGGCGAGCAGCTTCGGCGGCAGGGGGTCGCCGTGTTTCTTGATGGCGGTCATGCCGCCGTCGTGGCGCTCCCAGGCGAAGGGGGCGCCGGCGGCGTTGAGGATCTCGACCACCGCGGCGACGATTTCGGGGCCGATGCCGTCGCCGGGAACGAGGGTGGCGGGAATCTTCTTCGCTGCGGCTGTCATATATAAGGAAGTCCTTTCGCGCGCCAGTATAGGCAGCGGCGACTCCCCAGGCTTGACCGCAGTCAATCGTTCGCGGCGACCCCATGCCGGATAATGGCCGCGAACCAAGGAGGCGCAGCAGCGTGAAGCAAAAGGGAAAAGGCCGCGTCCGCTCGACGCTCAAGGGCCGCACGGTCGATCCGCAAGCCCTGCTCGAGGTGCAAAAGCTGCTCGGCGAGGCGCCGCGGCGGCGCGATCTGCTGATCGAGCACCTGCACCGGATCCAGGATGCTTGCGGCCAGCTGTCGGCGGCGCACCTGGCGGCGCTGGCGCAGGAGCTGCGCATGGCGCTGGCCGAGGTGTACGAGGTGGCGACCTTCTACCACCACTTCGACGTGGTCAAGGACGGCTCCAAGCCGGCGGCGGTGACGGTGCGGGTGTGCGACTCGATCGCCTGCGAGCTGGCGGGCTCGCAGGAGCTGCTGCACCGCCTGCCCGAGGTGCTGGGGGCGCGAGGTGCGCGTGCTGCACGCGCCCTGCGTCGGGCGCTGCGAAGCGGCGCCGTGCGCGGTGGTGGGGCAGAACCCGGTCGGCGAGGCGACCATCGAGAAGGTCGCGCAGGCCGTGGCGAAGAAATCGCTCGCCTGCCCCGAGACGCAATACGTCGACTACCAGGCCTACCGCAAGAACGGCGGCTACCAGCTGCTCGCCGAGTGCCTCGCGGGCAAGCGCACGCGCGACGCGCTGACCAAGATCATGGAGGACTCGGGGCTGCGCGGCCTGGGCGGCGCGGGATTCCCCGCCGGGCGCAAGTGGCGCCTGGTCGCGGCCGAGCCCGCGCCGCGCCTGATGGCGGTGAACATCGACGAGGGCGAGCCGGGCACCTTCAAGGACCGCTGCTACCTCGAGCGCGACCCGCACCGCTTCCTCGAGGGCATGCTGATCGCCGCGTGGTGCGCGGGCGTCGGGGAGATCTACGTCTATCTGCGCGACGAATACGCGCGGCTGCCGAGAGATCCTCGAGGACGAGCTCGCGAAAGCTGCAAGCGAAGCCGCCCTGCGCGCTGCCGCCGATCCACCTGCGCCGCGGCGCGGGCGCCTACATCTGCGGCGAGGAGTCGGCGATGATCGAGTCGATCGAGGGCAAGCGCGGCATGCCGCGCCTGCGCCCGCCCTACGTCGCCCAGGTCGGGCTGTTCGGCCGCCCGACGCTCGAGCACAACATGGAGACGGTGTACTGGGTGCGCGAGATCGTCGAGCAGGGCGCGGCCTGGTTCGCCGGCCACGGCCGCCACGGCAGGAAGGGGCTGCGCTCGTTCTCGGTCTCGGGCCGGGTGAAGAAGCCCGGCGTGCACCTCGCGCCGGCCGGGCATCACGCTGCGCGAGCTGATCGACGAATACTGCGGCGGCATGCAGGACGGGCACGAGCTGTACGCCTACCTGCCGGGCGGGGCCTCGGGCGGCATCCTGCCCGCGTCGCATGGCCGACATGCCGCTCGACTTCGACACGCTGCAGCCGCACGGCTGCTTCATCGGCTCGGCGGCGATCGTCGTGCTGTCGGACCGCGACAAGGCGCGCCGACGCGGCGCAGAACCTGATGCGCTTTTTCGCGCGACGAGTCCTGCGGCCAGTGCACGCCGTGCCGGGTCGGCACCGGCAAGGCGCTCGCGCTGATGGAGCGAGCGCAAGTGGGACCAGGGCGCTGCTCGAGGAGCTGTCGCAGGCGATGATGGACGCGTCGATCTGCGGCCTGGGCCAGGCGGCGCCGAACCCGGCGCTCTCCGTGATGAAGTACTTTGCGCACGAGGTCGAGCTGATGGAACGCGCGAGCACACGATCAAATCGCCACCATGCCGATCGAGTTCAAGCTCGACGGCAAGACGGTCGTCGGCCGCCCCGACGAGACGATCATCGAGACCGCCGCGCGGCACGGCGTCGAGATCCCGCGCCTGTGCTACAAGGCGGGCCTGCGCCCGGACGGCAACTGCCGCGCCTGCATGGTCGAGATCAAGGGCGAGCGCGTGCTCGCGCCTTCGTGCTGCCGCTTCCCGAGCGCCGGGCATGGAGGTCAGCACCGCTTCGGCGCGCGCGCGCGCACTCGCAGAAGATGGTGCTGGAGCTGCTGCTCGTCGGACATGCCGGAGAAGGACTACCGCCTCGACTCCGAGCTCGACCAGTGGGCGCGCAAGCTGAACCTCGGGCATGCCGCAGGCTTCGCCGCGCGCGCCCAGCCCGCCGCCGACCTGTCGCACCCGGCGATGGCGGTGAACCTCGATGCCTGCATCCAGTGCACGCGCTGCGTGCGCGCCTGCCGCGAGGAGCAGGTCAACGACGTGATCGGCTACGCCTTCCGCGGCGAGCACTCGAAGATCGTGTTCGATTTCGACGACCCGATGGGCGAGTCGACCTGCGTCGCCTGCGGCGAGTGCGTGCAGGCCTGCCCCACCGGCGCGCTGATGCCGGCGCGCGAAGCCGGCCTGCACCGAGGTCGACAAGACGGTCGAGTCGCGTCTGCCCGTACTGCGGCGTCGGCTGCCAGCTCACCTACCACGTCGAGCGACAACAAGATCCTGCTTCGTCGCAGGGCCGCGACGGCCCGGCCAACCACGGCCGCCTGTGCGTCAAGGGGCGCTACGGCTTCGACTACGCGCACCACCCGCACCGGCTGACCAAGCCGCTGATCCGCAAGCCGGGCGTCGCCAAGGGCGCCGACTTCGTGGTCGATCCGGGCAACTGGTCGCGAGGTCTTCCGCGAAGCAAGCTGGGAGGAGGCGCTCGAAGTCGCCGCCGAAAGGCCTGTCGCGAGCATCCGCGATCACGCATCGGCTACGCGCTCGCCGGCTTCGGCTCGGCCAAGGGCTCCAACGAGGAGGCCTACCTGTTCCAGAAGCTGGTGCGCACCGGCTTCGGCACGCAACAACGTCGACCACTGCACGCGCCTGTGCCACGCCTCGTCGGTGGCGGCGCTGCTCGAGGGCGTCGGCTCGGGCGCGGTGTCGAACCAGGTCAACGACGTGCTGCGCGCCGAGGTGGTGTTCATCATCGGCGCCAACCCGACCGTGAACCACCCGGTGGCGGCGACCTGGATCAAGAACGCGGCCCAGCGCGGCACCAAGCTGATCGTGGCCGACCCGCGCCGCACCGAGCTCGCGCGCCACGCGACGCACTTCCTGCAGTTCAACCCCGACACCGACGTCGCGCTGCTGAACGCGATGATCCACGCCATCATCGACGAAGGGCTGGTCAACAAGGACTTCGTCCGCAGCGCACCAGCAGCTTCGAGGCGCTGAAGCAGAACGCGAAGGACTACTCGCCCGAGAAGATGGCGCCGATCTGCGGCATCCCGGCCGCAGACGATCCGCGAGGTGGCGCGCATGTTCGCCACCTCGAAGGGCTCGATGATCCTGTGGGGCATGGGCATCTCGCAGCACGTGCACGGCACCGACAACGCGCGCTGCCTGATCGCGCTCACCCTGATGACCGGGCAGGTCGGGCGGCCCGGCACCGGGCTGCATCCGCTTGCGCGGGCAGAACAACGTGCAGGGCGCCTCGGACTCGGGGCTGATCCCGATGATGTATCCGGACTACCAGCGGGTCGACAGCCGCGAAGCGAATAAGCGCTTCGAAGCGCTGTGGGGCGCCAAGCTCGACCTCAAGCCGGGCCTGACGGTGGTCGAGATCATGCACGCCGCCAAGGCGGGCAAGATCCGCGGCATGTACATCATGGGCGAGAACCCGGCGATGTCCGACCCGGACGTGGAGCACGCGCGCGAAGCGATGGCGGGCCTCGAGCACCTGGTCGTGCAGGACATCTTCCTCACCGAGACCGCCTACCTGGCCGACGTGGTGCTGCCGGCGACCGCGTTTCCGGAAAAGGACGGCACGCTTCACCAACACCGACCGCATGGTGCAGCTCGGCGCGCAAGGCGATCGAGCCGCCGGGCGATGCGCGCGAGGACCTGTGGATCATCGTCGAGCTGGCGAAGCGCCTCGGCCTCGACTGGCACTACGAACAGCCGAGCGGACGTGTTCGCCGAGATGCGCAAGGGCATGAACTCGATCGCCGGCATCACCTGGGAGCGCCTGGAGCGCGACTCCTGCGTGACCTACCCGTGCGAGAACGAGGGCGACCCGGGCGAGCCGGTGGTGTTCACGCAGCCACTTCCCGACCGCCACCGGGCGCGGCGAAGTTCGTCCCGGCCGACCTGATCCCGGCCGACGAGCGCCCGGACCGCCGAGTACCCGATGGTGCTGATCACCGGCCGCCAGCTCGAGCACTGGCACACCGGCGCGATGACGCGCCGCGCCGGCGTGCTGGACGCGATCGAGCCCGAGGCGGTGGCCTCGCTGCACCCGCTCGACCTCGAGGCGCTCGGCGCCAGGCCGGGCGAGGTGATCACGGTCGCCTCGCGCCGCGGCTCGATCGCGCTCTACGCGCGCGCCGACGACGGCACGCCGCGCGGCGCGGTGTTCATCCCGTTCGCCTTCTACGAGGCGGCGGCCAACCTGCTCACCAACCCGGTGCTCGACCCGTTCGGCAAGATCCCCGAGTTCAAGTACTGCGCGGTGAAAGTGAGCAAGGGCGGCGCGCGGCCCGGCGACCCGGGCTACGGCAAGGGCGGCACGCTCAAGCTGATGTACGGCTGAGCGTACGGCCGGGCGAAAGAAGAATTCCACCGAAAGGGAGTCAACGATTCATGGCGTCCGATATCGAAATCGCGCAGGCCGCGAAACTGCAGCGCATCTCCAAGGTCGCGCTCGACAAGCTCGGCATCCCGGAGGACCACCTCGAGCCCTACGGCCACTACCAAGGCCAAGATCTCGCTCGAGTACCTCGCGTCGCTCAAAGGGCGCAAGGACGGCAAGCTGATCCTGGTGACGGCGATGACGCCCGACGCCGGCGGGCGAGGGCAAGACCACCACCACCGTGGGCCTGGGCGACGCGCTCAACCACATCGGCAAGAAGGCGGTGATCTGCCTGCGCGAGCCTTCGCTCGGGCCGGTGTTCGGCATGAAGGGCGGCGCGGCCGGCGGCGGCTACGCGCAGGTGGTGCCGATGGAGGACATCAACCTGCACTTCACCGGCGACTTCGGCGCCATCGCAGCTCGCCAACAACCTGCTCGCGGCGCTGCTCGACAACCACATCCATCACGGCAACGAGCTCGGCATCGACGTGCGCCGCATCGCCTGGAAGCGGGTGGTGGACATGAACGACCGCGCGCTGCGCGACATCACCGTCGGCGCTGGGCGGGCCGGGCAACGGCTACCCGCGCCAGGACGGGTTCGACATCGTGGTCGCCTCCGAGGTGATGGCCATCTTCTGCCTCGCGACCTCGGTCGAGGACCTGAAGCAGCGGCTGGGCAACATCGTGGTCGGCTACACGCGCGAGCAAAAGCCGATCACCGCGCGCGACCTCAAGGCGCACGGCGCGATGACGGTGCTGCTGCAAGGACGCGCTGAAGCCCAACCTGGTGCAGACGCTGGAGAACAACCCGGCGTTCATCCACGGCGGCCCGTTCGCCAACATCGCGCACGGCTGCAACTCGGTGATCGCGACCCAGACGGCGCTGCAAGCTGGCCGACTACGTGGTGACCGAGGCGGGCTTCGGCGCCGACCTGGGCGCCGAGAAGTTCCTCGACATCAAGTGCCGCAAGTCCGGCCTGCGCCCGAGCGCGGCGGTGATCGTGGCGACCGTCCGCGCGCTCAAGTACCACGGCGGGGTGGACGTCAAGGAGGTCAACAAGGAGAACGTCGCGGCGCTCGAGAAGGGGCTGGTCAACCTCGAGCGGCACGTCGACAACGTGCAGCAACGTGTACGGCCTGCCCTGCGTGGTGTCGATCAACCGCTTCAACTTCGACACCCCGGCCGAGATCGAGCTGGTGAAGTCCAGGATGGCCAAGCTCGGCGTGCGCGTGGTGCTGGCGACGCACTGGGCCGACGGCGGCAAGGGCGCGGCCGAGCTGGCGAAGATCGTGGTCGAGATGTGCGACAAGCCCTCCACGCTTCGACCTTCGTCTACGACGACGGCGACAGCCTGTGGGACAAGATCGGCAAGATCGCGCAGAAGGTCTACCGCGCGTCCGAAGTCACCGCCGACAGCAAGGTGCGCAACCAGATCAAGAAGCTGCAGGAGGACGGCTACGGCCACTACCCGGTGTGCGTGGCGAAGACCCAGTACTCGTTCTCGACCGACGCGCAGAAGCGCGGCGCGCCGTCGAACCACGTGATCAACGTGCGCGAAGTGCGCCTGGCCGCCGGCGCCGAGTTCATCGTCATGGTCTGCGGCGACATCATGACCATGCCGGGCCTGCCCAAGGTGCCCTCCGCGAGCAAGATCGACATCGTCGACGGCAAGGTCGTCGGCCTGTTCTGAGGCCCGCGCACGGCGGACAATGGTCGAATCGTTCGCCGATTTTTCCTTCTGGAGGGCGCTCGGCGCGATCATCTGGGTCAACCTGCTGCTGTCGGGCGACAACGCGGTCGTGATCGCGCTCGCGGCGCGCTCGCTGCCGAAGGATCAGCAGCGAACCGCGGTATTCTGGGGCAGCGCGGCGGCGATCGCGCTGCGGGTGCTGCTCACGGTATTCGCCGTGGCGCTGCTGCAGCTGCCGTGGCTCAAGCTGCTGGGCGGGCTGCTGCTGCTGTGGGTCGGGGTCAAGCTGCTGCTGCCGGAGGACGGCGAGGACTCGATCGACGGCGCGCAAAGCCTGCTGCAGGCGATCAAGACGATTCTCGTCGCGGACCTGGTGATGAGCCTGGACAACGTGATCGCGGTCGCCGCGGCCGCCGAGGAAGGCCCGCCGCAGGCCAGGATCGCGCTGCTGGCGCTGGGGCTGGCGATCTCGATCCCGATCGTGATCTTCGGCAGCACCATGATGCTGGGGCTGATGGAACGCTTCCGGGTTATCATTATCTTGGGTGGCGCCCTGCTGGGCTACATCGCGGGCGATCTGATGGCGAGCGACCCGGCGATCCGGGACTGGGTCGGGGCGAACGCCGCGTGGCTGGTGGATTACAGGGTCGCCGCCGCGGCCGGCACGGCATTGGTGGTCGCGCTGGGGTGGTGGCTCGCCCGCCGATCCGAGGCCTCGTCCCGGCGCCCCGCCGAAGCGAAGCAGCCAAACTCTTGACCGCAGTCAAGGCGCAAGCAGGGACGCTGTATCGACAATCGCGAAGCTAGGCAGTCCAACTAGAAAGGAGGAGGGATCATGAACAAAGCATTGAGCCGAGCATTGGGCGCCGCGCTCACCGCGGCAATGGTGACGGTCTGGCCCGCGACCGCGCGAGCCTGGGAGCCGACCAAGACCGTCGAGCTGATCGTGCCGGCCGGCATCGGCGGCGGCGCGGGGCAGATGGCGCAGCTGATCCAGGGCATCGTCACCAAGTACAAGCTGATGCCGACTTCGATGGTCGTCATCAGCAAGAAGGGCGGTTCCGGGGCCGAAGGCTTCCTCTACGTGAAGAACGCCAAGGGCGATCCGCACAAGCTGATCATCACGCTGTCGAACCTGTTCACCACGCCGCTCGCCACCGGCTCGCCCTTCAGCTGGACCGACTACACGCCGATCGCGATGATGGCGCTCGACGAGTTCGTGCTGTGGGTGAACGCGAAGACGCCGTACAAGACCCCGACGCAATACATCGACGCGGTCAAGAAGGATCCGAAGCAAGTTCAAGATGGGCGGCACCGGCTCGAAGCAGGAAGACCAGATCATCACCGCGGCGATCGAGCAGCAGACGGGCGCGAAGTTCACCTACGTGCCGTACCACGGCGGCGGCGACGGTCTGCACCCAGCTGGTCGGCGGGCACATCGACTCCACGGTCAACAATCCGATCGAGTGCGTCGCGCATTGGCGCGCGGGCACCGTGCGGCCGCTTTGCGTGTTCGACGCCAAGCCCATGCCCTATCCCGACAAGATCACCAGCGACCATGTCGTGGGAGCACATCCCGCCCTGCAAGTCCAGCGGCCTCGACATCGAGTACACTGATGCTGCGCGGCATCATGACCGCGCCGGGCGTGTCGAAGGACGCGGTCGACTATTACGTCGACGCTGCTCGAAAAGGTCCGCGCGGACGCCGGAATGGAAGCGCGTTCATGAAGAAAGGCGCCTTCAACCAGAGCTTCATGACCGGCGACGAATTCCATCACTGGCTCGAGGACGCGGCCAAGCTGCATCACGGCCTGATGGAAAAGGCCGGCTTCCTGCACAAGTAATCGTTTAGTGTCCCGGGATGAGCGAGGGCGCCGCTGAAGCGGCGCCCCCGCAGTCCCCTGCACGGGTTGCGCACCATGGCTGATCACTCGGACAACGAAAAACGCGAAGGCGGCGTCGTTTCCCACCGCAGCATGAATATCGCGGTGGCGCTGACGCTGATGGCCGTCGCGCCGGTGGTGATGATCGCCAGCTATCGCCTCGGCGCCGGCTGGGCCAAGAACGTGGGCCCGGATTCCGGCTATTTTCCGTTCTACGTCGCGCTGATCATGTTCGTCACCAGCGCCGGCACGCTGGTCCAGCACCTGCTGCTGCGGCCGCCCGGCGGCGGGCGCGTGTTCGTCACGCGCGGCGAGCTGATGATGGTGCTGCAGGTCCTGATCCCGACGACCGTCTTCGTCGTGCTGTCGATCTACATCGGGATCTACATCTCGATGGCCCTGTTCATCGGCTTCTTCATGATGTGGCACGGTCACTATCCGTGGTACAAGACGGTCCCGCTGGCGCTCGCGGTGCCGGTCGTGCTGTTCATCGTGTTCGAAATCTGGTTCCTGGTGCCGCTGCCCAAGGGCCCGTTCGAGGCATGGCTCGGCTATTGACGCCGGCGCGACTGCGCCGGCGCTGCGGGGACGGGAGGCCTAGTTGGACGCGTTTCTTTCGCTGCTGCACGGCTTCGACGTGCTGCTCACGCCCGCCAATCTGGGCTTCATGGTGGTCGGCATCCTGTTCGGCGTCCTGCTCGGCTTCCTGCCGGGCGTCGGCGGCGCCAACGGCATCGCGATCCTGCTGCCGCTCACCTTCTCGATGCCGCCACACCACCGCCATCATCATGCTGGCGGCGATCTACTGGGGCGCGCTGTTCGGCGGCTGCATCAGCGCCATCCTGTTCAACATTCCCGGCGAGCCGTGGTCGGTGGCGACGACCTTCGACGGCCATCCGCTGGCGAAGCAGGGGCGCGCCGGCGAGGCGCTCACCGCCTCGCTCACCTCGTCCTTCGTCGGCGCGCTGTTCGCGACCATCGTGCTGACCTTCCTGGCGCCGATCGTCGCCAATTTCGCGCTCGATTTCGGCCCGCCGGAGTTCTTCTCGGTCTACCTGCTGACCTTCTGCAGCTTCGTCGGCATGGGCCGGCAGTCGCCGTTCAAGGTCATCTCCAGCGATGATGCTCGGCTTCGCCTTCGCCTGCGTCGGCACCGACGAGGTCACCGGCGGCCTGCGCCTGACCTTCGGCACCGAGACGCTGCTGACCGGGTTTCACTTCCTGATCGCGGTCATCGGCCTGTTCGGCATCGGCGAGATCCTGGTGACGATCGAGAAGGGGCTGCATTTCGAGGGCCGCAGCGCCAAGATCAACCCGTTCGTCGTGTGGCAGACCTGGAAGAAGCTGCCGCAGTACTGGGTCACCATCATCCGCGGCACCGCGGTCGGCATCTGGCTCGGCGTCACGCCCGGCGGCGCGACGCCCGGCCTCGTTCATGAGCTACGGCCTGGCCAAGCGCTTCTCGAAGAACGGCGCACAAGTTCGGCACCGGCAATGCTGGAAGGCGTGGTGGCGCCGGAAACCGCGGCGCACGCCGCCGGCACCAGCGCGCTGCTGCCGATGCTCACGCTCGGCATTCCCGGGCTCGCCCACCGCCGCGGTGCTGCTCGGCGGCCTGCTGATCTGGGGCCTGCAGCCGGGACCGCTGCTGTTCGTCGAGCAGAAGGACTTCGTCTGGGGCCTGATCGCCTCGATCTATCTCGGCAACCTGGTGGGCCTGATCGTCGTGCTGTCGACGGTGCCGTTCTGGGCCTCGATCATGCGCATCCCGTTCTCGATCATCGCGCCGCATCATCATCGTGGTCTGCGCCATCGGCTCCTACACGCTGTCGAACGCGCCGGCCGACCTGATCTTCATGGTGATGTTCGGCGTCATCGGCTACCTGTTCAAGAAGCTCGACTATCCGCTGGCGCCGATGGTGCTGGCGATCGTGCTGGGCGGGCGCGCCGAGAACTCGTTCCGCCAGGCGATGATCGGCTCGCAGGGCGACCTGTCGATGTTCTGGTCGAACGGACTGGTCGGCACCATCACCACGCTCAGCATGATCATGCTGTTCTGGCCGCTGATCACCTGGCTCTACCGCAGGCTGCGCTAGCGCCGGGTGAGCTTCTGCTTCAGGCGCGAAAGCGTCTCGGGCGTGAGGTTGAGGTAGGCCGCGAGCTCCTTCTTCGGGATGCGGCCCGCGAGCTCGGCGTGCTTGCGCTGGAAGCGCGACAGGCGCCCGGGGGCGTCGAGCAGGTGGAGAGTGATCGTATGCGCCATCACCTCGGACATCAGCTTCATGACGTCGTACTCGAAGTGCGACATCACCGCGGGGTGGCGCTCCATGAATTCGACCCACTGCGGCAGACCGAGCTCGACCGCGCGCACCTTGGTCACCGCGACGATGCTGTAGGGCATCGGCGTGCCCAGCCGCCAGGCCGCGTACGACGTGTCCATGTCGGCTTCGCCGGCGAAGCGCAGGATCATCTCGCGCCCCTCGGCGTTGGAGACCACGCGCTTGAGCATGCCGTCGAGGATGAAGAACTGCTCCATCTCGGTGTCGCCCTGGCGCACCAGCAGGTCGCCCTTGCGGTACTCGGCGACCGCGAGCAGGGGCTCGAGCTCGTCCCACTGCGAGGCGCTCATGTCCTGCAGGACGGGGTTCTGGCGCAGCTGCAGCCGGATGGTGTTGCGCTGCGGGTGGGTGGCGAGATTGGCCATTCGCGGAGACGCGCCGCGGCGGTGCCGCAAAACGGACATTCTAGACGATTGAAACCCTTGACCTCAGTCAAGGGCGATCCGGCGCCACTGTCACTACCATAACGACCTTCCCGCAGGGCGCAGGCACCACAGGAGACCATCATGGGCGGCACCGCAATCGAGCCGAACGTCACGGCGGACGTAAAGGCGATGGAGGCCATCGACGGCTTTCATCTCGTCATCGAGGCCCTCAAGCTGAACGGCATCGACACGATCTTCGGCCTGCCCGGCATTCCGATCACCGACCTGACCCGCAAGGCGCAGGCCGCCGGCATGCGCGTGATCTCCTTCCGCCACGAGCAGAACGCCGGCTACGCCGCCTCGATCGCCGGCTTCATGACGCAGAAGCCGGGCATCTGCCTCACCGTGTCCGCGCCCGGCTTTCTCAACGGCCTGACGGCGCTCGCCAACGCCACCACCAACTGCTTCCCGATGATCCTCATCAGCGGCTCGAGCGAGCGCGAGGTGGTCGACCTGCAGCAGGGCGACTACGAGGAGATGGACCAGCTGGCGATCGCCAAGCCGGTCGCCAAGGCCGCCTTCCGCGTGCTGCACGCCGAGGACATCGGCGTGGGCGTCGCGCGCGCGATCCGCGCCGCGCTGTCCGGCCGCCCCGGCGGCGTGTACCTCGACCTGCCGGCGAAACTCTTCCCGCAGTCGGTCGACGCGCAGGCCGGCCGCAGTTCGCTGATCAAGGTGGTCGATCCGGCGCCGCGCCAGATCCCGGCGCCGGACGCCGTCGCAGCGCGCCCTGGACTTGCTGCGCGCTGCAAGAAAGCCGCTTGATCATTCTCGGCAAGGGCGCCGCGTATGCGCAGGCCGATGCCGACATCCGGCGCTGGTCGAAAGAACCGGCATTCCCTACCTGCCGATGTCGATGGCCAAGGGCCTGCTGCCCGACACGCACGAGCAGTCGGCCTCCGCGGCGCGCTCCTACGTGCTGCCGGAGGCGGACGTGGTGATGCTGATCGGCGCGCGCCTGAACTGGCTGCTGTCGCACGGCAAGGGCAAGACCTGGGGCGGCAAGAGCGCGAAGGAATGGGGCGGGCAGAAGTTCGTCCAGCTCGACATCTCGCCGCAGGAGGCCGACAGCAACGTGCGCATCGACGCGCCGGTGGTCGGCGACATCGGCTCCTGCGTCAAGGCGCTGCTGGCCGGCATCGGCTCGGGCTGGCCCAAGCCGCCGGCGGAATGGCTCGACGCGATCGCCGAGCGCAAGACGAAGAACGTCGCCAAGATGGCCGAGACGCTGGCGAAGAACCCCTCGCCGATGAACTTCCACAGCGCGCTCAACGTGGTGCGCGACATCGTGAAGGCCAATCCGGACGCCTACCTGGTCAACGAGGGCGCCAACGCGCTCGACTTCACGCGCAGCATCGTCGACATGTACCAGCCGCGAAAGCGACTGGATGTCGGCACCTGGGGCGTGATGGGCATCGGCATGGGCTTCGCCGTCGCGGCGGCCGCGGTCGGCAAGCAGCAGGTGATCGCGATCGAAGGCGACAGCGCGTTCGGCTTCTCCGGCATGGAAGTCGAGACCATCTGCCGCTACAACCTGCCGGTGTGCGTGGTGATCCTGAACAACAACGGCGTCTATCGCGGCGACGAGACCAATCCGACCGGCGGGCGCGATCCGGCGCCGCTGGTGTTCGTCAAGGACGCGCGCTACGAGAAGCTGATGGAGGCCTTCGGCGGCGTGGGCGTGCACGCGACCACGCCGCAGGCGCTGCGCAGGGCGATGGAGGAAGCCGTGCGCTCGCGCAGGCCGACGCTGATCAACGCCATCATCGACGAGACCGCAGGCACCGAGAGCGGCCGCATCACGAACCTGAACCCGAGCGCCAAGAAAAAGTGAGACTCTGGAGATCAGCATGGAAGCACTGAAAGGCGTCCGCATCCTCGACATGACCCACGTGCAGGCGGGGCCGACCTGCTCGCAGCTGCTGGCCTGGATGGGCGCGGACGTGATCAAGTTCGAGACCCCGCAGGGCGACGCGACGCGCGGCCAGCTGCGCGACGTGCCCAACGCCGACAGCCTGTACTTCACGATGCTGAACTGCAACAAGCGCTCGATCACCGTGAACATGAAGATCGCCCGACGGCAAGGCAGGTGTTCGTCGACCTGCTGAAGAAGTGCGACATCATCATGGAGAACTTCGGCCCCGGCGTGCTCGACCGGCTTCGGGTTCAGCTGGGAGAAGATCCACGAAATCAACCCGCGCATCGTCATGGGTTCGATCAAGGGCTTCGGCTCCACCGGCCCCTACGCCGACTTCAAGGCCTACGAGAACGTGGCGCAGGCCATGGGCGGCTCGATGAGCACCACCGGCGTGCCCGACGGCCCGCCGTTCGTCACCGGCGCGCAGATCGGCGACTCGGGCACCGGCCTGCACCTGGCGATCGGCCTGCTCGCCGCGCTGCACCAGGCGCGACCGCACCGGCAAGGGCCAGTACGTCGAAGTGGCGATGATGGACGGCGTGATGAACCTGTGCCGCGTCAAGTTCCGCGACCACCAGCGCCTGACGCGCGGCGACCTGTCCGAGTACTCGGTGCCGACCTACCAGGGCATGGGCGACGATGCCGCGCGCGGGCAACGACTCGGGCGGCGGCCAGCTCGGCAACGCCGATCCACTGCAAGCCCGCACGGCCCCAACGACTGGCTCTACATCGTGGTGCAGGAAGCGGTGTGGGATGCGCTCGCGAAGCGCATCGGGCCCGATGTCGGCATGCCCGGATCTGGCCACCGACCCGCGTTTCGCCAAGATCGCCGAGCGGCGCAAGAACCAGCAGCTGATGTGGACGCTGATCAACAAGTTCGCCGAGAAGCACACCAAGCGCGAGCTCATGGCGATCCTGAACGCCGCTCGACGTGCCGTGCGGGCCGATCATGTCGCACCGCAGGACCTGGCCAACGACGAGCACGTGCGCGGACGCGAGATGTAGGTCGAGCTCGACCATCCGCAGCGCGGCAAGTGGTTCAACGTCGGCATGCCGATCAAGCTCTCGGCGTCGCCCGCGGACATCAAGCGCTCGCCGACTGCTGGGCGAGCACACCGAGGAGATCCTGAAGCAGGTGCTGGGCTATGAACGACGACGAAGATCGCGGCCATGAAGAGCGCCGGCGCGTTCTCGGCGCCGCCCAAGAAGAGCCGCCTGAATGAAAATCGCGATCATCGGCCAGCAGGATTTCGGCAAGGCGGTGCTCGAGGCCTTCCTCGCGCGCGGCGACGAGGTCGGGGCGGTGTTCTGCGCGCCGGAGAAGGACGGCGCGCGGCCCGACGCGCTCGAGGCCGCGGCGCAGGAGAAAGGGCTGAAGGTCCACCAGTTCAAGTCGCTCAAGGATCCCGAAGCGGCGCAAGGCGATGCAGGACGCCGGCGCCGACATCGGCATCATGGCCTTCGTGCTGCAGTTCGCGCCGCAGGAATTCGTCAAGCATCCCGAAGCACGGCACGATCCAGTACCACCCGTCGCTGCTGCCGAAGTACCGCGGTCCGAGCTCGATCAACTGGCCGATCATCAAGGGCGACACGGAAACCGGGCTCACCATCTTCCGCCCGACCGACGGGCTGGACGAGGGCGCGGTGATCCTGCAGAAGAAGACGCCCATCAGTCGCCGACGACACCCTGGGCACGGTGTACTTCGATCGCCTGTTCCCGATGGGCGTGCAGGCGATGCTCGAAGCCGCGGACCTGGTGCTCGCCGGCAAGCACACGGAGATCGGTGCAGGACGAGTCGCAGGCCAGCTACGAGGGCTGGTGCCGCGAGGCCGAGGCGAAGATCAACTGGGCCAACCACGTCGACTTCATCCACAACCTGATCCGCGGCTGCGATCCCGCGCCCGGGGCCTGGACCACCCTGGCTGGGACCGAAGCTGCAGCTGTTCGACTCGCGCAAGCAGCCGGTGCGCACATTCGGGGCCGTGAGCGGAAAGATTGGCGAGATCCTCGGCGTAGAGGACGGCCGCCTCGTTGTGAGCGCGCAGGGCGGGCGGATCCACGCCGGCAAGGCGAAGCTCGGCGACGGCAAGAAAGTGGCCGCGGCGGACCTGCTGGGAGGCGGCCAGATCAAGTCAGGGATGCTGCTGGGCACCTAGGGCACCGCGGCGCGCCTCCCCAGGCCGGTCGGGGTCTGGCTGCAAATATTTGACGCAGCTTATATCCGACTGTAACAATGTGCATTAGGCTTTTGATTCTGGGGGTAGTTTGGGGGCCGCCGGCGCATGAAGTCGGGTTTCTGGAAGTCTGACTGGTTCCTCGGCTTGGTCGTGGCGCTGCTGGTGTTGTTCGCCGGCGGCAGCGACCTGCTGCAGAGCCTGGAACGCAAGGCGTACGACATGGGCGTGCAGGCTTCGTCGCGCACCCCGTCGGACCGCATCGCGGTGATCGCGATCGACGATGCGAGCATCGCCAACATCGGCCGCTGGCCCTGGCCGCGCGACGTGCACGCGAAGATGGTCGACCTGCTCGCCGCCGCGAAGGCCAAGGTCATCGCCTACACGGTGTTCTTCAGCGAGCCGCAGATCGACCCCGGCTATCGCTATATCACCCAGCTGCTCGAAATGGCGCGCAAGGCCGTGCCCGGCACGCCCGAGGGCGACGCGATGGCGCCCCTGGTCTCGGTGCTGACGCAGGCCGAAGTGTCGCTCAACCCGGACCGCAAGCTGGCCGAAAGTTACGCCAAGGCGGGCAACGTGCTGCTGCCGATGCTGTTTACGCTCGGGCAGCCGCAAGGGCGTCCCGACCAGCCGCTGCCGGATTTCGTGCAGAAGAACGTCTGCGCGCGGGTCAGCGGTGACCCGGGATTCGCGCTGCCGACCGAGGGTGTTCAGATTCCGGTCGAGTCGATCGGCAGGGCCGCCGCCGGGCTGGGCCATCTGAATGCCTACCCTGACGTCGACGGCGCGATCCGCACCGAGCCCCTGGTGCTGCAGTACTTCGACCAGTACTACCCGTCGCTGTCGATGCTGATCGCCGCCAGGAGCCTGAACCTCGGGCCGGCGGACATCTCGGTGCGCCTGGGCGAAGGCGTCTCGCTCGGCAACCTCAAGATCGGCACCGACCCGGCGATGCTGATGCACACCTATTTCTACAAGGATCGCGACGGCAGGCCCGCGTTCCAGGTCGATTCGTTCTACGACGTGCTGACCGGCAAGATCCCGGCCAGCAAGTACGCCGGCAAGATCGTTCTCATCGGTGCGACCGCCGCCGGCGTCGGCACCACCTCGGTGACGCCGATCTCGCCCGCGATGCCGCCGGTGCTGACCCTTGCGCACTCGGTCTCGTCGATCCTGCAGCAGGACTTCTTCGTCTCGCCGGCCTGGGCCTGGGCGACCTCGAAGCTCGTGTTCCTGCTGGTGGCGGCGTATCTGATCGTCCTGCTGCCGCGCCTCAAGGCCGGCCCCGCGGCCGCGCTCACCGCGGTGATTCTCGTCGCCCTGCTGGCAGTGCATTTCGGACTGATGACCCAGCGCGGCGTGTGGCTGCCGCTGATGGTGCCGGCGACGCTGCTGGTGCTGGGACACCTCGCCCTGGTCAGCAAGCGCTTCATCGTCACCGAGCGCGCCAAGCTGCGCTCGGACGAGAACTCGGCCGAGTCGAACCGGATGCTCGGCCTCGCCTACCAGGGTCAGGGCAATCTCGACATGGCGTGGGACAAGTTCCGCCAGGTGCCGATGTCCGACGCGGTGCTCGAGAACCTGTACAACCTGGCGCTCGACTTCGAGCGCAAGCGCCAGTTCAACAAGGCCGAGGCGGTGTTCCGCCACATGCACGAGTTCAAGCCGCAGTTCCGCGACCTCGCGCAGCGCCTCTCGCGCGCCAAGCAGCTGTCCGAGACGGTCATGCTCGGCGGCTCCGGCGGCGGCACCAACGCCGGCATCCTCGGCGCCGGCGGCACGGTCGAGAAACCGATGCTGGGGCGCTACCAGATCGACAAGGAGCTGGGCAAGGGCGCGATGGGCGTGGTCTACCTGGGCAAGGACTCGAAGATCGGCCGCGTCGTGGCGATCAAGACGATGGCGCTGGCGCAGGAGTTCGAGGCCGAGGAGCTGGCCGAGGTGAAGGAACGCTTCTTCCGCGAGGCCGAGACCGCAGGGCGACTGTCGCATCCGCATATCGTCACCATCTACGACGCCGGCGAGGAGCACGACCTGTGCTACATCGCGATGGAGCTGCTCAAGGGCGGCGATCTGGTGCCGTTCACCAAGCCCGGCAAGCTGCTGCCGCAGGACACGGTTGTGTCGATCGTGGCGCGCGTGGCCGAGGCACTCGGCTACGCCCACCGGCAGGGCGTGGTGCACCGCGACGTGAAGCCCGCGAACGTCATGTATTACCCGGATACCGACGCGGTGAAGGTCACCGATTTCGGCATCGCGCGCCTGACTGACAGCTCCAAGACCAAGACCGGAATGGTGCTCGGCACGCCCTCGTACATGTCGCCCGAGCAGCTCGCGGGCAAGAAGATCGAGGGCCGCAGCGACCTGTTCTCGCTCGCGGTCAGCTTCTACCAGCTGTTGTGCGGCAGGCTGCCGTTCGAAGGCGAGTCGATGGCGCAGCTGATGTTCAAGATCTCGAGCGAGCCGCCGACCGACATCCTGACGATCAACCCGGCCGTGCCGCCGGCGCTGGCCGCTTTCCTCGCGCGGGCGCTGGCGAAGAATCCCGACGAGCGCTTCCAGACAGGCGAGGAATTCGCGCAGGCGCTGCGTGCGGCGGGCGGCCCCGGTGCCGGCGCTTCGGTCCACCTCGCGGTCGACATCGAGCTGTGAGCAGCGCATGGACCTGAGCCGCGCACTCCAGATCGTGAGCTGTACCGATCCCGGCATGGTGCGGGCCCACAACGAGGACGCGGTCACCTCGGACGCGGCGCACGGGCTCGTGGTGCTGGCCGACGGCATGGGAGGCTACAACGCGGGTGAGGTGGCGAGCGGCATGGCCACCACCGTGATCGGGACCGAAGTCGCGCACGCGCTGGCGAGCGTGAAACCGCAGGATGTTGACCCTCAGACGCGCCGGCCGCAGGCCGAAAGCCTGCTGCGCGAACAGATTCTGAAGGCCAACACGTCGATCCACCAGGCGGCGCAGAGCCAACCGCAGTACGCCGGAATGGGCACCACGCTGGTGACCTGCCTGTTCTACGACAACCGGGTGATGGTCGCGCACCTGGGCGACTCGCGCCTGTACCGCATGCGCGACGGCGCATTGACACAGGTCACGCGCGATCATTCGCTGCTGCAGGAACAGATCGATTCCGGGCTGATCACGACCGAGCAGGCGAAGACTGCACAGCACAGGAACCTCGTCACCAAGGCGCTCGGCATCGATCCAAGCGTCGAGCCCGAGATCCGCGAGTACCGCACCGCGCCCGGCGACATCTACCTGCTGTGCTCGGACGGCCTGTCCGACATGGTGAGCGACGAGGACATCGGCATGGCGCTGGAAGCGCTCGGCGCGAACCTCGAACTGGCGTCTCAGCAGCTGGTGCAGATGGCCAATGACAACGGGGGGCGCGACAACGTTTCGGTTATACTCGTGCGCATCCTGCGGGAGTACCCCGCCGCCCGCGGCGTTATGGCCAGGTTCTTTGCATGGTTAAAATAACCCCCAGGGGTCAGCTATGGCGAAACTGATACTCAGCATGGACGGGTTGGTGCTCAAGGAGATTCCCTTGGTGAAGGAGCGCACCACCATCGGCCGCAAGCCGCACAATGACATTCAGATCGACAATCTGGCGGTCAGCGGCGAGCATGCAGTGATCGTCACGATCCTGAACGACTCGTTCCTGGAAGACCTGGGCAGCACGAACGGTACGCTGGTGAACGGAAACGCGGTCAAGAAGCATTTCCTGCAGAACAACGACATCGTCGAGCTGGGCAAGTACAAGCTCAAGTACCTCGCCGAGCCCGGCCAGCAGCCCGCGGCCACGGCGGCCGATTTCGAGAAGACCATGGTGCTGCGGCCCTCCGCGATGAAGGCGGCGCAGGATCAGGCGCGTGCGATGGCGGGCGGCATGCTCGGCCAGCCGCACCCGTACCCGCAGCCGCAGGCGGCAGAGGCGGCGCGGGCCAGCGCGGTGCATCAGGCGGCGGCGAGCGCCGCTTCCGCGGGCACGGCGAGCGCGGCGGAGAAGGAACGCAGCCCGGTCGCGCCGCCCGGCGCGACGGCACCGATAGCCACGCCCACCGTCGCGGCGGCGTCCGCCGCGACGGCTGCGCCGCCGCCCCCTGCGGCGACATCTGCCGCCCCGGCGGCGCCGAAACCCGGGCAGGTCCTCGGAGCGATCCAGATCCTGTCGGGCGGCAACGCGGGCAAGGAGCTCGAGCTTGCCAAACCGCTGACGACGCTCGGCAAGCCTGGCGTGCAGGTTGCGGTGCTGACGCGCCGTCCGCAGGGCTACTTCCTCACGCATGTCGAGGGCGCCAAGCAGCCCACCGTCAACGGGCAGTCGATCGGCGCTGCGCCGCACATGCTCAAGGACCACGACGTGATCGAGATCGCCGGCGTCAAGATGGAGTACTTCGTCAAGAGCTGACCCGCCAGGGTCCGCTCTGGGTTCGCCCCGGCCCTCCAACGGCCAACTCCCGACCGCCGGAGGCCGCTTGAAACAGCATGTCGTTCGGATCGCCATCGGGCTGGTGATCACGCTGTTCTTCGCTGGGCACGCGGCGCGCTTCTACAACGTCGGGCTGATCACCCAGCTCGACAACATCATCTACGACGCGCGTATGCGGCTCACGATGCCGAATACGGTCGACCCGCGCATCGTCATCCTCGATATCGACGAGAAGAGCCTGCAGCAGGTCGGGCGCTGGCCCTGGCCGCGCGACGTCATGGCGCACCTGATCGACAAGCTATTCGACGAATACGGCGTGGCCCTGGTCGGCTTCGACGTGGTGTTCGCGGAGGCCGACTACTCGTCGGGTATCCGCGCGCTGGACGAGCTGGCGCAGAACCAACTCAAGCAAGTGCCGGCGTTCCAGGAGCAGTACGCGCGCATGCGCCCTGGGCTGGACAACGACGGGCTGTTCGCGAAGGCGATCAAGGGCCGGCCGGTGGTACTGGGCTACTACTTCAGCAGCGAAAAGGACTCCCCTCGCACCGGGGCGATTCCCGCGCCGGTGCTGCCCAAGGGCACCTTCACCGGGCGCAACATCGGCTTCACGAGCTGGATCGGCTACGGCGGAAACCTGCCGGAGTTCCAGAACAACGCCGCCGCGGCGGGGCACTTCAATCCGGTGGTGGACTTCGACGGGGTGGTACGCAGAGTACCGATGCTGGCCGAGCTGGACGGCGCCTACTATGAGTCGCTGTCGCTCGCGATGCTGCGCACGCTGATCGCGCTCAAGGACGGCGGCAGGTTCCCCAAGGTGCAGCCGGGATTCGCGCCGGATTCCATGCTCAACAGGGGCTACGCCGGGCTGGAATGGCTGCAGGTGGGCGGGATCCGGATCCCGGTCGACGATACCGCGAGCGCGCTGATTCCGTTCCGCGGCGGGAAATTCAGCTTTCACTACGTATCGCTCGCCGACGTCCTGTTCGACCGCGTCAAACGGGACGCCCTCAAGGGCAAAATCGCGCTTGTCGGGACCACCGCACCCGGCCTGCTCGACCTGCGCTCGACGCCGGTCGACAGCGTCTACCCGGGAGTCGAGATCCACGCCAACCTGATCGCTGGCATGATCGACCGCGAGATCAAGCAGAAGCCGCCGTACATGCTCGGCGCCGAAGTCGTGCTGCTGTTGCTCGGCGGGGCGGTGCTTTCGGTCCTGATCCCGATGCTCTCGGCGCTCTGGGCGACCGCCGCGACGCTGCTTGCCGCCGCGCTCATCTCGTCGCTCGACGTCGCGATCTGGATGCAGGCCAACATGGTGCTGCCGCTCGCCAGCGCGCTGCTGATGACCGTCGCGCTCTACACCATGAACATGGCGTACGGCTATTTCGTCGAGTCGCGCTCCAAGCGCCAGTTCACCGAGCTGTTCGGCCAGTACGTGCCGCCGGAGCTGGTTGACAAGATGGCCCAGGACCCGGAGAAGTACAGCATGGAGGGCAAGGAGGAGACGCTCACAGTGCTGTTCTCGGACGTGAGGGGGTTCACCACCATCTCGGAGAGCCTTAGCGCGAAGGACCTGTCGGCCTACATCAACGACTATCTCACCTCCATGTCGCTGGTGATCCGCGGCAATCGAGGCACCCTGGACAAGTACATCGGCGACGCGATCATGGCGTTCTGGGGCGCGCCGGTGGAAGACCCCACTCACGCCCGCAACGGCGTGCTGACGGCGCTTCAGATGCAGCAGCGCGCCGTGACGCTCAACCAGGAGTTCCGCGCCAAGGGCTGGCCCGAGTTCCACATCGGCATCGGCGTCAACTCGGGCCGCATGCGGGTAGGCGACATGGGCTCCAAGCTGCGCAAGGCCTATACGGTAATGGGCGATCCGGTGAACCTGGGATCACGTCTGGAGGGCATCACCAAGCAGTACGGCGTCGGCATCCTCGTGGGCGAGGACACGCGCAAGGCGGCCAAGGACATCGTCTTCCGGGAGGTCGACCGGGTGCGGGTAAAGGGCAAGGACGAGGCGGTCGCGATTTTCGAGCCGCTCGGCCTCGAAGGCGAGGTGGATAAGTGGATGCACGATGAGATCAGGCTATGGAACCAGTGCCTCAGGCACTACCGTTCCCAGGACTGGGATCAGGCCGAAGTCGCGCTGCTCAATCTGCAGCGCATGCGCCCCGACTGCCAGCTCTACCGGGCCTACGTCGAGCGCATCGGGCACTACCGCCGTGCGCCGCCCGAGCCCGGCTGGGATGGCGTAACCAAGTTCGCGATGAAATAGGGGGGAGAGGCGATGCGGCTGCGCGTTCTCGGCTGTTCCGGCGGCATCGGCGGGCGGCACCTGCGCACGACCTCGTTCCTGGTCGATAGCGACATGCTGCTGGACGCGGGAACCGGTGTGGGCGACCTGTCGCTCGCCGAGCTGTCCCTAGTTGACCATATCTTCGTTACCCATTCGCATCTCGATCACGTCGCCAGCATTCCGTTCATCGTCGATACGGTGGGCGGGATGCGGGTGCGGCCGATTACGGTCTACGCGACGCGCGCCACGATCGAGATCATGCGCAGCCACCTCTTCAATTGGGCGATCTGGCCCGATTTCGCCGAGATCCCGAGCCCGGAGGCGCCGTTCATGCGCTACCAGGAGATCGAGCTTGCCGAAACGATTTCCATCGGGGGGCGCGAGATCACGCCGCTGCCGGCGAACCATACGGTGCCGGCGATCGGTTTTCATCTCGACAGCGGTGTGGGAAGCCTGGTGTTCACGGGCGACACCGGGCCGAACGATGCGCTGTGGAGGCTCGTCAACCGGATCCAGAATCTGAAGTATCTGATCGTCGAAACCGCGTTTTCCAACAAGGAGCGGCAGCTTGCAGCGGTGTCCAAACACCTTTGCCCCGAGACGCTGGCCGACGAGCTGGCCAAGCTCGAGCGCAATCCAGAGATCTACATTACGCACCTCAAGCCGGGCGAGATCGAGCTGACGATGCAAGAGGTGGAGGAGTGCGCGGGCGAATTCCGCCCGCGCATGCTGCAGAACAACCAGGTGTTCGAGTTTTGATGCCAGCATGAACAGCACCGCCTCGCGCCTGCCCGGAGTTACTGCGGCGCAGCTCGCCCGGCTGGCGCCGCTCGACACGCTCTCGGCGGACAGGCTGAACGAGCTCGCGGCGGCGGTGACGCTCGAGCGGGCCGCACGCGGCGCCGACCCGCTCGCGGCGCATCGGTCGGGCGCAGAGTCGGTATACCTGCTGCAAGGCGAAATGCTGCTCGTGTACGCAAAGGGTGGCACGATGGTGGTCGTCGGCGGCACGGAAGATGCCCGCCACGCGCTCAACCGGCGCGAGGCACCGCTCGCGCGCACCAAGGCTATCACCGACGTCGAGCTGCTCGTCATCGACAGCGACATGCTGGACATCCTCGCGACCTGGGACGGGGTCGCGACCGCGGCAACCGGCGGCCAGGAGGCGACGGCCGCGATCGTGAGCGCTGCGCTGCGCGGAGGCGCGTTGGCACAGCTGCCTGCGGCGCATATCGACGAGCTGATGAACCGATTCGTGCGGCTCAAGGTGCGCCGTGGCGACGTGGTGATCCGCGAGGGCGACGAAGGCGACAGCTATTACGTCGTCGCTTCCGGACGCTTCCAGGTGGAGCGCACGGTAGGCGGGGTCGAGGTGGCGCTTGCCGAGCTCAAGCCGTTCGATGCCTTCGGCGAGGAGGCGCTCGTATCGGAGGCAAAGCGCAACGCCACCGTGGTGGCGAGCGTCGACGGAGAGCTGCTCAAGCTCGGCAAGCTCGATTTCGACCAGCTGTTGCGCGAGCCGCTGCTGCGGCGTGCGCGGTTCGAGGAGGCGTGCGAGCGGGTGCGCGAGGGCGCGGTGTGGCTTGACGTGCGCTATCCGTCCGAATACCAATACGACAAGCTGCCGGGCGCGATCAACGTCCCGCTATCCGAAGTGCGCAACATGTTCGCGCTGCTCGACCGCTCGCGGAATTACGTCGTCTATTGCCAGAGCGGACGACGCAGCGCGGCGGCGGCGTTCCTGTTCGCGCAGCAAGGGTTTCAGGTGTGGCTGCTCGAAGGCGGACTGTGGGGCGCGGGGAAGCGCGACTAAACGCACGAAAGCTTGTTAAAAATCATGGGGATTGCTGTTGAATGTTTGATGTCCAGGGGCTAGGATAGTCCCTGATCGGAGGTCCGCAATGAGCGCTGTACTCAGCCAACAAGCTGCGTCGCAGACGGACGTCAATGCGCGTCTGGCGTTTCAGAAACAGCTGCAGGCGGTTACCAACAAGATCCACGCCACGAACAACGTGGACGAGATCATCTTGGAGGTGAGCGCGGACATTTGCGCGTTGTTCAACGCCGACAGACTGACGATCTACGTCGTCGGCGAGGACAAGCAGGCAATTGTTTCGAAGGTCAAGACGGGGCTGAATTCGTTCAAGGACCTGAAGTTGCCGATCGCCGAGCATTCGATCGCGGGCTACGTCGCCCTGGCCAGGAAGACGATCAACATCAAGGACGTCTACGACGAAAGCGAGCTGAGAGGGATCAGTCCGAACCTGCGCTTCCTGCAGGAGGTCGACAAGCGCACCGGCTACCGCACCAAGCAGATGCTGGTGGCGCCGATTCTGGAGCAGGGCAGCACCGAGCTGATCGGCGTCATCCAGATCATCAACAACAAGGCCGGGTTGCCGTTCGGCGCGCTGACCGAGGAGGGCGTGGCCGAGCTTACGCAGACGCTGGCCATCGCGTTCCGCCAGCGCCAGAAGCCGCAGCTGGTCAAGACGAAGTACGACTACCTGATCTCCGACGCGGTGCTGTCGGCCGGCGAGTTCGACCTGGCGTCGCGCCAGGCGCGCAAGAAGGCGGTCGACGTCGAGACGGTGCTGGTAGAGGAGTTCCAGGTCAAGCTGCCCGCCATCGGGCAGGCGCTGTCGAAGTTCTTCGGCGTCCCCTACGAGCCTTTCAGGGGGGATCGCATCAAGCCGATGGACCTGCTGCGTAATCTCAAGCGCGAGTACGTCCAGGCCAACCAGTGGCTGCCGGTGGACGACTCCAAGGACGGGCTCGTCGTGCTGTGCCTGGACCCGGAGCGGGTGCGCAACTCACGCATCGCTTCGAACGTTTTCCCCAAGGCGCGGATCATCTACAAGGTCACGACCCAGAAAGAGTTCAAGGACACGGTCAACCAGTTCTACGGCCAGGAGGCCGTGGATACCGGAGACATCGACGACCTGCTCTCCGGCATGGAGGAGGAGTCCGTCGAGGGTGATGTTGGCGCGGACGATGTCTCGGCCGCAGCGGACAACGAGCTGGTCAAGCTGGTCAACAAGGTCATCATCGACGCCTACCACCAGGGCGCTTCGGACATCCATATCGAACCCTATCCGGGCAAGGCGAAGACCGAGATCCGGTTCCGCAAGGACGGTTCGCTCGGGCCCTATATCGAGGTTCCCGCGAGCTACCGCAACGCCATTGTGGCGCGCCTCAAGATCATGTGCGACCTGGACATCTCCGAAAAGAGGCGTCCCCAGGACGGCAAGATCAAGTTCAAGAAGTTCGGCCCGCTCGACATCGAGTTGAGGGTGGCCACGATCCCGACCGCCGGGGGGGTCGAGGACATCGTCATGCGTATCCTCGCGGCGGGCGAGCCGATCCCGATCGACAAGCTGGGGCTGACCCAGAAGAACCTGGAGAAGCTCAAGAAGACGGTCGCAAAGCCGTATGGCCTGTTCTTCGTCTGCGGGCCCACGGGCTCGGGCAAGACGACCACGCTGCATTCGGTGCTCGGTTCGTTGAACACCCCCGACACCAAGATCTGGACCGCCGAGGACCCGGTCGAGATCACGCAGAAGGGCTTGCGTCAGTGCCAGGTGAACAAGAAGGCGGGGATGGATTTCGCGACGATGATGAAGGCCTTCCTGCGCGCCGACCCGGACATCATCATGGTCGGCGAGATGCGCGACAAGGAGACCACGTCGACCGGCATCGAGGCTTCGCTCACCGGCCACCTCGTGTTCGCCACCTTGCACACCAACTCGGCGCCGGAATCGATCATCCGTCTGCTCGACATGGGGATGGATCCGTTCAACTTTGCGGACGCCCTGCTCGGGGTGCTTGCGCAGCGTCTCGCCAGGCGCCTGTGCGCGAAATGCAAGCAGGCCTACACGCCCGAGCCGGCGGAGATCAAGTCGCTGCTTAACGAGTATTGCGAAGAGCTGATGAACACCGAGCCCTTCAAGAAGGACGCGAAGGGAGCGGTGGAGGCCGTCTACAAGGAGTGGGTCAAGATCTACGGCAACGACAAGGGTCAGCTCACGCTCTACCGGCCGGTAGGCTGCGATACCTGCGGCGGGTCGGGCATGAAGGGTCGACTCGGCCTGCATGAGCTGCTGATCGCGACGGACCGCATGAAGAAGGCGATCCAGGAGCACGCGCGGGTGGCGGAGATGCTTGCGCTCTGCCTCGAGGAAGGCATGCGAACCCTGAAGCAGGACGGCATCGAAAAGGTGCTGATGGGTCTTACCCACATGAAGGAAGTGCGCACCGTTTGCATCAAGTGACGCGGCACGTCCTAGGATGAGCGTTCACATCGACCACACCCAGACCCTGAGCCTTACCGATCCGGGCATGGCGCTCGGGGAGGACGTCGTTCAGCGCCTTGAGCAGCTGAATGCAATCGGGGCGTCACTCTCGGCCGAACGCGACATCAACCGTCTGCTGGAAATGATCCTGACCGCCGCGAAGTCAATTACGCGCGCTGATGGCGGAACCCTGTACCGCGTCATGGACGACCGCACGCTGCGGTTCGAGATCATGCGCACGTCCTCGCTAAAGTACTATCACGGCGGCACGACCGGCAGTCCAGTGCCCTTCTATCCGATCCAGCTCTACAAGGAAGGAAAGCCGAACCACAGCATGATTGCGGCCTACGTGGCCATTACCGGGAAGACGGTCAACATTCCGGACGCGTACACCGCGGAAGGGTTCGATTTTTCCGGCACCCGTGCGTTCGACAGCAAGACAGGCTACCGTTCGAAGTCGTTTCTCACTGTACCGATGCGAAACCACGACAACGAAATCATCGGCGTCCTGCAGCTGATCAACGCTAACGATCCGAATTCCGGCGAAATCATTCCCTTTTCTTCCTCGGACCAGCGCTTGGCCGAGTCGCTTGCCTCGCAGGCCGCGATCGCGCTCGCGAACCGAATGCTGATCAACCAGCTCGAGGAGCTGTTCGAGTCGTTCATCAACCTGATCAACTCCGCGATCGACGAGAAGTCGCCCTACACCGGCGGGCATTGCCAGCGCGTGCCGATGCTGACCATGATGCTTGCCGAAGCCGCCACCGAAGCGAAGGACGGGCCGCTGGCTGGCTTCAGCATGAGCGACAAGGACCGCTACGAGCTGAAAATCGCCGGCCTGCTGCACGATTGCGGCAAAGTGACCACTCCGGTGCACGTGGTCGACAAGGCGACCAAGCTGGAGACCATTTTCGATCGCATCCATCTGGTCGAGACGCGCTTCGAGGTGCTCAAACGCGACGCCGAGATTGAGCTCCTGAAAACCAATGCGGAGCTATCGGCGCGCTCGGCATCGCGGGTCGAGTTCGAGGCCGCTAAAACTCGCCACCGCGACCGCGTGCGCCAGCTGAACGAGGACCGCTCCTTCCTGCGTGCCTGCAACATCGGCAGCGAGGCCATGCGCGCGGAGGACGTCGAGCACGTGCATTCGATCGCGCGCTACCGCTGGACCGACAGCGCGGGCCACGAGGCGAACTTCCTGACCGAAGACGAGCTGAAGAACCTTACCATCCGTTCGGGTACGCTTACCGCCGAGGAGCGCCAGGTGATCAATCACCACATCGTGGCGACGATCAGGATGCTCGAGTCGCTGCCCTGGCCGAAACACCTCAAGAACGTTCCGGAATATGCCGGCGGGCACCACGAGCGCATGGACGGCAAGGGCTACCCCAAGGGCCTGACGCGCGAGCAGATGTCGATCCAGGCGCGCGTGATGGGCATCGCCGACATTTTCGAAGCCCTCACGGCCAAGGACCGCCCGTACAAGCGGGGCAAGACGCTGTCCGAATCACTCGAGATCCTGGGCCGTTTCAAGCTGGGCGGCCACGTCGATCCGGACCTGTTCGACATCTTCGTCCGCAACAAGGTCTATCAGCGCTATGCCGAGATCTTCCTCGACAAAGAGCAGATAGACGCGGTCGACGAATCGCGCATTCCGGGCTATCAACCCTAGCCGCGCCGGAAGTGACTGAAATTGGCAGTTGCGGACGAAAATGAGCAGGTGCGGATCCCGCCCCGGTCACGCGGACGGGCCAAACGCCGTACCAGTGTGACTTTCTTCACCTCTTGAGGCCATCCGCGGGCAACTTGGCTGCTGGCACGCCGATTGCTCATACAGGTGCAGGCCAGGCTTCGATGCTGGTCAAAATTTTCCAACGGGACAAGGGGTATCGTATGAAACGGCTTCAAAAAGGCTTCACGTTGATCGAACTGATGATCGTCGTTGCGATCATCGGCATCTTGGCTGCGGTGGCTCTGCCGGCGTACCAGGACTACACCATCCGGGCGAAGATGTCCGAGGTGATCCTGGCCCTGAGCGCTTGCCGCACCTCGATCACCGAGGTGTATCAGTCGGGTACGTCGGGCGCGATTCCGGCCGACGGCTGGGGTTGTGAGAAGACTACCGCGTCGGAACAGACGAAATACGTCAATGCCATCCACACCGACCCGAACGGCGTCGTGACCGCGACGGTGCAGAACATCAGCAGCTACGTGGACACCAAGTTCGTGACGCTGGCCCCGCTGAGCGATGCAACCACGGTCGCGGTGTACGCCCCCAACTCGAGCTCTGCGCTCTACGGCTGGCGCTGCGGAAGCGCGACGGACGGCACTACGGTTAATACCAAATACCTGCCGGGTTCGTGCCGCGGCTAATAATCAACTCGTAGCTTCAATTTGAAAAAGGTACCCTTCGGGGTACCTTTTTTTTTGCCACGCTCCAGATAGCCGGATGACAGAGCTGACCATCCTGATGCCCTGCCTCGACGAGGCGGCAACCGTCGGCACCTGTGTTGCCAAGGCACGCGCATTCCTCGCACGCACCGGCATCCAGGGCGAGGTGCTCGTAGCCGACAACGGCTCCGAAGACGGCTCGCGCAAGCTGGCCGAGCAGGCGGGCGCGCGCGTGGTGCAGGTTGCCGAGCGGGGCTATGGCGCAGCGCTCGCGGCGGGAATCGCCGCCGCGAGCGGCCGCTACGTGATCATGGGGGACGCCGACGACAGCTACGACTTCTCGCGCCTGGACGGTTTTGTCGCGAAGCTGCGCGAGGGCTACCCGCTGGTAATGGGCAACCGTTTCAAGGGCGGCATTCGCAAGGGCGCAATGCCGTGGCTGCACCGCTATCTCGGCAACCCGGTGCTCAGCTTCCTTGGGCGGCTGCTGTTCCGCACCAAGGTAGGCGATTTTCACTGCGGGCTGCGCGGCTTCGACCGCGAAGCGGTCCTCGGTCTCAAGCTGAGGACCCCGGGAATGGAATTCGCCAGCGAGCTGGTGGTGAAGGCCGCTCTCGCCGGCTGGCGCGTTGCCGAAGTCCCGACTACGCTCCATCCGGACGGCCGCGGGCGGCCGCCGCACCTTCGCAGCTGGCGCGACGGCTGGCGCCATTTGCGTTTCCTGCTGCAGTTCAGCCCGCGCTGGCTGTTCCTCTACCCGGGCCTTACGCTTCTTTCGCTCGGTGCCGTGCTTACGGTCGCGCTGTATTTCGCGCCGCTGCATGTCGGCCGCGCCGGGCTCGACATCCACAGCATGCTGTACGCTTCGGCTGCCGCCATTCTCGGACTGCAGTTATGCCTGTTTGCCCTGTTCGCCCGGGTCTCGGCGCAGAACATCGGCTTGCTTCCGCGCCGGCAGGCGCTCGAGAGGCTACTGCGTGTGGCAACGCTCGAGCGCGGGCTGTTGCTCGGCCTCGCGGCCGCCGCCGGCGGCCTGGTATGGAGCGCCGTCGCGTTTTGGCATTGGCGCGAGGCAGGATTCGGTGCGCTTGACCCGCGCGTCGTCATGCGGGACACGATTCCCGCAACGGCGCTCATGATCGGCGGGACGGAAATCATGCTGGCGTCCTTCCTGTTGAGCATACTGCGCCTCGGAGAGCAGAAGTGACGACGCGCGCGAGCGCGGTCATCGGCCTCGCCTTGCTGGTTTTCGCGATGTTTGTCGATACGCTCGCGCTGCCGGGCGCTCGAGTGGTCGGCGTCGCAGGCGGAGACATGACGCAGCAATTTCTTCCCTGGCGGGACTTCGGATTCAGCGAGCTCGCCAAGGGAAACCTGGCGCTCTGGAATCCGCATATCTTCGCCGGCGCACCGTATTTCGGCGGAATGCAATCGGCGCTGCTCTCTCCCCCCAATTGGCTGTTTCTCATTTTGCCGCTGCCGCTGGCGGTCAACTGGAGCGTCGCTCTCAACCTGTGGTTCCTCGGCGCATTGACGTGTCTGTGGGCATCGCGGCGCGGGCTGCATCCCTTCGCGGCGTTCGTTTCCGGCGCGCTTGCGATGTTCTGCGCGCCCACGTTCTTGCACGTGATGGCGGGCCATCCTGCCAACTTGTCGTCCATGGCCTGGATACCGCTTCAATTCCTGGCGATTGACGAATGGCTCGCGCGCCGCAAGCCGGCATGGTGCCTGGTAGGTATGCTTGCGATCGCGATGCAGATCTTCGGCGGTCATCCGCAATATGTGTACTTCGCCGGGATCGCATCAGGTGTTTACGTATTGACGCGCCTGGCGGAGCCACAGCAAAAGCGCCTGCTGGCGTTGGCCGGCGTTCTCAGCTTTCCTGTGGGTGGGGCGCTGCTGGCCGCGGTGCAGCTGCTCGCCGGCGTGCAGGCGGTTAAGGAAACGGTGCGCGCGCTACCTTTACCGATATGGTTTGCGGGCTCGTTCAGCCTGCCCCCCGAGAACTTGGTTACGCTGCTCGCCCCCGACTTTTTCGGCGATTTTTCCCGTCATGCCTATTGGGGCAGATGGTATCTGTGGGAGGCATGCCTGTTCGTCGGTGTCACCGGATTGGCGCTGGCGAGCTACGGGATATGGGCGGCGCGCGCGACGGGGAAACGGGCGCTCCTGATAACGCTTGCGGTCAGCATCGTTCTGGCGTTCGGGGAATACTCCCCTCTCTACCGGATCCTGTACGACTGGGTTCCGCTTTACGGCCGGTTTCGTGGTTCCGCCAAATTCGTTTTGCTGGCTGCGCTCATGCTCGCCCTGTTCGCCGGCTACGGACTGGATCGCATTCTGCGTGATCGTAGCGTCTCGCCACGCGCGATCATGGTCGCAGCAGCAGGCGCGGCCGCCCTCATCATCGGCGGGGTCGTCGTTTCGCACGCGGACTGGAGCCCCGTCATGAAGGCGATGCTGGCCACGGGCCAGACATATCTCGATGCGGCAAGCTACGCCCGCTCTGCGTTTGTCTCGGAAAGCCAGGCGTTCGCCGCGACGGGTCTGTTCGTGGCCGGTCTTACGCTCGCCGCGGGCGTCCTGCTTGCGCTGCGGACAAGGCGCGAGCCCCGTGCCGCGTTCATTATCGGGGCGCTCGCGATCGCGGAGATATTCGTGTTCGCGCGCTTGCACCGGCCGACGGTGGACAGCGCTCAGGCCGTCGTTCCCCAGCTGCGCGACTATCTTGCCACGCGTCCGGGCGATTACCGCACGCTGAATCTTTGGATGCCGGACAGCGCGATGTCGATGGGGACGTTCGACGCCTGGGGCTACGACCCGGGCGTTACCCGACGCTATGCGGAGCTGATGGCGTGGATCGAAGGAGAAGATCCGGACACTGCGACGCAGTACATGAGATTTCACCGCTTCGGTCCGCTTCTTACCATGCTGCGCGTGAAGTACGTAGTCATGCTTCAGAACCAGACGATGCGCATATTCCCCGGGGGACGGCCGCCGCTGGGGCACATTGAGCTCGTCGGCTCGTATCAGGTTCACGCACGGCGGGACGCAATCCTGGGTGCTATGGGCGCTGCTTCATTTGACCCAAGCAAGGAAGCCATACTTGAGCAACAGCCCGATCCGGCGCCGGTTGCAGGGGGGCCGCGAGGGCGGGCGACGATTGTCCGCGAGGGAACTGATTTCATGGATATCGAAGCGGACGTCGCAAATCCCTCGCTCCTGGTCGTTACCGACGCCTGGGCCGACGGCTGGCGAGCGGTTCCCCTGGACGGCAGCAGCCAGTCGAGCTACCGCCTCGTTCCTGCGGACTACGCGCTGCGCGCGGTGGCGCTCGGTCGCGGCCATCATCACCTCAGGATCGAATACGCGCCGCGGCTGTTCTACGTTGGAGCGGTCGTTTCCGCACTGGCCTGGCCCGCGTGGCTCCTCGCGCTGTGGCTCCTGCGCCGGAGGAGGGATCGCGTGCGCCCAGAATGCGATCTGAAGCGAGACAGACATGCCTGAGCTTTCCGTAGTCGTGCCCGCGTTTCGCGAGCGGGAGAACATTCCACTTTTGCTCGATGCGCTGGAAAAGGCGCTCGTTAGGCTCGACTGGGAGGCGATCGTGGTCGCGGATGCGGCCGACGACGGCACCGAGGAGGTGGTTCGCGAGCGCGCGCAGCGAGATTCCCGGGTGCGAATCGTCCAGCGCATCGGTCGGCGCGGGCTCGCCTCAGCCTGCATCGAGGGCATGCTCTCGAGTTCGGCGCCGTATCTCGCGGTGATGGACGCCGACCTGCAGCACGACGAAACGCTGCTGCCAAAGCTGCTCGATGCCGCCAAGCACGGCGGCGCGGATGTGGTCGTGGCCAGCCGCTACATGGACGGCGGAAGCACCGGCGAGTTGGCTGCCGACAGGGTGCGCATCAGTCGCCTGGCGAGCACCCTGAGCTCGATGCTGTGCAAGGGCCTTACCGACCCGATGAGCGGCTTCTTCGTGGTGCGTAGGGCCTTCCTCGAGCGGGTGGTGCGCAAGCTCTACGGCCGGGGCTTCAAGATCCTGCTCGATATGATCGCGGCGGCGCGCGGGCAGGTCGAAATCGCGGAACTGCCATACCGGATGCGCAGCCGCGAGCGCGGCGAAAGCAAGCTCGGCGTCAGAGTGATCGCCGAGTTCTTCATGTTGATTTTGTACCATGTCACGGGTCGCATGCTGCCCGCGCGCTTCTTCCTGTTCGGTGCAGTGGGCGTTACCGGAGTCGGAGTCCAGCTCGCGGTTCTATGGTTGGCGTTCGGCGCTTCCGCGCACTTTCTTTTCAGCCAGATCGTGGCGACATTGGTGGCAATGACGAGCAACTTCTTCCTCAACAACGTCTTCACCTACGGCGATCAGCGGCTGCGCGGGGCGAGAATCTGGCGCGGCCTGATCAGCTTCTATATGGCGTGCGGCATTGGCGCCTTCATCAACATCGCGCTGGCCGAGTGGCTTTTCGTCAAGTCCGTGCCGTACTGGGCCGCCGGATTGGCTGGTGCGCTGATCGCCTCGCTGTGGAATTTCTTCACCACCGCCTCGTTCACCTGGGGCGGCTCGACCGCCCGCAAGCGATGACGCTGGCGCCGCCCGAGCGCTTCCGCGTGGCGCGGGCCGACTGGCTGCAGGCGGGCCTGGTCGCGGTCGTGCTGTTCGCACTCTATGCCGCGACGGCGCCGCACATGGTTTTGCTCGAGGACGACGGCGGATTCATCCTGTCGAGCTACTTCTTGGGGGTCGAGCATCCGCCCGGGTTTCCTCTCTATACGCTGATCGGCCACCTGTTCTCGAAGCTGCCGTTCGGCTCAGTCGCGTACCGCGTGCATCTTGCGAGCGCGTTTTTCGGCGCGCTCACCGGCTCCGCTGTCTGGCTGGTTGCGCGGCGCCTGATGCCGGGGCATCTGCCGGCGTACCTTGCTGCCTTCGGACTAGGTTTCTCGCCCGTGTTCTGGTCGCAGGCGATTATCGCCAAGGGAACTTACACCCTCAACACCTTCTTCGTCCTCGTGCTGATGTATCTGGGCTTGCGCGCCTGTCCGCCGGCCGCGCCGCCCGACCCTCACGATCGCCGCGTTCTTCCGCTGATGGCGCTTCTCTTCGGCCTTGCCCTCTCCAATCACTGGCCGCTGATGCTGCTCGTGGCGCCGGCGTTCCTGATCCTTCTCTGGCCGCGCAGGCTTGAGATCCTCAAGAGGCTTCCGCTGCTGCTCGTCTGCGCGCTGCTCGGCCTGCTGCCGTACGCGTGGATGGTGTACTTGTCGCAAACACCGCTGCCGATCAATTTCGACGGCCCGCTGCAGTCGTTCTCGGAGTTCTGGTACTTCGTCACTCGCGCCGGGTACCGGGGAGTGGACATTTCCCAGTCGTCTAACTTGCTCGACAGGATCAAGTTTTTCCGCTTCCTGGGTTCGCAACTGCTCATCCAGTTCGCGCTGCTGGGCACGCTACTCGCGGGCGCGGGCGTCGCGAACCTGCGTCGCGCGCTGGGCGACAGGGTCTCGGCGTTTCTGGTTGCGGCCTTCCTTGGACCCTCGGTAGTGCTGCTGCTCCTGCTCGGCTTCGACTACGACTCGGTGTCAGCGCACGTTTACCACGTTTACCCGCTGCCGGCTTACGCGGTGGTGGCGCTGTGGATGGCCCTGGGCCTCGCTTGGGCGAGGCGGAGATTTTCCCTCGGCGCCGCGCAGTCGTTCGGCGTCGTCGGCGGACTGCTGGCGATCATCCTTTTTGTCGGGGGCCGGTCGAACCTGCTCGAGCACTACGACTGGGGCGAGCGCTACGCGCGCACCGTGCTGCGCACGTTGCCCCAGAACGCGATCCTGTTCGTCGGCGATGATGTGGCTCTGGGCACGATCGGCTATTTCCACATGATCGACGGCCAGCGCCCGGATATCACGTTATACCAGTGGAGAGGACTGGTCCTGGGCAACAGGCTGTTCCATCCGCTGCGCACGAGCGAGGAGGCCATACAGCAAAAGTTGCGTGAATTCATCGACAACGCGCGCGATCCGGTCGAGATGTCGTCGCTCTCATTCGGGGATTACGCTCAGCGTGATCACTGGCTATATAGCGAGGTCGACAAGTCGAGCCATGATCCGACAAAGATCACCGTTGATATTCCCGATGAGATGCGGCAGTTTTTCGAGCAGTCGATCCTGCATACCCACGATAGCAACGCCTGGATCGCGTTCCACCAGGATGAATTGCGCCGCCGGTACGCGGAGCTCCTGGGGCGCAGCCTGCGGCGCGACCAACCGCTCGATGCGCGCACCAGGAGCGACCTCAAGGGGCTGACACAGGACTACTACGGCGCGCTCGGCCTGGCGCAAGGCATGCTGCTCAATCCGCACGGCTACACGACGGGGGAGGTGGCCGCGCTGCTGGCCCGGGCGCAGAAGCTGACACCGCCAGACATTCCCAAGCCGTATCTCTCCAAGTACTTCGCCGTCCGGGGCGTCCTGCGCGCCAACCTGAACGACCGGCGCGGCGCGATCGATGACTTCAAGACCGCGCTTTCGGTCTGGCCTTCACCGGAAAATCTCGCAGTGCGCTCGCTCGAGGAAATCTACAAGGACGCGGGCGACGAACAAGCGCTGAGTGCCTTGCGGGAGCAGATCAAGCGCCTCAAGCACAAGTTCTGAACCAGGGGGGCGTGTGAGACGGTCTGTGCGATTTCTGGTCTTCGCCGTGCCGGCCGCGGTCTGCTCCGTATGGACCGTCTTTGCCGGCAAGGACGTCAACTGGGACCTGCTCAACTACCACTATTACTTGCCCTTCGAGCTGCTTGCCGGTCGGCTGGAGCAAGATTTCTTTGCTGCGAGCGCGCAAAGTTACCTGAACCCGGTCGGCTACCTGCCTTTCTACCTGATGGTGTCCTCCGGCTGGCACAGCGTGCTCGCATCGATTGCGCTCGCCGTGGTGCACAGTCTGTGCATCTCGCTTCTCTTTCTCCTTTCCTGGCGCCTGTTCGAACACCTGCCGCGTAGCGAGCGCACGATGTTCGCGCTGCTTGCGACCGGGCTCGGGAGCGCGACCGCGGTGTATTGGGAAACGGTCGGCACCTCGTTCCTCGACCCTTTGCTCGTTCCGCCTATGCTTGCCGGTCTGCTGCTGCTCCTCGCAGACGGTCGGCATGCGCTGCGGCGCTCGGTGTTCGCCGGAGTCCTGTTCGGGCTCGCCGCAGCGCTGAAGTATTCGAACGCGGTGTTCGGGCTTGCGGCGCTGCCCCTTGCGCTCGCCATGCCGGGCGCACGCGGTGCGGCGCGCTGGCGGAGCGGGCTCGGCTTCGCCGCCGGCGGGGCGCTGGCCGTCGCGCTGATGGCGGGGCCGTGGCTCGTCACGCTGGCGCACGAATTCGGCAACCCGGTGTTTCCGCTTTTCAACGCATGGTTCCGCTCGCCTTATGCGCCGCCGGTGAACTCGGTCAGCGCGCGCTTCACGCTGGACGGCGTGACCGCGGCCCTTGCGTTTCCCTTCCGGATGATCGCGCTCGACCGTTCGCTCTATTCCGAGAACTTCGCGCCCGACCTCAGGTTCGCGGCGCTGCTCGTTCTGGGGGTTGCGCTGGCCGCCGCCGCGGCGATGCGCAAGCTCTCGCCGGCAGGCGCTTTGCGCGCCGCCGACGGGCGGGTGCTCGGTTTCTTCGCCGCCGCGCTCGCGCTGTGGCTCCTGACCTCGGCCAACGGCCGCTACGGCCTGGTCGTGCTGCTGCTGGCCGGCGTCTGCCTGGCGCGGATCGGCGAGCGCCTGCTGCCGACCCCCGACCGCGCGCGTCGTGCTCGCCCTGTTGCTCGCCCTCCAGGTCGGCATGACGGTCGTTGCGTCGCCGGCCCGCTGGTTCATCGCCGAGCCGTGGTCGAAGCGCTGGCTGGCGTACGACGTGCCGCAGCGGGCGCTGCGCGACGCCGCGCTCTACCTCACGGTCGAAGTGCTTCCGATGGCCGTGCTCGCGCCGTTCGTGAATCCGGCATCTTCGTTCGTGAACTTTCGCGGCCAGCACAGCATTTCCCCCGATTCGCCGAGGCTTGCCGAGTTGCTCGAGCGCTATCGCGGCCGGGTGCGCACGCTTGGCCGCGATCTCGCGCTCGTGGCCGGCAGGCCGACCGCGGCGGCGCTGCTGGCCTACGACCGGACACTCACCAGGATCGGCCTGCGCGTGGATCCGACGAATTGCTTCACGATTGCATGGCGGCCCGACGCCGACGACGGCCTTTCCCGCGCGGCGAACTGGCTCGCGCTGCCGCTGCCGCCGCACGAGCGGCTGTCGGCCGTGAGCTGCGCGCTGCGGCCCGGCGGCGCGCGACCCGGCCGAGGCGGAGAAGGAGCGCCGGGTTTCCGCGCTTTTCGATCGGATCGAACGGGCCTGCCCTAGGGTGTTCAGGGGCCAGACGGCGCTGACCGAACCCTTCCTGAACGGCTGGACGCGCAACTACAACGACCTCGACGCGCGGCTCGAGGCGTTCGGTGACCATGTCGTGTTGAGCCTCCTGCGCAAGGGCGGCAAGATCGACTTTGGCAAGCTTTCGGCATGGGAGGATGGAAGCGCTGCCCCGCCACAGCCGTGCAACTAGGGCGTGAACGCATGCTTCCTCAATCGAGCGCCAGGCTCGTTGCTCGATTCCAGTCTGTCGCCAATGTTCGACTGTGCCGGCGCCTGACTTGAGCCGATACGTCTCTCCGCTATACGGCCTCGATGCAGTGGCGAGGATCAGGCTCAGGACGGAAAGCGATGCGACATAGTGACGATGGCGTGCACAACGCTCACCGTTTCAGTTCACTCCGGGATCTATTTTGACGCACGGGACGAAGCGGGGGTGCCTGCCTAGTGAAAGGGTTGTGCCAGGAAACATGACCTTGCGCGACGAGGTCGGGTATGCGCAGAATCTGCGCATGGATCGACTGCTCAAACTTTTGTTCGTCGCGGGGCTTTGCGTGCTGTCGTTCGCGTTCGGCGCGGCTACGTACCAGTTTCAGGTGTTCCCGTATCCGATGCTTCAGGATGCGAAGTTGGCCTGGGATGCGTGGAGACAAGTGTCCGGCCAGACGTTACCTTTCGGCCTGAAGAAATTTGTCGTCAGCACGGGCACGTCGAGAGATCCCTTGGCGCGGCGCGTAGATCTCGCGGCTGGCGACGAGTACATACTTGTAACTGGCGGTCCCTACGAGCTGACGGATCATTGTCCGAAGTTTGGCTGTATGGCGTGGGTCATGGACCGCAAGGGACGCATCGTGCACGTGTGGGAAGTCAATCTTGATGCGCTATGGGACGGATTAACAGGTGTTTCGGGTAAGGTCAGCTCCGTGACTATGATGCCGATCGGCATGGTGCTTGGCAGGGACGGATCGCTGGTCGCCACTTTTCAGAGCAACGATACCTTTCCCTTCGCTATCGCGATCGCAAAATTCGACAGCACCGGCCGCATCGTTTGGAAGCGATTCGACCACAGCCATCACTGGCCTGCACTCGACGACGAAGGCCGCATCTACACGCCGTACGCAACGTTTCCCAAAGGGGTGGAGTACGTGGGGCACACGGCGGTCAGGCTTGAGTGCGCAACCGGCCAACCTCACATGGACGGAATCCACGTTCTCACCCCGGACGGCAAAGTGCTGCGCGATATGCCCGTTATGCAGTCTTTCCTGCGCGCGGGCTACGTTGGCTGGTTTTATGGCTTGCGCGATGGCTGCGATCCTGTGCATCTGAACTCCGTCGCGCTCGTAACGGATGAAATCGCGAAGCACCTGCCGGGCACGAGGGCTGGCGACCTCCTGATCTCGCTGCGCGAGCCGAGCGCGATCGCCGTCGTCGACGGTGTGACCGGCGAGGTGAAGTACGCGGCGTCGGGAAAGACAGCCGCCCAGCACAATGCGCAGTTCCTGCCTGATGGGTCCGTCCTTGCGTTTGACAACCTGGGAGGAGACAGGGCGCTTGGCGGCAGTCGAGTGGTTCGCGTCAACCTCGTCACTGGGAAGTCTGAAACCGTCTTTCCTCGCGGGCACGAGATTGGTTTGCTTCCGTTCAGCTCGGCGATCGCTGGAACGATCAGCGTGAGCCGCGACGGAAGACGAGCGCTTATCGCCGATACTGAGCAGGGGAGCATAGTGGAGATTGATATCGCGACAGGACGAGTTCTCTGGGTATGCGAAAACATTCAGGACATCGGCGCCTTTCTCAAGGCGAGGCACATAAAATCGCTGAGCACTAGCGCCCTCTTTTCCGTTTTCGGCGCATACTATGTGCAGGACACAGGGTTTCTAAAGGAAGGAGCGGCGCAATGAGGTCGGGGTCTCTCACGCGGCGCGCCCTGCTTGTCGTCGGCTTCTGTGGTGCGATGGCGGCAGCGGGCCCTGCGATTGCGTATATGGGGCCTGGCGCTGGGCTCGGCATGCTCAGCAGTCTGTTCGCCGTGCTCGGCGTGGTGTTGCTCGCGTTGCTGGGGGCTATCTTGTTTCCGATCCGGATGCTGCTGAAGTTCATCCGCAAGCGCAGTCGCAGCGAAGGTCAGCGCCAGGGCGCGTCCTCCTCGGGGACGCCCCCGGGCGCCTGAGCGCTCCGCCCGACGGAATGGGAGGAAAGGCCGGGCTGTTGCTTTTCTTCGCGGCGGGCGGGTCAGGCGCGATCGCCGGCCTTGCGTTCGCCGTGCTTTGGCCGCGACTGATGCCTCCAGGGACGAGCCGACGCTTCTGGAGCGCGCTGCACAGTCTGGCGCGGCAAATCATGTTGGTCGACGACTTGAGAAATTTCGTGCACTTGTACGGATCAATGGGCAAGCTTCTCGGCGCCTATCTCCTGCGCAGCCTCGGTGGAACGGTGGTGGCCTGTCTTCCGATGGCTTTGATGCTGCTGGCGCTGTGGCCGTATCTGCACGATTGCGAAGTCGTGTTCTTCGGGTCCTTCGCCGCAGTGACGCTCGTTGGAATAATGTGGCCGTTGCGTCGCCAATCCTGAGACGGCGCGACTATGCGCTGGTCACAGTGAGCCGCTGGCTCGCTCCGTTGCTGCGCGGACTTGGCGAACTCGAATTCGACCTGGTTGAAAGTCGCCTGCGCGATGTCATTGTTAGAGCGCCAGTGTTCGTCACCGGGCTCGCGCGCTCCGGTACCACGACTGTTCTAACGCTTCTGTCGCGAGCCGACGGCGTCGCCACGCATCGCTATCGCGATTTTCCCTTTCTTGCGACACCCGTGCTCTGGAATCGCCTGCAGGAGTGGCTCGGCGGCGACGTGGGTGCTGCGACCGAGAGGCCGCATCGCGATCGAATCCGCATCACCAGAGAGAGCCCCGAAGCCTTCGAAGAGCCGATCTGGCAGACGTTCTTCCCCGAGAGCCACGATTCCGCGCACTGCCATGTGATCGGGCCAGATGTCCACAATCAGGAGTTCGAACAGTTCTATCTTGCGCATCTGCGTAAGATCCTTTGGCTGCGCGGCGGTGCGCGTTACCTTTCGAAAGGGAACTACAACGTCGCGCGCATCGGTTACCTCGCGCGACTGTTTCCTGACGCGCACTTCGTGATACCGGTGCGCTCGCCGATCACGCAGGTGAGTTCATTGGTAAGGCAGCACGCCCTTTTCTGCAGCTACGCGGCCGACGACCGGCGCGTCGGACGGTATCTGGCCAGCGCCGGGCACTACGAGTTCGGGCCTCAGCGTCGTCCAATCAATCTGGATCCGGAGCGCGTCGGTGAGATCGAGTCGGCATGGCGCGAAGGCGACGAGTGGCGCGGTTATGCCCGCCAGTGGGCGGAAGTCTATGCTCATGTGGACAGGCTGCGGCGCGAGGATTCGGAGCTCGAACGGCGGATTTTGATCTTGCGCTACGAGGATCTCTGCGCGCGCCCAGATCTCGAGACTCGACGCCTGCTGGACTTCTGCGGTCTGACGGACAGTGAAGGCCGAGTTGCCGCCACGGCACCCGAAATTGCAGCACCCGCGGAATCGGAAACCGGGAAAGAGGTGATTGCGAGGGTATGGAATGAAGTAGGTCTCGTGGCAGAGCGGTTCGGCTACGGGGCTGGAGAGGGATCCGACTTATGAACGCTGATCACAGAGCTAATCCAAAGGTGTGGGAGTTGGGATGGCATGTCATGCGCCGACAAGCGCAGGCGATCCGTGCGATTCTCGCGAATCCGAAGCTGGATCTGGGCCGGTCGCGGATATTGGACTACGGCTGCGGCACGCGCCCCTATGAAGACTGGTTCAGGGGCGCGGGCGCGCAATACTTGGGGGCGGACATCGACGGCCGGCACGAGGTGCTTGTACGTGCCGACGGCACTCTCGCCGCACCGAACGGCGCTTTCGACCTGGTGGCTTCGTTTCAGGTTCTCGAGCATATTTGGGATCTGGCAACCTACCTGGGGGAATCGCACCGCGTCCTCAAGCCCGGCGGATGGCTTGTCTTGTCGACGCACGGTACCTGGTTCTACCACCCTCACCCAGGGGACTACCGCCGTTGGACGGCGGAGGGCCTGCGCAAGGAGGTCGAGGCGCACGGATTCATCCTTTCCGAAATCCGTCCCGTGGTCGGACCACTCGCTTGGACCAGCATACTGCGATCGTTCGGCTTGGCTTACGCGCTGCGGCGGATTCCTGTCGCCGGTCACGCCCTGATTGCGGCGGCGGCCGTTACATACAATCTCCGCGCATGGCTTGAAGATCTGATTACCCCCGTACAGGTCAGGGCCGAAAATGCCTGCGTGTACGTCACGCTTTTCAAGCGAGACGGCTGACAGCAATGTTTCTGGCTGTTCCCCGCGCGTTTGTGGTCGGCCTGATCTGCGCCATTGTGCACAACGCAATCATGATCGGAGGCGACTACGCGGGACTGCATTACGCACTCTCTCTCTTGATTTCGTTCCTGATCGTCGTAGTCATCGGCTATCGGCTTCACAGCGGATGGACGTTCCGCTCTGCCGAGCGGAGCAGGGCCACCTTTACGCGCTATGTGGTAATTGCGAGCGCGAACCTTCCGTCCTCGCTCGCCGGCATGTTCGTGTTTGTCAATTTGATCGGCTTGTCGGTGCCGGTGGCGAGCCCCATCGTCACCGTTCTCCTGTTTGGGATGAACTTCATGGGAAACAGGTGGGCGCTCAAGGCGGGGAGAGGGAGGGTTTGATCGCCGGTAAGCGCCAGACCTGCCCGCCCGGACCGTCGTAGGTCAGCCGCGCCGCTGGAAAGTGGGGCTTGATCACGTCTCGATAATCGAGAATGCGGCCGCGGGACATCATGAAGATTACCGGGTTCCTCAGGAAGGGATCGTTCTGCACGAAGTCCTGAGTGTAGTAGTCTGGATTCTCGGCAATGAACACGATCTCGCGCGCGCGGCGGTCGAACTGCGGCCGCAGCGCCAGTTGTTCGGTCATGAAGAGGCGGATCTGGAACAGGCGCAGCGCGGTGGCGAACACGAGGCTGTACAGCGCGAGGCGCGCGACATAGTTTTTGAGGTCACGCCCCGGCTTGCTTTGCTCGGCGTGCACCATGGCGGCCGAGGCCAGGATGGGCAATGCGCTCCATGCGGGATCGATGTACCGTGCGCCCCAGCCGTAACCCTGATCGAAGCTGACGAATAGATATCCGAGCAGCGTGGCGAGGAGCGAGAGTGCGAACAGGTGCAGCTCGGCAACGCGCCGGCCGAGGACCCACCAGCCCGCGAGCGCAAGCAGCGGGAGTCCAGGGACTGCCCAGCTCCAGAGCCGAACCTGCTCGCCGATCCGCTTGTTGAGCGTATCGCTCCCAGGAAAGGTGAAGACTTTCCGGAATTCGAGCAGAAGGTACCAAATCAGGTTTTCCAGCTGATGGAGCAAGTCGCCGTCCGGAAGATAAGGTAGCGCACCGGTATCTCCCTGCAATTGGCGCAGGAAGATCCACCACCCGAGCCCGAGGGTCAGCGCGAGGGGAGCGTATCCAGCGCCGAGCGCGATCAGCTGCCGCCGCCCGCCGGGCTGGCGGCCGATCCAGAGTACCCACGGCAGCGCGAACAGCAGGTGCGGCACCGGGTTGCTCAGCACCAGCGCGATGGAACCGACCACGCCGGCCGCAACGAGCCGCGACCGAGTTCGCTCAAGAAGAAGCCAAGCGAACAGAAGGTTGAAAAACAGGTGCGCAGTCATCGAAAAGTACGAAATCGCCAGCCCGACGAAACCGGGAGAGGCAAGCGCGAAAAGGATCGCCCAGCCGCCCGCGCGGGGATCCGACGTCAGCTTCGAGGCCGTCTTCGAAAGCAGAACGAGAGACAGGGACGCGAGCAGAGGGTTGCAGGCCCAGGGTGCTCCGATGAGCGTAAACGGCGCGAGGATCAGCGCGTACCCGGGCCAGTAGATGGAGGCTACACTTCCGTCGCCCCCAACGATCAGCCAACGCTGCTGATACGTCAGCGGAATAAGGTGAGACACGAGGTCGCGCGGGAATTTTCCCGTCAAATGGCCGGCGGCGAATGCCCGGGCCTGGAACAGGGCGATGTGCTCGTCCCCGGCGAGCGGGTGATTGTGCGCCGCGAGGAACACAGCCGCGCAAAGGCCGACGAAGGTCGCGGCAGCCGTGCGCCATGGACTCCGCTCCAGCAGCCGCGGCAGGTCGATCGGCGAGGGACGTTTGCTGAGCATCCACGCCGCTGCCGCGAGCGCGACGACGAGGATCGAGCCCGCGATGTCCTGCTGCCGCAACAGATGCTGGAAGATTAAGATCCGCTGCAGTGAGCTCGGATAATTGGTGTCGTCGAGAATGAAGATGATCGACAGCAAGCCCGAGAGGATGGTAAACGCCGCAAGAACACGGCACCAAGAGATCCTATCGGCGGGAGCTCGCGCGGCAAGCTGCGCGGTCATCTGGAGTTCACGGCATCCCGCAGGATTTCGCCGTAGTATTCCGCCGTCTGATCCCAGGACCAGGTCGCGCAGGCAAAGTCGGCCACTTGCGGCCTGAGCGCACGCAGCGTGTCGTTGCTGCTCAACAAGGTCTCGAGCCGGATGCGCCAGCGCGATGCGGCATCGTCTCCGGCGAGCGGTTCGAACAGCAGAAGATCCCCGGCCTCCGCACAGCCTGCTGCAGTTTCTTCGCCGACGATGGCGGGCGTACCACAGGCCATCGCCTCCTGCACCACGAGAGGGAACCCCTCGCCGACGCTCGGCAACACGAGGAGGTCAGCCGCTTGGTACAACGGCGCAAGCTGCTCCTGGCGAAGATTCCTATGCACCGAGACGTTGGACAGGCCCCAAAGTGAAGGATCGAGCGGCCCCCACCCGGCGAAGATCCAGTGCGCGTGCGGGAAATCCTGCGCCAGGCGATGCAGACGGTGCAGCCCTTTCTTCTCGACGAAGCGACCAACGAACAAAAGCAGCGGCCGTTCGGAATTGCCGCTGAGCTGCGTACGCAGGCGAATTCTTTCGCGCTCTTCGGCAGGATGAAAAATGCCGCCGTTCACGCCGTTTGCGATGTGCAGGGGCGGTCTGCTGAACCGGACGAAATCCTCGAAGTACCGAAGCACCGCGCTGCTCACGAATACGGTCTGTGAGGCGGATCCGAGCAACAGCTTGCCGAGTAACCGGTTCGCCCCGGCGAGGATTACCCGCAGGACGGGATTGCGGAACGGAATGTGCCCGATGTGCTGCGTGATAACCACTGGGCGCCGGGCGACGGAGGCTGCGGCCCAGGCGACGACGTTCGGCAGGTACAGGCAATCGTGCAGATGTACTACGTCGCAGCCGCGCACGGCGCGCCAGAGCCGGAGCAGAGCGGCCGGGCTCCAGAGCGGAAAGGGCAAGCCCATTGCTCGCTCCACTAGGTTGGAGGTGCGCGCCGGCACGCAATGCAGGCCCGGCACGTCCTGCGGCGGAAGGTCGGTATCGCTGGCGAACCATGTGATGTTCGCCGCACCGCTTGCCGCGAGACGCGAGGCGATTTCCGACGCCACTGCTTCGACCCCGCCTCTGTGGGCCGGAAAGTAATGCGTGACGAGAACGATCCGGAGAATTGTGTGCCGTGCGGTTGGGGTCAACGACTCAATGTTCTGTGGAAGGCACGTGTGCAAAGGATACCCGGTTCCTCCCGGGCACCGCCAGCACGACGACCTTGCCGTCCGCGAACACGATGCGCCAGCCGTCTCTCCGGAGGTCCGGCATGTGCCGTATTCCCTGGTCGAAGTCCCGCCGCAGCAGCAGGACGTAGTCGACGTGATAGCGGGCGATGAATGCCTTGAGCGCGCGCTCGTCGCTATTCAGCCGCAGCAGTTCGAGAAGATATTTCTTGCCGTATACGTCCACTCGAGAATCTATCGCCGGTCGCAAGCGGGGGTAGTAGCGGTAGATCAACTCCGAGCCGAGCACATACGAATTCAACACGTTACCCCGCAGCTGTGGACGATCGAGGAATTCGACCAGCAGCAGCGAAAAGTTGTTCGAATCCGCATGATACGGAAAAGCGCCGTACAGGTTGCCGTAGCGCACCACCAGGCCGGCGCACGCGAAGAGAAGCGCGAGCACTGCCCCGCGCACGACGGGCAGGGGTTCCAGGCGCGAGGCGATCCCCCGAATCGCTGCCGACAGAGGATAGACGGACACGACGGCGAAGAACGCGATGTGCCGCGACGTGCCCAGCGCAAGGCAGCCGAAAAAGAGCAATAGCAGCCAGCCTGCAACCGGTACTTCTCTCCGGCCGACGTAAAGCACCGCCGCCGAGAAGGCGAGGAAAAGCATGAAGGCCCAGAAACCGCGCGAGCCGACGAACAGACCGTACAGAGTCGGTGTCCACTCGTAGACATACGAGCGCACGAAGGCCGCGTTCTCAAGGTCCCAGGCGAACCGGAACAACTGTGCGCCGTACGGATTCAACAGCATGACGAGGGCCATCAGCACGGCGCAAATCAGATACGGCCCGGCGGCATGGGCCGACGCCTGGAGTCGACTGTTCTTCGTCGAGGCGAAGGCTTCGATCGCGGCGCCCGCGGCGAAGGCGGCGGCAAGGATCAGCGCGACAGGAAACGAGCCGTGGCTGTTGGCCCAGAGGAACGCTACCGGCGCGCAGGCCGCCAGATGGCGCCACCTGCCGCCGGCACGGAACTCGACCAGCAGGCCGAGGATGATGACGGTGAAAAGAAGCGCGAACAGCTCCGGCCGAAGAAAGAAGCGGAAGTTCTCCGTCGCCATGGCAGCGAGCGAGACGACGAGTGACGCAAACAGGCTTCTACTCAGACGGAAGGACATGCGCGCGCACAGGCCGAACAGGGCGAGACCGAGCAGGCCCTTCACGAAGATGAGATTGCGGTGGCCCAGCCAGTGATCGAGCAGGTAGAACGCGAGCGACGACAGCCACTCGTGCGCATGGAAGGGCAATTGGCTCGCTTCGGTGAACGGGAAAAGTGCGGTGCGTGGAATCTCGCCGTTGGTCCAGATTATTCGGCCGATCGCCTCCTGCAGCCAGAGATCGTTCGTTCCGGGAGGGACGAAGGTCAGCAGGACGATGACGGCTATCGACGCTGCGACGGTCCCCGCCCTGAGCCAGGATTCGGATCTACTCATGGCGCAGCGCGCTGACCGGGCCGACGACCAATTTGTCGCCTTCCTTGAGTGCGCCGCTGAGCACCTCGGTGCTCGTGCCGTCGCTCAGCCCCAGACGCAAGTTGACCGGCTGCAGTTCGCCGTGCGCCAGGATCCAGACACGGCTTCCCTCCGTCGCGCCGGGAGGGTGGAAGCGCAACGCGGCATCGGGCACCTTGAGCGCGTTTTCGCGCTGGTCGACGACGATTCTCACGTTGGCGGTCATCCCCGGCAGCAGCGCGAGATCGGGGTTGGCCGCAGCAATCAGCACCGTATAGCTTACGCTGCTCTGCACATTGCGCGGCGACTTCCGGATTTGTCTGATTTCGCCGCTGAAGCTGCGGCGGGGAAACGCGTCGACCGTGAAACTTGCGTGCTGGCCGACCTTGAGCCGGCCGATCTCGCCCTGGTCGACGGCTGCCTCGACCTGCATGTCGTGCAGGTCCCGCGCGATGACGAACAGCGCCGGGGCTTGCGCACTGGCGGCGACGGTTTGTCCCGCGTCCACGTTGCGCAGGATGACGGTGCCGTCGACCGGCGCACGGATGGTCGTGCGCTCGAGGTCCGCCTGCGCCTGCTGCAGCAGGGCCTGGCGTTGCTCCACCGCGGCAAGCGCGCTGGCGACACGGGCCCTGCTGACCCTGATTTGCGCCGCGAGCAGTCTGCTCTCCCTGCGCTCCGCCTCGGCCAGCTGAGCCTCGAGCTGAGAGCGCGCGAGCGCGACCGCGCTGTTGGCGGCATCGAGATCGGCGCGCGCCTGGTTCAGGCGCAGCTCATAGGCGGAGGGGTCAATGCGTGCGAGCACCGCGCCCGCTTTCACCGGCGTGTTGAAGTCGGCGTAAATCTCCTTTACTTCGCCGGATACGCGGGACCCGACCTGCACGGTCGAGACGGCATTCAGCGTGCCGCTCGCCACCACCGCGGCCTGCAGCGGTCCTCGCTCCACCCGCAGCGTGCGGTAGCGCGGCCCCGCGTCGCCCTCGCGCGCCTGGTACCAGCCATAGCCCGCCGCGGCAACGGCGAGCGCGACGAGGGCGCCGACGATGCGGCCGGGACGCGTGCGGGGGATCATGGCGGGAGGCTCACTAGCCCCCCTTATACAGCGATGCCCCCGTTTCCGTCGACGCCGATCAGGCGCGGCTGGTTGAGCTCGAGCGGCGGGATGGTCTTGCGCTCGCGCAGGTAGCGCGAGACGACCTCCCAGATCGGCTCGCCGCTCGCGCCTTGCGCCACCGGGGCCCAGCCGGCGACCTTGTACTTCTTGTCAGCCTCGACCGGCTTGCCCCCGAGGCGCATGTCGGAGATACGCGAGCCGATCGCCTCGTTCGGCGCGCAGGCGTAAGTCATGCCGCCCACGCGCACCATGTCGCCGCCCTGCTGGAGATAGGGATCAGGGTTGAACAGGTTATCGCACACGTCCTCCAGAATCGACTTGATCTGCGCGCCGGTCATCTCCGTCAAGGTGCTGGTGGGATAGGTGATCGCGGTCTGGTCCATGACGTGCTCGAAGGTGATCGCGTCGCCCGGCAGCAGCGTGGTACCCCAGCGAAAGCCGGGCGAGAAGGCGAGCTCGGCGCCCTTGACCGCCATGGACGCGTCGAGGATCAGCTGGTCGAAGCTGCCGTTGAAGTTGCCGCGCCGGTAGAGCAGGCCTTCGGTGAAGGCGAGCTTCTGCTCCAGCCTGGCGCGATACGGCGCGCGAACCGACTCGATGTAGCGCGCCATCTCCGCGTCGGCCGGCAGCAGGTTGGCGAACACCGGCAGCAGCCGGTAGCGGTAGTCCGCGAGCGTGCCGCCCTTGACCTCGAGGTCCATGACCGCGACGAACTTGCCGTTGCAGCCGGCGTTGGCGACGAGCGTCCTGCCGCCGGGATTGCTCGCCACGGTGGGGCTGGGCACGCCGTCGTGCGTGTGGCCGCCGAGAATCACGTCGATGCCGTGCACGCGCGTGGCGAGCTTGAGGTCGACGTCCATGCCGTTGTGCGACAGCAGGACCACCACCCTGGCGCCCTTGGCGCGCGCCTCGTCGACCATCTTCTGCAGGTGCCGTTCCTGTATGCCGAAGCTCCACTGGTCCATCATGTAGCGCGGATTGGCGATCGGCGTGTAGGGGAAGGCCTGGCCGATGACCGCCAGCGGCACGCCGTTCAGGTTGCGCAGCGAGTATGGCGTGAACACCGGGTCCTCGAAATCCACCGTCTTGACGTTTTGCGCGATGAACTCGATCGGAGCGAGCTCCTTGTCAACCGCCTGCTTCATGCGTTGCATGCCGTAGGTGAACTCCCAGTGCGCGGTCATCAGGTCGACGCCGAGCAGCTTCTGCGCGCCGATCATGTCGGCGCCCTGGGTCCAGAGCGAAGTCGCCGAGCCCTGCCAGCTGTCGCCGCCGTCGAGCAGCAGCGCATGCGGGCGCGCCGCGCGCAGGCGCTTGATCAGGGTCGCGATGTGCGCGAAGCCGCCCAGCTTGCCGTAGCGGCGCGCCGCCGCCTCGTAGTCGAGGCAGGTGAAGGCGTGCGCCAGCCTGCCGCCGCGCGCCATGCCGAAATGCTTCAGGAACGCCTCGCCGACCAGGTGCGGCGGCTGGCCCGCCGCGGCGCCCACCCCGATGTTGAAGCTCGGTTCGCGGAAATAGGTCGGCAGCAGCTGCGCATGCGTGTCGGTCACGTGCAGCAGGGAAAGGTTGCCGAAGGGCGGCAGCTCATAGAGCTCGTCGGCGGCCTCGGCCGCGCTCGTGCCCGGGCGCAGGCTCGCGCCGGCGGCGGCGGCGAGGGCGAGCAGGCGCAGGAATTCGCGTCTTTGCATGGCTTAGCGACTCACAAAAAAACGGGGCTTGGCCGAGACCAAGCCCCTCTTGCTTCGATACTGCGCGCGACTACCGGTTCACCGGCGAGGCCGGGTCGAGCAGGTAAGCCGTCAGGTCCTTGATGTCCTGCTCGGTGAGCGAGTCCGAAGTGCCGAAGCGCGGCATCTGGCTGCACAGGTTGAAGGCCTTCGAGTCGTAGATCTTGCCGAAGACGTACTTCTGGCCCTCGATCCCGGGCCGCAGCTTGGCGTAGTGCTTCAGGCTCGGCCCGATCGTGCCGTAGGACTCCTGCTTGGGCGAGAGCTGGTGGCAGTTGTAGCAGCCGCCGCCCCGGTCCTGTCCCGGCTTTTCCTTCCAGGTCATGCCCTTGCCGCTGGCGGCGATCTTCGCCCCGCGCTTCCAGTCGCCCATGTATTTGCCGTCCGCCGGATAGCGAATCAGCGCCAGCTGGTCCGCCTCCATCTCTTTCACCTGCTTGGCGCTCGGCTTGTCATGCGTGACGGTGCAAAGGTACTGCACGTCGTCCTGGTCGACCCGGCTCATCACGGCCTGTCCCTTGGCATGAAAGTCCTTGTGCAGGAGCGCGCGCACCTCGAGCGGAGTCGGCTCGGCCAGCGCCAGCTGGTCCGCCGCCAGCGCCGCGGCCAGGACGCCGAGCGAAAGGCAAATGGTTTTGTTGATCATGTCGTCCTCCTCAACGCTTGGTGCCCGGGCCGCGGTAGACCGCGCCGTTGGCGTTCACGGCCATGTACATGGTCAGGGCGACCACGGCGTCCGAGCCGTAGTTGGGCTCGGGGAAGCGTTGCTGCCGGAAGCAGTCGTTGATGCGCCATTCCATCGTTTTGAGCTGCGAATTCGAGACGCGATAGCCGGGCCAGGTCGTGTAGGTGCCGCGCGCGCCCTGCTTGCTGGAGAGCACGGGCAGCTGCTGCATGCGGATGCGCTTGTTCGGTGTGCCGTGGCAAGAGGCGCAGGAGAAATCCCACGAGCCGGCGCGGTAGTGGAACAGCGCCTTGCCCATCTCGTAGGACGCCTTCTCCTTCGGGTTCTCGGTGCTGACCTGCATCCGGATGCCGCGCGAGCGTCCCGCGATGTACGCCGACAGGTACTCCATGTCGGAGGGCTTGTCGGCGTTGCCGAACACGCGCTTGGTGGCCTCCTTCGCGGTAAATCCCTGCAAGGTCGTCATGCAGGTGACCAGTCGCGACTCGAGGTCCTGCACGCGCCCGGTATCGGCGAAAAAGCGCGGCAGGCGGGCGTAGGCGCCTTTCAGCACCCCGGGGCCCATGCCGAGGTCACAGCGCTCGAGCGAGACGCGGTTCGGGCCGCGCTTCGCTTTCCACAGATCGGCCCCCTCCAGCTCCCAGAGCTCGACCGGACTGCTTTCCGCGGTCATGCGCTGATACTTCTGTATCTCCTTCCTTTCGTCCTGCGCGCGGACGGGCGCTGCCGCAATGGCGAGCGCGACCGCAGCCAGCACGGCACTCGTGCGAAGTGCGAGCATCTTTTCCCCTCCTCTTGTGGTCAGGCGACCGCCGCTTCGGTCTTGTTGCTCTCGCCCTTGTTGTCGACCCAGCCGATCTCGACCATGTCTCCTTTCTTTCCGCCCTTGACGCGGAACGCGAACACAGGGTTGCGTGAGACCGCCTGACTGGTTTGCGCCTCGACCACCGTCTGGCCGTTGACCCTGACCGTGACGTTCTCGATGAAATGCGCCGGCACCAGCTTGCCTTGCGCCTTGCGCTGCCCGGTTTCCATCGGATGGCTCATCAGAACCCGGATGTCGGTGTAGCTGCCCTTGAGCGTGGCGCGGATCTTCATTGGACCTGGCATGTCTTCCTCCTCTGTCTCAGCCGCCGCAGCCGCCGATCGTAACCTTGACCTCCCGCATGGCAACGTAGTGCTTGCCGCCCGCTTCCGCGATGACGCGAATGTTGGAGGACTGCCCCATTTTCACGTTCAGCTTCACGTAGGGCAGCGCGCCCTCCATGAAATTGAACCTGCTGGTGAGCGGGAAAGGGTTCTTGTCGATCACGACCGCGATCGAGGTCGTGCCCGGCACGTGGCTGGTGATCTCCACCGGCACCACGGCGCCGTTCTCGGCGATCTCGGGTACGTCGAGGACCACTTCCTTGCTCGCCACGGCGTTGTCCGCGCCGATGCTCTTGAGCGCGTCGGCGACGTCCTTCTGCCTGAACGCGCTCTGGTCCCAGGTCGCGGCGAGCACGCGCTCGGGCTTGAGCAGCCCCGCCGCCAGCGCCGCGCCCAGCGCGCCCGTCGCGCCTGCGCTGCGCAAAATTACCCTGCGTCTTTCGTCCATTCGCTCCTCCTTCCGGAAATTCGCCCGGATCTGGTGCCCGGGATCGTATCGATGATGGCAGAACGACCTTATCCTACGGTGTCGATCCGCCGAAGAAAAGCCCGCCAAAATCACTTATTCTTATCAAGTTATGCGTTACGCCGATCGGGCGCCCGACGGTAGGTGCCTGACTTGCCGCCGCGCTTTTGCTCCAGGCGCAAGTCGTGCATCGTCATGCCGCGGTCGACCGCCTTGAGCATGTCATAGATCGTCAGCAACCCGGCCGCGACCGCGGTGAGCGCTTCCATCTCGACCCCGGTCTGGCCGCGGCACTCGACCGTCGCGTTGAGCGCGATCGACGAGCGTGCCGCGTCAGGCTCGAACTCGATCGCGACCCGCGTCAGCGCGATCGGGTGGGCAAGCGGAATGAGCTCGGCGGTGCGCTTGGCGGCCTGGATCGCCGCCACGCGCGCCACCCCGAGCACGTCGCCCTTGCGCGCGCTGCCTTCGAGCACCGTGCGCAGGGTCGCCGGGAGCATCGAGATGCGCCCGGAGGCGACCGCGACCCGGTGGGTGCGCGCCTTGGCGCCGACGTCGACCATGTGCGCGCGTCCCTGAGCGTCGAAGTGGGTGAGCTTGCGCGACAGCTTTCGTTTCAGAGCGGCCTCCCGGCGGGAACTTGCCCCGGCAGCAGGTATCATAATCGGATGCGTCGTTCCGCGCCGCTGCTGCTCGCGGCCTTAATCGCCTTCGCCGTTCCGCTGCGCGTCCCCGCGCAAAACCTGGACCTGCCGGATCTGGGCGGTGTCGCGGACATCACGCTGTCGCCGCAGGCGGAACGGCGCCTCGGCGAGAGCATCATGCGCGACATCCGGCGCGACCCCGATTACGTCGAGGATCCGGAAGTCACCGACTACCTCGACACGCTGGGGGACAAGCTGGTCAATGCGCTGCCGGGGGCGACCCAGGACTTCGAGTTCTTCGCCGTGCGCGACCCGGCGATCAACGCCTTCGCGCTGCCCGGGGGCTTCGTCGGCGTCAACACCGGGCTGATCAACATCGCGGACAACGAGTCCGAGCTCGCGTCCGTGCTCGCGCACGAGATCACGCACGTCACCCAGCGCCATATCGCGCGCCTGCTCAGCCAGCAGCAGCAGATGCAGCTGCCGACGATGGCGGCGATGGTGGCGGCGATCCTGCTCGGGAACTCCCGCCCCGACCTCGCGGCCGGCGCCGCGGCCGCCGCCGGCGCGGGCAACGTGCAGGCGCAGATCAGGTATACCCGAAGCTACGAGCAGGAGGCGGACCGGATCGGTTTTCAGCGCCTGGTCGCAGCCGGCTTCGACCCGCAGGGGATGCCGGAATTCTTCGAAAAGATGCAGCGCTACACGCGCTTCAGCGAGGATGGCACCGTCCCGACCTATCTGCGCGACCACCCGGTCACCACCGAGCGCATCGCCGACGCCGAGAATCGCGCCGCGCACGTGCCATACCGTCAGCACGCGGACAGCGTCGAGTTCGGCCTGGTGCGCGCCAAGCTGCGCGCGCAATCGGGCGACGCGGGCGATCAAGTGACCTATTTTCGGGACGCGCTGCGCGACCGCCGCTTTACGAGCGAGGCGGCGGCGCGCTACGGCCTGGTGGTCGCGCTGCTGCGCGCCGGGCGCAACGCCGACGCCGCGGCCCAGCTGGCGACGCTGCGCGCGCTGAACGTGGCGAGCTGGATGATCGAGGGGCTCGCCGCGCGCGTGCGCCAGGCCCAGGGCGACAGCGCGGGCGCGCTGGCGATCCTGCGCGAGGGGCTGTCGCGCTACCCTAACAACAGGCCGCTGACCTACGCCTACGTCGAGGCGCTGCAGGACGCCGGCCGCAACCCGGAGGCGCTCGGCGCCCTGTTCGGCCCGCTGCGGCAGTACCCCCGCGACGAGCAGCTGCACATGCTGCTGGCCAAGACCTATGCCGCGCTCGGCAAGCGGCTGCTGCAGCACCAGGCGCAGGCCGAGGTGTACGTGCTGCAGGGCAGCCTGCCGGCGGCCATCGAGCAGCTGCAGCTCGCCCAATCCGCGGGCGACGGCGACTTCTACCAGCTTTCCACGGTGGACGCGCGGCTGCGCGAGCTGCGCGCGCAGCAGCGCCAGCAGGCGAGCGACGCGAAGAAGAACTAACGCGGCGGCGGCTCGCAGTACGCGTCGTAGAGCAGGTCGAAGGTCTTTTCGCTTTCGCGCAGCAGCTGGTCCTCGCCATCCGCGCGCCGCATGGCGCCCTGCAGCAGCGTCTGCACGCCGGCCGCTTCCGGCACCGGGTCGCCGCGTATCTCGAGATAGTGCACCAGGGTGCCGATCTTGGGCAGCGCCGGATCGTCCGCCAGATCAAGCCGCACCAGCATCTCCTCGAACGTGACCCTCGATCCGCTGTTGGCGAAGCGCGCGCCTTCGAACGCAAAGCCGATCGCCCCCGCCGGGAGCGGTTGCGATTTTTCCAGCCATAGCAGCGTGGCCTCGGGATCCATGAAGCGCCGGATCAGCCAGGCGCAGGCGAGCCGGTCCGCCCAGAGCGGCTTGCGGGTGGCCCAGGTGCGGCCGAGGAAGTGCTCGTCGGGATCGAAGCCGGGGCGCGAGTCGGCCGGAAACAGCAGCGCGCGCACCGCCGTTTCGGCGTCGTCCAGCGCCCCGGCCGCGCGATGGCGCGCCTCACCGGGAAAGAAGTCGAGCGCGCTGATGGCCTCGAACTCGCGCCGCTGCTTGTGCAGCACGCGCGAGATCGCGCCGGGGTCCGAGACGCCGTAGCCGAGCTTGAGCCCGTCGACGACCTTGATCAGCTCGTTGTAGCGCGACGAGCGGTCGAACAGCCCGCGCAGGGCCAGGTCCTGGGCCGGCGAAGCGGCCTTGACGCAAAGCATGTGCGCGACGTTGCCATTGCGGCCGATATACTCGGCCAGCCTGCCGAGCGCCTGCCGGTTCTCCGGGTTGTCGGGCAGCAGGTAGGCGCCCTCGCGGATCACCGCCGCGCCGAGCGACTCCAGGGTGCGAAGTATCCTCATCCGGGCAGCCGGATCGTCGATCGGAAGGTTTGCGACGCAAAGCAGCCAGTTGCCGGCCGCCGCTGCGGGCTTGGGGGTTTGCTTGGTCATCGAATCAGGGGCGCTTATCGCAAAATCAAAACATAGGCCTTGCCGCCGAACGGCGGACTGCAGAATACTGGATCACCAACTCGAAGGATATCCCTATGCCCGGCCTGGTCAGGGCTCACGGAGGAGGATCGCTCAAACCGCTGATGCTCGCAGGCGAGGCGCTCGCCGCCGAGCGCGCGCGCGCCAGGGCCTTGCCGCAGGTGCGCGTCAGCTCGCGCGAGAAGGGCGACCTGATCATGCTCGGCATCGGGGGCTTCACTCCGCTCGATGGGTTCATGTCGCGCGCGGACTGGGAAGGCGTATGCGACGGCATGCGCATGGCGAGCGGCCTGTTCTGGCCGATCCCGATCACGCTGTCAGTCGACCAGGCCGTCGCCGACGGAATCAAGACGGGGGCGGAGATCGCGCTCGCGGATCCGGACTCCGGCGAGCTGCTGGCGACGATGCGGGTGAGCGAGAAGTACCGCATCGACAAGGCGCACGAATGCATGTCGGTGTTCAAGACGACGGATGCCGAGCACCCGGGCGTGAAGATGGTGATGCAGCAGGCCGAGGTCAATTTCGCCGGTCCCGTCAAGCTGCTTTCCGACGGCGGCTTCAAGGCGCACTACGGCGCGCTGTTCATGACGCCGGCCGAGACGCGCGCCGAGTTCGAGCGGCTGGGCTGGTCCAAGATCGCGGCCTTCCAGACGCGCAACCCGATGCATCGCTCGCACGAGTACCTGGCCAAGGTCGCGATCGAGGTCTGTGACGGTGTCCTGGTGCACTCGCTGCTCGGCAACCTGAAGCCGGGCGACATTCCGGCCGACGTGCGGACGCAGGCGATCTCGGTGCTGGTGGACAAGTACTTCCACCCGAATACGGTGGTGCAGGCGGGCTATCCGCTCGACATGCGCTACGCCGGGCCGCGCGAGGCGCTGCTGCACGCCCTGTTCCGGCAGAACTACGGCTGCTCGCACCAGATCGTCGGCCGTGATCATGCGGGGGTGGGCAGCTACTACGGCCCGTTCGACGCGCACCACATCTTCGACCAGATCCCGAAGGACGCGCTCGAGACCCAGGCGCTGAAGATCGACTGGACGTTCTGGTGCTACAAGTGCGGCGGCATGGCTTCGGCGCGCACCTGCCCGCACGCCGACGCCGACCGCCTGCTGGTGTCCGGCACCAAGCTGCGCAAGTGGCTCTCGGAGGGTGCCGAGGTGCCGGCCGAGTTCAGCCGCCCGGAAGTGCTCGAGCTGCTGCGCAAGTACTACGCCTCGCTCGACGCGAGCGAGAAGGTCGAAGTCAAGCTGGCAGGTCACTCCGCCCGTTAACGTGCTGGTCCGCGACTACATGAGCCGGCCGGTGACGGCGGCCGGGCACGGCACCGAGTTCCACGCCGCGTTCGACCTGATGCGCCACCACAAGGTGCATCACCCGCCCCTTGTCGAGGCGGGGCGCGCGGTGGGCATCGTCGCCGAGCGCGACCTGCTGCTCGCGGCGGCCAATTTCGGTCCGGCGGAGGTCCCGGTGGAGGAGATCATGCGCGCGCCGGTGGCGTGCATATCCGACCGGTCGACCCTGCGCAGCGCCGCGCGCATGCTGGTCGAGAAGCACATCGGCAGCCTGCCGGTGCTCAACTCGCGCAAGCAGCTGGTCGGCATCATCACCGAGACCGACGTGTTCAAGGTCATGGCGGGCATGGCGCGCCCCCACCGGCGCAGCGCCTAGCCGCGCCGGCGGTATCATCCCCGACGGGCACGGCAATCCGGAGGGGGCGGTGGAGGCGGACGCGGCGAGGCGCAGCGAGGCATGGCATCCGGGCCCGTCCGGCGCGGAGCGCACGCTGGGCGGCTTCCTGCGACTGCTCGAGATCGACGCTTCGCAGGCAGGCGAGCACGGCGACGCCTTCGAACGATGCGCGCCAGGACGCTGCAGGCGGTGATCCTGCACGGCGTCTATCCGCCGCAGCTGCTCGAGGCCACGGTCGGGCGGCTCGAGCGCCGCGACCCGCCTTTCCTGCGCTCGGGGTTCCCCAGGCGTTCCGCTCCTGGTTCTACGGCGTCAATCTCAACCTTTCCCCGCTCGACCCCGGCAGCTACTTCGACCAGGCGCGCTGTTCAACCGCCAGCTCGAGCTGCTGCTGCCGCCGGGCCAGGAGCTCGTCGCGCGCGTGGCGGGCCTGCTCGCCGCGCTCGACCGCGGCCGGCCGTTCGTCGCCGTGCCCGGCCCGCAGCCCGGCCAGCGCTACATGTTCACCACGCTGCGCGCGCACGAGGAGGCGGTTTCATTCCGCCGCACTTCGACAACGAGCAGAACTTCCGGCCCTCCTACCGGCATTTGCGCACGCTGGTGGAGCCGCACATCGTCTCGTTCGTGCTGGCGTTCACGCGCGCTGACGCCGGCGGCGCGCTCGAGGTGTTCGACCTGCGCTGCGAACCGGAGGACGCGCGCTTCCTCAACGTCGACGCGTCGCCGACAGGCCGGATCCAAAAGCGCTCGACTCGGTCAGCTTCCGTCTGCCGCCGGGCAGCATGATCGTGCTCGACTCCGGCCGCTACCTGCACCGTCACGCCGGTGGGCGGGCGCACAAGCGCTGGACCGCGTGCAGCTTCATGCGCTCAGCCGCGCACGCGAAGCGATGTACTGCTGGGGATGAGCGGCGCGCGCGCGGTCCCGCGCTACTTCGATTTTCTCATCGAGGGGTTCCGCCGCGGGGAGGTCGGGCGCCACGTGCACCTCGGGCACTGGGACGCCGCGCCGCGGCCGGACGAGCTCGGCGCAGAGGATTTCCGCCGCGCGCAGGCGCGGCTGGACGCGGCGCTGCTCGGCATGGCCGCGCTCGGCGACGGCCAGCGCGTGCTCGACGTGGGCTGCGGCTTCGGCGGCACCCTGCAGGCGTCAACGAGCGGCACGCCGGCATGCGCTGCTGGGCGTGAACGTCGACGCGCGCCAGCTCGCGATCTGCCGCCAGCTCGAGCCGCGCGGCCGCAACCGCCTCGAATGGGCGCTCGCCCACGCCTGCCGCCTGCCGCTCGCGGAGGCGAGCGTCGACCGCGTGCTGTGCGTCGAGGCCATGTTCCATTTCTCCTCGCGGCGCACGTTCTTCCGCGAGGCGGCGCGCGTGCTGCGCCCCGGCGGCGCGCTGGTGTGCTCCGACATCGTGCTCGAGCGCCCGCGCGCGCCCTGCGGGCGCCGCGACGCGATTGACGCCGCGTTGCGCAGGGCTACGGCCCCTGGCCGGACGTCTGGAGCGAGGACGCGGACCACGCTGCGCTTGCGGCGGCGGCCGGCTGCGCGGCGGCATCGCGCGCGACGCCACGCGCGAGACGCTGCCCAGCCACCTCTATACCGTGCCCGCGGGCCTAGACACACAGAGATCCCGGCGACCCGGTGCTGCGCGCCGCGCTCGCGCTGCGCGGCTGCACCGCGCGGCCACCTCAGGGTGCTCTATATGAGCTTCGAAAAGCCCGCGTAGAATAGGCGGACTCCCCCGTTATCCCCGGCGGTATTCGATGGCATCCGCGGCCCCAAGGCGCATCGCATTCGTGTGCATGACCCCGGCGTCCGACGCGAACGAGCACGCGGTCGAGATGCCGAGCTACGGGGTGCGCCGCGTCCTCGCGGCAGTGGCGGCCGACCCGGAACAGCAGGGAACGAAGTTCGCGCTGATCGACGTGCGCCGTCCCGACGTCGAGGCCTACGTGGCGGGGATCCTGTCGTTCGAGCCGGACCTGATCGGCATCTCGATCTACGTCTGGTCGATGCCCTGTCTGGTCGAGGTGGCGCGCCGCGTGAAGCGCCTGCGCCCGGACTGCATGATCGTATTCGGCGGTCCCTCCGCGCGCACCGCCGCTTTCGAGCTGCCGCTGTACCTGAACACTCACACCTATGCCGACGCGGTGGTGGCGACCGAGGGCGAGAGCGTATTCCGCGACATCGCGCGCCTGCCGCAGCTGACGCGCGCGGCATTGGAGACCGTGCCCGGGCTCGACCTGCCGGTTGCCGGCGGCTGGCGCAAGACCGCGCCGCGGCCGGCGATCGCGCGCCTGGACGACATTCCGTCGCCATACCAGCTCGGCCTGATGGGCAAGGGCGACGTGGCCTACCTGGAGACGTTCCGCGGCTGCCCGTTTTCCTGCGCGTTCTGCGAATGGGGCGCGAGCGACGCCGCCAAGACGGTGTTCTCCGCCGCCTATATCGAGCGCGAGCTGCAGGCCTTCGCGCGCCACGGGGTGCCGGCGATCTTCCTCGTCGACGCCGGCCTCAACCTGAACAACCACGCATTCCGCAACCTCAAGGAGGCCGCCGACCGCACCGGACTGCTCAGGCGGATGGAATTCTGGAGCGAGATCTATCCCTCGCACGTGCGCGAGGAACACCTCGAGTTCCTGTCGTCGGTGCAGGCCTCCTACCTCGGCATCGGCCTGCAGTCGATCGACACGGAGGTGCTCAAGGGGCTCGACCGCCCGTTCGACGTACGGCGTTTCGAGAACGTCGTGCGCCAGGTCTGCGGCCTGGCGCGCGCCGAGCTGCAGATCATCTACGGCCTGCCGGGCGACAGTCCCGAGGGCTTCCGCCGCACGCTCGCGTACGCGCGCACGCTGCCTGCGAGCGTGCGCGCCTATCACTGCCTGGTGCTGCCGGACGCGCTGATGACGCGCTCCAAGCCCGAATGGGACGTCTGCTACGACCCGGTCACGCTGCGCATGACTTCCTGCAAGGGCTGGAGCGCGCAGCAGCTGCAGGAGACAAACGCCTGGATCACGAACGAGGCGCCGCGCCGCGGGCGGCAAGGCGGGCGACTTCTGGTGGCATTTTCCGGCTTCTTCGAGGGCCTGAGCGAGCGTGGCTAGCGTCGCGACAGCGCCGCGCGGCGGCCGCAGGGTGGCGCTGCTTGCGCGCTACCCGGAGCGCGACCCCGCCATGCCGCAGTTCATCTCCAACCACGGCCTGCGCATGGTCGAGGCCACGCTGCGCGCCGCGAGCCTGCCGGGGCTCGAGCTCAAGGTGTGGGATCTGGTCGGGGGCTCGATCGACGCGGTCGCGGACGAGGTGCTCGCCTACGACCCCGACGTGGTGGGTTTCTCGGCCTACCTGTGGTCTTTCCCGTTCTTCGTCGAGGTCGCCGAGGCGCTGAAGCGGGACGATCCGCGCCGCGTGGTCGTTTTCGGCGGTCCCTCGGCCCGCCCGAGCATGCTTGCGCAGGCGCCGTTCCGCGGCGCCAGGCGCTGGATCGACGCACTGGTGATCAACGAGGGCGAGCACAGCTTCCTCGAGATCGTCGCGCTCGCCGACCGCAGTCCCGCGGCGCTGGCGGCGATTGCGGGGCTTGCGCTGCCGGCCGCGGTCCAGGGATGGGTGGAGTCCCCGGCGCGGCCGCTGGGCGACCTGAACGATCTGCCGTCGCCCTACGGCATGGATCTGGTCCCGCACGGCGGGCTCGGGGTGCTGCAGACCTACCGCGGCTGTCCCTTCACCTGCTCGTTCTGCGAATGGGGCACGCTCGAGTCGCCCAGGCGCGTGCGCGAGGTCGGACCACCTGTGCGCAGAGTTCGCCGGCATGGCGCGCCACGGCGTGGGCGGGGCGCTCGAGGTCGACGCCGGGCTCAACCTGAACCAGAACGCCTTTCGCAACCTGCGCGAGGCGGCGGACAAGACAGGGTTCTTCCGCGAGCGCCACCTGATCTGCGAGGTGTATCCGGCCAAGGTGCGGCGGGAGCACATCGATTTTCTCGGCTCCGTCGGCCGCGCGCTGGTGGGCATAGGCCTGCAGTCGTTCGACAACGAGGTGCTGGCGCACGTCGAGCGCTCGTACGACGAGGCGCGCTTCGAGGAGACGCTCGAGCAGCTCACCGGGGTGGCCGACGTCGCGGTCGAGATCATCATGGGGCTGCCGGGCGACACGCCGCAGAACTTCCGCGCCAGCTTCGAGCGCGCGCGCCGCTGCCGTGCGCGCTGCGCGTCTACCACTGCGTGGTGCTGCCGTCGGCGCTCATGGTGCGCGCGCCGGCCGAGTACCGCATCGCCTACGATCCCGGTGTCGCTCAAGATGCGCTCCTGCCTCGGCTGGCCCGAGGCGGCGCTGCGCGCCGAGGCCGAGCACGCGAGCAGCCGCGCCGCGCTCGAGGGCGGCCAGTGCGGCGAGTTCTTCTCGATCTCCCGCCTCCGGGGGTTACGCAGGCGGGGCGCCGGGATCGTCGCCGCGCGCATGCTGGTCGAGAAGCACATCGGCAGCCTGCCGGTGCTCAACGCGCGCAAGCAGCTGGTCGGCATCATCATCGAGACCGACGTGTTCAAGGTCATGGCAGGCATGGCGCGACCGCGCCAGGCGAAGAAGTTCAGGCGCCACCGATAAGTTTCGGCAGCCAGAGCGACAGCGCGGGGAAGGCGACGATCAGGGCCACGCGGAACAGCTCCGCGACGAAGAACGGCATGACGCCCTTGAACGTCTGGCTCATCGGCACGTCCTTCGCCAGGGCGTTGATGACGAACACGTTCATGCCCACCGGCGGCGTGATCAGGCCGAGCTCGACCACGATCAGCGCCAGGATTCCGAACCAGATCTTGAGGTGCTCCTGGGTCATGCCGAAGTCCAGGCCCGAGATCACCGGCCAGAAGAACGGGATCGTGAGCAGGATCATCGACAGGCTGTCCATCAGGCAGCCGAGGAAGATGAGCGCGATCAGCAGCAGGATCAGGATCATGATCGGCGACAGGCCGGAGTGCAGCATCATGTCGGCCGCCGCCTGGGGCACGCCGCCGCGCGCCATGAAGATGTTCAGGATCTGGGCCCCGAGCAGGATCAGGTAGATCATGCCGGTCGTCTTGGCGGTGTCGAGCAGCGCCACCTTCATCCCCTGCCAGCGTATCGAACCGCGCAGGATCCCGAACGCGGCGACCAGGAACACCCCGATCGCGGCCGCGGGCGTGGGGTTGAACAGGCCGAAGTAGATGCCGCCGATCACCATGCCGAAGATCGCCACCACCGGGCCGACGCGCAGCGTCGCCTCGATGAACTCCTTGCGCGGGACGCGGTCGCCGGGCGGGCCGGCCTCCGGGTTGAGCCGGACGTAGATCGCGATCGTGACGAGGAAGAAGACCACTGCGATCACGCCTGGAACGAACGCGGCGATGAACATCTGCACGATGCTCGCCTCGACCACGATCGCGTACACCACCAGCACGACCGAGGGCGGGATCAGGATGCCGAGCACCCCGCCCGCGGCGAGCGTGCCGGTCGCGAGCGTCGGGCTGTAGCGGTAGCGGCGCAGCTCGGGCAGCGCGACCTGCCCCATGGTCGAGGCGGTGGCGAGCGACGAGCCGCACACGGCGCCGAAGCCGGCGCAGGCGGCGATGGCGGCCATCGCGACGCCGCCGCGCATCCAGCCGAGCCAGGCATTGGCCGCTCGAAAAAGGTCGCGGCTCAATCCGGCGCGGGTCGAGATGTTGCCCATCAGAACGAACATCGGCAGCACCGACAGGTCGTAGATCGAGAACTGCGAGTAGGCCAGGTTCTTGAGCTGGGCGAGGAAGATCAGCGGGTCGCCGAGCACCATCATGCCGGCCGCGCCGACCAGAATCATCGAGTACGCGATCGGGATCCGGATCGCGATCAGCCCCACCAGGGCAACGAGCCCCAGCAGCCCTAGCAGCAGGCCGTGTTCCAATCGATTTCTCCCTCTAGCGCGCGAGCTTCCACGCGCGCAGCGTGTGCCTGACCGAGATGAGCGACGCGAGCGAAAGCAGCGCGAGCGAGATCAGCGCCGGGACGTAGGCGTACCAGATCGGTACGTGCAGGATGGTGGTGGTCTCGACGTACTCGCGGTAGTCGAGCAGGCCGTAGTACATGCGCCACAGCAGCAGCCCGCTGAAACAGAGCGCGACCAGCGCCGAGACCAGCTCCAGCAGCGCGACGGTGCGCGGGCTGGCGCGCGCGGTGAAGATGTCGGCCGTGACGTTGGCGCCGGTGAGCTGGCAGTAGGGCAGGAACATGAACACCGCCACGGCGACCCACATCTCGGTCATCTCGACGTCGCCCTGCAGCGGGCGGTCGAACAGCCAGCCGCGGACCGAGCTCCAGGCCACCATCAGGACGATCACGAGCAGGACGACGCCGCCCAGCAGCGCCCAGGTCTCGATCACGCGGGCGGCGAAGCCCGAAGGCCCCGTCGCCGCCCGCGCCGCGTTGCCGTCCACAGGATTACTTCGAGTACTTGGCGATCTCTTTACGCGCGACCTTGACCAGCGTCACGCCGTCGATGCCTTTGGACTTCACTTCCTTTTCCCAGCGCTGGACCACCGGCTCGAGACTGGTCTTGAACGCCTCGAGCTCGGCAGGGGTCAGGACGATGTGGGTATCGCCCGCCTTTTCGGCCACCGCGATGCCCTCCTTGTCGTCCTCCTGCCAGATGTGGCCGACCTCGCGCACCCAGGCTGCGCCCGAATTCACGTCGAACGCCTTCTTCACGTCCGCCGGCAGCGAGTTCCAGCGCGCCTCGTTCATCGACACCTGGAAGGTGGTGTTGCCGAAGCGGGTCATGTCGGGACCCTCGACGTAGTACTTGATCAGTTCCTGCAGCTTGAGCGCCGGAATGATCTCCCAGGGAATGAACGCACCGTCGACCACTTTCTTGGACAGCGCCTGCGGCAGGTCCGGCACCGGCATGCCGACCGGGGAGGCGCCGAGCGCCTCGATCACCCAGGCCCCGGTGCGGGTCGGAATGCGCATCTTGAGGCCCTTCAGGTCGTCGGGCGAGTGCACCGGCTTGTCCACCATCTGGATGCCCTGGCCCTGGTGCACGTGCAGGAACAGGACGTGCACGCCCTTGTATTCCGGCTTCAGGTACTTGTTGAACATCGCGTGCATCGCGAGGTTGGTCGCGGCCGGGTTGTTGGTGTGCACGAACGGCAGCTCGAACACTTCGGTGCGCGGGAACAACCCGGCGGTATAGCCGTTCACGGTCCAGACGATATCGACCACGCCGTCGCGGACCTGGTTGATGAGCTGCGGCGGCTTGCCGCCGAGCGACATCGAGGGATAGATCTCGATCTTGACCTTGCCGCCGGATGACTTCTCCACCCGCTCCGCCCACGGCGCGAGCATCTTGACCTGCGCCGGCGACTTCGGGCCCAGGAAATGGTGCAGCTTGAGCGTGATCTGCTGCGCCGCTGCGCCGGACGACAGCGCCGCCATGATGGCCCCTGCTGCGACGCCCAACAGGACGCGATGGTGCTTGTGCATGATGATTCCCTCCTCAGGATGATTCTGTTGTGGATGTCTGATTATTATTGGCTACGCGGAATTGTATCCCAGCCCATTCGCGCAAAGGGGCATGCAGTATCGTGCATCGCCGCGCGGCTCAGCCCTTCTGCATCTCGCCGCATTCTTTGTCGAATTCCTGAATCACGGCCTTGAGCAGATCCTCCATCGCGCCCTCGGCCTTGAGCAGGTCGTTGACGCGCTCGGCGAGCTTCTTGTTCTTCCTGAAATCCTCCTCCAACAGGAGCCAGATCTCGGACAGCCGCTCCATGTTGCTGCGTGCGTGGTGCTCGATGTCCTTCAGTTGCGAGACGACGGTCTTGAGCTTCTCGAGCGGCGTCTTTTCCGACTGCTCATCGGCCATGATCCGATCCTCCTTGGAGAAGGTCGTACGCATAGTCTAGCCGAGGCGCGGGGGCTAGAATCAAGCTCTTTCTTGGGCGCCGGACGGACCATGGCGGGAATCAAGCTGGCGGCGGACGCGGCCGCGCTGCGGCTCGAGCGCGAGCCGTACTACTGCCCGCTGCACGGCGAAGTCGAGCTGTTCGAGGCGGCCTGGCGCAACCGCGTGCCGGTGCTGCTGAAGGGCCCGACCGGCTGCGGCAAGACGCGCTTCGTCGAGCACATGGCGTGGCGCCTCGGGCGCCCGCTGGTGACCGTCTCCTGCCACGACGACCTGACCGCCTCCGACCTCGCGGGCCGCTACCTGGTGACCGCGGGCGAAACGGTGTGGGTCGACGGTCCGATGACGCGCGCGGTGCGCCTCGGGGCGATCCTGTACCTGGACGAGATCGTGGAAGCGCGCAAGGACACCACGGTGGTGATCCATCCGCTGGCCGACGACCGGCGCGCGCTGTTCCTCGAAAAGCGCGGCGAGGTGCTGCACGCGCCGCCCGAGTTCATGCTCGTGATCTCCTACAACCCGGGCTACCAGAGCGTGCTGAAGGAGCTCAAGCAGTCGACCCGCCAGCGCTTCGTGGCGATCGACTTCGACTACCCCGCGCCCGAGGTCGAGGCGCTGATCGTCGCGCGCGAGAGCGGGGTCGACGCCGCCACGGCGCAGGCGCTGGTGCGCCTGGCGCACATGACGCGCAACCTCAAGGGCGACGGGCTCGACGAAGGCGCCTCGACCCGCCTGCTGGTGCACGCCGGCAAGCTGATCGCGCAGGGCGTGGCGCCGCGCACGGCATGCGAGGGGGCGGTCGCGCTCGCGCTGAGCGACGAGCGCGAGACGCTCGCTGCGCTCAATGAGCTCGTCAGCTCGGTCTTTTGAGCCGCCGCTCGGCGCGGCCGAGCTCGAGGCGCGTCTCGACGAGCTGGTCGGCGCGGTACTGTCGTCGCGCCGCAGCGCGGCGGGCCTCGCGCGAGGTCTCGCCGAACAGGCGCGGCCGCTGCAGGACTTCGTCCTGCGCTGGACCGGGGTGACCGCCAAGTCGAGTCCCGAGCTCGCCTACCAGTTCGCCGGGCTCGCCGCGCGCGCGGTCGGCGAGCTGGGCCACGCGGGCGCCGAGCGCTGGCTGCTGGCGGCGATCGACGCCTACGACCGCGAGGGACTGTACCGCGCGAGCGCCGAGCTGAAGGACCTCGCTGCCTTCGTCGGCCGCGCGCGCGAGCGGGCCTGGGGAGCGAGCTTCGGCGAAGTCGCCGCGGTGCTCGAGACCTTCGTCGCCGGCCTGGCCGGGCGGCGCCTCAAGCTCGCACCGGCCGATTGCGCCTGGACCGACGGCGCCACGCTCTTCCTGCCGCAGCGGATCACGCTGTTCGCCTCGCGCGAGGAGAATTTCCGCGTCTACAAGGTGGGCGCCGCGCTGCTGTGGGCGCAGACGCGCTTCGGCACGTTCGCCCTCGCGCCCGCGCACTACCCGCAGGCGCCGCATGAGCTTGAGCTGCTCAACCTGCTCGAGGCGCTGCGCCTCGCGGCGCGCCTGGAGCGCACGCTGCCGGGCCTTTATCGCGACCTCGAGGCGCTGTCGCAGCCGGCGCTCGGGGCCGAGTTCGGCCCGGCGTGCGAGCGACTGCGCGCGCCGGGCGCGAGCGTGGGCGACAGCCTGGCCGCGCTGCGCCAGCTGCCGGCCTCGGCCCGGGCGCCGGACTGGCCGTTCCTCGGCACCCTCGACCCGGCGCGCGCGCTCGCGCTGCGCGATGAGCGGGTCGCACGCGACAAGCAGGCGCTGCGTGCGGCGCTGCAGCGCTGGAGCGACGAGCGTGGCGAGGAGGGGCTGCCGCCGCTGGACGGCGAAAGTCTCGCCGGCGGGGCCGCGGCGCCCCCCGAGGACGTAAAGCGCCTGGTCGAATCGCTGCTGCAGGATCTGGGCGACTTGCCCGAGGACTGCCTGGTGCCGGCCGGGGAGGGCGCTTATCCGGCACGGGCGCAGGACGCGGGGTCGGCGGCCGACGGCGCCGACGACCGCGAAGAGCGCGCTGCGCTGCGCTATGACGAGTGGGACCACCGCCGTGGACACTACCGCAAGGACTGGTGCCTGCTGCGCGAGCGCGACGTGGATGCGGGCGACCCGGCGTTCGTCGAGTCCGCGCTCGAGCGCTTCCGGCCGCAGATCCGACAGCTCAGGCGCTCGTTCGAGGCTCTGCGCGGCGAGGACAGGCGGCTGCGCGGCGAGCCCTACGGCGAGGACGTGGACCTGGACGCGCTGGTTCGCGGCCACGCCGAGCTCGCCGCCGGCGGCGAGCTCGGCGAGCGCCTGTTCGTGCGCCGAGCGCGGCACGAGCGCGACATGGTGGCGCTGTTCATGGTCGACATGTCCGGCTCGACCAAGGGCTGGATCAACGACTGCGAGCGCCAGGCGCTGGTGCTGCTGTGCGAGGCGCTCGAAGTGCTCGGTGACCGCTACGCGATCTACGGCTTCTCGGGCCTCACGCGCAAGCGCTGCGAGGTCTACCGCGTCAAGCGCTTCGACGAACCCTACGACCTCGCGGTGCGCGAAAGGATCGCCGGCATCCAGCCGCTCGATTACACGCGCATGGGGGCCGCGATCCGACATCTGACCGGCATCCTCGCCCGGCAGCCGGCGCGCACGCGCCTGCTGCTCACGTTGTCGGACGGCAAGCCGGACGACTTTTCCGACGGCTACCGCGGCGAGTACGGCATCGAGGACACGCGCCAGGCGCTGCTCGAGGCCAGGCGCGCCGGCATTCACCCGTTCTGCATCACCATCGACCGCGAGGCAAGCGACTACCTGCCGCACATGTACGGCGCGACGAACTACACCGTGGTGGCCGACGTGGCCCGTCTGCCGACCAAGCTGGCCGAGCTGTACCGGCGCCTGACGCGGTGAACGGCGGCATGCGCACCCCGCGCCGCATCGCGCATCTCGACATGGACGCGTACTACGCGTCGGTCGAGCTGCTGCGCCGGCCCGAGCTGCGCGGCCTGCCGCTGGTGATCGGCGGCGGTCGGGGCCTGCCGCGCCTGGCCGACTATTCCGGCCGCGGCGTGATCACCACCGCCACCTACGAGGCGCGCGCCTTCGGCCTGCGCTCGGGCATGAGCCTCGCGCGCGCCGCCGCGCTGTGCCCGCAGGCAGTGCTGCTGCCGGCGGACTTCGACGAGTACCGCAGGGTCTCGCGCCTGTTCAAGGCGGCAGTGGCGCGCGTCGCGCCGAGAATCGAGGACCGCGGCATCGACGAGATATTCATCGATATGGGCGAACTCGGCAACGAGCTGCGCGAGGCCGCGCGCGCGATCAAGGCCGCGGTGCGCGAGTCGACCGGCCTTTCGTGCTCGATCGGCGTGGCGCCCAACAAGCTGCTGGCCAAGATCGCCTCCGAGCTCGACAAGCCCGACGGCCTGACCGTGCTCGAGCCGGGCGACCTCGCGGCGCGCATCTGGCCGCTGCCGGCGACCCGGATCAACGGCATCGGGCCGAAGGCGGGCGAGAAGCTCGCCGCGCTCGGCATCCGCACCGTGGGCGAGCTCGCCGCGGCCGATCCCGCGCTGCTCGTGCGGCGCTTCGGCCCCGCCACCGGGGCCTGGCTGCACGACGCCGCGCACGGACGCGACGAGCGCCCGCTGGTCACCGAGCGCGAGCCCAAGTCCATCAGCCGCGAGACCACTTTCGAGCGCGACCTGCACGCCGTGCGCGACCGCGAAGCCCTGTCGGCCATCTTCACCCGCCTGTGCGAGAAGCTGGCCGAGGACCTGCGGCGCAAGGGCTACCGCGGCCGCAGCGTCGGGATCAAGCTGCGCTACGACAACTTCCACACCCTGACCCGCGACCGCACGCTCGAGTCGCACACCGACGACGCGCGCGCCATCCGCCGCGCCGCTGGCGAATGCCTCAAGCGCGCGCCGCTGGAGCGCCGGCTGCGCCTGCTCGGAGTGCGCGTCGGCTCGCTGGTGGCGGCAGGCGAGGCGGCCGACCTGTTCGGCTGATCTTTGAACCATAATTCATCAAAGGAGAGGACCATTGGCTTCCGAAGAGAGACACGATTACGTCATCGTCGGTGCCGGAACCTCCGGCATTGCCCTGGGCTATCTGTTGGAAAAATACGGCGAGGACGTGGTCGTCCTGGAGGCCGGCGAAGACAAGGACGACGACCCAAACATTCAGAACCTCAAATCGTTCTATGGCCTGGAGGCGCACTACCGGAACGAGTACTTCTGGCTGGAGAACGGCAGGCCCAATCCGCGCCTGGCCTCCGACGGCAATCACTATTCGGGAGGAAGGCTCTGGGGCGGAAGCTCATCCATAAACGAGGCCTGGTACTGGCGCGGGACGCAATTCGTCTATGACCGATGGGGCGGCCTGTTCGCGGACGAATCGTTCTGCACGAATACGTTCCGCAAACTCGAGACCTTTCACGGCGTCAGTCAGAAGCCTGAAGTACGGGGAACTCATGGCCCTTTTGACGTCACGCAAGGTCCCGCATATCCCATCGGCGAGAAATTCGTCGCTGCTTTGCACTCCGTCTTGAAAGGCGACTACGGCATCGAAGTGCCGGTCGTCGACGACCTGCACGCCGTAAACGGGCCTGCCTTGAGCGTCAGGTGCCAGCAGTTCGTCAAGGTTGCGGACAAGACGAGGGTCAGCACGTCCGTCGCGTTGCTGAAAAAGAGAAAAAGCCGGCTCGACATCAGGTCACAAGCTACCGTCCTGAAGATTCTCTTCGAGGGAAGGAAGGCGGCCGCAGTCCGCTATCTCCACCGAGGGGAAGCCAAGACCATGGCCGCCGGCAAGAAAGTCATTGTCTGCGCAGGGCCGAGGTCGCCGTGCATTCTCATGCATTCGGGTATCGGGGACGCAAGGCAGCTGGATCCGCTGGGAATCCCCGTGATCTGCGACAGCCCCGAGGTCGGCCGGAATCTGACCAACCACCTGTCGTTCACGACGAAAATGACCGTTCCTTCTGAGGACAACAAAGAGATTGCGGAAGCTTCGCATTTCAAGGGATTCTCGGGCGTCACCACATTTCCCGACCCGAAGCGCGGGGATCCGTCCGATATCGATTTCGAGATGACCACCCTCTCGCCCGTGCCGGGGGAGGCCTTTCTGGTGTGTTTCTTCCTCAATCCCGAGAGCAGGGGACGGATCGCGCTGTGCAGCAGCGACCCGCTGCATCCCGTCGTGGTCGAAACCGATTACCTGTCCGCGCCCGAAGACATTGCGAAACTGGAGCGTGCATTAGAGGTCGTAGAAAGAGTCACCGACAAGCTTGCCGCGGATCACAGAGGCTACAAGCGCATCAGCGATCTATCCGACAAGAGCGCGTACATCAAGAACAACGCCGCTCACGCCCATCATTGGTCGGGCACCTGCCGGATCGGCAAGGTTATCGACGAGCACCTCGACGTATTGGGCGTCGAGAACCTCATGGTCGCCGATACCAGCTCGATTCCCGAGACCGTCAGGGGACATACCTACGCCCCGGCATTGCTGATCGCGGCTGCGGCATTCGTGGAGCTCACCGGGGTCAACGACTGGGACTTCTGAGGCAGCAGCGAGCTCAGTGCCTGAGCAACTCCCACATCTGCTGGAAGAATATCGCGACGCCGGTCAGCGCCGCGAGAATCACCACCAGCTTGATGAACCAGTTGTGTTCCAGCTTGCCGATCGCCGCATCCAGCCTCTGCCAAAACGTGGCGGTGCCGGGCAAGGCGCCACGCGCCGGCTTGTCGCCAAGGAACGTCGCGACCGCGTTGTAGAACTGCCGGAAAGCAGGGTCGGTCGGCAGCAACATGTGATTACGCCCCTCTAGGGGCACGAATCTTGCGCCGGGAATTCCGCCGGCGATTTCCTGGCTGAGCGCGAACGGCGCACGCAGGTCGCCGCGTACATGCAATACCAGCGTCGGCGCTTCAACTTTCGGTAGCAGATCCACGACATTGATGTTGGAAGTTACCCTGAGCATCCGCTCCGCCACTTCGGCGGTAGCGCTAATGCGCTGGAGCGCGTTCATCGAATGCTGCTGCTCGGCGGTGCTATCTGGCATGAACTGCGAGGTGAAGAATTGCCGGTGGCTCTCCTCCTCGCTGCCCCAGCCTTCGCGAATCAATCCGCACGCAAGCTCGAGCGATTGCTTCAGCTTTTCCGAGTCGCCGGCGCGCTGCAGCAGCCCGCGCGCATAGCCGCCATAAAGGACCAGGTGGGACACCCGCTCCGGATGCCTGGCGGCATAGGCGATCGAGATCGGCACGCCCTGAGAAAGGCCCACGAGCGCAAATCGATCGTACCCGGCGGCGTCGACCACGGCCTCCAAATCGGACACCCAGCGCTCGAAGGAGATTTCATCGACTTCGCGTTGCGACAATCCGTTGCCGCGCGCGTCGTAACGCAGCAGCCGGTGATCGTTGGCGAGCCCGAGCAGCGTGTGACGAAACAGCGCACTGTCCAGATCGTGCTCGAGGTGGGTGAGCCAATGCGAGGTGCGCACGATCGGCGAACCCTTGCCGAGCGTGGCATAGGCCAGCCGAACGCCGTCCGACGCGGCGCAATATTGAATGTCCTGCTGCATCGTCCCCATGCGCTCACGCCAGATTGTGGTGGCCGATCTGCTTGATATCCTTCAAGCCGGTGAGCGCCATGCATACGTCGAGCTCCTTGCGCAGGATGTCGATCGCCTTGGCGACGCCCCTCTCGCCGCCGGCGCCGAGCCCGTAGATATAGCTGCGGCCGACGAGGCAGCTCCTGGCGCCGAGCGCAAGCGCGCGATAGATGTCCTTGCCGGTGCGAATCCCGCCGTCGAATATCACTTCGATCTCCGAGCCCACTGCATCTGCGACTTTCGGCAGCACGGAAATGGTGGAGCTTGCGCCGTCGAGCTGGCGGCCGCCGTGATTGGACACGACGATGGCGTCGGCGCTCGTGCGGCACGCGAGCTTGGCGTCCTCGACGTCGAGGATGCCCTTGACGATCAGCTTGCCCTTCCAGATGCTGCGGACCCACTCGACGTCCTTCCAGTTCAGGGTCGGATCGAGCTGGCTGGCGATCAACTGCCCCACCGACGCGAAGCCTCCCCTGCCTTTCACGTAGCCGGTGAGGTTGCCGAAGGTCCAGTGCTTGCCCGCGAGCACGCTGTAGACCCAGCGCGGCCTGGTCGCCATGTCGATCAGGTTCTTGAACTTCAGCGACGGCGGAACCGAGAGCCCGTTCTTGATGTCCTTGAGGCGCTCTCCGAGCACCTGCAGATCCACCGTCAGGACCAGCGCGCTGCATTTGGCGGCGGCCGCGCGCTCGATCAGCGAGCGGACGATGCCGCGATCCTTCAGCACGTAGAGCTGGAACCAGAACGGCCTGTCCACGGCCGCCGCGACGTCCTCGATCGAACAGATCGAAGGCGTGCTCATCGTGAACGGAATACCGGCGGCGTGCGCCGCGCGGCAGGCGTGAATCTCGCCGTTGCCGTGCTGCATGCCCGTCATCCCGACGGGACCGAGACCGAAAGGCAGCGCCACCGGCTGGCCGAGCATGGTCGTGGAGGTATCGCGCGCGGAGACGTCCACCAGCACGCGCTGACGCAGCTTGAGCTTCTCCAGGTCCGCGCGGTTCGAACGCAGGGTCTCCTCCGAATACGAGCCGGCCTCCGCGTAGTCGAAGAAAGCGCGCGGCACCTTGCGGCGGGCAAGCTCGCGCAGGTCCTCGATGCAAGTTATGTTCTTCATTTCCATAGTCCTTTCCATGCCGAGAGGAAGCGCGCGACCATAATACTCGTCAGACTGTTGCAATGACCGGGGCTGTCCCGCCGGAAGGGGATATCACGAGCAGCGAAAGACTGCTTCTGACGGTAAGCTGACGTTCGTTGTGCCGAATCAGGGAGGAGGCGCCAATGGCCTTTATCGAAACCGTGCCGGTCAACCAGGCGAGTGGGGACGTGCGGGCGATGTACGAGAGTAACCAGGCCAATTTTGGTTACGTTCCCAACTTTGCGAAGTTATTCAGTCACCGCCCGAAAGTGAATGCGGCGTGGGCCGGCTTGCTCGGCAGCGTTCGATCGAACCTCGACACTCGCCGGTACGAACTGATCACGCTTGCGGCCGCGCTATCAGCCAGGCGGTAGTTGAGCGAGTAGCAGCCGCGGGGCCCTAGGTAGAAGAGGGAGTCCGCGGCCGCTCATTGCGTGGCGGCCGACCTGTTCGGCTGAATATAACGCTTACTTCTTCACCGCCAGCACCCCGTCGCCGGTCAACTCCGCGACGAATCCGGCGTGCCGCAATCGCTTCGCCACTTCGGAAGGAACGTCGCGGCCGCTGGTCAGTTTGTTCGGCGCGCCGGTGTAATGAAACAATCTGCCCTTGCGCTTGAGCACCCTGGCCAGTTGGTCGTAAAAAGCCTGCGAGTAAAGTTCTCCGGCGGTGCCGAAGCGCGGCGGATCGTGCAGAATCGCGTCCACCGAATCGCTGGCCAGCGTGCCGATCTGCTCGGCGATATCGCCATGGGTCAACGTCAACCCACCGCCGGTCTCGGGCGACCAGGGATTGAGGCTGCGCAGCCAGATCACGTCGGCGGTCTTCTCGTAGGAATGCACCTGCTTCGCCTGACCCAGCAAACACCAGGCGGCGAAATAGCCAAGGCCGCCACAGGTGTCCAGGATCGCCTTGCCGCGCGGTTGAATCAGGCCGACTTTGTGCTCCGCATCCGCCCAGGGCGAGCCGTGCGCCGTGGGCAGCATCTTGATGCCGTCGATCTCGAACGTCGGCGGGCCCCACTCCGTCGGCACCAACTTGACCAGCGACGTCGTGAAACGCGCCACCGGCTGAAACGACTCGTCGACCCAGTGGTAAACGGTTCTGTCCTTGCAGGCTTGCAGATAGGGGAAGCGTTGACCTTGCCAGGTCCATCCCGCGACGCCCAGCTCGACCGTCGTGCTCGACCGCTCGAGGTCCAACGAGCATTCGACCGTGGGCGCACCGGCGCGCGCGGCGGCTTGCAGTGTTGCGTGTACTTTTCGCGTCAATAGCGGACCAACCATGCGTCAATGCGCCGCCGCACTGCGCGGCAGCGTGAGCGCGGCGACCAGGCCTGTTCCGTCCGGCGCGTTGCGCAGGCTGACGTCGCCGCCGTGCCAGCGCGCGATGTTGCGCGCGATGCTGAGGCCGAGACCGACCCCGCCGCTGTCGCGGCTGCGCGAGCCCTCGAGGCGGAAGAACGGCTCGAACACCGTCTCCAGCTGGTCGGCGGGAATACCGGGTCCGCGGTCGCGCACTTCGATGCGCAGCGTCTGCCCGTCGTCGTCTATCGTCAGGTCGGCGCGCCCGCCGTAGCGCAGCGCGTTCTCGATCAGATTGTTGAGGCAGCGCCGCAGCGCCTGCGGGTGGGCGTTGTAGGGCCCGCGCGGCGCGCCGCTCACGCCGGTCTGGGCGCCGCTCTCGCGCCAGTCCTCGCACAGGCTCTCGATCAGCGCCGCCACGTCCAGCGGCTGGCGCTGCGGCTCCTTGCCCAGGCTCCTGAAGAACTCGAGCGTCGAGGCGACCATCCCCTCCATCTCCTCCAGGTCGCGCACGAACTTGTCCTTCACCGGGCCGTCCGGCAGCATCTCGGCGCGCAGGCGCATGCGCGTGATCGGGGTCTTGAGGTCGTGCGAGACCGCGCCAAGCATGCGGGCGCGCTCGAGCACGTAGCCCCTCACCTGCGACTGCATGCGGTTGAAGGCCTCGATCACGCTCGCCACCTCGCGCGGCCCCTCCGGCGCGAGCGGCGGGCCCTCGGGGTTTTCGCCCAGCGCGCGCGCCGCGCGCGACAGCCGCTCCAGCGAGCGCGTCATCGTGCGCACCACCAGCGCGGCGAGCAGGAAGAAGATCGCCAGCGTGAACAGCAGCTTCGGCACCAGGGTCTCGTAGCGCCTCAGCGGCTCCTGCGGCACGCGCGCGAAGAACACGGCGACGCTGCCGTCGCCGAGCGTGACCTGCGCCACCAGCGCGAAGGTGTCCGGCAGCAGGAAGTAGAAATGGCGCGCGACCCAGCGCGCGACGGCGCCTTCGCCGTCGCTGTTCTCGCCCGGCGCCGGTCGCCGCGCGGTGATTTCGACCGAAGTCGGCAGCGGAGTGTCGAGGTTGCGCTGGATCGCGGCCGCGAACGCCTGCTCGTAGCGGTCGAGCTCGTCGAAGCCGTGCTTCACCGCGAGCGGAGCGGCGCTCACCGCCACGCTCAGGTCGCGCCCGTTCATCGCGTCGATGACCGAACTCCGCTCCACGCGGCCGAGGCGGTTCAGCACCCGCGCGTCGGTCGCGATGCGCGCCGCCATCTGCTGCGAGGCGAGGCGGTAGACCGCGGCGCCGCGGTCGAGCAGGTTGACCAGCAGGCTGGCGACCTGCGCCAGCAGCAGCCCCGCGGCGAGCACCAGCAGGGTGCGGCCGAACAGCGAGCGTGGCAGCAGGCGGTTCAATCGATGCGCTCGACGCTTGCCGCGAGGACGTAGCCGCCGTTGCGCACGGTCTTGATGATGCGCGGCTCGCGCGCGTCGTCCTGCAGGCGCTGGCGCAGGCGGCTCACCTGCACGTCGATCGAGCGGTCGAGCGGCGTCGCCTCGCGTCCGAGCGTCAGGTCCATCAGCTGGTTGCGGTCGAGTACCCGGTTCGGGTGCTCGACGAATACCGTCAGCAGGCGGAACTCGGTGCCGCTGAGGGACACCACCACCCCATCGGGGCCGATCAGGTGCCGGGCCGCGGCGTCGAGGGTCCAGCCGGCGAAGCGAACGCGTTGTCCTTCGGCGCGCGACGGCGGCTGCCCGCGAGAGCGCCGCAGGATGCTCTTCATGCGCGCCAGCAGCTCGCGCGGGTTGAACGGCTTGGCGAGGTAGTCGTCCGCGCCCATCTCGATGCCGATGATGCGGTCGAGCTCCTCGCCGCGGGCGGTGAGCATGATGACCGGGATGTTGGAGCGCGCGCGCAGGTCGCGGCACAGCGCCAGGCCGTCCTCGCCGGGCAGCATGACGTCGAGCACCACGATGTCAGGACGGCTCTTGTCCAGCATCTCGCGCATCTCGCGCCCGTCGCGTGCGAGCGAGACCCGCAGCCCCTGCCGCGTGAGGTATTCGGCCAGCAGGCCGCGGATCTCGGCGTCGTCGTCGACGACCAGGGCGTGGTCTTGTCGTTCCATGGCGACGCTATCGGTGCTTCATGTAACGCCGTGTAACAAAACCGCGGCCGCTGCAATCAATCTGTCTCAATTGGAAATCGCCCGGTTACAGCGCTGCGCTCAAATGCTTACCCGACGACACGGCGCGAGCCGAACGTCAGGCAAATTCCAAACACTCCTAGGAGCATAGCAATGAAACTGAAACTCGTGCTTGCCGCGCTCGCGGTAGCGGGACTGGCCGCCTGCGGCAACGAATCCTCGACCGAATCGAAGCCCGCCGCGCCGGTGAGCGCCGCGCCGGCGCAGCCCGCGCAGCCGGCCCAGGCCGCCGCGCCGGTCGAGCAGCCGAAGGTCGCCGAAGCCAAGCCCGCCGACGCCGCCGCGCCTGCCGCCGCCGCGCCTGCCGACGCCGCACCCGCCGCTCAGGAAGAGAAGAAGCCTGAAGAAGTGAAGAAGTAAGCAGGTAGCCGTTACTTCCGTCAACCGCATCAAACAGGAGCGATCATGAAAAAACTGCTAGCCGCCACCTTCGCCGCGCTGTTCGCGCTCGCGTTCTCCCAGGCCTACGCCACCAGCGCCGTCAAGGCGCAAGCCGGCCAGGTCGCCGCCGACGACGCGAGCAAGAGCGACGACGCCAAGTCGCCGGCCGACAGCGACAAGAAAGACGAGCAGAAAGACGAAGACAAGAAGGACGACGACAGCAAGAAGGACTAAGGTCCGCGCCCGGATCGGGGACTCCCTCCTCCCTTGCCCCGGTCCGGGCGTTGTTGTTACCAGGAGCGAAGCAATGAAATCCAGTCTGATTGCAGCCGCGCTTTGCGCTGCCGGCCTAGCCGCCTGCGGCACCGAAAACGCCATCGAATCGAAGGCCAAGGTCCCGCCCCAGCCGATCATCGCGGCGGCGGCGCCTGAACAGCCGCGCCTGTCGGTCTCCGACAAGTATCCCGCCCCGAAAACCGAGGCGAATATGGGCGAGAAAGAACCGCTCGACCCGAGCGAGCAGGAAAAACACTAGGAATCGTGCTCAGAGCGCGAGGCGGCTCGGCACGTACTCGCTGAGCAGCCGCATGTACTGGGTGCGCAGCATTTCGGCGGCCGCGTCGGCGCGCGCGGCGCTCAGCACGCCGCGCACCGCGTCCGCCGAGGCGTGACCGTGCGCCTGCAGCCATTGCTCCAGGCCCGCGACCAGCGTGCGCAGGTGCTGCGGTCCCCGGCGCAGCAGCGCCGAGGTCGTCATCACCGCGTCGGCGCCCGCCAGCAGGTACTTGACCACCTCTTCGGGGCCTTCGACGCCACGCGTCGCGGCGAGCGAGGCTGCAACCCGGCCGCGCAGCAGGGCGATCCACATCATCGGCAGGCGGATCTCGTAGCGCGAGCTGAGCTCGAGATCGCGCCGCGGGGCGAGCGTTTCCAGGTCGACGTCCGGCTCGTAGAAGCGGTTGAACAGCACCAGCCCGTCGGCGCCGGCGGCGACCAGCTCGCGCGCCATGTGCGCGGTGGCGCTGAAGAACGGCGAGAGCTTGACCGCGAGCGGGATGCGCACCGTCTTCCTCACCGCGCGCACCACCTCGAGGTAGCGCCGCTCGACCTCGGCCCCGGTTTGCGCCGGGTCGGTCGGCACGAACCAGACATTGAGCTCGAGCGCCGCGGCGCCGGCCTGCTCCAGGCGCGCGGCGTACTCGACCCAGCCCTCGGCCGAGGCGCCGTTCAGGCTCGCGATGACCGGGATATCGAGCGCCTCGGACGCGCGGCGCAGCGTTTCCAGCCTGCCCGAGAGGCCGTGCTCGTAGTCCGGCAGCTCCGGGAAGTAGCTCGCGGTCTCGGGCTGCGAAAGCGAGCCGTGCTCCGGTGTACAGCGCGTAGGCGGTGTCCTCGGCGCGGATCTGCTCCTCGTAGACCGAGCTCATCACGACCGCCGCCGCGCCCGCGTCCTCGAGCCGCTTCATGCCGTCGAGCGTCGCAGTCAGCGGCGAGGCGGAGGCGACCACGGGATGCCTGAGCGTCAGTCCAAGGTAGCGGCTGGTGAGGTCCATAGGTCCTGCGCTCCTAGCGTCCCGGGTCGGACTGTTCGAAACGGCTGCCGTCGCGCGCCGCGAGATCTTCGTAGAACCGGTAGCGCTCCATGACCGCCGCGCGCGCCTGCTCGAGCATGCGGCGCGCCGCGGCCGGGCGGGTCTGCTCGACCACCTTGAAGCGCACTTCGCGGTAGCGGTAATCCTCCAGCGGCAGGCGCGGGCGCGGCGAGTCCAGGCGGAACGGGTTGACGCCGTGGCGGCGCATGGTCGGGTCGTAGCGGTACAGCGGCCAGTGCGCCGCGGCCACCGCGCGCGCGGCCTGCTTCATGCCGTAGCGCATGTCGGTGCCGTGCGCGATGCACTGCGAATAGGCCAGGATCAGGGACGGACCGTCGTAGGCCTCGGCCTCGCGGAACGCGAGCAGCGCCTGTTCGCTGTTGGCTCCCATCGCGATCTGCGCCACGAACACGTTGCCGTAGGCGACCGCCATCATGCCGAGGTCCTTGCGGCCCGAAGTCTTGCCGGCGGCGGCAAACTTGGCCGAGGCGCCGAGCGGCGTTGACTTCGACGCCTGGCCGCCGGTATTGGAGTAGACCTCGGTGTCGAGCACCAGGATGTTCACGTTGCGCCCGGAGGCGAGCACGTGGTCGAGCCCGCCGTAGCCGATGTCGTAGGCCCAGCCGTCGCCGCCGACGATCCAGACCGAGCGGCGCACGAAGTAGTCCGCCAGCGGCGAGCAGGTTGCGCGCGTCGGCGTCGTCCTGCATCCCGGCCAGTTTCAGCTTGAGCGCCGCCAGGCGCTCGCGCTGCAGGCGGAAGTCAGACTCGGTGAGTTGCGGCGCCTCGATCAGCGCCGCCACCAGGTCGGGGCCGATGCGAGCGGCGAGCTTGCGCGCGAGCGCCTGCGCGGCGGCGGTCTGCGCGTCGACCGCGATGCGGTAGCCGAGGCCGAACTCGGCATTGTCCTCGAACAGCGAATTGGCCCATGCCGGACCGCGGCCCGCCGCGTCGTGGGTCCAGGGCGTGGTCGGGAGGTTGCCGCCGTAGATCGACGAGCAGCCGGTCGCGTTGGCGATCTGCGCCCGGTCGCCGAACAGCTGCGACAGCAGCTTGAGATAGGGCGTCTCGCCGCAGCCGGCGCAGGCGCCGGGAAACTCGAACAGCGGCTCGAGGAATTGCACCCCGCGCACGTTGGCGAAGTTCACCCGCGTGCGGTCGACCCAGGGCAGGGTTTCGAAGAAGCCGACCGCGCGCCGCGCGTCTTCGAGCACGTCGAGCCGCGCTCGCATGTTGATCGCGCGCCGCTCGCCTGCGGCGTCGCGCGCCGGGCAGTTCTCGACGCATACCCCGCAGCCGGTGCAGTCCTCGACATAGACCTGCAGCGTGTAGCGCGAATCCGGGTAGCCGCGCGCGTTGGTCTCGGCGGCCTTGAAGCCAACGGGAGCGCCCTCGAGCCGCGCCCGGTCGTAGGTCTTGGCGCGGATCACGCTATGCGGGCAGACCACCGCGCACTGGCCGCACTGGATGCACAGCTCGGGCTCCCACACCGGCACTTCTTCCGCCACGTTGCGCTTTTCGAACTTCGTGGTGCCGCTGGGGTAGGTGCCGTCGACCGGCAGCAGGCTCACCGGCAGGCTGTCGCCGCGCCCCAGCATCATCGGCGCGGTGACCATGCGCACGAACTCGGGCGCGTCGGCCGGCACCGCGGGCGGCAGCTCGAGCCCGCGCCGGCCGCGCTTGGGCGGCTCGACCGCGACCAGGTTGGCGAGCGCGCTGTCGATCGCCTGAAAGTTCTTCTTCACCACTTCGGCGCCCTTGCGCGCATAGGTTTTCTCGGTCTCGGCCTTGATGCGCGCGATCGCCTCGTTGCGCGGCAGCACGCCCGAGAGCGCGAAAAAGCAGGTCTGCAGGAGGGTGTTGATCCGGTTGCCCAGGCCCAGCCCCTGCGCAACGCGGCTCGCGTCGATCACGTAGCAGCTTCAGCCCGCGTTCGCGGATCTGCGCCTGCGCCCGCGCGGGCAGCCGGTCCCACACCTCGTCCGCGCCGTAGGGGCTGTTCAGCAGCACCGTTGCGCCCGGCGCCGCGCTGGCGAGCACGTCGTAGCCGAACAGGAAATCGAACTTGTGCACGCCGATGAAGTTCGCGGTCTCGAGCAGGTAGGGCGCGCGGATGCGCGTCGGCCCGAAGCGCAGGTGCGAGATGGTGTAGGAGCCGGATTTCTTCGAGTCGTAGACGAAATAGCCCTGCGCGTAGCGGCCTTCGTCGCCGGCCAGGATCTTGACCGAGTTCTTGTTCGCGCCCACGGTGCCGTCCGCGCCCAGGCCGTAGAACAGCGCGCGCACCACCTCGGGCGGCTCGATGTCGAAGCCGGGGTCGACCTCGAGGCTGGTGTGCGAGACGTCGTCGACGATGCCCACGGTGAAGCCGTTGCGCGGAGCGGGCTTCGCGAGCTCGTCGAAAACCGCCTTGGCCATGCGCGGGGTTGAAGTCCTTCGACGACAGGCCATAGCGCCCGCCGATCACGCGCGGCATCGCCTTGCGCGTACCGTCGGCGAGCGCCCTGGGCGAGCGTGGTCAGCACGTCGACGTAGAGCGGCTCGCCGGTGGCGCCCGGCTCCTTGCAGCGGTCGAGCACCGCGATCGTCTTCACCGAGGCCGGCAGCGCGGCGAGGAAGTGCGCGGCCGACCACGGGCGGTAGAGCGTCACCTGCAGCACGCCGACTCGCTCGCCGTTGCGGTTCAGCCAGGCCGCGGTTTCGTCCAGCACCTCGAAACCCGAGCCCATGCACACCGCGACGCGCTCGGCCTCGGGGTGGCCGTGATAGCGGAAAAGCCCGTAGTGCCGCCCGGTCAGCGCGGCGAAGCGGTCCATCGCGCCCTGCACCACCATCGGCATGCGCGCGTAGTACGGGTTCACCGTTTCGCGCGCCTGGAAGAAGGTATCGGGGTTGTGCGCGGTGCCGCGCACCACCGGGTGCTCGGGCGACAGCGCCCGCGCGCGGTGCGCGCGCACCAGCTCGTCGTCGATCATGGCCCTGATCTGCGCGTCCGGGATCACGGCTATCTTGTTCTCCTCGTGCGAGGTGCGGAACCCGTCGAAGAAGAACAGCAGCGGAATGCGTCCCTCGAGCGTGGCCGCCTGTGCCACCAGCGCGAGGTCGTGCGCTTCCTGCACCGAGGCGGCCGCGAGCAGGCCGAAGCCGGTTGCGCGCGCGCTCATCACGTCCGAGTGGTCGCCGAAGATCGACAGTGCCTGGGTCGCGATCGAGCGCGCCGCGACGTAGAACACCGACGGCGTCAGCTCGCCGGCGATCTTGTACATGTTCGGCAGCATCAGCAGCAGCCCCTGCGAGGCGGTGAAGGTCGCGGTGAGCGCGCCCGACTGCAGCGCGCCGTGAACCGCGCCCGCGGCGCCGGCCTCGGACTGCATCTGCTGCACCACCGGCACCGCGCCCCAGAGATTGCGCAGCCCCTGCGCGGTCCAGACGTCGACCAGCTCGGCCATCACGGATGCGGGCGTGATCGGGTAGATCGCGCACACCTCGTTGGTGCGATAGGCGATATGCGCCGCCGCGGCGTTGCCGTCCATGGTGGTCATCGCGGCGCGCACGGTCATGGCCGCACCCTGAAGCGTGAGGGCAGCGTCGGCTCGTGCAGCAGCCCCTCGCCGGCCTGCGCGGCGTCGCGCTCGGGCTCCATCTCGATCGCGTGGCACGGGCACTGCTCGTAGCAGGTCGCGCAGCCGGTGCACAGGTCGTAGTCGAAGCGGTAGAAGCGACCCTTGCCGAGCTTCACGATCGCCTGCTCGGGACAGGCGGCGTAGCAGTTGTCGCACTCGAAGCAGTTGCCGCACGACAGGCAGCGCTGCGCCTCGTAGCGCACCTCGGGCTCGGCCAGCCCCTTGACCACCTCGTCGAAGCCGGTGCGTTCGGCCAGAGGCAGGGCGGGCTGCTCGCGCCGGTCGGCGTCGAGATAGACCGGCAAATTGAGCATGCGGAACTCGACCAAGGGCGGGCGCTCGCGCGCCCGCAGCGCCTCGCCGCGCAGCCAGGCGTCGATCGCGCGCGCCGCCTTCTTGCCGTGGCCGACCGCCGCGGTCATGGTGCGCGGCCCGCCGATCACGTCGCCGCCGGCGAACACGCCCGGGGTGCCCGGTCTGCAGGTCGGCGCCGACCTCCACCACGTCGCCGCGCAGCACGCGCAGCCCCGGCAGCGCGCGCAGAAAGCCGACGTCGGCGTGCTGGCCGACCGCGAGCACCAGTGCGTCGGCCTGGATGGTGTCGAACTTGCCGGTGCCGACCACGCCCTTGCCGTCGGGCGTGAGCTCCATGCGCTCGATCGTGATCTCCTCGCGGCCGAAGTTCTTCACCGTCGAGAGCCAGCTCACCTTCACCCCTTCGGCGAAGGCCTCGTCGGCTTCGTAGGGGTGGGCGGGCATGTGCTCGCGGTCGCGGCGGTAGACCAGCACTGCTTCCTCGGCGCCCAGGCGCTTGGCGATGCGCGCCGCGTCCATCGCGGTGTTGCCGCCGCCGTAGACCGCGACGACGCGCCCGAGCAGCGGGCGCTGGCCCTTTTCGACGTTCTCCAGCAGGCTGATGGCGTCGATCATCTTGCCGGCGTCCATCGAGGGCACGTCGACGTGGTTGCCGACGCTCGCGCCGACGCCGACGAACACCGCGTCGAAGCCTCCGGCCGCCTTCTCGGCCGCGACGTCGGCGACGCGGTGGTTGCAGGTGATCTTCACCCCCATCGCCGCGATGCGCTCGATCTCCTTGATCAGCCCGTCGCGCGGCAGGCGATAGGCGGGAATGCCGTAGTGCATCATGCCGCCGGGCTCGGGCATTGCGTCGCGGATCTCGACTTCGTGGCCGAAGCGGCGCAGGTGGTAGGCGCAGGCAAGTCCCGCCGGCCCGGCGCCGATCACCAGCACGCGCTGGCCGGTCGGGGCGCCGACGGGAACGCTCCAGCCCTCGCGCGAAGCCATGTCGCCGAGGAAGCGGTCGATGGCGTGGATCGCCACCGGCGCGTCGAGCTGGGCCCGGTTGCAAGCGGTCTCGCAGGGGTGGTAGCAGGCGCGCCCGTGCGTCGACGGCAGCGGGTTCTCCTCCATGTACTTGAGCCACGCCTCGCGGTAGCGCCCGGCCTGCGCCTCGGCCAGCCAGGCCTGGATGTTCTCGCCCGCGGGGCAGGCGTGGTTGCACGGCGGCATCAGGTCGCGGTAGAGCGGCCGCTGCCAGCGGATCGCCCCCGCGCCGCGCAGCGCGGTCGCCTGCAGCACCGGGGTGAGGTCTTTGGGAATCAGGCTCATGGAGGGTATTTCGTGCCTCGCCGCCGGTCAGTCTGACGGGATTTTTTGCGCCCTATTTGATCCTGATCAGTTTTCGCGTTCCGTTGTCGCTTACATAGGAGGGTATCCATGAGTGACGCGCTGACCTATCTCGTCAAGGCCCGGCCCGAGGCGTTGGGCCATTACTTCCGCTTCCTCAAGGACGCGGGCAGCCGGCTCGACCCCAAGACGCGCTCCCTGATCTCGGTCATTACCAAGGTGCACTCGCAGACCGAGCGCGGGCTGCTGCAGTACACCAAGCGTGCGCTCGGCGACGGCGCGAGCGCGGCGGAAATCCTCGACGCGCTGCTGATGGCCTTTCCGGCGCTCGGGCTGGCGAAGATCGTGTGGGCGGTCGACGTGCTGATCGCTTCCGACATCCCCGACTTCAGCGCCGGCGCGGTCGGGCCGGTGGCCTGGCACGAGCTGGGAACGCTGGAGGCGTTTGCGAAGCAAACGACGCGCGTGCACTGCGAAGGCCGCACGCTGCTGGTGCACCGCGCGAACGGCGCTTGCACGGTGTACGACAGCCACTGCCCGCACCAGCGCACCCCGATCCCGCTCGAGGCCCTCGAAGGAGGGCAGCTCAGGTGCCCGAAGCACGGCTGGACCTTCGACATCGCTACCGGCGAATGCACCGCGAAGGGCGACCGCCCGCTCAAGCGCTACCCGAGCAAGGTCGAGAACGGAGCGCTGTTCGCCGAGTGGTGAGCGCGGTCGGGCGGATCCTGATTCCGTAGGACTCCGTAAGACCTCACAGCATGGTAGGGCATAGCTGGCGAACTGTTCACCCGAGCGCAATTGGAAGCCAGCGTGTCCCATATGTCGGTCGCATGTGGGACTCCATGAGACTGCAATTAACCCCGCCTGCTCATTACAGCGGCGATTGCGAAGCGGCCGAGGCGTTGCGCGAGCGGCTGCACAGCATCGCACGCACGCTGCCCGACGTCGTCTGGTCGGTTGCAGTGCCTTCGCGCGAGGTGCTGTATGTCAGCCCCGCGTTTCGCGAGGTCTTCGGCCGTCCGCTCGAGGACATTGGCAGCAAGCCTATAGCTTGGGGCGACCTCGCGATCGCGGAAGACTCGTTCAGGCTCCCCGCTTCGAGTGGTAGATAGCCAGTAGCCCCCCTTCTGAGTGGTCCCTATTCTCTAACTAGTTGTTATTTGGCCCGCCCTCACTCGCCGAAACGTGGCATGACCCGGCACTAGGGCACGTGTTCGTCACCCTTCACTTGCTGCCGTCGCGTCTGCTTTCGGCCAAAAGCGGACGCTCGGACTCCGCAGCTAGTGTCCGCGCGCGGAAACCCGACTTTGTGCGTGTGCAAAGACGCCCAGTACCCATAACAGGCTCCGGAGCCATCGCCATTTTCGGACAATTCGATAACTAATCTTGGCAAGCACTAGACGATGCCACGCTTCAGGACTATGTTGACAAACAGATTGGTGCTCAGTTGATATGAATGAAGACAACGACGATCCCTACGAAGGCACGGCACGGTGGCTTGTAGAGACAGCCGGACGTTCTTTACCGCCACAGCCCCCTCCCGCAACCAGCGATAGTCTTCTTCATTTCCTTGAAGAACAGACTGGTAGATCGCTCCGTACGCGCGAAGCCATTGCGCAGTTCGTATCGGAACTCGCTGCACACGAAGAAGTACAGGCCCGCTCGACGCGCCGCCATCAGCTAATAAGGGATTCAGTACTTCTCGCAATGCTCGCTATGGCGGTGCTTCAATTCTATTTTGCAGACGTCTACCTGCAAATCGGGAGGCTAAACAAGATAACAATATTTCTTCCTGAGGATCACCCGAGACCTCCCGACCAGACGCCAAGGGCTTCGTCAGCGTCCGATCAAGGATGACTCTATGCTCGGATGACTGCTTTCGGTCGATCGCGGTCATTCAATGCTCCTCGCCGTGATGCGGTCGTAGTAGCGTGCGCGATAGAGCAGGCGTCTATGCTGCGGCGCGTCGCGGAACGCGCTGCGCGCGTGCAGCACGTTGTTGCACACGATTCCCATGCCCGGCGCGAGCCGCAGGTGCAGCACCTGCGGCGAATCGGCGAGGAAGCGCTCGAGCCCGACGCGCGCGGCGTGCGTTGACGCATCGTCTTTCCAGGCGATGTTCTTCCCGCGCGCGGTGTAGCGCATGTGCAGCGGCCCGTGCGGGCCCTCCGTGCTGAAGACCGGGCCGGTCTCGGTCGGGCGCGCGACCGCTTCGCCCTCGAGTCGAGGCGGGATCGTCAACGCGTCGGGCGCCGACAGCGCGCGCACTTGCTCAGGGTCATCGTCGCGCAGCAGGAGGTAGGCCAGTTCGTGATCGAGCAGCGTGCTCTCGCCGCCTTCGAGCGCGGCGCGCTGCGCGTCGTCCAGCCGGCCCCAGGCCCAGCGGTCGCACAGGTGCAGGCCGAGCGCCAGCCCCTCGGCGATGATCCTGTAGCCGCGCGGTGACGATGGCGATCGGCGCCTGCGTCGACTGCGAGGCCTGAGGCAAGCGCAATGGCGATCGAATTCCTCGACCCCACGCACGAGTCCGGCGCCGCCGCGTTCGCACCGGCGAAGCGCCTCGCCAGCCTGAAAGGGGCGACGCTGGGCATCGTCTCCAACGGCAAGAAGGGCACCCGGCCGGTCTTCGACGCCTTCGAGCGTGAGCTGCGCGAGCGCCACGGCGTGGCGAAGGTCGTGCGCACGACCAAGTCGAACTACAGCGCGCCGGCCGCCTGAGCGCCGCGTGAGCGGCGCGCTGCTCGGCACCGGGCTGCCACCGGCGCCGACCTACATCATCACCGCGCTCGTGATCGCGCCGCCGATGATCAAGGTCGGCGTCAACCCGCGGGTGGTGCACTTCTTCGCCTTCTTCCTGGGGGTCTGGGGCGAGGTGACCCCGCCCACCTCGATCTCCGCGGCGATCACCTCGAAGATCGCGGGGGCGCCGTTGCTGCGAACGCTGTTTCGCGCGATCACGATCTGCTTCTCGCTTTTCATCCTCATGGCCGGGGTCTTCACCCGGCCCGAGCTCGTGCTCGAGCCCGGGGCTCGCGCAGCTCGGCGCGCTGCTGCTCGCCACCGCGACCATCGGCGCGAGCTTCAGCCTGCAGGCGCAGTTCTCCGACCGGCGCGTGATCGACGTGCCGCTGCGGCTCGTGCTGGCCGCCCTCGTGCTGGTGGTGATCTTCCATCCGGATGAGCGGGTCGCGGCAGCGACCTGCATTCCGGTCGGCCTGTTCGTCGCCTACTGGGTCCTCCGGCGCCGGCACGTGCCGTTCGTCGCCAGGGCAGGGGCCGGCTGATCGCTGAAAGTCGCCGCCTGCTCGGCGCGGCCGCCACGCGGTGGTGGCAACGCGCGCTACAGCAGGCGGCGAGCGGCGCTGGGTCGAGGAAGCTGCGTGCGACTGACGCTCAGCAGTTCCTCGCGCGCTCGACGCAGGTGCGCAGGACTTCGTCCGGATCGCGCCGCCACCAGTCGAGCTCGGAGAAGATCTCGACTTCCTGGAATTCATCGTAGCCTGCGCCCTGCATCCAAGAGCGGATAAGCGGCAGGTCGATAACCCCGTCGCCCATCATGCCGCGGTCGCTCAGCAGGTCGCGCGTCGGCATGAGCCAGTCGCAGATGTGGTAGGCGAGCAGGCGCCGGCGTCCGGCGCGGCGGATCTGCGCCTCGAGTTTCGGGTCCCACCAGGTGTGGTAGACGTCCAGCGCGACGCCGATGTCCTCGCCCAGCGCGTCGCACAGGTCGAGCGCCTGCTCGAGCGTGTTTACGCAGGCGCGCTCGGCCGCCTGCATCGGATGCAGGGGCTCGATCGCAAGCGGCACGCCCGCCGTGCGCGCCTCGGGCAGGATGTCGGCGATGGCGTCGCGCACGGCTTGCCTGGATTTCCGAATGTCCTTGGAGCCGGGAAGCAGCCCTCCGACGACCAGCACCAGGCAGCGGGCGCCGAGCGTATGGGCTTCCTCGATCGCCCGGCGGTTGTCGTCGCGCCAGTCGGGCGCGGTGAAGAAGCCGCCGCGGCACAGGCCCGTGACCGTGAGCCCGTTGGCCTTGATCGCCGCGGCCGCCGCCGCGAGCCCCATATGCGCGACCTGGTCGCGCCACGGCGAGATGCCGCGAATGCCGTGGCGCGCGCAGCCGTCGATGATCTGCGCAAGCGTCCACTGCTTGCGCACCGTCGCGGTATTGAGGGAGAGTTCCACTCAGCCGCAACCGTGGACGGCGAGGAGCTGCTTCATGCGCGCGCAGGCGAGCGGCGGCTCGGCGAGCAGCCCGGCCGCGTCGGCGAGCCGGAAGAGCTCGGCCAGGTGCAGCAGGTTGCGCGCCGACTGCTGCCCGCCGACCATGATGAAGTGGTCCTGGTGGCCGTTTAGCCAGGCCATGAACACGACGCCCGTCTTGTAGAAGCGCGTGGGCGCGCGGAACACGTGGCGCGAGAGCGGCACCGTCGGCGCGAGCGCCTCGCGGTACTCGGCGGTCCCACCCGTGGCCAGCGCCGAGAGCGCGTGCGAGGCGGCCGGCGCGATCACGTCGAAAATTCCGAGCAGCGCGTCCGAATGCCCCTCGGCGTCGCCCTCGATCAGCTCGGCGAAGTCGAAGTCGTCGCCCGTGTACATGCGCAGGCCCGCGGGCAGGCGGCGGCGCATACGGATCTCCTTGTCTTTGTCGAGCAGCGAGATCTTGATGCCGTCGACCCTGGCGGCGTTCCGGCGCAGCACGTCGAGGCAGGTGTCCATCGCCGCGTCGTGGTCCTTCGCGCCCCAGTAGCCCTTGAGGGCGGGATCGAACATCTCGCCCAGCCAGTGGATGATGACCGGTTGCCTGACCTGGGCAAGGATGCGGTCGTAGACGCGCGCGTAGTCCTCGGGCGAGCGGGCGCTCGCCGCGAGCGCGCGGCTCGCCATGAGCACGATCCGCCCGCCGAGTCGCTCGATCGCGCCGCACTGCTCCTCGTACGCGGCGACGATGCGCTCGATCGAGTGCGCGCCCGGCGGCAAGTGGTCGGTCCCGGCGCCCGAGGCGACCTCGCCCGCCCCGTCGGCGAGCGTGCGGCGGATCAGCTCGAGCGAGCTCGGCCAGTCCAGGCCCATGCCGCGCTGCGCGGTGTCCATCGCCTCGGCGATACCCAGGCCCCAGGACCACAGGTGCCGCCGGAAGGCGAGCGTGGCATCCCAGTCGATCGCCGCGTCGAGCCAGGGCTCCTTCGCCGACAGCGGATCGGCGACGAGGTGCGCGGCGGCGAGCGCGCGCCGCGTGAAGGCGCGCTCCGGTCTGCGGAACAGCCTCGGCTCGCGCACCGCGTACGGCTGCATGCGGCCGCTCGCCGCCGGGAGCTCGATGCTGAGGACGGTCTCGCGCTTCATGGCTCAGGCCTTAAGTCTAGGTACGTCGAGCCACTTCTTCAGTCGCCAGCTCTTCAGGCCGAGCTCGGCGAGCTGCACGCCCTTGGCCCCTTCCAGCAGGCCCCAGCGGAAAGGGCCTTCGCCGGCGACGTGCCTGAGGAACAGCTCCCACTCGACCTTGAACGCGTTGCGGTTGTCCTCGTCCGGCACTTCCTTCCAGCCGGCGAAGAAGTCGATCGGCTGCGGGATGTCGGGGTTCCACACCGGCTTGGGCGTTTCGGCGTAGGACTGCGTAAAGCAGCGCCGCAGGCCGGCGACCGCGCTGCCCTCGGTGCCGTCCACCTGCAGCGTGAGCAGGTCGTCGCGCCGCACGCGCACCGCCCAGGAGGAGTTGAAGTGCGCGACGGCACCGCCCGCGAGCCTGAAGGTGGCGTAGGCGGCATCGTCGGCCGTCGCCTTGTACTTCTTGCCGGCCTCGTCCCAGCGGTAGGGGATGTGCGTCGCGCCGAGGCAGCTCACCGCCCGCACCTCGCCGAACAGGTTGTCGAGCACGTAGCGCCAGTGGCACAGCATGTCGAGGATGATCCCGCCGCCGTCCTTCCTGCGGTAGTTCCACGACGGACGCTGCGCGGGCGCGCGGTCGCCTTCGAACACCCAGTAGCCGAACTCGCCGCGCACCGAAAGCAGTCGGCCGAAGAAGCCCTCCTCGCGCAGCTTCCTGAGCTTCAGCAGCCCCGGCAGCCAGAGCTTGTCCTGCACCACGCCGTGCCTGACGCGCGCCTTCTTGGCCGCCGCGTACAGGTCCTTCGCCTCGGCGAGCGTGGTGGCGACCGGCTTCTCGCAATAGATGTGCTTGCCGGCGCGGATTGCGCGCTTGAGCAGCCGCGGCCGCAGCTGCGTCGAGGCGGCGTCGAAGAAGATCTCGTCTTCCCGGCTCTCGAGCGCGGCGTCCAGGTCGGTGGTCCAGCGCGCGACGCCGTGCCCGCGCGCGAGCGCCTCGAGCTTGGCGGCGTTGCGGCCGACGAGCAGGGGGTCGGGCATGAGCCGCGTGCCGTCCTTGAGCGTGACGCCGCCCTGCTTGCGGATCTCGAGGATCGATCGCACGAGGTGCTGGTTGGTGCCCATGCGCCCGGTAACCCCGTGCATGACGATGCCGATGCGTTTCTCGCCCATATGTGCCTACCGTTTCAGTCCGTTCAATACCAGGTTGGTGATGTGCCGCTTGCGCGCGGCGAGCGCGCGCGGCGCCATCAGGTCGCGTGCGAAGATGCCGGAGAGCGTATAGCGGTTCGAGAGGTAGAAGTAGCCCTCTCCCGCGATCGAGATGTACAGCTGCACCGGATCGACGCCGCGCCGGAACAGCCCCGCGCGCTCGCCGCGCCGCAGGACGTCGCGCAGTGTCTCGACGAGCGGCGCGTGCAGCTGGCGCACGCGCCGCGAGCGCGCGACGTGGTGGCCCTTGTACTGGTTCTCGCTGGCGAGCAGCGCGAGGAACTCCGGGTGCTCGAGGTAGTAGTCCCAGGTGAAGCGGACCAGGCGCTTCAGCGCCTCGCGCGGATCGCGGTGCCCGAGGTCGAGATCGCGCTCGGTGCCGCGTATGCGCTCGTAGCTCGCCTCGAGCACGGCGCGAAACAGGTCCTCCTTGGAGCCGAAGTAGTAGTACAGCATGCGCTTGTTGGCGCCCGCGCGAGCCGCGATGCGGTCGACGCGCGCGCCCGCAAGGCCGTGGCGCGCGAATTCGGCGGTCGCCGCCTCCAGGATCCGCTGGCGCATCCTTTCCGAGTCTCTGCCGTTTCTCATTCCATGCCGAGCAGCCGGTAGATGCGACGCGTGTAGTCGCCGAAGCGCTCGTGCGTCTTGATGTCCAGCGTGCGCGGGTGCGGCAGCTCGACTTCGAAGTTGTCCGCCATGCGCGCCGGACCGGCGGTGAGCACGACCACGCGCGTGCCAAGGAACACCGCCTCCGAGATGCCGTGCGTGACGAAAACGATGGTCTTGCCCGCCTCCTTCCAGATGCGCAGCAGCTCGAGGTTCATCTTCTCGCGCGTGAGCGCGTCGAGCGCGCCGAAAGGCTCGTCCATCAGAACGAGCTTCGGGTCGTGCACCAGCGCCCGGGCGATGGCGGCGCGCTGCTGCATGCCGCCCGAGAGCTCGTAGGGGTATTTATCCTCGTGGCCGGAGAGGCCGACGAGCGCGAGCAGCGCGCGCGCCCGGTCGCGCGCTTCGGCCTTGGGCAGGCCGAGGATCTCGGCAGGCAGCAGCACGTTGTCGAGGATGCGCCGCCACTTCAGGAGCAGCGGTGCCTGGAACACCATGCCGACGTCCCGGCCCGGGTCGAACGGATGCGTCGCCGAGCCGATGCGGACCTCGCCGCCGTCGTGCGCGTGCAGGCCGGCGAGGATCTTGAGCAGCGTCGACTTGCCGCAGCCCGAAGGACCGACCAGTGCGACCAGCTCGCCCGGCATGACGTCGAAGCTCGCGTCCGAGATCGCCGGATGGCCGGCGTAGTCCTTGCGCACTCCGGCGAGGTGGATGAAGGGCTCAGCCAATGCGCGCGTCCTTCGCCACGAGCAGCCGCTCGAGCGTGAGCACCACGCCGTACAGCAGCATGCCGATCATCGTGATGAGCAGCACGGCCATGAACATGGCGGGCGTGTCGAGCGTGACCTGGACCTGCAGCATGAGGTAGCCGAGCCCCTTGTCCGAGCCGAGGAACTCGCCCACGATCGCTCCCGCCACCGCGAGGATCGCGCCGACCTTCATGCCCGAGAAGATGTAGGGCAGCGCGCCGGGCAGCTGGATCTTGGCGAACAGCTGCCAGCGCGAGCCTTTCAGCGAGCGCACGAGGTCGAGAAGCTCGGGCTCGATTTCGCGCAGCCCGCGCGCCGTGGTGAGCAGGATCGGGAACACCGCGATCGAGAACGCCATGACCGAGTTCGGCAGCACGCCGTAGTTGAACCACACGATGATCAGCGGCCCGAGCGCCACCTTGGGAATCATGTTGAGCGACACGAACAGCGGCATGAAGAACGCCTCGAGCGTCTTCGACCATGAGAACAGCAGCGCGAGCGCCACGCCGGCGGCGAGCGCGAGCAGGTAGCCGACAAAGATCTCCGTGCCGGTCACGGCGATGTTCGTCCACCAGCCGTACTTCGGCTCGAGCAGCGCGTCGAGCGTCGCGCCCGGCGACGGCATCACGAACTTCGGCACGTGGCCGAGGCGCACGAACAGGTACCAGGCGAGCACGAGCGCGAGGTGAGCGAGCAGCGCGAGCGTCCAGCGTGTGAGCTTGGAGTTCATGAGAGCCACCTGTCCAGGTTCTTGCGCACGAAGGCGTCGTCCGCGAGATCGCCGTGCTCGCGGTACACGCGGTCGATCTCCTCGGACTGGCCCGGCGAGAGCTTCTCGTCCGGGTCCAGGCACCAGTTACCCGCGAGCAGCCCCTGGCGGCGCAAGACCTCGTGGCAGCCGGGAATGCAGCCCGCGAAGTTGTGCGCGACGTCGAAGAATGCGCTGTTGCAGTCGGTGATTCGCGAATCGAGCGCGAGCAGGTCCTCGTCGAGCGGTCCGCGCCGCACCCGCTCGAAGAGCTCGACCGCGCTTCGGGTCCACACGCTCCAGTGCCCGAGCAGTCCGCCGCGGAAGCGCACGCGCACCGTCTCGTCGCCGCGGCGAACGTCGAACGGCACTGCGAGGTCGAGCAGGATGTGGTCGTCATTGCCGGTATAGAGCGTGATCCGGTGCTCGGCGCGCGCGGCGACGACGCCTCGCACCACGTCCAGCGTCGCGTAACGGTTGAAGGGCGCGATCTTGATCGCCACGACGCCTTCAATCGCGGCGAAGCGCCGCCAGAACGTCGCGGGCAGCGGGATGCCGCCGACCGCGCTCTGCAGGTAGAAGCCCACGAGCGGGATCTCTGCCGCGACCGCGGCACAGTGCGCGACCAGCTCGTCGATCGATGCGCCCTTCATGGCGCCCAGCGAGAGCATGCCGCAGTGATAGCCCATGGCGCGCGCGATGCGCGCCTCGCTGCGCGCGGGCTCGGTCCTCCCGGCCAGCCCGGCGATCATCACCACTTTCCGGCCCGCGGCCTCTTCGGCCGCGATTTGGAGCACCCGCTGGTAGAGCCCGGCCTCCCGGATCGCGAACTGGGTGGCGTGCACGCCGACCGCGAGGCCGCCGCTGCCCGCTTCCAGGTAGTAGCGCGCGAGCGCTCGTTGGCGACGCTCGTCGAGCCGGCGCCGGTCGTCGAGCGCGAGCGGATGAGCAGGGATGACGGCGCCGCGGGTGAGCAGCGAGGCGATCTCGTCAGGCAGCGCGTGGGGAAAGCGGCGCGACATGTTAACCGTCTGGTTACCTGATGGTACCATCGTCTTTCCGCCAATTAAGGAGGGTCCCCCATGCGCAGGCTTCTCGTCGCCGCGGCCGCCGCCATTCTCGCCGTTCCCGCCGCCGCTGCAGAGCAGAAACTCGATTTCATCCTGAACTGGGTTCCGGGGGGCGATCACGCGCCGTACTACTACGCGAAGAAGCTCGGCTGGTACCGGAAGGAGGGCATCGACCTGAACCTCGAGCCGGGCAAGGGCTCGGCGCTCTCCACCCAGAGGGTCGCCGCCGGCGCGAACCCGATCGGCCTCGCCGACATGGCGGGCGTGCTGGTCGTCGACGGCAAGGGCGCCGACGCGGTCGCCGTGTTCAACGTCTACGCCAACTCGCCGCAGGGCATGTACTGGCTGAAGAGCTCGGGGATAAGGGGCATCAAGGACTTCCCGGGCAAGAAGATCGGCAACCCGGCGGGCGACGCAGCGCGCGTGATGTGGCCGGCGCTCGCCAAGGCGAACGGCATCGATCCGAAGTCGGTCACCTGGGTGAACATCGACCCGAACGCGAAGCTCGCCGCGCTCAAGGCGCACACGATCGACATCACCACCTCCTTCTACAACCTGCACCACGTGTTCAAGCGCGAGTTGGGCGACGACATGGGTTTCCTCGCGTGGCGCAAGGCGGGCCTCAACACCTACGGCAACTCGGTGATCGTCAACGGCGAGTACCTGAAGAAGCACCGCGCTACGGTGGCGAAGTTCGTCAAGGTCACCCAGCGCGCCTTTGCCGCGTGCGTTAAGGATCCCAAGCCCTGCGTGCAGGCGCTCATCGACGCGAACGGCGCGCTCAGCTTCGACAACGAGCTCGCCAACTGGCACCTCGTGGAGGTGCTGATGAGCGACAAGATCTCGCAGACCGTTGCGCTCGGCTGGCACGACGACAAGCGCATGCAGGCCGACTACGCCCTGGTGCGCGAGTATGTCGGCATCGAAAAGCCCTACGACGTGAAGACGGTGTACACGAACGCCTTTCTCGACAAGTCGATCAAGATGATCCCGGTCAAGAGCGACGACTGAAGCGCCCGAGTAGCAGGCGCCACAGCGTGCGCAGCCACCCCGCGCGTGCCTGCGCGGGGGGCGGCGCGGCGAGCCCCGCGAAGCGTCTTTCCAGGCATTGCGCGAACTGCGCGGTGCGCTCGGTCGCGCGGCGCTCGAACAGCCGGTCGACGACCGGCTTCAGCGGGCCCTCGCCCCGCACGTCGAAGCGGGTGAGCATCGCCGTCCCCGCGTCAGACGGCTCGAGCGCGACCTCGATCGCCATCGTCAGGTGCTCGGCCTTGGCCGTTGCGTGCAGGCGCCGTGGCGGGTCCTCCGCGTCGATCTCGGCGCGCAGCGCGACGACGAGCGGCACCGCGCCGATCTTTTCCCTGACGGTTAGCTCGGCCGTGCGCTCGTCGAGCACGTCGATGCGTTCGACGCCTGGAATGCAGGTGCACAGCGCCCTGAAGTCGCGCAGGAATCGCCACAGCTCCTGCGGCGGCGCGCTGACCGAGAAGCGGGCCTCGCGCTGCGGCATCATTCCCACCACTTCCTGAGCTTGAAGTCCCCGGCGATCACACCGGCGGCGTTGTGCCCGGCGCCGGCGTGCACGCCGCCGCCCGGGTGGCAATAGCCGCCGCACATGTACAGACCCTCGATCGGCGTGCGATAGCCCGACCAGCCCGCGAACGGCCGGAAGTAGCCCATCTGGTCCGGCGTCATGTCGCCCACGACGTCGACGCCGTTCACCAGATTGTCGTTGCTGCGCTCGGTATCGGTCGGATCCTGGATCTTCATCGCGAGGATCTTGTCGCGCGTCATGTTCGGGGCATACGCGCGCCACAGCTCGAGCAGGTGCTGCGCATATTCCTCCCTGAGCCGTTGCCAGCCCTGCGGGCCGTCGGGCTCGATGCGGTACGGTGCGTACTGCCACACGACCGCCGTGTGCTTGCCGGCCGGCGCCTGCGACGGATCGAACAGCGTCGGCAGCGTGATCTGCAGCATCTCCTTGCGCGGCGGCCGGCCGGCCGCGATGTCCTGGTAGGCACGCACCTGCTCGAGCATGCTGGCGCCGAACATTTCCTGGCTGAAGGCGACGTTCACCGGCGGGTTCGCGGCGCTCGCGGTGTAGCGCGGCGGCTCGGAGAGCGCGAGGTGCAGCACCATGAGCGAGCGCCCGCGCGAATGATAGTTCTTGACGCGCGTCGCGAACGGCACCGGCAGCGCTTCCTCCCCGACCATGCCGAGGAAGCTCTTCTTCGGCTCGACGTTCGTAATCACCGCCTTGGCCGCCTCGAGCCGCGTGCCGTCCGCGAGTTCGACGCCGACGGCCCGGTTGCCGCGCAGCAGGACGCGCCTAACCGTAACACCGGTCTGCACCGCGCCGCCGTGCGCTTCCAGCGCGCCGCGCAGACCGTGCGCGAGCTGCTGCGAGCCGCCGACGCAGATCGGGGCCTCGGCCTTGAGGATGCGGAACAGGCAGATCCAGCCCTGGCCGAACTGGTCGGGCGCGAAACCGAGCACGGTCATGCGGGCGAGGAAATGGACCTTCACCTCCTCGCTCTCGAACAGCTCGTTTAGCAGCTGCACCGGCGTGCTCGCCTGCCATTGAAGCAGCGTGCGGCCTTCTTCCGACTTCTCCAGCTCGGCGCTCTGCAGCGAAGGCGCGAGCGGCGGGGAATACATGAGCGGCAGGTAGGTCGTGTCGATGAATTCCGCGTAGTCGTCGTACAGCTGCCGGAATGTCTTCGCGTCGCGTATAGAGAACCGGGCGAGCTCGGCCGCCATGCGCTCGGCGTCGCGGTACATCACGATGCTGCGGTGGTCGGGGAAGATCGTGCCCCGCAGATGTTCCGGGTAGACGTAGCGCACGCCGTGGCGCTCGAGCTCGAGGTCGCGGTACACCGGGCTCGTGGGAATGTGGGTGTGCACGACCGAGCAGATGTTGTGCCTGAAGCCGGGGAGCGTCGCCTCCTCCGTGTGGCAGGCGCCGCCCACGCGATTGCTCCGCTCGAGGACGAGCACCTTCTCGCCCGCCTTTGCAAGGTAGGCGGCGCAGGCGAGACCATTGTGGCCGGCGCCGATGACGACGAAGTCGTGTGACATGCAAATGCCTCCTTCCGCCTCAGCCGAGCTCGGGCCCGGCGACCAGGTAGACCAGTTCTTCGTTTCCCGGCGCGCGCGCGGCGCCGCGCACCATGCGCGTGAACGGACGCTGGAACGCGAAGCCCTGCGCGAGCAGCCATTCCTGCAGGCGCGGCGCGTGATCGGCCGCGTCGACGTAGAGCGGCGGCCGCGCCGCCCCGAGCGCGGCGCCGAGCAGCGCGATGGCGCTCGCCTCGTCGCGCGCGATGAGCGGACCGATCTGCGCCGCCTCGCGCCCGTCGCGCGCCAGCACGAAGCCCTTGCCCGGCAATTGGAGCGCGCAGCGCGGCATGCGCGCCTGCAGCGCGCGCAGCAGCGGGGCGCGCGGTGCGCCGAAGGCCTCGGCGTCGAGCGCGAGGGCGCCATCCCAGTCCTCGAGCGGCCTCGCGGGTGCGACCCCTAGCGGCTGCGCGGCGTTCGCGAGATGGAAGCGCTTGAAGCCCCATGTATCGCGAAAGCCCTCCCGGCGATACACCTCGCGGCCGGCGGGCGTCGCGTCCAGGATCGGCAGCTTGCCATCCCGCTCGAGCTCGGCGATCGCGATGCGCAGCAGCCGCGAGGCGTAGCCCATGCGGCGGTGCGCCGGAAGGACGAGCACCATGCTGATCCAGGCAAAAGCGCCGTAGGGCAGCACGAGCGTGGAGGCGGCGAGCGTCCCGTCGGTGAGCGAAATGCCCCAGCCGCGGCCGAGCTCGAGCATGAGCCGCCAGTCGGCCTCGTTCTGATTCCAGCTCGCCGCGCGCGACAGCGCCAGGCAGCCGGCCAGGTGTTCGGGGCCGAGCGCGTGCTCAGTATTTCCCGTCACGCGTCTCGAAGTGCGTCGGCTTGCCGAGATCCGGCAGCCCGCGCGCGATCCAGTCGGCCTGCCAGTCGAGCATCGCCTCGAGCGGCACGCGCGGAGGCCCGAATAGGCGCTGCGCCTGCGCCGTGTCGACCAACCAGGCGGTCGGCGCCTCGCTGCCGGTGATTTGCGCCTGCCTGCCGAAGCACTTGCCGAATTCCCCGGCGAGCGAGCGCACGCTCAGCACCTCCGGTCCACTCACATTGATCGGCGAGGTGGGCTGCGTGCAGTGCGCGAGCAGGCGCAGCGCCTGCTCGTTCGCGTCGCCCTGCCAGAGCACGTTCACGTGCCCCATCGAGACGTCGACCGGCTGGCCGGCGAAGACCTTCGCCGCGACGTCGTGCAGCACGCCGTAGCGCATGTCGATCGCGTATTCGAGCCGCATCAGGCGCCCGGGCGTGCCGTAGCGCTGCGAGCCGTGCAGGAACGCCTGCTCGCGCCCGACGCAGGAATTCGCGTAGTCGCCCGCGGGCGGCGTGGTCGGCGTCGACTCGTCCGCGCCGCGCCCGGCGACGTTCGCGTACGGGTAGACGCAGGCAGTGGAGAAGGCGACGATGCGCGACTCGCGGAACGCCTCGGTCACCATGAAAGGCACGCCGACGTTCATCGCCCAAGTGAGCGAGGGCTGGCCGGAGGCGCCGAACTTGTGCCCCGCCATGAAGATCACGTTCCTGGTGCGCGGCAGCCGCTCGAGCGCCGCGCGGTCGAGCAGATCGCAGGCGATGCACTCGATGCCCCAGGCCTCGAGCTTGGCGCGCAGGCCGGGCTCGGAGAAGCGCGCGACGCCGATCACCCGCTTGCCTGCGCGCCGCGCCATGCGCGCCAGCGTCGGGCCCATCTTGCCCCCGACCCCGAGCACCAGGATCTCGTCCACGGCGGCGAGATCGTGCTCGAGCTCCGGCGTCGGGCGGGTCATGAAGTCCTCGAGCTCGCCAACGCCGGGGAAATTCGGCGGCAGGATGTTAACCATTTGGTGAATTATAATCGTCCGCGATGGCACGCATACTTACGACGGTGGTCGGGTCCTACCCCGTCCCCGACTGGCTGGTCCGCTCCCCCTCGGAGCAGGCGCTCGTCGATGCGACCCGCGTCGTCATCGCCACGCAGGAGCGCGCAGGCATCGACCTGGTGGCCGACGGCGAGCTGTACCGCTTCGACTTCAACCATCCCGAGACCAACGGCATGATCGAGTACTTCGTGCGCCCGATGTCGGGCGTGCGCGGCGAGATCGGCTTTTCGGAATGGCTCGACTACACGCGCGCCTCCGGAATGCGCTTTCGCACCCGACCGCCGGGTGTGGTGGTGGGGCCGATCGGGGCGGGGACGCTGAATCTCAAGCTGCCCTGCGCGCGCGCCAAGGCGCTCGCCACTCGGCCGCTCAAGTTCACGCTCACCGGGCCGCACATGCTGGCGAAGACCCTGCACGACCGCTACTACAAGAGCCCGCAGAAGCTCGCGCACGCGATCGCCGAGGTGCTCGCCGAGCAGGTGAAGCATCTGGATGCGGACGTGATCCAGCTGGACGAGGCGAACCTGCCCGGGCATCCCGAGGAGTGGCGCTGGGCCGCGGCGGCGATCAACAAGGTGCTGAAGGCCGTGCCGAAGAAGACGAAGGCCGCGGTGCACCTGTGCTTCGGCAACTACGGCGGGCAATCCGTGCAACAAGGCACCTGGGCGAAGCTGATCTCGTATCTCAACGCGCTCGAGGCGGACCACGTCGTGCTGGAGACCGCGCACCGGCCGCCCGAAGAGCTCGCGGTGTTCAAGGCGCTGCGCCGCGACCTCGGCTTCGGGCTCGGGGTGGTCGACATCAAGCGCACCGAGATCGAGACGCCGGAGGACGTCGCGCGCGCCATCGAACGAGCGGAGAAGCTCCTCGGCAAGGGGCGCGTGAAGTACATCCATCCCGACTGCGGCTTCTGGATGCTGCCGCGCAGCGTCGCGGACGGCAAGATCCGCGCGCTCGCCGCGGGACGCGATCTGTACTACGCGACGCGGTCGAAGTAGCGGGCGCGATACAGCAATCGACGGTGCTGCGGCGTGTCGCGGAACGCGCTGCGCGCGTGCAGCACGTTGTTGCACACGATCCCCATACCCGGCTCGAGCCGCAGCCGGAAAACGTAGGGGGAGCCCGCGAGGATGCGATCGAGCGCGGCGCGCGCCGCGCGCGTGGCGGCGTCGTCCTTCCAGGCGATGTTGACCCCGCGCGCCGTGTAGCGCATGTGGAGCACGCGTTCGTCGACGCTGAACACCGGGCCCGTCTCGGCCGGCCGGGCGATCGTTTCGCCTTCCAGCCGCGGCGGGACGGTTAGCACGTCGGGCGCCGAGAGCGCGCGCGCGTGCTCGGCGTCCTCGTCGCGCAAGCAGATGTAGACGAGCTCGTGATCGAGCAGCGCGCTCTCGCCGCCTTCGAGCGCGTCGCGCACGCAGTGCAGCGCCATGGCGCGGATGCGCCGCGCCGGCGGGTTGTAGTAGCCGTCGGTGTGCCAGCCGATCGCGCGGTCGGTGTAGGGAATGAACTCGCCGCGCATTCCCGCGCCCGGCGTGATCGACGAGATGCCGTCGTCGTCGGCGAGGAAGTTGCCGTCCAGCCGCTCGAGGCCGAGCTGACGCCCGAGCAGCCGAGGAATGTTCTTGTCTTCAGCGGTAAGCGAAGACTTGTAGACAGCCATATTCGCGCGCGCGCATTGCTCGAGCAGCGCCGCGCCTTCTGCCGGGGCGAGATTCTTCGGGTCGCGCAGCTCGACGATCTCGATCCGAGCCGAAAGCAAGGAAAGCTTCTCTTCTCTCCAGGCCCGGTAGGCGCGTTCGTCGTCGAGGTCGAAGGGGCCGGGCACGGCGTCAGGGCGCGGCGGCGGGCGGCGCGATGAGGCCGTCGAAGGTCTTTTTCAGCGTGCCCAGCAGCTCGGGCATTTCGACCTCCATCAGCTGGTCCATGACCCAGTGCTGGTCGTGCTCCTCCATCGCTTCGCGGATCTGCGCCGCGAGGCAGCGCAGGACGGGGAAGGATGCGCCCGAGGCGGCAATGTCGAAGCCCGCGTAATCGGCCGCGCGCCGGTTGAGCATGTCGATGAAGTTCTCGCGGCTGCCGCGCACATTGCCTTCCATGGTATCGGCCAGGTGAGCGCCGATCGCCTGCACCAGCGCGGCGCGCTGCGCGTCGTCCAGCCGGCCCCAGGCCCAGCGGTCGCACAGGTGCAGGCCGAGCGCCAGCACCTCGGCGATGATCCTGAACCCGCGCGCCGGGGTGACGATGTCGTACTCGGCGCGCGACAGGTTGTCGACCAGCTTCTCGGCCAGGCGCCACAGGGTGGAGGCGAGCACGCTCGCCAGCTCCGCCGCGCTGCGCGTGGCGCCCTTGCGGAACCAGACTGTCTTGACCCGCACTGCCTTCATTTGCGCCTCAGGTAGAACTCCCACTCGCCGGCGCCGATCTCGCGCTCAGCGGCGAGCGTAACCCGGGTCGCGCGCGTCCAGGCGCCCACCTCGTCGCGCGCCGCCGCGCAGCTGGTGACCAGGCGCAGCACCTCGTCCGGCTTCATCCCCTCCAGCACCCGGCGCGCCTCGAGCACCGGGCCCGGGCAGACCGCGCCGCGCATGTCGAGCGTCACCTGCGCGCGCGGCGCCGGCCCCTTGCCCTTGCGGAGGTAGAACACGTGCTGCTTGCCCGCCAGCTGCTCGACCTGCAGCAGATCGTTGCCGGTGTGCCGCGCCCAGATGAACAGGTCGTCGCGGGTACCGGGGCAGTCCGATACCAGCGCCAGGACCTGACCCGGCGCGAGGTCGTCGACCACCCGCTTGGCGCCGACCAGCGGCGCGGGGCAGGTCAGGCCGCTCAGGTCGAGCCGGACGTCGGCTTGGGGAGGCTTCGCTTTGCTCATGGGGCTCTCCTGCGCGGCTACACCGCGGCAATGGATTTGTAGGGCACGACGATGCCGCAGCCGTGCAGGCGCAGCTCGCCCAGGCCGCGCTCCTGCAGGCGCAACGACAGCCCGGGCGTCATGCCGTGCAGCAGCACGCTGAAGCCGCGCCGTACGCCTGCGCGGGTGGCGAGCGCGCGCGGCTTGCCGAGCACCACCTGGCAGGCGACGCCCGCGGTGCCGAACTGGGCGCGCAGCAATGCCTGCAGCGCTTCGGCGAAGGGCTGCTCCTCGGCCGGCCCGGCGATCACCAGCCGGGCGTAGACGGTGTCGCTCGGCGCGAGGGGCCAGGGCCTGCCGGCGCCCACGTGCAGCGTATCCGCGCCCAGGCGCAGGCTGCGACCCGCGAGCGCGAGCGCCTCGTCGAGCCGAGCGCCCGGCAGGCGCAGGGTGAGGCGTGCGCGGCGCGAGATGCCGAGCAGGCCGCCGCTCATCGCCGCTCCGCGCACCGCGTGGATGCCGGCCGCCGGCTCGTCGGCAAGCCAGGGCAGGTGCTCGCTCACCGCTTCCGCGAGCGCCTGGCCGTGGTCGAGCGGCAGGCGCTCGCCGCGCAGCTCGAAGCGCAGGTCGGATCCCTCGACGCAGGTTTCAGGTTCCGGAAACATTCTGCTGTGCCGCCCACGCGATCATCGCCTCGCCCCAGCTGGCGGCGCTCGCCGGGTCGATGTCGAACACGGTGAAACGCCTGCCTTCGCGGATCCGCACTCGCAGCAGCGCCATGCCACCGCTCGCATGCTCGATCTGCTGCAGCTCGATCAGTTGACCGCCGAGCGGCACGGAAAAGCTCGCCAAAGGGCGGGTTTCGGCCATCCAAGCAGTTTGACGCCAAGGCGGCGCGGCGCGCATTACCTCGCATGGAGGGCGCCAACCTACCCGAACGGGTAGGTCCGCTGCCGCCCCTCAGGGCAGATGGCGCCGGGCGCGCCCGCCCCTAGCATGTCGCGAACGCGAACCGCATCGCGATTCGGAGGAGGGTGCATGGCCAAGAAGATGCATGAGACGCCGATGCTCGATCAGCTCGAGAGGGGCCCTGGCCCAGCTTCGTCACGGGGCTCAAGCGCCTGGCGCAGGACAACGACATGGCGGTCGACCTGCTCGGCCAGCTCGAGTCCTCGTACCGCAACAAGTTCGGCTACTGGAAGGGCGGCACGGTCGGCGTCTTCGGCTACGGCGGCGGGCGTGATCCCGCGTTTCACCGAGCTCAAGGGCGAGGATGGCAAGCCGCTGTTTCCGGAGGCGGCCGAGTTCCACACCCTGCGCGTGCAGCCGCCGGCGGGCATGCACTACGACACCGAGCTGCTGCGCAAGCTGTGCGACATCTGGGAGAAGCACGGCTCCGGGCTGATCGCCTTCCACGGCCAGTCGCGGCGACATCATGTTCCAGGGCTGCAGCACCGAGAACGTGCAGCCGGCCTTCGACGATTTCAACGCGATCGGCTTCGACCTGGGCGGCGCCGGCCCGGCGCTGCGCACCTCGATGTCCTGCGTCGGCTCGGCGCGCTGCGAGATGAGTCCTGCTACGACGAGGCAGCGCGCGCTGCGCAGCGTCATCAACACCAACCTCGACGACATGCACCGCCCGTCGCTGCCGTACAAGTTCAAGTTCAAGTTCTCCGGCTGCCCGAACGACTGCGTGAACGCGATCCAGCGCTCGGACATGGCGACCATCGGCACCTGGCGCGACAACATCCGCAGCGACGAGAAGCTGGCGCGGGAGTGGTTTGCCAAGCACGGCATGGAAGAACTGATCGAACAACGTGGTCGACGCGCTGCCCGACCAAGGCGATCCGCATCAGGAAGGCGAACGGCGAGGCGCCGCCGGCGCACGTGTCGCGCGTCAAGCTCGACGACGCGCAGTGCCTCGAGATCGACAACCACGACTGCGTGCGCTGCATGCACTGCCTGAACGTGATGCCGGGGGCGCTGCGTCCCGGGCAGGACAGCGCGGCGTGACCGATCCTGATCGGCGGCAAGGGCGTGCTGAAGATCGGCGCCACCCTGGGAATCGATGGTGGTGCCGTTCATGAAGCTCGACAGCCGACGAAGACTTCGAGAAGCTGCAGCGAGCTGGCGCGCAAGGTGCTCGACTTCTTCGCCGAGAACGCGCTCGAGCACGAGCGCACCGGCGAGATGATCGAGCGCATCGGCCTGGTGAACTTCCTCGAGGCGATGGAGCTCGACGTCGACCCGAACATGGTGCTGCACCCGCGGACCAACCCCTACGTCCGCACCGACGGCTGGGACGAGGAAGTGGCCAAGATGCGAGCGCGACAGAAGGCGCCGCCTGAGGAGGACGACAGATCGAGCACGAAGGCACAACCCAGACGCAATGCGCAAGCGTAGAGCAACGGGGCGCCGGACCCGATGCAGTACATGCACCCGCTGATGAAGAAGAACTACGGCAAGTGGGTCACTCACAGACCACCCGAGGCCCGGCGTGCTGCATCACCGCGCCGAGAGCGGCGACGAGATCTGGACCGTCAAGGCCGGCACGCAGCGGCAGATGGACGTACCACACCATCCGCGAACTGTGCGACATCGCCGACAGATTACGCCGACGGGCACGTGCGCTTCACCATCGCGCTCCAACATCGAGTTCATGGTCGCCGACCAGAGCAAGGTCGAGCCGCTGATCCGGCGCTGAACGACGCACGGCTTCCCGGTCGGCGGCACCGCCAACTCGGTGTCGATGATCGCCCACACCCAGGGCTGGCTGCACTGCGACATTCCCGGGCACCGACGCCTCGGGCGTGGTGAAGGCGCTGATGGACGAGCTGTACGACGAGTTCGTCAAGTGCGAGATGCCCAACCGGGTGCAAGCTGTCGACCTCCTGCTGCGAGATCAACTGCGGCGGCCAGGCCGACATCGCGATCATCGTGCAGCACACCAAGCCGCCCAAGATCAACCACGACCTGGTGGCCAACGTGTGCGAGCGCCCGGCGGTGGTGGCGCGCTGCCCGGTGGCGGCGATCCGGCCGGCGCTGGTCAACGGCAAGCCTTCGCTGGAAGTGGACGAGAAGAAGTGCATCTGCTGCGGCGCCTGCTACCCACCGTGCCCGCCGATGCAGATCAACGATCCCGAGTACTCCAAGATCGCGATCTGGGTGGGCGGCAAGAACTCCAACGCGCGCGGCCAAGCCGACCTTCCACAAGATGGTCGCCTCCGGCCTGCCCAACAACCCGCCGCGCTGGCCCGAGGTCGGCGCGGTGGTGAAGAAGATCCTGCGCGTCTACAAGGAAGACGGCCGCCCCTGGGAGCGCATGTCTGACTGGATCGACCGCATCGGCTGGCCGCGCTTCTTCGAGAAGACCGGACTGCCGTTCACCAAGTACCACATCGACGACTGGCGCGGCTCGCGCTACGACGCTGAACGCCTCGACCCATATCCGTTTCTAGGCGGTTGAGTGGGGCTGTCAGGCGATGAAATTCGGCAATCTGATCTGGTCAACGAAGGCCCCTACACGCACCAGGCCAGCGACTCGGCCTACCTGTTCAGCAAGGCGGCGCTGGCGAAGGGGCACGAGATCTAGCGCGTGTTCTTCTATCACGACGGCGTGAACAACGCGACCAAGTCTGACCGAGCCGCCGCAGGACGACCGCAACATCGTCAACCGCTGGTCGAAGCTGCGCCGAGCAGCACGAGGTCGACCTGGTGGTGTGCGTGGCGGCGGCGCTGCGGCGCGGCATCAAGGACGAGACTCTCGCGCCGGGCTTTCGCATCTCGGGCCTGGGCCAGCTGGTCGAAGCGGGCATCGAAGGCGACCGCCTGGTCGTGTTCGGCGATTGAGGAGCAGACGCGCGAGGATGGGCGATGGCACGTCAAGAAATTCATGTTTGTGAACCGCAAGGCGCCCTACGGCACCATCTACGCGCTGGAGGGGCTGGAAGTGGTGCTGATCAGCGCCGCTTTCGACCAGGACGTGTCGCTTGGCTTTCGTCGACGACGGCGTCTACCAGCTGAACAAGGGCCAGCAGACCAAGGGCATCGAAATGAAGAATTTCTCGCCAGCCTACCGCGCGCTGGAGGGCTACGACATCGAGAAGCTGTACGTCGAGCGCGAGTCGCTGGAGCGCGCGGCCTGGCGAGGACGACCTGCTGGTCGACGTCCAGGTGCATGTCGGCTGCCGAGATGGGCGAGCTGATGGACGAGCAGGACGTGGTGATCAGTTTCTGAGGGAGACGCGAGCATGCTGCATATCGTCAACAAAGTCCCCTTTGAGCGCAACGCGCTCGACAGCTTGCCTGCGCCTCGCGCAGCCCGGCTGCGACGCTGCTGCTGATCGAGGACGGGGTGTACGCCGCCACGCGCGGCAGCGCCGCCGAGACCGAGGCTCAAGCAGGCGATGGCGCAGCTCAAGGTCTACGCGCTTGCGCCCGATCTCGAGGCGCGCGGCGTGGCGGGACGGGTTATGGAAGGAATCAAGCTGGTGGACTACGGCGGCTTCGTCGACTTGCCTGGCGAGCAGCACGAACTGCCAGTCCTGGCTTTAATGTCGAGTTACATCAACAGGAGGCAGCATAGGTGCATGTCGATATTGAAGCGGCGGCAAGGCGTACGAAACCGACGAAGAAGGCTATCTCGTCAATCTGGCCGACTGGAACGAGGACGTCGCGCAAGTTCCTCGCGCAGGAGGAGAAACGTCGAGCATGACGACCGAACCACTGGGAAGTGGTCAACTTCCTGCGCGAGTACTACAACGAGTACCAGATCGCCCCTGCGGTCCGCGTGCTGACCAAGGCGATCGGCAAGAAGCTCGGGCCGGACAAGGGCAACAGCAAGTACCTGTACGAGCTGTTCCCGTACGGTCCCGCCAAGCAGGCTTGCAAGATCGCCGGCCTGCCCAAGCCGACCGGCTGCATCTGACGCAGACTGCCGTGCGGATCGTCGCAAGCGTCTGGTGTGACGCTTCTGCGAGCTGTTCTACGCGGCACGCTGGCCGTGCTGTGTCGTGCGGCGTGCGCGTGGTCGCGTGATCGACGTACTACTGCGCGCACGCCGGCGCCGCTCAAGATTCCGACCACGCCCGCGCCGACGACCGCGCGCGGGCGTGGTGCTGCGCATGGCGCGCGAGGTGGTGCTGTTCGAAAGCCTGTTCAACGCTCAAACAAGTGGATCTGGCTGTTCGGCTGGATGTTCCATGTCGCGCTGGCGCTGGTGCTGGTGCGCCATCTGCGCTATTTCATCGAGCCGGTCTGGGGCTGGGTCGCCTTCGATCCAGCCCTTCGGCATTTACGCCGGCTTCGCGCTGGTCGCGGGCCTGGCTGGGCTGTGGGCGCGGCGGTTTCTGGTCGAGCGCATCCGCTACATCTCGACGCCGTCGGACCACCTGATGCTCGCGCTGCTGGTCGGGCATCGCGCTCTCGGGTCTGGCGATGAAATACGTGGCCCACACCGACATCGTCGGGCTGAAGGAATTCATGCTGCGGGCTGATCGTCTTCGACTGGCAGCCGCTGCCGGCCGACCCGCTGCTGCTGGTTCATCTTTCGCTCGTGCTGGCGCTGATGGTCGTCTTCCCGGTTTCAGCAAGCTGCTGCACGCGCCGGGCGTGTTCTTCAGCCCGACGCGCAACCAGGCCGACGACTCGCGCGAGCAGCGCCACCTCGCGCGCCTGGGCCAGCGACTGAGACATAGGCCCAGGAGACCTGGCTGGCCGAATCAAAGCGCCGCCGCTGAAGCAATACCCGGTCATTCCCGATCCTTGCAGGCCGGGCGCGATGGCGGCGAGCAAGCCCTTACGCCGCCTCGGACAAGATGCACGAGGCGCTCGGCTTTCCGGGCAAGCTGGTCGAGGACTGGCAGGACGCGGCGCATCGCCAAGATGGGCGAGCTGCTGAAGAAATACCGCGGCCTGCAGGGTGTTCCTGGATGCCTGCGTGCACTGCGGCGCCTGCACCGACAAGTGCCACTACTTCCTCGGCACCGGCGATCCCGAAGAACATGCCGGTGGCGCGCCAGGACCTGATGCGCAAGGTCTACCGGCGCTACTTCACCTTCGCGGGCAAGTGGTTCCCGAAGCTGGTCGGCGCCGAGGACCTGACCGAGGAAGTGCTCGACGACTGGTACAGCTACTTCAACCAGTGTTCCGAGTGCCGCCGCTGCTCGGTGTTCTGCCCCTACGGCATCGATACCGCCGAGATCACCATGGCCGCGCGCGAGATTCTGAACTGCCGTCGGCATGGGGCAGAAGTACACCAACGAGATCATCGGCAAGGTGCACAAGATCGGCAACAACCTGGGCCTGCCCGGCCCGGCGCTGGCCGACACGCTCGAGGCGCTGGAGGAGGATATCAAGGAAGAGACCGGCGTCGACGTCAAGCTTGCCGCTCGACCAGAAGGGCGCCGAGGTGCTGCTGGTCACGCCCTCGGCCGACTTCTTCGCCGAACCGCACGTGTATCAGCCTGATCGGCTACGCCAAGGTGTTCCACGCCGCGGGCATCAGCTGGACGCTGTCCTCGCACGCCTCCGAGGCGGCGAACTTCGGCGTGTTCATCGGCAGCTACGAGCAGATGCAGCAAGGTCGTCGCTGCGCGTGCGCGAGGCCGCGCTGGAGCTGGGCGCGAAGCGCCTGGTGGTGGGCGAATGCGGCCACGCCTGGCGCGTCGCCTACAGCTTCTGGAACACGCTCGATCGGCGCCGTTCGACTTCCTCGATCCGCCGCTACCCGGCGCCGCAGCATATCTGCGAGCTCACCTACGACCTGGTCACGGCGCGGCGCGATCCGCCTCGACGCGAGAAGCCAACGACCAGCGCGTCGTGACCTTCCACGACTCGTGCAACGTGGCGCGCGGCTCGCGCATGGGCGGAGTGCCGGGCGGGCAGTTCACGATTCCGCGCGACATCATCCAGCGCGGTCGCCAATCACTTCCACGACATGGCGCCCGAGACGATCCACGACAGCACCTTCTGCTGCGGCGGCGGCGGCGGTCTGCTGATCGGACGAGCTGATGGAGCTGCGGGTCAAGGGCGCGCTGCCGCGGATGGAGGCGCTCAAGCAGGTGGTCGACGCGCACGGAGTCAACTTCATGGCGATGATCTGCGCCATCTGCAAGGCGCAGTTCACCAAGGTGGTGCCCTACTACGGATTCGACATGAGCATGGTCGGCGGCGTGCACCAGCTGGTGAGCAACGCGATCCGGCTCGGCGAGCTGACACTAGAGGAGGCAGGCGATGTCATCGACGACACCCAGGCGGATACCAAGCTCAGCTTCCGGCGCTACAAGGAAGGCGATACCAGGCCACGGCCCGTGGACCGAGCACATCTTCCAGGCCAGCCACACGCTACAAGTGCCCGACCTACTCCAGGCCACGCCGCCCTGCCAGGGCAGTTGCCCGGCGGGCGAGGACATCCGCGGCTATCTCGACGATCGTGCGCGGCATCGAGAAGCCGCCCGCGCGGCGTGCCGTGGCAGGAATACGCCTTGCGCCGCCTGACCGAGGCCAATCCCTTTCCCTCGGTGATGGGCCGCGTGTGCCCGGCGCCGTGCGAGTCGGGCTGCAACCGCAACGAGGTCGAAGACTTCGTCGGCATCAACTCGGTCGAGCATTTCCTCGGCGAGTACGCGATCGCCAACGGCCTCAAATTCGACAAGCCGCAAGACGAGCTACCGGCAAGAAGGTGGCGGTGATCGGCGGCGGGCCGGCGGGGCTGTCCTGCGCCTACCAGCTGGCGCTCAAAGGGCCACGCGGTCACCGTGTTCGACGAGCACGAGCAGCTGGGCGGCATGATGCGCTACGGCATCCCGGGCTTTCGCACGCCGCGCAAGGTGCTCGACGCCGAGATCCAGCGCATCCTCGACCTGGGCGTCGAGACGCGGCTGAGCACGCGCATCGGCACCGATGTCACGCTCGAGCAGCTGCGCAAGGACTACGACGCGGTGTTCCTGGGCCTGGGCGCGCAGGGCGGGCGGCCGCTGCCGGCGCCGGGCGCCGAAGCGCCCAACTGCGTCACCGCGACCGCGTTCCTGCACGCGTTCAACGACGGGCGCATGCAACATGGTCGGCAAGCGCGTGGTGGTGGTCGGCGGCGGCGACACTTCGATCGACGTCGCCACGGTGGCGCGGCGCCTCGGGCACATCGAGCACGCGCACGCGACCGACCATCCGGAGTCGGTAATCGCTGGGCAAGCATGGCGCAGGACGTGGCCGAAATCTCGGCGCACCAGGGCGCGGAGGTGACGCTCACCTCGGTGTTCGCGATCGACAAGATGCAGGCCAACAAGCACGAGATCGAGCACGCGCTCGCCGAGGGCATCGTGATCCGCGGCGGCTGGGCGCCGGTCGAGGTGGTGCGCGACGCGAGCGGCCGCGCCACCGCGCTGCGCGTCGCCAAGTGCGAGGCGAAGTTCGTCGGCCCGAAGCTCGAGATCAAGATGAACGAAGGCACCGAGGAGGATGATCCCCGCCGACCTGATCGTCTCCGCGATCGGCCAGGCGGTCGACTTCACCGGGCTGGAGGACTTCGACAACGGCAAGGGCGCTGATCGCCGCCGACAAGAACTACCAGATCCCGGGCAAGCCGGGCTTCTTCGCCGGCGGCGACGTGATGCGGCCGCACCTGCTGACTACGGCGATCGGCCACGGCTGCGATCGCCGCCGAAGGCATCGACCGCTACCTGCGCGGCGAGGAGCTGGACAAGCGCCCGAAGATCGACGTGCACGCACTTCGACCTGATGCGCAAGATGGCCGAGAAGGGGCTGGAGCTCGAAGAGACGCCGCACGAGCCGGTGCGCGGCACCGACGAGTCGAACGTCGCGGTGCACAACTACGAGGACCGCTCGGACGCGCTACGTCATTCCGCACGATGAGCTGTTCCTGGGTCACTTCACCTACGCGCCGCGCCAGCAGCGCAAGGTGACCAAGCTCACGCGCCGAGCAGGCGCTGGGCAACTTCGAGGAGCGGCTCGAGGCGCTGGCCGAGAAGGAGGCGGTGGCCGAGGCCAAGCGCTGCATGAGCTGCGGCCTGTGCTTCGAGTGCGACAACTGCGTGGTGTACTGCCCGCAGACCGCGGTATTCCGGGTCAAGAAGGACAAGGCCACCATCGGGCGCTACGTCGACACCGACTACGACCAGGTGCATCGGCTGCCACATCTGCAGCGACGTGTGCCCGACCGGCTACATCCAGATGGGGCTGGGCGAGTAGAGACGTGCCTCGCCGCGCTCGCGCTCGTCGCCGCGCTGGCGGTCCCGGCGGGAGTGTTGGCGGGTGTACGACAAGACCAATACTGGAAAAAGCGAGCCAAGGGCCCCTGCATCGCCCCGCCGGCAGTGATGCGGCGCGAGCATCCGGAAATGCTCCTGCATCAGCGCGATGAAGACGGTGCACCAGGGCATCGTGGGCGCCAGAGTGCAGCCTCGAAGGCTGCATGCGATTGCCAGCAAGACGACCAGCAGCGTTCTGGCTGAAGGGCTTCTGCAGAGCTGCCACGCCTACGCGGGCGTCAAGCTCGATTGTTTCGAATGCCACGCATCGAGGCCGGGCACCGACAGAGCAATCGACTCAGCCGGCGCGCTTTCCTCGGCAAGGCTGCGGCACTGGGCGGCATCGCGGTTGCCCCCGGGCTGCTCCTGTTCGAGATCGCTGCGGCGGCGCCGAAGGGCGCCAGTTCCAAAGTGCGCTGGGGCATGCTGGTCGACACGACGCGCTGCGCCGAAGGCTGCAACGCCTGCGTCAGCGCCTGCAACAAGGAGAACGGCCTCTCGGGCGGCACGGGGCCGCGACGACTCGCAGTGGATCCGCAAGGTCGAGCTGGCAACGAATCCACCGGACACACTCTGTCGCTGCCAGTGATGTGCCAGCACTGCGCCGAGCCGCCCTGCGTCGACGTCTGCCCGACCGGCGCCTCGTTCAAGCGCGCCGACGGCATCGTGCTGGTCGACCGCCACATCTGCATCGGCTGCCGCTACTGCATGATGGCCTGCCCCTACAAGGCGCGCTCGTTCGTGCACCGAGCCGCTCACCGACCAGAAGCCCGACGTGCCGCGCGGCCAGGGCTGCGTCGAATCGTGCACGCTGTGCGTGCAGCGCGTCGACCGCGGCGGCGAGCCGGCCTGCGTCGAAGCCTGCCGGGCCGAGGGGAGGAACGCGCTGCTGTTCGGCGACCTGAACGATCCGGGCAGCGAGATCTCGCACCGCATGCGCGAGGCGGGCGCGAAGCAGATCCGCGCCGACCTGCAGCTGAACACCGGCGTGCGTTACCAGGGGATCTGAGGTGGCCGCCATCGCGCTGCGCGAGATCGAAGGCCGCAGCCGCGGCTGGTGGGCGCTGTTCGCGCTCGCCGCCGCGCTCCTGCTCGGGATGCTCATCGCCTGGCACGCGATGGAGACCAGGGGCCACGTCATCACCGGCATGACCAACCAGGTCGTCTGGGGCCTGCCGCACGTGGTCGCGGTGTTCCTGATCCTGGCCGCCTCCGGGGTGCTCAACGTCGCCTCGGTCGCCTCGGCGTTCGGCAAGGGATTCTACAAGCCGCTCGCGCCGCTCTCGGGCTGGCTCGCGATCGTGCTGCTGGCAGGGGGTCTCGCGGTGCTCGGGCTGGACCTGGGGCGCTCGGACCGGCTGATCGTGGCGATGACGCACTTCAACTTCAAGTCGATCTTCGCCTGGAACATGTTCCTCTACAGCGGGTTCTTCGCCATCGTCGGCGCGTACCTGTGGACCATGCTCGACCGCACGGTGGGCGGCTACTCGAGCGCCGCGGGCCGCACCGCCTTCGTCTGGCGCCTGGTGCTCACCACCGGTACCGGATCGATCTTCGGCTTCCTGATCGCGCGCGAAGCCTACGCCTCGGCGCTGCTCGCGCCGACCTTCATCGTGCTGTCGATCGTGTACGGCATGGCGATCTACCTCCTCGCGCTGATCGGGGTCTGCGCCGGTACAGGGCGCGCGCTCGGGCGCGGCGTGATCGAGCGCATCGGCCGGCTGCTGGGCTGGTTCGTACTGGCGGGCCTGTACTTCGTCGCGGTGTTCCACCTCACCAACCTCTACCTCGCCAAGCAGATCGGCGTCGAGCGCTTCCTGCTCCTCGACGGCGGGATCTACACGCTGGCTGTTCTGGGCCGGACAGGTGCTTCTTGGGAGCGTGCTGCCGCTCGTTCTTCTGTGGTGGCCGGCGACGCGCGGCAAGCGCGGCATGACGACGGTCGCGGCGGCGCTGATCGTGCTCGGCGGCCTGGCGCAAATGTACGTCACCATCATCGGCGGGCAGGCCTGGCCGCTCGACCTGTTCCCGGGCTACGAGATGCGCTCGTCCTTCTACGACGGGGTGATCCATCCCTACGCACCCAGCCTGCCCGAGGCGGCGCTCGCGCTCGGCGGCTTCGCGATCGCGCTCGCCGGCGTGCTGCTCGGGGTCAAGTTCCTGCGCCTGCTGCCGGAGAGCCTTTCCGACGAGGCGCTCGAGCCGGGAGCGCGGCGCGCACTGAGCGCCCTCGCGAGCGCCATGGCGCACGTCTTCATTTCGGCTGCGCACAAGTCTTCGGGCAAGACCACGCTCACGCTCGGGCTCGCCGCCGCGCTGGCGCGGCGCGGGCTCGCGGTGCAGCCGTTCAAGAAGGGGCCGGACTACATCGATCCGATGTGGCTTTCGCTGGCGGCGGGGCGGCCGTGCCGCAACCTTGACTTCCACCTCATGACCCGCGACGAGATCGGCGCCAGCTTCGCGCGCCACGCGCGCGCGGCGGACGTCTCGCTGATCGAGGGCAACAAGGGGCTGTACGACGGCCTCGACCTGCAGGGCTCGAACTCCAATGCCGCGCTCGCGGCGCTGCTCGGTTCGCCGGTGGTGCTGGTGATCGACGCGCGCGGCATGACGCGCGGCATCGCGCCGCTGATCCTCGGCTACCAGGCTTTCGATCCGTCGATCCGCATCGCAGGCGTGATCCTGAACAACCTGGGCGGCGCGCGCCACGAGCAGAAGCTGCGCGCCGTGATCGCGCACTACACCGGCGTCGAGGTGATCGGCGCCGTGCCGCACGACGAGCGCATCGCGATCGTCGAGCGCCATCTCGGCCTGGTGCCGAGCAACGAGGCGGTCGCCGCGGCCGGCGTCGTCGAGGCCGTGCGCGAGCGGGTCGAGCAGTCGGTCGACCTGGAGCGGCTGCTGGCGATCGCGGCGAGCGCCGCGCCGCTGCCGGAGCTTGCGGCGCGGGGCGCGCCACGGGGCGGGACGCGGCTGCGGGTGGGCATCGCGCGCGACGCGGCGTTCGGCTTCTACTACGCCGACGACCTGGAGGCGCTCGCCGAGGCGGGCGCCGAGCTGATGTCCGATCGACACGCTGCGCGACGCAGCGGCTGCCGGAAATCGACGCGCTGGTGATCGGCGGCGGCTTTCCCGAGACGCAGATGCGCGCGCTCGAGGCCAACGAGGGCCTGCGGCGACGAGCTGGCGCGGGCGATCGAGGCGGGGCTGCCGGTGTACGCCGAATGCGGCGGGCTGATGTACCTTGCGCGCTCGATCAGCTGGCACGGCGAAACGGCGTCCATGGTCGGGGCCCTGCCGGGCGACGCGGTGATGCACGCGCGCCCCGTCGGGCGTGGCTACGCCCGGCTCGAAGGCACGAAGGATGCGAGCTGGCTGCCGGGCGGGGAGGGCGAGATCGCGGCGCACGAGTTCCACTACGCGAGCCTGGAGAACCTGCCGCCGGGGCTGCGCTACGCCTACCGCGTCGCGCGCGGGCACGGCGTCGACGGCGCGCGCGACGGCATCGTGCACCGCAACGTGCTCGCCTCGTTCTGCCACCTGCGCGGGGCGGGCGAGCGCGGCTGGGTCACGCCGTTCGTCGAATTCGCGCGCCGGCGGGCGGCATGAGCCGCAAGCTCTCCATCACCGCACGCGCCGCGCAGCAGGTGCGCCGCGCCGCGGCCGCGAGCGACGCCGAGGCAATGGCCTTGCGCGTGGCCGCCAAGCGCGTACAGGACGGCAGCGTGCTGCTCGGCATCGGCTTCGATATCGAGCGCGCCAGCGACGAGCTGATCGAGACCGCGGGCGTGACGCTGCTGGTGTCGCATCACAGCCGCGACCTGCTCGAGGACATGGTGCTCGATTTTGTCGAGCCCGATTTCGTGCTGCGGCCGGCGGCGGACGATGCCGCTTGACCTGATCGTGATCGGCTGCGGCCCGGCCGGCTACAAGGCGGCGGCCGGCGCCGCGCGCCTGGGCGCCGCGGTCGCGATCGTAGAGAGCGGCACGCCGGGCGGCAACTGCCTCAACGAGGGCTGCATCCCGACCCGCGCGCTGCTGCATCCGGCGATGCTGATCGAGGACTGCAACGCGCTCGCGGGCCGTGGGCTGGTGGGCAGCCTGCGGGGCGACTTCGCCGCCGCGGTGCGGCACAAGGACGCGGTGGTCGCAGCGCTGCGCGATGGGCTGCCGGGGGCGATGCGGCGGCTGGGGATCGGGATGCTGCGCGGCGCGGCGCGCCTCGAGGCGCCGGGCAGGGTGCGCGTGGGCGACGGCGAGACGCTCGAAGCGCCGCGCGTGCTGGTCGCGACCGGCTCGCGCCCGCGTGCGCTGGCCGAGTGCCCGTTCGACGGCCGGGTGGTGCTGTCCTCGCGCGAGTTCTTCTCCACCTTGAACAGGCTGCCCGACAGCGTGCTGTGCGTCGGTGGCGGCGCGGTCGGCGTCGAGGCGGCCTACCTGGCGCGCCAGTACGGCGCGCGCGTCACCCTCGTCGAGCGCGAGCCGCGGCTGCTGCCCGCGGCGCGCGTGCCCGAGCACGTCGCCGACCTGCTCGAGGCGCGCCTCGATCGCCTGGGCGTCGAGGTTCGCGCCGCCGCCAAGGTCGTCGTCTGCCGCGTAGCAGATGACAAGGCTCACGTCACCTTCGATGACGGCACCGAAGGCGAATTCGGTCTCGTGCTGGTGGCCGTCGGGCGCGAGCCGAACAGCTCCGGCCTCGGCCTGGAGGAAATCGGCGTCCGGCTGAACGCCGCGGGGCAGGTGCGCACCGATGCGCTGCTCGAGACCGACGCGCCGGGCGTGTACGCCGCGGGCGACGTGCGCGACGGGCCGATGACCGCCAACGCCGCGCTGTACGACGCCAAGCTCGTGGTCGCGAACGCGCTCGGCGGCGAGCGCCTGCGCGCCAACTACTTCAAGGTTCCGTTCGTGGTGAACTCCGCGCTCGAGATCGCGACCGTCGGCCTGTCGGAAGCGCAGGCCGAGGATGCTGGCTTCGCGCCGCGCGTCGCGCGCAGCAGCTTCGGCGCTTCGGCCAAGGCGCGCGCGCGGCACGACTACGACGGCTTCATCGAGGTGGTGCATGACCTCGAGACCGGCCAGCTGCTCGGCGGCTGCATCGTCGGCTCGGAAGCGGGCGAGCAGATCCTGCTGCTCGGCGCGGCCTGCCAGTCCGTGCGCGGCATGTGGTTCCTCAAGGACCTGAGCTACAGCCACCCGTCCTGGTGCGAGGAGATCGAGGCCGCGATCGACCCCCACGCCGCTTCCCTCGCGCGCGAAGCCGAGAATCTGTTCCGTCCCGGCATCCATGCGGGCGACTGAGGCATGAGAAAGAGACGTTGCACCTGCGGCGCCGAAGTCGACGTGCGTTGCGCCACGCGCCGCACCGCGGACGGGCGCGACGAAATCGTCTACCGCGTGATCTGTCCTGTGTGCGGGCAGCTCGGTCCGGCGATTCCGGCGGCGGGCAGGGAAGAAGCCGCGGCCATTGCCGAAGCGGTCGAGGCGTGGAACGAAATGATCGCCCGTCTCCGTCCGCTGGAAGCCTGATCCGGGCTACTTGCCCTTGCGCAGGTCGTGGCGCACGGCGTAGACGGCGGCTTCGACGCGCGAGGAGAGATTGAGCTTGGTGAGGACGTTGCGCACGTGCAGCTTGACGGTGTCGATGCTGATGTCGAGCTGCTTGGCGATCGCCTTGTTGCTCTTGCCGTGAGTCAGGCAGTCGAGGATCTCGCGCTCGCGCGGGGTGAGCTGGCTCATGAGCGAATCGCCGGCGGCGTCCGGCTTGCCGTCGAGCAGATGGACGAGTTTCGCCGTCATCGCCGGCGCGACGACCACTTCGCCGCGCGCGGCGCGCGCGATGGCCTCGATCACTTCTCCGGGCTCCATGCTCTTCAGCAGGTAGCCGCGCGCGCCTGCGCGCAGCGCGGCGGCCATGTCGTCCTCGGCGTCGCTCATGGTGAGCGCGATGACCGGGATCGCGACGCCTTCCTCGCGCAGGCACCGGATCGATTCGATGCCGTCCTGGCCGGGGATGTTGAGGTCCATCACCAGCACGTCGGGCTGCCCGGCGAGCAGCGGGCGCGCCTCGGCAAGCGAGGCGGCGACGCCGAGCACGCGGATCCTGCCGTCGTGCTCGAACAGCTCCGCCAGCCCCTTGCGGAACAGCGGGTGGTCGTCGATCAGGACCGCGCTGACCGGTTGCACGCTACGCGCCGCGGGCCGGGAACGACAGCGTGAGGCGCGCGCCGCCGCCCGGCGGCGATTCGACGCTCAGCACGCCGCCGAGGCGCTTGGCGCGCTCGCGCATGATCGCCAGCCCGAAGTGCTCGTAGCGGTCGTCGCCGCCGGGGGCGAAGCCGGCGCCGTCGTCCTCGACCCGCACGCGGCAGGCGCCGTCGGCGAACTCGAGCGACAGGCGCACGGTCCGTGCCTGCGCGTGCTTCTGCACGTTGGCCAGCGCTTCCTGCACGATGTGGAACACGTGCATCTCCTCCTCGGCGCCAAGCTCCGGTTCGGGGCCGCGCACCTCGAAGCTCGCGCTCGCCGCACCGCGCGCGGCGAAGGCGTCGAGCGCGGCCTGCAACGCGGCAACCAGGCCGCGCGGGTCCATAGGCCGGCGAAAGCGCCCGATCAGCTCGCGCAGCTCGCCGTAGGCCGCCTCGATCGCGTCCTCCATTTCGGCCAGGTAGCGCTCGGCGAGGGTCGGGTCGCCGTTCTTCTGCGCCGCGCGCAGGGCGGCGGCGCGCATGCGCGTGTAGGCGAGCGTCTGGGCCACCGAGTCGTGCACCTCGTTGGCGAGCAGCTGGCGCTCGTTGACCAGCGTCGCGCGCGTGTTCTCGCGCGCGAGCCGCGCGTTCTCCAGCGCCACGCCCAGGTGCTCGCTGATCGCGCCGAACAGCAGGCGCACGTCGTCCGAGAGCCGGCGGCCCTGGGCCAGGAACAGGTTGTACACGCCGTGCACCTCGCCCCGGTGCTGCAGCGGTACCGCGACCACCTCGCCGCAACCGGGAACGAAGGCGCCGGGGTTCATGCCGCGGCAGACCCGCGGCTCGCCCGACCAGGTCGCCTGTGCGACGTCGAGCGATTCGCCGCACACGCCGCAGTCGCGCGCCACCAGGCGCTCGCGCTCGATCATCTCGGGCGGCAGGCCGACCGAGCTGACCAGCCTCAGCTGCCGGCCGTCCGGGGTGAGCAGACGCACGGTGCCGGCCAGCGCGCCGGCGACGCGCACCATGGTGGAGAGATAGCGCGAGACGAGCTCGTCGAGCGTCGCCTCGGTGGAGAGGCTGGAGGCGATCTCCGACAGGACGAGCAGCGCCGGAACCTTGTAGCGGCCTTCCTCCGGCGCTTCGCCCGCAACTGACATATGACCCCTTCTCCGAGGGGTTTGAAGCTTAGCGCATCAGTCGATGATGCGGTAGACGGGGGCCTTTCCCATTGCCCGCTCGCCGCCTCCGAACGCCTACGGCTTCTTCGGCGTCTTGTATTCGGCTTCCTTCTGGAACGGTTTCCAGATGGTTTCGTAGCCGACAAACCCTTTTTCGGTCGGTGGCAGCTGGCGCGTCGTATAGAAAGGCGTGTGGCCGTCGGGAACCTTGGCCGGGGCGGGTTTCTTCTCTTCGCTCATCGCATCACCTCTCTCATCAAACAGGTCTCATGAGTGACGGGTCGACATCCGCGCCCGCGGCGATCGCCTGGCCCGTCTTCGTCTCTTCATCCGTTGCGTCGCGCACCGTCAGTATCTCGAGCGTGAAGACGACCTCCCGCCCGCATAGCGGATTGTTGCCATCGACCGTCAGCGACTTGTCGTCGATCCGCGTCACGAGGAAGCTGCGGGTCTGTCCCTTGTCGTTCTCCATCAGGATGGAGGTGCCGATGTGCCGATATTCCTCCGGAACGTTCTCGATCTGATCGGTAAAGACCAGCGACTCGTCTCTGGGACCGAAGATCTGATTGCCATCGATCGGCACCTCGATGACGTCGCCCGTGCACCTGCCCTCGAGCTTCTTGTGCACGAAAGGCGCCAGGATCTCGTTGTGTCCGTGAACATAGCCCAACGGGAATTCGACCCTGGTGAGCACGTGCCCCGACTTCCTGTCGGTCACCTTGTAGGTCAGCTCGACGAACTTGCCGTCGCGGATGGGTTCAGAAGATGGATGCACCGAAAATCCTCACCTTTCCGTCCTCGTAGCCGAGGACCAGCCTGCCGAGCCATTCGCCTGCCTTCTTCGTGCTGCGCTGCCGGTAAAGAACCGTCACATGCTCGCCCCGGCGGATGATGCCGAGAAAGTCGACATCTTCCGACAGGCTTCTCGCCAGCTCGCTGTTGGCGAACTGGTGGCCCGTCACCATCTGATTCATCGCAAGCGCCAGGGAGTTGGAGAAATTCCTGGCGAATTCACCGTACTTGCCTTCGTTGGAATTCTTCACCAGGTCGCGCCACAGGGGATTGGCGATGGCGAGAATCTCCTCATCGGTCTTTTCGACGATGTTCGCGCGCCGCTCTTCCCGGGCGGGAGTGGCCGACTTCATGGGGAGCGTTGCTACTCCTTGTCCGAAACCAAGTGATAGCAGGGCGCTTTCTCCATGGTGTATTCACCGGTTTTCGGGTCGCGACGCGAAACCGTCAGCACGTGCCAGTTTTCGTCGTCCACCTTCATCGCGTCGCCCCGGTAGTAATAGCCCGGCCAGCGCGTCTCCTTGCGGAACAGCGTGTGCTGCGTGACGCACTCTGCGGCGCGATGGCGGTGCTTCAGTTCCCATGCGCGCAGCAGCTCGTGGATATCCTTCGCGGCGAGGCTCTCGAGATCCTCCTCCATGATCTTCAGCTTCTTCAGGCCGATGTGCAGGAGCTTCTCGTTCGTCATGTAGTTGACGGTCACCCCGCCGCAATACTCGTCCATCAGTTTCTGCAGGCGGTCCAGGCCCTGCTCGGGATTGATGTAGTGAGGGTTGACGCTGCCCGCCACGATCGCGTTGCGGTAGGTCTTGTAATGCTCGAGCGGCTTGTAGATCTCTTTCTTGCGGCGGTTGATCTGCTCGTCGGACACGACGATGCCTTCGGCCTTGCCGTCGTCGATGTACTTGCAGGCGGCCTTCGCGGCGAGACGACCTTCGGTGAACGAGCCGGACGAGAAGGCGTGCGGTGTGCCGCCGACGGCGTCACCGGCGCCGAACAGGCCTTCGATCGTCGTCATGCGGTTGTAGCCCCAGAAATACTCGGGAGGGGAAAGATCCTCGGGACCCGAGCACCAGGCACCCGAGCAGGTCGCGTGGGAGCCCATGACGTAGGGCTCGGAGGTGGTCAGCTCGGGATTCTCGTTCTTGGGATCCACGTCGGTGGCGGCCCACAGAACGGCCTGGCCGACGGTCATGCCGAGGAAGTTTTCCCAGCCGACCTCTTCCAGGTGAGGATCCTGGAAGGCGCGCATGGTCACCATGTGAATGGGGCCGCGGCCGGCATTGACCTCGCTGATCAGGGCATGGTTGCGCAGGCAGGTCGGGATCGGCCGATGGGTCAGGTGAAAGGAATCCGGATCGAGATATTCCTTGCCGACCATCTTCTGCAGCTCGGGCCACCATTTGGATTCGAATTCTTCGCCCAGGCAGTTTTGCGTATAAGTCTTCAGGTGCAGGAAGTAGGCGCCCACCGGGCCGTAGCCGTCCTTGAAGCGCGCCAGCACGATGCGGTTTTCCATCTGCGTCATCTTGGCGCCGGCATCGATCATGAGCCCGTAGGCCGACGCGGACGACCAGGGCGCATACCAGGTGCGGCCGGAACCTTCGCCCACCGAGCGCGGCTTGAAGATGTTGGAGGCGCCGCCCGCGCCGCAGATCACCGTTTTGGCCTTGAAGACGTGGTAGTTGCCGGTGCGCACGTTGAAGCCCACGGCGCCGGCGACCCGGTTCTCCCTGCTTTCGTCCATCAGCAGGTGGGTGACGCAGATGCGGTTGAAGACCTTGTCCGCCGATTTCTTGGCGGCCTCGGACACGATCGGCTTGTAGGACTCGCCGTGAATCATGATCTGCCATCGGCCTTCGCGCAGATAGCGCCCGGTCTTCGGGTCCTTCATGATGGGCAGGCCCCACTCTTCGAACTGATGCACCGTGGAGTCGACGTGGCGTGCCATGTCGAACGCCAGGTCTTCCCGCACCAGCCCCATCAGGTCGATGCGGGCGTAGCGGACATGGTCTTCCGGGTTGTTCTCGCCCCAGCGGGTGCCCATGTAGCAGTTGATCGCGTACAGGCCCTGCGCGACCGCGCCGGAGCGATCCATGTTGGCTTTCTCGGCGATGACGATCTTCTTGTTCTGCCCCCAGAATCTCGCCTCCCAGGCGGCACCCGTGCCGCCAAGACCCGCACCGGCGACCAGAATGTCGATGCCGTCTTCGATGATCGTTTCGTAGGCCATTAGTAATAGACACCCTTCTTCAATTTGAGACCGGCGTCTTCGAGCGTGCGCAGGCCGCCGTCATCCATGCGGATAAATTTCGGCTCGTCGTACAGAAGCTCGCCGTCGCGCATTTCCTTGCTGGGTGCGGGAACGTTCCTGAGCTGCGGGATCGCCGTCCCCCAGGGCTTGGTGGTGATGGGCGACAGGAAGTTCTTTTCGGTTCCGTTGCGGAATTTGATCCGCCAGGCGATCGTGCCTTTCTCCTCGTCGCGGTGCACGCGAACGCTGTGGCCGAGCGGGGCGAAGTCGGCGTACCCGCGCACGTCGATCGCATGCTGCGGGCAGGCCTTGACGCAGGAGTAGCACTCCCAGCACATGTTCGGCTCGATGTTGTAGGCACGACGATAGGTCTTATCGATGTGCATGATGTCCGACGGACAGATGTCGACGCAGTGTCCGCAGCCGTCGCACCGGGTCATGTATACGAAGGTCGGCATGCTGTTTCCTAGTAGTGGCGGGGCGCTTCGCGCTTGATGCCCAGTCCCATGTCCATCGGAGCGTTGCGCAACAGCTCCATGGAGTGTCGCTTCTGCTGCTCGGGATCGTCGCGGGTCTGCGTCGGCAGGTTCTCGGCCGTGCCACTGGCGTGGGTCACTCTTTTCTCGAACGCGGCCGCGGGCTTGAAGAACATGTGCGCGAACTTCGACCACGGCACGCCTGCGAACAGCACGGTCGTGGCGAAAATGTAGAGACCGAACAGGATGCCGACCCCGCCGCCCGCCGCGGCCCAGATCAGGCCGAGCGTGGCGCTGGCGAGCATCGACAGGATGAACAGGTCCGCCTTCACGACGCGGAACGGGGAATTGCCCTCCGCCGCGACGTCGACGCGGATGAAGAACCAGAACCAGTAGCCGCCGGCGCACACCATCAGGCCCCCGAACCACCAGAGCTTCGTCCAGATCGCGCCCGCCGAGGGATCGAACACCATCACGGCGGTGGACAGGCAGTACAGCACGAAGCCGTACATGCCGAGCACGTGCGCGATGCGCCGGCGCGGGTTGCAGAACTCGCCGGAGGTCAGCACGTCGACCACCGCGGTCTGGACCGCGATCGAGACCAGCTCGCCGCCGCCGACGGGCTTCGCGCCCTTCTTCTTCTTCGACTGGCGCCAGTTCTCGAAGAAGTACCTGGCGCTTCCTTTGTGCACGACCTCGAACAGCGTGCCCACCACGACCAGGACGATCATCAGCGCGACGTAGCACTGCATGACGGCAGGCGAGATGGACGCCGACAGCGCGGCGAACGGGTTGCTTGTGAACATCTATTTGCTCCTCCCGGTAGGCAAGGGATTTTAAGCGCCGCCCGCAGGCGTTCTTCTCAGAGTTCGCTATATGGCTATAGAGCGGCCAAATGCTCGCGCCCCAGCTCGCGCAGCTCGAAACGCATCGCCGCGAGATCGCCCAGCGCCCAGGTCGCGGGCGCGGCGAGGCCGGCCACCGTCCCGGGATTGACCAGCCAGGTGCTGCTGCCTTTCACGTTCGCGATCATGCGCGCCTCGGCCTTGTGCGAGTGTCCGCAGCACACCAGCTCCCATTCGCCGGTGCACGCCATGGCGTAGCCGTAGTCGTCGTAGTGCACGACGAATATGCGCCGTCCGGCGAGCTCGATGCGCGCGTCAGCGCCATGGTAGCGCAGCAGCCCGCCGCTCTTCGCCATCTGGAAGTGCAGCGCCTGCGTATCGCCAACATTGTTGCCGTGGATCAAATGTATCGGCAGGCCGTGGGCCAGCGCCGCCTTGACCGTCTGCGCCCCGATCAGGTCGCCGCAATGGATAACCGCCTGCGCGCCGGCGGCCTTCGCCTCGCGCACGGCCTGCGCCAGCGCGTCGGCGCGGTCGTGGCTGTCCGAGACGATGCAGACCTTCACCTGACGGCCTTCAGTTACTTGCCGCGCCCGGGCGAGCTGGCGTAGAGCTGCATCTCGCTGCGGTCGACCCAGCTCTTTTCGTCCAGCATGCCCGCTGGCAGGGCAAAGCGCTCCGCGCTCGGAACTGCGGCCTGTTCGACGATGCGCTCGACGTCGTCGTAGGCGACCTTGCGCAGCAGGCCGTCGCCGCTGGTGGAGCGCGCGAGCATGAACTTGTCGTACACGCGGTAGACGTAGAGGTTGGCGGGACGCGGCGCGCGCTTGGCGTCGTACACGGTCAGCACGTAGCGCGTGTCGGGCTTGAAGCTGCTCTTGTCCATCTGGAAGTCCTTCCTTGAACGGCGCGCATGATAGCGCATAAGCAGGGTGCTCGGACCCTTCTTATGGGCAAATCAGATTATCTCGTTGGCCCCCTCGCAAGCGGCTGCGGACAATTGGACCATCTGCTCACGGGCCAATCGCATTGGGCGCCTCACCGACCACCGAGGTCAAGACCACCACCTGCTACATGTGCGCCTGCCGCTGCGGCATCCGGGTGCACCTGCGCGACGGCGAAGTGCGCTACATCGACGGCAACCCCGAGCACCCGCTCAACCGCGGCGTGATCTGCGCCAAGGGCGCGTGCGGGATCATGAAGCAGGTCTCGCCCGCGCGCCTGACGCAGCCCCTTGAAGCGCAAGCCAGGCAGCGAAAGCGGGGCAGGCGAGTTCGAGCCGATCTCGTGGGACGAGGCATTCGATATTCTCGAACAACGGCTGGCGAAAATCCGATCGACAGAGCCGAAGAAGTTCGCCCTGTTCACCGGGCGCGACCAGATGCAGGCGCTCACCGGTCTGTTCGCGCGCCAGTTCGGCACGCCCGAACTACGCCGCGCACGGGGGCTTCTGCTCGGTCAACATGGCCGCGGGGATGATCTACACCATCGGCGGCTCGTTCTGGGAGTTCGGCGGCCCGGACCTCGAGCGCGCCAAGCTGTTCGTGATGATCGGCACCGCCGAGGACCACCACTCCAACCCGCTCAAGATCGCGCTCTCCAAGTTCAAGCGCGCGCGGCGGGCGCTTCATGTCGATCAACCCGGTGCGCACCGGCTACTCGGCGATCGCCGACGAGTGGGTGCCGATCCGGCCCGGTACCGACGGCGCGCTGCTGCTCGCGCTTGTCAACGAGCTGATCGCGCAGGGGTTGTACGACCGCGAGTTCCTCGCGCGCTACACCAACGGCGGGCAACTGGTGGTAACCGACCCGGCCTCGCCGCACTTCGGGCTGCCCGCCACCGACGAGGACGCCGACCCGATCAACCCGCTCTACCCGCAGAACCAGCTGTGGTGGGACCGGCACTCGAACGGCCCGTGCCTGACTCACACCCCGGACACCGATCCATTCCTGTTCGGCGAGTTCACCCTGCCCGAGGGCGTGCACGTGCGCCCCGCGTTCCAGCTGCTCGCCGAGCGCGTGGCCGAATACACGCCCGAATGGGCCGCGGGCATCACCGGCATTCCGGCGGCAACCATCCGCCGCCTGGCGCACGAGATGGGGGTCACCGCGCGCGACGCAGAAGATCGAGCTGCCGATCGCGTGGACCGACTGCTGGGGCCACGAGCACGCCTCGGTCATCGGCAACCCCGTTGCGTTCCATGCCATGCGCGGGCTGGCGGCGCATTCGAACGGCTTTCACACGGTGCGCACGCTCGCGATCCTGATGAGCCTGCTCGGCACCATCGACCGCCCGGGCGGCTTCCGCCACAAGGCGCCGTTCCCGCGCGCGATCCCGCCCACGGCCAAGACGCCGACCGGGCCGGAGGGGGTGCGGCCGAACACGCCGCTCGCCGGGCTCGCGCTCGGCTGGCCGGCCTCGCCCGAGGACCTGTTCGTCGACGACGACGGCGAGCCGGTGCGCATCGACAAGGCGTTTTCGTGGGAGTACCCGCTGTCGGTGCACGGCCTGATGCACAACGTGATCACCAACGCCTGGCGCGGCGACCCTTACCGGATCGACACGCTGCTGATCTTCATGGCCAACATGGCCTGGAACTCGACCATGAACACGGTCGAGGTGCGGAAGATGCTCAACGACCGCGGCGCCGACGGCGAGTACCAGATTCCGTTCATCGTCGTATGCGACGCGTTCCAGTCCGAGATGACCGCGTTCGCCGACCTGGTGCTGCCCGACACCACCTACCTCGAGCGGCACGACGTCATGTCGCATGCTCGACCGCCCGATCTCCGAGTTCGACGGACCGATGGATTCGGTGCGCGTGCCGGTGGTGCCGCCGACTGGGCGAATGCAAGCCGTTCCAGGAAGTCCTGATCGAGCTGGCGGAGTCGTCTGAAGTCTTCCTGCGTTCACTAACAAGGATGATTCCGCAAGTACAAGGACTACCCCGACTTCATCGTCCACCACGAGACCGAGCCCGGTTCGGGCATCGGCTTTCTCGCCGGCTGGCGCGGCAAGGACGGCGAGAAGTCGATGCTCGGCGAGCCCAACCCGAACCAGTGGGAAAGGTACGCGCAGAACAACTGCGTGTTCCACTACGAGCTGCCGCACTCCTACCAGTACATGCGCAACTGGAACCGCGGCTACATGGAGTGGGCGCAGCGCATGCGCATCCGGCGCTGGGGCGACCCGGTGCATCATCCAGCTCTACTCCGAGGTGCTGCAGAGCTTTCGCCTCGCGGCCGCAGGGCAAGTGGCCCGGCCGCCAGCCGCCCGAGCGCCTGCGCGAGCGGGTGCAGAAACCTATTTCGACCCGCTGCCGTTCTACTACGCGCCGCTCGAGGCGCAGGTCACCGACCTCGAGCGAGTACCCGCTCGCCGCGATCACCCAGCGGCCGATGGCGATGTACCACTCGTGGGACTCGCAGAACGCGTGGCTGCGTCAGATCCACGGACACAATTACCTGTTCGTCAACCCGCGCACCGCGCGTGCGGCGGGAATCGAGGACGGCGGCTGGATGTGGGTCGAATCGCGCTGGGGCAAGGTGCGCTGCATGTGCCGCGCACAGCGAAGCGGTCGAGCCCGGCACGGTCTGGACCTGGAACGCGATCGGCAAGGCAGCCGGGCGCCTGGAACCTCGCGCCCGACGCCAACGAGGCGCGCAAGGGCTTCCTGCTCAACCACCTGATCAGCGAAGAGCTGCCGCTCGAAGGCGGCGCGCGTGTCGAACTCGGATCCGATCACCGGCCAGGCCGGCTGGTACGACGTGAGGGTGCGGATCTACCCTGCCGAGGAGGCGGGGCGTCTTGGCCTGAATTCGGCACTCTCAAAGCGTTCCCGGGAATCCGGGCGGCTCCGCGCAAGTGGCTCGCTTACGTCGCGGGCAAGAGGATCGAGCGATGACTCAGCTCGCGCTGGTGATCGACCTCAACGTCTGCGTCGGCTGCCATGCCTGCGTGACGAGCTGCAAGCAGTGGAACACCTCGGGCGCGGCGGGCTATCTGTCGGACGACAACCCCTACGGCGCCGATCCGACCGGGACCTTCTTCAACCGGGTGCAGACCTTCGAGGTGGGCGAGTTCCCCAACACCGAGACGGTGCACTTCCCCAAGTCCTGCCTGCACTGCGAGGACCCGCCCTGCGTGCCGGTGTGCCCGACCGGGGCCTGCTACAAGCGCGCCGAGGACGGCATCGTGCTGGTCGACTACGACAAGTGCATCGGCTGCAAGTACTGCTCCTGGGCCTGCCCCTACGGCGCGCGCGAGATCGACGAGCACCAGAAGGTGATGAAGAAGTGCACCCTGTGCGTCGATCGCATCTACGACCAGGCGCTGCCCGAGAGCGAAAGGAAGCCCGCCTGCGTGCTGGCCTGCCCGACCAGCGCGCGCATCTTCGGCGATGTGCACGATCCCGACTCGGCGGCCTCCAAGGCGATCCGCGAGCAGGGCGGCTACGCGCTGATGCCCGAGTGGGGCACGCAGCCGGCGAATCACTACCTGCCGCGGCGCCGCACGGAGATCCGCATCCATCCCGACGAGCTCGAGCGGCACGACAACCCGCTCAAGATCGACGGGCTGTTGCCGCGGCCGTCGAGCAAGGACCCGGCGCTCGACGACGTCACCAGCTGGTAGCCGTGCGGCCCGCCCTGTCCGTGATCCTGCTCACCTCGCTCATCGGAGCGGGGCAGGGACTGTTTATTGCTCTTGTTACGGTCGAATCCTTATTCACGGCTGGAAAGGGATTCTTTGTCGTTGGCGCAGTGCTGTCCCTTTTGCTGCTGGCTGCGGGCCTCACGGCATCCTTCTTCCACCTCGGCCACCCGGAGCGCGCCTGGCGCTCGGCCGCAAAGTGGCGCACCTCGTGGCTGTCGCGCGAGGTGATCGCCTTGCCCGCCTTCATGGCGGCGGTATTCGCCTGGGGCGTCGCGCACTGGCTTGGCTGGCCGACGCTCGCGCTCGCCGCCGCGGGAACGGTGCTCGCGATTGCGCTGTACGTGTGCACCGCGATGATCTACGCCTGCCTGCCATTCCTGCAGGAATGGCACAGCCCGCTCACGGTGGTGAACTACCTGGTACTCGGCTGTGCCTCCGGGTTCACGCTCGCTGCCGCGTACGCCAGCTGGATGGCGCCCCAGCTTGCCGTCGTATTGGCGGCAGGGGCCCTTTGTCTGACCCTGCTCGGTTTCGCAACGCGCTTGGCGTCGCTGGCGCGTAACGCGCGCCTCAAGGCGCGCTCGAGCGCGCAGAGCGCGATCGGCGTCAAGCACCCGCGCATCGTGCAGAAAGCGCAGGGCGCGATCGCGGGCTCGTTCAACACGCGCGAGTTCTTCCACGGACGCGGCCCAGGGACCCTGCGCAAGGTGAAGTGGCTGTTTCTCGTCGGCGCCTTCGTTTTGCCCGGGGCGCTTCTGATTGGAGGATTCCTGACTCTCGCCTTTATCGTTCAATTCGCCGGCTTGATGGCCGAGCGCTGGTTCTTCTTCGCGCAGGCGAATCATCCGCAGAATCTTTACTACCAGGCCGTGTCTTAAATTGCTGCGTTGCCGCTTGCTCGCGCGCCGCATGCTGGTATATTAACGAATACTAATATTCACCCTTCTGTCAGGCGGGTTTTTGCGCCGCTCAGCGAAGGATTAGGTCGAGGTGGTATAAGCGCAGAACCGCCCACTCAGGAGAGATGAATAATGAACTTCGACAAGGAACTCGACGCACGTGGCCTCAACTGTCCGCTGCCGATCCTGCGCGCCAAGAAGGCGCTGACCGAGCTGCAGTCGGGACAGGTGCTGAAGATCGTCGCCACCGACCCCGGTGCGGTGAAGGATTTCCAGGCCTTCGCCAAGCAGACCGGCAACGAGCTGCTGTCGCACGCCACGGAAGGCAAGGAATTCACTTTTTTCATGAAGCGCAAGTAGCAAGGCGCACGGAGCGGCGATGGCGACGTACGCGGAAATGCAGGAGATCTTCGAGGACATCAAGAAGGATTTCCGCTACGAGCACGAGCTCAACGGCTGCCTCAATTGCGGCATTTGCACCGCGACCTGTCCCTCGGCGCATTTCTACGACTACAGTCCGCGCGAGATCGTGCAGCTGCTGTGGACCGAGAACGTGGAACAGATTTACGACGCGATGCAGGAAAAGATCTGGGCCTGCGCGCAGTGCATGACCTGCGCCGCGCGCTGCCCGTTCAAGAACTCCCCCGGCGGCCTGGTGGCGATCATGCGCGAGGTCGCGATCGGGCACGGCCTGCAGTCGGCCAAGGACGTGCTGCGGCCGTTCGGGCGCGTGATGCTGAAGCTGATCACCACCGGCAACCAGCTCTCGCCGGACATGATCCAGCCCGACCACTTCCCGGACTGGGGCCCGAACATCCAGAAGGTGGCGGGCGACCTGAAGATATTGCGCAAGGCGATCCCGATGAAGACGCTGCAGACCACCGACACCGCGTGGGAGGTGGCGCTCAAGACCTCGGTCGAGATGTACACCATCTGGGAAATGACCGGGGTGCTCAAGCAGCTCGAGACGATGGACGAGAACCTGTTTGACGTGATCGAGGATTTCATCGAAGAGAAGCGCGAGGAATACGACGAACTGCTCGAAGAGCAGAAGGAGACGGAATGAGCGGAATCGCGGGACACGGAGAGTTCTTCCAGCCCAGCAACCTGTCGGCGGCGGACGCCGAGAAGGCCACCGAATGGGTCAAGAAGCGCGTCGACCGGCGCGAGCTGGATCTCGGCGAGCGCATGGACGACGTGCGCGAGCACATGTGGCAGCTCGAGAAGGAGGGCGAGATCATCGTCCACCGCATCACGGACGCGCACCAGCCGGCGATGGTCAAGACGCTGTTCGGCTGGGACAAGAAGATTCCGACCACGCAGCTGTGGCACCACAAGTCCTGCGGCCAGTGCGGCAACATCCCGGGCTACCCGACCTCGCTGTTGTGGACCATGAACCAGCTCGGCATGCAGCCCGGGCGCGACTACCTGGACGAGACCGACCAGACCTCGTGCACGGCGTGGAACTACCACGGCTCGGGCATCGGCAACGTCGAGTCGCTCGCGGCGGTGTTCCTGCGCAACTTCCACCAGTCCTACGTTTCTGGCAAGCGCCTGGGCCACCAGCCCGGGCATTTCTTCCCGCTGGTGCATTGCGGCACCTCGTTCGGCAACTACAAGGAAGTGCGCAAGTACCTGGTCGAAAACGCCACGCTGCGCGAGCGGGTGAAGAAGATCCTCGGCAAGCTCGGGCGCCTGGTCGACGGCAAGCTGGTGATCCCCGAGGAGATCGTGCACTACTCCGAGTGGGTGCACGTGATGCGCAACCGCATCGCCTCGGAGCTGCAGAAGATCGACGTCTCGCACCTGCGCACCACGGTGCACATGGCCTGCCACTACTCGAAGATGGTGCACGAGGACGCGATCTACGACCCTACGGTGCTGGGCGGCAACCGCGCCGCGGTGGGAACCTCGATGGCCGAGGCGCTCGGCGCGCAGGTGATCGACTACTCGACCTGGTACGACTGCTGCGGCTTCGGCTTCCGCCACATCATCTCCGAGCGCGAGTTCACGCGCTCGTTCACGATCGAGCGCAAGATCAAGGTCGCGCAGGAGGAGGCCAAGGCGGACGTGATGCTCGGCATCGACACCGGCTGCATCACCACCATGGACAAGAACCAGTGGATCGGGCGCGCGCACGAGCAGCAGTACACCATGCCGATCATGGCCGACATCCAGTTCGCGGCGCTCGCCTGCGGCGCCGATCCGTTCAAGATCGTCCAGCTGCAGTGGCACGCCAGCCCCTGCGAGGACGTGGTCGAGAAGATGGGCCTTTCCTGGGGCGAGTCGAAGAAGAAATTCGAGGCCTACCTAGAGGAAGTGAAGGCCGGAAGGATCGAATACCTCTACAACCCCGAACTCGCGCTCAGCGTCTGACCTGAAATGAACGACACCATCCTCGTGGTCGGCGCCGGGCCGACGGGACTCTCCGCCGCGCACGGCATCGCCTCGGTCGGGCGCAAGGTCGTTCTGGTCGAGAAGGAAGAGCGCCTGGGCGGCGCGCCGATCCTGTCGGGCTACGCCAAGCTGGTGCCCTCGGGCGAGTGGGCCAAGGACGCGATCGGCCGCATGATCGATCGAGTGGAAAAGAACAATCTCATTAAGGTATTCAAGGACACGAAAGTAACTGGTCTGGAAGGCGAGCACGGCAATTTCACGGCCACGCTCTCCAACGGCGAGACGGTGCAGGCGAGCGCGGTGGTGCTCGGCACCGGGTTCACCCACTTCGACTCGATCAACAAGCCCGAATGGGGCTTCGGCACCTTCGAGGACGTGGTGACCACGACCCAGGTCGAGCAGATGGTGGGCGCGGGCAAGATCGCCTGTCCGTCGGACGGGCGCGCGCCAGAGCGGGTCGCGATCCTCCTGTGCGTGGGCTCGCGCGACCGACAGATCGGGCGCGAATGGTGCTCCAAGATCTGCTGCACGGTGTCGACCAACCTGGCGATGGAGATCAAGGAGCTCTCGCCCAAGACGGACGTCTACATCTACTACATGGACATCCGCACCTTCGGCCTGTACGAGGACAAGTTCTACTGGAAGTCGCAGGAGGAGTTCGGCACCAAGTTCGTCAAGGCGCGCATCGCCGAGGTCACCATCGCGCCGGACGGCAAGAGGCTGCTGGTCAAGGGCGAGGACACGCTGGTCAAGCGCCCGATCGTGATCCCCTTCGACCTGGTGGTGCACGCCATCGGCATGGACCCGAACGAGGACAATCCCGAGATCGCCCAGGTGTTCGGCGTCGGGCTCGAGCACCACGGCTTCGTCGATCGCGGCGAGCACTACACCAGCTCGTTCGCCTCCACCCGGCCGGGGATCTACGTCGGCGGCTCGGCGCTCGGCCCCGAGGATATCGACACCTGCGTCTCGCACGGCCTGGCGATGGCGATGCGCGCGGTCGGCGACCTCGAGGCGCGCGCGCGCAAGGCCGCCTGAGCCCGGGCGCGAGATGCCGCCGCTCGACGCCCAGCGCTTCGCCGTGCATTTCTCCGAGTTCGTCGCGCTCGCCGACGCGGGCGCGGGCCTGCAGGCCTACGTCGCAGCGCTCGAGGCCAAGCACCGCCTGTTCGCCGCCGCGCTCGAGAACCCGGCGCGGCTCGACCTCGCGCGCGTCGAGGCGCTTCTCGGCACCGTGTTCAGCGCGCGGCGCAAGCTGTATCCGGCCGTCGAGGCGCTGGGCGCCGAGGCCTTCGCCGCGCGCGTGGCGGGCCTGCTCGCCGGCGAGGTCGCGATCGACGCGTTCTGCGACGCGCTGCCCATGCCCGAGGAGCGCGCGGCGCGGCGCAAGCTGCGCGGCGCGGCGCACGACTTCGCCGCCGAGCTGCTGCACTTCGCCGATCCCGCGACGCATCCGCTGATGACGCGCTGGGTGTGGGACGCCTCCAGCGCGAGCGGCGCGCTGCGCGAGCTGATGCACGAGGGCGCCGCCGCCGAGGTCGATCACGCCGTGGCGCGCGGCTGGCTCTACGAGCGCATCGCCGAGCAGGGCATCTGGCGCGACCAGCACTGGCTCGCCGACCTGGTGCTGGCGATGGCCTACGTCACGTACTTCCGCGCCATGACCGGCGGCGTACTGGGGTCCGATTTCACCCGCGCCAGCACGCCCGACGAGCAGCTGCGCAAGCTGCTCGGCCTCGACGCTGCCGACGGACGCCCGCGCGTCAGGAAGTCCGCCGCAACGATTCACTAGGGAACACGCATGCCGATTCACGAGAAGTCGCTCATCGACCCGAACCAGGTCCTGTCCGCCGAAAAGCTGGTGATCGAAGGCGTCGACGTTTCGGGACACTGGAACACGATGATCCTGCCGCGCACGGTCGCGGACTACGACCCGGAATTCCAGAAGGCGATCCAGGCCCTGCCGGGAGGGGAGAACGTGCACCGCTGCTGGCAGTGCGGCTCGTGCACCAACTCCTGCACCATGTACGCGGTCAACACCGACTTCAACCCGCGCTACTGGATCTACTGCACCAACCTCGGCCTGCAGTCCGAGATCGTGAAGGACAAGGACATCATCTGGCAGTGCGTCTCCTGCAACAAGTGCACCAACATCTGCCCCAAGGACGTCAAGCCCGAAGGGGTGATGAAGGCGCTGCAGCACTGGCTCGAGGCGGAAGGCCACGTCCCGGCGTCGAACTCGACCCGGTTCGACCAGGAGTTCACTCGCCAGTGCCTCGAGCGCGGCCGCATCGAGGACTCCGAGGTGATGTTCAATTTCTTCAAGAAGACCGGGGTCGACGTCGTCGAGCTGCTGAAGAAGGGCTGGCTCGGCGTGTTCATGGCGCGTATGGGCAACCTGCCTCTGCTGCGCGACGGCAAGCATCGGCAAGTTCATCGCCCGGCTGCCGATCACCGGGCCGCTGAAGATGGGCTGGGCGATGGTCTTCAAGCCGCGCACGCGCGGCTGGGGCAAGACCGGCGCGGTGCTGCAGGCATATCTCGAGGAACGCAAACATGGCTAAGGTGGCGTACTACCCGGGCTGCGCGCTGGAAGGCTCCGGCGGACCCTACGACCGCTCGACGCGGGCGCTGGTCGACAAGCTCGGCCTGCAGATGCAGGACCTCTCGGACTGGAACTGCTGCGGCGCGATGGAAGTGAAGAACGTCCATCCGATGCTGCAGACCTACATGTCGGCGCGCAACCTCGCGATCGCCTCGGAGAAGATGGGCTTCGACACCGTGATGGCGCCGTGCAACGGCTGCTACCACAACCTGAAGAAGGCCGAGTACGAGTGCGCCACCTCGGCCGAGACGATGCAGACGGTGCAGGACCTGGCGCACAAGGCCGACGACCCGGTTTACAAGGGCGACGTTCGCACCGTGCACCTGCTCGAGTGGCTGATGGAGGAACTCGGACCGGAAGGCATCAAGGCGCGCCTGAAGAATTCGCTCAAGGGCGTCAAGATCGCCAACTACTACGGCTGCATGTACACCCGGCCGCGCCAGATCTTCCCCGAGAAGGACCAGGGCCCGGGCTCGGAGTCGAGCTACAAGCCGCACTTCATGGACGACCTGCTGGCCGCCGCCGGCGCGGTGAACGTCGAGTACCCGCTCAAGACCGCGTGCTGCGGCGGCGCGCACACCCTGTCGGATTCCGACACCTCGACCCAGCTGGTGCTGAACCTCCTGCAGGCGGCCGAGGACTGCGGCGCCGAGGTGATCGCGACCGAATGCCCGACCTGCCACTCTGGCCTCGAGATGCACCAGGTGCGGGCCGAGATGAAGTTCGGCATCAAGACCAAGGTCAAGATCCTGTACTTCACCCAGCTGCTCGGCCTGGCGCTGGGCCTTTCGGCGCGCAAGGTCGCGATCCACGAGAACGTGAGCGACTCGATCGATCTGCTCGGGGAGAAGGGCATAATCTAGCGGATGGCGACCTGCAATGGCTGCGAGGTGCGTCCCGAGCTGTACTACGACGCCGAGTTCCAGATCTGGGCGCGCGTCGAGCCCGGCGGGGCGGTCAGCATCGGCATGACCGACCTCTCGCAGACCCGGGCCGGGAAGATCATGCATGTGCGCGTGCGCCGGCCCGGCAGCGTGCGCCCGCGCGGCAAGCCGGTCGCCACGGTCGAGACCGGCAAGTGGGCCGGCCCGGTGCCGAACCCCTTCGACTGCGTGATCGAGGCGGCCAACGAGGCGGTGCTGGACGATCCGCTGCGAATCAACCGCGATCCCTACGCCGAATGGATCGCGCGCGTGCGACCCTCGGTCCCGCTCGAGCAGGCGCTCGCAGGACTGGTCACCGGCGCCGCGGCCGAGGCGGGCTTCTGCGAGCGCTGCCGGGCCGACAAGATGGAGTGCAAACGCGCGTGAGCCAGGAAAAGTTTCTCGACCACGAAGAGAAATCGGTGGTCATCGTCATGACCAGCGGCCCGGCGACGCGCGGGCGCTGCGCGACGCCGTTCTACCTGGGCGCGCTGCTCGCCTCGATGGACGCCGAAGTGACGATCTTCTTCACCATGGATGGCGTGCGCCTGGTGCAGAACGGCGTCGCCGAGAGCTTGACGGCGATGGACGGCGGGAAAAGAATCATCGAATTCATGCGCGACGCGAAGGCGGCGGGGGTCAGGTTCCACGCCTGCCGGCCGGCGCTCCCGGGCTACGACATCGAGCCGGTCGATCTGATTGCCGAGGTGGACGAGGTCTCGAGCGGCGGCGTGCTCGCCGACATGATACTTTCCTGCGACAAAGTGCTGTTTTTCTAGAGAAGGAGCAAGCGATGGCCTCGGTCAAGAACTGCAACCTGCCCGACGACCTTTACTACAACGTCGATAACAACGTCTGGGTGCGCAAGGAGGCAGACGGCACCGTGACCATCGGCATGACCGCCTACGCCTGCGCGCTCGCCGGCGAGGTGGTCGCCTACACGCCGAAGAAGGTCGGCCGCTCGGTCGAGCTGAACAAGTCCGCCGCCACGATCGAGTCCGGCAAGTGGGTCGGCCCGGTGAAGACGCCGGTAGCCGGGGAGGTCGCGGCGATCAACGACGCCGTGTCGGCGAACCCGAAGAGCATCAACGCCGACCCCTACGGCAACGGCTGGCTGGTCAAGCTCAAGCCGTCCAACTGGGACGCCGACGCGGCCTCGCTGGTGACCGGCGCCGCGGCGAGCGCCGCGTTCGAAGCCAAGATGACGGCCGACGGCTTCGCCGGCTGCCCCTGACGCGTGCGCTGGGCTGATATCGCAGCGGGGATCGAAGCGCTCGAACCGGCACGGTTCGACCTCGAATTCATTGAACGCCTCGAACGGGCAGGCGCGATTGCCCGCCCGATCAACTTCTACACGCCCAGCTTCAAGGCCTACGCCTCGAGCGAGATCTCCGCGTGCGGCAAGAGCGCCTGGCCGGCGGTCTCGATCACCGGCGGCGAGTGCAAGCTGCAGTGCGACCACTGCAAAGCCAAGATCCTCGAGCCGATGCTCGCCGCGACCACGCCCGAGGCGCTGTGGCGCACGGTGAACGAGCAGGTGGCGCTGGGCGCGAAGGGCATGCTGCTCACCGGCGGCTCGAACCACCGCGACGAGGTCGAGTACGGGCCGTTCCTGCCGACCGTGCGCCGGATCAAGGACGCATTTCCCGGGTTCCGCATCGCGATGCACACCGCGCTGGTCGACGGCGCGATGGCGCGCGAGATCGCGGCGGCCGGGGTCGACGCGGCGATGCTCGACGTCATCGGCGCGCAGGACACGGTGTCGCAGGTCTACCACCTGCGCCGCCCGGTGGAGGACTTCGAGCGCTCGCTCGAGGCGCTGGTCGCCACGCCGCATCAAGGTCGTGCCGCACATCGTGCTCGGGCTGCATTACGGCAGGATGCTCGGCGAGTGGCGCGCGCTCGAGATGATCGCGCGCCACCGCCCCTCCGCGCTGGTGCTGGTGGTGGTGATGCCGTTCTACGCCCCGGCCGGGCGCCCGTTCGCGACGCCGTCTTCGCGCGAGGTGGGGCGCTTCTTCCTCGACGCGCGCGCGGCGCTGCCCGAACTGCCGCTGCTGCTCGGCTGCGCGCGCCCCGCGGGCCGCGCCAAGATGGAAATCGACGCCTACGCGGTGATGGCCGGCCTGGAGGGCATCGCGCACCCGGCCGACGGCAGCGTCGCGCTCGCGCTCGCGCTCGGGCGCGAGGTCAAGGTGACGCCCGCCTGCTGCTCGATCGCGATCGGCGAGGAGGTGCTCGCGCTCGAGGATCCCGCCGCCGCGCGCCTCGACCCCAAGCTCGTGGTCGAGGCTGAAAAGCGCGCCGCCTCCCGCATTGCGCGCATTCCCGTGGTCGCCGCGTGAGCCGGGCGTGAGAGCCTGCGACGTTCTCGTGATCGGCCTCGGGCCGGCCGGCTCCAGCGCGGCCGCGGCCGCTGCGCGCGCCGGCTGCCGCGTACTCGCGGTCGAGCGCAAGAAGGTGGTCGGCCTGCCGGTGCAGTGCGCCGAATTCATCCCGCTGCCGCTGTCGAGCTACGCCGGGGCGGAAGTGCGCGCGCAGCCTATCGCCGGCATGGCGACTTACCTGCCTTCGGGCGCGCGCGCCGAGCGGGCGTTCGGCGGCCTGATGATCCGGCGCGACCGCTTCGACCAGGCGCTCGCGCGCACGGCCGAGGCGGCGGGTGCGGTGCTGTGGACCGACGCCGCGCTGCGCTCGATCGACGCCGATGCGCGCCGCGTTCGCGTCAGCACCGCCGGCGGGCTGCGCGAGGTCAGCTACGGCGCGCTGGTCGCGGCCGACGGTCCGCTGTCGCAGGCCGCGGCCTGCATCGGCCTCGCGCGCCTGCCGGTGGTGACGACGCGCCAGTACACCGTGCCGCTGCCGAAAGGCCAGCGCGACACCGACATCTGGCTCTCGGCGCGCTACCCGGGCGGCTACGCCTGGCTGTTCCCCAAGGGCGCGGTCGCCAACCTGGGCCTCGGGCTCGACCCGGCGCTCGAGGACGACATGAAGGCGCCGCTGGACGAGCTGCACGCGACGCTCGTGCGCGAGGGGCGCCTCGGGGCGGAAGTGCTGCTGCGCACCGGCGGGCCCATTCCGGTCGGAGGGCTGCGCGAGCGCATCGTCGTCGGGCGCGCGCTGTTCGCGGGCGACGCGGCCGGGCTGACGCACCCGATCACCGGCGCCGGCATCGCGCCCGCGGTCACCTCGGGCGAGCGCGCGGGCGCGGCCGCCGCGCGCGCCGCGAATGGCGACGACTCGGCCCTTGCCGAGTACGAAGACGAGCTGCGCGAGGAGTTCGGCCCGGCGCTGGAGCGCGCGCTCGCCGCGCGCCGGCGCATGGCCGGGATTTGGAACACCGAACGCGCCGCGGACGACGCCGCGCATCGCGCCGGCTGGATCGCCTTTCCGGAGTATTTCTCATGAGCACGACGCAGACCACGCAGCCGGTGCAGTTCTACCGCCCCAACTACCACGTCAAGACGCCGCAGATGCGCTCGCCCGAGTACGTGCAGATGAGCACGGCGGCCGCGATCACGCTCGGTCTGGTGGCGGGCAGGATGCACCGCACCTCGTGCACCCACTGCCTCAACCTGCTGGTGACCTATCCCGAGGGCTGTCGCGCCAACTGCGCCTACTGCGGCCTGGCGCGCCACCGCGAGGAGGCGCGCGACTACGCCGACCGCAACTTCATTCGCGTCGACTGGCCCACCGCGCGCTACGAGGAGGTGATCGAGCGCGTCAAGGCCGGCTCGGACAAGGGCCGCTTCGAGCGCATGTGCATCTCGATGATCACCCATCCGGACTCGAACGACGACACCTTCGTGCTGCTGGAGAGGTGGACGCGCGAGCTGCCGCAGATCCCGGTCTCGATCCTTTCGAATCCGACGACTTTGGAAAAGCATCATCTTGAGGAAATGAAGCGCATGGGCGCGGACATCTTCACCGTCGCGCTCGATGCGGTGACCCCTGCGATCTTCGACCGCACGCGCGGGCGCGGGGTCGACAGCCCGCACCGCTACGACAAGTACTGGCAGGCGATCGAATGGGCGGCCGAGATCTACGGCGCGGAGAAGTTCGGCGCCCACCTGATCTGCGGCATGGGAGAGACCGAGCGCGAGATCCTCGAGGTGGCGCAGAAGATTCGCGACCTGGGCGGTCACAACCACATGTTCGCCTTCTTCCCCGAGCGCGGCTCGCTGATGGAGGACTGGCCCGCGGTCGACCGCGGGCAGTGGCGCCGGGTGCAGCTGGCGAGGTTCCTGATCGACTACCGCGGCAGGCGCGTGGAGGACATGGCCTTCGACGAGTCGGGGCGGGTAGTGGACTTCGGGGTCGCGAAAGACGTCCTCGAGCGCGAAATCGCGGCCGGGACGCCGTTCCGCACCTCGGGCTGCCCGGGCAAGGACGACGAGGTCTCGGCCTGCAACCGGCCCTACGGAGACTCGAGCCCGACCGACATCCTGTCGTTCCCGTTCGCCCCCGCCAGGCGCGACCTGGCCGCCATCAGGCGCCAGATGGACGGCAAGCCGGTGAAAGTGGGCCGGTAGCTGTCCCGTATCAACTTCGTGCTATCGCAGCATAAGAAATGCCGACTAGAGTTTCGCTGTCGGGAAGTACAGTATTTCATTAAACACTGATTTGCCGGAGGACTGCCCCATGGAAGCCGCTCCCAACGCCGCCCTGATCGACGACCTGATCAAGCGCCGCATCGACGAGATGCTGCCGCAGAAGCTCGAGGAAGCGCTCGCCAAGCGCGCCGAGACGCACACCCCGGCGATGGCGATCATCGCCACCAAGGGCACGCTCGACTGGGCCTATCCGCCGTTCATCCTTGCCTCGACCGCGGCCGCGCTGGGCTGGAAGGTCGACATCTTCTTCACCTTCTACGGCCTTCAGCTGCTGAAGAAGGATATTTCCGACCTGAAGATCTCGCCGCTCGGCAACCCGGGCATGCCGATGAAGATGCCGTTCGGTCCGGACTGGTTCAAGCACATCAACTGGAACATCCCGAACGTGGTTCAGGCGGCGATCCCCGGCTTCGAGAACGTCGCCACCACGCTCATGAAGCAGACGATCAAGAACAACGGCGTGGCGGAGATCTCGGACCTGCGCCATCTGACGCTCGAGGCGGGCGCCAACCTGATCGGCTGCCAGATGACGGTCGACCTGTTCGGCTTCAAGCACGAGGACTTCATCCCGGAAGTGAAGGAATACTGCGGCGCGGCGTCGTTTCTCGGCATCGCGAAGGACGCCGACGTCAGCTTGTTCATCTAGCACCCGAGCTCAAACCTGCAGGAGGACGAAGTGAGAAAGATACTGATCAGCGCCGGCATCGCAGCGGCCCTCGCGCCGGGAGTGGCGCTCGCGACCGACGGCTACTTCTCGCACGGCTACGGCATGAAGTCGATCGGCATGGGCGGCGTCGGCATCGCGCTGCCGCAGGACGCGCTCGCGCCGGCGACCAACCCGGCCGGCCTGACCATGGTCGGCAACCGGCTCGACATCGGCCTGGACTGGTTCCGCCCGACTCGCGGGGCGGACATCGTCAATAACGGCGCTGGGATGACCGGATCCTACGACGGTAACGATGCGACCGATTTCCTAATTCCGGAATTCGGCTACAGCAGGATGCTTAACCCCGACATGGCGGTGGGCATCGCGGTGTACGGCAACGGCGGCATGAATACGAAGTACAAGTCCTCGCCGTTCGCCGCGGTGGGTGGCACCAGCCCGACGGGCGTGGACCTGACGCAGCTGTTCGTCGCGCCGACCGTGGCGTACAAAGTCAACGCCGAACAACTCGATCGGGCTGTCGCTCAATCTCGCCTATCAGCAGTTCGGCCTGAGCGGGCTGCAGACTTCGGCCTTCGCGGGGTTCTCGTCCGACCCGATGCACTTCTCGGATCAGGGCAAGGATTCGTCGACCGGATGGGGCGCGCGCATCGGCTGGACCGGGCAGGTCTCTTCCACCGTGACGCTCGGCGCGACGTACCAGTCGAAGACCAAGATGGGCAAGTTCGATAAATACAAGGGCCTGTTCGCCAACCAGGGCGAGTTCGACATCCCGGAGAACTACGGCATCGGGATCGCGGTCAAGGCCACGCCGCGGCTCACTGTCGCGGCAGACGTCGAGCAGATCAACTATTCCAAGGTCGCTGCGGTGGGCGATCCGATCGATAGCCTGTTCGCCGGCAAGCTGTTCGGCTCAACCGACGGCCCGGGTTTCGGCTGGCGCGACGTGACGACGCTCAAGCTCGGCGCGAGCTACGAGTACCGCAGTGATCTCGTGCTGCGCGCGGGCTTCCAGACCCTGCGCCAGCCGATTCCGGAGAACCAGACGCTGTTCAATATCCTGGCCCCGGGCGTGGTCGAGCAGCACGTTACGCTTGGCGCGACCTGGACCTTGGCGAATAACAACGAGCTGACGCTTGCCTACATGCACGCGTTCAAGAAGGAAGTGAATGGGGTGAACTCGATCCCGCTCTCCTTCGGCGGCGGCGAGGCCAACCTGCACATGTACGAGGACTCGATAGGGATCGCGTACGGCATCAAGATGTAACGTCCACCGCCCGGGCGGCGCATGAGTGGGGCTGGAGCGATCCGGCCCTTTTCTTTTCTGCTAACCTAGCCCGATGAAGTCGATCGACATCGCCGACATCGGCGCGCTCAAGAACGAGCTGCGCAAGTACAAGCTCGGCAAGAAGCTCGATATCAGCCAGTTCAACCAGGCCGCGCGGCTGGCGTGGCTGGGCAGGATCGTGCTCTCGCCGCTCGACCCGGAGGACCCGGAGTGCCGCGCCTGGCTGCTGCACCTGGAGCGCCCGGAGGGACTGGCGGGCGAGATGCTCGAGTTTGACGTCGAGCTGCTGGGCCGCATTCACATCCTCGACGCGGAGCAGGGCGAGCGGCTGGCCGAGATCCTGCGCGAGGGCTTCGAGGCGCGCGCGAGGGAGCTCGACGCACTCGCGCGGCGCGACTTCTACCTGGGCAAGTTCTTCCGCCCGAAGGACGGCGGCTGATGGCCGGGCCGCTCGCGCGCTGGATCCGGCTCGGGCTGGTCGAGCCGCTCGAGCTGCACGCGGCCTACAGCGGGCTCGCCGCCGCGCAAGGCGCCGACGCGACGCCGATCGTGGTCTGGGCTCAGGCCAGGACGCACCTGTGTCTCGGCCAGAGCCAGGGACGGGCGGAGCTCGATCCGGGCGTGAACGTGCCGGTGGTGCGAAGACCGCTCGGCGGCGGCCTGGTATGGGTAGACGAGTCGCAGTATGTGTTCGTGCTGATCGCGCCCAAGCGGCTGGCCCCGGGGCGCCCGGCGCGCTGGTTTTCCTGGGCGCTCGCGCCCGCGGTGGCGACCTACCGCCAATTCGGGCTGCCCGCCTACCTCAACGAGCAGGACATCTGGCTGCACGGGCGCAAGATCGCCGGCAGCGGCGCGGCCACCATCGGTGAGTGCGCGGTGGTGGCCTCGAGCTTCCTGCTGCGCTTTCCGGCCGAGGCCTTTGCCGGGAGCGTGGCGGGCCCGTCGCCGGACTTCCGCAGCTGGCTGCGCGACGGGCTGTCGCTCGCCATGACCGAGTGGGCCGATCACGGCGCGCTGCCGGCGGAGCGCGACCTGGAGGAGGTCTTTCGCTCGCGCATCGGCGCGCAGCACGGCTGGAGCTTCGAGAACGCCTGGCCCTCGCCGGCCGAGCAGGAGAGCATCACCGAGGCGCGCGCCGAGCTGTCCGAGCCGATCGAGCAGGGGCGCGCGCGCAGCGAGGTCAGGCTGAACGCGCGCCGCGTGCTGTCGAGGGTCTAGCGATGCCGACGATCGCCGCGCGGCTGGCGCGCAAGCTGATCGTCTTCTCGCACGACGCCGCGTTGCGCGAGGACGTCGCCCGCTCGCTGCCCGAAGGCTGGCAGGCGAGCTACGCGGCAAGCGCGTCGGACGTGGGCGAGTTCCAGGACGTGCTGCTGCACCGCTTTGCGCTGCTCGACCTGGAGCCGGGCGACGGCTCCGATCCGGTCGAGACCGTGCGCGAGATCCGCAGCGGAATGCTGCTCAACATCCCGATCTTCTGCGTCGGCGGCGACGCCGCGGCGCGCGACGCCGCGCGGCTGGCGCGCGCGGATCGTTTCTTCGAGCGCGGCCAGCTCGCCGCCCTGCTGCCCAGGCTGTGCGAGGGCTTCGCGTGGTGACGCGGCGCGCCTGGCTGAAAGGCGCCGCGGGGGCGCCGCGGGGCTCGCGCTGCTGCGCGACGCGCTCGCGGCGGGCAAGATCGAGAAGGGCGTCTACCGCGTCAAGGGCGAGGCGCACGTCAACGGCACGCCGGCACTGGTCGGCATGGACGTGAAGGCAGGCGACGTGGTCAGTCACCGGCAAGGGCGCCGAGCTGGTGTTCGTCATCGGACGCGACGCGATGATGGTGCGCGCCGGCGCGCGGGTCGAGATCGAAGGCAAGTCCGGCTCGCTGCTCGAGAGCGGGCTGCGCATCGTCACCGGCGCCGTGCTGTCGGTGTTCGAGCCGGGCAAACCGAAGAAGATCAGCACCGCGACCGCGACGATCGGCATCCGCGGCACCGGCATCTACGTCGAGGCGCTGCCGGGCGAGACCTACGTCTGCACCTGCTACGGCGTGGCCGACATCGCGGCAGTGGACGATCCGTCGGCGCGCGAGACGGTGCGCACCGAGCACCACGACCAGCCGCGCTTCGTGATGGCGCACGGCGCGCCGCAGATGATCATGAAGGCACCGGTGGTGAACCACACCGACGCCGAGC